>CAVUVB010000006.1:0-1519836 GCA_963744835.1 uncultured Actinomycetota bacterium
CCGCTCCCGCGCCAAGTACACGTTGACGAGCGGTAACTCGGACAACAGGTATCCCTGGCGTAGGAACACGTCGCTGGCCTCTTCCAGGAGCCGCTGTCCCCGGTCGCGCTCCGTGTTCGTTCGGCGGTGCACGAGCGCGACGGCCAATGTCGCCCGTACGAAGGTGACCGCAAGATCATCACTGGATCGCTCGGCAATCCGTAGGGCGTGCTCTACCTCGTGCAGTGCGGAATCGTCGGGCCTCAGTACGCCATTCGATACTGTCGGGGAAGTAGGCGAAGGCGACGGCGAAGGCGTAAGACATGGGGTCGGCGCTGCGGGCCATGGCAAGGCCGTGCTGCCGTGTCGTCGCGCCATCCGTCACGACCCAGGCAATAGCGAGCCACAGCCCGCGTCGTAAAGGCGAGGGCTAGTGGCGACCCGAAAAGGAAGTTGCCTTTCGACGGATCACCGTCGGCCAGGTCGATGACTGTCTGCGACCACCGCAGCATGTCAGACCACTCGGCGCTATCACTCCTGGCATAAATGAGCGGATTGGCCAGACCCACCGTCAAGGTCGGATCACCGAGCGACTCGATGAATACCCAGGGCTTCGGAGGCCAGCATCGACGCCTCACGCATCCGGTCCTGCCACACGGGTCCATCACCAGCCCGACCATCGCGATGGCCAGTGACGCCTTGTCCCCGGCGGCGGTGCACAACTCGCGCAATTCATCGAAGCCAGCACCGACCACACTTGCATGGACTCGCCAGGCGGTCCCGCACAACATGGTGCGCGGAGCGATGCGCAGGGCTGCCTGGTCCGGATCATCGGCCGGTAGGGCGTCGGCGATCTTTACCGAACGCTCCCAACTCAGCCGCGCTGCGGCGATGTCGCGGTTGGTCGCCCACGTTGCGGCGCGCATGTGCCAGCCGAAGGCGGCGTGCAGGTCCCCGGCGGCCTCTAAATGTTCGGCGATCAGCGCCGCCTTTTCGTCGGCCGCTGCCGGCTCACCTGATTCGATCGCGGCCGCGACGCGCCGGTGCAGCTCGGCGCGATCGGATTTGAGCTGCGACTCGTAGGCCACCGTGCGAATCAGCGGATGGTGGAATACATACCCGGGTTGTCGGGTAAATGTGATCTGATCGACGAACTCGCCGCCCACCAGGTCTCAAGGACAGGATCGATGCCCAGGGTTTCCAGTAGGTCCCGGCTGAACCGTGAGCCGATGACAGCCGCTGCGCTCAAGGTGCGCTTGGCTGCCGGGTCGAGCCGGTCGATGCGCGCCGCGATGGTCGCCTGCAAGGTGGCGGGCACGCTTACCTCGCCAACCTCGGCCGTCGACAGTATGCGCCCGGCTCGCCCGCGCAGCACACCGCGCTCGGCCAGGTCGCGCACGATCTCCTCAGCGAAAAACGGGTTACCGGCAGCCCTGTTCGGCGATCGTGGTGGCCACCCCGGCGACCGAGGGGTCCGGCCCGAGCAGCTCCGAGACCAGGGCAGCGGTCTCCGGATCGCTCAGCGGCGCAAGGGCGATGGTCTGAGCACCGGTCACCCGGGTCAACGCACCCCCATACTCCGGGGCGATAGGTGATGAGCACCAGCGACGGCGTCTGCGGGATCACCGTGAGGAACTCGGCCAGCATCGACTCGCTGACCTCGTCGATCCAGTGCGCGTCCTCAACGACGTAGACCGCCGGGGTTTCGCGGGCCAACGAGGCGGCATTGACCAACGCGGTCAACCGCCGCCGACGAGCATCCGGGTCAATCGCCGGTAAAGGAGCATTCGGGTCGGCGATGCCCAGTAGGTCATCAAAGAGCGCCAAATCCTCGGGGTCTGCGTCCGGAAGCCGGTCGCGCACTCGATCGCGGGCGGCCTGTCGCGTCAAGATCGCTCGACACCGGAGGCGGCGCGCAACAACCGCGCCACGACATGGAAGGGGAGCTGGCTGGTATGCGACTCGCAGAAGGCGGTGAACACTTCCACACTGCGGTCAGCTAGCCATGGCGGCAACCTCGCGCACTAGACGGCTTTTACCGATGCCGGGTGATCCCACCACGCCGACCACAGCGCCGTGGCCGTCGATGGCGCGCCCCAGCAAGCCCTCAACGGCGGACATCTCCCACCGCCGACCGACCAGATTGGACTCAGCACGCCCGACAGCGCGATGCCCTTCGCTCATGCCCAACAGCCGACGGGCGGCCACCGGCGCGTCGGCACCCTTGATGTGAACCAGCTCAGGTTCGCCGAGAGTCGCTGCGCCATCAACCAGCCGTGCTGTCGACACGCTGAGCATCACCCCACCCGGCGGAGCGACCGATTCCATCCGCTGCGCCATCCCCACCTGCTCGCCAATGGCGGTGTAACCGAAAGCGCCCGAACCGATCTCACCGGCGATCACCTGACCGGAGTTAAGTCCTACGCGCAACTGCAGGTCGATACCGTCGCGGTCTTTGACCTCAGCGGCCAGTCGGACGGCTTCGTCCTGAATGCCCAGCGCCGCCAGACAGGCGCGGATGGCGTGATCCTCCAACGCCACCGGTGCGCCGAACACCGCCATGATCCCGTCGCCGGTGAACTTGTCCACCGTGCCGCCGTACCGCTGCACCACCGCCGCGCACGGTCGGCGAGCTCGGCCATGATCTCGCGCAGCCGCTCCGCACCCACCGCCGCGGCGATGTCCATCGAATGCACCACATCGGCGAACAGAACCGTGACCTGCTTGTACTCCGCCGATCGGCGGACTGTGTGACCGGCGCACCGCACTCATTGCAGAACTTGGAGTTCGGTGGCAGTTCGGTGCCGCACGACCCACACGACAGCCCCGCCGCCGTCAGCCCACCGCCACCATCCCCGCTGGGATCCACGTCAGTATCGTGTCACCGCTGGTCAACGATGTCCGGCATATCGCCATGCCATACTGAGACTGAGACGGAGTTTCGAGACTCTCGTATGTCGTCTATTTCGAGACAGCGTTCAGTTCTGCTCGGGCCTGGTCGATTTGGTCGTAGGCGTAGGTCGACCATCGCGGCGGTGGTCATCGTCTCACCCTTGCGGGCGAGCGATTCGTAGGTCTGGTCGCCGAGGACATCGCGCAGGTGGGTGATCGGCGGTGTTGAGTTCGGGGAAGGCCGCTGCCGATAGGGGGCTGAGAGCGAAACCGGCGATGGTGGCCGCCGGTTCGTGGCGTCCGAGCCGGTCGAAAAGGGCGGCGAGGACGGCCAGGGGGATGCGGAGCATCGCTGGTGTTGCCCGCGTCGTGGAAATTGCGGATGGCCAGCGCGAGGTAATCGAGCGCGGCCAGCGGGTCGCCGTGTTCGGCTTCGAGATCGGACAGCACGTTCGCCAGAATGTGACTCGTTGTAGCGGTTGCCGCTGTCTTGAGCGATCACCAGGCCCCGGCGCAGCGGCGTCCAGCGCGCGGTCGGGATCGGCGTCGCGGAAGGCAAGCCCGTCGGACGATAAGGGCAAGCGAGAGCGCGACACGGGTTGCCGGTGGCTTCGGCGGCGCTCGACGAGGCCGTCGCGGCAGCCATCGCCTCCTCACCGCAACCGGCGATCGCCAGGGCGTACACCAGGCATTCCCTCGTGATTGTGTGGGTGTCGCGACCGCGTGCGAGCTGGGAGCGGCACCACTCGACCCACCGTTCGGGTTGGCCGATGTTGATGTACGCAGTGCCGAGCAGGCCTTCGATGCCGAACGGCAATTCGTCGCCATTTCGGCGATCACCTGTCTGGCCGGCGTCGCTGTAGCGGACGGCCTCATCGATCCGTCCGGTGATGTAGCACTGCGACGCCATCACATACAGCAACGCGAGTCGGGGATGCGTCGACGGCGCAGGCGGGCTCGATGAGCTCCTCGACCCAGGCGATCGGCTCGTAATTCTCGAGCCCACAGGCCGAGCAACGCCGCGTAGGTTGCGATGGCGGCGGCCACGTCAAGATCGCCTTGGTCGGCAGCCCACCGGAAACGCGGTGCGCAGATTGGCCAGTTCGGTGGTGAACCAGTCGTAGGCCTCGCGCTGTCGGGGGCTGTCCCACAGCTGCAAGGATGTCGGCTTCGCGCCCGGCGAAGTAGCGGGCATGCGCAGCCCGCACATCGGCTCTGCCGCACCGGACGCGGCGAGTTGTTCCTCGGCGAACTGGCGGATCGTTTCCAGCATCGAAAACCGGGTCCGCCCCGCTGACCGGTCGGCGATCAGCAGCGACTTGCGCACCAGGGCGTCGAGCAGATCGAGGATGGCGTACTCGTCGAGGTCATCTGATCCGGCTACCGCGCAGGCGCTTTGGAGGTCGAAATCCGCCCGCGAACACCGAACAGCGGTCCAGCACCGTCTTTTCGGTGTCGTCGAGAAGGTCGTAGGACCAGGCCACCGCGTGGCGCAGCGTGTGGTGGCGTTCCAGTCCGCGTCGTGAGCCGACCAGCAGCCGGAACCGGTGATCAAGGCGATCACGCATTTCACTGGCGGTCATCGACGCCATCCGCGAGGCGGCCAGTTCGATGGCCAAGGGAATCCCGTCGAGGCGCTGACAAATCTCGGTGACTGCGGCGGCTTCATCGCCGTCGACCATCGAGAAGCTCGGCGCAATGCCTTGAGCGCGTTCGACGAACAGGCTCACCGCCGCCGAGTCGATTCCCGCTGCCGCGTCCAGCGAGCGCACCGGCCACACCTGCTCGTCGGGGACTCCGAGTCCTTCGCGGCTGGTGGCGAGGATTCGTACAGTCGCCGAGTGCGCGAGGATGGCTTCGATCAGGTCGGCGGCGGCGTCGAGAACGTGCTCGCAGTTGTCGATCACCAACAGCCGGACCCGGCCCTCCAACGCGGCGGCCACCGACTCGCTCACGGTCTTGCCCGGTTGCTGGGTGATGCCCAGCACCGCCGCGACCGCGTCGGGTACCGCCGCCGGATCGGTGACCGCGGCCAGCTCGAAAAACCAAACCCCATCGGGGAATTCATCGGCCAGCCGCGCCGCGACTTCCAACGCCAGGCGGGTCTTGCCGACCCCACCCACCCCGGTCAGCGTCACCAACCGATGAGCCTTCACCGCCGCCTGCAGCTCGGCGACCTCGGACTCACGCCCGATGAAGCTGGTGGTCGCAGGCCGCAGATTCCCCGGACGTCGTATCCAGCGCCCGCAGCGGCGGGAAACTCCGCGCGCAGGCCCGCCGCTCGTACTTGAAACACCCCGACCGGCATCGGCACATCCCGCAACCGCCGCGGCCCCAAATCGACCAGGTCTACTCCGCTGAGCAGACCCGCCGTCGACTCGGCCAGCAGGATCTGACCGCCGTGCCCGGCGGCCATCACCCGCGCCGCACGGTTGAGCACCGCACCGAAGTAGTCCCCGTCCCGCAGTTCGGCTTCGCCGGTCGCGATCCCCATCCGCACCGGCAATTCCAGCTCCCGCTGCGCGGCGACCGCGGCGTCCACCGCTGACCTGTGGTGAGGAGAACGCCGCGCACACCCCGTCACCGGTGTGCTTGAACATGGAGCCCGCCGTGCGCCTCGATCGCCGCGCGCAACACCTCGTCATGGGCGGCCAGCGCCGCCCGCATCGCATCCGCGTCGGCCTCCCACCGACGGGTCGAACCCTCAATATCGGTGAACAGAAACGTCACCACCCCCGAAGGCGGGCCCCCGGCGGACACCCGCAAAGGATGTCACAGCAGGCCCACTTCCACGCAGCAAACCGCGACTGACTGTCGAGACTCTCGTATGTCGTCTGTTTCGAGACACATGTCGGCACTTCTGACGGCTGTCACCGATCAGTATGCGTGAGTTCCGTCTGGGCCAAGAGCCCTGCTGAGAATTTGGGCGGTGCAATGATCAGAATCCTGACCCAAAGTGCGGCACCAGCTCAGCACACTGGCGGAGTCGGGGTAGGTGTTAGGCACAACGGTGACCCAATAGTCGGGGCGATCGTATGTTGTCCAGTCACCCGACCACACAAGTTTGGCGCCGTACAGCCCGCGCAGCCGCTGATGTTCCTGCAGGATCTGTACAGGCTCAAACACCACATTGTCTTCTGAGTCGGTAGTCCACGGTTGGGTGCCGTGCTTGGAACTGAGTTGCGGGATCCACTGGCCCGCGACCTTAGCGATGGCCGGCGCATCCCCATCTTTCAATGCCTGCAGCTGCGTAGAGGCGGCAGCCTCGGGGTCGGACGGACTGTTCGATCCGACGACAATGCCGACCACGATGGCCACGACGGAGACCAGGATGCCTGCGGCGAGCGCGATCTTGGTGCGGCGACTCAACCGCTGAAAGAGGCGCGCCTTTCCAGGAGTGGACGTCTCCGTCGGTAACACCGCAGCAGCCAGACGATCCCCTGTGGTGGTGGGGCCTGACTTTGGTGCATCAGATTGTCCCGGCGTCGAGGCTATGTTGGTGGCGGGAAGCCTGTCTGCGTGAGACTCCTCGTCGGTGGTAGAAGCGTCCTCCCGCGTCGTCTTCTCGTTGGCCGCAGCGCTTTCTGGTGCAGGTATACGCTGCTCAATTCGGTGCTCGCCGCCGCGTGTGCTTGGCGGTGCCATCAGGTCCGTGTCGGTACCTAAACCGCTCTGCGGTGTCAACGCCGAGCCAGCGCTTGAGCCAACTGGTCCGCTTACGGCGAGGAAGCTCGTGACTGCCGCAGCTAGACGCTCAAGATGGGCCTCCAGCGGTGATGTCAACGCATCCAGCCAGTGCGGCGTCCCCAAGTAGTACTTCAGCGACTGTGTGGGAGCGACGTCCTCAATGCGGAACGGGATCAGCACGGTTTCCGCGTCTACGGCGAGCTGGACCTCTCGTCTGATCTGTGGAGAGGTGTTGGCGTGACTGCTGAAGAGCAGGACCATGACACGCGACGACTGGATCGCGTCGACGATGGCAGCACCCCAGTCCTGGCCAGGGATGATGTCTCGTGGCGCCATCCAGCACCGGATTCGGTTCGCTTCCAGGATGGCGCAGACAGCGTCGGCTTGTGGCTTGTCGTGGTGTGAGTAGCTGACGAAGACGTCATGGGCCACGGGTCCACCCCTTCGGCCACCGCCCACATCGTCGCCGAGATCGCGATCTCGCACCGTCACCCCCGGGTGATATTTGCCTGCTCAGTATGGGCCGAGGGTGGCGATGTTGTGCCCCGAATTGGGCACCGGCGCCGCAACAACCCCGCCGTCCCGACGGGTAGCTGATCATCGCCCGAGCTCGCACCACCGCCGGTGTTGAGGGCACGCTTGCAGACAGTTAGAGCTGCGACTGACTTCTGAGACTCTCGAAACTCGTCTGTTTCAAGACGCCCGTGCCATCAGCCACGTGAGCAAGAACAGCCCAGCGGCCAATAAAGATGTAGCACAGCGCTAGCTGCCCCACATCCCAGTACTGGCGGGCGAACGCTCGCGTCGGCAGCAATACGTACTCGTAGTCGAGTAGATGTACATAGCTCTACGTATTGCTGCCGACGCGAGCGTTCGCCCGCCAGTACTGGGATGTGGGGCAGCTAGCGCTGTGCTACATCTTTATTGGCCGCTGGGCTGTTCTTGCTCACGTGGCTGATGGCACGGGCGTCTTGAAACAGACGAGTTTCGAGAGTCTCAGAAGTCAGTCGCAGCTCTAACTGTCTGCAAGCGTGCCCTCAACACCGGCGGTGGTGCGAGCTCGGGCGATGATCAGCTACCCGTCGGGACGGCGGTGCTGTTCCGTTGCCGGTCCCTAATTCGGGGCACAACATCGCCAGCCTCACCCCATACTGAGCAGGCAATACACCCGGGGGTGACTGTGCGAGATCACGTCCTCGGCGACGATTTGGGCGGTGGGAAGGGGTGAACCGTGGCCCATGACGTGTTCGTCAGCTACTCACACCACGACAAGCCAGAAGCTGACGCCGTCTGCGCCGCCCTGGAAGCGAACGGAATCAGGTGCTGGATTGCGCCGCGAGACATCATCCCGGGCCAGGACTGGGGCGCTGCCATCGTCGACGCGATCCAGTCGTCCCGCGTCATGGTGCTGGTGTTCAGCAGTCACGCCAACACCTCTCCCCAGATCAGACGAGAGGTCCAGCTCGCCGTAGATGCGGAAACGGTGCTGATCCCGTTCCGCATCGAGGACGTCGCTCCCGCACAGTCCCTGAAGACTTCCTTGGGACGCCGCACTGGCTGGATGCGTTGACACCACCGCTAGAGGCCCATCTTGAGCGCCTAGCTGCGGCAGTAACGGGCTTCCTCGCCTTAAGCGGACCAGTTGACTCAAGCGCTGGCTCGGCGTTGACACCGCAGAGCGGTTTAGGTACCGACACGGACCTGATGGCACCGCCAAGCACACGCGGCGGCGAGGCACCGAATTGAGCAGCGTATACCTGCACCAGAAAGCGCTGCGGCCAACGAGAAGACGACGCGGGAGGACGCTTCTACCACCGACGAGGAGTCTCACGCAGACAGGCTTCCCGCCACCAACATAGCCTCGACGCCGGGACAATCTGATGCACCAAAGTCAGGCCCCACCACCACAGGGGATCGTCTGGCTGCTGCGGTGTTACCGACGGAGACGTCCACTCCTGGAAAGGCGCGCCTCTTTCAGCGGTTGAGTCGCCGCACCAAGATCGCGCTCGCCGCAGGCATCCTGGTCTCCGTCGTGGCCATCGTGGTCGGCATTGTCGTCGGATCGAACAGTCCGTCCGACCCCGAGGCTGCCGCCTCTACGCAGCTGCAGGCATTGAAAGATGGGGATGCGCCGGCCATCGCTAAGGTCGCGGGCCAGTGGATCCCGCAACTCAGTTCCAAGCACGGCACCCAACCGTGGACTACCGACTCAGAAGACAATGTGGTGTTTGAGCCTGTACAGATCCTGCAGGAACATCAGCGGCTGCGCGGGCTGTACGGCGCCAAACTTGTGTGGTCGGGTGACTGGACAACATACGATCGCCCCGACGATTGGGTCACCGTTGTGCCTAACACCTACCCCGACTCCGCCAGTGTGCTGAGCTGGTGCCGCACTTTGGGTCAGGATTCTAATCATTGCACCGCCCAAATTCTCAGCAGGGCTCTTGGCCCAGACGGAACTCACGCATACTGATCGGTGACAGCCGTCAGAAGTGCCGACATGTGTCTCTAAACAGACGACTTACGAGGGGCTCGAAAGTCAGTCGCGGTTTGCTGCGTGGTAGCGGGCCTGGTGTGACATCCTGTGCGGGTGTCCGCCGGGGGCCCGCCTTCGGGGGTGGTGACGTTTCTGTTCACCGATGTCGAGGGTTCGACCCGTCGGTGGGAGGCCGACGCGGATGCGATGCGGGTGGCGCTGGCCGCCCACGACGAGGTGTTGCGCACGGCGATCGAGGCGCACGGCGGGCTGCCTGTTCAAGCACACCGGTGACGGGGTGTGCGCCGCGTTCGCCTCGCCGAGGGCAGCGGTGGATGCGGCGGTGGCTGCGCAGCGGGCAGCTGGAGTTGCCGGTGCGGATGGGGCATGGCGACCGGCGAGGCCGAGCTGCGCGACGGGGACTACTTCGGTGCGGTGCTCAACCGTGCCGCGCGGGTGATGGCCGCCGGGCACGGCGGTCAGATCCTGCTGGCCGAGTCGACGGCGGGTCTGCTCAGCGGAGTCGACCTGGTCGATCTGGGGCCGCGACGGTTGCGGGATGTGCCGATGCCGGTCGGGGTGTTTCAGGTCCGAGCGGCGGGCCTGCGGACGGAGTTTCCGCCGCTGCGGGCGCTGGATACGACGTCCGGGGAATCTGCGGCCTGCGACCACCAGCTTGATCGGGCGCGAGTCCGAGGTCGCCGAGATGCAAGCGGCGGTCAAGGCGCATCGGTTGGTGACGCTGACCGGGGTGGGTGGGGTCGGCAAGACCCGCCTGGCGATGGAGGTCGCGGCGCGGCTGGCCGATGAGTTTCCCGACGGCGTTTGGTTTTTCGAACTGGCTGCGGTCACCGATCCGGCGGCGGTGCCCGATGCCGTGGCGGCGGTGCTGGGCATCACCCAGCAACCGGGCAAGACCGTGAGCGAGTCGGTGGCCGCCGCGTTGGAGGGCCGGGTCCGGCTGTTGGTGTTCGACAACTGCGAGCACGTTCTCGACGCCGCCGCCGACCTGATCGAAGCCATCCTCGCGCACTCGGCGACTGTACGAATCCTGGCCACCAGCCGCGAAGGACTCGGAGTCCCCGACGAGCAGGTGTGGCCGGTGCGCTCGCTGGACGCGGCAGCGGGAATCGACTCTGCGGCGGTGAGCCTGTTCGTCGAACGCGCTCAAGGCATTGCGCCGGGCTTCTCGATGGTCGACGGCGATGAAGCCGCCGCAGTCACCGAGATTTGTCAGCGCCTCGACGGGATTCCCTTGGCCATCGAACTGGCCGCCTCGCGGATGGCGTCGATGACCGCCAGTGAAATGCGTGATCGTCTCGATCACCGGTTCCGGCTGCTGGTCGGCTCGCGGCGCGGCCTGGAACGCCACCACACGCTGCGCCACGCGGTGGCGTGGTCCTACGACCTTCTCGACGACACCGAAAAGACGGTGCTGGACCGCTGTTCGGTGTTCGCGGGCGGGTTCGACCTCCAAAGCGCCTGCGCGGTAGCCGGATCAGATGACCTCGACGAGTACGCCATCCTCGAGGTACTCGACGCGCTGGTGCGCAAGTCGCTGCTGGTCGCCGACCGGTCGTCCGGGCGGACCCGGTTTTCGATGCTGGAGACGATCCGCCAGTTCGCCGAGGAACAACTCGTCGCCGCGGTGAGGCACCGAGGAGCGCGGACCGCGCATGCCCGCTACTTCGCCGGACGCGAAGCCGACATCATGGCCCTGTGGGACAGCCCCCGCCAGCGTGAGGCGTACGACTGGTTCGCCACCGAGCTGGCCAATCTGCGCACCGCTTTCGGTGGGCCGCCGACCACGGCGACCTCGACGTGGCCGCCGCCATCGCCACCTACGCGGCGTTGCTCGGCCTGTGGGCCGAAAACTACGAGCCGATCGCCTGGGCCGAAGAACTCATCGAACCCGCCCGCGCCGTCGACCATCCCCGGCTCGCGTTGCTGTATGTGATGGCGTCGCAGTGCTACATCACCGGACGGATCGAGGAGGCTGTCCGCTACACCGACGCCGGCCAGACGGTGATCGCGAGCTGGCGGCGAGAGGTGCCGTTCGGCATCGAAGGCCTGCTCGGCGCTGCGTACATCGTACATCGGCCAGCCCGAACGGTGGGTCGAGTGGTGCCGCGCCCAGCTCGCACGCGGCCGCGACACCCATACATCACCAGGGCAATGCCTGGTGGTCGCCCTGGTGATCGCCGGTTGCGGTGAGGAGGCGATGGCCGCCGCGGACGGCCTGATCGACGCCGCCGAAGCCACCCGCAACCCGTTCGTGCTCTCGTTCGCGCTTCTCGCCTATGGCTTGCCTTCCGCGACGCCGATCCCGTCCGCGCGCTCGAGGCCCTGCGCCGGGGCGCTGGTGATCGCCCAAGACAGCGGCAACCGCTTCATCGAGACACAATTCGGCGATACGTGCTGTCCGACTCGAGGCCGAACACGGCGACCCGCTGGCCGCGCTCGATTACATCGACGCTGGCGATCCGCAACTACCACGACTCGGGCAACACGGCATGCTCCGCAGCCCGCTGGCTATCCTCGCCGCCGTTCTCGACCGGCTCGGACGCTACGAAGCCGGCGGCCACCATCGCCGGTTTCGCGCGTCAACCCCCTATCGGCCGCAGCGACCTTCCCCGAAATCAACACCGCGATCACCCACCTCCGCGATGTCCTCGGCGACCAGACCTACGAATCGCTCGCCCGCAAGGGTGAGACGATGACCACCGCCGCGATGGTGACCTACGCCTACGACCAAATCGACCAGGCCCGAGCAGAACTGAACGCCGTCTCGAAATAGACGACATATGAGAGTCTCAAAACCGTCTCAGTCGTCTCACAGTTGGCACGGCGATATGCCGGACATCGTTGACCAGCGATGACACGATACTGACGTGGATCCCAACGGGGATGGTGGCGCTGGACTGACGGCAGCGGCGCTGTCGTGTGGGTCGTGCGGCACCGAACTGCCACCGAACTCCAAGTTCTGCAACGAGTGCGGTGCGCCCGTCACACAGGTCCGCCAGATCGGCGGAGTACAAGCAGGTGACGGTGCTGTTCGCCGACGTGGTGCATTCGATGGACATCGCCGCGGCGGTGGGTGCGGAGCGGCTGCGCGAGATCATGGCCGAGCTGGTCGAGCGTGCGAGTTCGGTCGTGCAGCGCTACGGCGGCACGGTGGACAAGTTCACCGGCGACGGGATCATGGCGGTGTTCGGGGCACCGGTGGCGTTGGAGGACCACGCCATCCGTGCATGTCTGGCGGCGCTGGGCATTCAAGAGGAGACGGTCCGACTGGCCGCTGAGGTCAAAGACCGCGACGGTATCGACCTGCAGTTGCGCGTGGGACTGAACTCCGGTCAGGTGATCGCCGGTGAGATCGGTTCGGGCGCTTTGGGTTACACCGCCATCGGCGAACAGGTGGGGATGGCGCAGCGGATGGAATCGGTGGCACCGCCGGGTGGGGTGATGCTCAGCGCGTCGACAGCGCGGCTGGTTGATGGCGCAGCGGCTCTCGGCGAACCTGAGCTGGTTCACATCAAGGGTGCCGACGCGCCGGTGTCCGCCCGTCGGCTGCTGGGCATGAGCGAAGGGCATCGCGCTGGCGGGCATGCTGAGTCCAATCTGGTCGGTCGCCGGTGGGAGTTGTCCGCCGTTGAAGGCTTGCTGGGGCGCGCCATCGACGGCCACGGCGCGGTGGTCGGCGTGGTGGGATCACCGGGCATCGGTAAAAGCCGTCTAGTGCGCGAGGTTGCCGCCATGGCTGCTGACCGCAGTGTGGAAGTGTTCACCGCCTTCTGCGAGTCGCATACCAGCCAGCTCCCCTTCCATGCCGTCGCGCGGCTGTTACGCGCCGCCTTCGGTGTCGGCGATCTTGACGCACAGGCCGCCCGCGATCGAGTGCGCGACCGGCTTCCGGACGCAGACCCCGAGGATTTGGCGCTGTTTGATGACCTACTGGGCATCGCCGACCCGAATGCTCGCGTTTACCGGCAATTGATCCCGATGCTCGTCGGCGGCGGTTGACAGCGTTGGTCAATGCCACCTCATTGGCCCGCGAAACCCCGGCGGTCTACGTCGTTGAGGACGCGCACTGGATCGATGAGGTCAGCGAGTCGATGCTGGCCGAGTTCCTCACGGTGATCCCGCAGACGCCCTCGCTGGTGCTGATCACCTACCGACCCGAATATCGGGGTGCATTGAGCCGGGTGACCGGTGCTCAGACCATCGCCCTTGCGCCGCTGAGTGATCCGGAGACCGCAGCACTGGTCTCGGAGCTGCTCGGGCCGGACCCCTCGGTCGCCGGGTTGGCCACCATGATCGCCGAGAGGGCCGCCGGTAACCCGTTTTTCGCCGAGGAGATCGTGCGCGAACTGGCCGAGCGCGGCGTGCTGCGCGGCAGCCGCGGCGCCTACGTGTCGACGGCAGAGGTTGGCGAGGTCAGCGTGCCGGCCACGTTGCAGGCGACCATCGCCGCGCGCATCGACCGGCTCGACCCGGCGGCCAAGCGCACCTTGAGCGCAGCCGCTGTCATCGGCTCGCGGTTCAGCCGGGACCTACTGGAAACGCTGGGCATTGATCCTGTCCTCGAGGACCTGGTGGGCGGCGAGTTCATCGATCAGATCACATTTACCCGACAACCCGAGTATGTGTTTCACCATCCGCTGATTCGCACGGTGGCCTACGAATCGCAGCTCAAATCCGATCGCGCCGAGCTGCACCGGCGCGTCGCGGCCGCAATCGAATCAGCGTGACCCGGCAGCGGCTGACGAAAATGCGGCGCTGATCGCCGAACATCTGGAGGCCGCCGGTGATCTGCACGCCGCCTACGGCTGGCACATGCGCGCCGCAACGTGGGCGACCAACCGCGACATCGCCGCGGCGCGACTGAGTTGGGAGCGGCCGGTAAAGATCGCCGACGCCCTGCCCGCCGATGACCCGGACCGGGCAGCCATGCGCATCGCCCCGCGCACCATGTTGTGCGGGACCGCCTGGCGAGTCCATGGACATGTGGCCGGTGACCGCTTTGATGAATTGCGGGAGTTGTGCACCGCCGCCGGGGACAAGGCGTCACTGGCCATCGCGATGGCGGGGCTGGTGATGGATCATGCGTGGCAGGACCGGATGCGTGAGGCGTCGCAGCTGGCATCGGAAGCCTGGGCCCTCATCGAGTCGGTCGGCGATCCGACCTTGACGGTGGGGCTGTCCTTCCGCTGATCTACGCCAAGAGTGAGAGCGCCGAGTGGTCTGACGTGCTGCGGTGGTCACAGAGGGTCATCGACCTGGCCGACGGTGATCCGTCGAAAGGCAACTTCATTTTCGGGTCTCCGTTGGCGCTCGCCTTTGCGACGCGGGGTGTTGCCCGTTATTGCCTGGGTCGTCCCGGATGGCGCGACGACCTGCGGCACGGCCTGGCCATGGCCCGCAGCGCCGACCCCATGTCCTACGCCGCGGTCGTCGCCTACGTCTACTTCCCGACAGTATCGAATGGCGTGCTGAGGCCCGACGATTCCGCGCTGCGCGAGATCGAGGATGCCCTACGGATTGCCGAGCGATCCAGTGATGATCTCGCGGTGACCTTCGCCCGGGCGACGTTGGGCGTTGCGCTGGTGCACCGCCGAACGGACGCGGAGCGTGACCGCGGACAGCGGCTCCTGGCCGAGGTCAGCGACGTGTTCCTACGCCAGGGATACCTGCTGTGCGAGTTACCGCTCGTCAACGTGTACTTGGCGCGTGAGAGGGCTCGGCATGGAGATCGCGATGACGCCATACCGCTCATGCGCGCCGCCGTCGACCATCTGTTCCGCGAGGGACGGCTGCTGGGGTGGGGCATTCCTACGACGGGTGTTCTGGTGGAGACACTGCTCGATCGCGGGGCCGACGGCGACCTAGTCGAAGCCGAGGCTGCGATCGAGCGGTTAGCGGCCGCGCCAGCCGACGAGGGTTTGGTGATACGTGAGATCTGGCTGCTGCGATCACGAACTCTGCTGGCGCGGGCTCGCGGCGGCATGGTGGCCTACGCGGATCTCCGGGATCGCTACCGCGACATGGCGACATCGCTGGGCTTCGAGGCGCATATCGCTTGGGCCGAGGCAATGCCATGACGGCGGTCGGTCGGGGGCTTTCACCGATCGTTTGGGGCGACGAGTTGAAGGTCTTGCAGCGCAGCGATTTGCTCACGGCATCTTGCTGAACTCGAACCGAGCTGATCGACGATCGGAGGAGACTATGGGCCTCGGATCACCAGATCGAGATCGTCAGTCCGGAGGAATTGCAAGGTGCGCTCTCGCGCACCGACCGAAGCTAGGCTAGCCGACTGACCGTCTCGAAAAAGACGAGTTACGAGAGTCTCGAAATTTTGTCGCAGCCAACCCCGACTTGGCTCAAATCAGCGCAAACCGTCGGCGCGGATCGTGATGAGCGTGCCGCGGAGGTCGTCGGGTAGGGGGTCGGCAGCGGTCAGGGTTTGGCTGCCGCCCTCGTCGGATCCGAAGAATTGTTTCGGTTACATATCGAACGGCGCGCAGCTTTGTTCAGGGTTTGTGCGGTGGCCTGATGGCATGATCTACGACTATGTGTCAGAACGGTCGGCGACCTAGTGAGGTAGCGCCCATCCTTCTCACGGGTTGGCGACCACGGCGACACCGTAGTGAGGCTGGCCTCGGGCCGCGCGTAGTGCCGACCACCACCGGGCCCCGACACCGCGCCGCGTTGTGTCCGAGCTGAATCGGCGCCGTTTTCTCGGGGCGCTTTCTGCCGCAGTTCTCGGCGGCATGGGCGTGGCGCGCGGCGTATTCGGCGATCCGCCACAAACTTCCACGGCCGCGGCTGCTGCCGCCGCCTCGCCGTACCCAGCAGCGCGGCAAGGTCGTTCCTGCTGCGCCGTTGTCGCAGCCCGCGCCCATCGAGCGGGTGCCGCTGCCCGGTGGCGGCGTGCTCAACAAGCTGCCTGGGGACGGCGATCTCCTGGCACTGACCATTGATGACGGCGTGAACACCGACGTGGTGCGCCTCTACACGCAGTTCGCCAAAGATACCGGCGTGCGGCTGACCTATTTCGTCAACGGCACATACCGCTCGTGGACCGACAATCTGGCATTGCTGCGGCCGTTGGTCGAATCCGGCCAGATTCAGCTGGGCAACCACACCTGGTCGCATCCGAACCTGACAAAGCTGCCAGTAAGTCGAGTGGCCCAACAGATCTCCCGCAACGACGAGTTCTTGAAAACCACCTTCGGGGTGGACGCGCGGCCGTACCTCCGGCCACCGTACGGAAGGCACAACTCGACCGTTGATGCCGTGGCCGCCGATCTCGGCTACACCGCGATCACGCTGTGGTCGGGTTCGCTGTCGGATTCCACCGTGGTCACCGAGGACTACATCGTCCAGATGGCCCAGCGGGCCTTCATCGGGCAGGCGATCGTGATCGGACACCTTAACCACCTGCCGGTCACCCACGTCTACGAGCAACTCCGCGATCTCATCCGCGCACGCAACCTACGCACCGTCACCCTCAACGATGTCTTCCTCCCACCGCACTAGGCCAGGCCTTTAAGGCGCACTCCGTGCTCTCGCGATATGGGTGGGATGGGCAGCCCCGGGCACACCGTGATGTAGCCGATATCGGCGATCACCCAGTCGTTTCACTGCTTGTGGCTCATGTTGGCAGTCAGCTTGCTGCATAACATGGCACCGGTGAGGGTGCGGCGGTAGTGGCGAATCAGCCGCCACGGCCGAAACGTCTGCAGTCTCGAAATAGACCACATTCGAGACAAACAGGCCGCCCGCTTGCACGTTGGCGAATTCCCAGGTCGTAGCGTCTCGAAAGTTCGTCTCGGATAAAGCTCCGAGCACCGCCGGTCGGTCAAGACGGACTGATTCTCGGCTACGCACGCGGCCGATGGTCAAGACTGGGCACATGACAGATCCCGGTGAGGGCCGTGTTGCGGTCTACCTCGACTTCGACAACATCGTGATCTCACGGTACGACCAGGTGCACGGCCGTAGCTCGTTTCAGAAGGACAAGGCCAAGGGGCTCGACAAGCACACCGAACGGTTGGCGCAGGCCACCGTCGACGTCGGCGCCATCATCGACTTCGCGTCGTCGTTCGGGACGCTGGTGCTCACCCGCGCGTACGCGGACTGGTCGGCCGAGGTCAACACCGGCTACCGCGAACAGCTGGTGGGCCGCGCGGTCGATCTGGTGCAGCTGTTTCCGGCGGCGGCCTACGGCAAGAATGGCGCCGACATCCGGCTGGCCGTCGACGCGGTCGAGGACATGTTTCGGCTGCCCGACCTGACCCACGTGGTGATCGCGGCCGGCGACTCCGACTACATCCCGCTGGCGCAGCGCTGTAAGCGGCTGGGCCGCTACGTGGTCGGGGTCGGTGTGGCCGGTTCCTCGAGTCGGGCGCTGGCGGCGGCATGTGACGACTTCGTCATCTACGACGCGCTGCCCGGGGTCCCGGCGCCCGAGCCAGCGCCCGCCAAGGCCGCACCGAAGCGACGCGCTAGCGGCGCCAAGGACGCCGACGCCGAGGAACCGCCACCGCCCGATCCGCAGGCCGCCGCCACCGGCCTGTTGACCCGCGCGCTGCGGATCGGTCTGGAGAAGGACGACGCCGACTGGCTGCACAACTCCGCAGTCAAGGCGCAGATGAAGCGGATGGATCCGTCGTTCAGCGAAAAGTCTTTGGGATTCAAGTCTTTCAGCGACTTCTTGCGATCCCACACTGATCTGGTCGAGCTGGACGAGAGTTCGACGACGCGGATGGTGCGGCTTCGTTAGCTTCCCGCTTCAAGCGCTTTGGTCAGGAGTCCGGTGAGTCGGTTCTGCTCGCCAACGCTCAACGGTGCGATCAAGGGGGCAATCCGCTCACCAATTGCCGCGGTCACCCGGCGTTCGAGACGACATGCCTGCGCGGTCAGTCGAACCCGCACCGAGCGGCCGTCCACGGGATCGGCGTTTTTGGCGACCAGTCCCCGCTGCGCTGCCCGGTCGATGAGTCCACTCATCGTGGAGCGCTCCAGTCCCGTATATGTCGCCAGTTCAGCCATCGTCGGCTCGCGGTCACGCAGGATGCCCAGGACCCGCAATTGTGTCAGCGACAGGTCATGTTCGGCGGCCACTTCGCTCAGCGCAGCCATCAGCGCAAAAGAGGTCTGCACCAAGGCGTCTCGCAGGTCGTCGAGATCGGTGGTCATGATGACAAACCATACCGTATATAGATGGTATTGCCAACTATAATAGTTCGTACTACCATCTAGTTTATGAAAGCCGCAGTCGTCAGTGCCTTCGATCAGCCACCCCGTTACGAGGACTTCCCCGACCCGGTCGCCGCAAACAGCGGTGAGCTGGTCGTCGACGTCGTCGCCACCGCATTGCATCCACGGGTGCGTTCCCAAGCCAATGGTTCGCACTACACCAGCACCCGCGAGCTGCCGCTGGTGCCAGGCATTGATGCGGTGGTCCGCGACGCCAAAGGCAAGCTCTACTACGCCCTGCTCGACGACACGAAGTTCGGAACCATGGCGCAGCGCACAGTCATTGAACAGGACCGCAGCGTGCCATTACCCAAAGGCGCCGACCCCGTTGCGGTGGCCGCCGCAATGAACCCCGCGATGTCCTCGTGGGTCGCGTTGCGGCACCGTATCAACTTCAAACGAGGGTCAAGCGTCTTGGTGCTCGGGGCAACGGGCAATGCCGGACGGATGGCGATCCAGGTCGCTAAACGATTCGGAGCCAAAGAGGTGACCGGCGCTGGCCGCAATGTCGAGCAGCTCAAGGAGCTGACAGCACTCGGAGCAGACGGCGTGCTCCCCCTCGACCAACTCGGCACAGCCGGCGACGTCGACGTCGTCATCGACTACGTGTGGGGTGAGCCCACCGGCAAAGGCATGGTCGACCTGCTAACTCGCCGCAGAGATCGCGGCAAGGAGATCGTCTGGATCCAGATCGGCTCGATGGCCGGACCATCTGCTGAAATCGTTTCTGCCGCACTGCGTTCGACCCGCCTGCAGATCGTCGGCAGCGGCATCGGCTCGGTGGACGGCAGCGACTTCCGCAAGGAAATCCCGAA
This sequence comes from uncultured Actinomycetota bacterium, assembly GCA_963744835.1. Taxonomy (GTDB): domain Bacteria; phylum Actinomycetota; class Actinomycetes; order Mycobacteriales; family Mycobacteriaceae; genus Mycobacterium. Next base: position 19,111 of record CAVUVB010000006.1, read on the forward strand.
GATCGCCGATGCCGTCACTGAAGGAGCGTTCGACGTTCGCACCCAAACGATCCCGCTCAGCGACGTCGCCGCCGCGTGGACATCAACGCTTGATGCCGACGAACGCGTGGTGTTTGTGCCTTAGGTCCCCGCCCGTTGAGCGGACACGAACATATGCGTCGCAGCGGCCTCCTCGAGGCCCTGCACAGGTTGGCGGCCATAGCTGGCAATCACCTCCTCGGACGGCGTCACCGTTACGTCCCAGCCGTGGCGGCGCAACCAATCGCCGACGTCTTCGCGTTCCTCGAAATACCACAGCTCGTCGGTCTTGGGGACCTCAAGCTGCGCGTCTGCGTTCGCCATCAACTCGCGGACCCGATCCATCCACTCACGGCGCTGTGCGCGGACCGCAGGGTCCGCGAAATCGGGCCCTAGCCCCTCGACGCCGACCCGGCTGCCCGGTGCGGTGAGGGCTTGGATGCGGGTGAACAGCAGGTCCTGGGCCGCTGCCGGCAGATACATCAGCAGCCCCTCAATGGACCAGGCACTCGGGGCCGATGGGTCAAAACCGGCCTGCTGCAACGCCGTTGGCCAGTCCTGACGCAAATCCACCGCGACGGCGACGCGGTTGCACGTCGGCTCCGCGCCGTGGTCGTGCAGCGTCGAGGATTTGAAGTTCAACACCCGGTCCTGGTCTAGCTCGTAGACCGTGGTGCCGTCGGGCCACGGCAGCCGCCATGACCGAGCGTCCAGGCCGGCGGCCAGAATCACCGCCTGGCGGATGCCCGCTTTCGTCGCGTCGAGGAAGAATGTGTCGAAAAACTTGGTCCGCGTGGCGAAGTAGCTCACCAGCGCCTGCATCCGCTGCGGCATGTCGGGTTCGGCTTCGATGACCTCGGCGGGCAGCTCCGGACCCGAGTACCAGTTCCACACCCCGTCCCCGACGGTGTCGAGAAAGATCCGCGCGAACGGGTCGTTGATCAGCGGATCGTCGCTCTCGGTATCGGCCGCCCGGGCGGCCGCTATACCCAGCGCCGTGGCGCCCACGCTCTCGGTGATTTCCCAGCTGTCGTCATCGGTTCTCACGCCATCCGACCCTACGTGAGCGCCTCTACCGACGCGCGTGCGGAAGAATCACCGTCAGCATGACCGACAGGGACGGTTCCGCACCGACATCGCGGCGACGCCACATCGCGCGGCTCGCCGTGTTCGCCGTGTTCCTGATCGCGATGTTCTATCTGCTGGCCATCCGGCACGCAGTCAACGTCGAGGAGGTGCGGCGCGCGGTGGCGGCGACGGGGCCGGCGGCGCCGCTCGCCTACGTCGGCTTGTCGGCAGTCCTCGGCGCGGCGTTCGTGCCAGGACCGATCCTGGCCGCCAGCAGCGGGCTGCTGTTCGGTCCGCTGCTGGGCGTGTTTGTGACGCTGGGTGCGACGGTGGGCACCGCGGTCGTCGCGAGCCTTGTGGGCCGCCGGGCAGGCCGAGACAGCGCGCGGTCTCTGCTGGGAGAGGCGCGTGCGGAGCGTATCGACGCGCTGATCGAACGGGGCGGCCTGTGGGCGGTCGTCGGCCAGCGCTTCATCCCGGGCGTGTCGGATGCGCTGGCCGCCTACGCCTTCGGAGCATTCGGAGTTCCGTTGTGGCAGATGGCCGTCGGCGCATTTATCGGTTCGATGCCACGGGCGTTCGTCTACACCGCGCTGGGCGCCTCGATCGGGAATCGTTCGCCAGCCCTGGCATACGCGGCGATTGCGGTGTGGTGCGTGACCGCCATCGTCGGCGCGTTCGCTGCGCGGCGCGGATACAAGAAGTGGCGCGGGCACGATTCGGACCGCGAAGCCGAAGCGCGCTAGTGGACCAGACTGGAAGAGGCCGGCACTAGTGGCGCCGGTCTCGGCCTGAGAATCACGCTGGTCACAAAGGCGGCGACGCCGATAGCGACGCAGATCCACAACGCCGAGTGGTAGGACGCCCTGGTGCCCTCCCCGACAACCGTTCCGGCCCAGGCAAATCCGAGTGCGCCACCGATGCCGAACGCGGCATTGCTGATCCCCGGCAGTGACCCCGGCTCATCCTCGGGCGCCTGTGTCACACCCAGCGTGGACAGCGGAGTGAATGCCATACCCATGGATACTCCGAACACGGCCATCAGCACGATGGCCATATTGCGGTCGAGTGCGAAGACCGCGAGCAGGGCGGTGGCAGCCACCGCACAGACCAGTCCTGCCCGCAACACCGTCACCCAACCGATCCGTACGGCGAGCCGTCCGATGAACGGCGACACGATCATTTGGGCCAGCGCGCCGGAACGGAGGCAAGGAATACGCCGATGACGGAGACCGACAGCCACCCCCAGGCCGGCGCCCGGTCAAAGGCGAAAGTGAACAACCCGATTCCCGTCGTAATCAATGCCAGGCCACTGAGATCCACCCGCCGCGGCACGGACTCGTCAGACGTCTCGGGAATCGTCTTCATGCCGATCGCGAGCGCGACCGCCGCCAACGGCACCAGCATCCAAAACACCGAGCGCCAACCCAGGGTATGGGTGAGCAGGCCGCCCACCAAGGGACCCGCGGCGTTACCCAAACCGGCGATGCCGTAGGCCAGTCCGATTGCATGGCTGGACTTTTCGGCAGGCAGGGTATTCGTCAGCACGCTCACCGACACCGGAAAGATCAAGGCCGCGCCCAAGCCCTGTACCGCACGGAAAGCGATGACCACCGCCGCCGAGGGTGCTATGGCGCAGAACACCGACCGCGACTCCGAACAACGCGATCCCGACGAGCAGCGCACGGCGGCGGCCGAAGAGTCGCCAATGCGGCCCGCGGGCGCCATGAACGCGCCCAATGCCAGCATGTAGACGCTGATCACCCACTGCAGGTCGGTCGTGGTGCTGCCGAGATCGGATGCCATCCGCGGCAATGCGAGGTTCATCGCGAAGTAGTCGATCTGCACGCAGAACAACGCCGTCGAGATGGCCGCGAGTATCCAGCGCGGGTGCATCGGACGTGCCGGTGAGTTCACGGCTCGACGATACGGCTGGAAAACTGCTCGTCGGTGGCGATCGCTCGATGTGTCGCTTTGGTTCGTTCACCTCAGCCTCACCAGTCACACGGCCGAACCGCTACCGAAATGCCCGCCTCGTAGCGACTTTTCATCGACCGATCGTCCTTGGCGATTACCTGCGGCCGCGGCTTCCGGGTGGGACCATTTGCTAGTGGACCAAGACGACCCCGAAAAACGCATCGCCGAGCTGGAAGGCCGGCTGGCCGACAGCATGAAGCACCCAGACCAGCAGCAAGCAGCGGGTCTAAAACCAGCGGGTTGGTTTCCCGACCCTGGCGGTGCCGCGCTTCTTCGATACTGGGACGGGCACGAATGGACATCAGCGACCGACATACCCCCCGATGTCGATACCGCTACTCCGGCAGCTGAACCCGAAAGCTTCGCTGGCCCACAGTGGTCCGAGCCGCCGGGTCAGGCGCCCGCGCCGGCTTATCCGAGCTACCCCCAGCCGTCTCCGCAGCCGGTAGAACCAACCTCCGACAAAAAAGCCGTAGTCGCTGGGACGTTGCAGCTGCTCCTAGGCGTGTTCGGTGTGGGCCGTTTCTACATCGGCTCCTGGACCATCGGCGCTTGCCAGCTAGGTCTGACAATCCTCGCCGTGGTCCTCGCGGGAGTCGTCCCCGAAACCGCCAACACCGCCATCACGATGATCGGGTTCCTCTTGATTGCTATGCCCATCTGGGCATTCCTCGACGCAATCCTGATGTTCCTCAGACTTATCACCGACGGCCAGGGCCGCAAGCTGAGCTGACGTCCCAGCGGTCGCGCCGCCGAACCGCGATGCGAATTACCCCCACCTGAAGTCTGCAGAGTTCCTCGACGTGGAGCAGTATCCGCCCGCTACCTTCGTCTCCACTGGCGTCCGCGCAGACCGCGGCAGCTATGCCCTGGAGGGCGCCTTCACGCTGAAAGGTGTCACCAAGCCGATCAGCCTTGGGCTGGAGTTCAACGGGATCAACCCCGGCATGGGCCGTGGCACAGTCGCAGGATTCTCAGCCTCAGTCGTGCTGAACCGCAAAGACTTCGGAATCGATATCAACATGCCGCTAGAAACCGGCGGCGTTGTCTTGGGCGACAAGGTTGCCGTCACGCTGGATATCGAAGCGCTGAAGAGCGCTTAGCCTTTACAGCCCCAAGGCCTGGGCTGCCGCCGTAGCCACGTCACCTCGCAGCTGCGAGATCGGTGGACTGCCTCGCAGATGGATTGAGTTCGCGAGCAGAATCACGTAGGTATCTGAACCTGGGTCCAGCCAGACCGACGTGCCGGTAAAGCCTGTGGCGCCGAAGCTACCGATCGGAAAGATCAAGCCGCGCGGCTTGGAAAAGTCGGTATCGATATCCCAGCCGAAGCCGAACAGGCTTTGTCCCTTGATCGCCGGATAGTTCGGCGCGAGCAGTGGATCCGTTGGGTTTGGTGTCTTTGCGATGGCTTCTCGGGCGGCATCGTTCGCCGCTTGCACTTGACCAGCCGCGTGTCCGGGCTGCTCAGGAGTCGTCATCAACTCCAAAGTCGCTCGCGTCAGCGGAAACGTGCTCGGGCGGCCTGCAAGCCGATCAAGCAAGGCCTGCGCATAGATGCTGACATCGTGCGCCGTCGAGAACACACCGGCATGCCCGGCCACCCCACCCATACGGCGCGCCGTCGGATCATGCACGGTGCCCCGAAGCAGGTAACCGAAATCGGGATTCTTGCCCGGATCAGCATTGCTTTGGTCATCAATTGCCGTTGGTGCGATGCGCGGCAACAGACTGGTACTCCAGGTACCGGGAGGACAGGCGACGGGCCCTTCTGGCGCGGGCGCCCATGCAATCGCTGCTCCTCTGATCTTGTGCGGACCGCATGCTTTGGCAGGCGGAAGATAGTTGGTCTCTTTCATGCCAAGCGGCGCAAACACATTCTGCTGAACGTAGACGTCTTCTGCCACGCCGGTGAGTTTCTCGATCAGCGCGCCAAGCAGAATGTAGTTGATGTCGGAGTAGCGAAAGACCTCACCGGGACCCGACTGCAGCGGCGTGGTAAGCGCACGATGAATGCCTTCTGCTTTATCGGCTCCGTCCAGTCCCCACGGATCCCCGAGGTTGACGTCTATCCCTTCGCCCGAAGTGTGGGTCAGCAGCATGCGAACCGTTACCTTGGCACGCTGTGGATCGTTCGCCGTGTTGAAGTCGGGCAAATACTTCTGCACGGGATCGTCGAATCCAACCTTGCCTTGTTCGTACAGCTGCATGACGGCAGTAGCCGTTGCGAGGCACTTCGTCAACGACGCGATGTCGAAGATGGTGTCTTCGGTCATCGGCTCCGCAGGTGCGGGCGATCCAGCCAGCCCTTGTTCGCCGGCCAGCTTGCGCGAGCCGTAAGCGCGGTGGAAGACGATCCTGCCGCCATGCCCGATCACCACCACCGCGCCCGGCAGCTTCTGTGCCGCAATCGCATCGTTGATCAGCTTGGAGACCGTTGCGAATTCGGTTGTGGGAGCGGCACCTGGCTGCTTGCCGCTTACTGCGATGTGCGCTGCATACCTGGCCGAGGCCGCCGCAGCGAGGATCAACAGGGCAACTCCAACAGCGATGGCCTTTCGCGCAGATACCTTACTGGCCAGGCCTCGTAGACCGGTCCGGGATGGATGGGGGCCGTTGTCGGTGATTACTTGTGTCAGCGTAGCGAATCCGAGCGACTTCACCTTAGGCGGTTTCACCACCGGGCAGCCCGGGCGGCGCATCATGGAAGGGTGCAGATCGGAGTCGGGGTTTCCACCGCGTTCGACGCACGGCGGGCCGCGGTGGAGGCTGCAGCGCACGCGCGCGAAGAGCTTCCGAGTGAGGCGCCGTCGTTGGCTGTGCTATTCGCATCGCGATCACACACCGGTATGGCGGGGGACATCCTCGACGCGGTGCAGGAGACGCTTGAGCCTCCCGCGCTGATCGGTTGCGTGGCCCAGACCATTGTTGCCGGCCGCCACGAGATGGAGGACAAGGCCGCGGTAGCGGTATGGCTGGCGTCCGGCCTGGCCGCCGAAACTTTTCAGCTGGACTTCGTCAATACCGGCTCGGGTGGCCTACTCACCGGTTACCGATTCGACCGGACCGCGCACGATTTGCACCTGCTGCTAGCGGACCCGTACACGTTTCCGGCGCACGCGCTCATCGAGCACCTCAACACCGACCTGCCGGGAACGACGGTCGTGGGCGGGTTGAGCGGTGGGCGGACACCGGGCGAGACCCGGCTTTTCCGCGACCGCGACGTGCTCACCTCGGGCCTAGTCGGCGTGCGCCTGCCCGCGGCGCATGCGATTCCGATCGTGTCGCAGGGCTGCCGGCCGATCGACTACCCATACATTGTCACCGGCGCGAAAGACGACGTGATCACCGAGCTGGGTGGCCGACCGCCGCTGCAGCGGCTGCGTGAGATCGTCGAGAGGCTGCCGCGCGACGAGCAGGAGCTCGTCACCAAGGGCGTGCTTATCGGCATCGTCGGCGACGAGCACCTGGCGGCTCCGGGCCAGGGCGACTTTCTGATCCGCGGGCTGCTCGGAGCCGACCCCTCGACCGGCGCGATCGAGATCGGCGAGGTTGTCGAGGTCGGCGCGACCGTGCAGTTCCAGGTCCGTGACGCGGTGGGGGCCGACAAGGACCTGCGCCTGACCATAGAGCGGGCGGTCGCGGAGCTAGCCGGGCGTCCGGTTGGCGTGCTGTTGTTCACGTGTAACGGGCGCGGGCGGCGGATGTTCGGGGTCGCCGACCACGACGCGTCGACGATCGAGGACCTACTTAGCGGGATTCCGCTGGTCGGCTTCTTCGCCGGCGGTGAGATCGGGCCGATCGCCGGCCACAATGCGTTGCACACATTTACCGCGTCGATGGCACTGTTCGTGGACGGCACGAAATGAGCTGCCACGCTGGCGATTGTGTGATGAAACCGGAAGTCGATGCGTTGATGCGCGACTACGCAGGCGACGTGCCGGGCGCGGCCGTGCTCGTGCTGCGCGACGGTCAGCCGGTCGTGTGCGCCAGCTATGGCCTCGCGGACCTGGAAGCGGGCGCGCCCGCCACGCCTGAGACGAACTACCGGCTCGCATCGGTCACCAAGCAGTTCACTGCCGCGAGCATCCTGTTGCTGGAAGAGGACGACCTCCTCGAGCTCGATGACCGCGCCCACACGTGGCTGCCCTCGCTGCCAAAGGCCGCCGAGACGATCACGATTCGCCACCTGCTGACACACACGTCGGGGCTTATCGACTACGAAGAGGTGATCCCGGAAAACTTTGCTGCGCAGTTGCGCGACGCGGATGTTCTGCGGCTGCTGGAAACGCAGGATCGCACCTACTTCCGCCCTGGCAGCGGCTATCGGTACAGCAACAGCGGTTACGCATTGCTGGCACTGATCGCCCAGCGGGCGTCGGGGAAGACCTTCGCGACGTTCCTGCGTGAACGCATCTTCCAGCCGCTCGCCATGTTCAACACCGTGGCCTACGAGGAAGGTATCTCGACGCTGAACAATCGCGCGTTCGGCTACACCGAAGAGTCGGAACGTTGGCACCGCACGGACCAAGACCAGACGAGTGCGGTGCTCGGCGACGGCGGAATCTATTCGTCGATCGACGATCTCGCGAAATGGGATACCGCGCTGTACGACGGGTGCCTGCTGCATCCGAGCTCGTTACAGTCGGCGTTTACACCCGCGACGCACACCGACGATCCCGACATCGAGTACGGCTACGGCTGGCGCATCACCGGCGAAACGCTATGGCACTCCGGCGAAACAGTCGGTTTCCGCAATGTGATCGTGCGCTACCCGAAGCGGCACATGACGGTGGTCGTGCTGACCAACCGGAACGAGCCCGAGCCATACCAGCTCGCGCTGGAAATCGCCAAGACGGTTATCGGATGAGCAGGCCGGTGGGCGGGCCGGCCGGCGGCGGTAGCGCGAGCGGCGCGTCGCCGGGAGAGATGCGTCCGAGCACGTGCGGTCCGGTGAGCAGCGGCACCTGGTGCCAGGCGAGGAAGCCGATCAGCGCCATCAGGTAGGCCTCCTTGGCCTGCGCGGGCAGGCCGTGCTCGTCGCTGAGGGTGAGCGGGAGGCGGCGCTCGAGCGCGGCGAGCAGCGCCGGGTTGCGCACGCCGCCTCCGGACGCGACGACCTCGGCGGGCGCGTACGGCGCGAGCGCGTCGGCGACGGTGATCGCGGTCAGCTCCGTCAGCGTCGCCAGCAGGTCCTCGGGCGCGAGATCCGGCAGGTCGCCGAGGCGGAAGTGCTCGCGGCCAGTCGATTTCGGCGGCGCGAGCGCGTAGTAGGGGTCGTCGAGCAGGCCTTGGAGGAGCGCCGCGTCCGGCGTGCCGCGGGCGGCGAGCCGGCCGTCCTCGTCGCTCGGCCGGCCGATCGTGCGGCGCGCCGCCTCGTCGAGCAGGCAGTTGGCCGGGCCGGTGTCGAATGCGAGCGGGGGACGGCCGCGGCGGACGATCGTCACGTTCGCGATCCCGCCGAGGTTGAGCGCCGCGCGCGTGTGCTCGCCCCGCAGCCACAGGTCGTCGAGGATCCCGGCGAGCGGGGCGCCGTGGCCGCCGGCGGCGATGTCGCGCGCGCGGACGTCGGAGATGACCGGCAGCCCGGTCGCCTCGACGATCCACGCGGGCTGCCCGAGCTGCAGCGTCCCCTTCGCCTCGCCGTCCTCTACCCAGTGGTGGACCGTCTGCCCGTGGCTGACGACGAGGTCGGCGGGCAGCAGCTCGGCGGCGAGCTCCGCCGACGCCTGCCCGATCAGCTGGTCGAGCTCGCACAGCTCGCCCGCCGTCGTCGGGCCCAGCGAGGCGTGCAGCCGCGCGCGCACCTCGTCCGGCCACGGCCGCTCGATATGACGCAGCGGCGACATCGCGACCGCACCGCCGTCCCACTCGAGCTCCGCCACCGCCGCGTCGAGGCCGTCCATCGACGTCCCCGACATCAACCCGATCACCCTCATGTCCCACCGAGCGCGTCGCGCACGCGTCCCCGCGCCCGGTCGAGCCGGACGGCGGCCTCGGCCGCGTCGACGCCCGCGAGCAGCGCGACGATCGCGGTCTTGGCGTGACCGCCCGCGGCGGCGAGCGCGGCGGCCGCGGCCTGCTCGTCGACGCCGGCCGCGTCGCGGACGATCCGCACCGCGCGGCGGCGCAGCTTCGCGCTGGTCGGGCGCACGTCGACCATCCGCGGTCCGTAGGCCTTGCCGAGCGCGATCATCACGCTCGTCGAGAGCGCGTTGAGCACGACCTTCTGGGCCGTTCCCGCGGTCAGCCGCGTGGAGCCGGCGAGCACCTCGGGCCCGGTCAGCAGCTCGATCACCACGTCGGCAGACGCCTCGCTGCCGGGGTTGTTGACGATCGCGACGGTCAGCGCGCCCGCCGCGCGCGCGTGCTCGAGCGCCCCGAGCACGTACGGCGTGCGGCCCGACGCCGTGATCCCGACGAGCGCGTCGGCGGCGGTCAGGTCGGCGAGATCGGCGGGGTCGAACGCGTCCTCCGCGCCCTCGATCGCCTCGGTCAGCGCCGCCGGCCCGCCGGCGATCACGCCGCGCACGAGGTCGGTGCCGAACGTCGGCCCGCACTCGGCCGCGTCGAGCACGCCGAGCCGCCCGGGCGTTCCGGCGCCGGCGTAGATCAGGCGGCCGCCGCGCTCGAGCCGCGCGGCGATCGCCTCGGCCGCCGCCGCGATCCGCGGGACCGCCGCCGCCACCGCGCCGTGCGCCTCGCCCTCGGCGGCGACGAGCAGCGCGACGACCTCGCCGATAGGCCGCGCGTCGAGGTCGTCCAGGTCTGGCCGGACGGCCTCGGTGGCGAGCGCGTCGAGCCCTTGCGGGGCAACGGCTTTGGGGGCCGCCTGCACGCGGATCACGTGCGGCTCGTGGATCGCCCCCAGCCGCAGCGCGCCGTCGAGCGCGTCGCCGGCGGCCGGGACGAGGTCGAGCTGCTCGCGCAGCGACCTTCGACCGCCGCCAGGCCGCCGACCATCGCCACCGGGCCATCCCCGGCCGCGCGGGCGGTCGCGGCGAGCGCCTCGGCGGCGGCGCTGACGATCGCCAGCGCCGCGGCGTCGCCCTGCGCGGCAAGGACGTCGGGCGCGAAGGACGCGAGCGCGGCGGCATCGGTGAGCTGCGCGGGCCAGGTCTCCGGCGCGCCGAAGCGGGCGCGGGCGGCGTCGAGCAGCGTGGTGGACGGGCCGCGGCCGTCGTGGGCGCGCAGCGCCGCGCGCAGCCCGGCGGCGCCGATCCACGCGCCGCCGCCCTCGTCGCCCAGCCACGGGCCCCAGCCGTCGGCGGTCCGCAGCGCGCCGTCCGCGCCGATCGCGAGCGCCACGACGCCGGTGCCCACGATCAGCACGACGCCCGGCTCCCCGTTCAGCGCGCCCGCGTGCGCGATCACGGCGTCGCTGGTCACCGCGACGCGCTGCGCCCGCAGCGAGGCCAGCAGCGCATCGCCCAGCGCGCGCGCCGCGTCCGGCGCCGCTCAGCGCCCCGGCGGCGCCCACGATCACCTCGTCGACCGGGCCGAGTTCGCGCGCGACGGCCAGGATCGCCGCCTCGGCGGCCCGCACGCCGCCAGGCGCCGCGAGCCCTGGCGCGCCCGCGCCCTCGGCCCTCCGGCCGGCTGCTGCGGCCCGGCAGGACGTCTTGCCGAGGTCGACGGCGAGGATCACCGCACCCATCCTTTCACGAGCGGCGGCAAGTCTTACCCAGCTTGAAGAGGCAGCCCCGGTGTGCGGGTAGTTAGGTCACGGCGTTGCATCGCAGGCACTCTCAGGTGGTGTGACCCCAAGGCGGCTCACAGTTTCTTCAACCCCCGCAGGATCTTGAAGAATGGTGCATTTGAAGCCAGGCTCTTCCGCAGGCTGGGCTGCAGAATGCTTGCGTTGGCGGCCACCAGGTAACGCAGCCCGTGGTCGCGCCACTCGGCGGCCTGGTCGATCACATCCTCCGGTGTCCCTGTTAGAAACGCGTCCTTCAATAACGACAGCGGAACTCGTCGTGCGTAAGACAGCACGGTCTTCTCGTCTAGTGTTTGCGGAAGGATGTCTTGGGCGCCGGCGAAGTCGTCCCCGAGTGGATGCTCCACGCCGTGGTTCGCCCACAGTTCGGCCGGAATATTCAGTGCAAAAGCCTTCGCGGCGTTGGAATTCAATGTTTCGTCGACCTCGTCGCGGCTGCCACCAGTGACGACAAACAGCCAAACCGCCGGGGTGATCGACATGGGGTCGCGGCCGGCGTCGGACGCTGCCGTGCGCACTGCTTGCAGGCCGTGTGCATAGTCTTTGGGCCCCATTGTCGCCGCCGGGAACCAGGCATCGGCGTAGCGGCCGGTGGCTCGTAGCATGCGCGGCCCGTGGGCGGCGACCCAGATCTCAGGCCACTTGCCGCGGTAGGGCGGAAGGTCAAACACCGCATTACGCAACGGAAAGTACGGCGAATCCCGCGAGACGAGTTCGCCGCCGGAGTCCCACAGGGCCCGGATGGTGGCGATTGCTTCTTCGAAGCGCGCCACCGGCTTGGTCCAGTCGACACCATAAGGTTCGTTGCCCTCGCGCTCCCCTACTCCAATGCCGAGGATGGCGCGGCCCCGGCTAATCAGATGCAGCGTCGCGGCGGCCTGTGCGGTAACTGCGGGGTTGCGGCGGCTAGCGTCGGTGACGCCCACACCGAGCCGGACACGACCGAAACGGGCGCGGGAGCTGAGGTGCCCGAGCAGCGTCCACGGCTCAAGGCAGGCGTCAATCTTCGGGGCTACTTTCGCCACACCGAGGTACTCCGGTGTGTAAATCGACCGGGGAAACAGCGAGTTGAGGTGATCACCCACCCAGTAGGCGTCAAGACCGGCCGCCACGGCGGTCAGGTAATCGGCGCGGGCAAACGCCGTCGCGGAGTAGCGCGAATTGACGATCTCATTGCCCAGTCCCACGCGAAATCCACTCATAACTGGCATAGTCGCAGCATCGCACCGCACAGGGCAGACTTTCCGAGTAGCCGACTACTGCACCTCGCCCAGCTGTGCGCGAGCGTCGGCTTGCGGGCCGCTTAGTAGTCCCAGCTTGATGAGGCAGCTCAGCTGGCCCGATCTGATGAGAGCTGTCGCCGATGGGCATGCGGTGCGAGAATCAGGGATGCCAAATAAGCGCACGCCGCCACGCCCCCAGGGTGCGCAAACCAACGCGGAGGAGTGGGCGCGATTCTTCGAACTCTTTGGCCACGCCAAGATTCGGCGCGGGATTCGGCTCCTCTCGAAGCTGCCGTCGGCCCCGCGGTGCGAAGCCTGTGGCAACCCGTTCGCGGGCGTCGGCGGCTGGCTGATGCGACGGATGGACAAGAGCCCGTCGCGCAAGAATCCGCGGTGGTGCAAGGTGTGCTTCGAGGCGGCGCCCCAGGGTGGCATGACCCTGACCATCGGCGTGCTCTTCGCCGATATCCGCAACTCAACCGCCCTCGCCGAGACGCTCCCACCGGACGAGATGGCCGAACGCCTCAATCGCTTCTACTCCGAGCTCCGGAGGTGATCGTCCAGCACGGGATCGTCGACAAGCTCATCGGCGACGAAGTGATGGGCCTCTACCTTCCGCCCCTCACACTCAACGGCCGCTACGTCGACGCGATGGTGAGTGACGCTCTCGCCATTCTGCGCACGCAAGGTCGCGGCTCGCCCAAGGGCCCGCGGCTCGAGGTGGGGATCGGCTTGGACGTCGGCCCGGCGTACGTCGGGATCGTCGGCGAGGGCGAGATCCGCGACTTCACCGCAATTGGCGACGTCGTGAACACCGCGTCGCGGCTCCAAGGCGTTGCGGCGGGGGGCGAGATCGTCATGCCCGAGACTGTCGCGCGCATCGCTGGCGTCGACGGGGGCAAGGTCGTCACGCTCGACCTCAAGGGCAAAGCCGAACCCGTAACGGCACGCCGGATCACCGTCGCGAGCTAGCAGATCACCGCACCCCCATCACCGCGGTTGGTCGAGGTAGCGGCGCGCACCCCAGTAGTCTGCGTCCAGTCGAACCGGGGTGATGCGCACCGGTGTCGTCTTGTCGAATGCCTCGATCATGTCGCCGTTCCCGGAATAGATGGCCACGTGGTAGATCGCGTCGGGATCGTCGGGGTCCCTGCTGCCATGCGAGTAGAAGAGCAGATCGCCGGGTTGCAACTCGGATTTGTCGACGGGGCGGCCCCGGCTGTCGGCGGCTTGCGGGCCGGCATCGCGCGGCAGGGTGATGCCGTACACCTGGTAGAGGGTGGAGGTGAAACCGGAGCAATCCAACCCGAACCCGGCACGGCCGCCCCACACGTAGGGGACGTTCACGAACACGGCGGCGTACCGGGCCAGATCGGCTCCGGTGGGATGCGGTATGTCCGTGGGCTTTTCGTAGACCGCCACCGTTCGGGCATCCAGCCACTTCGGGCCGCGATCGGGGGTGGCCACCTGAACGGCCGTGTCGGTGCGGCTCAGGACGGGAAGCCTGGTGTTGGTACTGATCTCGAGGTCCTGATCGGAGAGTCCGGATTGGCGGTACAGCCAGGTGGTGATGCCGCGATCGGCCAGCGCGAAGGGAGCGTGTTCCTTCAGTGCGCCGTAGCCCGGGTCGGTTGTCAACTGGGCCTTGGGAATCCAGCCGGGATAGCCCAGGGCATTGTTCGGTGCGGGCTGGCCGGGGACCACTACCTCGTCCCAGTCGCCCTGCTCCCCCACCACAAAGACGCGGTCGCCGAAGAGGGCCTGCGTCTGGGTGAGATTGTCCGAGGTGAGCGCTTCCTGCTGGTCCGGCGTCATGCCGGACAGCCAGCCGCGAATATCGACCGGATTTGTCAGGGCGGGATGATCGACCGGACGCGGGCTCTGCGGCGTGGTCCACACCGTGGCCACCGAAACAGCTACATAAGCGCTGCGCGCCGCCGGCGACGCGGAGAGGTTGGCAGGGTCAGCGGTTACGGATACTGCCGCCAGCCCGGTGGACAAGACACCGGCAAGCACTGTTCGGGTCGCGGCGCCGGTCACGTCCGTCGACGTTATCGGAGCCGCGCTGCTGTGTCCGGAGCTCAGGCTTCTTCCGCCGCGAAGAGAACATCGGGATTGAGGATGCCCGCCGGGTCGAAACTCTGTTTGATGCGGCGCATGAGCTCGATCTTGACGGGGTCTTCGAGCTTGCGGAAGTACGGGGTTTTGGCGCGGCCGAGGCCGTGTTCGCCGGAGATCGCGCCGCCCAATTCCATTGCCAACGCGAAGATGTCGGTCATCAGCTTCTTCTTTTTCTCCGGGTCCTTGCAGATGATGGCCAGGTGCACGTTGCCGTCGCCCGCGTGCCCGCAGCCCGCCGCGGCACCGCCAGCGGTCGTCGCCAGATCGCGTGCAGCGGAAAGGAATTTCGGCATCGCGGAGCGCGGCACAACGGTGTCGATGATGTCGTCTGCGCCGATCGCCTTTGCCGTCCAAAACGCCTTCTCGCGCGCCTCGATCAGCTTGCGTGCTGAGCCTCCTTCCAGCACATAGGCGTCGACGGCACCCAGCTCGGCGACCAGCTCACCGGCCCGCTCGACATCCTCGTCCAGTCGGTCGGCAGTGCGGTTCTCAAGCGCCACAACGAGATACGCTTGGCAGCTGTCGCGGATTTTGTCGGGGATACCCAGCTCCAGGTTCTGGGTATGGACGAGTGCGGCCATCGTCATGTTGTCGATGTACTCCAGGATGTAGGGCACCAGCCCGCTGGCGAGGATCTTGGGCACGGCCTCCATGACTTGGTCGAAGTCGGCGAACGGGGCGAGCACGGTGGCGCTGTGGTCGAGCCGCGGATGAAGCTTGACGGTCACCTCGGTGGCCAAGGCCAAGGTGCCTTCGGAGCCGACGATGAGCTGGGTCAGGTCGTAGCCGGTGGACACCTTGGCGATCTTGCCGCCGGTGCGGATGATCTCGCCGGTCGGCAGCACCGCCTGCAACCCGAGCACGTTATGGCGGGCTGATCCCGTACTTGACCGCGCGCATCCCGCCGGCGTTGGTTCCGACGTTTCCGCCGACGCTGGAGGACAGCTCGCCCGGGTGAACCATGTAGCGCAGCCCGGTGTCGGCGGTCGCGGCGTCCAGCTCGGTCAGCGTCACGCCGGGTTGGACGACGGCGACCTGGTTGGTCGTATCGACCTCCAGGACCGCGTTCATCCGCTCGAAGGAGATCACCAGCCCACCTTCGCGCGGAATCGCCGCGCCCGACAAGCCGGTCCCGGACCCGCGCGCCGTCACCGGCACGCCGTGTTCCGAGGCGGTCTTCAGCAGCCGCGAAACCTCTTCTGCGCTTGCCGGTTTGGCGACGTACGCGGGCTTCTGCGGCGCCGTCGTCAACACCTCGTCGTGGAAGTAGTCGTCGGGGATCGCGTCGCCGGTCAGCAAGTTATGGTCGCCGACGATTTCGGCAAACCGCGCCGTCATGTCGCTCATCGAAGGCCTCAGCTTCTATCGCTGCACAGCGACTCACTTTATCGGGACGGAACTCCAAGCGAAACAAGTCTCACGTTGTATGTGGCAACATCGACAGATTCGCGCACTCGTCGAAAGATCGAGTAACCAAGACACAGTTACTAAAGGAATACACCCACGCGACAACCCGGCTCGACGTTGCGCGTGGCATCGCCGCTAGGCACACCGATTTCGCTGTGTACAGCGTCACGCTCAACGAGCCCATCGAAGCAGATCCAGACGCTGCCCGGGACAACCTTGGTGAAGTATTCGTCAGGTACCCGTGGGGCGCGGTCGTGGATGTCGTGGATGAGAGTGAAAACTGACGGTAAGTCACATCAGCATCAGGAATCCCAGCGCAGAGGTGGAGCAATTTTTGTCCACCTCACAGCGACAACTTAGGGCGGTGCACCGAGAAGGCCTTAAGTTGTCGCTGTGAGGCGGGCATATCGGGATACCGGATCTTCTTGTGACGTATGGATTCCGAGCCGGACCATGGCATGCTCGTGACATGGCGGCCGTCCCTCAAACCGTCTACGCGCGAGACGGCGATGTCCACCTCGCGTATCAGGTCGTCGCTGACCACGGGTCAGATGTCCTGTTCGTCCCCACCGCTACGTTCCCGATCGACTTGCTGTGGGACGAGCCCACCGTTGCTCGCCACCTGCGTCGGCTGGCGTCGTTCAGTCGTCTGATCATGACCGACCTGCTCGGGATGGGGAGCTCAGATGCGGTGCCGATTCAGGACCGTCCGGCGATGCAGGCATGGACGGATGGGCTCGTCGCGGTGCTCGACGCCGCGGGCACCGAGTGTGCGTCGGTCTTTGCGATGTCGGAGTCGGCGCTTCCGGCCATGCTCCTGGCCGCAACCTATCCGCAGCGCGTGCGCTCGCTGGTGCTCTTCAGCCCATACGCGCGCTATCTCCGAGCAGACGACTACCCATGCGGAATGCCCGAGCCGAGCTTCACGCAGTATGTCGACGCCTTCGGCGACAAAGTCGGGACCGGCGCCGTCGCGGACGAATTGGCTCCGAGTTGGGTCGGCGATGCCGGGAAGCGGCGATGGTGGGCCCGCGGCGAGCGCCTGGCCGGCGGCCCCGGCTACTTCAAGGCCATCTTCGACCTCTACCTGCGCACCGACGTCCGGCCCGCGCTCGACAGCATCCAAGCGCCGACGCTTTTGCTTCACCGCCACGGTGATCACCATGTGACTCGCGGCCACGCCCGCTATCTCGCCGATCGCATCCCGAACGCGCGATTGGTGGAATTCGACGGGGACGACAACGTGTGGTTTGCCGGCGACTCCGACCGAGTGCTCGACGAGATTGAATCGTTCGTCACCGGTTCACGCGCCGCCAGGCCGACGAACCGCGTGTTGTCGACCGTGTTGTTCACCGACATCGTCGGATCCACCGAACGCGCCGAGGCTCTTGGCGATGAGGCCTGGACGGCCGCCCTCGACGTGCACAACGAGGTCGTGACGAGCCATGTGGGCAGCGCGCGGGGCGACGTCATCAAGTTCACCGGCGACGGCGCGCTCGCAACCTTCGACGGGCCGGCGCGTGCGATCACCTGCGCGTGCGCTATCCGCGACGCGGTGCAAGACCTCGGACTCGACATCCGCGCCGGCCTGCACACCGGCGAGGTGGAGATGATCGACCGCGACGTGCATGGGATCGCGGTCCATATCGCCGCGCGCATCATGGCGCTCGCCGGGCCCGGCGAGGTACTGGTGTCGGGCGCGATCCCGCCGCTGGTCCTCGGATCGAGGATCGCCTTCGATGACCGCGGCAGCCACGAACTCAAGGGTGTGCGCGACCCCTGGCCGGTCCTGGCGGTGCGCGACGCGCGCGGTTAAGGGTGGTGACCGGGGTTACGCCCACCAGGGCTCGCCGCGGCGCGGTGCCAGTCGAAGTGGAAACCAGCGGCTCATCTCGTGTCTTCGATGAACAGCGCCATCGACGCGGTAAATCCGTGCAACGCGTTGCGGCCCGCGATCGGGCCGATCTCCCCGGCGGCGAAGAAGCCGGCGAGCGGAATCCCACCAAGGAGTTCCTCGATGGTCGACGCGTCATGGTCGGCGACCCCGAACATCCGCCGCCCACGTCCGTTGCAGGTGAACAACAGCGCGCCAACCGGACGTCCGGGCAGCTGCGCTCCCGCCCGCTCCACGGCCAGGCGCAGGTCCTTGTCGGCCCCCGCCGCGTCACGGACCTGGAACTGCACGGTCGCGCCGACCTCGACAACGTCGCCGATCTCGATCGCCCCGGTCGAAGGGTCGGCGCCGAGCAGCCCGCGGATCAGGAAGTCGCCCTGACCCGGAGCCGCCAGGTGCTCGTCGACGACGATCCCGATCTGCAGGCCGTGGCTGACCAGTTCCTGCTCGCCGGGCGGCAGCCCCTCGACGATCTCACGCAGGCGCTGCAGCGGCGGTCGGCCGCCCAGCTCGGTGATCAGTGCGCCGTCCGCGCCGGTGACGATGTATGGGTGGCCGATCGGCCGGCATCCCTGCGACACGATCGGGATACCGTGCATGCCGGGCAGGCGCACGCCCACGAGGCCGGAGGTGAGCACGCCGTGGTCGCGGAACAGCCGGGTGTCGCCCGGTCCCCGCCCACCGCTCACCACGCCGCCCACCACGGTCGTTCCCGGCAGGTCGGTGTTGAGGTGCTCGATGAGCAGGCTCGACGGGAATGTGTACGGGTCCGGCAGCAGCAGGTGCAGATCGTGCGCGGTCCGGTCGAACCGGTAACCGGTGAGCAGGCCACCCGAGCCGGTGCGGACGAAGTCCAGCTGGAACGTCTCGGCGGCCAGGCCGGACGCCAGCCACACCGCGACCGCGGGCTCGTCCTCGATCTCCTGGCGGCCGGCGACGATCGCCTGGGCGACGCAACCGATTAGCGCGGGCGGCTCGATCATCCGCTGCACCGCGTCGAGGACGTCCACAGCCTTGTCGGTGTGTGATCGCGATCCGAGTAGCACCGCCAGCGACGGCTCCTCACCCGCGAGCTCGTCGCGCGCATGCGCTGCAGCCTCCACCGCGGCCTGCCGTGCATCGGGCACGGTGGAAACCCCGACTCCGATCCGCACACTTCCATGATGCGCCGCCCAGGGTCCGACGAAACGTTCAGGACCGCATCCGTTTGCGCAGCCCGCGGCTGAGCGGCGGCGCGACTTTCAAAACCCAGCGTCAGTTGGTCGCCGAGAGCCTCGTCTTCGACCGGTGCAGGAACGAACGCGGATCGTCCACGGCAATCACGTCAGCAGCCATCCTATCGCTCGAATTTCGATTCCACACTTAGGATTTCGCTATGGATACCGGTCGGCAGCTGGTAGTCTGAAAGTCGGTGTCCGGGTATGTGCTGGGGGTTGGCACGCAAGCTCGTCGCGCCGGAAGGCGTGGCTATACGACCTTCGCCGAATCGTTGCGACCAGGCCCGATGCCGGAATCCTCGATCGACTCGTCTGCTACACCGGCCGGTGCCGATTCATTCGCCAGATGGAAGGTGAATCATGCCTAAGTTAAGCCAATACGCCCAGGGCACGCCGAACTGGGTCGACCTGCAAACCACCGATCAGTCCGCGGCTAAGCAGTTCTACGCATCGCTATTGGGCTGGAGTTACGACGACAACCCGATGCCTCAAGGCGGCGTGTACTCCATGGCCACGGTGAACGGAGAAACGGTGGCGGCGATCGCGCCGATGCCGCCGGGTGCACCAGAGGGCAGGCCACCGATGTGGAACACCTACATCGCGGTGGACGACGTCGACACGGCGGTCGACAAGGTGGGACCCGCGGGCGGGCAGGTGCTGATGCCACCCGTCGATATCGGCGAAGCCGGCCGGATGGCCTTCGTCGCCGATCCGACCGGCCCGGCCGTGGGGCTGTGGCAGGCCAACCGCCACATCGGCGCGACGCTGGTCGGCGAGTCAGGCGCGCCTATCTGGAACGAATTGATCACGGACAAGCCGGAATCGGCGCTGGCCTTCTATGAGGCCGTGGTCGGCTTGACGCACTCCGCGGTGGAGATGGCGCCAGGTCAGAAGTACACGCTGCTCAAGGTCGGTGGAAACGATGTCGGCGGTTGCACGGAACCGCCGATGCAAGGTGTGCCTAGCCATTGGCACGTCTACTTCGCCGTCGACGATGCCGACGCCACAGCGACCAAGGCGGCCGAGGGGGGCGGGCATGTCATGGTCGAGCCGTTCGACATCCCGTCGGTGGGGCGGTCGGCTGTCTTGACCGACCCGCAGGGCGCAGTGTTCAGCGTGCTGAAGCCGGCGCAGCAGATGTAGGGGTCAGTCCGCGACACGCGGTGAGTCTTCGTCCAGCCAAACCAGCTGCGGCCGGAGCCCTCTACGGGGCTGAATCGGCGGCCGGCCGGAGCTTCAGTGCGCAAAGCCCCGCAGAATCCCGGTCACCCCAACATCCCAGCGCCGGTTGAGAAGCTCGGTGCCAGGCCTGCCGATGATTCACCAGCGCCAGTGCCGCTAGCTGCCCAACCGCCCAGGTCTCATGAATTCCGGCAGCGCGTCGTCCGGGTTCGGCGGGATCGATGATGCGGGCAGCCCCCACAGCTGCTGAATGGTCGCGCCGCCATCGACGACGAGTGTTTGACCGGTGATGCGGGCAGCCAGCTCAGAGCAGAGGAACAGCGCGGCGTTGGCGACGTCATGGGCGCGGGGCGCGGCCAACGGATTAATTCCATTGACGGCGTACTCGTATGGCGGCTGGTCCTCGTTGCCGGAGCCCACATTGCCTGGCGCGACCGCGTTAGCGCGAATGCCGTACCGCCCCAGTTCGTCTGCGAAGGTTTTGACGAGCGAGATGACGCCGGCCTTGGCGGCGCCGTAGGCCGCATGGTAGGTCGCGGCCGCAATGCCGTCGACCGAGGCGAGTGCGACCAACGATCCGCCGCTGCGCTGGGCGATCATGCGCCTTGCCACGGTTTGGAAAAGGTAGAAGACCTGGGTCAGGTTGTAGTGGATTGCTACGTCCCACAATTGGGGGGTGAAGTCCTCGACCTTCGACCAGGTCGCCCCGCCGATAATGTCGACGCAGACATCAACACCGCCCAGAGCTGAGACGGCTTCGTCGATGGCCCGACTGACCTGCGCAGGGTCGGTCATATCGGCGACAATCGGGATGGCATTACCTCCCCTGCCGACGATCTCGTCGACAATGCGATTCGCGCGCTGCTGGTCGATATCGATACAGGCCACCGAGGCGCCCGCCTCAGCAAGGGCCAACGACGTGAACCAGCCATGGCCCGCACGCTCCGGGATGTAGCCCGCACCCGACACAACGGCGCGCTTACCGGATAGTCCAAAATCGATCACGGCCGACCTCCATTGCGCCCCGACCAGACAGCCTCACATCGGTGATGGCCGACAGTCGTATTGGTGGAGTATTGAGACCGTCTCGACCGCTGTCAATCACAGCTCAATGCGCCCGATCCGCAAGCCCCGCCCATTGTCGGGCAGCATGCGCACCACCGTCTCGGTCCCATCCCCGGCGGTGACGTCGAGGACTCGGATCGTGAAGCCGAGGCGCTGATCAGGTTCACCTCCGTCCCACCAGTCACGCTCTCGAAGCACGATGCGAATTGCCCGCCTATGAGCGATTTTCGTTGACAACGTCCGCATCGAGGTTGCTTTCGTTGATCAGTGCCTACTGAGCGCTTTGCGCTTGCTCGACGTTGACCTGGTTGAGCGATTCGCGGGGACGCGTTTGGCCTTGTTCGCCGCCCGCCCTGGTGCACGTTCGAGCGGTCGGACGTCGAACGTCAGGCCAACTGGTGCGAGCATGTTGACCAACGCGTCAAGGCTGAACTTGCTGATCTTCCCGTTCAACAGGTCCGAAACACGGGGCTGAGTCACATGGAGACGCGCGGCGGTTTCGGCCTGCGTCCAACCTTCTTCGCTGACTCGCTGCTCGATCGCGATCATGAGCAGGCCACGCGCGGTAAGGTTGGCTGCGTCCTCTGGGGTCTCAGCGAGGTCGTAGAACACGCTGTCAGCCATTTCTTGCCTCTCTATACCGCTTCCTGGCGAGATCGATATCGGTCTTCGTATCCTCTGCGACTTCTTGGTGAAGACGTGAAGGACGCAAATCATGTCGTTGAACTTCGCGACGTAGATAAGCCGCGCAATGCCGTCGGCGTCCTGCACTCGTATCTCGTACGTCCCGGGGCCCACGGCGCTTATCGGTTTGTAATTGTTGGGCATCAGGCCCATCTGAACCCGAAGCAGCTGTTGACCGAACTCATACCGGATGGCTAGACGGTGCTCGCGGATGACATCGCGAGTTGTGCCAAGCCATCTGATGGGCTTCAGATCGAGGCCCATGCTATATCAGAACCAATATAAATGCCAGGCGGGAAACATCTCCAGCACAACCTCGATGACCATGACCACATCTAAGCGCCAGCTACCGACAGGTGCCGCCTCCGTCCCACCAGTCACGCGGCAGAACCACTATGCGAATTGCCCATCTTCGAGCGACTTTTCGCCAAGAGACGTGAAGCGTCGCCGCCGCTTGGCAGCGGGCAAGTCAGGCCTGCTTGAGGGTCTCGATCGCCAGCGTCAGCTTGACCTTGTCGCCGACCATGGTGCCACCGCCGTCGAGTGGCAGCTCGGGGCCGACTCCGAAGTCCTTGCGGCTCAGCACAACTGAGGCATCGAAGCCAGCGACTTCGCCGCGGCCCATGCCCGGGCTGGTGCCGTTGAACACCAGCGTCATGGCGACCGGCTTGGTCACGCCCTTGAGTGTGAAATCGCCGTCGAGCACGTAGTCCTCGCCGTCGGCCCGCACCGCCGTGGACACGAACGTCGCGGTCGGGAATTGGCTGACGTCGAAGAAGTCGGGGGCCTTGATATGCGCCTCCCGCTGCTCGTTGCCGGTGTCGATGGAGGTCACGTCGACCTCAGCGCGAACGGATGGGGTGCCGTCTTCGGCGATCGTGATCGCGCCGCTGAACTGGTCGAATCTGCCGTGAATCTTGCCGACCATCAGATGGCGGACGGAGAAGTTGATCGAGGAGTGGACGAGGTCGATCGCCCAGGTCCCGGCGCTGAGCTTTTGAGCACCTACAGCTGCGGTCATGCGGATTTCCCTTCGGGTCGAACTAACGGATACCACTCGGCCAACCGGACTGTAGTCCGGATTATTCCTGGACCCCTGCTTAGGGGACCCGCGTCCAGGGTTGACAGTTGTGCGACTCGAAGGCCTTGACCGTTGTGTTGACATTCGCGAACATCGGACCGACAGACATATTCGTCTGGACCACATGATCCTTGTTCGCATCAGGCGTGCTGTACGTGAACCACGCGCACATCGAGTCCTGGGTCGGCACATTGTTTATCCAGACCCCGAACGTCGACGCCGAACCGGGCCGTTCGGTAGAGGCCCGGCGCAATGTCAGGCCCGAAGACAAAGACGCCGTTCCCAGGTATCGGGTCCATCGGATCGGCAGCGGCCGTCGGCAGGCGGTTGCGTTCAAGTTCGTCGGCGGCCAACGACATCGTGCTGCGTTCCAATCGCATTTGTTGCCCGATGACGTTCTGACTCGTCGGGCCTTGAGCGTCAAGGAGTAGCAACATTCCCGCAGCGCGAACCGACAAGCTTGGACCCGGTCAGTTCTTGACCGAACAGTTCAATGGCGCGCGTGCTCACGGTGCCGAGAAGGAAACACACGTGATTTCCCAGGACTTCGGGAATGGATACCTCAGGGAGGTCGGTGCGGTCGCCGCGGACACTGCGCCGGTCCGATTCGTCTCCATCGCCACCCCATGCTCCCTTCGGTTGGAACTGTTGTTTCGACATTCTAAACCCGATCATCACCGGATTCTCCTGCCATAGGACGATTCGTGTTCCGGCACGCCCGGTCGGGGCCGTTGACTTGGCCCCTCCATCGCGGCGAAACAAATGTGTCGGCTCGTCGACTACCTCCAGGCTGAAACGGGCCAGCACCTCAAGTCAAGGCCTCGGGTACGCGGGATGACGGACCCCCGGACGGCGACGAAGTGGCCGGCCTTAGTTGCGTACATCCTCCGCTTACGCAATACTTGAATGATCGGAGCGTTTTACTGCCAGAGCGTTGCGTGATACGTCTGTAGCGAGGGGCAACGGCGGGAAATCGCTCGATCGACGAAAGGAATAGCACGTGGAGCTAGATGGCAAGTTCGCCGTCGTCACTGGTGGCGGGGCTGGTATTGGGCTGGCGACCACGGCAGCGCTGCGCGCCGCCGGCGCCAACGTTCTGATCGTGGGACGCAGTCCGGAACGGCTGGCCGCGGCACGGGGCACCGACACGGGCATCACCTCATTCGTGGCCGACCTCGCCGAGGAACGCGACCGCGACCGCCTCGTCGCACACCTCGCCGACAACCGACCGCTGGACGTTGTGGTAAACAACGCCGGCACCATGACGGACGTCGATCTGCACGATCGCCACGCCATGTTGAGGGTCAAGGACGAACTTGCACTTGACCTTTGGGCGCCGATGCACCTCACGATTGCGCTGCTGCCCGTCCTACTGAGCCGTCCCGAGGCGGCCGTGGTCAACGTCAGCACCGGTCTGATTTACGCGCCGTTCGGCCGCACACCAGGCTATGCCGCCGCCAAGGCCGGCGTGCACGCCTTCACCCAGGCCTTGCGTCACCAGACCCGCCATGACGCGCTTCAGGTGCTGGAGGTGCTGCCCCCGACCGTTGACACCGAACTCGCCAGCGGCTACGGGGCCTCCAAGATCAAGCCCGAAGCGGTGGGCACTGCGGTGACCAAGGCCTTGACCAAAGGCACCACCGAACTACGCCTGGGACAGGTCAAGTTCCTCTATCCGATGTCGCGCCTGGCGCTCAACGCCGTCTTCTCGATGATGAACAAGATGGCAGACAAAGAAGGTGTCACCAAATGAGCGCCGCGCCACCGCTTCCGGACTGGCTCGACACCACGCTCTACCCGTTCGACAACCACTATCTGCAGATCGACGGCCACACCGTGCATTACGTCGACGCAAGGCTCCGGTCCGGTGCTGCTGCTGCTACACGGCAACCCCACCTGGTCGTTTCTTTACCGCCGCATCATCGCCGAACTGTCGGCGCAGTTTCGCTGCATCGCCCTGGACTATCCCGGTTTCGGTCTAAGTACCGCCGGACCCGGATACAGCTTCAAACCCGAGCAGCACTCCCAGGTCGTGGAGCAGTTCATCACGACACTCGGGTTGACCGACATCCGACTCATGGTGCAGGACTGGGGCGGACCGATCGGGCTCGGCGTCGCGGGGCGTCGACCCGATCTCATCCACGCCTTGATCATCGGCAACACTTGGGCCTGGCCGGCCCAAGACGTCCGGCACATCGCCATGTTTTCCCGCATCGCGGGCAATCCGCTGAGCCGACTGCTGATCCGACGCTTCAACGCCTTCGTCGTGTGGTTGATGCCGGCTGGGGTCAACCGCCCTTTGACCCCGGCCGAGAAGGCTGCCTACCGCGGGCCGTTCCCCACCCCGGCTTCGCGTCAACCCACCGCAATCTTTCCGCACGAAATCCTGGCTAGCCGTGACTACCTCGCCAGGGTCGAACACGGGTTGACGAAGCTATCCGATAAGCCGGCGTTGTTGTTGTGGGGCAGCGCCGACACCGGATTCAAGGACAGCGAACGCGAAAGGTTCGAGGCGGCCCTTCCCCGCCACCACACCCGCATCCTCGACGGTGCCAAACACTTCATTCAGGAGAACGACCCGGCAGCGATCTGTTCGGAAATCCGCGCCTTCGAACAAGACCCGCCTGCTGCCGCGCGCTGACGTGCCGGTTGATGGGTCTGAGGGGGACCCGTTTGGTGGTCCAGTCGCTATGCGGCTTGGGTTGGTGGGTCGTGGTCCACTGTAGGGCGAACTCGGATGGGGTGAGTTCGCCGTGGGCGGAGTGGGGTCTGTTGGCGTTGTAGTCGCAGCGCCAGTCTTCGATGATCACGCGGGCTTCGCAGCAGCGAGTCGAAGTGCCACGAGTTGAGCAGTTCATCGCGTAGCCGGCCGTTGAACGATTCGATCCAGGCGTTCTGCCACGGCGAGCCGGGATCGATGAAAAGTGAACCGGCGCTGTTGAATCGGCACCAGTCAGTGCACGGCGTGCGCCACGAACTCGGGGCCGTTGTCGAAGCGCACGTAGTGCGGCGCTCCGTGCTTGAGGGCGAGGCGATCCAAGACGGCGACGACGCCGTCGGCGTCGATGCGAGCGATCGACGTCGATCGCGAGTGGCTTCGCGGGTGAACTCGTCGATCACGTTCAACATCTTCACGGTGCGGCCATCGGCGGTCGTGTCGAACTGGAAGTCCATCGCCCAGATCACGTTCGGACGAATCGGTGACATCGCGCCAACAGCGACACCAATACCGGTCAACCGCTTCTTCTTGCGGCGCTGAGGGACCCGCAGGCCCTCCTCACGCCACAGCCGGCGGATGCGCTTGTTGTTGACCTGCCAGCCGGCCCGGCGGGCCATCTTGGCTGCCCGCCGCCACCCCAGCGAGGCCGGTCAGTGGAGAACCGGCGCAACCAGGCACGTAACTCGGCCTCCTCCGCGGTGATCGGCGGGCGGCGTCAGGCGCATCGTGGAACGGTGCAGACCAACGACCGTGCAGGCGCGGCGTTCGCGACACCCCGAACCGGTCGCGCAACACCGTGACGGCGCGGCGCTTGCGGTTCGGGGTCAGAAGTTTCCCGCCGAAATCTCCTTGAGCATGTCGATGTCGAGGGCCTGGTTGGCGACCAGCTTCTTCAGCCGGGCGTTCTCGGCTTCGAGTTCTTTGAGCCGTTTGGCCTCATTGGCCTTCATGCCGCCGTACTGGGCAAGCCAGCGATGCCACGTCGACTCGGCGATCTCCAGGTGCCGGCACACCTCGTTGAGTTCCTGGCCCGGCCCCGAGGAGCTTGTTGCCCTCGGCGAGCTTGCGGATGATCTGATCCGGCGTATGCCGCCGGCGCTTGTTCGATGCCATGTCGTTGCTGATTCTTCCTGCCCGAACACCGGGCAACAGAGTCCCATAACGACTGGACCACTACGACGGGCTCACCTCACGACGGCGCCAACGCGACCACCGCCACGAATGCAACGGATACGGCCGATGCGCGAATCGTTGGGGACATTTCTCTCTCCGTTTCGAGACCGCCCCCGATGGCAGCGTATGCCGAAGCGTGCTTGTGCAACAACGGATAGCCGGGCGGGCCCTGGCGTAGGTCACGTCCGTCACACCAGTCACCGCTGGCGATCCCGAAAGCCGTTGCGGCGCATGCACTCGACGACCTCGTCGATGGCCGGGGTGGATATCGACATTAGCGTACACAAGCCTGCGGTGCGGAGACGGCAGTCGGCCGGACGTGATCACGGTACGCCGGGACCGATGTGCGGCAGGGCTAACGCCCTGGCCGCATCCGTCATTTGCGTTCTCGTGGGCTAGGGGTGTTCGTTGTGCCCGGCTCCGACCGACAAATTTCGGCATGCCTCACTTTGTCGCTGTGAGGCGGGCAAATTGCCTAATGGTTCGGTGAACGGCGCATCCCGTACTTTATCGAAAGCGGCTGCCTCACTGGATAAAGCGACTCGTTAGCGCCTTAATGGCTGCCATAACCGCGCTCATCGGCGGCGGGGCCATCGATCTCTCAGTGTGGTCGTCACCAGGGCAGCGCAGCATGGGGAGGGTACGAATCGGACTACGTGGCCGCACTTTGCGGGCGCCGAGGGACTGCCTTGCCAGGTTTGATCATCGGGCTCAAGATGCACGCCTGCCACTTGTCTCCCCCACCTGTGTCGGTCGATCGGCCGACAGACCTACTAGGGCGGGGCGTGATTATCTGTAGGTCACCGCCGGATCGGCTATGGCGTCTTAGCTGACCCCGTGCATCAACTCTGCAGGAGAATCCGTGGAAATTCAGTTAGCCGGCATTGCTCTGGGGGCGATCGGTCTTTTCGTATCCTTCGCCAGCGGCCTTGGTGCCGGCGTGAAGTTCGTGCTGTTCTATATAGCCTTCTTGCTGGTCCTCTCTTGGGCGCTCACCTTCGTGGCCCGCCGGCAGCAGCACATACTTCTACCCGTCCCTCCGGACGCTGTCGCCGACGCTGTTCGCGCGAATTTCTCCGGCGTTGGATGGAAGGAGGTGGACGGACGCGGGTTACTGAACTTCCAGGCCCGAGGTTTGGGGATCGGCTCGTACGGCTCAAAACGGCCCGTCATCTCGGTGGATATCGAGGATCTGAATGACGGGACCACGGGCGTCGGGATATGGACATCGTCGTGGCACTCCAAGTACGGGATCATGGCGCTGTGCGACCGGGTGGTATCGAAGAAGTTCTGGCTTGAACGCAAGCTGAACGAATTATCCAACAGCGTTGTAAGCGGGCCGAATTACCACGGACCAACCATTCAGTCGGCGCCCGGAAGGTCGGGGCCCCCGCAGTCGACGTCTGAGGATGACAAAGCTACACTCGCGGATCCTGGTTTGCCATTAAATGATTCACGCCAACTAGCGCACGTGTTGCTCACGTCGGTTGGTGTGGCGTACCTGATGTACGGCCCGGGCGACGCGGCGAGCTGCTTTCGGGCGTTCACTGCAGTCGCACCTGCGTTACTCGAGACCGAGTCGCAAGGCAGCGACTTCATGGCTAAATTCCGCGGGACGCCCGGCATGTACCTATTGTGCTTTGAAGGCCAATTCGGGTCGGCGATAGCGGTCTGCGTTAGCCCGGAAGCCGATTCAGACTTCTCCATCAATGAGATCGCGATGCGGCTTCGCAACATTCAGCAACCATGGCAGTGGGGGATTGGAACCATTGGCGGGCGCGTTCCCGCCGGATTCGCTCGCATTGTCGACTCGTCCAATGTGGTCGAACTGAGCACCCTCCCTGGCCTCGAGCACCTCCAGTTGACCGTGCCACCCGAACTGCAAGCCAACCTGCGAAAGGCCGGCTGGGAGGAGGTGCCGCCCGGTGGCGGCTTCAAGATCGACGTCTCGGTGGCAGCGGACCGAACGCTGGCCGTGTTCTTCAGTCCGTACAACGCCGGGTCTTTTGCGTTGATGACGCCGCTCGACAAGGACGAATATGTTCCCGCGGAGGTTCGTGCTCGATCATTCGGCCGCTACAGCCTTGATACGGTCGGGGATATGGCGGTGTTGAGCCTGCGCTATCCGAGTAGCGAGCCGGTGCCGTACGCCGCCACTCTCTCTGCTGAAGCACGGGCTCTGGCTACCTACACACACCAACAGTTCGGGGGTCCGCAGCAATCGCCCCACATCCCACCGCCCATCATCCCGACCCAAAAAATCCGTACCGGACCGACACCGACCCCTCCCCCCTATAGTCCACCCTCGCATGCACAGAGCGCTACCCAAAGCTACTCTCCGGCAACAGGAAACGCTCCTCGCTTCGGTTACGACGCAAACCGTCCCGGCGTTGCGCGCGGCTACGACGCGTCGGCAGGTCTCGGGCGCCGGGACGTCAGACCCTGGCTGATAGGTGGTGCGGTCGTAGCAGTCCTCGTGGTCATCGCCGCGATGGCTTTATCCCGGTCAGGTGGGAAACCAACCGCCTCAGTCACGGATGGCGACTCACCACTCACATCTGTGGCGTCGACCAACAACATCTCCGTGTGCCCGTCGCCGCCGGCGTTGCAGTCCCAGTCGGTCACGGTCAGCTCCAATGGACTGACGGTCGTCACGCAAATCTCGCCTAGCTGCTCAAGCGGTGACATTCTCAGCAACAACAGATTCCGCGTGACGGCCGTGGATGCGACCGGAAAAGACGTCGCCGCAGGGCTTTTCGATCTCTCTTCGAACCCAATTGCGGTCGCAAGCAGCGGTATGTCGGTAGAGTTGATCTTCCCCGCCGGAACCTACTGGCGCACGCCCGATTCCATCGCCGGCAATCTAAAACTGACCGCATATAAGGACGGCTCCGACGGATCGGCCAGCGGTACGACGAGCGTTTCATCGCTGACAGCGACGGGGGCCGGCACACCGGAGTCAGGCAACCCCGAAGGGGCCGCCCAATCTGCGCTGGCCGACATCGCGGCGGCCGACCGCAGTTACATCGATGCCAACCTGCTGGACCGGTGGCAGCCGCAACTTAGTTCCAAGCGTCCTGGGCTCGTCGCTGACGGGACTACGTGGTCGACTAACGACATCGTGCGCGACCATATGCAACTACGCCAACGGTTTCCGGGGGCGCGCTTGGTGTGGTCGGGCGATTGGCCGGTCTTTAGCGATCCCGACTGGTGGGTCACCGTGGCCGGCGTGCCATTCGGCAGCGGCGAGGATGCCAACGCATGGTGCGCAAACCAAGGATTCGACGCCGATCACTGCTTCGCGAAAATACTGAGCCACACACTCGGAACCTCAGACACAACGCTCACTCGACAGTAACCCGAAGCCTCAGGGTATCGCGGCGCCTGCGCCGATTCCGATCGACCACCGGCCGACCACCGGGCCCGGTATTGGTCGTCTGCGCTGCAGCAGAGCCGTCAGTCGCTCCTACTTCTTGGGTGACTTCGGCCGGCGACGCTCCCTCAGCGGACTCGTTTTCAGCCACTTGGCTCTGCGCAACCGCATCCGGGTCCTGCCGGCGAGACCCTGCGCCTCAAGCCCCCTGGTGACCGTGGCCCCAACCTGTTGGGACGCCTCCTTGGCACGTTGAGTGATGCCTTGTCGAAGTCGTCCAAGGTCGCGCATCCGTTTGCCCCTATCTTGCAAGGGCTGACACGCCATGCCCGCCAACCGTGCAAGCACTGTCAGCCGAACGGATGACTGTTCTTGTCATCGGGTTGATGTGAGGATCGGTTCACCTACGACAAAACCATCTCTCGAGGGGATTATCTGATGGAATGCCGCAAATGCCACAGGCCAGTGCACCACTGTCAGGCATGCAATGGTGGCCGCGCGAGCGGAATTGCCGGAAAGCTCACTTGCAGCAAGTGCAACAACACCGGGGCGGTCTGCATCGAGCATGACGGCCACTGGAAGTAAGGCGGCGAGCGTCAGGTCACGAATATGCCTAGTACCAAGTACGAACTTTCCTGATCAAGGTGACACACTGGTCCGCCTGGCACACGACGCTGCGGGTGATCCTGGCGCGCAACGAGTGGCCGCAGAAGTAAACCGTGTTCGACGTCCTGATGGGGCACTGGTGGCGTCTGAACTGTCCTCGGTGAAGATGCACAAGCACTCACCACTGCACTTGTTGGGCACGCTGCTCGGCCTCGAGGCGATCGCTGTAGGGGTGTGGACGGAGTTCGGCTTCGGCATGTTCCAGAAGCGGTCTATGGCCCGCCAAGCTGAAAAGCTGTGTCGGGAAAAGGGACTGGGGGCAGCGGTCGACTGGGCGCTGGCCAGCCCATCGAAATACCCCCTCAAGGTGGTCAGCCTCAGGGACTCCCTCGAAGAATTGCCGAACGGTGGCAATTTGGATGTGAATTTTTTCATATCCGAGCTCGCTCGTTCCCTTCGGAAGTGGCGGTGATTGCCGCGGACCGGCACCCGCATCGATCGCCCTACGAATCGATCGTGTAGCAGAACCCGGAATTCACGGCGTCAAACCAGATGTAGTAGTTGCCGATACTGGTATTACACGAGTCGTTTTGGGTCTGCAGCCGGCTCACCAGATGCATCAGCGACGGATACCGCGGACTGGCCGGCGTGTCGCATACCACGGGCATGCCCGTGTAATCTGCCGTGTTTCCGTTCATTACCATCGGAAGGCACATCCCCTCTGACGGCACCAACAGCAGGCAATGAGCCTGTCCATCGAACATGGCCCGTTGCGTCAGGATCATTTGCGCGGACGTGCCGCTGCAGTTGTCTGCGATCATGTAGAGACTCTGGGTGGCGTCTGGGGACGAGCAGTCCACCACTGCGGGAACGGAGACCGGCATGTAAGAGCCGTCGGCGGCGCTCCACGACCACCGGCCGTTCCAGCAGGATCCGATTGACATTCCACGGATTACGTCGTTAACCGTGTCAGCCGGGATGGTGGGGTGAACGACGACCTGGCGCCCCGTCGTAATCGGGTTGGTTGTCGGGCCATGCGCCGTCTGGTTCGTATCTCCGTAACCGTTGAAGACCACGACACCTGATACGACAAGAGCCACGATCCCCGCCAAGGCCATCAGCTGACGGGGTCTGTTTTCAGGCCGATACCAGTTCCCGTTTCGCTGCCCTAACAACGCCGACACCAGATACCCGAGTACGCCGAAAAGCGCTGTGAGCCAGAACATCGAGATATCCAGCGGACGCTGACCGACGTTCGGTGCCGAGAACGTCGTATACGTGTTCAACACGAATCCCGCCACGGCTCCGCCTACCAGCGCGCGAGCCTGGCCCCTGCCTACGGCGAGATCGACAATCAGCCCCCCGGCTAGTAGGAAAATCAAACTCCACGTCACCACGCCGTAGCTGCCGGCGGCGAATCCGTACGGCCCTTTCTGCGGGTCGCTGATGAAGTTGTTGGCGAGGATGACAAAGCACAGGAAGAGCCACACCAGCGCCAAACGGCCGGCTCGCAACCTTGCCGTTGAGAAGGCGCTGCGTATCTCACGTCTGCGGTCGTCGATTTCGCGCTGCTGGGCGGCTTCGGCCGCGGCTGCCTCCTCAGCGCGGCGCCGCTGTTCGGCTGCCTGGCGAGCATTGGCGCAGACATGCTCGTAATGGATTGCCAGATCAGCCATTCCGACCGTCAGGGCTTTGAGGGCGACTTCAGTCACGTTGGCGGACGCACCTGTCAGGCTCTGGCTTTGACTGTCCCAACGCTGCCCGGCCGCCTGCGCAGCCAACTCGGCGAACCACTGCGGGCTGGTGGTGTTGAGTCGCCCGAATTCGGATCGGACGTCGGCCAGACACGTCGGCGACAGCAGTGCTGCCCGTGCCACCGCACGGGCCCGACCCACCCGCACAGGCAGGCCGTCGCGCACGTCGGTGCCCACGTCGGCCTCGGCCACCCACGTCGAGGCGGCGCGCACGATGTCCGAGCGGGCCTGCTCAATCGCGCGGTCCACGGATTCGGCGTAGCGCGATAATCGCGCCAACGCGTAGTACTCGCCGGACTGGCCGTCCGGGCCAGCGTTTTCGTCGAGCTGGGCTTCGGTGAGCGCGGCCAGCACTGCCGGCTGCAGCGCCGAAAGCAGCGGATCGGTGTCCCATCCCTCGCCGGCGCGCAGGTATGACACCGCAAGGTCGTGCGAACTGATCCGCACACCACGGAACGTGACGTCCTCTCCCCCACGGTAATGCGTCGTGAATTCGATGATGCGAGCATCTAGCTGCGACTGGTCGCCGCTGGTGACTGGCGTCATCGCGTTCACGTCGATCGATGAGTCGTTGACGTCCTCGCGAATCCAGGCGCGAAGCGTGCCGCATTCCTCAGCCGAAGTGAACACCGCCGCCGCGGCGTCCCAGTTCGTCACCATGTGCGAGGCGAGGGCGACCGGGTCGGTGAATCGCTGCCCGGCGAACCGGTAGGGGCGCACCGCCCGTTCGCTCTGCGGCGGCGGGCGAAGCGCCGCCACCGGCGGTGACTCGCCGGCCAACCATGCGCGCACTTGTTGCGCCGCCCACCGATCGTCTGGGTTGTGCGTCAGCAGACCGCGGCACAACAGATTCCAGCGTTGGTCGCGGATCATCGACAGGTCGAAGTCACCCATCGTGATCGCATCCCGGATCCTGCCCTCGTCGTGCAACGTGTCGCCTCGGCCGTACTTGAAGGGATGCCGACCGGTAAGCACCTCGCACATTGTCATTCCCAGCGCCCACCAGTCGCGCGGCGCTCCGGCGTTGCTCCTGTTGAGTGTTTCCGGTGATTGGTAGACCAGCGTGCCCTTGACGCCGCCGGTCGTTTCCCGCCGAGACATTCGCAGTTGGGTCACTTCGGCGGCGATGCCGAGATCGGCCAGCACCAGGTCCAAAGGCTGGCGGTTTCGAATCAGGATGTTGGCCGGCTTGATGTCGCGGTGCACGATGCCCAGTTCATTGTGGATGTAGTCCAGCGCGTCGGTCATTTCGACGAGGATGTCACCGGCCAGGTCCGGTGCTGCGCCACCGGCTCGGTCTAGCAAGGTTTCCAGCGAGCCGTGTGGCAGGTAATCCATCACTTCGATGAATCGAGGAGACCTCCACCCGGTGTAGGTGGAGCGGGTGACCGGAAGGACGTGTCGCGGATCAGCTGAAGCCAGCCGCTCCACGAACCCCTCGGGCAGGGTGATCCCGCGCCGATAGATTTTGATCACCTTCAGATGGCCGTCACGACGACGCTTGATGAGCGCGACGTCGGCCTCAGCGCCGC
The DNA here is from genome assembly GCA_963744835.1 of uncultured Actinomycetota bacterium. Classification (GTDB taxonomy): domain Bacteria; phylum Actinomycetota; class Actinomycetes; order Mycobacteriales; family Mycobacteriaceae; genus Mycobacterium. The sequence continues at coordinate 52,922 of CAVUVB010000006.1, forward strand.
TGTTCAGATCATCGGCGATGTCATACTCGCGGGCCAGGTAGTCCGGCAACACCATATCGCTTGGCGCAGCAGGTCATTTCCGTCGCGAAGTCGCCCGGCGTGCCGAGCTGTCGCGGGTGGTCTCCGGCCGGGCGTCGCGGCGCGTGCCGGGTCGGTGCTGCGACGCGGGTGGGTGTGAGTCGCGTGTGGTGGCCGGACGAACGTCACGGCGGGTCAACGGGCGTTCGATCGGGTCGTCGTAATCACTGCTCATAATTCCCCCTTGCTAGTTGCGGGTCGTCGGGTGCCGCCGGCACCGCTTCCGTTGCCCGCGGGGGCGGGTCGGGTAGCAGCGGGGGCAAGTCGAGGAGAATCAGCGAAAAGTTGTCTTCGGCCCCGTTGGCCCGGGTCGCGTCGATGATCGAGTTCGCGCAGGCTCGGGTATCTGCTTTCAGCACAGCGGCGCGCAGACTCGCCGGCGAGTTGACTGAACTGACCCCGTCGGAGCAGATCAGATAGGTTGTCGCGTCGCATGGGAAGACCGCGACATGAGGCGCAACAGGCTCACGCTGACCGAGCGATTGCGTGACGACATTGGTTGTGCGGCCGTGGGTGTCGGTGACGGCATCATCGACCGAGATCTGCTGCAGGAAACCGCTGTCGAGGCGGTAGACACGACTATCCCCGACATTGAAGACGATGACTTCGTCGTTGAGCACACACACGCCCGCGATGGTGGTCCCCAAACCGCGCAGATCAGGGTTACTCCCGACCTGGCGGATCCGGTCGTTGGTCTGCACCAGCGTCTTGGCCACATCATCTGAGTTGCGCCATGTCGGCGAGGAATCCGCGACGGTGCCCAGGGCGACGCGGCTGGCCAGATCACCGGCCGCGTGGCCGCCCATCCCATCGGCCACCGCGCACACGAAAGGCGATGCGGCGCTGAAGTGCATCGTGACCAGTGCGCCGACCGCGGTTTGGCACATCCAGCCGCCAACCAGGATCGCGTCCTCGTTGTGACCGCGCTGCAGCCCGGTGTCGGTGAACGCGGTGACCGTGATGGGCCTCATCGCAGCGTCTTTCCGCTGCGCACCGGTACGCGCAGGTGGGCGCCGAAGCCGAGAACGTCTCCGTCGGCCACCGGCCGGCGTTGTCGGGGGATGGTGGGGATGCCGTTGACCGTAGTGCCGTTGGTGGAATCCAGGTCTTGCACGAAGATCGTTCCGTCTTCCACGGAGATCTGCGCGTGCCGTCGCGAGACGTTATCGAATCCTTCTATTTCTGAACCGCATTCGTCTCCGAAGTCACGCCCCACGGTCATGCCCTGTGCGGGCACAGCCACCGGTCCCCACGGGAAGTCCAGAGCGACGCCGTCGACCTCGGGCTCCGCGGTTCCCTGCCGCCCAGGTTGGGCGAGGTATGCGGCGATTTCGCGATGTCCGGCGTCGCGGTCACCGACGGGGTGCAGCGGACACGGCAGCGGCATCCCGCACCCGATCGCGGGACACGTCTCCGGCGCCGGGGAAGCGTCCTCGACATACGGCTGCAGCGGCTCGAAACACCCTGCGATGCAGGTTTCCCCGGAGACCAGCCCGTGAGCCGGGCACATCATCATGGGCGCCATGACACGTCCTCAAGGGTGACGCCGTTGTCGCGCAGGGCGGACTCCAACCGCTGCAGATCGCCTCGTCGAGGAATACCGATCATCCAGACCTGTCCGTCGGTCACGGTGAACTGCATGGCAGGTCGGCTGGTGGTGGCGTCGAGATACTGCCGATAGAGCCGTCGGCCATGTCGGCTCAACGGGATCAGCTGCTGATTGGCTGACCCCCGCCACAACAATGACGTCGGCTCGGCGACCTGGAACCGGCCGGTGATGACGGCGTCGATGAAAGCCGGTGCCCAGGGCAGCTTTTCCCGGAAATCGGCCTCCTCGAGACCGGTGTAGCACAGCACGTCGCCGCCGAAGACGCCGCTGCGGCGCAGCTCGCCGACACCCGCCAGCAGCAGGCGTAACGCGTCGGGCTGTTCAGTGGGCTCTCCGCCGGTGATCGTCAGCCCGTCCACCTGGCTCTCGGCGCAGGTGTCGGCGAGCCACTGCAGCACTTCGGCCACTTCAAGCTGGGTCCCGGCGTGATGGCTCCAGGTGTCGCGTGACACACAACCCGGACAGCCCAAGCTGCAGCCCTGTACCCAGATCCCCGCGCGGCGCCCCGGCCCTAGAGCGGTCACCGGGTAGTGGAGGCGAGAGATGTTGAGCCTCATCGCAGCTCCAGCTCCCAGTTCTGGCCGAGCTTTTTGACGTGGGTGATCTCCAGTGACTCTGCTGCCGGTGTGGTGAACAGTGCCCGCGACAGTGGGTTGATCAGGATGGTTTCGATGGCGGACACCACGCCGCGGCCGCCGTTGTTGAGATCGGCTGTCGCTGCTTGCCGTATCACCTCGGCGGCTTCCGTCGATATCGTGAGGGGCACGCCGATCCGTTCGGACGCCACCTGCAGCGCTCGGGATATGGAGCTGTCGGCGATTTGGTCGAGAATGTCGGGCCGCAGGAAGTCGAACACGACGATGCCCTCCCGCAGCCGGTTGTACAGCTCCGGTCGGCCCAGCTGTTCGCGGAAGAAGATTTCGATGTATTCCCGCACTTTGATGTCGATGGTCTCCGGCGAGTCGGCGATCGTGACGTTGTTGATCGGGGCACCGTCTGCTCCCCGCACCACGATGCCCAGGTTGGTGGTGAACACGATGATCGATTCGGTGAAATGCACTGTGGCCCCCCGCCCGTCGGTGAGCCGTCCGTCATCGAGGATCTGCAGAAACTTGTCGAGGATTCGTGGGTGCGCCTTTTCGATCTCGTCGAACAAGATGACCTGGAACGGCCGGGACCGCACGCCGTTGGTCAGCTCTCCGCCGGCGTCGAACCCGACGTAACCTGGCGGTGCTCCGATGAGCCGCGCCTCGTTGTGCTCCGCAGCGAACTCGCTCATGTCGAACCGCAGATAGGCGTTTTCGTCGCCGAACACGATGTCGGCGATTGCTTTTGCCAGCTCCGTTTTGCCGACCCCGGTGGGACCGGCGAAGAACAACACACCGCGCGGTCGACTTGATCTGCCGCGTAGGTGAGCGCCGCCCAGACCGATCGCCGCGCGTTTGAGCAGATCGAGTGTGCGCATCACGGCTTGCGGCTGGCCCAGCACCCGTTTGGGTAAGTCGTTGTCGGCGTGGGCGATCCGGTCGCGCAGTTCGGCCTTGATCCAAGGGTTGTCCGGCACCCCGACCCGGTAGGCGCGGACCGCATCGGCGATCGACGTGGCCGGTAGCGCGCTGGCCGCCGCCAAGGCGCAGATATCGCGGATGGCGCGGCAGTGCATGCCGTGTGTCAGTTCGGCGAAGGTCGCGACAAGGTTTTCTGCCGCATCCGCGTCGGCGGGGAATTCCGGTACGCGGCGCAGCATCACCTCGCACATCTGCATCCTGGCGGCAAGATCGGGAGCCGGGATCACCGTGGTGCGGATGGCGTGGTTGCCGGAGCTGAACCAGGCGGGAAGTTCGCCGGGCTGGTCGATCAACCAGATGATCACCGGGTAGGTCGCGGCGAATCGAACAGCGCCATAAGCGATCTGGCTGGCGGCTGCCAGGAATGTGCGCTGATCTTCGTTCAGCGGATCGTCGAAGAGGCGTCCCGCATCGGGGAACATCAACGCGATAGGCGCGCCTGGGTCGACGCCTGGGCGTACCGCGACGATCGCTTCGAGCAGCTGGCGCAGCAAATCCCAGCTCAGTTTGCGGCCGAGCTCGAGATTGGGGACGGACTGCAGAACCCGACTGGCATCAGGCTGGCAGGTCCCGCTGCTGTCGGGGACCACCGCCAGGCCAGCCGAGTGGGTGTAGGTGAGCAGCGCGGCAAATCCTTGTTGCCGCAAGACAAACCACACGGCGTCGGTCAACGACATCGGCCACCGGCGGCCTTCTGGGTCGTCGAGCAAGTACATGTCGCGCAGGTTTCCGGTCAGGATCAACTGCGGATGCATGTGGATGGCAAGGTCAATCTCGCGCACCCAGGCTGGGCGCTCGTCGATCGAAGAGGTCGCCGGGATCACTACGACCGCTTCATTTCCTTGACAGCGCTGCCTCGTTTGACCGCGGTCGCTACTGCGCCGAGCTTCGCCTCGGCGACTTGCTGAACGCTGCATGCCCCGGGTGCAGTGCGGATGTCGACATCGAGTTCGACACCGTCGCGTTTGGCGAGCTCGACGATTTGGTCCAAGGCCGCGCAGAATTGGCGCTCGGCGGCGACGTCTTCTTGCGCACTCGTGAGCGCGGTATCGGACTTGACTGCCTGGGCGGTGAACCGGTTCGATCCCGGCTCTAGTCGTACTTTGATCCCGTATCGGGACGATCCGCTGCGCGCGTATGCGGTGGCGTCTGCCGCGGACAGGTCGGTGGAGAATTCCGGCCCGGCGCTGTAACCGAGCTCGTCGAGCGCGGCTCGCATCACCGAGACCACGTGCAGCCGATCAGCTTCGGCGTCGGCATCCCGTATCGCGGTGTCGACCAAGTCCGGAAGGTCGGCCGGCACGTTGCGGGCCTGGGTGTTTATCAATTGCGTGATCTGGTCCCGCAGGTGCTCGGCGGCGCGGCCTTTCACCCGGGACAAACGCGCTTGCATGGCCGACAGCGCGGCGCGCGCCGCACCGATCTCGTCGTCCCGGGTCGCCGCCGTCCGGGCGTCGGTGATCAGGTAGTCCAGCTCGCTGAGGATCAGATCTATTCGTGACTGCGAATCCGAGTTGCCGATGTCGTCGAGCAGAGCTTCGACCCGCGCCGCGTCGTGGTCGAGGCCGGCGAGTTGATCGAGGCGCCGCCGCAGCCGTTGCTGGACGTGGGCGCGGTCGACGACGTGAACCGGTACCGGTGACTGCGCCGCTTGACTGGCTTGCCACCGAGACCGGGCGGCCGGGCCGCGGTCGGGCGGTGGTGGGCCGCCGAGATGATCGATGATCCGTGCCATGCGGTCGGCATGGCGTGCGGCGGCGAATCGTTCCCGGGCCTGTGTGGCCAACGCTGCAGCGGCGTCGGCGGCGGCATGAAGTTCTTGGCCGGCGCGGGCATAGGCGGCGGAGTCGGCGTCGGCGGGTACGGGGTTTGGTCGCGCATACCTCACCGGTTCTGCGCTCATCGCGCTGACCGCCGACATGCGCGCGACGGCGTTGTCCCATGCGACTTCGGCCTGGGCGTAGTCGGCCTTCGCGTCTCGCAGCATCCGTGCCTCGCGTTGCGCCGCGGATTCGACGCGGTATGAACCGCCTTTGGGTCCGCTCATCGTCCCGTCCCCCAGCTGCCCGTCATCGCCGCGGCGCGAAGGGCGCGCACACCGCTCGGACTGCGAAATACGCCGCGCAGAACACCACGATCAGGACGACGCCGCTGAAATTCGTGCCGCCGCATCCCGGGTCGATCGCTGCCTCGTAGATGCTCTGCATCCCGAACGCGGCTGCAGCCAGGTGTCCCATCAGGTCCGCGAAATTGACCGCGCACCAGCCTAATACCGCTGCGCCTGGAACCATGACCGCCAGCGCCAGCGAGTTCGGCGACGACGATCCGGCACCGGCAATGAATGTCGAGGCGGTGATCAGGACCTCCAACGCGCCGTACACGGCAGTGCCGGTGGACAGCGCCGGCAGCCGCCTGCTGACCAGGAAGCTGGCACCGAACGCCAAGCCGGCGACGGCCACCAGCAGCGCCGCTCCGGCGAAACGCAGTCCCGGCGGCGGCCCGTGCAGGCATCCGTTGGAACGGACGAAGGAGACTGCGGTCGGGATGAATGCGAACACGCACAGCAGGGAGTAAAACGCCGTTCCCAATCTCGACAGGCCGCGCGCCATCCCGAAGACCGCCGCGGCGATGCCCATCCCGATCGCCACGGATACCGCACCGGTTACCGTCCCACCACGGGTGGACATGAGCCCGCCGAGCGCAACTGCGCCGAGCAGCCCCTGCGTAAACGACCCGGAAGCAGATTGGGCGTCCGCGAGCAGGCTGTTATTCGTTTTCATCGCTACCACAATTGACATGATCGTCGGGTGCGACGTGTGTCTATTGCCTTGCGGCAATGGCGCCCGATGCGAAGCGGGCGCGGTGTGGCGGCGACTATTTCCAGAGACCCCCGTGCTGGATGCACACCCGGCCGGTGTTGTTGCATTTACCGCAATTCACCTTGTTTCCGAAGTCACTGATGGAGCCCTGACCGTCGCACGACTGGCAGCGGTGAAGCGGGCGGTGGCACTTGGGGCAGTCACTCACGGATGCGCCCTTTCGGTGTTTTCGACTGGTCAACCCCCCGATTTTGGCGATGGCGGGCGCCCATCGCTATCCGCCGTTCGACCGACACGGTTGGCTACAGTTCGTCCACGCTGACAAGCCCGTCCTGGATCGCTCTGACGACCAAGGCGGCCTTGGTGGTTGCCGGCCGGCCCGCCGCGGCGTACTTGGCGCGTATGCGTTGCAGGTGGGTGTTGATCGTTCCCGGCGCAATGTACAGAGTGCGGGCCACGTGCAGCTTGCTGTCGTTGCGCAGCCACTCGATGAGGACCTCGATCTCGCGGGCCGACAGCGCCGGCCGTTTCGGGCCATTGGTTATTGCGGCCGATGTCGTGGTGGTCATGGCCCTAACAGATACAAGACTGCCGCGACGGCTCATTGCCGCTGGCCAATGACAGGCTCAACGTCTCTGCGATGCTGCGTGCCATGAAGTTGTTGCGCGCAAAAGGCGCTACCGGAGCGAATCGAACTTCTACACTGCCCGTCACCTGGCAACCCCGTTACGAATAAAGCAAAGGTGGGCAAACAGGCTGATGTGGCAACACGCGAACCGATGGCTGCGTTCGCAGTTCCTGGAGCCCCATACCCGTCGCGATGAGGATCTCGAGTACTGGTGGCAGCTGCCCGACGACCCCACCCGCGCCTCGTCCCGATGGCTGCAACCATTGGTCGATCTCGTCACGCCCGCGACATTCAGTGAGTGGCACGAGAAGATCGCCGAACACCGCGTGGAAGCCTACGACCAGCTGCGGCCGATGGCGGTCCGCGCGGCATCGCTCGCCGTGATCATCGCCGCATTCGTGATCCTTCGGGCAGCGCTGTGGACCTGGTTGCTGCTGCTACCGGCGTCAATTCAGATCCTGCTGGAGACGTACCTGAACAAGTACTACAGCAGGTCTGCGCGGGATCCGCGGTGGCGACTGGCGCGCTGGATGCGCGACTACGCGCGAAACCACTTCCAGACCATGACGTTGAACGTCACCGGCATCATCGGAACCGTCGCGTGCCCGCTCAACATCGTCGCGGTCGGTTTCGCCCCCGTCGGCGGGCGCGAAAGCTGGGTCAAGATCGCCGCTCTTGCGGCCGCCATCTTCTACCTGAACTCCGGGCTGGCCAACGTGTTCCTGGATCCCCCCAACTACACCGAAAACAGTGTGATGCCGCCGTTTATGCACGCACTGCGGCCCTATGTACCGCTGATCTCTTACCTGACGGTGACGGCAATTGTTGCCGTCAGCGTGACCGAGCACCGGTGGGCGGATGCCATGGTGCCGATCGCCTACCTGTGCGCGGGATTGACGTTGCTGCTGGGCAGCACTCTGCGCAACCACGATCGGATGGTCGCGGCGGCCGCGCACGTCGCGCGCCAGGCCGTAGAAGCGGGGCGCAAAGAGTTGGGCGGCGTCGTCCACGATGATCTCGGCCCCGCTAAGGCCGCCGCCGAATCGGTCAGCCGGCTCGATGGCGTGGCCTACCGCGATGCTGTTGAGCTGCAGGCGTTGTCCGCCTTTTTGACCCACTTCAGCACCAGGGTAGGCATATTCGCGGCCCAGCGAATGGAACTTGGCTACCTGGCGAAGAAGATCCTGTCCCCCTATGGCGTTTCGGCGCGCGATGTGAGCTATGACATTCGCTGGGATGAGCAGACATTGCGCAAAGAAGACCACCGCATCGCGGTGCGCATGACCACCGCACTGTCCCACAACGTTGGACAGGTGCTACAGAAAGAAGAAAACCGCATTGTGCCGAAACGGATCATGTTGGAGGGGTTTACTACCGGTTCAGGACGGGATCTGCGCTATCACCTCGCGGTGCGGGACCATCTGCCGCCAATTCCGTTTACCGACTGGTGCCCGCAGGGCGGCACACTGTTCGCGCTACGGGAATGGCTCCGTGACACATTCAACGGCGATCTGACTCAAGAAGTCCTCGACGACGGCACCAAGCGCGTCGTCGCCTCCTGGGGCGATCGCCCGCCTGTTACCTGGACCGTGCCCGCCAACGGCGAGGAGACGTGATGAAGACGTACCTGATCATCGAAGATGATCCAGGGAAGGCGAACGCGTACAGCAAATTTCGCGACCACTACGCCGACCGGGGCGTTACCTTCCACACGGTGTCGTCTCCGAACGCTGCGATCACCGGTTTGCAAAATGGTGAAACCCGATCCCGTATCGCCGGGGTGATCGCTGATTTCGAACTCGGCGGCCGTCGAATCGACAACCGCCACAAACGCATCCAAGTAGCCGGACCGGGCGGCGACTCCTATACTATTTCCACTGGACTGGGCGTGCTGGACTGGGTGCACAGCCTGGAACCCATTTTGCCGCTATGGGCGCTGACCAATGACGCCGCCACCCACGCGCCGCTGTTCATGAGCGCGGCGAGCGTGTGGCTGGACGCCAAGCCGCTGCATGTCGACAGGTTGACCGAAGTCGGCACCGCCCGCTCGGACCGGATGCTCGAGGAGCTGCTGGAGCCGCAGTATTACAGCAGGCTCAACCCACTGTGGGCCCGGATCGACAACTCCCGCGCGGCGTTTCACGAACTACTCAACACGCCGTACAGCAGCGAGGAAGCCTTCGACTGGCTTAACGCGCTTACCCATCTGCATGGGGCACCGGGCGGCTTCATCCCCACCCTGAACAATAAGATCCGCCAGATCACGTTGAACCCCAAGCTCAGCGCCTATGCACACACGCTCTCGCCGGCCATGGCGAAATGGCAACTTCGCCTTGAAGAAATTTATCAGGACTTTCCCGTCGACCGCGAGGAGGACCGGTGGCCCAAGCTCGATGAGGACGACTTACCTACCGGCCTCAAGGCGTGGGCCGAGTTCAACCCAATCACCGATTTCTTCGGCGCCCACAACGAATGCCAGGAGTTCTTCGAAGCTGAAGATGTCCGGATGGCCCTGACCAGGTGGCGCGGCCGGGGTGAACGGCCATGACACCGTTCGTCGATTTACCCCAACGGATTTCGCGCCGACACCGGCCAGCGCAGAACGACATCACCGTCGTCGACGGTTTGGGTACCGCGAGCGTGGGAGAGGAGGGTTCGCCACGGCAGGCGTTGGTGTTCATGGGCATCATGGCCTGGGTGGAGCCGTTCGAGCTACAACGACTTAGTGTGCTGGCCGGGGCGTGGAACGCCCGGGTGGCCGTAGTGGACGTCCCCGGCTGCGGTCACGGTGGTGCCCGGCTCACGCCCTCGCAGCGGCGCGCGCTGCGGCGCGGCGAGTTCGCGCCCGTAGCGCGGCAGATGGTGCACAGCGCCCAGGCGGCCAACCCGCGGCTGCGCCGCGGGCCCGTCATCGTGGTGGGGTATTCACTGGGTGCGAGCCTGGCCGCGGCCGTGGTCGCCGACGCGGGGCTCATGCGCGTCTCGGGCCTGATGTTGGTGGAGCCGGTGGCGCTGCGGCGCTGGCGGGTGCCCAGCTTGCTGCGGTCGGTTCGGTCGGAGAACCAGATGGCTGACGACCACGTCAACCAAAACCACGGTTTTGTGGCGCCGCCGCCTCGACGCGGCGAACCGATGCCGCCGTGGTCGCGGATAGACGTCGCCCACCTCGGCTATGCCGTCAGCCGCGGGCGGCTGGGCCGAGACCTGATCACGGCCAGCCAGATTCAGAGCTTCCCGGTGCAGGTGGTCCACGGCATCGACAGCACACTCTCACGACCCGGCGATGTTCGCCGCTTGGTCAGACGATGTCGACGAGCCGGTCTGGAGGTTCGCGACGTGCCGGTGGCGGGCCGGCACGCGTTGTGGCATTCACTGAGTAATGTCGCCGAACTAGCCGAGCATGCGGGCGAATTGTGGGATTGACGCCGCGCGGACGACGCCGCCGAAGATCATCGGTCGCAGCGCATCAGGGACACGTTACTGGCATCGGATCGATAACCCTCTCCGCATCAGCTCAGTACTACCCGACCTGCAGGTTTTCGACCGCGAGGGCATAGATCTTGAAAATCGGGTTTTGCTTGGTGCCCGCTTGGCAACATAGACGAAATCATCGGGGGCCAGAATAGGGCCTAGGGGAGAAGTGCGGTGATGAAAGGCGGGGGGGACGTGCGGCCGACCGTGAGGGTCGCGATTATTGACGACCATGACGTCGTACACGCGGGCGTGGAGGCATGGTGCAGCCGGGCTGATCCGCCGATCACGGTGGTCGGCAGCTTCAACAACCCGCGTGAATTCTTCGCGGCCTTCCCTGATCTGCCCAGCGACGACGTCGATGTCGTCGTGATCGATCCGCAGGTCGAGGGCAACCGCCCCGAGTTCGATACCCTGCGCAAGCTGTGTGACGCGGGTCAATGCGTGGTCGTGTACTGCGACATGTTTGCCGACGAAGTAATCCTGACCAGCTTGGATTTCGGCGCTGCGACGTATTTGGTCAAGTCCGAGGGCATGCGCCACTTGGTCGCTGCTATCCAAGCTGCCTGTTCAGCGACCCCGTATGTGGGTCCGGCAATGGCCAAGGCGCTGTCGACGAACCACTTGTCCGGCCGGATAAAGCTGTCTGAACGGGAAAAGCAAGTGTTGCTGGCCTGGTTCCAGACGGAGAGCAAGGAGCTCGTCGCCAAGCGTCTTTACATCGCGCCGGCGACCGTGCGCACGCATCTGCAGCGGGCCCGCGCCAAATACGCTGCAGTGGGTCGGCCCGCCCCCACCAAGTCGGCGTTGCTGGCCCGTGCCATCGAAGACGGCATCCTCAGTCTCAACGATTTGTAATAGGCGGTATTCGAACCCGTCATCGCGGCTCAGAGCTGCGAGCGCATGTACTCGAGAACTTCGTCGATCTTGGCGAAGCCCCCGAGGTGACTCTCACCCGAGCGCACGACGAGTTCGCCGTCTTGGAGGCGCGAGACGGCCGCTTCGACGCCAGCGATGGGCACCACGTGATCGGTGTCGCCGTGCCACCACCGCACCGGCACCTTCACGTCGGCCAACCGGAAGCCCCAGTCCCGCCCCAACAGTCGGGCATCGTCGACCATCGCCAGGCAGCGACCGTGAAAGGCATTGACCATGTCGTCGACGAAGATCGCCTCGACTTCCGGATCGGCGAGTACCCGTTGGTCGTCCTCGGGCCATCTGCTGGCGTAGGCCCGGTACGCGTAGTGCGCGAACGGGATCAGGGGTGCCAGCAGCACGGTGCTCAGGACTGCCAACGGTCGGCGTAGCTGGGTGAGCACTGCGGTTAAATCGGCGGGCAGTGTCGGTGACGCCGCCGTCGGTGGCCTCGGGACCGACCGACGGGACGGTGCCGTCGAGGATGGCCACGGCGGCCACCCGAGCGACCAGCGGGGGCAGCGCACCGCAGGCCAGGGCGTAGGGGCCGCCGCCGGATAGGCCCACGATGCCCAGCCGCTCGGCGTCGAGCGCGTCGGCCACCTGTGCCAGGTCGGCGGCCCAGTCGGTCACCGCGGTGTAGCGGTGGGAATCGGAGAGCCCCGTACCCGGACGCTCCACGATGATGACCCGCAGGCCGAGCTTCTCGGCGGCGCGCCGCCCCAGCATCGGGAATTGGCGCCGCGCGCCCAAGGTGCTGTGGAACCACAGCACCACCGGGCCGGAAGGGTCACCGAACTCCGCGTAGCCAAGCCGGCGACCGTCGGCCAGGTGGAATTGGCCCTCCGCGCGCGGCTTTTCGACGCGCGGTACTCGGGGCGGATGCCGCAGAGGGTTGCTCAGTCTCATCGGTTCCCAGAGTTTAGGCGCTCAGGTGAGGAGCCGATGACGAGCCTCGCCGCGGCAACGAAGAGGTTCCCGTGCGTTGGCTCGGAATTTCCTTGTGGTTCAGGCAGGTTTGGTCGCGGTGACCACCCGCGTGGACACCCACGGACCGCCGTATCACATCCGCCATCCGGCGCTTCGCCGCTGCACGTTCTGCCAGCCGCGCTCGCGTAGGTGGTCGGCATGCTGGCGGGTCTCCCTGAGCGCTTGGCCTCACCGGACAGCGATGACGGTCAAACTGTCGTGAATGCCCATGAAATCAGCTCCATTGCGGGTGATCAGCGGGATGTTCAGCGCGACGGCGACGGCCGCGATGAGGAGATCGAAGCGACGCGGCTTCGGGTCTCGGCCAACCGCTCGAACCGTGGCGCACAGCGCGCCGTAGATCCGTGCAGCCCGGGTATCGAACGGAATCGGATCGAAGGTCATAGTGATCCAGTGATACCGCTGCTCGCGGGCGGCGTTGAGGAGTGGGTCGGCGGTGTGCAAGCCATAAGAGAGTTCAGCAAGCGTAATGGTGCTGACCGCGGCCGTGGACGCTTGCGCGGCAACGGCACTGGCCGGGTAGTCGATGACGACGGATGTGTCGAGTAGTACGCGCTCGTGCACGGGGGTCATGTGGCGGCGCGCCACGTGTCGGCGTCGCTGTCGTCGACGGCATGGTCGAGTTCTTCGAGCTCATGCATAAACCGCGCGGTGTCCCAACTGGGGAGTTCGCTTGCGCCTGTGGCGATTTGGGCAACCGGGATGAATCGTGGGGATCGATCGGGTCCGGATTCGCTGTGCGGTATGAGGTCTGCGACAGGGACGCCGTTTCTGGTGACAGTGAAACGCTCACCCTGTTGCACGCGGCGCATGATCGCGCCGCTCTCGTTTCGCAGTTCCCGCTGACTAACCGGCGTTGCCATGCCTGCTAGCGTAGCACAATAGTGCTACAACATGTAGCGTTGATGACCGAATGAGGCCCTAGCGCGCTGCCGGGGCCAGGGCCTATGCCGACGCTCGGTGCCCTGCCCGTGCATGTCAGCAGCGCCAAGTCGTAATCTCTGACGAAAGATGTTGTTATTCAGAGGTATTGGCGATTGTACTTATGCACATCGTCGATTCTGAGGCAGCCGAGGTGGCTCCCAGCGCAGCGCACGATGAGCTCATTGGCACAGATGTCTCGATTGCCACACAGGTAACGTGAGCGAACCACGATGCGAAGTGCCCACCTCTGAGCGATTTTTCGGCGAGCCGTCGCGCTCACGATTGCGGCGGTCGAACAATCACCAACCGAATACCTTGCTGCTCAGAGGTGTCCGCGCAGGTGCTCGAGAACCTCGTCGATCTTGGCGAAGCCGCCGAGGTACGGGGATTCCGTAGTCGCCCATGTGTTCCGTATGGCGGTCTCTGTTATGGAGCTCACCAGTGCCCGTGATGGACGACCTCGTCGAACGGACGTCGATTGGGTTTGTTGATGGGCTTGAGCGGGCGGTCGGCGGGATACCCGACGCCGAGTAGGTAGGCCACCTCATAGCCGTCGGGCACGCCCAGGATGGCGCGAGCTTTGTCCTGATCCCCCACCGACGAGTGGCCGGTGCCGATACCCAGGTCGGTGGCCGCAAGCATCATCGCCATCGTCGCCTGCCCGACGTCGTACTGGTCTGTCACCTTGCGGCGTTCACTCGGCGGTTCCGGGATGACGAATGCAATCGCGGCCGCAGCCCCGGCGATGTGACCGGCGCCCTGCCAGACCGTGGAGAGTTCCTGCAACTGAGTCCGGTCGGTGACAATGACAAAGTCCCACGCCTGGCGGTTTTTTGCCGACGGCGCCCGCCATCCGGCCTCCGCGATGCGGTTTAGATCGTCTTCGGACACCAGCTCCGGCTTGTACTGCCGCACATTGCGCCGGGCGCGTATCGCATCCCAGGTTTCCATCTCGTCCTCTCGTCTGCGCCTACGGCGCCAGCGTGATCGTGACCTTGTCGACCACCATGCTGCCACCGCCGTCGAGCGGCAGTTCGGGGCCGACTCCGAAGTCCGTGCGGCTTAGCACAACCGAGGCGTCCAAGCCGGCGACCTCGCGGCGTCCCATGCCGGGGTTGACGCCGTTGAACACCCGAGTCAGCGCGACCGGCTGGATGACACCCTTGGGGTGAAACCGCCGTCGAGCACGTAGTCGTCCCCGTTGGCCCACACTGCTCCTGGGACGACTTGGCATCGAGGCGAAAAGTTGGAGTTTCTTTACCTCGAGCTCAACCTTCGCCCGCGGCCTCGTCCAGGGCGGTGGCCAGCTCCCGGGCCTGTGCCGGCGTCCATCCGGGCCCAGTGCCCGGATCAACCCAAATGCGCGGCGCATCGCGACCGACAGCATCCTGCCCGGGCTCGATCAAAATGCGTGCACCGACAACCGAGTGCCATTCACCAGTTGGCCACCGCCTCCGGACCGCCTGCGGCGCGGCGGGGGGCACGCCGACGTCGTGCGAGGGTTCCTCCACTCGCGCGGCGGCCGTGCGCAGCGCGTCCGCCAGCTCGCGGGTCTGCGCCCGCGTCAGAGGAGGATCCGACGACGGCACCCCTGCCCGCCACCCGTCCGACCGCTGAATTTCATATGGGACGTGGGGCCGCAGGCGGATCGCGCGCTCACAACGGCCGTCCTCATACTGGCGGCCTTCGATAACAATCTTTCGCCATTCGACCGGCCACGCGCCGGCTTTGAAGTCGCGGAACCATAGGCCGTGGTCCTGATGCTGCTCGTCCCACGGGTGCACGTCGGATATGTCCGGCGGGGCGGCGATGGGAGCGAGCGTGTCTAGCTTTGCCCTCACGCTGTTCTCGTGTGCCCTAAGGCGCGCCATCGACAGCAGCTCGCGCCGCTGATCGTCGCCGGAGGTAGACGCACTGCGTAAGTAGCGCGACTGCGACTGAGCCACCCGTTCCCATGACTGCTCCGTGCGCTCCAGTTCTGCGACCTGTTCGGGCGTCAACTGGTCGGCCAAGTCGCGCCAGTAGCCGGCGTCCTCGGCGCGCGTCATGGGGGTCAAGCCTAGGGGCCCGTCGGACACCCACACTAAGTAAGCCGGAGCCGCTTGACGTCTTTTTCGGTACATGCCATTGGGTGTTCGTGATGTTCGGCGTGCCTAATCGGTGATCGCCGCGGATTGATTAACCATGTCTGTACGTGCGGTGCTGGCCCGGTTCCCGGTCCGCTGTACGACGCGGCGGTCGCGAAGCTCGGCCAGGAGGGTTTCGACGCGGTCATCTTCATCACCATCCACTACCTCGCCCTCGGCGTCATGCTCAACGCCTACGACGTCCCGGTCGGGCGCCCGGTCTCGCAGCTGTAAAGGAGGAGTACTCATGAACACTCCCGATCACTCCGCACTGGAGAAGCTCCTCGACAGCTCCGAGGACTTCGGCACTTTCGGCCGCTACGAGGAGACGCCGGTGGCCGAGATGTCGCCGGAGATGCGCGAGGCGTTCGACTTCACCAAAAATCTGCGTGGCCTGGTTCCCGGCCCACACAAGATCTGGGTGGCGAACCCGAAGCTGTCGAAGACGATCGTGCCCACCGGTGCCTACTTCCAGACGGCCTCGACGCTATCGAAGGCCGAGATCGAGATCGCGACCTGCGTGATCTGCGGGCAATGGGGCGCGGCGTACAGCAGCTTCGAGCACGAGAAGATCGGCGTGCACCTGGGTCACCTCGAACCGGCGAAGTGCGCGGCGCTGGTCGCAGGCCTGCCGACCTCGTTCGACGACCCCCGCGAGCAGATCGTGTACGAGCTTTCCTCGGCGCTGGCCGAGGCCCGCGTGGTGCCGCAATACCTCTACCGGCGGGCGCGGGAGCTGCTCGGAGACGCCGGCATCGTAGACGTCACGGTCCTGATGGGCTGGTTCACCATGGTCTCGCTCACGCTCATGGCCTTCGACGTGCCGTCCAACGCCGTCGGACTCAAGCAGTAGCTCGTCTGGCATCTTGAGGAATGGGAGGAGGCAATCATGGTGCTTGCGCCGCTGCCCGAAGTGACTGTTACCCCGGTCACCCATTTGCCCGAGAAGTACTTCCTGGAGAACCTCGTCGTCCGCGCCGATGGCTCGGTGCTGATCACGGCTCTGCTTTCCAAGGAGTTATGGCTCGTGCCCGCCCCTGCGCGCGAGCTTTGCGAGCCGGTTCTGCTGCACCGCTTCGACCACCTGACCACAGGCATCGTCGAAGTTGAGCCGGACGTGTTCGTGGTCAGTCTCTCGGAGCTCTACACCACGCACGAGTCCCACCTGGTTCGGATCGACCTAAACGGCTGGACTCCGGGCACACCGGTCAACCCGGAGATCATCTACACGTTCGACGAGAGGGTGCGCGCGCTTAACGGCAGCTGCGCCTTCGGTCCCTCGTCGATGCTGCTGGCCGACTGCTTTGCCGGGCTGATCTGGCGGGTGGACCTGTCCGACCACGCCCACAAGGCGACCGCCGACGTGTGGGTCTCGCATGACACAATGTGGCACGACCCCGACAGTGAGGTGCCCCCGCCGCTGCAGCCGGGTGTCAACGGCGTGCGCTACGGCGCGAAGACCGGCTACGTGTACTACACGTCCACGGCGCAGAAGGTGTTCATGCGCGTTCGGGTCGACCCGAAGACGCTCGATCCGGCCGGTCCCCCGGAGTTCATCGCCGCGATCGACAACGCCGACGACTTCTGCATCGACGAGGACGCCGGCTTCGCCTACGTCACCCGCCACCGCGGCAACACCCTCGACCGCGTTCCGCTTGCCCCGCGCCACGGCAGCGAGGTGCGGCACATCGCCGGCGACCCGTTCGACCCGGTAGTCGTTGGTCCCTCCAGCGCCTACTGGGGCCGCGAGCCCGGCGACGTGGGCAAGGTCATGTACGTCACGACCGACGGCGGCACCACCGCCCCGCCCGACGGCATCGTGCGCAACGCCGCACTCGTGCGCGTCGAACTCAAGGCGCCTACCGCGTCGTGATGACTTTGTCGTCTGAGCTCTGCGGCACACAACACGGCAGAGCTCAGACGGCAAAGAGAGCTACGTAGGTGGGCAGTGGCTGCTGTCGGACATACCTCGGCGGCGGGGTTTGGGTGGCGCGTTGCAAGTTCCGTGACACCGACGGAGTTACCCGACGAGTCGAGCGGCGTGGCCCACTCGACGAGTTCGATAAACATGGCAAGCTCGCCGAGGTGCAACGGATCGACGACAGCGTCGTGATTGCGCCGCTCTTACTCAGCCGCTTACGCAACCCTAGGTGGCGCGCCCACAGCGATCGGAGCCCGCAGCACAACGAGGTCCCAGGCGAATGTTATTGCCGCAGGGGCAATTCTCGGCACGTGTGACACCGGCCCGCCAACAGGAGAGCAGAGTTCGTGCGGGGCATCGGGAAAAGTGCGGCTGACCTGCGCCAGGTTGGTACCGGCGCTGGCGGCGCGGAGGTATGCATCCCAGAAGTCGCCCGTGGTCTGCGGGTCTAGATTTGTCATGATGGTCTCCTCGGCTGTGATGGTGCATGCCACAGATCCTCATTGACCTCCAATACATTTCACGACGAGCGGGTGAAGCCGGTTCGGCCGATGTGACGAGTCACTCACAGCTGGTGAGTCGCTGAGGGGTCAACTAGATTACGCAGCAGTTGGGTGGCATCCCTCCGCAGCGCCCCCAACAATGGCAGTACGTAGATGCCGGCAGCCGCGGCAACGCTGGAGGGTCAGGACAAACGCCCTGGTCATATCCGCGAACAGTGTTCGCCACATAATCACGCTGGTCCAAAGGCAATCTGATGCAGTACGTTCAGAAAAGATTGTTGAGGAACTCATTCAACGGCAAGGGCTGCAACTAGCCGTTTCACCTGGTCTGTGATTTACCCGCGGCGCTGGCGGGGATGCGAGTAGTGGCCTCGACTACTCCGAGCCTAATCGCTGGTCTTCGATCTGCCGGAAAGCCGATTGGCGGATCGCGTCTTCCAGCGCGTCGATCACATCGCGAAGCTCATCGACCATCCAGTTGTTGATGCGCTCGGCATACACCTCAAGCAGCGACCGGTAGTACCACAGGTGTAGTTGCGGGTCCTGAACGGTGAACCGCCGCCACAGCTCGTCGCCATGCACGCGGAAGTCGCGCAGCATTGCGCGGGCGTTGTCGAGTTTGTCGGCCAGCGAGACCAGGATGGCGTCGTCCGAGGCGTCCGGAAGGTGGCGGATGTAGCTTTCCTTGCGCTGGCGCCAAGGCGGTTTCGGCGTCTCGAACGTGTCGCTGCATTCGTCGACGATCGTGGCGACGTCGGCGCCGAAAATCTCGCGGATCTCCGCCAGCGTCTCTTCCCCACCCTGGTCTTCGGCGGCGTCGTGCAGCAACGCGGCGATGGCCTGCGTCTCGGTGCCGTCGGCCTCGAGGACCAACCCGGCCACCGACAGCAGATGCCCAAGGTATGGGATATTGCTGGCCTTACGGGTCTGGGTGCCGTGCTTCTCCGCCGCGTACTGCACCGCCTCGACGAACTTCGATGTCAGACGAGGCGAAGCGGTTTCTGCGGGCACGCGCTCACTATGGCACACACGTACGACAGCCCAACCCGCCACGAGATGTCGGCGTCGGCGTCTATGGTGGCCCGCGATGGCGCTTCATCTGCACCGTGCCGAGCGCACCGATCTGCTGGCCGACGGGCTGGGCGCCTTGCTGGCCAACCCGCTGCCCGACCCGTTCGCCGAGGAGCTGGTGCTGGTGCCGGCGCGCGGCGTGGAGCGGTGGCTGAGCCAGCGGCTCTCGCACGTCCTGGGCGCCGGCCGCGGCGGCGACGGGGTGTGCGCGGGGGTGGCGTTCCGCAGCCCGGGCTCGCTGATCGCCGAGATCACCGGCACGGTCGACGACGACCCCTGGTCACCCGACGCCATGACGTGGCCGCTGCTGGAGGTCATCGACTGCCGCCTCGACGAGCCGTGGTGCCGCACCCTGGCAACGCATCTGGGCCACTTCGACGACCGACGACGAGGCCGAGCTGCGGCGGGGCCGCCGGTATTCGGTGGCGCGACGGCTGGCCGGGTTGTTCGCCTCGTACGCCCGGCAGCGTCCGCAGCTGCTGGTCGACTGGCTGGACGGCAACGCGCCAGACCTCGACGCCGACCTGGCTTGGCAGCCGGAACTGTGGCGGGCGCTGGTCGACGCGCATCGACGCCGATCCCCCGCACATCCGTCACCAGAAGACCGTCGCCCGGCTGCGCGAAGGGCCGAGCGACCTGCCGGCGCGGCTGTCGCTGTTCGGGCACACCCGGCTGGCGTGCACCGACATCGAACTGCTCGACGCGCTGGCCACCCACCACGATCTGCACCTGTGGCTGCCGCACCCCAGCGACGAGCTGTGGCAGAGCGCTCGCCGGCACCCACGGCGCGATCCCGCCGCCGCGAGGACACCAGCCGACGCGCTGCTAGGCATCCGCTGCTGGCGACGCTCGGGCCGCGATCTGCGCGAGCTGCAACGCAGCCTGCCCACAGCGACCGGCCACCGACGAATACCTCGGCCGGCGCCAACCGCGCCCGACACCTTGCTGGGCTGGCTGCAGTCCGACATCGCCGCCAACGCCGTTCGGCCGCACGGTCGCAAGCTCACCGACAGACGACCGATCCGTTCAGGTGCACAGCTGCCACGGCCCGGCCCGGCAGATCGACGTGCTGCGCGAGGTGCTGCTCGGCCTGCTGGCCGACGACCCGACGCTGGAGCCGCGCGACATCGTGGTGATGTGCCCGGACATCGAGACCTATGCGCCGCTGATCGTCGCCGACTTCGGGCTCGGTGACGTGGCTGCGCGGCGCGCATCCCGCCCACCGGCTGCGGGTCAGGCTGGCCGACCGCGCGCTGATCCAGACCAATCCGCTGCTCGGCGTGGCCGCGGAGCTGCTGGCCATCGCCGGCAGCCGCGTCACCGCCAGCCAGGTGCTCAACCTCGCCCAGGCCGCGCCGGTGCGCGCCCGGTTCGGGTTCACCGACGACGATCTGGAGCACCATCACCGACTGGGTGCGCGAGGCGAATATCCGGTGGGGCTTCGACCGACGAGCACCGCCAGCCGTACGGACTCGACATTCGTGCACAACACCTGGCGTTTCGGGATCGACCGGATCCTGACCGGAGTGGCGATGTCGGACGACTCGCAGGCCTGGCTCGGCACCGCGCTGCCGCTCGACGACGTCGGCAGCAACCGCGTCGAATTGGCCGGCCGGCTCGCCGAATTCGTCTGACCGGCTGCAGCGGGCGGTCGACTCGCTCACCGGCGACGCGACCGTTGCAGCGAATGGCTCGACGCGCTGACCGACGGCGTCGCCAGCTGACCCGCGTCAGCGACGCCGACGCCTGGCAGACCAGCCAGCTGCAGCGAGAGTTCGCTGAGGTGTTGCCGCAGGCCGGTTCTCGCGTCGACACGTCGCTGCGGCTGCCCGACGTCCGCGCGCTGCTCGACCAGGCACCTGGCCGGGCGCCCGACCCGGGCCAACTTCCGCACCGGCACGCTGACGGTCTGCACGATGGTGCCGATGCGCTCGGTGCCGCACCGGGTGGTCTGCCTGGTCGGCCTCGACGACGGCGTGTTCCCGCGGCTCGGCGTCGTCGACGGCGACGACGTGCTGGCCCGCGACCCGATGACCGGCGAGCGCGACATCCGTTCGGAGGACCGGCAATTGCTGCTCGACGCGGTCTGCGCGGCCACCGAGAAACTGGTGATCACCTACACCGGCGCCGACGAGCACACCGGGCAGCCGCGGCCGCCCGCGGTGCCGCTGGCCGAACTGCTCGACGCGCTGGACCAGACCACGCCGAGACACCGGTGCGCGAACGCATCGTCGTCGAGCATCCGTTGCAGCCGTTCGACATTCGCAACGTCACCCCCGGCGAGCTGGTGCCCGGCAAGCCGTTCACCTTCGACCCGACCGCGCTGCGCCGCGGCACAGGCCGCCGCCGGCGAACGCCGCGAGCACCCGAAGTTCTTCTCCGGCCCGCTGCCCGCCAGCCGCCGCCGAAGACGTCGCGCTCGCCGATCTGCTCGGCTTCTTCAAGGACCCGGTCAAGGGCTTCTTCCGCGCGCTGGACTTCACGCTGCCGTGGGACGTCGACGGCGTCGAAGACGCCATGCCCGTCGACATCGACGCGCTCGGAGCAGTGGACGGTCGGCGACCGGATGCTCAGCGACATGTTGCGCGGCATGACGCCCGACAAGGCGCGCCAGGCCGAGTGGCGCCGCGGCACACTGCCGCCCGGGCAGCTGGGCTGGCGCAAGGCGGGCGAGATCCGCGAGCAGTCCGCCCTGCTGGCGACCGACGGCGCTGGAGTATCGGAACGGCCGATGCGGCACGCCTACGACGTCGACGTCGACCTCGGCGGCGGTCGCCGACTCACCGGCACGGTGTCGCCGGTGTTCGGCGAGCGCCTGGTGTCGGTGACCTACTCCAAGCTCGACGGCAAGCATCTGCTCGAGTCGTGGATTCCGCTGCTGGCGTTGGTCGCTCACGATCCCGACCGCGACTGGACGGCGGTGTGCATCGGCCGGCCGGCAGCGAGGCACGCACTCCGCGAGTGGAGGCGCTCGGGCCGCCCGACGGTGACGCCGTCGAAGTGCTGCGCGAACTGGTGGCGATCTACGACGCCGGCCGCCGGGAGCCGCTGCCGTTGCCCGTCAAGACGTCCTACGCCTGGGCCGAGCACGCGCTACGACGGCGGTGACCCGAGCCGAAGTCGCCAGCGGCAAGTGGAAGTCGGGCAACTTTCCCGGCGAGGACGAGGAGCCTGCGCACGTGCGGGCCTGGGGAGCAGAACGCGCGGCTGGACGACCTGATGCACCGCTGCGGCCGGGCGAGGAGGTGCGACGGAGAAGACAACCGGCTGGGTGCGTTCGCCGCTCGGCTGTGGCTGCCGATGCTGCGCGCCGAGAGGAAGCCGGGCTGATGGAGCGATTCGACCTGCTCGGTCCGCTGCCCGGCCGAGCGCTCCACCACGGTGCTGGAAGCCAGCGCCGGCACCGGCAAGACGTTCGCGTTGGCCGGGCTGGTGACCCGCTATCTCGCCGAGGGCGAGGCGACGCTGGATCAGATGCTGCTGATCACGTTCAGCCGGGCCGCCAGCCAAGAGCTGCGCGAGCGGGTGCGCCGCCAGATCGTCGACGCCGTGGCCGCTTTCGACGATCCGTCGTCGGTCG
The DNA here is from genome assembly GCA_963744835.1 of uncultured Actinomycetota bacterium. GTDB lineage: Bacteria > Actinomycetota > Actinomycetes > Mycobacteriales > Mycobacteriaceae > Mycobacterium. Next base: position 75,125 of record CAVUVB010000006.1, read on the forward strand.
GCGACAACGAGCTGGTCGCGCACCTGCTGAAGGGCACCGACGAGGAGCGCGCGGACGCGCGAGCGGCGGCTGCGCGACGCGCTGGCCGGCTTCGACGCGGCGACGATCGCCACCACGCACCAGTTCTGCCAGCTGGTGCTGAAGTCGCTTGGCGTGGCCGGCGACACCGACGCCAACGTCACGCTGCTGGAAAGCCTCGACGACCTGGTGGCCGAGATCGTCGACGATCTGTATCTCGCGCACTTCGGTCGGGAGCGCGACGATCCGGCGCTGGCGTACGGCGACGCGCTGCAGTTGGCACGCGAGGTGGTCGACGACCCGGCGACCGAGCTGCGGCCGCTCGAGCCCGCAGCCCGGTTCGCGGGCCGCGGTCTGCTGTCGGCTTCGCGAAAGACGTTCTGCGCCGAACTGGAAATCCGCAAGCGGCGGCTGGGCGTTCTCGGCTACGACGACCTGCTGAGCCGGCTGGCCGCGGCGCTGGACGCCGACGACTCCCCCGCCCAGGTGCGCATGCACCAGCGCTGGCCGATCGTGATGGTCGACGAGTTCCAGGACACCGACCAGGTGCAATGGCAGGTGATCGACCGCGCGTTCAGCGGGCGCTCCACCGTCATCCTGATCGGCGACCCGAAGCAGGCGATCTACGCGTTCCGCGGCGGCGACATCGTCACGTACCTGAAGGCGGCCAAGACAGCGGGCGAACAGAAGACGCTGGGCACCAACTGGCGCAGTGACGCGGCGCTGCTGGAACGGCTGCAGGTGGTGCTGCGCGGCGCCGCAACTCGGCGACCCCGCGATCGTCGTGGACGACGTCGAGGCGTACCACCGAGGGTCACCGGCTCGACCGGGCGCGCCGCACAACGACCCGTTCCGGCTGCGGGTCGTCCAACGACCGACGTTGGGCCGCAACGGTATTCAGAACCTACCGATCGACGAACTGCGCGAGCATATCGGCGCCGACCTGGCCGCCGACATCCGCGCGCTGCTGGCCAGCGGCGCGACATTCGACGGTAAGCCGGCTGCGGGCGCGCGATATCGCGGTGATCGTGGAACGGCACAAGGATGCCGGCGCCTGCTTCAGAGCGCTGTGCGAGGCAGGTATTCCGGCGGTGTACACCGGCGACTCCGACGTGTTCGCCTCGGAAGCCGCCGAGGATTGGCTGTGCCTGCTGGAGGCGTTCGACCAACCGCACCGCTCCGGGATGGTGCGCGCTGCGGCGGCGACGATGTTCTTCGGCGAGACCGCGGAAACGCTCGCGGCCGGCGGTGATCCGTTGACCGATCGGGTTGCCGACACGCTGCGTGAGTGGGCCGCGCACGCGCGGGAGCGCGGGGTGGCGGCGATCTACGAAGCCGCGCAACTGCGCGGCATGGGTGATCGCGTGCTGTCCTGGCAGGACGGCGAACGGCACATGACCGATCTGGCGCACGTCACGCAGCTGCTGCAGGACGTCGCGCATCGCGAGCGGCTGGGCCTGCCGGGGCTGCGCGACTGGCTGCGCAAGCAACGCGACGAACGCAGCGGCGCAACCGAACGCAACCGCCGGCTGGATAGCGACGCCGCCGCCGTGCAGGTGATGACGGTGTATGCGGCCAAGGGGCTGCAGTTTCCGATCGTGTATCGTGCCGTTCGCGTTCAACCGCAACGTGCAGGACCGCGACATCGTGTTGTTTCACGACGACGGGGCGCGCTGCCTGTACATCGGCGGCAAGGACGGCCCGGACTTCAGCGCCGTCCAGCAGACTGGGCCGCGCCGAGGACGCCAGCGACGACAGCCGCCTGACCTACGTCGCGATGACGCGAGCCCAGGCGCAGGTGGTGGCGTGGTGGTCACCGGCCCGCGACGAGCCCAACGGCGGCCTGTCCCGGCTGCTGCGCGGCCGCCGGCCCGGAGAGCCGTGCGTGCCCAACCGTTGTGAGCCGGCGAAGATCTCCGACGACGATGCGATGGCTCGGTTGCGTGAGTGGGAGGCTGCCGGCGGGCCGGTCATCGAGGAGTCGGTGGTGGCCGCGGCGCCACCGGTTCCGGCCAAGCCGGTGCCGTCAGACCTGGACAGCCGCCACTTCCACCGCAGCATCGACACCGGCGTGGCGACGCACCTCGTACTCCAGTCTCGATCCGGGTGGCGGAGGCCACCGGCGTCACCAGCGAGCCCGAGGTCACCGAGCTGGACGACGAGACCGGCGAAATACCCCTGACGGAGAACGCATCCGGGCCGGACGTGCCGTCGCCGATGGCGGCGTTGCCGTCGGGTGCGACGTTCGGCTCGCTGGTGCACGCGGTGCTGGAGAACGCCGATCCCGGCGCTGCGGATTTTGCCGCCGAGCTCGAGGGCCAGGTGCAACGGCAGCTGAGGTGGTGGTCGGTGGATGTTACGGCCGCCGAGTTGGCCGCGGCATTGGTGCCGATGAATGACACGTCGTTGGGTCCGCTGGCTGGCGGCTTGACGTTGCGGCAGATCGGTCTGCGGGATCGGTTGCGGGAATTGGACTTCGAGATCCCGCTGGCCGGCGGCGATGTGCGCGGGGCTGTGCCGAATGTGTCGGTGTCCGATGTGGGTGAGTTGCTGCGGCGCGCATCTGCCCGCCGACGATCCGGTGGCGCCATACGCCGATCGGCTGACGTCGGCCGCGCTGGGCAACCAGTCGTTGCGCGGATACTTGGCGGGCTCGATCGACGCGGTGCTGCGACTGCCCGATGACCGCTTCCTGGTGGTGGATTACAAGACCAACTACCTCGGCGAGATTTGCGCGCCGATTACAGCCATGCGCGGTTGGCCGAGGCGATGCTGCACTCGGACTATCCGCTGCAGGCGCTGCTGTACATCGTTGTCCTGCATCGTTTTCTGCGGTGGCGGGTGCCGGGTTATGACCCTGACGCGACATCTCGGCGGGGTGCTGTATCTGTTCGTGCGTGGCATGTGCGGTGTCGACACACCGGTGGTCGACGGGCAGCCGTGCGGGGTGTTCAGCTGGCAGCCGCCGGCGCAGCTGGTGGTCGCGCTCTCGGATCTGCTCGACGAGGGAAGGCAGGCGGCATGACCGTCACTGAGGTCGAGCTGGCCGTCGGCGCGAGCGGCTTGCTGCAGACATTCAATGAGGCCGGCGTGCTCGACGTCGCCGATGTGCGGGTGGCCGAGCGGATCTGCTTCCTCGTCAAGGAGACTGACGAGCGGGTGGCGTTGGCGGTGGCGCTGCTGGTGCGCGGGCTGCGCAGCGGGTCGGTGTGCATCGAGCTGGCGTCCATCGCCGCGGCGGTCGGATCGAGGAGGTGGCGTGGCCCGAGCCGAACGGGTGGCTGGCGGCGGTGCGGGCCAGTCCGTTGCTCGGCGAGCCGCCGGTGCTGCATCTCTACGACGATCGGCTGCTCTACCTCGACCGGTATTGGCGCGAGGAAAAGCAGGTGTGCGACGACCTGTTGGCGTTGCGGGTATCCAAGCCGACCGGCGATGTGCCCGCCTCGAGCGACTTTTCCCGGCCGGCTTCGAAGAGCAGCGCGAGGCCGCCGAAATCGCGCTGGCGCAAGCGGTTACGGTGCTCACCGGCGGCCCGGGCACCGGAAAGACCACGACGGTGGCGCGGCTGCTGGCCCTGCTGGCCGAGCAGGCGGGCGCGTCGCGACTGCGGATCGCGCTGGCGGCGCCGACGGGCAAGGCGGCGGCGCGGCTGCAAGAAGCCGTGCAGCATGAGGTGGCCAAGCTGGACGAGGCCGATCGGGCGCGGCTCGGTGAGCTGCAGGCGATGACACTGCATCGGCTGCTGGGCAGCCGGCCGGACTCGTCGTCGCGGTTTCGGCACAATCGCGGAAACCGGTTGCCGCACGACGTGATTGTCGTCGACGAGACGTCGATGGTGTCGCTGACGATGATGGCGCGGCTGCTGGAGGCGGTGCGCCCGGATGCCCGGCTGGTCCTCGTCGGCGATGCCGATCAGTTGGCGTCGGTGGAGGCCGGTGCGGTGCTGGCCGATTTGGTCGACGGCCTCTCGGCGCGCACCGACGTACGGGTGGCGGCGCTGCGGACATCGCACCGGTTCGGCGAGGCGATCGGTTTTCTTGCCGAAGCGATCCGGGTCGGTGACGCGGATCGCGCGCTGGAGTTGTTGCGTTCCGGCGACGAGCATATCGAATTCATCGAAGACGACGCGTCCGATGCGTTGCGCGCCGATGCTTGTTGCCGCACGCGTTGCGGCTGCGCGAGGCGGCATTGTTCGGCGCCGACGACGTCGCGCTGGCGACGCTCGATGAGCACCGACTGCTGTGTGCGCATCGGGAAGGCCCCTACGGTGTGCGGCACTGGAATCGGCAGGTCGAGAAATGGCTGTCCGAGGAGACCGGCCAGCCGCCTTGGTCGGAGTGGTATCCCGGGCGGCCCTTGTTGGTGACGGCCAACGACTACGGGTTGCGCGTATACAACGGCGACACCGGCGTGGTCATCGCCGGCCCCGACGGCCTTCGGGCGGTCATTGCCGGCGCCGGCGGGCAGCTGGACTTCGCGACGAGCCGGCTATCCGAGGTCGAGACGATGCACGCGATGACGATCCACAAATCCCAAGGCAGCCAGGCCGACGAAGTGACAGTGCTTATGCCGACCGAGGATTCACGGCTCTTGACCCGAGAGTTGTTCTACACCGCGGTAACTCGGGCCAAGGGCAAAGTGCGTGTCGTCGGGTCGGAGGCGTCCGTGCGTGCCGCGATCGAACGGCGGGCCGTCCGGGCGACCGGGCTGCGGCTGCGCTTGAGACAGTAACTTTGGACGAAGTCATCGATCTCGAAGACGTCCGCACCGGTGTATCCATCACCGACCTCGGTCTCAACGACTTCCGAATGGACTTACTCGGCTATGTCAAGGACGGGTTGGGGGCGCTGGCCGGCGTCGAGTTGGTCGAGTTCTTCGTGCAGGGCGGGCGGTTTCGGCTTCGATGTGCTTGCGGATGCAGGCGGGGTCGTTGTCGACCTTGACGGCGACTTGCTTGAGGCGCGCGGCCATGCCGGTGATGGAGGCGCCGGTGGCGATGGTGTCCTGGCGGCGCATGCCTCTCATGAAGTCCAGCGCCCGGCGGGCGTCCTCGGTGAGGTAGCAGACGTTCTGGTCGTGGCGTTCGTCGACGACGCGGTGAAGCCAGCCTTGGGCGGCCCATGACTTGATGAGCGCGAGGCCGGACTGGGCGTCGTCGGTCGTCGAGGTCGCGTTCGAGCCGGACGACGAGCACGGCCTCGGGGACGGCGCCGTCGCCGAGGCGGCGGTCCATGAGCGTCGCGCAGAGGCTGAGGTTGGTGGTGGCGAGCAGGCGGATGGCGCGGAGAGTCCTGCAGGTCGCGGTTGAGCTCGAGCAGGTCAGCAGCCGACAGGGCCGCGTTGTCGTCCACCTGCATTCCTCTATTCAGAGCATCCGTCCTGGAGGCCTCAACATAGGGGATGGGGAGGACATTCTGGTGCGCGGAAGGGTCGTGTCGGCGACGATTTTCGTCACGTCGACGTTTGCCGATGTAAGCGGAATGCCCGCTCGCTCACGGGTTTGCGATTAGCGCAATGTGCGGTGGGACGGGTGTGAAAAGTGTTACCAGTGGTGCTTCGAGGCTGCTCGGCTCCCTTGACCCGCTCGAAATTGCGATGCATCCCGGATGCTGCGCGCTGCTGGCCTGCCCAACTAGCCTGGGACCGTGCTGGCCATCCCGACCCTCAAGTTCAGCTACGGCAATCTGCTGCTCGCCCGTCTTCGCGAGCTTGGCTCGGCCAATATCGAGGAACTCCTCGGCGACGATCCAGCGCAACTCTTTAAGTCCGAAGGTCCGTTCGAGAACCCGGAGAGGCGGGCTCGTGATTGTCTTCGGTTCGCGAAGATGCTCGGTCTGGTGGTGGAGGACGAGCGCAGGTGGAAGCTCACCGCATCGGGTATCACCTACGCCGAAAATGTCGATCGAAGCAATCCATGGATTGTCAATGACATCCAGGCTGAGCGTCCTTCGTGACCGGCTAGCCGGTGACGCTGCGCTGGCCGAGGACGCTCGTATTGCTCTTCAAGTTGTTCGTGACTTGCCCTCCGGCTTCTCTAACGACGACCTAGGGCGCGCGCTAGCTGAGCATGCGAACACCGACCAGTGGCAAGCAGACCGGACCTTCGAATCGCAAGGTGCTCGCTACCGAGAACTCCTCATAGAGAGTGGACTCACCTATAGAAACGGTGAACTAACCGAGCAAGGGATCGCCTTCCTTGGACGACAGCCTTCAGTCTGGTGGGTGAATCAAGGCGCCACCTACACGAAGGAGCGCGATGGGGGGTTTCTTTGGGCGCCAATGTTGAACAAGCTGGGCCGCCCGCAATACCACTGGGACACAATGGATGACGTTCGCAAAGGTGATGTTGTTCTCCATTACAGCAATGGCTCGTTGCGAGCGGCAAGCTATGTCAGCGCAGCTGCGAGGCCGGCGCCGAATCCGCTCGGTGGCCAAGCCTGGGAGGACGCGGGCCGGCTGGTCGAGACGCAGTATCAGGAGCTGAATGAGCCAGTCGCGCTTGGCGCTATCGACGAGGGTGCCCGAATCAGGCAGGGTTCGCCGTTCACAGTCTCTGGATCCGTCCAACAGGTCTATCTCGTTCGGCTTCAGGACGACTTCGTGAACGAACTGGCCCAGCGGTTCCCCGAGCTTGCGGCGCACCTACCTTCGGTCCCGGCCGCTGCGCGTTCGACCCCACCATCGCTGGAGACGCCTATGCCGGACGAGCTGTTTCGTGATTTCGCCGTCGCGGTGGAGACGTCTGGACTCCGCTTCCCAGCAGGTTCGAACCTCGTTCGATCGTTCTTGAGCAGTCTGCTCGCCAAACCCTTCGCGATCCTGACGGGACTCGCCGGTTCGGGCAAGACTCAACTCGCCATGCGACTCGGTGAATGGTTCGGCACAGATGAACACGGACGTCATCGCCATGTCGTCGTACCTGTGCGGCCTGACTGGACGGGCCCGGAATCCATCTTTGGGTACGAGGATGCGCTACGTACGTCCGCGTCCGGGGCGCCGGTGTGGTTTGTTCCGGAAGCGTTCGAGTTTGTTCTCCGCGCGGCGAACGATCCCGAGCACCCGTACTTACTGATCCTGGACGAGATGAACTTGGCCCACGTCGAGCGGTACTTCTCGGACTTTCTCTCCGGGGTCGAATCGCGACGCCCGGTCTTACCGGATCTGGTCTTCGATCAACCATCGCGTCAGTGGGTCCTGCGCGACGTGGAAGCGCAGAGGTTGCCGTTGCCACGGAACCTTTTCGTCGTCGGCACAGTCAACGTGGACGAGACGACCTACATGTTCTCGCCGAAAGTTCTCGACAGGGCCTTCACCTTTGAGTTTCGGGTGACCACTGATGAGCTCGACGCTGAGCTTCGACGGCCCACTGCTGCGCCGGCGGGGGAGGATCAGCGAGTGCGCGCCTTCGCGTCGCTGGCGGAAAGGGACGATTGGCAGCAAGAGCATCCTCATCCAGCGCACGATGAAATAGTGTCGACGCTTCGAGAGGCGCACACGATCTTGGCTGGCGCCAACCAAGAGTTCGGGCACCGAACGCTGTACGAGATCTTGCGGTTCTGCGCGTTCTTCGCAGCGACCGGAGACGCCGATGTTCATACCGCGCTCGACCTCGCGATGATGCAGAAGGTTTTGCCGAAGGTGCACGGGTCGCGACGGCGAGTTGAGCCGGTTCTCACTGAGCTGGATGCGCTGGCCCACGGGGCCGGGCCGACCCCGCGGCTGCCTATCACGCACCACAAGATCGGTCCGCATGATCGATTCCGTTCGCGCGAATCAGTTCGTCAGCTTCGCTGAGTAGCCATGCCCCAGGAATCGATGCAAGTGGCGCTTCGAAATGGCGAAGGCCACGTCGTCGGTGAGCTTCTAGTTGCCAACCTTCCGGGTCGGCAGGACATAACGTTCTCAGCGCGCGGTGACGTCGCGCTTCGTGAAGCAGGGACCTACCGCTACGAAATATTGAGCGACGCAACGAATGTGGAAGTTGAGCCGCGCGAGTTGTTCGATCCTGATGATGCGAGTTGGAAGCGAGGACGGCTACGTCCCGCTCAAGCCGTTGGGCGTCTCCGGATCCAGGTTGTTGATCGCACGACACGGCTAACAGGGACGACCGATATTGACGTTCTGGCTGTCAAGCTGGACCACGAGACCGAGTATCGCCAAATGCTCACTGACATCTCCTCGTTCGCTGCTGAGGCGGTGTTGCAGGGATTTGCGCCTAGTTTGTTGGATCTCGCGCCAAGCGAGCTGCCCGCCGAACTGCTATACCTCCGATTCGCGATGATCGCGGCTTATCTACAGGATCCGGCGTTCGAGGCCGCGGTTGCGCGTGTCACCTCGCAGCCACATCGCACATGGGTGGCTGAGCAAGAGATCCGTCCGATTGGATCACCGTTTCCAGCGGGAACCGCCTTTCGTCGCGCAGTCTGCGCGCCCGGTCGGCGGGTGCCCTGGGTGGGCGGTCCGGCGACACTCGCATCCTTGCCTGCTGCTCTCACCCGTCATCGCGCCGAAGCGAGTGTCGACAACTCGGCTAACCAGTTCGTCAAGTTTGCTTTGGAGCGTTGGCGAGCCGTCGCGCTCGAATTGTTGGACGTGCTATCTCAAGCCTCACAGAAGGTCGAGTCCGGACCGCTGCGTCGTGGTCAGCAGATCGCTGCTGACGTTGGTGCTCAACTGGACGAATACCTGGCGCACCCGCTCTTCCGGGAGGTCAGCTCACTGCGGAGAATGCCAACGTCGGACCAGGTGTTACTGAAGCGCGCGGGCTACCGCGAAGTCTTCCGGACGTTCGCGATGACTGAGTCCGGCCCTACCGTGCGCATTGATCGCGGGGACATGGCCGACGTCTTCGCAGCTTCGCAACGCAACATCGCAACGCTCTATGAGTTCTGGTGCTTCCTTGCGGTGGTGGATTCACTCGGGCGGGTGTGCGGGGAAGACCGGACAGCGCGTGCCTTCGCCGTCGCTGGAGATGGCATCTCCCTGACTATGCGGTCAGGCCTCGCGTCGAAGTTGTGGTGGTCGGTCAAACGAGGAGGCCGTTCACTTCGTGTCGAGGTCTTCTTCAATCGAACCTTCGCCGGTGCAGACGATCGACGAGGCTCATGGAGCCAAGCGATGCGTCCCGATTGCTCGGTGCGCATTCGACCAGAAGGAAGCACGCCTTCGCGCGTCCCCACACAAGAACTCGAGGTTTGGTTGCATTTCGATGCGAAATACCGTGTCGACAATCTCCTCGCACAGCTGACATCAGCCCCTGATCCGGATGAGTTGTCCGCGGATGCGACGACCTCTGGCGGCGCTAAGCGCGACGACCTGCTCAAGATGCACGCGTACCGAGACGCGATCTCGCGAACGGCAGGAGCGTACGTGCTGTATCCGGGATCAGAGATCAAGGACATCCGACGACATCCGGGCTTCAAAGAAGTGTTGCCTGGCCTCGGCGCCTTCCCGCTCAGGCCGAGTAGTGAGGGCCTGCCATCGTCATCGGAGGCCCTCGACCACTTCTTGAGCGATGTGCTCACACATGTCGCTAGTCAAGTCACGCGCGACGAGCGGCATCGCTTCTGGACCGCGACTGTGCATCGACCTGGTCAGCCCACCCTCACTTCGTCGCTAACAACGGACTTCCTCGACGAACCACCCGCCGATACAGATGCGCTTCTCGGCTTCGTCCGAAGTGTTGAGCACCGCCAATGGATAGAACGGGTCAGGCAGTACAACATTCGTGCTGGCAATCGGGTTGGCGCCGTCGAGATCGGCGGGCGAGAGCTCGGCGCCAAACTGCTTCTCTTGTACGAGAATCGGAACAGCGCCCTGCGTGTCGCCCGCGCCGCGAGAGTAGTGCGCTGGCAGCCAGCAACGGGAGCCGACCTATTGGCTACTGGATACCCTAACCCCCGCGGTGATCTTTACTTCGTGGCCGACCTCGAGTTCGTTGAACATCTGCCAACGTGGGCCGACTCGATCGACCTGAAGCTTCTCACGGAGAACGTCCGTAACGGGGCGCCGCTTGTCGTGACGTGGTGGAACGTCATCCGTGCAGCGTCGGAGAACGATCCCTGAGGCGAGGGGGGGATATGCACGGACAACTCGGTAATGCGTTCGCGTAGCGACGCGTCGGTGGCGCTCAATTGGCGTTCGTTCATTTGTGGCCATTTCCGGCAACGCCGCCCTTGGGCGTCCACCACTTGCACGCAGGTGCGTGCCAGCTCTTCCCCTGGGGCACCGTGCAGTGGATGCGCGGTTGCCGGGACGGCGGGCCAGGTACCCGAACAGCCGTCCGCTCGTGAGCCTTTCGAAGCGTAGCAGCGGGCACCGACGAACTTACCGGCCTGCTCAAGAGTGAATTGCTGCGCGCTCTCAGTGACGGCTCCTCAGAATCTGTCACATACGCCTGTTCAGGTGAGATTTGTCTGTCTCACCGGTGATACACTCCGGCTGTGGAGTCAGTAACCGTGCGCGACCTCCGCAATAGAGGAGGAGAGGTGCTAGACCGTGTGGAGCGCGGCGAACGTGTGATCGTCACCCGAGACGGGCGCGCGGTCGCCGAGTTGCGCCCGCTGCCACGCCGCAGCGCCAGACCTGTCGAACTCATTGCGCGCAGGAAAGGGTTGCCTCGCGTTGACCCCGACGTGCTGCGACGTGACATCGACACCGTCATTGATCCAATGCTGTGACCCCTGAGCCGGCGTCGAGAGGGATGCTCGACACAAAAACGGTGATCCTGCTTGGGCGCATCGAAGACCCTACAGATCTGCCCGACGAAGCCGTGATCAGCGCGATCACGTTGGCCGAGCTGTCGGTGGCGCCGCATGTCGCCCATACCGACGAAGAGCGCGCGGCACGCCAGGCGCATCTGCAGCAGGCGGAGTCGGACTTCGACGTGCTGGTGTTCGATGCCGAGTCTGCGCGCGCATTTGGGGCAGTTGCCGCATCGTTGCGAGCGTCCGGCCGAAAGCCGGCGGCACGCGCTTATGATGCACTGATCGCTGCCAGCGCCATTGCCTATGACCTGCCGCTATACAGCTGCAATCCGTCAGACTTTGACGCGATCCCACGCCTGGAGCTACGAACCGTCCCCCACCCCGATCACGGCAAGCCATGAGCCTGCGGAGACCTCCCCGCCAAAAGCCGTTGGTGCTCAATACAACACGCAGGGCAGTGCAACAGCCGAACAAAGTTGTGCATCGACCCAATGCTTAGAGAGCTGCCACGCTGAGGCGGCATTGAGAGTGTGGGCGACGCGCTCGTGGCGGACGTAGTAGCCATGCGCGACATGGGTTTTCAGCATCTCGCTGTGGAGCTAACCAACCTTGTCAGGCAGAATGGGTTTGTCGACCGAGGGTGCCCCTTCAATTGTGATGTCGTATGCGATAGCACATTTGCGGTTAGGTCCCCGACCTCGATAAGTGCTGGCGTGGCCGCTGTGGCTGCTGTGCAGTCACCTAGTGGCAGGGATAGTCCGTGCGCCGTTGATGTAGACCAGCCCGGGGTCGAGCGGCGCTGCGAACGAGCTGGACGCCCCCGGTAATCAACCCGCCCGGCCCCAGCCGGTCAGCCAGTCGTCAATCCCCCGCCTCCCCGACCGCGACCAGAAGCTTGAACGTCCTGGCGCTCTTGCCGACGGTGGTCGTGAGAACGAGCGGGTAATACCCGTCGCGCACCGACTGCGCCACTTTGATCCCGACAGTCGCGGCGGCAGATCCGTCGGCGCCGAACTTCCCGGACACCGGTGCCGCGGAAATCCCCTCGCTGTGGGACGTGCCGGTGATGGTGTAGTCGCCGGGGCCGTCGATCATCCGTTGCGCGTCGACGGTCACGGTCCGGCTGGTTCCCGGTGCCATCGGAACGACACCGGGCGACACGTTGACGGTCACCGCCAAGCTGCCCGCACCGAGCGACGGCGGCGCGGAGGACTCCGCGGTGCCCCACACCGCGTTGGGTTTGGGGGAGAGCGAGAACGCGAGCTCGCCGCCGCTGCGGATGATCGAATCCGGAAGATAGGTCTTGTCGGTGGGCCGGCCGTCGATGTGCAGGCTGCTGAAGTACTTCATCCGGTGGGGTCCGGACGCCCCCGGGGCGGACATTCGGATGGATTTGCCTGCGGGAAGCTCGATCTCGACCCGATCGAACAGCGGTGTGTTCACCGTCAGGATCGATGTTCCCGGGATGCTCGGGTACAGACCGAGCGCCGCCCACACATACCAGCTCGACATCGCGCCGAGGTCGTCGTTGCCCGGCTCGCCGTCGGGTGTGGGAGCAAACAGCGTGCTGCGCACCCGGTCGACCAAGTCCTGGGTCTTCCACGGTTGACCGATGTAGTTGTACAGCCACGGCACTCCGAAGCCCGGCTCGTTACCGGCCCACAAATACGGCTCCTCAGGGCCCGCGTTGAGCTGTGTGGTGAACCGGTCGAGCCGGTCGCCCACCGCTTGACGTCCGCCGAGCGCGGTCACCAGCCCGGCGATGTTCTGCGGCACATACCAGACGTATTGCTCGGCGTTGCCCTCGTCGAACCCGAGCTGGCTAAAGCAGCCCGGGGCGGGCGGCACGACCGCGGGGCCCCGAAGAAAGTAACCGGCGGCATTGCGGGGCGAGATGTAGTGGGTGGTCGGATTGAACAGGTTCTGCCAGTACTGTGCCCGGTTCTGGAATTCGGTGGCGGTCGCGGAATCGCCTAGCGCGTTGGCGAATTGGGAGATGGTGAAGTCGTCGACCGACCACTCCAGCGTGATCGACGCAGCGGGGATCGGATCGGCGCACGACGCCGTACTCAGCGGCAGGTAGCCGTGCCGTAAGTAGGTGCCGATTTCTGGCCGCTCCACGTAACCGTTGCGGCCGACACCCCCTTTGGTCGCGGCGTTGACCATGTAGTGCAGCGCCGCTTTGACGTCAAAATCCTTGGCGCCAAACGCATATAGGCCCACGATCAGCGGCACCACGCTGTCTCCGGTCATCTCCCCCGTCGCAGCATTAGCCAGCGCCCATCGCGGCAACGATCCGCTCTGCTCGGCATCGCTGACCAACGACTGGGCCATATCGCTGGCTTGCTGGCCGAAGAGCAGTCCGTGCAGGGCCGCCACACCCCGGTAGGTGTCCCAATCGGAGAAGTTCGCGTACTGGGTGTGCCCGTCGGCCACGGTGTGGATGTGACCGTCGAGTCCGATGTAGCGTCCGTCGGTGTCGTTGAAAGTGTTGGGATGCAACAACGAATGGTAGAACGCGGTGTAGAAGGTCTCCACGTCGCCGTCATCGGCAACACCGGCCACCTTGATGCGCGACAGCGCGGTGTTCCATTGGCTCGATGCGGCGGCGCGGACGTCGTCGAAGCTCCTCCCGCCCTCGGCGAGGTTCGCTCGCGCTCCGTCGACACTCACATAGGACAGCGCGGTTTTCACCTCGAGCACCGAGGCCGCCGGAAACTCCACGTATCCCCCGCTGGCACCCTTGTAACTCGAATACCCGCTGCGTGCGCCGGCGAACACCGAGGATCCGTCCCAGGTGCCATACGACGTGAACGGCCGACTGAACTTCATCGCGAAATACACGGTGTAGACGTTGTGCTGGCCGCAGAACCCGCCGCTGGTCGCCGATCCGGTGATCGTGGTGTTGTCCTCGCCGATCCGGATGCTCGCCGCGGAGTTACCCGCCAGCGACCCGCCGGAGCGCACGCGAAACAACGCAGGCTGACCGTTGCCGGGGTAGCGGAACCGGCCCACGCCGGTGCGGGTGGTGGCGGTGAGTTCGGCGGTCACTCCCGTTGCGGGAAACCGCACCGTGTAGTAGCCGGGCACGCCCACCTCGGTGTTGTTGTGGGCGATCTCCTCCGAGGCGGCCCAGGGCTGCGAGCCGATCGGGGTGGTGGTCGGCAGCATCGAGATGTCGCCGAACGCCGCGCAGCCCACCGAGGCGTGCGTCATGCTGAATCCGGTGGCTTGCCCGTTGGCGTGGGCGTACCCCGCATAGTCGCCGACGGTGTCCGGCGAGTACTGCACCATGCCGAACGGCACCGAGGCGCCGGGGAAGTTGTTGATCTCCCCCACCGTCTGGCCTCCGTTGCCGGTGCCGATGAGCGTGTCGACGTGATCGACCGGATTCGCGACGAAGGCGGGCGCGTCGTACGACGTGGGCGTAGCGGTGACCAGCATCAAGCCGACCAGCAGCACCGCCGCCAAGAGTGCGGCGACACGCCTTCGTGACCGCATACCTGTCTCCTCGTCGACGGCTGCGGTCCCGTATGAGTGCTGTCGTCAAATCGATGTCGCGTGCTGCTCAAAAAATCACCCGGGCGAGCGCTTCGGCGTAGGCCTGATTCGTCCCGATCACGCTCAGACACGCTCCCCCCATGGTCCGGACTTGGCCCGGATTACGAGCTCACTTGTGGGCTGCCGACATCCCGGCGGTCGCTGGTCGCGATGAAGTCCTCGATCAGCTCGACCACCTCGTTGGGCGCCTCCACGTGCGCGAAGTGACCGACATCGGGCAGCAGCTCAAGTCTGGCGTCGGTGCGCGCTTCGTGCGCGGCGTGCGCGTGGTGAACGGGAATGATATTGTCCCGCTCGCCCCAGATCGCCATGACCGGTAGGTCGGTGCGCAGCCCCAGCCTATTCAAGGCACTGACCGCCTGCCCGCGGTAATCGACCACAGACCGCAGCGTCCGCAGAAACGACGCCCGCGTATCGGGGTCCGACAGCGAGGAGTAGGCGCTCCACAACTCCGCACCGCGCGGCGACTGAATGCCGGCGGCCCTCAGCCATGACCTGAGCTTGTTGCCGACGGTGAGCACCGGCTTGGGCGCAATGATCGGCAGCACCAGCTCCGCCCCGGGCGCCGAAAGCAGCCGCAGTATCAGCCCGACGTCGGGACCCAGGCCGCCGCTGCTGATCAGGACCAACCGCTTGACGTAATCGGGGTGCTGATAGACGAACTGCATGGCGACCCCACCGCCGAGCGAGTGGCCCACCACCGTCGCCTGGCTGACCCCGAGTTCGTCGAGGAAATCGCGCAGAAACACCGCGAATGCGCCCAGCGAATAGTCGGTGCGGGGTTTCACCGACTCGCCGTGGCCCAGCAGGTCCGGGGCGATCACCCGGAACTTCTTCGACAGCTGCGGTATGACCGACCGCCAACTCTCCGAACTTCCGGCCATGCCGTGAATCAGCAGCAGGACTTCGCCCTCACCGTTGTCGCGGTAGGCCACCCGATCGCCGTGCAACTCCAGAAACTTCAACTCATTCATTGACCGGGTATACCCCCTCGAGTCCTGCGAGAAGCCGCGGGGACCTCAATCGTGACGGAAACGGCCAGGCGCTCCTCCGGGGGCGTGGGTCACTGTGATGCAGCCCGCGGCACAGCCATAACGGCGACCGCCCTGGATTCGCGATGCGAGGGGTACCAGTGTGATGGCTGTGATCATTGATGTCGACGACCGCGTCGGCTCAATTCGGGTACATAAATGGACAGACGACCGCATCGAGGTCGGTGGGGCCACGCTACGTCCGCTGCGCGGACACGAACAGGTTGTGCGGGGTAGTGTCCGCGACCTCTTGGGGCGGGGTACGCCCGTAGCTGGCCATCAGCTCGTAGGACGTCGTCACCGTCACCTCCCAGCTGTGCCGGCGAAACCAGTCGCCGACGTCTTCGCGCTCCTCGAAGTACCACAGCTCGTCGTTGCGGGGGATCTCACGCTGCGGGTCTGCTTTGGCCATCACCGCCCGCATCCGATTCATCCGCTCACGCCGCTTCGCGCGTATCTCGGGGTCCAGGAAGTCCGGCCCGAGCGCCTCCACCGCCACCCGGCTTCCGGCGACCGTGAGATCGTGCACGCGCTCAAGGAGCAGATCCTGGGCGGCCGCCGGCAGATACGGCGTCAGCCCTTCGGCCGACCACACGCTGGGTGCGGTCGGATCAAACCCGGCCTGCTGCAACGCCGCCGGCCAGTCCTGACGCAGGTCCACCGGAACGGCGATCCGATGGCACGCCGGCTCGGCACCATGCTCGTGCAACGTCGATGCCTTGAAGTCCAACACCTTGGGCTGGTCGAGCTCGTAGACCGTCACCCCGTCGGGCCACGGCAACCGCCACGAGCGAGCGTCCAGGCCCGCCGCCAAAATCACCGCCTGCCGGATGCCCGCGCGCGTGGCGTCGAGGAAGAACGTGTCGAAAAAGGCTGTCCGGCAAGCCATATAGCCGACCATCGCCTGCCTCTGCAGCGCCACCTCGGGTTCGGCTTCGAGGAGCTCGGCGGGCAGCTCATGACCGCGGAGCCAGTTCCACGGGCCGTCGCAGGCGGCGTCGAGGAACACCCGCGCGAACGGGTCGCGGATCAGCGGATTGTCGCTTTCGGTTTCCGTCGCCCGCGACGACGCCACACCCAGCGCTGTCGCGCCCACACTCTCGGTGATCTCCCAGCTGTCGTTGTCGGTCCTCACCACGGTCATGTCCTCCTCGCCGGTCACATCACGTCTGTTTCAATTGTTTCGATTGCACGCGCGCCTGGTAGCATGGAGCTATGCCCACCGCTCTTGCCCCGCTTGCTCGCCAGGTCGCCGAGCGTGCACAAAAGGACTCCGGGTTCGCCGAGGTCCTTGACGCCATTCTAGGTGCGCCGACGCAGCCGCACGGAACGCTGCAGCGCATCGCCGCCCGCAGCCTCAACGACGAGCGCCGCGGCGCCCTGGTTCGCGAGTTTGTCGAGGGCTCGCTGCCGACACCGCAGGTCCAAGCCCGGCTGGGGATGAAGTCCCCGCAGGCCGTCCATCGGCTGCGCAGCCGTGGCAAACTTCTCGGCTCCGCGGTGGGCAACCAAACCTGGTTCCCGGCCTGGCAATTCGACGACGACCGGGTGCGGCCGGACCTCCCGCGGATTCTGGAGCTGATCGCGCGGTTCACGTCGGATCCGTTGGCGGCCGATCGCGTCATGCGGCTGCGGCACGACGACCTGGGCGGCGCGTCCATCGCCGTGGCGCTGCGCCGCCCGAAGACCGCCGATACCGCCTGGCGGATGCTCGCCGCCGTCGGTGCCTGACCTTCCCGCCGGCTACCGGGCACCCTTGCCCGACGCCCGGCCCGTCGGCCTGCGGCGCCGGCGCGTTGACGCGGGCACCGAATTGTGGCGCGTCGAAGCCTCCGCACCAAAAGACTGGACCTGGGACGGCTTCCCCACCCCGCGCTTCCGCTTCGATCCCGAATCCGGCGCGTTCCGGACCCGTTATGCGGCAAGCACATTCACCGGTGCATTTCGGGAGCGCTACCGGCCCACCGGACTGGTGATCCCCGCCGACCACGCCACCCACCACATGGTTCGCCTCGTCGCGCAAAGGCATCTGCGTGTCTTCGACCTGCGCACCGAGACCAACCTGGACATCCTCGGCGTCGACGACCAGATCAGCACCGGTCAGCATCCCGACGTGTGGGACACCTGTCATCGCCTGGCCGATGCGGTCCAGCGCTGGTGGAACGACCTGGATGCCCTGGTGTACCGGCCGCGCACCACACCGGAAACCTCGGTCAATTACGCCTTCTTCAGCCTCGACGCGTTCGTCGCCGAGTCATGGCCACTGGCCGAGCGCGACGACGTCCTCACCGAACTCGTGCTGCGCCAAGGCTTCACCGTCCGTTGGGACATCGGCCGCGACACATAGCGGTGCTGGTCCGCGGACTTACGCGAGGCCGAGGAAAACCACCAGTCCGCGGGAAAGCGCAAGCATATCGGCGTCCGAAACCTTCCCGATGCGCTCACCAAGCTTGGACCGCGGCATCGTCGTGACTTCGTCGAGCATGATGCTGCTCGGTGCATCCAGACCGTTGCTGTCATTGGGATCCAGCGGAACCCGCAGCAGCGGTATCTCGGTGGGATCGCTGGTCAACGGGCAGATCGTGATCGAGGACGTGGCGTCGAACCGATCATCTTGGAGGATCAGCACCGGGCGCGGTTTGCCCGCGTAATGCTTCCCGCCCGCGGCCGTCCAGAGCTCGCCACGTCTCACTCCTCGTCCTCGTCGTCATCGAACGACGAGATCGCATCGACAAAAGCCTGATCATCAGCTTCACCGGGACTGGCTGCCGCCAACGCTGACTGGCGATGAGCCTCAGCCGCGAATCCAGGCGCACGGACATCGGCAACCCAGATCTGCACCGGCCGCAAGCCCTGTCGCCGCAAACGCTCCCGATGCTCGGCGACCCGTTGACGAACTCTGCGGTCAGTCATACGACAATGTTACATGTAACAGAATGTGCTCGTGGTCTGCCGGGGATCAACAACACCTGCCTCGCGCTGGTCCGCGGGGTGTGCGGCAGGACTCGACCTGATCGACGACAACAATTGGCGCGCTTGGGCGGCTGGACCATCGGCCCGATCGCTGCTTCCCCGCGCCAGCATGCTCGCCGATATCTGGGCCGACCGCGATTGAGGGGCTCGGTAGTCATTCCACGCCTCGCTTCCGCACAACGGCGAATCAGGTCTGTGCGGATTGTCGCTGTGAGCCGGGCGAGACGACACGTGCTTCCCACGCGGACAACTCTCGGGATAGCCGGTAAACCCCTGGCGGCTAAACCCGTGGTCGACGTCTTCGCGCTTGCCGTTCGACAACGAAACGCCCACGGCCGGATAACGATCCAGCAACCCGCTGGCTTTCGCGATACGACAGATGCCAGTGTGATGGTTGTGACTGCTGATGTTAACGAGAACACTGCTCGCTTTATTGAGGGTAAGTAGATGGACAGACGGCCCCACCGCTGCACGCGTGGCCACTGGCTGCTGCCCGGACACATGTATGTCGGAAGCATCCCCTGTTCCTGCGGTCAGCACACAACCTGGGAATGCGAATGCAGCGACGTCACTTATGAGCCGGCGCTCACCGAGTCGTGCATCTTGTCGAACGGTCGTGGCGCGGCGAGTCCCCGAGTTCGGCAGTCTTCGTCTACGGGCCGCGCACCAGGCGGAAGACCTCGATTGACTGCGCAACCAGCCGAGGCTGTTCGGGTCAACCGACACAGTCGACAGCGACCGCGAGTGCTCCGCAAATCTCACGCATCCGAGAATCGGCAAGCCGGCCCAGGCGACTGACCAACACTGCCACTGAGACGCTTTCGACAGAATCCAGGTTGGCCGCCGAACGCCGCGGAACCGGGTCGAAGCCCGGCTCACGGACGACCACGCTGGCGAGCCCCCGGATGGTCGTCGTGCACGGCGCACCAAGGGCACGTCGAAGTCGAGGGATCGCCATTCTTGGGCCTTCTTGGATCAGTTGCGGCGAGCTCTCTATCGCTTAAGCCAGTTAGTCGCCCTTCAGTTAAGGGCCCGATTGCTCGATGTCGTCAAGCTGTCTGTCGAGGTCTGCTAGTTCCTTTGCCAGGCAACGCATTTGGCGTGCAACCTCTGCGCGTCGCTGCTCAAGCAGCGCGCGGCGCTCTTCGCGGCTCATGTTGTTGTGCGTGTCGGTCGGCATGGTGGTCGATTCCCAATCGTCTGGCTGTGCGATTGCAGACACCCGAGCAGTGTGTGGTCTGGTGCGCTCGCCTGGCCACCTCACGCTCCGACTGACAGCACAACAGACGCGCAACCGATACCGGCCCTTAACCGGCGCTACCGCAAGTGGTACAGGCCGACCGGTTCAGCGGCCCGCAGCCGCGCGTGTCTCTCTTCTTCGATGCCGTGGTCCTCGGCTCCGGCACGTCGGGTCTGCACACCGCGGTTTTCCCGGCGACAGTTCACGGGCCGGCGTGTCGCTGCCGTCGCACGGGGTTATGGTCTGCGAGACAAGCTCGCAAGGGCCTCCGCACGTATCGCACGAATGGTTCGGGTCTGGCCGAGTGTGAAGCTGAAGCGGCATGGCGTCGAGTGTGCGCGCAGACGCGCGCGGACCCTACCCCGAACGCGGCCACATGTTGGCCACAATTCGGACACATTTAGGCTGTTGATCGAGACCAATGAAAGCGGTTGCGGGTGAACCAGATTGGTGCACCCCCGCATGTAACGTGGCGCAGCCGCTACAACACCGACCGCTGCGCCGACACGAACCGACTCCCCGGCGCGCCGTCCTCGAGGCCCTCCGGAGGGTGCCGGTCATAGAGGGCCATCACGTCTTCGCTCGTCAGCACCGACACATCCCAGCCGTGTTCGAGCAACCAGTCGCCGACATCGGTGCGGTCCTCGAAGTACCACAGGTCCTCGAAGTCGGAGAAGTCGTGCTGCTCGCCGCCCAGCTGGACCGCCAACTCGCGGTAGCGCTGCATCTGTGCTCGCTGCCGCTCACGGGCGTCGGGGTTGTTGAACTCCGGACCGGGCGCCTCCACGGCGACCTGGCTGCCGACGGCGGTCAGCGTCTGGATGCGCTCGAACAGCAAATCCTGGGCGGCCGATGGCAGAAACGGCAGAATCCCCTCGGCGCTGAAGGCGCTCGGCGAGTCGGCGTCAAAACCGGTCTGCCGCAACGCCGTCGGCCAGTCCTGTCGGAGATCGACCGGAACAGTGACCAGGTTGGCGGTCGGCTGCGCCCCGCGCTCACGCAATGTCGCGGACTTGAACTCCAGCACCTTGGGCTGGTCGAGCTCGTAGACCGTCACCCCATCGGGCCACGGCAACCGCCACGACCGAGAGTCCAGACCCGCTGCCAAGATCACCACCTGCCGAACTCCGGCTTCGGTGGCGTCGATGAAGAACTCGTCGAAAAACGCTGTCCGCGAAGCCATGTAGTCGCGCATGCCCTGCATCCGCAACGGCACGTCGGGCGCGACCTTGGCGATCTGGTCAGGGAGATTGGGGTTCCCGAACCAGTTCCACATACCGTCTCCGGCGGCGTCCAGAAACACTCGCGCGAACGGATCGTCGATCAGCGGATCGTCACTCTCGGTGTCGGCCGCGCGGGCCGCCGCCACACCTAGCGCGGTCGCTCCCACGCTCTCGGTGATCTCCCAGCTGTCGTTCTCGGTTCTGGCCACCGTTGCTCCTTATCTACGCAGCACGCCATTGCCGACAGTACGCGGAATGGCTGTGTGAGCGGAGCCGCCAGGGTCTACGTCCGTGCAAAAGGCCAGGACCACCAGGCTTTTCACCGGAATGGTTTGCCGGGCAGGCGTCAGATTGGCAGTTCGACCGGATACACAGCATGGCTACCGCCGAACCCTTTGAGTTCGACCTCGCGAGGGAGGCCGAGCCGGATGTCGGACTGGCCTTCGACCGCCCCGCGCACAGGTTCGCTGACCAGGATCTCGCCGCCGTCGGCCTGCGCTGCCACCCGCGCCGCCATCGCCACGTTGCGCCCGAAGAGGTCGTCTCCGCGTCTGACGGAGGTACCCATGTGAGCGCCGATGCGCACCCGGATCTGGTCCCAGTGCTCAGCGCTCTCGCGCAGGGCTTGTTGCACGGCGATACTGCAGCGGACGGCTTGACGGGGATCGGAGAAGGCGATCATGAATCCGTCGCCTTGGCTCTTGACCACGTGGCCGTCGTAATCTTCAACGCGCTTGTGGATGAGTTTGTTGTGCCGGTCGAGCAACTGGACCCATCGTCGATCGCCCAACTCCTCGTTGCGCTCGGTGGAACCCTCGATATCAGAGAAGACGATCACGACTTGGCCGTCGGCAGTCAGCCTGGCGAGATCGGGCCGTTCGACCTGGGCCCAGCCTGCGAGATCCTCGATCGAATTGCGAACCGTGGCGCCGAAACCCTTGTTGATCAGCGAGTCGGCCGTCTGCCAGGCTGTCCTGATGGCGAACGGCGCGACTCCGCGGCGTCGGCGGCGGGCCCTGTCTTGTCGGCTGCGCTCAAGTGAGCGCCGCGCCCCCTTCAGTTGCCGCCGAGAAACGATCAGCAGAACTCCGAGCGCGATGATGCCGGCTAATTCGACGATGGCAGCTGCCACCAGCACGGGTACGGTCACTATTCGTTCGGACCCGCGGCAAGCGCTCTCACTGCCCGATTATCGCGGAAAAGGGGCTCTAGGCAACCGTCAATGAAAAGGCTTAGTCGGGTCGGCGCGCGGTGTTGTTGGCGTTGTCCACTAACCAGGCGGCGAGGTCGTGGAGTTTGATGTTGGCGTTTTGCGACGTGGAGACCAGCAGATTGAAGGCCTGCTCGTCGGTGAGGCGTTCGCGCTGCATCAGAATTCCTTTGGCCATCCCGATGGTGTCGCGGGAGTTGAGCGCGGTCTGCCATTCGGCCTGCTGGGTGGACCCGAGCAGCGCGATCGCGGCGTGCGCGGCGAACAACTCCCCGACGACTTCGGCCTCAGCATCGAACGCATTCGGTGTCGAGGAGTACAGGTCTAGCGTTCCCAGGGTTCGACCGGTGGTGAAGAGCTTGTATCCGAGCATCGACCGGACACCGTGCGCTTCGGCCGCTGCGGCAAACCGCGGCCACCGAGTATCGGTCGACATGTCATCGATCCGATAGGTGCGATGATCGAGCAGCGCCTGCAGGCAGGGGCCCTCGTCGAGTTCGTGCTCGATGGTGTTGATTCGCTTCGTCAGGTCACTGGTCGAGGCGACGGTCTGCAAGAGTTTGCCTTCGTAGAGCGACACCCCGGCGTGTTCGGCGCCGGGGACCGTGTCGGTGACCGATTTAACGATGGCCCCTAGCACGTGCTCTAGGTCTGGTTCAGCCTCCAGCGATCGGGCGACGTCGCGCAGAGCTTGCGCCACATCGACGAGCCGGCTGGGCCCCGATTCGGACGGTTTCTGCTGTTCCTGTGGCATATATGTTTTCTGCTCAATAGCGGCGGTAGTTGAGCCTAAAAGGCTGGGATCATCCACCGGAGCCGGGGCCGAACCGACTTTCACAGCGAACCAGGCCAACGGTACCCGCGGCACGCCAGCACCACCGCCATCCCCCCAACTCTCGACACTGAAGCCCGCTACCCGCTACCGGGTTCTACGACAACCAGACGTGGTCGTTGCCGCTCCGGCGCGATTTCCACACCCGCCGCGAGGTCGTCGATCAGCGCATCGACAAAGTCGACCAATCCGGCGATGTCGATCCCGTAGCGTGCCGGGCGGTCGCCGTGGGAAAGGCGGGTCGAGGCGCTGCGCAGCAGACTCATCGCGCCTTTGACATTGCCGCGCTGGGCGTGGGTGATGCCAACCGCGAGCTGTGCCAGGCCTTGCCACAGCATCCGCTCGTCGTCAGGGCCGTTCTTCCAGGCCGCCTCGAGGACCTCGTGTGCGTTGAACGCCAGCCCGTGGTCCAGGAGGTCCTGGGCGTAGCGGAGGGTTTCCGCCGGCGCCAGCTCGAGGTCATCGGGGATCGGTGGAATACCTTGACTGCCACGGGGCAGTGGTCGGCCCAGGGCATCGCGCGGGCGGGCGCTTCGGGGTCGACCGGACTCGTCGCGGTCACGCTTGGCCATGCACCGATCATGGCAAGCCCGCGAGATCCGCAGAAGACGTGTCGACACGCACGCTCGCAGGAAGGTGACACATGTCACCTCGTAAGGGCGCTGAGCGGTTCATCGGCTAGGCTTTGAGCAACGTTGGCGTCACCAACACAGATGCCGACAACGTCGTGGAACGCTCCGTCATCCACCGGAACTCACCGGATCTCGATGATTCGTGCATCCAGCACAGGATTTTCTCGCGGCGATCGATTTTGCCCATCGGCAATCTCGCCACCTTGTGCGCAGCACACCCAATGCCTGAAGGCACCGAAAACATGACTACCCATAGAACTTTCGCCGAACTCGGCGTACCCGAACGCCTGATCAGCGTGCTCGCCGGGCAAGGAATCACCACGCCGTTCCCGATCCAGGTCGACACCCTTCCCGACACCCTCGCCGGCCGCGACGTCCTCGGGCGCGGTAAGACCGGCAGCGGCAAAACGCTGGCCTTTTCCATCCCGCTGGCCGCCCGGCTCGCGTCGGGCAAGCGACGGCCCTCGCGGCCGTCCGGCCTGGTGCTGGCCCCCACCCGCGAGCT
This sequence comes from uncultured Actinomycetota bacterium, assembly GCA_963744835.1. Taxonomy (GTDB): domain Bacteria; phylum Actinomycetota; class Actinomycetes; order Mycobacteriales; family Mycobacteriaceae; genus Mycobacterium. The sequence goes on from CAVUVB010000006.1 coordinate 99,056, forward strand.
GGCGACGCAGATCACCGCCGTGCTCGCCCCGCTGGCAGCCGCCCACGACCTGAAGGTCGGCACGATCTTCGGCGGCGTGCCGCAAAACCGTCAGGTGGCCGCGCTGAGATCAGGTCTCGACATTGTCGTCGCCTGCCCGGGCCGGCTGGAAGACCTGATGCGGCAACGCCTGATCAGCCTCGACTCGGTGCAGATCACCGTGCTCGACGAAGCCGACCACATGGCCGACCTCGGCTTTCTGCCGGGTGTAATCCGCATCCTGGCCGCCACCCCGGCCGGCGGTCAGCGAATGCTGTTCTCCGCCACGCTCGACAACGGCGTCGACAAGCTGGTCAAGCGGTTCCTCCGCAACGAGATGACCCACTCGGTCGATGAAGTGAACTCGCCAGTGGCCGAGATGACCCACCACGTCTTTCACGTCGCGGGTGCCGACGCCAAAAAGGAGCTGATACATCGGCTCGCTTCCGGCACCGGCCGCCGGATCCTGTTCATGCGCACCAAACATCAGGCTCGCAAGCTGGCCCGCCAGCTCACCGAGGCCGGGGTCCCGTCGGTTGACTTGCACGGCAATCTGTCTCAGCCCGCACGGGACCGCAACCTGGCCGCATTCAGCTCCGGAACGGCACGTGTGCTGGTCGCCACCGACATCGCCGCGCGCGGTGTGCACGTCGACGAGGTCGAGCTGGTGGTGCACGTCGACCCACCGGCCGAGCAGAAGGCCTATCTGCACCGCTCGGGGCGCACCGCGCGCGCCGGCAGCGCCGGCGACGTGGTCACCGTGGCGCTTCCCGAGCAACGCAAAGACCTCTCGGCTCTCATGCGCAAAGCCGGCATCAACGTCCGCCCGCAACAGGTGACTGCCCACTGCGAACCGGTCACCAAGCTGGTCGGCGACGTCGCGCCCTACCGGGCCCCCGCACCGGAAAGACAGCCCCGCCGGCACGCACCGCACCCGCGAGGCCCCGTCGGCGCCGACCCGCACCCGGAGCACACGGAGCACAGCGGCGCAGGAAACCCGTGCATAGTTAGCCCGGCGTCGACTCTGCCAGGCGGGTATCCGGTTATGTTGTCGGCGGGCCGCCGACAGACGCGGGCCGGAGGTGCTGGAGCATGCGGGTCGACGGGCGCGAAATCACCGTTTCGGGCAGCTTGCTGCAACCACTGACCCGGCGGACCAACGACATCCTGCGGCTCGTGCTCTGCGGCGGTGTTACTGGCGCTCGTGATCACCAGTTCGCTGATCACCCGCAACGAGTGGGTTGCGCTCGAAAAGTCCATCTCCGAGATCGTCGGGGTCTTGACGCCAACCCAGTCCAACCTGGTGTACCTGGTGTACGGCGTCGCGATTCTGGCGCTGCCGTTCGCGATCCTGATCGGCTTGATCATCTCGCGGCAGTGGAAGCTGCTCGGCGCGTACGCGGCCGCCGCGTTCATCGCGTTTCTCGCGCTGTCGATCACCGGCAACGGCATCGCCGCGCCGAGATGGCACTTCGACCTGTCCGATCGGCTCGACACGCTGTTGTCGCAGTTCCTCGACGACCCGCGGTGGATCGCGATGCTCGCCGCCGTGCTCACCGTTTCCGGGCCCCTGGCTGCCCTCGCGCTGGCGGCGGTGGTGGTGGACGCTGCTGCTTGCCTTCGTGCCGATCCACCTCGTCGTCAGCGCGGTCGTACCCGCCCGCTCGCTGCTGGGTCTTGCGGTCGGTTGGTTCGTCGGCGCGCTGGTGGTTCTGGTCGGTGGGGACGCCCGCCCTCGAGGTGCCACTCGACGGCGCCGTTCGGGCCCTGGCCCGGCGTGGATTCGTGGTGTCCGCTGACCGTGGTGCGCCCGCCGGGGCCGGGCCGCTGGAGCTGTCGGCGCGCGTCCGACGGCCGGACTTCGACGGCCATCGTCGAGATGTACGGCCCGAATCAACGCAGCGGTGGATTCCTGCGCCAGTTCTGGCGTTGGCTGCGGCTGCGCAACAGCGAAACCGCTCCGCTGCAGGCCTCCATGCGCCGGGCCGTTGAGCATCGCGCGCTGATGGCCATCGCGATCGGCGACGTCGGTGTCGCGAACACCTCGACCCTGGCCATGGCGCGCTCGACCGGGGCTGGACGTTGTACGCGCACACGCCCGCGTCCGGCACCCGATCAAGGACTGCACCACGACGACGCCGTCGCCCGGGTGTGGGAATCGCTGCGGCACGTTGCACGATCACCAGATCTCCCACGGCGATCTTCGCGGCAAGGAGATCACCGTCGACGACGGCACGGCGCGCTTCGGCGGATTCGGCAACGCCGAATACGGCGCCACCGACGAACAACTGCAGGCCGACATCGCCCAGCTGCTAATGACGACGCTCGGCGTGTACGGCGCACCGGCAGCGGTCGGCGCGGCGGTCGATGTCTTCGGCAAGGACGCGGTACTGATGGCGTCGCGACGACTGACCAAGTCCGCCATGCCATCACGAATCCGCAAGTCGGTGGCCGATGCCGGCGCTGTCTTGTCGGCCGCTCGCGACGAGGTGAAACGGCAGACCGGCGCCGACAAGATCCAAGCCGAAACGATCACCAGATTCACTCGATACCAGGTCATCCAACTGGTGCTGCTCGTCGCGCTCGTCTACGTCGCCTACCCGTTCATCAGCACCGTGCCCGACGTTCTTCTCCGAACTGAGAACGGCGAACTATTGGTGGGCGTTGCTCGGACTTGCGGTGTCGGCGTTGACGTACGTCGGCGCGGCAGCCGCACTGTGGGCCTGCGCGGACGGCATGGTGAGCTTCAGGAATCTGACGATCATGCAGGTGGCCAACACGTTTGCCGCGACCACGACTCCGGCCGGCGTCGGCGGACTTGCGCTGTGCACCCGGTTCCTGCAGAAGGGCGGGCTGGCGCGCTGCGCGCAACGGCCGCAGTGGCGTTGCAACAGGCGGTCCAGGTCATCACCCACGTGGCATTGCTGATCTTCTTCACATCGCCGCGGGCGCTTCGGCCGACCTGTCCCACTTCGTCCCCTCGGCCACTCTGCTGTACCTGATCGGCGGGCTGCGCTCGGGCTCGTCGGGGCATTCCTGTTCGTGCCCAAGCTGCGGCACTGGCTGGCGACCGCGGTGCGGCCGCGGCTCAAGGAGGTGCTGCAGCGACCTCGCCGAGCTGGCCCGCGAACCCAAGCGCCTCGGGATCATCGTGCTCGGTTGCGCAGCAACGACTCTCGGCGTTGCACTGGCGCTATGGGCCAGCATCGAGGCCTTCGGCGGCGACACGTCATTCGTCACCGTGACCGTCGTGACGATGGTCGGCGGAACCCTCGCCTCGGCGGCTCCGACCCCCGGCGGGGTCGGCGCAGTCGAGGCGGCGTTGATCGGTGGTCTCGCCGCATTCGGTTTGCCCACCGCCATAGCCGTGCCGTCGGTGCTGCTCTACCGGGTCCTCACCTGCTGGCTTCCGGTGTTCATCGGCTGGCCGATCATGCGCTGGCTGACCGACAAAGACATGATCTAAGGAACGACAGTGAAGCGCCCACCGCCGACCGGGCGCAGCACCTCGAAATGACGTCGGTCCAGGGTCGCGATGGTGCGTGTGCGGTAGCGGTCAGCCAACACGACGTTGGATGCATCCGCGATTCCTATCCGCTGATCCCGGTACTTTTTGAGGACGGTGGCGCCTTGCTGGAGATCCGACGCACCAAAGTCGGGAAGTTCCCAAGCGCCGCTGGTGAGTTCGCCGAGCACGGCCAGCTCTGCGTCGATGCCCACGCGGGTGGCGACGAGGTAGTCGAGTTCAGCCACCACATAGGGTGAGACGACGAGCACATCGCCGGAACTATCGATGAAGCGTGAGACCGCCTGATGGTCTGGCTCAGCCGCATCGAAATAGGCAAGCAGCGCACTGGTGTCGACGATCATCGCTCGCCAAAGCCGTCCAACAGCTCGTCAACTCGCCGCGCAATCGGCTCCGAGCCTGAATACAGGCCTCCGTGCGGTGCCGGCCTGGCGTCGCCCACCGCCGTTCGGATGGATTCCCGAATGACCTCGGCTTCGGACACGCCACGCCGCTGGGCCATCCGCTTGACGGCTGCTTTCAGCTCGTCGGGCAAATAGATCGTCGTCTTTTCCACAACCATGTATGGTACCACCGCTGGCACCATATATAGGTCCTGTCGACCGCTCGCCGGTATAGGGTAGGGCCATGACCGAACAGTCACCTGCAATCACCGTGTCGCACCCACCGCAGGCGCTGCTGAGCGTCGTCAACCCGATCCTGAAGCTGCTGCTGCGCACTCCATTCGCAGGTCCGGCACGCCACCAGCTCATGGTGGTGAACTTCACCGGGCGCAAGAGCGGCCGACACTACTCAATTCCGTTGAGCGCCTACCTGATCGACAACATCCTGTATGCCATGACCGGCGCGCAATGGAAGTACAACTTCCGCGACGGCTCCACCGCCCAGATCCTGCACGACGGGAAGACGACCGCGATGCGCGGCGAGCTCATCGAGGACAAAGCGCTGATCACCGATCTCTACTTCCGCTGCGTCGAGTCCTACGGCGTCAAGCGCGCAGAACGGGCGATGGGATTGGGATTCCGCGACCATCAGATGCCGACCCGCGACGACTTCGCCAAGGCCATCGAGGAGCTGCACCTGAACGCGATTCGCTTTACCCCGGCCACCTAGAGCTGGTCGCGTAGTCGTTCGACGAGGCCGACCAGCCGGGCGTGATGTGACCCGGGCCAGTAGATGCGCCCGCATTCTGCACAGCGCCGGAATTCGTCGTAGTAGCGGCGGGTCAACGGCTCCAGGTGGTCGATCACCTCGTCTTTGGTCACCGCGGCCAGCTTGCCGTTGCACCGCAGGCACCGGGTCAGCGGCGCCAGCAGTTTGCTCAAGTCCAGTCGCTGCATCACCTCGAGTGTCTGCTGCTCGGGCTGGTCGGAATGCACGAAAAGACCGTGGGTGATCGCGCGACGCTTCAACAGGTTACGGTCTCGGGTCAGCAGGATCCGGTTCTCGTCGACGCTGATATCGGCCAGCGCTTGGTCGTCGGCGTCGTTGGACCACCACACGTCGAAGCCGAGGATACGCAGCAGCCTCGCCAGCCGACCAAGGTTGACGTCGACCACAAAACGGGGATCGCGCAACGGGGTTGGCCGCAGCCTGGCCGTCGACCCGATGTCGAGCAACTCGAACATCGGGTAGGCCGCGATGCGATCGCCGATGGTCGGGCGATGGGAAAAGCCTTCCGGATCGCCATTGACCAGAATGAGGTCGACCTCGGTGTGCGGAATACCCATCGCCTCCAGCACATCCTTGACGGTCTGGTGGCCGCGGAACGGCCGCCGCACGGTGATATTGCGCGACTCGGGCGCCAGAAAGTCGTTGAGCTCGGCGTAGGCGCGGACGTCGACGTAGCCGATCATTCTCTCTATGGTCCCGTGCGCGGTGGACGCCCGCAATGCCGGCGGGCATTACTGTCGGCCCTCTGGCGGCTGTGAGAAGTCCGTTTCGTCGGACTAATGCACGGGCAGATGCTACGGTCGCCCGCAATGGGCCGTAGATTCGCGAGCGCGATCGCCTGCGTTCTGGCGCTCGCTGCAAGCGGCTGCGGCGGCGGAGTGCCGACTCACACCGCTGGCCGGCTCAGCGAAACATTCACTCTTCCATTGAATTTCGATGTGGCGAAAACTCTCTCCAATGGGCTGCAATTAACGGCGTCCATCGCGGGTGGCGCGGACAAGACCGTCGAGGTCGACACCGGATCGCGGGGCCTGGTAGTAGCCCGCACGGCGATCGGCTCTCAAGCCAGCGATACCGGCCAGCAAGGTTGGGTCGAATACACCAGTGACGGGCTGATCCTGTCCGGGGAATACTTTCTCGCCCCAATCAGATTCCACACCACCGGATCGACGGTGGACACGATCCCCGTGCGGGTCCTGGGTGTCGAGTCGAGTAGCTGCGACAGCCACTATCCGCAGTGCACCCCCGAGACGGATATCAGCCACGTCGGCCTCCTCGGCGTCGGCTACGGCAACGTGGCCAAGACCAGTGACACCCCGACAACCGAAGTCAATCCGTTTCTGGAACTGCAGGCCATGCAGGGCGGGACCGCCCGCCGTGGATACGTCCTTACCCGAAACGCCATCAGGCTCGGGCTTACGGCCAGCGACGGGGCCTCGTTCAGACAAGTCGCCCTGCCGAAGCCGACCGGTCCGACCGCGGGGCCGGCCGGATTGCCCGGCAGCTGGGGAGCCGCGCCGGGTTGTTTCGCCCTGCCCGACAACGGCAACCAGACTTATTGCGGAACAATTCTCGTCGACACGGGAATCGGCACGATGATCGTCGGCCTGGACCCCGCCCAGCGGCCGCCGACAATGCAGGACACCATCCCGAACGGCACGCGGATTAGCATCGGCATACCGACCTTCACCGATCCCGCGCTCGGCTACACCGTCACTACCGGCGCGACCGACAATGCCCTTGCGCCACGAGGAAATCCGGCTGCCCGGTGGGCGCAGTCCGGGCCCTTCGTGAACACCGGCCGGCACCTGCTCGCCGGTTACGACTACCTGTTTGACGCCGACGCGGGACACATCGGCTTCCTCAACGATCCGGCCTGAACCCGCTCCAGAAGGTTCAAGGCCCACTCGTCATCGAGATCGGCAGTTAGCCGCCGGAACCATGTGACTTTTTGCCCGCCTCTGAGCGACAACACGGTAGCCGCGCCTGACGCCAAGTTGTCGCTCAGAGCCGGGCAAATCGCGTGTCTCCTCCCAGCGGTGATTCATGTGACAGACGTGACGGCTGCGGCACCACGGGCGGCATGGGTCTGGGTGATCACCGGCTCTTCGTAACCAGCGAAGCGCACCGCCTCTCGCACCGCCGCACCAACCGCCTCCGCACGGTCAGCCGGCACCAATGCGATCACACAGCCACCGAAGCCGCCGCCGGTCATCCGAGCGCCCAGAGCGCCCGCGCCGACCGCGGTGTCGGCGATCAGATCGATGTGTTCGGTGGTGATGTCGAAGTCGTCGCGCATAGACGCATGCGAAGCGTTGAAGATGCGGCCGACGGCAATAAAGTCCGACTCACGCAGCGCCGCAACGACATCGAAAACTCGCTGGTTCTCGGTCAGAACGTGGCGGGCACGGCGGGCGTCGACCGGGTCGGGGACCCCATCCAGCACCGGGAGCCCGCGGTCCTGGATCTCCCGCAACGACACCACACCCACATCGGCGGCCGCCCGCTCACACGACAGCCGACGCGCGGCGTATTCGCCGCCGACGTGGCCGTGCCGGGCCCGGGAGTCGATCAGCAGCAGCACCACACCGGACGCCGAGGGATCGAACGGCACCGACTGGACGCCGAGCTTGCGAAAGTCGATCAGCAGCGCCGTCGACTCCTCGCCGAACAGCGAGGCCAGTTGGTCGAGCAAACCCGTTGGGGCACTGACGTATTCGTTCTCGGCACGCTGAGCCAGCCGCGCCTGGTCGAGGCGGTCGATCCGCATACCGGCAGCAGAAACCAGAGCGCCCAGCGCCGCGCATTCCAGCGCCGCCGACGACGACAGGCCCGAGCCTATCTCGACGTCGCTGGAGATCGACATGGTGCCGCCGGGCACCGGGTGTCCGGCATAGCGCAACGCCCACACCACGCCGGCCACGTAGCCAGCCCAACCGCTCACCTCACCGGGCTTGGTGCGCAATGGAATCCGCACCGAGCCATCGATGCGATCGCTGCGCACGGTGATCGCATCGGCATCCGAGGGCGTGAACGTCACCACAGTGCGTTGCGGCAGCGCGATCGGCAGCGCCCAGCCGAGGTTGTAGTCGGTGTGCTCGCCGATCAGGTTGATCCGCCCCGGCGCCGCGTATCGGACTGTCACGCGAGCTCTCGCAGCCGCGAGGCCACAGCTTCCGGCGTCACGTCACTGATGAACGCATCCATCGCCGACTCGGAGGCCGCCAGATACTTCAGCGCGACGGCACTGCGCCGGATAGACATCAGCTCGACGTGGAAGTAGCCCTCTCGTTGGGCCTCGTTGTCGCTGAACTGGTGCAGCGCCGAAATATACGGCAGCGGGCCGGAATACATCTTGTCGAAGCGCCGCAGCACGTCAACGTAAATCTGCGCGAAATCGTCCAGCTCGACGGTGTCGAGATCCACCAGGTTGTGCACGAACCGGTTCGGGTAGATGTGCACCTCGACCGGCCAACGCGCGGCGAACGGCACGAACGCCGTGAACAGATCGGTGCGCGCAACGACGCGACTTCCGTCGGTGACCTCCCGGGCCAACAGGTCGGCAAACAGGTTGCTGTCGTGGGCCTTTCGATGCTCAGTCGCCTGCTGCAGCATGGCCGCGGTCCGCGGAGGCAGAAACGGATAGCCGTAGATCTGGCCGTGCGGGTGGGTCAGCGTCACGCCGATCTCCTCGCCGCGGTTCTCGAAGCAGAACACCTGCTCGACGCCGGGCATGGCGATCAGGTCGGCGGTCCGGTGCCGCCACGCGTCGACGACAAGCCGCGCCTGCGGCGCCGCCAAGTCCGCGAACGACCCGCTGTGGTCGCTGGAAAAGCAGATCACCTCACAGCGGCCGTTACCGGGTGCCGTTGCGAAGCCGTCCCCCACCGACGGCGTCGACCCCGCACCGGACAAACTGGGGAAACGGTTTTCGAAGACGACGACGTCGTAATCGGGTGCGGGCACCTCGCTGGTCAACCCGGTTGGACCCGGACACAGCGGGCACTGGTCCGGCGGCGGCTTGTAGGTGCGGTCTTGGCGCAGCGCCGCGACGATCACCCACTGCCCGGTGGTCCGGTCGAACCGCAACTGCGTCTGGTTCGGATTTCGCGGCGGCAACGGCCTGCGGTCGGGGACCGGTGCCGGAGTGTGGCCGGGCAACGAGAAGAACAGCAGATCACGCCCATCGGCCAGCTTCGCCCGCGTCGGCGCCGTCACGATGTCGAACAGTACTAGTCCCCCATTTTGGCGGATGCGCTCAGCCACGTCACCATAGAAGAGAGCGAGTCAGCAGATGGAACAGATGGAGAGGGCGGTGACGGGTGTCCGGTCGACGCGGCGCCACCTCGCTCTCCGGGCTGTACGTGCGGGGGTGGAACTGGGCAATCGGCTCAGATCCCGGATTGCTGCGGCTGCGGATGGCCGCCCGGACGACGATCGCGTTGGCGGCGGCGCTGTTGATCCTGTTCCTGGTGACGAAAGCCACGCACCAGCCGCTGACCGTCGCGCTGTTAGGTGTGCTGATCACGATGGTCTCGGGGCGATCGGTCAACGAGCGCGATCCGCGGCGCCAGAAGATCACCATGGCGCTGCTGCCGCTGCCCGCCGCGGCGGCGATCACCGCCGCCGCTTTCCTTGCACCCCACCGGATAGTCGCCGATGTCGTGTTCGTACTCGTGGTCTTCATCGCGGTTTACCTTCGCCGGTTCGGCCCCCGCGGAACAGCGCTCGGGATGGTCACGTTCATGTCCTACTTCTTCACGCTGTATCTGCGGGCCAAGGCCAGTGAGCTGCCGTGGCTCATCGGAGCCGTCCTGGTGGGCACCATGTGCACGTTTGTGATGACCGCATTCGTGCTGCCCGATAAGCCGGAAAGCGTACTGCGACGGACCATTCGGGCACTGCGGGCGCGGATGGCCATCGTCGTCGACACCACTGCCGAGGTCGTGCGGGCCGGTCAGCCCGACGAGCGCCGCTTGCGCCGGCTGCGGATCCGGACCCGTCGGCTCAACGAGACGGCGTTGCTGGTGCAGGGCCAAATTGAAGACCGAGTCAACCCCGGCGCCGTGTGGCCCGGCGTCAGCGGCGAGGACCTCGCGCTGTGGTTGTTCGACGCCGAGCTCACCGTCGAGCGCCTCGCGACGGCGGGTGGACTCGCCGCGGCCGCGGACCTGCCCGCCGCGACCCGGGCGGAGCTGGCCGCCGCCGTCGCGCAGCTGGGCAGGGCCATCCGGCTCCCGCGCCCGGAAGGCCTGCGCCGGGCCGCGGAGGGGGCTCAGCGGCTTCTCGATCAGCCGTCCGCCGCCGACACCGACCCGGCCGTGCGCAGACTGGCGTTGGCGTTGATCGACGCGACGAAAGCTGCGGCGGACGTTCGCGCACGGCTCGCGCAAGTCACGGCCGCGGCCGCAGCGCTGGAAAGCACGGGATCCTCGGAAGACGTCTCCGAGCCGCAAGTCCAGCCGCGGCTGCGGCCGACCACCCGGCAAGCCATCCAGGTGTCCATCGCCGCGTCGTTGGCCATCGTCGTCGGCGAATTGGTGTCGCCCGCCCGCTGGTTTTGGGCGGTCATCGCCGCGTTTGTGGTCTTCGCCGGCACCAAATCCTGGGGCGACACCCTCAGCAAGGGCTGGCAGCGGCTGCTGGGCACCGTGCTCGGTGTGCCGTCCGGCGTGCTGGTCGCCACGCTGGTCTCTGGAAACACCGTCGCCTCGCTGGTGATGATTTTCGCGTGCCTCTTCTGCGCCTTCTATTTCATGAAGGTGACCTACAGCTTGATGACGTTCTGGATCAGCACCATGCTGGCGTTGCTCTATGGCCTGCTTGGCGAATTCAGTTTCCGCCTACTGCTTTTGCGGATCGAAGAGACCGCGGTCGGCGCGGTCATCGGAGTCGCCGTCGCGATGCTGGTGCTGCCGGTCAACACCAGAAAATCCATCCGCGACGACGCGCACACATTTTTCCTCACGCTGTCCGACGTGATCCAGGCATCCGTCGCGAGCCTGTTCTGCGATGACACCGAGGCGAACCCAACCGACACGGCGCGCCAACTCGACCGCGACTTACAGCAGTTCCGGGTCGACGCCAAGCCGATGACGGCCGGGATCGTGGGTCTGGTCGGCCGACGCAGCATGCGGCACCGCCTGCGAGAGCTCACCGCGTGCGACCGCTACGCGCGCACCCTGGCCCGCAGCAGCGACCGATGCCTCGACGCTTCGCCGCAGCTGGTGGACGCGGTCAAGTCGGCCGCCGCACAGATTCGCCGCAATATCGACGTGCTAGTGACGGCCATGGAGTTCGACCACCCGACCACGGTCTTCCCGGCTACCGACTTCCTCGACGCCGCCGACAGCCTGGCCAGAAACGACGGCAGACGGCTGCAGGCCGCGCTGCACTCACTGCGGCAGATCGACCGCGTCGTCATCAACGCCGCTATCGACCTCGGCGCAGATAACGGCGTGCTGCTTAAAGGCGAAGCTTCCAACATTGACGCCTAATGTGAACCGTCATGACCACCGATGACCGCGTGCAGGTGTGGCTGGACAAGCTCGAGCTAGCCGAGTTGCTGGCGGTGCTGTCTGCGGCCGTCGATCGCGGCGACCGGGCGGCGATCATCGACTGCTACGCCGACGGGTCCTACGACGACCACGGCGCCTTCAAGGGATCGGGCCGGGACTTCGCCGAGATGATCTGCGCGCCTGGAGGTCCCGGCGACCAGCTCACGATGCATCATCTGCTGGGCCAGTCGATATTCGACGTCGACGGCGATCAGGCCTGGGCTGAAACGTTCTTCGTGATGCACGCGATACTGGCCGGCCAGACGACGGCGTCCTACGGTCGCTACATCGACTATTTCCGGCGCATCGACGAGAGGTGGAAGCTCGTCTACCGCAGGGTGGTTCCCGACGTCACCTTGCCCGGCGACGACGCGAAATACTGGACGCCGAGCCGTGACCAGGCCGACCCACGCTACGACCGGCTAACCGCGCCTCCGGACAGCGACTGACACCTCAGCTCGCGTGCCGGGTGAGGAAGTCCAACACGGCATCTGCGAAGACGTCGTTACGATCGCCGGCGACCATATGTCCCGCACCGCGCACGTCGACGAATTCGACTTGCGGGAAGCGGGCCAGAAACTCGTCGGCGCGCTCCTGGCTGACCAGGTCACTCATTTGGCCGCGCACCAGCAGCACGGGCACGTCGTTGGCGAGGATGGCTGCCACTCCCGCGTTCAACCGGTCGACGTCGGCCACCTCGAAGGGCGGAAGCGATGCGGTGTTGCTGATGAACTTCGGGTCCCAGTGCCAGTACCAGCGATCTCCGCGCCGACGCAGGTTCGTGCGCAAGCCGTCGAGATCCGTTGGTCGGGGCCGGTGCGGGTTGTACTCGGCGATCGCGTCGGCGACCTCGTCGAGCGACTCGAAGCCCGATTTCATCCGGTCGGCCATGAAATTGTGTATTCGGTTTGCCCCGGACGGGTCCATGTTGGGCACGATGTCGACCAGCACGACGGCGCGGGCGATGTCGGGCGAAATCTCTCCTGCGAGAAGCATTGTCGTGAAACCACCCAGCGATGCGCCCACCAGCACCGGGTGCGGCGGCAGCTGGCGCACTACTTCTTGGACGTCGCCTGCGAAGCTGGTGAGGCGATAATCGCCGTCCTCCGACCAATCCGACTCACCATGGCCACGGAGGTCGACGGTCACCGCTTGCCAGCCACGCTCCGCCACGGCCGCAGCCGCCTTGGCCCACGAGCGACGGGTCTGCCCGCCGCCATGCAAGAACACCACGGCCGACGTGTTCGGATCGCCCAGTCGGTCGGCCACGATGCGCGTGCCGCCGACGCCGGAGGTGGTGAACGTTTCGGGCGCGATAGTCACCGTGCGCCTCTTCCCCGTAGCTCTTCTGTCAATTCTCGTATTTCGTCTCGAAGCTCATCGATATGGGCGGCAGTTGCTGCCTGATTCGCGGTCTCTGTTTCCGATACGCGCTGGATAATCCACGTCGCGAAAGACGCAGTGACGACGCCGACAAGACTGATCCCGCCGATCATGAGCAGCACGGCAATAACTCGCCCGGTATTGGCAACCGGGTAGACGTCGCCGTAGCCGACAGTGATCATCGTTGTGATCGACCACCACACCGCCTTTCCGAAGGAGTTGATGGTAGCGCCGGGCTGGTCTCGCTCACTATCAAATACGGCCAGCGCCGCTACGTAGATCAGAAGGGTCAGACCTGACGTGGTAAAGGCGGCGATGCGGCCACAAACGCGCTGCCTACCGCCTTCTGCAGCACTTCAATCAGAAGAACGAGGCGCAGCAAGCGGAGTGGTCGCAGCAATGGCAGCGCAACGAAGGCAAGGTCGAGCAGGTGTCGGAAGAACCACCGCAACGAATCGGGCGCGAGGTAAAGCCGGGCAATATAGTCGAGGATGAACAGCCCCCACATGGCCCAGGTGACCGCCCATAGAACACGGGACTCATACCCATTTGGCCGGCCAAGCACCTGTACGGAGTACACGCCCAAGAATATGAGGGCGACCGCGGCGAGCGGCCATTCTGTACGTCGCTGCCACTGCTTGAGAGTGGTTTGAGTGGTCATGAAGGGAGTCTCTCAAGGGGTCGCTATTGCCGCAGAGGTATCCCATCGCGGTGAGCAGACGCAGAATCTCCCAACACGCCGATGCAAGATGCGATTTTGCGTCTGCTCGGCAGAAACTCACCCGATGATTTTGTCGAGCGGGTTGGAGCGCTCCAGCATGCCGAAGGTCTCTTCGCCGTCCCACCGATAGCGGACACCTCCAGTCCTTCCCGGAAGGACTCGTCACCGAAATCGTCGAGGTCGGTCTGCGCGACGGCGCTGGCGACGACTTGGTCGAAATCGGTCACCGTTGGCCCTTTCGGAGAATCCGTGTCAGTATACTGACGCCAATATGAGTGAGTTGTCAACGCCGCGGCGGCGGTACCACAGCCCCGCACGTCGCCAACGCGCCGCCGCGACCCGCGAGCGCATCACCGACGCGGGTGCCCAGTTGGTGCGCGAATTCACCACCTGGGACTGGGACGAGTTGACGTTTCGTGCCGTCGCCGAACGCGCGGGAGTCAGCGAGCGCACCGTTTACCGCAACTTCCCCTCCGAACGGCACCTGCACGACGCGATCATGGGTCGGCTGGAGGACGAGGCGGGCATCAGCTACCAGGACGTCGAGCTGGACAACCTTGCCGAGGTGACGGCTCGTGTCTTCGCCTCGCTGCGACGGTTCGCCATCAAGGACACCATCGGCACGCCGCGCGGACCGGCGTTCGCCGGCGCCGACGCCCGGCGACACGAGGCCCTGAACCGTGCGGTCACCGCCCGCGCGCCGAAGCTGCCGGATGCACAACGCCGGGCGCTCGCGGGCATATTGGACGTGTTGTGGAGCCCGCCCACCTACGAGCGGCTCATCGGGGTGTGGAACCTCGACAACGCCGAGGCGGTCGACGCGGTGCAGTGGCTGATCGCGAAAGTCATTGCTGCCGTTGATGGCAACGAACGACCCGGTGCCGGTGCCTAATCTGCGCCGGGCAGCTCGGCGCTGGTGGCGTACCCTCAAGGGTGAGCAGTTTCGTTGTCAGCGGCCGACCACCGGCAATGTGATTCCTCCGACGTCTCGCACCCGCGGGGCGGTCGATGCCGAATGAAGGATCCGCGCGTGCATTGTGCCGCCCTAGCCATCGCCCCGCTGTGCCATCTCCGATGACTTATCCGATCGGGAGTCTTCGCCGAGCGAATCCCGTGCGGGTGTCAGTGGCTCGCGAGCTCGGTCGTGATATCGACGGCGCGTGGTGGCCCCGTGTGGATCGCATCACCATCGAGTTGCCCACCCTTATTGCGACTTTGACCCCCTTGCTCGGCGACGTCACCGCCATCAACGTCAACTGGCCACCGCTGCAACGACCACCCGACTTCAACTGGCCAGGATGGGAAACCCGCCGCCAGCACGTCATGACTGTCAACGGCGTGGACGCGTGCGCCAACCTGCTGGTCATCCCGTACGCGACCTGCAGCGGGCTCGCTTTGATGGTGATGCGCTGCGCCGCCGATCTACCCATCGAACCCGGCGACCGCAACAAACCCGCATTTGTGACCGCTGGCTCGATCGTGCGAGCGGCCGAACGACAACGCAGCGCCTGAATTGCTGCCGAGCAGGCAGTCCGGGAGGTAGCCTCATTCACGGTTGACACCCCAGCCTCCCGGAAACGTCACGGCGGCGACCCGATTTTCCCCGCCGAAGGGGTTCTAACTCCGACGTAAGCCGAAAGTTCGGGTTGTGCTCTCGGGCGACGGAGGTCCCGCCTTGATTGCAGGTTCAGCGGTTCTTGGCGTGCCGCACGGCTCGGCGGCGGTCGAGTCTGTACAGTCGGCACGTCTGACACCACCTGGGGTCTACAAGAGGGGGTCGCGCTTTCCTGCGGTCGTGCCTCAGCGGCTCCGTCGATACCGATACCACGCCGATTCGACCAACACATGCCGAGCCTTCGCGCCGGAGCCAGGGGATTTGTCGTGAGCCAATTCACCGAGACCATGTACGACAGCGCCCAGACCAGTCCCAAGGGCATGATCACCGGGGAGCCGGACGCCCCCGTCCGGCATACCTGGCGTCAGGTGCACGAGCGGGCCCGCCGGGTTGCGGGCGGTCTGGCCGCCGCCGGTGTGGGCCACGGCGATGCGGTCGCAGTGCTGGCCGGGCAGCCCGTCGAAATCGCCCCGACCGCGCAGGGCATCTGGATGCGCGGCGGCAGCCTGACGATGCTGCACCAGCCCACGCCGCGCACCGACCTGCAACGTTGGGCCGAGGAGACCACAGCCGTCATCAACATGATCGACGCCAAGGCGGTGGTGGTCTCCGACCCGTTCATGGCTGCGGTACCGCTAATGTCCCAACTGGGAATGCCGGTGCTGACGATTGAGCAGTTGCTCGACAGCCGCTCGATCGACCCGGTCGTGACCGACGACGACGACGTGGCGCTACTGCAATTGACGTCCGGCTCGACCGGATCGCCCAAGGCCGTCCGGATCAGCCACCGCAACGTCGTCTCGAACGCCGAGGCGATGTTCGTCGGCGCAAACGTCGACCGGGAATCGGACGTGATCGTGAGCTGGCTGCCGTGCTTCCACGACATGGGCATGACCGGCTACTTAACCGTCCCAATGTATTTCGGCGTCGAGTTGGTCAAGGTCACGCCAATGGACTTCCTCCGCGACACCCTGCTGTGGGCGAGGCTCATCGACAAGTACCGGGGCACCATGACAGCGGCGCCGAACTTCGCCTACACGATGTTCGCCAAACGCCTGCGCAGGCAGGCTCGGCCCGGCCAGTTCGACCTGTCCACGCTGCGGTGGGCACTCTCGGGCGCCGAGCAAGTCGAGCCGGCCGACGTCGAGGACCTGTGCGCGGCCGGCGCGCCGTTCGGGTTGCGTCCGGAAGCGATCGTGCCCGCCTACGGCATGGCCGAGACGACGGTGGCCGTGTCGTTCACCGACTGCGGCCGCGGGTTGACGGTCGACGAGGTCGACGCCGACCTGCTCGCCCTGTTGCACCGCGCCATCCCGGCATCGCGGGGTAAGACCCGGCGACTGGCCTCGGTCGGCCGTCCGCTGAAGGGACTGGAGGCCCGGATCGTCGACCAGGACGGCGACGTGCTGCCGGCTCGCGGTGTCGGCGTCATCCAGGTGCGCGGCGAACCTGTCACGCTGGGTTACACGACGGCTGCCGGTTTTATCCCCGCACAGGATCAGGAGGGTTGGTACGACACTGGCGATTTGGGCTATCTCACCGAAACCGGCAACGTGGTCGTGTGCGGCCGGGTGAAGGATGTGATCATCATGGCCGGGCGCAACATCTATCCGACGGACATCGAACGCGCCGCCACCCGCGTGCAAGGGGTCCGGCCCGGCTGTGCCGTGGCGGTGCGCCTGCACGCCGGGCACCCGCGCGAAACGTTCGCGGTCGCCGTCGAATCCAATGTCTGGGAGAACGCGGCCGAGGTGCGCCGCGTCGAGCGTCAGGTGGCCCATGAGGTCGTCGCCGAGGTCGACGTCCGGCCCCGCAGCGTGGTCGTGCTCGAGCCGGGAATGATCCCGAAGACGCCGTCGGGAAAACTACGGCGCGCCCATGCGTTGGCGCTGGTCACCTAGATCGGCGGTACATTTGTCGGGAG
The DNA here is from genome assembly GCA_963744835.1 of uncultured Actinomycetota bacterium. Lineage (GTDB taxonomy): Bacteria > Actinomycetota > Actinomycetes > Mycobacteriales > Mycobacteriaceae > Mycobacterium. The sequence continues at coordinate 115,973 of CAVUVB010000006.1, forward strand.
ACCATGACCGACTACGACGCTCAGCCTGGTCGCAAACCGCCAGAGCAGCCAGAGTTGTCCACCGCCCAACGGGAAGCGGACGAAGTCGACTTGAATGCCGGGCTGCGCGGGCTGGCCGGGATCGTGGCCGGCGCCCGCGGCGTGTTCGAGCTGTTGGGCGAGGTCGCCGAGTTCGCTGCCCATGCCATTCCCGGGGTCGACGGTGCCGGAGTTGCGTTGATCGACGCCGGTGAAGGCACACCGACGATCCAGAAGGCTGCCGCCACAGCGGAATTCGTCCACGAGATCGACGCCATCCAGTACGACCAGTTGCATGAGGGGCCGTGCATCACGTGTATGCAGTCGCGGCGGGCCACCGTCAGCGGATCGCTGGGGAGCGACAGCCGTTGGCCGCGCTTCGGTGGCCGGGTGGCGAGGATGGACGTGCATTCCTCGCTGTCGCTGCCGCTGATGCTTGGCGAATACGTGATCGGCGCGATCAACTGCCTATGCGAATCGGCGCGACGCGTTCGGCGAGCACGCCGTGCGGTTGGGTTCGCAATTCGCGGGGCCTGCGGCGGTGTCGATCTACAACGCGCAACTGCTGGCCGGAGCTCGCGAGCGCACCGAACAGATGCAGCGTGCTTTGGAAAGCCGCGCGGTGATCGACCAAGCGATCGGCATCATCCGGAGTCGGACTGGTGCCAGCGCGGAGTGGGCCTTCGGGCGGCTCGTCCGGATGAGTCAAACCGAGAACACCAAGCTGCATGTGGTCGCGGAGCGACTTGTCGCCGCGGCGGTGCGGCGCGCCCAAGCGCGGAGACGTCACCCGTGAGCCAGTTCGGTCATCCTTTCCAGTATCGCCGGACGGGAACTCGGTTCCCCCATCAACTGCCGTGCAACGTCGGTCAGGTGCTCGCCGTGGGTACGCGCGTACCTGCGCAGCAGCGAAAATGCCGCGTCGATGGAAATGTCGAGGTGTGCGCGCAGGAAGCCCTTGGCCTGCTCGACGACGATGCGGCGGGTCATCGCAGAGCGCAGCTGCGGTATCACCGTCGAGGGCGTCGGCGGGTGTTCCTGCAGGATCGCCACGCACGCGATATGCGCGAGTGTCTGCCCGACCAGCAGATCGGACTCATTGAGTTCGCCGGACCGGCTACCGAACAGACCCAGGGAGCCCAAAACGATGCCCGCGGCGCGCATCGGCACCGCGTGCACGGAGGCGACGCCTGCCTCGAGCGCGGCCGGAACGAACCGCGGCCACCGCGATTTTGCGGCGCGCAGATCTGCCACCGAGACCGGTTGTCCGCTGGCGTAGCACTCCACGCAGGGCCCCTCCTCGGCTTGTAATTGGAAGAGTTCCAGTTCGTGGGTCTGCTCGGAGGTCGCGGCCAGCAAGCGGAGTTGCCCCAGCGGGTTGGCGAGCAGAAATCCCGCCGCCGCGATATCCAACAGGTCAGCGCAGCGCTCGGTGAGCTCGGTGAGTAGCTCGAAGACGTCGAAGTCGTCGAGCAGGTTGTCGACGAGCGATACGACCGCGTCCAGTACACGAGTTTCACGAGGGGTATCGGTCACGTTGCCCTCCTTTTCGGACTGCATTAGTCGGAGTCGAGCTGCAGTCGCCAGTCGAGAATGTCGCGGGCGACATCGGTGGCGCTGCGGTTGGTTGCGTAGGCGTGGGCGCGCAGGCGTACCAGCGCCTCGGCGGGTTCGACCCCGAGTTGCGCGACCAGCATGCCGGTGGCCTGGCTGACCTCCGTGCGGCTCAGTGCGTTGAATTCGGCCCAGGCGCTGCTCTCCGGGTCGTTGACGGCGGCCTGCAGGTCGGAGTCCATGAGGTCAAGCAGGGGAATGCCGGCCAGCTCGGCGGCGACGACAGCGCCGGCCAGGTAGTCAACGGGTAGCTCGCCGGGTTGCGCGCGGAAAAGGTCCAGGGCGCCGACGTATTCACCGGCGACCGCGACCGGAATTGCGAATATGCCCCGGATCTTGTAGTCGAGCATGGCGGGGCCGTACGCAGGCCAACGACCTTCGTCGCCGTTGGCCAGGTCGGCGATGAGGACGGGGGCGCGCAGCGCGATGGAGTCCAAGCACGGGCCTTCGCCGAAGGTGAACTGGAGTTCGTCATACACGCGCGCGGTCGCGCCGCTGGAGCCGAATGTTCCGCTGGTGACCCCCGCGAAAACCAGTGAAATGGCCGCCGCGTCAATGCTGAACAACATCACACAGGCCTCGCACAGTGAGTCAGCGGCCGCTAGCCCACGCCGGCCGTCGACGGCCGCGCGGAGCTGTTCGTGGATCGCCACATTTAGCCGAGCGGGAGTAGGGCATCGATGCTTGCCCGGATGTCGAGGTGGCGAGGTCATACCTCCACCATCCACTAGTTGGAGCTGAATTTGCGAGTCTGGGCGCAATCGGCCCGTTACCCGATCGACACCAGTTGGTCGATCGAGTCTATGGGAAGGTCGCCGTCCACGATCGCCGTCACCGCCAACTTGTTCAGGATGATCGCACCCCCGTGGTTGTCCAGGAAGGCGATGTCGGCGGCATCGCGCCCAGTGGCAATGCGCACCAGCGCCTGCCGTGGCGCCAGCAAGGTCCCGTCGACTACCCGCCATTGCCCGTCGACGAATGCCTCGGCGACTGCATGGAAGTCCATCGGATACAGACCCGGCGCGTATACCGAAACCGCGCGGGCGGGTACCTTGACCGCACGCAGCAGCGCTACCACCAGGTGCACGTAGTCACGGCATACCCCGGCACCGGCGAGCATGGTCTCCACCGCCCCGTCGATCGGGTCGCTCGAGCCCGGCACGTAGTTCAGCCGGGTGCCCACCCAGAGGGAGACTCTCTCCAGCAGAGTCGTCGAGTCGACGTAGCTGCCGAATTCAGTTGCGGCAAAACCGTAGAACTTGTCGGCCTCGGCGTACCGGCTGGGGCGCAGATACATCGACAGGTCGGGTTCGGTCACCGGCGCCGGATCGGTCCGGCCGACGATCGTCGCGGCATAGTCGACGGTCAAGTAGCCCGCCGGGACCTCCAGCTTGTGGATGCGGTTGCCGTGCATACCGCTGATCTCTGAGGACTCAACGGGATTGCCGTCCAGCACGAACGACAACCGCTCGGAAACTTCGGCATTCGGGTGCGGCGCGACAGCAATCTGGAATTCCAACGTCGTCGGCTCGGTAATCTCGACTTCGAGCTCCGCGCCCACCTCGCGCTTCAGTGCGTCAGCCACCAAGGCCCCGAGGTGCGCGGCAGCTCGACGCCGTTGGGCAGCGACTCACTTTCTCCCGTCGCCCCGCCCTCAGAATCCCACGTCGACTGTGCCGCAACCATTTCCCTGTGCCTGGCTCTCCTGCGTACACCCGCGCCGAGTATGTCTCTGACCGTCATGCCTATCTCTCTATCTGCCCACCAAGGCGAGCCGTTGCCACAGAGGAGTCCGGGTGCCGGATCGTCGCGCTGGACCGGCGGTTGTTCATGGGTTCGCGCGCCGACTTCTGGTGGTCGAGCTGCCGAATCAGCTCGCGCTTCGCATCACCCAGCGCGTGGGTGATGTCCGGGTTCTCGGCGACCGCTACGAGCGGCGTCAGGCCGGGTAGGCTCGTACGCAAGGTAACGCGCTGCTCCTTGCCGCCGCGGTCCTGGAGAGAGACGTCCACGTTCACATCGCGCGAACCCCACCTACCTAGATGCGGCCCGAGCGTCGACAACGTCTCCACCACATGTGGGTGCTCCTTCGCCACGAAACCCGCACCTATACGGATCACATTCTCGTGAACATATATTTCGTTGCTTCTTATCAGACTTGCTCATTGTGGCCCTTCAGTTGAGTGGCGGGTGCCCATACGTCCCGGGTTGTCCCGACCCGCGTCACCGTCGTGCGGTGGTCTGGCCCCGAATCCGTGGAATCAACACACACCGATTCCAAGGGCGAATCCATATGGCCACAGCAGACGAGCAATTTTCCGGGCTAGGCCTTCTAGTAAACGCGCCAGCAGTGGCGATGTCAACATCGTTGGCGCGCAACGTGGTTCGCGCAGGTTAATATCGTGCCCAGCAACAACATTGGCACATCGGAGTGTCGCGGTTCGCCGAGCATCAAACAGTCGTGGCTGAATCTGCGCTATCGATGTGCGCGAGTCGACTTCCCCGGCGGCGTTGCGCGCACAGTGTGCTTTCAGCACGCGCGCCGCGCACAATATCGTCGGCAATCCGGAATGCTTCGGTGTCCCGTTCTGCATGCATGATGTTAAGCGTGGCGGGTTGCCGCAACACCATTGCGGCCAGAGCGCTGGAGGTCCGGCACGGGACCACGAGGAGGTTCGCCGAACACTGACTGCCAGTGATCATCATTCTCCGGCGAATTGGTGGCTGGATCGACGAACGAATCGGACGGCAATTGGTTATCGCCAGGCCGTCTGCGCCCCCCAGATTCACCGCGGCTACAAACCGTTCAGCGTCGACGCTACACCCCGCCCGTTGCCCGAATACGTTTGCGCAGCCAGTTGAGAGAGCGCGGCTCTCAGCGTCGATGACCAGCCCGGTTCAGCGGCGGCAGGGTGGACGAGAAGAGGCTAAACCTGATTGCTCGTGCTACCTTGAACCAGGATGTTTTTCGTACATCCGTTCTGAATGAAAGAAGTTGAAAGTATGACACAGGGAACTGTGAAATGGTTTAACAGCGACAAGGGCTTCGGCTTTATCGCTCCTGATGGCGGCACAGAGGACGTGTTCGTTCACTACTCAGAGATCCAAGGAAGCGGTTACAAGTCGCTTGAGGAGAACCAACGGGTTCAATTCGAAGTCGGGCAAGGGACTAAAGGCCCTCAGGCAACGGGAGTGACACCCATTTAGCGACCTCTTCGTCACGGGTGGGCTGGCAGGCAGTGTCCTGCCAGCCCCTCTGCTTTAGGACACCATGAACCCAGCCTTGCCTGCCGATTGCGAGTAGTGTTGGGGTATCGGCGGTATATGGCACGCGACCGCTTCAGATTGTGTCGCCGCCGATTAGAATGATGTGGCCGATTCGCGGCCAAGACAGGAGCGTCGTATGACGCTACAACAAGTCCGAAGCACGACCGGTTCGAAGCGCACACCACCCGAGAAGACACCGCGTCTGCGCTTAAAGCCCAAGGCTCCCACTAGCGGGTATGTCGATGGGGCATGGTGGCCGCACAGTGATGACCTTCCGATTGAGCTACCAGATGTGCTGGCGGTGCTGTCGATACGGCTCGGCCCCATCGATCGCGTGATATACAACGTCAACGAATGGGCCAAGGCCCCGGCCAAACTGCCGACGGGCGGCAGAGTCGTACGACTCGGCGGGTACTACCGGCAGCCGGTCAACACCATCGAAGTGATCGGACTCAATCGCAACAAGATCGTCCTGCTCGTGGTGCCTTCTCGCACTGACCCAGACCACGCACACGACATCATGATGGCTGCGGCGGCACCGAACAACGCTTCGACGATCGACGGCCTACTGCATGACTAGCGCCTGAAAACGGTTAATAGCCGCGGCCGTGGTGACGCTGGGTGGCGTGTGATGTCATCTCTGTGACGACCGAGCGGCCTTGCCCGCGAGGCGATTTCCGTGCGGCCGCCACCAGGATGTCGAGCGAATCGGCGATCCCGGTCGCGATGTCGTCGACCGCGGGCACATTGTCGGGACACACGCACACACTCAGATCCATCGCCTCGCCACGGGTGGTCACCGTGATGTTCAACCCACAGCCTTCCAGTAGCGGCGCCACCGTGTGCATACCGACGACCTTGGCCCCGGCACAGTACGCGGGCACCGGCTGTCCGGACATGTACGAGACACTGGCGTGACAGATCGGCGCCAGTCGTTGCCGAAGCCCACCCAATCGGCTGTAGATTTGCGTAGCTGCGTGGACTACGGGGGCCGGGATCAGCGACGCGATCCGCGCCAAATCGACTATTGGATCTGCCTTTTCCGCATCGCGCTGGTGTGCGGTGTTTATCCTCTCGGTGGCGGTATGCAGGTCGGTAAGCACCTCGATGGGGTCCTCGAGTTGCACCGGGATGCGGATTTGCTCGACGATCGGCGGATCGCCAAAAGTGGTGGCCGCGGCGCCTGATGGCGCGAGCGGCATCCGCATCACCAGCGGATCGTCGGGCACGGTGTCGTGGCGTTGTAGCCAGGCGCGCAGCGACAGTGTGCAAGCAGCCAGGAAAACATTGGTGATGTTGCCGCCGAACGCGGTGCTGACCGTCTCCAGGTCGGCTAGCGCGATCGAGACGAAAGCCACGGCCCGGCGCTTGGTCAACGGCGCGTTGAATGCGTTGCGCGGACGCGGTCCGCTCATCGATGACAACGCTGGCGGCATCGGATCAGGTTCGCTGGTACCGCGCAACTGACCGCCCACGGCGCGCAGCACACCAGTCACGGTCTCGGTAATGAGCCAAAGACCCCTGAGCTGGTGCTCGAGAAGCTCGGCCAGCACATCGGTAACGAGTTCGCCCACAGCGGGCATCGTCAGGCTCGGCTCTGTCGGCTGACTATCACCCCGGTGGTCATACGCATCGGAGCGCAAGAGCCGCGACCACACGGACGCTGCACCGACCCCGCCGTCGCTCAGTGCAGGCGACATCCGCACCGCCAGCGCCCACCGGCCATCCGACAGACCGTCGATGCTCCAGGCTTCCCACAGGGTTTTGCGGTGATCACGCGATCCGGCGCTCAGCTGCGCGATCAGGTCGGCCAATTCGAGCTGACCGCCCGGAGCCTGAATTGTTGCCCGGTGGATCTGAGAGTTCGGGTCATAATCGTCGATCTCGGCCCACAGCGGCTGGCCCACTCCTAGGGGTCTGCCCACCAGCCTGCTGCGGAAGCGAGCCAGTTGCGGTAGCGACGATCCCACTAGCCGGTCTAACCTCTCGTGGCTGAATTCATCGGATGGCTTGACAATGATCAACGACACCGTATGCGCGGGCATCGTCGACTCCTGCAGAAGAAGCCGCATCGCGTCCGCCGCCGACAATCGGATACCCGTCAGCGCGCTTCCGGATAAACCAGCCAAACCCGTTGAACCAGAACCTCTCACGCGTCTACGCGATAATCATCCGAATCGGCAGCGACACGATCCGAAACGGTCGCACACAAGACACCGCCGACGGTTTCGACTATACTCTCGTCTGCTCTAGAACGACACAGCTGCCAAGAGCAAACCGTACGCCGATCAGATCAACTCGTTCGCGAACTGGTGGAACTCGTCGAGCTCGACCCGCGATAGCCGCTCAGCGAACGTCTGGCCGTTATAGGGGAACTGTGTGACGACTTTGCCGTTGGGGTGGCGGAAGTAATTGTTGCAGTTGGCCGTCCAGACAGTTCCGGCCAGTGCATTCTGGATTTCGGCGTTGTAGACGTCATGGACCTGCCGTTTGATCTCCACCGACTGCAGCCGCCGGCGGCCCATCTCGTCCAACACGCGACGGACGAACTCGGATTGCGCTTCCAGGATGTAGATGATCGAGGTCACGCCATTCGTGTTGGGGCCGTACAGCGTGAACAGGTTCGGGTACCCCGGAATTACGGTGCCCAGGTATGCCTCGGCGCCGTCGATCCAATCGTCATGGAGTCGGCGCCCGCCGCGGCCGTACACATCAAGGCTGCCCAGGAAATCCACTGCACGAAAGCCCGTTCCGTAGATGACCGTGTCGACCTGGTGCTCTCTGCCGTCGGCGGTGCGCAGACCCCGTTCGGTAAACTCGACGATGGGTGAGGTCTCCAGCGTCACGTTGGGCAATGCGAACGTCGGGAACCAGGTGCGCGATTGCAGTGGTCGCTTGCAGCCGACCGGATAGTTCGGGGTCAGCTTGGCACGCAGCTCCGGATCCTTAACTTTGCGATGCAGATAGCTGTGCGCCATGTCGGTGAGCTCTTTGGTCATCGTGGAATCTACGGCGAAGTTCGCCGACTCGTAGTCCTGGTAGGCCGCATCGCGCACCTTCAGCGCTTCGGCGGGGTCGCGTTCGAAGAGTTCCTGCTGTTCCGGGGTGAACGGCTCATCATACCGCGGTGACACCCATATCGGTGTCCGCTGAAATACCGTCAGATGCGCGGTGTCCGCGGCGATCGCCGGTACGTATTGGATGGCACTTGCCCCGGTGCCGATCGATGCAACACGCTGGCCCGCAGTCGATGTGGAGTGATCCCAGTTTGACGAATGAAAGGTGCGGCCGCGGAATCGGCTCCGGCCGGGGATGTCGGGAATGTGGGGAACGTCCAGCATCCCCACCGCGCTGACCACGATGTCGAACTCGCGGGTTTGGCCATCGTCGGTCGTCAGTGTCCAGCGCTGATCGTGATCCGACCACAGCAACGTCGTGATACGCGCCCGCGCGACGAGATGCTCGCCGAGCCCATGGTCGTCGACGACCTTCTCGATGTAGGCGAGGATCTCCGGCTGATCGGCAAACGTCTTGCTCCACCGCGGGTTCAGCGCAAACGAGTAGGAGTAAAAATGCGACGGGACGTCGCAGGCCGCACCGGGGTAGGTGTTCTTGCGCCAGGTCCCACCGAAGTCGTCGCCGCGATCGAAGATCGTGAAGTCGTAGCCGCCATGAGCGAGCTGGATGCCCATCGCGATCCCACCGAGACCCGCGCCAACGATTGCCACCGTCGGCTTCTTCGGCGCTGTCGTCACAAAAAGAAATTGTGCCTCACGAAGCAAGTCACAGCAGCCACGCCTGCACCAAAAACTAGTAATGACATGTGGTTCGGAAGCGATGTCACATGCGATATCAAGTCGAAACAGGTAGTCGTCCCTCCCGTACGGGACTACTGAGGCTAAAGAGCAGCCTGGGGCATGTTGCATCTTGCGCACTCAGGTTCTGCTCGCGGCCATCCTCAGCCGCCTGGACAAGGTCGCCGAGGCGCTCGGCGCACTCAACGGTGCCCTGCGGTTCACCGGAACACTTCCACCACGTCTTCTCGAACTCGTTCGGCTGCGCATCGCGGTGTGTTCACTGGAACGCCCAGCTGACGCGCCGGACCTCTCCGACGCCTTTACGACGACTTACGCCGCCATTTCACCGAAGACGAACTCGTCGAGCTCGGCGTGCACTGCGCCATCGCCGTCGGTATCGGACGCCTGACCGCGACGTGGGATGTCAGCGATGACCTGCCCGACGCGTTCCGGTCTGACACCCAAGGACCGTTAGCTCCGTGGGCGTCCGCCGGCGTGGTCGCATCCGGCTAGCCACCAACGGTGGCAGCGGTCACACCGTAGGCGCCATCTACGATCCAGTTGTGAACACGATCCACAGATACCGCACCCATACCTGCGGCGAGCTCACGGCCGAAAATGCGGGGGCGACGGTCCGGCTATCCGGCTGGGTGCATAACTGGCGTGATCTGGGTGGAATCCTGTTTGTCGACCTTCGCGACAACTACGGCATTACGCAGATTGTCGCGCGACCCGGCTCGGATGCATACGACCTGCTGGACAAAGCTTCGAAAGAATCGGTCCTCTGCGTCGACGGTCAGGTCGTGATGCGGGACCCGGAAAATGCTAACCCGGCTTTGCCAACCGGAGAAATCGAAGTGGTGGCCGAGCAGGTCGAGGTGCTTTCGACGGCGGCTGCGTTGCCGTTCAGCATCTACCCCGAGGAGCCGGTCGGCGAGGAGAATAGGCTCCGCTACCGGTACTTCGACCTCAGGCGCCAGCGCATCCACCACAACATTCTGCTGCGCTCGCAAATCATCGCCAGCATCCGGCGCCGGATGGTCGCCCGGGGATTCACCGAGTTCCAGACACCGATACTCACCAGCTCCAGCCCGGAGGGCGCGCGCGACTTCTTGGTGCCCTCCCGACTGCACGCCGGGAAATTCTTTGCCCTGCCGCAGGCTCCGCAGCAGTTCAAGCAGTTGCTGATGGTGGCCGGCTTCGACCGCTACTTCCAGATCGCGCCGTGTTTCCGGGACGAGGACGCGCGGGCCGATCGATCACCCGGCGAGTTCTACCAACTCGACATGGAAATGAGTTTCGTCGAGCAGGACGAAATCTTTGCGACCATCGAAGAGGTGCTCACCGGTTTGTTCGCCGAGTTCGCGCCCGATAACCCGGTGGTGGCGCCCTTTCCCCACATCACCTACCGAGACGCGATGCTTCGCTACGGGACGGACAAGCCGGACTTGCGCATTCCGCTGCAACTCTCGGATGTGTCAAAGGTGTTCGGATCCAGCGAATTCCGCGCACTGGCCGGCAAACACGTCCGCGCCCTGGTGGTCCCCAACAGTGAGGATCGGCCGCGCTCGTTTGCCGACAAGTTGGAAAGCTATGCGGTCGAGCTTGGCGCGAAGGGACTCGCATGGGTACGCATCACCGGCGAGGCGCAGGCCACCGGTGGAATCGCGAAATACCTCAGTCCCTCCGAAGTACAGGAGCTGCTAGCCGAGACCGGCGCGGAACCCGGTGCGCTGATCTTCCTGTTGGCGGCCAACCGATCCCAAGAAGCCGACCCGATAATGGCGGCCGTGCGCGTCGAGGCCGGAAAACAAGCCGGGCTCTTCGACGAGGAGCCGTTTCGATTCTGCTGGGTCACCGACTTCCCGCTCTACGAGCTCGACGACGACGGCAACGTCCAATTCAGTCACAACCCGTTTTCGATGCCGCAAGGTGGACTCGAAGCGCTCAACACTCTAGATCCGCTTGCTATTTCGGCGTGGCAGTACGACATCGTTTGCAACGGTCTGGAACTTTCGTCGGGAGCGATTCGTAACCACCGACCCGACATCATGTACCGCGCGTTTGAGATCGCCGGGTATTCACGGGAGGACGTCGAACACCAATTCGGGGGCATGCTGCAGGCCTTTCAGCTCGGCGCCCCGCCGCACGGCGGCATCGCTCCCGGAATTGATCGGATTGTGATGATCTTGAGCGGCGAACCCAACATCCGCGAAACGATTGCGTTTCCGCTCAACCAGAATGCACAAGACCTCATGATGGGCGCACCCAGCGAAGTCTCCGACCGCCAACTGGCCGACGTCCACATCAAGGTGGTCAAACCAGGCCCGAAAGGCTAGCTGGCCTAGCTGGGGTCGATTGGCGGCGGAGGTTGGTTGGGTGCAGACATCTTAGCCCCCGGCCGCTTGGCACCGGCGGCCAGTCCCAGCCCGACGATCGGCTTGGCCGCTTTGGCCACCGGTGCCGGCAGAGGCGAGGGCTTAGGGCGTGCGGCCTCCTTGCGCAGCTGCTCCAACGCGGCGCCGAGTTGCGCGAGCGGGCCCGGCCCGCTGAGGTTCACGTCGGCCGTGAGGCGCTGGCGCGGCAGTAGCGTGGGCTAAATGGAGCTTTATGACGTCATGCGCACCACCGCCGCGGTGCGCAAGTTCACCGATGACCCGCTACCCGACGACGTATTGGAGCGCATCCTCGACAATGCGCGGTTCGCGCCCAGTGGAGGCAACCGCCAAGGCGCCCACGTGATCGTGGTCCGCGACCAGGCCACCCGCAAAGCGCTGGCCGAGCTGACGACCACCGGCGCCCGCCGATATGCCGCCCAGCTCGCCAGCGGCGAAAGCCCGTGGAATCCGCTGCACCCGCCCAGCGCGACAGCGGCAGAGATAGCCGCCACCGATGTGCCGTCCCAATTCACCGCTCCCCTGCACGACGCCGCCGCGGTGCTGGTGATCTGCGTCAACCTCGAGGTCGTCGCCGCGATCGATCAAGACCTCGATCGGATCGGCGTGATCAGCGGAGCATCGATATACCCGTTGGTGTGGAACATCTTGCTGGCCGCGCGTAACGAAGGCTTCGGGGGCACGATCACCACGATGGTGGTGGCCGAGGAGCCACGGGTGCGGGATCTGCTGGGGGTGCCGGAGTCCTACGCGATCGCCGCGGTGTTGCCGCTGGGCAAACCGCACAAACAGGTGACAAAACTGAAACGCGAAAGCGTCGCCGAATTGGCCACCCACGAGAGGTTTGACGGTGAGCCTTTCGGGAACTAAGGGCTGTTCAGCGCCAGGATGAGCTTGCCGGTGTTTTCTCCGTCAAAGAGCTTCAGCAGCGTTTCGGGGAAGTCGGCGATGTCGCCCTGCACGATGTGCTCATGTGATTGCAGCTGGCCGGTGTTGAGCCACTTCGCCAGTTGCGCAATCCCTTCGGAGTAGCGCTCCTGGTAGTCAAAGATGACGAAGCCGGTCATCGATGCGCGCGCGACAAGCAGCTGCATGTAGTTCGCCGGTCCCCGCGGAGTGTCGTTGTACTGCGACACCGCACCGCAGAGCACGACACGAGCGCTGCGCGCCAGCCGGTTGAGGGCGGCCTCCAGCGTTGCACCGCCGACATTGTCGAAAAAGACGTCGACACCTTCGGGCGCATGGGTTTTCAGTTCTGCGCGCAGGTCGGCGGTCTTGTAGTCGATGGCGGCGTCGAACCCGACCTCCTCGACCAGCCAGCGGCATTTCTGCTGACCGCCGGCGATACCGACGGCTCGACAGCCCTTGATCTTGGCGATCTGTCCGACAATGCTGCCAACGGATCCGGCCGCCCCTGAAACCAGCACCGTCTGACCCGGCTCGGGCCTGCCGACGTCAAGCAGTCCGAAATAGGCGGTGAGACCGCTGATCCCGACCGCCCCCAAATGCGCTGTTACCGGTGCCACGCCTGCGTCGACCTTGTTGACGCCCTCGCCGTTGGATAGCGCATACCGCTGAACCCCGAACAGCCCAGATACCGTGTCTCCCAAGGTGAATCGACGATGGCGTGACTCGACGACATGTCCAATCGCAAACGCGCGCATCACTTCGCCGATCTCCACGGCCGGCACATAGGAGCGGCCGGCGTTCATCCAGGTGCGCATCGCCGGATCGACCGACAGGTAGTCGACCTCGACAACGAATTCTCCCTCGGCAGCGACGGGTTTGGGCTCCTCGACGACGGCCCAGTCAGTAGGCATTCGGCAGTCCCATCGGACGGCGCGGCCAGCCGACATTGAATGTTCAGGGCTGTCATGACGCCGCCTCTCGGCAGCTGTCAGCAGCACACTGAAGCACGGCCCGACCGGCAGGGTCTTCGGCGGTGACCGGTACCACCGCGACGGTGTCCGCCCCGGCCTTCGTGTAGGCCTGTAGTCGCGCCGCAACCTGTTCTGGATTCCCGAACGCGCCTAGCTGCTCGGCCAGCTCAAACGGCATTGCCGCCGCTAATTCCGCGCGATGCGCGCCGCCGCGGGCCCACTTGACGAGATCGGCGAAGCCGAGCTCGCAGAACATCTCGCCGTACCCGGGAGGCGCGAGGTAGATCGCCACCTGATTTGCTACCTGCCGGAGCGAGGCTTCACTGGGTCGAAGCGCGGCCGGCACCCACACCGTCAGGTGCGGCGACGTCCGCCCTGCCGCGGCGGCATAGTCGTCTACCTGTTGTCGCACCTGGGCAACCCGTTGCGGTGACGCCAAATTCAGCACCACCTCGTCGGCTAGCTCAGCCGTCAGCCGTGTCATCGTCGGGCCGAACGCTCCGACTCCGATACTGTTGTGCGGCAACGGGTTACGCAGCCGAAACCCGTGGCTGCGGACATAGCGCCCGTCGAAGTCGGTGCGCTCACCACGCAGGATTGCCCGCAGGCACTCGATGGTTTCGCGCATGCGCGCTGCGCCGTGAAACCACTCGCGGTCGTGCCAGCCGGTCACGATGACCGGGCTGGAAGCACCCAGCGCGACGTCGACCTCGCAACCGGTAAGGGTGGCCACCGAGCTCGCCCCCAGTGCGATCGCGACCGGGGTTCGCACACTGATCGGCAACGGTCCCACTTTCAGCCGTAAGCCGGGCGTGCGGGTACCGATGGCGGTGGCCAACGCAAAGGCGTCGAAGCTCGCCATCTCGCCGATCCACAGCCCGGTAAGCCCGGCTGCACTGGCGGCCTCGGCGATCTGCACCGCCTCCTGGTCGGGCCGGTCCAGCCAGAACGGCAGCACCGCCTCGATTGCACGCCTCACAGCATCGCCGTCTCGGCGGATTGGCCCAGCAGGATGCGGCCCGGCAACTCGCGTGATGCCTCATTCACCTGGAAGTGCGCGGTGGCGGTGAACGCGTCGCGGAAGCGGCGCTGCAGCGGCGCGCCGTCGTAAATGGCGCTGCCGCCGGCGAGGTCATACATGGTGCGCACCACGTCGGCTGCGGTGCGTACACCGTGGGTGGCGGCAAGGCGCAATCGTGTGCGCGCCTCCACCGGCACGGGGAGCTCGTCTTGACTTGCCCGCCAAGCACTCTCGATGGCCTGGTAGTAGAACGCCCGCGCCGCTTCCAGCGCCGACTCGGCGGCGGCGACCGCCGCGTGGGTGCTGGGCCGCTGGGCAAGCGTGCGACTTGACCCGAGACCCTTTTTGACGCCGGCCAGCTCGATCAAATCGTCAATCGCGGCGCGCGCGTTGCCCATCGCGGCAGCGGTGATGCATGCCGCGAAGAACCCGAACGGCGGAAATCGGTACAACGGCCGGTTGATCAGCGGCCCGTCAAATATCGAGACCACCCGCTCATTGGGGACGAAGACGTCATCGGCCACCGTGTCGTGGCTGCCGGTGCCGCGCAGGCCCAGGGTGTGCCAGGTGTCGAGGATCTGAAGGTCCGCGGTGGGCAACGCGACCACGGCCGGACGGTCCTCGAGCAGGCACCCGGCGAACATCACGTCGGCGTGGGTGATTCCGCTGCAGTACGCCCAACGCCCCGAGACCATCACGCCGCCGGGCACCGGACGGGCCTTTCCCTGCGGTGCCCACACCCCCGCCGCCACGCCGCGTCCGTGCCCAAACAGCTCGTCGCGGCTTACCGGCGGCAGGTAGGCGACCAGCAGGCTACTGGTGATCGCGATCGACACACACCAGCCGGCCGAGGTGTCGCCGCGCGCCACCTCCTCGGCGCAGCGCAGCGCGGTGCCGGGGGGCAGCTCCAGAGCTTCCACCTCCACCGGCGCACCCGCGCGTAGCAGGCCCGAGTCCCGTAGGGCGCTAACGACTTCGGCGGGCAGTCTGCGGTCGGCGTCGATCTGATCCGCCATGCGGCGCGCCAGATCGGCGATCTGCCGGGCGTGCTCTTGCACGGGCAGGGTTGTGACTTCGGTGTCTTGCATGCGACCTCGCTCTTGCAGACGGCGTAGTGGTTCATTTACGTTACCACTATCGGTTCAGATTATGAACCGGTACATTAAATGAACCATGGACTACCCGGATCTGTCTCACCGCTTCTACGCCGAGTCCGTTGCGCGTGCGTTGGACGTGGTCGGCGAGCGATGGACGCTGCTTATCCTGCGCGAAGCGTTCTTCGGTGTGCGCCGCTTCGGCCAATTGGCCCGCAACCTGCAGATTCCGCGGCCCACCCTGTCATCACGGTTGCGCACGCTGGTGGACAACGGCCTGCTGGAAAAGGTGCCTTACGCGCGCGATCCCGACCGTCACGAATACCAGCTGACCGACTCCGGCCGAGACCTGTTCTCTGCGATCGTGGTCCTCATGCAGTGGGGCGATCAACACATGCCGCTGCCCGAAGGCCCACCGATCTTGCTGCGTCACCAGCTGTGCGGTCACATCGCCGAACCGGTTCTTGCGTGCGCCTACTGCGGGGAAGAGGTCACCGCCCGCAACGTCACACCCGAGCCCGGACCGGGATTCCGCAACGAACAATCCGCGTCGTGATCGTCGGCCTTGATTCGCGGGCCCAATTGCCAGAGCTGCAATAGTTTTCGTGGATTCTGACTGCAGTTTTAGCTCAATCATCAAGCAAGAAAAGGCTTTTCACGTTTTATTTGAAAGAATCCGGGGCCACATAACTGATACTTAGGTTAGCGAAAGGTCAGGGCAAAGTTCCCTGGATAGCGTCGATGGTGTTACGCCAACGAAGGGAGATCAAGATGGCATTACGTACCGTCAAGCTCCGTCGATTGCTGGGAGCTACCGCGTTATGCGGCGCCTCCGCCACCGCCAGCCTGCATCCCGTTCCTTCCCTGCTGACCGGTTAGGTGAGGAGAGAGGTAACAGCCGACGCTGTGGACGCCGCCAATGACCAGTCGGCGTCCACAGCGTCAGCACGGGAGCGCAAGTGGTAAAGAGCGAGAACTGTTTTCCGATACGTGATTTCACCTAAATGTCCGACTCCGTACACGCGCATGTCAGTGCCGGATTGCTTAATCGTCATTTAGGCGGCCCGGCCCGCTTTAACGCAGCGGTCCGCGCTTTCACGATGTTAAATCAGACCGTGGTGGTTGAAGCCCATGACCGAGCAATGCACCTTCCCCATTGGATCCCCGACCGCCGCTTCCGACGACACCATCGCGGCGACTCGCACCGGCTGACTGCGATCGGTGGTCTTGCCGCGATGTCGCTGGACGCGTTGTCCAGCGTCGCGTACGGCCCGGAAGCGATCGTCCTCGGCTTAGTCGCCGCAGGCGCCGCCGCGGTGAGCTGGACCGTGCCGATCTCCATCGTGATCGCCCTGTTGCTGTTGGTGCTGGTGATCTCCTACCGGCAGGTGATCGCCGTACACCCCGACGGTGGCGGGTCGTACGCCGTAGCGAAGCAAGACTTAGGCCGGTGGCCAAGTCTGCTGGCCGCGGCGAGTCTGGTCGTCGACTACGTGTTGACCGTGGCGGTGAGCCTGGCGGCGGGCGCCGACAGTTTGAAAAGCGTGTTTCCTGCGCTCGCGCATCACCAGCTTGCGGTGACTCTGGGAGGGCTCGCCGTACTCGCCGGGATCAACCTTGTCGGCATCGCAGAGTCAGCGAAAGTGCTGATGGGTCCGACGCTGCTGTTCATCGTCGGAATCTTCGCAATCGTCATCTTCGGCTTCTTCGAAGACCATCCGGTGGCCGTGATCGGCAAGGACCTCGGCCCGATCCACGCCACTGAGACGCTGGGCGTGGTGGTGATTCTCAAGGCCTTTTCAGCCGGATGCTCTTCGCTGACCGGGGTGGAAGCGATCGCCAACGCGGTGCCGGCCTTCCGGTCACCGGCGGTTAAGCGTGCCCAACACTGTGAGATCGCACTCGGGGTCTTGCTGGGGGCCATGCTGTTGGGTCTCGCCTTGCAAATCCGTTTACACCAGGTAGTCCCTAGGCGCAATGTCACGATCTTGGCGCAGTTATCGGCGGGCGCGTTCGGAACCGGATGGCCGTTCTACGTGATCAACTTGTCGGTGACCTTGGTGCTGGCCTTTGCGGCCAATACCAGCTTCGGCGGCCTGCCGGTGCTTTTGCAGTTGCTGGCCAGGGATCACCGCATGCCACATCTGTTCGCGTTGCGCGCAGAAAAGCCGGTATTTCGATACGGCGTCTCGGCGTTGGCGCTGCTGGCCACCGCCGTGCTGATTATCGTCGGCGCCAACACTCAGCGGCTGCTGCCGGTATTCGCGATCGGGGTCTTCATCGGGTTCACCATCAGCCAAACCGGTTTGGTAATGCACTGGCGTCGCGAACGCGGCCCTCGGTGGCTGGGCTATGCCTTGCTCAACGGCGGCGGAGCGGTGCTGACCGCCGTGGCCGGGATCGTCTTGTTCTCAAGCAAATTCATCGAAGGCGCGTGGCTGCTCTTGATCCTGGTGCCCTCGTTGATCCTGCTTTGCGATCGGATCGAACGCTATTACGAGTACGCGGGCGAACAGCTGGGCCTGGGGACGATGCCCGCAAAACCGGTGCCGGGTATCGACACGAAGGCGATGATCATTGTCCCGATGGTCGCGGTCAGCTCCGTGGCCCAGCGCGCCTTGCAGGTCGCCATGCGGATCGGCGGCGAAGTTGTACCGCTCACTGTCGAGGTCGACCCGGACTCCACGCAGCGGCTGCGCGAGCAATGGCGAGAGTGGGACCCCGGCGTGGAGCTCAAGGTGTTGCCCAGCCCGCACCGCAGCCTGGTCACGCCCACCGTCAATTTCGTGCGAACCGAGATTGACAAAGGCCGCCACGTCACCGTGTTGCTGTCCCAGGTCGAGCCCAAGCACTGGCGCCACCGGTTGCTCTACAACCAGCGCGCCCCGCTCCTCGAGGCAGCGCTTCGCACACGCACCAAAGCGCTCGTTGCCACGCTCTCGTTTCCCATTGAATGACGGTGCGACATCGACCGTCGCGGAGCGTGCTTCGCTATGTTCGCCGTTGTCGGATGTCTCGCGCGAATCTAGCGGGAGGCCGCTGCGGCGGGATCGGCGTCGATGGCCACCGCCGAGGCCCAGTCCACAGCGCCGGTGGTGCATCGAGTTGACGAGCCAGCAGCAGGGCGACGGTGTCGTAATTGGCCCGCCAGCCACGAAAGTGCGGCCAGGCCTCCTCATCCGTCTGTTCGATCGGGTAGCCGACTTCGCGCAGCATTGCGGTGGCCGCTTTGAATTCGTCGAACGACACCATGACCGGCCCATCCGGGTCTGGGTCCTCGGGTACCGGCAGCCGCATGAACGTCGCGATCTGCTGCAACGCTACGAAGCCCATCCGAAGCGAAAGACGCGCCGCGAGTTTGGGTTCTCGCGAAGGACATAGCGCCAGATGCATTGCTGCGGCGTCCATCACCGCGATCAGCGAGGTCAGCCAGTGCGACAACGGCCGCGGTGAGCGCAGCCTCGCTAAAGTCAAGTAGGTGGTATGGGATTCGGCGACCTCGGCGGCCCAACGTTCCCATGCGTTGAACAAATCCTCGAGGACAGGCGGTATGTCGCCGTCCTCGATCCCCCAGCGGGTGCGGGCCAGAATCTCCGGCCCCCACGCTGGGACGCCGGCTCGCGAGCTGAGCAGGCTGACTTCGGTTTCGCGCCGGTTGAAGGCGGAGTACAGGGTGGGCAGGTAACCGACCTGCAAGCCGATGACGACCAGGCCGGTGAACGCCGCCAGGTATTCAAGCGTTGTGCTGCCGGTACCGGTCGGGGCGGCATAACCGAGGGTGAACATCGACGATCCAGCATGCGAAAACGCCGGGCCGAGATGGCCGTTGAGGCTCGGCAGAAGCTGCAGTGCGTAACCTGCAACGAGGAAGCCGAGCCATACCCCCAGCCGTACCAGCAATGACAGTGGCGACTGCCAGGCAAGGATCCGATCACGGCGTTCGAACGATCGCACCCGCCGGGCCAGGTGAAGGAACACGACGTCCAGGGCTCGGTCGACGGCGCGCGAGATCCGGGAATTGACACCACGCGGCACCACCAGAGTCCCGACGACGCTGAACATGGTGCTCGTCACGACGAACACCCCTACAGCGAAGCCCAGCCACGAACCGATCACCGCACCGCCGCCATAGTCAGCTCGTTCAGACGGGAGGCGCTCCGGGACCGCGATCGACACCCGTGCGTAGCTTGACCGACAGCGAATACGCCAGAGTGCGGAACCGAAGCACCGGGTCATCGGAGGGTTCGATGCCGTCGGTGACGCGCATCGGATCGAACACGACGATGTCGTCGCCGTGCTCGCGCTGCGTGTCCAGGCCGGTGATTTCGATTGTGCCGACGGTGACCGTCTGGGTGCTCTGCCAGGCGGCCGACGGATCCATCGTCGAATCATCCGGCCCGGCGATCTGAACGCGAAAGTCAAACCGCGCCGGCCCAGTCGCAAGGCGACTACTCAGCTCGTCGGTGAGAAAATCCGGACCCTTGCCGTGGGCGGCTGATCCGGACAGATATTTCTCGCCGGCGGTCGGGACCAGGTGATAGCGAACGAATCTGGCGCTGCCGTCGCCGCCGATCCAGCGGAAGGCGTGTAGCCCGTGATATTCGGCGGTGGCGTAACTTGCCGGCACCTTGTTGGCGTCGCGCAGCACCGGCAAAGCGCCGAATAATCGGGGATGGGTTACGAAGTATCGGGCCATACGCAGCGGCGTAGTCAGGCCCGGCCGCATCGCTTTGAGCAGATCGACGAATCCATCGGGGGTGCTCGAGACAAACAGCCGCGCGGTCTGCGTCGAGACGTCAGTGGTGGACCCGTCGGGCAGGGTGAATTTCACCGCCATCCCGCGCACCCCGGGCGCACCGTCGGGTTGCTTTGGGTTTCCTGATCCGCTCGAGAAGCGGATCAGGGTGGGCACAGTGGAGCCGTCGAGGTGCTTTGCCCGCGAAAGCTGAGCCGCCTCGGGGGTCGCGGTAAACGTGCCGCGGTACAGCGTGCCTTTGGCGTGCAAGGCCCGACAGCCCGGCTGCGCCCCGCCAGTGCCTCGGATCGCCTCAATCGCTTCATCAGGAGAAACCGGATCGCCCATGTGCGAATCCTAGGCCAGTGGGAACGGCTTCGTAGCCGGATGGTTAGCCGCCCGCGTTGGCTTGCGCCGCGTCTCCGGGCTGCTGCTGACCGAGCAGCTCATCCTGACCGACCTCCGGTAGCTTCCGATCACGACCATTCCCACCGCTGCGGGCCGGCTTTTTCTTCGACGGTTTCTGCGGCGCGGCCGTGCGCTCCGCGGAGCGGTGGCCGTTGGACGGTAGCCCAATCGATGCGCCGACGATCTCGATCGCCTTCTCGGTGTACACGCGATAGCCGAAGTGCGGCACATAGCCGTGGATTTCGGGCGTGTCCAGATCGCGCATGAACTGTAATATGCCGCGACTGAAGAGCTGGCCGGGCACCAAGACCGGGAATCCGGGAGGATAGGGCGTTACGTAGGTCGCTGACACGACGTCGACGCCCGCATCCAGGCGTTCGTCAATCTGTTCGCCGAACAGGTATTCACAGGTGGTGTCGTCGTAGGAAAGATAGAACGCACGGCGAACGTCTCCTTCCGGCGTTGACTCGCTCCCACTGTGATCCAGGAACGCAGGGTGGAAACCGCTGAAATCGGGTAATGGCAACGACATTTCGGTAAGCCGATAAACCGCCCGCTCGAAGCGTTCGCGCTCACCGATACTCATTTCGGAGATGTCTTGGTCGAGTCCGCGGGCGATGCTGACGAGGACTTCCACCAGGAAAGCGACCGAGCTGCGACTGGTCCCGATGTTGGTCATGAACAGCACGCTGTTGCGCGACGTTTTATTGATCTGAATTCCGTAGCGGTCCATCAGCTGTTCGCGTTTGAACGTGTCGCCGTCGTAACCAGTGCGTCCGATTGACAGCGTGATCCGCGACTGGTCGAGCACGAATTCGTCCTGACTCCATGCCGCCATCATGTTGCGCAGCCCTGAGCGCACGCGCGCGGCGCGTTCGGCCGGCCGGAACTGCTCGGGGATCAGATCCGCGGTGCGAAGGGTGGTCATGTACTTGCTGAGCAACGGATGATTGTCGATCGCGTCACGTAGCTGCATCGCGTTTTCGATCTGCCGTTGCACCAGTTCGACGCCTTCCAACGCCACTTGGCGGCGACCAAGGTCTAACGACGCGAGGATCTGGTAATTGGGTGAGGTTGACGTGTGGGCCATGTAGGCCTCGTGGAAGGGCTCGGCCACCTTCTGATCGAAGTCCTGATCGAAGACGTGAATCATCGATCCCTGCCGCAATGCAGTCAGCGTTTTGTGCGTCGACTGGGTGGCATAGACCCGCAGCCGAGCCCGTGCCGGGTCGGGAATGAGGCGACGGTCCAATAGCTCGTCGTCGGTAGGTGCATCGGCGGAGTCGGCAGCCAGGGTCTCCTCGAAGCGGCGGATGTACTCGGGGTCCTGCAGCCGTTCTCGCAACGCTGCTGCTGACGCCATCGCGGTGCGCGTCCGATAGATCGGGTGAAAACGTGCGAAGGCAAACCATGCCTCATCCCACAGGAACACCAGATCCGGTTTGATGGCGAGGCATTCCTCCATGACGCGCTGGACGTCGTAGACGATGCCGTCGAAAGTGCAGTTCGTCAGCGACATCATCTTGACGCGGTCGAGCTTGCCGGCGCGTCGCAGCGCCAGCAATTTCGACTTGATCTCGCGCAACGGCACCGCGCCGTACATCGAGTACTCGTTCAGCGGATAGGCCTCTAGGTAGACGACGTTCGCGCCGGCAAGCATCATCCCGTAGTGATGCGACTGGTGGCAGTTGCGGTCCAGCAACACGATGTCGCCGGGCGCCACCAACGCCTGGGTGACGATTTTGTTGGCCGTCGACGTGCCGTTGGTGACGAAGTACGTGTGGCGCGACCCGTAGGCTTGCGCGGCAAGCTGTTGTGCTTCACGCAGGGGCCCGGTCGGCTCGAGCAGTGAGTCAAGACCGCCGCAGGTCGCCGACGTCTCGGCCATGAACACGTCCAGGCCGTAGAAACCGATCATGTCTTTGATCCAGTGCGAGTTGACGATCGACTTACCCTGCGAGATCGGCAGCGCGTGAAAGACACCGGTGGGCCGGTGACTGTACTCTTTGAGCGCGCTGAAAAACGGGGTCCGGTAGCGCGCCGCCACACCCTGCAAGATCGACAGGTGAAGCTCGAGCATGCCTTCTCGAGCGTGGAAAACCCTGTGGAAGTATTGGCCGAGGCGTCCGGCGATGTCCTCCACCTCGATCTCCGTCATGAGGTACAGGTCCAGTTCGGGCCGCAGCTTCGCCAAGGACGTCGCGAGGATCTGCGCACGTTCGTCGGGCGACAGGTGGTCGGCCAACTCGTGCGAAACCGCGGTATCGACGAACTCCGACAAGGTCGACAGGTCCCGGCTCGATTGGTGCGAAAAGCGCCGCCGAATCACCACCGCCTGCAGGTTGACGTTGAGCCGCGCGGCGATGAGGGCCTCGTCCCCGCTGGACACCACGACGAGTTCGTAAACGAATTCGTCATCGGGACGCCGCCACTTACGCACCTCGCTGCGCAGCGCCCGTTCTTGGTCTTCGGTCATCTTTTCCACGACCAGCACTTCAAAATAGGGCCGGTCGCGTTGCGCCCCAGATTGATCCTCCAGCTGACGCGGGTCAGACGGGAACATGTCCAGATCGTCGGCGCCTGCGCTGTCCACATCCCCCGAGCGGTATGACTCCGTGGTCAGCGCGCGGGTGATCCGCCCAACGGCTTGCGCGAACTTGTCATAGCTGCCGGATGCAAAAAGCCGTTGAATGTAGCCGAATTGGGGCGAGCCCGGATACGCCCAGTAGGGCTCCAGTGTGCTCAGGCGAGCCAATAAGTCTTGACAGGAACGGATGCATTTTTCTTTCAGCGCTCCCCCGGTGTCCCGGCGCATCAGTCGATCCGCGGACTCCTCCAATCGGCACCACGAGTCGCTGCGGACCTGCCACAGGCTGTTGTAAGCACGCAAGTGTTCTGTCATGACGGCCCTTTCCCGAGGTGCGTCGGGTCAAGGCTCGCAGACCCAGCCCGCCCCCTGGTGACCAGAAGACAAACACTGGGCGTCCGTCGCGTGACGGGGTCTTGGGCTGACTACGCGTCGACTCCGAGCAGTTCTGCCAGTTCTGTCGCCGAATAGCGGCTTGGCCCAAAGCCGTTGCGGACCGCAGTGCGCGCCGCCCGTGCCAACGCCGCATTCAGTGGCGCCGTGGTGCCATGGCGGTGAGCCAGCCGGACAATCTCGCCATTAAAGAAGTCGGTCTCCACGTTGCCGGTGTTGCGGCTCAACGACTGCCAGGTCGAGTTGCTTGCCCCGGTATTCCATCCGGGTACCGCGCGTATGGTCGGTCCATCCGCCCGCGCCGCCGTGGATGTCTCGAACGAGACGAACTCGATTCCCGCATGCCGCAACACGTTCTGGCCTTCACCGCGCACCGCGGCTACCACCGCGCTTGTATCGGCCGCATCGGCAGTCAGGGCGCCAACAGCGTTGCCGAGGTTGCTCAATAGCTTGTTGTACTTCCACGGGGCAACGTCATCGGGAATACGCACCCGGATCCCTGCGGCACTCCACGTCTCGGCCTAGTTCCGACAACAGGTCGGCATCCTGCTGCGTACTGAGCGACGCGGGCCATCGTGCGATATGGAACTGGCCGGCCACCGGCCACGACCGCACGATCACCTCACCAGGTTCGAGATGCACGGCAGGCAGCCAGACACAGACACCAAATACCCCGCGGAAATACCGCAGCGCTTTTTCCTCGGCGGCGACACCGTTGAGTGCGGTCATCGCCGGCAGTTGCTCCCCTGCGGTTCCGACAACGCCGTCCGGACCATGAACCGGCTGATCGACCCATTCCTGCAGTGCCGCGTCAAGCTGCTAGTTTTCGTCGTGAAGACCAGCATGTCGCGATGAGTCAACCGCACCTGATCGCCTCGGCGTGCCGACCTCGCGCCACCAACACGGTGGGCGTACCGGCTCGCGCCAGCACTGCGCCCACGGTGCCGCCGATGGCACCGGCACCAATGATGACGTATCGGTGGTCGTCTCGATGCGACCATGCCTCTTTCAAGCCGCGCCTTTCCTATCGGTTCTGCGCCGTCGGGCTATTAAGCATTTCGTGCCCTGAAATCGCCTGAGCTCAAGCACATAACGCGATGGAACCCAGCGGGCGGGGCGAACCCAACGGTCGATTAGGGATTTTGCCCGGAGACCCATGGATCATTGGGGGTCTGGCCGACGTACGGCTCCCACTGGTAGCTGCTGTCACAGATGATGGCCTGACCATTGGGGACAACGTCCTGTCGCCCGATGTCGGCGCCGATGCACGGTTCGCCAACGACGTGCTCGGCCCTGGGTTGTGCGACGGCCAGACCGGATGTCATGCCGACGATGGTTCCGGCAAAGGCGAATGCGGCCACGCCTCTTGCGCTCCGTTTCATGGCTCGAAGTATGCACCGGCCTCTGACCTCGGTGGCAGGTCCAGGATTCGAACCTGGGTAGGCGTAAGCCGACGGATTTACAGTCCGCTCCCATTGGCCGCTCGGGCAACCTGCCGGTGTGGTACGGGTAGCAAGAGTACAACGAGCATGTACCGGGTGCACAAACGGCCAACTTCGACAGGAAAGGGGACGGATCCAATGGCGGATTCATCGTTCGATGTCGTCAGCAAGATCGACCGGCAGGAGGTCGACAACGCCCTCAACCAGGCCGCCAAGGAACTCTCCACCCGGTTCGACTTCCGCGGGACCGACACCAAGATCGCGTGGAAGGGCGAGGAGGCGATCGAGCTGACCAGCTCGACCGAGGAGCGCGTCAAGGCCGCCGTCGACGTGTTCAAGGAAAAGCTGATCCGCCGCGACATCAGCCTCAAGGCTTTCGACGCCGGCGAGCCGCAGGCCTCCGGCAAAACCTATAAGGTCACCGGCACCCTCAAGCAGGGCATCAGCAGCGAGAACGCCAAGAAGATCACCAAGCTGATCCGCGACGAGGGCCCCAAGACCGTCAAGACCCAGATCCAGGGCGACGAGGTCCGCGTCACCAGCAAAAAGCGCGACGACCTGCAGGCCGTCATCGCGATGCTGAAGAAAGCCGACCTCGACGTCGCGCTGCAGTTCGTCAACTACCGGTAGCGCTGCCTCTATCAACCGGTGGGTGCCTAATCTGGTGACATGAGCGTGACGCCACCGGACGCGACAGACTTCGACGTCGTCATCATCGGCGCCGGCATCTCCGGCCTGGGCGCGGCCTACCGCATCACCGAGCGCAACCCGGGGACCCGCTACGTCATCCTGGAGCGGCGCGAGCAGATCGGCGGCACCTGGGACCTGTTCCGCTACCCGGGCGTCCGCTCCGACAGCAGCATCTTCACGCTGTGCTTCCCGTGCGAGCCGTGGACCCGCAGAGAAGGAGTGGCCGACGGGGTGCACATCCGCGAGTACCTGACCGCCACCGCGCACAAGTACGGCATCGACCGCCACATCCGGTTCAACAGCTACGTCCGCTCGGCGGACTGGGATTCGTCGACCGACACCTGGACGGTCACCGCCGAACAAGGACGGCGCCGACAAGGTTTACCGCGGCCGGTTCGTGTTCTTCGGGTCCGGCTACTACAACTACGACGAGGGCTACACCCCCGACTTCCCCGGCATCGAAGAGTTCGGCGGCACCGTCGTTCATCCGCAGCACTGGCCCGAAGACCTCGACTACACCGGCAAGAAGATGGTGGTCATCGGCAGCGGCGCCACCGCGATGTCGCTGATCCCGTCGCTGGCGGAGAAGGCGTCGAAAGTCACCATGCTGCAGCGCTCGCCGACCTATCTGTTTCGGCGTCCAAATACAGCTGGACCGCCGATGTGCTGCGAAAAGTGTTGCCGCGCAGGGTTGCCCATTTGATCATCCGGCAACGCATTGCGCTGCTCGAAGGCGATGATCTGGTTCTTGGCGCGCAAGACGCCGGGCTTTATCAGGTGGGTGGTCCGCCGCATCGCGATCAGCAATCTGCCCGAGGGCTACGACGTCGACACGCATTTCAAGCCCCGCTACAACCCGTGGGACCAGCGGCTGTGCCTGATCCCCGACGCCGACCTGTACGTCGCGATCGGCGAAGGCCGCGCCGAAGTGGTCACCGACCACATCGACCACTTCGATTCCACCGGCATCGTTTTGACGTCCGGCGCGCATCTCGACGCCGACATCATCGTCACCGCCACCGGCCTGCAACTGCAGGCGCTCGGCGGCGTGACAGTGTCCGTCGACGGCGGCGAGATCAAGCCGCAGGACCGCTTCGTCTACAAGGCGCACATGCTGGAGGATGTGCCGAACCTGTTCTGGTGCGTCGGATACACCAACGCCTCGTGGACGCTGCGCGCCGACATGACCGCCCGCGCGACGGCAAAGCTGCTGGCGCACATGAAATCTCGCGGCTACACGCATGCCTACCCACACCTCGACGGCGAGCCGATGCCCGAGAAACCCTCGTGGGATATCCAGGCCGGTTATGTGCTGCGCTCGCTGCACGCCCTGCCGAAGTCCGGCACCAAGCGGCCGTGGAACGTTCGGCAGAACTACTTCGCCGACGCCATCGACTACCGGTTCGACCGGATCGAAGAGGCCATGGTGTTCGGCCGCGCCGACCAGAAAAACTTCTAGCCAACCGCCGGTAAAGATTAGGCGGCGGCAATACGCTGGTCGCCATGGCAGCTGCTTTGCGCGAACCGAAGGTCGTCGTTTTGGGCGGTGGTTCCTGGGGCACCACCGTCGCGTCCATCTGTGCGCGCCGCGGGCCGACGCTGCAATGGGTGCGCTCGGAGGAGACCGCCAAGGACATCAACGAGAACCACCGCAACACCCGCTATCTGGGCAACGACGTCGTCCTCAGCGAAAGCCTGCGCGCCACCACTGACTTCGCCGAGGCCGCCAGGGCCGCCGACGTCGTCGTGATGGGGGTGCCGTCGCACGGGTTCCGCGACGTGCTCACCGAGCTGGCCGAGCGAGTTGCGGCCGTGGGTGCCGGTGGTGTCGTTGGTCAAGGGTCTCGAACAGGGCACCAACATGCGGATGTCGCAGATCGTCGACGAGGTGCTGCCCGGCCATCCCGCCGGCATCCTGGCCGGGCCCAACATCGCCCGCGAGGTTGGCGAGGGCTACGCGGCCGCGGCGGTGCTGGCGATGCCCGACCAGCACCTGGCCGCACAACTGGCACAACTGTTCCGCACCAAGCGTTTTCGGGTGTACACCATCGACGACGTGCTCGGTGTCGAGATGGCCGGCGCGCTGAAGAACGTCTACGCGATCGCCGTCGGGATGGGCTATTCGCTGGGTATCGGCGAGAACACCCGGGCCATGGTGATCGCCCGCTCGGTGCGCGAGATGTCGAAGCTGGGCGAGGCGATGGGCGGGCAGCGCGACACCTTCTCCGGACTGGCCGGCATGGGCGATCTGATCGTCACCTGCACCAGCCAGCGCAGCCGCAACCGCCACGTCGGTGAGCAACTCGGCGCGGGCAAACCCATCGACGAGATCATCTCGTCGATGAACCAAGTCGCCGAGGGCGTCAAGGCCGCCAGCGTGATCATGGAATTCGCCGACAAGTACGGGCTGAACATGCCGATCGCGCGCGAGGTCGACGCCGTGATCAACCACGGCGCGACCGTCGAAGACGCCTACCGCGGGTTGGCAGCGGAGACACCCGGACACGAGGTGCACGGCGTCGGGATTCTGAGCCAGTACCAATGGTCACTGCAGCACCCGTGAGTCTGGGTATAGCGCATGTTTCGGTAATGATGGCGTATGCGATATCAGAGGTCGAAGAGGCCGATTGGCGGCCGGTCGGCAAGCTTCTGCACCGCCCACTGATTCAACGACACGTTTTGTTCGGCGGCCTCGACGGCGAGGCGGGCATGCAGCGCCGGCGAGGTCCGGACGACGAATTTGCCGCTGAATTTGCGTTCGGTTAGCGGGGCCGGCGCGTCGTCGCCGTCCTGGTGACGCAATCGGCGATGAACTCGTCGGCGGCTTGCTCGACGTCGGCGATCGCTTGCTGCATCGTCGGCGCCCACTGCGACAGCCACGGCAATTCGATGCACCGGCCAATGTATTCGCACTGCTCAGGCAGACCACTCCGCGCGGTAAGTGTAGCGATTCATGCTGGCGTGATATCGCATGCGCCGCGAAACACAGAGTCAGTACAAGTCAGCTTGTGGAATGGTGCGGCTGGTGGAGCTAGCGCCCGGCCATTGCCTCGAGCCGGCGGATCCGGTCGGCGATCGGCGGGTGCGTGGAGAACAGCGACCCGATCCGCTCGCCGCTGCGGAACGGGTTGGCGATCATCAGGTGCGCCTGGGCGGCCAGCTGCGGCTCGGGAGGCAGCGGCGCGGCCTGCACACCACTGGAGATCTTGCGCAGCGCCGACGCCAACGCCAACGGGTCGCCGGTCAGCAGCGCACCCGACTCGTCGGCCTGATACTCACGCGAGCGCGACACGGCCAGCCGCACCACCGTCGCCGCGATCGGGCCCAGCAGCGAAACCAGCAGCAGCGCAAAGGGATTAGCCGCCTTCGCGGTTGTTGCCACCGAACATGCCGGCGAACATCGCCATGTTGGCCAGCGCGGTGATCACCGACGCCAGCGCGCCGGCCACGCAGGAGATCAGGATGTCGCGGTTGTAGACGTGCGAAAGCTCATGGCCCAGCACCGCACGCAGCTCACGCTCGTTGAGGATGTTGAGGATCCCGGTGGTGCAGCACACCGCGGCGTTGCGCGGGTTGCGGCCGGTCGCGAACGCGTTGGGCGCGGCGGTGTCGCTGATGTAAAGCCGCGGCATCGGCTGGTGGGCGGCCGTGGCCAGCTCGCGCACGATCCGGTACATCACCGGCTCCTGCACCTCCGACACCGGCTGCGCATGCATCGCCCGCAGCGCCAGCTTGTCGCTGTTGAAGTAGGTGTAGACGTTCATGCCGACGGCGAACAGCACGGCGATCCACAACGCCGTCCTGCCGAACAGCCCGCCGACGAACACGATCAGCGCCGACATTCCTACCAGCAACGCGAACGTCTTCGCCGTGTTGTGATGCGGATGCCAGGTCATCAGCTTCTTCCTCCAGGACTACCTGCGACTCGTTTCATTAAACGCTCACGACGGGCCAGCGGGTTCCTGGAACTTAGCCGTGTCGGTTGATCGTGTAGTCGACCAGCGTGGCCAGCGCCTGCCGGCCCGGCCACGTCGGGCAGCGCGGCCAGCTCCTCGCGTGCCTGCGCGGCGTACCGCGCCACGGTGTCCTTGGCCTTGGCCATGCCCGCCGAAGCCCGCAGCAGCGCCAACGCCTCGGCGACCGCGCGCGTCGTCGTCGATCGGCCCGACCAGCAGTTCGCGCAGCCGATCGGCGTCCGGTCCGCTGTCCTGCAACGCGTAGAGCACCGGCAGCGTGTGCACACCTTCGCGCAGGTCGGTGCCGGGCAGCTTGCCGGACTCGTCGGGGTCGCTGTCGATGTCGATGATGTCGTCGGAGATCTGAAACGCCGTGCCGACGATGCTGCCGAGCCGGCTGAGCCGCTCGATTTGGTCGTCGTCGGCGCCGGAGAACATCGCACCGAACTGGCCGGCCGCCCCGATCAGACACGCCGTCTTCTCGTACACCACCTTCAGGTAGTGCTCGATCGGATCCGCTCGCGTTTGCGAGTCCCCGGGTCTCGCGCATCTGACCGGTCACCAGCTGGGCGAACGTCTCGGCGATGATCCGCACCGCGTTGGGGCCGAGCCGTGACACCAGTCGCGAGGCCGTCGCGAACAGGTAGTCGCCGGCCAGGATCGCGATGTTGTTGCCCCACCGCGCGTTGGCGCTGGCTGCTCCGCGGCGCACCTGGGCCTCGTCCATCACGTCGTCGTGGTAGAGCGTGGCCAGATGCACCAGCTCGATGACCGCGCCGGCGATCGTCACCTCGACGGCGTCCGGTCGCGGCCCCAGCTGCGCGGATAGCACCGTGAACAGCGGCCGGAACCGTTTGCCGCCGGCCTCGAACAGGTGCAGCACGGCCTCGGTCATCAGTTCGTCTGAGCCGCGCAGCTCGGTTTCCATAAGTTGCTCGATGCGGGCCACCCCGTCGCGCACATTCGTGGCGAACTCGGCGTCGCCGAAGTCCACACCCGCCACCACAGTCGCCGGAGTCCTCACGTTGCCAACATACTGGTGAGCATGGACTCCCATGCCGACGTGGTGGTGGTGGGCGCCGGACCGGCCGGCTCGGCGGCGGCCGCCTGGGCCGCCCGCGCGGGCCGCGACGTGCTGGTCATCGACGCGGCGAACTTTCCCCGCGACAAGTCCTGCGGCGACGGGCTGACGCCGCGCGCGGTCGCCGAGCTGGAGCGGCTGGGGCTCGGCGAGTGGCTGGATCGCCCGGATCCGGCACCGGGGCTTGAGGATGAGCGGATTCGGCGGCGAGGTGGAAGTCGGCTGGCCCGGCCCGTCGTTCCCGTCGACCGGCAGCGCGGTGGCCCGCGTCGAACTGGACGACCGGATCCGCAAAGTCGCCGAGGACGCCGGCGCCCGCATGCGGCTCGGCGTCAAAGCCGTTGGCGTCCACCATGATTCGTCGGCGCGGGTGGTTTCGGTGGCGCTGGCCGACGGGACGGAGATCGGTTGTCGCGAGCTGATCGTCGCCGACGGTGCCCGCTCGACCCTCGGCCGGGTGCTGGGCCGGCGGTGGCATCAGGAGACGGTGTACGGCATCGCTGCGCGCGGATACCTGGCCACGCCGCGCGGCGACGAGCCGTGGCTGACGTCGCACCTGGAACTGCGCTCCCCCGACGGCGCGGTGCTGCCCGGCTACGGCTGGATCTTCCCGCTGGGCAACGGCGAGGTGAACATCGGCGTGGGCGCGCTGTCGACGACGAAGCGACCCGCCGAGCTGGCGCTGCGTCCGCTGATGTCGTATTACACCGACCTGCGGCGCGACGAGTGGGGGTTCGCCGGCCAACCGCGCGCGGTGTCCTCGGCGCTGTTGCCGATGGGCGGCGCCGTGTCGGGGGTGGCCGGCCGGAACTGGATGCTGATCGGCGACGCCGCCGCCTGCGTCAACCCGCTGAACGGCGAGGGCATCGACTACGGCCTGGAGACCGGTCGGCTGGCCGCCGAAATTGCTCGGCTCCGGCGACCTGTCGAAGGTGTGGCCGCAGACTGCTGCAATCCCATTACGGACGTGGCGTTTTCGGTGGCGCGCCGGCTGGCGTTGTTGCTGACGTTTCCGCGGTTCCTGCCCGCGACCGGTCCGATCGCGATGCGCTCGACGACGCTGATGGACATCGCGGTGCGGGTGATGGGCAACCTGGTCACCGACGACGACGCCGACTGGGTGGCCCGAGTGTGGCGCGGCGGCGGGCGCGCCTCGCGGCTGATCGACCGTCGAAAGCCGTTCAGCTGACCGGCTTGTAGGCGGCGTGCAGTGCGACGATTCCGCCGGTCAGGTTGCGCCAACGCACCGCCGACCAGCCCGCGCGCGACATCTGGTGGGCCAGGGCGGCCTGGTCGGGCCAGGCCCGAATCGACT
The DNA here is from genome assembly GCA_963744835.1 of uncultured Actinomycetota bacterium. Classification (GTDB taxonomy): domain Bacteria; phylum Actinomycetota; class Actinomycetes; order Mycobacteriales; family Mycobacteriaceae; genus Mycobacterium. The sequence goes on from CAVUVB010000006.1 coordinate 147,667, forward strand.
CGGCCAGATAGACATACGCCTCCGGATTGCTCGACACGGCCCGAGCCACCCGCGGCAACGCCTGCATCAAGTACTCCTTGTAGGCCGTGGCGAACAGCCGATTGGTGGGTGTAGAGAATTCGCATACCACTAATCGCCCGCCGGGACGGGCGACCCGAGCCATCTCACGCAGCGCCGCCTCGCGGTCGGCAATATTACGCAGCCCAAAACTGATGCTGACCGCGTCGAAAACGTTGTCGCCGAAAGGAAGTCGGGTTGCGTCAGCAGCAACCTTGGGCACCTCGCGGGCACGCCCGGCCGCGAGCATGCCAACCGAGAAATCCGCCGCCACGCACCATGCCCCAGAGCTAGCCAGCTCAACCGTCGACACCGCCGTGCCCGCGGCCAGATCCAACACCTTCTCCTCGGACCCGATGCGCAGCGCCGACCGGGTGGCCCGACGCCAGTACCGATCCTGGCCGAGCGACAGCACCGTGTTGGTCAGGTCGTAGCGCCGCGCGACGCCGTCGAACATCGACGCCACCTCGCGAGGATCCTTGTCCAGGGTCGCGCGGCTCACGGCGTCGACGCTACCTTGCCGGGAATGGGGCGCTGATAAATGCGTTGCACAACGGCGTGAGTGAAAAAGTTTGGTTTATTACGGGTACATCGCGTGGCTTCGGACGTGAATGGGCGATCGCCGCGTTGCAGCGCGGCGACAAGGTCGCGGCAACGGCGCGGAACACCGCGACGCTGGACGACCTGGTTGCGAAATACGGCGACGCACTGTTGCCGATCCAGCTGGACGTCACCGATCGCGACGCGGACTTCGCCGCGGTCAAGCAGGCGCACGATCACTTTGGACGCTTGGACATCGTTGTCAACAACGCGGGCTACGGCCAGTTCGGTTTCGTCGAAGAACTGTCCGAGCAAGAGGCACGCGATCAGATCGAGACCAATGTGTTCGGCGCGCTGTGGATCACCCAGGCCGCACTCCCCTATCTGCGTGAGCAGGGCAGCGGGCACATCATCCAGGTGTCCTCGATCGGAGGCATCAGCGCGTTTCCCTTGGTCGGCATCTACCACGCCTCGAAATGGGCGCTGGAGGGCTTCTCGCAGGCGCTGGCGCAAGAGGTCGCGCCATTCGGCGTGCACGTCACGCTGATCGAACCGGGCGGCTTCGACACTGACTGGTCGGGCCCGTCGGCCAAGCACGCCGATCCACTACCGGCTTACGACGAGGTGCGGGCCGCAGTCGAGGCGCAGCGTCGTCAGCGATGGGCCAGCCCTGGCGACCCAAACGCCTCGGCGGCGGCGCTTACTGAAAGTGGTGGACGCCGCAGCAGCCGCCACTGCGGGTGTTTTTCGGCGGATCGCCGCTCGCTGTGGCCAAGGCCGACTACGAAGGCCGGTTACGCACATTGGGACCAGTGGCAGCCGGTCGCGGAGTTGGCCCAGGGATAGCTGCGCTCAGGCCGCGACTGCGCGCCGGTTGCCCAGTACCGCCTCGTAGTGGCCCAGTAGCTCGTCGCAGATGACCGGCCAGCTGCGGTGAAGCACGCTGCGCCGGGCGGCCAGCGCGTAGCGCTCTCGTTCTGCCAGCAGGTGCGCGACCGCCTCGGGCAGCCGTGCCTCGAACTCGTTGACTCCCAACAGCAGTCCGGTGCGCCACGGGGTGACCAGGTCACGTGGTCCGCCGGCGTCGGGGGCAATCACCGGCAACCCCGACGCCAGCGCTTCTTGCACGACTTGGCAGAACGTCTCGTGTTCACCGGCGTGCACGAAGACGTCCATGCTGGCATATGCCGCGGCGAGCTCCTCGCCGTACAACGCGCCGGTGAAAACGGCTGTCGGCATTGCCGATTGCAGCTTGGCGCGGTCGACCCCGTCGCCGACGATGACCAGCTGCACCGCGTCACCGGCAGCCAACCCGATGAGTCGCTCGACATGCTTTTCCGGTGCCAGCCGTCCCGACAAACCCCACGATCGGCTTGCCCTCCGGCGACCACTGCCGCCTGAGGGCCTCGTCGCGAGCCGACGGGGCATAGCCCACGATGTCAACTCCGCGTGCCCAGTGGTGCACCCGCGGAATACCATGGGAGACCAGCGATTCCATCGTCGCACTGGATGGCGCCAGGGTGCGGTCGGCGAGGCGGTGCAGAAGGCGGAACCATGCCCAGGCCGCCCGGGTGGTAATCCCGATGCCGTAGCTGGCTGCGAAACCTGGTACGTCGGTTTGGTATACCGCGATCGTCGGCACCCCGAGACGACGGGCCGCCCGCACACCGCCCCAGCCGAGCAACGCCGGCGACGCCAAATGCACGATGTCTGGGTCGAATCCGCGCAGCACACTCGTCAGTCGAGGCGTTGGCAGCCCGAGCGGCAGCGTCGTCACCTTCGGAAACATCCGCGACGGCGTCCGGTGCACCCGGATACCGTCGTGGACCCGATCAGCGGGCGGCTGCCCGGGCGGGGTGTCCGGTGCGATGACGAGAGCTTCGTGACCGGTGCGGCGCAGATGCTCGAGGATCCGGACCACCGAGTTGCTGACGCCGTTGACGTGCGGGAGGAAGGACTCCGCGACAATCGCTACGCGCACACCACCACGGTGTCAGCACCGCCTGTCGATATGGTTACCGGGGGGCATACGCCACACGAACTCTGATCCCAAGGGGGCTTCCCGATGCGGTCCTGCCTGCGGGTATTGGCGGCGACCGTGCTGTGGTCGGTGGTGTTCGGCGCCGGGACGGCGCTCGCCGATGTGCCACGCACTCCCGACGGCAATGGCGTGATGGTCGGGTCTGGCATTGCCCCAGTGCAGCTGGAGATCTTTTGCGACCCGCAATGCCCGTACTGCGCGGAGTTGGAATCGACCTACGGCGACCGGCTTGCCGACGATGTGGCCAGCGGCCGACTCGCGGTCACCTATCGATGGCTGACTTTCCTCGACGACAGACATCACAACGACGTGTCCGCCCGGGTCAGCAATGCGCTGTTTGTGGCGGCCGACCCGACAACCTCGGCGACGGTGTATCAGGCCTTCGTCCAAGACCTCTACCGACACCAGAGCTCCGACGGCCCGAGCAACAGCGACATCGCAGCAATGGCCCGCGAAAGCGGGGTGCCCGACGCGGTGGCCGACCGGATCGCTGCCGGCGATTACGCGGTCGATGCCGCCGCGCTCAACACCGCCAACCGCGCGCGCCTTGATCAGGTTAACCCGGAAAACCCCAGCACCCCTACGGTTTACGACCTCAAAGCGAACAGGCTCGTCGACATTCAGGACCCGAGCTGGCTGAACACCTTGTCCAGCTGACGGTCCAGCCGCTTGTCCACCAACACCAGACCCATCAGCGCGGCCGCGGCGACCAGCCAGCCGACCACGGCGATGGATCCGGCCGGGACGATAGCCAGCTTGGCATTGCGGTGTTGCACGCGCACCAGGTTGGGGTTGAGTTTGTCGTATTCGACGTAAATCCGCATCCCCGTTGCTAATTCGGACGGATAGAGCACGCCGAGTTCTGGGCGGTAGGTGACCCGGTCCGGCGTGACGAATTCGATGGTGGAGCGCCGCGGTCCCGCACTGAGCACCTCGGCTTCGGCTACCCCCATATTGCGTTGGATGGCAATGTCGTTGCGCCACGCGCCGGCCACCAGCAGCAACGACTGCAGCGTGACCAGGCCGGTCAGGATCAACACACCGATCCGTGCCCAGCGGACGACGCGATGCCCCCGAGTATTGGGGAGGTCGCCGCTGCGACCATGAATCAGGATGCGCGCCATTACTTTTAATGACGCCAGGGCCGTCACGGCCCTGGCGGGGAGCTTCACAATGCGGCCTTGATGGCGGCGTGTAGCTGTCGCAGCGAGGATCGGTCGGCCTTGACCTCGAGCACCCGCATGCCGATACCGGGCTCGTCGAGCGCGGGGCCGAGTTGATCGACCTCGATCTGGCGGCTCTCCACGTGGTAGGCGCGACAAAGCGCACCGACGTCGACGTCGTGCGGAGTGCCGAACACCCGCGACGACACGTCGGAAAACCGAGGATCGCCCTGCTCGAGCAGTTCGAAGATGCCGCCGCCGTTGTCGTTGGACACCACGATGGTCAGGTGGGCCGGTACCGGCTCGGTCGGCCCGATCAGCAGTCCGGAGCTGTCATGCACGAAGGTCAGGTCCCCGATCAGCGCGACCGTGCGGGGTGGGATGTCGCCGCCTGCGCGGCTCCGGCTACCCGTCCGCTCGTGCGCCAGCGCGGCCCCGATCGCGGTGGACACCGTGCCGTCGATGCCTGCGACCCCGCGGTTGGAGCGCACTTGGATGCCGTGCCGATTCAGGCCCACCAGCGCCGCGTCGCGCACCGGGTTAGACGCGCCCAGCACCAGTTGGTCGCCGGGCCGCAGCGCGTCGGCGACCGCGGCGGCCACATGCAGACCGGTGGTCAGCGGATGGGCCTTGAGCTGCCCGCGCACCGCGTCGATCGCGTGGCGGTTGAGCTCGGCACAGCGGCGCAACCAGGCCGGATTTGGCTCACCGGTGGCGATTACCCGGGTGCCGGTGGCCTGCGAATTGCCCGACACGTCGGGCCAGCGCGGTCCGGTGGTCAGCGCATAGACCGGCACCGCCGGGTCGGCCAGCAACGCCGACACCGGCCGATGCAGCGTCGGGCGACCCAACATGATCACCTGCTGTGGGCGCAGCAGTGGCAGCGCCAATGGATGCAGCGGGTTGTCTGCCGCCGGGGCCGTGGGCTCGGCGACGGTCGGCAGCGCCGCGAGATTGGGATGCGCACCGGCGCCGTGGCCGGCGATGACAACGGTGTCGCGGCTCAGGTTGATGTCCAGCGGCTGGTCGAAGCTGACCGGCGGGGTATACGTCCACGGTTTGTCGTTTGGGCGCCCGGGCGGAGTGGCACCGGGATCGCGATCGGGTACCAGCGGTTCGCGCAGCGGGATGTCGAAATGCACTGGTCCGGCGTTGGCACTGCGGGCACCCGTAGCGGCCGCAAGTACCCGGCAGGTGGCCGATCGCCAGGTCGCGTTGAGCGCGTCCAGTCGCTCCGGCGCGTCCTCGGCCAGCCCGAGGCTGATCGTGGCGCGGACCTGGGTGCCGAAGTAGCCCAGCTGCTCCATGGTCTGGTTGGCGCCGGTGCCGAGCAGTTCGTAGGGCCGGTTGGCCGACAGCACGATCAACGGCACCCGCGCGTAGTTGGCCTCCACCACGGCCGGGCCCAGGTTGGCCACCGCGGTGCCCGACGTCATCGCCACGCACACCGGTGCGTCGGCGCCGATCGCCAGCCCGATCGCCAGATAGCCGGCGGTGCGCTCGTCGATGCGGACGTGCAGCCGTATTCGGCCGGCCCGGTCAGCGTCCTGCAGCGCAAAGGCCAGCGGGGCGTTGCGCGAGCCCGGGCAGAGCACCACGTCGCGGACACCGCCGCGGATCAGTTCGTCGACGACGACGCGGGCCTGTGCCGTCGAGGGATTCACCAGTTCAGCCTAGTCGGGCGACGATGCAGGCCGGGACGGCCTGAGGAGGAGCTCGACAATCAGGCTCTAGCGAGCAGTACTAGGCTGCCATTCCCGCGAAGAACTGCAGGATCGCGGCGTTGACCACCTCCGGCCGCTCGAGGAACCCGAGATGCCCGGTGTCGGCTATCTGCAGGTAGCGGCCGTTGGGTATGGCGTCGGCGACTTCCCGGCCCAGGTGTGGTGGCGTCACGACGTCGTCGGCGAAACCGATCACCAGCACCGGCGCGGTGATGCTGCGGTACACCGGCAACCGGTTGGCCTTCGGCGCGGCGTTTCCCTGGCAAATCAATCCCGGAGTGATTTTGATCGGCCAGATATTGAACATGCCGATCCAGTCGGCGACGATCTCGTCGTTGTTGAGCGTCTTGGGCGAAAAGTTCTCCAGTAACCGGATTTTCGCGTCGTAGGCAGGCGGTATTCGGACGCCGGAAGCGCCCAGCGCGTCCTCGGCATCGCTAAAGAACTGACGTGCGCGATCCAAGCGGCCGCGGGTGGCAAGCAGTACTGCCTTGCTGACCAGATCGGGCCGGGCGACCATCAGCTCTTGAGCGATGTAGGAGCCCATCGAAACTCCGACAATGCGCGCCGGGGCGGCACCGAGGGATTCAATCAGTGCCGCGGTGTCGTTGACCATGGTCTGCGTGGTGAACCCGTCGGCGTTCTCCGTCGCCCCTACCCCGCGGTTGTCGAAGGTGATGACACGGTAGCCGGCGGCCAAGAAAGCCGGGACCTGGTGCAGATGCCAGGTGCGCCCCACACCGCCACGGCCGGCGATGAAGATGACGGGCTCACCGGTCCCGCGCTCGTCGTAAGCCAGGTTCACGACGACGAACCTACGCGACGCCGGTGGTCTTCCAGGTAGTCAGCCCCAAAAGGCGCAGTCGTGCCCTCCTGACGCAATTCGATCCAGGATCCGGTTGATTGTCGTCGTTGGCTCGTCGGTCAGGTCGAAGCCGGTGAACTGGAGGTCGACGACGATGTTGGACTTCGCCGCCAATTCCCGGATGTCGGCGTAGTGCTTGTCGTCGACATTGACGTTGGAGATCAGGGTCACGCAACCGGAATCGATCGGGTCGCCGATACGGTAAGGGTCCTGCCAGTCGTCGGGCTGCGGGTACGCGTACTTGAATTGGCGGCCGACGCATTGCCGCCATTGGGCGACCTGTTTGGCCACGAAACCCTTGGCCGCCGAGTCATCTTCGAACGTCGCAACGCCCTGATCGACCCAATGCGGCCGGCTCCTGCCACTCACGTCGGCCTGCCTGACTTCATAAAAGTCGCGGTACCCGCTGTCGGCATAGGATCCCGCCATACTGCTGAACACGGCGCCCACACAGCTGGCCGGCTCGAAGATTCCGCGGGCGTCGGGCCGGGTCCAGACCTCCTCGGTGGCCATATTCGAGAACTTCAAGACCTGCTTCATCTCGTCGAGGCTGAGCAGCAATCCCGCTAGACCGCCGGCCGCCCTGCCCGTCGCCGGTGTTGTATGACCAGGACTGACGGTCGCGGTTCCGCCGACGGTCGACGTGCAGCCCGCCGCAACCACGCATACCGTCCAGGCCGAGACCGCGATGATGCCGAGCCGCCGCATCTGTCCAGCATATGGCGGGACGGACCTGTCAGCGGCGGACGACCTTGGCCCGCGCGGCTGCCAGCGCGTGGTTCCACAGCAGCAGTGTTCCGGCTTTCAGCTGAGCCGGTTTGGCGACATCCCTGGCCATCAGCGCGGTGGCCGCCGCCTTGGTCTTCGCCGATGCCTTGGCCATGTGGCCGGAGTCGAACGGCGGCTGGGGATCATATTCAATGGACAGCTGGATGACCTTGGCGCGTTCGTCACCACCGATCTGGGCGGCCAGCCACAGCGCCAAATCGATACCCGCCGACACCCCGGCGCTGGTGACGATGTCACCTTCGTGCACGACGCGTTGATCGGCAACGGGGTTGGCGCCCAACGTTTTCAGCATGGGTAGGGCCAGCCAATGCGAGGTGGCGCGTTTGCCATTGAGCAGCCCGGCTGCCGCGAGAATGATCGAACCCGAACACACCGACGCCGTCCACGTCGCGCTCCGATGCGCCTGACGCACCCAGTCGAGCAGCCCCTCGTCGCGAGCGTGCTCGATCGTGGTCATTCCGCCTGGCACCAAAATCACATCCGGCGAAGGGGTTTCGCCGAATGTATGCGTGGCCCCGATGACGAGCACTCCGGAGTCGGCGGTGATCGGGCCCGATTCGTGCCACACGAAGCGGATTTCGGCGTCGGGCAGCCAGCGCAGCACCTCGTAAGGGCCAATGAAATCCAGCGCGGTGACGCCCGGATACGTCACGATTGCGATCTGTGTCATGCGGTGCTCCTTGGTTCAGGCGAAGGTCTTACGGTATTGATCGGGTGACACACCGATGCGTCGAATAAAGTTGCGGCGCATGGTTTCCGCGGTGCCGAAGCCACAGCGCGCCGCGATCGCCACTACGGTGTCGTCGGTCTGCTCGAGTTGACGGCGGGCCGCCTCGGTGCGGACCCGTTCGACGTAAGCGCCGGGCGCCTCGCCGACTTCGTCGGTGAACACGCGAGTGAAGTGCCGCGGGCTCATCGCGGCGCGGCGGGCCAGCTCGCAAATGCTGTGCACGCCACCGGGTTCGGACTCGATGGCGTCTTGGACGGCGCGGATCGGTTCGCGTTTGGCTCGCGCCACCCACACCGGCGCCGCGAACTGCGTCTGCCCGCCGGGCCGGCGCAGGTGCAGCACCAGGTACCGGGCAACCGTCTGCGCCAGCTCGGTGCCATGGTCATCCTCGACCAGCGCCAGCGCCAGATCGATACCCGCGCAGACGCCGGCAGCGGTCCACACGCTCGACGAGCTGCGCACGAAGATCGGGTCCGGGTCGACCTCGATGGCCGGGAACTCCCGTGCCAACTGCTCGGTGAAGGCCCAATGGGTGGTCGCCCGGCAACCGTCGAGCAGACCAGTCTGGGCGGCCAGGAACGCTCCGGTGCACACGCTGACCACCCGGCGGGCATGCGGCGCCGCTGCGGTGATCCAGTCGATGACGCGTGAATCCTGCCGGGCCGCATGCACTCCGTGACCGCCCGGCAGGACCAGGGTGTCGACCGGTTCACTCGGGTCGGGCAGTGTGACGGCGGTGAAGGTCAGCCCGGTCTCGGTGGCCACCGGCTGCCCGTCGATCGACGCCACCACCGGCTGGTAACCCTCTTTGCCTTCGGCGGACAGGGCCAGGGACGCCCCGGCGAACACATCGAATGGCCCGACCATGTCCAGAGCCTGGACACCGGGGAAGCCGACAATCAGGACTTTTCGCGTCATACCGTCAGTGTTGGCGACAAGACGCCATGTCGTCTACGCCGTGTACCCCACAAATCAGGACATCAGCGGGTAGCAGGCCCTGACCCGCTCGATCCACCACGCTCGCCGCTGGGGCGGCGCGGCCAGCGCCTGCAGCCGCGCCGGGTCGGGCGTCACCGACGCCACCGGCAGGTAGCCGTCTAGGACTGCGGTGGGCTCGGCGACGTCGTCGACGAACAGCCCGCCGGTACCCAGCCCGCAGGCATGCTGCAGGTCCGGCAGCGCCGCCGCGGCGGCCAAGCCGGCGGCGATGCCGACCGCGGAATCCAGCGCGCTGGAGATCACGACCGGGATGTCAATCTGCGCGGCGATCTCGAGCAGGGCCGAAACACCGCCCAGCGGAGCCACTTTCAGCACGGCGATGTCGGCAGCGCCGGCGCGCACCACGGCCAGCGGGTCGCCGGCTTTGCGGATGCTCTCGTCGGCGGCAATTGGGACGTCTGGCATGTCAGGGCGGTGGCGCAGTTCGGCGAGTTCGTCGACCGTGCCACAGGGCTGCTCCAGGTACTCGAGCGGACCGCTCGCGGTCAGCGCAGTGGCGGCCTCGACGGCCTGCTCGACGGTCCAGGCGCCATTGGCGTCCACCCGAACGGTGGGGACCAGTTCGCGCACTGCGTCGACCCGGTCGACGTCGTCGGCCAGGCTCTGCCCCGGCTCCGCGACCTTCACCTTGGCGGTGCGAGCACCGGGAAACCGGGCCAGCACCTCGGGCACCTGCGCGGCGCCGACGGCCGGCACGGTGGCGTTGATGGGAACGCGGTCTCGACGACGAACAGGTGGCGACTCGCGATAAGCGGACTCGATGCCCGACGCCAGCCAGGCAGCGGCCTCCGGCGCCTGGTATTCCACGAATGCCCCGAATTCACCCCAGCCCGTGGGGCCCTCGATCAACGCGAGTTCACGGGTGGTGATGCCGCGGAAGCGCACCCGCATCGGCAGTGCCACCACGTGCAGGCGGTCGAGCAGGTCGTCGAGCGTCGGCGTCACTGCTGGGAGACCTGGCGGCCCGCCAGGAACGTCGCACGGATGTCAAGGTCGGCGATGTTCTCGGGCGGCACTGCCCGCGGGTCGGCGGAGAGCACCACCAGATCCGCGTATTTGCCGACCTCCAGCTGCAGCAGCGGATCCCAGCCGTTGAGATAGGCGCCGTCGGATCCGCGCCGGGCCACCTCGCGTCGAACCGCCTTCACGACGTCGTCGGCGTCGCGCAGCGTGACCGGCCGGATGTCGACGAGGCGATCCGAGAAGGCGATAGCCTCCATCAACGGATGGCCGTGCGCCTCAATGAAACCCGGCATGACGCAGCCATCACCGACGTTGATGGTCTGGGTGTCGGAGCCGATCAGCCCGGCGACGTCGGCCTGGTCACCGACAACAATGATGCGGCCGTCGGCCACGGCCAGCGCCTGCGCCGTGGGCAGCGCGTCGTCGACAGTCAACACGGTTCCGGTGATGACGAGGTCTGCATCGGCCATGAGCAGGAATCGTAATGATCCAGGGCGCAGCTGACCTGAATTGCAACACGTTCTAATCTGACCTCATGAGTGACCAGCTGCTGCGCAACCCGACCCATAACGGCCACCTGCTGGTGGGCGCGCTCAAGCGCCACAAGAACCGGCCAGTGCTCTACCTCGGTGACACCACGCTGACCGGTGGTCAGCTGGCCGAGCGGATCAGCCAGTACATCCAGGCGTTCGAGGCGCTGGGCGCCGGCACCGGCGTCACCGTCGGCTTGTTGTCGCTGAACCGCCCCGAAGTATTGATGATCCTCGGCGCCAGCCAGACCCAGGGCTATCGGCGCACCGCGCTGCACCCGCTCGGCTCGCTGGACGACCACGCCTACGTGCTCTCCGACGCCGGCGCCAGCGCGCTGATCATCGACCCCAACCCCATGTTCGTCGAGCGCGCGTTGGGGCTGCTGGAAAAGGTGGACTCGCTCAAGCAGATCCTGACCATCGGCCCGGTGCCCGACGAGCTGAAGCACGTCGCGGTCGACCTGTCAGCCGAGGCGGCGAAGTATCAGCCGAGGCCGCTGGTGGTCGCGGACCTGCCGCCGGACCACGTCGGCGGCCTGACCTACACCGGCGGCACCACCGGCAAGCCCAAGGGCGTGATCGGCACCAGCGGGAATATCGCCACCATGACGTCGATCCAGCTCGCCGAATGGGAATGGCCTGAGCACCCGCGGTTTCTGATGTGCACTCCGCTCTCGCACGCGGGTGCAGCGTTTTTCACACCCACCGTGGTCAAAGGCGGCGAGATGGTCGTGCTCGGCAAGTTCGATCCGGCCGAGGTATTGAAAGTCATTGAAGAGCAACGAATTACGGCCACCATGCTGGTGCCGTCGATGCTCTACGCGCTGATGGACCACCCGGATTCGCACACCCGGGACCTGTCGTCGCTGGAGACCGTCTATTACGGTGCCTCGGCGATCAATCCGGTGCGGCTGGCCGAGGCCATCCGGCGCTTCGGCCCGATCTTCGCCCAGTACTACGGGCAATCCGAGGCGCCGATGGTAATCACCTATCTGGCCAAGGCTGACCACGACGAGAAGCGGCTCACCTCGTGCGGGCGGCCCACACTGTTCGCCCGGGTAGCGCTGCTGGGCGAAGACGGCAAGCCGGTGCCGCAGGGCGAGCCAGGCGAAATCTGTGTCAGCGGACCGCTGTTGGCCGGCGGCTATTGGAATCTGCCGGAGGCCACCGCCGACACCTTCAAGGACGGCTGGCTGCACACCGGCGACATGGCCCGCGAAGACGAGGACGGCTTCTACTACATCGTCGACCGGGTCAAAGACATGATCGTCACCGGCGGCTTCAACGTGTTCCCGCGCGAGGTGGAAGACGTCGTCGCCGAGCATCCTTCGATCGCTCAGGTGTGCGTGGTGGGGGCGCCGGACGAGAAGTGGGGCGAGGCCGTCACCGCGGTGGTGGTGCTGCGCTCCGACGCTCCGACCGACGACGCCGCGGTCGAGGCGATGACCGCCGAGATCCAGGCCGCGGTCAAAGATCGCAAGGGCTCGGTGCAGTCACCCAAGCGGGTGGTGGTCGTCGACGCGCTGCCGCTGACCGGGCTGGGCAAGCCGGACAAGAAGGCGGTGCGCGCCCAGTTCTGGGAGGGCGCAGGCCGCGCCGTCGGATAAGTCTGCGCCCACAGTGCGGCTAGCCGCACTCTCGCGGCCGAGCGTGCGGCTGGCCGCACCCTCGGCGTCACTGCCAGGGGCCGATGCCGCCGATCTTGTCGATCCGGATGTGCGTGACGAACCCGGGCGGCGCGTTGTCCGGGGGGAACACCGCCGGGTCCAAGAGCGCCTCCGACAAAGTCTTGAGCAGCTCCGGGGCGCCGCCCTCCTCGATCCGCGCGGTCCCCTCGATCGCCAGATACGGCCGCAGGGTTTTGCCGACATCGTCGGTCGACACGATCGTCACACCGACCCGCGGATCGCGGCGGATGTTACGGACCTTCTTGTGCTCGCCGAGATGGGCGCTTACCAGCTCGTCGCCGTCGGGTGTGGATACCAGTCCGACCCAGACCACGGTCACTTGAGGACTGCCGTCGGGATTCAGGGTGACTAGGGTGGCATCGGCACCGTTTCCGATGAGTTCGCGCGCTGCGTCGTTGAGTTTCATGCATTCTTCTACCGCTATGCGGGTCGATTGATTCCCTCAGCGATTCGACGCCGCGACGCCGGCCACTAAGAGGTCGAGCAGCCGGGCGGTCTGGTCGGGTGATGCGCTGGCCAAGAAGATGCCCAGCAAGCTGGACACCACGTCGTCAGCCCCGACGTCGGAGCGCAGGCTGCCGTCGTCGGCGCCGGCTTTCAACAGCATCTCGACTGCGCCGACAATGCTCGCCCGCGTCTGGTTCGGATGCACCGCGCCTGCGTCGAACAGGGCGCGCAAGGATTCGGCCATTCCCCGCTTCGCAGCCACGAAGCTCGCGTAACGATCCATCCAGCGCCGCAGCGCCGCCTTCGGCGGATATCGCGGGAGCAGCTGCCCCGCCGCTGCCGCCACCTCCGCGAGTTCAGCCCGATAGACCGCCTCGACCAGCGCCTCTCGGGTCGGGAAATGACGGTAGAGCGTGCCGATCCCGACGCCGGCATCGCGCGCGATCGACTCCAGCGACATCGAGCCGCCGTCTGCGGCGGCGAATGCCGCTGTCGCCACCTCAATCAACTTTTCCCGGTTCCGGCGCGCGTCGGCCCGAACACTCCCAGTCAAAGCGGAGGATCCTCCGTTTCTGTTATCATGACACAAGCGGAGGGTCCTCCGCATTTCTTCAGTGTCTCACGATCAAGGGAGCACCATGACAGACAAGCCACACCCAGGAGGCTTAAGCAGGATCGGCACCAACGCGGTCGCCCGGGTCGGCTACGGGGCCATGCAATTGTTCGACGCCCCGTTCGACGACGCCGTCGCGGTGCTGCGTCGCGCAGTCGAACTCGGCGTCAACCACGTTGACACCTCGTCCTTTTACGGCCCCGGCGAGGTGAACCGCCGAATCCGCGAGGCGTTGTCGCCCTACCCCGACGACCTCGTCGTCGTCAGCAAGGTGGGCGCGCGCTACGTCGGCGATCAACCCGTGCCCCTAGCCGCGGCGCAACGGCCCGCCGAGCTACGCGCCGCCGTGGAAGACGACCTGCGCCAACTCGGCCTGGACTGCGTCCCGGTGGTCAATCTGCGCCGCCTCGACCTCGGGCCCGGCCTGGCAGCCGAGGGTGACCAAATCGTCGACCTTGACGACCAACTGGCCGAGATGATCGCGCTGCGCGACGAGGGCAAGATCGGCGCGATCGGGATCAGCAGCGTGCCACTCGACGTCCTGCAGCGTGCCTTGCCCGTGGGCATCGCCTGCGTGCAGAACGCCTACAGCCTGCTCGACCGTTCGCAAGAGGAGATGCTCGACGTCTGTAAGGCTCAGGAGATTGCCTGGGTGCCGTACTTCCCCCTCGGGTCGTCGTTCCCCGGTTTCCCCAAGGTCGCCGACAACGAGGTGGTACGTGCGATCGCCGACGAACTCGACAAGACACCGGCCCAAGTCGGGCTGGCGTGGCTGCTGGCTCATGCCCCGAACACCTTGCTGATTGCCGGCACCAAGTCGATCGCGCACCTCGAGGAGAACATCGGCGCAGGCGACATCGTGCTCAGCGCAGATCAGGTCGCGCGGCTTGCCGCCGTCACCTCACCGGGGGCCGAGCCGCTGGAGCACGGCATCGAGCGGTTCATCGACCAGAGCTGACGAGTACCGTCGCCGGGTATGGGCAGTAGCAAACCGGTCCGCCCGCCGTGGTGGCTCAAACCGGCGAACAAGGTCGTCATTCGGATGTCGCGATGGGGCATGAGTTTCGGCGGCGAGAGCCCGGTCGTGTTGACGGTGCCCGGGCGCAAATCCGGACGCGAGCGCTCCACACCCGTGACGCCGATGACGGTGGACGGTCGCGAGTACGTCGTGGCCGGATTCCCCGGCGCCGACTGGGTGGCCAACGTCCGAGCCGCAGGACAGGCCAGCCTGGCCCGCGGCCGCAAAGTACGGCGGGTGAACATGGTGGAGTTGTCCGCCGACGATGCGCGGCCGTTGCTGCGGGTGTTCCCGATCGAGGTGCCCACGGGTGTCGGCTTCATGAAGCGGTCCGGACTGGTCAGCGAAGGCAGGCCCGAGGAATTCGAGGCGCTGGCCGGCCGCTGCGCGGTGTTTCGCCTGGATCCGGTTTAGACCATGAGCGACAACCCCTTTCACGCCGATGCCTGGAAGCCGGTCGACGAGTTCGCCGAGCTGACCGACATCACCTATCACCGCCACGTCACCGATGCCACCGTCCGGGTGGCATTCAATCGACCGGAGGTGCGCAATGCCTTTCGCCCGCACACCGTCGACGAGCTCTACCGGGTGCTGGACCACGCCCGGATGTCGCCCGACGTCGGCGTGGTGCTGCTGACCGGAAACGGGCCATCGCCGAAAGACGGCGGTTGGGCGTTTTGCTCCGGCGGGGATCAACGCATCCGCGGACGCAGCGGCTACCAGTACGCAAGCGGAGACACCGCCGACACCGTTGATACCGCCCGCGCCGGACGGCTGCACATCCTCGAAGTGCAGCGGCTGATCCGGTTCATGCCCAAGGTGGTGATCTGCCTGGTCAATGGGTGGGCCGCGGGCGGCGGGCACAGCCTGCACGTGGTGTGCGACCTCACTCTGGCCAGCCGCGAGCACGCCCGCTTCAAGCAGACCGACGCTGATGTGGGCAGCTTCGACGGCGGCTACGGCAGCGCCTATCTGGCCCGGCAGGTCGGCCAGAAGTTCGCCCGCGAAATCTTTTTCCTGGGCCGCGACTACACCGCCGAGCAGATGCACGCGATGGGCGCGGTCAACGCCGTCGTCGACCACGCCGAACTGGAGACGGTGGGCGCGCAGTGGGCCGCCGAGATCAACGCGAAATCACCTCAGGCGCAACGGATGCTGAAGTACGCGTTCAACCTGCTCGACGACGGGCTGGTCGGCCAGCAGCTGTTCGCCGGTGAGGCCACCCGATTGGCGTACATGACCGACGAAGCCGTCGAGGGCCGCGACGCATTCCTGGAGAAGCGGCCGCCCGACTGGAGCCGGTTCCCGCGGTATTTCTGAGGACGGCTGCTTTTATCGAAATCGACGCCAGCGCGGAAAAGTTCGAGTAGGCGTCACGTCAGCGTAGATCTCGGCGATATCCGCGGTGGGTGAGAGCTTGATATACCCGACTGATGACTTCGTTGGGCCGGTGCTCGTTGACCACGCGGATCACCTGCCAACCCAGGTCTTGCGTCTTGGCCAGCCTGTTGATGTCCTTCACGAATTGCCTGCGGTCCGTGCGGTGCTGGTCACCGTCGTACTCGGCAGCCACTTTGTAGTCCTCCCAACCCATGTCCAGCATGGCCACGAACCGCGAGCCGTCGTAAACCGGTATCTGCGTGGTGGGTGTAGGTAAACCGGCGTCGATGAACAAGAGGCGCAACCACGTCTCCCTTGGCGACGCTGCGCCACCGTCTACTAACGGCATTACGTCCCGGAGTCGTCGCGAACCCGCGCACCGCGGTGGCGCTTGGCGAGCAGGTTGAT
Organism: uncultured Actinomycetota bacterium; assembly: GCA_963744835.1. Lineage (GTDB taxonomy): Bacteria > Actinomycetota > Actinomycetes > Mycobacteriales > Mycobacteriaceae > Mycobacterium. Next base: position 163,622 of record CAVUVB010000006.1, read on the forward strand.
GTCTTCGGAGGAAAACGGGGTCGCCCGCATCAGCGCATCCAGTCGCGCCAGCGCTGCACCACGAGGTAGGTGACGACCCAGGTCGCAGGCAGTCCGTGCCACGGCGGTCACCGGCAACCCCTTGATGCGCGTAACTTCATCGGCCTCAAGCGTTTCACTACGGACCACTAACCCACGCTGCGGTCGAGCACTGGGCGCGACAAGTTCGATCGGTGTGTCCGCATCAACCCACGGCGCGCCATGCAACGCCGACGCCGCGACACCGGCGACCGCCGCCCGCCGCCTCGACCACAGCCACGCTGCCAGAATGCGATCGTCGAGGGACGGCGCATACCACTTGGGTACGTAGATGTCCCGGAAGAGGGGCCTATACCACCGGCGCAACTGATGCTCCGTCAACGCCCCGGCAGCGATTGCTTCGCTGCCGATCAACACCCCGCCCATGGGCCGATAGTGGCTTGCGGCACCGACATCTTCTCCGAAATCGACGCCAGCGTGGAAAAACGCGAGTAGGCCTCACGCTTACGTCAATCTCGGCGAGAAATAGGTCGCCTCCTAGACTCGCCACCTGTGAGCAGAAGTCCGCTTAGACGATTGACCGACCAGTTCGTCATGGCCACCATGCGCCCGCCCGTCTTGGCGCAACTGGCGTCGTACCGCCCGGCCGCTAAATCCGTCGACCTCGACGGCAAGCGCATCCTGCTCACCGGCGCATCGTCGGGAATCGGTGAGAGCGCCGCCGAAGAGTTCGCCCGCCGCGGCGCCACCGTGGTCGCCGTCGCCCGCCGTCAGGACCTGCTGGATGCGCTGGTCGGACGCATCGAAGACGGCGGCGGCACCGCGACCGCGATCCCCTGCGACCTCTCCGACCTGGACGCCGTCGACACGTTGGCCGCCGACGTCGAGGAACGTCTCGGCGGGGTGGACATCCTGATCAACAACGCCGGTCGCTCCATCCGCCGGCCGCTGGCCGAGTCACTGGAACGCTGGCACGACGTCGAGCGGACGATGGTGCTCAACTACTACTCGCCGCTGCGACTGATCCGCGGTATCGCGCCCGGGATGCTCAAGCGTGGCGACGGGCACATCATCAACGTCGCGACGTGGGGCGTTTTCAGCGAAGCGTCACCGCTGTTCTCGGTATACAACGCGTCGAAGGCCGCGCTGTCCGCAGTCAGCCGCGTCATCGAAACCGAATGGGGCGCAAAGGGTGTGCACTCGACCACGCTGTACTACCCGCTGGTGGCCACCCCGATGATCACACCGACGAAGGAATACCAGGGGTTGCCGGCCCTGACACCGCGCGAGGCCGCCGGCTGGATGATCACCGCCGCGCGCACCCGGCCGGTCCGGATCGCGCCGCGGATGTCCTTCGTCACGCAGGCGCTGGACACCATCGGTCCCGGTCTGGCGACCACGCTGATAAGACGGCAGCGCCTTCAGCCCAACGACGATGCAGAGCGCGGAGCGTCGATCGAGCCACGAGAGAGGGAGGCGAAGTTGGGCAATCGATCGAGCCCAACGCGTGATAGACACGAGGGCATGGAGATCCTGGCCAGCCGGATGCTGTTTCGGCCGGCGGACTACGAGCGTTCGCTGCGCTTTTACCGCGACGAGATCGGGTTGGCGATCGCCCGTGAGTACGGCGCGGGCACAGTGTTTTACGCCGGCCAATCACTGATCGAGCTGGCCGGCCACGGCGCACCGGACCACCCGGCCGGGCCGTTCCCCGGAGCGCTGTGGCTGCAGGTGCGTGACGTTGTCGCGACACAGGCGGAGCTGGAGGGCAGGGGCGTGCCGATTTCCCGCGAGGCCCGCCAGGAACCATGGGGTCTGCACGAAATGCATGTCACCGATCCCGACGGCGTAACGCTGATCTTTGTCCAGATACCCGGTGATCACCCGCTGCGCCGCGACACCCGCGGTGAACGCGGCAGGTCCCGAGGTTAACCTAAGACGAACATCTGACGACGAGTGCAATATACCTGGATTTCACGTCTCCGTTCTTTCGACAACCACACCCAGATACCCTCAGAATTAGCGCCGTGAACCTTCAGTTGTTCCTCTTGATCATCGTCGTGATCACCGCCCTCGCGTTCGATTACACCAACGGGTTTCACGACACCGCAAATGCCATGGCCACCTCCATCGCCAGTGGGGCACTCTCGCCGAAGGCCGCGGTAACGCTGTCGGCCGTGCTGAACCTCGCCGGAGCCTTCCTGTCCACCGCTGTCGCCGGAACAATCGCCAAGGACTTGGTGAACGGTCATCTGGTGACCTTGCAACTGGTCTTCGCAGGTCTGGTCGGCGGGATCGTCTGGAACCTGATGACCTGGCTGCTGGGTATCCCGTCGAGCTCGTCGCATGCCCTGGTCGGCGGCATCGTCGGTGCCATGATCGCCGCGGTCGGCGGACACGGGGTGATCTGGACCGGCGTGGTGTCCCGCGTGCTAATCCCGGCCCTGGTGTCGGTGGTATTGGCCGGGGTGGTCGGCGCGATCGGCACCTGGTTGGTCTACCGGTTGAACCGCGGCGTCCCGGAGCAGCGCAGCGAGGCCGCTTTCCGCCGCGGCCAGATCTTCTCGGCGTCGCTGGTCTCGCTGGCGCACGGCACCAACGACGCGCAGAAGACGATGGGCGTGATCTTCCTGGCGCTGATCTCTTACGGCGCGGTCAGCCGGTCAGCCGCCCTGCCGCCGTTCTGGGTCATCGTGGCGTGCGCTTGCGCGATGGCACTGGGTACCTACACCGGCGGCTGGCGGATCATCCGCACCATGGGAAAGGGACTCGTCGAGATTAAGTCGCCGCAGGGCATGGCCGCCGAATCGTCTTCGGCGGTAATCATTCTGCTGTCCGCTCACTTCGGGTACGCGCTGTCCACCACACAGGTGGTCACCGGATCCGTGCTCGGCAGCGGGGTGGGCAAACCCGGAGCAGAGGTGCGCTGGGGGGTTGCCGGCCGGATGGCGGTCGCCTGGCTGATCACGCTGCCAGCGGCCGGTACCGTCGGCGCCATCACCTACTGGGTGGTCCACGAGATCGGTGGCTACTTCGGCTCGATTGTCGGCTTCGTTCTGCTGGTGGCGACGGCCTCGGCCATCTACCTGCGGTCGCGCAAGACGAAGGTCGACCACAACAACGTCAACGCCGAGTGGAAGGGCGACCTGACGGCCGGGCTCGACGAGGCCGACCAGCCGACGGTCACCGTCGGCGCGGGAGCTCCCGGCGCGAACGGAGAGGTTACCGACGCCGCTCCCGCCACCGCCCCGGCAAAGAAAGCAGGCATGCCATGAGCACGTGGTTCAACTACCAGGCTTCGTTGAAGATCCTGTTTTTCGGTTTGCTCCTCGGTAGCGGATTGCCTGCGCTGTTCGCACTCGCGGTGCGGGCGGACGCCGTGGGCGCCGGTGTCGTGGGCTCCGATGGCACTGCCGTCGGACACAAGAATCCGGCGCTGACCGCCCTCAGCTGGGTCATATACGCGTTGGCGCTGGTGGCGGTCGTCATCGGGGTGTTGTACATCGCCCGGGATTTCATCGGGTCGCACACCGGCATGTACATCCTGGGCGCCAAACCCGCGTAGGATCCCAAAGTTACTTAACCTTTCAGGCATAGCCGAGGCTCGATGGGGGAAGTTGACGCAGTGTGAACCGATTCCTGACCTCGATCGTCGCGTGGTTGCGCGCAGGGTATCCGGACGGCGTCCCGCCGACCGATTACTTCCCGCTGCTCGCCCTGCTTTCGCGCCGGCTGTCCAACGACGAGGTCAAGGCGGTGTCTCGCGCGCTCATGCACCGGGGCGAATTCGATGACGTCGACATCGGTGTGCTGATCACCCAGTTCACCGACGAGCTGCCGTCCCCGGAGGACATCGAGCGGGTCCGGGCGCGCCTGGCCGCCAAGGGTTGGCCGTTGGACGATGCCCGCGACGGCGAGGAGGCCGGATAGCCGTCCTGCGCGCATTCGCCGTGGCGCAGGGCTCCTCGGCGCGCCCGCTGCTCGCCGCCCTCGAACAGGTGCTGCAGGGCCGTGCGTCGGCGTTGCTGCCGGTACCGGCCGATGGCGATCGTCGCGCCACGTTGTCGGCGCTGCGGGTGGGTGAACCCGTCGACGACGACATCGCCGTGGTGGTGACGACATCGGGAACCACCGGTGCGCCCAAGGGGGCGATGCTCACGGCCGGCGCGCTGACCGCCAGCGCCGCCGCCACCCATGACCGGCTGGGCGGGCCAGGCCGGTGGCTATTGGCATTGCCGCCGTATCACATCGCCGGTGTCCAAGTGCTGGTGCGCAGCCTGCTAGCCGGCACCGTTCCGGTCGAGATGGATGTCTCGTCCGGCTTCGACATCAACGAATTACCTTCTGCTGTCGAGGAACTCGGCTCTGGTCGGCGCTATACCGCGCTGGTGGCCACCCAGCTGGCGAAGGCGCTGACCGATCAGGCAGCCACCGCGGCGCTGGCCGAACTGGATGCCGTGTTGATCGGCGGCGCCCCAGCGCCGCGACCGGCCCTCGACGCCGCCGCGAGCGCGGGTATCACAGTGGTCCGCACCTACGGGATGAGTGAGACCGCCGGCGGCTGTGTCTACGACGGTGTCCCGCTGGATGGCGTGAAGGTCCGGGTGGACACCGACGGCCGGATCGCGATCGGCGGCCCGACCCTGGCCAGCGGCTATCGCAACCCACCAGATCCCGACCCGTTCGCCGAACCGGGTTGGTTTCGCACCGACGATATTGGCGCTGTTGATGATTCGAGTGTGCTCACGGTGCTGGGCCGGGCTGACGAGGCGATCAGCACAGGCGGGTTGACGGTGCTGCCGCAGCCGGTGGAGGGCGCGTTGCGGACTCATCCTGCAGTCGCCGACTGCGCGGTGTTCGGGCGCGCCGACGAGCGGCTGGGTCAGCGGGTGGTCGTCGCCGTGGTGGTGGCCGACGGTTGCGCCGCGCCCTCGCTCGACGCGCTGCGGACCCACGTCATGCGCACCTTGGACCGCACTGCCGCGCCTCGGGAACTGCATATTGTCGACGTGCTGCCGTTGCGCGGCATCGGCAAGGTGGACCGGCAAGCGCTGGCACGCCACGCCGAACAACGGTTGCCGTAGCGACACTTTCACATCACGGCGCAGGCCCGGGGCTACTCCGGATGACATAATGCCTCGATGGAGCCGACTAAAGTCGTGCAGAAATCGGTCGTGAGCGGCCGTTTCTTCAGTAGCGTGAGACAGCATGCACCGCCACATCATTGTCAGCGGTGACGATGCGCTGGCGACAACGATTGCCGACGAGCTCAAAAACGTCGGCGTCAACGTTGTCAGGCTGACCAACACCGACCTCTCGGACGCCGGGGTCGCTCGCGAGCTCGCCCTCGCCGAGATCACTCACGCGCTCGCGGTCGTCTGCGCCGGGGATGACGACGCGACAAATCTCGAAATCGCGCTGCTGGCAAGGAGGGCCAGCCCAACCGTGCGGGTGGTGGCGCGAGTGGCCAACACCGTGCTGCGTGAAGCGGTCGCCGACGACAACGGACCCGGCGCGATCCTCGATGTCGCAGAACTCGCGGCGCCTTCGCTCGTCGAAGCCTGCCTGGCCCGCGCCACCCACCAGTTCGAGGCGGCCGGCATCGACTTCGTTGTTTGGGGCCGTGAGGCGTCGCGCGATGCGACGCTGCGCGAGCTCTACGGCGATCTGGCCCCGGTCGCGGTGGTTCACGGGGAGAACTCCCCCACCCCCGGCGAGGTGGAAGTCTGCCCGGGCCGGGATCAGCGGGTGCGCGCCGGTGACCGGACGGTGATGGTGGGCACCGTCGATGAGCTAGCCGCCCAGAACATCAGGCTTCCCCGCTCGAGGGGGACGCGGTCGCGCCAGCCGCGGATCCGGCGAGCGGTCGACGCGGTCCGAGTCTTGCTCAACGACTTCAACCCGGCGTTTTACCCGGTGGTGGCGGCATCGCTGCTCCTGCTGGGCGGTTCCACAGTGTTGTTGCGATTCAACTACGAGGCTCCGCCGCGGATGGGCTGGATCGACGCGTTGTACTTCACCGTCGAGACGATGACCACGACCGGCTACGGCGACTTCAGCTTCGTGCACCAGCCCACCTGGCTGCGGATTTACGCCGCTTTGATGATGTTCAGCGGGATAACCACCACGGCGTTGCTGGTGGCATTCGTCGCCGACGTGCTGCTGTCGCGCCGCTTTGTCATGGCCGGCGGCCGCCCGCGGATGCGCCATCTGCGCAACCACATCGTCGTCGTCGGTCTGAGCGGGATCGGCATCCGCGTGGTCACTGACCTGGTTGCAGCCGGCTACGACGTGGCCGTGATCGAGCGCGACGAGGAGAACCAATTCGTATCAGCGGCGCGCGAACTCGATGTGCCGGTGATCTTCGGCGATGCCACCGTTGCCCAGACCCTGGAAACGGCGCGGGTAAATCGCGCGCGTGCCGTGGCGGTATTGACTCGCGACGACATGATCAACATCGAAACCGGCATCGTGTTGGCCGAGATGCTGGGAACCGAGAAGATGCCGGGGGTCCATTGGACCGATGTGCCGCTCGTGCTGCGCGTTTATGACCGCGCGCTGGGCTTCGCGGTGGCTCAGCGGTTCCGTTTTGAAAACGTGCGCTCCACCGTCGAGTTGGCCGCGCCCTGGTTCATCGGCGCCGCGATCGGCCTGCAGGTGCTGGGCACATTCTCGGTGGGCCAGAGCTCGTACGTGATCGGCGGGATGCGCGTGGCGCCCGGCAGCGAACTCGACGGGCTGCGGATGTTCGACGTGTCCACCCAAACCCGCGTCATCGCCATCACCACGTCCAACGGGCTGCTCAAACTGCACCCGCGCCGCGACGCTCGACTGCACGCCGACGACACCGTCTATCTTGTCGGGCCCTACCGCGAACTGCTTGACACGCTGGGCAAGGGACAGCCGCCCCGGGAGCCCGCCGCTGACGAGGGCAAGCGCAACCCGTCGACCGGCTGAACGGGCTTGGACCCGCGCGAACTGTCCCGCCGGCTCGGCACCGTCGACGCGGTGGTGATCGGGCTGGGATCGATGATCGGCGCCGGGGTGTTCGCGGCGTTCGGCCCTGCCGCGCGCGCGGCGGGGGCCGGGCTGCTGATCGGATTGGCGATCGCCGCGGCGATCGCTTACTGCAACGCCACCGCCTCGGCGCAGCTGGCGGCGGTCTATCCGACGTCTGGCGGCACCTACATCTACGGCCGCGAAAGGCTCGGCCCGTGGTGGGGCTTCGCCGCGGGATGGGGGTTTCTGATCGGCAAAACCGCGTCATGTGCGGCGATGGCGCTGACCGTCGCCTGCTACGCGCTGCCGGGCCCAGGAGGGGCTTGGTGGGCCCAGCGCCTCGTCGCGGTCGCCGCGGTGGTCATGCTGACCGCACTGAATTACCGCGGTATCACCAAGACGGCGACCCTGGCCCGAATCCTGGTGACCTGCACGGTTATTGCCCTGGCCGTTGTGGTCGTCGGCGTCGCGGTCGGTGGCGTGCAGCCGTCGAATGTGACCTCCCCGGCCGTTTGGTCGTCGGTCACGGCTTACGGGGTTTTGCAATCCGCCGGGCTGCTGTTCTTCGCGTTCGCCGGTTATGCGCGGATCGCCACGATGGGCGAAGAGGTCCGCGACCCGGCCCGCGCCATACCAAAAGCGATCATCGTCGCGCTTGGCATAGCGGTGGTGGTCTATCTGGTCGTCGGGATTGCGGCGCTGCTGGCCGCGGGGCCCGAGCGGCTCGCGCGGAGTGCTGCCCCGCTGGCTGAGGCCTTGCGGGCGGCCGGAGTCGGCCCGCTGGTGCCGGTCGTCGCGGTGGGTGGGACGCTGGCCAGCCTGGGCGCACTGCTGGCGCTGATCGCCGGGATCGGGCGCACCACGTTGGCGATGGCCCGTCACGGGGATCTGCCCGGCTGGCTGGCCGCCGTGCATCCGCGCTACCAGGTGCCACATCACGCCGAGGTCGCCCTCGGTGTGGTCGTGTGCTTGCTGGCGGCCACCGTCGATCTGCGCGGTGTGATCGGCTTCTCGTCGTTTGGGGTGCTGATCTACTACGCGATCGCCAACGCGTCGGCCTACACCCAGCCTGCATCGCAGCGGCGGTGGCCGCGGGTGCTCAACGTGTGCGGCGTCGTCGGCTGCCTGCTGCTAGTGGCCACCTTGCCGTGGCCGTCGATACTCGTCGGGCTCGGGGTATTCGCCATCGGCCTGGCCGGACGCGCGATCGTTCGACGATCCGGGTGACGGCTGGTCGAACGGCAGCTCCACACCAGTGTGCGGATCACAGTCGACGCAGGCGTGCTCGGCGGGAACCTGGCCGATCGCCTCATGCACGAGTTTCTTGAACGGCTCGATGTTCTTCTCGAATTCGCTGACCACCTCGACGAGCTTCACCCCGGCGCCCGCCTCGATACCCGCATCCAAATCTGTCACCAAAGCAATTGCCGCATAGCATATTCCGAGCTCGCGCGCGAGAACCGCCTCGGGATAACCGGTCATGTTGATGAGAGTGAAGCCCGCGGCGGCGAACCACTGGCTTTCCGCGCGGGTGGAAAACCGCGGACCCTCGATGACCACCATGGTGCCGCCGTCGACCACGCCGGGCAGCCCGATGACCGCGGATCGCAACGTCGGGCAGTACGGATCGGCGAAGGACGCGTGCGCCGCGCCGGAGTCGAAGTAGGTGTCAGCGCGGCGACGGGTTCGGTCCACCAGCTGGTCGGGCACGACCACGGCGCCCGGGCCGAATGCGGGCGTCAGGCTGCCGACGGCGCACGGGGCGAAGACTTGCCGCACCCCCAAGGCGTGCAGTGCCCAGATGTTGGCCCGATAGGGCACCTTGTGCGCCGGAAACTGGTGGTTGGCGCCGTGGCGGGGCAGAAACGCGACCTCGTGCCGGCCGACGGTGCCGACCGTGACCGGGGCGCTGGGCTCGCCGTACGGGGTGTCCAGGTTGATGCTGCGCGCGTCCGAGCCGAAGAAAGTGTAAAAGCCGCTGCCACCGATCACTGCGAGCACCCGCTCATTGTCATGCACGCGCATGGAACGATCGACGGGTGGCCAGCTTTGCGCAGTGGATCGCCGGCGCGCGACCGCGGACACTTCCGAACGCCATCGCCCCGGTGATTGCGGGCACCGGCGCCGCCGCGTGGCTGCATTCAGCCGTCTGGTGGAAGGCGCTGCTCGCGCTGGCCGTGGCGATGGCGTTGATCATCGGGGTCAACTTCGCCAACGACTACTCCGACGGCATTCGCGGCACCGACGACGACCGAGCAGGCCCGGTGCGGCTGGTGGGCTCGCGGCTGGCAACACCGCGGTCGGTGCTGACGGTGGCGGTGGTCAGCCTGAGCGTCGGCGCGGCGGCTGGGCTGGCGCTGGCGTTGACCAGCGCGGTGTGGCTGATCGTCGTCGGCGTTTTGTGTATCGCCGGGGCGTGGCTGTACACCGGCGGGTCAAAGCCCTACGGCTACGCCGGGTTTGGTGAACTCGCAGTCTTCGTGTTCTTCGGGCTGGTCGCGGTGCTTGGCACTCAGTACACCCAAGCGTTACGGGTGGACTGGGTGGGTCTGGTGTTGGCGGTGACGACCGGCGCGCTGTCGTCAGCGGTGTTGGTGGCCAACAACTTACGCGACATTCCCACTGACGCAGTGTCCGGCAAGCGCACATTGGCGGTGCGGCTAGGCGACAACCGGACTCGCATCTTCTACCAAGCGCTGCTGACGCTCGCCGGAGCGTTGACTCTGACGCTGACGGCGGCCACGCCGTGGTGCGCGGTGGGTCTGGTGGCCACGCCGTTGGCGCTGCGGGCCGCGGCTCCGGTGCGATCCGGTCGCACCGGAGCCGAGTTGATTCCGGTACTGCGCGACACCGGCCTGACGCTGCTGGTGTGGTCGATCGCGGTGGCTGCGGCGTTGGCGTTGACGCGCTGAAGGCTTCGAGTGTGACACAGGGCGGGGCCGTCCGGGCGGGGCCGTCCGGCGTGTCGTCGCCGTCGATTCACACTCGACGAGAAGCCAAAACTACGCGGCTTTGTCCAGCAGCTTGATGACCGCGGCACGTAACTGCGCGGTGTAGACGTGTTCGGTAATCAAGCCGACGGCCGCGTTGTCGCCACTTCGCACGATGCCCAGCAGCAGGTACTCGCAGCGGATTTCGTTGTCCTTGTGCGCCAATGCTTCTCGCAGGGCGAGCTCGAGCACCTTTTTGGCACCGTGGCTGAAAGAAATACGTCCTCGTGCGCGGCGGCGTCTACCCGAACGTGACAGGGCGTTATCGAAAGCATCGGCACCGAAGGTGCGAGCGACGCTGTCGCGAACGGCCCGCAGATCGATACCGATGGCGCGCAGCGCGTCGGCGTCCTCGTCGAATGACTGGTCGCCGGTGGAGGTTTCGGCCAGGCGGCCCCGCACTACCTCGGCGGTCAGCCCGTAGCCAGTCAACACCGCCGACAGGTCCTCGCCCGCAGCCTGCAAGATGCCGAGAAGCAGATGCTGTGAACCTATTTCGCGGTCGCGCAATTCGCGGGCCTCTTCCCGGGCCAGCATGACAGCGATCCGGGCGTTGCGGGTGAACCGCTCAAACGGTCTCATCGGTCATCTCCTCCGGTTGTATTTCTGGTGCACCGCCTGCCGGCTGACGCCGAGCGCGCTGGCGATGGCCTGCCAACTCCAGCCCTGCTCGCGGGCGTGGGCGACATGGATCGCCTCCAGCCGCTCCTGCAGCCGCTGCAGTGCTCGTACCGCGCGCAGCCCCACTGCGGGGTCGGCGCTTCCCGCGGCGTCGGCGGTGGAATCCAGCGACGGATCGGATAACTCAGTCACGGGTGTCAAGGTAGCTTGACGCCCCGCGCGTGTCAAGAAACGTTGACAGGTCGTCGTAGCTGCGGTGAGAAGCGCCTTAGCCGGATGTGTCGATGCCGTCGTCGGCCGGCGCCTCGCCGCGCAGCCTGGCCCGTAACTGTTCGCGGTCGCGGCGCCGCCGTTCGGTGGCCACCTCCAGGCCGGCAGTGGCCCGCCGACGCAGCGGACCGAAGAGCCAGATGCCCAGCGGCATCGCGATGACGAGAGCGAACAATATGGCGACGATGAGCGGGAAGTCGTGCAAGCCCAGCAGTCGGCCCGTCGCGTAAATCGCCGCGCTGAGCACGACGACCAAAACCAGCCGAGCCGCCACGTAAAGCACGACGCTAACAGCGGCGCGGCCGGCGGGATTCTCACCGTCTGGCACAGTGCGAGCCTAAGGTGCCGCGTATATTCGGACCAAGGAGGTGTCGAGTGCTGTACCTGCTCCTCGTCCTGGTTCTGGGGACACTGATCTACATCGGCTGGCGGGCGGCTCGCTCGCAGATCCACCGGGAGAAGACGCGCGTCATCGGGCCCGACGACGACCCGGATTTCCTGTGGCGGCTAAGCCACGGTGACAACAACCCGCGCTAGATGAAGTGCTCATTGGATCGGCGCTGATCGGCCGGAAAACCGTCTGCGACAACGGCTGCCAATTCGATGAGCGCCTCGCGGGTCTCCCGCTTCAACCGGTCCAGGCTGATCTCCGCACCCTCCTCCAGATGCGGGTCGAACGGCACCAGGCGCACCGCGCGGCAACGACGGGAGAAGTGATCCACCACCTTCTGCATGTCGACCTTGCCGGAGCGAGGCCGCACCGCGTTGATGACCGCAATCGAATTGCGGACCAGATCCTCGTGGCCGTGCGCGTCGAGCCAGTCCAACGTCGCCGAGGCGCTGCGCGCACCGTCGATCGAGCCTGAGCTGACCACAACCAGGGCGTCGGCCTTGGTCAGTACCGACGTCATCGCCGAATGCAGAAGCCCGGTCCCGCAGTCGGTGAGCACCAGCCCGTAGTACCGCTCCAGAATGTCCAACGTCTGGGTGTAGTCGTCCGCGCTGAACGCCTCGGACATGGCCGGATCGGTTTCCGACGCCAACACTTCCAGCCGGCTCGGACCTTGCGAGGTGTAGCTGCGGACGTCGCTGTAGCGCTCGATGCCCTCGGCGTCGCGCAGCAGATGCCGTACGGTGGCCGGCGTCTCCAACGGCACCTTTTGGCTCAGTGTGCCGCGATCGGGGTTGGCGTCCACGGCAACCACCCGGTCCCCACGAATCGAAGCGAAGGTGGACCCCAGCGTGGCGGTGATGGTGGTTTTGCCGACGCCGCCCTTCAGCGAGAGCATCGCGATGCGGTAGCACCCTCGCAGCGGCTTGTTGACCTGCACGACCAGGTCGTTGTAGCGCAGAGTCCGCGGGCTCTCGCCGACGTTGATCAGCTGCCCTGACAAGACATACAGCCATCGCCGCCAACCCTCCGACGGCGCCGGCTTGACCTGGCGCAGCAATGTGCTGGTGGACAGTTCCGGGTATGGCGACGGTGGCACGAGCGCCTGACGCTGCCCGGTGTTGGTGTTGGTCGGCGCGGCAGGCGGCGGGCCCCCGTAATAGACGGGGCGGCCCTGCGAGGGCGAATCGACAACCCGTGGAAGTCCCTTGTGCGGGGTGGCCGCCCAGGCCCGCGGCTCGACGCGAGTTTCGGGCGGCGGCACGCCCCGCGTCGCAGCCTCGCTGTAACGCCGGTCGCGGAACCCGGCGAACGCCCTGGTCGGCGCCTCGTTGAGCGGCGGCTGCGGCGGCTGCTGGCCAGTCGGATGGTCTTCGCGAGCGTGCGATCCCCCCGCATTCGCACTCTGCGTCGGATGGTCAGACACGTGCACTATCCCCTTGTTGCAATACTCGGGTCACTTATTGAACGAACGGTCCTGTTATCGAACATATCGCAGCGCCGGGCGCCACCCCCGATACGCGCTTAGCCCACTCCAGCATAGGAGTGCAGGCCAACCGTCACCAGGTTGACGAAGAACAGGTTGAACACCATGGCCACGAAACCGGCCACGTTGATCCAGGCAGCCTTTCTGTCCCGCCACCCCGCCGTCGACCTGGCATGCAGGTAGGCGGCGTACACCATCCATGCGATGAACGCCACAGTCTCCTTGGGATCCCAGCCCCAGTAACGGCCCCAAGCCTGCTCGGCCCAGATTGCGCCGAAGATCACACCGAAACCAAAGACCGGGAAGGCGAATATCGTGGTCCGATACGCGATGCGATCCAGCGTCTGCGCATCGGGCAGCCGCTGCACCATCCGGGTAAACGCGCCCGAAGTATCCGGCTCGGCGAACCGAGAGGTCCGCAGCAGGAACAGGATGCTGGCCACGCCCGCGACGAGAAACACTCCTGACCCCAGGCTGACCACTGACACGTGGATCGGCAGCCAGTAGGACTGCAGTGCGGGCATCACCGGCGCGGCATTGGTGTAGAGCCAGCGCCCGGACACCGTCAGCAAAATCAGCACCGGCAGCAGCAAAAACACCCACAGCGGGCGGTACTGCGGTCGGCGTAACACGATCGCGCCGGCGACCAGGCCGCAAAGGCAGGTGAGATTGATGAACTCGTACATGTTGCCCCACGGCACCCGCATGGTCGCCAGGCCGCGCAGCACGATGCAGACCAGCAAAAGCCCGATTCCGGCATAAACCAGCGCTAGCCCGGCGCGCCCGACGCGTTCGTCGAGCGGCCGCCGCGGGGCGTCGACCACGACGCCCGGCGTCGCGCTATCGGCGGCCACGGATCCGGCGCTGACCAGCTCCGGGGTGCGGCGACTGCGTGTGTAGGCGAGTTCGACGGCCAGCAGCAGCAACGCGACCACCAGCACCACCACCGCGGAAGTGAATGCCCAGTCGGAATTGCGCGCCAGGCCCACGTTGACGTGCAAGGTGTTCATTCCAGGCTCCTTCCGCTCCCGACCGGTTCGCCGGGCGCAGCTACCGGCGCCTCGAATCCGTCCGAGAACCCGTCCAGCAGCCGGCCGGTGAGCCGTTCAAACTCATCGCCCCAGCCGGCGTTGTCGGTCCGCGCCAGGCCGCCCACCTGGACATTCACCGTACCGTGCGCCATGGGAAGCAGTCGCACCCATACCCGCCGCCGGCGCACCAGCAGCGACACCAGCAGGCCGGCCATCATCGCGATCGCGGAGACCAGCACCCAGATCTGACCGGGGTCGTGCGAGACCTGCAGGTTGACGAACGGGACAGCGCCGTCGAAACGCACGACGGTGCCTGCCGCCGGGCCCTGGTCGATGCGCACCTGCTGGCCGGCCCGCAGGTTGACCCGTTTGACCTTCGTGAGCCGGTGCTGCTCGATCAGGCGCGAATCCAGCGAGTACAGCGACTGCGGCCGGCCGGTATCCAGGCCAGTGTCGCCGGAGTAGACGTCGACGGCGACCGCCGGGGCGTTGAGCGCGGGAAAGCTCGACGACAGCAGGGTGCCCTCGAGCTGCTCGGTGGGCGCGAGCAGACCCTGGATGGCGATCTGGTGTTTGCGGCGTTCGGTGGCGTCGGGATAGGCCCCGGCGGGCGGGTCGATGCGCGCCACGCCCGACGATAAGAGCGTCCGGGGGTTGTCGGGGCGCCACTGCACCGTCGAGGTGCGGGTCTGCCCGTCGGGGAAGGTCACGCTGAAGGTCGGCGCGTAGCCGTGGCCCTGCAGGTAGACCCGGTCGCCGTGGACCCGCAGCGGATGGTTGACCTCCAACCGGTAGGGCCGCCAACGATCGGCTGCGAGATCGGCGCCGGCTTGGTAGTCGATGTCCGCCGCGAACGACGTGGCCTGCCCAGACGCTAGATAGTGCGCCGCAAAGTCCTTGACCCGCAAGCAGATTGGGCGCAGCGAGGTGCCGTCGACGGTGTTGCCGGCCCGGAACGAGTCGAACGCGGCCGGCGATGCCGAGCAGAAACCTGGGCCGCCGTCGGCGATCACGATGACGTTGCCCTCGTAGCCGAACAGCTTGCCGACGGCCACCGCCACCAGCAGGCCCAGCAGCGAGAAATGGAACACCAGGTTGCCGAATTCGCGTAGGTAGCCCTTCTCGGCGGAGATTTCGATGCTGTCGTCGACGGCTTTGCGGGTGACTGTGCGCCAGCCGCGCAGCCGTCCGGCCAGCGTCGTCGCCAGCTTGTCGGGTTCACCGGCGACCACGGCGGTGGCGTGCTTGGGCAGCCGGGCCAGGTTGCGCGGGGCGGGCACCGGCGTTGCCCGCGTGCTGCGAGCATGCTCGACGATCCGCGGGGTCAGACAGCCCACCAGCGATACAAACAGCAGTACGTAGATGGCGGTGAACCAGAAGCTGCCGAACACGTCGAACGCCTGCAGGGCATCCAGCCACGGCCCGATCAACGGGTGAGCCGCCAGGTATTCGTCGACCTTCCCGGCGTTGAGGCTGCGTTGCGGCAACAGAGCGCCGGGCAATGCGCCGAGGGTCAGCAGAAATAGCAGCACCAGCGCCGTGCCCATCGAAGTCAGTCCGCGCCAGGTGTTGCGGGTTTTCTGCGCGAGCAGACGCAAAATCGCCCCAAAAGGCGCTGTTTTAGGCGATTTTGCGTCTTCTCGCGGTGGAACCGGCGCACTCAAATCGGCAACCTCACGTCGGACACGAACGCGTCGCGCAGCCACGACACGAAGTCGTTCCACACCCCGGTGACCAGGGCGACACCGACCGCGATCAGCAGCACGCCGCCGAAGATCTGCAGCGCCCTGGTGTTTCGGCGCAGCCAGCCGAGCCCACCGACGGCCGCGGCCGACCCGAACGCCAACAGCACGAACGGGATGCCCAGGCCCAGACAGTAGGCGAGTACCAAGATCATCCCGCGGGCCACGCTGGCGCCGTCGGTGGCCGACGCGACGGTGATCACCCCGGTCAGCGTCGGCCCCAGACACGGCGTCCAGCCCAACGCGAACACCGCGCCCAGCAGCGGCGCTCCGGCGACTGTCGACAACTGCCGCGGCGCGAACCGGACCTGGCGCTGCAGCGCCGGGACGTAACCGACGAACACCAGGCCCATCAGGATGGTCAGCGCGCCGCCGACCCGCTGCAGCATCAGCTGGTTGGTGATCAACGTGGTCGTCATGCCCAACACGGCGACAGAGCCGAGCAGGAACACCACGGTGAACCCGGCGACGAACAGCGCCGCCGACCCGGCGACCCGCCACCGCGCCGCGGGCGGCGCCTTGACCGAACCGGGCTGCGGCTGTTCGTCGACACCGACCACCGCGGCCAGATACGACAGATAACCCGGCACCAGCGGCACCACGCACGGCGACGCAAACGACACCAGCCCGGCCAGCAGACACACCGCCAGCGCCACCAGCAGCGGCCCCGACGCGGCGATCGCGGTGAAACCCGTGAACCCGGTGCTCATTGCGGCCCCGGCGGCGCCTGCTCTACTGGCTTTTCCGCGGCGACGCGTTGTACCACCGGCTGCAGATCTTCGGCGAGCAGTTCGCGCAGGAACACCGCGGCGACGCGATGCCGGCGGTCGAGCACGATCGTGGACGGGATGACCGTGGTGGGGTATTTGCCGCCGAACGCGATCATGGTGCGCATCGCCGGGTCGTAGATCGATGGGTAGGTCACGTTGCGGTCTTTGACGAAGTCCTGAGCGGCTTGCCGATTGTTGTCGCGGACGTCGATGCCCAGCAACGCCACCCCGTCGGCGCGGGTGGCGTCGTACACCTGCTGCAACTGGCCGACCTCGGCCCGGCACGGCCCGCACCACTGGCCCCACACATTGATCACCACGACCTTGCCGGCGAAATCGTCGACCGAGACGCTGTGTGCGGGGTCCATCAGCTCGGGGCCGGCGATCGGCCCGGGTCGGCCGCGGTGGTCGGGCGGGTCGTAGTAGATGTCGGTTTTGCCGCCGGGCGCGACGAATTCGAAGGTGCCGCCCTGAGCGACCGCGTCGTCGCCGCTGGAGCAGCCGGCCAGCAGGCCGGCCAGCACCGCAGCGACGCACACCAGCCGCCGCATACTCAACCGCCCGCCGGCTCGCTGTAGAGCACGTCGACCAGCCGGTCGCCGTCATAAACCAGCGATGTCACCGAGCCCACCGCGCACTGGCGGCGTCGCGGGTCGTGCCACAGTCGCTTGCCGGTCAGCGCCAGGCGCGCGGTCCACACCGGCAGCTGATGGCTGACGCACACCGCCTCGTGGCCGGCCGCCCGCGCGCGGGCCTTGTCCACCGCCGTCGTCATCCGGGCCGCGATCTGCTTGTACGGCTCGCCCCACGACGGCGTGAACGGGTTGCGTAGCTGCCACCAGAACCGTGGGTCCCGCCAGGCGCCGTCGCCAGGTCCTAATCGCTTGCCCTCAAAGAAGTTCGTCGACTCGATCAGGTCCGCGTCGGTGTCCACCGGCACGTCGTGGCGGGCGGCGATGGGCGCGGCGGTCTCTTGCGCCCGCTGCAGCGGGGAGGCGATCACCGCGACGATGTCGCGGTCGGCCAACGCATCAGCCACCGCCTGCGCTTGCTGAATACCCTTGTCGGACAGACGAAATCCGGGCAGCCTTCCGTACAGCACGCCCTCGGGGTTGTACACCTCGCCGTGGCGTACCAAGTGGATCCGGGTCTGTTCGGCCATCAGGGCTTGCTCTCCTTGGCTGCGGCGGCGGCCACGGGCAGCACCTCGGCGATCCGGGTGAACGCGGCGTCGTCGAGAGCCGCCGAGACGAACCACGCCTCGAACGCGCTGCACGGCGGGTAGACACCGCCGTCCAACAGGCTGTGAAAGAACGCCGGAAAACGCCACGTCTCGCTGGCGCGTGCTGACGCGAAATCGGTTACCGGCGCATCGCCGAAGAACACACTGAGCATATTGCCGGCCCGCGGGATCTGGTGTGGCACACCGGCCTTCGTCAGAGCATCGGAGAGCAGACCGGCCAGCCGGTCGGCATTGGCGTCCAGCGCGGCATACACCGCGTCGTCAGCGGCCCGCAGCGTCGCCAGCCCCGCGGCCACCGCCACCGGGTTGCCGGACAGCGTGCCCGCCTGATACACCGGCCCCAGCGGCGCCAGCCGTTCCATCACCTCGACCCGACCGCCGAACGCCGCGGCCGGCAGCCCGCCGCTCATCACCTTGCCGAAGGTGAACAGGTCGGCGTCTACCGGATCGATTCCATACCAACCACTTCGGCTGACCCGAAACCCGGTCATCACCTCGTCGATGATCAGCAACGCACCATGCTCGGCGGTGATCGCGCGCAGCGCGGCGTTGAAGCCCGGTGCCGGCGGGACGACACCCATGTTGCCGGGACTGGCCTCGGTGATCACCGCGGCGATCTGATCACCGAACCGCACGAACGTCTGCTCGACAGCATCAACGTCGTTGTACGGCAACACAATCGTGTCGGCGGCGGTGGCGCCGGTGACCCCCGGTGACGACGGTAGTCCCAGCGTCGCCACGCCGGAGCCCGCGTCGGCGAGCAACGCGTCGACGTGGCCGTGGTAGCAACCGGAGAACTTGACGACCTTGGCGCGGCCGGTGAAACCGCGGGCCAGTCGCACCGCGCTCATGGTGGCCTCGGTGCCCGAGTTGACCAGCCGGATCCGCTGCACGGCGTGCACCCGGTCGATGATCTCGGCACCCAGTTCGGTTTCGGCGGGAGTTGGCGCTCCGAACGACAGCCCGGTCGTAGCGGCCTTTGCGACGGCGTCCACCACCGACGGGTGTGCGTGGCCCAGGATCATCGGCCCCCACGAGCAGACCAGGTCGACGTAGCGGTTGCCGTCGGCGTCGGTGAGCCAGCAACCGTGGGCTTCGGTGATGAAACGGGGGGTGCCACCTACCGCCTTGAAAGCACGCACCGGCGAGTTCACCCCGCCGGGAATGACCGCGCAGGCGTCGTCGAACAGCTTCGCCGAGACGTCGGCGCGCGGCGACGATGCGGGCCGCTCAGCCGGCCCGGGGTGGGGGTCCCCCCGCTCGCGGGGGCGAGCCGGGCGATCGGATCGAGACACGTCCCTAGTGTCCCAGCTGCGGCGAGCGGCTTCACTACAGGGTGTAGTTGGTGCGCTGCGGGGTAACTAAGAATCCTTTCCCTCGGACCGCTTGGACACCGGGGACCACCGCAGAATGCCGTACAGGTCGTGCGAAGGCCGTGCTGCGCGGGCGAGGCGCTGTTCCTCGGCTTCGATTGCTGCGGCCTTCGCGTCGATCACTGCCTGCTCGTGGAGGCGGCGGTGGAAGTCGGCGACGATCAGCCGGCCCATGCGGGTGCACCAGTCGACGACTGCGTCATCGCCACTCGCGTCGGCACCCGCGGCCAAGACGGAATGCAGACCTTCCAGCTCGGCGACGTCAAGCTGGGCCAGCCGCGGGCACGGTTCGGCGTCCGAGTCGATGTACACACCGGTCGTCACCGACACCAGCCGGGCGAACAGCGCGTCGGACACCGAGGCGGCCCAACGCGCCAGGCCCTGCTGCCGCGACTGCGACAGCTGCCCGCAGACGCCGAGCAGTGTGGCGGCGGCCTCTTCCGGCAGATCGTCGACGGGGGGATGGGTCATTGTTTCCTCCTCCGTGGGGTATTCGGAGTGGACCGCGTCTTGGTTTTGAATCGGACATGGATTACACGCCCCCGGGGGGCAGCACGTTCAAGCCCAAGCAGGCCGCGCCACACCAAGGTGAAGCGTCCCGGCGCCGCTGTTCGGTGAGGTTGCCGACTCGCGCGGACGGCCGCTCCCGGGTCAGGGTCGCTGAAGCGGATGCGCGCTATGTCCAGCACGAGGCCGAATCAGCAGCCGGTTCTGAGCTCCGCTGATGTATCGCAGCTCGTTGAGGATGGGCTTTTCCATATCACTCCCAGTAGGCAGATGAGGACAAGAAAAGTCCCCAAAGGAATCCCGCCCCGTAGCGGTCTCCCTGCCATAAGAACTCATACTCTTCGTACGCGGGGAGAATGTCGTCGAATAACGGCCTCTTGCCCCGTCGAGTAGCAGGACCGAAACGTTCATCAAATTCGGAAATGTCGACGCTCCAAGCGGCCAGCTGAACCGGAGATTCGACGTCGAGCGGTGTGTGCTCGGTGTGCTTGTAACCTGCTGACTCAAGTAGTCCGTTTTTGCCGGCGTGGGCGTTGAATTCGAATCCGGGCCACAGCACACTGCTGTACTTCAGCGATGTGGCGTCCTCGTCAAGAACTCCTAATAGCGTCTTCATGTCTCGAAATCGCGACGTCTCTTCGCTGAGGCCTTCTGCCACCCGATCGTGAATACGTACTGCGCCGTCCAAGGATAGCCCTATTTTGGTCAGCTGGGCATCCAATAAGCCTTGGGTATCTGCTAAAGACAGCCGCGGCTTCATTGTCATAAGGAGATAGACCTCGAAGTCTACTACTGCGGCAAATAAAGTTACATCCATCGCCTACTCCATTACTTCGGCAGCCACGGAAAGAGGTCGCCCCGAAATGCAGAAAGCGTTCCATCCGGGGCTACCATGATTGCTTCACCGAAAAGCGGGTTAGCGGGTAGCACCAGCTTTGACCCATTAGGTCTGTCGACAATTCCCGCGGTCTCACCCCATGCCGCTTTCGCCGCGGCTTCTGCCGCCTCCGCAGCCTGTTGCTGATCGCCGATGTGCAATTGATTAAGCCTATCGATCAATGTATTTAGTCTTGAGCCCTTAGGCACGTTCTTTCCGACATCATCACCGATTCGCGTCGCCTGCTGATTGAGATTTGGGCCGCTAGGCGCATTTGGTTGTTCGGAACCGGGCTGGCCGGGCGAAGGCGCGGTGCTGCTTGGTGCCGGCTGGCCGGGGCCAGAAGACGGCGGGGCGTTAACCCCCTCGACGCCGCATGCTGCTCAACCATCGCCACATGCTCTTGTCCGGCCGCTGCGGCCAGCACCGCTAACCGCGCCGAATCCATATCCAAGGCCATCGGCGGCGGCGCCAACGCGCCCGCCGCCGCTCCAGCAACCCCCGCCGACTCCGCAGCCAACCCCGCCTCATTACCGGCCGACGCTGCCACTGCGGCTGGCTCCATCCCAAAGACCACGACCAACCTCCTCATAACACGAGCAAAGTAAAACGATCCTAACCGCGCCCTACGAGGCCCAATCACACCGATTTCCGTTGAGTGTGTTCAACGCTGAAGTGGACGGCAAGCCGGGTGTGGCGATCCTGGTGACCTACCGCCCGGACCGCGACTGGTTGAAGAACCTCAACGCCGCTGGCGGGCCCACTCATTTCGGGTGCCTAATGGAGGCGGTCCGCCACGCCGACCACTCGCCGGGCCAGGTGGTCCAAGGCGTTCAGTGTCGCTTCGTCGAGCGGGTTTTTGTTCTCCGGCCCAGTGATGTGGCCGACACCGTAGGGATTTCCGTCCACGAACTTCACTGGGTCGGTATAGCCCGGGGGCACGATGATGCCGCCAAAGTGCATCAGCGTTGTGTACAGGTTGACCAGCGTCGTTTCCTGTCCGCCATGCGCGGTTTGCGATGAGGTGAAACCCGCGTAGACCTTGTCCGCCAGCTTGCCCTGGGCCCACAGGCCACCCAGTCTGTCGATAAATGCCCGGAACTGCGACGTCTGTCCTCCGAATCGGGTCGGTGATCCGAAGATGACGGCGTCCGCCCAGACGATGTCATCACCGGTCGCCGACGGCAGATCCTTCGTTGCCTGGTAATTGGCCGTCCACGCCGGGTTGTGGGCAAAGGACTGTGGATCGAGGGTTTCGGCGATGTGGCGCAGGCGTACTTCGGCCCCGGCCGCCTCCGCGGCCTCGGCGACTCGATGCGCCATCGCCGTGCCGTGGCCGGTCGCAGAGTAATAGATCACCGCCAGCTTGCTCATTGGATGCTCCTTCGACGTCGTGGAAGAACTTAGACGGACAGGCATAAGCGGACTATAGTCCGCTTTATTCCCAACTCGTGCGGGGTTGGCGTTGGAACAATCGACTCGTGATCCGGCAATCGGCCCGCGAGGCCGCACTCGCCAGCGTCGGAGCCGTCCGGGACGACCCCGATGGGCGGCTGGCACTGATGCGCAGCCAATACCACGTCCCCCCGGACGTGGACCGCGGCTATCTTCCCTACCGCCAGGCGGCGTCGGCGTTCATGGGATGGCAGCTGCGGCGGGGACTGCTCAACCCGATCGACTCGCCGAGGCCGGGAAGCCCATGGTGGCGGGCAGTCAACGCGCGCCTGCTCCACGACGTGGGCGAAGCCCGTGCGCTGGCCTTCGGCCATCCCGGCCCGCCGAGCTCGCCGACGGTCGCGGAGTGGCTGGAGTTCATCCGTCATCCCAGCGCCGATCGCTGGTATCGGGCGCACAACATGAGCGTCGTCGACGGGTATCTCGAACATGAACACCTGGCGGCCCGCGAAGGCCGAATCGAACGGTTCTTCATGAACGTGGTGCTGGCTCGGGTTCTCTACACCCACGCGATGGTCGCCGCGCCGCGGCTGGCACTGGCCTGGCTGGCTCCCGCCGGCCGGCTTCTCGGCGATCCACGGCTGGGCATGACGAGCATCTTTCTGTCACTCTCGCGGGTGCTGCCCGACCGCTATCCGCTCGGCGACGACATCGCGCCGTACGCGCAGGCCGAACACGGACTAGGCCATCTCCTCGACATCGGCGTCATCACGCCCCGAGCGGAACACCTCTACGCATGGTCGGCCAGTGAGCTGGACGCTCCGGGCCTACGGCAACTGCTGTCCGGACAAACGCCGTGCTACGCCTGGCCCGCGAACGACCGACAACCATGGAACCCGGCCCCGTCGCGGCTAGCCCGGCTCGCCCGCAGGCTTTTGCCCGTCACACCTATGCCTCGGTGAGCGCGAATACCGGGTGGTCGGCCGGGTCAGGCAATTTGCGAAAGTAGCCGTCGACGGCTCTGCCCGCCTTTTTCTGGTAGGCGCTCAGGATGGGCTGGCGCTGCGGGGTAGGCGTTTCGCGCGCGACATACGTCACCGCGCCGGACTTCGTCGTCAGGGTGACGGTGGGGTTGGCGCGGACGTTTTTGACCCACTGCGACTCACCGCGGGTGGATACCAGATACCGGGTGCCGCCGATGTCCACGGTGACAACGGGAATGTGCTGGGGCTCCTTGCTGCCCCGCTTGGTGACCGTGAGGGTTTCGCTGTTGCTGATGCCGGTGGCCATCGCGATCCGGTTGAAGACCTTGACGGTGAACCACGGAGGCTTGAGATAGGCCATGCGGTAAGAGTTTGATGCCGACATGCAGCTACCGCAACGGCTCGCCCGGGCCGGACCGTGACTGGTTGAAGAACCTCAACGCCCCCAGGGCCGAGGCGGCGCTTCAGGGTCTAGGTGGCCGGATGCCGTCGTCGGCGTCGCGGGCAAAGCCTCGGGCGCGACCCGGCCGCGCCACCACTTGCTAACCAGATACACCACGACCACCACGGCCCAGGACAGCAGGCTGAGCCAAAACTGGACACGAGCGGTGGGGTGAAACGCCATTTGCACCAGCACGCCGACGATCGCGCTCAGTGTCAGGATCGAAAGCACCGGGAAGAACCACATTTTGACGCGTAATTTCTCCGGCGGCGTCTTCAGGCGCAAAACGATCTGCGACAGCGCGATCAGCATGTAGACGAACAGCACGATGGCGCCTGACGAGTTGAGTAAAAAGAGAAACACCGTGCCCGGAGAGATTTTCGCCAAGATGACGCACAGGAACCCCACCACCGATGAGGACAGGATCGCGATGTAGGGCACGCCGCGGCGGCTGACCTTCGTCAACCGGACCGGCGCATCTCCCCGGCCGGCCAGCACGAACAGCATGCGGGATGCGGTGTACAGCCCGGAGTTCAAGCAGGAAAGCACTGCGGTGAGCACAATCGCATCCATCACGTCACCCGCACCACGGATCCCGATGTGCTGGAAGGCTTCGACGAACGGTGAGGCGCCAATCTGCACTGAGTTCCACGGCAGGATCACGACGAGCAGGAAAACCGAGCCCACGAAGAAAATCACGATGCGAGCGGCGACGGCGTTGGTGGCTCGGCGAATGGCGCGCTCGGGATCGGACGTTTCGGCGGCCGCGATGGTCGCGATCTCCGCGCCGACCATCGAGAAGATCACGACAACGACTCCGGCGAAGACGCTGCCGACGCCGTCCGGGAAAAACCCGCCATGAGAGCTCAGGTTGGAGAAATCCCGGTGTCGACCAGGCCAGAGCCCAAGGACGAATAGCGTGCCGAGTCCGAGAAAAATCAGGATGGTCGCGACTTTGACTCCGGCAAACCAGAATTCGAATTCTCCAAAGGATGATACCGAGAACAGGTTGGTCGCAGTCATCGTGAGCATCAGGATCAGCGAAACCAGCCACAACGGCGCACTGAACCAGTAGTTGACGACTTTGGCGCCGGCGACCGCTTCGAAACCAACGACGATCACCCAGTAGTACCAATACAGCCAGCCCACTGAGAAACCCGCCCATCCGCCCAGCGCAGTGCGTGCGTAGTCGGCGAACGATCCCGTCGAGGGGTTGGCAGTGGCCATTTCGCCGAGCATCCGCATGACGAGAACGACGAGCACGCCGCACAGCACGTAGGTCAGACACGCGGCGGGGCCGGTGGTTCGTATCACGACACCCGATCCGACGAAAAACCCGGCGCCGATGACACCGCCGATCGCGATCATGGTCAGCTGCCGTTGCGACAGCCGTTGGCCGAGTTGCGGTGTGGCAGCCATCAGGTTCTCGGGTTGTGAATCCGGCGTCAGGTCGTTTGAAGAGGCGAGAGCGCCAGATCCGCCGCCGGCCGGCTAGACATCACATGGGTAACCGGGATCGGATGCGCCGCACGGGCTTTGTCGACCAGCCCGAGTCGCAACCATGACGACCGGGCTTCGGCGATGACCAGTTGGTCGGGTTGGAAGCTATCCACCGCGGCGGCCAGTGCGCGCAGCGGTCGATAGTCGCCGAGTTCCCCGTCGGCGGGCAACCCGATGTCGCGCATCGCGGTCAGGATGTCGTCCAGTCGTTGTTTGGCCGCCTCAACGGTCGCATCCAACACGAATACCGGACCGGTGCTCTCGGCCTGGCCGGTGTAGATCGGGTTCACCGGAACGCAGACGAAGTATTGGGCGCGCTGCTGGGCGTCGACACGTCGCACCACGTCGAAAAGCTCACTGGTGGAAACGTTTTTGTTGGCCAGCACCAAGACGCGACTGGCCTTGCCGGTCGGCGGCAGTGCGGGTTCGACTTTGGCCGGCCCACGCCACCACTTGGACACGAAGTAGAGCGCCAAAACCACCACCCAGGACAGCAGGCCCAGCCATAAATCGATGCGCGCCCGCGGATCGAACGCCATCAGCACCAGTACGCCGACGATCCCGATCAGGGTAAGCACCGAAAGTCCTGGGAACAACCACATCTTGACCCGCAGACCGCTGGCTGGCGTCCGGCGACGCAACACGATCTGGGATAGAGCGATCAGCAGATAGACTGAAAGGACCAGGGCGCCAGAGGATTTCAGTAAGAAGGCGAACACGGCACCGGGAGCCAACCAGGCCATGATCACGCACAAAAAGCCCACCACCGACGAACACAAGATGGCCACGTAGGGCACCCCGCGGCGACCGACTTTGACCAACTCCAGCGGGGCTTCGTGTCGGGCGGCCAGCACGAACAACATCCGGGACGCGGTGTAAAGGCCCGAGTTCAGACACGACAGGACCGCGGTGAGTACCACCGCATTCATGATGTGACCCGCGGCGGGGATCCCCATCTGTTCCAGCGCGGCAACGTAGGGCGAGGTGCCGGGCCGGTGCTCGTCCCACGGCACGATCACCGCCAGCAAGAACACCGACCCCAGGTAGAAGACCACGATCCGGGCAACCACCGATTTGGTCGCCCGGGCAACCGCGCGCTCGGGGTTTGTGGTTTCGGCGGCCGCGATGGTGGCCACTTCGGCGCCGACCATCGCGGAGATGACCACCGAGATCGCAGCGAAGATGGTGCCGACACCGTGCGGGAAAAACCCGCCATGTGAGGTGAGGTTGCTGAAATCGATGTCGCGGCGCGGCCACGCCCCCATCACGAACAGGGAGCCGAGAGCCAAAAAGGCCACGATCGCAGCGACTTTGACGCCGGCAAACCAGAATTCAAACTCGCCGAACGCGGCAACTGAGAACAGATTGGTGGCCGTCATCCCCACCATCAGGATCAGGGACAGCAGCCACAGCGGCGCGTCGATCCAGTAGGAGATGACCGCGCCTCCGGCGATGGCCTCAAAACCGACCACGACGACCCAGAAGTACCAGTACAGCCAGCCCACCGAGAAGCCTGCCCAGCCGCCCAGCGCATTGCGCGCATAGTCGGCGAACGAACCAGTGGACGGGTTCGCAGTGGCCATCTCGCCGAGCATCCGCATCACCAGAACCACGATCACCCCGCACAGCGCGTAGGTGATGAACGCTCCGGGACCCGTTTCACCAATGATGACACCGGATCCGACGAACAGGCCGGCGCCGATCACGCCCCCGAGCGCAATCATGTTCAGCTGCCGCTGCGAGAGCCCCCGACGTAGCGTCGACGTGGTACTCACGCTGCCCACGCGCGTCTGCGCCATGCCGGGACGCTAGCACCTCTAAGCGCTGTCGGGCTCGATTCACACCGGCACGGCGCGCAAGGCTGCGGGCAGGCTGGGCAGGAAGTGCTCGGTCGCGAATGCACGAATGTCCTCGGCGCTAGTGAGCGGCCGGCGGCTGGGCAATACCAGCACCATTGCGGCGTAGCGCAGGACGGTGTCGGCCAGCTCGTCGATTGCCGCGGCCCCGATCCGATCGGCGAAGCCGTCGGGGAAGATCACCCGCAGTGCGGCCGCCATCCGCTCGACGGCGGCGTCCCAGTGCCGATGGGCCAATTCGAGCATCAGACCGGGCTCGTCGGCGAGCATCCGAGTCAGCACCCGGTGCTGACGGAAACGCATGATGGACAGCGTGAACGCCTCGACATAGTAATTCGATTGTGGCCGACGGCTTTTCAGTTCTTCGGCAATGTCGGCGAAAAGTACCGCGTTCTCGCGGTCGATGACGGCCGCGACCAGTTCGTCGCGCCCGGCGAAGCGTCGGTAGATGGTGGTGCGGCTGACCCGCGCGCGACGGGCTACGTCGTCGAGCGCGACCCGGCGGAAGCCGTATTGTTCGAACTCGACGACGGCGGCGTCGAGGATGGCAGTGGTCGCGGGGTCAGCGGGTGTAACCGGCACGGGCAAACCCGTTGTAGCGCAGCCGCATCGGAAGATGGTCCCACACCCAGTTGACCGGCCGTGACCGCCATACTGCGGCGAACCGCTGGTAGCGGCGCTCCTGCCGATCGGTCCAGGGCAGACCGAGCAGAGCGCGTGCCCGCGGCGGCAAGCCGCCGGTGGTGAGGAATGCCGCGACCGGGTTGAATGCCGGCGAGACCACCCGCCACAGCAGCGGGGGCACCCCCTTGGGGCAGGGGAAACCCTTGGTCACATATCCCACACCGTATTTGGCGGTCGGATGCGCGACCATGACCCGGTCGAGCATGTGCTCCCAGTACCGCTGGAAGTCGTCATAGTCGGCCGGCATCGGCCGTTCGCTGACGCCGTAGCGGCGATACCAGGTCTTCGACTCGAGGTAAATCTGCTCCTTCTCCTCGTCGGTGAGGCGTTTGACGAAGGTGTCGGCGAAGTACAGCACCTGTTCGACGAAGGTGGCGTGCGCCCAGTAGTAAGTTTCCGGGTCCAACGCGTGATACCGCTCGGCTTTTCCTTGCCCGGGGGGCATGAGCCCTTTGATCTGGTGATGAAAATCACGGACCTGCTGGCCGGGATGGTCGTCGTCGGCGCCGTAGACGGTCATGAAGATCGGCGGCAGCGAGCGTTTGACCCGCGCTGCCGTGTCACTGAAGAACACCGAGTGGTCCAGGACGCCCTGCCCGAGTTCGGCGAGCATGTTCTGCAGCACGGCGGGCCGCGGGCCGATCAGGAACATCCGGTTGTCGCCGAAGTACCGCCACACCAACGACTGCGGCCCCAGCGGCAGGGCATCGGTCGCCGTCCTGGTCACAGGCGGCTCACTCAGCTCGGTCATGTGAGACAGTGTTACATATTTCGCACTTTGTACCAAACGGTGCGAGCCCCCGCTGGTCGCCAGCATCACCGCCAGGCGTTGTTGCCGGACTGTTGTCGGACCGTTGCCGCCCAGCGCCAGTTGACTTGGCACGATTCGCTGGTGAATCAGATGCGTTCAGTGACCCGCCGGACCGCACTGCGACTGGGCGTCACCGGTGCTGGTGCGGCGGGCCTGTGGGCGCTGGGAGCGCTGCCGGATGCGACCCGGGCTGCGCCCGCACCGCTGAGCAGTCCGCTGCCCACCCGCGAGGAGGGCTCATTCGTCTCCGCCGCGCGCGGCGGGCGGAACACCAAGTGGATCATCACCCGCCCGCCTGGCGCGACCGGGCCGTTGCGCACGGTGATCGCGCTGCACGGGTTGGACAGCGATGCCGCTGGAGTGATGAGCCTCGGTGTCGAGGACGCCCTGGCCAAACTGCCCGCCACCGGCAAACCATCGATCGCGGTGGTCAGCGTCGACGGCGGCAATGGCTACTGGCGGCCGCGGGCATCCGGCGAAGACTCCGGGGCGATGGTGCTCAACGAGCTGATCCCGATGCTTGCCAGCAAGGGTCTCGACACGTCACAGGTGGCGTTCATGGGCTGGTCGATGGGCGGCTACGGGGCGATGCGGCTGAGCTCTCGGCTGGGCGCGGCCCGAACCTTCGCGGTCTGCGCGATCAGCCCCGCGCTCTATCTGACGTATTGGGGAGCGCCGCACGATGCCTTCGACAGCCTCGATGACTTCAAGAAGAACTCCACGGTGAACTCCGTGGAGTTGACGTCGATACCGCTGCGGGTGGACTGCGGGACTGGCGACGGCTTCTACGTCGCCACCAAGGAATTCGTCAACCAGCTGCCCAGGCCACCGGCGGGTGGATTTAGCACCGGCGGGCATGACGCCACGTATTGGCGTGAGCAGCTGCCCGCGGAGTTGGCCTGGTTGGCGTCCTGAGCCCAGCCAGTTATGCCGTCGAGCGCCGGCCGGCACGCCGCAGCCGGGCAGCGCCGATCACGGCCAGCATGCCGGCGGCCGCCGCCAGCAGCAGGGTCACCAGCAGCAGCGAAGGGTCATAGACCACCGATGTGGTGACCGGCTGACCGTCGGCGACTGGCGCGACAGCCACCGTGGACCGCACTTCCGACCAGCTGATCGCGCAGCCCACCACCGCGGCGCAGGCCAGGATGAGCTCGACGCCGGCCCACAGGCGGGCCCTCACTGCGGTGATCCGGCGTCTGGGTTTTCTGAGTCGGTTCCGACGCGCTCTTCGACCAATGGGGTCAGCGCGGCGCGCAAGTGGCGGTGCCGACGGGCCCATGCTTGCGCGGTGCGCCCGCCACTTAGTCGCAGACCGATGCCGATCCGGCCCTTGGGCACCGCGACCAGCTCACCGAGCGCGCGTGCCGACTGCCAGCGCTCCAGCTCCTTTGCGGACGCCAGCGGATGGTCGGCTTCGGGGTAGACCTTCAGAATGTCGGCGACCCGGATGGTTTCGGTGCCCTGGCGCAGCGTCTTGTGGGTCAGTTCGACTGACGTGTGAATCCGCGCCGCCTTGACCTGCAGCGCGACGAAGCTAGACACCAGCACCAGAAAAAGCAGCGGGACCGCCAGCTGCCAGCCGTACCCACTGGATTTTTCGACCCACAGCATGGTCCCGGCTAATATCGGGCCGGCCAGCACCCAGTACCAGCTGGCACCGATCTCGCGAAAGAGCGGATCAGCCTTGGTATCCGTGCCTGCGGTCACCGCCCCATCATCCCCTGCTGTCGTCGACGTCAAACCAGGTGGGGGTCCCAACTGCGCGTTGGAGGCGCCGGCTCAGTTTCCCGTCTTCGGTGCACCCGCCACACCGGACAACACGGCCGCCAGGTTATATCCCGACATGCGCAGATTCCCGTTGCCGTCGTCGCGGGCATATTCCGCGTGGCCCTGAGCACCGGCGCGGTGCTCCTCGAGATGCATCGGGTCGGCTCCCGGCGATGTCGACAGCTGCGTGATGTCGGGCATCTCGTTCGGGGTGTCGCCGAAGCGCTGCAGATGATCCCCGCTACCCAGGAACCAGTCGGCCAGCAGGCCGGGTAGCGGAGTGACGACCGGCAACAAATACGGCTCCCGCTGCACCCAGTCAATCGGATCGCCGGCCGCCTGTTCGTAGTAGGCGTGACCAGCGGGCGCCAGGTGTAAGTCGCTGGCATGCGCCAATTCCAGGCCGGGCGAGCCATAGAAGACAGCGTTTTTCACCGGCGTGCCGCCTTGCAGCGCAAGGCTGGTGACGAGCGACCCATACGAGTGACCGAACGCCGTGACGTTCTGATGCGGGTTCTCTGTGGTAGTGCCCAGCCCGTTGAAGAAGCTGTTGAGGTGCGGTGCCGCCGTGCGCGCCAGGCCGTCGCTCACCACCCGCAGGTCCGACATGGTCGCCGGTGGTTCGTAGCCCACCCACGCGATGGTGGCCACGGAATCGGGATTGGCGTCGCGAGCCTGCCCGAGGATGTCGGATGTGGTGTGCCGCAGGGCGGTGACCTCGTCGGCCATACGCGGCAGGCCGGTGGCGTTTGTGCTGACCCCACCAACCGTGACGCCGACATGGGCGGCATGATCGACATCCCCAATTCCGATCGCACCGAAGACCTGTCGCGGATTTGATTGGCTATCAAGCAGAATCAGGCTGCGTCGGTCATCTTGGTTGACCGCCTTGGGTGTCCCGTTCGGATTCTTCGGGTAGAGAGCGTTCTGGATACCGAGCAGGTCGTTGTACCTGGCCTGGGCATTGGCCCGTTGGCTTTCGGTGGCCTGATCCAGCGTCTTCTTCGCCGCCGCGAGCTCGTGGGGTAAGCGGATGCGGTTGCCGGCATCACGAACCCCGATCGGGATGCCGTCGCGGTCGATCGCCGCAGGATCGTCAGCGATGTAGTCGGTCTGCTGCTGCGGGTTCAAGCCGTCCCACCACTTCCTGACATCGGCCGGCGACGCCGAAGTTGCTGGCGGATGGGGCAAATAGGGCACCGCCACCCCGGGTCCGGCGCCACCGGCGGCTGCGCCGGCTCCATCCGCGGCTTCGATCGCGATGGCCAGATCCCGGTCGACCCCGTCGGCGTCGGCAAGCAGCTGGTTGATGCGGCCCGCCAGGTTGTGCATCACGGCTTTCTGGTGATCGAGCTGGCTGGCCGTGAGCACGGCGGTCTTCCGGGTGAGCGTGCCGGTCTGCTCGTCGATGCTGAGGAAGGCTTCCGCGGCGTCGGCTTTGATCGTGGACAACCGGTATTTCAAATCGGCAACCTCGGCCGTTGCCTTTCTCGCCGCGGCCGCCACTTGGCTGCACTGATCGGCGTGATCGGACAGGGTGAGCTTGATGCGGCTTGCCGAGTCACGCGCCGCTTCGGCGGTGGCACCATGCCACTTGACGAATGTCAGCAGGTCGCCGACCGTGTCGCCGGTGGTTTGGGCGCCTTCCGCTCGCGAACTCGCTGCAGCGAACACTTGGTCAATTGCTGCGTCGTCCCATACTTCGATTTCGGCCAATGTCAATGTCATGAAACGAGTTTCAGCCGCTGAGCGTTGTGGTCGTCCATATGGAGGAACACCGTCGCTGCGGTCTCAAGGGCGTGGTGGTGGTCGTTGAGCAGGCGGTGGTGTGCTCCCGCATGCGACTGCCAGCGGTCAAGCAGTCCCGACAACGCTGCACCCGACCGTCCCACCCAGCCAGCCTGCGCGTCCCATCCCTGCGACTGCGTCGCGGCGTAGGTGCCGGCCAACCCTTCGTGCTGGACACGCCCGAGCGCCGCGGCGTGAACAATCTCGGTGGGCACGATGTCCATCGCGACTCCGATCACCAGCGCCGACTCGTAGACCGGAATGCTAAACGCCCGAAGGCGCTTCCACACTTCACCGAGTGGCGAGGTGTGGGCGCGCTCAGCGGGTGAAGTACGCGTGGGCGTCGCTGCGGTGCAACAGGAACATTCCGCCGGCGATCAACACCGATCCGACGATGCCGGTGATACCGCAGATGACCGCGACCACAGGCGGCCAATTCACGGTGAACAGCCGGATTCCGATGTAGACGACGGCAGCTATCCCGCCGCCGGTCAAGGTGGTGCGGGCCCAGCGGTAACCGGCTCGCATCAGGATCATGAAGGCCACCACGATCGCGCACAGCACGCCGGTAAACAGTCCGGACGCGATGTACAGCAGCGCCGATCCGTGGCCAGTTGAGGACCCGAGGGTGTCCGCGATGTAGCCGGCCACCATCAGCGGCAACGCCACTACCCACAACCAAAAGCCGGTGTCGACGTCGACAGGCCGGGTCTGCGGCTCCGACGGCCGCGGCGGGACGGGACCCGTCACGACAGCCAGCCCGCCGCGCCGGCGGCCCAGTAGGTCAGCACGATGTCGGCGCCGGCGCGCCGGATGCTGGTCAACGACTCGAGCACGGCGGCGCGCTCATCGATCCACCCGTTGGCCGCCGCCGCGGAAATCATCGCGTACTCCCCCGATACCTGGTAGGCGGCCACCGGCACCGGCGAGATCTGCGCTGCGGCAGCGACCACGTCGAGGTAGCCCAGCGCGGGCTTGACCATCACAATGTCGGCACCCTCGTCGAGGTCCAGCTCGACCTCGCGCAGTGCCTCGCGGGCATTGCCCGGCTCCTGCTGGTAGGTACGCCGGTCGCCGGACAGGCTGGAGCTCACCGCCTCGCGGAACGGACCGTAAAACGCCGACGCGAATTTGGCGGCGTAAGCGAGGATCACCACGTCGGCGTAACCGGCGGCGTCCAGGCCGTCACGGATTGCGCCCACCTGGCCATCCATCATCCCGCTCGGCCCCACCACGTGAGCACCTGAACCCGCTTGTGCCACGGCCAATTCCACATACCGCTTCAGGGTCGCGTCATTATCGACGCGACCCCGCTCGTCGAGGACACCGCAGTGCCCGTGGTCGGTGAACTCGTCTAGACAGGTGTCGGCCATCAGCACGGTGGCGTCGCCGACATCCTTGGTCAGATCACGCAACGCGACATTGAGGATGCCGTCGGGGTCGGAGCCGGTCGACCCCACTGCGTCCTTGTCCTTCGCGCGGGGCACGCCGAACAGCATCAGTCCGCCCACCTCGGCGTCCACCGCGGCGGCGGCGGCGCTGCGCAGCGAGTCGCGGGTGTGCTGGACCACGCCCGGCATGGACGCGATCGGCCGCGGCTCGTCGATACCGTCGGCGACGAACATCGGCAACACCAGATGCCTTGGCTCCAGCGACGTTTGCGCCACCAGCCGGCGCAGCGCCGGAGTCGACCGGAGTCGACGCGGCCGTTGCCGGGGAAACATTAGCGCCTGCGGCTCTTCTTACGCGGCGGCGGCAGTGCGCCCTCGGCGCGCAGTCGGGCGGCGTGCTCGGCCAGCGCCTCGATCAGCGGGCCCACCGCGGCGATCTCGGGCTGCACGTCGACTCGCAAGCCGAATTCGGCGGCCGTCTCGGCCGTCTTGGGGCCGATGCAAGCGACGATCGTTCGGGCGTGCGGCTTGCCGGCGATGCCGACCAGGTTGCGCACCGTCGAGCTGGACGTGAAGCACACCGCGTCGAAACCACCGGTCTTGATCATTTCCCGGGTAGCCGCCGGCGGCGGAGCCGCACGAACCGTCCGGTAAGCCGTGACATCCTCGATCTCCCAGCCACGCTCGCGCAGCCCCTCGGCCAGCGTCTCGGTGGCGATGTCGGCGCGCGGCAGCAGAACCCGGTTCACT
The DNA here is from genome assembly GCA_963744835.1 of uncultured Actinomycetota bacterium. Classification (GTDB taxonomy): domain Bacteria; phylum Actinomycetota; class Actinomycetes; order Mycobacteriales; family Mycobacteriaceae; genus Mycobacterium. The sequence goes on from CAVUVB010000006.1 coordinate 197,307, forward strand.
GGGTCGAAAACGCTGTCGTAGGGCGGGAATTCGTCGAGCAAACCCAGTGAGGACTGCTCGCCGGAGGGCACCAGCTCGGGGCTGATGCCGAACGCGCGAACCCGGTCAGCGGTGGCCTCACCAACACAGGCGATCTTCACGCCGGAGAACGCACGCGCGTCCAGACCGAACTCGCCGAACTTCTCCCAGACCGCGCGCACCGCGTTGGTGGAGGTGAACACCACCCACTGATAACGACCGTCGACCAGACCCTTGACGGCACGCTCCATCTGCGCGGGGCTGCGTGGCGGCTCGACGGCGATGGTCGGCACCTCGATCGGCAACGCGCCGTGCGCGGTCAGCCGCTCGCTCATCTCGCCGGCCTGGTCCTTGGTCCGCGGCACCAGGACGGTCCAGCCGTAGAGCGCGCGACTCTCCCACCAGTTCAGCTTGGCCCGGTTGTGCACAGTCTTGCCGATCGTCACAACCACTGGCGAAGGTGTCGTGGGGTCGGCGCTGACCAGCAGCGCCGAATCGGTGAGCCCACCCAGCGTGGACTCCACCGAGCGCTGCGCGCAGGTGGTTCCGGAGCCCGTCACCACGCATGGGGTGGTGTCGGCGAGCCCGTACTCGATCAGCGTGCGCGCCGCTTCGGCCACATGCGAGGAGGTGGCCTGCAAGATCAGCGGGCCAGGCCCTGCAGCGAGCGCGCCCCAGTCCACGTCCCCGCGTACGTCGGCAACAGTGTGCGACGAGCCCAGCGGCAACCCCGCATAGGTCGGCACCGCGCAGCTGGCCGCCAGGCCGGGCACGATCTCGAAGTGCAGGTGGGTCCGGGCCACGGCGTTCACCTCGGTGATCACCGCGTCCACCGAAAGCGGATCACCGGTCACCAGCCGCACCACGTCAACGCCCGAACGGGCCTCGGCGACTAGCGTCTTGGCAACCTCGGCGGGATCGCCCAGAGCCGGGCGGACGTCGGGGCCGACCGACACCACGGCAGGCTGTTCCTCGCCGCCGGTACCCTCGGCCGCTCCGCTTTCCGACTGGGCGCCCGCATCGGCGGGCGCCGGCCCAGACACCGGTGGTAGGTCCTTGCCGATCAGCGCCAGCACCGGCTCGGGCACGTCAGGGTCTATGAACACCAGAGGGGCATTGGCCAGTACTGTGGCCGCCCGCGTCGTCAGAAGAGCCGGGTCACCTGGACCCGCGCCCACAAACATGATGCGGCCGGGCCTCGGCTTACGCCCTCGCGTCGTCATCGTCGCTCCCAAGTCACTCTCATCCAACTTCCTGCGCGTCACCGCGCAGCCGACATGAGTTCGCGTGCGCCCAATGCGAACAGCTCGGCGGCCACCGAGAGCCCCAGCTCTCGTGCCCGATCCGGACTGCCGATGCCGGACGCACGGATCACGTCGGATCCGTCCAGCGCCGCTACGCAGCTGCGCAGCGACAGCTCCTCGAAGACGCGGCCCTCCTCGTCGATGGACTCGACCACCTCAGCGATCGCCCCCACCGGCGCGGAACACCCCGCCTCCAGTTCGGCGAGCAGGGCACGCTCGGCGGTGACAGCCGCGCGGGTGTCGGCGTCGTCGAGCTCGGCCAGCAGTGCCGCCAGTCCGGTATCCCCCGCGCGGCACTCGACGGCGAGCGCTCCTTGAGCCGGCGCCGGCAACATCTGCACCGGCTCCAACGTCTCGGTGACGTCATCAAGGCGTCCCAACCGGGCCAGACCCGCCCGGGCTACCACGATCGCGTCCAAATCACCGCCACTTACCCTGTTCAACCTGGTATCTAGGTTGCCTCTTAGGGGGCGGATTTCCAAACCGAGACCCAGTGCTCTAAGCTGTGCGGCCCGTCGGGGCGACGAGGTGCCCACAACCGAGCCTGTCGGCAGCTGGGCCAGCACTAACCCGTCGCGGGCCACCACCGCATCGCGGGCATCCTCCCGCGGGGGTATTGCGGCGATCACAAACCGTGGGTCATCGGCGGTTGGCAGGTCCTTATGCGAGTGCACCGCGGCGTCCACCCGGCCGTCCTGGATGGCTTCCCGCAGCGCGGCGGTGAACACCCCGACGCCGATGGTGGCGATCGGCTCCGACGACCGGTCACCCTCGGTGCTGATCGTCACCAGCTCGGCGGGATGACCGTTGGCGAGCAGGGCGTCGCGGATACGACCGGCTTGGGTGGTAGCCAGCAGACTGCTCCGAGTGCCTATCCGGATCACGTCGGTCAAGCGGCTACTCAGCGGAATCGGTTGATACAGCAGGCAATTCACCCGCGGTGGCCACGGCGTCAACGGCGGTCTGGTCAAGTTCGAACAGCTCGCGCAGCGCCTCGGCGTAGCTGTCACCGCCGGGAGCGCTGGCCAACTGCTTGATCCGCACGGTGGGCGCGTGCAGCAGCTTGTCCACCACCCGCCGCACGGTGCGGGCCACCTCGTCGCGCTGCGTGAGGTCCAACCCGGGCAACCGATTGTCCAGCCGCAGCAATTCGGCCTCGACGACGTCAGCGGCTCGCTGGCGCAGCGCGGTGACCGTCGGGGTGACCTCGGCCATACGCTGGCCGGCCAGGTAGGTGGCCACTTCGGCGGCGACGAGGTGGCGGGCGGCCTCGGCGTCGGCGGCCGCGGCGCGGGCCGACGGTTCGCGTTGCACGCGATCCATGTCGACGACCCACACGCCCGGCAGCCCGGCCACCGCAGGGTCGACGTCACGGGGCATGCCCAGATCGCAGATCACCAGCGGCTGATCCGATTCATCACGACGGGCGGCGGCCAGCGCGTGATGCACGTCGGCCAACGACACCACCGGGCGCACCGCTCCGGTGCAGCTCACCACGACGTCGGCATCGGTCAGCGCCGAGGCCAGCCGGTCGAAGCTGACCGCTTCGGCCCCGACGCCTGATTCGCGGATCTTGCGGGCCACCCGCTGCGCGCGGGGCAGCGAGCGGTTGACGACGTGGATATCCCGGACGCCCGCCCTGGTCAGGTGAGCAGCCGACAGCGCGCCCATCGCGCCGGCGCCGACCACCACCGCGGTCTTGCCTTTCAGCCCGCCCAGCTTGGCGTCGGCCATTCCCAGTGCGACCGAGACCACCGAGGCGCCCGCGGCGTCGATCGCGGTTTCCGTGTGCACCCGCTTCCCGACCGCCAGCGCGCGCTGGGCCAGCTCATGCAGCACCCGTCCAACGGTGCGGTTGGCCTCGGCGGCGGCGTAGGCGCGGCGGACCTGGCCGAGTACCTGCTGCTCGCCGACCACCGCGGAATCCAGCCCGCTGGCCACCGCGAAAAAATGCTCGACGGCGGCCTCGCTGTAGCGGACGTACGCGTATTTGGTGAGGTCACCCAGCGACATCCCGGAATGCTCGGAGAGCACCTGCCCGATCACCGACAGACCGCCGTGGAAGGCGTCGACGACGGCGTAGACCTCGACCCGGTTGCAGGTGGACAGCACCATGGCCTCAGTCACCAACGGCGACTGCATCACCCTGTCGACGATCTTGATCTGGTCGGATTCGTCGGAACACAGTTGTTCCAGAACGGAGACCGGCGCGCTGCGGTGCGACACACCGAAGAGCAGGACGCTCACGGCTGAATCACCTGGCCTGCTCCCTTGCTATCACCAGTGAACGAACTAAGTCCCACGTTAGACGTTTAGCAGGTGGGCTACCAAATTTGCGCGGTCTTTACCGTTTGGCCAGATCCGCCCGCAGTCGGGGCTCGTCGACTTCCCAGTAGCTGTGTTCGTTACCGTCGAGCAGCACGACCGGCAGCCGGTCGCCGAATTCGGCGCGCAGGCTGCTGTCGCCCGCCGCGGCGGCGGCATCGACGTCGAGGTCCGACAGGTCGAAATCCAGTTCGGCGGCCAGCTTGGCGAGTTGCGCTTTGACCCGGTCGCAGATCGTGCATCCGGCGCGGGTCAACAACTGCACGTGTGGGCGGCTCATCGGCAACAGTTAACGCTGCCCGGCCATGCTTGTCGCGCAGGCCTGAAACCACGCCAAGTGGTAGTTGGCGGCGACGTTGTCGCTCTCGACCAGTGCTGCAATCGCCGCCAGTAACTGCCAATTGCCGAGTGCCTCTGGGTCGACATCGTCGGGATAGGCATCCAGCACCCGTTCGGCAACGGTATCCATAAGCTCGCGCAGCAGCTCGACTTCGGAATCGAGCACTCCTGTGCCAGCGAACGCGGCCTTTGCCAGCGTGTGCGCCAGTTGGGGCAGCCCGTCGCGCCAATTGGTGGCGTCACTGAGTTCCCAACCCAGTTCCTCGATTTCCGGCGCATTTCGCGGACGCGCAGAAGTGGGCACCGGCTCATCGGCTTCGGGAATGTAGCGGCCGGGTGCGTGACTGGCAGCAGCGGTGACCTCGCCCAGCAGCGTTTGGAGGTCGCCGCGACGACGCTCCGGCTCCAAAAGCGTGACAGCGGAGGGGATGTCGATGCCGGGCGGGATCCAGCCGCTCGCGAGATCGGTGACCAGCACGGTGGTGTCGTCGGAGAGGTCACCGGCCGCCCAGGCCAGCCGGGGCTCTTGGCGGGCCACCGCGTCGACGAGTCGCTGTAATCGGGCCCGCTTGGTCGCGTCGGCCGAAAGCGCGCCCGCCACAGCGCCGCTCGCGCTGGCCGCGACGGCCCTGGCACCGATGCCGATGGGTGCCGGTTGCGGCGGCGATGCGGGCGCGGGGCGCACCGCCGCAGCGGCCTGGTTCACACCGCCGGAGCCGGCGGCGGTGTTGGTTGCCGGTGAACCTAGCGCCGCGGGCGGCGTATTGAGCGGCGCCGCCGGCGCGGAGGTTGCCACCGGTCGCAGATCAGCGCCATAGGCCGGCAATGAACCCGGGGGTGCCGGCGTCGATGTGGGACCGGGGTTCGCGGCCGCGGGCTGGGCCGGCATCGGCGGCTCTGGTGGCGGACTGGACGCGGGCGGCGGAGCCGTCGGCACCGCCGGATTCTCAGCGGGGAGTGGCGAATTCCAGTCCCCCGCTCCGGCGGCTGGTGCAGTTTGCGGCGACGCCGGCGCCGACGGCGGCGCGACCGGCGGTGGGGGCGGCAGCGCGTTGCCTGCCGGTGGCATCGTCCCGGCGCCGAGGCCGTTCATCAAGTTACTCGGTGCCAGGCCCGCAGCCGAACCGGTCTGCGGCGCCAGTGGACTCATCGGCATCGCAGGCGTTCCCGAAGTTGGCACACCACCAATGCCGGACATCCCCGGACTCGGCATCGACGGCGGCGACAACGGAGGTGCCGATGTAGCGGGTCCGAGAGCAGTAGGAGACATCGACGGCGGCATCGATGGTGGCATGGGATTGCGTGCCTGATGGATTGCGCGGACCGGCGACGCGGTGGAAGCCTGGGGTGGGCGCCGGCTGCGTTGGCGCGCGTCATGCCGCCACTGGCGGCGCCGTAGAAGCCGGCGCCGGCGCGGGCGGGTTGGCGCTGTCATGCGCGACTAATTCGCCGGAGGCGCCCTGGAGACACCGGTTTTACGGGCGGTGGCGGCGCGACAGGCGTCGGTGTCAGTCGGCGGCGTGCGGCCTGGTGGCGCCGTGACGTAGTCGACTGGGCGTACTGGGCTGGGCGTCGCTGAACTCCCTCCCGACGGCATTCCGGCAGTACCCATGGGACTTGCTGGCAGGCTCGCGGTCACCGGATTCACCCCCCGGCCCACTATTCCTGCCGCTAAGCCAGGAGCTATCGGATTGACTCTCGCCGCCGGTAGGCCAGACGCGACTGGGTCATCGCCCGACGGCATTCCGGCACTACCCGCCGTACCTGCCGCTGAGCCCGAGCTTCTGAGCATGCTGTGAACCGTGGACTCTAAGTCGGCTGCGTCCCGTGTCCGGAAAAGCTGGTTCATGTCAATGCCATTGGCTTTGACGAACTGGGAAAACGACTGGTTGCTCTCTTGCTCGAGGATGCGCTGACCCGCGTCGCTGATGTCGGCAGCACAACTTGCCGCGGCGATATTGGCTGCTTGTTGCGCCGTCGCAATTACCGCGACAATCTGCATGACCTGCACCACGGTAGGCTCGCCGGAGGTCTGAATATCCCTAATATCCGCGTTACCCTGTTCCGATATATCAGATAGCTTGTCCCTAAGAGAATTAACGCTGCCGAGGGCAGCGCCATAAGCTTGATTTTTAACCCCATTCTTTATAGCGGTCTGCCGGGCCCGCTGCTCACCCTCGTGAAAGACTTGGACGAGCGCGTCCGCCGTTATACCCTCCTGCACTGCAAGTGGGCCAGTTTTCGCTGCGTTGAGCAAGTCTGCAATGTAGTGGTGCGAATCTGCGATTTGCTCGCGATTTTCCTGCCACAAACCCAGCTGCGCCACAGCCGATTCGCTGGGCCATTGATGACCGACAAGTAAAGGCGACCATTCGCCGGGTGGGAATCCACTGGCGGCCATTATTTGCAGAGTCCTTGGATAGTCAATGCCGTCTCGTTCGCGGAATTTTCCTCCGCGTGAGCAGGGTCAGACGCCAGGTTGTCAAGTGTGAGAACTTGGAACACATAGGCCAGCTTCCGTGCTGCTTTCGCGAGATCAGCGGGAGTTGCCGGCTCTTCGGAAAGCGTGCTCAGCAGGTATGCGCTGCCCGCCTGATAGATTTGCCGCTGGTTGATCGCGACCGCCAGTTGAGCGTTGGGTCGTCACCGCCAGTTCGAGATTGAATTCACGTAGTTTGCCCGGTGTATTTTCTCGTAGGCCGCGCAGACCTTCGACTTGGCGTCGGCCACTTGCTGGTTGCTGTAAATGGGTTTGGGCGGGGCCGCGGCCGGGGCCTGCGGGATCGGGCGAAGCCAGGCAGCGACTGCTGCGCCTACTGCGACGAGCGTGATCACCAGCATGACGAACATCGGCCATCGCGCGGGCTTGCGCGGCTCCGGCGCTGCGGGCGGCCACGACATCGGTGGGGCTGACGCAGGGGGATAACCCGCGGGACCCGATGCAGGTGGAAGCCCTGGGGGAGGCATATCCGGCATGCAGCGATGCTATCGCTGATCAGCAATCTCGGTATTCAGCTTGGCGGCGTCGGCCGCAAAGCGCAGATGCATATCGCCGTCGACGTGAGTAGCGAAATCCTCGATCAACGTTACGATCGGCAGAACCCGCAGCATAGGGAGTGAGACGCGATGGGTTCCGGTGACGAGTTACGCATCTACATCATGGAACTCGCCGAGGCCTTGCAGCAGAACATCCCGGCGCCACCGATTCCGCCCGACTTGCCGGCCGGGGCGCGCTCGGAAATCGACCTGCTGCTAGCGGGGCTGGGGCTCGCCGGCAATGCCGGTGACCCTCTTGATATGGCCGCGGACGAATCCGGATTTGCCCAACGCGGACTGCAGACCACCGACGCGATGGCGAAATTCCCGGCCAATGAAGACCAGTCCGTCAAGGCCATCGAACAGATATTGAATACCGCCCAGCAGATACCCCAATCGGCCAGCGGCATCGGGCAGGGCTTCGGCAGCGCGTTCGGCGGTGTCTTCCAAGCGCTCAACCAGGCCATGGAACAGGGCGTGCAGGCGAGCACCCAGCTGGCCGGCGGTCTGGGCAAGGGTGGGCAGGGCGCCGAGCTGGCCAGCGAAGTACCCGCCGAGGCGCTTGGCGACACGCTCGGCGCCGGCGGAGCAGCACTCGGTGCCGGCGCCGCCGCCGGCGGTGCTGCGGCAGGGGTGGGGGAAGGCACCGCCCCGACCGGATACCTCGGGCCGCCGCCGACCCCGTCGGCCAGCACCTACCCGGCATCGGCCCCAAGCCCACCGGTGCCAACACCCGCCGCCACTGACCCCGCAGCAGAAAGCCGCGCGGCGGTGGGCGGCTATCCGATGGCACCGCCGGCCACCGTAGGCAGCTCCGGCGGCACCGGCGCGGACAAAAAGACCGAGACCAAGCGCGTCGTTGTTCCGTCGGTAAAGAACGGCGCTCCGGTGCAGGGACGCATCACCGTTCCGCAGACTCCCCCGGAAGTGGTCAAACGCATCGATGGCAAACCGGTGGCCAGCAGGCGCATCGTGGCCGCCGATGCCGATCCTGACGACAGCGTCGATTTAGGCCGCTGACAACACCGACACGGCTGAGCACCCCAACCCGCCCTCGCCGGATACTGTTGAACCGTGACCGCTTCCGGCGGCCCGGACACCGCAGAACCCGGCCGCAACGCAGGACCCTCCTCGGCCGAGCTGGAGGAGCTGGCCGCCAACGCCAGCGCCGACCGCGCGCTGGTAGACGTACATTCCGAGGATGCCTCCGGCCCAGAACAGCCGCCCGTCGACCTGACTGCAGCCGCGTTCTTCGACGTGGACAACACCCTGGTACAGGGCTCGTCACTGCTGCATTTCGGCCGGGGCCTGGCGGCCCGCAAGTACTTCACCTATCGCGACGTACTCGGTTTCGTCTACGCGCAAGCCAAGTTTCAGCTTATCGGCCGGGAAAACAGCAACGACGTCGCTGAGGGCCGACGCAAGGCGCTGGCGTTCATCGAGGGTCGGCCGACCGAAGAGCTGGTCAGGCTCGGCGAAGAGGTCTACGACGAGATCATCGCCGACAAGATCTGGACGGGCACTCGCGATTTGGCGCAAATGCACCTCGATGCAGGCCAGCAGGTCTGGCTGGTTACCGCCACGCCCTACGAACTCGCCATAACCATCGCCCGCCGGCTCGGCCTGACCGGCGCGCTGGGCACCGTCGCCGAATCGGTCGACGGCGTCTTCACCGGCAGGCTGGTCGGTGACATCCTGCATGGCCCCGGCAAGGCGCACGCGGTGCGGTCGTTGGCCATCCGGGAAGGACTCAATCTCAAGCGCTGCACCGCGTACTCCGACAGCTACAACGACGTGCCGTTGCTGTCGTTGGTCGGGACGGCGGTCGCCGTCAACCCCGATACCGCTCTGCGCAATTTGGCCCGCAAACGCGGCTGGGAAATCCGTGACTTCCGGACGGCCCGCAAGGCGGCCCGGATCGGGGTGCCATCAGCTCTGGCGCTGGGCGCGGCCGGCGGCGCACTGGCTGCGGTGGCGTCCCGACGGCAATCACGCTGATAAGCTGCGCCGCTGAACATCCATACGAGCGGAGCCCTGCATGTCAGTTCCCGACGGCGCCCAAGACCTCATCGGAACGCACTACCGGTTTCCCGATTACTTCGACGTCGGACGGGAAAAGGTCCGCGAGTTCGCGCGCGCCATCAAGGACGACCATCCGTCGCACTACTCCGAGGCGTCGGCGGCCGAGGCCGGCTATGACAGCGTGGTGGCGCCGCTCACATTCCTTGCCGTCGCCGGGCGGCGTGTCCAGCTCGACGTCTTCACCAAGTTCGACATCCCGATCAACCTTGCGCGGGTTTTGCACCGGGACCAGAAGTTCGTGTACCACCGGCCGATCAAGGTCGGTGACCGGCTGTACTTCGACACCTACCTAGACTCGGTCATCGAGTCCCACGGCACCGTGATCGCCGAGATACGCAGCGAGGTCACCGACGGCGACGGCAACCCGATAATCACTAGCATCGTCACTATGCTCGGGGAGTCGTCGAACCCAGACGCAGACGCCGCGGCGACGATCGCCGCAATTGCATCCATCCGCGGAGGGGCCTAAAGTCTCGCGGGACCAACGAGGGGATACCAAACCGATGAGCACCAATCTGACGCCGCATTTCGACGACGTCCAGTCCCATTACGACCTCTCCGACGACTTCTACCGGCTCTTCTTGGACCCCACCCAGACCTACAGTTGCGCCTACTTCGAGCGCGACGACATGACGCTGGAAGAAGCCCAGCGGGCCAAGATTGATCTGTCGCTGGGCAAGCTGGGGCTGGAACCCGGGATGACGCTGCTTGATGTCGGCTGCGGCTGGGGGGCCACGTTGCGACGCGCGATCGAAAAATACGACGTCAACGCGATCGGATTAACGCTGAGCAAGAACCAGGCATTGCACGTGCAGAAGTCGTTCGACGCCATGGAAAGCGCTCGCTCCAGGCAGGTGCGATTGCAGGGTTGGGAGCAGTTCCACGAGCCAGTGGACCGGATCGTCTCGATCGGCGCATTCGAGCACTTCACCTTCGAGCGCCACCACGACTTCTTCAAGATGGCTTACGAGGTGCTGCCGGCCGACGGCGTGATGATGCTGCATACGATCGTGGTCCCCACTGTCGAAGAACTGAAGCAGCGTCAGATCAAGCTGACGATGACGCTGATCCGTTTCGTCAAATTCATCATGGACGAAATCTTCCCCGGCGGCCGACTGCCGTCGGTGGCGGTGGTCGAACAGGGCGCGACCGAGGCCGGTTTCGAGATTGCCCGCGTGCAGTCACTGCGGCCGCACTACGCGCGCACACTGGACACCTGGGCAGCGGCGCTGGAGGCACACAAGGACGAGGCGATCGCGATCCAGTCGGAAGAGGTCTACGAGCGTTACATGAAGTACTTGACCGGCTGCGCCGACCTGTTCCGCAACGGCAACACCGATGTTTGCCAATTCACGTTGGTCAAATCGGCCGCGTAGGCGGAAATCAGCCGAAGAACACGTTGCGGCGGCCGGCCAGCAGCTGGTAGAGCGTCTGCTGGATCGTTTCGCGCACCTGGTCGGTCAGCTCGAAGGTGACCATCGGATCTTCGGCGTCGGCCACCTCGTAGTGCGCAGTCGGAATCGGTTCGCCGAACGCGATGTGCCACTTCGACGGCAGCGGCACCAGCCCGGCCGGACCGGCCAGCGGGAACAGCGGGGTGATCGGGAAGTAGGGCAGGCCGAACAGTCGCGCCAGCAGCCTGACGTCGGCCAGCATCGGGTAGATCTCCTCGGAGCCGACGATCGAGCACGGCACAATCGGCGCCTTGGTGCGCAGCGCCGCCGCCACGAAGCCGCCGCGGCCGAACCGCTGCAGCTTGTAGCGGTCTTTGAAGCGTTTGCCTAGGCCCTTATATCCCTCCGGGAACACCGCGGTCAGTTCCCCGGCAGCCAGCAGCCGGTGGGCGTCGGTGGTGCATGCCATGGTGTGCCCGGCCTTGCGCGCCGCTTCGCCGACCATCGGCAGGTCAAACACCATGTCCGCGGCCAGCAGCCGCAGATCACGGTGCTCCGGATGCTCGTCGTGAACAGCCACCGAGGCCATCAGCCCGTCGAAGGGAAGCACGCCGGCGTGGTTGGCCACCACCAGCGCCGCGCCGTTGTCCGGCAGATTCTCGATCCCGCTGACCTCGACCCTGAACCATGAGTTGAAGAAGAACCTCAGCAGTGGGCGCACGATCGCGTCGTTGAAATGCGGATCAAACCCGAACTCGTCGACTTTGTAATCGCCGAGGAGGCGGTGCCGCAGGAAATCAGCGACGGCACCGACCTTGTTCGCGAGCTCGTTGGTAGGTCCTTCGGCGCCGGATTTGGCGCCGGCGACGCGCCGGTGCTGATCGATTTCGCTGACGACGGCGGCCATCTCATCGGCCGACGCCCGAGTACCGGGGTCAGAGAGCGCCGACGGATGCTGGCGAGAAGTCTGGCTACGTTGACCGGCACGCCGCTGCGCTGCTGCACGGCCTGAATTCCCATGCAGCGGAATGACTTTCGCCCTGTCGCCAGCCATTAAACTAACCTCGCCCCGCTTCAGTTGATACCGGTCCGGCCACCAAAGCGCTGCGCTGCGGCCACGGCTTGACCTTCAATGGAGCGTACCCACTCTGGGTCGATAATGGGAGTCAGACCACGCCCGCGTACGTAATCGTCAAACGCCTCAGCCGTCGTCCACTTGGGCTGGTAACCTAACTCGTTTCGCATTCTGGCGGTGTCCATCACCCGACCGAAGCTCAGGTAGTCAAGTTGCTCACGGTTGATCTCGGTGTAGCGGTTGGCCCGTCGCAGTGAATCCAACGCCCACAGCCCGACTCCGGGTACCGGCAGCGGCAGTCGGCCGGCCCGCCGGATCGCCTGCGACAGCATGATGACACCGTCGGCGCCGATGTTGAAGGTGCCGGGCTTGCCCGCCATCACGGCGCGCTCCAAAGCGCCCAGCGCGTCTTGCTCGTGTAGCAGCTGCAGCCGTGCGTCGCGGCCGAGCACCTTCGGGACTAGTGGGCCGGCCAGGTATCGCGACAGCGTGGTCTCCATAGCCGGACCGATCATGTTGGCCAGTCGCAGGATGGTCACCGCGATATCGGGCCGGCGACGGCCCAACCCGCGGGTGTAACCCTCGATATCCAGGCTGTCTTTGGGGAAACCCTGCCGGAAGGGACGACGGCTGCTGCAGTCCTCGGTGAACATCACGGGATCGTGCGGACTGGACCCGTAAACCTCAGAAGTCGACTTCAAAACCACTCGACGCACTGACGGCGCCTTCTGGCAGGCTGCGAACAGCTGCATCGCGCCCAACACGTTGATTTCCTTCAACGCAGCGCCGCCACCGGACCGCGGCGCAAATGACGCCGCCGCCGCGTGCACCACGGTGTCGACGTCGCCATTTCGAATCACCTTCGCGACAAAGGGGTTGCGGATATCCGCACGGACGAATTCGGCGCGGCCCATCCGGCGGAGCATGTCCTTGCTGGGCGCGACCGCGTCCACCGCGATGACTCGGTTGATTAACGGGTTTTGCGCCAGACGGGCCGTCAAATAACCGCCCAGGAATCGGCATGCACCCGTGACCAGCACAACTCGCGGGTATTGCACGGCACTGCTGCCAGTGCCACTCGTCCTGCTGCTTGTTCCGTTGCCTGGTTGACCGCCCGACGAATCCACCCCGTTAGCCTAACGACCTCTTACCTCCACGGCATTGCCGACGAACTGCGGCAGCCGTTGGCGGAACTTACTTTCCGAGTTTTCTGCGCTGCACCCGGGTGCGGCGAAGCAGCTTGCGGTGCTTCTTTTTGGACATCCGCTTGCGCCGTTTCTTGATTACTGAACCCATAACTCCGCTATCTGTGTGGCGGCCCGACTCCGCCATGGCCCGGCTTCTGCAATAACCCGCACACTCTACCCGCCAGGGCGCTCCGTACACCAAAACCATCGAGACACGCCGAGGCGCGCCGCCGTGAGTGCACACTCAACGCCGTGCGCGCACACTCAATCGTCGCCGGTCTAACCGGCGTCGAAGTACGAGCTCTCCAGCAAGTCGTTGACGGCTTTGGCGTGCACCCTGAAGGATCGCCCGACCCGGACTGCAGGCAGCTCACCGTTGTGAACCAGCCGGTAGACCGTCATCTTGCTCACCCGCATCAGCGCCGCTACCTCGGCCACTGTCAGGAATTGCGTACGCGGCTGCTGGCCGTCCGGGGAACCGGTATCCCGTCCCGACTTACCGCCAGCCGAATCCCGTCCCGATGGCCCGTTGATAGACGTCATCGCAACCCAATCAGTCAGGCACCAGCAGTCCCAGCGGCTTCCCCTCCGCTGGCACCCACAGGTGCATACAGAGAGGAGAATAGCGGGACTAGTGGGGTTACTGCGACGGGTGAGGGCAAATAAGTAAAAATCTATAAATTACTCTGATGTAATTCTTAGCTGCTCAGAGCGGGTTTTTGCGGCCTGCACCGCCTCGTTGATAGCCGCCCGCAAACCCCGCTGTTCCAATTCCCGCAGCGCAGCCGCGGTAGTACCGCCCGGCGAGGTAACAACCGCGCGCAGCCTCGCCGGGGTGGTGTCCAGGGACAGGTCCGAGGCGCTGTCATGGGTTGTTCCGCGGTCTTGCTCCATCCGGTCCAGCAACATCGCCGCGGACCCGGCCATCGTCTGCGTCACCAGCTCGGTGGACACCGACCGGCTCAACCCGACCCCGACCGCGGCGTCCACCAAAGCCTCGACCATCAGGAAGAAATATGCCGGACCGGAGCCCGACACCGCGGTCACCGCGTCCAGCTGTTCCTCGGGAACGGTCAGCACGGCGCCGACCGAGTCGAACAGCGCGGCGACCTCTTTGAGCTGCTCAGGGCTTGCGAAGCGGCCCTTGGCAATCGCGCTGATACCGGCCCCGACCAACGCCGGCGCGTTCGGCATCACCCGGACCACCGGCGTCCCGGCCAGCAGCTTTGATTCCAGATAGGCCGTGTTGACACCCGCAGCGACGGTGATGAACACCTGCTCAGGGCTGTCCTCGTCGGCCTCGGCCACCACCTGGGCGATCTCCCCGACCACCGACCCGACGTCGGAGGGTTTGACCGCGACGATGACAAACGTCGCGTTTTCCACCGCGTCGCGCACCGATGCCACCAGCACCGAGTACGTCTCGGCGAGATAGCGGGCGCGGTCGGGCAGCCGCTCGGCGACCACGATGTCCTTGACCTGACGTCCGGCCCGCAGCAGGCCCGATAGCAGGGCTTCGCCCATGCTGCCGCCGCCGACGATCGCGATTCTGGCCATGTCGCACAGCATGGCAGACGCCACGCGTTTCGGGGGCAACCCAAGCGCAGCGGGTCGCAGTGGGTCGACCGTCAGCCCCTCAGGGCGGGAACCAGCGCCAGCTGGCGGGCCTGCACCACGATGCGGCCTTCACAGTCGACGACCGTGTGGTCCTCGGGCCGCTTCACGGCCCGCATCGTCGCCGAGCGCATGGGCAGTGCGGGCCGCGTTGGCGCACAACGCCAGCATCGCGCCGCCGTGCACCTTGGGTCCAATGGTCCAGTGCTTGTTCAACTCGCCTTCAAACACCCGCTCGACGCCGTCCGCGTCAATCTCGCGCAGCGCCGTCGCGCTGGTGAACAACGGGGCCATGAACGAGTTCCTATGGGCGTGTCAGCGCAACAGGTAGGTGCGGGCGAACTGCAACGACTCGGCCAACATAGCCTCGCGCTCGTGGACGGAACGCGCTCCCGACGTCGACACCTCCAACACGACATCGCCGGCGAAGTCGCCGCCGGCCAACATTTCACACACCTCCACCACGGGCTGGTTACCGCTCCCCGGCGTCAGGTGTTCGTCGGCCGGCAGTCCGCTGCCGTCGCACAGGTGCAGGTGCACCAGCCCCGAACCCATCCGCTGCGCCATATCCAGCGCGTCGCTGCCGGCCGTCGCGGTGTGTGACAGGTCCAGCGTGTAGTGCGCGTGGTTGCCGTCCAGCGGGTCGTAGGACGGAGCGAACGCTGAGATCCCCGGCCCCGGCCCGCCGCCGCGTCTGCGCATCCGCTCCTTCATCTGCTCGGCCCGAAAGAACCTGTCCGCCCGGAACGGGAACATGTTCTCCACGGCCACCATCACACCGCTGGACTCCTCCAGGCTGGCGACCTGCTCGCTAAACCCCTCGACGTAGCGGCGCTGCCAGCGGAACGGCGGATGCACCACGACGGTCTGGGCGCCGAGCTGTTCGGCGGCCTGCACGCTGCGATCGAGTTTGTGAATCGGATTGGCACCCCACACTCGCTGCGAGATCAGCAGACACGGCGCGTGCACCGACAAAACCGGCATCCGGTAGCGCCGCGAGAGCTTCTCCACCGCGTCGATGTCTTGGCTGACCGACTCGCCCCACACCATCAGCTCGACGCCGTCGTAGCCGAGCTTGGCCGCGTACTCGAAAGCGGCCTCGGTCTTCATCGGATAGACCGAGGCCGTCGAAAGACCGACCTTGATAGCTGGGCGCACGTGGGATCTGCTGCGCGCCTAGCCGGATTGCAACAACGCTAACGGGCCCAGCGTGACCAATGCTCCCACCGCCACCGCGATCAACGTGCTGCCGATGTCCTCGGTCTTGCGGACCACCCGCACGCCGACCACCAAACCAAGAATCACCAGCACCGAGAGCACCAGCGCCACGATGTTGTTCCACCGCCACAGTTGATCGAACGCGATGTAAAGCCCGGCGCCGAAGGCGACTGCCAGAATCGACTGCAACACAACCATTCCGCCGTACCGGATGAGTTCGGACCGGCTGGACCACGCGTGGGAATCCTCGACCTCATCGTGGAGATCGTCGGCAAGGTCTTCCGGGTAGTCCTCCTCGTCCTCAAGGTCGTCGATGTCGGCGATGCCTCGGTAGCCCGCGTCGCGCCGGGATTGGACAGCGTTGGCGGTGCCCTTGCCGCGCGACCGACCGATCGACGAACGTAGGTACGAGCGCACGTAGGCGGAGTCTTCATTCGCGGGTCCGGCGTCTCGCACGTCGGTGTCCATCACGTCCACCGGCATGCCCGCGTAATCGTCCACCGGGTCCGGGTTCATCCCCTCGGCACCGGATTGGTTCGCCGGTCCTTCGTCCCGGTCGTCGGAACGGTCGGCGTCGACGCGGACGTTGTTGCGCACCGGCAACGGGTAAGGACTGCGCTCGGGCCGCGATTCGCGCGGCTCGTCTGAGCGGGCGTCACGGGGACGAGGTGGCGCAGATTGCGGCCAGCGCGGCTCGGGTTCGGACCAGTAGGACGATTTTTCTGGCTTTTCGGGCGGCTGATCCGCCGCGTCGTCGACCAGCTCGTCGAGCCGAGCGGACCCGTTGGCGCGACGGACATTCAGCTCGTGCTCGACATCCTCATCGATGACTGGGATTTCACCGGTCAGCTCGGCGACGGTCACCGCGTCGCTATTGCCGCGGCGACGACGACGGCGGCCGGGGACTGGGGCGCCGAGGGTGCCGTTCTTGGCCAACAGCTCGGCAACCGAGATCGGGCGAGTATTCGAGTTGTCATATGGGTCGGTCATCGCCTGTCGCCTCTCGATCGGTCAACTGCGTTCCGATCAACTCGCTGGCTAATAGCATCTCGCACGGAAGTCTCAACGAGGGCAGTTCCGTCAGCTTCGCTATCGAGTTTGCGCAAAATGAGGCCTTCCCGTAGCGCCCACGGGCAAATATCCACCGTTTCTATCGACAGCGCTCGCATACTCGCCTCTGCGACCAGAGCTCCGGCCACGATTTGCGGCGCTCGCTCGGCGCTCACTCCTTCCAGTTCAGCACGGTCAGCGGTCGTCATCCTAGAGATGAAAGATATGAGTTGTCTGAGGCCATTGGCGGTGAGTGTGCGCTTCACCCAGGGCCCGGCAGCCGACGGCGCCGCACCGGTGAGCCGCGCCAGCGAACGGAACGTCTTCGACGTTGCCACCGCAAGATCGGGACTGCCGGCGTCCAGCATTTTGGCGCTCGCGCCGGCCAGTTCGGAGTCCAGCCAGTCGCGCAGCATCGCCACCCGGCGCCGGCCGGGCGGATCGTCCTTGAGCCATTCGCGGGTCAGTCGCCCGGCACCCAGCGGCAGCGACAACGCGACTTCGGGTTCTTCGTCGACGCCATTGGACAACTCCAGCGAGCCGCCGCCGATGTCGAGGTTGATGATCCGGCCTGCGCTCCAGCCATACCATCGACGTACCGCCAGAAAGGTCAGCCGCGACTCGTCGACACCCTGCAGCACCTGCAGCTCCACACCGGTCTCTTTGCGGACCCGCGCCAACACATCCTCGGAGTTCTTGGCGTCGCGTACCGCCGAGGTCGCGAACGCCATCAGCTCGGCGCAGCCCGAGCTGTCCGCGATTTTTTCGAACTCCTCGATCGTCTCGATCAGCTTGTCAGCACCGCGCCGGGTGATTTTGCCGGAGCTATCCATCGACTCGGCCAGTCGCAAGGTGGCCTTGGTCGAGCTCATCGGCGTCGGGTGCCCGCCCCGGCGGGCGTCCACCACTAACAGATTGACCGTGTTGCTGCCGACGTCAAGCACTCCTAATCGCACGAAACAACCTTACGGGTGAGGCGCCGCAGCGTTCGTTTGGTCTACCGTGAAAGTTGTGACGATTTCGCAGCCGGACCATCCCGGAGAAGTCGAATTGGACTTCGCGCGCGAATGGGTGGAGTTCTATGACCCGGACAATCCCGAGCATCTGATCGCCGCCGACCTGACCTGGCTGCTGTCGCGCTGGACGTGTGTGTTTGGCACGCCGGCTTGTCGGGGCACGGTGGCCGGACGTGCTGACGATGGATGTTGTTCGCACGGGGCGTTTTTGTCCGACGACGACGACCGTGCCCGGCTGGACGACGCTGTGTCCAAGCTCACCGACGCCGACTGGCAGTTCCGCGAGAAGGGTCTGAGCCGCAAGGGCTACCTCGAGCTCGACGAGCATGAGGGCGAACAGCAGTTTCGCACCCGCAAACACAAGGGCGCCTGCATCTTCTTGAACCGTCCCGGATTCGAAGCCGGCTCGGGCTGTGCGCTGCACATCAAAGCGTTGCGGCTCGGCGTGGCGCCGCTGACGATGAAGCCCGATGTCTGCTGGCAGTTGCCGATCCGGCGCAGTCAGGAATGGGTGACCCGCCCCGACGGCACGGAGATCCTGAAGACCACCGTCACCGAGTACGACCGCCGCGGCTGGGGTGCCGGCGGTGCCGACCTGCACTGGTACTGCACCGGTGATCCGGCCGCCCACGTCGGCGCCAAACAGGTATGGGTGAGCATGGCCGACGAGCTTACCGAGTTACTCGGCGAGAAGGCCTACGCCGAGCTGGCCGCAATGTGCAAGCGGCGCAGCGCTTTAGGGCTCGTCGCGGTTCACCCAGCGACGCGTGCGGCGGAATAGCCCAGCTCAGCCCTCGAGTTTGTAGCCCAACCCGCGCACGGTCACCAGGTGGATCGGGTTGGCAGGGTCCGCTTCGATTTTCGACCGCAGCCGCTTGACGTGCACGTCGAGCGTCTTGGTGTCGCCGACATAGTCGGCGCCCCACACCCGATCGATCAACTGACCGCGAGTCAGCACCCGGCCGCTGTTGCGCATCAAGTACTCCAGCAGGTCGAATTCCTTGAGCGGCAACGTGATCGGCTCACCGTTGACCGAGACGACGTGGCGCTCGACGTCCATCCGTACCGGTCCGGATTCCAGCACACCGTCGGTTACTTCGGAGTCGTCGTCACCGCCGCGGCGCAGCACCGCACGGATTCGGGCGATCAACTCTCGCGCCGAATACGGCTTGGTCACATAGTCATCGGCTCCCAGCTCCAGACCGACAACTTTGTCGATCTCGCTGTCGCGCGCCGTCACCATGATCACCGGCACGCTGGAGCGGGACCGCAATTGCTTGCACACATCAGTGCCGGACATCCCCGGCAGCATCAGATCGAGCAGCACGATATCGGCGCCGGCCCGGTCGAATTCGGCGAGCGCGGACGGCCCGTCGGTCACCACGGTGGCCTCGAAGCCTTCCTTTCGCAGCAGAAACGCCAGCGGATCAGCCAGCGACTCTTCGTCTTCTACGATCAGCACACTGGTCATCAGCGCTGTTCCTCCTCATCGCTTCGCTCTGCATCGTCACCAGCGCGGGTCATCAGTGCCGCTCCTCCTCATCGCTTCGCCCTGCATCGTCACCAGCGCGGGTCATCAGTGCCGCTCCTCTCCCCTCGCCGCAAGCGGCTGGGTGGTACCCCCACATCGCTGCGTCCCCCGCGAGCGGGCGGTGCCCCACTGCATCGTCAGCACTGGTCATGGCCGTAATTCTTCCTCTCGTTGGGGCTTCAAGGGCCTGGTTTCGCGCTCGGGCGGTTGGTCGGGCGGTTCACATTCGCCGTCATAGACCGGGATCGACAAGGTGAACGTCGACCCGGTTCCCGGCTGGCTCCACAACCCGATGCTGCCGTTGTGATTGGCCGCAACGTGCTTGACGATGGCCAGTCCGAGTCCAGTGCCGCCGGTGGCCCGCGAGCGTGCCTTGTCGGCGCGGAAGAATCGCTCGAAGACCCGCTCCTGATCTTTGCGGGCAATCCCGATTCCCCGGTCGGTGACAGCGATCTCGATGTTGTCGCCGCGGCGCCGTCGGCTGATGGACACGAGCGAGCCACGCGGCGAGTACGCGATCGCATTTGACACCAGGTTGGCCAGCGCAGTGACCAACAGGGCCTGTTCACCCACCATCCGCAAGCCGCTCGGTTCGTCGGTGCAGACTTTGATGTCGGCGTTGTCAGCGGGCACCTTGTGCCGCGAGATCGCTTCGGACACCACGGAGTCGACGTCGACGGCGCCCATGTCCGGTAACCGCTCAGCGCCTTGCAGCCGGGACAGTTCGATCAGCTCGCTGATCATCTCCCCCAGCCGGGTGGCCTCGACGAGCACCCTCTCACCGAACCGCCGCACCGTCTCGGGTTCCTCCGCGGAGGCCAGCAGGGCCTCAGCAAGCACGGACATCGCACCGACCGGTGTCTTGAGCTCATGGCTGACGTTGGCCACGAAGTCGCGCCGCGTCGCCTCCAGCCGCGCGTATTCGGAGTGGTCGTAGACGAAGACCACGGCGAACCGGCGGTCCTGGTCGCTCAGCAGCCGCGCGTGCCCGTGCACGACCAGCTCTGGTCGTCCCGGCACCGGCCGCTTGCTCGGCAGTAAGTCGAACTCGACGTCAGCGCCCTCGGCCAGGGCCTGGCGCGCCGCCTTCCAGGCCTCGTCGTCGAGTTGACGTTCGCGCACCAGGCCGAGCTCTTTGGCCCGGTCGTTGAGATAGACCACGTCGCGGTGACGATCCACGACGGCCGTTCCCAGCGGCATCAGCGCGACCATGCGTTCCAGCATCTGCGCGACCGTGATTCCGGCCGATTCGACGGCCACCCGCTGCCGTCGTTCCAAGACCCGCGGCGCCAAACGCGCCCCGACGGTGACACCGACAGCCAATGCCACGAAAAACAACACCCCGGCCAGTGAAAGGGCCGAGAACACAGTCACAACAAAATCCTACAAATCCGGTGGACACCAACCCAGCAGCGAAAGGCCAAAATCGGGCATGTCACACGCCACGAGACAGGTGTTCGACGGCTGTTCATGCGGTGTTTGCCCAGTTGCCGCCGACGCCCGCTTACCGGGCACCTTGGCTGGCCACCGCCGCCGCACCCGCGGCAGCGGCCTCCGGATCGAGATAGCTACCGCCGATAACCAGCGGCCGCAAATCGGCATCCAGGTCGTAGCGCAGCGGAATACCAGTAGGAATGTTCAGGTTGGCGACTTCCTCGTCGGACATCCCGTCCAAATACTTCACCAGGGCGCGCAGCGAGTTGCCGTGCGCGGCGATCAGCACCGTCTTGCCGACTCGGAGATCGGGCACGATGACGTCGGTGAAGTACGGCAAGAAGCGAGCCACAACGTCGGCGAGGCATTCGGTCAGCGGGCCGCCGCCGATGTTGGCGTAGCGGGGGTCGCCGTCCTGACTGAACTTGCTGCCCTTCTCGATCGGCGGCGGCGGGGTGTCATAGCTGCGCCGCCACGCCATGAACTGCTCGTCGCCGTAGCGGTCCTTGATCTCGGCTTTGTCGAGTCCCTGTAGCGCACCATAATGGCGTTCGTTGAGCCGCCAGCTGCGCCGCACCGGGATCCACAGCCGATCAGCGGTATCCAGCGCCAGGTGGGCGGAGGTAATGGCCCTCCGCAGCAGTGACGTGTAAACCACATCGGGCAGCAGATTGTGTTCGGCGATCAGCTCGCCACTGCGCACCGCCTCGCTGCGGCCCTTGTCGGTGAGGTCAACGTCGACCCAGCCGGTGAACTGATTGCTCGCGTTCCATGTGCTCTCGCCGTGGCGGAGCAGCACCAGCGTGGCCACCGCGTTTCCCATGGCGGCAAGTCTCTCACCCCAGGCTGCCGGGCTCCCGGGGGATCGGTCTGCGGTGAAGTGAGTCACAAAATAGGCCGCGGCAATTGACACAGATATACAGTTATCCCGTAATCACGTATCAGCCGTGACTCGAGGAGGCTCCGATGAGCAAGAAGACAACGTGCATAGTCGTCGGTGGCGGTCCTGCCGGGATGGTGGCGGGTTTATTGCTCGCGCGCGGGGGCGTGGAGGTCACCGTGCTGGAGAAGCATGCGGACTTCCTCAGAGACTTCCGGGGCGACACGGTGCATCCCTCGACGCTGCGGCTGCTCGACGAGCTCGGTCTCTACGAACAGTTCAATGCCTTACCCCATACCCGGCTCGAGGGCTGGGCACTGGACCTGCCCGATGGCCGTAAGGCGCCGGTGATCGACTTCACCCGGCTGCGCTTTCCGCACCGCTACATCGCCATGGTGCCGCAGTGGGATCTGCTCGACCTGCTGGCCAAGGCCGGGAAAAAGGAACCGACGTTCACGCTGCGCATGAGCCACGACGTCACCGGGCTGCTCTACGAATCGGACCGGGTCGTCGGCGTGCGCTACGAGAGCCCCGACGGGACCGGTGAACTGCGCGCCGACCTGACGATCGCGTGCGACGGGCGCTGGTCGCTGTGCCGGCGCGACAGCGGGCTCATCCCGAAGGAATACCACGTCAACGGCGACCTCTGGTGGTTTCGGCTTCCGAAGGCCGCAGGTGTCGGAGAGACGTTGCTGCCCCGGTTCAAGGACGGCTTGTTCATCGGCGTCATTCCGCGCGACGACTACCTGCAAACCGGTTACTTCATCCGCAAGGGGACCGATGCCCAAATGCGGGCGCGGGGCCTCGAGGCGCTGCGCCGCGACATCACCACTGCCATCCCCGAACTGTCCGAGGCCGTGCACGACCTGGAATCAATGGACGACGTCAAGCTGTTGGAGATCCGGCTGAACCGCCTGCGCCGCTGGTACACCGGCGGGCTGCTGTGCATCGGCGACGCCGCGCACGCCATGTCGCCGGCCGGGGGTGTCGGCATCAACCTCGCCGTGCAGGACGCCGTCGCTGCGGCCAGACTGCTGGCTGAACCACTTCGCGGGCACCGCGTCACCACCAAGGACCTGGCCGCCGTGCAACGCCGCCGCGAGCTACCCACGGTGGTCATTCAGAGCCTGCAACGGCTTCTTCATGAAGAGATGGACCGCGCTACGGCGAGCGGCCGCACGCCGGCGCCCACCAAGCTACTGCGCGTGTTGGCCCGCTTTCCGCAGCTGTCCGTGGTCCCCGCGTACTTCATGGGGGTGGGCGTCCGGCCCGAACACGCTCCACAGTTCGCCCGCCGAGCGCCGCAGCAGATCTCCGTACCCGCTAACGAAAAGGATTGACGCTCATGGCATTGCCGACGGTGAACGACGTGCCTGCCGACGTGGTTGAGGCTGCGTTGCGGGCCGCCGAGGCTCTCGGCAGGGACGTGGCCGATGTTCCGCTGATCGCGATCGCCCGCGAGGCCGGAATATCGCGAAGCACGCTGGTGCGACGGTTGAACGGTACCCGGCAGCCGTTGGACGACGCCGTGCGCGCCGCGGGCGTGGAGCCGGGTGGCCGCCCACCGGTGCGTGAACGTGCGGTCCTGGCAGCGGCGTCGCTGATCAGCGACCGAGGCCTGGCCACGGTGACGTTGGAAGCGGTTGCGGCGCGGGCAGATTGCTCGGTGCACAGTCTGTATGCGGTGTTTGGCGGCCGTGATGAATTGCTGCGCAGAGTTTTTGACCGTTACAGCCCGATCCTGGACCTCGACGAAGCGATCTCCGATCCGCACGCGGAACTCGGCCAAACCGTACACCGGATCTACCGGTTGCTGACCGAGGCGTTCAGCCGCGAACCGCGGGTCGCGCCGGCGATGCTCGCGGAAGCTCTGGCCCGCCCGACCGAAGCCGCGGTGCAAGCCCTCATGGAATACCACGTGCCACGCATGCTCGCCGGGGTGGGCCAGTGGCTGGCGGGCGAAGTCGCCGCCGGCCGGATCCGGGATCTGCCGCTGCCCTTGCTCATTCAGCAGATGCTTGCGCCGATCGGCGTCCACACCATGGTTCGGCCAGCCGTCGCCAGTATTCCCGCGGTCGAACTGCCCCAATTGGACCAGGCCTGCGCGGTGTTCGCCGACGCGTTCCTGCGCGCCGTCGCGACGTAAGCGCGGGGGTTAATCGTCGTCGTCGATCAGGTGGGCGAACGCTTGCAGATTCTTGAGCGATTCGCCGCGGGAGACTCGCCAGTCCCATTCCTTTTGGATCGATGACCGAAAACCCAACTCTAGCAACGTGTTGAAGTCGGCGTCCACGGCTTCGAGCACCTGCCCCAGCACTCGGTCGATCTCGGCGGCGTCCACCGACGCCAACGACATTCGGCCCACCAGGTAGATGTCACCGACGTTGTCCAACGTGTAGGCAACGCCGTAGAGGCGGCGGTTGCGTTTGAGCAGGAATCGGTAGACGGCCTCGTGGTCCTCGTCGGGCTGGCGGCAGACAAACGCCTCGATGCGCACCGAGTGCTCGCCGATGCTCAGGATGGTGTTGGTCTTGAGTTTGCGCTCACCGGGCAACTCCACGATCAGTCCCGGTAGCCCGCCATGCGCACCGGGATGCCGCGAATACGTCAGCTCACTGGCATCCAGCGCATCTTCGATCACCTGCTGGATGTGACTCACCGGGGCCGCTTCCCGATGCCCGTCAGCTGAAGTCATTGGCGCCACTCTCCCCCGCAAGCGGGCGGTACCCCCACGATCCCGGCTTCGCCGGCATCATCGTCGTCAGCGCGGGTCATGCCCACGCCTCCCTTCGCGATGGCCGTCGACGGGTCCGGCGCGCCGAGGCCAGGCCGCGCACCGAGCGGCGTGCGGTGAAATCGCTGATCGCACGCCGGTAGCTGGCCAGCAGCGCATCGACGGTGTTGTCCCATGAGAACGTCGTCGCGTGCTCGACCGCCGAGCGACTCATCGCCCAGGCCCGCGGCCCGGGGCCAAGCCGCAGCAGCTCATCGATGGCCTGTGCCCATTGGTCGACGTCGTGACCGGACACCAGCGTGCCGCTCACCTCGTCGCGCACCGCCACCGGCAACCCGCCGACGGCGGCCGCCACCACCGGTGTCCCGCACGCCTGGGCCTCCAGGGCGACCAGACCGAAGGACTCCGAATAGCTGGGCACCGCCACCAGGTCGACGGCCTGGAACAGCCGAGCCAGGTCGTCCCGCGACTGCGGCGGCAGAAAAGTCACCCGGGCAGACATACCCAATTCGCCGGCGAGCCGAACGAGGCCGTCCGGCGCGGTCAGCCCGCTGCCCGACGGGCCGCCAGCCACCACGATGTGCACCCGAGGTAGTTTGGCCGCCGCGCGCAGCAAGATGTCGGGCCCCTTCAGCGGTTGGATCCGCCCGACGAACGCCACCACGTTCTCGTCGAGCGGTAGCCCCAACGCAACCCTGGCGGCGCGACGGTCACCGGGGTGGAATACGTCCAGGTCAACTCCGGGGTGGGCGACGTCAATCCTGGCGGGATCGGCGTGGTGCAGCGAAACCAGTTGTGCGGCTTCTTCATCGGTGTTGACGATCAACCGGTCGGCTTCGTCGACGACCTGCTGCTCGCCGACGGTGCGTAGCGGCGGCTCGGGTGCGTCGCCATCAGCCAGCGCGGCGTTCTTGACCGCCGCGAGCGTGTGCGCGGTATGCACCAGCGGGACCGCCCAGCGGTCCCGCGCCAGCCAGCCGACCTGCCCGGACAGCCAGTAGTGCGAGTGCACGATGTCGTAGTAGCCGGGTTCGTGCGCCGCTTCGGCGCGCAGCACCCCGGCGGCGAATGCACACAGCTGGGTAGGCAGGTCGTATTTGTCGAGTCCCTCGAACGGTCCGGCCACCACGTTGCGGACCAGCACCCCTGGCGCCACCCGCACGACGGGTGGATCGGTGGACGCGGTGGCCCGGGTGAAGATCTCCACCTGCACGCCGCGGCGGGCCAGATGAAGCGCGCTCTGCAGCACATAGACATTCATCCCACCGGCGTCCCCGATGCCCGGCTGAGCCAGCGGCGACGTGTGCACCGCCAGCACCGCAACGCGGTGCGGATCGGTCAGCTCCGAGGTGTCCAGCCCAGACAAGTCAGTGTGGCCCACATTGTCATCTTTGCAGGACCGCTCTGGTGCGCCCCTAAGACGCAGCTCAGGCGGGTGTCTCGGTGACGGCTTCGAGTGGGGTCATCGGCGGTTGGGCCCGGCGCATGGCGCCGAGCGGATCGGCGTACAGGCCGGCCAGCGACACAATGCCGGCCCCGGCCTCCTGCACCCGGTTGCCGAACGCGGTGACCCGGATGTCGCGCGGCGGCAACACCGATCGTGCGGCGAAAGCGGCCTCGAGGTGCTCCATGCCCTCCGGGTATTCGGTGAACGCCTGCCCGCCGACCACCAAGTCGTCGGGGTTGAGCAGGTCGCGCAGTAACGCCACCGCTTCTCCGAGCACCCTGGCCCGCTCGGCAAGCAGGTCTTTGGCTTGCTGATTGCCGTTGCGCGCCGCCCGCAGCAGCTCGGTCACGGTGGCACCCGACCCGCCATTGCGGGCGGGCAGGATGCGCATCCGTCGGGCGGCGGTCAGCACCGCCTCGTCGCTGACGGTGGATTCCAGCAGCCCGGTACCGCCGAGCAGCTCCGACTGCGCAGGCAGGTTGGCGATGGTGCCCGGTCCACTGGCCGGACTGTGCACCCGCCCGCCGATCATCAGCGCATAGCCCACCGTCTCGCGGGCGTAGACGTACAGGCTGGTCGTCGCGTGCGGCCCGAACCGGCGCATACCGAGCAGCAGCTCGGCTGCGGCCATGGCATCGACGTGGGAGGCCACCGACACCGGCAAACCGAGCGCCTCGGCGAATACCGGCCCGACCGGCGCATCCCGCCAGCCCAGCCGGGGATGGTCGACGTGCCCCTTGCCGCCGTCGACCACGCCGCCGATCGCTACCCCTACCCACAGCGGTCGCCGTCGGTGCCAACGCCTCAGGTAGCGACGTGCGCCGTCGGCCAGCGCCTCCAGCGCCGGGCGCTGACCGCTGCGCGGTGTCGGGGTCTCGACGACGTCCAGGGTGCGGCCGAACAGGTCGGTCGCCACGATGCTGGTGGTCCGGGCGCCGATATGGATGCCGATCGTCAGAAACGGCTCGTGGTTGACCTCGACGGGCACCCGGGGACGTCCGATCGCGCCGGATACCGCCAAGTCAGCACGTTCTCGCAGGATGCCGGCCTCCAATAGGGCGATGACCTGGCGGTTTACCGTCGCAATGGACAGCGAGGTGACCTGAGCGATGACATCACGGCCGATCGGGCCGCGCAGCCGCACGGCGCGAAACACCGACGATGCGGCGGCGTCGGAAAGCTGCAGCGACGGCGCCACAACGCGGTGCCGCGCTGAGGTTCGCCGCGGCGCAGCTGAGGAATGACTATGAGAGTGGGAGGTAAGGCTGGTTGAGCGCACGTGGGGTGTCCTTGTCCGAGTTCCGATGGCGGTCTCTGGCCGCGCACCGTCGCGAGCGCTTGCGGTTCGCTCAGGCGCGGCGGATTGCGCGGCAACAACACGCGCAGTCCGCGAACCGACACGCGGACGTAGAGCCGAACAAGGCACTGATGTACACACGAGAAATTTAGCACGCTTATTAGAGTTGTTCAGATGGAAGCCCCTGAAGCCTCCACGACGGGCACGTCCCGCCACCGAGGCGAGCAACGAGTCGCGGTGATCACCGGCGCCAGCGCCGGTATCGGTGAGGCAACTGCGAGAACCCTTGCCGCGCAAGGCTTTCATGTGGTCGCGGTGGCACGCCGGGCAGATCGGATCAATGCGCTGGCCGCCGAGATCGGCGGCACCGCCATTGTGGCCGACGTCACTAATGAGGCGGCTGTCAACGAATTGGACGGTCGGCTGAGCCGGGTCGACGTGCTGGTCAACAATGCCGGCGGGGCCAAGGGGTTGGAGCCCGTCGCCGACGCGGACCTCGAGCACTGGCGGTGGATGTGGGAGACCAACGTGCTGGGCACCCTGCGGGTCACCCGTGCGCTACTCCCCAAACTGATCGACTCCGGCGACGGCTTGATCGTCACCGTCACCTCGGTCGCGGCCATTGAGGTCTACGACGGCGGCTCCGGCTACACCGCGGCCAAACATGCGCAGGGTGCGCTGCATCGCACGCTGCGCGGCGAACTGCTGGGAAAACCGGTGCGGCTCACCGAGATTGCGCCCGGAGCGGTCGAAACAGAGTTCTCGCTGGTGCGTTTCGACGGCGACCAGCAGCGCGCCGACGCCGTCTACACCGGGATCACGCCGTTGACGGCGGCCGACGTGGCCGAGGTGATCGGCTTCGTGGCGTCCCGGCCACCGCACGTCAACCTCGACCAGATCATCATTCGGCCGCGCGATCAGGCGTCAGCAGGCCGGTTTAACCGCCGGGACGAACGCTAGTCGTCGGGGTGCCCGACAATGTGGGCGCGTCGTGCGGGGTGGCCGGGGCACTGCGGGGCATCGACACCGAGGACGGCTTGGACCCGTTGGCCCCTGGCAGCGCCGACATCCCCACCCAGGTGTCCCAGTCCACGGCCCAGTCCCAGATGTCGCCGTCAGAGTAGGACAACTCGATTGAGCTGCCGGTCACCTCGACCGGGTCACCGTAGATCGCGCTGCCGAAGTACTGCTCAGCATCGCCGGTGGACAAGTTGATGCAGCCGTTTGTGACGTTGGTGTTGCCCTGCGCGCCGGCGCTGGCCGGGTTGGCGTGAATGAACTCGCCGTTGTTGGAAATCCGCACCGCCCAGCGCTCGTGAGCATTGGTGTAGCCCCCGGCCGGGTTGGACATGTAGAAGTCGGAATACTTCTCAGTGACCACGTGGATGCCGTTACGCGTGACGTTGCGTGCCTTGTCGGCTTCGCCGTAGCTGCACGGGAAATCCATGATGACGCCCTCGTCGCGGACCACCTGGATGCGGTGCGAGGAGACTTCGGCTTTGACCACCTGGCGGCGACCGATGTCGAAGCTCAGGCTGAAGTCTTGCTTGCCGTAGGCGCCGTCGCCGAACGCCAGCCCGTACAGCTTGGCCTCGACGTTGACCTTGGCGCCCGCCGGGTAGTACTCGCGAGTGCGCCAGTGCACGCGGGCGCCCTGGGCTTCGTCGGGCAGCCAGGCCCAGCTGCCCTCGACGGGCGGCTCGGTGGTGACCTTCAATGCCCGCTCGACGGCGGCCTTGTCGGCAATCGGCGCGTCGAATTGGATGATCACCGGCGCTGCGACGCCGACGGTCTGCCCGTCAGCCAGCTGGAACCCGCCGTCGATCACCTTGGTCGGCGAGACCGTGGTGAGCTTGCCCTTCACCGGGACCACCTTGCCGTCGTGGCCGACCACCGATCCGGTCCAGGTGTAGGTCGCGTCGTAGCCTAGCGGCTCGCTAACCGTGTAGACGGTGCGGTCCCGGTTGAGTGCGCCCGCGACCAGCTTGCCGGACGAATTCGTCAACGCGACGTGCTGGAACCAGCCGTCACGGACCTCGACGCTGATCGGCGCGGTGGGCACCACATCGGTGGCCTTATCGGCCGGCCGAAACGTCACACTGGCCGCCGACAGCGCCTTGGTCTTCTCGGGCTGGTTGCTCGACCCGCCGACGCAGGCGGCTAGAAGGTCGGGCGCGACGATGCCGACCGCGAGGGTCGTCAAAGCCCGGCGCCGATTAATCGGCGAGAGGCCGCGCACAGAGTCCACGACAAACCAAGATACCGGCGAAAATGAGCTCTCCTGCGCACGCGCGCGCTACAACTCGCAGCCGACCAGCACCGGTTCGGGTGTAAGTGTGATACCAAACACATCACGGACCCCGTCGCGCACGGTGCGCGCCAGGCCCACCACGTCGGCGGCGCTGGCCCCGCCGCGGTTCGTCAAAGCAAGCGCATGCTTGGTAGAAAGCCGGCAGCGCGCGGCCGCGTAGTCGGGATAGCCCTTGTTGAAGCCGGCTTGCTCAACGAGCCAGCCGGCGGCCAGTTTGACGCCGTCGGGGGCCGGATAGTTCGGCACCGCGCGGTCGACGCGACCGGTCAGCTGCTGGTAGACCTCGGGCGCGACGACCGGGTTGGTGAAGAACGATCCCACACTCCAGGTGTCGTGGTCGGCCGGGTCGAGCACCATCCCCTTGCGGGCGCGCAGCTTGAGCACCGCCTTGCGGACCGTCGCGGGATCGGCACGCTCGCCGTCGGCCGCGTTGAGCGCGGCGACCAGCTCGCCGTAGCGCAGCGGCGCGCTGCGGCCCGACGCGTCCAGCGCGAACTCCACCTCCAGAACAATGGCCGCATCCGAATGTTTGAGCACGCTGCTGCGATACCCGAAAACCAGCTCACTGGCCGGCGCCCAACGCACCCGTCCGCTGCTGCGGTCGAGCAGCCGGACCCGGGTGATGGTGTCGGCCACCTCAACTCCGTATGCGCCGACGTTTTGCACCGGGGTGGCACCCGCCGAACCGGGAATCCCGGACAAGCACTCCAGTCCACCCAGGCCCGCGTCGATGGTCGTCGTCACCACGTCGTCCCACACCGCGCCGGCCTCCGCCCGCACGATGTTGGCGTCAACGCTGATGTTGTTGGCGGCCAACCGCACCACCGTCAGGTCGGTCAGCGTGTCGGCGATCACCAGATTCGAGCCACCGGCCAACACCAGCAGCGGCTCAAACTCCTCGCCGTCGAGCTGCCGCAGCGTGGTGACCACCTGCCCAATGCTGGTGCAGGTGATAACCCGCGGCGCAACAGGGCCGACCCGCAGCGTGGTCAGCGGCGCCAACGGCACCGCCTCGTCGACGCGCGCCCCGGCAAATTTCATGGGCCTTCACGGTAGCCTGACCTGCTATGCCGCGTTCCTTCGACATGTCCGCCGAGTACGGGGCCACCGTCGAAGAGGTGCTTCGGGCGTTCAGCGAGCACGAGTACTGGCTGGCCCGGCTTGCCGATTCGGGCGTCGACGACGCGACGCTGGACTCGATACAACTTGGCGGCCCGTCCGGAGACGACGGCAGCATCGACGTAATCACCACCCAGGTGCTGCGCAGCGATCGGCTTCCGGGCATGGTCACTCAATTCCATCGGGGCGATCTGCGCATTCGCCGCGAGGAGAGATGGGAGCCGGTCACCAACGGTTCGGCCACCGCGACCGTCACCGGTGCGATCCTCGATTCGCCGGCCTCGCTGACCGGCACCGCGGTCCTGGAGCCGGTGGCGGAGACAGGCAGGGCCCGGCTGAACTTCCGGGCCACCGTCGAGGTGCGCATTCCGCTGGTCGGCGGCAAGCTGGAGAACTTCATCGGCAGCCAACTGGTCGAACTGCTCATCGCCGAGCAGCGCTTCACCACCATGTGGATAGGTGAACCGCCTGATCCGGCCCGTCGCCCCTAGGCTGGCGGTCATGCGGATTGCGGTGGCGCAGATCCTCAGTGGCACCGACCCGACCGAGAATCTGCAGATGGTGCGGGAGTACACCGGGCGGGCGGCTGACGCCGGCGCGCGGCTGGTGGTGTTCCCGGAGGCAACCATGTGCCGGTTCGGTGTTCCGCTGGCGCCGATCGCCGAGCCGGTCGACGGGCAGTGGGCCGACGGTGTGCGCCGGATCGCCGCCGACGCGGACATCACCGTGATCGTCGGCATGTTCGCCCCGGCCGACGACGGGCGGGTCACCAACACGCTGCTGGCTGTGGGTCCGGGCGCACCGAATCAGCCAGACACCCACTATCACAAAATCCACCTCTACGACGCGTTCGGCTTCACCGAGTCACGCACCGTGGCGCCGGGGCGCGAGCCCGTGGTGATCACCGTCGACGGCGTCGGGGTGGGGTTGACCACCTGCTACGACATCCGCTTCCCCGGGCTCTTCACCACGCTGGCGGACCGCGGCGCGGAGGTAATCGTGGTCAGCGCATCGTGGGCGTCCGGGCGCGGAAAGCTGGAGCAGTGGACATTGCTGGCACGGGCCCGGGCACTGGACTCCACCAGCTACATCGTCGCCGCCGGGCAGGCCGACCCCGGCGAGCCGCTGGCCTCCAGTGCGCCCACCGGGGTGGGCGGCAGCCTGGTGGTTTCGCCGTTCGGCGACGTGGTGGCATCGGCGGGATCCGACCCGCAGTTGCTGGTGACCGACATCGACCTCGAGCGGGTGGTCAAGGCTCGCGAGACCATCGCGGTGCTACACAACCGCTCAGAATTCGCTCATGGAGATAAGGCAGAATCGCCTGGGTGACGAATCCGCAGGGACCCGCACACCAGACACGCCAGGGGCCGTCGGTCTGGGCTCGTCCGGGAGACCAAAGCTCGCCTACCCAGCCGGCGCCGCCGACCCTCCCGCCGCCCGCACACCAATATCCGGCCGCGCCGCCACCCGGCCAGCCGCCGTTTCAGGACACCACAGCCCCCGTGAAAACCAAACGCCGTTTCCTCGGCGACCCCGTGTCGATCATTCTGATTCTGGTCATCGTGGCGGCGTTAGTCGTCGCAGGTCTGGTCGGCGCCGAACTGTATGCCCGCAACCGCGCCGACAAAGTCGTGGCCGCAGCGACCGAGTGCGTGGTGCAGGATCAAGCCTCGGTGTCCTTCGGCCCCAGCCCATTCCTGTTGCAACACATCACCGGCCACTATCGCGACATCTCGATTCACACCGCGGGCCACCAGATCCGCGACGCCAAGGGCATGACGGCCAACATCAACATCGACGACGTCGACCTGCACGGCAACGCGGACTCGAAAGGCACCATCGGCCAGCTCGATGCCACCATCAACTGGACCTCGGAAGGCATCAAGGAAACCGTCCAGGACTCCATTCCGTTCATCGGTGGCCTGGTCAACAACGTCAGCACCGACCCCAGTACCGGCACCATCGAACTCAGCGGGGCGCTGGGCTTGGGCAGTGTCACCGTCAAGCCGCAGGTCGCCGACAACGCGCTGTCGCTGCAGGTCGTCAAGGTCACCGCAATGGGCGCCACGGTGCCGCACGAGACCGCGCAGGTGGCGATGGACACCTTCGCCGCCTCGCTGACCAAGTACTATCCACTGGGCATCCACGCCGACAGCGTGCAGGTCACCAATGACGGTGTGGTGGCTCACTTTTCGACGCGCGACGCCACGATCCCGGCGGGCCAGACCAACCCCTGCTTCGCCCATGTTTAGCCCTGCTGAGGAGGAATCGCGCCGATGAGCAATCCACGAGGGCCCTCGAGCGGCGACCCGTCGGAGGAGCCCCGTTCGCCCAGGCCGGCCGGACCCCCCAACCGCGGCGTACCGCCGCGCCGTCAGCCCCCGCCGCCGTCGGAATACCCGACTCGCCAAATCCCCCACGGCGGCCGTCCGCAGGATCCACCCCGTGATGTGCCGCGGCCGCAGCAGCCGGTGGCCCCGCCCAATCGCCCGCCGCAGCAACCCGGTCCACCGCTGAACCGGCCGCCGCAACAACCCGGTCTGCCACCTAACCCGCGGCCGCATCAACCCGGTCCGGCGCCGCGCCCCTACGAACAGCCCACCACCCGGATAGCTACCCCGCCAGCGTCCCAAGACACCCCGGTGGCCGCCAAGCGCGGCTTTTTCGCCAACCGGACGGCGCTGCTGTTGGTCCTGCTGATCGTGCTGCTGCTCATCCTCGCGGTGCCGATCGGCGCCGAGCTGTATACCCGCCACCTCGCGAGCAGCAAGGTGGCAAACGCGGTGCAGTGTGAGGTGCAGGACAGCGCCAGCGTCTCGTTCGCCGCAGCCCCGCCGGTGCTGTGGCAGTACCTCACCAGCCACTACACCGACATCTCCGTGCAAACCGCGGGCAATCAGGTGCGGTCGGCCAAGGGCATGACGGTGAACCTGGACATCCGCGACATAAAACTGAACAACACCAACAACTCTCAGGGCACCATCGGGTCGATCAACGGCACCATCACCTGGTCCGCAGACGGCATCAAGCAGTCCATCCAGGACGCCATCCCGGTGCTGGGCCAGTTCGTCACCGGCGACGTCACCACCAACACCAGCGATGGCACTGTTCAACTGAAGGGCTTGCTGGACAGCGCCGTCGTCAAGCCGCAGATCGTCAACAACGGACTGTCGCTGCAAGTGGTCAGCTTGACTGCGCTGGGCTCCAAGATGTCCACGACGACGGTGCAGAAAAACCTCGACGACCTCACGTCGAAAGCGACCCAGAACTACCCGCTGGGCATCCACGCCGACAGCGTCAAGGTCACCAGCACCGGGGTTGAGGGCAGCTTTTCGTCCAGCAACGCCACCATCCCTGCCAGCAGCAGCGGCAACCAGGATCCCTGCTTCGCCAACCTCTAGCCCGCCTCCAGACCGTCGAGGACCGCGCGGGTGCCCGACAGTCCCAGCCGGGTGGCGCCCGCATCGAGCATCGCCAGCGCGGCGGCGGCGGTGCGGATGCCGCCGCTGGCCTTGACCCCGAGCCGTCCGCCGACGGTGTCGGCCATCAACGCCACCGCGGCGATCGACGCCCCGCCTGCGGGATGAAATCCTGTGGAGGTCTTGACGAAATTTGCGCCGGCGTCCTCGGCGGCGCGGCAGACGTCGACCAGGGTTCGCTCGCCGGCCAGTGTCAACAGCACCGCCGACTCGACGATCACCTTGAGCACGGCGGCGGGTACGGCGGCGCGCACCGCCGCGATCTCTGAGCGCACCGCGTCGATGTCACCGGCCAGCGCGGCGCCGATGTCGATGACCATGTCGATCTCGCTGGCACCGGATGCCACGGCCAGCGCCGCTTCGGCCGCCTTCACCTCGGGCAGATGCTTTCCCGACGGGAATCCCGCTACCGCGGCGACCCGCACACCCGCGGTGTTGGCGTCGGGCACCATCGACGGCGAGACGCAGACGGCGTAAGCGCCCAAGTGCGGCGGCTTCGGCCGCGACGGCGGCCACCTCGGCGGCGGTAGCCTCGGGCTTGAGCAGGGTGTGGTCGACGAGAGCGGCCACTTGGTCGCGGGTCGGCCGGCCCGACATCAAAAGCCTTCTTCGGAACCGCCGGGATTGCAGCCAGAGCTGACCATCGTGGCGGCGTCGACAACCGGCCGCCACGGCTCCAAATTCCAGCTGATCTTGCCGGGTTCGGCCACCTCGGCCAATTCCCAGTGGCAAATGAAACTGCTCGTGCATGCCGGCGGTGTTGGCGTCCGGCGCCAAGAGTCGAGCACCTCGGACCAGGCCTCATCGGCTTCGGGCCCGGCCGACCCGAGTTGGCGGGCGGCCGCCCGCCCGGATGGCGTCGGATATACCCGCAGGCTGCGCTGGTGATTCCACTGCGTCCACGCAGCGTGATCGACAAACGGCGGCGGGTACGCCGAGCCGGGCGCCCCTGCGGCGCCCGGGTCGGCAGCCGCCGGAGCTGCGCCCAACAGCGCGGCAATGACGATCGCTGCAAGGGTCAAAGCTCGCATACCGCTATTGCGACTTGCCCTGAATCTCGAGAAGCTTGGGCCGTACGTCGACGAGGTAAACACCCGACGCGCAGGCGCCGACGACCATCCCCAGCACCGACTGGGCGGGTAACAGCAGGGTAAGCAGCGTGGCCCCGCCCAGGATCAACAACCAGACCGGTTTGGTCATCTTGTCGGCGGCGGTGTAGGCGTCCGGTCGCTGGATCGCTGCGTGCACGAAGGCGTAGACCGTCATCAGTAAGACGCCGATCTGCAAGACCAGCAGCACGATAAACACGAGGTTCACGCCTCAAGCGTAAGCGGGCGGCGTCGAAAACGTCGACTCCGAGCTGCCCGACCGGGCAACTCGGAGTCGAGTATTGGCCAGACCGCGCCGCCCAGCAGGGCAACGCGGAGCCGGTGATTACTTCTGGGTGACCTTCTTGGCCGGCGCCTTCTTAGCCGGAGCCTTCTTGGCTGGAGTTGCTGCGGACTTCTGGGCCTTCTTCGCCGGAGCCTTCTTGGCGACCGACTTCTGAGCCTTCTTCGCCGCCGCGTCGGACTTCTTGGGCAGCTCGATGCCGACCAGCTTGGCGGCACGCTCACCGACCGCGCGGGTCTGCGACGCAACGGTGCCCAGCGCCTCCTGAGTCAACTCGACCGCTTGGTCGACGACGCCCTCGGCCCGCGCCGACGCGTCATCGAAGCCGGACTGGCTGCGCAGCCGCTCCAGAGCGGCCTCGCCGCGCTCGACCAGCTCGGCGTACCGAGATGTTGCCGCCTCGACATAGCCTTCCGCGGCGCTGCGCAGCTCCTCAGTGGTGAATCGCTCGCGCAGCTCGCGCAGCTGCTCAGGCAGATCCTCCTGCAGCGTGGTCAGACGAGCGCGGCTCTTCTCGACCCGGCTGCGGGTGTCGGAGCGGGTCTCTTCGGCGCGCTCGCGCAGCTCGGCGAGCAGGTCGTTGACCGTGGCTAGGGCCAGGTCGGCGGCGCCCAGCGCGGCGAGCAGCGGGGCCTTCAGGTCGTCAATGGTTGCGTTGTCCGCCATGGTGTTTCCTTCCGTGATTTTCGTTCTTGTCAACTGGTTGGCGTTGCTCAATGTCACGAGCGAGCCAGGGTTATCCAGGGTCTACGCAGGTGCATGCTCCTCACGGACAGCATCGTTTTGTTGGACGAAGGACGTGTAGATGTCCAGTAGAACCTGTTTCTGACGTTCGGTGATCGCCGCGTCGGTGATGATGGCGTCGCGGACTTCGCTGGATTCGCTCGGCTCGAGAATCCCGGCCTGCACATAGAGAACCTCGGCGGAGACCCGCAGCGCTTTGGCGATCTGGTTGAGCACGTTAGCGGACGGCTTACGCAATCCGCGCTCAATCTGGCTGAGGTACGGATTGCTGACACCGGCCTTTTCCGCCAACTGTCGCACCGACACTTGCGCCGCCTCGCGCTGCGCCCTGATGAAGCTGCCGATGTCGGACGCGGCGGTAGACACCACAGCAGCAAGCTTCTCCTCTTGCGGCGTGATGACCCCCTTAGGTCCTTGCGACAATGATCCGTGCGAACGGACCCAACAGTAGAACCTAGTGCTAACTTTTGCAAGCACTAGTTAGCAGTGCTCAGAACAGTAGCTGCGCGACCGTGTAGATGATCAACCCGGCCAGCGACCCCACCACGGTGCCGTTGATCCGGATAAACTGCAGGTCACGGCCGACATGCAGTTCAATGCGCCGACTGGCTTCCTCGGCGTCCCAGCGCTCGATGGTATCGGTAATAATCGCGGTGATCTCTACACCGTACTGAGCGACCAGGTGCTCGGCGGCCCGCACAATCCAGTTGTCGACCTTGTCCCGCAGATCGGCGTCGTCGCGCAGCGATTCGCCGATGCGCACCACCGCGTCGGTGATCCGGGTACGCAACGCGCTGGAGGGATCGTCAACACCCTCAAGGACCAGGCGTTTCAGCGTCTTCCAGGCCGTGGCCGCGGCGTTGGTGACCTCCTCGCGGGCCATCAACTGCTCTTTGACCGCCTCGGCCCGCGCAATCGTGGCCTCGTCGTGCTGCAGGTCGTCGGCGAACTCGAAGAGAAAGCGAGTCGCCGACCGGCGGAGCTCGTGATCCGGGTTGCGGCGCACCTTGTCGGTGAAATCCATCAGCTCGCGGTGGATGCGGTCACCGACGAGATGGTCGATGAATCGCGGTGACCAGCTCGGCGAATCACGCTCGACTACCCGCTGGATAACCTCTCCGGCGTTCAGCGACCACTGAAAAGCTCGGTCGGCCAGCAATTGGATCAGGGCCTCCTGCCGGTGCTCGGCCAGCAGTGTGGCCAGCACCCGACCTACCGGCGGACCCCACTGCGGCTCGGCGAGGCGCCGGACGATCATCCGGTCGATGACCTGCTGGACATCGTCGTCGCGCAGTAGTTCCACCACGACCCGCAGCACGGTGGCCGTCTCGGCGGCGACCCGCTGGGCATGGGAGGTCTCCGACATCCACTTGCCCAGCCGGCCGGGGATCTGCGCGTCGCGAAGCTTGGTCTCCACCACCGGCGGCGAAAGGAAGTTTTCCCGCACGAAACTGCCCAGGCCCTCGCCGAGCTGGTCCTTCTTGCGTTTGATGATCGCGGTGTGCGGTATCGGGATTCCCAGTGGGTACTTGAACAGCGCGGTCACCGCGAACCAGTCCGCCAGCGCGCCGACCATGCCGGCCTCCGCGGCAGCACCCACATAGCCCACCCACGCGGGGGCGGTGCCGCCGGCCTGCGCCCACCGGCAGCCAAGGAACACCGCGGTGGCGCCGACCAGAAAGCTCAGCGCCACCACTTTCATCCGCCGTAGTCCTCGAAGCCGCTCGGCATCGGCCTGCGGATCGGCCGCCGCGAACGACTCCGCGAGCGACGCGGGTTTGCGGATCTCTCCCTCGGCCCGCGGCAGTGGCTCTAGCTCCGACTGAGCATTCAGTGCGGCCCGAGGGCCGCGCGAATCGGCTCGTCGGCTGGAGCCCGGAACAACTCGATGTGCCACCACTCCATCATCCGCCATCCGCGTGGCTACTCGGCGACAATGCGGACCGCGGGGCTTACGCCGACCTGTGGATAACGCCGCACCGATCGGGAGCGGTTACTGTTACCGGCCCGGCGAGGGAATTCCGTCGTCTCAGGTGCGAGGCGAGAAACCGGCGTCGGTAAGTCGTACTATCAAGTGCATCTAGTGAATGGGAATCCGCGATAGTGGCACAGCAAGTCCCGGCCGGGACGGTAAAAACCGATGGCCGGAAACGACGCTGGCACCAGCACAAGGTGGAACGCCGCAATGAGCTGATCGACGGGACGATCGAGGCGATCCGGCGACGGGGCCAGTACGTGAGCATGGACGAGATCGCCGGTGAGATCGGGGTCTCCAAGACGGTGCTCTACCGCTACTTCGTGGACAAGAACGATCTGACCACCGCGGTGATGATGCGGTTTGCGCAGATCACCT
Source organism: uncultured Actinomycetota bacterium (assembly GCA_963744835.1). GTDB lineage: Bacteria > Actinomycetota > Actinomycetes > Mycobacteriales > Mycobacteriaceae > Mycobacterium. Next base: position 235,686 of record CAVUVB010000006.1, read on the forward strand.
TGATCCCCAACATGGCGGCCGCGCTGTCGTCGAATCTGGACGGTTTCGATCTGACCCGGGAAATCATCCGGGTTTACGTCGAGACGGTGGCCTCCGAGCCGGAGCCGTACCGGTTCGTGATGGCGAACAACTCGGCCGGTAAGAACAAGGTAGTCGCCGATTCCGAGCGGATCATTGCTCGCATGCTCGCGGTGATGCTGCGCCGCCGCATGCGCCCGGAGGGGATGGACCTCGGCGGCGTGGAGCCGTGGGCCTACCACATCGTCGGTGGCGTCCAGCTGGCCACCCACTCGTGGCTGTTGGACCCGCGGATGACCTCGGACGAACTGATCGACTACCTGACCATGCTGAGTTGGAGCGCGCTGTGCGGGATCGTCGAGGTCGGCGGCTCGCTGGAGAAGTTCCGGGGCCAACCGCATCCGTCGCCGATCGTCCCGCTCCTATCCGACTGATTCCGGAGGGTCTTGTCATGTCGTGCGCCGGCGACGATGCAGCGATAGAGGAGCAGCGCCAATGACTAACGTAAAAGTCCGCTCCCGGCTCAGCGCCTGGGCCTACGCTCTGCGCACTACCAACCCGCCACCGGACGGGCCGGTCGACGCCGTTACCCGCTGGATCGTGGTCACCCGGGCCGCGGTGCTGCCGATGACCCTGTTCGCCGGCTTGGTCGCCGCACTGCTGGCGGTCGGCAAGCCCGGATTGGATTGGCGCTGGCTGGTTCTCGCGATCGCCGGAATCCTGTTGGCCCACACCGCCAATAACTTGATGAATGACCTTTACGACACCCAGACCGGCACCGACAGCGCCAGCTACCCGCGCGCCCTTTACGCTCCGCACCCGGTGCTGTCCGGGCTGGTGAGCCGGCGCACCCTGCTCATTGCGATCGCCACGGTGAACCTGGCTGACTTGGCGATCCTGATCGTGTTGACGTGGGCGCGCGGCTGGCCGGTGGTGGCGTTTGCGTTGTCGGGTTTCGTGCTGAGCGTCGCCTACACCGCGCCGCCGATACGACTGAAGAAGCGTGGCCTCGGCGAGCCGGATGTGCTGGTGGTCTGGGGTCCGCTGATGGTGTGCGGCACCTACTTCTCGGCGGTCGGCACCGTCGGGTGGGATGTCTTGCTGGCATCACTGCCCTATGGGCTGCTCTGCACAACGGTGCTGATGGGAAAGCACACCGACAAGATCCCCTACGACGAGCCGCTGGGCATCCGCACGCTGCCGGTGATCTTCGGCGAAGCCCGTGCCCGCGCGTTGACGCTGGGGATGATGGTCGGGTTCTACCTGCTCGTTGCGGTGGCGGTAGCCGCGAAAGCGATGCCGTGGCCGGCGTTGCTCGTAGTCTTGGCACTGCCGCGACTGGTCAAGGTATGGCCGTACTTCCGCCGCCCACCACCCGACGAGCCGCCGAAGGGATTCCCAGTGTGGCCACTCTGGTATGCCGCGCTGGCCTGGGTGCATGTGCGCCAAGCGGGTGCACTGCTGGTGTTGGGACTCGCGATCGGCGCGCTGCTGAAGGCGGTCTGATCTAGCCCTTGACGAGGGTGAACTGTCCGACCTCAGAGACGTTGCGCCGGAAGAAGTCAGAGCACCCGGTCAGGTAGCGCATGTAACGGTCGTAGACCTCAGTGGAGGTCACCGCGATGGCATCGTCGCGGGCGGCTTGCAGCTTCGCCGCCCAGGTATCGAGTGTTCGAACATAGTCGGCAGTCATCTTCTGCAGCGCCTCGATTGAAAACCCTGCGCCAGTGGAGTATTCGACGACATCCTCGTCGCACGGCACCGCGCCGCCGGGAAAGATCTCCGCGGCGATAAACCGCATGAACCGCAGATCGGTCATGGTGATCGGAATGCCCATCTCGGGCCAGCGCTTGAGCGGGTGCCCCATGATTGTCTGCAGGACCATCCGACCGTCGCTGGGCATGATGCGGTAGCACGTATCGAAAAAGGCCTTGTATCGCGATTTGGGGAAGGCCTCGAATGCCTCAATGCTGACGATGCGGTCGACGGGCTCGTCGAACTCCTCCCAGCCGCGCAGCAGGATTTGCCGGGAGCGGCCGGTGTCAATCTGATCGAGCACCTGTTGTCCCAGAGCGCGCTGGTTCTTGCTCAAGGTCAGCCCGACGACGTTGACGTCGTACTGTTCGACTGCGCGCTTCATCACCGAGCCCCAGCCGCAGCCGACGTCGAGCAGCGTCATTCCAGGCTGCAGGCCAAGCTTGCCGAGGGCCAGGTCGATCTTTGCGATCTGGGCCTCTTCCAGCGACATGTCATCGCGTTTGTAGAACGCACAGCTGTATGTCCGCGTCGGATCCTGGAACAGCCCGAAGAAATCGTTAGAGATGTCGTAATGCGCTTGGACATCCTCGTAGGCCGGCCGCAATTTCGGCGAGCCACCCGACCCGCTGTCCGTCATATGAGATTGGCCTTTCAGGTGGATCCGCTCAAGTCGCCCGATTGTGCTTGGCACTCGAACTTTATAGCGCATCTCGTCAAATCCGGCTAAGCGGAGCCTTTTCGCAGGTGAATTGACACACGTCGGTGTAGCCCTGGCGGAACAGGTCGGCGCAGCCGGTCAGGTACCGGTGGAAGCGCTCGTAGATCTCTTCGGACGTGATGGCGATGGCCTCCTCCTTCTTCGATTCGAGATTGGCTGCCCAAGTGTCGAGGGTGCGGGCGTAGTGCGGCCGTAGCGGCTGCTTGCGCGTCACCGTGTATCCGGCCTTGACCGCGTGCTCTTCGACCTGTGCGGCCAACGGCAGGCGACCGCCGGGGTAGATCTCGTCCATGATGAACTTGATGAACCGCACCCGCGACATCGTGAGGGGCAGCTGGCGTTCTTTGATCTCCTCGTCGCTGGGGATGATGATGGTGTGCAGCATCATCACGCCGTCGTCGGGCATCAAGTTGAACGTCTTTTTGAAGTAGTCGTCATATTTGTTGAAGCCGAAGTGCTCGAAAGCGCCGATTGACACCACCCGGTCGACCGGTTCGTCGAATTCCTCCCACGGCTGCAGGCGCACTTCCATGTTGCGCTTGCTGGTCGAATTCGCGAACCAGTGGTCCTCGATATGTTGCTTCTGATTCTCGGACAGCGTCAGTCCGATGACGTTGACGTCGTATTTTTCGACGGCGCGCATGATCGTGGACCCCCACCCGCAGCCGATGTCGAGCAGCGTCATCCCCGGCTTGAGGCCAAGCTTGCCGAGGGACAGGTCGACTTTGGCGCGCTGCGCCTGCTCGAGTGTGTAGTCGTCTTTCTCGAAGTACGCGCAGCTGTACGTCTGGCTCGGGTCCTGCCAGAGCTTGAAGAAGTCGTTGGAGATGTCGTAGTGGAACTGGACTTCCTTGGCATTCGACCCGCGGGTCTGCGCCGCGGACTTCGACAACCACTTGGACTGAGCTGTGGGCGTTGCGCTTGAGGTATCTGGCACCATTTGTCCTGGAGATTTGGAATCACGAGTTGGGAACGTGCCGGTCGCTCGACACCAATAGAGGTTACCTCTCCCTCCGAGAAGCACATGCAACGGCTCGCGCAAGCCGGTGCACAACGCGAATCAGCGTCAATACTTTCCGAAGGTCAAGGCGACGTTGTGGCCACCGATGCCGAAGGAATTGCTGATCGCGTACCGGTAGTCGCCGGTTCGCGACTCACCAGCGACCACATCCAGGTCGATCTCCGGATCGAGAGTGCAAAGGTTCAACGTCGGCGGGATAATCCCGTCCCGCAGCGCCAACACGGTCAGGATCGACTCCACCGCTCCAACGGCGCCAATCGAATGGCCGAGCGCCGCCTTCGGCGCGTACACCGCCGGCCGGTGGGCGCCCAACGCCTTGCGAATTGCCTTCGCCTCAGCGAGGTCACCGGCGACGGTGCCGGTGGCGTGGGCGTTGACATGGTCGATGTCGGCCGGAGTGAGGCCGGCATGCTGGATCGCCCGTGTCATCGCATGGCCGGCTCGTTCGCCATTGGGATCGGGCAACACGGCGTCAAAGCCGTCGGAGGTGATGCCCGCGCCCATCAGCCGGCCAAGGATGGTCGCGCCCCGGGAGTTCGCGTGCTCTTCGGTTTCGACAACCATCAGCGCTCCTGCCTCACCGAACACAAACCCATCGCGATCTTTGTCGAACGGGCGGCACGCGCCGGCCGGATCATCGTTGTTGGTTGACAGCAAATTCTGCTGGGCGAACGCCGCGATGGGGACCGCCTCAATCTTGGTTTCGACGCCGCCGCAGATCGCGATGTCGGCTTCGCCGAGCACAATGTTGCGCCACACCAGGGCGATCGCTTCGGCACCGGAGGCGCAGGCCGACACTGGCGTCAAAATCCCCGCTCTCGCGCCGCGTTCCAAACCAACCGCCGCCGCAGCAGCGTTGGGCATGGCCTTTTGCACACCCAACGGGGAGATCGCCCGAATACCTCGTTGGCGGATCTCGTCGTTAACCCAGACAAACTCTTCGGTCGAGCCCATCCCGGTGCCGATAGCAACCATCAAGCGGTTGGTGTCGACCTCGGGCGAGCCGGCGTTTGCCCAGACTCGCCGACCGATCCTTGTCGACATCTTCTGCAGGAACAGATATCGGCGCAGTTCCACCCGGGTCAGCTCATGGTCGAAATCCTCGAGCAAGTGCCCACCGATGCGCACGGGTAGGTCGAACTGCTCGATGAAGAGATCGTCAAGCTTGCGAATCCCGCTCTCGCCGTCCAATAGCTTCTTCCAGGTGCTGTCGGCGTCGGTAGCCAGCGCAGTCGTCATCGCGATGCCGGTGACGACCACATCGGGGAGACCATTTCCGGTTGCGAGCTGCGCCATGGCGTTAGTGTCGTTCTCCTCCTCGAAGGCTTTAAGCCCCTTTCACCAGTCCGGTACCCGCGGCGACTCCGAACAAAGCTTAGATCCGGTCCCAACAGGCCTGCCGGAGACCGGCAATAGCCATGGGTAGCACGTCGGCAGTGATTGCCGCGTCTTGACGACGGGTACATTTTCGCCATGATTGCGCGCGGAAGCGAAAACGGCGGTGAGACAGCTCTGAAGCCGAATGTTGACCACATTCAGTCGCACTACGACCGCTCGAACGAGTTCTTCAAGCTCTGGCTCGATCCGTCAATGACCTACAGTTGCGCGTACTTTGAGCGCGATGACATGACGCTGGAACAGGCACAGCTGGCCAAGATCGATCTGTCACTCGGCAAGCTGGGGCTGCAACCCGGCATGACGCTGCTCGACATCGGCTGTGGCTGGGGTTCCACCATGCGACGGGCGATCGAGAAGTACGACGTCAACGTGATCGGGCTGACCTTGAGCGAAAACCAGCTGGCCCACAACAAACAGAAGTTCGCCGAAATGGACTCTCCGCGTGGCAAAGACGACGCTAGATCCAGCTTGGCCGTTTGGGCTTCTTCGAGGGTCATGTCGTCGCGCTCGAAGTATGCGCAGGTGTAGGTCATGGTGGGGTCGAGGAATAGCGCAAAGAACTCGTCAGAAAGGTCGTAGATCGCCTGCGACTCTTCGTAGAAAGGCCGTAACTCAGTCATTGCACCCGTGACCTATCGGACCTCATCCCGTTCTGTGAATAGCACCTTACCGCAGGTGCAACACACCGCGCAGTCGGAAAGTTATGTTGCCCACCGCAACTGGTGAAGCCAGATGAGAGTCGCCCGAAGTTAGCGAACCTTAGTAGGAGTAGAAGCCCTTACCGGATTTCTTCCCCAGCAAACCCGCCTCCACCATCCGCAGCAAAAGGGGCGGCGCGCCGTACTGCGGATCTTTGAACTCTTGGAACATCTTGTCCGCTATCAGCTTCAAAGTATCCAGGCCAACGAGATCGGATAACCGCAGCGGCCCCATCGGATGCGACAGCCCGGCAACAACCGCCTTATCGACATCTTCGACCTTGGCAAAACCGGCCTCGACCATCCGGATCGCCGAAAGCAGGTAGGGCACCAGCAACGCATTCACCACAAATCCAGAGCGGTCCGAGCATCGCACCACTTGCTTTTTCAGCACCGCGCTGGCGAATTCCTCGGTACGAGCAGCCGCGGCTTCGTCGGTGACCAGGGTGCAGACCAACTCCACCAGTGGCAGCACCGGAACCGGGTTGAAGAAATGCAAACCCAACACCCGGCCCGGATTGGCGGTGGCGGCGCCCAGTTTCATGATCGGAATGCTCGACGTGTTAGACGCCAGAACAGCATCGGGATCGGTGATCACGCGATCCAGTTCGGCGAAGATGGCGGTTTTGACGCTCTCGTCCTCGATCACGGCCTCGATGACGAGTTGTCGATCGGCCAGTTCGGTGAGATCGGTGGTGAATGTCAGTTTGGCGATGGCGGCGTCGCGCTCGCGCTCGGTGATCTTGCCGGCGCTGACGCCGCGCTCGACGGATTTGACGATCCGATTGCGTCCCGCCGTGGTCAGGGCTTCGGTGGGCTCGTAGACGAGCACGTCAACGCCGGCGCGCGCCGATACTTCGGCAATGCCGGCACCCATCTGGCCGCCCCCGATGACCCCTACTCGTTCGATCGACACATATCTCCTTTGGCTCCGCAGCCCCATTGCCCGGCGGATAGGAACAGGCCCCGCCCAGGTTCGCCGGGCGGGGCCTGCGCTGTCAACTTCTCCTACGGCGAGCAGACGCAGACTCGCACGATCTGGATCGCAGCAGTGCGATTCCGCGTCTGCTCAGCAGAAGTCAGTGGCTGCTCGTCCTCAGTGGAACTGACCCTCTTCGGTCGAGCCGGTCAAGGCAGTCGTCGACGACGTCGGGTCGACGGTGGTGGCGATGCGGTCGAAGTAACCCGCACCGACCTCACGCTGGTGCTTGGTCGCGGTGTATCCGCGCTCCTCGGCCGCGAACTCACGCTCCTGCAGCTCGACGTAGGCGCTCATCTGGTTGCGGGCGTAGCCGTAGGCCAGGTCGAACATCGAGTAGTTCAGCGCGTGGAAACCGGCCAGCGTGATGAACTGGAACTTGAATCCCATTGCACCGAGCTCTTTTTGGAACCGCGCGATGGTCGCATCGTCGAGGTGCTTTTTCCAGTTGAACGACGGCGAGCAGTTGTAGGCCAGCATCTGGTCCGGGAACTCGCTCTTGACGCCCTCGGCGAACTTCCGGGCCAGCTCCAGGTCCGGCGTGCCGGTCTCCATCCAGATCAGGTCGGAGTACGGCGCATAGGCCCTGGCACGAGCGATGCACGGCTGCAAGCCGTTCTTCACTCGGTAGAAGCCCTCCGCGGTGCGCTCACCGGTGATGAAGGGGCGGTCGCGCTCGTCGACATCGGAGGTGATCAGCGTGGCCGCCTCCGCGTCGGTGCGGGCGATCACGACCGTCGGCACGCCGGCGACGTCGGCCGCCAGCCGGGCGGAGGTCAGCGTGCGGATGTGCTGCTGGGTCGGGATCAGCACCTTGCCACCGAGGTGACCGCACTTCTTCTCCGACGCCAGTTGGTCCTCCCAGTGCGTGCCGGCGACACCGGCGGCGATCATCGCCTTCTGCAGCTCGTAGACGTTGAGCGCGCCACCGAAGCCGGCCTCACCGTCGGCGACGATCGGGGCAAGCCAGTTCTCGACCGACGTGTCGCCCTCGACCTTGGCGATCTCGTCGGCGCGCAGCAGCGCGTTGTTGATGCGGCGGACCACCTGCGGCACCGAGTTGGCCGGGTAAAGGCTCTGGTCGGGGTAAGTGTGGCCGGACAGGTTCGCGTCGCCCGCGACCTGCCACCCCGACAGGTAGATCGCCTTGAGGCCGGCGCGGACCTGCTGAACGGCCATGTTGCCGGTCAGCGCGCCGAGCGCGTTGACAAACTCTAGGTCGTGCAACTGGTTCCACAGCACCTCTGCCCCGCGGCGGGCCAGGGTGTGCTCCTCGACCACGCTGCCCTGCAGGGCGAGAACGTCAGCGGCGGTGTACGTACGGTTGACGTCTTTCCAGCGGGGGTTGGTGGCCCAGTCGTGCTGGATCTGTTCGGCGCTCTTCGGCGTGCCAACGCTAGACATTGCGCTGCTCCTGTTCTCGGTAATCTGAGGATGAGAGTTTCCAGGCTTGTTAAGGCCCTCAGCATCTTCGCTGATCTGCTAACTCGAAGATGGCACAGGTTAGCTTCGCAGGTCCACCCGTTTCGGTTGCCAACTTTGGCTATGACCGTCGACAATTTTGCAAAGCTTGCGAAGCTACTTCCCAACTGAAACGGTTCAGTTGCTACCGGCCAGTAACTTAAATTCGCAGGTCAGGGCGGGCGTTTGCGTGACGGCCGTACGGTTACAGCGCGAAGATCGACGCGACCGCTTTGGTCTCGTCGCCGACGGCATATGTGAGCGTTCTAACAGCGCGATCAGCCAGGTCAGTGCCGAATCGATCGGTCGAACTGGCCGGGTGCACGTGTGAGATGACTTCCAGCTTGTCCCCCAGCGCCACCGCCGCATCGTGCTCGATGGTCACCCGCAGTGGCGCTTTCAGCATGTCGGGATACGACGAGAGGTAGTCCTCGATCACACCCCAGTACACGGAGTTGTTCATGTGGTCGAAGAAGTCGATGTCGGTGAATCGAACCGGAAACTCGCGGATTTCCTCGGCGTCATCACGACTGCCGGCGGTCAGGTAAGGCTTCCACCGCAATCGGTCGACATCGGTCGTGCGCCGTAGGCCCTCCAGAAAGTCGTCGGCGATGCGTGCCGGCGTCTGGGTCTCGCGGTTGAAGTTGATCCAAAACGCCTCCGACTCGATCAGGCCGCCCTTGCGTCCGTCGATGCGGACCCGCATCTCACACCATCGGTTCGATGTTCCCGAACACCAGCGGCGCATCCGCAACAGGTCGCTGAATTCGATCGGGCGAATCAGGTCGATCATCGTGCGGCGGACAATCCAGAGCGGATGGGTTTCCTCATAACCCATCTCGCGCAGCTGATCTTGGCCAACGTCGACGATGTGACGGGCGGCAGCGTCGAAGCGCAGCCGGCCCTCGCGGTCGATGTCGGCAACGCGCAGCGGCCATTCCCGGTCGAACACGTCGGGATGGCCGTCCGGGACCGGCATCATCACTTTGTCCAGGCTCACGGCGTCACTCCCCGCTGCTTTTGGCTAGCTGGCCTAGCTAGGTTCCCCCAAGCCGGAATCATGCCAAACTTCCTTCCTGCGGCGCCAATCTAGAGACTTCTGCCAACTCTGCAAACCATGCCTTCGCAAAACGCGTAAGCTGGCCCGATGTCGAAGACGTTCGTTGGCTCACGCGTTCGACAGCTGCGTAGTGAGCGCGGATTCAGCCAGGCCGCGCTGGCGCAGATGTTGGAAATCTCGCCGAGCTACCTCAACCAGATCGAGCACGACGTCCGTCCTCTCACGGTGGCGGTGCTGCTGCGCATTACCGAAGTCTTCGGTGTCGACGCGACGTTCTTCGCCTCCCAAGACGACACCCGGCTGGTCGCTGAACTACGCGAGGTGACCATGGATCGCGATCTGGACATCGACGTCGATCAGTCCGCGGTCGCCGAGATCGTCAACGGGCATCCAGGGTTTGCCCGCGCGATGGTCAACCTGCACCGCCGCTTCCATATCACCACCGCGCAGCTGGCTGCCGCCACCGAGGACCGGTTCTCCGACGGCAGCGGCAGCGGGTCGATCACCATGCCCCACGAAGAGGTGCGCGATTACTTCTACCAACGTCAGAACTATCTGCACGAGCTGGACACCGCCGCCGAGGACCTCACCACCCGGATGCGGATGCATCACGGTGACCTGGCCGGTGAATTGTCCCGTCGGTTGACCGAGGTACACGGCGTGCACATCAACAAGCGCATTGACCTCGGCGACACAGTGCTGCACCGCTACGACTCGGCGACCAAGACGCTGGAGATCAGCAACCACCTCTCCTCGGGCCAGCAGGTGTTCAAGATGGCCGCCGAACTGGCCTATCTGGAGTTCGGCGATCTCATCGACGCCCATGTCACCAACGGCAAGTTCACCAGCGACGAGTCGCGCACCCTGGCCCGGCTGGGGCTGGCCAACTACTTCGCCGCGGCCGCGGTACTGCCGTACCGGCAGTTCCACGACGTCGCGGAGAACTTCCGCTATGACGTCGAACGGCTTTCGGCGTTCTACTCGGTGAGTTACGAGACCATCGGCCACCGGCTGTCCACATTGCAGCGACCGTCGATGCGGGGGGTGCCGTTCTCGTTCATCCGCGTCGACCGAGCCGGGAACATGTCAAAACGCCAGTCGGCCACCGGTTTCCATTTCTCGTCCAGCGGCGGCACCTGCCCGCTGTGGAACGTCTACGAGACGTTTGCCAACCCGGGCAAGATCCTGGTTCAGATCGCCCAGATGCCCGACGGTCGCAACTACATGTGGGTGGCCCGGACCGTGGAGCGGCGGGCATCACGGTATGGTCAGCCCGGTAAGACCTTCGCGATCGGGCTGGGCTGCGAACTCCGCCACGCTCACCGACTCGTCTACTCGGAAGGACTCGACTTGTCGGGGGATATCGCCACGCCGATCGGCGCAGGCTGCCGGGTCTGCGAACGCGACAACTGCCCACAGCGCGCGTTCCCCGCCCTGGGCCGGGCACTTGACCTCGACGAGCACCGCAGCACGGTGTCGCCATATTTGGTCAAGCAAGCATGACCGGCAGTGTGGAGGGCCGCATCCCGTCGTCGTGGAAGCTTCGCGATCTGGGGCTGATCAACTGGATCGTGGCGAAGTCCGCCGCCCGTACCGTCGGCGCGTCCCAGATGCACCTGTTCGCCACGCTGGGTCAGCACAAGCGGCTGTTCTTGTCGATGCTGCCTTACTCCGGCGCGCTGCTGCGGGGCCGGTTGCCACGGGCCGACACCGAGTTGGTGATCCTCCGGGTCGCGCATTTGCGTAGCTCCGAATACGAGCTGCAGCATCACCGCGTGATGGGGCGCCGTCGCGGGCTCGACGATCCGACGCAGGACATGATCTTCGCCTGGCCAGACACGACCGCAAAGCCCAACGGCCTTACGCCGCGGCAGCAAGCGCTGCTGTGCGCCACCGACGAATTCATCACCAACCGCTCGATCAGCGCCGAGGTCTGGCAGCAGCTGTCCAGTCACCTCGATCGGCGTCAGCTCATCGAATTCTGCATGCTCGCAGGACAATACGATGGCCTGGCCGCCACCATGTCGGCCCTCGAGATTCCGCTGGACCACCCGGCTAGCGGTCCGTCACACGTAGCTGCGGACCACCACGGCCAGCGACAGCAGGACAGGAAGAACCGGCAACGCGAAGGCGAATGACGCCAGCGCATAGTTACCGCGCCGGCGCAGCCGCTGGCCCCAAAACACCGCCCACAGTGCGAACGCCGCCGAGACGACCAGCACGATCAGACTCCACAGGCTCACCGTGGTAACGGCCTCGCCGATCGAGATCGCCACCAGCCACAGAACGTAGCCGATGATCACTCCGCCGATGACGGCCCAAATCGATTCGCTACGCACTGCTTTGGCCACCCCGACATGGTATCGCCCGCGGCGACGGTCTGACCGATGGGCAGCTCAACCGCCGAACGTCCACGCCGCATGCGACGACACCACAAACCCCTGGGGGTGATGCTGCCAGTCGGCAATGCAGGCCACCCCGCCATCGCCGGTGGCCAGGCAGGTGGTGTACGTCTCGTAGGTGTAGTCGAGCCGGTGCATAGCGGGCAACTGCCGGATGATCCCGGGATAGGTGGGCGTCGTGAACCTCGGGGAGTCGGTCTTGCGCATGCCGATCTGAGGTGGGGAGAAGTCGACGTAGATCTCGTTTTCACCCTCGGGCGCGCCGGGCAACGGTCCGTCACAACCGAATATGCCGCCGCTGAAGATCTGAATTTCGCACGTGAGCCCGGATGCCACAGTGAAGTACGGAAACGGGTTCCTGGGTCCGGATCCAACGATGTAGCTCTGGTCATCGACGACGAAATCGTGCGGATCGGGGAACCTCGCGGGCAGACCCGCGCTACGCGGTCCGATTCCGCTGCGCTCCGGCGACAGCACGAACCAGCCGGCGGCCGGTGAGCCACGGGTGCACATTGTGATCGCGCCTGGTGCAGCGGCACATTGGAAGTCGCCGAAGACGATCTTGTGTCCCACCGGCAAAGTCTTCGGTGCGCTGCCGCCGGACTCGGTGAGCCCAGTGAACTTCTGCTTGGACGTCTGGCGGAAAACGTCTGGCTCGACCTCGAAGGCCGCTGGCGGGCGGCCGAACAGCTCAACCTCATTGGCCGGGGCCGGGGTGCCGTACAACGCGCCGTCGCAGCCGGCCACGGATTTGATGGCCTCGATCCGACAGGTCAGCCCGCCCGGTGTTTGGAACGACACGTACTGCGTGTACTGCTCGGTGACCAGGTAATCGTCGGGCGAGACCTCGGCGAAGCGACCGAGATCGGGCGCCGGCGGCGGAGGTGCCAGCCTCACCATTGTGGGCGTGTGCCGCCGGTGGCCCGGCGTCGCCAGATCGGGTGCTTGCGGCTCACAGCCGACCAGCACCAACACGGCCGCCATGACCAGTGCGGCCAGCGTGAACCTGCGCCGACGCATCGGCATCAGAAGTTGATCATGTGGCCTATCAGGCCGTGGAAGCATTCTTGTAGCGCCTCCGACATCGTCGGATGGGTGTGCACGTTGCGCGCCAACTCATTTGCGGTCAAATCCCACTTCTGCGCGAGCGTGAGTTCGGGGAGCAACTCGGAGACGTCGTGGCCGACCAGATGCCCGCCGAGCAGTTCGCCGTATTTGCCATCGGCGACGAGTTTGACGAAGCCGCTCGGGTCGCCCACTCCGTGCGCCTTGGCGTTGGCGGTGAACGGAAACTTGGCCACCACAACGTCGTAACCCTCGTCGCGGGCTTGGTCTTCGGTGAGTCCGAAGCTGGCGACGTTCGGTTGGCAGAACGTCGCCCGCGGCAACATGCGATAGTCGCCAAGAGCTAAAGTCTCTGCCCCGCCGATGGTTTCGGCTGCCACCACGCCCTGGGCCTCGGCGACGTGGGCCAGCTGCAACAATCCGGTGACATCGCCGATGGCATAGATGTGCGAAACATTGGTCTGCATGTAGTCGGTGATCCCGATCGCTTTACGGTCGGTCAGCGCCACCCCGGCCTTGTCCAACCCGTAGCCTTCGACATTGGGCGCGAAACCAATGGCCTGCAAGACTTTTTCGGCTTTGAGCTCTTGCGCCTTACCGTCCTTGCTCACGGTTACCGTCACCACGGAACCGTCGTCGGCGATCGACTCGACTTTGGTGCCGGTGAGAACCTTGACGCCGAGCTTTTTGAACTGCTTCTCGATTTCCTTGGATACCTCGGCGTCTTCGTTGGGCAACGCCCGCGGCAAGAATTCGACGATCGTCACGTCGACGCCGTAGTTGGCCAGCACATAGCCGAACTCCATGCCGATGGCGCCGGCACCGGCGATCACGATCGACCCCGGAAGATCGCGGGAAAGGATCTGCTCCTCGTAGGTGACCACGTTCTCGGACAGCGACGTGCCGGGGACCAGTCGGGTGCTGCTGCCGGTAGCGATGATGGCGTTGTCGAAGGTGACCGTCTCGGTACCGCCCTCGTTCAGGTCGACCGAAACAGTGTTGGCGTCGGTGAACCTGCCGTAGCCGTGGATTTCGGTGATCTTGTTCTTCTTCATCAGGAAATGCACACCGGCGACGCGGCCCTCGGCCACTTTGCGGCTTCGGTCGTAGGCGACGCCATAGTCGAATGTTGCGTCGCCGTTGATGCCGAAGGTCTTGGCTTCCTTATTGAAGATGTGGGCGAGTTCGGCGTTGCGCAGCAATGCTTTGGACGGGATGCAGCCAACGTTGAGGCAGACTCCGCCCCAATATTTGGGTTCGACGACGGCGGTATTCAATCCCAGCTGCGCGGCGCGGATGGCCGCTACATATCCACCGGGCCCGGCTCCAAGTACGACAACGTCATAGTGGGTCACGGCAACTACCCTAGTGGCCAGGCCTCCGCTGTCGGCTGGCCAGCCACTTTCCTCTCCGCAGGCCTCAGTGCGGGATGACGCGCATCAAGCAATGGCGCTGGCTGTGGTCGCAGTAGAAGGCGCCGTAGAACGGGGCCGCGGCGACGACCGACGCGAACACCGCTGACATCACTGCGATCGCCAGCGCTGAGACCAGCGGTCGGTCCGGCACCATCGCCAGCATCAAACCTGCGACAGTACAGACGACGACGTAAACGAAGACCACGAACACCACCGCTGTCTTGTGCACGGAGTGATCGTGGCTCCACCAATAGAACAGGCCGGCTCCGATCGCCCCCGCCGGGACCCAGACCGCAATGATCATCAATAGGAACTGCCACCACCTCAGGTAGTGATACCGGCCGGGCACGGCGATCGGCGGCGCCGGTATGTGCAGGTGTCCGGAGGCCGGTGCCTCGGCAGTCGGACCCGTCGCTGTCTCAGCTGCCGGGACCGGGCTAACCGCCGGTGCATCCTGCGCCTCGCTGGTCGACGGCTCCGAGCGTCGGCGCCACCATCGGCGACGTTGTGCCGGCGGTTCGGGTTCCGGTTCAACCGCCTCCGGCGCTGGTTGGGGAAGTGCACCGGTGTCGAAGCTCGGCGTGTAGGCCTCGGTCTTCGGCATCGACTGTGTGTCCACACGTTCATCGTCAGGCACGGGTCATCACCTCGAGCACCACGAGCACACCGAACCATCCCGGCGCCAGCGACAGGATGAACACGCCCAGTGCCGTCAGCCACCGGCGTCCGGACAGCAAGATCACCAGCAGACCAATGATGGTGGGGAATCCGACCACTAGCCCGATGACGACGTCGGGGCGGATACGGGTGGTAACCAGCAGCGCCCCCGCTGTCCCCACTATCAGCCCGACCGCGACGCCGACCAGCATCGCGCTGGTCAGCAGCCAGTTGCGTGGCAGCGGTATCACGCTTTGACGATACTGCCGCTGCGGGCTGCTACGGCTCTACCCGCGCGGCGCGCCCGGGTAACGAACAAGCATCAGCGGCGGTGGCCACCACCGGCGCGCGCTCCGGCAATCGCTCGCCGCGTTCATAACCGGCGCCGGTGATCACCGGGGTAGCCGTGAGCTCGGCGTTCTCGGCGTCGCTGAAAGCGCGTCCGCGGGACAGAAACCGCTTTCCCTCCGGTGCCTCCAGGCTGAACCCGCCGCCGCGGCCGGGCACCACGTCGATGACGAGCTGGGTGTGCTTCCAGGCCTGGAATTGCGGCCCGGAGATCCAGACCGGCACCCCGGCTGCTCCTACGTCGAGGACCCCGAGCAGGACGTCACGATCGCCGACGATGAAATCCCCGTCCGGGTAGCACATCGGCGACGACCCATCACAGCACCCGCCGGATTGATGGAACATCACCGGACCGTGCCGTTCCTGCAGCTGCCCCAACAGCGTGGCGGCGTCGGAGGTGATCACCACCCGAGGAGTCATCAGAAGAATCCTTGTGCCTTATTGGAGTACGAGACCATCAGGTTCTTGGTCTGCTGGTAGTGGTCGAGCATCATCTTGTGGTTCTCCCGGCCAAAACCGGACTGCTTATAGCCACCGAAAGCGGCGTGCGCGGGGTAGACGTGGTAACAGTTCACCCACACCCGGCCGGCCTGGATGTCGCGGCCGGCCCGGTAGGCGGTGTTGCCGTCGCGGCTCCACACCCCCGCACCCAAGCCGTAGAGAGTGTCGTTGGCGATGGCGATCGCGTCGTCGTAGTCCTTGAACGACGCCACCGACACCACCGGCCCGAAGATCTCTTCCTGGAAGATCCGCATCTTGTTGTTGCCCGCGAAGATGGTGGGCTGCACGTAGTAGCCGCCGGAGAGGTCACCGCCCAGCTCGGCGCGCTCCCCGCCGCAAAGGACCCTCGCGCCTTCATCTCTGCCGATTTCGATGTAGGACAACACCTTTTCCAGCTGGTCGTTGGAGGCCTGCGAACCGATCATCGTCTCGGTGTCCAGTGGGTCGCCCTGCCGGACTGCCTTGGTGCGGATGGCCGCCAGCTCCAAAAACTCGTCGTAGATGTCGGCCTGGACCAGGCTGCGCGACGGGCAGGTGCACACCTCGCCCTGGTTGAGGGCGAACATCGTGAACCCCTCCAGCGCCTTGTCCTGGAAGTCGTCGTGGGCGGCCATCACGTCGGAGAAGAAAATGTTGGGGCTCTTGCCGCCCAATTCCAGGGTGACCGGGATCAGGTTCTGCGATGCGTACTGCATGATCAGCCGCCCGGTGGTGGTCTCACCGGTGAACGACACCTTGGCGATCCGGTTGCTGGACGCCAGCGGCTTGCCGGCCTCCGCGCCGAACCCGTTGACCACGTTGACCACCCCGGCCGGCAGTAGGTCCGCGATCAGCGAGATCAGGTACAGCACTGAAGCCGGGGTCTGCTCGGCCGGCTTGAGCACCGCCGCATTACCGGCCGCCAGCGCCGGCGCCAGCTTCCAGCTGGCCATCAAGATCGGGAAGTTCCACGGAATGATCTGCCCCACCACGCCCAACGGCTCATGGAAGTGGTAAGCGACGGTGTCCTCGTCGATCTGGCTTAGCGAACCCTCCTGGGCTCGGATTGCCGCGGCGAAATAGCGGAAATGATCGGCGGCGAGCGGAATGTCGGCGGCCAGCGCCTCCCGGATCGGTTTGCCGTTGTCCCAGACTTCTGCCAGCGCCAGCGAGTCTTTGTTCTGCTCGATGCGGTCGGCGATTTTGTTCAGGATCGCTGCCCGCTGGGCCGGGGCGGTCTTGCCCCACCCCGGCGCCGCCGCCTGCGCCGCGTCAAGCGCCTTGTCAACGTCGGTCTCGTCGGAGCGCGGTATCTCGCAGAATGTCTGGCCGGTGACCGGCGTCGGGTTCTCGAAATACCGGCCGCCTGCCGGCGCAACCCACTCGCCCCCGATGAAGTTCTCGTACCGCGATTCATACGACATCAGCGCTTCTGCGGAACCCGGACGTGCATACACGGTCATGCGAATCAGCTCCTCGTTTGACGGTGTTATACAAGTCACACTACCGCCGCAGCGACAATCGGTTCTATGACCATCGACGAGCAGGCCGACCCATATCTGTGGCTGGAAGACATCGCCGGCGACGACGCGCTTGATTGGGTGCGCGCCCGCAATGAGGTCACGCAGGCCGAGTTTTCCGGCGAGGAGTTCGAGCGACTGCGCGCCGAATCCCTCGAGGTGCTCGACACCGATGCCCGGATCCCCTACGTGCGCCGTCGCGGCGACTATCTGTACAACTTCTGGCGCGACGCCGTCAATCCGCGCGGGCTGTGGCGGCGGACCACGCTGGACAGCTACCGCAGCGATAGCCCGGACTGGGATGTGCTGATCGACGTCGATGAGCTGGCTCGCGCTGACGACGAGAACTGGGTGTGGGCCGGCGCCAACGTCATCGAACCCGACCACACGCGGGCATTGATCAGCCTGTCCCGTGGCGGCTCGGACGCCGCTATTGTGCGTGAATTCGACATGGGCACAAGGAAATTTGTCGCCGACGGGTTCGCCCTGCCGGAGGCAAAGTCCGGAACAAGCTGGGTCGATCCCGACACCCTTCTGATCGGCACCGACTTCGGCGCTGACTCGCTGACCGAATCCGGCTATCCGCGGATGGTCAAGCGATGGCGCCGGGGGCAACCGGTGCAAGACGCGCAGACGGTGTTCGAAGGTTCAGCCGCTGACGTCATCGTGGCGGCAGGGGTCGACCGCACGCCCGGGTTCGAGCGGATTGTTCTGCGACGGGCCCTGGACTTCTTCAACGACCAGTTGTACGAGCTGCGCGGGGATGAGCTGATCCGCATCGACGCGCCCACCGACGCCACGGTGTCGGTGCACCGGCAGTGGTTGCTGATTGAGCTGCGCACCGACTGGCTCACCGGCAGCGCGAACTACAAGGCCGGCTCGCTGCTAGCCGCCGACTATGACGAATTCCTCGCCGGTACAGCACAGTTGCGGGTGGTGTTCGAGCCCGACAAGCACACCAGCCTGCTGCACTACGCGTGGACCCGTGACCGGCTCATCATCGTCATGCTGGCCGACGTCGCCAGCCGCGTCGAGATCGTGACACCGGGCAGCTGGCAGCGTCGACCGGTGCGTGACGTGCCGCCGAACACCAACACGGTTATCGCCGCGGCCGATGATACCGGCGACGAAATCTTCCTGGATTCCAGCGGATTCATCACACCCTCGCGGCTACTGCACGGCGCGGCGGGGGTGAACAACGGACCGCTGGAGCAGATCAAGTCCGCGCCCGCGTTCTTCGACGCCGAAAACATCACCGTCGCACAGCACTTCGTCACCTCAAAGGACGGCACCTCGATCCCGTACTTCGTGGTCGGCCGGCGCGATGCGACCGGACCCGGTCCAACGCTGCTCGGCGGCTACGGCGGATTCGAAGTTGCTCGCACCCCCGGGTACGACGGCGTGCTGGGTCGGCTGTGGCTGGCCCGCGGCGGCACCTTCGTGCTGGCCAACATCCGCGGCGGTGGGGAGTACGGCCCGAGCTGGCACGTCCAGGCGATGCGGGAAGGCCGTCACTTGGTCGCCGAGGACTTCGCCGCGGTGGCAACCGATTTGGTGGACCGCGGGATCACCACCGTGGCGCAGCTCGGCGCGCAAGGCGGCAGTAACGGCGGGCTGCTGATGGGAATCATGCTGACCAAGTACCCACAACTGTTCGGCGCGTTGGTGTGTCAGGTGCCGTTGCTGGACATGCGCCGCTTTCATCTGCTGCTGGCCGGCGCGTCCTGGGTCGCCGAGTACGGCGACCCCGACGATCCGGCCGATTGGGAGTTCATCGCCGAATACTCGCCCTACCACAACATCTCGGCCGACATCGATTACCCGCCCGTGCTGATCACCACGTCCACCCGTGACGACCGCGTCCATCCGGGGCACGCGCGCAAAATGACGGCAGCACTGGAAGCCGCGGGCCATCGGGTCTGGTACTACGAGAACATCGAGGGCGGCCACGCCGGCGCAGCCGACAACGCGCAGGTCGCGTTCAAGTCCGCGCTGAGTTTCTCGTTCCTGTGGCGGATGTTGGACACCTGAGTTTGTGGACTCCACGGCGCCCCGCCGAGACACAGCTGAGAAGATCCTGAGTAAGTGCTGTGGGTAAGAAGTTGGCAGAGGGAACGCATACCCAACGGCGCGTTTGCACAGGCAATCGGCCCGCGCAGGGCGTCTAGCAGCGTCGAGCCTATTTTACCGCACAGCGCACCGAATATTTCCCGGAGAATTTCGGGTACCAATCGGCGCGTTCAGTTCCCTCGCGTATATCTGAGGTGTACCTTACGCACACCTGAGAAAAATATATGGGACGGGCTGATGACTTAGTCGGCATAGCGCCAAGACGCGCCGCGATCGAACCACTTCTGCCGGCAGGCCGTCTCAGCAGTAGGAGCAGCAGAGGAGGTCGAGATGACTCCATTAGTGGTGGCGTGCCTTTCAGTGGCCGCCCCGGTTGCCGGGGTTGGCCTGCTCGAGCTGCAGGCACGCCTTGAACAATGGGACCAGGAACGGCACGCTGAGGATTGATTTCGACAATCCCTTCCTGAAGGCGGAGCTATGACTGTAGACACTGTCGACGCCGGACCCAAGCAGATCAGCCGCTCGGTCGAGGTGAATGCCCCGGCCAACGAGCTGTTTGCGATCGTCGCCGATCCACGCCGCCACCGCGAGCTCGATGGATCCGGGCTGGTCCGAAACAACATCCGCGGACCCGAGCGTCTTAGTTCGGGTGCGCGGTTTTCCACCAAGATGGCGATGTACGGGCTGCCCTACCGCATCACCAGCACGGTGACCGCGTTCAAGCCCGACCAACTCATCGAATGGGCCCATCCGTTCGGACACCGCTGGCGGTGGGAGTTCGTCGCGGAGACGCCGACCAAGACCCGGGTCACTGAAACGTTCGACTACCGCGAGGCTGCACCGCTGACGCACTGGCTGAGGTTTTACGGGGTGACCGGTTTCGCGAAGCGCAACGCCGCGGCCATTGAAACCACGCTGTCGCGGCTCAGCGACCGCTATAGCGGCTGACCCGGGTCTGCTGGACACAGCCTCGTCAAGCGACTTCGCTTGGGCTATGCCAATCCCCGAATTCCAGACGCTGCTGTACACCACGGCCAGGCCGGTCGCCACCATCACGTTGAACCGCCCCGAGGCGCTCAACACCATCGTTCCGCCCATGCCCGACGAGATCGAGGCCGCCGTCGGCCAGGCCGAGCGCGACCCGGACGTCAAAGTCATCGTGCTGCGCGGCGCCGGCCGGGCGTTCTCCGGTGGCTACGACTTCGGTGGCGGTTTCCAGCACTGGGGCGAGGCGATGAACTCCGACGGGCGCTGGGATCCGGGCAAGGATTTCGCACTGGTCACCGCCCGTGAGACCGGGCCAACCCAGAAGTTCATGGCGATCTGGCGGGCGTCGAAGCCGGTGATCGCCCAGGTACACGGCTGGTGCGTCGGCGGGGCCAGCGACTACGCGCTGTGCGCCGACATCGTCGTCGCCAGCGACGACGCCGTCATCGGCACCCCGTACAGCCGCATGTGGGGCGCCTATTTGACCGGCATGTGGCTGTATCGACTCAGCCTCGCCAGGGTCAAGTGGCACTCGTTGACTGGCCGACCGCTGACCGGTCTGGAGGCCGCCGAAGTTGAGCTGATCAACGAGGCAGTCCCCTTCGAGCGGCTCGAGGCGCGCGTCGCCGAGATCACCGCCGAGCTGGCGCGAATCCCGTTGTCGCAGCTGCAAGCTCAGAAACTCATCGTGAATCAGGCTTACGAGAACATGGGACTGGCGTCGACTCAGATGCTGGGCGGCATCCTCGACGGCCTGATGCGCAATACCCCCGAAGCCCTCGATTTCATCCAGACCGCCGCCACCAAGGGCGTCCGAGCCGCGGTCGAGCGCCGCGACGGACCGTTCGGCGACTACAGCCAGGCCCCGCCGGAGCTGCGACCCGACCCGTCCCACGTCATCACGCCGTGATTCAACTAGCTCCTGGGGCGCGGCAGTTGGGCGGCCAAGTCAGCGCAGTTGGTATAGCCGGCCGCCACGATCAGTTCCGCAAAAAGCGGGGGCGACAGCCACAACCAGCCGCTCGAAGGTGTTCTGAGCCTCACTGGCCGGGTGGCATCAGCACGGTGTCGATCATGTAGACGGTGGCGTTGGCGGTGTTAATACCGCCGCACACCAAACCCGCGTCGTCGACCTTGATGTCGTTGCCGGAGCCGGTCACCGTGACCATGGCGCCAGACTGCAGCGTGGGGTGGACGCCGTCGATCTGGTTGGGACCGAGCCGATCGGCTAGCACGTGAAAGCTCAAGATACTTCGCAACTTTGATGCATCGGACTTCAGCGAATTCATGGTCGATGGAGCCAGCTTGTTGAAGGCATCGTCGGTCGGCGCGAACACCGTAAAGCTGCCGTTGTCGACGGTGTTGACCAGGTTGACCCCCGGATTGAGCTGCCCGAACAGCGCCGACGAGAAAGTCCTCAGCATCGGGTTATGCGACGCCGCGACCGCCACCGGCTCGTTGTCCATCGCGGCGAGTGACCCCGGGCCCCCGGGTTCTCTGACCTGGTAGACCGCACACTGCGAGCCGACGAGCTCCGCGGACCGATCGGACTTCGCCGACGACGACGGCGGGCTACCGGACTCCTTGGTCGAACACCCCGACAGGCCGATCGCCGTCACCACGACGAGGCCGGCCGCGGCGACTTTGCCGCATCCGAAACGCTGCATCCTTCTGGCTCCTTTGCCTCGGGCTGCTGTTCCCGCCGAGCTGCGGCCTGAAACGTGCCGCGACTGCCATCGGCGCGCGCATCAGCCCGCGCGGTGCTGACCGGGACAAACGGCAGCGCTGCCAGCGGGAAAAGCCCGCACATCGCGAACGTCAGCGGATAACCGACCGCGGTGATCAGTGCACCGAACGCCGGTGGCGCGGCAGCGAACACCAGCCGCTCGGCGGTGTGCTGGGCACCCAGCGCGCGTCCGCTCCAGAACGGCCCCGCGAACTCGGGGATCGCGATGAACGGCAACCCGTTGTCGCCCGTGATCGCTCCCGCAGCCAGCATCACCGCCACGGCAACAGACCAGCCCAGGTGATCGGTGAGCGCCAGCGAAGCCATGACCAGAGTGGTGACGACCGCGATGGTCCGGATCGGCCGCATCCGCGAACCGACGCGGTCCGACCATCGGCCGGCCACGGTGCGCGCTAACGCCCCGAGCAGTTGCGACACCGCCAGCAACCCACCGGCTGACGCGGTCGACCAGCCGTGCCCGCCGATCAACCAAACCAGCATGAACGTCAAGACCACATTCTGCGGCACCACCAGCAGTGCGGAAGCCAGGTGAATCCGCCACAGGACTCCCGGCCCCCGGTACGGGTTAGCCAGTTCGGAATCATCAGCGGCTTTTCGGGTCGAGCGCGGCGGGTCGAGCACGCCCACGGCACTGGCCGCCGCAGCCACCGCGCACAGCACCGCGGGAAACAACAGCGCCAGCGAGAAGTCGTGTTTGGCCAGCTCCGGCATCACCAAGGCGGCCAACCCGATTCCCAACGGCTGCGCGGTCTGACGGATTCCCATCACCACGCCGCGCTGCTCCGGCGGGAACCAGCCCGTGACGAGCCGGCCGCTGGCCGTGATGGTGCTGGCGGCAGCCATGCCACCGAGCAGCAGAAGTACGCCCGCGGCCAACATGGAACTCACGGATGCCGCGGCGAATGCCGCAGCCGCGGTCAGCGCCAGGCCCACGGTGAGCACGATCCGTTCACCGATACGGTCGAGCAGGTATCCCCAGACGAACAGGGTGGCTGCCATGCCGAGGCTTGGCATGGACGACCAAAGGGCGCCTTCTGCCAGGCCCATGTGGCGTTCGGCTTTCAACGCGGGAATCAGGAAGACGACGCCGTTGATGAAGACGGTGGCGCACAACGTCGTCGTCGTCGAGACAATTAGTATTGACCAACGCCTGGCCGTGCTGATCTGACGGGTCATCGCCGCGGCGTCGTCACATTTGCGGGGAATGCGAGCCGCGATGCCTGCCAGAAGTGTTGTTGGCCAACCTCACTGGCCAGGTGGCATCAGCACGGTGTCGACCATGTACACCTGCGCGTTGGCGGTAGGCACACCGCCGCAGACTAAGCCGGCGTTGTTGACCTTCAGCCCGTTGCCTGCACCTGTCACGTTCACCGGCGCACCCTGGACGGTGTTATGTGAGCCGTCGACCTGGTTGGGGTTCAACTGTCCGGGGACGACGTGGTAGGTCAGGATGCTCTTCAACATGTTCGAATTGGTTTTGAGCTCATCGATGGTGGAGGCGGGCAGCTTGTTAAACGCCGCGTCGGTCGGCGCGAACACGGTGTACTGACCGCTGTTAAGGGTGTCGACAAGGTTCACCTGGGGGTTGAGCTGACCAGATAGAGCGGCGGTCAGGGTCGTAAGCTCAGGATTGTTCGACGCCGCCACCGCGACCGGGTCCTGCGACATTCCGGATACCGAGGCGGGACCGTTGGGGTGCATGGCCGCATAGTCTGCACATCCGGCGCCGATCAGATTTGGCGCGGCCGCCGCAGGCGCACACGTAGCTACGGCAAGGCCCACGAGGGCTGCTGCCGTGAGACCCATTGCTTGAATCGGCTTAGGTTGGATCTTCAGTATCGGGTTCATAGCGTTTTGGACTCCTCGGGAGCGACGACGGTGATTGCAATGCCGTCTGATTCACATCTGACCTGGTTAATTCGGAGCCGGGCGCATTCTGGATTGGCGTCAGCAAAATCGGGTTGTGCGATCAGCCGTACGTGAAGGAAAACACCTGCAGCCCTTGAGTGGGACGCACAACGAGTGAGCTACGGGCCCCGTCTTTGTCTGCCACGATCTGATGCGACTGCGGCGGACCGCTGACCGGCAACGTTGTCGTTTTGCCGTCGCGGGTCACAGTGAGCGTCCCGGTTCCGCCGACGACGATGTAGACGTTCTTCGCGTGGTAGTTCAGCTCGATAGTCGAAGCGTCGCTGGCGGCCGTCGCGCCCTCGTAATCGAGCACCCACGGCCCCTGCAGCGCGAAGCTGTCATCCGGCAGTGACGTGGGAAACGCGAAGTTCGCCTTTCCCTCGTCGTAGCGCCCGTCTCCGGCGTAGTTGACCACTTTGCCCACACTAAAATAAGTCTCGTGGGTCAGGCTGGCGTGTGGGGTGGTGTCGGGCGCGTCCACCGGCGGGGGCAGCGTGACGTCAGGCTGGGCGTCGGTAATCAGTTGGCGGATAAGCTTTTCGGTGTCGTTGTAGTCCCCTTCGCCGAACTTGACGTGCCGCACAGTACCGCGGGCGTCGATCAGATATTCGGCCGGCCAGTACATGTTGCGGTAGTTCGTCCACGTCGAATAGCCGTTGTCCTGGGCGATCGGGTAGGTGATTCCTAAATCGGCGGCGCCTTTTGCGACGTTGCCGGTGACCTTTTCGAACGTGTACTCCGGGGTGTGCACACCGATGACCTCGAAACCGCTGTCGCGGTAGGCCTTATACCAGCCTTCGACATGCGGGATGGCACGTTGGCAGTTGATGCACGAGTACGCCCAGAAGTCGATCAGCACCACCTTGCCCCGCAGGGCATGTAGGTCGATCGGTTTGTCGCCTGGGGTGTTCAGCCATGCGGTGATGCCCTTCAGGTCAGGCGCGGCACCGCAGTTCTGCAGCTGTGCGGAGCCGTCGGTGCAGTTGGACAAGTCCTTGTTCTGGTCGTTGACGATGCCGCCGAGGTTGATCTTTTGCTGGATCTGTTGGTTGCCGCCCAGCTTGTCCTGCAACGAGCGGGTGTAATCCGGGACGGCCCGCTGCAGCACCGCCGGCACATTGAAAACCAGCGCCACCGCCAGCAGGATCGTGACGACACCGGCGGTGATGCGGATCCCACGTTGACGCCGCCGAAAAGCGTTGACCCGTTCAGTAATTCGCTGGCCGGCCAGCGCGAAGAACAACAGCGGCATCGCCGTGCCCACCGCGAACCCCAGCGTCAGCACAACCACAGGCAGACCGATTTGCGCGGTGGCACCGGCCACCACAATCGCGGCCAGCACCGGCCCCGCGCACGGGACATAGAGCACACCGAGCGCCAAACCGAGGCCGAACCCGTTGGCAAATTTGGTGATTTGCTTTTGCGGGATGCGGGCGAACGGCCGTTCCAGCAGCTGCTCGAAACTCGGGAAGATCAAGCCGAGACCGATCGCCACCAACGCGGCCAGCGCGACCCAGCGGATGGTGTCCTGCGGCAGGTGCAGCAACGACAGCAATGCCGAGCCGATCAGCGTAACCAGGCTGAAGCTCAGCACCAGGCCGCCGATCACCCGATACGGTCGCAAAACTTGACGTTTCGACTTGACCGCCACCGCACCGTCGTCGGTGCCCTGCGTGCCGGAGAAGAAGATCACCGGCAGCACCGGCAAGATGCACGGCGAAATGCCGGTGATAAGGCCTCCGACCAGACCGATCAGCGCTAGTGACAACATATGCAGTATTCGCTACCACATCCGTCTTGGATCGGTGCCGCCGGCCAAGCCTAGAAATGCGACAAGACAGCCCGGCGGGCCGGGCTGCCTTGTCTTCCTTGACGGTCTAGGCCGTTACTGGCTGGGCGGCGTCAGCACAGTGTCGATCATGTACACCGTCGCGTTCGCGGTGTGCACACCTCCGCACACCAGGCCTGCGGCGTTGACTTTGAGGTCGTTTCCCTGGCCGGTCACGGTCAGGTCGGCGCCCTGCAGGGTCTTGTGGGCGCCGTCAACCTTGCTTGGGCTCTCCTGGCCTTGCACCACGTGGTAGGTCAAGATGTTCTTCAACATGTCGGCGTTGGTCTTGAGCTCGTCCAGCGTGCTCGCCGGCAATTTGTCGAATGCGGCGTTGGTCGGCGCGAACACGGTGTACTGACCGTTGTTGAGGGTGTCGACTAGGTTGACGCCTGGGTTCAGCTTGCCGGAAAGCGCGGCGGTCAGCGTTGACAGCATCGGATTGTTCGACGCCGCCGTCGCGACTGGGGCCGATGCCATTCCGGCCACCGAAGCCGGACCGTTCGGATGCAGCGCCGCGTAATCGGCACATCCGGAACCGATCAGGCCCGCCGCAGGATTCGCCATTGCGCTTGTCATTGCGGGCGCCTTCATGCTGGTTGCCGGAGTCGCGCTGGTCTGCTGCCCGGAGTTGGATTTGTCGCTCGAACAGGCCGAGAACCCCAGGATAGTGATCGCCGCCAGGCTCACCGTGAGTGCTTTTGTCTGAACATCTTTCATTTCGCTTTGGCTCCTTTGTCAAGGCCGGTCGGACAGTGGCTATTCGGAGCTGTCGGCGCAGTGGATGGCTATCGGACTTCGCCGACAGTCATCCGGTGGTCCCCCCGCTCCGAATACCCGGGTGTGTACGAGTTGTGTGGACTTTCGGTCGGCGTAACACGCCGGCCCACGGTTGCCAGGCCACCCTCCGGGCCGCTCGCCGCGGTGTCGGCGATTGTCGCCAAGCGGCTGCTGCACCGCGCCGCCGCCCGCCTGCCACTGCGACTCCGCTTCCCCGACGGCACGGTGATCGGCGCCGGCGACTCCAGCTCACCAACACTGGTCATCAACGAGCCGGACGGACTGGCTCGCCGGATCGGACGCCACGGCCTGATTGGCTTCGGCGAGTCCTACATGGCTGGCGAGTGGGAGTCGGATTCCCTCACCGAGTTACTGACCGTGCTGGCGACGGACATGGACAAGCTGGTTCCCTCGGCGCTGCACTGGCTTAGACCATTCGTCGTTGCATCCCAACCGTTTTCGTCAGGGACCAGCCGGGACCAGGCCCGCCGCAACGTTGCCAGGCACTATGACCTGTCGAACGATCTGTTCGGGGAGTTCCTCGACGAGACCATGACCTACTCCAGTGCCCTCTTCGACAACCTGCCGGCGTCCTGGCCTGAGCTTGCCGGGGCGCAACGGCGCAAGATCGACCGGTTGTTGGACGCCGCCGCGGTCGGCCCCGGCACCCGACTGCTGGAAACCGGTACTGGGTGGGGCGAGTTGTGCATCCGCGCGGCCGAGCGCGGAGCCGACGTCCGCTCCGTCACGCTCTCGGACCGCCAGCTTTGGTTGGCCCGCCAACGGGTTGCCGCCGCCGGACTTTCCGACCGCGTTCAGGTCGACCTGCGCGACTACCGCGACGTCGGCGGAAACTACGACGCGGTGATATCGGTCGGGATGCTCGAAGTGATTGGACATCACGCTTGGCCGGATTACTTCCGCACCCTCGAGCGGTTGCTGACGCCAAACGGGAAGCTGGCAATCCAGGCGATCACCATGCGGCACACCCGAATGCTGGCGACCCGCGATACCCACACCTGGATTCAGAAGTACATCTTCCCCGGCGGGCTGATTCCGTCTGCCAAAGCCATCGTCGAGATCACCGAGTACCAGACCGGGCTACGCGCGGTCGACATGCTCTCGCTGCGTCAGCACTACGCAGAGACGCTGCGGCTGTGGCGCGAGCGGTTCCTGCAACGACGAATAACCTTGGCGCACGCCGGTTTCGATGAGGTGTTCGCGCGAATGTGGGAGCTCTACCTGGCGCATGCGGAGGCCGGGTTCAGGTCGGGCTACCTTAACGTCTATCAATGGTCGTTCGTCAGTGAGGCCGTCCAATGATCGTCGACTTCGTGACCGTGGCGGGCGCATCGGTTGCGGCGCTGCTCGCGGTGCATGCGGTCACCTTCGCCATCGCCCGCCGAGTCGGCCGCTACAACGTCATCGACGTGGCCTGGGGACTGGGGTTCATTGCGATCGCGCTGGTGGCCGCGATCGTGGGCGATGGCGACGCGTCCCGTCGGTGGCTGCTGCTGGCGCTGGTCGCGATCTGGGGTCTGCGGCTGAGCTGGTACATCTACCGACGGTCGGCGGGCAAGGGCGAGGATCCGCGTTACGCCGACCTGCTGCGCGACGCCACGTTAGGCCAGGTGGTGCGCAAGGTGTTCTTGATGCAGGGTCTGGCGACGTGGTTCGTCGCGTTGCCGCTGCAGTTCTCGGCGGTCGTCGGACCGACGCCGCGGCGATTGCTGGCAGTCACGGTGGCCGGCGTTCTGGTGTGGATCGTGGGCGTCTTGTTCGAAGCCGTCGGCGATCATCAACTGCGGGTATTCAAATCCGACCCGGCGCATCGCGGTGTGGTGATGGACCGTGGCCTGTGGGCGTGGACGCGTCATCCCAACTACTTCGGCGACGCCTGCGTCTGGTGGGGATTGTGGCTGATCACGATCACCGGTTGGTGGTCGCTGGCGACGGTGCTCTCCCCGGTGTTGATGACCTACCTCCTGGTCTACGTGACCGGCGCCCGGCTCACCGAGAAGTATATGAAAGGCCGCCCCGGCTCCGACGAATACCGGTCACGGACTTCGTTTTTCGTCCCCCGCCCGCCTCGATCGGCCCAGAAGTGACGACATTCGCTGTCGAGGCGCTAGGCTACCGGTCAATGACCGGACCGCGACGCAGCAGTGACCTGGACGCATTGCTGCGTCGGGTGGCACGTCGCGACGCCGAGGCGTTCGCCGCGCTCTATGACCGCACCCGCACGCGGGTGTATGGGCTGGTAGCTCGCGTACTGCGAGATTCCGGTTACAGCGAAGAGACCACCCAAGAGATCTACCTGGAGGTGTGGCGGACCGCCGACGCGTACGACTCGGGCAGGGGCTCCGCGCTGTCCTGGCTGATGACCATGGCGCATCGGCGCGCCGTCGACCGGGTACGTGCCGAGCAGGCCGCCAGCCAGCGAGAATCGCGTTACGGCGCGGCCAGCGTCGTCCGATCCAGCGACGTGGTCGCGGATTCGGCGATCGCAGAGGATGAGCGCCGCCGGGTCGCCGAGTGCCTCGGCGTGCTGACTGACGTTCAGCGTGAGTGCATCGAACTGGCCTATTACGGCGGGTTGACCTACGCCGAGGTGTCGCAGCGGTTGTCGGCGAATCTGTCGACGATCAAGTCACGGATGCGCGACGCGCTGCGCGGACTGCGTAACTGCCTGGGTGTGCCATGACCGAGCCGACCGAATTCGAACTGCTCGAGCTGGCCACGCCCTACGCGTTGAACGCCATCTCCGAGACCGAACGCGCCGCGATCGACCGGCAGCTCGCCGCGGCGCCGGCATCGGTCGCCGAGGCTTTCCGCGCCGAGGTGCGCGCGGTTCACGAGACGATGGCGACGGTGTCGGCAACCACCGCCGCCGAGCCGCCGACCCGACTACGCGCAGCGGTGCTGGCCGCGGCGCAACCGCAGGCTGTGCGTCGATCCCGTTGGCGTACAGCGATATTGGCTGCAGCGGCGGCAATTGTGGTGGGATTGGCGGCCTTCGGCGCCGGGATCGTGCTACGACCAGCGCCCACACCGACAATGGCCGCGCAGATCATGGCAGCACCGGATGTCCGAACGGTGTCCGGCCAGCTGGCCGGTGGGACGGCGACGGTGGTGTTCTCCCGGGACCGCAACGCCGGCATGTTGGTGATGAACAACGTGCCCCCTCCCTCGCAAGGCACCGTGTATCAGATGTGGCTGCTCGGCGATAAGGGCCCGCTCTCGGCGGGCACGATGAACACCGCGGCCGTCGCGCCGTCGACCACGGCCATGCTGCCTAGCCTGGAGAATTCCAGTGCGCTGGCGTTCACCGTCGAACCCGGCAGTGGGTCACCGCAGCCGACCGGCAAGATCTTTGCCAAATTGTCGTTGAGTTAACCGACTCGCCAGGGGGGAAACCGGCGTGGAAGGAATCGAGGCGGATTACCTCGTCGTCGGTGCCGGCGCGATGGGCATGGCCTTCACCGACACTTTGGTGGCCGAAACGGACGCGCGCGTGGTGCTGGTGGATCGTGGCCACGCACCGGGTGGACATTGGACACGGGCCTACCCATATGTCCGCTTGCATCAGCCCTCGGCTTATTACGGCGTCAACTCCCGCGCCCTGGGCAGCGACAGCATCGACCGGGTCGGCTGGAACGAGGGGCTGTACGAGCTGGCCACTGCCGGGGAAGTATGTGCCTACTTCGACCAGGTGA
This sequence comes from uncultured Actinomycetota bacterium, assembly GCA_963744835.1. GTDB lineage: Bacteria > Actinomycetota > Actinomycetes > Mycobacteriales > Mycobacteriaceae > Mycobacterium. Next base: position 265,723 of record CAVUVB010000006.1, read on the forward strand.
TGCACCAACACCTGCTGCCCAGCGGGCGGGTGTCCTACTTTCCGATGGCCGAGTATCTAGGTGCGCGGCGGTTCCGCACGCTGGGCGGCGTCGACTACACCGTCGATATTTCCAGACGCGTCGTCGACGCAACCTATCTGCGGACCGTCGTGCCATCGATGCGCCCCCCGCCGTATCACGTCGCCGACGGAATCGACTGCGTGGCCCCGAACGACCTGCCGAGCCGCGCCGTGGGCCGTGAGCGCTTCGTCATCGTCGGCGCGGGCAAAACCGGTGTCGACGCGTGCCTGTGGCTACTTGGCCACGGCATCGCGCCCGAGCGTCTGACCTGGATCATGCCGCGCGACGCCTGGTTATTGGATCGGGAAAACATCCAACCGGGCCCCCAATTCCTGGACCGATTTCAAGCCGGTTTCACCGCGCGGCTGACCGCGATCGAAGCCGCCACCGACGTGCGGGACTTGTTCGAACGGCTGGAGGCATGCGGCAATTTGCTTCGCCTCGATCCAGCGGTGCGCCCGAGGATGTATCGCTGCGCAACGGTGTCGCGAGCCGAACTGAGCCAGTTGCAGCGCATCACCGACATCGTGCGGATGGGACACGTCGATCGCATCGAACACGGCAAGGTAGTGCTGACCGACGGTGCGGTATCCGTCGACGATCCGCCGCTTTACATCGATTGCAGCGCCGACGGACTCGAACGACGATCGCCGACAGCGGTTTTCGACGGCGACCACATCACGCTTCAAAGCGTCCGCGGCTGCCAGCAAGTGTTCAGCGCCGCCCTGATCGCCCACGTTGAGGCGGCCTACCACGATGATGCGGAGCGAAACGACCTGTGCGCGCCGGTACCCCATCCCAACACCGACCTGGACTGGCTGACCACCACCGCCGCCGAGCAGCGCAACCAGATCCGTTGGCTGGACGATCGCGGTCTGATGGATTGGCTTTGCAGCACCCGGCTGGACCTGATGCGGCATATGTATGCCCCGCTGATGAATCAACCAAAGCTACGCGACAAATTGGTCGGGCTCATCCAGGCCGCGCTGCAATCGGCTAACCGGAAGCTGGATGCCCTGATCGCGCAGGCTACCCAGCACCGCCACCAATACGCCGAGCACCACCAGCGCCGCGCCCGCGGCCAGAGTGAAGTCAAGCCATAGGTGCAGGCTGCGTTTGGCTTCGCCGACCATGACATCAGCGATGCGGCGGATATCGCCACTGGTGTCGTTGAGCGCGTCGTTAATACGCCGGCGGACACCTTCGATCGCCGCCCAACCGTCGGCGCCGGCCAGCAGCGCCGAAACGCCGAGGGCGGCCGACGCTCTGCCGCGGCTGTGCGCTGCAGCCAGGGTCAGCAGTGCGCTGATGCCGGCCAGCGCCGCCGCGGCGAGGCTCACCCACGGCCCCCAGATGGCCAGCGGCCGTAATAGGCCGGGCCGCAATATCTTTGGCGTGGACACCGTCACCGGCACCCGCACCGTGTCCGGCACGTGCACGTTGTAGTCGGCCAGTATCGGCGCAAACGCGCTGTCTTTGAGCATCGCGGCCAGGTCGATGACCCATTGATTGCCTTCCGACTGAGCGTCGGCGCCGGTGAACATCCAGCTGTGCACCAGCTGGTTGGCATCGGCGAACTGCGGCGGGAAGTCCGGACCGGCGGTATACCCAGCGGCAATTTCGTGAACCAGCGACGAGTCGACGTGGTAGCCGTGTTGGTTGAGTAGCACCATCGCCCTGCTAGTGAGCTCGGATGCTACCGCCGCCTGCAGCGCAGGTTTGCTCGCCGCTTTCCGGGCCATCGACTCGTAGCCATTGACGTCGATGAGGTGCGTCTGCGCCCACACCGTCGGCACCGCAACCGCCAGTGCCGCAGTGGTGAACAGCCACAGCAGTACCGTTACCGCGGATCGCACGCGGTCAAGCCTATGAGACTACTTGGCGATGCGACGCGGACGCGACAGCGCCATCCGGGTCATCATTCGGTTCATCCGCTTCAGCGCTTTCAGCGAATTGTTGTAGTAATTTCCGCCCGCGCCGATATTAGTCCGAGGCCCGACGACGGTCTCGACCCGACAGAACTTGCGCAGCCCGTCAGCGGCGCCAAACCGCGCGCCGATGCCCGACGTCTTCCAGCCGCCCATCGGCGCGGTGGTGCACATCAGGTTGGCGATCACGTCGTTGATGTTGACCGCGCCGCAATCAAGCTGCAGGGCAATATCTTTCGCCCGGTCAACATCTCGAGAGAACACCGAGGCACTCAACCCGTATTCGCTGTCGTTGGCCAGCCGGATCGCCTCGTCGACTGAACTGACCTTCATGATCGGCAACGTGGGACCGAAGGTTTCCTCGGTCATGCACGCCATCGAGTGGTCCACGTCGACGAGCACGGTCGGCTGGTAGAAACTGCCCGGCCCGGTGGCGCGGCGGCCGCCGGTGAGCGCACGTGCGCCGGCGGCAACCGCGTCGCGGACGTGCCGCTCGGTAACGGCGAGCTGTTGCTCGTCGATCAGCGCCCCGAAAGTCTTTCCGTCGCCGGCACCGACCTGCAGCGCCTGCACGTCGCGAACCACGGCCTGGACGAACTGGTCGTACACCGGCTCCAAAGCGTAGACCCGCTCCACCGATACGCAGGTCTGACCGGCGTTGAACATCGCTCCCCACACCGCGGCGTGCGCGGCCAGCTCGACGTCGGCGTCCTCGAGAACGATCATCGGGTCCTTGCCGCCGAGCTCCAGGCTGACCGGTGTGAGCCGGCGTGCAGCGCGCTCCATCACCTTGCGTCCGGTGGCGCTGGAGCCGGTGAACTGCACGAAATCGACGTTGTCGATGACGGCGCCGGCCACCTCGCGGGCCCCTTGCGCCAGCGCCAGCACGGCTGGCGCGCCGGACTCCAGCCAGCCACGTCGCAATACCTCCGCGGTCAGCGGTGTGCGCTCGGACGGCTTCAGCAGTACCGAGCAGCCCGCCGCCAGGGCGCCGATCCCGTCCATCAGCGCGTTGGCCACCGGGTAGTTCCACGGCGCGATGATTCCCACGACCGGCCGGGGCCGGTAGTGGACGGTGACTTTCTTGATGGCCATAAACGGCAACGCCGCAGGCCGACGCTCCGGCGCGAGCGCCTTTTCCATCGTCTTGATGTAGTACGACACGATCATGATCAGCATCGGCACTTCTTGGGCCGCGTCGACAGCGGACTTCCCGGTCTCGTTGATCAGCAGCTCTTCGATCTCGCCGCGGTGCTCGGCCAGCCATACCGCAAAGCGAGCCAAGGCCTTGGCGCGGCCTTTAGCTCCGCGCTGCTCCCACTCGCGTTGAGCCGCGCGCAGCTCCGCGGCGATGGCGGGCACGTCGGCCGGGTCGGTCCACTGCACCTCTCCGGCGGCGGCGCCGGTCGCCGGGTTCAGGACGGTGCCGGTACCGGAGAAATCGGGGTCGGCCACGGGGGTGTCGGGTGTGATGGCGGTCATGGCCGCCATGTTAGCTCGACAGGTGTCAAGTTGACCGCGGCAGGATGCCCAGCAGATAGGCGGCCTGGCCGAGATGCTGCGCGCAATCGTCAATGATGCTGACCAGCCGGGCACTCGCGGTCACCGGCGGATCCCAGTTCTTGTCGACGACGCGGGTCAAGTCTTCGGCGGTCACGCCGGCGACGAATTCCAACGTCACCTTGTGCACAGCGTGGTAGTAGCCGGCCAGCAAATCGACCGGCGCTCGCACCTTGGCCACCTCGTCGGGACCGTGCCCGTAGCCGGTGTCGTTGCGCGGCAGATCCAGCCCGAAGCGATCCACCCACCCCTCGTCCAACCACACCTGCTCGATGCCGGCGATCGGGGCCAGCTGGATGTCCTGCACCCGCGCGCTGTGCCAGATCAGCCACGCGATGCTGTTGGCATTCGGGCTGGGCCGGTAGCCCGCCTGGTCTTCGGTGAGACCCTCGGTGAGGTCGTCGACGTGTTCGATCAACCGGGTGAACGCGTCACGGAGCAGTTCTTGAATGGCGGCATCGGGCACACCGGCGACCCTACGCGTGCCGGGTCGCGCAAGAATTGATCCTGGCATCAGCTGGCGGCACGGTTGTAGATTCAAGCGATTCCCCGACGGACACAAGGTCCGCTACCGGCACCTTGACGGCAGCGCCGGGTCGCTTACCTTCCCCGACCGCCGCAGCGCCGAGAAGTTCGTCAGCATGATTGACGCGCTCGGCGTGGCCGAAGCACTGCAACGTGTTGGCCGGACTGCACCGCAGCCGGTAGCGCCGACCTCGCCGACCGTCGCCACGACGCTCGAACGCTATGCCGCTACGCGGCCATCACCGGACACCGCGAACAAGTACCGGATCATTGCGCGGCGCAACATAAACCCCGTGCTAGGCCATCTCGCCATCGCAGACCTGGCCGTCGACGACGTGCAGTCGTGGCTCAACGGGCTAACCATCGCGGGCCACTCGATTCAGCAGGCACACATGGTCCTCAAGGCGTCACTAACGGCCGCTATTGATCGGGGCGAGCTGAGGGTCAATCCGGCCCGGAAAGCGTCACGCTCAGGCGGCTCAGGGGTGCGCCTGCCGCGCCGCAAGCCCGGCAAGCAAGCCGTGTTCCTGTCACGCGACGAAGCGGCCCAGGTGATTGCAGCCGTCCCTGAGCGCCACCGCGTGCTGGTCGAGTTCCTGCTCGCTACCGGGTGCCGGATCGGCGAAGCCCTGGCACTCACCCCTGCCGACATCGGCGACGGGACAGTGACATTCAACAAGTCTTACAGCAGGCGAGCCGACGCCGACGGTAACCGCCCGTTCGAGCTGGGAGCCGCCAAGACCGCAGCCAGCGAGCGGACGATAGTGGTAGGACGTGACGTGCTGGAGAAGCTAGATCTCTGGGGCGCAACGGTATTCACTAACGACATCGGCGGCCCGATCAACGCGGATAGCTTCCGCAAGAACGTGTGGACCCCGGCGATGGTCAAGAGCGGGCTACCGAAACACCGTCGGCCTGGTCTGCACGACCTGCGGCACACCCACGCCTCCCGGCTGATCGACGCAGGAATACCGATTGTTGCCGTCTCGAAGCGCCTAGGACACTCGAACGTGTCGATCACGCTGTCGACCTACGCGCACGTCGCTAGTGACGCCGACGAGCGGATCCTTGCCGCGCTGGCTTGATGTGGGTACGGGTACGTCGTTGGCCTTGGGGTGCACGCAAGCGGCGATGATGTCGTTGATGTCGTCGATGGAGAACCGTGTGTGGCGGCAGATGCGGCGGGCTGGGAACTCACCGGAGCGCACACGGTCGGTCAGCCAGCTTTCGCTCTCGCATGGGAGAAGTTCGCAGACTTCGGCCACGCTGTACAGCCGGGGTGCTTCGATGGGCGCTGTCGTCATGCTCTAAGCCAACCAAGCCGATGGGGCCGTGAACTGTAAGTCCGTCGCGCTCTGCTCGCGAGAGGTCGTCTTCGTCACAAATCAATTGTGCTACAACCAGTTTCATGAGCTGTGCCAGTTATGCCACGGACAGTGGTTTGACACAACTGGCACAACGTCCAAACAGGTTGCGCATCAACATTTTTACTAGTTCGACGCCGAGCTGGTCGTGGTGAGATAGACGGGTACTAGTTGGAGTAGTTGGCTAGCAACAGCTACCACACCTTACGGAGAGATCATGTCCAACACATCGAGGCTGGGCGACGAGTTGCTCAGCATCAACGACGCCGCCAACCTGAGCGGCCACAGCATCGCTACCTACCGCTGGTATCGAGCCACCGGCACAGGGCCAAAGAGTTGGAAGTGCGGTCGATACGTCCGGTACTGGCGTTCGGACGTCGTCGCGTGGATGTCCGCACAAGAGTCCACGACCGCCAGGGGCGGCGGCCTTCCAATCAGGCAAGGCGGGTAACCGCCGCACGCTGTACCCCTACCCCGCCTTCCCCCCTTCCCATCTTCGACGAGCACAGCAGAGGGCTACGGCCCAGAGGAGCAAGTGATGACCGCAGTTCAACTACACAAAGCGAGCAGTATGGCGCAATCGAAGGCCCGTGCTTTGGAGACTGGCCCCCGGCTATCTTGCCGCAGGCAAGGTGAATCTACTGGTCGGCGCTGAAGGAATTGGCAAGTCCCTCTGGGCGATTCGGGCGGCCTCGTCAATCACCACCGGTAGTCCGTGGGGGCCATTCACCGCTGGAGGCCGTCCCGCCGACGCGGTCTTGATCGTTACCGAGGATGGCTGGGAGGACACCGTGCGGCCACGGCTGGAAGTCGCCGGTGCAGATCTAGACCGTTTGCACGTCTTGTGCGTGGACGAAGACGGCACCGGCACACCCACCTTCCCTGAGGACATGCCCGTGCTGCAGGACAACGCAGTAGTACCAAGCCTGGTAGTTGTCGATGCGTGGATCGACACGGTGGCAGGTGGTCTGCAGGTCAAGGATACCCAGAAGGCTCGCCAGGCCGTTAGCCCGTGGAAGAAGTACGCGGCCAAGACGGGAGCAGCCGTCCTGCTAGTGACGCATACGAATCGTCAAGAGAACCAGGATATTCGAAACACATACGGTTTGTCTGGCGGGTTGCGGCAGGTAGCACGTAGCACTATGTATGCCCTTGAAGATCCCGGCAGCCAGGCGCTGATCGTTGGGCCGGACAAGAGCAACCTCGGGGCCAAGGGCGTGGCCCACTGGTTCGCCAAGACGCCCGTGCAGCACTTCGCGGCAACCACGAACAGCGACGGGACTGTGGCTCTCCTGGACTCCATTTGCGATGACCACAGGACGATTCAGGAGGTGCTCGACGAGCAGAATGACGTAGCTAGGCCGGTACCCAAGACGAACGCAATTGATCTGTGGCTCAGGGACATTCTGTCCGATGGCCCGGTGCCATCTGCAGAGCTTCTCGCCATGGCTAACGCCGAGGGCTACAGCGAAGACCAGCTACGGGGTGCGCGTGATCGAGTCGGCGCGACGAGGAAAAGGGTAGGTAGCAAGTGGATGACAAGCCTGTGAGCGCACCTAAGTCAGGAAGATGGGAAGGCGGGAAGACGGGAAGAGGCCTGCCAGCCTCGGCGGTGCCCCGTGACTTTCAGTTTGATAGCGAAATGCAATTGCAAGGCTCGGGCCAATGAGGCCGCAGAGAGGGGGCGGTACAGCAGGCCGTGTCCGCGCCGCGAGCGCGGCAGGGGTACCCCGCCACCAGGTGAGCTCTGTTGGCACTCCGCCCCGGTGTGCCAGTTGTGCCACTCCGGATGCTAGGCACAACTGGCACGGCTCGCGATACGCGAATGCACCGGACATGGTGTTACCGGGTGTCAGCTGTGAGATTCTGCAGGGATGTCCGCTCCTGCGGCGGCTGCTCCTTCGGGGGTGGTGACGTTCCTGTTCACCGATGTCGAGGGTTCGACCCGTCGGTGGGAAGCCGACGCGCGAGGGGATGCGGGTGGCGCTCGCCGCCCACGACGAGGTGCTGCGCGGGGCGATCGAGGCGCACGGGGGTTGGTTGTTCAAGCACACCGGGGACGGGGTGTGCGCCGCGTTCGCGTCGCCGCGGTCGGCGGTGGATGCGGCGGTGGCCGCGCAGCGGGCGCTGGAGTTGCCGGTGCGGATGGGGATTGGCGACCGGCGAAGCCGAGCTGCGGGAGGGGATTACTTCGGTGCGGTGCTCAACCGTGCGGCACGGGTGATGGCCGCCGGTCACGGCGGTCAGATCCTGCTGGCCGACTCGACGGCGGGTCTGCTCAGCGGCGTTGATCTGGTGGATCTGGGGCCGCGGCGGTTGCGGGATCTGCCGACCCCGATCGGGGTGTTCCAGGTCCAAGCAGACGGCCTGCGCACGGAGTTTCCAGCCGTTGCGGGCGCTGGATGCGAGTCCAGGGAACCTGCGGCGCTGCGACCACGAGCTTCATCGGACGCGAGTCCGAGGTCGCCGAGCTGCACGCCGCGGTGAAGGCCCATCGGTTGGTGACGCTGACCGGGGTGGGTGGGGTCGGCAAGACCCGCCTGGCGCTGGAAGTCGCGGCGCGGCTGGCCGATGAATTCCCCGACGGGGTCTGGTTTTTCGAGCTGGCCGCAGTCACCGACCCCGCGGCGGTACCCGACGCCGTCGCGGCGGTGTTGGGCATCACCCAGCAACCGGGCAAGACAGTGACCGAGTCGGTGGCCTCCGCGTTGGAGGGCCGGTCGCGGCTGCTGGTGTTCGACAACTGCGAGCACGTTGTGCGACAGTGTCGCGGATCTGGTCGAGGCGATCCTCGCCGCCTCGGCGACCGTAACGATTCTCGCGACCAGCCGCGAAGGATTGGGGGTCGGCGAAGAACAGTTGTGGCGTGTCCCGTCGCTGGACGTCAGCTCTGGAACCGAATCCGCCGCCGTGAACCTTTTCGTCGACCGTGCCCAAGTGTGGTGTCGGACTTCTCGCTGGCCCAGCCCGGCGAGGCGGACGCTGTGGTGGAAATCTGCCGCAGACTCGACGGCATCCCGTTAGCCATCGAGTTGGCGGCCTCGCGGATGGCGTCGATGACCGCGAGCGAGGTGCGTGATCGTCTGGATCAGCGGTTCCGGCTGCTGGTCGGCTCGCGGCGCGGCCTGGAACGCCATCACACCCTGCGCCACGCCGTGGCGTGGTCCTACGACCTGCTCGACGACACGGAAAAGGCGCTGCTGGATCGGTGTTCGGTGTTCGCCGGTGGATTCGACCTGCAAAGTGCCTGCGCCGTAGCGGGTTCCGATGATGACTTCGCCACCCTGGATCTGCTCGATGCCCTGGTGCGCAAGTCGCTGCTGGTCGCTGACCGGTCTTCGGGGCGGACCCGGTTTTCGATGCTGGAGACGATCCGCCAGTTCGCCGAGGAACAACTCGTCGCCCGCGGCGAAGCATCCGAGATTCGGGCCGCCCACTCGCGCTACTTCGCCGGACGGGAAGCCGACATCCTGGCCCTGTGGGACAGCCCCCGCCAGCGGAGGCCTACGACTGGTTCACTATCGAGCTGGCCAATCTGCGCACCGCGTTTCGCTGGGCCGCCGACCAGGGCGATCTGGATGTCGCCGCCACCATCGCCATCTATGCGGGGTGGCTCGGCGCTGCGGTCCAAACCCTTGAGCCGATAGCCTGGGCTGAAGAGCTGATCGAACCCGCCCGCGTCGTCGACCACCCCCGGCTGGCGTTCCTGTACGTGATTGCGTCGCAGTGCTACACGACCGGACGGATCGAGGCGGCTGTCGGCTACAGCGACGCCGGCCAGATCGTTCTCGGCAGGAGCCGCGATGCGCTGCCGTACGGCACCGAAGCCTGGCTTGGAGTTGTATACCTAGCCATCGGGCAGCCCGAGCGGTTGGCCGAGTGGTGCCGCGCCCAGCTCGCACGCCGCCGCGACACCCACGTCCACATCCGGGCATGGCTGGTTGTCGCCCTTGCAGTGGCCGGTTCCGGTGGGGAGGCGATGGATTCCGCGGATGGCCTGATCGAGGCTGCGGAGGCAACAGGCAACCCGTCCTTGCTCGCGTTGGCGCTCTCTCCTACGGTGTGGCTTTCCGTGACGCGGATCCCGTCGGGGCGCTTAACGCCCTGGGCCGGGGTCTGGTGATCGCTCAAGACAGCGGCAACCGCGCCCAAGCGTCCGCGCTGGCGATGCTCTGGCACGACTTGAGGCCGAACAGGGCGACAGCGTGTCCGCGTTCGATCACCTCACTCTGGCGATCCGCAACTACCACAATGCGGGCGACACCACCACGATCCGCGTCCCGCTGGCCGTCCTCGCCGTTCTTTTCGACCGGCTCGGACGCTACGAACCGGCGGCCACCATCGCTGGGTTCGCGCTCAGTCCCATCGCCGCAGCGGCGGTCCCCGAAATCACCACAGCGATCACCCACTTGCGCGACGTCCTCGGCGAGGCGACCTACGAATCGCTCGCCCGCAACGGCGAGACGATGACCACCGCCGCCATGGCGACCTACGCATACGACCAAATCGACCAGGCCCGAACAGAACTCGAACACCCTGGTTGAGTTGCGCGAGTCGCGTGTCCAACCAGGCGCGAGAGCGGCGCAGCATCTTCTCAATCGCCCTTGCCAGGGCCACCACTTCTCCTTCCTTGCGTCTATTTGGGGTACACCCATACTCGACAGCGAGATGTCTCTGTAGGCGTGTCAAACTAGGGTCCGTATCTGCATTTATTGACAGATGTCCATCAATGTCTTGGAGTCTACTTTGACGGTAACGCCAACCGAGGAGATAGACATGGGTCAACGCATCGGATACCAGAGGGTCAGCACTTTGGACCAGAACACGGCCCGTCAACTCGACGGCATCGAGTTGGACAAGGTGTTCACGGATAAGGCCAGCGGCAAGGACACTGACCGCCCTGAGTTGGCCCGCGCAATCGACTACGTCTGCGAGGGTGACACGCTCGTCGTCCACTCCATGGACCGACTCGCACGCAACCTCGAAGATCTGCGCCGCATTGTTCGGGAACTGACGGGCCAGGGCGTGCGTGTCGAGTTCAGCAAAGAGAACCTGACCTTCGCAGGCGATGACTCGCCGATGAATACGCTGCTGCTGTCGATGCTCGGAGCTGTTGCAGAGTTCGAGCGGTCGATGATCCTTGAGCGCCAGCGGGAGGGAATCGCCATCGCTAAAGCGGCCGGGAAGTACAAAGGACGTAAAGCGTCGCTTTCGCAAACGCAAGCGAGTGAGCTACGCGAACGCCTGCGCAAGGGCGATTCTGTTACCGCACTCGCCACGGAGTACGGCGTAAGCCGTCAGACCGTCTACAACTACAAGATCGCCTGACTTGGACCAGTAACGGGACGGCTGACCCCGTCAAGCAAATCGAATCCGCGCTCGTATGCGGCCACATGGGCTTGTGCCCACCGCCTCCGCTGGCGATCCTCTAATTCCGACGACGGACACAGGGAAGAAAGGTGTGACTGTGACAGAGCAACTGCCCGCCATGGGCCGACGCCAACTCCTCGGGACCTCGGTATCGGCAGCCGGTGTGATCGCGCTATCGGCATGCGGCAACCCGCAACCCAAGGCAGTCCAGCCCGGCGCACCCCCGGAAGAGGACGTGCCCGTAACTCCACCCGAAGACTTGATGCGCGAGCACGGAGTGCTCAAGCGCATCTTGCTCATCTACCGCGAAGGGATCCGCCGCCTCCAGGTCGGCGATCAGGCTCCCGCGCAGCCGCTCAACGCAAGCGCGGGAATCATTCGAAGCTTCATCGAGGACTACCACGAGTACCTGGAGGAACAGTACGTCTTCCCCAAGCTCGAACAGGCAGCCAAACTCACCGATCTCACGACCGTGTTGCGCACCCAGCACCAGCACGGCCGCGTGCTCACGGACCGGGTGCTCGCGGCCACCGCCGCAGCGGCTCCGTCCGATCAGCCTGCGCGAGAAGCCCTGGCGCAAAATATGTCGGCGTTCATCCGGATGTACGAGCCGCATGAGGCTCGCGAAGACACGGTCGTTTTCCCCGCATTACGCGACGTGGTGCCCGCTGTGCAGTTTCGCGACATGGCGGAGATTTTTGAAGACGAGGAGCATCGGCGCTTCGGCCAGACCGGCTTTCAAGGGGTGGTCGACAAAGTCGCCGATATCGAAAAAACCCTCGGCATCTACGATCTGAGCCAATTCCCCCGACCTAGTAGCCTCGTCGGCCAAGATCGCCGCGTTCCTCCGACATCACGGCCCTCGGATGGTGTTCGCCACCTGCCAGTTCTCCCCGCAAGTCGCGAAAGCCTATGAGCTGGGTCGTGTTCCCACGTTCGACCCGGTGATCGCCGACGAGGCACCGCTGCGCCAGACCGGTCTTGTCAGACTTCGCCGAGGTCTATTTGCCAGGTACTTAACGTGTTCGTCGTCCTTGACGCGAGCTGGTCGCTGGTAGATCTTGCAGCCTGATTCGATGGATGTTTATATAGAAGGATGTCGAATCAAGCGGTGGCGGGATGTTGCCCGGCCTTGGGCGTGGCCGCCCTGGGTGAGTCGCAGGCGTCGGAGTTGGCGGCAATGTTCAAGGCGCTGGGTGACCCGGTGCGCTTGCGGCTGCTGAGCCTGATCGCTAGCCACCCTGGCGGTGAGGCTTGCGTATGTGAGATCTCGGCGACCTTCGATGTCTCCCAGCCAACGATTTCTCATCACCTAAAGCTGTTGCGCTCAGCCGGGCTGCTGGACTGCGAGCGGCGAGGCACCTGGGTCTACTACTGGGTGGTTCCCTCGGCGCTGCAGCAGCTTTCGTCAGTCCTACGTGTTGACGACCAACCCGCGCCGGCCACAGCCGGTGCGGGGTCATGACCAACACCCCGACGCCGGTGCCCACCTCGGAAGCGGTAGGAACCCGGCTCTCGACGCTCGATCGGTTCTTGCCGGTCTGGATCGGGGTTGCGATGGCCGCCGGTCTACTTCTGGGCCGCCTTGTTCCCAGCCTCGGATCGGCCTTGAGTGCCGTTGAGGTCGATGGCATTTCACTGCCAATCGCGATAGGCCTGCTGGTCATGATGTATCCGGTGCTGGCGAAAGTCCGCTACGACCAGCTCGACGAGGTCACCGCCGACCGCAGGCTGATGGTGTCCTCGCTAGTGCTCAACTGGCTGATCGGGCCTGCGGTGATGTTCACCCTGGCCTGGCTGCTGCTGGCGGATCTGCCCGAGTACCGCACGGGGCTGATCATTGTTGGGCTGGCCCGCTGCATCGCCATGGTCATCATCTGGAATGACTTGGCATGCGGGGACCGCGAAGCCGCCGCCGTGCTGGTCGCGTTGAACTCCTTGTTCCAGGTCGTGATGTTCGCGGTGTTGGGCTGGTTCTACCTGTCGGTGCTGCCCGGCTGGCTGGGCCTGCCTCAAACCGGCATCGATGTCTCGCCGTGGCAGATCGCCAAATCCGTGCTCATCTTCCTCGGCATTCCGTTGCTGGCCGGATACCTGTCCCGCCGATTGGGTGAACGGCTAAAGGTCGCCGATGGTACGAGACGCGTTTCTGCCCCGATCGGGCCGTGGGCCTTTACGGGCTGCTGTTCACCATCGCCATCCTGTTCGCCTTGCAAGGGCACCAAATCGCCTCTCGGCCATAGGATGTCGTCCGGATAGCCGTCCCGCTGCTGGCCTACTTCGCGATCATGTGGGCTGGCGGATATGCCCTTGGGTATCTACTGCGGCTCGGGTACGCCCGCACCACCACCCTGGCGTTCACCGCCGCTGGCAACAACTTTGAACTGGCTATCGCGGTGGCGATTGCCACCTACGGCGTCACGTCCGGGCAGGCCTTGGCCGGGGTCGTCGGCCCGCTGATCGAAGTGCCGGTGCTGGTCGGACTGGTCTACGTGTCTCTGGCGCTGCGTGCCCCGCTGTTCCGAACCGAACTCGATGAGGAGCCATAGGACGATCACCGACAAACCAAGTGTCCTGTTCGTCTGCGTGCATAACGCCGGTCGCTCGCAGATGGCCGCCGCCTTGCTGATCCACCTGGCCGAGGGCCGCATCGAAGTGCGCTCCGCAGGAACCGAACCCGCCGACCAGATGAACCCGGTCGCTACGCCGCCATGGCGGAACTGGGCATCGACATCACCACCGCCACCCCAAAATCCTCACCAGTGACGCGGTGCAGACCAGCGACGTCGTCATCACCATGGGCTGCGGTGACACCTGCCCTTACTTCCCAGGGGTGTCGTATCGCGACTGGAAACTGCCTGACCCCGCCGGTCAATCCCTGGCCGCCGTGCGTGCCATCCGCGACAACATCGCCGACCGCGTCCAGGCTTTGATCACCGAACTCCTGCCCACCACCCCAACCGCAGGAACCGCGCCCAGAAAGGAATCACCATGGCACGCGTGCAGTTAGCTCTCAACGTCGACCACCTCGACGACGCCATCACGTTCTACTCGAAGCTGTTCAACACAAAACCGGCCAAAGTCAAACCCGGCTACGCCAACTTCGCGATCACCGAACCCCCACTCAAACTGGTGCTACTGGAGAACCCCGGCCACGGCGGCACCCTTAACCACCTCGGCGTAGAAGTCCAGTCCAGCGGCACCGTGCACGCCGAAATCACCCGGCTCACCGAGGCTGGCCTGTTCACCGAGGAAGAGATCAACACGACCTGCTGCTTCGCCAACCAGGACAAAGCCTGGGTCACCGGCCCCGGTGGCGAAAAGTGGGAGGTCTACACCGTCCTGGCTGACTCCGACACCTTCGGACCGAATACCGAGCGACCGGACCAGACTTGCTCGACTAGAGCCTCGACTCTGCTAAGCCGACAGTTGTCGGGGTCGACCGTCAACGCTGCTCGAGACCGTCGCACGCATCGTCGCCGAGCGCGGTAGAGGTTCGTCGCTGCGAGCCATTGCGGACGGTTCGACCCGTGACGTAGTTGCGGCCGCCCAGGGCGGCCGCTCCTGGCATGCCAGCACGGTCCGCAAAGTGCTCGCCAGTCAGGCGGCCCAGGTGGAGCTGTTCAGTAGTCCGCGATGCTTTCGCCTGCCTGACGGTCTTTGCGGGCGAGTGCTATCTGCATGACGATGTAGTAGACGAGTCCGATCAGCGACACAATCGCGCCCGCCGCTATCGACCGGATGGGCATGCAGGATGCGAGTACCAGACAGCCCAGCAATCCAGCGATAGGGACAATGCGGGCGACCTACTTTCATCGTCGACAAGGTTAATGCCGATGCGTTCGTTACGGAGTAGTACGCCAGGACGGCGAACGACGAGAAGCCGATAGCGCCTCGAATGTCGGTGAACGCCGCAAGGATTGCCACCGCAACACCGATGGTGAGTTCGATCCGGTGTGGCACTTCATAGCGCGGGTGAACCGCCGCGAGAACATGCGGAAGATGCCTGTCGCGAGCCATAGCCAGTGAAGTTCGCGACTCGCCAAGGATCACCGCCAGCAGCGACCCCAGCGCGGCCACCGCCGCACCCACGCCGACTATCGGCACCATCCACATTTGACCGCTCACCCGAACGGCGTCGGTCAGAGGAGCGATCGACTCCGCCAGCCGTTCCGGTCCCAGTGCCGCTAGCGCAGCGACAGCGACCGTCGCATAGGTAACCAACGTGACACCCAGGGCCAACGGGATCGCCCGAGGAATCGTGCGGGCCGGGTCGCGCACTTCTTCTCCGAGCGTGGCGATTCGTGCGTATCCGGCGAAGGCAAAGAACAGCAACCCCGCCGCTTGCAACACACCTGCGAATGACACGGTCGGCGAAATTATCAATCGCCCCGAGGAAGTCTCTCCGGATACCACGACAGAGGCGACAACCGCAGCCAGCACAGCGAGAACGACAGCGACGATGAGACGCGTGACCCACGCTGACTTCTTCACCCCAAAGTAGTTGACCACCGTCATCGCAATGACCGCCGCAACACCGACTTCGTGAGCATGGGACGGCCAAGCGTAAGTGCCTACCGTCAGCGCCATGCAGCGCAAGATGCGGTCTTTCCGACGACAAACCCCCAACCGGCGAGATAACCCCACAAGTCTCCGAGCCGCTTACGGCCGTAGACGTAGGTCCCACCCGACTCGGGATAAAGAGCGGCCAGCTTGGCCGACGACGTTGCGTTGCAGTAGGCAACTACGGCTGCGATGGCCAGTCCCAGTAGGAGTCCGGAGCCGGCGGAGTCCGGAGCCGGCGGCTTGAGCCGCCGGTGCCAACGCAGCGAAAATCCCGGCCCCGAGCATCGACCCCAAGCCGATCACCACGGCGTCAAAAAGGCCCAGACTGCGCCGCAGCTTCTCGGGCGGTGATCCCGTTTCTGCACCTTGAATCATGACCGATAACGCTAGGAGTTGGCGGCGCGATGGTCTATCGCGTGCTGGGCGGCCAGGACGTAGTCCAGGCGCGTTGGGCGAGGAGTCTCATGCCGTTGAGACCGACGATGACGGTGGATCCCTCGTGCCCGGCGACGCCGAGTGGCAGGGGAAGGTGTCCTAGTAGGTCCCAGAGGACGAGTCCGGTGATGAACGTGGTCGCGATGGCCAGGTTGGCGATCACGATGCGGCGGGCGCGGCGCGATAGGGCGATCACGGCTGGCAGGGTGGCGAGGTCGTCCCGGACGATGACGGCGTCGGCGGTCTCAAGGGCTAGGTCGGACCCGGCGCGGCCCATGGCCACGCCCGTGTGCGCCGCAGCCAAGGCGGGGGCGTCGTTAACGCCGTCCCCGACGAGAAGCACACGCCGTCCGGTGTCCTCAAGCTCGCGCACAGCGGAGACTTTGTCTTGTGGCAGCAGCCCGGCACGGATGTCGGTAATTCCGATTTGCGTGGCGAGTGTGGTTGCGGCGCGGGCGTTGTCGCCGGTGAGTAGGAACGGTGGGGTGCCCGTGAGTGCGGTCAGTTTGGCGACGGTGTCGCCCGCACCGGGACGAGGTTGATCAGCTAGTGCGAGGATGCCGGTTGGGATGCCGTCGGCGGCGACGATCACTACGGTCTTACCGGCAGCTTCCAAGTTGGGGACCGCTGCGGTCATCTGGGCCGAGGTATGACCGTCGAATGGTAGATGCCGAGGGCTGCCCACTTCGACGCGATGACCGTCGAGGGTGGCACGGACACCGCGTCCGGGCGCAGAGTCGAAACCCTCGGCCATAGGCAAATGCAGGCCACGTTCGGTGGCGGCGGCCACGATCGCCTGAGCCAGCGGGTGTTCGCTGGGGTGTTCGGCTGCCGCAGCCCAGGTAAGGATGGTGTCGGCGTCGTAGCGAGTCTCGTCGAGGGCCTCAACATCGGTCAGTTGGGGTGCGCCCTGGGTGAGTGTGCCGGTCTTGTCGAACGCCACGGCGGTAACCGAGCCGAGTTGTTCCATCACGACCGCGGATTTGACCAGGACGCCGTTGCGTCCTGCGGTGGCCATCGCGGCCAGCAGCGGCGGCATGGTCGCCAGCACCACTGCGCACGGGGATGCGACGATCATGAAGGTCATCGCCCGCAGCAGCGCGGGCTGCAAAGCAGCGCCCAGGGCGAGCGGGATAAAGAACACCGCCAAGGTGGCAGCCACGACCCCGATCGAGTAGTACTGCTCGACCTTCTCGATGAACAACTGGGCTTTGGCTTTGGTGGCCGATGCTTCCTGCACCATGGTCACGATGCGGGCCACGACGGTGTCTGCGGCGGCACGGTCGACTCGAATCCGCAGCATCCCGGTGCCATTTAGCGTGCCAGCGAACACCTTGTCGCCGGGGCTTTTGGCGACCGGTAGTGGTTCACCGGTGATCGATGCCTGATCCACGTCGCTGGCACCGGAGACGACCTGCCCGTCGCCGCCGATCCGCTCACCGGGCCGCACCACGATCACGTCCCCGACCGACAGAGTGGCCGCATCGACCACCATCTCGTCGCCGGATTCGTTGATCACGGTGGCACTTTCGGGGGCGAGATCAAGCAGGCTGCGGACCGAGTCAGCGGTTCGCTGAGTCAGAAACGCTTCCAGCGCACCGGATGTGGCGAAGATGACGATCAACAATCCGCCGTCGAGGACCTGGCCGATCGCGGCGGCCCCGATCGCGGCCACGATCATCAACAGATCGACATCCAGGGACTTTTCTCGCAACGCCTGCAGTCCGGCCAGCGCGGGTTCCCAGCCGCCGGTGACGTAGCAAACCAGATACAGCGCCCACCACACCGACGCTGGCGCTCCGCCGAACTGGGCGGCCAACCCGAGCACAAACAGGACTGTCGCCACAGACGCCCACCGGACCTCGGGCAGCGCGAAAGGCCTTGTCCGGGTTCGCGGTTGGCGATCGGGGGAAACGGCGGCGCGGGAGCGGTCCAAGACCGGATGCGGCATAGGAAACTCCAGGTGGGGAATGCGGCAGGACACCGTCACCATACAGGAACGTATGAACACGTCTTCATACGCTCATTAGGTAGAATGCCCCCATGGGCCACGGCATCGAGGGTAAGAACACCCCGCCCGCGCAACTCGACGCCGATTCCGCGGCATCGGTCGCGGCCACGCTGCAAGCACTGGCGACACCTAGCCGACTGCGGATTCTGACCCGCCTACGGCACGGCGCATGCTCGGTCAACGACCTCTCCGCCGCTGTAGAGATGGAACAGTCCGCGGTCTCCCACCAGCTGCGCCTACTACGTGCAATGGGGTTGGTCACCGGAGCCCGCAACGGACGCAGCGTCATCTACGCGCTCTACGACAACCACGTCGCGATGCTGCTCGATGAGGCCGTTTACCACATCGAACACCTCGGACTTGGCGTCCCCGACGAACCGTCCGCTACCGCCTAAAAGGCAGGTTGTCGTCGAGACCGCCATTCGCCGTCGCGGGTACGCAGATGGGTACGCATCCCCTTCCTGACGGCATGCCAGTTGTGCCATGGTTATGAACTGGCATCACGTCCGGCAGAGCTAGGCTTGGATGGTGAACGCCACTTGGATGGTGAATGCCAACGGTGGACACAGGCGCTGTGTCCACTGGACACATCTAGACCCATTTTCCCAGTTCGCTGGTGACACTTTCGAAGCACTCTCGGACACGGCAAGCCTGTTTGACCAGGTAAAGCCGTCAAAGTAGGAGATTATTTAGATGACCTACGACATGATCATCCGCAACGGCACCATCGTCGACGGGCTGGGGGGTGAGCCGTACGTCGGTGACGTCGCGGTGCGCGACGGCGTTATCGCGGCCGTCGGCGCCGTGAATGGCTCTGGTGCGCAGCGGGAGATCGACGCGACCGGGCTGCTGGTGACCCCGGGCTTTGTCGATCTGCACACCCATTACGACGGCCAGTCCATCTGGTCCGAGCGTCTCACGCCGTCGTCGGCGCATGGCGTGACGACGGTGGTGATGGGCAACTGCGGGGTCGGTTTCGCGCCGTGCCGCAAGGAAGATCACGAGGTGCTGGTCGACGTGATGGCCGGCGTTGAGGACATTCCCGGTGTCGTGATGACCGACGGCCTGCCTTGGACGTGGGAGACCTTCCCCGAATACATGGATGCCCTCGATGCGGGGAAGCGCGATATCGATGTGGCCGCCTACCTCCCGCATTCACCGCTGCGGGTCTACGTGATGGGCCAGCGCGGCGCCGACCGCGAGGCGGCCACCGCCGAGGACCTGGCGAAGATGCGGGCGCTGGCCAAGGAGGCCATGGAGTCCGGCGCGCTCGGCTTTGCGTCCTCGCGATTGACGATTCACAAGACCGAGAGTGGTTCGCCGATCCCTAGCTACGACGCCGCCCGCGAAGAGATCGAACAGATCGCCCGGGGCGTCGTCGACGCTGGCGGTGGTCTACTGCAATTCGTGCCCGACATTCCGTCGGGCGGCTACCAGCCAGTGCTGCAGACGGTGTTCGACGTCGCCGAAGACGTCGGGCTGCCGGTCACCTTCACACTCGTCGTCGCCAACGCCGGCGACCCGACCTGGCCGGACGCTATCACCATGCTCGAGAAGGCCAATGAAAGGGCGGGCGCGGGCGTCCACTTCACCGCGCAGCTGTTGCCGCGGCCAATCGGGCTGATCATCGGGCTGCAGCTGACCGCCAACCCGTTCGTGTTGTACCCGAGCTACCGCGAGATCGCCCACCTGCCGCTGGCCGAACGGGTGTCAAAAATGCGAGAGCCCCGGGTCCGCGCCCGCATCCTCGCCGACAAGCCCGGCGTCGGGCACCCGATTCTCTACGTGGCGCAGATGTGGGATTGGATCTACCCGCTGGGCGACAACCCCAATTACGAGCCCGACCCCTCGACCAGCATCGGGGCCCGGGCCCGGGCCAAGGGTGTGGACCCGATGGAAGAGGCTTACGACCGGCTGCTCGATGACGACGGTCGCGCCATGCTGCTGGTGGCCACCAGCAACCTGGAGGACAATTCGCTGAATACCGTCGGCGAGCTACTGCACCGCGACGACGTGGTGCTCGGTCTCGGCGACGGGGGCGCGCACTACGGAATGATCTGCGACGCAAGCTATTCGACGTACTTCCTGACGCACTGGGCGCGCGACCGGGCGTCTGGCCGGTTCACGGTGCCCGAGGCCGTTCGCGAGCTGACCTCGGTGCCGGCGCGCGTCGCAGGCTTGGCGGATCGTGGTCGTCTCGCCGTGGGTTACAAGGCCGACCTCAACGTCATCGATCACGCCGCGCTACGACTGCACAAGCCGGTGATCACCTACGATCTCCCCGCCGGGGGGCGTCGCCTCGATCAGACCGCCGACGGCTACGTGGCGACGATCGTCTCCGGCGAGGTGATCGCTGAGAACGGTGTGCCCACCGACGCCCGGCCCGGCAAACTCATCCGCGGCCGCCAGCCGGTTCCGGCCTAAGACTGACCCCTTCGCCGACTGGCAACTTGTGCATGTGAAATCGGCGTATTCGAGCGCATAACCTGCACACTGGGCGCTAGACCGGACACCCCGCTGCGCGTAGCTTCGGCGGACCCGTTCGATGATCACGCTAGGTCTGGACAGCATCTCCGCGCTGACCCTGATGACGACCCAACCCATCGCTTCAAGCATCGCGATTCGGTCGATATCCCACGACCGCTGATACCGGTCGTACCAGTGCTGGACACCGTCGTATTCGACAGCTACTCGCCATTCCCGCCAGCCCATGTCAACCCTGATGCGGGCAATACCAAGCTCGTCGGTGAACTCGATCTGAGTCTCAGGCGCCGGAAGACCTGCCCCGACCAACAGCAACCGCACTCGGCTCTCTTGCGGGGATTCAGCGCCGCCGTCAACCAGCTTCAACACCGACCGCAGCCGTCGAACACCCCGGATGCCGGGCTTGGTATCGGCGAGAGCGACCACGTCGGCGACCTTCAGGTTGGTCGCGTTCGCCACCGCGTCCAAGACGGGAATCGACCGGTTCGCCGACAACGACCGGCCGATGTCGAACGCGGTCCGCTCCGGCGTGGTGATCCGAATTCCCGTACGGACGCGGGTTTCTCGGTTGTTCAAATCGTACGAACGGACGACGATCCCCGGTGGCGCGTGCCGATTGGGACGACACAATTCCGCAGGCTCACCCGCGTTGAGCCATTTGGTACCCAACACGGCGGCCGCGGAAAGCCCCGTCAGCGTTGCGTTCCCGCCGGACCACAGCCATGCCGCGCGGGCTCGGGTTAGCGCGGTCAGCGTCGCCTGCTTGGACAGGTAGACGTTGCGGTAGATGGGCCGGTAATCCCGCTGCAGCCGCGAAGCCGAGATCTCGCCTCGCCGCACGGCCTGGCGCCCAAAAAACGGCCAGTCGTCCCCGCTCATGGCCGAAATCTTCTGCTAAAGGCGGTCGAAGGCGCGCGCAATTATGCACAGGCATCGCCTGTGCAGCTTGTGCTATCAAATCGGCGTGATGACGCACACAAGCTGCACACTCGGCGCCAGACGAGTTGGCCTTCTAGCCCGACAGTGCGTCGAAGAGTGCGGCCAACTGGTCCGGCGACACCGACGTGTTGCAACGGCTGCGCAGGTCGAGTAGCGGCTGGGCGATGCCCTTTAACTCCAGCGCCTGGCCGGGGTGGCTGATGAAATACCCCCGAATGGAGGACTTCGCGTCGGCGGGCGGTTGATTGACCGCAGAGGTCAACACGTTGTTCGCGTCCGGATGAGCATCCAGATAGCCGCTCGCGGAGTTCAGGACGCCGCTCGCAGTGGCAGCGACCCCGCTGGCCGAGCATGGATCAGGCGCGGCACCCGCCGTCGGCGCGACCATGACGCATAGAACGCAGCCGGGGATCAGTCCAAAAACTCTGCGCCGTAACGATTTCCTCATTGCATGGTCCCTTCGTCCCCAACTGTTTCGGGGTTCAGTACATCAGTTACCCACAAATACGAAAAACCCAGCCCCACATGGGGACCGGGCTTCTCGTTTGCCTTATGGACCTAGAAGTCCATGCCGCCCATACCGCCGGTCGGGTCGCCCGCGGGTGCGGCCGCCTTCTCCGGCTTGTCGGCGACAACGGCCTCGGTGGTCAGGAACAACCCGGCGATCGACGCGGCGTTCTGCAGTGCCGAACGAGTCACCTTGACTGGGTCGGCGACGCCGGCCTTCAGCAGGTCCTCGTACTCACCGGTGGCGGCGTTCAGACCGTGGCCCGCCGGTAGGTTGCGGACCTTCTCGGCGACCACGCCGGGCTCCAGCCCGGAGTTGAACGCGATCTGCTTCAGCGGAGCCTCCAACGCCACCTTGACGATGTTGGCTCCGGTGGCCTCGTCACCCGTGAGCTTGAGGTCGTCCAGCGTGGGGGCCGCCTGCAGCAGCGTGACACCACCACCAGCGACGATGCCCTCCTCGACGGCGGCCTTGGCGTTGCGCACCGCGTCCTCGATGCGATGCTTGCGCTCCTTGAGCTCCACCTCGGTGGCGGCGCCGGCCTTGATCACCGCAACACCGCCGGCCAGCTTGGCCAGCCGCTCCTGCAGCTTCTCCCGGTCGTAGTCGGAGTCGCTGTTCTCGATCTCCTGACGGA
Source organism: uncultured Actinomycetota bacterium (assembly GCA_963744835.1). Lineage (GTDB taxonomy): Bacteria > Actinomycetota > Actinomycetes > Mycobacteriales > Mycobacteriaceae > Mycobacterium. The sequence continues at coordinate 288,110 of CAVUVB010000006.1, forward strand.
TCTGCGCCACCCGCCCGGCGATGGCGTCGGAGTCACCGGCGCCCTCGACGATGGTGGTCTCGTCCTTGGTGACGACGATCTTGCGGGCCTTGCCCAGCAGCGACACGTCGGCGGTCTCGAGCGAGAGGCCGACCTCTTCGCTGATGACCTGGCCGCCGGTCAGGATGGCCATGTCCTGCAGCATCGCCTTGCGGCGGTCACCGAAGCCGGGGGCCTTGACCGCCACCGACTTGAAGGTGCCGCGGATCTTGTTGACCACCAGAGTGGACAGCGCCTCGCCCTCGACGTCCTCGGCGATGATCAGCAGCGGCTTGCCGCCCTGGATGACTTTCTCCAGCAGCGGCAACAGGTCCTTGACCGTCGACACCTTGGAGCTGACCAGCAGGATGTAGGGCTCCTCCAGTACAGCTTCCTGGCGCTCGGCGTCAGTCACGAAGTAGCCCGAGATGTAGCCCTTGTCGAACCGCATACCCTCGGTGAGCTCCAGCTGCAGGCCGAAGGTGTTGGACTCCTCGACGGTGATGACGCCCTCGTTGCCGACCTTGTCCATCGCCTCGGCGATCAGGTCGCCGATCGACTGGTCACCGGCTGAGATGGCCGCGGTGGCAGCGATCTGCTCCTTGGTCTCAACTTCCTTGGCGCCCTTGAGCAGCGTCTCGGTGACCTTCTCGACGGCCTTCTCGATACCGCGCTTGAGACCCAGCGGGTTGGCGCCGGCGGCCACGTTGCGCAGGCCCTCTTTCACCAGCGCCTGGGCCAGCACGGTGGCCGTCGTGGTGCCGTCACCGGCGACGTCGTCGGTCTTCTTGGCGACTTCCTTGACCAGCTCGGCGCCGATCTTCTCGTAGGGGTCCTCCAGCTCGATCTCCTTGGCGATGGACACACCATCGTTGGTGATCGTGGGGGCACCCCACTTCTTCTCCAGGACGACGTTGCGGCCCTTGGGACCCAACGTCACCTTTACCGCGTCGGCGAGGGCGTTCAGGCCCCGCTCGAGGCCGCGACGGGCCTCTTCGTCGTACGCAATTTGCTTGGCCATTGCGAAGTGATTCCTCCGATTAGGGGATGACACGTTCTGGCCGGGCGCAGTGCCCGCGACGGACGACCAGAGCTGTCTTGGGGCTCGGTCTCACCGTCCCGACCTAGCACTCACCGGTCGCGAGTGCCAACGTCATTTTTAGCACTCACCTATATCGAGTGCAAGAAGGGGCCTGTCCTCATCGCGACGGGCGCAATCCATCGAAGACGACATCGACCAGTCGGTCAGCTAGGGCCGAGTTGTACGACTCCATCGCTTGGCACCCGACCAATATCGCCTTCACTTCACTGACGCCGATGTCTGCACGCGCCGTACCCGCTTTCTGGGCGGCGCGCAGCAGCGCGCCCAGCACGGCCAGAAATGGGTCCTCGGCCTCCTGCTCGACGTCGATGCCGATTCCGGCCAGCGCCTCGACCAGGCCACGGTCTCTCGCGCCCCACTGCAACACCATGGACCGCAGAAAGCTGAAGAGGGCTTCACCGGGCCCAGCGGATTCCAACAGGGCGTATCCGTCATCGACGAGGCGCTCTATGTGGTCCTTGACGATTGCCTGAAACAGCGCCTCCTTCGTCGGGAAGTGCCGGTAGACGGTCCCGGCCCCGACCTCGGCGCGGCGGGCGATCTCATCGATCGGCACCGCCAGGCCTTCGGCCGCAAACGTTTCGTAGGCGACTTCCAGCACGCGGGCACGGTTGCGCGCCGCGTCGGCGCGCAACGGCCGTGCGGGTTGCGCCATTTGTTCACCACCTACCGGTTGACAAAACGGGGCGCACGTTCCGTATAGTTGGACCAAACGGAGCGCCCGCCCCGTTTAGCTTACAGCTTAGGAGCCCTGTCATGGCCAAGTGGACCACCGCCGACATTCCCGACCAGACCGGCCGGGTGGCCGTCATCACCGGAGCCAACACCGGCCTCGGCTTCGAGACCGCCGCCGCGCTCGCCGAGCACGGCGCCCACGTCGTGCTGGCGGTGCGCAATCTGGACAAGGGCAAGGACGCAGCAACCCTCATCAGCCGGCGCAATCCGAACGCGAACGTGGTACTGCAGGAGCTGGACCTGACATCGCTGGATTCCATCCGCGCCGCTGCGGACCGACTGCGGTCCGATCACGATCGCATCGACCTGCTGATCAACAACGCCGGCGTGATGTACACACCGAAGTCGACCACCAAGGACGGCTTCGAGTTGCAGTTCGGCACCAACCACCTGGGCCACTTCGCCTTCACCGGTCTGCTGCTGGATCGACTGTTGCCCGTCAGTGGCTCACGAGTCGTGACGGTCAGCAGCGTCGGCCACCGCATCCTCGCCGACATTCACTTCGACGATCTGCAATGGGAACGCCGCTACAACCGGGTCGCGGCCTACGGGCAGGCCAAGTTGGCCAACCTGCTTTTCACCTACGAGCTGCAGCGGCGGCTGGCGTCCAACGGCACCACGATCGCCGCGGCGGCCCACCCCGGCATGTCGGACACCGAATTGATGCGCAACATGCCCGCGCCACTGGTCTCGACCTTTGAGCGGATCGCACCGGTCGTCGCCCAGGACCCGGCCATGGGAGCCCTGCCCACCCTGCGCGCCGCCACCGACCCGGCGGTGCTCGGCGGCCAGTACTACGGACCCGACGGCCTCGGCCAGACAAGGGGTTACCCCAAGGTCGTGGGGTCCAGCAAAAAGTCTCACGATGCCGATCGGCAGCGTCGGCTGTGGGCGGTGTCCGAGGAGCTCACCGGCGTGGTCTATCCCGTCGGCTGATTCGGCTCACGGCAGGTCGAGCAACTGCTCATAGAAACCGCCGAAGCGACGCTGCGGATCGATCAGATGGATCTCCAGAATCCAGTGACAGCGGCGGCCTTTGGGGTCCGTGCGCCGCATCGGCTTGTTCGATCCGGGCATGATGTACCACTCGGTGCCTGTCCCGGCGATCTTCTTGTGTGGAAACTCACCGACCAGGTGACCGGCGATGTGACTGCCCCAGCCGAATCCTTCGGAACGAGCCGCCTGTACGACATAGTCGAATAACTCGGCGCCGGTGATGTTGGGATGGCGCTCGAAATAGTCGCGCCCGGCCTGCCAGACCCGGGGCAGGGCATCGCGGAGGGCTACCTTGCCCGGATCGTCGGTGAGCAGAAAAGTGCGCCCGAAGTCGGCCTCCCACTCCTCGAAGATCGGGCCGAAGTCGAGGAACACGATGTCGTCGTCCGCGATGACCCGATCCGGTGGATGCTCCCGAAAAGGCTGCAGGGTGTTCTCGCCCGCCCGAACGATCCGCCGATGCCAGTGCCGCCTGACTCCGAACATCTCCCCTGCCAGGTCGCGAATCTCGTCGGACAACTCCTGCTCACCGACGCCCGCGCGGATCATCGCGCGCCGCTCGATCTCGTCGAACAGTTGCGCCGCCTTATCCTGGGCGTCGAGAAGCCGTCCCACTCGGACGTTTTCGTCGGCGGTCGGCTTGGTCATTGCATCGATGCTACGACCGCAGGGGGCGATCAAGTCTCGGCCGGGGACGTGCGCAAGCCGTCGAAGACGACGTCGACCAGCCGCTCGGCCAACTCGATGTTGTAGGTCTGCATCGCCTGGCACCCGATAACTAACGCCTTGACTTCGGCAGCACCAACGTCGGTCCGGGCCGTCCCCGCCTGCTGCGCCCTCTGCAGCAATTCACCAAGGATTGCCAGGAATGCATCGTGAGCGCCCTCGGTCTTGATCTTGATACCCGAACCAGCGAAAGCATTTTTCAGGCCGTGATTCGTGGCACCCCACTCCAGTACCAGCAAACGCAGGAAGTCGAACAACGCCTGGCCCGGGTCGCCAGACTCCAAGAGCACCCGGCCTTCGTCAACGATCAGCTGCAGCCGGTCGGCGAAGACCGCTTGGACCAGATCTTGCTTGGCCGGAAAATGCCTGCAGACGGTTCCGGCGCCGACGCCTGCCCGCCGGGCGATCTCCTCGATCGATATCGAGAGGCCCTCCACGGCGAAGGTTTCGCAGGCGACTTCCAGCACGCGAGCGCGGTTGCGGGCAGCATCGGCGCGCAGCGCCCGCGACGGTTGAGCCATTTCGCACCACCAACCTCTTTAGCAAAACGGGATAGGCGTTCCGTATAGTCGGGCGCTAAGTGGAGCGCCGATCCCGTTTACCGCATTCTAGTGAGGAGTCTTCCATGACCAAGTGGACTGCCCTAGACATTCCCGACCAGTCGGACCGGGTCGCCGTTATCACCGGAGCCAATACCGGTCTCGGCTACGAGACCGCCGCGGCGCTCGCTGAGCACGGCGCCCACGTCGTCCTTGCAGTACGCAATCTCGACAAGGGCAAGAATGCCGCAGCCCTCATCACCCGGCGCAATCCCGGTGGGAGCGTTGCGTTGCAGGAGCTCGACCTGACGTCGCTGGACTCCGTCCGCGTCGCCGCCAAGCAGCTGCGCTCGGACTACGACCGCATCGATGTGTTGATCAACAACGCCGGCGTCATGTTCACGCCGGAGTCGACCACCAAAGACGGTTTTGAGTTGCAGTTCGGCACCAATCACCTTGGCCACTTCGCGCTGACCGGTCTGCTGCTCGACAGGTTGCTGGGCACCCCAGGCTCCAGGGTGGTCGCCGTCAGCAGCACCGCGCATCGAAACGGCCGAATCCGCTTCGATGACCTGCAGTGGGAACACGGCTACAGCACGGTAGGCGCTTATGCACAGTCCAAGCTCGCCAATCTGCTGTTCACCTATGAACTGCACCGACGGTTGACGACCACCGAGACAATCGCAGTCGCCGCCCATCCAGGCGTTTCCAAGACCGAGCTGGACCGCAACACGTCTGCTTGGCTCCGGCTTCTTACCAATACATCCGGGCTATTCGCCCAGGACGCGGCAATGGGAGCGCTGCCAACGCTGCGAGCAGCCACCGACCTCGGCGTGTCGGGCGGCCGGTACTTCGGCCCGGGTGGTCTCGGACATGTGCGCGGCTACCCGGAAGCGGTGACGTCTGGTCGCAGGTCCCACGACGTCGAGGCACAGAAGCGGCTTTGGGCGGTCTCCGAGCAACTCACCGGCGTCGAATATCCCGTCGGCTGATCCGGCAGACTGGGGCGATGTCGCTTGTGGTGCCGCCCTACCCGCCTCCGCGATACCAGAAGGACGAGCCGGAGGTCAGCGCATGGCTCAAGCGCGCCGACGAGCCGCCGGATTACCAGACCTTCGGCGTCACCTACCACTACCTGGCGAACCAGCAGGACACCGGCGGCGACTACGGCCTCTACCGGGTCGACATCGCCCCGGCCGGCGGCGGGCCCGGTCCGCATTTCCACCGGGCCATGTCCGAGGCATTTTTCGTGCTGTCGGGCACGATGAAGCTCTACGACGGCGACCAATGGCTCGACAGCCATCAAGGCGACTTCCTCTACGTCCCACCGGGCGGCATCCACGGATTCCGCAACGAGGCCGACGAACCGGCATCGATCCTGATGCTGTTCGCGCCCGGCGCGCCGCGGGAGGCCTACTTCGAAGGGTTTTCAGCGCTGGCCGACATGACCGATGACGAGCGCCGCGAGTGGTTCGTCCGCCACGACAACTACTTCGTGTAGACCGGCTTTAGTCCCACTGGGCAAAGTAGGGGCGCTTCGGTTTGCTCTTTTCGACGAGGATGAACACCACGCCCCACGGGTCGATGAACCATGTCGTGCGGACTCGCGCCACATCCGCGATGCCGTCAACAAGAAAGCGCACCCCGTTGGCCTCGAGTTGGGCCCGGGTGGCGTCGAGGTCCTCGCAGATCAGCCCGACATGTGACAACCCGTGGTCGGTTATGGCCGCGGCGCCACGCTGATCGCCGCCGGCGACGCCGAGGTACTCGATCACCTCCAGGACGCGATCTCCGTCGTCATCGAAGCCGACGATGGCCGCTTTCATGGTGGGATCGGACACCAACTGCCCCATGTCGTCGCGAATCGCGTCGCCGGCCATCACATAGGGCGGCGACAGCACACGCAGGCCCAACACGTCGCGATAAAACGCGACCGCCGCTTCGCAATCGGGCACGCAAATTCCGGTGTGGGCCAATCCGGTAATCACGCTGTAGAACAATGTCAAAAGCTCGGTCTTCGCACCAGCTGGGGTGGCTACGCTGCGGAGATGCCAGAACTACTGCACGACAAGGTCGCGTTGGTGACAGGTGCGTCGTCGGGCCTGGGTGCTGAGACGGCCCAGTTGCTTTCCCGCCAGGGCGCAACGGTTTTCGGCATCGGTCGCGATACCGGGCGCTTGGCCGACGTGTTCGCGGGCGTGGAACGGGGTGCATACGCCTCGGTCGACATCGCCTCGGCTCAGGCTTGCAGAGATGCGGTCGAGCAGTGTGCCCGCGAATTCGGCGGTCTGGACGTCCTCGTCAACGTCGCCGGCAGACACCAGATGCGCCGGACGGAGTCGATGACCGACGATGACTGGGCGCAAGATCTTGCGGTCAACCTGAACGGCCCGTTCTATCTGTGCAGAGCTGCATTGCCCCATCTGCTGAAACGAGACGGCACCATCATCAACGTCGGCTCTATCGCCGGAGTCGAGGGCCAGGCATACTCGGCAGGTTACTGCGCCGCCAAGCACGGGCTGATTGGGCTTACCCGCGCTTTAGCGGTCGAATACACCGCAGATCGCCTGCGCGTCAACGCAATATGTCCGGGCGGCATGCTCACGCCGCAACTCGAACAGTTCAGCGCACCGGACAACGCGAATTACGACCTGATCATGCGCACGGCCGCCCCGCGCGGCTTCATACAGCCCAGTGATGTCGCCAATGTCATCGCATTCCTCGCCAGTGACGCCGCGGCAGCGATCCATGGCGCCGTCTACCGGGTCGACAACGGCAAGGGTGCCGGCTAGCGGCCGGATTCAGCCGGTCAGATCGCCGTTGACGTAGTGCTGCAGGTTGGGGGTGATCGCGGCGATCGCCTCGTCGTCCGACATCGAGGCGACGGGTTCGATCTTCCACACGTAGCGCATCAGCACGAAGCCCATCATCCGTGACGAGATCAGCCCGCTACGGACCAGCCGGTCTCGCTCGTCACTGCCGAGCTCCGAGACACCCATCAGGCTGCCCTCGACGAGCTCGGCGCCGGCCTCGAACAGCTCGATCGGCAAGAGCTGCTTGCCCAGCAACGTAATTAGGCGATGCTGGCATCAACGGCGCCGACGACTACTTCATCCCGCAGTCGGACACCCTGGTCTTCCAGGGCCGCCCGAACACCAAAGTGCACCTGCTCGAGGACACCGGTCACTGCGCGATGAGCAAGGCGCCCGAGGTGGTGTCGAAGATCATCGCCTGGTTGGCAGGACAGTTCGCCGAAGAGCGCTGAGCAGGCGACTCGCCCACTGTCCTGGGAAGATGCGTGCCCCGATGTGCTTGTCCTAGACTGCATCTCGATTAGATAGGAGTCTTTCGGGTGCGGGCAACTGAAGCGCCCAGCACCCGGGCTTTGCGGAGCTGGCAGCGGCGAGCCTTGGTGCGGTACTTAACCGCCAAGCCGCGTGATTTCTTGCTGGTTGCTACCCCCGGTGCGGGCAAGACGGCGTTTGCTCTGCGGATCGCCGCCGAGCTGCTGGCCGATCGCAGCGTCGACACGATCACCGTGGTGGTACCCACCGAGCACCTCAAGACGCAGTGGGCACTGGCCGCCGCCGCCGAGGGCATCGCGTTGGATCCCAAGTTCCGCAACTCCGTTGCGCACACCTCCGCGGAGTACCACGGCATCGTCGTCACCTATGCCCAGGTGGCCAGCCATCCGACCCGGCACCGGGTACGCACCGAGGGCAGGCGTACGCTGGCGATCTTCGACGAGATTCACCACGGCGGCGATGCCAAGAGCTGGGGTGAGGCCATCCGGGAGGCATTCGACGACGCCACCCGGCGATTGGCGTTGACCGGCACCCCGTTTCGCAGCGACGACGCCGCGATCCCGTTCGTGCGCTACGAGCCCGACGGCAACGGCGTGCGGCGCTCGGCGGCCGATTACACCTACGGCTACGCCGAGGCGCTGGCCGACGGGGTCGTGCGACCGGTGGTGTTCCTGGCTTACTCCGGTGAGGCGCGGTGGCGGATCGGCACCGGAGCGGCGGGCGGCACCGAGTTCGCCGCGCGGCTCGGTGAGCCGCTGAACGCGGAGCAGACCGCGCGGGCATGGCGCACCGTGCTGGATCCCGCCGGCCAGTGGATGCCGGCGGTCATCCAGGCCGCCGACACGCGGCTGACCCAACTGCGCGACGGCGGGGTGCCCGACGCCGGCGGGATGATCATCGCGTCGGATCAGGATTCCGCCCGCGCCTACGCGGGATTGGTGGTCGCTGCCACCGGCGAGGCGCCGACCGTCGTGCTATCTGACGATCCCGGATCGTCTGACCGCATCGCACAATTCACCGGTGACTCCAGCCGCTGGCTGGTCGCTGTGCGGATGGTGTCCGAGGGTGTCGATGTGCCGAGGCTGGCCGTGGGGGTCTATGCCACCAGCGCGTCGACGCCGCTATTTTTCGCTCAGGCGATCGGCCGCTTCGTGCGGTCCCGGCGGCCAGGCGAGACCGCCAGCATCTTCCTTCCGTCGGTGCCATCGCTGCTGCTGCTGGCCAGTGAGCTGGAGGCACAGCGCAATCACGTTCTCGGCGAGCCCCACCGCGAGGCCGACGAGCTGCTCGCCGCACAGCGTCGCCAAACCGAAGCATCCGATACCGACAACGAGTTCATGTCGTTGGGGGCCGACGCGGAACTGGACCAGGTGATTTTCGAAGGCTCGTCGTTCGGCACGGCCACCCTCGCGGGTAGCGACGAGGAAGCCGACTATCTAGGCCTCCCCGGCCTTTTGGACGCCGCGCAGATGCGGGAGCTGCTGCGGCGCCGACAAGACGAGCAGCTTGATCGGCGCACCAGTGACGGCACCGCGGTGGCCGAAACGGTCACCAGGCACGGCCAATTGCGCGACCTGCGCCGCGAACTCAACGCGCTGGTGTCGGCCGCACATCATCGAACGGGCAAGCCGCACGGGTGGATTCACAATGAGCTCCGCCGCATCTGCGGCGGACCACCGGTGGCTGCGGCCAGCTCCGAACAGGTCAGGGCGCGAATCGAAGCGGTGCGTGGGTTGACCGCCTAGCGCCTCGCCCAGATGCTGTCGGCCACCCACGGCGATGCCTGCGCCGCCACTGCCCACACCACGTTTTCCGGCACGTCGATCAACGGGTAGCGCTTGGTGCCTGCGGCGGTCGCCGCCACCAGGGTGGCCACCCCGGCCCGACGTTGAAACGGCGATTGGCGCACGGTCCAGCCGATGATGCCCGCAGTCGCCAAGCAATCGCGGCGTCGTTCCAGGCTGCCGCTGCGCATCACCAGCCAGCGATTGTCGACCCGATGCCCGAGGGCGATGGCGCGGTCGGCGGCCAGCAGCGCGCACCACGCCGTCGCCGCCACCCATGCCACCCACAGCCACGCCGGCACACCGGTCCCAACCCGCACAGTCAGCACGGCCAGCGCCACGCCCACAAGCACCGGAATCCCCAGCGCGCGCGTCCACCGCCGGGCCACCGCCCGACGGCCGTGACCGCGCAGCGGCCCGCTGACCACATCCGAGTCGCCAACCAGCCCGGTCAACACCGCTTCGGCGGTGGAAACCGGGCACGGCGGCAGCAGGATCGACGACTCACCGGCGCCGTGCACACCGGTCATCACCGCATCCAGCCGGGCGCCGCCGAGGACGCGCACCAGCAGCGGCTGGCGCAGCGTCCCGCCGCGCAGCCTGCTCATGTCGTAAGTGTGCTCGCGGAGCCGCAGCAGGCCGTGCCGTAAGTGCAGGATGTCTTCCTGGCGCTGCAGCACCAGGTTGCCGTAGGTGACCAGCGACCGCAGCACCGCCAGCAGCACCGACGCGACTAGCACGACCGCGGCGATCACAGCGACGGCGGCCGCCACACCCAGCTTCTCCACACCGGCCAGCCCCGACTCAACCAGCCGCGAATGCTGCAGCGGCCCAACGAATCCGCTTTGGTACACCACGCCCGCCGCGGCGGCCATGGTCAGCAGACCCGAGAGGCTCAACGGGGCATATCGCAACCACGACGGCTGCCAGCGCGCCAACACCATGCTCGGCGCCGCAGGCTGCGCGGTCGCGGCATCGGCGGGCCGCGGCGATTCGGCCAACAGAATGGCCCGGAGTCGAGGCACCTCATCGACCTTGACGGCATTCAGCTCGAAAGCCCCGGAGCCGTGCTCGCCCCTGCTTTCCTGACCGGTGCTCACCCGCAGCACGGCCAGCCCCAGCAGCCGGTGCAGCAGCCGCGCGTCGGTCTGAACGGAACGGATCCGGTTGCGCGGCACCGACAAAACCTTGCGGTGCAGTAGACCGACGCGTAATTGAACTTGGCCCGATTGAGGGTCGGCCTCGATGCGGTAGCTGGTGGTGAACCAACGGGCCACCCCCAGCACGGCGCTCAGCGCGAGCACCGCCCACGTCCAGCTCTGGTTGCCGGTGGTCGAACCCAGCACCAATCCCCCGATCAGCAACGGCAGCTGGCGTAGCAACTCGTGCACCGGGTGAATCAGCAGCATCCTGGGACTTAGGCGCTGCCAAGCGATTTCCGACGTACGCGACGGAGCCGTCACGTGGCGTCCTCGGCGCCGATCGCGGCGACATCGGTCAGTTGCGCGACCAGATGGTCGGCGACCGGGACGTCCAGTCCGACGATGTACAACGCCCCCGCCGATGAGGCGGTGGTGACCGTGACATTGGCCAGACCGAACAGCCGGTCCAGCGGCCCGCGGTAGGTGTCGACGGTCTGCACTCGGGATATCGGCGCGATGCGCCTTTCCTGCACCAGCCAACCCGTGCGGGTGTACACCGCCTGCGGGCCGATCTCCCACCGGTGTACCCGATACCGCCACAGCGGCACGACGGCCATCGAGATCGCCGCACCGAGCACCGTGAGGACGGCGACCACAATATGCAGCCAGACCATCCGGTGGTCGAGGGCAATCCACACCACCTCGCCGGCCGCCAGCAACAGCCACGGGACCACGCCGCCGACGGCCCACCGCAGCGGCGCACGCCGACTGGGCGGATGGGCAGGATCGACCATCCCGACGAGCGGCGGGCCCGGTGTGCCCGGTGTGCCGTTATCCACGCCATCGAGGATGCCATCGACCGCCAACTCGGTTCACACCGACACGGCGACGCCGATGATGGGTGAGTATGGTTTTCGGCGATGCCTTCCGACGGGAATGGAGCACGGCCGACGTGCCGGACCAAAGCGGCCGCATCGCCGTCGCCGTCGTCACCGGCTCCAACACCGGTATCGGCTACCACACCGCCGCAATGCTCGCCCATCGGGGCGCACACGTCGTGTTGGCGGTGCGCAACCTGGAGAAGGGCAACCTCGCGCTGGCGCGCATCGTCGCCGCGCATCCCAAAGCCGATGTCACCTTGCAGGAACTCGACCTCAGCTCGCTGGATTCGATGCGCGCCGCCGCCGACCCGGAAGTCGAGGGCGGGCAGTACTACGGACCCGATGGTCTGGGTCAGCAGCGCGGCCACCCAAAGCTGGTGTCCTCCAGCGCGCAGTCCCACGACGAGGACCTACAGCGGCGGCTCTGGCAGGCCTCCGAAGAGCTGACCGGCGTCAGTTACCCGGTGTGACGTTGGTGCGGGTCCGCGGTGAACCGCGGCTCCGTAAGATGACCGCGTGGCCCGACGTCCCCGTGCAGGCGGTGAAAACCTGACGTTCGGCCCGCAGCGGCTGGTCGCGTTGTTGCGTTCGACCGTTCCGCCGGTGCATCCGGCCGGGCTGCCGTTCATCTCCGCCGGGCTGGGAGTTGCCTTGGCCGGGCGCCGCTACCGGTGGCTGCGGCGGGCCGGCCTGTTGACCGCCGGTGCCTGCGCCGGGTTCTTCCGACACCCGCCACGCGTTCCGCCCACCCGGCCCGGCGTCGTCGTCGCGCCCGCCGACGGGCTGATCTGTCTCGTCGACTCGGCGGCCCCGCCAGCCGAGCTCGGCCTTTCAGACACACCACTTACCCGGGTCAGCATCTTCCTTTCCCTGCTGGACGCCCACGTGCAGCGAGCCCCGGTGAGCGGCGAAGTGATCGCCGTGCAGCACCGGCCGGGTCGCTTCGGCTCGGCCGACCTGGCCGCGGCCAGCGACGACAACGAGCGGATGAGCATGCAAATCCGCACGGCCGACGGGACGAACATCATTGCCGTGCAGATCGCCGGTCTGCTGGCGCGGCGCATCGTCTGCGACGCACACGCCGGCGACAAGCTCTCGATCGGCGACACCTACGGCCTGATCCGATTCGGGTCCCGGCTCGACACCTATCTGCCCGCCGGGGCGGAGGTGTTGGTCAGCGTCGGCCAACGGGCGCTGGCCGGCGAAACGGTGCTGGCCCAGCTGTGATCACCGCGCCCGCGACGATGCAGTGGGGGTATCGCCCGCTGGCGGGGGACGAAGCGATGAGGTGGGGGCACTCCCCAGCGCTGCGGGGACCCCACCCGCTTGCGGTGGAGAGGGGCGCAGATGACTAGGCCTCGGGGCAGGCGAGTGGTCAACCTGCGCATCCTGCCCAGCTCGATGAGCGTGCTGGCCATCTGCGCCGGGCTGACGTCGATCCGGTTCGCGTTGCAGGGCCAGCCCCACGTGGCGATCGCGCTGATCGCGGCGGCCGCGATCCTCGACGGGCTGGACGGCCGGGTGGCCCGCATCCTGGATGCCGAATCGCGGATGGGCGAGGAAATCGATTCACTCGCCGACGCGGTGAACTTCGGGGTGGCCCCCGCGGTGGTGATCTACGTGACGTTGTTGTCCTCGTCGGCGGCGGGCTGGGTGGTGGTCTTGCTGTACGCGGTGTCAATCGTGCTGCGGCTGGCCAGGTTCAACGCGCTGCTCGACGACGCCAGCCAGCCTTCGTTTGCGCGGGAGTTCTTCGTCGGGATACCCGCACCGGCCGGCGCGATCTGCGCACTCGGCCCGCTGGCCGCCAAGCTCCAGTTCGGTGTGGGTTGGTGGACGTCGCCGTGGTTCGTCTGCGCCTGGGTGGCGGCCTGCTCGATGCTGGTGGTGAGCCGGATCCCGATGCGCAAGATGCACGCCGTCTCGGTGCCGCCCAACTTGGCCGCACTGGCGCTGGCCGGGCTGGCCATCGTGGCAGCCGCGGCGTTCCTGTTCCCCTACATCTTGATCATGGTGGTCATCGCGGCGTACCTCTGCTACATCCCATTCTCCGTCCGCAATCACCACTGGCTGGCGGCACATCCCGAAGCGTGGGGTGAGAAGCCCAAGCAGCGGCGCGCAACCCGACGCGCGATCCGGCGGGCGCAGCCCAATCGCCGGTCGATGGCGCGGTTGGGCTTGCGCAGGCCCGCCGGCCGAACATGACACCTCCGGCACTCACGCTGACTGCCCGGCTGAACACCTCGGCCGTCGATTCTCGCCGCGGCGTTGTCCGACTGCACCCCAATGCCATTGCCGCCCTTGGCATTCGGGAGTGGGATGCGGTATCGCTGACCGGGTCGCGGACCACGACGGCGGTCGCCGGCGTGGCCGGCCTGCAGACCCCGGTCGGCACCGTCCTGCTCGACGACGTGACCCTGTCCAACGCCGGGCTGAGCGAGGACACCGCCATCGTCGTCGCCGCGGCGACGGTGTACGGCGCACGGTCGGTCACCTTGAGCGGCTCGACGATGACCACTCAATCGGTTCCGCCGGCCACCTTGCGGCAAGCCTTGCTGGGCAAGGTGTTGACCGTTGGCGACGCAGTGTCGCTGTTGCCGCGCGACCTGGGACCGGGCACCTCGACATCAGCGGCTAGCCGCGCGCTGGCGTCGGCGGTGGGCATCAGCTGGACGTCGGAGCTGCTGACCGTCACCGGCGTCGACCCCACGGGACCGGTGAGCGTGCAACCAAACTCGCTGGTGACATGGGGAGCCGGCATCCCCGACCAGCACGTCGCGGCGTCGAGGCCGGAACATGTCAGCGCGGCCAGCGCACCGGTTACGGTCAACGAGCTCAAGGGCGTCAGCGCGCAGGCGGCCAAGCTGACCGAGTGGCTCAAACTCGCTCTTGACGAACCGCACCTACTGCAGACACTGGGCGCAGGCACCAACCTGGGCGTGCTGGTTTCGGGTCCGGCCGGTGTCGGCAAGACAACGCTGGTGCGTGCGGTCTGCGCGAGCCGGCGGGTAGTCGAGCTCGACGGGCCGGAGGTCGGCGCGCTCACGGCGGACGACCGGCTCAAGCGGGTGACCTCGGCGGTGGCGGCCGCCGGCAAAGCTGACAGTGGCGGCGCAGTGCTGCTGATCGCCGACGTCGATGCGCTGCTGCCGGCCACGCCCGAACCGGTGGCGACGCTGATCCTGGCCGAACTACGCAACGCGGTCGCGACCCCGCGGGTCGCGCTGATCGTCACGTCGGCGCTGCCGGAGAACCTCGACTCCCGGCTGCACGCCCCCGACCTGTGCGACCGCGAGCTGGTACTCAGTCTGCCCGACGCGGCCACCCGCACGGCACTGCTGGAAGGTCTACTGAAGCCGGCCCCTACCGGAGACCTCGATGTCAGCGAGATCGCTGACCGCACACCAGGTTTCGTCGTCGCCGATCTCGCGGCCCTGGTGCGCGAGGCAGCTTTGCGCGCAGCCGCCAGGGCCAGCTCCGACGGCACACCGCCCAAGCTGACCCAAGACGACCTGCTCGGTGCGCTCACCGTGATCAGACCACTGTCGCGCTCAGCCGCGATGGAGGTACCGGTCGGCTCGATCACGCTCGACGACGTCGGTGACATGACCGCCACCAAGCAGGCGCTGACCGAAGCGGTGCTGTGGCCGCTGGAGCATCCCGACACCTTTGCCCGGCTCGGTGTTCAGCCGCCGCGCGGGGTCCTGCTGTACGGCCCGCCGGGATGCGGCAAGACCTTCGTGGTCCGCGCGCTCGCCAGCACCGGACGGCTCTCGGTGCACGCCGTCAAGGGATCTGAGCTGATGGACAAGTGGGTCGGCTCCTCGGAGAAGGCGGTACGCGAACTGTTCGGCCGGGCGCGTGACTCCGCGCCGTCGCTGGTATTCCTCGACGAAGTCGACGCGCTGACGCCGCGGCGCGGGCAGAGCTTTGACTCCGGCGTCACCGACCGGGTGGTGGCGGCGCTGCTCACCGAGCTAGACGGCATCGATCCGCTGCGCGATGTCGTGGTAGTCGGTGCCACCAACCGTCCCGACCTGATCGATCCAGGACTATTGCGCCCCGGTCGGCTGGAAAAGCTGGTCTTCGTCGAACCGCCGGACGCAGAGGCCCGTCTGGACATCTTGCGTACCGCGGGCAAGTCGGTTCCGCTGCGCGATGTCGATCTGACCGAGCTGGCGGCCGACCTGGACGGCTACAGCGCCGCAGATTGTGTGGCACTGCTGCGCGAGGCTGCGCTTACCGCGATGCGGCGCTCCGTCGACGCCGCCGAGATCACCGCCGCTGACGTCGCGGCCGCACGCGAAACCGTCCGTCCCTCACTGGATCCCGCGCAGCTGGCCTCGCTGCGCGCCTTTGCCGCAGAGCGCTGAGCACTACGGCATTTCGCGGTGGTAATAGAAATTGGGCTGGTTTTGTCCAGCCGGGGTGTCGGTGTAACCGTGGCGTTCGTAGAAACGGCGAGCGTCGATGTCGGCGCCGTCAACGGCGATTTCGATCAGCCGGCCACCCTGCTCGCGGGTGATCGATTCCACGGCGGCTAACAGCACCGATCCGATGCCGCCTCCACGCGCCTCAGGTGCCACATAGAGCTCGTCGATTACGGCGACGGGACCGTCATACCAGACGTTGGGGCGCAGCGTCGCCAACGCGACGCCGACGGCGGGATCGCCCGCGAGAATAGCGATTACGTTGGTGCCGGTCAGCAGCCGACGCAGTCGGGCAGCCAACACCTCGGGTCCTGGCGTCGGCGCGTGGTATTCGCGGTTGAATGCGTCCAGTAATCGAGCCATGGTGGCGGCGTCCGCAACCGCGGCCACTCGCGGCGAAAGGAAATCCATATCCGCAAGTATGTCTGCAAAGAAGAAGCCGCCTAAGCACTCACATCTTCACCATCGGCGGCAGCCAGATCACTAGCCACCGCGCCGTCCGTGACGACCTCGGATTGCTGCTGCAGCTCGGCTGGCAGCCCGGCAGCGGCGGCCAGAGGTTGCAGTTGAGTGCACTCTTGCGTATAGCTGCAACTTAGGTCTACCCTGACCGGAATGACAGTCACGGTAAAGACGACGCGGTCGGTAACCGAATTCATGGACGACCCGATCAGCTTTTTCGGCCAGTCCTACACCCGGATGCACAGCATCGACCGCGATGAGCTGGAAGCACTGCAACGCCAAGCCATGGGCATCCGCTTTCAGCAGCACCACCAGAGCATCGAAATGCTACGAAAGCTGGCCGACCGGCTCGGGATCACCGCCCTCGATAGCTTCAACGATGTTGTGCCGCTGTTCTTCTCGCACACCGCCTTCAAGTCATATCCTGCGGCACTGGTCGATAAGAAGCGCTTCGACCTGATGACCAAGTGGCTGGACAAGCTGACCAGCTATGACTTATCCCAAGTCGATACCGCGGGCTGCGGCGGGATCGACGATTGGATCGACCGCCTCGACGAACAGACTCCGTTGGAGGTCATCACGTCCAGCGGCACCACCGGCACCATTTCGATCCTGCCCAAAGACAAACGCGGGGCATGGGACGGCATGACGCTGTGGAAGATCTGCCTTTTCCAAACGTTCGGTCAAGAACCGACCGATAAGGAGCTGAACCCGTCAGTTGATGTGGTGTGGCCCAACTTCGCCAACGGCAAACTTGGTCATCTGCGTATTGCCAACATGATCAAGCGGAGCTTCACCGGCGGCGACGAAAGCAAATTCCACGCCCTCTATCCGGGCGCGATCGACACCGACCTGATGTTCCTGGCCTCCAAGATGCGCGCGGCAGCGTCCCGCGGGGAACTCGATCGGCTGGAGATCGACCCGGTACTCGCCGCCCACAAGGATGAGTTCATCGCGATGCAGGCGCGTCAGCCCCAGGACATGGATGCGTTCTTCACCCGTATCACCGACCAGCTGCGCGGCAAGCCTGTGTTCATGCTGGGCACCTACCACCTGATGTATGACATCGCCAAGGCAGGTCTCGAGCGTGGCGTGCGCAATGTCTTCGCTCCCGACTCGGCGATCCTGACCGGCGGCGGGATGAAAGGTGTTGCGCTGCCGAATGATTTCATGGACGTCATCAAGGACTTCCTTGGCGTTGACCACATCCAGGTCGGGTACGGCTTCTCCGAGTCCAGCACCTTCCACTGGGGCTGCAGCGAGGGCCGCTACCACGTGGCGCCGTGGGTCATTCCGTTCGTGTTGGATCCCGACACCAGCGCGCCGCTGCCTCGAACCGGTGTGCAGACCGGTCGCGCCGCGGTCTACGACATCCTGCTGCGCGCCCATTGGGGCGGCGTCATCTCCGGCGACGAAGTAACGGTCAACTGGGACCTGCAGTGTCCGTGTGGACAGTCCAGCGTTGCCTTTGAGCCCGACATCATCCGCTACACCGAGAAGGAAGGCGTCGAAGACGACCGGATCACCTGCGCTGCAACGCATGAGGTACACAACGAGGCCGTGAACTTCATGAACGGGCTCGATCTGTGATCGCCTATACCGTGCCGCTTTTCCTGCGCGGCCGAGTCATCACCGACAGCCTGGTCACGTTCAGCACTCGCAAAGGCGTCGCACAGTTCCAGGCGCCGGACATGAGCAAGTACGTCGAGCGGCTACCCCTCAAAAGCCCGGCGGAGATGAGCGACCTCTATCAGTTGAGCTTCGACGAGATCCTCGACGTGCTCGAAGCCCTTGGCAACGCGCTGGACTTCGACACGAACACCCACCTGCAAGAGGCCTACGAAGCTTCGCTGGTGGCCAATGTGCTACCCGCGGAAATGCTCAAGAACAGCTATCAGGTTCTGCGGCCGTTGTTTTCCCGAGAGACCGTCACTGAAATCGCCGACAGCCAGGTCGGGCTGGACTACCTCAACGGATGGGTTCCGCATATCTTGCGCGACGGGCGCGAGCTACGTGTGCGCGCGTTCGGATCGCGCACCCTGCACATCCCGGCGGGCAACGGCGGCTTGGTCTCGGCGGTCACCATCCTGCGGTCGGTGATCACCCGATCGGACGTGATCATCAAGGCCCCGTCGAATGATCCGCTGACCGCGATCGCCATCGCCCGCACACTGGCCGACGTCGCACCGGACCACCCGATCACCAACCATCTGGCGGTCGGGTACTGGAAGGGCGGCGATCTGTCCGTCGAAGAAACGCTGTATCAGCCGCACCACATCGAAAAGATCGTGGCGTGGGGCGGGCTGGCCTCGGTCAAGCACGTAACCCGCTATATCCAGCCTGGTTTGGAGCTCATCGCGCTGGACCCCAAGCGCAGCGCCACGATCATCGGTTCTGAGGCGTTCGCCGACGAAGCCACTATGCGCGACGTGGCGCGTCGCGCGGCGACCGACATCGGCGTCGCGAACCAGGAAGGCTGCGCCAATGCGCGGGTCATCTACGTGCTCAGCGGAACTGACGCCGACGGTCTGGCACAGGCCAATCGACTCGGCGAATTGATCTATCGGGAGTTGGTATCGCTGCCCGCGGTCGTCAGCACCCCGCCGCTGTTCCCTAACCGCGAATTGCTCGACCATCTGGAGGCCTCGCGGATGACCGATGACTTCTACCGGGTCATCGGCGGTGAGCAGCGCGAGGGCGCGATCGTCGTTTCCCAATTGGACGAGCCGGTCAACTATTCGCCGATGCTGTCCGGGCGGGTCGCGAATATCGTCCCGGTGGACGACATCGAGAAGGTGGCCGCCGCGGTAAACTCCTACACCCAGACCATCGGCATCTACCCCGAGGCGCTCAAACGCCGCCTGCGGGATACGTTGCCGCTGTTCGGTGCTCAACGGCTGACCAGCCTGGGTTACGCGTGCAGCGTTGCGATCGCCTCGCCTCAGGACGCGATTGAGCCGATCCGGCGCATGTGCAAGTGGGTGGTCGACGAGGAATGTGATCCCGCCCAGGTAATCCCGCTGTGGGAGCTGGCTTCAGCATGACCGAGCAGCGCAGCGCCCTCCAGGTCGTCGAGGGAATTGACCTGTCCGGCAAGGTATGCGTGATCACCGGAGCCTCGTCGGGGCTGGGCCGCGAATCGGCGCGGGCGCTGGCCACCGCCGGCGCAGATGTGGTGTTGGCCGCACGCAATCGGGACGCCCTGGCCGAGACGGTCGGGTGGATAGCCGGCGAGGCGCCCGGTGCCAGGATCTCGACAGTGCATCTCGACCTCACCGCACTGGCCAGCGTACGCGCCGCAGCCGCGGCGATCCGCGAGGTCACGCCGGTCATTCATGTCTTGATGAACAACGCCGGTGTCATGTTCACTCCGTTCGGCCGCACCCAAGACGGTTTCGAAATGCAGATAGGCACGAACCATTTCGGCCACTTCGAACTCACCCGACTGCTTATTCCACAGCTCGCCGCCGCGCAGGGCGCCCGGGTGGTCATCCTGTCCTCCGGGGGCCACGTCCTGGGCGACGTCGACGTCGACGATCCCAACTGGAAGCGTCGCGACTACGACAAATTCGTCGCATACGGCGCATCAAAGACCGCGAACATCCTGCATGCCTTCGAAGCCGACCAACGCCTGCGCGAGTTGGGAATCCGCGCCTACGCCGTCCATCCCGGCACCGTGGCGACCTCGCTGGCGCGATACATGACCCGATCCGACTTCTCTCAACTTCGCAAATTCGCCGCGGCCAGCAGCGCCACGCGCGGCGAATCGACCGACGGCTACCTGGACTTCACCACGCCTGACCAGGGCGCGGCTACGCAGGTGTGGGCAGCGGTCAGCCCCGAGCTGGCCGACCAGGGTGGGCTCTACCTCGAGGACTGCCGGGTCAGCGAAACCGGCGCCAGGTACGCACGCGACGCCGAGCACGCGGCGGAGCTGTGGAAGCTCTCCGAGAAATTGTGTGCACAATCGTGAACAGAATGGAACGGCGCAAGCGCGAGGTGCGGGAGAAGATCCTTGCGGCTGCCTTCGATCTCTTTCTCGCCGAAGGCGTTGCGGCCACCACCATCGAAGAGATCTGCGAGCGTGCTGACGTGGCCAATCGAACGTTCTTCAACCACTTCGCCACCCGTCAGGACATGATCCGCGCCTTGTCGGAGCGGCGACTGGTCAACCTGCACGATGTCTTCTTCGACCGTGGCGACGAAGCCATCCCTGCGCGCCTGGTCGGTGTATTCGATGACATCGCCTCGGCGCTGGCCAAATCCGGCGACACATACCGCGAAATGATCGGGGAAATGATCGCCGCAGGCGGCTACGCCGTCCATCGCGGATTCAACCTGCACGAAACTTTTGTCGAACTCGTCAAAGAGGGCGTCGCCCGCGGCGAAGTGGGCACTCGACACAATCCGGAAACGTTGGCCGACATCATCGTTGGCGCGCTGTCCGGCGGCATCATCAATTGGACCGTGGACCGAACGTATTCATTACAGACCAACCTGCACAACCTCGCGCTGGCGCTGGTCGAGTTGCTGTCCGCCAGTTAGTTAAGTGGCGGAAGATCACCGCCGGACCGAATTCTCAGCAGGGCCTGGTCGTGCGCTGCGGTGACGAACAGTTCGTCGGCTCGCCCCCCGCCGATGCAGACATTGGTGGGTAATGCTCCGTCCGGCAGCGGGATTTGCGCGATGCACCGACCCCAGGCGTCGACCACGTCGACGCGGTCGGCGGCGGTCAGTGCGACCCAGTAATCGCCACGGGCGCTGACCGCCATCCCATCGGGCCAGCCTCCCTCGAAAGTATGGACGACCTCAGATGAACCGGCGGTGCCGTCGGGCGCGATGAGGTAGGACAGCAATTCCGACGAAAGCGTCGCAGTCACCAGCAATCTGGAGCCGTCCGGGCTGAAGCCCAATCCGTTGATGAATACCGGTCCGTCGTCGATGATTTGTCGGGTGTCGCCCGAATCGACATCGGTCGCATAGACGTGGCCCGGTAGCCCTTGATCGGGTGTGCTGATGTCGAATTCGCCTCGGGTGTCAGTGATCCACAGCCGCCCGTCCGGACCGAACGTCAGATCGTTGGGGGCGCCCAGCCCTTCGACCAGGTAGTCGACCCGCCTGTCGATGATCACCTGAACACCCGGCTCGGCAGGACCGCTTGCACCCCACGCGCCGCCGTTTTGGGCCACATACAACGTCCCATCGGTGCTGCACGCCAGGCCGTTTGGTCCGCCTCCAGTGTCGATGCGTTCCAGTGCACCATCGCGCGGATCAACGATGTAAACGCAGCCATGACTGATCGATGTCAGCGCAACC
This sequence comes from uncultured Actinomycetota bacterium, assembly GCA_963744835.1. Lineage (GTDB taxonomy): Bacteria > Actinomycetota > Actinomycetes > Mycobacteriales > Mycobacteriaceae > Mycobacterium. Next base: position 309,546 of record CAVUVB010000006.1, read on the forward strand.
CGGTCGTCGGGAAGCCACACCGGTCCCTCGGTGAAGCCAAGTCCGTCTGCGATCAGGTCGATGAGCATGTTCAGCGTCCCGGCTCGGGGAGGGGTTTCCAGTCGGTCGAAAGCCGCGAGCTGAACCGCGGTGACCGTCGATCAACGAAGGCGGCAACTCCCTCACGTGCGTCGTCGGTACCCATTACGCGCTGGTGCAGTTGCGTTTCCAGCGATGCGACTTGGCGCGGCGTGTAGCCGTTGATCGCAGTGTCCCACAGCAGCCGTTTACACAACGCCGCCGACATCGGTGCCACGTCAGTCGCAATGTCGCGTGCGATCTCCACGGCATGCTCGAGCACCTGCGTGGCCGGCAGCGCCCGGTTGGCGATGCCGAGATCGACGGCCTCGGACCCATTGAAGGTGCGTCCGGTGAGCAATACTTCGGCCGCGACTCCCAGGTTTGTCAGGTGCGCCAACGTCCAGTGTGACATGCAGTCCGGTATCACACCCCGACGGACTTGAACTACACCGTATTTGGCGTCCTTGGCGACGATGCGGACATCGGTTTGCAGTGCAATGGTCAGGCCGATTCCGATAGCGTGGCCGTTGACTGCGGCGATCACCGGTTTGCGCAATTCGAAGGCGGCCGGATCGATTGGCGATGCGGAGAACGCGCTGTCGTCCGCCGGGGCGTCGAACGGCGATGCACCGCCAGAAGAACCACCCGAGAAGTCCGCCCCGGCGCAAAAGGCACCGCCCGCGCCGGTAACCACGATGGCCCGCACGTCGTCGTCGCCGTCGCAGTCCCGATACGCCCGACCCAACAGCGTGCCCATCTCAGCGGTGTAAGCGTTGAGGTGGCGGGGGCGATTCAGTGTGAGCACCGCCACACCCGCATCGACCTCGACTGTCAGATCGGGCACGCGTCGAAGTACACCACGCCACGGCGAGCTTAAGCACGTGGTTTCCGATTTCATTAGCCTGGTTTTCGAAGGAAGCAAAGCGAGATGGACGGCGGCCATGACACGGGCTCACGACGACAGTTTGGACATCACCGAAAGCGTCGGCGCGACGGCGCTCGGTGTTGCCATGGCGCGGGCCGCTGAATCCGACTGCAAATGCCCCCTGTTCACCGACCGCTACGCGAGACTGTTCATCGACGCCGCAATCGACCGCGGCTGGAAGCCATCACCGGTGGCCGAACGACAGCGGATCTTCAACGGCTATGCCGCGGTGCGTACCAAATGGTTCGACGAGTACTTCATCGCCGCCGGCGCCAATGGCATCGACCAGGCCGTGATCCTAGCCGCAGGCCTGGACGCCCGGGTCTGGCGGCTGCCGTGGGTCCACGGCAGCGTGACCTATGAGATCGACCAGCCACCGGTACTGGCTTTCAAGGCCGAGACCATGGCGGCCCACGGCGCTCGACCTTCTGTTAGGTATCAGGCGGTGCCGATCGACCTGCGGGCGGATTGGCCGACAGCGTTGCGGGACGCGGGTTTTGATGCGTCGACACCCACAGCGTGGTCGGCCGAAGGACTGCTGCCGTACTTGTCGGCAGCCGGTCAGGATCTGCTGTTCGAGCGGGTCGTGCAGCTCAGTGCCCCCGGGAGCCGGATCGCGGTGGAGGCGCTAAGTCCGAGCTTCTTCGAGCCGGGGTACTTGGAGCGGCGCCGGCAATACCTACCCCGCGTTCACCAGAGCACCGAACCGAGTCAGGACACCAGCGCTTTGGACCCTGTCGATCTGTGGTTCATCGAGGAACGCACCGACCTCGAGCAATGGCTGACCGAACGCGGCTGGCAGGTCAGCGCCATCGAGGCCTTGAACCTGATGCACCGCTACGATCGGTCGCCGGAAAACCTGGAAGGCTCTGTCGAGGATCTCGCGCAGCGCAGCGTGTTCATCGAGGGCCGGCTTCGGCATTAGCCACCGCCCACCCGGCTCAGCCCCTGGTATCCGCGGTCAGTTTTCGACACGGTTAAGCCGCCGTTTCAAGTCTTGCCACTAGCGCGAAAACGACAACGCGCTGCAGGTTGGGTGACAAGATAGCTGTCTTCGCAGCGATGGCTGCTGCCCACATATCGCGGGAATCTTGTAGGGAGAATATGGCCGAAGTAGTGGAGGTCGGGGGGGCTCCCGCTCCTGCGCCGGAAAGGCGGAAGGAGTTCGACGCCTTCCTGTCGTACGCCCACCGGAACCAGGAAGCCACCGCCGCGATCCAGAAAGGCTTGCACCAGATCGGGCGGCGCGTCGGGCAGTTGCGAGCACTGCGGGTGTTTCGGGACACCACCAACCTCGAAGCCAACCCCGACCTGTGGGCCAAGATCCTTGACGGACTCGACGGGTCGCGATTCATGATCGTGATGCTGTCGCCGCAGGCCGCGACATCGCATTGGGTCGGTGAGGAGGTCAATCACTGGCTCGACCGGCGCGGGCATGAGGGGTTGATGATGGTCCTGGTCGAGGGCCAGCTGCAGTGGGACGAGAAAGCCCAACGGTTTGACCCCGAGCTGTCTAATGCCGCTCCGCCGCCGTTGACAAAGCCGGGGTCGCTGCCATTTGAGCCTCTCTATATCGACGTCAGTGCCGATGCACCCTGGGACATTCGGTCACCGGGGTTCCGCGACAAGGTCGCCTCGTTGGCCGCCCCGATTCACGGCAAGCCCAAAGACGAGTTAACGAGTGACGATCTACGTGAGCAGCGCCGGTTCCGGCGCCTGCGCCGCGCGGCCGTTGCCGGGCTGGCTCTGTTGACGGTCATCGCCGTGGTGGCCGCATTTGCTGCCTTCGTGCAGCGAGACAAAGCGATTCGTGAAGCGCGCGACTGCGCTGGCCGCCCAACTCGACACCGAAGCGGCCGCCGTGTTTTCCCGCGTCAGTGCGGTAGTGACGTTCGCGCGGTGGCCGACACGCTGGCTGCGAAACGAATCCGGACCGACCCGGGCGCCAGTCGCGGCGCGTTCTATACCGCCACCGCTGCGCTGAACACCACCCGCACCGTCATTCCCACGCCGGCAGCCGTGACTAGGTGTGGCGGTCAGCCCCGAGGGGCACACCCTGGCCTCGGCCAGCCGCGATGGCACCGTGCGGTTGTGGGATATAACCGACCCGGTCCACCCGGTACCACTGGGCCAGCCGCTGACAGGGCCACACCGGCGACGTGGCCAGTGTGGCGTTCAGGCCCGACGGACACACGCTGGCCTCAGCCGGTCAACGACGGCACCGTGCGGTTGTGGAACCTCACCGACCGGGCGCACCCGGGCCCGCTGGGCCAGCCCCTGACCGGCCACACCGACGCCGTGAACAGTGTGGCGTTTAGCCCCGACGGACACACCCTGGCCTCCGGCAGCGACGAAGACACCGTGCGGTTGTGGGATCTCACCGACCCGGCCCACCCGCGTGCGCTGGGCCCGCCCCTGCAGGGCCACACCGCCCCCGTGCGCAGTGTGGTGTTCAGCCCCGACGGGCACACCCTGGCTTCCAGCGGCGACGATGCCAACATCCTGTTGTGGGATCTCACCGACCCGGCCCACCCGGATGCCGTTAGGCCCGCCGCTGCACGTGGTCGGCACCGAGGCCATGCGACCTTGGAGCCGTTTACAGCGTGGCATTCAGCCCCGACGGGCATACCCTGGCCTCCGCCCAAGACGATGCCACCGTGCGGTTGTGGGATCTCACCGATCCGGTGCATCCGGGTCCGCTGGGCCAACCCCTGACCGGCCACACCGGCATCGTGTACTGCGTGGCGTTTAGCCACGACGGGCAGACCCTCATCTCTGGTGGCGATGATGCCACCGTGCGGTTCTGGGATCTCGCCGACCGGACGAACCCGCGCCCGCTGGGCGAGCCCTTGGACGGCCATACCGGTACCGTGTACAGCGTGGCGTTCAGCCCGCACGGGCATACCCTGGCCTCCGGCGCCAACGATGCCACCGTGCGGTTGTGGAACCTTGACACCGCAATACCCCTGCGGGGCCACACCCGCATTGTGGAGCGGGTGCGCTTCAGCTCCGACGGGCGCACCCTGGTCTCCTGCGGCAACGATGGCACGATCCGGTTCTGGGATTTCACCGACCCGGCGCGCCCCGTACCGTTGGGCCAGCCCCTGCAGGTGCCCGCCACCGTCTACGACGTGAAGTTCAGCCCCGACGGGCGCACCCTGGCCTCCGCCAACGCCGATGGCACCGTGCGGTTGTGGGATCTCACCGACCGGGCGCATCCGACACCCCTGGGCCAGCCCCTGAATGGCCACGCCAAGGTGATGTACAGCCTGGGCGTTCAACCCCAACGGGCACACGCTGGCGGCCGGCGCCGACGATGGAACTGTGCGGTTGTGGGATCTCACCGACCGGGCGCACCCGACACCCCTAGGCCAGCCCCTGACTGGCCAGACCGACATCATCTGGAGCCTGGTGTTCAGTCGCGACGGGCGCACACTGGCCTCCAGCAGCCAGGACTCCACCGTGCGGTTGTGGAACGTCACCGACCCGGCGCACCCGGCCCCGCTGGGCGAGCCCCTGGAGGTCCCCGGCTTCGGGTACGAGGTGGCGTTTAGTCCCGACGGGCACATCCTGGCCTCCGGCAGCGCAGATGACACCGTGCGGTTGTGGAACCTCAGAGACCTGGCGCATCCGGCACCCCTGGGCCGGCCCCAGGAGGTGCTCGGCGCCGTCTACGGTGTGACGTTCAGCCCCGACGGACGCACACTGGCCTCTGGCAGCGCCGATCACACCGTGCGGTTGTGGGATGTCAGCGACCCGGCGCACATGAGGCCGTTGGGCCAGCCCCTGAGGGGCCACACCGGCGCTGTCGAAGAGGTGGCATACCATCCCAACGGGCACATCGTGGCATCGGCCAGCGACGACACCACCGTTCGGTTGTGGCCCACCCCCGTCGACGCCACCGTGGCGACCCTCTGCTCGAAACTGACCTCCAACATCAGCCACCGGGACTGGCACGACTGGATCTCACCCACCATCGGCTACATGACCCTCTGCCCCGATCTACCCGTCCCAGAGAATTGAACCGCATTACTACTGCGACTGAACGTAGTCCGCTGGCAGAAGTAGCCTGATACCGCTTTTGCCTCGAAGCGCGTTGCGAACGCTGTTAGCTTCGTTATCATCGGCGCGCCCCTCGGACCGGGCGAGGTTCTCGTCGATGAAGCAGCCGACAATCTCGCCGTCAACAGCGTTGTCGCCCTTCATGACTGACGGATCGGCCTCAAACACCATCAGGAGCAGGTTGTAAACACGCGGCTGATGTTGGCTCAGCGCAGGTTGAAAATACGGCATCGCGAGTATCCGCGCTCCCAACGCTCCGTAGAGTCGAAGTCGCGCATCCGCGTCACCGAACCCCATCGGATCGTGCTCGCGGTAGTACCGTGGGTCTTCCACCTCGCCCAGGATGAGTGCCGGCACAAACCGCTCCCGCCATAATGCGAAGGCCTCAGCGAGCAAAAGCTTGCCGATGCCGCAACCGCGAAATTCAGCGCGCACAGCGAGGTATGAGATAAGCATGACGCGGCAATCGCCAAACCAGTCGCCGATGATCGCGCCGACAATCAAGCCCGTCGGGTTCACTGCCAATAATCCACCGGGTACCGATTTGTCACCAGCCAATGCCTTGAGCACCTTGGCACGTGATTCGAGTTCGGCTGGACGAAACGACCGGGCAAGAATCTCGTCGTACAAGGATTCCAATTCGATGACCGAAACGTCTTTGGTTTCCACGATCCGAAGCGCTTCCATCACAACCTGCAGTTACTCCGAAAGTTGGAATTCGATCACCGCGGCAACGGAATCCACAGCGTCGCTCAGCGCCGTTAGCCGTGCCGCGGCCGACGGCGCGGACAGCACGGCGTAACGGTCCGCCGGACCGATGGGGACGCGAGAAGCCAACGCGTAGAGCCGGATACCGGGATCGACGGTGTCTGGGTTGCTGCCCAGCAGCACAGCCCGGTCCGGCAGCGAGAAATCACGGACGGCCGCGATCCGCTCGAACAAACCCATCACCCGATCTTCGAGCTCTTCGAGCTGGCCCGCGGTCACCGGCTCTCCGGGCTCGTCAGGCCAGGACCGCACCATTGCCCGCGGGTAAGGATCGTCAGGCAGCCAGTCGCCTACCCGGATGCGTTCGCTCGTCCGGCAGCGCAGCACGAACCGGCCCGAGCCTGCGAGGTCCACGCATTCGGTGATCCTGGCCACGGTCCCGACATCGCAGCGCACATCACCGCCGCCGACCTCGCGGCCACGAGAGATCAACACAACGCCGAACCGGGGATCGTCGTCACGCAGGCAATCCCGTACCAGCGCGGTGTAGCGAGGTTCGAAGATTTGCAGCGGCAGCTCCTCCTCGGGCAGCAGCGCCGACTGGAGCGGAAACATCGCCAGTGGGGTGGATTCGGCTGTCATCACTAGATATCCAGCTCGCCGACCAGCGCGTCGACGACGGCACGCAGATCTCCGTCATGCTCCTCGGCAACCCGCCGCTGGCGCTGGTACGACGCGCCCAGCCGCCAGATATCGGCCACCGACGCCAACTCATCGGCACAGTGCAGCGACTTCGCGACCGGCTCCAAACGGTTCAGCACGTCGGGTAGCTCGTCGGTGACCAGCCGCTCGTTGCTTTGGGCGTCGAGGATGATCACCGCGTCCAACCCGTAGCGGGCGGCCCGCCATTTGTTCTCCTGGTTGTGCCAGGGCGGCATGCTCGGCAGCGTCTCACCGGCATCCAGCCGACGATCGAGATCGACGACCAAACAATGCGTCAACGCCACTAAGGCGGCGAGCTCGCGAAGGTTGGACACCCCATCGCAGATCCGCACCTCAAGCGTCCCATTGTGCGGCGAAGGCCGGATATCCCAACGGATTTCGCTGATGTCGTCGATGATGCCAGTCTTCTTCTGATCGTGCACAAACCCTTCGAACTGCTTCCAGGTCTGAAACTGGAACGGCAGACCCGCGGTGGGCAGCTGCTGAAACATCATCGCCCGGTTGCTGGGATATCCAGTGTCCTCGCCGGCCCACCACGGCGACGACGCCGACAGCGCCAGCAGATGCGGGTAATAGTCGAGCAGCGACGACATGATCGGCATCACCTTATGTGCAGAGGAGAGTCCGACGTGGACGTGCACACCCCAGATCAGCATCTGCCGTCCCCACCACTGGGTGCGTTTGATCAGCTCCGCGTAACGCGGTGCGTCCGTTAGCTTCTGGGCTGACCATTGCGCGAACGGGTGTGCACCCGCCCCAAACAGTTCCATCCCCCGCTTTCGAACGATATGACGCGCGGTGCCCAAGGTCTCGCGCAGGTCCTCCATGGCCTGCGCGGTGCAGTCGCAGATACCGCTGACAACCTCAACGGTGTTGCGTAGCAATTCCTTGTGCACGCGCGGGTTTTCGCCGATCTCCTGCATAACGCCGGCGGCTTCGTTGCTCAGGTCGCGACTGTGCGCGTCGACGAGCGCGAACTCCCATTCCACACCAAGCGTTGGCCGTGGCGAGCCAGCGAAATCCACACGCTCGGGTACCCTGCGGCCCGACGGCCTAACCGGCCCCAATGACACCGCACGCCACCCGCTTGCCAGCGTCACCGGTGGACATCGTCGTCTGGTCGGGACCTGGCGTCCCGTTGGTCTGGGTGTAGCGATCCGCCGGAATGTTGCCGAAGTTATCGGGTCCGGCGTGAATGATGATCGAGGTCCCCTTGCCCGCCAGCAGATCCTCCTTGGTGAACCCGTCGGTGGTGGTCACCAACAGTGCTGCGCCGTCCTTGCGGACTTGCAGTGAGGTCAGGTCCCCGCTCATGGGATCGCCGGTATGCCCCGGCGCTTGGAAATGCCCGCCCGCCGACAAGAAGTCGCCCGGCGCGCCGCCGGTCGGGGCAACCGAATTAGCCTCGCACTTACCCACCGAGTGGATGTGCACGCCGTGGAATCCGGATGTCAGCTGGCCCACCCCCGTGGTCTCGAGGGTGATGGTTACGTAGCCGCCGCCGAACTCGAACTTGGCCGTCGCAACCTTGGCACCGTCGGGCGCAATCAGATGAGTGGTAAGGCTTTCCGGTGCCACCGGTGCGCCGGTGCTTGTGGTCTTCGACGGCGTCGGTGACCCCGTCCAGACCGACGGCGTGGTCCCGGGGGCGTTCGATGGTGGTTGGTTCGGTTTGCACGCGCTCAACAACCCGACCGAAACGACGAGCGGGACCAATGCGGTGGCGGCGGCAACTCTGCGGCTGATGGCGGGCTTAACCATGGGGAGAGCCTATCCCGGCGACGATGCGGCCCGGAACGGGCCGAGGAGGAGGAATACCTCCCGCTGCGGGGGCGAGAGCAGGATCATCAGCTCCAGCCCGGCGACGATGCGGCCTGGAACGGCCGTGGGGGTTGTCCACAGCCGGGCCGCTGAATCATTTCTTGTCAGCCTGTTGCCTCACGTCAAGATGCGCGCGAAGGGGGATTTGTTGCCTCATTTGAGAGTGCACGCTTAGCGGCACGGACGTTGGTTTTCGCTCCGGCTTTGCTGGAGGTCAGGGTGAGGAGTTGGTTGGTCAAGGCCTGAATCCGGCGCTGCGTGGCGGCGGGGTTGATCCGGCCCTGGGCTGTGGCCAGGCCCACGATGCGGCCCTCGGTCATCGTTGGGTGATTGATCGCGCGCTGAAACGGGGTGGCCGCAGTGTCGTATTTCTTGGACACCTTGGCGCCGTCACGGACCTTGGATATCAGTTTTTGCTGCGGGTAGAAGTAGTTGGTCAGCTTGGATTGGAGCTGCCAGATCTCGTTGAGTAACAACAGTTCTGCGGCAGTGTCATAGCGGTGGTAACCGACTACGGTGCGGACCACCGCCCAGTTCTTCTGCTCGACGTGACAGCCGTCGTTCTTGTTCGCCACCCGCGCGCGGGTGAAGGTGATCTGGTGCCTTTCGCACCATTGCAGCAAGTAGACGTTGATAAATTCCGATCCGTTGTCGGAGTCCACCCCCAGGATTGGGAACGGCATCTTGTAGGCAATGTCGTTCAGTGCGGCCAGGACGCATTTGGCGGCTTTGCTCGGCACTGAGCGGTTCTCGGTCCAGCCGGTGGCGATGTCGGTGACCGTCAGCGTGAACGCGAACTGGCCGGCGGCGTTGCCGCCGTCGTGGCAGACCAGGTCGATCTCGACGAACCCGGGTCGGGCGTCGTCCCAGTCGGCCCAGGTGCGCACCGGAATCTGACTTTTGAGCAGCGATCCCGGCTTGGTAGCCGCACGTCCCTTGATCTGATGTTTGCGCCGTTCGGGCGCCAGTCGACGATCGATGGTGGCCGCCGACATCGACACCAACAGCGCCGCGGTGTCCTCATCGATGACCAGCTCCCCGAAATGGCGCAACACCGCCACCAATTCACCCAGCATCGGCGCCAGCCGCTTGCCGGCCGGCATTCCCAGCACCGTCCAGCACACCGTCAGTGCGGCAATGACATCCGGTCCATACCTCGGTGGCCGCGGACGTCTCGGCGACACCAATCTGGGCTGCAACGCCATCACGAGCGATTTACGGGCATGATTGCGGTGCCAGCCCGTGGTGGCGCACAACTCGTCGAGAATGATGCCCTTGGTCCGTTTGCCCGCCAACGAATAGCGGATCGCGGTCGTCTCGGTCACTGCCCTGCGCTCGGCCAACGTCATCCCCATCATCTGGGCCTACCGAGGTCATGGCTGACCGATCACGTAGGCGCGCCGCACGCGCGCATTTCAGATGAGGCAACGAAGCACCATTTCGGAGCCTTTCGCGCGCATATCGGATGAGTCAACGCGTCATTTCTTGTCAAAATGTGCTGGCATACTCGTACATATGTTCGAGCAACATGCCGAAGTGATCGCTCGTTTCGACGAGTTTTTCGAGCGGCGCCATCCCTCGACCACCCGCGAGTCGACGGCGCTGGTGGATCGGATCTGTGCGTCGTGGCGCGCGCAGAATCGGGGCGCGGCCGCGTCGTTGAGTGCGATTGGTCAGTTGTTCGGCGATCGGCTCTCGCGCTGCTCGGATACCGAGGATTGGGCGGTCGACACCGAGGAGGCGGTGCCGCCGAGGTGGCCGCCGCACTGCGGATCAGCCAACAGGTGGCCGACAATCAGCTGCGCTACGCCCAGGCGATGCGCGAACGACTGCCGAAAGTGGGCGAGGTCTTCGCCGCCGGTGACATCGACTATCGGATGTTTCAGACCATCGTGTATCGCACCGATTTGATCACCGACCCCGACGTGCTGACCGCCGTGGACGGGCAGCTGGCCGCCAATGTGGCGCGCTGGCCCTCGATGACTCAGGTTCGGCTGGCCGCTCAGATCGACAAGATCGTGACCAACGCCGACGCCGATGCGGTGCGGCGACGCAACAAGCGCCGGGCCGGCCGCGAGGTATGGTTCGTCGACGACGACGCCGGCATCTCCGAGATGCAACGGGCGCCTGCTCAGCCCCGACGCCCACGCCCTGGACAAGCGGTTGACGGCGCTGGCGGCCACGGTGTGTGAGCACGACCCCCGCAACCGCGAGGAAGCGCCGCGCTGACGCGTTGGGCGCGCTGACCGCCGGGGCTGATCGGCTGGGCTGTCGCTGCGGGCGAGCCGACTGTGCCGCCGGGAAACGCCCCGCCGCATCGCCGGTGGTGATCCACGTGATCGCCGAGCACGCCGCGCTCAGCGGCGACGGCTTGGCCCTGGCATCCCAAGTCGGTGCCGGTGGGCTCATCCCCCCCGAACTCGTGCAGCAATTGGCCGCCTCGGCCAAGCTGGTGGCATTGGTCCATCCCGCCGACGCCGCCCCCGAGCCGGGGTATGTGCCCTCAGCGGCGCTGGCCGATTTTGTGCGCTGCCGGGATTTGACCTGCCGCTGGCCCGGCTGCGACCAGCCGGCCCACGCCTGCGACCTCGACCATACGATCCCCTACGCCAACGGCGGGCCCACCCACGCCTCGAATCTGAAGTGCTACTGCCGCACTCACCATAAATCAATTACCTTCGAACTTGCCGAAACGCGGCTAGTCGAAACGTATTGCTGCATGCCAGGCGGCAGGATTACCCACCCGGACCGCCCCACGCAACGTGTGATTCGGTGCGCCTGACCACAAAGACACGCAGCGGATCAGGAGGCGGTGGACTCCATTTCGCGTAGGCGCTTGAGCGATACCTTTGCAAATCGCATCGACAACGCTGGCGACAGCCGCTCCAGGTACCACCATGCCTTCCACCAACCCGGCACCACAATGATTGCGTCTCCCCGGAACACCGCACGAAGGGCGCGCTCGGCGAACACTTCGGGTGCCATCGGCCGCAACCGCTCCCAGAATTTCTTGAGGAGCTTTCTCGTCGCTTATGTTCATTCGTCCGTACTGGCCACCTGTCATGATCGGGGTCCGGATCACGCCCGGACAAAACACCGACACCTGCACGCCGTGGCGCTCGGCCTCCACCCCGCAACGCCTTTGAGATTGCGACGACGGCGTGTTTGGTGGCGGTGTAGCTCCCCAGACCCGGACTGGCGACGAGACCAGCCATCGAGGCTGTATTCACAATGTGGCCGGAGTGCTGGCCGATCATGATCGGATAGACCGCCTGGATGCCGTGTACCACACCGCGCAGGTTCACGTCGAAGACATCGTTCCAGTCATCGAGCGTGTATGAGTCGACTTCACCGGAGACCCCAATGCCGGCATTGTTGAACAGATAGTCGATCCGCCCCGACTGCTGCACCACCTCCGCGACGGCGCGCTCAAACGATGGGTAGCTGCGCACATCGAGCTCGATCGCGTGCGCCTTTGCGTCACTGCTAATGAGGCGTTGCGCCAGCCCCTGCGCCGCGTCGATCTGACGATCGGCGATCCAGACCTCGACGCCTTCGTCAGCCAGCTTGGTGGCCAGCGCAGCACCGATGCCGGACGCGCCGCCGGTAACGAAAGCAATCTTCCCCGACACATTCGATGCCATGGCGGAAGGATAATCGCTCGCCCCCGCAGGTCACGGGAGATTCTGGCGGCGGGGTCGCCGAGATCGGTGGTGAAACGTACTTCAGCCAGTCGGTGACACCGAGTTATCAAGCCCCTTTGGCCCACGCCCAGGCGGTAAGACGCCAGTGTGCGCCGACTTTACGAAGCGCGACCGTATACACCGAACCGGTTTGGGCGACCTGTTGACCCCTCAGGTCGAACGTCATGGTCGCAGGGGCGACGACATAGGCGTAATCGCCGTTGAGATCGACATGTCGGGGCTCGCCGAGCGCAATGCGGTAGCCCGAAGCTCCGAGGTGCTCCCCCTCGGCTAGCACATCTGTCCACCAGTCTTCGGCGGCTGTCGGCCCCTGCCAGACATGGGCGACATCCCGTCAAGAATTTGCATGGGGTCAGCGCACATCGCTGCCATCGCTGCCGAGTCGCCGTTGTTGAACGCCTCGACATATTGCAGCACTGCGCCCAATGGATCGTCCGAGGTAGGCATGACATTGGTCTCCCGTCTCTTGCCGCGCGTCGCACCCTAGTCGCCTGGATCGCGCGAACCCGAAGAGTGTATTTCAGCCAGTCGGTAGCATCATTTGGTCAAAACCTTCTGGGGTTGGCGCGATCAGCAATTGCCCGACGGCACAATAATTCTCACCTCACCCTCGGGACAGACCTATGTCACCACACCAGGCAGCACGCTGCTATTTCCCAGCCTGTGCCTATCCACCGGCGGTTTCCCCGCACCCGAAGCCGACCTGACACCCGACTACTGCGCCCAGCGCAGCGCCATGATGCCCAAACGCCGGCGCACCCGCGCCCAAAACCGCGCCCACCGCATCGCCACCGAACGCCGACAAAACCGCGACGCGCGCATGGCGCGACGACGCACCCGCAAAAGCTACTTCGAGCCCGCACCACCCGACACCGACAGCGACCCCCCGCCGTTCTGATGTGGAACGGCCTGTCAAGTGGGCGATTGAAAATGGTTGAGCGGGGACTTGTTTGGGTTTTGGTTTCCCCCGGTCCATGCATTGGGGCGGCGGTGGTTTGCGGGGTCAAGGCGCAGCGCCCGCAGGGCGAAAGCCCGAGGACGAACGGCCTTGACGTGAGCGAGGTCGCTGCCGCCATGCTGGGTAGGGGCAGGGGACGTGGGTGTGAGGGGTGACGCGTCGAAGCGGCGTGGATCGGAAGACCGCCACTCTGATGTACGCGGATCGAGCCCAGCAAGTAGGTCATTGGCAGGCTGGTGCCCCTTGCTGGTCGGGACAGCGATTGGCGCTGGCGCCACAAAACGGACGGGGGTCTTGTTCCTGCGACGGCGGGTGCTTCGACGCGTCACGGGCTTGGATGCAGCGGCCACGTTCCGATCGTCGTGGCGCTGGCCGGTCATGATTAGGCCGTCATTTCGGCCCAGCACAAGCCGGCAAGCTCACGCGCGATGGCAGTGGCGACAACCGATTTGACGTTCTTGCCGGCGGCCAGCGTGCGGAATCGTCGACACAACCGCAGTTGCGCGGCCCAAGACCGGGTCACGGTGTCGGCGGGCAGGTCTTGCTGACGTTGACGTAGTCGCGGCCCGATCCACGGCCGGTGTTGATAAGCCCATGCCGATTCGATGAGCTGGGTTCGCACCACGGTGCTGCCAGCCTTGGTGATATGACCGCGGCGGATCGTTTCGCCCGAGGATCGCTCGCTGGGCACCAGCCCGGTGCATCCCATGAATGCCTGGGCTCGCCCGAAGCGGCGCCAGTCCCCGACCTCACTGGCGACGGTCAGTGCGCCCAGATGTGCGATGCCGCGATAGGCGCCCAGCCGGTGGGTGGCCTCGGCGAATGGACCCGAATTGACCCAGTCGGCGAGTTCGGCCTCGATCGCGCGTAGGGCGACGTCGCGTTCGGTTGCCACGGCGCGGTAGTGATCCAGCGTGGCCTGTAAAGCTCGATCATCCATCCGCACGCTTTGCAGCCAGTGCTGGTGGGTGACTGTCCAAGCCTCGCCGCGATAAATCCGATTGTGCCGCAACAGAAATTGCACCCAACCGCTGCCGCGCACGCTTACGGTCATCGAGCAGATCCGCTCGCGCCCGACACAGATCACGCACTGCCTCCTCGGCGCCGGTGGGCACATGGACCCACACCAACTCGCCCGCCCGAAATAACCGGGCCAGCCGACGCGCGTCCCGGCGATCGGTCTTGACCCGATCACCCGGCAACTGAGGCACCAGCGAGGGTGCCACCACCTGACACGACACCCCCATCGAGCGCAGCAGACGTGCCAACCAAAACCCGGTCGGACCCGCCTCGTAACACACCCCCAGCAACCCAGGATCGGGAAAACGGCCGATCAGTCGGCGGACCGACTCCTCATCACTAAAGATCCGATCCACCACCACCGCGTCCGACTCGGCGGGCAACACCCCCACCACGTCCGCATTCTTCGACACATCCAGACCTAGAAATACCAGGCCCGACTGAGCAACACTGGCAACGGCCGGCTCCTTTCCGCAAGTGGCTCTGTCTCCGCCACAATCGTGAGACAACCCACGACCCAGCGAAACCACAGGGCCGGCCGTTCCATACTTACCTAAGACGACACTTCAGCCGGTAACTACCACGATGACGCCGGGTGGCTGATCAGCGACGTCGGGAGTTCGCGGTTCAACGTGGGCTTTTAGCAGCTGGCCCACGCTATCGGCGGTTTCACGCTCGCCGGGCGCGCTGCCGAAGTACACCGTGGTGGCCGAGACATTAGGCAATGTCAGATTGCCGACCTCGGTGACGTTGTATCCGCCCTGCTTGAGCTGGTCAGCGGTGCGCCCCGCAACACCTTCTTGGCTGGAAACGTTGTAGACCCGCACGTCGGATTTCGCCACCGACTTCGCCGAGCTTTTTGGCGTCATTGTGCTGGTCGTCACGGTCGACGCCGATGAGTCGTCGTCAGAGGTCCCGCCAGACCCCATGGCCTGAAACCCGACCAGCAAGAAAATGACACCGAGAAACAGCAGCACCATCACCATGGCCCGCAGGGGAAGCCCGGTCGAGTCGGGAACGCGCTCATTCATTAACGTCACTGTATCTAGGAGTGCGCGAAAACCCACAACGACGCTCAGCGCGTCGACAAAACCTCAGGTGACTTCGAAGCCCAGCCGTCGCGCGGCCCGCGCCTTTTGCCGGCTGGCACGCAACCGTCGTAGCCGTTTGACCAGCATCGGGTCGGCGGCCAACGCCTCGGGCCGGTCGACCAACGCATTCAGCACTTGGTAGTAGCGCGTCGCCGACATGCCAAACAACTCTTTGATGGCTTCTTCTTTGGCGCCGGCGTATTTCCACCATTGTCGCTCGAAAGCCAAAATGTCATGTTCGCGGCGGGTGAGGCCATCGGCGAGTTCAGAGTCTTCCCCCGATCGATTAGCCCGCGCCATGGCGCTGTCCATATCGCTTCCTCGACCCTTTCGGCGAATTCTCGAATGCTCGCTGCTCCGGCGAATATTCAACCACGCTCGCAACTGTTGACCCGGCACCCCGGCCCGCGAGTCGGCTGACTAGGTGAGATTGCGGCGGGCTTAAGCTTGCCGACCATGGCAGTCGTACCCATTCGCATCGTGGGAGATCCGGTCCTGCACACGCCTACCAAGCCGGTGCAGGTCGCCCCCGACGGTTCGCTGCCCGCCGAGCTGTCCCAGTTGATCGCCACCCTCTACGACACCATGGACGCGGCCTACGGAGTTGGCCTGGCCGCCAACCAGATCGGCGTCGGGTTGCGGGTATTCGTCTACGACTGCGCCGACGAGCGTGGGCAATCGGCGCGGCGCCGCGGCGTGGTCGTCAATCCGGTGCTGGAGACCTCGGAAGTGCCCGAGACCATGCCCGACCCGGACAACGACGACGAGGGTTGCCTGTCGGTGCCGGGCGAGTCGTTTCCGACCGGCCGGGCCAAGTGGGCCCGGGTCACCGGACTCGGTGCCGACGCCAGCCCCATCACGATCGAGGGCGAGGGGTTGTTCGCTCGGATGCTCCAGCACGAGATCGGTCATCTGGACGGCTTCTTGTACTTGGACCGGCTGATCGGGCGACACGCCCGCGCGGCAAAACGCGCGGTCAAATCGCACGGCTGGGGCGTTCCCGGTTTGTCGTGGACACCGGGTGAAGGGCCGGACCCGTTCGGTCACTAATGGTTTCGTGGCCTCAACCCGGCACCAGGGTGACGGTGCGCTACCGTCGGCCCGCCGGATCGGTCCCGCCACTGACTGACGCGGTGGGACATCTACTCGGGATCGAGCCGCTGGTGCGGGTACGGACGAAAACCGGGGCGGTGGTGCAGTTCGCGCCCGCAGATGTGGTCGCAGTGCGGGTGCTGATCGACGCACCGGTGCGCACCTCGCAGATCCGCGCGCTCGAACACGCCGCAGCCTTGGGCTGGCCGGGCGTAGAACAGCAATGGCTGGACGGCTGGCTGCTGCGCGCCGGACACGGTGTCACGTCTCGCGCGAACTCCGCTGTGCCGCTTGAGGTCTCTGCAAACCCGGCGACGATACCGGCAATAGTCGACTGGTACACGTGGCGCGGCCTGACCCCGCGGCTAGCGATCGCTGACCGGCTGGTGCGACTGCCCAGTGCGGGCGAACGGGCCAACCAGGTGCTGGTACGCGACGTGGCTACCGCCAAGCGCGATTCTTCGGTCCGGCTGTCGGCCCGCCCGCACGACGCCTGGCTGCGGCTCTACCGTCGCGAGGTTCCCGTTGACGTACTGACCGCGATCATCGATGGCGAGCTGGCGTTCGGGATGCGTGCGGACCTGGCGGTGGCACGAGCTTCGGTGACTGACGCCCCGGACGGCACCCGCTGGGTGGGCCTGTCGGCGGTGCGGACAGCAGACCAGGACGCGGGCCGAGCGCTGTGCGAAGCCTTGCTGGCGTGGGGGGCTGCTCGTGGTGCCACCCGGGGCTATGTCCGGGTTCTCGATGACGATCACGCCGCCGTCGGCCTGGCCCAATCACTGGGCTTCACACGACATCACCACGCGCGCTATGTCACAGTAACCTCGGCGCTCGCCGAGCCCACGTAGGGTTGGGCCATGCCCGACGGCATGATTGATGGCGGCGACTCGCCGCACCTGCGACTGGCCACCTGGAACGTGAACTCGATTCGCTCCCGGTTGGACCGGGTATTGGATTGGCTAAAGCGCGCCGAGGTCGACGTGCTGGCCATGCAGGAAACTAAGTGCGCCGACGACCAGTTTCCGACCTTGCCGTTCTACGAGCTCGGCTACGAGGTGGCGCACTGCGGTTTCAACCAGTGGAACGGCGTGGCAATCGCGTCGCGTGTCGGTCTTGACCAGGTCGAGGTTGGCTTCAACGGCCAGCCGAGCTGGAGCAGCAAGCCGGATGTGGCGGCCGCGGCCGAAGCCCGCGCCCTGGCAGCCACCTGCGGAGAAGTGCGGGTGTGGAGCCTCTATGTGCCCAACGGTCGCGCCGTGGGCGACCCGCATTACACATATAAGCTGAATTGGCTTGCTGCGCTGCGCGATACGGCCGAGAGTTGGTTACACGCCGATCCATCGGCGCAGATCGCCCTCGTCGGCGACTGGAATATCGCCCCAACTGACGACGACGTCTGGAGCGTCGAATACTACCAGGGCTGCACCCATGTCTCGGAACCTGAGCGCAAGGCGTTCGACGCTGTTGTTGACGCTCAATTCACCGACGTGGTAAGGCCTTTCACTCCCGGCCCCGGGTTCTACACCTACTGGGATTACACTCAGCTGCGATTCCCGAAGAGGCAAGGGATGCGCATTGACTTCATCCTCGCCTCCCCCGCGCTGGCTGCTCGGGTCACTGACGCCCAGATTGTCCGCGACGAGCGTAAAGGCAAGGCGCCCAGCGACCACGCGCCGGTTTTGGTGGATCTGCGCCATGACTGACGCAAATAAAAATCTGCTGGCGGGGTATTCATTTCCTGTTCATTTGCCGGACAACGTCATAGGATTGCCAGATGCTGCGCAGTATCGTGATGGTTACATGAATTTTGCGAGCTTGCGCGTACGCAAACGCCGCCAGTGTGGCATGCAGCGGCTCTCAGGTTCAGCGCCACAACGACCAACTATCAGGGAGTCATTATGGGTGTCGTTAACGACGCCGTACGCAATGTGAGTCGAACGGCGGGCCGGGCCGCATCAGCGACCACCGCAGCCGCGGGTGCAGTGGGCGGCGCCGCGGTCAACGGTGTTGTCGGCGCCGTGTCCGGAGCCGCAGCCGGTGTGCAGAAGGGTATTAGCAGCGGTAGCCATTCGACGCCTGCAGCCGCATTGACGTTGGGCGCGCTCGGTGTTGCCGGCCTCATCGAGTGGCCGCTGGTGTTGGCCATCGGCGGCGGCGCCTTATTGCTGCGGCAGCTAAACAACTCGCACAGCAATGGTTCAAGCAGCACGTCGGCCAGACCAACGAAGGCGGCTGCGACCAAGTCAACCGGTTCGACGTCACAACGCAGATCGCCGGCCAAGCGGGCGCCGGCAGGGCAGGCGCGCGGCACACGGTCGCGCAGCCGCCGTTAATTTTTGCGAGTGGGTACCTTCGGACTGGTGCGAGCATCTCCGCTGCGCGCGATCACGCAAGTAACGTCCGCGCTGGTCAGTGCCACTGTGCAAACTGCGGCGACCGCTGCTGAAAACATGGGCACCGTGGCCTCGACGAGCCTGACCATGGCCGCGATCCCGGTTCGAGAAGGTGTCAAGGCGCTGTCCGAGGGCCTGCCCGTGCCCACGTTGAGCCGGCATAGCTGGCGCGGCCGAGGACGCGCCTGGATCGAGGTCCGCGGCCTCGACGGCCCCGGCGGCGCCGAACTCGGGCGCGTCGTGGTCGACGCCGTGCTCGCCCGCCCCGGAGTCACGTCGGCCAGTCTGAACCGCCCGTTGTCACGGGTCGTTGTGGGACTCGACGGCGACCAGACCTCAGTGCGCGAGCTATGCAGAGTGGTGGATGACGCCGAAACGCGTTGCCGTTCAAACGAAAACGCCGACCGGCGGCGAGATTACGCGCGTCCGAGGCCGTTGCCGGGCGACGGTCTGCTGCTGGCCACCAAAGCGGTCGGAGTCGGCGCCACCGCTGCGGGAGTGGGCGCCGCGGTCGCGGGCCGGATCCTGCGATGGCCACGCCTGACCTACGGTTTCGAGGCGGCGGTGGTGGCTGTCGATTACCAGCCGCGGGTGCGCCGTCTGCTCGAGGACCGCATCGGCCAGTCCGCGACCGACACGCTGCTGAGCTTGGCGATGACGGCCGCGCACGTCGTCGAGCTCTCGCCCGCGTCGCTGGCGGTGGACTTGATGATGGAGACACTGAAAACCGCCGAATTGCGTGCCGAAGCGCAAGCCTGGAGCCGCCACGAACCGAGCCTGGCCCGTCACGCCGAGTACGCGGAGGTGCACCCGCCGTCCCGCCCGGTGCCGCTACCGGAGGGCCCGATCGAGCGGCATTCACGTCGCAGCGCATTAGCGCAAGTAATCGGTGTCGGGGCCATCGGCGCCACCACCCGCAACCTCAACATGACCTCAACTGCGGCGTTGGTCACCACGCCGAAAGCCACCCGCACCACCCGCGAATCGTTCGCCGCGGCGCTTGGCCAGGGGTTGGCCGACCAGCACGCGGTGTTGCCGCTCGACCCGCAGAGCCTGCGTCGGCTCGACCGGGTCGACGCGCTGCTGATCGATCCCAGGGTGTTGTGCACCGACACGCTGCGGGTCGTAAGGGTGCGTGGTGCCGATGAGCAGGAGCTCTCCCCGGCGTGGAACCGCGCCCAGCTGCTGCTGGAGAAGCGGGGTCTGCGGGTTGGCTGGCACCCGGTTCCCGGGCTGCACGGCCGCGGATCGAATGAAGACGTCGAAGCGCTGGTGGGCCCCACGCATGACCCGCTGGCCTCGGCTGTCTTGGCTGAGGGGCGCCGCGCGGGCCTGGATTTGATCTCGGTCGACATCGACGATCTCGGCGAGCTGCGGCCCGCGTTCGATGAGTTGCGGACCGCGCAGAACGGATCCGTTGACGATGCGCTCGTCGCGGCGCTGAGCGATCTGCAACAGTCAGGCCATACCGTCGCGGTGGTGTCATCCGCCAGTGCACAAGCACTTTCGTCGGCCGACGTCGGGCTGGGCGTGATGCCCAACTCCGATGGCGAGTCGCCGCCTTGGACAGCGGATCTGATACTGCATGACCTCGCCGGCGCCTGGCGGCTGCTGCATGCGGTCCCCGTGGCCAAGTCAGCAAGCCGGCGTGGGATCGAGATATCGACCGGCGCGACGGCGTTGGGTGCGCTGCTGATGGTGCCAGGGGTGCGCGGCCTCGGGCCCGGGCCGGTGACCACCGGTGCGGCGGCAGGTCTGCTGTCCGGCTACCTCATGGCCCGCCGGGTGGTCAGCGCACCGACTCCGCTGCCGGCCCCAATTCATGAATGGCACGCAATGTCGGTCGACCAGGTGCGCAAAATTTTGCCGCCGCCGGGCTCCCAAGAACAAGCCGAGCCCCACCACGGCACGCTGGCCACCCGGGCAATGGAAACGGCGCACCGCGGCGCCGAACTGACCGGACGACCGCGGCGAGCGGTTTGGCAGTTCCTCAAGGCAGTCCAAGCCGAATTGTCAGACCCACTGACCCCGGTATTGGCTCTCGGCTCGGCCGCCAGCGCAATACTGGGTTCGCCGGTCGACGCGGTGCTGGTCGGTTCGGTGCTCACCGGAAACTCTGTGTTGGCCGCCAGCCAGCGGCTGCGTGCCGAAAGCCGGCTGAGCGAGCTGCTGGCTCAACAGGTGCCGCCAGCCCGCAAAGTGACGACCGGCCCCGACGGCACACCGGTGTACACCGACGTCGTCGCGGAGGAACTGCGGCCCGGCGATGTGATCGAGATTCGCACCCACGAGGTGATCCCCGCCGACGCCCGGCTGATCGAAGAAGACGACCTCGAGGTCGACGAATCGTCGCTCACCGGTGAGTCGTTGCCGGTGGAGAAGCAGGTCGACGCCACACCGGGCGCCGAACTGGCCGAGCGTCGCTGCATGCTGTTCGCCGGCACCACGATCGTCGCGGGTACCGCGGTGGGGCTGGTGACCGCTGTTGGTGCCGATACCCAGGCGCGCCGCGCCGCCGAGCTCGCTTCCGGTGAAGTGCCCGACGTCGGGCTGCAGCACCAGCTGAGCAAGCTCACCAACCAGGCATTCCCGGTCAGCACGGCCGGCGGCGCACTCGTCGGCGTACTGGGCCTGTTGCGGGGCCGCGGGTTGCGCGAAGCCGTCGCCAGTGGAATCGCGATCACCGTAGCCGCGGTCCCCGAAGGCATGCCGCTGGTGGCGACCCTCGCCCAGGCCGCGTCGGCCCGACGGCTGACCGAGCACGGCGCGCTGGTGCGCATCCCCCGCTCGGTCGAGGCGCTCGGCCGCCTCGAAGTCGTCTGCTTCGACAAGACCGGGACGCTGTCCGAGAATCGCCTACGGGTGGCGCAGGTGCATCCCGTGGGCGGCTACTCGCGCGAGGAGGTGGTGCGCTTCGCGGCGCACGCCGCGCCGGATGCAAACGGCGGCCCGCAGGTGCACGCCACCGACCGGGCCATCATCGAGGCGGCGCTGGCGGTCGACGCGTCCAACGGCTCGGGTCCCGCCGAAGCCACCGAAGCTGACGCCCACCTGCCGTTCCGGTCCGGTAGGTCGTTCTCGGCGTCGGTGTCCGGCGACGAGCTGACCGTCAAAGGCGCGCCCGAAGTGGTGCTGGCGGCTTGCCACGACGTCGGTCCGGATATCGACGGCACGGTGCGCCAACTGGCGGCCGAAGGACTGCGGGTGATTGCCGTGGCGCGCCGCAAGCTGAGCCCGCAGCAGGCCAAGCTGGTAGCCGATGACGAAGACGCCATCGCTGATTTGGTCGACGGCGAGCTGTCGCTGGCGGGATTCCTCGGACTGTCCGACACTCCGCGAGCCGAAGCGCCCGCACTGCTCAAGGCGCTGTCCGAACGCGAAGTCGGCATCCGGTTGATCACCGGCGATCACCCGATCACGGCCACCGCCATCGCACGCGAAATGGGTATGCAGGTGACCGTGGCGCAGGTCATCAGCGGTGCGGAGTGGGACGCCATGTCCCGCAAAGACCAGGAACGAGCCGTCACCGAGCGGGTGATTTTCGCCCGAATGTCACCGGAGAACAAAGTCCAGGTCGTCCAGACCCTAGAACGCGCGGGCAAGGTGTGCGCAATGGTCGGCGATGGCTCCAACGACGCCGCCGCGATCCGGGCCGCCACCGTCGGCATCGCCGTCGTGGCGCGCGGCAGCGACCCGGCCAGCATCGCGGCCGATGTCGTGCTGGTCGATGCCCGGATCGAAGCGCTGGTCGCAGCCATCGACGAGGGACACCAGCTCTGGCAGCGGGTGCACGCCGCGGTGTCGGTGCTGTTGGGCGGCAACGCCGGCGAGGTGGGTTTCGCCATCATCGGCGCCGCGATCAGCGGAACGTCGCCGCTGAACACCCGACAGCTGCTGCTGGTGAACATGATGACCGACGCATTCCCCGCCGCCGCTCTTGCGGTGAGTCCACCAAGTGGCCCGATGCAACCCAGCGGTCGCGGTCCCGATCAGCGGGCACTGTGGCGAGCCGTCGCCATCCGCGGGACGACCACGGCGGCGGCGGCGACCGCGGCCTGGGTGATGGCCGGCGTGACCGGCCGGCCGCGACGCGCGTCGACGGTGGCGCTGGTTGCGTTGGTGAGCACCCAGCTGGGTCAGACGCTGCTGGACTCGCGCGCGCCGTTGGTGGTGTTGACCGCAGGCGGATCGCTGGCTGTATTGGGGACGTTGATCAGCATCCCGGGCGTCAGCCAGCTGCTTGGCTGTACGCCGCTCGGCCCGATCGGGTGGGCGCAGGCGCTGGGCTCAGCCGGGGTTGCGACCGGCGCGGTTGCCGTCGCGACCCGCGTGCTCGACAGTAAGCGTCCACTGGAACTGGAAGCCGGCCCCGATCGAGTGCCCGACGAGTCCCAACCTTCACCACGCCAAAGCGCCACAAAACGGCGTACAACTCGATCACCGGGATCGCCAAAAGAAGAGCGGCCCCTGAAGCTAGTGGGTCGGCGAGAGTCTCCGTCGTCGACGTCATACTCCGACGGTGACGGGGGCACTCTGCTGGACGGCAAACCTTAAGTTACTGAAAGGCAAACCATGGTCGAAAAGAAGCCTCAGCGCAGAACGTCCCAGGCAGAGGCCGTCGCACACATCCGCGAGGGCGAGACGTTCTTCGTTAACCTCCCGCTGGTCGGGCAGGTGCAGGTTCCGCGGCCTGATCAGCTCGCCTACTTCGGCGGTTTGGCTGCGTTGGCCGCATTCGAGCTCATCGATTGGCCGGTCGCATTAGTGATCGCCGCGGGCCACTTTTTGGCCAGTAACCACCACAACAAGGTCCTCGAAGAGCTCGGAGAGGCCATAGAAGAGGCCTAGAAGAGGTCTAGCCGTGCTGCAGCAGCTGGCGCGCGGTCTCGGTGTCGTGATGAAACGGCAGGCACATCAGTTCGGCGGCTCTGTGCACGAGGCTATCCGGTGACAGCACGACGACAATGGCGCCGTCGGCGAGCAGGCGATCCACCGCGGCGAATCCCGCGCTGTCTAAGTATCTGAGCCCGCTCAGCTGAAGGATGATGGGCCGGTTATCCGACACGGCCAGCACTGAGCGGGTGAACTCGTTGACGTTGGTGACGTCGACCTCGCCGGTGACGGATACCAGCGAGGCGGCGGTCGACGCAGCGTCGGTCGCTGGGTTGTGTAGCTGGAAAATCGCGCCGCTCGCCACGTTATGCCCTCTCTGCCATGCTGGCTTCCAGGGCGACCGAGTGCTCGAAAGTCAGGGTGATTCGAGTTCCCTGAGCGGTGCGCACGGTCTTCACGTGGTCGGCGAGTCCATTGATCATGGTGAGCCCTCGTCCGCCCTGCAGGCTGCGTTGGCTGGCCGAGGAATCGCCGGACCACTGCCCGGTGTCGCTGATCGTAGCGGTGACGGTAGCACCGCGGACGAAAGCCTCGATGGACACCGTCCTGAGCGGATCACCGCCGCTTCCGTGATCGATCGCATTGGTCACCGCCTCCCCGGTGGCCAGCAGGATATCGGCCTCGCGGCCCAGGTCCACGCCGATGCCGATCAGCCAGTGGCGCAACTGGTGTCGGGCTTCCGGGATATGCATCGGTGCGGCGGGCAGCACGGTCGCGAAACTGCGCGGCGACGCGTGGTTGGGACGCAACGCCAACAGGACGACGTCATCGGTGTAGCCGCCGGGCGGGGCCATCCGGTCGAGCAACTCGTCGCAGAAATCCCCGACCGGCAGGTCCGCCCGATATGCCGCCGCGGCCTGCAGCCGTGCGAATCCTTGATCGAGTGTCTCGCCCGGCCGCTCGATCAGGCCGTCGGTGTAGAGCAAGACCAGGCTGCCCGCCGGCAATTCCCGTCGTGCCGTGTTTTTCGTGAGACGGTCTTCCCACGCCGCAACCGGGGGCCGTCGGCCGGACTGCAGAAAGAGCGGCGGTCGGTCCGGCGTCACCAGCAATGGGTAGGGATGTCCGGCGCAGGTATAGCTGATGCTGCTGGCGCCGTCGGCCATTCCCGGCTGGCCGGTTTCGATCACCGCATAACTGACCGTCGCGCAGCGCGCACCGGGAATCGCCGCGGCGAACCTATCCAGCGCGCTGAGCACCGCATCCGGGTCGGCCCCGGTGAGAGCGGTGGCGGCCACCGCCGCACGAAGTCTGCTCATCACGATCGCGGCGGGCAGGCCGTGGCCAACCACGTCGCCGACAGAGATCGCGATCTGGCCCGGTTGCTGCATCGGCACCACCAGATACCAGTCGCCGCCGACGCGCATCGCCTCACCGCCGGGCTGATACACCGCCGCCACAACCGCGGCCGTCGACCCGCGGTCGAGATCGAGCAGATGCTCCTGGAAGTCGACGGCAATCCGATGCTCGCGCTGCGCACTACGGAGCCGATCCACGGCCAACTGGGTCATCTGCGCGGTTTGGGCGAACGTCTCGAGCTCGGCGGGCTCGAAGTCCCGCGGCGTAGGCCACAGCATCCCGAGGGAACCGATCACCTTGCCGTCATGACCGCGCAACGGCTGGCTGACACATGACCGGACGCTGTGCGCGGTTTCGGCCACCACGTGGCCATAACGCGTGGTGAGGGACAATGTATCGGTGACGACGATCCGCTGACCGGTGTTGATGACGTCGATCGGCACCAGGGGCGTGTCGAGGGTGGCCACGTGGTAACGGTCGCGGAACTCCACGGGAACCGGACCGGCGTATTCGAATCGGACGGTGTTCTCCTCGGCGTCGAGGACACCGATCACGATGATGTCGGCATCGCCGGAGCCGAGCGGCGAGGCCAGCAGTGCCTCGGCGATTCCGGCGACCGAATCGGCAGCCTGCAACGCAGCATCGAGTTGGGCGGCGGCTGAGGCCCGCCGAAGCTCGGCTTCGCGCTGTTGCTGACCCACGCGTTCGCGGGTGGCTGCCGACAGCCGCGCCGCGACCCGCTCGACCAGCTCCTGCGAGCGAAACGGTTTGGGCAGGTAGTCGTCCGCGCCGCCGGCGTAGCCCTCGCTGATCGCTTCGTCGCCGGCGCGGGCCGAGAGCATGAGGATCGGCACCGCGGCCAGCTCGGGATCGCGACGAACCGCCGAGACGAAGTCGAAACCGTCGAGCTTGGGCATCATCGCGTCGGTCACGATGGCGTCCGGGCGAAGCTCGCGGGCGGTCCGCAGGCCCGCCTCCCCGTCGGCCACCAGAACCGTTCTCCAGTGCACCGACAACACCCGCTCCAGATGAGCCCGCATGTCGGCGTTGTCGTCGGCGATCAACACCAACTCGCGGTCGTCCTCGCTCGGCCCAACCTCGGTCGGGGGCGACACCAGCCATTGGCCCGCCTCGACGACGTAAGGGCTGTCCACCAGGTCGGCCGGTGAGTGCTCGACCGGTGTGTCGGCGAGCGATGCGGGCAGCGTGATCGCGACCGTCGTGCCGCGGTCGAGTTTGCTGGCGATCGACATGCTGCCCTGCTGAAGTTCCACCAGTCCGCGGACCAGCGACAAGCCGATGCCGGTGCCTTCCACGCTGCGGCCGCGCGCGGTGTCGGCTCGAAAGAAGCGTTCCCCCAGCCGTTTCAGGTCCGCCTCGCCGATACCGACCCCGGTGTCGCGGATGATGACACGGCATTGGCCGCCGCTGCTGTGCGCCGCAACCGTGATCGAGCCGCTCAGCGTGTATTTGACCGCGTTGGACAGCAGGTTGAGCATGATCGTTTCCCACATGTCCGGATCGATGTCGGCCAAGGCCTGATGACAGTCGACGACCAGGTCAAGCCCGGCCCGCGCGCACAGTTCGGTGAACGACGAGGCGATTTCCGAGGTCAGCGCGCCGACATCGGTGCACACCAAGCTGGTGGTGGCGCGGCCCGCTTCGATACGGGAGAACTGCAGCAGCGAGTCGACCAGGCGCAGCAGCCGCCCCGCGTTACGCCGGGCAGTACGCAGCCGATCCGCGAGAACCGTCTGCGAACCCACGTCGGCGAGCGCATCTTCCAGCGGTCCGAGCAGCAGCGTCAGCGGAGTGCGGAATTCGTGGCTGACATTGGTCAAAAACGCTGTCTTGGCGCTGTCCAGTTCGGCCAGCGCATCGGCCCGCTGCCGCTGCTGCTCGTGAGAAACCACTGCGGCCAGCGCCGAGGACAGCTGGTCGGCGAGCAACTGACAAAAGCCGCGGTACTGATCATCCAGCGGGCAGCGCGGATTCGATTCCCACCACCAGCGCCCCCGCGACCGCGTTCTCGCCCAGCGGTAACACCAGCGCCTGGTCCGGGCAATCGCCCCCCAACACTTCGTCGAGGCCGCGGATCGCCGACACCACGTCGTCGATGATCTGCACTCCGGCCCGTGACCGCGCTGTCGGCTCCCAGTCCGTCAGTCGCTCCAGGGTGGGTGGCAGCAGCGGCAGCACCGACGGCGTCGCTCCGCGCAAAGTGGTATCGGCTGCGTCCGCGTCACTGACGTACGCCGCGACCAGCGGTACGTCGGGCTGGTCAGCACACACCGCAACAGCCGCGTTCACCGCAGCGTCGACAGTGCGGGTTTCCATCGTCGCCGAGGCCACCGCATTGAGCAGATGCAGGCGCCGCTCGCTGATCACCCGCTCGGTGGTCTCCCACGACGGGCAGAAAATCCCGTAGATCTCGCCGTCCTGCCCGACGAGTGGGCTGTAGGTGAAGGTGAAATAGCGCTCCTGGCGTCGGCCGGCGGTCACCATCGGCAGCATCAAGTCGTTCGACCAGGTCGCCTCCCCGGTGGCGATGACGCTGGCCAGCATTGGGCTGATCGGCTCCCAGATGTCCCACCAGACAAATCGGCCGCGCCGGCCCAGCGCCGCCGGGTGTTTGTCGCCGAGGATCTCGATGTAGGCGTCGTTGTACACCAGGAACAGGTCGTCCGCGCCCAACCACAAGACGATGGGAAACCGTGAAGTCAGCACCACCGCGACTGCCGACCGCACCTCGGCCGACCACTCCTGAGGCGCGCCCAATGGGTGTGCGGCCCAGTCGAATTCGGCGAAGAGACGGCCCATCTCACCGCCCAGCGCAACGGCCTTAGCAAGGTCGGGTGGCAGGGCCTGCGGCTCGCTGCGCCAGTCCGGACGCTGGTGCCAGCTCACGACCCCTGCTCGGGTTCACGACCTTGCAGAGCATCGGGCAGCGTGGGGTAGAGCTCGAGCACGCTGTCCAGGTTCGTCACCTCGATCGGGCGAACCACCAGTCCGTTGTCGGCAACCAACCGGACCGATGTCCCGGCCTGCTGCCCTTGTTTGTGACAGTCGAGCACAGCGTTCAGACCCGCGCTGCCGAAGTAGGTCACGGCCTGCAAGATCGATGATGAGCAGTCGGGACGCCTGAGTCCCGGCCTGCCGCAGCGCGGCATCCAGATGTGAGGTCAAGTCGCCCGCCGTGCTGGAATCCACTTCGCCCGTGGCCTGCACCACCACAGCTTCCGGTCGAACCTCGGAGTCGACCACCAACAAATCCATCGCGTCCACCCGCTTTGATGCACTGGAAAGTGCCAGCCTGCCGTGGTCGCCTTCCACGGCTTTGTCGAGCCTAACCGGCTGCCCGCTTACGCGTTGGGTTCGCCCGGAATACGTTCATGCACCGTCAACAAAAGATGGTCGAAGGCGCTCTGCACCTCCGCCGACGGCGGTGGCAGCGTGGAGATTTCGGCGATCAGCTGTTTGGCCAGTGCACGCAGCTTGACGTTGGTTTCCTGCGATCGCCACCGCAGCACAGCAAAAGCTTGCTCGGCGCTGACCCGGTACATGGCCATCAGGATGCCTTTGGCCTGCTCGATCACCGCGCGGGCCTCGAACAGGTCCGGCAGCGCCTCGTCAAGGGCCACCTGGCGGGTTTCGACGAAGGTGACGGTCAGGTCGATGTAGTAGCCGGCGGTTCCCACCACTGCGCCGGTCTCGTCAGCCATCCGATCGGCCACCACGATCGCGTCGTGCACATTGCCGGCCACGTCGATAAAGCGGTGACGGCTGGAAAACGAGCTCTTGGAATGCAGTGCCCGGTCAAGCAGGTCCTGAACATGGTCCCGGTCTGTCTGGATGCTTGTGCGACAGCAGCAGTTCCGTCGTCGGCACCACCGACCCGGGCTCATAGCCGTGCATCCGCGCTACTTCGTCGGACCATTCCCAACGCTGGCCGACAAACCAGAAGCGGAAGCCGCCCACGCTCGCGTTGTCGGTATCGACGCCCGCCAAGAGTGCGGAAGGCAAGCCATCCGCCATCGGCGTTCGCTTTAGCGGCCTCGGGCACGTTACGCGATCATTGCACCGTCGACGCAGCTTGCGCACCGGTTGGGCAAGACGGCGCACCGCGTTCTGCACACCAGCGTCCGCCTGCGCTAGCGTGGGTGGCGCACGAGATAACGCGGGAGCGCACGCCCGGTGCGCTGAGAGGACGGCTCGGGGCCGTCGACCGTAAGAACCTGACCGGGTAATGCCGTCGTAGGGAGATGAAAATGACCGATTTGGCAGTCGAACCGTCCGTGACCACCGGCCCCATCGCGGGCAGTCAGCAAGGTGTACCGCGAACTGGACGCGGTACCCGGGGCACGGGTGCCGTTCCGCCGGGTGGACCTGTCCAACGGGCAGCACTTCGACCTCTATGACACCTCCGGCCCCTACACCGACTCCGACGCGGTGATCGACGTGACGGCCGGACTACCGCCGCGCCCGGGAGTGATTCGCGACCGGGGCACCCAGCTGCAGCGGGCCCGCGCCGGTGAGATCACCGCCGAGATGGCCTTCATCGCCGCCCGCGAAGAGCTGCCCGCCGAACTGGTTCGCGACGAGGTTGCCCGCGGCCGTGCGGTGATCCCGGCCAACCACAACCATCCCGAAAGCGAGCCGATGATCATCGGCAAGGCCTTCGCGGTCAAGGTCAACGCCAACATCGGCAACTCGGCGGTGACGTCCTCGATCGCCGAGGAGGTCGACAAGATGGTGTGGGCCACCCGCTGGGGCGCGGACACCATCATGGATTTGTCCACCGGCAAAGATATTCACGCCACCCGGGAGTGGATTCTGCGTAACTCGCCGGTGCCGGTCGGCACGGTGCCGATCTATCAGGCGCTGGAGAAGGTCAAGGGCGATCCGACCGAGCTGACCTGGGAGATCTACCGCGACACCGTGATCGAACAGTGCGAGCAGGGCGTCGACTACATGACCGTGCACGCCGGGGTGTTGCTGCGCTACGTGCCGTTGACCGCCAAGCGGGTCACCGGCATCGTGTCCCGCGGCGGGTCGATCATGGCCGCCTGGTGCCTGGCGCACCACCAGGAGTCGTTCCTCTACACCAACTTCGAAGAGCTCTGCGACATCTTCGCCCGCTACGACGTGACGTTCTCGCTGGGCGACGGGCTGCGGCCGGGATCGATCGCCGACGCCAACGACGCCGCCCAGTTCGCCGAGTTGCGCACCCTGGGTGAGCTCACCAAGATCGCGAAAGCCCATGGCGCGCAGGTGATGATCGAGGGCCCCGGGCACATCCCGATGCACAAGATCGTCGAGAACGTGCGGCTGGAAGAGGAGCTGTGCGAGGAGGCTCCGTTCTACACGCTCGGACCGCTGGCCACCGACATCGCTCCGGCTTACGACCACATCACCTCGGCGATCGGCGCGGCGATCATCGCGCAGGCCGGCACCGCGATGCTGTGCTACGTCACGCCCAAGGAGCATCTCGGGCCTGCCCGACCGCAAGGACGTCAAGGACGGGGTGATCGCCTACAAGATCGCCGCTCATGCGGCCGATCTGGCCAAGGGCCATCCCCGCGCGCAGGAACGGGACGACGCGCTGTCCACGGCGCGCTTCGAGTTCCGCTGGAACGACCAGTTCGCGTTGTCGCTGGACCCCGACACCGCACGGGCCTACCACGACGAAACACTGCCGGCCGAACCGGCCAAAACCGCGCACTTCTGCTCGATGTGTGGACCGAAGTTCTGCTCGATGCGCATCACGCAGGATGTTCGCGACTACGCCGCGCAGCACGGACTCGACAGTGAAGAAGCCATCGAGGCGGCGCTGGCCCAGGGGATGGCGGAGAAGTCGGCCGAGTTCGCCGAACACGGCAATCGGGTGTATCTTCCGCTCGCACAGTGAGTTACCTCCCGCTGGCGCCCCGCGGTACGACGCCGCTGCGGGTGCTGGCGATCGCCGGATCGGACTCCGGCGGCGGTGCCGGTATTCAGGCAGACATCCGTACCTGCACCCTGCTCGGGGTGCATGCACTGTGCGCGGTGACGGCGGTGACAGTGCAGAACTCCGTGGGTGTGAAGGGTTTTCACAAGGTACCCGGCGACGTGATCGCCGCCCAGATCGACGTTGTGTGCCACGACATCGGACTGCAAGCGGCCAAGACCGGAATGCTGGCGTCGACCGAGATCGTCGACGCGGTCGCGCAGAGTTGGCGCGAGCACGGCCCAGACGTACCACTCGTGGTCGATCCGGTCTGCGCATCGATGCACGGTGATCCGCTACTCGACTCCAGCGGGCTGAATTTTCTTCGCGCCGAGCTGTTTCCGTTGGCGACACTGGTGACGCCAAACCTGCACGAGGTGCGGCTACTGGTCGACATCGAGGTCGTCGATCCGAAATCCCAGGCCGACGCGGCTCGTGCCCTGCACGAGCTGGGGCCAAAGTGGGCGTTGGTGAAGGGCGGGCATCTGCATGGGTCGGCCAGCAGCACGGATCTGTTGTTCGACGGAACCGACTTTCACGAGTTCGAATCACCGCGAGTGGATACCACCCACGACCACGGCGCCGGCGACACGCTGGCCGCTGCGACAGCCTGCGCGCTGGCCCACGGCTACACGGTGCCGGACGCCGTCGCGTTCGCCGAAGAGCTGGGTGACCGAATGCCTGCGTGCCGCCTATCCGCTCGGGCATGGCCACGGCCCGGTGTCCCCGCTGTTCAGACTGTCGTGAACGGGCTCGAGCACATCGCGGGCATCGCGCATGAACCTGACGGCACCCCGTCGGGCGTGGTGGTGTTGACGCACGGTGCCGGCGGCAGCAGGGAATCCGCGCTGCTGCAGAAACTTTGCGACGAGTGGGCCCGACGTGGCTGGCTTGCGGTGCGTTACAACCTGCCTTACCGGCGGCGACAGGCCGAAGGGACCGCCGTCGGGTTCGGCGGCAGCCGATCGCGCCGGCATCGTGGAGGCATCGCCGTGTGTCGCGGATCTTGCCGAGGGTCCGCTGATCGCCGGCGGCCATTCCTACGGCGGCCGGCTGACGTCGATGGTGGTGGCCGAGAAGCGCGCAACCCGTGGACGTGCTGACGCTGTTCTCCTATCCGGTGCATCCGCCCGGTAAGCCCGAGCGCGCCCGCACCGAGCACCTGCCGGACATCGCGGTGCCGACAGTGTTCACCCACGGCACGTCGGATCCCTTCGGCACCCTCGACGAGCTGCGCGCCGCCGCCGCTTTGATTTCCGCACCGACCGAGATCGTCGAGGTCACCGGCGCCCGACACGACCTGGGCTCGAAAACCCTCGACGTGCCGGCGTTAGCGGTCGATGTCGCGTTAAGGCTGTTGCGCTAGAGCGGCGTCGAATGAACTCGACCGCGATGTCGGCGACCTTGACGTTGGTGTCTTGCGAGGTTCGACGGAGGATATCGAACGCGTCGTCATCGGAGACGTCATTGAGCACCATCAGCATGCCGATGGCCTTGCCGATCGCGCGGTTGCTGGCCAGCCCCCGCCGCAGCGCGGCCGCGTCTTCGCCATCCGCTGTGGCTTTGGTAGCCACCGTGGCGAACGCCGCCAGCACGATGGCCCGTTCAAGCGACGTGTTGTCGAACGCATTGACCGTATCGGAGAACAGGTTGAGCGCGCCGACCTGGGCGCGGTCTACCGGCACTCGAATACTCATGGCGCCGCGCACCGGCGTTTCGGCGAGCACGCGGGCCGCTAACGTCGGCCACGGACTGCTGGTGGTCAGATCCGATGCCAGTTGAGCGGTTTGCTCCTCGATGGCATCGAGGCATGGTCCGCTGCCGAGCGCCTGCTCGAGTTTGTCGATCTTGCGCGCGACGGGGTCGCTGACGGCGGCTGTGCTGCAGGCGCCGTCACGGCAGATCATCAGGCTGGCATGGTCGCAGCCGGGAACCATCAAGGTTGCCGCCACACAGATCGCGGCATACGGTCTCATTCGGTGTCGAACCCTGGTGGACGATGTCAGCCAGCGACGTGAACACGCTTGCCGGATCGACGTGGCTGCAGGAAGGCATGGCAATCCCCTGAATTTTCAAAGACGTGGACGGGCGGCGCCGACGGGCGGCAGCGGGTCCGCATAGCGCGTGCTCCTGCTGCCGCCCACCGCACGATCAGGCGTCGATCACCTCGCGCTCTGCGGCCTTGCCGTCGAGGGCATGATGCCCGTCGGCGCGGCCGATGGTGATCTTGCGCGGCTTTGCCTTTTCGGCCACCGGGATGTGCAGCCGCAGCACGCCTTCGTCGTACGAAGCCTCGATCCGCTCGGTGTCGAGGTTCTCGCCGAGAACCAGCTGGCGGCTGAAGACTCCCCGTGGCCGCTCGGTCGCCAGCATCTCGCGGTTCGGATCGACGGCAGGGCGCTGCGCACGCACAGTCACTACGTTGCGTTCGATGTCGAGGTCCAGCGAGTCCTGGTCGATACCCGGCAGGTCGAACTCGACGTAGAACGCATCACCTTCGCGCCACGCGTCCATCGGCATCACCGCCGGACGCGCGGCAGTGCCCAGCACCTGCTGGGTGAAGCGGTCGAGGTCGCGGAACGGGTCAGTACGCATCAGCATGGTGGTCACCTCCGTACTCCAAATCCTCTGCAGGATGTCACCTATAACCTGTGTCAGATGACATAGATTTTGATATACCATGCGTGCGAGATTGTCGCAAGTGTGATAAAAGATTTCCTGTGCAACACAGCCAAGGATTGACTTTTGCATGATCGATCGACCTGACACGCCCGGCATGCCCACCCCCAGTCAAGGCGTCTACGGCATCACCGTGGCCGCCGAACTCTCCGGCATCCCGGTGCAGTCGCTGCGCCTCTACGAGCGACACGGCCTGCTCAGCCCCGCCCGCAGTGACGGCGGCACCCGCCGCTACAGCGCCGACGATCTGGCCCGGCTACAGCGCATCAGCGAGCTGATCGCTGCCGGGGTCAACCTCGCCGGCATCGCGCAAATCCTCGACCTTCAGGACGACAACGCGGCGCTGCTCGCCGCCAACCACGCCATGGGTGGCAGGGAAAAGAAAACCATGCCCGACCAGTCCAACAGCACGTGAGGAAGGAAGGTCGCTCTGGACAGCCGCCGTGCCAAAGCTCTCCTGCGCGAATAGTGCCACCCGGCTCGATATCATCGAGCCGTAGCCCACGGTCAAACTTACTCTGAAGTAAGGTACGGTTCTTTTCATGAGTTCGGAGCAATTCGACGTCGTCATCGTCGGGGCGGGCTTCGGCGGCATCGGCGCGGCGATCCAGCTCAAGCGCCTCGGGTACGACGACATCGCCATTCTGGACCGCGAGGCCGACTTGGGTGGAACCTGGCACGTCAATCGCTATCCCGGTTTGGCCGTCGACGTCCCGTCGACCACCTACTCCTACTGGTTCGAGCCGAACCCGCACTGGTCACGGCTGTTCGCCACCGGCCCGGAGCTCAAGAAGTATGCCAACGACGTCGCCGACAAGTACGACGTACGCCGGCACATGCGGTTCAACACAACGGTGGAAAGCGCCCGCTGGGACGAGGACGCGCAGCTCTGGCAGGTGGCGCTGGCCGACGGTGAAACGCTGACCACCCGCTTCCTGATCACCGCCACCGGCTTCCTGTCGCAACCGCACACGCCCGACATCCCAGGCATCACCAGCTTCGAAGGCAAGGTCGTACACACCACCGCGTGGGACGACAGCCACGACTTCGCGGGTCGTCGGGTCGGCTTGATCGGCACCGGGGCCACCGCGATCCAACTCATCCCAGAACTGGCCAAGACAGTCGCGGACTTGACGGTCTACCAGCGCACCGCAATCTGGGTGGCGCCCAAGCTGGACTTCGGGATTGCACCAGCGGTGCAGCGGCTGTTCGCCCGGGTTCCGCTTGCGCAACGGGCGCTGCGCTGGGTGACCGACAGCCTGCTGGAGTTCATGACTCTCACCGAGCGTGCTGAATTACCGCTACTTCCGACGGGTGACCATCGCGCGGAATGGATCTCTGCAAGATGCACCGGTTCGTGCAGATTCGGGACAAGGAGCTGCGGCGCAAGCTGACCCCCGACTACGACATCGGCTGCAAACGGCCTAGCTGGTCCAACGACTATTACCGCAGCTTCACCAAACCGCATGTGCACCTGGAGACCAGCGGGATCGAGCGGATCGAGCCCGATGGCAT
This sequence comes from uncultured Actinomycetota bacterium, assembly GCA_963744835.1. Taxonomy (GTDB): domain Bacteria; phylum Actinomycetota; class Actinomycetes; order Mycobacteriales; family Mycobacteriaceae; genus Mycobacterium. The sequence continues at coordinate 344,478 of CAVUVB010000006.1, forward strand.
CGTCACCAACGACGGACAGAAGGCCGTCATCGACACTCTGGTGCTGGCCACCGGATTCGATCTGTGGGACGCCAACTTCCCGGCCATCGAGGTGGTCGGCCGCGGCTGGCCGCAATCTGGGAAAGTGGTGGCGGGAGAACAGGTTCCAGGCCTATCAGGGCGTGTCGATTCCGTACTTTCCCAACTACCTGAGCCTGGCCAGCCCGTACGCCTTCTCCGGGTTGTCCTTCTTCAACACCATGGAATACCAGATGCGGCACATGGACCGGTTGTTCGGCGAGGTGAAGCGCAGCGGCGCAACCACATTCGAGGTGACCGAAGAGGCCAATGCGCACTTCCTGGACCGGATGACCCATAACCTGGATGGCTCGGTGTTCTACGCCGGCGACTGTGCCACATCACGGTCCTACTACTTCAATCACAGCGGCGAGGCGACACTGCTGCGACCCACGTCGGTGCGCAACGCCGTGCGGGAGGGCTCTCGGTTCCCGCTGAGCGACTACGCAATCGCCTGAGGAGCAGCCCGGCCATCGTAGGGTTGATCGGATACCTCGCCTACCCGGGCGGCAACGCTATTCGGCACTCCCGAACACGGTAGTCTTGCACGACGCTCCCAAGGAAGAAGCGATTTTAGACAGTTGAAACTGGACAGTTTTAACTGTCTAAATTAGTCTGGGCTCGTGGATGGGATCAGCGAGTCGGCAGGAGCGGCGGCGCGAGACCTGCGAGTGATGTTCAGCCGACTACGGCGCCGGCTCAAGGACGTCGCGACCGGCAGTGATCTGACGCCGTCGCAGACCGCGGTGCTCACCCGGCTCTGGAAAGAGGGTGCGTCGTCGGCTAGCGCGCTGGCCGCCGCCGAACGGGTGCGGCCGCAGTCGATGGCGACGATACTGACCGGGCTCGACAGACACGGCCTTATCCGGCGCACGCCGGACCCCGACGACGGTCGGCGCCAAGTGATCTCGTTGACCACCACCGGCCGGCGCCGCGCGGAAAGCGACCGCCAGGTCCGCGAGGAGTGGCTGGCTCGTGCCATGGAGGAGCGCTACTCCGAGCAGGAACGCCGCGTCATCGTCGATGCGTTGTCCCTGCTACAACGTTTGACCGATTAGCTAGGAGTTCGACATGGAATTGGGAATACACTTCATCGACTTTCTGCCAGGTGATCCGGCGAATTTGGCTCCGACACTGCTGGCGACCGCCAAGGCCGCCGAAGACGCCGGTGCAACGATGTTCACCCTGGCCGATCATTTCTTCCAGATGGAAGGTGTTGGGCGCGCAGAGGATCCGTTCCTGGAGGGCTACACATCGCTGGGCTTTCTGGCCGGCCAGACCACCACCATCACCCTGGCCATGCTGGTCACCGGAGTCACCTACCGCCATCCGGGCGTGCTGGCCAAGACGGTGACGACGCTCGACGTGCTCTCGCAGGGCCGATCGATGTTCGGTATCGGAGCCGCCTGGTATGAGCGCGAGCATGTCGCCTTGGGTGTCCCGTATCCGCCGCTGCGCGAGCGGTTCGAGATGCTCGAGGAGACGCTGCAGATCTGCCTGGAAATGTGGGGCACCGACAACGGGCCATACAACGGCAAGCACTATCAGCTGGCCGAAACGATCTGTGAGCCTCAGCCAATCCGGCGACCGCCGATCCTGATCGGCGGCGGCGGTGAGAAGAAGACACTGCGGCTGGTCGCGCAGTACGCCGATGTTTGGAACAGCACGGATTCCGAGCCCGACGAACTCAAGCACAAGATGGAGGTGTTGACCCGGCACTGCGACACGGTGGGCCGCGATGTCACCGAGATCCGCAAAACGGTAGGCCTACTACTCGATGACCCGTTCACCGACGTCGACGGATACCTGAAACGCCTCGAGCGCTACGCCGAACTGGGCATCGACATGATCAACATCGGTCCGGTGCCGGGCACGCCGGATCCCGTCGGCTTCGTCCAGCGGTTTGGCGACGAGCTGATGCCGAAGCTGTCCGGGATCCGTTGAGCCGCTACCGATCAGATGCCGGAGATGATCCGTGCGGCGGCGCAGACTCCGTCATGAACAACACCCAGACCCCACAGTGCCTCATTGCCGCAGCACTATTGTCGAGCAGCGTCGCGTTGGCCGGTATCGGACTGGCCGCAGGTATTGCCCAGGCCCAGCCCGGAGACAATTTCTCGCAACCCCATCAATGGTGCCCGGGGCAACCCTTGCCGGAGACCGATGTCGTTTGGGATATGAATGTCTGCCACACCTGGTTCTGGGTGCCCGTCGGGGGAATGGGCAATGTTGGGGAGTTTGTCTGGGACGGTGACAATCCACCGCCTCATGGTCCACCTCCGTGCTACGGAGCCCCCATCTGCCTGCCCGGACTGTAGACCTCGGTATCAAACCGCCTACTTGGCTAGCTCATGGCGGGTCCGGTCCGCTCGGATCGGAACACCGTTACGGCCGCTCAGATCCTGGGCGTACAGACCGATCAAGTAGGCGACACCGTCGCCGTTGATACCAAGCGCGGTGCGGTCAATGTGGTCCAACGTGTCGGTGCTCTTGTGGTAGTTGGGGTCGAACGGCTGGTCCGCGGCACCGCCCCACAGCTGCGCCTGCTCCCCGGTCTTTTTGGTCTCGGCGCCGGAGAACAGCCCGCCGGATGGGATACCCGCCGCGGTGAATCCGTCGTAGTCGGACCGGCCGTCGAACGAGGTGTCCTGCGCCGTCTTGCCGACCGATTTCAGGTAAGCGACCAGCGAACGCTCGATACCGGCTGAGCCCTCGGGCACCACCGGATCACCCCGTGTGTCGGTCGGCATCGACTGGTCCCCGTCGTAGGTGAAGTAACCGGGATTCGGCGAGGCGAGCATGTCGAAGTTCAAATACAACGCAATGTCCTTGAGCGCGTTGACATCCAACGACTCAACGTACTTTCGTGAGCCGACCAGCCCGAGTTCCTCCGCGCCCCAGAATCCGAATCGCACGGCGTTGTGGATCTGCGGCGAGCTGCCCAACTGGAGGGCAGTCTCCAGGACCGCGGCCACCCCGGAGCCGTTGTCGTTGATGCCGGGCCCCTCGGGAACACTGTCTAGGTGTGCCCCGGCCATCACCACGTCGCTGGTCAAGCCGGTCCGGGTTTGGGCGATGACGTTGCGCGCGTGCAGGGTCGTGGTCTCCGCGCTGAGCTTTAGCGTCGCGGGCCCCGCCTCGGAGCGCAGCAGCGCGCCGTCGGGCCTGCTGACACTGACGACCGGGATTTTGACTTCTTTGTTCTCACCCAACGTGCCGCCCATGTGATCCTCGATGACGTTGTCCGCGACGATCATCGCGACCGCGCCACGCTGCACAGCGGCGTCTTCCTTCTGAGCGAATGAGCAGGTGCCGCGGTCCACCAGCACCACCGCGCCGTTGACCGGAAGGCCGTCGTAGTCCGAGGCCTTACAGCCGGGATCTTTGTCGGCCGGGACGGCGACCAGCGGACCCGTCACCCCGACCGACGGGGTGGCCGGGCTGTACTCCAAGGCCCGCGCCGCGAACGTCTTGTCGCCGACGGTCAGCGACCCGGGTTCGGAGTGGAAGACGTGCGCATCGAATTGCATGGTTTGCACGTCAAAGCCCTTGTCCCGCAACCTGTCCACCACATAGTCGACGCTGGCGTCGTAGCCGGGAGTGCCGACCGCGCGGGTGTTGCCGTTGGCCTTCGCGATCTCCTGCAGCTTTGTCAAATGCGCCATCATCGCGTCGGTACTCACCCGCCCGCGCAGGGCGGCAGCGAAATCCGGGGCGGCTACCGGCTTCAGCGTCGTGGCGGTGTCAGTCGTACACCCGCCGGTCACCAACGCAATGGCCGCGACGGCTGCAATCGCCGCCAGGATCGATTTTGATTTGATGACCACCGCGCCCAGGTTAGACGGCCGCATCTTCAGCGGAATCGTCGAGCCGCAGGTAGGCGTGGATCGTAGTGCCCGTCGGTGAGGTGTGGGTGCGCAACAAATCCGCGATGGCGTTGACGACGAAAAGCCCATACGGCCCGGCTCCCGCCGCGGCGGGCGGCCGGCGTCCCGCGAGCGGATCTGGCCATTGACCGGTATCCCGCGCCTCGCAGACCACGTGTCCGGCCTGGTACCAGAACGCCAGTCGGCACGCGCCGCCGCCATGGTCGAGGCTGTTGCTGGCCAGCTCGGTGGCGACCAGCAGGAGGTCGCCGAGTCTGTCCGCGGACATCCCGAGCAGTCGGCCATACCGGTTGCCGCAGCTGCGGGCGCCGGCCAAATCGGCCGGGTCGCCGACGGTGTAGGTCACTGCGGCCGGATTGGTCGTCAGCGGTTGGTTACATTGGTCGAGTGCAGCATCGAGTGCGTAGTCCGGACTGTGTTTCCGCGCTCCGCCTTGCCAGACCTGCGGATGGGTGAGGCGGACATCGGCCAGGACGCTCTTGTCCAGCTGGGATGCGTCGTAGGGACACAGACCGGTCACGTCCAAGCCCGCGAACGCAATGTTGGCCAATGCCTCGTGCTGCATGCAGGCCGGATATTCGAACGCATTGCGGCCCGCCCATACCGGCTCGGTGATGATGCGGACATGCTGGTCTGGATACCGATCGACGAAACCAAGTTGCGCAGCGAGGATCCTGCCGGGGTTACGGCCGACTTCGGTGATGTCGGTCATCGTCACGTCGGCTGCCGCGTCTCCTAACGCTGCGCGCAACCACGCCAGCCGGTCCCCAGGCACGGCCGCCAAAACCGGCTCTGCCCGGTCCAAACCGTCGGCGATGAACCGCACCACCCAATCGACATACTCGCGCTCCGAGTGGTACAGGAGCGCGGAATGGTCGTAGGCAGGTACGTGGGCGTGTGCTGTCAGTGTGAAGTCGACGGATTACTCCCTCGGCAGTGCTTTGGCATGTCGCCCAGTTAGATTTACCCGGGCCGCAAAAAATAAACGTCTCAACCCGCCGGGTGCAGCGCCCCCGGATGTGGTCGCACAAGCTGTGCTGGCCCGCCATCCGAACTACGTTCTGTGAAAGCAAACATGGTGCCGTCGGCGCAGCCCCGATCGGAATGCGAAAAACGATGTGGCGGCGAGCCACCTGAAATACATTTCTGACTATTGACCTGGTCGTCGCGGCAAATTGCGGCTGCGGCCCAACAACCGTGAGGAGCAAAGATGTCTCAGTTCGTCAGCGCAATGCGGGCCGCCGCAGCCACCGCAGCGCTTGTCGGCGGCTGCGCCTGGGTCGGTCCGGCAACCGCGGCCGCCGACGCCAACAGTGACGCCCTCGCCAAAATGTTGTCTCAGGGCTACAACACGAGCAATTGCACACCAGCCCAAGGATCTGGCGGACTGGCTGCATACCAGTGCGGGCAAAATCCCTTGCCCAACGGTCCCGCCAAAGCCACTTTCATCCTCTTCGGCAACTCCGCTGACACTTCCTCCGGGTTCCAGGGAGCCATCAGTGACCTGAACGTGACGCCATGCCAGAGCGGCGACCCGGCACCGGATACCTGGAACTTCGACAACTCGCCCAACACGACAGCCGGTCAGATAGCGTGCGGAACGGGTAAAGATAACCATCAGCCCGGGCTGGCCTGGACTAATGATCAGAATCACATGGTCGCCGGGCTCGTTGGAACCAACGCGGCTGCGCTGTACCAATGGTGGCAGACGAACGGCTGACCGCGCCGGTTAGACCTGCGCTGTCACCAGCTCGGCGACGGCGCGCATGCCGGCGGCGTTGGGGTGGAATGGCGCCGGGCGCCACGGCAGCGGCCACCCCGCGCCCACTGCCCACGGGTCCGCCGACCACGGGTGATGGTTCCGGCTGGCTTGACCCGCGCGGATGAGCTCGCAGCCGCTGGCCTGCGCGGCCGCCGCGGTGGCTTCTTCCAGCCTCGCGCCGACGTATCGACTCAGCTCGGCGTCCGCGGCCGACAACGGCGGCGCCGGCACGCCTTCCGGCGGCAGCAACGTGAGGTAGTCGACGAACACTACTCGGGCTCGCGGCGCGCGCCGGCGCACCGCGGTGCCCACCGCGGACAACGACTCGCCGACCTGACCGAGCGCCCGCTCGTGTTCCGCACGGTCGAGTAGCGCGCGGATTGCGGGCAGCAGCCGGGCCGGGCGTGGCAGCGTCGCGGCCATCAGCAGCGGCACGTATCCGACGTCGTTGCCGCCGATGGTGATGGTGACCAGCGCTTCAGAGCCGTCCAGCGCTTCGATTTGCGGCGGTGCGCTGCGCTGACGCTCGGCCAGCAGATGGGCGGTAGTGGCGCCGGAAAAGGTGACGTCGACCAGGTCGAGGTGCAGCCGTTCGGCGACCAAGTGGGCGTAGTTGCGCGTCGATCGGCCCGACCCGAAGGGCGCACCTCGCACGTAGGGCCTGATGCCGGGGCCGGCGGCCATCGAGCTGCCGAGCGCCACATACCGCCCGGTCATCGGGTCGGGCTAGACGCCTGAGCCCAAAACCGCTTCGGGATCCGCCCGGCGCGGCGGGCCAGATAACCGGCGGTGACGGCGGCGGCCATCGCCGCGGCCATCGCGGGCGGATCGGCGGCCCGGGTCACCGCCGTCGCCAACAGCACCGCGTCGCATCCCAACTCCATCGCCAGCGTGGCGTCACTGGCCGTGCCGATGCCGGCGTCGAGGACAACAGGGACGCCGGCCTGCGCGACGATCATCTCGATATTGTGCGGGTTGGCGATACCCAGACCCGTGCCGATTGGCGAACCGAGCGGCATCACCGCCACGCAGCCGGTGTCCTCCAGTCGTTTGGCCAACACCGGGTCATCGTTGGTATATGGCAGCACCACAAAGCCGTCGTCGACCAATTGCTCTGCGGCCCGGACCAATTCAACAGCATCGGGCAGCAGCGTACGTTCGTCGGCAATCACTTCCAGCTTGACCCATTCGGTGCCCAATGCTTCGCGAGCGAGCTGCGCGGTCAGCACCGCCTCCGCAGCGCTGCGACAGCCCGCGGTATTGGGCAGCGGCGTGATACCCAGTCGGCTCAAGAGTTCGAGCATGCCGGTGCCGCCCTCGGCGTCGACCCGACGCATCGCGACGGTAGTCAGCTCGGTGCCCGAAGCAATCAGAGCCTCCTCCAGAACTGCGAGGTTCGCCGCCCCGCCGGTGCCCATGATCAACCGCGACGTAAAGCTCCGCCCGGCGATCGTCAGTTTCGAATCAACCACCCTGCACCGCCGTCACCACATCGAGTTGTGCACCGTCGGAAAGAGTTGTCGCCCAACCAGACCGCGGCAAAACCGTCTGATCGAGCGCCACCGCAATGCCACGGTCAGGATAGCCCAGCGACTCCAGCAGCGCGGCGACGGTCGTTTGGTCATCGACTTCGAGTCGTTCAGCATTAACGCGAACAATCATCAGTGAGCTCCAACCGGAAGAAGTTCGGACACAATCTGTTCGGCGGTCCAGGGTGCCAGCAGGAAACCGGAGCGGCCATGACCGGCGGCGATCAGCGTGCGCTCGTCCAGGCGTCCCACCAGCGGCAGGTTATCCGGCGTCATCGGGCGCAGGCCGGCGAGGCATTCGGCCAGCTCGTATTCGCCGAGCGCCGGCATCACCGTGCACGCGTCGTCGAGCAGGTCACGCACACCGGATACCGCCGGCGCGGTGTCGCGACCGTGCTCGTACTGTGTGGCGCCCACCACCACACCGTCGGCGCGTGGCACCAGGTATACCTGGCGCCCGTGGACGCGAGCGCGAATCACCCGCTGCGGCAGCGGCATACATCCCTTACGCCATCGCAGTCGCAGCACCTCCCCCTTCACCGGCCGAATCGGCAGACCAGGCCACAAGGCCGGGGCGTCGATACCGTTGGCAATCACGACCGTGTCAGCCTGGACAGAATTCAGATCGTCTGCCGGCCCGTCCCATTCGACGCCGAGCCGCTCGCACGCCGCTGCCAGCCCGTCGATCAGTGCGCGGTTATCCACTGCCAACTCGGTGGGCGCCCGGAAGCCATGTCGAATCCCTTGTGCCAGAATCGGTTCCAGGTCCCGAGCGGATGACTCCCAGATCACCGGGTGGCCTTGGGAAGACAGCCAATCGGCGACGGTGTGCAGGTCGGCGACATCAGCACGGTCGACAGCCACCACCAACGACTCCCGCGCCGTGATCACCTGTTCTGGCAACCCGTCGGTGAATCCGCCCTGCCGCCACAGCCGCAGCGACTCCAGGCCCAGGTGCAGCAGCCGCTCCTCGCCGGGCCAGCCTTCGCTGTGCGGCGCCAGCATCCCGGCCGCCACCCGCGAGGCACCCGGCTGCCCGGAGCGATGCACCCGCACCGACCAGCCCGCCTGCGCAGCGCGCCGCGCCACCGACAGCCCGATGACGCCGCCGCCGATGACGGCCAACGATCCCGAGTCGGGTGGCATCTTTCGCTCCCTTCGCCGGCATGATCCGGATCAGGTGTGACGGTAAGGGCGGCGCGCCCACTCTCAGACCCCGGCTTGCGCAAATTGCCCGGCTCCTCATCAGGCCTTACGGCCTGCATCGTCGCCGAGCCCTGGGACTCCCGTGTCGACTTCCCACGCTAGCCGCTAGCGTCGCGGTGTGCACCCACCTGTGGCCCGGCTCGCCAGCGCACGCCTGTACCTGTGCACCGACGCGCGTCGCGATCGTGGCGATTTGGCGGAGTTCGCCGACGCCGCGCTGGCCGGCGGGGTGGACATCATTCAGCTGCGCGACAAGGGCTCGACGGGCGCGCAACAGCTGGGTCCGCTGGAGGCCCGTGACGAGCTGGCGGCGCTGGAGATCCTCGTCGACGCCGCCCGTCGGCATGGTGCGTTGGTGGCCGTCAACGACCGCGCCGACATCGCCCGCGCCGCCGGGGCCGACGTGCTGCACCTGGGCCAGGATGACCTACCGCTGCCGGCGGCTCGCGACATCGTCGGGCCGGAAACCCTGATCGGCCGGTCTGCGCACGATCGCGACCAGGTGGCCGCCGCGACCACCGAAGGTGTCGACTACTTCTGTGTCGGGCCGTGCTGGCCGACCCCGACCAAACCGGGCCGGCCGGCGCCGGGCCTGCCGCTGGTACGCTTCGCGGCCAACCTAGCCGCCGATCTGGCCGGCGACAAACCGTGGTTCGCCATCGGTGGTATCGATATCGGTCGGCTGCCGGATGTGCTGGACGCCGGCGCCCGTCGAATCGTGGTGGTACGAGCGATCACCGGCGCGGAGGATCCGCGCGCCGCGGCGCAGCAGCTCAGTTCGGCGCTTGCAGCAGCGAGCTGATCCGGGAACTCAGCTGCGACGGTGCCTGGTCGGGTTTGCCCGCGGTGCACCACACGAAAACACCCGCCTCGAGTTCTACCGTGCGGGGCAGGTGGCGTCGCCGCTCGTCACCGGCGCCCAACGGCACGATCGCCTGCGCGGTGCGCAGCAGTTGCCAGCTGGCCGCAAAGCCGGGATGCAGCGGCAGCTGGCCTACCTCGTCTTCAGCGACCCACCGCAGCTCGGAGCTTTCCCGGTTCGGCACGGTGTGCAGCAATTCACCGGCGTCGGCGACGACCGTGGTGTAGGTCCAGTGGGTACCGCTGGCCCTAGCGGTGATCACGGTCGCCCGCACCGACAGCCGGTCACTGGCCAACCCGGCCTCCTCATGCGCTTCGCGCACGGCGGCCTGTTCGGCGGTCTCGTGACTGTCCCGGGCACCGCCCGGTAGACCCCACGTCCCGCCCTGATGACTCCACGGCGCCCGGTGCTGCAGCAAGACTGCCGGTGTGCTGTCGGGTCGGGGCGCCCGCAGCAGCAGACCGGCCGCGCCGTGCCGACCCCAGTAATGCATGCCGGTGTCGGAGACCACCCATCCGTCCCCGTCGCCGTGCACGCGTTTAAGAATAAGCAGCCTTTCGGGGCCAATTGAGCGGCGCATCCCCACATCTGGCGAAGAAACTCTTAGAATTTGCTTATAGAGTTTATGGCACGCACGCCCGAAAGATGAGGTCCGAGCAGACGTGACCGTTGCGTTGGCGCATCCGTCGACCGAGCCGCTGGGTTCGCGGTCGCCGACTGAACCGGCCCACCCGCGCTGGTGGTTCGTCGCGACGACCCCGGGCCGCATCCTGTCCATCGGCCTCATCTTGGCGATCCTCGGCGGGCTCAGCGCGTTCGCCACCTCAACGACGATCAACCAGCGGCAGACGACGCTGACCACGGTGTTAAACCACACCGAGCCGCTGGCGTTCGCCGCCGGGCGGCTGTACACCACCCTGTCGGTGGCCGACGCGGCAGCCGCGACGGCCTTCATCGCTCGGGCCGAACCACGCACGGTACGGCAGCGTTACGAGCAGGCCATCACCGACGCCGCGGTGGCAGTCACCCGGGCGTCGAGCGGGCTGACCGACGAGACGCTGGTGCAGTTGCTCGGGAAGATCAACGCCGAATTGGCCGTCTACACCGGGCTGATCGAGATTGCGCGCACCAACAACCGGGCCGGTAACCCGGTCGGGTCGTCTTATCTGTCCGAGGCGTCGGCGCTGATGCAGTCGACGATTCTGCCGGACGCCCAGCAGCTTTATCGCGAGACGTCAACACGGGTCGACGCCGAGACTACGGCCTCAACCCAGATGCCGGCTCCGGTCATCCTGGTCGTCATCACCACCGCGGTGTTCGGCGCGTTCTCGCATCGGTGGCTGGCCCGTCGCACCAAACGACGAATCAACCCCGGTCTCGTCGCCGGCGCGCTCGCGATCCTCGTTATGGTGGTCTGGGTGGGGACTGCTCTGTGGATTTCCACCAGCGCCAGCCGCAGCGCCAAAAACACTGCGGCAGAATCACTGAAAACCGTGACGAACATGTCCATCAACGCGCAGCAGGCCCGCGCCGACGAGACGCTGTCACTGATCCGGCGCGGGGACGAAGATGTCCGCAAGAAGTCCTTCTATGACCGCATCGAGGACATGCACCAGCAACTCGACGAATATCTGTCTCGCGGCGATGCCGTTGACAAGGGCGACCTACAGGGCGCCAATGCACTGCTGGCCCAGTGGCGCCGCGCCGATGACCGAATCAACGCCTACATCTCGGTCGGCAACTACCAGGCCGCCACTCAGGTGGCGCTCGGCACCGGTGAGGACGACTCCACCCCCGCGTTCGACAAACTCGACCATGCGCTGGGCAAGGCCATGGAGCAGAGTCGCAATCAACTGCGTGAAGACATCCTCAATGCGCGCCAAGGGCTGTCCGGCGCCACAGTCGGTGGCGTCGTGCTCAGCCTGGGCGCCGCCGTCGCAGTCGCTCTTGGAATGTGGCCTCGACTGAACGAGTACCGATGAAGCGACTGCCCCGGATCTGCTACGTCGCCCTGACGGCGGCCACAGTGCTGGCCGGGTGCGGCCAGTCCGCCGCCATGGTGGTGACGCCGGTGCCGACCCTGCCGCCGCCCACACCGGCCGGTATGCAGGAAATGTCGCCACAGCCGCCGCTGCCGGCGGACAAGTCGGCCGACAGCTGCGACCCCACCGCGAGCCTGCGGCCATTTACCAACCCCGCCGACGCCGACGCCGCGGTGGCGAAGATCCGTGCCCGCGGCAGGCTGATCGTCGGACTGGACATCGGCAGCAATCTGTTCAGCTTCCGTGACCCGATCACCGGTGAGATCACCGGCTTCGACGTCGACATCGCCGGCGAGGTGGCGCGCGATATATTCGGCACCCCATCACAGGTCGAGTATCGGATCCTGTCGTCTGCCGAGCGCATCACTGCGCTGACGAAATCCCAGGTCGATCTTGTCATCAAGACGATGACCATCACCTGCGAGCGCCGCAAGCAGGTCAACTTCTCCACCGTTTACCTCGACGCCTACCAGCGCATCCTGGTGTCGCGGGACTCCCCGATCACCAAGCCATCCGACCTTTCCGGCAAGCGGGTGTGCGTAGCGAAGGGCACCACCTCGCTGAACCGGATCCGGGAGATCGCGCCGCCGCCGATTCTGGTGGAGGTGGTGAACTGGGCCGACTGTCTGGTGACGCTGCAGCAACGGCAGGTCGACGCGGTCAGCACCGATGACTCCATCCTGGCCGGACTGGTCTCTCAGGACCCCTACCTGCACATCGTCGGATCCAACATGGGCACTCAGCCCTACGGCGTCGGGGTCAACCTGGACAACACCGGGCTGGTCCGGTTCGTCAACGGCACGCTGGAACGCATCCGCCGGGATGGCACCTGGAACACCTTGTACCGCAAGTGGTTGTCGGTGCTCGGTCCGGCGCCGGCCCCACCGAGTCCAAAGTACGTGGACTAATGGCCGAGCAACCCCTGGATTCGGAACACCAGGACCCCGACGACGGCACCCAGCCCGTCGAGGCGACGGTGGACTCGTCCTCGCAGGGTCGCCCGGTGGCTACCCAGGCAATCTTCCGCCCCGATTTCGATGACGACGACTCCGACGACATCCCGTTGCGCGGGCTCGACACCGAACCCCAAGAACGCGCGAAGCCCGCCCCTCGGGCGCCGGTCCGGCGGCTCGGCGGCGGCTTGGTCGAGATTCCGCGGGTGCCCGATATCGATCCGCTCGAAGCGTTGATGCCCAATCCTGTGGTGCCGGAGTCGAAACGGTTCTGCTGGAACTGCGGACAGCCGGTGGGCCGATCCAGCTCGGAGGGCAAGGCATCATCGGAGGGCTGGTGCCCTTATTGCGCGAGTCCGTATTCGTTTCTTCCGCAACTGAATCCGGGCAACGTTGTCGCGGGTCAGTACGAAATCAAGGGTTGCATCGCCCACGGCGGGCTGGGCTGGGTGTATCTGGCTCTCGACCGCAACGTCAACGATCGTCCGGTGGTGCTCAAAGGCCTGGTGCATTCCGGTGACGCCGAGGCCCAAGCGATCGCCATGGCCGAGCGGCGATTCCTCGCCGAGGTCGTGCACCCGTCGATCGTGCAGATCTTCAACTTCGTCGAGCACATCGACCGGCACGGGGATCCCGTCGGCTACATCGTCATGGAGTATGTCGGCGGGCAGTCGCTCAAACGCCGTAAGGGCGAGCGGCTGCCGGTCGCCGAGGCCATTGCCTACGTGATGGAAATCCTGCCGGCACTGGGCTATCTGCATTCCCTCGGGTTGGTCTACAACGACCTCAAGCCGGAAAACATCATGCTCACCGAAGAGCAACTCAAGCTGATCGACCTGGGCGCGGTATCGCGGATCAACTCGTTCGGCTACCTCTACGGCACGCCGGGTTACCAGGCACCCGAGATCGTGCGCACGGGTCCCACGGTGGCCAGCGACGTCTATACGGTCGGACGCACGCTCGCGGCTCTGACGCTGAAATTGCGCGCCCGCGGCGGCCGTTACGTCGACGGTCTTCCCGAAGACGATCCGGTGCTGGCCAAGTACGACTCGTTCGGCCGGTTGTTGCGTCGCGCAATCGATCCCGATCCGCGGCGGCGGTTTGTCAGCGCCGAGGAAATGTCCGGGCAGCTGTCCGGTGTGCTGCGTGAGGTGGTCGCTCAAGACACCGGTGTGCGCAGGCCGGGGTTGTCGGCAATCTTCAGCCGCACCCGCTCGACGTTCGGCGAAGACCTGTTGGTTGCCCACACCGACGTCTACTTGGACGGCCATGTGCATGCGGAGAAGCTGACCGCCAAGGAGATTGTCACCGCGCTGCAGGTGCCGCTGGTCGACCCGGCCGACGTCGCTGCGCCGCTGCTGGGAGCGACGGTGCTGTCCCAACCGGTGCAGACACTGGATTCACTGCGCGCGTTTCGCCACGGCGCAATGGATTCCGACGATATCGACTTGTCGGAGTCTGTCGAGCTGCCGCTGATGGAGGTGCGGGCGCTACTGGATCTCGGCGATGTGGCCAAGGCCAATCGCAAACTCGACGACCTGGCCGAGCGCGTCGGCTGGCGATGGCGGCTGGTCTGGTATCGCGCCGTCTCGGAACTGCTCACCGGCGATTACGAGTCGGCCAGCAAGCATTTCAGCGAGGTGCTGGACACCTTCCCCGGTGAGTTGGCGCCCAAGATGGCGTTGGCCGCCACCGCCGAACTCGCCGGCAGCTCAGACGAACACAAGTACTACGAGGCGGTCTGGAAGACCGACGACGGGGTGATCTCGGCCGCGTTCGGGTTGGCCCGGGCGCAGTCGGTCGAAGGGGATCGGGCCGGAGCGGTTCGCACTCTCGACGAAGTCCCAGCCACCTCAAGGCATTTCACCACCGCGCGGCTCACCAGTGCAGTGACGCTGCTGTCCGGCCGGTCGACCAGAGAAATCACCGAAGAGCAGATACGCGACGCCGCGCGGCGGGTGGAGGCTCTGCCGCCGACCGAGCCGCGGGTGCTGCAGATCCGCGCCTTGGTGCTCGGCGGCGCGTTGGATTGGCTGGGCGAACACCAGGCCAGCACCAACCACATCCTCGGCTTTCCCTTCACCGAACATGGGCTGCGGCTCGGTGTCGAGGCATCGCTGCGTGGGCTGGCCCGGGTGGCGCCCACCCAGGCCCACCGTTACACCTTGGTCGACCTGGCCAACCAGGTGCGGCCCACCAGCACCTTCTAACAGGTCCTTGCGCGTCTGCGGCGCCTAGCCGGGTCGCAAGAAAATCACAAGGAAGACCGAGCATACTTCACACATGCCTGGTCAGTCGGACCGGTGGATCACCACCGCTCGTCTGCTGCGCCGGACCGGGTTCGGGGTGACCGGTGCGCAGGTCGACGCGGTTGCTAGCCAGGATTGGTCGAGCTACGTCGACGCCGCCCTGGGCGCGGATCCCGAAGCGGACCCAGGTGCGGTGGCCACGCCTTTGCCGACGCTGCCTGCCCTGCGCCGCCCCGGAAAAGGGGCAGCGGCGGCGGACCGCAAAGAGTTCAACCGTGGCCTCGTCGGACAGATGACCGAGTTGTCCCAGTGGTGGCTAAGCCGCATGATCACCGTCGAGCAGCCAATTCACGAGAAGCTGACACTGTTGTGGCACAACCACTTTGCCACCTCTGCCCAGAAGGTGAGAGTCGCGGCGCACATGGCAGCGCAGAACCAGAAACTGCGCAGCCTGTCCCTCGGCGATTTCCGCGCGCTGGCCTATGCCATGTTGACCGATGCCGCGATGCTGCGCTGGCTGGACGCGCAGACCAACACCGCCAAGGCTCCCAACGAGAACCTTGCCCGCGAATTCATGGAGCTGTTCACGCTCGGACACGGCGACGGCTACACCGAGGATGACGTGCGGGAGGGCGCCCGAGCACTGACCGGCTGGGTCATTCGACCCGGCGGACAAGCATCGGTAGTGCCCCGGCGCCACGATGGGACGGCCAAGACGATTTTCGCGGTCACCCGTAATTTCGACGCAGCAGGATTCTGCGACCTGGTTCTGGCCCAACCCAAATCGCCGCAATTCGTCGCCGGCCGACTGTGGCAGCAGCTGGCATCTGACACCCCGCCGTCGCCGCAGGCACTCGACCGCCTGGTCGCAGCCTACGGCCCGGCCCGCAACCTGCGGGCGTTGACGCGCGCGATCCTCACCGACGACGAATTCATCAGCAGCCGGGCGGCAATCGTCAACACGCCGGTCGAATGGCTTGTCGGGGTGATTCGCACACTGGGTGTCCGCGTCGACACCCCGGCACGGCTGAAGCTGGCGAACGTCACGCTGAAAGCGCTGGGGCAGCGACCCTTTTATCCCCCGGATGTCGGCGGGTGGCCGCACGGCCGCGTCTGGATGTCGACCGCCAGCGCCGACGTGCGGATGCGCGCCGCGAGTCTGCTGGCACGCGCCGCTGACCTGTCCGGCATCGAGGAGGCCGCTGTCGACGAGCGGATCGATGCGGTCGGTTATCTGATCGGGGTCGGCGCGTGGTCGGATCGGACCGTCGCGGCCCTGCAGCCCCTGGTGCGCCGACCGGTCCAGCTGGTCGCCGCGGCCGTCAACGCGCCCGAATACCTGACGTCTTAGCGAGAATGCCGATGCTTGAGGTGAATCGCCGCCAGTTCCTGATCGCCAGCGCCGGTGTCGGCGCGGCGGGCCTGCTGTCGGGCGCGGTGGCGTGCAGCTGGCCCGACCTGATGCGCGAGGCCAAGGAGCGTCCGCTCGCCGAGGGCAGCGGCGTGCTGGTGATCCTCACGCTCTACGGCGGCAATGACGGCATCAACACCCTGATTCCCTACGCCGACAACACTTACCATGATGCTCGCCCCGAGTTGGCCTATGGTCCAGGCGATGTGCTGGACCTGGATGGCCAGCTTGGGCTGAATCCGGCGCTCAAAGGCCTAGCCCAGCAATGGAAAAACCGGAAGCTGGCGATTGTGCGCGGTGTCAGCTACCCGCAGCCCGACCACAGTCACTTCCGGTCGATGGACATCTGGCAGACCGCCTCGCCGGCTGAACCCGTACCGACCGGGTGGATCGGTCGCTGGCTGGATGCCACCGGCGATGACCCGCTGCGCGCAGTCAATATCGGCACGGTACTTCCGCCGCTTGCGGTGGGTGAAAAGTGCACGGCCGCAGCTCTTGCCGCGTCCGAAAAGCCGGAGTCGGCAGACCGGTTCGTGCAGACAATGGACGCGCTCGGTTCCGACGATCCCAACGACACCCCCGCGATGGCAGCGGTCTGCGACGCTTATCGCGCCACCCGCACCACCGACACCACCTTCGGCGAGATCAAGCCGCGCGGCGAGAAGGGCGGGAAGCACAACTCGCTGACCGGCCAGCTCGACATGGTGGCGGCGGCGGTTCAGGCGGCGGTACCCACTCGGGTGTACGCGGTGTCGCTGGGCGGATTCGACACGCACGCCAACGAACGCGAAACCCAGCAGCGGCTGCTGCAGACCTTAGATGAAGCTGTGACGCCGTTCCTGTCTCAGATGGTCGGCGACCGGTACGGCAAGAACGTCGTCCTGCTGGCTTACTCCGAATTCGGGCGACGGGTAAAGGCCAACGCCTCGCAGGGCACCGATCACGGCACCGCCGGACCCGTGTTTGTCGCGGGGGAGCCGGTCAACGGCGGTTTCTACGGGGAGGAACCCGGCCTGAACGACCTGGACAACGGCGATCTCAAACCCACCACCGACTTCCGCGACGTCTACTACGAGCTGCTGTCCAAAACCCTTCAGGCCGACCCCGCGCCGTCGGTCGGGACCGGTCGGCAGAGGCTTGGATTCCTCCGCTGAGCACCCCACGATCCGAAATGAGTGGCGGAACTGCTACCCACCCTCGATCGCTCGTAGGCAGTCGCGGGCGATGGCCAGCTCTTCGTTGGTGGGGATCACCAGCACCGCGATCGGTGAGGCTGTCGGCCGAAATCCGCCGGGCATCCTTGGCGGACTGGGTGTTTCGCTCCTCGTCGATTCGATGCCCAGCGCCGTCAGCCCGCCCAGCGCGTCGCGGCGCACCGCCGCGACGTTCTCGCCGATGCCCGCGGTGAAGCTCACCACGTCGGTGCGGCCCAACACCGCCAGGTAGGCCCCGACGTATTTGCGCAGCCGGTGGATGAACACGTCATAGGCTAATTGCGCTGCGGCTATCGCCGATTCGATCATCTCGTGCAGCCGGCGAAAGTCGAGCTCGCCGGCCAGACCCCAGCATCCCGGAATGCTGGTTGAGCATCGATTCGACCTCGTCGACGCTCATCTTCGCCGCGCGGCACAGGTAGCCGAAGATGCCCGGGTCGATGTCACCGCTGCGGGTGCCCATCACCAGGCCCTCCAACGGGGTCAACCCCATCGACGTGTCCACCGGCCGGCCCGCCGCGATCGCCGACGCCGAGGCGCCGTTACCCAGATGCAGCACAATCTGATTCAGGTCCTCCAGCGGCCTGCCCAGGAACGCCGCGGCCTGCTCGACTGACGTACTGGTGCGACGTGCCGTGAAATCCATATCGGCGGATCTGCCACTTGCGCGCCAGCTCACGGTCGATCGCGTAGGTCGCCGCCGCGGCGGGCAGGTCGTGGAAGAACGCGGTGTCGAACACCGCGACATGCGGCACATCCGGCAGCATCTTGCGGGCCACCTCGATGCCCTGCAGGGCGGGCGGATTGTGCAGCGGGGCCAACGCCGACAAATGCTTGAGCTGCCGATGACCGCGTCATCGATCACGGTCGGCTGGTAGAACGTTGGCGCCGCCGTGTACCACCCGGTGCCCGACCGCCGCCAGCCCGCAGGTCTTCAGATCGATACCGGCGTCGGACAACTGGTCGAACGCCAACCGCAGCGCTGCGTCGTGGTCGGCGACCGGTGATGACGGCTCGCCGATCTGCTCGACGATGCCGTCGGCCAGCGACCTACCCGAATCCGGCTCGATCAGCTGGTATTTCAGCGACGACGAGCCGGAGTTGATCACCAGCACCGTGCGGTCAGGCATGAGTACCCTGGGCCTGGATCGCGGTGATGGCGACGGTGTTGACGATGTCTTCGACCAGCGCGCCGCGGGAGAGGTCGTTCACCGGCTTGTTCAGACCTTGCAGCACCGGACCGATCGCGATCGCACCGGCGCTGCGCTGCACCGCCTTGTAGGCGTTGTTACCGGAATTGAGGTCGGGGAAGATCAGCACGGTGGCCCGGCCGGCGACCGGCGAATCGCGCAACTTGGTGGCGGCAACGGAGGGCTCGACCGCGGCGTCATATTGGATCGGGCCCTCGACCAGCAGCTGCGGCGCCCGGCTGCGCACCAATTCGGTTGCCTCCCTGACCTTGTCGACGTCTGCGCCGGTGCCGGATTCGCCGGTGGAATACGACAACATGGCCACCCGCGGCTCGATGCCGAATTGTGCGGCGGTGCGGGCGGAGCTGATCGCGATATCGGCCAGCTGCGTCGACCGTCGGGTCGCGCACTATCGCGCAGTCGCCGTATGCCAGCACCTGATCCGGCAGGCACATCAGGAAGACGCTGGAGACCGTCGAGATCCCTGCTGCGGTACCGATGATCTCGAAGGCCGGACGAACGGTGTGCGCCGTGGTGTGCGCAGCGCCGGACACCATGCCGTCGACATTGGCGTTGTGGACCAGCATGGTTCCGAAATACGACACGTCGTGGATGATCTCGCGGGCCTGCTCGACGGTCACGCCTTTCTTCGCGCGCAGCTGCGCGTACTGCTCGGCGAATTGGTCGCACAACTCGCTGGTACGCGGATCGAACACCGTGGCGTCGTCCAGGTCGACGCCGAGTTCGGCTGCACGAGCACGGATCTGGCTCTCGTCGCCAAGGATGGTCAGGTCGGCGATATCGCGCTGCAGCACCCGGCCGGCGGAGCGCGAGATTCGATCGTCGTCACCCTCGGGCAGCACGATGTGCTTGCGATCCGAGCGGGCCCGCTCGCGCAGCTGGTAGGTGAACATCTGCGGCGTGGTCACCTTGGGGATCGGAATCGCCAACTGCGCCAGCAAGTCTCCCAGATCGACATGCTGTTCGATCAACTGCAGCGCGGTGTCGATCTTGCGCTGCGACGACGTGGTGACCCGGCCGCGCGCCGAGGCAACCGCGCTGGCCGTATCGAAGGTGCCCAGCGTGGTGGCGACGATCGGCAGCCGCAGCCGCAGGCCGGCTACCAGTGCCCCGATCGACCGATGCAACTCGAATCCGCCGTTGAGAATGATGCAGGACAGCGACGGAAACCCTTCTGCGGCATGGGCGCTGGTGACAGCCAGCACCACATCCGAGCGGTCCCCGGGCGTGATCACCGCGACGCCCTCGCGCAGCCGCTCCAGCACATGATCGGCCGTCATGCCGGCGACAACCACACCCATCGCTTCGCGGTCCATCAACGCGGTGTCTCCGCTGACCAGCGTCCCGTTCACCGCGGTCTGCAGGTCGGTCACCGTCGGCGCCACCAGCAGCGGTTCGTCGGGCAGTACGTAGGTCTTCGGTCCCAGCGCGCGCAGCGCCTCGGCGACTGCGGTCAATTGCGAAGGCTCGCAGCGGTTCGCCACCACGGCCGCGGTATGGGCGTGCTGGGCATCCAGCTCGGCCAGACACACCTCGACGGCGTGGACGACTTGCTCGGCAGTGCGGTCCTTGGCCCGCACCGCCAGCAGCATCGGCGCGCCGAGGTTGACCGCGATGCGGGCGTTGACGCTGAGCTCGGCGGGGCTGGCGACGTCGGTGTAGTCGCTGCCGACGATCACGACGGCGTCGCACTCGGCGGCCATCGCGTGATACCGCTCGACGATGTCGTCGATGGCGGCGTCACGATCGGCGTGCAGCTGCTGGTAGGTCACGCCGATGCAGCGCTCGTAGGGCAGGCCCGCGGTGGTCTGCGCCAGCAGCAGATCCAGGATGTAGTCGCGGTCCTCGCCCAGGCGTGTGATCGGCCGGAACACGCCGACTCTGGCGACCGTGGCGGCCAGCCGATGCAGGATCCCCAGCGCGATCGTCGACTTGCCGGTGTCGGCCTCGGGCGCCGCGATGTAAATCGCCGACACACGGGCCGGGAACCGGACCCGTGTGCGTCTCAGCCGAGCCGTCGCAGCCGGGGCTCGAGATCCTTCTGGAAAAGCTCCAGGAATCGACGCTGGTCGTGGCCGGGCGCATGGAACACCAGGTGATTAAGGCCCCAGTCGACGTAGTCCTTGACCTTTGCGACAGCCTCGTCGGGATCGGACGCCACGATCCAGCGCTTGGCGACCTGCTCGATCGGCAGCTCGTTAGCGGCCTTCTCCATTTCGAGCGGGTCATGAATGCTGGTCTTCTGCTCGGCGGTCAGCGACAGCGGCGCCCAGAACCGGGTGTTCTCCAGCGCCAGGTCCGGGTCGGTGTCGTAGGAGATCTTGATTTCGATCATCCGGTCGATGTCGTCGGGATTCTTGCCCGCCGCCTCCGCGCCCTCCCTCATAGCGGGGATGAGCTTGTCCTTGTACAGCTCCTCGCCCTTGCCGGAGGTGCAGATGAAGCCGTCGCCCGCGCGGCCGGCGTACTTGGCGACCTGCGGTCCCCCTGCGGCGATGTAGATCGGGATGCCGCCCTCGGGCACGTCGTAAATCGAGGCGCCCTTGGTGTGGTAGTACTCGCCCTCGAAATCGACCCGGTCGCCCAGCCACAACTCGCGCATCAGCCGCACCGATTCCCGCAGCCGGGCGTAGCGCTCCTTGAACTCCGGCCAGTCGCCCTCGTATCCGGTGGCGATCTCGTTGAGCGACTCCCCGGTGCCGACGCCGAGGAAGATGCGATCAGGGTAGAGACACCCCATGGTGGCGAAGGCCTGCGCGATGACGGCCGGGTTGTAGCGGAAGGTGGGCGTGAGCACCGAGGTACCCAACTGGAGCCGTTGCGTGCGTTCGCCGACCGCGGTCATCCAGGACAGCGAGAACGGGGCGTGCCCGCCCTCGTGCCGCCACGGCTGGAAGTGATCACTGACCGTTGCGCTGTCCATGCCGTGTGCTTCGGCGGCGACCGCCAGCTCGACGAGTTCCCGCGGCGCGAATTGTTCCGCCGACGCCTTATATCCCAGTTTGAGTTCAGCCACGCTTCTGTTTCTACTCCCACGCTTGTCTGCGGGCGACCCGCAGCGCCCGGCTTCGCCGCGCTTGCGATCGCCCGGGCTTGTCTGCGGGCGACCCGCAGCGCCCGGCTTCGCCGCGCTTGCGATCGCCCGGGCTTGTCTGCGGGCGACCCGCAGCGCCCGGCTTCGCCGCGCTTGCGATCGCCCGGGCTTGTCTGCGGGCGACCCGCAGCGCCCGGCTTCGCCGCGCTTGCGATCGCCCGGGCTTGTCTGCGGGCGACCCGCAGCGCCCGGCTTCGCCGCGCTTGCGATCGCCCGGTGCTTAAACTCTCCGACATGGCACCGGTGCTCAAGGCCGTCACCGAGATCGTGCATCTCGCCCAGGGCGGGGCGGTTAACTGGCTGCTGGTTACCGACGACACCGGGGTCATGCTGATCGACGCCGGATATCCGGGCGACCGCGACGACGTGCTGGCCTCGCTGCGCGAGCTGGACTACGAGGCCAACGATGTCTGCGCGATCCTGCTCACCCATGCCCATATCGACCACTTGGGTTCGGCGATCTGGTTCGCCAAAACACACGACACCCCGGTGTACTGCCACCCCGACGAGGTCGGCCACGCCAAGCGGGAGTATCTGGAGCAGGCGTCGCCACTCGACGTCGCTCTGCGCATCTGGCGGCCCCGGTGGGCGCTGTGGGCCACCCACGTCGTGCGCAACGGCGGGCTGATCCGCGAAGGCATTCCGTCCGTGCAGCCATTGACCGCCGAGGTGGCGGCGGAGTTGCCCGGCCACCCGATGGCCATTCCCACCCCCGGTCACACCGGCGGTCACTGCTCGTATCTGGTCGACGGAGTATTGGCCAGTGGCGACGCGCTGGTTACCGGGCATCCACTGCTGGCGCGCAGCGGACCGCAACTGCTGCCGGAGGTGTTCAGCCATGACCAGGACGGCTGCATCCGAAGCCTGGCGGCACTGGCGCTGTTGGATACCGAGGTTCTGGCGCCCGGCCATGGCGACTTATGGCGCGGCCCGATCCGCGAGGCCACCAACCGGGCGACCGCGCTGGCGCAATAGCTCGGTCACAATTCGATCACGTTGGACATCACGATTCGTTAAGGTTCTAGCGCGTTCTCTAAGAATTCTGGTTCCGCTCTGGTCGATTACTTAGCGAAAGCGGCATCAAATGAGGTCTAGCTCACGCCGGCCGCCGGAAATGGCTCCCCTGCAGCGGGTTCCGGTGCTCGGCGTTCGCGTACCTTGGGCATCGGGTCTCGGCAACCTGTGATCAATCTGCGTCTTACAGGAAGCAAACAATGATGAAATTTAGTGGTATGACCATGCGCCGGCACGCCGCCGGTTGCGGTCTACTCGCCGGAGTGGCTGCCACGGTGATCGCTGCGCCTACAGCGTCGGCGGCGCCAGACTGTAGCGCTGCCGGAGTGGCCGAGACGGTCAGCTCGGTGACGGGTTCGGCCAACCAGTACCTCAGCGCTCACCCGGGCGCCAACGCGGTCGTGACGGCAGCAGAGAACGAGCCGCGCCCGCAGGCGGAGTCGGATCTGCGTGGCTACTTCACCGCGCACCCGCAGGAGTACGTCGAATTGCGGGGCATCCTGGCGCCGATCGGCGCCACACAGCGCCAATGCAACACGACGGTGCTGTCGCCCGATCTGGAGTCGGCCTACAACGAGTTCATGGCCGGCTGACCGCTAGACGGTCAGGCGTCAGCCCAAGATGATCCCGCAGGGTGTGGCCGCTGTATTCGGAGCGGTACGCTCCACGCTCTTGCAGCAGTGGCACGACCTGGTCGACGAAGTCGTCCAGGCCCTGCGGGGTCAGGTGCGGCACCAGGATGAATCCGTCGCAGGCGTCCGCCTGGATGTACCGGTCGATCTCGTCGGCGATGTGGGCTGCGGTGCCGACAAATTGCTGGCGGCTGGTGACGGCGATGACCAGCTCGCGGATCGAGAGCTTTTCGGCTTCAGCGCGTTCGCGAAAGCTGCGGGCGACCGCGACCGGGTCGCCGTGCCGGACGCGACCCTGAGTAATGCTGGTATCGCCGGTGGGATCGACGTCGGGCAGCGGTCCATCGGGGTCGTAGTCGGACAAGTCGCGGCCCCAAATCTGTTCCAGCATGGCGATCGCCGTGGCGCCGCTGACCTGCTGGTGCCGAATGTGCACGGTTTTCTCGGCAGCCTCCTCGGCGGTGTCGGCAAGCACGAAAGTAGCCGCCGGAAAGACCTTGAGCTCGTCGGGATTTCGCCCGTAGGAGGCCGCCCGGCCCTTCACGTCGGCGTAATAGCGCTGACCGTCCTCTAGCGATCCGTGCAAAGTGAACAGCGCATCAGCGTGCCGGGCTCCGAAGTTTCGGCCCTCGTCGGAGTCGCCGGCCTGCAATAGCACCGGGTGTCCCTGCGGACCGGCCGGCAGCGTCGGGACTCCGCGCACGTCGAACTGCGGACCCGAGTGCTCGACGTTGCGAATATGCTCCGGATTCACATAGACCCCGGCCTCGACGTCTGCGACCACGGCTTCGGCGGCCCAGCTGTCCCAGAATTCAGTTGCCACAGCGAGGAACTCCTCGGCACGGCGGTAGCGATCGGGGTGCGCCAGGAAGCCGCCGCGACGGAAGTTCTCGCCGGTGAAGGCGTCCGACGAGGTGACGATATTCCAGCCCGCCCGGCCGTCGGAAAGGTGGTCAAGGGTCGCGAATTGCCTTGCTACCTCGAAGGGCTCGTTGAAGGTGGTGTTGATGGTCCCGGTCAAGCCGAGCCGGTCGGTGACCGCGGCCAGCGCCGCCAGCACGGTGAAGGTGTCGGGCCGGCCTACCACGTCAAGGTCGTAGATCCGGCCCCGATGCTCGCGCAGCCGCAGGCCCTCGGCCAGGAAGAGGAAGTCGAATAGCCCGCGTTCGGCGGTGCGGGCCAAGTGTACGAACGAGTTGAAGTCGATCTGGCTACCTGCGGCCGGATCGGTCCACACCGTGGTGTTGTTGACCCCCGGGAAGTGTGCGGCGAGGTGAATTGGCTTGCGGCTCATGAGGTTAGCCCCCATCGTTTGGCTATCAACTCGTGCGAGCGCAGCCGGTCTTCGTGTCGGTGTGTTACCGACGTGACGACCAGTTCGTCCGCGTCGGTCAGTCGTTGCAGCGCGGCCAGCCGCTCGGCGACCTCATCGGGATCACCAACGAATTGTGTCTCCAGCCTGTCTTTTACGACGGGCAGCTGTTCATCGGTGAGCGGACGACAATCGCGAGGATCGGGATAGGGCACGGCACCGACCCCGGTTCGGATGGAATACACCCAATGTCCGTAGCCGGCAGCCAGGTTCCGTGCGGTGGCGCTGTCGTCGGCAACGACAATGTCGGCAGACACCACGACGTAGGGCCGCTGCAGCGTGGCCGACGGGACGAACGTATCCCGGTATACGTCGATGGCCTCCAGCGCGGTCGCCGGGGTGATGTGATAGCTCGCCACGAACGGCAGCCCCCGCGCGCCGGCCATCCTGGCGCTTTGGCCCCTGGTGCTGCCAAAGACCCACGGTGTCAGCCCGGATCGCTCACCGGGCACCGCATGCACGTCGAAACCCTCGACCTCGTAGGTCCCGTCCAGCATCGCGATGATGTCGCCGAGTTGCTCGGCGAAGTCGGGCGTCACGGCCTCAGGCTGCTGCAGGATCCCCATGGTCGCTTGTACCCGCTCCTTGTCGAGCAGCCCGCGCAGGTCGAACGGCAACGGGATCACCACACCGTCGACTTCACGCCACTGCCGCGGCGGGCGGTCTTTGGACGACGGCGCCTTCGGCTTGAACCCGGTGTCGCGTCGCTGTCCTCGGCCAACGCCCAAATCGATGCGGCCCGGATAGAAAGCTTCCAGCATTCCGAAACTCTCCACCACCGCGGCCGCTGTGGTATGACTCAGCTGGACGGCAGCCGCGCCTACCCGAATCGTCTTGGTAGCAGCCGCGATTTGTCCGATCAGCACGGCGGGCGCCGAGCTGGCGACGCCGACGAAGTGGTGCTCGGCGATCCAGAATCGGCGAAAACCCCACTGCTCGGCACGCTGGGCCAGATCGATCGTGTTGTGCAGGGCCGTCGCGGCGTCACTGCCGGCGCTGATCGGCGCCAGGTCCAAAATCGACAGCGGGACGGTCATGGCGCCACTGCCTTATACCGATTCGGCGCGCTCGCCAGGCCCAGCCGCTCCCGTAGTGTCTCGCCGTCCCGATAGCCGGTGCGAAACCGCCCGGCCCGCTGCAGCAACGGCACCACCTCGTCGACGATCACCGGAAGGTCGGTCGCGTTGACGGCCGGCCGCAGCCGCGCACCCTCGATACCGAGCTGTTGCCAACTCAGCAGCAGGTCGACCAGATCCGTTGCGCTGCGGCCGAAAATGACTGCGTCTGATCCGAAATCGGCGTCACCGCCGAACGTCACCACCACGTCGGCGTAGATTCGCAGCTGCTCGCCTCCGGCTGCGCGCACGTCGTCGATGATGGTGCGTGCCGCAGCGTCGTCGGTCGGAGTGATGAAGACCAGATCGGCACTGGTGGCGGCGAATTCGTAAATGCGCGGCGCGTGCGCGAGCGCGGCCACCACCGGTTGGCCCTGCGGCGGGCGCGGGGTGATCGACGGCCCCTTCACCGAGAAGTACTTGCCGGTGAAGTCGATATAGTGCAATTTGTTCCGGTCGACGTAGCGCCCGTTGGCGACGTCGCGGATTATCGCATCGTCCTCCCAGCTGTCCCACAGCCGGCGTACCACCTCAACGAAATCGGCGGCCTCGTCGAACAGTGCGTCGCCAGATTGTGATCCGTTGCGCCGACCGAACAATGCCGCCTCGTGCGTGGTTGCGCTCACCCGCGGCTGCCAACCTGCCCGTCCGTGCGACACGTAGTCCAACGTGGCGATGGCCTTGGAGACGTGGAATGGCTCGGTGTGGGTGACGGTGGCCACCGGTAGCAGCCCGATGTGTCGGGTCACCGGGGCGATGCGCGCGGCGACCAGTACGGCGTCGGCACGACCGGCCAGCCGGCGCGGAGAGATTTCCTCGCGGCGGCCGGACTGCGGCATCAGGGTGTCGTCGATGGTCAAGAAGTCCAGTAGGCCGCGCTCGGCGATGCCCGCCAAGCCGGCCCAGTATCGACCGCTGAGCACCGATTCCGTCGCGGGGTCGGCGGCCAGGGTGGCTCGCCACGCACGCGGGTGCCAGCCGTAGCCGTCGAGTGCAACGCCCAGACGCAGCTGATCGGTCACGGCAGATCCTGGAGAAACTTGACAAACGCGACCGGAAAGACGGGTCCGGTCGATGGCAGTGGCTCGGCCAGCCGCCTGTAGCCGGTCGCCTCGTACAGCGCTTCGGCCTCGGGCTGACGGTTACCGGTCATCAGATAGACACGCCGATAGCCACGGGCGGCGATCGCGGCTTCGAGTTCGACCAGCAGTGCCGTCGCAAACCCGCGGCGGCGATTCTCCCGGTCAGTCCAGATCCGTTTGAGTTCCGCGGTATCGGCGTCGAAACGCTTGAACCCCCCTCCGGTAACGGGGACCCCATCCAACACGCCGATCAACAAACCACCGTCGGGCGGCGCAAACTCCGCGACCGGAGAGGCACGCAACCAAGTCAGGACCCCCTTCGGCGTGCCGTCGTAGCGTTGCGCATACTCCGCGGCGAGCTCGGTCAGCAGCGGCTGCGCCAGCTCGTCGTGCAGGGCAGCCGGCAAGAAACGTAGCTGGGCCGCCGCGGTTGTTTGTTCGGATCTGGATATCACTTAACTGTCCAACGTCTCGTTATCGGCTGCATTCCGCCGCTGCTACGTCAATGTGGCGCTGACGTAGCGGCCCGCGACCGGCGCGCCGCTGAGATCCTGATTACGCAACCCGGGTAACCCGGTGGCGGTGAACAGGTCCACGAGATCGGTCACGACGGTTTTCCATCCCAACGCCGCAAGGGAATTTGCCGCGTCGTGGCCCTCGTCCGGGTAAGTGAGTTCGGTCATGTCGCCATCGAAACCGTAGGGCCGCCAACGATCAGCGAGCAGGTGCTCCTGGCTCGCCAACGGCCGGCTGCGGTCCGGCAGATAGTCTGCGGCCATCCGGCTGCCCGGCGCGCTCAACGCGGTGACGTCGTCGAGCAACCGGTCGTGGGTATCGGGCAGCAAAAACCCGATGAACAGTCCTTCGGCAATCCATACCGTCGGCTCGGTGGCGTCGAAACCGACCCGTCGCAGCGCTTCTGGCCAGTCCCGGCGAAGATCGATACCCACCGCGCGCCGGTCGGCGGTCGGGGCGGCGTCCAGCGCGCGCAACGTCTGGGTTTTGAAATCGATCACCCCCGGCTGATCAATCTCGTAAACGGTTGTTCCCGGCGGCCACCACAGCCGATACGGCCGGGTATCGAGCCCCGACGCCAAGATCACCGCCTGCCGAACACCGGCCCTGCCTGCATCGGTGAGGAAGTTGTCGAAGAACCGGGTGCGAACCGCGAAAAGATCGGTCAGCAGGCCGAATCCATTGTCGTCACCGAGATCGCTGATGGCCAGCTCGCCGCTGGCTACTTGGGTGAAGAAATCCAGCCCGACCGCGTGCACCAATGTCTCGGCGAACGGGTCGTTGATCAATCCGGCCCGCGTTGCCAATGCCCTGGCCGTGGCGACCAGTGTCGCGGTAGTCCCAACACTGGTCGCCGGATCCCAGGTGTCGTGATCTGTTCGCGCCATAGTCACGGCCGACCCTACGCCGCGCCGCGTCGGCCAGCGCGGATGAACAACCCTCGGTTCGGCAAACGTGGTGGTCAACGGGCCGTCTAGTTAGGTTTACGTGCGCTTTAAAAGAAGCGCCGCCCGCCACCCGAGTAACAGCAGCGCGGTCACCGATGACGCCACCACCACGAAACTGGCTGCCACCCCGGCCGAGGTGGCCTTGCGCAGCAGCATCCCGACCACCACCGTGCTCAACCACACCACGACCCCGGTGGGTGCTACGGCCGTCGGGCGCCGCCACGCTTGCGAAGCCAGCCATCCCAGCGCGGTTCCGCTCACAAAGGGCCATGCCGTCGTTGCGACGCCAGCGACATTGAGACCCTCGTCGTGGCTGCGCCGACCGACGGCGCAGAACACCAGCACACAGGCAACATCTACGCCCAACCACCCCAGAACCCGCGTTGGTCGCATGCCGCGGACACTACCGCGGGGCCGACTGAAGCTCAGATTGGCGACCGCGCGTATCGGGTACTCCGCGGCCAGAGTCTAAGACTCTTGCCGCTAAGACCATCGCCGCTGAGGGCGATTCCCTTCACTGATCCATCGCATTGAGTGAACGTATGTGTTTATAGTTTGAGTCGCCAACATCTACTATTTCTGCTTGTAGACATCATTTCTAATGCTGCTCATTGAAAACAGTGCACAACTGTGTACTATTGAGCCCATGGCTGAACGCGGTGCTCAACCCCCGGTGCCGCGCGGTCGTCGGTTGTTCCTACGGGCCGTACGGCATCTGTTCAGTCCGCTCCGTCCCGACGATTACCTCGAGATGATCAACCCGTTGTGGACGACAAAGGAGCTGCGCGGCAAGGTTGAGCGCGTCGAGCCACAGGGCTCGGAGGCGGCAAGCGTGCTGATAAGGCCCGGCTACGAATGGGTGGGTCACAAGCCGGGCCAGTATGTGCGGCTCGGCGTTGTCATCGACGGCCGCTACCACTGGCGGGCGTATTCGCTGACCTCTGATCCGGCGCCCGAAGATGGCCTGATCAGCGTCACCCCCAAGAAAGTGGACAGCGGCGTCGTATCGCCCTATCTGGTGGAGAAGATTCAGCCCGGCGACCTTGTGCGGCTCGGCGAAGTGGAAGGAGTGTTCACACTTCCCGAGCCGTTGCCGGCCAAGATGT
Organism: uncultured Actinomycetota bacterium; assembly: GCA_963744835.1. Lineage (GTDB taxonomy): Bacteria > Actinomycetota > Actinomycetes > Mycobacteriales > Mycobacteriaceae > Mycobacterium. Next base: position 373,739 of record CAVUVB010000006.1, read on the forward strand.
TGTTCATCAGCGCCGGCAGCGGCATCACGCCGATCATGAGCATGCTGCGCAGCCTGGATCGTCGCAAAGAGCTCGGCGACGTGGTGGTCATCCACTCCGTCCACACGCGCGACCAGGTCATGTTCCTATCCGTTCTCGAAGACCTCGACGGACGCCACGAGCAGATGCGGCTGGATTTGCGGCTCACCGCGGAGCGCGGCCGAATGTCGCCGAGCGACTTGGACGAGTTGTGCCCGGACTGGCGCGAACGCGAGGCGTTCTGCTCCGGCCCCGGCGAGCTGCTCGATGCGCTCATCGAGCACTGGGAAGACAACGGCAACCCCGATCGCCTGCACTTCGAGCGGTTCCAGCCAAAGATCGGCGGTGACGGGAGTGACGGCGAGGGCGGCGAGGTGTCCTTCCTCGAAAGCGAGACGACTGTCGAATGCGACGGCAGCACACCGATTTTGGAAGCCGGCGAGGAGGCAGGTCTCAACCTTGCCTATGGCTGCCGCATCGGGATCTGCCATACCTGCGTCGGGACGCTGAAGTCGGGCAAGCTCCGCGATCTGCGCTCCGGCGAGGTCACCGAGCCCACCGGCCAAGACGTGAGGATTTGCATCAACACCGCCGAAGGCGATGTCGAACTTGAACTCTGATTGAAAGGAAACACCGTGTCCACTCCTGTGGAAAGCCCGCTGGCTCGACTGAGCGAACAGGAACTCGAAAAGCTCGCCAAAGAACTCGACGCGATTCATGACGAGGTGTTCGCCGACCTCGGCGACCGTGATCGGCATTACATCAAGGCAGTGATTTCAGTAGAGCGCCAGATCCTGGTCCTCGGTCGCGTGCTGTTGCTGGCGTCGCGGTCGAAAACCGCGTGGGTGTTGGGCACCGCGTGCCTGGGGATGGCCAAGATCTTGGAAAACATGGAGATCGGCCACAATGTGATGCACGGTCAATGGGATTGGATGAACGACCCCGATATTCATTCATCGGTGTGGGACTGGGACACCGCCTCCACCGCGGAGGCGTGGAAGCACTCTCACAACTACATCCATCACACCTATACCAATATTTTGGGCAAGGATAAGGATCTCGGATACGAGATCATGCGCATCGACCCCGCGCAGAAATGGCGCCCGGTCTGGCTGGCCCAACCGTTGTTCAATCTGCTGCTCACGTTGTTGTTCGAGTGGGGCGTGGCACTGCACGACATGGACATCGAGGCGGTGCGGGCCGGAGAGAAATCGTGGTCGGAGGTGCGCAAAGACCTCAAAGGCATTAGCGGTAAGGCACGCGCGCAGATTCGGAAGGACTACGTCGGCTGGCCGGCGATCAGTGCGGGCGCATTCGCACTCGCGCAGCTGGCCCTGCGCGGCCGCATCGATCAGCCGGCAGAATCCCGAATTGGCCGGCGGCTTCGCAAGGTATCGAGCAAAGGTCGCCTCGGGGCGACGGCACGTTTCGCAGACCGAGTTCTGCCTGGGGCGGAAAGCACATTCTTGCGTACCCTTGCCGCCGATGCGCTGGCCAACCTGATCCGCAACGTGTGGGCGCACGCCATCATCTTCTGCGGCCATTTCCCGGACCAGACCTACACGTTCACCGAAGAAGAGGTGAAGGACGAGACGCGCGGCGGCTGGTATGTGCGCCAGTTGGTCGGCGCGGCCAACATCGAGGGCAGCCCACTGTTTCACATCATCAGCGGCAACCTGAGTTATCAAGTCGAGCATCACCTGTATCCCGACATGCCCAGCAGTCGATACTCGGAGATCGCGCCGAAGATCAAGGACATCTGCGAGCGTTACGAGTTGCCGTACAACACCGGACGGTTTTCCAAGCAGTGGTATTCGGTGCACCGCAGCATCTTCCGGTTGGCGTTCCCCGGCGGGAAGCCGCGGCCGAAACCCGGCCCCTACCACGGCGAGCAACGGCACACAGGCAACCAGGATTCGAGCGAGGCGACCCGATTCCGCGGCCGAATGCCTGCCGAACACCCAGATGCTGGCCCAGAGCACGAGTCGACCGGCGTCGAGGTTCAGCCGCCGCCCCGCGGAAAGGACTGACGATGGCAGGATGAGGCGATGAGCTTCGATCCGATCGACCCACTGAGCCTAGACACGTCGCTCTCCGACGACGAAATCGCGGTGCGCGACACGGTCCGACAGTTCTGCGCCGAGAATGTCATTCCGCATATCGCGGAATGGTTCGAAATCGGTGACCTTCCGGTCCGCGAACTTGCCAAGCACTTCGGCCAGCTTGGTCTGCTGGGCATGCATTTGCACGGCTACGGATGCGGCGGGGCCTCGGCCGTCCATTACGGCCTGGCCTGCACTGGAGCTGGAGGCCGCCGACTCCGGCATCCGGTCGCTGGTGTCGGTGCAAGGGTCGCTGGCCATGTTCGCCATCTGGAACAACGGCTCCGAGGAACAGAAGCACCACTGGCTGCCCGGTATGGCCGCAGGCGAGCTGCTCGGGTGCTTCGGGCTCACCGAGCCCGACGTCGGGTCGGACCCAGCCGCAATGAAAACCCGGGCCCGCCGCGACGGATCGGATTGGATCCTCAACGGCCGCAAGATGTGGATTACCAATGGCTCGGTTGCCGATGTCGCGATCGTGTGGGCGGCCACCGACGACGGGATCCGCGGATTCATCGTGCCCACCGATACGCCAGGTTTTTCCGCTAACACCATCCATCACAAGCTCTCGCTGCGGGCCTCCATCACCAGCGAGCTGGTGCTCGACGATGTACGTCTTCCTGAGGACGCGATGCTGCCCAACGCGACCGGCCTCAAGGGGCCGCTGGCATGTCTGTCCGAAGCACGATACGGCATCGTCTGGGGAGCGATGGGCGCCGCCCGGTCGGCCTGGCAATCCGCACTCGACTACGCCAAGCAACGCACCCAGTTCGGTCGTCCGATCGCCGGATTTCAATTGACACAGGCCAAACTCGTCGACATGGCGGTCGAACTGCATAAGGGCCAGCTGCTGGCCCTGCACCTCGGGCGCCTCAAGGACAGTGGGGGACTGCGCCCCGAGCAGGTCAGCTTCGGCAAGCTCAATAACACCCGTGAAGCGATCGAGATCTGCCGGACCGCACGAACCATACTGGGGGGCAACGGCATATCGCTCGAATACCCGGTGATACGCCACATGGTCAACTTGGAATCGGTGCTCACCTATGAGGGCACCCCGGAAATGCATCAGCTGATCCTCGGCCAGGCCATCACCGGCATGGACGCCTTCCGCTGACAGGAGTATCCCCGTGAGCGCACGCCTGGAATACACGTCCGAGCATCAGCAGTTTCGGGAAATGGTCCGTGATTTCGTGCAGCAGACGGTCGTCCCGGCCCACGAGCAGTGGGAGAAGGCTGGCCGTTGGGACCGTTCACTATTCACCGAAGCTGGAAAGCTTGGGCTGCTTGGTTTTTCAGTACCCGAGGAATTCGGCGGGCCGGGTGTGGACGACTTTCGCTACAACGCGATCGTCGTCGAAGAACTCCAGCGGGCCGGCGCGGCCGCCGAGGCCGTCGCATTCTCGCTCCAAAACGATATCGTGCTGCCCTATCTCACCGACCTGACGACACCTGAGCAGAAGCAGCGCTGGTTGCCGGGAGTGGTGAGCGGCGAGACCGTCATCGCCATCGCCATGACCGAACCCGGCGCCGGCAGCGACCTGGCCGGGATCCGCACCGCGGCGGTACGAGACGGCGACCATTACGTCGTCAACGGCGCGAAGACGTTTGTCTCAAACGGGCAGAACGCGGACCTGGTGATCGTCGCTGTACGCACCTCAGCCGATCGGCACAAGGGCTTGTCCCTGGTGGTCGTCGACCCGGACACGCCGGGCTTCAGCCGCGGACGGAACCTGGAGAAGATCGGCCTGCACGCCCAGGACACCAGCGAGCTGAGCTTCACCGACGTGCGCGTCCCCGTCGACAACCTGCTCGAGGCGGAGGGCAGCGGGTTCTATCAACTGATGAAAAACCTTCCGCAAGAGCGACTGTCGTTGGCAGTCGGCGCGGTGGCCGCCGCCGAGGGCGTGCTGGCCGAAACTCTCGACTATGTCCGGCAGCGAAAAGCCTTCGGCTCCCCCATCTCCAGCTTGCAGAACACGCAGTTCGTGCTCGCCGAACTGGCCACCGAAATCGACGTCGCCCGTACCTATCTCGATGACTGCATCGCCGCGCACTTGGCCGGCGAACTCACCGCGGCGCGGGCCGCCCGGCTGAAGTGGTGGACCACCGAACTGCAGGTGCACACCGCGGACCGCTGCCTGCAGCTACACGGCGGGTATGGCTACATGCGGGAATACCCGGTGTCACGCGCGTTCGTCGACGCACGCATCCAAACGATCTACGGCGGCACCACCGAGATCATGAAGACCATCATCGCCAAGGATCTCGGTCTGTGATTGTGACCGGCCGCTAGAAGGGCGGCGGGTCGGCTGCCATCCGGGCGGCTTGTCGGATGGCTTCGGCGGCCATGCGGGCTTCGTTGATTCCGCGCTCCCAGCTGTTACGGGCGGCACGATCGGCGGCCCTTGTCTGTCGGCGGACCGGCATCATGAGTCCGCGGTTCGCGGAGTTTGGTGATGTCCACGTCGGCAACACCAGCTCGCCGGTCGGAATGGCTAGCACCGGAAAGAACAGGCTTCCACCGGGTTTCGTGGTGTAAGTATGGCCAGTCGGCGAAGTCCAGATGATAGTGCCGTCGGGTTCTTGACGGTCTTGCCAGCCATTGGGCCCGCTGTAGAACGTCTTCAGGAGATGGTGAATCCTACAGAGCAGCTTGAGGTTTGAAGGATGCGTCGGACCCAGTGGCCACGGCACGGTGTGGTCGATGTCGGCGCATTCCGCCGGGCGATCGCAGCCAGGGAAGCGACAGGTCAGGTCGCGGCACCGAATGAAATCAGCCAGAGCCGCCGACGGCCGGTAGCGTGGCTCGGGTGCACTGTCCCTCGGGTGGACCACCGGCCGCAGTTTCGCCGAGGTCGCCAGCTGCCGCACCGCCTCCGCTGGCAGCCCGCCGAAACCCGGTACGTAGCCAGGCGCCGTCGAGTCACCGTTGACTGTGGCCGCTTCGGCCAAGACATGGATGACGACGTCCCCGACGGTCGCGTCTTTGTTCGCCGCCGGACACTCCGGTGAACCACAGGCGCAAGCCATTGCGGTGGCCCGTGCCGCCAGGGCCGAGAGGGCGTCGGCACGGCGCTGCGCTTTGGTGCGCGGATCGGCCTTGCATACCGTGGCAGCCAGCTCATCGAGGCGTCGGTCGAAAGCCAGCGCATCGGGCGCCCGAACGTCACCCCAGATCTCGGCCATCCCCGACTCCAGCGGCGAAACGCCGATATGGCGATTCTCATCAGCCTCTCGCGCTACCCGCACTGCGGCGGGTTCCAGCTTCTGCACCCAGTAGTCGATGACCTCGACGATTTTGTTGTACGACCATCGGCTCCAACGTGCGGCGTTACGCGCCAGCCAGCGGTCCAACCGCGCCACCGCATCGTCGTCGATCATCAGCTCACAACGAAACGCCACCGCAGCGACGACTCGAAAGTCCACGTCGCCGGCGGCAAACAAGGCGCCCAACTTGGGAAAGCGCTCCGCCAAAACCAGGCCGTACCGCAACTGGCCGGCCGCGCGGCCCCGACTGATCCCCTGGGCGGCAGCCACCTCGGCGGCCACCTGCTCCCACCCGTCGATACACCATTGCTCACGGTCCTCGGCATCTTGCTCGGCGAGCCGACGGTGATACAGCTCGGCGACCGCTGCGAACTTACGCGCAGTGACAGCCGATTCCAGCCGCAGAGCATCGCGCATCACGTCGACCAGACCCGCGTCGTCGAATCGCCGCACCTCCACCAGCTCGGGCAATTTTGTATCGAACATAGTTTCGATTATCGCTGAAGGGACTGACATGAATCCAGCCAAGAATCGCGGGCTGTGGATAAACCGCCGACTGTGGATAACTGCTGTTCTCCGACGGACTTGACAGCTGTAAAGTCCGTCGGCATGGACAACATCAGGGGAAAGACCATCGTCATTACCGGTGCTGCCCGTGGCATCGGGCATGCGACCGCTAAGGCTCTGCTGGCGCGAAGTGCGCGAGTGGTCATCGGCGACCGCGATGTCGACGTGCTCGAGAGCGCGGTCGCCGGGATGAGCAGCCTGGGCTCGGTAAGCGGCCATCCGCTCGACGTCACCGACCGGGAGTCATTCGCTGCTTTCCTCGATAAGGCGCGCGCCGACGGCGGCGGGCACATCGACGTGCTGATCAACAACGCCGGTGTCATGCCGGTGGGCCCATTCCTGGAACAGTCGGCGCAGGCGATCCGCTCGTCAATCGAGGTCAACTTCTACGGTGTGCTGACCGGCTGCCAGTTGGTGCTACCGGAAATGGTGCAGCGTCGCAGCGGGCACATCATCAATATCGCCTCGCTATCCGGGATGGTCGCGGTGCCAGGTCAAATCGTCTACGCGGGAACCAAATTCGCCGTCGTGGGGCTGTCCACTGCGATGGCAGATGAGTTCGCCCCGCAGGGTGTCAAGGTCACCGCAGTGCTGCCGACGTTCACCAAGACCGAACTGATCTCGGGCACGTCGCCGTCCCCCTCGCAGAAACCGGTGGAGCCCACGGAGATCGCCGCGGCGATCGTCAAGGTGCTCGACAAGCCGAAGACCCAGGTGTCGGTGCCCGCCAACGGCCGGTTTATCGGAGTCGTGGCCATGCTGTTATCGGATCGGGGTCGCCGCTGGCTCAACAAGAAGATGGGTATCGACACGGTCTTCCTCAATTTCGACAGCGCCGCCCGCCGCGCATACGAAGACCGTGCGCAGCATGCGACGGGCGTCGTCGAGCACAAGGACTGACTACCGCCCACGCGGCGCGTACATGATCACGCCGACCCCGGCCAGACACACCGCGGCGCCGATGATGTCCCAGCGATCCGGACGAAACCCGTCCAACACCATGCCCCACGCGAGTGACCCGGCGACGAACACACCGCCGTAGGCGGCCAGCACGCGACCGAACTGGGCGTCGGGTTGAAAGGTGGCGACAAAGCCGTAGGCACCCAAAGCGATCACCCCGAGGCCGGCCCATATCCATCCGCGGTGCTCGCGGATGCCCTGCCAGACCAACCAGGCACCGCCGATCTCGAACAACGCAGCCACCGCGAACAGCAGGATCGATCTGGCGACAGTCACGACGACAGCACCTCCGTTTTCCGTTTATTCCTATCAGCTCACGGGCTGTAGCCGCCTAGCCTGAGGCTCATGCCGGATATCGCTAACCGCCACCGCGTCGTCATCATCGGATCGGGATTTGGCGGCCTGACGGCGGCCAAGGCGTTGAAGCGAGCCAACGTCGACGTGACGCTGATCTCCAAGACCACCAACCATCTGTTCCAGCCGCTGCTCTATCAGGTGGCGACCGGCATCTTGTCTGAAGGCGAGATCGCCCCGACCACCAGACTGATTCTGCGCAGGCAGAAGAACGTCCGGGTTCTACTCGGTGATGTCGAGGCGATCGACCTGAACGCGCAGACGGTGACGTCGAGGCTGATGGACATGAACACGGTGATCCCGTTCGACAGCCTCATCGTCGCCGCCGGTGCTCAGCAGTCCTACTTCGGCAACGACCAATTCGCCACCTGGGCGCCGGGTATGAAGACGATCGACGACGCATTGGAGTTACGCGGTCGGATACTCGGCGCGTTCGAGGCAGCGGAGGTCACCACCGACCCCGTCGAGCGGCAGCGCCGCCTGACATTCGTGGTGGTCGGTGCCGGGCCGACGGGCGTCGAAGTGGCCGGGCAGATCGTGGAACTCGCCGAGCGGACGCTCGCGGGGGCGTTTCGCACCATCGAGGCCAGCGATCGCCGGGTGATCTTGCTGGACGCCGCGCCCGCGGTGTTGCCGCCGATGGGGAAGAAGCTGGGCCTAAAAGCACAGCGTCGGCTGGAGAAGATGGACGTCGAGATCCAGCTCAACGCGATGGTGACGGACGTCGACTACCGCGGCATCACCATCAAGGACAGCGACGGGGTGGAGCGCCGTATCGAATGCGCGTGCAAGGTGTGGGCAGCCGGTGTTGCGGCCAGCCCACTCGGCAAAATGCTTGCCGAGCAGTCCGACGGCACCGAAACCGACCGCGCGGGAAGGGTATTAGTGGAGCCTGACCTCACCGTCAAAGGGCATCCGAATGTCTTCGCCGTGGGTGACTTGATGGCGGTGCCCGGCGTGCCCGGGATGGCGCAGGGCGCGATCCAAGGCGCGACCTACGCCACTAAGTGCATCAAGCGCTCGCTAAAGGGCCGCGACGATCCGGCCCACCGCGCTCCGTTCGACTACTTCGACAAAGGCAGCATGGCAACAATCTCCCGATACAGCGCCGTCGCGAAGGTCGGCAAACTGGAGTTCGGCGGCTTCATCGCGTGGCTGGCCTGGCTGGTGCTGCACCTGTACTACCTGGTCGGACACCGGAACCGCATCGCCGCCATGTTCGCCTGGGGGGTGTCGTTTTTGGGCCGCGGTCGCGGGCAGATGGCGATCACCAGCCAGATGATCTACGCCCGGCTGGCGATGAGCCACCTAGCGGCCCAGAGCCGGGAGGCGCTGGCAGCGGCCGAGCAAGCCGAACACGTCGAACAAGAAGCCTAACTGGGCGTCGAGACGCTCAGCGAGCGGATCATCTGGGATTCGCTGTCCTGGAAGGCTCTTCCATCCGGCCGCAGCAGGTCGTGGAACCACACCCTCGGAACCGCTGGGTACGGGTGATCCCACGAGTCCCACGGAAAATAGGTCTGGGTCTTCCCCGCGACCAGGCCCCAGTTGATTGCACCAACGTTGTGCCGCTTGGCAACTGGCAAAACTGCGCCAATAGTGCTGCCCATCGGCCGCGCCATGTACTCCGTACACAGCATCGGCCGCCCCTGCGGGGCAAGCTCGGCGATTCGCGACTCGAAGGTCGCCGGTTCGGCGTAGCAGTGGAATGTGATCACGTCGGAGTTGGCAAGCTGAATGCCGGCGATCGCGCTGCGGCTCGCGGGATCTCCCCACTCACCGTCCCACACACCGCTGGTCAGGGGCTGACGGGGATCGACTGAGCGGGCCCACGAGAAAACCTGCGGAAGGAGCTCAGCGACACGTTCCAGCTTGTCGGACCTCTCAACAGTACGATACTGCTTCGCCGGATTGTCCGGTTCGTTCCACAGATCCCACCCCAAAACCCGGTCATCATTGCGGAATTGGGTCAGCACGCCCGTCACATAGTCTTGCAACGTACGGGTGTAGCGACGGTCGTCGATGCGTTCAGCGCCGGGGCTTTGCACCCAACCGGAGTTATGCACGCCGGCAGTTGGCGCATGTTGTCGACCCAGTCTGGGCATCGGATCCCAACACGAGTCGAACAACACGAACAGTGGCTTGATCCGATGGCGCGAGGCGATGCCGACAAACTGCGCGAGACGTGCCTGGAAGCCTCGAGAATCCTGGGCCCACAGTTGATCATGCAGGAAAACCCGCACGGTGTTGAGCCCGTGAAGTCGGGCCCAGCCGAGTTCGGTATCGATGCGTCGCGGGTCATAGGTGCCGGGCTGAAACATCTCCAGCTGGTTGATGGCGGTGGACGTGATGAAGTTGGCGCCGACGGGCCAGCCCTGCGCTTGATACCAACTGTTGGCCCGATCGGGCGACCACCGACTGGCTTCGCCAGAGGCGCGGGGCGGTTCCGCAGAAGCGCGAGGCGAGTGGGCCAAAGCCGTCCCTGCCGCCAGTAACAGCGGGAGCTTCAGAACTGTACGGCGGTACACGAAGTGACGATAAGGTGCGCAGTGCGCACTTCCCGGTATTCGGCCAGCGCGTCGCGCTACTTTGTTGTGGGAATTGTTATCTCGCCGTCACCTGACCCGGCTCGGACTAACCCGGGCTAGCTCAGCGCCTGATCGACATCGGCGATCAGATCGTCGGTGCCCTCCAGACCGACCGAGATTCGGACCACCCCGTCACCCAGGCCGATCGCGGCGCGCCCTTCCGGGCCCATCGCCCGATGAGTGGTGGTCGCCGGATGAGTGACAAGGGATTTCGCGTCACCCAAGTTGTTGGAGATGTTGATCAGCTTCAGCTTGTCCAGCACCTCGAAGGCGCGCGGCTTGGCTTTGCTGTCGGGAACGTCGAGTTCGAAGGTGACGACGGTGCCGCCGCCGGACATCTGGCGCTTGGCCAGGTCGTACTGTGGATGCGACGGCAGATACGGGTAGCGCACCCACCGCACCGCCGGATGGCCTTCCAGAAACTCGGCGATCCGCTGCGCCGAAGAGTTCTGATAGTCGACCCGAATCGCAAGCGTCTCAAGGCCCTTGAGCAGGACCCAGGCATTGAAGGCGCTCATCGCCGGTCCGGTGTGCCTCATCAGTTTCTGCACCGGGCCGTCGATGTATTTCTTATCGCCCAGGATCGCCCCGCCCAGCACGCGGCCCTGGCCGTCGATGTGCTTGGTGCCGGAGTAGACGACCACGTCGACGCCGAGCGGAAAGCCCTGCTGCAGCAATGGGGTCGCAAAGACGTTGTCCAGCACCACTTTCGCCCCGGCCGCGTGTGAGAGCTCGATCACCGCCGCCATATCGACCAGGGACTGCATCGGGTTCGACGGCGTTTCGAAGAACACCGCCTGGGTCGGGACCGAGAGCGCCTTTTCCCACTGTGACAGGTCGTCGCCGTCGACAAAGACGGTTTCTATACCCCAGCGTGGCAAGATCTCGTTGCACACAACGAAACACGACCCGAACAGACTGCGGGAGGCGACCAGCCGATCGCCGGCGGCCAGCAGCGCGCCCAGCGAGGTGAATACCGCCGCCATCCCGCTCGCGGTCGCGAATGCCGCCGGCGCGCCCTCGATCAAGCGCAACCGCTCCTCGAACATCGTGATCGTCGGATTGCCGTAGCGAGAGTAGACGTAACGGTCCGTTTCGCCGGCGAACGCCTTCTCCGCATCAGCGGCAGACTCGTAGACGTACCCGGAAGCCAAATACATGGCTTCGGCGGTCTCTTCGAACTGCGACCGCAAGACGCCGCCGCGCACTCCGATGGTGGCCTGGCTGACACCGTCCGGCAGTGGTGCCGGAGTGCGAACCGACTTTTCCGCGCTCACGATTGCTTCCAGGGCAACCCGATCGCCCGCCATCCGACCCCGCCGCGATGGCCGTCGGCGTCGAGATGTCCTTCGAATCCGTCCAGCACGTTGTACGACGGGGCGATACCCGCCTCGGTGGCGGCCTCGGCCGCACTAATCGAGCGATTCCCCGAGCGACACAGAAAGATCACCGGCCGGTCCCCGGTATTGGCAGGTACGTGTTCGGCCAGTTCGGCCGCGAAGTTCTCATTGCGCTTGCCGTCGACGCCGTTCCATTCGATGTAGACGACCTCGCGGTCTAAGGGCGACAGATCGGGCACGCCAACGAAGCGCCATTCGGCGTCGGTGCGCACGTCGACCAGCACCGCCTCAGGGTTGTCGCTGAGCAGCTTCCAAGCCTGCTCGGGTGTGATATCTCCCGCATAGCTCACCCGCGTGAGTCTCGCATACCTGACTGAGACAAGGACTACCAGAGCCTGCGCAGTGCGGCCGACGCCTGCCGGGCGTGTTTACGCGCGCTGCTCACGTCCGAGGATGTGACGACGGCCACCCCCAACGGGCGTCGCACTTCCGGCTCCCAGCCGCCGAACACCCGCACGTCGCTCTCCGGCGGCCTCAGCGCGTCGACCAGCGCGCCGCGGCCAACGTTACCGCCGACCCCAGCGCTCCCATCCGTGCCGGCGTAGATCACCTCGGCGGCACCCGGCGAAATCATGATGGTGTCGGTCGGCAGACCCAGGATGGCCCGGGCTTGCAGCTCGAATTCCGAAAGGCGCTGACTGCGCAAGGTGACCAAGCCGCTCTCGAAGGGCCGGGCGGTGACGTCGCTGAAGTACACCTCGTCGCCGCGGACCATCAGTTCGACCCCGAACAGGCCGCGCCCGCCCAAGGCCTTGACCATACGAGCCGCAATCGACTTGGCGGTGTCCAACGCCGTCGTGCTCATGCTTTGCGGTTGCCAGGATTCCTGGACGTCACCGATGGCTTCGCCGTGTCCGATCGGGACGCAAAAGTCGATCGTCGGCCCGTTCGGTCCAGCGCTGCGGACCGTGAGCAATGTGACGTGAACGTCGATCTCGACGAGGGTCTCGGCCATCACCCGGTTGTGGGCCAGCCGGCCGCCGGCCGACACCGCACGCTGCCAGGCCGACTCGACGTCCGCCGGTGTCAGGACCACCGAGTGCCCTTCACCGGCCGCTAGGGTCACCGGAGCCACCGGCTGCACGCGCAGCGGGTAGCCCGCGTGATCGGCCACCGCCCGCAGCTCGTCAGGCGATCCGGCAAACCAGAACGGCGCGGTGGGCAGGCCGAGTTCGTCGGCAGCCAGCCGCCGCAGGCCCTCCCGGTCGGCGGTGAGCCGGGCGCAGCGGGCGGTCGGGAAAACCTCGGCGAAATCGGTTTCGGCCGCGGCCGTCAGCGCGTCTGCGGGAACCGCATCGGTAGCTGTCACTACGAAATTTGGCTGAATCCGCCTGATCACCGCGACCAACTCGTCGGTGTCGGTCATGTTGACCACCAGTGCCTGGTCGGCGACCTTGTGTGCGGGCGCATCGGCATACCGCTCGACCGCGATCACCTCCGCGCCGAGCCGCTGAAAGGCAATCGCCAGCTCCAAGCTGAACTCTCCCGAGCCCAACAACATCACCTTGGTCCGGCTGTCGGTGTGCTGCTCGTGGGCTCCGTGCGTCGACTCGTCGTGCGCCACGCGCTCAAGGATAGGTGGGCAGTTTAAGGCTGCCCGGGCAGCAGCCGGATCATCAGGGCGTTGGCTTCGGCCAGCACCGTGTCGCCGTCGAGCAATTCGCCGCGGACAAAGGCTTTGCGCCCTTCGGTGGAAGTGACGTGTCCCCGGACTCCAAGCGTTGTGTCGATCGGGGTGATCTTGCGGTAATCGACGTGCAGGAACCCCGTCCGGCTGATCGGCCGACCCGCCGCGTGCACCACCATCCCAAAGACATGATCGAACAGCAGCGGGATCACGCCGCCGTGCACCGCGCCGTTGCCGCCTACGTGGAACCGGCAGAACTGGCCCTGCATCTCCACGCCGTCGGAGTCGAATCTGGTCATCGTCCACGGCGGCAGCAGCAAGCTGCCCATCCCCGGCAACTGCGGCGATCGGCCCGCGGGGCCCTGACCCTCGGGGGCGTGAAACGGCGCAAGCACCGCCCTCAGCGCCTCCACGCTGTCGGCGGCGTTCTCCCAGACGTCCTCACCGGGATCGGCGGACACCGCGAGATCCTGCAACCGGCGCATCGCCGTGACGAACCGGCCGAAGCCCGGTCCCGGGCTGGCCGCGCCATATTCCGGAAAGCCGCCGTGATGCTCGTAATCGGGGTCGAGTTGTTGGGGGCTTTGAGAAGGGCTCCGCGAGGAATCCGTCACGGGCAGGCCGCCAAGACGTCGCGGCGCACGATGGTCTGATCGCGGCCCGGGCCAACACCAATGCACGAAATATGCGCTCCGGCAAGCTCTTCCAGCCGCGAGACATAGTCGCGCGCCTTGGCCGGTAGATCGTCGAACTTCCGTGCGCCGGAAATGTCCTCCCACCAGCCCGGCAGTTCTTCGTAGACCGGTTCGGCGCGGCCCAGGTCGCTCTGGGTCATCGGCATGTCGCGGGTCTGTTTGCCATCGATGGTGTATCCCACGCACACCGGAACCGTTTCCAGGCTGGACAACACGTCCAGCTTGGTCAGGAAGTAGTCGGTGATGCCGTTGACGCGGGTGGCGTAGCGCGCGATGACGGCGTCGAACCAGCCGCAGCGCCGCCGCCGGCCGGTGGTGACGCCGAACTCGCCTCCGGTCTTCGACAGATATTCGCCGTTGGCGTCGAACAATTCGGTGGGGAACGGGCCGGAACCAACCCGGGTGGTGTAGGCCTTGAGAATTCCGAGCACGGTGGTAATCCGGGTCGGACCGATGCCGGAGCCGACAGCCGCGCCGCCGGCGGTCGGATTCGACGATGTCACATACGGATACGTGCCATGGTCGACGTCGAGCAGGGTGCCCTGCGAGCCTTCCAGCAAGACGATTTCGCCGGCCTCGAGCGCGGTGTTAAGCAGCAGCCTGCTGTCGGCGATGCGGTGCCTGAAGCCCTCGGCCTGGGTGAGCAGCTGCTCGACCAACTGCGCGGGATCCAGCGCCTTGCGGTTGTAGATCTTGACCAGCACCTGGTTTTTGAATTCCAGTGCGGCTTCGATCTTGTGGGTCAGCTCATCCGGATTCAGCACGTCGGCAACCCGGATCCCAATGCGGGCGATCTTGTCCTGGTAGCACGGCCCGATGCCGCGGCCGGTAGTGCCGATCTTCTTACTGCCCATGTAGCGCTCGGTCACCTTGTCGATGGCTACGTGGTAAGGCATCAGCAAGTGCGCGTCGGCGGAGATCAGCAGCCGGGAGGTGTCGACGCCGCGGTCCTCGAGCCCCTTCAGCTCGTCGAGCAGCACACCGGGATCGACCACCACGCCGTTGCCGATGACGTTGGTGACCCCGGGCGTCAGCACCCCCGACGGAATGAGGTGCAGAGCGAAGTTCTCACCGGTGGGCAACACCACGGTGTGCCCCGCGTTGTTGCCGCCCTGATAGCGCACCACCCACTGGGCACGACCGCCGAGCAGGTCGGTGGCCTTGCCTTTGCCCTCGTCGCCCCATTGGGCGCCGATCAGGACGATTGCCGGCATGGCGTTTCTCCCACTGGTGTCTGCCGGTGTGCCTCCCTCACGTCAGCACGACGCGAGACAGGAGAACCCTAGCAATGCGCACCACCGAATTGCCCGGACCCAAAGGTATCGCCGCAGCCAGTGCCGCACCACGACAATCGCAGTCACCTGTCCGAACTGCCACTAGTCGTCCCATGTCGACGATACGATCCGCGACAAGAAAGTTCCAAGACGTCCGTCCCAAACTTTGCCAGGACCCGTGCAGCACAACCTTCTCGGGAGAGAGCATGACGACACCCCGCCAGCCCGGCTGGTATGACGACCCAGATGACGCGAACGCACAGCGTTACTGGGACGGCCAAAACTGGACACCACACCGTCAGCGAAAGCCGACTTCGGGGCCCGCGCAACCGCCGCCTCCGCCGCCTCCGCCGCCCCCGGCTGACCAGCCGCCTCCGCCCAGGCAAGCGGAGCCGCCCGCCGCGTCCCGGATCAAGTCCGGCGCAATCAAAGTCGGGCTCGTGCTCGCGGGGCTTGCTCTGGTACTGGTCATTGCCGCGCTGGTGGCGGGCCGAGTCAAGTTCGGAACGTTCCTTCCAGGCATCCTTGCGGTCGCCGCGATCGCTATCATCGCCGCGATCTTCACACTCCGGTCGCATCAGTCAGTCGCGCGCAGGGCCGTGATCGTCACCGCCATCGTGCTCGTCGTCGTCGCGGCAATACCGGCGAGTTCGAAAGTGGTGTACCCCGTCTACAACCACTACTTCGGGCAAAAGTCCGGTCAGGCCTCCCGGGCGGGGGGTGCCGGCTCTGAATCAGCTTCACCTTCGGGCGGGGCGCCTCAGGCATCGCCGGGCGGGGCGAAGTCGGGCATCTTGGCGTTGACTTCGGTTGGTAACAAACGAACCTACAGTTTCATCGATCCCAACTCAGGAAAGTACTCCCAGGCCGTTACTTTCATCATCCCGACCACTGGATCAGTGCAACCCTCCACGTACCCGGCGTTGGCCGCTTCGCCTGACCTCACCAAATTTGCTGTCAGCTCGATGGTCAATGGGCAATTGATGGCGGGGTGGATAGATTCCAACGGGCAGTTCACCGCGGTGACCACCGCGGCGGCCGGGGGTGCTTTTTCGGGCAATCCGCCGTCATACTCGGCGATCGGATTCGACGCAGCCGGAAATTACTACTACAACAAGAATTCCCAAGGCGCCATGTATACCGAGGTGTACAAGGTGCCGGCGGGGTCGACGAGCAACGGGCAACAGCTGACGCTCAACCCGCCGAATGCTGCCGACCAGGGCGGTGTCGCGCTCAATGCGGATGGCAGCCTGCTGTTCGGTTGCAGCAACATGGACGGGAGTTGGTTGAATGCCGACACCCGGGTGATGGTCATTGCCCCGGGCACTCAGATAGCCAAAGTACCGGTCGCCCCCGCCACCGCTGCAACCGGCAGATGCCCGTACCTGCCCGCGACCAATGAGGTGCCGTTACTGCCCGCCACCAACACCGCGCAGGTACATGATCCGGTGCCCAATCCCGACGGAACGAAGGTGGCCTTCCTCTACGACGACCCTGATCGAGTCCACCACAACTACGTGACGATCTACACCGTTGGGACAGGTGGCAACAGCCAACCGACGTTGGTAAATCTGTCCGAGTCCGACGCGAAGAACCTGGGAGCTCCCGCATTGCTCAGGTGGTCATAAGCGTGGTGGCCGCGGTATAGCGCATGGATACTGGCGGGCACGCCGCCAGTAGGGCGGTGTTGTTGTTCGGCGATCGCCGTGCGCCCGGACCGGTGCGCAGCTTGCTCACCCACCGAGTGGAAAGCCCGGCCGATGTCGACCTCGCGGTGCGACGCTACCGACGGCTGGTGGTGGTGGGGACCGATGCCGACCTGGCCACCGTGCTGAGCAGGCTGCTGCGCGCCGACCGACTCGACGTCGAGGTGGCGTATGTAGCGCGCCGCCGTACCCCGGCTACCCGGGTGTACCGGGTGCCAGCGGGTCGCCGGGCGGCCCGCCGGGCGCGGCGCGGATCGGCGCGGCGGGTGCCGCTGATCCGCGACGAGACCGGGACGGTGATCGTGGGTGCGGCCCACTGGGGGCCACCCGAGGACGCGGAGCTCCTGCACGGCGAGGCTGTGGTCGACGACGCCGTGCTCTTCGACGGCGATGTTGCCGGGGTTCGAATCGAGCCGACGGTCGCACTCCCGGGTCTTCGGGCGCGGGTTTCGGGTGCCCGGTCGCGCCGCTGGCTGGCCGGGCGAGCGGCGCAGCTGGGCACCACCGGCGCGGCCGTGGTCCGCGACGGTGTGCCGGCGCCCCGGGCGACGCGGCGGTCGACGATCTATCGCAACACCGAGAGTTGGTTGTTGGTCCGGTAGCTTCGTGACGTGCATATGCCCGTGCAGCGTTCAGTACGGCCCAGCCCGATCTTTCTGGCCATCCTCGCCCTGACGGTCTTCGGCGGCGCGCTGGCCTGGTGGGACGGCGACCAACCGGGGGCGCTGGCCCATGGCGCGGTATTCGTCCTTGTGATCGCGGGCTGGGTGGTGTCGCTGTGCCTGCACGAGTTCGGACACGCGTTCACTGCGTGGCGGTTCGGCGATCGTGGCGTCGCCGTCCGCGGCTACCTGGACTTGGATCCACGGCGTTACAGCAACCCGTGGCTGTCGCTGGGTATACCGATTTTGATCACCGCGCTGGGCGGCATCGGCCTGCCCGGCGCCGCAGTCTACTTACGAACGTCGTCCATGACCCCCGCCCAGCGCACCATCGTCAGCCTGGCGGGGCCGTCGGCTAACTTGCTGTTGGCAGTGCTGCTACTGGCAGTGACGAGGTTCTTTTTCGACCCGGCGCATCTGGTGTTGTGGGCAGGAGTGGCATTTTTGGGCTTCCTGCAGATCACTGCGCTGCTGCTGAACGTGCTGCCAGTTCCCGGCCTGGACGGCTATAACGCGCTGGAACCGCATCTGAGTCCGGAAAACCAGCGAGCGCTCGAACAGTTCAAGCCGTACGGCATCTTGTTCCTGGTGTTTTTGCTCTTCGTGCCGCAGGTGGGCCAATTGTTCTTCGGGGTCGTCTCTTGGTTGTTCGAGCTCTCCGGGGTGCCCAGGATCCTGTGGCAAGCCGGTGCTGGGCTTACCCAATTCTGGCGTTCCTGGTTCTGAAGCTTGCAATATATGCGTAATCACGCATATATTGGGCGCCCATGGGCGCCGGCCACGATCACACGAACACCGGCACACCAGTTCCCAGAATGGTCGCTGCCACTGCATTGCTGGGTGTGTTCTTTGTGGTGGAACTGACCACCGCGCTGGTGATCGGCTCCATCGCATTGCTGTCCGACGCCGGCCACATCCTGACCGACGTGGCGGCCACATTCATGGGGCTGTGCGCGGTGCTACTCGGCCAACGCGGCAGCTCGTCGCCGGGCCGCACCTACGGCTGGCACCGTGCCGAGGTGTTTACCGCGGTGGCCAACGCCGTCCTGCTGATCGGGGTGGCAACGATCATTCTCCGCGAAGCGATCGGGCGGATCGGCCGAGCGCCAGAAGTGCCGGGGATGCCGATGATCGTCGTGGCCCTGGCCGGGCTGGCCACCAATGCGGCGGTGGCGCTGCTGCTGCGGTCACACTCGACGCAGAGCCTGGCCGTCAAGGGCGCTTACATGGAGGTCATCGCCGACACCGTCGGCAGCATCGGTGTGCTCATCGCGGGTCTGGTCACCGTCACAACGCATTGGCCCTACGCCGACGTGGTGGTCGCCGTCCTGGTCGCGTTGTGGGTGCTGCCTCGGGCGTTGTCACTGGCTTTTGGCGCGCTGCGCATCCTGTCCGAATCGTCGCCCCGCCACATCAACGTCGACGAGCTGCGGTCCGCGTTGTCCGCCGTCGACGGCGTGACCGACGTGCACGACTTGCACGTGTGGACGCTGGTGCCCGGCAAGGACATGGTGACCGCACACCTGGCCAGCCATGGCGACGCGGCGGGGGTACTCGACGAGGCGCGGGCGATTGTGGCCGCGCACGGTTTGGGCCACGCCACCATTCAGGTGGAGCCGCCTGGCGGCTGCTCGGTGGGCCGGATCTAATTCAACCCGAGGGCGTCCCGGGCAGCGGGGTCACAATCGTCGAGCAGGTCCAGGCACCGGGCCTGCTCATCGGTTTCGCCGATCGCGGCGGCCGCCCGCTCCAGCGCCGCCACGCACCGCAGGAAGCCGCGATTGGGTTCATGCGAATAGGGCACCGGACCGAAACCTTTCCACCCGTTGCGGCGCAGTTGGTCCAGGCCGCGGTGGTAGCCGGTCCGGGCGTAGGCGTAGGCGGTGATCGCCTTGTCGTCGGCCAGGGCGTCTTCGGCCAGCGCCGCCCAGGCCACCGAGGCCGACGGATGCCCGGCGGCGACTTTCGCCGGGTTCTCGTTGGCGAGGAGTTCGGCCTCGGCGTCGGTATCGCCGGGCAATAAAATCGGATCCGGCCCCATTAGGTCATGCATCGGCGTCATGGCGCTTATTGTGCCGTGCGTCGTCCGGTCGGGGTGACGCCGCCACCCCAAACCCGAAGCTGAGTCGCTAAGCTCCAATAGGTATTTCGACAGCGAAGAGGACAGTAGCGCTTATGCCCAATCCATCAGGGCCTGACCGCGACCACACGTCGAATGCGGCTGGGTCGGATCCAGACGCGAGCGACCTGGTGGAATCCGACGCTACCGTCGCCGAGCACGCCGTCGATCCCGACGAAGAGGTCACCGAGAGCTACCACGCGGCACCCGCTACAGCCGAGCCGGCGACCGAGGTGATGGCCAAGGCCCAGCGCGAGCAGGAGCCATCCCGACCGCGGCTTGCGCGCGGTGAGCGTCGCTTCACCGCGCCGGGTTTCGACGCCAAGGAGACTGCGGTCATGAACGCCGCCGCAGAACCCGCGACCGAAGTCTTCGAACCGGGCCGACCTGAAGCGGGCGGAACACGGCCGAGAACTGCTATGCCGCAGCTGATTCCGCCTCGGCTGGGTGCCAAGTTGCGGCCGTCGACCCAGCGCAGTTGGGGCTGGGTACTGGCGTTGATCCTCATCATTTTGGCGTTGACGGCGGTTGCGGTACTGGGCACGGTGTTGTTGACGCGGAGCAACAAGAAACCGAAAGCCTCACAGGAAGACCAGGTCCGCAACACCATCCAAAGCTTCGATATCGCGGTGCAGAACGGCGACCTGGCCAAGCTACGCAGCATCACCTGCGGAGACACCCGCAACGGCTACCTCAACTACGACGAGCATGAGTGGACCAACACCTATCGGCGGATTGCGGCGGCTAAGCAGTATCCGGTGGTGGCCAGCATCGATCAGGTCGTCGTCGACGACGGGCACGCCGAAGCCAACGTCACCGCGTTCATGGCCTACGCGCCGCAGATCCGCTCGACCCGCAGCTTCGACCTTCAATACCGCGACGACCAGTGGAAGATCTGCCAATCCAACACCGGCTGACCCCGGCCGACAGCTTTACCCTGCGCTGACCGACTTCCCTGCACAGTGCAGGTCGTTGCACGCTTCGATCACCCGCTTGGTCATCGCGGCTTCGGCGGCCTTGAGGTAGCTGCGAGGGTCGTAGGCCTTCTTGGAGCCCACTTCGCCGTCGACCTTGAGCACGCCGTCGTAGTTGGTGAACATGTGGCCCGCGATCGGGCGGGTGAACGCGTACTGGGTGTCGGTGTCGACGTTCATCTTCACCACGCCGTAGCCCAGCGCCTCCTCGATCTCCGACTTCTCCGAGCCCGACCCACCGTGAAACACGAAGTCGAACGGTTTGGAGCCGTCGGGTAGGCCCAGTTTCGCCGACGCCACTTTCTGCCCCTGGTCGAGGATGTCGGGGCGCAGCTTGACGTTGCCGGGCTTGTAGACGCCGTGCACGTTGCCGAATGTCGCGGCGAGCAGGTACTTGCCGTGCTCGCCGTGGCCCAGCGCCTCAATGGTTTTCTCGAAGTCCTCGGGGGTGGTGTAGAGCTTGTCGTTGATCTCGTTGGCGACGCCGTCCTCTTCCCCGCCCACGACGCCGATCTCGATCTCCAAGACAATCTTGGCGGCCGCGGCTTGTTTGAGTAGCTCCTGGGCGATCACCAGGTTCTCGTCGATCGGCACCGCCGAGCCGTCCCACATGTGCGACTGGAACAGCGGGTTTTTTCCGGCGGCAACCCGTTTGGCCGAGATCGCCAGCAACGGGCGTACGTAGCTGTCCAACTTGTCCTTCGGACAGTGGTCGGTGTGCAGGGCGACATTGATCGGGTACTTCGCTGCGACGGTGCGGGTGAACTTTGCCAGCGCGACCGCGCCGGTCACCATCTCCTTAACTCCGAGCCCGGAAGCGAATTCCGCGCCACCGGTAGAGAACTGGATAATGCCGTCGCTGCCGGCGTCGGCGAAACCTTTGATCGCGGCATTGACGGTCTCCGAAGACGTGCAGTTGATGGCCGGGAAGGCGTACGAGTTCTCCTTCGCGCGACCCAGCATCTCCGCGTAGACCTCTGGCGTTGCGATGGGCATGACGCTTCCTTCCTGACGTGTGCCCATCAGTATCGCAACAAGACACTCTGGTTGGCAGCCCGACGGGTTCCCGCCGCTGCGCCTGGTCAAGGCCGGCCGTTTTCGCCGGTATCTTGGAACACCGTGAACACCGCCATAGTGGCCATGCCTGACTTGCTCGACCCGATGTACTGGTTGGGCGCCCATGGCGTGTTCGGGCACGCAGTGCTGCCCGGCATCCTGCTCATCGTCTTCGTCGAGACGGGTCTGCTGTTCCCGCTGTTGCCTGGCGAGTCGTTGCTGTTCACCGGCGGTTTGCTGGCCGCGAGCGCGAACCCGCCGGTCAGCATCGAAGTGTTGGCCAGCTGTGTCGCGGTGGTTGCGGTGCTCGGCGATCAGACCGGGTATTTCATTGGGCGGCGAATCGGCCCGGCGCTGTTCAAGAAGGAGGATTCGCGCTTCTTCAAGCAGCACCACGTCACGGAGTCGCACGCCTTTTTCGAGAAGTACGGTCCGATGGCCATCATCATGGCCCGGTTCATGCCGTTCATCCGGACGTTCACCCCGGTGGTCGCCGGGGTGTCCTACATGCGCTATCCGGTGTTCCTCGGGTTCGACATCGTCGGCGGCATCGCCTGGGGTGGAGGTGCGACGCTGCTGGGCTACTTCTTGGGCAACAACGAGTTCGTCCACCACAATCTGGAAAAGATCATCCTGGCCATCTTGTTCGTGTCGATGTTGCCGGCCTTCATCTCGATGGCACGGATCTACCTGAATCGTCGCCGCGAACGTCAGCAGGACCAGCCGAGTGTGTATCCAGGGCGTCGAGTGTGAACTCAGGGCGGCGCCGCTCGGCTTGGGCTCAAGGGGTGAGTTCACAGTCGATGCCTCACACGGCGACCTTGAAGTCGCAGCCGGTCTTGGTTCGGACGTCGGCGACGCTCACCCCGGGGTGTAATTCCGTCAGCGTCAGCCCGTGTTCCGGCTCGACGTCGAATACACACAGGTCAGTGATGATCATGTCCACCACGCCCTTGCCGGTGATCGGCAGCGTGCACTGCTTGAGGATCTTCGGGGTGCCGTCTTTAGCGGTGTGATCCATCACGACGATCACGCGCTTGACGCCGGACACCAAATCCATGGCGCCGCCGGGCCCTTTGACCATCTTGCCTGGCACCATCCAGTTGGCCAGGTCACCGTTGTCCGCCACCTCGAGGCCACCAAGGATGGAAAGGTCGATGTGACCGCCGCGGATCATCGCGAAGGAGTCGGCGCTGCTGAAAAAGCTAGACCCTGCCAGGGTGGTGATGGTCTGCTTGCCGGCGTTGATGAGATCGGGATCGACGCTGTCTTCGCGCGGGTAGGAACCGATGCCAAGCAGCCCGTTCTCCGACTGCAGCGTCACGTTGATGTTGTCGGGAATGAAGTTGGCCACCAACGTCGGGATGCCGATGCCCAGGTTCACGTAGTAGCCGTCGCGTAGTTCCTTGGCGGCGCGCTGGGCCATCAGCTCGCGGATCGGGCTTTCGTGCTTGAGCGCCGCGCCGCCGCTGGTGGTGCGGAATTCGATGCGCTTCTCGTAGTTGGTGCCCTCGATGACGCGGTCCACATAGATGCCCGGGGTGTGGATCAGTTCGGGGTCGAGGTCGCCGATGTCGACCAGTTCTTCCACCTCGGCCACGGTCACCGCGCCGCAGGTGGCGATCATCGGGTTGAAGTTGCGCGCCGTTTTCCGGTAGACCAGGTTGCCCGCCGTGTCACCCTTCCACGCTTTGACGATCGCCAGGTCGGCCCGAATGCCTTCTTCCAGAACGTATTCGGTGCCGTCGAAGACCCGGGTGTCTTTGCCTTCGGCGAGATTGGTGCCGTAGGCGGTGCGGGTGTAGAAGCCGGGAATGCCTGCCCCGCCGGCGCGTAACTTCTCCGCAAGAGTGCCCTGCGGCGTCAGGACAAGGTCGAGTTCTCCAGCCAGCACTTGGCGCTCGAACTCCTTGTTCTCGCCCACGTAGGAGGCAATCACCTTCTTCACCTGTCGCGCCTTGAGCAGCAGGCCCATGCCGAAATCGTCTACGCCGGCGTTGTTTCCGACGATGGTGAGATCCTTGACGCCGCTGTCGACCAGAGCCTGAATCAAGTTCTCCGGAATGCCGCAAAGGCCGAAACCACCGGCAGCGATGCTCATGCCGTCCTTCAGCAGGCCCTTGAGCGCCGAGTCGGCACCTGCGTGGACTTTACTCATCACTGGTCCTCTCATTGATGGTCACGGCATGTGCGGCCTCCATCAGCATCCAACCGGATAGCTGCACGGACAGATCACGCTCAGCTATTTCCGAACCGGTGACCGCACCGCCGACGAACTCGGCCTGCTTTCCGCCGTCCGTAGGCAGCTCGGCGGTGCGATCCCAGAACGGCCCGAACAACGGCAGCCCTTGCACGGACTGCCGGTTGTTCCATGCGGACTGCGCCGAGGACAGCACGATTTCGCGTGCGGTTTCGCGCGCCGCGGCATCCGCGACCGACTCCCCGGGCAACGTGGTGGCGACCAACGCCAGGTAGCGAGCGGTGACGCCGCCGAACAACCCGCCGTCGCCACCGCCGGTGCCGCGCAGCACGCCGCCCGGCGCCATGTGCTCGTCGACGGCGGCGACCAGGCGATGGACCCGCGGCGCGTGGCGATCGTCCTGGGTACGGGCGGCCAGTTCGGTTTCCAGACCCAGCACCACACCCTGGCAGTAGGTGTACTGCGCGCGAACCAGTGAACCCGCCTTGATGCCGTCGAACACCAGGTGCGTGTCGGGGTCGATCAACGTGGCGTCGATCCAGTCCGCCATCTGCTGGGCTCGGCGCAGCCGGTCGCCGTAGCGCGTCAAGAAGATCCCGGCCGGGCCGTTGGCCGGGGCGTTGAAGAACTGGTCCTGCTTGCGCCACGGGATGCCGCCGCCGTCTTCGGGTACCCAGGCTTTGACGAGTTGGTCGTTCAGCTTGTGCAGCGCGCGTTTGCGCTCGACGCCGGCGACCCGCGCGGCTCGCTCCAGCGCCAGTGCCAGCCATGCCATGTCGTCGTAGTAGCTGTTGACCCAGGATCCGTTGTTGCGCAGCCGGTGTGAGCGGATCTGTCGATTGATCTTGATGCGGCGCTCAGGCTGCGGATCGCGCAGCTCGGCGTCGACCAGGCAGTCCAGCAGATGCGCCTGCCACCAGTAGTGCCAGCCACCAAACCATCGGTCGCGCCGGGCAGGCGGCCAGGCCACCACGCCGAGTTGGGTACCGGGCAGCGCCCACAGGCGTTTCAGGTGCCGTCCTGTGACGGCGGCTTCCGCACTGACCGCCCGGTTGACCCATACCTGATCCATGGGAACTGATCCTGCCCTACCAGGCCTGCTCAATGTTCCCGTGTTGGCTGATCCAGGCATGCATGGCGATGCCCGCCGCGACCGCGACGTTGATACTGCGCGTCGACCCGAATTGGGCGATCGACACGGTCAGCGACGCGCCCGCCCTGGCATCGTCAGTGATGCCGGGACCTTCTTGGCCGAAGACCAGCAGGCAGTTCCGCGGCAACGTCGTCTGCTCGAGCCGCGCTGCGCCCGGCACGTTGTCGACCGCGACCACCGTCAGGCCCGCTCCCGCAGCGAAACTCAGCAGGTCGGCGATGTGGTCGTGGTGGCACAGCCGTTGGTAGCGGTCGGTGACCATGGCGCCGCGGCGGTTCCACCGCCGACGACCGACGATGTGAACGGTGTGCACGGCGAACGCGTTGGCGGTGCGCACCACCCCGCCGATGTTGGCGTCGTGGCCGAAGTTCTCGATCGCCACATGGAGCGCATGTCTCCGTTTGTCGATATCGGCCTTGATCGCCTCACGCGTCCAGTACCGGTAGGCGTCGACGACATTGCGGGTGTCGCCGTCGCGCAGCAGTGCCGGGTCATACCGCGGGTCGTCGGGGAGCGCCCCGATCCAGGGGCCGACTCCGGCTGCCGCAACGCCCCATTCGGTGGGACCGGGTTCGGTCACTGGATCGTCCAGACTGCGGCGTGGGTGCCCACGACCGCAACGGTCGCGTACAGCAGCGCCTCGTTGATCTCGCCCTGAGTGCACAGCGACGCATTGACGTGCACGGCGTCCAGCGACGCCTCGGGCAGGATCAACACCGACGACCCGTACGCCGAGCAGGCCGCGCTCAGCCCCGGCGGAGGCAGGGTCGGGGCGACCAGCAACATCATCGGCCCACCGCGAGCTGCGGAGTCGTCGCGGTACTTCGCCGCGAGGGTGTCGGCCACCAGCCCGAGCAGCATGTAGCCGCTGCCGCTGAATGCATTCGGGTCGCCGAGCGAGGCCTGGGTCAGCTGGGTACCATCGGCCCGCCAGGCGTCTACGCTGGTGGTCTTAACCACCAGACCGGTGTCGTTCTGCTTCGTTGGCAGTAGACCGACCGGGAATGCGGCCGGATAGGCCGCGGCGGTCTCGGCGAGCCGGTCACGCGGCGAGTAGAGGTATACCCCGCGGACCGCGCTGCGGTCAGTCAGCGGACCCAGGCACGCCGTACCGGTCAGCCGTTTACCTCCTGGCGCGGAAAGCGACTGAATGACAAGGTTTTTCACGTTTTCGCAGCTGCCGATGCCGGCGGCTTCCATGGGATGCGGCAGCGCGCCGTAGAGACCAAACCGGATATCGCGGGCGTCGGCGTGGGCTTTGGCCGGGTCGGCGGGGGCCGCGTCGACATCGACCAGCACGTAGTCGTCTTGCCAGCGCAGGTTGGATACCGAAGTGTTCCAACCCAATACCGCCAGCGAGTCACCCAGCCGGGCGGTCTGCGCGCCATAGATTGGGTCGCGGTGTGTGGAATGAGAGCAGGCTGCCGAACAGGTCAGCACCAGCGTCGCGACGATCGCGATGAGAGTCCGCACGATCTTCAGTGCAGACCCAAGTCCGCCAGCCCGAGCACGCAGCGGTAGGTCAGCCCTTCGGCCTCGATGGCTTCCGCGGCGCCGGTTGCGCGGTCGACGACGGTAGCCACGCCGACCACCTGGGCGCCGGCGTCCTGCACGGCCCGCACCGCGGTCAGGGCCGATGCGCCGGTCGTACTGGTGTCCTCCACCACCAGCACTCGTCGACCGGAGATGTCGGGCCCTTCGATAAGGCGTTGCATACCATGGGCTTTCACCGACTTACGCACCACGAAAGCGTCGATCGGCCGGCCGGGTGCATGCATGACCGCGGTGGCGACCGGATCGGCACCCAGGGTCAGCCCGCCAACCGCCGCGTACTCCCAGTCGTCGGTGAGTTCGCGGATCAGGCTGCCGATCAGCGGGGCGGCCCGGTGATGCAGCGTGGCGCGACGCAGGTCGACGTAGTAGTCGGCCTCCTTGCCCGACGACAACGTGACGCGCCCATGCACCACGGCCAGCCGACGCACCAAGTCGGCCAACTCGTCGCGGTCGGTGGTGCTCACGTCAGGTGCGGCCACGGCCCCGGCCGAAAACCCTTGTAGCGGCGCGCGCCAGGCTTCGCGGCACCATCCGGTTGGCGGTGGTGAGCGCCTTGTACTGCACGCCCGGAATGATGAGCACCTTGCCGCGGGCGATGTCGGCCAGGGTTTCCCGGACCACGTCGTCAACCTCAAGCCACATGAATGACGGCAGCGACTTCATGTCGATGCCGGCCCGGTCGTGAAATTCGGTGTGCACGTAGCCCGGACACACCACGTGTAACCCGACGCCCGTGCCCCTCAGCCCAACAGCCAAACCTTCGGTGAACGACACCACCCACGCCTTGGACGCCGAATAGGTCGAGCCCCGGCCGGACAGCAATCCCGCGACGCTGGCGACGTTGACGACGGTGCCTGCGCGGGCGTCGATCATCGCCGGCAACGCGGCCCTGGTCAGCTGCATCACGGTGGTGACATTGACGTCCAGTTGCGACTGCAGCAGGCCGGGATCGGCGGTCCAGAAATCACCGGATGTGCCGAACCCGGCGTTGTTGACCAATACGTCGACGCCGGCGGCCAACCGCTCGGCCACCTTGGCGCGGTCGGCGGACTCGGCCAGGTCGGCCGGTAGCACCTCGACGGCGCGGCCGCCCTCGTCGTGCAGTTCGGCCGCCAGCTCGGTTAGCCGGTCGGCGTCGCGGGATACCAGCACCAAGTCATAGCCGTCGGCGGCGTAGCGGCGGGCAAAACCCGCGCCGATCCCGGATGTGGGCCCGGTGATCAGGGCGACGCGGCGCGGCATGATCGACAGCGTAGCGAAGGCGCCTACGCCCGCAGCAGCAGGTATCAGCGCTGGTAGTGGGTGGCCTGATAGCTGTTACGGCCCGTCGGCGGACGCCGCAGGGGCGCGTCACCGGCATTCTCCCGACGCACGGGCTCAGCCGATGCACGGCGGATCGGCTCCGGGCGCGCGGCCTCCCGGGTGGCGGCTTCCGGGCGCCGGGGCGATTCGCCCCGACCGGCTGGGGCCAGCGGGCGGCTGGGCGTTTCTTTACGACGTTCGGCCGACTGCGACGCCGAGGCTTGCTGTGGCACCGGCGGCAATACCCGTAGCAGGTCGTTGAATTGGCGCACCGTGCGCAGGCCCTCGTCCCACTGGGCGCGGGTACTGCCGATCGGCATGCTGACCAGCGTCCAGTTCTGCTCGTTCCACATGATCTCGGCACAGTCCGGTGCGGTGTGCGCGAAGGTGACCATGCGGCGATCGCAGGCCCGTCGGGCGGCGTCCAGGTTGGTGGAGTAGACCATCCGCGGCCCGATCGCGCCCAGCAGCCAAATGTCGTTCTCGCGAGGCTCTTTGAGCCCCTTGAGGCGGACATCGACCACGACGTTGGTGCCCACCTTGCGGTGCAGCGCGATCACGGTGGCGACTTCCTCGAGATCGAAGATGAACACCGCCTCACCGCGAATCTGCCCCAAAACGACGTTGCGCGCCGGGATATTGCTGCCCACGGTCGACATCACTCCGCGCTTCCAGCGCTTGAGGATTTCCGTCGACTCCTGCTCGTAGTCGAATCCGTGCGACCGTGCCCACGATTTGCGGCGACGACCCCGCCCGCGGCGACGGTCGATGTCGACGTACAGCAGCACTGCCGCGCCGACGAAGCACAGCGCGGACAGCGTAAACCAGAGGGGAACCATCGCCCGTTAGCCTAGCTGCTGTTAGCCCTCAACCGAGAACGTCAGCAGGTCACAACAGAATTAATGTTTGCTACCGCTTCGGCACCGGCGCTCGGCCGGCGTCAGCCCAGGACCAGCGAGTCGCCGTCCGGGCTGACGTTGACCGGCACGATGTCGCCGTCGTGGACATCGCCGGCCAGCAACATCTTGGCCAGCTGGTCGCCGATGGCCTGCTGCACCAGCCGCCGCAATGGACGGGCGCCGTAGACCGGATCGAATCCACGTTGAGCCAGCCATTTCTTGGCCGGCAGCGATACCTCGAGCTGCAGCCGGCGCTGTGCTAGCCGCTTTTGCAGCTGAGCCAGCTGGATGTCGACGATCTGCACCAGTTCTTCTGGGTTGAGGCCGTCGAAGATCAACACGTCGTCGAGCCGGTTGATGAATTCCGGTTTGAACGCCGAGCGCACCGCCGCCATCACCTGCTCCTCGCTGCCGCCCGATCCGAGGTTGGACGTCAGGATGAGGATGGTGTTGCGGAAGTCGACCGTGCGGCCCTGCCCGTCGGTCAGCCGGCCCTCGTCGAGCACTTGCAGCAGCACGTCGAACACGTCCGGGTGGGCCTTTTCGACCTCGTCGAACAACACCACCGTGTAGGGCCGCCGCCGGACCGCCTCGGTCAGCTGGCCGCCCTGGTCGTAGCCGATGTAGCCGGGCGGCGCCCCGACCAGGCGGGCCACCGAGTGCTTCTCGCCGTACTCGCTCATGTCGATGCGAACCATGGCCCGCTCATCGTCGAACAGGAAGTCGGCCAACGCCTTAGCCAGCTCGGTCTTGCCGACGCCGGTGGGGCCGAGGAACAGGAACGACCCGGTCGGCCGGTTGGGATCGGCGACCCCGGCCCGTGAACGGCGCACCGCGTCGGACACGGCTTGCACTGCCTTCTTCTGCCCGACGACGCGCTTGCCCAGCTCGTCTTCCATCCGCAGCAGCTTGGCGGTCTCGCCTTCCAGCAGCCGCCCGGCCGGGATGCCCGTCCACGCCGACACCACGTCGGCGATGTCGTCGGGACCGACCTCCTCTTTGAGCATCACGTTCTCGCGGGCCTCGGCCTGTGGCAGCGCGGCGTCGAGTTTCTTTTCCACCTCGGGGATTCGGCCATAGCGCAGCTCGGCGGCCTTGGCCAGGTCGCCGTCGCGCTCGGCGCGCTCGGACTCGCCGCGCAACGTCTCGAGCTGCTCCTTGAGCTCGCGCACGACGTCGATGGCGTTCTTCTCGTTTTGCCACTTGGCGGTCAGCTCGGCCAGCTTCTCCTTCTGGTCGGCCAGCTCGGCGCGCAGCTTGTCAAGCCGCTCCTTGGACGCCTCGTCCTCTTCTTTGGCCAGCGCCATCTCTTCGATCTCCAGCCGGCGGACCAGCCGCTCGACCTCGTCGATCTCGACGGGTCGCGAGTCGATCTCCATCCGCAGCCGGCTCGCCGCCTCGTCGACCAGGTCAATGGCCTTGTCCGGCAAGAACCGGGCGGTGATGTAGCGATCGGACAGCGTCGCGGCCGCCACCAACGCCGAGTCGGTGATGCGTACGCCGTGGTGCACCTCGTAGCGGTCTTTGAGGCCGCGCAGGATGCCCACGGTGTCTTCCACCGACGGCTCGCCGACGAACACCTGCTGGAAGCGCCGCTCCAGCGCGGCGTCTTTCTCGATGTACTTGCGGTACTCGTCGAGCGTGGTGGCGCCGACCAGGCGCAGCTCGCCGCGGGCCAGCATCGGCTTGATCATGTTGCCGGCGTCCATCGCCGACTCGCCGGTCGCGCCAGTCCCGACGATGGTGTGCAGCTCGTCGATGAACGTGATGATCTGTCCCGCAGAGTTTTTGATGTCGTCGAGCACGGCCTTGAGCCGCTCCTCGAACTCACCGCGGTACTTGGCGCCGGCCACCATCGAGCCCAAGTCCAGCGAGACGACGGTCTTGTCGCGCAGACTCTCGGGAACGTCGCCGGCAACGATGCGCTGGGCTAAACCCTCCACGATCGCGGTCTTGCCGACGCCCGGCTCGCCGATCAGCACCGGGTTGTTCTTGGTGCGACGGGAGAGCACCTGCACCACGCGTCGGATCTCGTTGTCCCGCCCGATGACTGGGTCGAGTTTGCCTTCACGAGCGCGCTCGGTCAGGTCAGTGGAGTACTTCTCCAGCGCCTGGTAGGTGGATTCCGGGTCGGCGCTGGTGACCCGAGCACTACCGCGGACCTTGACGAACGCGTCGCGCAGCGCCTGCGGAGAGGCGCCGTGGCCAGTCAACAGCTTGGCGACCTCGGAGTCGCCGGTGGCCAGCCCCACCATCAGGTGCTCGGTGGAGACGTATTCGTCGTCCATTTCGGTGGCCAGCTGCTGCGCGGTGGTGATAGCTGCCAGCGATTCGCGGGACAACTGCGGTTGCGAGCTGGCCCCGCTGGCCTGCGGCAACCTGTCCAGAATGTGCTGAGCTTCAGCGCGGATAGTGGCGGGCTCGACGCCGACAGCCTCCAGCAGCGGCGCGGCGATCCCGTCGTTCTGCGTCAGCAGCGCCAACAGCAGATGCGCGGGTCTGATCTCGGGGTTGCCGGCAGCTGTCGCCGCCTGTAAGGCCGAGGTCAGGGCCGCCTGCGTCTTGGTTGTCGGGTTGAAAGAGTCCACTCCGGCCTCCATCGGGGTCTAAATGGGGTTGGCAAAATGCTTGTCGCGTTGTTCAACGCCGTCAAGGTTGAGTCTGTTCCACTCAACTCTAGCGAATCTTGGCGCGCCGAATGGTTCCGGCTAGGCGGGGTGGCGGTGACTGTGGAACGCGGCCTGCAGCATCGCGCCGTCGAATCCGCCCGGCGTCTGGCCGCTGACCGCGAACTCATAGAGCGCCGATCTCCGGCGTCATCGTAGCCCCGCCCCAGTTGCGGACGGCACACGTTTTCAGACTGGTTCAGCCGCTTGGTCGAACATATGATCGATTAATGGGTCAGCTCGCGTCGATCGGGTACAACGGTCAGCCCGTCCGGCCGCCTTTCCGCGTGGTGCGCCCGCCGATCAGCGTGCTGGTCGACCTGACGGTGCTATTCCCACGAGAGCCGCACCGCTCGGGGCGGTATCACGCGGGCGGCCTACAGCTGCACAAGGTCGTCGAGGGGCGGCTGACTTGCTGGGGGCTATGCGAGCAGGGCGACTGGTGGGGGCTGGTGACGTACTCGATCGCCTACGGGTCGAAGCGCAAAACCGTCACCCACTGGGTGCCGGCCTGGACACTGCGCCGTACCGGCAGGAACGGCTAGATTGCTGCTCGTGACAGGAAGTTGGGCCTCCGTGCTGACCACGTTGATTCCGCTCGCGCTGGTCGTCGCGCTCTCGCCGTTGTCGATTATTCCGGCGGTGCTGGTGTTACAGGCGGCGCGGCCTAAGCCGACCAGCCTCGCCTTCCTCGGCGGCTGGCTGTTCGGACTGGCCGCGTTGACCGCGATTTTCGTCGCGTCTTCGGACGCGCTCGGCGATCTGGGCAAGTCGCCGCCGACCTGGGCGTCGTGGCTCCGCGTCGTCCTTGGACTGGCGCTCATCGCGTTCGGGATCTACCGGTGGTTGACCCGGCACGGCCACACCGAGTCGCCAAAGTGGATGCGGTCTTTCGCAACCCTGACGCCCGTCCGCGCCGGTATCACCGGGTTGGTGTTGGTGGTGGTCCGGCTCGAAGTACTGATCATGTGTGCGTTAGCGGGTTTGGCGATCGGCAGCGGCGGCCACAGCATGGCCGCCAATTGGATACTTGCCGCGGTCTTCGTCGCCGTCGCCGCATCCACGGTGGCGATCCCGGTCGTGGTCTACGCGGGCGCCGGTGACCGCCTCGACGCTTCGATGGCGCGGCTCAAGGACTGGATGGAGCGGAACAACGCCGCACTGCTGGCGGCCATCCTGGTTCTGATTGGTTTGATGGTGCTTTACAACGGCGCTCACCCGCTGGTGAACCACGCATAAAATCGTCGCCCGTGAGCCTCAACGACCGGGACGCGCTGGCGGTGTTGCAGGCTGCCATCGACCCGAACGACCAGAACGGGGTGATCAGCCGGTTCTACACCCGCTGGTTCTCCCTCGACGTATCGGTGCGTGACCTGTTTCCGCCCGACATGGCCAACCAGCGGGCCGCATTCGCCCACGCGCTGAACTGGATATACGGCGAGCTGGTCGCGCAGCGGGCCGAGGAACCGGTGGCGTTTTTGGCCCAGCTCGGACGCGACCACCGCAAATACGGGGTGCTTTCGCAGCACTTCGAGACGTTGCGGCAGGCGCTCTACGCCACCCTGCGTCACGAGCTGGGCGACGCCTGGACCGATGCCGTCGACGCGGCCGCAAAGCAGTCGCTGAACCTGATCATCGGGGTGATGAGCGGCGCCGCGGACGCCGACCGGGGACCCGCCTGGTGGGACGGCACGGTGCTCGAGCACCTACGGGTATCCCGCGACCTGGCGGTGGTTCGGCTGCAGCTGAACCGGCCGATGCCCTATCACGCCGGCCAGTACGTCAACGTCGCGGTGCCCCAGTGCCCGCGGCGGTGGCGATATCTGACGCCGGCCATCCCACCGGATGACAGCGGCGCCATCGAGTTTCATGTCCGGGCAGTCTCCGGCGGCCTGGTCAGCAACGCCATCGTCAACGAGAGCCAGCCCGGCGACCGATGGCGGCTGTCCAGCCCGCACGGCGGCTTGCAGGTCGACCGCGAGGGTGGTGACGTGCTGATGGTGGCGGGCAGCACCGGGCTGGCGCCGCTGCGCTCGATCGTCATGGAGCTCGCCCGCTGGGGCGAAAACCCGCGGGTGCACATGTTCTTCGGCGGCCGCTACCCGTGCGAGCTCTACGACCTGCCCACCTTGTGGCAGATCGCGGCACACAATCCCTGGCTATCGGTATCGCCGGTCTCCGAGCACAACGGCAACCCGCCCTGGGCCGCCGACTATCCCGATGTGACACCCCCGCGCGGACTGCATCTGCGGCAGACCGGCAAACTGATGGACGTCGTCACCAAATACGGCGGCTGGGGAGACCGACAGATCCTGATCAGCGGCGGACCGCAGATGGTGCGGGCCACCAAGGCCGCGCTGATCGCAAAAGGGGCTCCGCCGGAGCGTATCCAGCACGACCCGCTGTACAGCTAATCTGAGCGGCGTGCACATCGTCACTCTGCGCGACCCGTCGTCGGGCCTGGAGGCGCAGTTCGTCCCGGACGCCGGCATGATCGGCGTCTCACTGACCGACTCGGGGAACCAGCTGCTCGGCCAGCGCCGCGGACTGGACGCCTATGTCGCCGATGGCAAAACGATGGGTATCCCGATCCTGTATCCATGGGCAAATCGACTGGGCGCCAATACTTATACGGCAGAAGGCGCGACGGTCACGCTGACGTCCGGCCACAATGGGGTACGCGCCGACCCCAATGGCCTGCCGATCCACGGCGTGCTGGCCGCCTATCCGCGATGGCGGGCAACGCATCAGTCGGCGAACGAGCTCGTTGCCGAACTGGACTTCGGTGCCGATCGGAACCTGTTGGTCAGCTTTCCTTTTCCGCATCTGCTGGCGCTGACGGTCCGGCTTTCCGAGCGAGCCTTGACGGTGCGCACCGCGATAACTCCGACCGGCGATCAGCCGGTACCGCTGTGTTTCGGTTTCCATCCGTATCTGCAGTTGCCGGGTGTGTCGCGTGATCAGTGGACCATCGAGACCCCGGCACTGCGGCAGCTAGGCCTCGACGAGCGCGGACTGCCCACCGGCGAGACCCGACGACAACCGGCGGCTAAGCAACGATTGGGCGACAAAGCTTTTGACGATGGCTATGACGAGGTGGCCGACGGCGCCGTGTTCGTGGTGGCCGGTGATGGCCGGCGGATCGAGGTTCACTTCGACCAGGGCTATCCGGCGGCGCAGATCTTCGCACCGCCCGCCGAGGACGTGGTGTGCTTCGAGCCGATGGCGGCACCCACCGATGCGCTGCGCCGTGGCGGCTACCGGTCCGCGCAGCCCGGCGAGTCGGCGGTCACCCAGTTTTCGATTCGCGTCTAGCGAAGCCATTCGACATGTGCTGAAATCGGCCCGCCTGGTCGGTATTCTTAGCCAATCTCGGGCAGGAGGAGTAGGTGAGGCCTGGCGAGAGCGGCGCATCGATCGATGAACTGCTGGACCGCGCAGTGCGGGCCATCAACGAAGGCGACCGCGCGACCGCCACCACGTTGGCCGGGCAAGTCCTTTCCGTGGACCATAACAACCCGGAAGCCGAGGACTTGCTCGCTGCGCCGGCTCAATGCGGTGAAATCCGCCGACTGACAATCATGTTCGCCGACCTCGTCGACTCGACGGCGCTGTCCACGCGTTTAGAGCCGGAGACATATCACACCTTGGTCGGCCGCTACCGCGATGATGTGCGCCGGGTTGTTGATCGATATGAGGGGCATATCAGCTCGATCAAGGGGGACGGATTGTTAGTCGTATTCGGGCACCCCAAGGCGCATGAGAACGACGTGCGACGGGCCGTGGCAGCGGGGCTGGACATCACCCGCGCCGTAACGCGGCTGAGCGAGCAGGCCGAACGCAAGTTCGGCGTCGCCATCAACGTACGGGTCGGCATCCACCGCGGCCTGGTCTATCTCGACACCCACCAGGACGACGTGTATGGGTTTGCCGCCAACCTGGCAGCCCGGCTTTGCAATGTAGCCGAGCCGGGCACGGTGGCGGTCTCCGATGCGGTCGCACCATTGGTGCGCGACTTGTTCGAACTCGAAGCACGTCCACCGGTCCCGGTGAAGGGTGTCGACGGCTTGATCACCCCGCACCAGGTTCTTGGTGAGCAACCAGAAACACCGCGATTGGAGTCGCCACCCCTGATCGGGCGTGACCGTGAGCACGGCTGGCTGGAGCAGAGTTGGCAGCGGGCCCGCGACGGGGTGCTAACCAGCCCGGGCGTGGTATTTTGCGGTGAGCCCGGAATCGGTAAGACCCGCCTGGCGAATGAGGCGGCTGAATTAGTCCGCAGTTCAGGCGCGCCCGTGATCGAGCTGTTTGGTTCACCGCTGCATACCGACACCGGCTTGCGCCCGGTGCGCAGGCTGGTGGAGCGCCGATGCGGCATCACCCGGCTCACCGCCGGCCGGGAGCGTTTGCGCTTACTTCAAGCGGAACTGCGCGCCTGCGGGCTGGATCCCGCGACCGCGGTGCCGTTGCTCGCGCCGGTAATCGGCGTCGGTCCCGAGCACGGCTATCACCCGGCCGCTGTGGAAGGCCGCAGCCTCTACGAGTTGATCGGCGCGACGGTCCAGCAATATGTGTTGGCCTGCCTCGGTGATCAAGCCGGATTAGTGGTCGCCGAGGATGTGCACTGGTTCGACCCGTCCACCCTGGAGCTGCTCAACTCGTTGCTCACCGGCACGGACGGGCGGCTGCTGGTGGTCTTGACCGGACGCGAAGGTAATTGGTTGCGAACCGATTGGCCGGTAACGCTTCTCGAACTTTCAGCGTTGACCGACGAGCAGTCCGACGCGCTCATCAATGCGTTGGACCCGTCGGTGACCGATGCCCAGCGGGCCGCGGTCCGCGGCCGATGTGATGGGGTGCCGTTCTATATCGAACACGTCGTCGGCCAACTTGGCGCCGCCGGAGCCGAAACCGGAGTACCCGAGCCGCTGTATGAACCGCTATTCGCCGGGCTGCATCACGCTCACAGCGATGTCGTGCCGGTGGTCGAGGCGGCCGCCGTCATCGGGCGCGCCGGTGATCTCTCGCTGCTGCGCTCGGTGGTCGGACGCGACGCCCAAGACGTCGACGGCGTAGTCACCGAACTGGTGCGGGCTCGTGTGCTCGAACGAAGCGGGACCGATGTCTGGCGATTCCGCCATGAGCTGCTGCGTGAGGTGGCAGCCGAACTGGCCCCGCCATCGCTGCACCGCACGCTGCATGCCCGGGCTGCCAACGCGCTGGTCAATGCGGCGGCCGCCGTCGAACCCGACTGGCGTGTGGTCGCAACCCACTTCGAGCAGGCGCAGCAATACGACGACACCGTCGAGGCCTACCAGAAGGCCTCAGTGAACGCGCGACGACGCGGCGCTCTTCAGGAGGCGCTGGCTTACCTGACGACCGCACTCAGCCAGCTCACCAGCTGCGCCGCGGGCTCCACCCGCGACCGCAGGGAAATCGCGATCCGGCTGGAGCGCGGTTTCTTGACGGGCACGATGCAAGGCACCCAGACCGGTGAGGCGCCCGCCGATTTCCAACGGTGCCTAGAGTTGGCGAGCACCGGCAGCTACGAAGACGAGTTGCTGACCACGCTCACCGCGCTGATCAGCTACTACGTGCCGCGGGCCGAACTGCGCCGGGCTCATGAACTGCTCGACTCGCTGTCCGCCCGGGTCACCAAGGATCGGCCCTGGAGTTACCCGGCCATAGCGTCATCGTTGGGTTGCGTCACCTGGCTAGAAGGCGACTTCACCACCGCCCGCGGACATCTGCTGCGGGCGCTGGCCGATCGTTCCGCCGCCGACCCGCGGGTGCTGAACACCGCCTGGTTCGTGGCCGTCGACCCGATCTCGTCGGCGCACATCTTCCTGGCACTGACGCATATCGTGTGCGGGGACCTCGACCGTGCCAACGCGGAGTTGGCGGCATCATTCCAGCGCTGCGAGGGCCTCGGCTTTCCACAGAACGCCCACAACAGGGCGCACACGTACTTCATGGAAATCTGGGTCAGACTGGAGAGCAGCCAAATCTCAGAGGCCGCCACCGCGGTCGCCGACCTCCGCAGGCAAAGCGAGCAGTCTGGACTCGACCTGTGGCAATGGGTGGGCAGAACCGAGCACGCCACTGTCAAGGCGTTAGCCGCGCTGGACGCCGGTGCCGATGCTGCCACGCTAACGGCCCGGGCCGAGAACCTAGCGCAACACGTGGACGGATCGCGCCTGCTACAGCTCAACAGCTATCTCACGTTTCACGACGCGGTCGTCGGGCGCCTCCTCATTGCCGCAGGCCGGCAGGAGCAGGCCCGCGAACGATTGGAAATGGCGCTTCGGCACGGTGAAGAGACGGGAATGCGTTTCCAGGACGCCGAGCTGATGCGTTTACGAGCTCACACGTTCACCGACCCGCGAGAACGTCGCCATGCCCTGGCAGCCGCGCTTGAGTGCGCACGTCACCAAGGCGCGACTCTGTTCGAATTGCGCTGTCTGCTAGATTCCTTCGACCTTCTCGGTGACGGTGATCGGTCCGAGCTGGCCAACGTTTGCCGCCGCTTCCGAGGCGATGCCCGTTGGCCGGAATTCGCACGGTCACAACTAATTCTCTCGTGACCTGACTTTGGTAGGTCGGAGGTTAGTCGTGTCCAGCTTCTCCGGGGTTCTGGTGATTGCGTCGAGTGCCCGAATGTTACTGGCAACGTCATCGCTCTCACGCCGGGCGATGACGCGAATAAGTCTGGGCAGCCCCGTCCACTGCGCTGACGGTTGCAGGTACCAGGAACTCAGCGTCGCCGTCCAGGCTTCCTGATGCAATGTCTTCGGCCAGGCGTTCTGCGGGTGCATCGCCATGTAGATAGCGAAAAGCCAAGCGCCTCGACGCAATTTCGTCAGCGCGTCCTTGAGAACACCCGCCTCGTCCGGTATCAGCCAGCCGCTCAAGCGCAGGTCGGGTGAGAGTTGCTCGACAACTTTGACAATGCCGGGGATCTGCGCGCACAAAATTACGTTGACCCGGTTGTAATCGTTCGTCAGGGTGTCCAGCGAGTCAGCCGCAGTCGCCAACAGGGCCAGGCCCAGATCGAAAGTGATGTGTGCATTCAGTCCGGCCAGCATGTGCTGCAGGATGATCGCTTTGTCGTCCTGGTCGCCGACGAACGCGACCGCCCAGGGAAGTGTCAGGCCCTGGCACTCCGCCGGGTGGAAGTACGCGTTCAGCGCGTTGAAGTAGCGGCGGGCGAACGCGACGTCGAGCTCTTCCATACGATGCCCGTCGTCAAACACGTCCTCGTTGATGGCTTCACGAATCGCGAGAGTGCACCGCCTGTATAGGACGGCGAAGTAGCCGATGGGGCTTTCGGCTTTGATCGCCCAACCGATGATGTGATCGATAGTGCCCAGCACGTCATCGATGGTTGCCGGTTCGTCGAGGCGATCCAGTGGGGGTGAGGGTGTAGGTGGAGCGGCAGCAGACATCTCAGACAGACCTCCGGTTCAATGGATCCACGTGCACCCGGGCTCGGATGGAAGCCGCGGCGATCATCGTCAGTGGGGTGATGGTAGGGAAATCGCCATCCAGCGATTGGATTTTGGCTCGCCGAAGGATCGTGGCCAAGGCAAGCGTCGCCTCGAGCATCGCGAAATGATCGCCGATGCATGCTCGTGGACCGCCACCGAACGGCAGGTACTGCCAGCGGTCACGACCCTTGCAGCGCTCCGGGCTGAACCGGTCCGGGTCGAAGCGCAGCGGATCGTCCCACAGGGCAGGGTCGCGATGTATGGCGTAGATCGCGACCACGGCGAAAGTGCCTGCGGGCAAGCGGTATCCGTCAACTTCGATGTCGGCCATCACCATCCGGCCCACAGCCGGAGCGGGCGGGCAGAGTCGCAGTGCCTCGTGCAGGACCTGCACGGTGTAACGCAGCCGCGGCATGTCCTCGTGGGTGAGTGGGCGGTCGCCGAGCGCGTCGGCTTCTGCGGCGACCCGCTGCTGCATGTCGGGCCGGTGACCCAAAGCCCACAGCGCATAGGTCAACGCGGTCGAGGTGGTGTCATGGCCGGCGAGCAGAAACAACACCAACTCGTCGCAGATCGCGCGATCAGACAACGGCTGGCCGGTCCGCGCGTCGGTGGTCTGCATCAGGGCATGTACCAGCGGCGCATCTCGTGTCGGGTCGGCCCGGCACGCATACAGGATCTCGGCCGCCAACGCGTGCAGCGCGGCACTGGCCGTGCGGGCTCTCCGCTGCGCACGGGTGGGCCACCAGCGTGGCAGGTTTACTGGACGCAATCCCCGGTCGGCCGCCCACTTACCTCCGGCGCGAAGCGCGGCACCGACCACCCGCGATCGGTCGGCCAGATCGGTTCCGAGTATCGAAAGGCCAAGCGCCCGCAACGTCAGCGCGCGACATTCGGCGTCGAGGTCGACCGTGGCTCCGCCTGCCCAGCGGTCGGCAAGCTGTTCGGCGACCTCGGCCATGTGCCCAGCGAAGCGGGGAACGTGGTGCTTGGTGAAGATCGGCTGCAACGCGCGGCGGCGCGGCAGCCACTCGTGATGGGGCACCACCAGCAGGTTGTCGCCAAGCAGCCGACGGATCTCCACTGAGACAGGCGTCGCCGCGCGCTCGGCGAATGCGTCCGTGCGTGCCAGGACGTCGTGGGCGCCCTGCGGGGAGGAGACAAACACCAGCGTCGGCATGACCCACCGCGGCCCCAGCACATTTCGGGTCACCGGTCCGCCCGAGTCCCGCAGCAGCTCCAGACCGGTCTCGAATTGTCTGGCCGCTGTCAGCCGGCGCGAGTACGGCAACGGGTTCTTCGGCGCCGGCGGCAATGCGGTGACGTCTGGCCCTGTGATCGTGGCCGTCATGCACATCAGCGTGAGTTGGCTGAGGTCGCGCAGTCACGCGTAGACGACTACTCCACCGTGTCCGCGACGGTACTCAAGCGACAGGCCAAGCGTTCGAGCGCATTACACCAGAAGGTCCCAGTTGCGAGCGAGGTGATCGGGTATGT
The DNA here is from genome assembly GCA_963744835.1 of uncultured Actinomycetota bacterium. Lineage (GTDB taxonomy): Bacteria > Actinomycetota > Actinomycetes > Mycobacteriales > Mycobacteriaceae > Mycobacterium. The sequence goes on from CAVUVB010000006.1 coordinate 413,866, forward strand.
TGAACGGCGCTCGCTCGCCACCCCGCTCCAACTTGAACAGTGTGTCGAACAGGTCATGTCCGAATGGAGCAGCCAATCGCGACATCAGTTGGTAGCGCGGCAAGCCACGCTCGATCTGGCCCAAGATGTGCACGAAGAACCAAATGGTGCTACGCGTGAGCCACCCGCGGTCGTCGGCGAGATTCGACTTGGGAACTCCCAACAGGTCGGCGGTCTCATCGCCGATCAGGTGCCGAACCAACGGCGGGATCGTGTCATCGAACCGGTGCAGGGGTGTCAGCTCGTCCATCAGATCCAGCAGCGCACGGGTGAGTTCCTGTCCTTCAGCAGACTCCTTGAACTGCCTGCGCCGGATGGCGTCGACCAGCGCAGCGGCATCGGCGCCGTCACGCACGAGCAACTCGTCGCGCATACCGAGCAGATGTCCGATGACGTTCCACAGGTGCAGGTAGGCGTCGACGTCCTCGGCGGGCACCCGCACGCCAAGGCGGCGCATCGGGTCCGAAAAGACATACGAAAAAGCCATGAGTGTCCCGGCGAGGTCCTCCTGGTTGATCGGTGTTCCCCAGTCGGGGTGCCACATGCCGGGTGTCAGTTCGTTGCGGGCCCTGATCAAGTGCCGAACAGCGGCATGCATCAATCGGACGCGCTGGATGGTGCGCCGGCCCTTGCCGTTTTCGTCGAGCCCACCGACGGTCCCCACGTCGATCAGGAACTGGCCGGTCTCCATCACCCGCCGGCGCGCGTCGGTATCCAGCCGGGCGGTCAGGTAGAGCACCTTGACGCCTTTCGCCGCCGCGTACGACGACGGGAGCGATGCGCAGAATAGGCAGCATGCGATCTGCAGACCCCATGTCTCGAATAGCTGCTGCCCGCGCTCGACCTTGCGCGCATCAGCCCACTCGGGCAGGGGCAGGGTGTCGACCAGGTAAGCCCGGATCTCGTCGGGTAACTGCTCCGGTACGGGCTGGTCGACGCGGACCAGGGTTTGCATGATCGAACGGACCGCGTCGACGCCGCCCCGCTCGAGGACGGCCCCGACCGGCCGGTCGGCCACCGGATCGCCGAGCTGTCGCATGCGATCGAGCAGCGCATCCGTCCATCTCGAGCTTGCATCCGCCATGCGCGCAGCCTGTCAGATCTTGCGCAGTCCGCTAGGGCTCACCAGTCGATTGAGTACACGTCAACGGCGATACAAGTAGTCGGCTACGCGTGCTTCGTGATCGTGGCCAGTCGTACCTTCGACACATCATCAACCCGCAACGTGGAGGCGGTCGGAAATGTCGAATGTGACCTTGCCCATCGAGGCAACGCAGGATGCCGTCGCCAGCGCGGCCGTAAGTACTGCCGACTTAGCCCGGCCGCCGGCTTTGGAAACCGAAGCGCAGCCGCCGGTTCTCATTACCGAACAAGAAGTCATGCTCGGCACCGCGATAGCGGTGCGGCCGCCGTCCATTCCGATCACCCGCCGAATGGTCGGCGTGCTTCGCGCCGTCGCCACCAGCTTGCGACCGCCGCCCCCGCGGCCCCACCATGCCCGTCGCGCCTATTACCTCGAATGCGCCGCGATGTCACGAGAAATGGACAGATTGTGAGCTGCCCTGGCCGGCGCGCAACATCTCGATCAGCTCCTCGCGCGACCCCGCACCCAGGCGCTGGTACGCGCGATACACGTGGCCCTCAACGGTGCGCACCGAGGTAACTAGCCGGTCGGCGATCTCTTTATTGGACAACCCCGCTGCGACCAATTCGATGATCTCGCGTTGACGGCCGGTCAACGGTTGGCCTATCGGGTTTCGCAGCGCCGGCGTGCACAAGCCGCCGCAGTCGGTGGCGAGCTGCTGCGCCAGCGCTGCGGCATGCAGGCTGCGCTTGCGCTGCTGGTTGCGGCTGAAAGCCACAGCAGCCTGAGCGGCGACGTCGGCGGCCGCAGCCCGATCACCGAGTGCCCGGTAGTCGGCAGATGCCAGTAGCAGACCCTCCCCGTCGTCTGCCAACAACGATTCCGTATGCCGCACAACGGCATTAGCAAGAGGAAACGACAACCGATTGGCCAGTTCACCCGCGCGGGTCGCGCCCGATGTGTCGCCCCATTGAGCCGCCACTTGCAAGCAGGCCAATTCATGCGTTGGCTGATTGCGCTTGCGCGCATCCTCGCCAGCGGCACGAACTTCCGAGATCGCGTCGGTCAGGTATCCGCTCGCCGCCAGCGCCCAGCCGCTGGCCACCGCCAGACCGGTCTGCATGAACAGGTAGTCGGGCGGCACACACCGCTGTGCTTCGTTAATCGCGTCTTGCGCAGCACCCGGCTGACCCAGCTTGGCGTGGGCTTCGGCCAACGCGAAGCAGCTCGCCGGCCGTAAACCGGTTGTGACGGCGTGCTTCTCCGCCCCGGCCAGTGCCTCATGCACCAGCTTCACCGCGGCGGGGACATTCCCCTGCGCGAGCTCAGCGTGGCCGAGTAAGAAGGCGAGGCCCGCATAGGCAAGTCCGGGAATGTCGCGTGCCGACTCGGACAGCTGCTCGGCCGAGCGCATGCATTCGTCGATACGCCCACTCAGCCGGCAGGCGCGCGCATAGACGCCGCCATACCAGAACCTCAACGGCGAGGCCTGAAACGAGGTGATCCCGCGGTCGATGGCCTGGGCCACGACGTCGGTGATGTCGTCGATTCTGCCGAGCGAGCCTTGCGCAATGGTCAACGCAATGGACGCCAACACGGCATGAAAGTCCGGCAGTGTCGACGAACCCAGCGCCGCCCGCGCCTTTTCCGCTGCGGTTTCGCAGCGGGCCATCACCGCGTCCACGCAGGATTCGACCGCTTCCCGCTCGGCCCGCTGTGCCGCGGATTCCGGCGTCGATGCCAGGTCGTCGAGAATGGCCGATGCCTCCCGAGGCCGGCCGAGATTCCAGATCAGGTTTGCTGCCCGTACGGTCGCCCAGTGATGTCCGTCGGGATCGTCCACGCCGATTCCGAACAAGATCTCCTCGGTCTGCTCGCCATGGCCGCGCCCGGCCAGGCTGATCGCGCGCAGGCTGACGGCCTCGCTGACCCCCGCATCGGCCGCTGCGGTGGCGAATCGGTCGGACAGGTCCAAGTCGAGCAGCGTTATCGCGAACCGCGCCGCCTCCAGGAACAGGTGCGGGTCAGGGGGAAGGTCTGATTCGAGGGCAAGCAGCGCCCGGCGCACTGTCGCGTGCATGTCGGCGTCGCTGTCTTTGGCCAGCCGTTGTGCCAGCTTGCCGCGGATTCGCGACAGATAGATTTCGCTGGCCGCAGCGCGCCGAAGCTCACCGAACAGCGGGTGGGCCAGTCGGGCCATGAGCTTGGAGGCCCCGCGTTCCACGGCGACCAGGTTCATCTGTTCGGCCACCTCGAGATCGCGTCGATGCACCAGGTCGCAGAGCACGTCGACCGGCAGCGGCTCGTACTGCGACAACGTATCGACGACCAGCGCGACATCGGGGGTGAGCCGGCTCAATTGTCGACCGACCATGTCGCCGATGCTGTCCGACACCGCGACGCGTTCGTCCCACATCCACACCCCGGCGACCTGCCGTATCGCGCCGGCGGCGATCTGGTCCTTCAGCAATTGCCTCAGAAACAGCGCGTTGCCTCCGGTCAGTTTCCAGAACCGCCTAGCGCTGCGACTATCGACCACGCCACCAAGCGTGGTCTCGACCATCCGGCGGGTGTCCTGGGCCGACAGCGGTTGGAGGTCGACACGGATCAGTAGGTCATCTTTCCACAGCGCCGTAATTGCATCGGGCTCTTCGCCGCCCGAGCGCACCGTGACCACCAGTCGTGTCCGATGAGCTTGGGCGAGCTGGTGCACGACGTGTGCTGACAATGCGTCGAGAAGATGCGCGTCATCGACCCCGATCAGGACCCGACCCTTACGTTGTTGTGTGACAAAAGAATTGATGACTCGTCGCACATCAGATATCGGGTCGGCCATGTCGTCGCATATCGACGCGGTGAATGCGCCCAGCGGGAGCTGTCGAGCCGACTGGGTGCCCACAATCCAATACGTTCGCTCGCCTGACGCGTCAGCCCTGGCCAGCACTTCGCGCGCGAGCCGGGTCTTACCCACTCCCGCCGCTCCGACGATGACGGCGCCCGAGTAATCCCCAACTCTGCTGAGCGCACGCTGGATAGCATTGAGTTCGTTTTCGCGCCCCGTCAGCGGGTCGCCGCTGATCACCGGCCGACTATAACCCGTGTGCCGAATGAGCGGCGCGAATTCGGCTGGTATTTTCGCGCAGCTTATCCCGCGGGCCCGGCCAGTCGGTTGCTCGTTTCAGACCACTTCGCCGGCGCCGGCGCTCATGCGCTCCGCCAACTGCAACAGGTCGTACTCGCCCACCCCGTTGGGCAACGTGTAGGCGAGCTGCCGTAACTCGATGGCGTATTTGTTCAGCTCCCGGCGGAGCCGCGCTTCAATCGTCGGCATGACGTCGTCCTGTCTGATCGAAGCTCGAATGGCTATCCGCCATACCGTTCAAGCACTTAAAGGATTTCAGCACCGATTTGCCGGACCGAACATTTCGGGAGGTTCTCCTAACGCTGGTGAGAGCTTTCACGCACAACGTAAGACGCCTGGTCATGCGATAGCACGAGTAGTGAGCTACCTGAGTTTTGAGCTAGCCGAGTGTCTCCCAGAAGTTGGTGAGGGCGGCGGCGCCACGAGCCGGATCTTGCACCATCCACCAGTGTCCGAGGCCGTCGAGCACTTCCGTGCGGGCACCGGCACGCTTGGCAGCCCGTTGGCGGATCTCGTCGGAGCCAACGTATGGGTCCGCTGTGGCAAGCAGTGAAAGTCCTGGCCGTGCGGCGGCGCTCTCCAGCGCTCGGCTCGCCTCGGCGATCGCCGGCTGGCGCGCTGAGCGATATAGCAGCAGGATCGCCCGACCCATCTCCGGACCCTGGGCCGCTGCGATCGACTCTGCAATGTTGCGGGGAATGCCCAACGAGGCCATCTGTTCGGTCCGGTCTCCGAGTGTGCCGCCGAACATGGTGTCGACCAGCTGCTCGCCGTCGCCGGGCGTCTGCCAGACCTGGGCCAGGTCATGCCACACATAATCTGGGTCGAACAGTCCGACGACGTCGCTGGCCCAGCTGCGCACCAACTCGGGTCGATGCATTACCAGGTTCACCACGTGGCCGCCGCCCCAATCGTGCCCGACCACGTCGACCGGTTCGTCGAAGCCTTCCAGCTCGTCTTCGAGCCAATCCCGGTAAGCGAGGTAGGTCGCGGAGAAACCGCTGGGCAGCGGCGCCCCGAATCCTGGTGGCGACAGCGGGACCACATCGTCGCGCCCGAGAGCATCGATGAGCGGCTCCCAAATTGCCGCAGTCTCCGGATTACCGTGCACCAGTGCGATTGTCATGGTTTGGCCGATTACCGCCGCGGCTGCCAGACCACCACTGCAGTGCTCTTGGGTACCACCGCGACGTCACGTCGTTGGTTGGCCCGCAAGGCCTCGATCTCGGCAGCCATCTCCTTCAGCCGCAACTGCAGCGCCTCGACTTGGTTGGTCAACTCGATAATCCGTTTGATACCAGCTAGATTGACGCCCTCATCTTGGGAAAGACGTTGCACTTCGCGCAGCAGCTCGACGTCGTGCTGTGAATAGCGGCGTCCGCCACCGGAACTGCGGCTGGGGCTGACCAGCCCGAGTCGGTCATAGGTACGCAGCGTCTGCGCATGCATACCGGCCAACTCGGCGGCCACCGAAATCAAGAAGGTCCGGGCGGCTTCCCTTTCATTTCGGTTCTTCGCCATCAGCGATTACCTGCCCATCCGGCCCGCGGGTCGAAGCCGCTAGAGCGCTCGGCTACGGCATAGGCTTCCAACGCCTCCTGGGCCGCGCCCTCCAGGTTCGGCGGAACGGCGACCTTGACGGTGACCAGCAGGTCGCCACTGCCGCCAGAGCGCTTCGACACACCGCGTCCACGCACCCGCAGGATACGGCCGTCAGCGGTACCCTTGGGCACCCGAACGCCGACCTTGCCGTCCAATGTCGGCACCGAAAGCGTTGTGCCTAGTGCTAATTCGGTAAAGCTCACCGGAACGGTGACGGTCAGGTCGTCACCGTCGCGGCCGAAGACCTTGTCCGGCCGCACATGCACGGTCACATACAGGTCACCCGATGGGGCGCCGCGCAACCCGGCCTCGCCCTGCCCGGCCAAGCGGATCCGTTGCCCGTCCTCGACACCCGGTGGGATCCGCACGTTGATGGTGCGGGTGCGGGTCGTGACACCGGTGCCCTTGCACTCGTCGCAGGGGTGCTCGATGATCGACCCGCTGCCGCGGCAATCCGTGCACGGCTCGGAGAAGCCGAAAGCGCCTTGGTTGCGGTTGATCACGCCCGAGCCGTTACAGGTCGGACACACCTTGGGGCTGGTGCCCGGCCGGGCTCCACTGCCGTGACAGTTGGTGCACGGCGCCGGGCTAGTCAGCCGAAGCGGCATCGCCACGCCCTTGGTGGCCTCCATGAAGCTCAGCTCGGCTTCGGTCTCAAGGTCGTTGCCGCGTCGCGGACGGCTGGGCCGTGGCGAAGCGCCACGGCCGAACAGGCCGCCGAACAGGTCGCCAATGTTGGTGCCACCGCTGCGGCCTGCGGCGTCGAACAAATCGTTCAGGTTGAACTCCGCGCCGTCGCCACCTACACCGAAGCCGCCGCCGAAGTCGCCGCCGTTGAATCGGCGACCAAAACCACCTCCGGCGAACAGCCGACGGGTTTCGTCGTACTCCTTGCGCTTGGCTTGGTCGGTCAGTACTTCCTTGGCCTCGGAAACGGCCTTGTACCGATCTTCGGCCGCCTTGTTGCCAGGGTTGCGGTCAGGGTGGTTCTCGGCGAGCAGCTTGCGGGCCACCCGCTTGATCTCGTCTTGGCTGGCGTCAGGAGAGACGCCCAGCTCCTTATAGAAGTCCTTTTCGACCCATTCGCGTTGGGCCATTTCGCGTCACCCCCTCCCACCTTCCTGCCTGCAGTTGTCGCGTCCCGTCGTTACTTCTCCGACGGTTCTGATTCTGCGTTGTGCTCACCCTCGTTCGCGTCTTTATCAACTGTGTCGACGGTCTCGGTTTGCCCAGTTTGGGTCGTCTGCGCGGCTGCGTCTTCCGGGAAGGTGTCCACCACCCCGACCAAGGCGTGCCGCAGGACCTGCTCACCGAGCTTGTAGCCCTGCCGCATCACGTTGCCGATCACCGGCGTGGACCCCTCTGCACCGTCGCCCTCGTGTTGCACGGCCTCGTGCAACACCGGGTCGAAGTCGTCGCCCTCGGCGCCGAACGCCGTCAGGCCAAGTCCGATCAGCACGTTGAGCAATTTGTCGGCGACCGACTTCATCGGCCCAGACTCCAGGTCTCCGTGACTGCGCGCGCGGTCAAGATCGTCCAGCACGCCTAGTAATTGGCTGACAACACCAGCCTTTGCCCGCTCAGTGGCCGCTTGCTGATCGCGTAACGCCCGCTTGCGGTAGTTGGCGTAGTCGGCTTGCACCCGTTGCAGATCGGCGGTCAGTTCAGCCACCTTGTCAGCGGAGGTTGTGTCTTGCGCGGCATCCGGTGCCGCCCCGGCGGGGGCGGCACCGGATGCCACGTGACGTACTTCGCCGGTCTCGGGATCAATCCGCCGCTTGTCGGTGACGGTCACCTGTTCGCGTGGGTCGCCCTCGCTCACTTGGCCTCCCGGTCATCGTCGACCACCTCCGCGTCGACGACGTCATCGGCACCACTCGGACCGGGCTCACCGTCGCCGCCGGCCGCCTGCGCGGCCTGGGTGGCCTCGTAGATCGCCTGGCCGAGGGCCTGCGACTCCTGGCCCAGCTTCTCCATCGCGGACTTGATGGCGCCGATGTCGGTGCCTTCCAGCGCTGTCTTGGCGTCGGCGACCGCGGCGTCGACCTTGTTGAGGGTGTCTTCGGGGACGCTCGAACCGCTCTCGGCCTCGCGTTGTTCCTTGACGAACTTCTCCGTCTGGTAGACCAGCGTCTCGGCCTGGTTGCGGACGTCGGCCTCTTCGCGACGCTTGCGGTCTTCGTCGGCGTGCGCCTCGGCGTCCTTGATCATCCGGTCGATCTCTTCCTTGGACAGGCCAGAGCCTTCCTGGATCTTGATCGTGTTCTCCTTGCCGGTGCCCTTGTCCTTGGCCGTGACATGCACGATGCCGTTGGCGTCGATGTCGAAGGTGACCTCGATCTGCGGGACACCGCGCGGAGCCGGTGGAATGCCGGTCAGCTCGAACGAGCCGAGCAGCTTATTGTGCGAGGCGATTTCGCGCTCACCCTGATAGACCTGGATCTGCACTGACGGCTGGTTGTCGTCGGCGGTGGTGAAGGTCTCCGACCGCTTGGTCGGGATCGTGGTGTTGCGCTCGATGAGCTTGGTCATCACGCCACCCTTGGTCTCAATTCCGAGGCTCAGCGGCGTAACATCAAGCAGCAGAACGTCTTTCACCTCACCCTTCAGCACACCGGCCTGCAGGGCAGCACCCACGGCAACCACCTCGTCGGGGTTGACGCCCTTGTTGGGCTCCTTACCGCCGGTGAGCTCCTTGACCAGATCGGTCACCGCTGGCATCCGGGTGGAACCACCCACCAGCACGACGTGGTCAATCTCGGACACCGAGATTCCGGCGTCCTTGATCACCTGCTGGAACGGGTTGCGGGTGCGGTCCAACAGATCCTGGGTGATCTTCTGGAACTCCGCACGGGTCAGCTGCTCGTCGAGGAACAGCGGGTTCTTGTCGGAGTCGACGGTGATGTAGGGCAGGTTGATCGAGGTGCCCTGCGAGCTGGACAGCTCGATCTTGGCCTTCTCGGCCGCTTCCCGCAGCCGCTGCATGGCCATCTTGTCCTTGGTCAGGTCGATGCCCGACGTGCCCTTGAATTTGTCGACCAGCCATTCGACGACGCGGTCGTCCCAGTCGTCACCGCCGAGGTGGTTGTCACCCGAGGTGGCGCGGACCTCCACAACGCCGTCACCGATCTCCAGCAACGACACGTCGAAGGTGCCGCCGCCGAGGTCGAACACCAGAATCCGCTGCTCCTTCTCGCCCTTGTCCAAGCCGTAGGCCAGCGCGGCCGCGGTCGGCTCGTTGACGATGCGCAGCACGTTCAGGCCCGCGATCTGGCCGGCCTCTTTGGTGGCCTGCCGCTGAGCGTCGTTGAAGTAGGCAGGTGTGGTGATCACCGCGTCGGTGATGTCCTCGCCGAGGTAGGCCTCCGCATCGCGCTTTAGCTTCATCAGAATGCGAGCGCTGATCTCCTGCGCGGTGTACTTCTTGCCGTCGACCTCGATCGACCAGTCGGTGCCCATGTGCCGCTTGACCGACCGGATGGTGCGATCGACGTTGGTCACTGCCTGGTTCTTGGCGGGCTGCCCGACCAGTACCTCACCGTTACGCGCGAACGCGACGATGGACGGCGTGGTCCGCGAGCCCTCGGAGTTGGCGACGACGACAGGGTCGCCACCCTCCAGAACTGCCACGACGGAGTTGGTGGTCCCGAGGTCGATACCGACCGCACGAGCCATGGTGAATCCTCCTGATGGTTGATTTTCGCCTTGCGCTACTCTGAGTGCGCCTCGCTCAAGACTGCCCTTCGCGGCGTACCGCTGTCAAGCCTGAGTTGAGTCAAGTTCACTCAAGGTTGTCGAGGGGGTCAACGGAGTTCCCGGAGAGTTTGTTCCCGGACGGTTGAGAGCGACGTCACTCCGTGGGATAGTTTCGCAACCAGTCGGTTTCTCGAGCTGCGTGCCGGGTCGCAGCATTGCACCGATCCACGACGATAGGAAGTCGATGCCACTGCTGCCCAGCGCGCCTCGCCCGGCTGCCGGTGAGACGGCCCCCGATCGATTTGCCCGCGAAGACGCGGGCTATCACCACGACCTCAAACCCCGCCAGATGCACATGATCGCGATCGGCGGCGCCATCGGAACCGGGCTGTTCCTGGGCGCGGGCGGACGCCTGGCGTCGGCGGGCCCCGGGTTGTTCCTGGTCTACGGGGTTTGCGGCGGGTTTGTGTTCCTGATCCTGCGCGCGCTTGGCGAATTGGTGCTGCACCGCCCGTCGTCGGGCTCATTCGTGTCCTATGCCCGGGAGTTCTTCGGAGAGAAGACGGCCTTCGTCGCCGGCTGGCTGTACTTCCTGAACTGGGCAATGGCGGCCATCGTGGACTCCACCGCGATCGCGAAGTACTTCCACTATTGGACGGCGATGCAGGTGGTTCCGCAGTGGACGCTGGCACTGGTCGCGCTGGTGTGCGTGGTGTCGGTGAACCTGATTTCGGTGAAGGCCTTCGGCGAGTTCGAGTTCTGGGCGGCGTTGATCAAAGTGCTTGCGCTGACGACGTTCCTGGTCGTCGGGACGGTCTTTCTGGCCGGGCGCATCAAAGTCAACGGTCAAGCCACCGGATTCAGCCTGTGGGCCGACCACGGCGGGTTCTTGCCGACCGGTGTGCTGCCGCTGGTGCTTGTCACCTCGGGAGTGATATTCGCCTACGCCGCAGTCGAACTGGTCGGCACGGCCGCCGGGGAAACCGCGGAACCGGAGAAGATCATGCCGGGTGCGATCAACGCCGTGGTTTTCCGGATCGGGATCTTCTACGTCGGGTCGGTGGTCCTGCTGGCGCTGCTGCTGCCCTACACCGCGTACAGAAGCAATGAGAGCCCATTCGTTACCTTCTTTTCGAAGATCGGTTTCAGTGGCGCCGGCAGCCTGATGAACTTGGTGGTGCTCACCGCCGCGTTCTCGAGCTTGAACGCCGGGCTGTATTCCACGGGTCGGATCTTGCGATCGATGGCGGTCAACGGGAGCGGCCCCAAGTTCACCGCGCGGATGTCGAAACACGGTGTGCCATATGGCGGGATCCTGCTGACCAGCATGATCGGTCTGTTCGGTGTGGTGCTCAATGCGATCGAGCCGAGCCAGGCCTTCGAAATCGTGCTCAACATCGCAGCCTTGGGTGTCATGGCGGCCTGGGCGACGATCGTGGCATGTCAACTGCGGTTCTACCAGAGGGCCAAAGCCGGGACCATGCAGCGGCCGCATTTCCGGATGCCGCTGGCCCCCTATAGCGGTTATCTCACGCTGGCTTTCCTGGCGGCCGTGCTGATCCTGATGATGCTCGACGACCAAGAAGGTCCGTGGATTGTCGCGGCGGTGGTGCTCGGCGTCCCCGCCCTGATCGGCGGCTGGTTTGCGGTCCGCAACCGGGTGACGGCCACGGCCGAGGACGCCATCGGCCATGCCGCAGCCATCCCAGACGACTTGCCGCCGGAGCCGGCAAACCCTGCGGCGGGAGCCTAAGAACCGTGGCAATTAGCTTGACCTACGACGAGAAGATCGCCGTCGTTGACCTTGGTGACGACGAAAACCGTTTCTCGCCCGGCTTTCTCGATGAGATCGACTGCTGCCTCGATGACGTTGTCGGCGCTGACGCACAAGGCCTGGTCACCACGGGCGGCGGCAGGTTCTACTCCAACGCTCGTCGCACTTCGCGGCGGCTGACCCGGGCCCGGGCAGACACGCTTGAGATCACCCCCGCAGTAGCGAACGATAAAGCGGATGAACACCGGGCTACAGACGCAGATTGATGAAATTGCCGATGGAATCCTTCGGTTGTCCACCTGGATCCCCGACATCACCGAGCACGGCTTCACGTTTAACCAGTTCTTGCTGACCGGCGATGAGCCGTTTTTGTTCCACTGCGGTATGCGGCAGCTTTATCCGCTGGTGTCGGGCGCCATTGCGCGGGTGATCCCGCTGGACCAGTTGCGCTGGATCTCGTTCGCCCACCTCGAGGCCGACGAATGCGGCGCGATGAATCAGCTGTTGGCCGCCGCGCCGCGCGCCGAAGTCATCCACGGGCCGCTGGCCTGCATGCTCTCGCTGAACGACATCTGTGACCGGCCGCCTGCGGTGGTCGGCACCGAACCGGACAGCAGGCACGACATCGGCGGGCACCGGCTGCGGTTCATCGCTACCCCGCACGTGCCGCACAATTGGGAAAGTGGCCTGTGGTTCGACGAAACCACCTCCACCCTGCTAGCCGGGGACCTGCTCACGCACACTGGTCAATGTCCCGCGCTGACCGAATCCGATTGCGTGGCTCCGGCATTGGAGGCTGAGCAACTGTTCCATGCCACCGGAATGACCACGAGTCTGGCGCCGACATTGGAACAGCTTGCGCAGCTGGCACCGAGCACGCTGGCGCTGATGCACGGTGCGTCTTTCACCGGCGACGGCGCCGCTCAGCTTCGGGGGCTGTCCGAGGGCTACGCCGCAATGACCGGCTAATCGCTGAACGGGCGCGTCACTACTGTCACTTGCGTCACTTCATGCGTAGGCTGGTCTATGAGATGTTTCCGCGCGGAGTAACGACGGCGATGGTGGGCGGCCGGCTGCTGGCAGGCCTGCTGATGTGTGTTGCGCTGGCGGGCGGCTGCAGCTCCATCATCCACGGCAAGCCGGTGGCCTCCGGGGGCGCGGGACCAACCGAACCGTCCTTCCCGAAAGCCAGGCCGTCAATCCCGTCCCGGGCACCCGCGCGACCCGCGCCGCCGAGCGCGGCACCGCCGGCCGGCGCCATCCCGCTGCCCCCCGACCAGAACGGTTACGTCTTCATCGAAACCAAGTCCGGTCAGACCCGCTGCCAGATCCACACTCAGGCCGTCGGATGCGAGGCGCAGTTCACCAACTCCCCGGTGCAGGATGGCGAACGCGCCAACGGCGTGAACATCACCGCGAGCGGTTCGGTGCAATGGGTGCTGGGCAACCTCGGCGACATCCCCACCGTGACCATCGACTACCGCACCTACGACGCGGAAGGCTGGACCATCGCGGCCAGCGAAAGCGGTACCCGATTCACCAACAAGGGCACGGGACATGGCATGTTCGTCAGCGTCGAGAAGGTCGACACGTTCTAGTGAGGCCAGCTGTAATCGGTCGCCGCCTCACGGCGCCAACGCGTCTAGACCGGTCCTCACCGCTGCGGTAATTTCAGCAGGTGCCGATTAATCGTCGCATGGTCTTGGGTGGAGCGGGCCTGGCCGGCGTCGCAGCGGCGACCGGTGTAGGCGCTGACCGGTTTATCTGCAGCCCGGAGGTATTCGCGAGCCGCACTGGCACCCCAGCGCATGGGAAATCAACATACTCACCAGCGGAGTCGCGGCGTGGGTCGTCGTCGACGGGAACGGCAACCACGAGGTTTCGACTAACACGCCGGCGACGTCGTGTTCGCACCCCAGGGTTCTTTTCACTACTTCGAGAACCGGGGCCCGGCCGACATGAAAATCATAATCATTCAGAACACCAGTACGCCCGAATCCAAAGACAACATCGGCATCGGTGAGTCCCTCAGCATGCTTCCACCCCGGGTGTTGTCCGCCGTCTTCGGCGTTCCTGCAGAGACGTTCAAACCGTTCAAAAAGGTCGACCACGCGATCGTCATCCTGCGATCGCACTAAGGACGAGCCGATGACTGATGACGCGGCACGCTTTGGCGATCCCCGCCTACCCGCTGAAACGATCACCTCGCAATCGCACCTGTTCCATCTCACCGCCGTGCCCCCGATCACTTATGACGGGGGAACACAGCAGCAGGCACATGAAGACAATTTTCCGATACTCAAAGGTCAACAGGCCAGCATCCAGCTGATCACGTTGCAGCCCGGAGGTATTCGCGAACCGCACTGGCATCCCAGCGCGTGGGAGATCAACCTGGTCACCAAAGGAGTCGCCAGCTGGGTCCTGATCGACGGGAACGGCAACCACGAAAGTTTCGACGCCCACGTCGACGACCTCGTGTTCGCACCCCAGGGTTCTTTTCACTACTTCGAGAACCGCGGCGCGGGAGCCCTAGAGGTGCTGATCATCCAAAACACCAGTGCGCCTGAAGACAAAGACAACATCGGCATAGGCGAATCGTTGAGTCAGCTTCCGCCCCAAGTGCTGTCCGCGGTCTTCGGCGTTCCCGCACAGACGTTCAACTCCCTGAAAAAGATCGACAATGCAATCACCATCCTGCGATCGCACTGATCGATCAGACCTTGGAGCCAAGCCCGGCGATTAGATTGATCGTGACCGCCAGGACAACAGCCCCGAGAAGGTAGGACAGCAGGGCATGGCGCAAGACCGTTGCCCTGATCGATGTTAATCCAATTTCGGTGTCTGACACCTGGTAGGTCATACCGACGGTATAGGCGAGATAGGCGAAATCTCGAAAGCGGGGCGGCTTCGGGTCATGGAAGTTGATTCCGCCCGGGTCGTCCGAATAGTAGAGCCGCGCGTAGTGCACGGTGAACAGAGTGTGCACCGCAAACCAGGACGCCGCGACGGTCAGGATGCCGACAAGGGCGGCTTCTATAGCTCCGGTGCCGGAGCGCGAAGCGGCGGCCACCACATAGCCGACGCCGCCTAGGCTCGCGACGCTTGCCGACAAGATGACCGCGTCGGCGACCCATCGCGTCGGATCCTCCCGCGTGGCCCATCGGCAAGTTTGCTCGGCGTCCATTCCACTGAGCATGAGCTGCGTCCACACCACATACATTCCGGCGGCGACGACCCAACCGGCAAGTGCAAATCGCCAACCGATCGTATTGCCCACTAGCAGAGCGACAGCGACTCCGAGCGCTATACAGACCAATATCCGAACCGCGACGGTGTCGCGGAACAACTTCACCAGGAAATCCACAATTCCGACCTAACCATCAACCGCGAAGCGGGCCGGGGAGAAGGCGGGCATTAGGCATAGTCTGGCGCTCGTGGACTTTCGGGTTTTCGTTGAACCGCAGCAAGGCGCCAGTTACTCCGACCAGCTCGCGGTAGCCCAGACCGCTGAAGCGCTCGGATTTTCCGCATTCTTCCGGTCCGACCACTATCTGGCGATGAGCGGCGACGGGACACCCGGCCCCACCGACTCCTGGGTAACCCTGGGCGGCATCGCCCGCGAGACGTCGTCGATCCGGCTGGGCACGCTGGTCACGTCGGCGACCTTCCGCCATCCCGGGCCGCTGGCGATCTCGGTAGCCCAAGTCGACGAAATGAGCAACGGCCGAGTCGATTTCGGGCTCGGCACCGGCTGGTTCGAGCCGGAGCACCTGGCCTACGCGATCCCGTTTCCACCGTTGGCGGAGCGATTCGCTCGGCTCACTGAACAACTCGAGATCATCACCGGGCTGTGGACCTCGCCGGTCGGCGAAAAGTTCGACTACGCCGGAGCTCACTACGCGATCAACGACTCGCCCGCGCTACCCAAGCCGGTACAGCGGCCGCATCCCCCGATCGTCATCGGCGGGCTGGGCACCAAGCGGACGCCGGCTCTGGCCGCGACATTCGCCGACGAGTTCAACGTGCCGTTCGCTTCGCTGGACACCATCAAAACCCAATTCGAGCGGGTCCGCGAAGCGGTCGATTCGGTCGGTCGGCCCACCGACTCGATGACCTATTCCGCGGCCTTCGTCGTCTGCGCCGGACATGACGACGCGGAGATCGCTCGGCGCGCGGCCGCGATCGGGCGCGAGGTCGACGAGCTGCGCACCAATTCTCCGCTGGCGGGCACACCGGCCCAGATCGTCGAGCACCTCGGGCCGTTCGCGGACATCGGCGTGCAGCGGGTCTATTTACAACTGCTGGACCTATCCGACCTCGAGCACCTGCGACTTTTCGCCAGCGAGGTCATCCGTCAGCTCTGACACGCGATCGGCGGACGGACGCGCCTGCAAACAGTCAGTAGCATCGGGGCGTGACAGGCTTTGGCCCTCCTGGGCCTCCCGACGACCCGAGCGAACGGCCGACACGGATGGCCAACTACGGCGAGCTCGGTTCGCCGTCGACGGGCCTTGCCGAAGCGCCTGATCACTCCGAGGATCATGCCCAGCTTTCCGAGCTCGACGCCGCGCCAACCCCCTGGTATCGGAAACGCACGCTGCTGGCGTTGTGGCTCCTTATGGTCGCCATTCTGGTCGTGCTGATCATCTACGGCATCGTCGAGCTCTCCCGCGGCGGCGGTGGTGAAGTCCCGTCGACCACCACACCCTCGACGACGCCTACCCGGTCCTCAACGACCACGCCATCGACGACCACCACCACGCCCCCGTCGACGACGCCCGCGACCACGCCGGAAGAGGAACCTCCCTCGACGCCCGCACAGCAGCCGCCGGGCAACAACAGTCCGGCCCCCGCCGCGCCGCCCCCGACACATCGGCACCACTGGCCGCACGACCTGCCGCACATCCCGCCGACGATCACGCTGCCGCACACCGTGATTACGGTGCCGCGGGGGTGGTGAGCATTGTCGATCGCTAGGATCGGCGCCCGTGACGAGCTACGAACCGCCTGACGACCCAAGTGAAGCGCCGACCGGCCAGTACGGCTACGGGGAGCGCCCCGGCGAGCCCGACCCGGGGTCTAGGCCGTGGCATCGCAGGCCTGCCGCTCTGGTCGCACTGGGCGTGCTGGTAGCTGCCTTGCTCGCGCTGGTGATCTTCGGACTCGTCGAGCTGACCAGAGAGGGCGGTGGCTCCACGCCCACCTCGACGTCGACGACATCCGCCCCGATCACCACCAGCACCGCACCAGCCACGTCGCCGAGCAGTACGACGAGCAGCACCACGAGGACTGAGCCCGTCGCTCCGGCGCCGACGACGAGCGTGAGCACCGCGCCGACGAGCACGACCATCGAGGATGGTCACCACCATCGCCACCACCATGACGGTGGTATGCCGTAGCTGTAGCCGATACGATTTCTCTCAGTGCGGGGCGACAGATCACCTGATGACATCGACGGTTACTCAACGCGTCGCTTGAACCTCGCTGAGAACAATGACGAGTCTTTCGGCGCTGCCGAGGAACCTAGAGCGTGGTATCTCCAACCGTGGGTGCTGGCGCTGTGGGGCCTGACCGTGGTGATCCTGATCGCGATAATCATCTACGGTCTGGTGATCCTGGCCACCAGCAACGGCGGAAGCGCACCGACCACGACACGGCCCTCGTCAACCACCCCCGCTCGGACAACTCACCCGACGCGGACAACCACGCCGTCGTCGACCGTTCCGCCCACGTCGACCGCTCCGCCCGAGACGACGGAACAACCTGCACCGCCGCCCACGACCACGCAGGGTCGCCATCGTCACCATTGGAACGGCACCCTTCCCCCGCTACCGCCGCTACCCCCGATTCACATCCCAGGCGTGGGCTAAACCGCGGTTAAGTTAGGGCAGCCTTCGTCGCGGTGTGTACCGCGAAGATGTCACTATGAGCAGGCTTACGCAGCTAGAGCAGGTGAAGTAGTTAAGTTACTGGGTAGTAACATTGTCTTAGTCGCCGCTCAGTAGCAGCCGGATTGGGGAGACGTTTCGTGCACACTCAGACGCTGATCAGACTGGTAGTAGGCCTGGGCATGACGGCGATCGTCGGATTGTTGGCTCTCCACCGAGTCGGCTGGCTGGTCAAGCTCACACTTTCCGGCCAACCGGCCACCGGTCGCACCAACGAGATCGGCACGCGGATCTGGACCGAGGTCGCCGAAGTATTCGGGCAGCGCCGGTTACTGAAGTGGTCTATCCCCGGGCTAGCCCACTTCTTCACCATGTGGGGCTTTTTCATCCTGCTCACCGTCTATATCGAGGCCTACGGGTTGCTGTTCCAGCCGAATTTCCATATTCCGATCATCGGCCGATGGGACGCGTTGGGCTTCTTGCAGGACTTCTTCGCGACCGCCGTCTTCCTCGGTATCGCCACCTTCGCGATCATCCGGCTCACGCGGAGCCCGCGTGAGATCGGTCGATCGTCGCGGTTCTACGGGTCGCACACCGGCGGCGCCTGGTTGATCCTGTTCATGATCTTCAACGTCATCTGGACCTACGTGCTGGTCCGCGGGTCCGCGGTCAACAACGGCACCCTGCCCTATGGCAAAGCGGCGTTCTTGTCGCATATCTTCGGCGCCATCCTGCATCCGCTTGGCCACACCGGCAACGAAGTCCTGGAAACGGTGGCCCTGCTGTTGCATATCGGCGTCATGTTGGCCTTCCTGGTCATCGTGTTGCACTCCAAGCACCTGCACATCTTCCTGGCGCCGATCAATGTCGTGTTCAAGCGACTGCCCGACGGGCTCGGTCCACTGCTGCCGGTCGAGTCCGACGGCAAGCCAATCGATTTCGAAGATCCGCCCGATGACGCGGAGTTCGGCCGCGGCAAGATCGAGGACTTCACCTGGAAGGGCATGCTCGACTTCGCCACCTGCACCGAGTGCGGGCGCTGCCAGTCGCAGTGTCCGGCCTGGAACACCGGCAAGCCACTCTCACCCAAGCTCGTCATCATGGACCTGCGCGATCACTGGATGGCCAAGGCGCCCTATCTGCTCCACGAAAAGGAAACTCCCCTCGAGAGCACCCCGGAGGGCGGACTCGGCGAAGAACTGAGCGGCGAGAAGCATGCCGAGGAGCATCATGTTCCGGAGTCGGGCTTCGGGCGGGTAATGGGGTCGGGGCCCGAGCAGGCCAACCGCCCGCTGGTCGGCACCGCCGAACAGGGCGGCGTCATCGACCCCGACGTGCTGTGGTCCTGTGTGACCTGCGGGGCGTGCGTCGAGCAGTGCCCGGTCGACATCGAACACGTCGACCACATCGTCGATCTGCGCCGCTACCAGGTCATGATGGAGTCCGAGTTCCCCTCTGAGCTCTCGGTGCTGTTCAAAAACCTTGAGACCAAGGGCAACCCGTGGGGCCAGAACGCCTCGGACCGGACCGGCTGGATCAGCGAGGTCGACTTCGACGTGCCGGTCTATGGCGAAGACGTGGACAGCTTCGACGGCTACGAGTACCTGTTCTGGGTGGGCTGCGCGGGCGCCTACGACGACAAGGCCAAGAAGACCACCAAGGCGGTCGCCGAGCTGCTGGCCATCGCCGGAGTGAAGTATGTGGTGCTGGGCACCGGGGAAACCTGCAACGGCGACTCGGCCCGCCGCTCGGGCAACGAGTTTTTGTTCCAGCAGCTGGCCCAGCAGGCCGTCGAAACCCTCGATGGGCTATTCGAGGGCGTGGAGACCGTCGACCGCAAGATCGTCGTCACCTGCCCGCATTGCTTCAACACGCTGGGCCGCGAATATCGGCAGCTGGGCGCCAATTACACGGTGCTGCACCACACCCAGCTACTCAACCGGCTGGTGCGCGACAAGAAGCTGGTGCCGGTGAGCCCGGTCTCTGAAGACATCACCTATCACGACCCCTGCTATCTGGGTCGGCACAACAAGGTCTACGAGGCGCCACGCGAGCTGATCGGAGCCGCCGGCGCGAAGCTGACCGAAATGCCGCGTCACGCCGACCGCAGCTTCTGCTGCGGCGCCGGTGGCGCGCGGATGTGGATGGAAGAGCACATCGGCAAGCGGATCAACCACGAGCGCGTCGACGAGGCGCTGGCCACCGGGGCCAGCACGATCGCCACCGCATGCCCGTTCTGCCGGGTCATGGTCACCGACGGCGTCAACGACCGGCAGGAGGACGCCGGACGCGACGGCGTCGACGTGCGCGACGTCGCGCAGTTATTGCTCGAGTCGCTCGACCGCAGCACGGTCACGCTGCCAGAGAAGGGCGCAGCGGCCAAGGCGGCCGCCGCGGCTGCTCCCAAGGCCGCTCCGAAGGAAGAAGCACCGGCCGCGCCCGAGCCGGCCAAGGCAACCACCGAAGCCGCAGCCAGTAAAACCGAAGCGCCCAAAGCCGTCACCGGACTGGGTATCGCCGGCGGCGCCAAGCGACCGGGGGCCAAAAAGGCAGCGCCCAAAGCAGAAGCCTCAGCTGCCCCTGCAGCCGAGCGGTCCGCGGAGACGAAGGCGCCCGCCGAACCGGCCGCACCGGCCAAGGGCCTCGGTATCGCCGCCGGAGCGAAACGACCCGGCGCGAAGAAGGCTGCTGAAAAGCCGGAAGGTTCAAAAGAATCCGCGTCCGCTGCGCAGCCGGAGGCGAAATCCGAACCCGCGCAAGCCCCGGAAGCCAAGGCGCCGGCCGCACCGGCCAAGGGTCTCGGTATCGCCGCCGGCGCTAAACGACCCGGCGCCAAAAAGACCGCCGCCGCCGCGCAACCCACCGCCGCAGAGCCGGCGCCGGAACCGAAGAAAGAACCGGAATCCAAGCCGACCGATAGCGATGGCGACAGTGATGGTGGCAGTGACGGTGATCAGAGTCCGTCGACACCACCCGTTAAAGGACTAGGGATCGCCCGTGGTGCCCGCCCACCGGGGAAGCGCTGATCAGGCCGATTGCCGCATTAATAGTTAGACAGCCATGGCACCATGGTTGACGTGACCACTCATCAGGTGCCCTGGCATGCCACGGGTCATCAACCGCGGCAGCGTACATTCGCGCAGTCGTCGAAGCTGCAGGATGTGCTCTACGAAATCCGCGGCCCGGTACACGATCACGCCGCGCGGCTGGAGGCCGAGGGCCATCGCATCCTCAAGCTGAACATCGGCAACCCGGCGCCGTTCGGCTTCGATGCGCCCGACGTGATCATGCGCGACATGATCCAGGCGCTGCCGTACGCGCAGGGCTACTCGGACTCCAAAGGCATCCCGTCGGCGCGGCGCGCGGTGGTCACCCGCTACGAACTCGTCGAGGGATTCCCACGATTCGACGTCGACGATGTGTATCTGGGCAACGGTGTCTCGGAGCTGATCACGCTGACGCTGCAGGCATTGCTGGACAACGGCGATCAGGTGTTGATCCCAGCGCCCGACTATCCACTGTGGACGGCCTCAACCTCGCTTGCCGGCGGCACACCGGTGCATTACCTGTGCGACGAAACCCAAGGCTGGCAACCGGATATCGCCGACCTCGAATCGAAGATCACCGAGCGCACCAAAGCGTTGGTCGTGATCAACCCCAACAATCCGACCGGCGCGGTCTATGGTCGTGAAGTACTTTCGCAGATAGCCGATCTGGCGCGTAAACATCAGCTGCTACTCCTCGCCGACGAGATCTACGACAAGATCCTCTACGACGACGCCCAGCACATCAGCTTGGCCACGGTCGCACCTGACGTGTTGTGTTTGACGTTCAACGGCTTGTCCAAGGCCTACCGAGTCGCCGGCTATCGGGCCGGCTGGCTGGCGATCACCGGACCAAAGGATCACGCGACCAGCTTCATCGAAGGCATCAGCCTGCTGGCGAATATGCGGTTGTGCCCGAATGTTCCAGCGCAGCACGCGATCCAGGTCGCTCTCGGCGGTCACCAAAGCATCGAGGACTTGGTGCTACCCGGTGGGCGGCTGCTCGAACAGCGGGACGTGGCCTGGTCCAAGCTGAACGAGATCCCCGGGGTGTCGTGCGTCAAACCCGCCGGCGCGCTCTACATGTTTCCCCGGCTGGATCCCGAGGTGCACGAGATCGAGGATGACGAGCAACTTGTCCTGGATCTGTTGTTGTCGGAGAAAATCCTGGTCACTCAGGGCACCGGATTCAACTGGCCGGCACCGGATCACCTGCGGATCGTCACGCTGCCGTGGTCGCGCGACCTTGCTCACGCCATCGAGCGGTTGGGCAACTTCCTGGCCAGCTACCGTCAGTGACGCATTGGTTGTCACGGGCTATTTAAGACGCCCTGCGGGCAATACACGCTGATAGCGATGTCGGCGAAATCGGTTGCCGTATCGAGCGACATGCCGGGTGATCCCGAAAGAATGTCCTGGATGACCTGCTGTTCACTCTCGCCGCCCGCGAACCGGTCGCACACCCGACGCGCATCGTTGATCGCGGCGTCGTCGGATCGCCTTATTTGAAGCCCTTGACTGGACAGCCGCCACAGGAATTGACCGTCCTTGTCCATCGGTCCAGGCGGGTCGTCGGCCTGCGACGCCGACGCGGCCTGCGAGACCCCCCCAGATCCTCTCGATCGGAACAGTTCGGGATTACGGTCGAAAACGAATACCGCGGCAATGGCGCCGACCACGAATAGCAGCGCGGCTAGCATGGCGAGGCCAGGAAGCGGCGTCGAGTTCGGTGAAGGTGTCGTCGTCATCGCAGTTAACCAAGAATATTTCGCGGCGACGCCCAATGTTCATGCGGCAGCAGTGTGTTTGCTGGGAAATTGCTGAAAGGCCGTCGTCAGCGTCGTTCCAGCAGCTGCAGCAGGTAGCTCCCGTAGCCGGACTTGAGCAGCTCGCGGGCGCGCCGGGCCAGCTGGTCGTCGTCGATGTAGCCCATCCGCCAGGCGACCTCTTCGGGGATGCTGACCTTCAGGCCCTGCCGACGTTCCAGGGTGCGGACGTAATCGCTGGCGTCCAGCAGTGAGTCGAATGTCCCGGTGTCCAGCCAGGCCGTGCCGCGAGCGAGCACCTCGACTGTCAGTCGGCCCTGGTTCAGGTAGGTCTGGTTGACTTCGGTGATCTCGTATTCGCCGCGCGCCGACGGTCGCAGGCCCCGTGCGATTTCGATCACGTCGTTGTCGTAGAAGTACAGTCCGGGAACTGCGTAATGCGATTTCGGTGTGGCCGGCTTCTCCTCCAGCGACAGCGCGATGCCGTCTGCGCTGAATTCGACGACGCCGTATGCCGATGGGTTGGCCACCCAGTAGGCGAAAATTGCTCCGCCACTGATTGATTGGAAACGACGGAGATTGGTGCCAAGGCCTGGTCCGTGGAAGATGTTGTCGCCCAGCGCCAACGCCACCGAATCATTGCCGATGTGTTCGGCGCCGATCACGAAAGCCTGAGCCAGACCGTCGGGACGTTCTTGAACCGCGTAGCTGACGTTGATGCCAAATTCCGCGCCGTCACCGATAACTCGTTGGAATGCAGGTGCGTCATGCGCGGTGGTGATCACCTGGATGTCGCGGATGCCGGCCATCATCAGCGTGGTCAGCGGATAGTAGATCATCGGCTTGTCGAACACCGGTAGCAGCTGCTTGCTGACGCCCATCGTGATCGGGTACAGCCGAGTGCCAGAGCCGCCGGCCAGGATGATTCCGCGCACGTCCTACTCCTCAGTCGACGCGATCGGCGTCGGTCAACTCGGTCGCCGCCAGTGCAGCGGCCAAGTCATTGTGACGGAACACCGAGGTGACGTGATCACGGACCACCCGGAAGGCTGACGCGGCGCTAGCGTTGGGGCTGGCATCGGCGGCGCCGCCCAGCTTTTGTTCGACGACGACCACGCCGTGATGGACGTACATTCTGCCCACTTCGGCGTTCGCCGGGTGACCGGCCACCCATTCACGCAATGCGGCGTGGCCTTGTGCGGCGCCGTGTGCGTCGCCGACTTCGATGTCATCGCTGGATAACGCCACCAGGGTGTCGATGTCGGACGCATTCAACGCGTCGTGCCAGGCCAGGACGGTGGCGATTTCCGATGTGGTCATGATGTGAAACGTACCGCCTCCGATACGTCTAGAAGGGCGTCTGGTCCAGCCAGTTCTGCCATACCGCCGTGTCCCCGAATACCGCGATGTCGGTGTCGGCGACCGGAACTCGCCGCACCACCGCCAGCAGCAGGTGGACGGCACTGCCGCGCAGCGCCACGGCGCCTTTGCCGTGGTCGTGTGACCACGTGATGCGTCCCCCGTCGGCGCGGATGGTCCACTCACCGGCGACCCCCAGCCCGGGGTCGGTGGCGTGCAGGTGCACGCTGCTGCCGTCCTCGAGCGGGAGTGCCGCGTCGCCGCGGCCGGCCTGGCTCGCGACGCGCTCGAGCCATTCGCTGATGCCGTCGGCCGCCAACTCGGGGGCGAGCGGGTAGTCAACGCCGAGCGCCAGCGCCGCGTCGACCCGATGCACCGTCGCCTCGTGCAGGCGGCGCCGGACCCACCAATACGCTGGCCGCAAGCCCAGGAATGTCCACACCGGGGTGTCCAGCCCGGCCTGCTCGACGGCGTCGATCAGGCGCTGCGCGCCGCCATGCAGCCATGCGATGGCCTCGTCGGGGTCGGGCGGGGGCTTGCCCCCCTCGACCGAGCGCGGGTCGAGGAAGTGATCGGCCCGATCGGCGATGATCTGCGCCGCCCAGCGGTCCCCACGCCCGACGTGGCGAAACAACTGGGAGAGGTTCCAGCCGGGACAGGTCGGCACCGGCGTGGACGGGTCACCACCACGGATCACCTCGCCGAAGGCGCGGTTTTCCTCCAGGAGTGCTGCTGCGTAATCCACGCGGTCAGGCTACGCGGCGACCCAAGCAATGCACACGCCAACCGGCCTGCTGCCACCGACGCACATCAAGGCAGTTGCGGCCGTCGACCACGACGCGGGCCCGCACCCGGTCGGCAAGCAGCTCAGGGTCGAGTTCGACGAACTCCGGCCACTCGGTGAGTACCAGGACCGCGTCGGCGCGATCACAGGCCTCCTCCACCGAGACCGCGTAGTTCAGCGTGGGGAACACCCGCTGGGCATTCTCCAGCGCTTTAGGGTCGTAGACGTTGACCGCCGCACCGTTGAGCTGTAGCTGACCCGCAACGTTGAGTGCCGGCGAGTCGCGAACGTCGTCGGATTCGGGTTTGAACGCCGCGCCGAGCACGGCGATGTTGGCGCCCAGCAGCGAACCACCGCAGGCGGTGGTGGCAAGTTCGACCATGCGGGTACGGCGACGCATGTTGATGTGGTCGACTTCGCGCAAAAACGTCAGGGCCTGATCGGCGCCCAGCTCACCGGCGCGGGCCATGAACGCGCGGATGTCCTTGGGGAGGCAGCCGCCGCCAAAACCCAAGCCGGCGTTGAGACATCGACGCCCGATCCGCGGGTCATGCCCAAGCGCGTCAGCCAACATGGCCACGTCGGCGCCGGCGGCTTCGCAGACCTCCGATATCGCGTTGATGAACGAGATCTTGGTCGCCAGAAAGGCATTGGCCGAGACCTTCACCAACTCCGCGGTCTGCAGGTCGGTTACCAGGAACGGCACCCCGGCGTCCAGCAGCGGTCCGTACAGCTCACGGATCGCCGCCTCGGAACGCGTCGCACCGTCTTGGACGCCAAGCACGATCCGATCGGGCCGCAAGGTGTCCTGCACCGCGAAACCCTCCCGCAGGAACTCGGGATTCCACGCCACTTCCACGTCGACACCGGGCCGCGCAGCCGCGCCGGCCCGTTGGACAAGTTCGGCGGCGGTCCCTACCGGCACCGTGGATTTCCCGACGATCACCGATGCTCGTGTAAGCCGCGGTACCAGCGCGTCGATGACGGCGTGTACGTGGCTCAGGTCGGCGCCGTATTCGCCCTTTTTCTGCGGAGTTCCGACTCCGAGGAAATGCACGTCGGCGAACTCGGCGGCCAGGTCGTAGTCCGTGGTGAAGCGAAGCCGGCCAGCGGTGATGTTGTCGCGCAACATCTTTCGCAGCCCGGGCTCGTAAAACGGAATGTCACCGGCAGCGAGCTTGGCGACCTTACCGGGATCGATGTCGACGCCGACGACGTCGTGTCCCAGCTCGGCCATTCCGGCGGCGTGGGTGGCGCCCAGATAGCCCGTGCCGAAGACGGTGCACCTCATATACCCGTGTGTAAAGCGCCGCTATGAGCTAATTGCATCGCTTTTCTGAGCGGCGGGCAAACGTCAGGTGACAGTTTGCAGCCGGGAATTAGAAACCGCGGCCGCCAAACCCAAATCCGTGGCCGCCGAACCCGCCGAAGCCTCCGTGGCCGCCGCCGAAGCCGCCGTGGCCGCCGAACGCCCCACCGGGGCCCCAACCGCCGCCACCGCCAGGACCCCAACCACCGTGACCCCAGCCGCCGCCGCCGTGGTCACCGCCCCATGGTCCAAGCGGCGGGCCTTGCTGGGGCCCACCCAAGATCGGCCCGACTGGAATCGGCACCGGAATCGGGACGGGAGCCGGAGCCACCGGTGCAGGAGCCGGCGCCGCCGGTGCCGGTGCAGGAGCCGGCGCAGCCGGTTCTGGAGCAGGAGCCGGAGCGGCCGGTTCGGGGGCCGGAGCAGCGGGTTCTGGCGCGGGAGCCGGAGCGGCCGGTTCGGGGGCCGGAGCCGGAGCGGCGGGGGCCGGAGCCGGCGCGGCCGGGGCCGGTGCCGGCGCAGCCGCCGGAGCGGGTGCTGGGGGCGCCGCTGGTGCCGGCTTAGGGGCGACCGCTTGGTGGCCCGGGTCGGGCCGGATGGCAGCCGTCGGTCGCATGCCGATCGCCAGCGCGACCAGCAACGCCGCAATGCCGACCACGAAGATCGCGGCCACCGCACTGACCACCAGGACGAGTGGCCTACGGCCGCGCTCAGCAGGGCTGACGCCGGTATAGGTGCCGGTTGGCAAGTCTTCCTCATCGGCGAGGGCGGTGTAGGCGTTGGCGTCCTCGTCCGCAACCGCGCTGTAGGCCAGAGCCTGCTGGCCGGTCGCGCCGTTGGCGGCAACGTCGAAATACCCGGGAGCGACTGCCAAGGGGTTTATCGCACCGGTGCCGGGGTCTTGGGCGTAGGCCAGCGCAGCGGTCGACGACGAGAACAACGGCGCGTTGGCCGATGCCAGGGCCGCGCCGCGGGCCAGCGCTGTCTCCGGCTCCTCAGGCGCGTTGACCGTCAGCGACGTCGCCGCCTCCAACTGCGCCTTGATCGGGGCGATGTCAACGCCGGAGCCGACGAGGAACAGTCCATCGGGACGCGTCTC
Organism: uncultured Actinomycetota bacterium; assembly: GCA_963744835.1. Taxonomy (GTDB): domain Bacteria; phylum Actinomycetota; class Actinomycetes; order Mycobacteriales; family Mycobacteriaceae; genus Mycobacterium. Next base: position 440,452 of record CAVUVB010000006.1, read on the forward strand.
CAGCGTCTCGGCGCCGGATGCCATCGCGGACAATTCGGCAACCGGGTCACTGCCGGGTTGCAGCGGGTGGCGGTGCACGTCGGTGATCGAACCGTCGGCGGTATTGACCACGGCCAGCGTCGCAGTGTCGGGCTCGACGAACAGCAGTCCGGTCTGGGCGTAGCCGACGGAGCTGCCGACGACTTGCGCCAGCGCCGCAGCGGCCAAGAAGGCCGACACCAGCATGACGTTCTCGACCTTGCGGGCCGCCAGCGCATCACGCAGCGCAGCGGCGTCGGCTGGATCCGTCCAGGTCACACCCGTCGACCGCAACTGGTAGCCGCTCTCGACGGCGCCTTCTTGGGTACCCAGGATCGCTGAGACCACCTGGTCAGCCCCGCTGACAGTTGGTGCGTCGGCCGCGGTGACGTCGAAGCCCTCTTCGTCGACCGTGGCGCCGTCGGCGTTTTCGCCCTCAACGAGAACCATCCGGACCGCAGTGGGCGCCATCGACACGCCAAGTACGGTGTCCACTACTCCTCCAAAAGCTATTCGCTGGCCTAACCGGGTCTTTGTCGGCGTGACGCCACGCAGGGCTTGATCGCGGATTGCCGAGTTCCGTCAATTTCTGGCAGAAGCGACACGGACCACTCCCCCGGTCGTTGCTACGTCAACCTTACCTATGCGTGCAACCGACGGCCATACGCCAACCGGGCACAACTCACCCGCGCCCGTGACCACCAAAGCCACCGAAGCCGTGATGACCACCACCGAAACCCGGACCCCAGCCGCCGCCACCGTGGCCCCAGCCGCCACCGTCATGGTCGCCGCCTCTCGGGCCGAGCAGCGGAGGCGCTATGAGTTGCGGGATGAGCGGGGGTATCACCGGGGGCAGCATCGGAGCCGGCGCGGGGAGGGGCGCCGGAGCGGGACCCGGGACCCGGACGGGGGCCGGCGCCGGAGCGGCTGCGGGGGCCGGAGCCGGTACAGCCGGCGCGACCGGCGGCGGTGCGGGTGCGGGTGCGGGCGGCGCCGGTACCTGTGCCTTCGGCAGCGGAGCGGGCAGCTGCCTGGCCGGAGCCACCAAAATCTTGCTCAGGCTGGGCCGCTGACTGACCGAGGGCCGGATGCTGAACGCCAGCGAAATGACGAGCGCCACAACGCCGACAACAAAAATCATCATCACGCTCATGGCCGCCAAAAACGGTGTCCGACTCGGTCGCTCAACCGCTAGCGCGCCGAAGTCCGGGTACATGCCGGTGGTGAAGTCTTCCTCGTCGGCATCGACGTAAGCGTCCGGACCCTCGTGGGTGTACACCGCGGCTGAGTCATCGGCGAGGGCGCTGTAGGCCAACGCGTCGTCACCCGCCTCGGCGGCGCCCGCGGCTGCCTCGGCGACGGCCAGATACCCCGGAGCCAGCGCGTACTGGCTGACCTCGCCGGTACCCGGATCCAGCGCATAGGCCAGCGCGGCTGTCGAGGAGGCGAACAGCGGCGCGCTCGCCGACGCCAGCGCTGCCCCCCTGGCCAGCGCCGTGTCGGGGTGCTCAGGGATGCTGAGTGGAAGCGACGTCGCCGCCTCCAGTGCTGGCTTGATCAGCGGAATGTCGATCCCGGAGCCCACTACCAACAGGCCCTCGGGACGCTCTTCTAGCGCCTCGGCGCCAGAAACCAGTCCGACCAGCTTGGCTACCGCTTCGTCGTCGTCGTCGGGCAGCAGCTCGCGGTGCACGTCGGTGATCGAACCGTTGGCGGTGTCCACCACGGCCAACGTCGCGGAATCGGGCTCGATATACAGCAGCGCGGCGCGCGCATAACCAGTGGCGCTGCCCATTGTTTGGGCCAGTGCCGCCGCGGCCAGAAAAGCCGAGACGAGCATCACATTCTCAACCTTGCGGGCGGCTAACGCGTCACGTAGTTCGGCGGCTTCCTGCTGATCACTCCAGGTCACGCCGGTCGATAACAGCTGGTAACCAGCCTCGTTGGCGCCTTCCCAGGTGCCCAGGATTGCCGCGACCACTCGCTCAGGGGCGCTAAAGGTTGCCGGGTCTTCGCCATCGGCGACGGCGATGTTTTCCTCATCAACTGTTTTGCCGTCGGCGTTTTCCCCCTCAACCAGCACCATGCGGACCCTCGTGGGTGCCATCGACACACCAAGTACGGTGTCCACCACTCCTCCAAGTCGTTTGCTAGCCGTCTACGGACCGAGTGGGGCAGCCCCCTGCTTAAGCTGCCAACCACAAGCTTGATCGCCGCACCGGGGTGCGGCGTTACTCTGACCCGATTAGCTGGGCTATATGAAGTTCTGGCCAGGAACAGGTCACCCCCGCTGACCTTCACAACGTCGAGGTTACTCGCTTCGCGCACGGCTGCCGACCTCAGCGGCCGTGGCCGCCGCCGCCGCCATGCCCGCCTCCGCCAAAGCCTCCGCCGCCGAAGCCGCCGCCACCGAAGCCACCAAAGCCGTGGCCACCGAAGCCACCGAAGCCACCCGGCCCACCAAAGCCACCGAAGCCACCGGGGCCGCCAAAGCCACCCGGGCCGCCGCCAAAGCCACCGGGGCCGCCGCCGCCGAAGCTGTGGGGGCCGCCCCCGCCGCCAAAGCCACCGGGGCCGCCGCCGCCGAAGCTGTGGGGGCCATTGTTGTCAGCGCCGGGCGCACCGAACGGCCCTTGCGCCGGAGGTGAATCGGGAGCCGGCATCCCTGGAGCCGCCGGTGCTTCTGGGGCAGGCATAGCCGGACCAGCTGGTGCTTCCGGGGCAGGTATAGCCGGACCAGGTGGTGCATCCGGGGCGAACATGTGCCCCGGAGCTTCGGGCGCGGTTACATCCGGACCCGCGGGGGCGGGCATGTGCACTGGGGCTTGGGGTGCTGGCAGTTCCACCGGCTGCTGCGGCTCGGGCATCTGCACCGGCTGAGGCGCTGGCTGGTGAACCGGCGACGGCAGATGAACTGGCGCCGGCTGGTGAACCGGCTGCGGCTCGGGCATCTGCACCGGCTGAGGCGCTGGCTGGTGAACCGGCGACGGCAGATGAACTGGCGCCGGCTGGTGAACCGGCTGCGGCTCGGGCATTTGCACCGGCTGAGGCGACGGCAGGTGGATCGGCACCGGCTGCAGCACCGGCTGAGGCGCAGGCAGGTGAACTGGCGCCGGCAGATGTACCGGCGGGACGACGGGAATCGCCAACGGCACCGGAACCGGCACGGGTGCCGGGTGCGCAACGACGGGTGCTGGCGGCGCGGCCGGAACCGGCACCGGTGGCGGCGCTGCGGGCCTCGGAGCCGGAATCGGTGCGTTGAACGGCGGCGACACCACCGGCGCCTGCAGGTGATTGACCTGCGGTACCGGGGCGCTTGCCGGAGCCGGGGCGGGCGCGGGGGCCTGCTGGGTTGGGACAAGCAGGTTCTGCAGCGGCCTAGGCAGCAGCGAAACAGCACTCGGCCTGATACCGAGTGCTAGCGACACCTCCAGCGCCAATACCGCGGCAACAACAACCACCGCCAATACGGTGCCAACAAGCAGAAGCGGCCGACGCTGCGAACTGCCGTCGGCGTGCTCGTCGCCAACCAAATCCAGGATGGTGGTATTGATTTCGGCTTCCTCATCCGGGACGGCGCTATAGGCGAGGTCCTCCTCACCGAGGTCGGTGCCCGGCGGAACATCTGGCACCGCAAGGTGTCCCGGGGACACCGCGTAGGGATCGATCGCACCGGTGCCGGGGTCTTGTGCGTACGCCAGGGCAGCGGTCGACGACGCGAACATCGGCGCGTGGGCCGACGCCAGCGCGGCCCCCCAGGCCAACGCTGTCTCGGGCTCGTCGGGTGCGCTTACCGGTAGTGACGTCAGTGTCTCCACCTGCGCCTTGACCGCGGTGATGTCCACGCCGGAGCCGACGACGAACAGACCCTCCGGACGCTGCTGCAGAGCCTCCAAACCAGCGACCATCTCGGCCAACGCCGCAGTGTCGTCAGTGGAAATCAGCTCTTTATGGACATCGGTGATCGAACCGTCGGCGGTGTCGACGATGGCCAATGTCGCGGTGTCGGGCTCGAGGAACAGCAAGGCGGTGTGCGCGTTGCCGATCGCGTTACCCACCGCCTGCGCGAGTGCGGCCGCGGCCAGGAAGGCCGAGACCAGCATGACGTTTTCGATCTTGCGGGTGGCCAGCGCCTCGCGCAGCGCGGCGGCCTCGCCAGGGTCGGTCCAGGTAATTCCGGTCGACGCCAGCGCATAGCCGGCTTCGGTGGCACCTTCCCGGGTGCCCAAGATCGCCCTAGTCACCCGATCGCATGCGCTTACGGTTGAGGCGTCGTCGTCGCATGCGACATCGAAATTGTCTTCTCCGACGGTGCCGCCGTCGGCGTTTTCGCCTTCCACCAGCACCATGCGAACCGTTTTGGGTGCCATTGACATCCCGAGTACGACGTCCACCGCTCCTCCAAAGACCCCCGCGAACCCCGCGGTCTAAGCGGAGGAGAGCACCGCATCGGCCGCCATATGTAGACATGGTCGCCAAAAGGGCTGTGCGGCGTTACAGCGGGAGTTATGTGGACCTTATGAAGTTCTGGTAGGAGCGAGACGGGGTCGGTCCGCGCTGACCCTGATACTTCGATCCGGCCCGCGCGCTGCCGTACGGATGCTCGGCCGGACTGGTCAACCGCAGTATGCACAGCTGACCGATCTTCATTCCCGGCCAGAGCGTGATGGGCAGATTGGCGACGTTGGAGAGCTCCAGCGTGATGTGACCGCTGAAGCCGGGGTCGATGAAGCCCGCGGTGGAGTGGGTCAGCAGCCCCAGGCGGCCCAGCGACGATTTGCCCTCCAACCGGCCCGCGAGGTCTTCCGGCAACGTGCACAGCTCTAGCGTCGAGCCGAGCACGAACTCTCCGGGATGCAGCACGAATGGTTCCCCGTTGACCGGTTCCACCAGGCTGGTCAACTCGTCCTGTTGCTGTGCCGGATCGATGTGGGTGTACCGGGTGTTGTTGAACACCCGAAACAAGCTGTCGAGGCGAACGTCCACGCTGGACGGCTGCACCAAGGCATCGTCGAACGGGTCAATTTGCAACCGGCCGGCGGCGATTTCGGCCCTGAGGTCACGATCGGAGAGCAGCACGCGACGAGCGTATCCGCTCGACTCCGGCTCGCGGAGTTGATGAACGACGTGACGCCGGGTGCTAGCCTTCCGAAGCATCCTCGCCGATGTAGTTCAATGGCAGAACATCAGCTTCCCAAGCTGAATACGCGGGTTCGATTCCCGTCATCGGCTCCACCTTGACCAGGGCGGATGCCGTCTTTTCGCCCGTGCTCACGGGCCGGTGGTCCCGTAACGGTTCCGTACCCGGACTCGCCGACGCTGTGGCCGTGTACGAGCACCCGAAATCTGAGGACCTTCTGACCTCGTTGATGCCAGAATACTGACGTGGATGATGGGCGGGTTCGTTACGCGCTCAACGGCGACATTCACCTTGCGTACCGGGTGCTGGGCGACGGCGAACTCCCCCTGGTGGTTGTGCCGGGCTGGGTGAGCAATGTCGATCTCTACGACGATCCGGCGTACCCGTTCGCTCCACTCATCGAACAGCTGGCACAGCAAACGCGACTGATCTTGTGGGACAAACGCGGCACTGGACTATCTGATCCGGTGAATCGTGTGCCGACGCTCGATGAACGCATGGACGATCTTCACGCCGTCCTTGACGCGGCGGACGTTGACTGTCCGGCGCTCCTCGGCATATCCGAGGGCGGCCCGATGACCCTTCTGTTCGCCGCGACGTTTCCTGATCACGTCCGGTCGCTGGTGCTCTATGGCACAACCGCGCGGTTCACGCAGGAACTGCCCGACTTCCCTTGGGGCTGGTCACCTGATCAGGTCCGTAAAGCAACCGAAATGTACGATAAACATTGGGGTGAGGGCGTTTTCGCGGCAATAATGCGCGGCTCTTCCACCGATGTGCCGGGTCTCCGCGAGCTGTTCGGCAGATATGAACGCGCTAGCGCGAGCCCGGCAATGGCGGCAATGTTGATGAAGGCAGCCACCGAAATCGATGTGCGGAAAATCTTGCACACCGTCAAGACCAATACGCTTGTACTCGCCAGACCCGGCGATCGAGTCGTCGCATTTGAAGCATCCGAGGCGTTGGCCGCCGCAATGCCCAATGCTGTGTTCCGGGCACTTCCGTCGGGCGCTCATCTCGACTTCGATATCGACGACTCGCTCGCCACGGAGACGCTCACTTTCCTCTGCGGAACGCTGAGCAGTCCGACCAGCGAACGTGTGCTCGCGACGGTGTTGTTCACCGACATTGTCGGTTCGACCGAACAGCTAAGCAGCCAGGGAGATTCGCGGTGGCGACACCAGCTCGACGTCCACGACCAGTTGGTCGACCGGTCTTTGTTAAAGTACGGCGGCCAACGCGCCAAACACACCGGCGATGGAGTGTTCGCGTTGTTTGAAGGTCCCACCAAGGCAGCGCGATGCGGCCTGGAACTGGTACCCGCACTCGCGACGCGGGGAATCCGCATCCGCGTGGGCATCCACACCGGTGAATGCGAACGACGCGGGCAGGAGTGGAGCGGCATGGCGGTCCATGTCGGCGCTCGAATCGGTGCGATGGCAGGGCCTGACGAAGTGTTCACGAGTCGCACAGTCCGGGATCTCTCAGCGGGCTCGGGACTGCGCTTCGAAAGCCTGGGCGCGCATCGCCTCAAGGGTCTTACCGAGGAAACTGAAGTCTTCCAAGTCTTTGCCCGCTAAACCGTGGGCGGCCTAGCCGTGTAGCGGTATCACGTTCCCGTAGCCCAACTTTTGTGCAGGGGCGGACAACGCTCCCAGAGCAGCCATGTTGCCCGCGTGGTCGTCGGTGTTGATCAGGTGCGCGTAGACGGTGAGTGTCGTCTTGACGTCCCGATGCCCCATTAGCTCCGCGATGTCAACCCGCACCGACTCCATTGCGAGCAGGCCGGTGACCAGAGCACCGAATTGTCTTACGGGCCAGGGCCGGTCGCGCCTTGGGCAAATGGCCGGCCACCGAGCGAGGGTGGCATCTACATGCCCCGCGCGCCGGCCCCTTAACCGGCGCTCATCGCAGCGACCCGGTAAACACCTCAACACGTCTCTGCTGTAAAGCACCTACCGGAACTCATCCGTCAAGCGGGTGCCGGAACTTGACATGCGAAGGCACACCCCGAAAACCGTTAGCTGGCCCACCAGCGGGCGGATTCACGCTCGTCAACGCTCGCGAACGCTTCTAAGCGATGCGACACATCTTGTGCGCCAATGGATTTCGAGTACGAGCGGAGTAGAATCGACCAGGATATCCGATTGCACCGACAGGGCGGTCTCCACTCATGAGCAATCGCGATTCGCGACGGCGTACTGGCCATCGACGGCATCCCCGTTGGCCCGCCGTTCGGTGGCACCGCACCCAATCCGCAAGCGGGCATTCTCACGCGCGAGCGGAATTCGTGCTCGGGGGCGACGCGGTCGACGTCGCGCAACGCGACCGTTGCCGTCCCGACACTGGCGGCGTGGCCCCGAAGGTCATTGAGTTCGTTGAACCGGTCCAGGTCGATCATTGCTATCTAGTTCGGCGGGACGGTCCAGATGCAGTGGGCCGACGAATTGTTCACCGGCTGCGAAGCCACCACTTGCCCGTTGTAGGTGATCTCACACCCAACCGCCGCGTCACCTTTGCCGGTGACCACAATCTGATACAAGTCACCAGGTTTGGCCGTCAACACCTCGGAATGGGTGAACGGCAAATCCTTGGACGGTATCGTCTGGACGTTCTTGTCATCGTCGATATTGATGTTGTACGTGGTCCCGTGTCCAGTGGCCGTCCAAACCATGGTGTTCTGCCCCGCCGGAGGCGGTTGATTAGGCGCCGCTATGCCCCCGCCGGTGTTCACGTGTATGGTGCCCGACCAGCCGCTCATGGCACCGGTGTTGCAGCCGCCCGGCGTTCCCGCCATTTGCGCCTCGAACAAGTGGCTTCCGGGGGGCAGACGCACCTCGTGGTGCTTAGTCTCGTCACCGGGCTGCACCAGCTCTGCCGGACCGGCCGGGTTCCCGTCGGCATACAAAGTCACCAGGCCCGGCGCGCATGCCGGGGGGTTGGGATCGGCGGTAAACCAGACGACGTCACTGTCGCTGCTGTCCTGGCTCGTGTCCACCGATATGCCTTGTCGGGGCGCGCAGGCCTGGCTGAACGGCGGGGGACAGTCCACGGCGAGGTGCTTGTCGTGATCCTCGGCAGCCGCCGGCGCTGCCAGCACGAGTGAGGTGCACCCCATCGCGATAGCCGCCGCTGCAGCCCCTACCCAGCGCAGGTTGCCAGGTCCACTGCCGGTCATGCGGTAAGTCCTTCCTCGTGCCAGCGGATCGAAGTATTGAGACAGCTTGAACACTATGACTCGGCCGCAAAGGATGACATAAGGGATTTCCCTACATATTCGCGCCGCCCTTCGCCTCACTCGTTCAGGGTGAGACTTATCAGTAAGCCCTGGTGCCAGCCAGATGGAGCCGCAGGGCACACATCTCGCCTGTCTCGAATGAGGCCGCAAGTTGACGGCGTCCTATCGCAAGCAGGTCAAGCGGGTCCGCAAGCGCCGGAAACGCGGTTGACCGGCCTGAGCTGGCCTACAGCGTGCAACTGGCACCGTTGCGGCTCCCGTTCCGATCGGGAATCCTGAATCACCGAGGTATGTAGCCGTCGTGGTTACAGCCCTGCACGTCATTAATGGAATTGAAGCGGTAGGCCGCGCCGATACCAGGACCTTTTTGCGTGTGAATACAAAAGAAGGTGGCGTCGAGTATGTGTACATACCAGCTGAGAATTGGATACGGCCCGATGTTGAAGATCAAATTGAAAACGGCGTCGTCGATGCCGGACGTAACCGTGGCGTTCTTCCGCCACCCAGCCCAGGCGAGTTATTCGATTGGCGTCGGCCCCAAGCCGCAGCAGGCACCGCACGGACGGCCCCGTAATGGTCCCGTATCCGCAGTCGTACCGTACCGGTATCCCGGCCGTGCCCAGGTCGCGCGCTAGTCGCACCTAATTGCAGGTAGCTTTGCAATTTGGGTTAGCTGACCGTGGCATCTACCAGGTGTTATCGCTCACCCGTTCGGATGTGGAAATAGCTTCCCAAGCTGAATACGCGGGTTCGATTCCCGTCATCGGCTCCGTACCTATCAGGGCAAATGCTCGCGCATGGGTTGGGGTGCTCCCCCGGTACCCCGCCGATAACCCGGACAGGTCACGACGCCGCTCAGGTCCCAGTCGCACGCCGCGGGCGCCGGATCCGTCGCGGCGCTCGCCGACGCGATCACCGACTGATCTGCCAATGGGACAATCTAAGAGGTGGCCGGCGACGGATGGCGGCCCTTGCCCATCGCTTACCGCAATGGTCGAAGATGGGCGATGACCACGCGCGAGTTCTGCGACGACGACGTCGGCTAGCACGACTACAACGAACAGGCCGACCCCAGCCGCCCGGTTAGGCATCGTCAGCACGTTTATAACCGATTTGGGCTCGGCTACTGGATTGCCGGACTCGGCGGCTTCGCCGGTGATCAGGTCGGAGTAGACCATCAGCCCAGTCGGACTCTAACCGACACTTGGCGGGTTTTAAGTCTCCCTCGGTGGTTTATCGACATACCAACAGAGCCCGCATGGCCGCCGAACAGCACAAGCATTCCCACAATGTCTCGGCACAGACCTTGCGTCTCAGTTTCGCAGCGTTGTTCCCAAATCCCTTCCCGCCAGAAAGTGTAGGGAAATTACTGATTCCTCGAGGAGGGTCCGGGCGATAGCGTCGTGTCCTCACTCATGACTAAGCAAGACCGATCGAAGGGGCGACCCATGACCAGCCCAGGCCGAGCGCACGGAATCCAATTGATCGTCGCGACGGTCGTCATATTCGTAGCGCCTGCAGTGACCTGTCCGAGCGCCGCGGCAGCTCCGCCGCTTCCGCAGGCACCCGCGCTGTGTCAGCATTACCGCTACGCCAACCCGGCGTCCTTCGTCGCCGGAAACACGACCGTCACGATCGCGCTCAGTCCCGATGACCAGGACGGCTCCGCCAATGACAATCGTGGAAGTACTGGACACTTCTACGGTGGCTTCAACAACGTCCAGGGTCCTTACACGGCGGTCGACTACACCATCAACTGGACGAGCGGCGACCGCAGCGGCCAGACGTGGCACTACACGGGCAAGGTCAACGATGACCTAACCGTCGGAGGCGCCCTCTCCGAGTCCAACGGGGTCGGTGGCGTTTGGCACTACGACGGCACGGTCACCTGCATCGACGCCCCGCCCGTCACTGTACTGAAGGCGACGGTCATCAGGGACACGGATCTCTACGACAAACCCAGTGATCAAGGCGGACACATCATCGGCATGCTCAACAAGGATCAGGTGGTGACCGTGTCTAGCGCGTGCTCTGCCGACGCGTGGTGCACGATCACCGACCCTGCCGGCGCGGCCTGGGGCAGAGACTTGAAAAACGACTAACCGACAACCCGACAGCGGGAACCTCTGGGGTGAAACATAATTTGCTCATTAGCCGGGGGCCGCGGCCGCCGAAGGGATGGCCTTCATCCCATCGTTGTCGATTGAATTCTGATGGGCGGGAGCATTGGGTATTGGCAGCTGGAAGCCGGAGTCAAACTACGAGGCGCGTTTGCCCAATCATCGCTGCATCTCGACATTCCTGCAGAGTTGTGCTTCAGCGGCGACCCTAGCGAGGACGCCGATATAAGTTTGGCTCACGCCTCCGGGTGAAGCCTAGAATAGGCTTCGGATACTCCAATTATCGCTAACCGCACTGGAACGGCTCCGCGATTCTGGGTATTCGTGTCAGTCTCGCTCGCCTTGCCGTTGGCGTCGATGGTGCCGGTATATGTGCTGGTCATCGCCACCTTCGGATTGAGGCCGTTCCACACGATGTTGAAATTGATGTTGTTGCCCTGAGTTCCGCCGCTAACTGTGCCCGTCTCGTCGCTGGTGTAATTCCCAGGGCTGCCGTGTGCCACCGGATAGCCCTTGGAATCGATCTGGGCGGGGCTGCCGTTGGGCAGGTATAGCGTCGCAGCGTCGGGAGTCGAATCAGCCGACGCCCCATTCCAGTTCGTGATCTTTATAACGAAGCCGTCGTTATGCTGGACAGTCACCGGACCATGGAGCACCCACTTGCACACGGGTCGGCAGACGCCGGCGCCGCCCCTGCCACCGTATTCATGGCGCTGAACCCCAGCACCGAGATAGCCGCGATCAGATTCCTTTTCATGTTTCCCTCGAAAGCAGTGGCAAGCGTCCGTCGCGCTCGCTTCGATTGACGCTAGCGGCGAGTGACCACGCTGGATATAAGGAATTTCACTACAGTTTCAACCAACCAGCCGTCGGAAAGCCGCCCCGCATCGATTAGACCGCGGTTGGGGACCTGGAAAGTAGACGCGAGCCGCGAGAGGCCGTCCCTGGGTAGTCAGGCAGAAGGCGCTGCTGCTTTGGCTGCACCGCTTCTGAGCATGGTTACCGCCTTGAATCTCGACTCGCGCTGAACGTCAGCGTTGAGCAATAGTCGAAGTGTTGAGAGAACAAATGGTTCGGCCCCGGCGGACGGGGGTGACAGCGAGCGCTGAAGAATCTGGAACCGCTCGTGCTGACGCACCAGCCAGCCATCTCTTGGTTATTTCAGGTGTCCCACCGATTGCACCTGGCGGCACCCCGACCAGGCACTTTCGAATAGCCGTTCGGTGCTGGAAATAGCTTCCCAAGCTGAATACGCGGGTTCGATTCCCGTCATCGGCTCCACATAACAACTCAGCCATTAGCAGGGCCTGAGTATGCAGTCCAGCGCACCTGCAGCGCCGGCGGTTTGCGGAACACCAGGCCTCGCGGCGCGTTGGGATAGTCGGGGTCAAGCCGCAGCCTGGGCAAGCGGTCCAGGAGTCGACCGACTGCGATCGTGGTTTCAGTCCTGGCGAGCTGTGCGCCCACACAAAAATGTGGACCCTGCGCGAAGGCAAGGTTGAGCCTGGCATTAGCACGCCGGATGTCGAAACGGTCGGGGTCGCTGAACACGACCGGATCTCGGTTGGCGCCAGCAATCGACACGCTGACCAGATCACCGCAATGGATTCGAGCGCCCGCCAGCTCAACATCGAGGGTGGCGTAGCGGTCGACGATTGCGGCGGCCGGCTCCAACCGAATCGACTCCTCGATCGCGTTTGACAAAAGATCAGCGTGGTCGCGCACAAGCGGGAGCATCCCAGGGTCGCCGAGCAGATGCCGGACAGCGTTGAGAATCATGCCCTCCGTCGTGTCGATACCGCCGAACATCAAAACCGCCGCGTTTGACGCAACCTCGTCCTGGCTCAGCCCTTCCGGCGCCCGCGCGGCCTCCCTTAGCAGCGAGGGTTGGTCGGTACAGCCGAGAGTCCGTGTCACGGCAGCCCGCAGCCCGGCGAACGCATCTGCGCCCGCCGCGGTGACCGGCCTGCCCGCGGTCACCTCGGACACCGCCGTCACGATCGCGGCGTACCAGGACAACACCCTGTCGACGTTGACATCACGCAGCCCGAGCGCCTCGGTAACCACCGCCGCGGCGAGCGGACCGGCGAACTCACGCCGTAGCTCGGCGCTGCCGGCGGGCTGAATCGCCGAGATCAACCGGTCGGCCTCCGCCTCGATGAATCCGGCGAACCGATCGGGTACCCCCACCCGCCGGAACGGATGCGCGAACGGCTCCCGGTGCCGCGTGTGGTCCGCGCCGTCGAGCGAGAGCATGCTCGGGCCGACCACCCGGGAAGTGGAGAACCGGGGATCGTCGACGGTGAAGGTAATGGGATCACGCATCACCCTCATCGCGAGGTCGTACCGAGTGACCAACCACCCGCCCCGGACGGCGAGCCATGACACCGGCTCGGCCGTCCGCAGCCGTGCTAGCAGCGCGTGCGGGTCCTCCTGCAGCTCACCCAGGGTCGCGCCGCGCCCGATCGGGAACTTTGCGATAGCCACCTCGTCATCATGATCGCGCGGCTTCACGCTCGCATGTCACGGATTGCTCTGGCGGTCATCTGGATTCGCCGCCGCATCGGCGACGACCGGGACCTGATCAGCGACGTCGCGGGCAATGGCGATCACTCGGTGGCGGACGATGAACCAGGCACCGATCAGGGTGGGGACACCGGCGGCCAGGGTGGCGATCACCCAGAGACCGGCCCGACCGTCGACCACCATCAGCACCAGCACGGTGGCCAGGAACGCCAGCGTGACATACCCGCTGTAGGGGGCCAGCGGCATCTGGAAGCCGGGGCGTTGCATGGTTCCGGCTTGCGTCAGTCGGAAGAACCGGATCTGGCAGACCACGATCGTCGCCCAAGCCGCCAGAACGCTCAAAGCCGCGATATTGAGCGCGATTTCAAAGGCTTGGCCGGGTATGGCCGCGTTGAGCACCACACCAAAAAAGGCGACCGTACCGGTCAGCAGGATTCCACCGTAGGGCACACCGTTTTTCGACATCCGCGCGGTGAACTTCGGACCGCTGCCGCTCATCGCCATCGAGTGGAAAATCCGGCCGGTGGAATACATTCCGGCGTTCAAGCTGGAGAACGCCGCGGTGAGGACCACGACGTTCATCAGAGTGCCGGCGCTGGCGAAACCGATCTTGGAGAAGAACGTGACGAAGGGACTTTCGTTTTCTTTGTAGGCGGTATAGGGCAGCAGCAGGGCCAGGAGCGTAACCGATCCGACGTAGAAAATCGCGATGCGGGCCACTACCGAGTTGATGGCGCGCGGCATGATTTTCTCCGGCTCCGCGGTCTCCCCCGCGGCAGTGCCGACCAATTCGACTCCAGCGTAAGAGAACACCACCCCGGAGGTAACGAGCACCAGGGGCAGCAGGCCGGTCGGCAGGAAACCCCCGTGATCAGACCACAGGCTTATGCCGGTTTCTTGGCCGTCGACCCGGACACGTCCCGCCAGAAAGATGGTTGCGACGACCAGGAACGTCACCAGCGCCAACACTTTGATCAACGCGGCCCAAAACTCCAACTCTCCGAACAGCTTCACCGAGATCAGATTGAGCGACAGCACCGCCACCAACGCGATCAGCACCAGGGTCCACTGCGGGACCACGCTAAAGGCTTTCCAGTAGTGGAAATACTTCGCGATCGCAGTAGTGTCCACGATGCCGGTCACGGCCCCGCCGATGACGTACATCCAGCCCGCGACGAAAGCCGTTTTCTCACCGACATATTCGCGGGCGTAGGAGACGAAGGAGCCCGACGACGCGCGATGCAGGACCAGCTCGCCAAGTGCCCGCATGATCAGGAACACGAACACACCGCAAACTGCGAAGACCACGAATAAGCCCGGACCCGCCGCGGCGAGCCGTCCGCCGGCACCAAGGAACAACCCGGTCCCGATGGCTCCGGCAATCGCGATCATCCGAAGCTGGCGGGGCTTGAGCTCTTTGTGATACCCCGCGTCTTCGCGGGTGAGGAGATAGGGGGTCGGCTGGTGCACCGGCGGAGGGGGTGTGCTGGGCAGCGCTGGCATCGGGTTCCCCTGGTCGTGGCTTCGTGCCGGGCTCCGACGCGGGCACACCCGGACAGCGGACTGTCTGCGAGGCTATCCCACAAGCTCGCCCTGGCTATAGCTATTCAGCGCCCACGTTGACGAAGCGATCTCGTTCACCGCCTGGGTCTAGGCTCGAAACGGAACAAGGAAAGGTACGCGATGCTCGCAGCGTTCGGATTCGAAGCCCTGGGTGTAGTCGTCGGCGACATGTACTTTGTCGACCCGAACCCAAACCTCGGTCAGGAGACCCCGGAACGGGGCGTCAGACTGGAACTTCGCCTCGTCGACCGGAACGAGCCCCAGGGGTCGATCTACGCCGGCGTCCCCATCGCCTTCACCCGCCCGGTGTGGCGGGTGGACCTTTTCGGGTCCACCGAGAGCCCGCCGGGAACGCTGGATCGTGCCCACCACCACCCCCGTTTCAACGGCTGGGAACCCGGACGCCGACACTTCGTCCCGGAGTTGTCAGCCGACCCGGTGTCCTGGCTGGCCGATCAGCTGGCCGACCCAACCGCCGTGCTGGCTCGAGCGGGCGTCGATGCCGATGAGGTGAGCGAGGCCGATAAGACCGGACTCGCCGCAGCAGCCCCGGAGATTGTCGCAGCAGTGAAGCGGATGCTCGACGGCGTGCGGGACGGGGAATTGGCTCCGCGGCCCGCCGAACCCGTTGCTGCCGCCCGCACCGGCTGGCTCTGACTTCGACCCGGCCGGGATGCGCATCGAAATAAATCCTGCCGCAATTGATTTCGTGACCGCACATAGCGGACCCGCAGGCATCCAAGCCATTACCCCGCTGGTACCTTAACCGCCCATGGGTGCCTTGGATGGACGCGTGGCCTTGATCACTGGCGGGGCTCGAGGGCAGGGGCGCGCACATGCGTTGGCGTTGGCAGCCGAGGGAGCCGACATCGTGGCCGCCGACGCTCCCGATGCGATGACGGACCTGACCTATCCCCTGGGCACCGAGGACGACTTACGACAGACGGCAAAGCTGGTTGAAGCGTTGGGTCGGCGCTGCTTGCCGCTAACTCTGGACGTCCGTGATTCGGCCGCGGTCGGCGACGCGATCAAGCAGACGGTCGCCGACATGGGCAGCCTCGACATCGTGGTGGCTAACGCCGGGATCGTCAGCACCGGTCGTCTGGAAGAAGTCACCGACGGGGTTTGGCGGCAGCTGGTCGACACCAACCTGACCGGTGCATTTCACACCTTGCGGGCGGCCATACCGGTGATGCGACAACAGCGGTTCGGAAGGATAGTGGTGACCTCATCGATGGGAGGCCGGATGGGCATCCCCGAGCTGGCGGCCTACAACGCCACGAAGTGGGGTGTCATCGGCCTCGCGAAGTCCGTTGCCCTGGAGGTCGCCAAAGAGGGCATCACGGTCAATGTCATCTGCCCGACCACCGTGCAAACACCGATGGTGCAACCCGCTGTAGGTGACGACGTCCCAGACGATCTGGTGCGCCGGATGATGAAAGCCAATCCGATACCTCAGCCCTGGCTGCAGCCCGAGGACGTCAGCCGAGGAGTGCTGTACCTGGTCACCGACCCCGGGGTTATCACCGGCAGCGTCCTAGAGATCGGCCTCGGCGGTAGCGCCCGCATCCATTGACGCCGGCCTCCCTGCCCGCAGAACGCAACATGCTCGGCAGGCCCGCCGCCACCCATCGAGGACGACACGTCGGCAATGCGCTCCGGCGACGGCGTCCCCGTAGACCGGCGGTTCTGCCGTCTGGTGCCCACCGTTAGGGAAAACACCGCCCTGGTGATCGCTCGCTGGTGAAACGTAGGGAAATCCCTGATTCCCGCGCCCGTACAACCCGCGCCTGTAGCGCCGGTCCCAGCTCCCGCGGCGAGCGCGACAATGGCCAACGATGTGGATCTTTACAATGTCCAAAATGTTCCGGACGGCGCAGGACACGTCCTGGGCTTTCTACCAGCCGGCAGCACAGTAACACTGGTGGGAAACTGCAATAAAGAAGATTGGTGTCAGGTCAGCGGCGCCACACTCGATCAACGCAACGGCACGACGCAGAACAATGCTCAGGGCTGGGTGTGGGGCAACCTGAACTTCTGAATACCTGATTTGACAAGACCCCCCAAACACCTTGGAAGCCATGGTGTTCTCGGTCATCGGTCGCGATCCGTATCCGCTTGGCGCCAATCCCCATCCGCGCCGATCGCCAATCTTGGTTGTGACTCGTCTGGTACTTCGCCACGTCGGCCAAACGTATGCCTCAGCTCGTCGGGCATGCGCTTCACCCTCTCGGGTGAGAACCACGCGAGATACATGACAAACATGGCATAGCTGAAGATGCCGATTTGGACGTGCACATCGATCAACACATGAAACAGCACGCCAGCAGCCAGCACGCAAGGGCGAAACCGGGCCACCCAGATCAGAATTCCCATTGCCAACTCAATCGCCACAGCACCCCACGTCAACACATTCATCGCCAAAGCGTTGGTGACGAACCCGTGCGGTAATGGCACGCGTCGCATGTCGTCAAGTTGCAACACGTAAGACACGGCAGTGCCGCTCAACCATGTCTCCCCCGACAACTTCGCTTGCGCAGCAGCGAGATAGATCAGCGAAAGTTGCACCTGGATCAGTCGAATCGGCCAGTTCGGCCGCGTCTGTGCAGACCAGAACGATCCCGTTCTGCGCCTCTGATCGAGCGATAAGGCTGCCCCGCAGGGCGATACAGCGAGAAGCAACGCCTCGATTCTGACGGCAGCGTCTCCCGCGTTAAAGGCCCACGGATTTCGACGCTCGAACGAAAGGATCAAAACAAAGACGACCACGGCCGCGAGCCTGGTGTGCCAGCCGACCAGAAGTGCGACGGCCGACAACAACAGCGCTACGATGCCGACCAAAATGGCTTCGTCGCTATTCCACGCCGCAAAGATTCCCCACGTATGCGCGATGGATGGCTGCGTGGGCACCACGCCGTTGGCATCCAGTAGGCCGTTGCGCATTGGCAAAAGCCATAGCCCCCACCACACTGCGAGTATTCCAAACGCGATGCGCACCAAGCCGAGCGTGTACATCTGTTGGGGTTGAAACCAAAATGATTGCCACGCGTGGACGACCGCTGAGAGGTGCGGACCGACTGAACGGGTGATGCCGCTCATCGGTTCCTTGTCAAGTTCTCGCTGTAGAGCCTCTGTAGCGCGGAGCGACCCGGTTCCCGCGCACCGGGCGGTGGAATATCCTCTGTGCGCAAGAGCAGTTCGACGTGAACAGCGTGGTCACCCGGACCCGTCAGTTGGCGGACGACCCAGTGCACGAAATCCGAACGGATCTGCGGTGAGTTGAGCAAGCTCTCCTTGAATTTGCGCCAACGATGCGAGAGTGAAACGCCGAACACCGGATCAAGCCGGGGAAGTGTCCACACCTTCTCGGTCCCGCTCGCCATCGCCACGTCGACTTCAACGTCTTCCTGGCGTGTCGGCGGGTTGGGTGCAAAAACTGACCAATTCTGATCGAGACCCGCGGACAGCGCTATTGAGTCGATGAACGGCGACGCGGCTCGCCTAATGGCACTGCCCGGCAAGTTGTACACCACGCCGATCGCGACAACGACAACGATCATCGCGCTGATCCCGACCTGACAGATGCGCGACATTTCAGACGCAAGCTTCTGGTCGTCCCAGCCGCGCCGTGCCAGCCAGCGACGCACGCCGTCCGGCACTGATATCCGCATTGTCCGTGGCGGGCCTGTTTCCCGCATATCGTGCACCTGCATAGGCGATCACTTCACAATCGACGCTCGGCCGTGGCGTAAGAGCAAACGTATGATAGACCGTTCCGCCAGGGTCGGAGGCGAACCGTGGCACCGCTCCAAGGCAACCCGAAAATGTAGGGAAATACCTTATATCTCGGCCCAATGTCTGTTTGAATCGTGAAGTGGGACAACCCCGCGTAGGGAAGACACCTTGAGCCGTAGCCAAGCGAACATCCCAGTCGCCTCTGGACCCGGGGCGTCACGTGCTGGCTACGCCACGACACCGCGAGCGGGTTTCCCCCTCCCGGCCGAGGCGGGTGTCCGCCCGATTCACACGTTCGTCGCCGCGACACTGCAGCGCGGCAGCTGACCGACTGAAGGAAAATCGCATGCCTTATCGACCCGCCGGAGGTGCCGGCTCGCAGGGCTTCGAAGGACGCGAGAACGCGCCGACCCAGCGAGGTAAGGCGTATCCAGAAGCGCAAACGCAGCGAATCGAATTCGATGAATTAGCGAACAAGCAGACCGAGGCCCTGGCGTGGTCAGCAGAGGACGCGCCGGAACGCCTGGATTCCGCACCACCACCACCACCACATGTCCCGTGGTATCGGGGAACGGCTGCCTTGATCGCGGCCGCGGTGGTAGCTGTGGCCCTTGCAGGCGGTGGCATTGCGTATACATTGACCGGTTTTTCGGAGCACAAGGGTCCAGCCAAGCCGGCCACGCCGCCATCGGTGAGCCAGAACGCGCCCCAAAATCCTCCGGCGCCGCAAGCCGGCGTTCCGGTTCCGCCACCGGCGGTGGCACCAGCCCCGGACGATGACAGCGGCGGGGAATCAGACTCGGGCCCAGACTCGATCCCAAGCGGAGGTGACGCGGGATCTGACAGCGGGCCGGGACCAAACATTGCGCCGCCCCCTGCACCGGCCGATTCGCCTCCGGCGCAGACCACGACTGGAACCACTTCCGGGACGGCGGGTACGACCACCGGCACCACCACCGGAGGAGCCACCGGCACCACCGGGGGAACCACCGGCACCACCACCGGGGGAACCACCAACGGCACCACGAATGGCACGACCAACGGAACCACCACCGGCGGAACCGCCGGGACGACCACCGGAACCACAACCGGCACCACCACCGGTGGAACGGCGGGCACCACCACCGGCGGAACGGCGGGCACCACCACCGGCGGAACGGCGGGCACCACCGGCGGAACCACCGGCACCACCACCGGCGGAACCACCGGCACCACAACGGGCGGGACGACCGGTGGGACGACCAATGGAGGCGAGTCAGCTCAAGACACGCTGTGCCACCCGAAGCCTCCACCGTGCTAGACGCTTCCCAGGGTTAGGTGGGTCGCCGGGGGGTCAGGCCGGTCGCGACTTTCGCTTGCTCGGGTCATCCCCGGACTTGCCTGCTTCGTTGACAGGAAAGCCGTGATCGCGTCGACCACGACCAACTTCCCGCAACGCGATTAAGCTCGCCGTAGCCAAAACGTGACAGAGACTTGATCGAATTGCTAACGCGCCCTTGCGCTTCCAGTCTTCATGGCACCCCTAGGATTTCAATTGGAACCGTGTCAATTAAAAGGGGTCGCAGCATGCGTGCGGTTGTTCGGTGTGCCTTTGCGGTGATTCTGATCGCTGCGACCGTGGTTGCCGGACCCGCTGGCGTCAGCTGGGCGGCGACGAACCAGTCGTATCGGTTCAGCATCGCATCGGTTGTGCCAACGCGTGGCGAGGTGGTCGGTGTTGCGCATCCGGTGGTGGTGACGTTCAACGCGCCCGTCACCAACCGGCACGCGGCCGAACGTGCCATTGAAATCAAATCGGCACCTGCAATGAACGGCGAATTCGAATGGCTCGACAACGACGTTGTGCAATGGGTTCCCGACCGATTCTGGCCGGCGCACAGCACGGTGGCGCTCTCGGTAGGCGGCCTGTCCACGGACTTCAAAACGGGTCCTGCCGTGCTCGGTGTTGCCGATATCTCAGATCACACGTTCACCGCGAGCATCGACGGAATCGGGGTCGTACCGACACCTCCACGACCAGCGCCGCACCACCGACTCCACTGGGGAGAAGAGGGAGTAATGCTGGCCTCGATGGGTAGGCCGGAGTTCCCGACGCCTGTCGGCGTCTACACGGTGCTATCCAAGGACCGCTCGGTGATTATGGATTCGAGCAGCGTCGGCGTCCCGCTCACCGATCCCGCGGGTTATCGGGTCCCGGTGGATTACGCGGTGCGTATCACCCGTCATGGCATTTTCGTCCATTCAGCTCCGTGGGCGGTCAATTCACTTGGGCTTGAGAATGTCAGCCACGGCTGCATCAGCCTCAGCCCCGCGGACGCGGAGTGGTACTTCAACACGGTCAACGTTGGCGACCCGGTAATCGTCAAGGAATAGCGCTGGCTTAACTCGGCGACCCCGTGGTCACTCCGGAGGACCTGGCAAAATCGGCTGACCGGATACCGGTCCGCCGGTCGGCGCCGATCCAGTAGGCACGCCCTTACCCCCAAACCCACCGTCCAGCTCTGTGAGTAAAGCGCCTCCCGGCGCCGGAGCACCCGCCAGCACCGGAGCGCCCACCGGAGCACCCGCACCCGCAGGCAATACTGGCGCACCCACCGGAGCACCCGCACCCGCAGGAACTGGAGCACCCACCGGCACTGGAGCGACCGGGACAGCACCAGCCGTGTCAGAGAGTGCAGCGCCAGCCGGCGTGGGCGGAGTACACACTGCCGCGACCACCGGGGCGCCGGCGGGTGCTGGCGCCGCAGATTCGCCCGCTAATCCCTGGACGCAGGCATAGCCGCCCGTTATCAGCGGGACGGCTGCCGCATTCGGGCTCAGCGCTAGAGCGACACCGCACAACCCCGCGCCGGCAACCACTTTGACCTTGAATCGATCAGAGGTCGTCATAACGTCAACTCCTTCATTCGAGCCAAAACCCCCCACGATCAAAGGCATAGCTGTACCGAAGCCGTGTGTAGACGACCGCCGCAATTGTTAGTGGACCCATGTCGAACACCCGCCGCGCCGCACCGCGTCGTGTCCAAATAGAGACGTTATGGTGACGTTACGCTCGCGCTAGTGCCCAAGAAGGCTGGCTCCGCTGGCTTTTCATTGGCAAGCAGATTGACGAGACCGGCGAAGACGTTCGGCATCGCCGCCGCGGCCGGCACGATGCGTGCCCGCACGAGCGGGAATCCGCTGGCCTGGAGTAAGCCTGCGGTCAGCATGCGATATCGGCGCGTCATCTGGCGCCATTGACGGTCGTAGGCGTCCGGGCGTTCCTCGACAACGGATTTCACCAACAGCTCCGCTGCACCAAAAGCCAGGCCGAGACCCTCGCCGGTGAGCGCGTCCACATAGCCCGCAGCATCACCGACCAGCAGAACCCGATTCGCTGTTCGATGCGAAACTCGTTGGCGCAGAGGCCCGGCAGCCCGGTCCGGCTCGTGCGGCCGACCCTCGATCCGATCCCGCAAAGCCGGAAACTCCGCGAGGTGGGAATCGAAAGCGCCGCGGCGAGACTTCAGCACCGCTACGCCCACGCAGTCGTCGGCGATCGGCGTCACATACGCCTCGGCACCAGACGCCCAATGCACCTCAACGTAATCCGACCAAGGCGCGGTCTGCACATGCCGTCGGATACCCCACCGACGAGCACCTGGGCTCGGTCGCTCCAGGCCGAGGGACCGGCGAATCGGCGAATGCAGCCCGTCGGCGGCGGCAAGGTAGCGTGCCCGCCAATGCCCAGCGCGGACAGACGTCGCGTCTTGGCTTATCTCGCTCAACTCGTCGTGGTAGATCTGCACGCCCGCGTTGGCAGCAGCGTCGAGAAGCGCGCCGTGCAGCACGGTCCGGCGTACGCCGCGCCCAGCGCCACGCCTGAATGGCGCGTCGACATGTCGGGTGCCGTCCAGGTAACTGATCCCCCGGAACGGCTTGCCGTACGGGTGCACGCCAAGACGTTCCAAGTGCCGCAGCGTGTGTGGCATCAGACCTTCCCCGCAGGCCTTGTCGATCGGTCCGCTGCGCCTTTCAACGACGACCACTTCTAATCCTGCTTTGGCGCCGTAGATCGCGGTGGCAAGTCCGGCCGGCCCACCGCCCACGACGAGGAGATCGATCATGTCAGGCTCGCCAGTGCGGTGTTTTCCACGTGAATTCGCGTTCTCAGTAGGACTGCGTTGAGAACCGAGAACACCAGCGCGGTGACCCACGCGGTGTGCACCAGCGGCAACGCAACGCCTTCGGCGATCACCGCAAGGTAGTTCGGATGAGGCAGCAGGCGATACGGGCCGCCAGCGACACGCGCGGCGCCCGGTATCACGATCACGCGGGCATTCCACTGGTGATCCAGCGTGCCAATGCACCACCAGCGCAACGCCTGTGCGGCAACGACAACCGCGAGCATCGGCCAACCCAGCGCTGCGACGAACGGACGGTGTAACACGATCGGCTCGATCAGACATCCCGCCAGCAGCCCGACGTGCAGCGCCACCATCACCGGATAGTGTCCGGCGCCGAACTCGACGCCGCCGTGCGCCTGACTCCAGGCGCGGTTGCGTTTGGTCACCACCAGTTCGGCCAGGCGCTCCACGGCTACCGCGCCGATCAACAGCTGATACCAGATCATCGGAATCAGCGCCAGCGCAGCATCACGAGCTCGGAGCAGAACCCGGGACCCATTGCCATCATGAGTCCAGGACTGCCCGCGGCTGGACGCTTGGCGATGGTGTCACGCAACACGTGCAGTACCGATGCCGATGAGAGATTGCCGACCTCGCTGAGCGATCGCCACGTCAATTCGAGTGCGTCGTCGGGTAATCCGAGTGAGCCGACGATCGACTCGATGACTTTCGGGCCACCGGGATGGCTAACCCAGGTGGGAACATCGGCGATCTTCAAACCGTGTGCTGCAAGAAACTTCGTGGCGTCGTCAGGCAGATACTGCTCGACGACGGTCGCGACGTCCGGAGAAAGGATGAGGCCGAATCCGGTGGAACCGACGTTCCAGCCCATCGTGTTTTGCGAATCGGGGTAGAGATGGCTACGGGATCCGAGGACGTCCGGGCCGGCGGCGCCGATCTTGTCAGCGCGTCGTTCGCCGACAGCGACGACTGCCGCAGCACCGTCGCCGAACAGAGCGGTGCCGACGAGGCTTGCAATCGAGCCTCCGGCCGCCGCGGGGAAGGTCAACGAGCACAGCTCGACGGCGACCAGGATCGCGACGTCGTCGGGCGCACCTCGCAAGTAGTCGTTGAGTCGGGCCACCCCAGCAGCACCTGCGACGCAACCCAGCCCGAACAACGGCACACGCCGCACATCCGGTCTCAGTCCCAACCGAGCAGCGATACGGGCGTCGAGGGACGGAACGGCGATCCCTGTGACGGTTGTCGAGAAGATGACATCGACGTCCTGGGGTTGCAATCCCGCTTCATCGAGCGCCGCCGTCAGCGCCGCACAACCAAGTTCCACCGCATTCTCGATGAAGATGTTGTTCGCGTCGCCGAAGTCGGTCAGCGACCCGTACTCCTCGAGCGGCAACACCAGGTAGCGGCTGTTGACCTTGGAGCTCGCATGCAGCTTTCGCAGGATGTCTTCACATCCGGCGAAAGCCGGCAACGCGGCAAGCGACTCGGTGATCTCGCTCTGGGCGTATCGATTCTCCGGCAGTGCGCCCTGCACGCCGGCAATGACGCTGCCGGCGGTGTGAGCACCAAAACCTTTGCGGCTCAATGACTGTGTCACGTTACTCATCCTTCTCTGAGCATGTTCCCTGCCGGCGTCGTTGCCGCCTTTGACATCCCGTGTTGTCCAGGTGTCCCCCACCCGGGCCCGAAGATGCCCTCAGGCGTTATCACGAGGGCCGCCGCTGAATGGTTCGCTCGGGATTTTGCCGGGCAGCCGTACGGCGCGACGTCGCCAATCATGAGGACCACCTGCGCTGCGACAAAACTCGTTTCTCAACGACCGATGACTTTTGTCAACAACCGGTGACTTGGAATTTACGCGCACCCTCCGAACCTTGTCAACAGTGGGTGACATATACAGTTTCAGGATGGCAGAGACGCGCCCTCGCGATGCCGCGCAGACGCGGGCCGACATCCTGGCCGCCGCGCGTCGTCGATTTGCGGCCGAGGGGTTCGAACGGACCACGTTGCGCGCTATCGCAGCGGATGTCGGAGTGGACGCGGCGCTGGTGATCCGTTACTTCGGCAGCAAGCAAGACTTGTTCGCCACCGCCACCGAATTCAGGATTGAGTTGCCCGACCTCTCGGATGCGAACCCCGACGACATCGCGGGCATGCTGCTGCCCCGGTATTTCGCGGTGTGGGAGGACGATCACACGTTTTTGGCGCTGTTGCGCGCGGCAATGACGAGCCGAGTTGCAGCCGATACCTTGAACGAGACGCTGGCGACCCATGTCGCGCCCACGCTGATGGGTGTTACCCCCGACAACCCCATGAAGCGCATTGCGGTGACGGATGCGTTCGTGATCGGGCTTGCCGCCACCAGATCCGTTCTCGGCAATCCGCCGGTCGCCGGCCTCAGCCGTGACGAACTCAGCCGGTGGGCCGGCCCGGTCTTCCGTCAGCTCCTGGTCGGGCCGGCGCCAGCATGACGTCGGCGCGACCTCGCAACGCCAGCCGAACCCGTGCCGACATCTTGGCGGCAGCACGTCGCCGCTTCGGAGCGGAAGGATACGACCGCACGACGCTGCGGGCCGTCGCGGCGGACGTCGGCGTGGATGCGGCGCTGGTGATCCGCTACTTCGGCAGCAAGCAGAACTTGTTTGCCGCAGCAGCCGATTTCGCGATCGACCTACCGGATCTGTCCGGCCTTGATCCCGACGACGTCGCGAACATTTTGCTACAGCGATTCTTCACGGTGTGGGAAGAAGACGAGACATTCGTGGCGCTGTTGCGAGCGGCGATGACCAGCCCACTGGCGGCCGACACATTACGGCAGGTGTTCGCCCAGCAGGTCGCGCCCAAGCTGGTCACCGCCACCCCGGATCATCCGGTGCAGCGGGCAGGGCTAACCGGCGCCTTCGTGATCGGGCTTGCGATGACCCGCTACGTACTGGTCAATCCGCCGGTGGCCAACCTGAGCCGCGAGGAACTCTGCCGCTGGGCGGCGCCGGTAATTCGGCAGCTGCTCACGGGTCCGGCAGCGCCCGCCTAGCGGATGTAGACCTCCCCGCCGCTGGGGTAGCCACCGCCGTGGGTGGTGATGTGGACGTGGTCGTAGTGGCCGTAACCGGATCCCGATGGACCGCTGGGCGTGTAGTAAGTGCCGCGCCAGATGGCATCTTGCAACGCGAATCGACTCGCGTTCTTCAGCGCGAAGGACACGATCTCGTTTCCGAGCGCGATGCCCGCGGCGCTACTGGGATTGGGGATCATTACGTCGAGCGCCAAACCCATCGGATGCCATCGCTTTGCGTCGGGTCTAACACCGCCAATGCTCTTGATCTCGGGGAATGCCGCGCTGATACTGCGAGCGGCCAGAATCGTCTTGACTTGCAGGCCCCGCTCCGGGGCAACCCCCGCGGGCAGCGCCTGCGGGAGGTGTTGAGCAACCACCCGCCATCGAGATGCCGGCAACATCTCACCGGGACCGGGACTCACATTGGATTGAGTCCATGACGAGGCGGTTGATGCTGCCGCCATGACCTCCACGCAGCACGGCTCAGCGTCGCCAGCTACCGGATCGGGATCGCTACGGGGCACGACTTGGTGGGCGCTTCCGCCGAGGGCAAAGAAAGCCGCAGTCGGAGTGGCGAGTGCAGCCATGACGACCGGCGATTTTCGCCGCTTGCTGGCTAACCGATGGCGACCCACGGGGTAGCACCTTACGGGCAAATCAAGAAATAGTCACGATCAGATAACGACCCGCAGCTGAGACCAGCCTCAGTCGACGGAAAGGCTAGCTAGACGAACGTATAGCTCACCCGGGCACGCGAAGGCGTATTCCAGCCGGCTGCAAGACCTTGCCGCTCAGCTCCAGCAGATCTCCTGAGCGGCTAATCGGAGTTCTTCACATCGGCCAGCTGCCCGACACCGGTGCAAGACGCAGTGCGGTCGCCGCGGGCAGCGGGCGTCGTTCATCGACCGATATCGCGTCGAGCACCAGCGCGACGTAGCGTCGCCAGCCGTCGCTGTCGGAATCCATCGTCCATAGCACGCTGTGCAGCATCGCGATGAGGCGCGGTATGTCATCCTCAACCAGGTCGGCACGAACGACGCCGGCCTGTTGACCGCGATGGGCCAGTTCGGTGAGCGCCAGATACAGCGAGGTCGAGATGTCGGGGGTCAACGATCCGGCCCTGCGCGCGGCGGTCAACAGGTTGTGTTCGCGGGCCCCCAGCGAGATCGCCGCGTGGATCAGCTCAGCCAGGCCGCGCAGTGGGTCGTCGGCACGTCGGGCAGCCTCGATCGTCGGCGCGAGGTCTTCGGCGATGCACTGATCCAGGGCAGCCCGGATCAGGTCCGCCTTGGTCGGAAACCGGCGATAGAGCGTTCGCTCGCCGACTCCGGCACGGCGCGCTATCGCCTCGATGGGTGCCTCCGGGCCGAACTCGCCGTAGACGTCCCGCGCGGCCCGCAGAATACGTTCAGCGTTGCGCGCCGCGTCCGCGCGCAACGGCCGGTCGGTAACCGCGGTCATCCTCACAGCGTAACTGACGGTTGACTGCCACTCAGCCGGGTTCTACGCTCAACTAATTGGCAGATAGCTGACACTTATGGGGAAACGCTCGTGACGGCAACAACTTCCGACTTCTGCTCCGAGACGGAGCTTCCGGTCATACCGGCCCAGCGGGCCGCGCACTGCCCCCTACATCCCCCGCCTGAATTCGTGAAGTGGCGAGAAGAGCCTGGGCTGCGACGGGCAATGTGGGGCGGCCAACAGGTCTGGTCAGTGAGCCGCTACCGGGACATCAGAGCCGCACTGGTCGACCCGCGGCTGTCCGCGGATACCATCTCGTCTGCCATCAAACCGTCAAGCGCTGACGGCCTGCCGGTGATCTTCGCGCGGATCGACGATCCCGAGCACCATCGGTTGCGGCGGATGATGACCAGCCAATTCACCTTCCGGCGTACCGAAACGATGCGGCCGCAAATTCAGGACATGGTCGACGGATACCTCGACACGATGATTGACAACGGGCCGCCGGCCGACATCGTGCGCGACTTCGCCTTGCCAGTGCCGTCGTTGGTGATAGCGCTTCTGCTGGGCGTGCCGCCCGAGGACCTCGGGCTCTTCCAGTACAACACCTCCCTCGGACTGGACACCAGGTCATCCGAGGAGCAAAAGGCGCAGGCCTTCGCGGCGATGTACGTCTACATCGAGGAACTGGTGAAGCGCAAAGAGCGCGAGCCCGGCGGCGACTTGATCAGCCGGCTTGTCACCGACTACGTCGCCACCGGCCAACTCAACCGCGAGACGGTGGCCATGACCGGTGTGATCATGATGCAAGCCGGACACGAAACCACGGCCAACATGATTGCGTTGGGAACAGTTGCGCTGCTGCAGCATCGCGATGTGTTCGAACGGCTCAGCCGAACCGACGATCCCGCCGTGATCGCCAATGCCATCGAAGAACTCATGCGCTTTCTCACCATCGTGCATGCCCAAGTGGATCGGGTGGCGATCGAAGACCTCACCATCGGCGGTCAGTTGATCCGCGCCGGGGAAAGAGTCTTGATGAACCTGCCCGCCGGGAATTGGGACAGCGAATTTGTCGAGAGTCCAGCGACTTTGGACATCGACCGGAACACGCGCGGACACTTGGGTTTCGGCTACGGGGTGCACCAATGCATCGGTGCCAACCTGGCCCGCGTCGAAATGCAAGTCGCGTTTGCGACACTCGCGCGGCGCCTACCCGGACTGCAATTGGCGGTATCGCCGGATGCACTGCAATTCAAAGACTCCGACATCTATGGCATGAAGGAGCTGCCGGTCACCTGGTGAAGGCCGCTACAGATGACTCGTGGCGAAATCCGCGGCCCGGCCCACCATCCCGTTCACCGGGTATTCCGTGTGTGCGAGGGTGGGCGTGCCGCCTGCCTCACCATCGCAGATCGAGTCACCGGGAGCGCACAAGTCGATGGTCTTCGGCACATACAGTGGACCAATGGTGATTGTCGGCGCGCCATAGTTTTGCAGCCACTGTGTGGACGGTTTTCCGAACAGCGTGACCGCGGCGACGTGGTTGGCCACCTCCGGCGGCATCGGCTTGGGCAAAAACGCCACGTACTCCGCAGGTACTCCCGCCGGAATGGAAGCCGAGGTGACGAAGCCGGCCACGGCGGCGCCCTGTGAATATCCGCCGAGCACGATTCTGGTGTTGGGGCAGTGCGCTGCGGTGGACTCGATATGGCCGCCCGCGTCTTTGATGCCGTCAACGACGCTTTCGGCGAATTGGATGCGGTCGGAAAAATCGCTGCTGGCATCGTAATTGACCGGATACACATCGAGCGACCGGGCACCGACTTGCGGGCGCAACGCGTCGACAAATGCCTGGCCGACCCCGCCGACGCCGGGCGGCTCGCCGGTGCCCCGCGCAAACACCACGTCGACGTCGGGGCATGGCTGCGCAGCCGCCGCCGGGATGGGTGCAATCAGCAGCCCGCCAACGGTTGTCAGCGCAGCAGCGAGGAGACGAGTGATGTGACGTGCGCGGATGCTCGGCATTGTTGCGCTGTACCCCCAAATGTGTCGCGGTATTCGTCTCGGCACTGCAGCCGCACCGCCGCTAGGCGAGGCGATTTATGGCGTTTCCTCTGAATCATCGAGGACACTGACGGCAATGCCGTACGGCAGGAACCGGACCTTGCGGGTCGCGTCGGTGTTGTTCTTGTTGGCGCGCAGCGCATCGAGTTCGGTGGCGTACACCTCTTCGACGCGGGCGCCGCCGTCGCCGCTCACGGTGTAAATCACCCAAACACCGTCGCCGGTCTCGCCGGTGGTCTCCGGCGCGGTGCGGGTGCGCCGGGCCAAGTCCTCGAACAGCACCGACCATCCCGTCCGTTCCCTTGGCAGGGTGAAAAACCGACCGATCCCTTCAAACGCGTCGCGCAGTCCCTCACTCGCGTCGCGGATCACTCGATCGAAGTCTTCCGGATCGAATCCGAACCGACTGTTCTCATCCATCGTGGCCTCCTGGCAGCTCACAC
Organism: uncultured Actinomycetota bacterium; assembly: GCA_963744835.1. Taxonomy (GTDB): domain Bacteria; phylum Actinomycetota; class Actinomycetes; order Mycobacteriales; family Mycobacteriaceae; genus Mycobacterium. Next base: position 469,951 of record CAVUVB010000006.1, read on the forward strand.
CAATAACACCAGTGTGCGCACGACCGGCAATCTGCGCCACATCCAGTTGCGCGCCGGCAGCCTTCAGCCTCTGCCTGCTAGGGCCCTGGCGGCGGTGGCGGCGGCGGGTTGATCGGAATCGGGACCGTGACAAACGGCAGTCGCAGGTAGACCACCATCGGCGGCAACTGCGGCGCCGGAGCGGCGGGCGGGGGTGCCGCCGGAGGTGGCGGTGCGGGTGCGGCGGGCGGCGGAGGCGCTTCGGGTGGCGGTGGCGCTTGCTCTGGCGCGCGGGGCGGCACGTAGACCGGTTCTTGGCGTGTCGGCGCACGGCGCACCGGGGTCAGAGCCCGCTGCGGCGATAACTGCACGACAGGGGTCGGTGCGGTGATGGTCTGCGGCGGCGGCGGAGGCGGAGCAACCGAGGGCGGGGGTGCCGCGGGCAGGGTGGATGGCCCCGGACCCGGTCCTCCTAGAGCGGGTACGTGCGCGCTCGGCGGCGCCGGCACCCGCTTAGTGGGAACGAAGTTGCCTTGGGGGCGGGGTTGCTGAGCGACCGTCGTCCCGACATCTGCCGCCAGCGCAGCGAGCAGCGCCACAAAGCCGATGAGGAAGACCGCCGCCAGCCCGCTACCCGCGAGGAGGCGCCGGTAAGCGCGGGAGCCGTCGTCGTCCTCGTCGGCCACCGCGCTATAGGCGAGCGAGCCGTTGCCCAACTGGGCGTTCGCGGAAACGTCCAGATACGTGGGAGCCAACGCGTGGGGGTTCACCTCACCGGTGCCCGGATCCAGCGCGTATGCCAACGCGGCGGTCGACGACGCGAACAGCGGCGCGTTTGCCGACGCGCGCGCCGCTCCCCGGGCGAGCGCCATGTCCGGCTCTTCGGGTGCGCTCAGCGGAACCGAGACCATCGGATCCAATCGCCGCTTGATGGGAACGATGTCGACGCCACAACCGACGACAAAGACACCGGCTGGGCGCGAGTCCAGCCCATCGAGAGCAGCGACCATGGCGGCCAGCTCGTTGACCGCCTCGGTGTCGGGCCCAGCGCAGTGCAAAAGCTGTCGGTGTAGATCGACGATCGAACCGTCGGCAGTCTCAACCACCGCCCTCGTCGCGCTTTCCGGCTCGACGAACAGCAGCGCGGTGTATTCGTAATCCATTGCCTGGCCGACTGTCTGGGTCAGCGCGGCAGCCGCGAGCAGCGGTGAGACCAGCATGACGCCTCGGATCTGGATAGCGAGTGAGTCTCGCAGCGCATTCACGTCGGTCGACTCGGTCCACGTCACCCCCGTCGACATCAGCCGATAGCCAGCATCGGCGGCGCCTTCCTGAGTGCCCAGGATCGCCGCGACTACCTGTTCGGGAGCGCCGGAGTTTGCCGCGCCCTCCGCAGCGGCGACTTCGAAGTTGTCTTCTTCGACGGTGACGCCGTCCGCATTTTCACCTTCGACCAGCACCATGCGGACCATCGTGGGTGCCATCGACACGCCAAGTACGATGTCCACTGCTCCTCCAGAGTCATTCGCTGGCCACGGTCTGCGCGGAGGAGTGCACCACGGGGCCGCCATCCACAGATATCGTCGCTGCAGTGGAGTGCGGCGTTACGCCCCGGCGATCCCGAAGGATCGCGGCCCGTTGGGATCAGTACCCCGGACTCATATACGGGTTCTGCTGCTGGTAGGGATACTGCGGCTGATATGGGCTTTGCTGCTGGTAGGGGTTCTGCGGCTGGTTCGCGCCAGCCTGCCCGTCCGGCACCTGAACCGGTATCGGCACCGGCAGGAACGGAAGCCTCAAGTACTCGGTCGTCATCGGCACCGACGTCGTAGGAGTCGTCGTGGACGCCGACGGCGGTGGCGTGGTTGTCGGGGTGGTGGCCGGCGGCGGCGGTGTCGTCGTCGCGGCGGTGCTAGGCGGCGGCTCTGTGGTGCTAGGCGCCTGATGGGTGGGGCTAGGCGGCCGCTGATACGTCGCCGTGACCGGTGGTGGAGGCGGCGGGGGCGGCGCCTCGCTGGTGGGTGGCAGGGCGGCGGCGGGCGGCAGCGCGGGGCTTTCAGGCGGTGCCGCGGCACTCGGCGGCGGGGGCGGCAGCGGGCTCGGCGACGGTGGCTGGGAGCTGAGTCGCGGGGGCGGCGGCACGGCCGTAGTGCTGCTAGGCGCTGGGGGCGCCTGATTGTCGGTCGCGCTGGTCAAGTTGAATGCCACCCCTCCGATGGCGACCATCGAGATCAGTGCAGCGACTCCGAAAAACAGCTGCGGCAAGCGATATCCGCGGCGTCGCCTATCCGGCGGCTCGGCTTTCGGCAGCCGCATTAGCTGTGATGGCGTAGCGCGGTCGTCATCGTCATAGGGCTCACCGGTGTAGAACACTGGCTCGTCACCGGAATCGTCGGCCTGCGACCAGGCCAACTCGTGCACCGTCTCCGGGTCCGCGTCGAAAAGCGCCTGGATGTCGGGGGCAGTAAGACCGCCGGTGGGCGGACCAAAGGCGCTGGTCGGCGGACCGAACGTGTTAGTGGACGTGGCAAAGCTGCCGGTGGAGGCACCCACCATCGCGGCCATCGTCGCCAACTCGACCTCTTCGCGTTGCTGCTCGACCGGCCGTCGCGAGGACAGCACCACCGCGCCGACCGCCGTGGCGATCTCGGGCTGTACGGCGGTCACCAGCGAGACCTTCGCATGAGACGAAAGATGCTGGGCAACAAACGGAAGCCTGGCTACACCGCCGGCCATCGCCACCGCCGCAAGATCCTTGCGGCGAACTCTGTTGCGCCGCAGCACGTCATCGAAGGCGGAGAAAACACCTTTGAGCCGATCCGCGATCAGGCTCTCCAATTCGTCGCGACTCACCTCGATGCGGGCGCGCTGACCCGAAAGTTCAACGACCAGCTCGGTCGCCGTCTCTTTGGAAAGCCGCTCCTTCGCCAGACGGCACTCCTCTCGCACTTTCGCGAGTTGCCCGACGACGGCGGTGCTGGCGGGATCGACGCCATTGCTGTGTCTGACATTTTCCAGAACATGAACCAGCAGAGCCTCATCGATGAGCTCACCGGAGAAGTCCGGATAGCGCACCGTGTCGGCAATGGGGGTAAAGCCCGACGCGGCGTCAGCAAGGGTGATGCTGGTGCCGCCACCACCGAAATCGACGAGAGCCACCACACCGTCGGCGGGCAGGCGGGCACCGGACATCAACGCCGTCAATGCGGTGACGGCATCCGAAACCAGGCACGGCGCCATGCCGTCCAGAACGAAACCCGCGTGAGTGTCCAACGCGTTCTGCAGTTCGCGCAGGGCCTGCGTACCCCAGTGTGCGGGAACGGCAATCGTGATGTTTGATGTGGACGCCTGAGTACCGGTCGCCCTGATCAATGCGTCCAGCGCCTCCACCAACAGCAGTGCAGGGTCGTGAGAAGATCCGTCGGCAGACACCAAACTGTTTGACCGGCCGACCTGCTCGACGAAGCCACTCATCAACGTCCCGGTATCCGTTGCATCCGGATCATCCAGGGGCACACCGAGTTCCGGTGGGCGATCGGGAAAAAGGGTCAATAATGCGCGGCGCGTGACGGGCGGGCTGCCTTTACGCACCGCGACGAGATTGCTGGTCCCGATCGATAACCCCAACGGGTCATACATAAAGCGAACACCTTCGTCGATAGCGGTCGGTGGCCAGCGCTAACCTTAGCCGCGCTGGCTCTATCTCGGTCGGCCGCAAGCTCATCGGTATGCGGTCGATGCGGTTGTGTCACCGAAGTGAGACAGCCGACCCCTTGACAGGTTTGTGCCGGCCTACACCACGGTCAACGGCAGCGATCGCCTCGGCTGGAATTGGAACGTCGACCCGCCACTGACCTTGGCCACCGACACCTCAGGCAGCTCGGTTGTGGCAGTGTCGGTTTCGGACAGCTCAGCCGTCCATTCGGTGCTGTTCCCGCTGACCCGAACTTCGATATGCGGATCCACCGCGGTGGCGATCGCCTGCAACGGCTGCACCGACTCAGGTGAGCACAATGAGATCCAGGCGCCGTCGTCATGTGCCGGTGACTGGTGAACACTCAGCTGACCCGATGTCTGGACGTTGATGTAGCCGACCGGGTTGAACAACGGATGAAGTTCGAAAACCCGCATCACGCCGTCGATCCCACTCGGAAGTGAGAGCGCTCGTTGGATGCGTTCAGCTGCTAGCCCGGCCAAGCCGGTCAGCTGGCGGGTGCCGATCGAGTCGGCCAACGCAGTGTCCGACCCTGCGCGGGCTCGCACCGCGATCGCAAAGGACAGATAGAGCAGGTGCATCTGCAGGCATACCTCGTCGGCCATCCGCACCAGCGCTGAATGCGAGAACGCCCCGAAGTCGAGATCGGAGACCAGCGGACCCGAATAGTCGGCCAACCCTTCGTCGGACGGATCGATCGCGTCGAGTTTCCAGGTCGCAGCGCGGGTTTCGCGAACAATGTCCATCGCCGGGATACTCTCGGCCGGCGGATAGGACTCATCGATGATCACGGTCCAGGCGCAGTGCGGATGCCGGTCGGAGGGCACCCGGGGCGGGCGGTGGATCGGACGCATCTGCGCTCGCGGGTTGGTCGCCACCGCGGTGGCGTCGAATGTCGGATCCTCGATGGTGTGGCACATACCGAAGACGTACTCGTCACCCATCGGCTCCACGTCAAGCAGCGCGCCGCAGTGGTCGAGGTGAAACTCGCCGTGCCAACGGTCGTGAATGGTGTAACGGAAATCCATGAACTGCGGCGGAGCGCCAATGTCGAGCTGCAAGCCCTTGAAGATCGTCGGCACGTCGACGCCCTCGTAGTTCAGGGCACGTTGCATGCGTTTGGTGTAGACCGGACTGGCGCCGGCCCACTCCTCAATGGCGATCTGCACCATCTCGTCGCGGCCGAACTCCTGGATGCACCACGCCATGCCAGAGCGGTCGATCATGTGCCCGATCAGCAGCAACTCGGGAACTAAAACGGCCAGCTCCGGACGGGACAGCTGTTCGTATCGGGAGTGGCTCACAGTTCCAAAAATAGCTTCGACTATGTTATAAAGTCAACAATGTCTATCACCGCAAGCCAGAAGCCGCCCCGGTCGGTCGGCCCCACTCGACGGACCAACGCGCCACGCAAACGCGGTGATGACACCAGGGCGAAGATCATCGACGAGACGGTCCGCTGCATCGTGGAGGAGGGTTTTGCCGCCGCGACCGCCAAGCACGTCGCCGAACGCGCGGGTGTCACCTGGGGAGTGATCCAGTATCACTTCGGTGACCGCAACGGCCTGCTGATGGCCGTCGTCGACGACGGGGTGGCCAAGCTGCTGGAGAGCCTGTCATCGGCTGACGTCAGCGAGCTGCCGCTGCGAGAGCGCATCGAGGTCGTCGTCGACACTGCGTGGAGTTGCTACAGCAGCCCGACGTCGATGGCGGCCTTCGAAATCTTGCGGGCCGACCGCAGCGGCCCGGGCGGCTCCTCGCGGCGTCACCTGCTCGAGATGAACTCGGCCATCGCCGAGCTCGGCAGATTGATCACCGAAGACCCATCCAATGATGGTGTAGCCGAAGTGATTTGGGCAACACTGCGTGGTGTGGTGTTGGCTCAGATGATCGTAGGCACCCCGATTGACTGGCAGCGGGAGCGACGCGCGCTGATCGATATGGTGACCCGTGTGCTGGAATGACCCGATGAGCGCTCAGGATCACGCCGCCTATCTCGCCGACGTCGCCGCGATTGAACAGGTCAAGTACCGCTATCTGTGGGGGCTGGACACCAAGCATTGGGGCGACTTCGCCGACACCCTCACCGAGGACGTCCACGGCGATTACGGGTCGTCGCTCGGCGAGGAGCTGCACTTCAGCAACCGCACCGACCTGGTCGAATACATGCGCTCTGCGTTGGGTCCGAGCGTCATCACCGAGCACCGGGTGACCCATCCGGAGATCACGGTGACCGGTGATGAGGCGACGGGCCGCTGGTATCTGCAAGATCGCGTGATCGTGGCCGAATTCAACTTCATGCTGATCGGTGCGGCGTTCTACCGCGACCGTTATCGCCGCACCGCCGACGGATGGCGGATCAGCGCAACAGGGTATGACCGCACCTACGAGGCGACGATGTCGGTGGCTGACATCGGGTTCAAGGTCAAGCCGGGTCGCGCTTTGGCCTAAATCCTGTTGCGCTCAGCGACTATTGGGTGATCGCCATCACCGCGCCGGGCCGCAGCCACTGAATGATCTGCACCAACGTGGCGTCGTCGATCGCCACGCAGCCGGCTGTTGGGCCACCGTCGGTGGTGTGGAAGAAGAATGCGGCGCCCTTTCCTGGCACATGGTTCGGGTTAACGCCCATTACCACCGCGTGCTTGTACTGGGGGATCTCAAGGTTCTCACTGGCTGCGGTGTCGAAGGGACACTGCGCCTGCCTGCAGACCTGCATCGTGTTGAAGGTCGGGCTGTTGTCATCGCCGTTCCACCAGTGGTTGGACCCTACCTGCACGTATTTGAGTCCGCCACCGGGATTGGGCGCAGTCCCGAACGCAAACGGCAAGGCGAAAATGCCCATCGGAGTGGCCGGGTACCCGCTTTTGGCCTCTGCTGCCAGACCCGCCGATCCGACGTGGGTGGGTATGCCGGCCGCGACCGGCTGCCAGCCCGCAGCAGAACGTTGGTACACGTCCATCTTCGCATTCGAACCACCATCTCCGACAACGGAAATGACCTGAGTTGCATTGCCGACCGAGGGGGCGAACCAGGGTGCGCCGACTGCACCCCCCTTCGGAGCTGCCGCAAGGGTTGCGCATGCCGCGCACACCACAGCGCACAGCAAACCCAGCAGTCGGCGCACCGCTTTATGGTCAACGCCGCACATTCCCCAGGTCAAGTAAAGCTTTAGCTTCGATCAGGTCACCGCGCGGCCGCGACCCCGACGCTGCCCTCCTATTGTCGCTGATCGGGCCTTATGATCAGCACCGATGTACTTCGGCGACAGCGGCCAGACATGGCAGCTCTGCGCCTGACGCGAGCCTCGGTGACGTTGTCGGTCGACGCGTGGGCCACAGGATCCCGGGGTATAGAGAGCGATGGATGGCACCGACAGATCGTGACAGAACGACCAAGTTCGCCGTGGCGAGCGGGGTCGACGCACCACCGCTGACCGTGTGGCTGGGATCGGCGATGTACACCTTCCCAGCCGACCGCGACGTCATCGTGGGCCGCCAACGCGACTGCGACATCTGTTTCCATGACATCAATCCCGACGACCTCACCCTGATTTCGCGGGTGCACGCGCTCCTGCGCTGCGACGGCACCCGGTGGGTGGCCGTCGACAAGAGTCAAAACGGCATTTACGTCGCCGGTTCCCGCGCCGCTCTGGTGCCTATCCACGATCGCACCAGCATCACGCTGGGCAGCCCGCACGGGCCGCAGTTGACATTTCGCGTCGCCGCATCGACGACGTCGTCGGAACCACGCAACCTGCGCAGGCCTGATCAAGGCTCGACGGATAGCCCGAAGACGGCAATGTTCCGGCCACCAGTTCCGCAGCCTGCTACCCGAACGCAGACACCGCCGCCGGTCCGTCCGACCGGGCCACAGCCGGGTCCAATCCAACCGCACCGCCCGCCGCGGACGGCGGCTCCCCGGGGTTCGGCGACGATTGGCCGCGCCAAGACCAACAACGTCGTCGTCAACGACGCGCTGGCCTCCCGTGTGCATGCGGTGCTGGTATCCAGCTCGACGGGTCTCGAGATCCGCGACAACAACAGCAGCAATGGCACATTCGTCAACGGCACCCTGATCACCCGCGCGATGCTGCGCGACGGCGACATCGTCACCATCGGCAATACCGACCTGGTCGCGACGGGCCACACCCTGGTACCGCGACCCGCGGCGGCGCGCACCAACGGGCTAGCCGCCTACGGGTTGGCGCTGACCGTCGACGGCCATTCGCTGCTGACGGACGTGTCCTTCACCGCGAAGCCGGGGACGCTGACCGCAGTGATCGGGCCGTCCGGCGCGGGAAAGTCCACCCTGGTCAAGCTGATTGGTGGCGCGGTGCCGCCCACCGCCGGTGTGGTCGCCTTCGACGGGCACGATGTGCACGCCGAGTACGCCTCGATGCGCTCCCGGATCGGGATGGTGCCGCAAGACGACGTCGTGCATCACCAGCTCACCGTCGAGCAAGCGCTCAGTTACGCAGCCGAATTGCGGCTGCCACCCGACACCTCGACCGAGGATCGCCGACAGGTGGTCAAGCAGGTGCTCGACGAGCTGGAGTTGACCCCGCACATGAAGACCCGGGTCGACAAGCTCTCCGGCGGGCAGCGTAAACGCGCCTCGGTGGCGATGGAACTGCTGACCGGCCCGTCGCTGCTGATCCTCGACGAACCGACATCGGGGCTGGACCCGGCGTTGGACCGGCAGGTGATGACGATGCTGCGCCGGCTTGCCGACGCCGGCCGGGTGGTCGTCGTGGTCACGCATTCCCTGACCTACGTGAGCATGTGCGACCAGCTGTTGCTGCTGGCACCGGGCGGCAAGACCGCCTTCGCCGACTCGCCCGCCGAGATCGAGCCGGCGATGGGCAGCACCGACTGGGCCGATATCTTCGCCCGGGTCAGCACCGACCCCGACGGCGTGCACCGCGCATACCTGGCACGCCACCCCGCGGTGCCGCGACGGCCATCGCCGACCGCCGGCGCGGCACCGCTGGGCCGACCGCCGCACACCAGCCGATGGCGCCAGGTCTTGACGTTGGCGCGTCGCCAGACCCGGCTGATCACCTCCGACCGCGGCTACTTCACGTTCCTGGCGCTGCTGCCGTTCGTGCTCGGTGTGCTCTCCCTGGCGGTGCCCGGCAGCACCGGGCTGGGCAATGCCAACCCGACCGCGCCCGAAGAACCCATCGACATCCTGATCCTGCTCAACATCGGAGCGGTGTTCATGGGGACCGCACTGACCGTGCGCGACCTGGTCGGCGAGCGGATGATCTTCCAGCGTGAACGGGCCGTGGGTCTATCGGCATCGGCGTACCTGATGGCCAAGGTCGTCGTCTACAGCGCGGCGGCGCTGATCGAAACCGCGGTCATGGTCGCCATCATGACGATCGGCAAAGGCGCGCCGTCCCACGGTGGGGTGCTATTGGGTCGCGGCGTGCTCAGCGGTGTCGTCGAGCTCTATCTGACCTTGGCGGCCACGGCCATCGCGTCGGCGATGGTGGGGCTGGCCCTGTCGTCGCTGGCCCGCTCCACCGAGCAGGTGTTGCCGATGCTGGTGGTGACCATCATGGTCTCGATGGTGCTCGCCGGTGGCCTGATCCCGGTGACCGGGCGGCTGGTCTTGGACCAGTTGTCGTGGCTGGTACCGGCCCGCTGGGGCTTCGCCGCCTCGGCGTCGACCGTCGATCTGAACACCATCGAGGAAGCGCTGCCCGTCGACCGATTGTGGCGCCATGTGCGCAGCTCATGGCTGCTCGACATGGGCATGCTGGTGCTGCTGGGCGTCGTTTTCACCGGTCTTGTCCGCTTCAGGCTGCGGTTGCGAGTGCGCACCCGGGCTCGCTGAGCCGGCTCTGGGCTGTGGTCATACTGGGTTGATGGCGGTCATCGTCCGCAGGCTTCTCGGCATCGGCAAGCTGCCCGCCGACCTGCGCGCGGAGGTCGAGGCCGAGGGGATCGTCTACCTCGCCGATTTCGTCGCAGTCACGCGACGGTTCAGCGGCGCCATCCCGGGTCTGCGCTCTGCGCACAGTGTCGCCAGCTACGTCGGGTCGCTGGTGTTCACCTCACAGCGAGTGCTGGCGACCCTGTCGTCGCTACCGAAACTGGCCGGCCCCACCGTCGACGTGCCCTGGGACCCACCGCAGTCCGGCGCGGCGGCAGCGCAGATCGCCTCGACCGGTCTGCAGGTTGATATCGATGTCGGCGCGGTGGATCCGTCGTTCACCGGTCATATCTCGATGCATTACAAGGTCGGCATTCCCGGCGATGTGCTCACCGGCCTACCGCGCCGATCGCTGAGCTTCGACGTCCCACCGGAGTACGTTTTCCGCGCGGTCGGCGTGACCTACCGACCCTGACGGTTCAGCGGCGCAGCCAGGCCGACGACGTCGCCGACAAGTCGGGCCACGGCGGGCGGCGCAGCACGGCCAAACCGCCCAGCACCGCCGCTATCAGGCCGGTGATCACGCCAATCAGCGCGACCCGGTTCGAGTCGATAGTCGGCACCCAGGACGCGGTGCCGCCGTGGACGACGAACACACCGACCGGCGTCGCGCTGTCGGCGCGCACCTTGGCAACGGTGATCACCGTGCCACCGTCCGCCGTTCGGTAGGGCTCGCCGTAAACGCGTCCGCGAGTGCCATTGGTCGGCAATTGGTCAACTGAGTCAGGAATTTTCATGGGACTGATCCCTCTCGCGGTTTTGACGCACTGAAGCGTTCACAGCCAAGTCTGGCCCAGTCGACGCCTCGACACGTCGAGTTGGCCATCGATTCGCCGCTTTACACCCGGCGGTTCCTACGATGGCTGTGTGGGCGGTCACGCGTTTAGTCCCCGGGAGCGGCAGGCGGTGTATCGCGTGATCTCCGAGCGGCGGGACATGCGACGGTTCGTTCCCGGCAGCGCAGTACCCGAGCACGTCATGGCACGGCTATTACAGGCCGCGCATGCCGCACCCAACGTGGGCTTGATGCAACCGTGGCGGTTCATCCGGATCACCGACGATTCGCTTCGACAACGCATTCACGCTCTGGTCGACGAGGAACGTCTGCTGACTGCGCACGCGCTGGGCCGACGGGCGCAGGAATTTCTGGAACTCAAGGTCGAAGGCATTCTCGATTGCGCCGAACTATTGGTGGTCGCGCTGTGCGAGGGCAGGGAGAGTTACATCTTCGGCCGCCGCACGCTGCCCCAGATGGATCTTGCGTCAGTGTCTTGCGCAATCCAAAACCTCTGGCTGGCAGCTCGATCCGAAGGCCTGGGGATGGGATGGGTGTCGCTGTTCGACCCGCCACGATTAGCGGCGCTGCTGTCCATGCCCACCGACGCCGAGCCGGTGGCGATACTGTGTCTGGGCCCGGTACCTGGGTTTCCGGATCGGCCCTCGCTGGAGTTGGATGGCTGGGCGTTCGGGCGACCGCTGGCCGAATTCGTCTCGGAAAACGGCTGGGGACCCGCCCCGCAACTGTCCTAAGCACACGACCCGCCGCGTCGGCCGATCGTCGCCGCGGCGGCATAACCGCGGCCTGCGGCGCTACGATGCCGGGGTGCAACCTCCTCCGCCAGGCTTTCCCCCGCGATGGGACAGTTCGCCACACGATCCTCGTGAGCACGTCGAGCCTGGCTATGGTGGCCAGCCGGCCCCAGGGGGCTACGTCCAGCAACCGCCGCCCTACCCTGGTTACGGCACGCCGCCTGCGCCCGCACCTGGCTATCCGCACGCCGGTTACCCTCAGCAGCCGGGGCAAGGTCCGCCGGCTTGGGGCGGCTACGTCGCGCCCGCTTCCGGCCCCACTTCCCAGCAGGCCATTGGCTGGATCACCTTTGCCGTCGCCGGGGTCCTCGGGCTGCTCGGTGCCATCCTCACCCTCACCCTGTGGCTCAACATGAACAGTGCTGTTAGCCGTGCGTCGGCTGTGTGCAACCGGTTCGGCGGCGAGTACTCCAGCATTTGCCGACAGTCGATCAAAAATGTGGTCCCCAGCATTCCACCGGCCCTGGTGACCTCGCTTTTCCTCATTATCGCGGCCAGCCTGGTGGCAACCGCTGGCGCCGTGATGCTCGCTCTCAAGAGACCGACGGGGCAATTCCTGCTGCTCGGTGGTGGCATTGTGATGCTGGTATTGGCGATCGGTTGCGAAGCGCGCTACGGCGCCACCGGTCGACTGACCTACGACCTGATCGCGGGAGTCGTCATCGCTGCCGCTGGTGGCCTCATGCTGGTCCCGGCGGTCCGATTCGCCCTCGAGCTATCACCGAAGCCGGCCGCAGGTCCGGGACCCGGCGGGTACCAAGGCGGCGGGCAATGGCACTATGGCCAGCCACAACCGCCGCAATACGGCCCACCCGGCCCTGGCGCGTATCCGCCCCAACAGTGGTGAGCCGCTGACAGTACGCGCGTCCCGAACGGTGGCCGCAGCGATCCGCCCCGCCGTACGCTCCCCCGCACCGCTGCCGATAACGTCGACCTGGGCCCACCAGCTGAGGAGGTGACGGCAATCGGCGACCACGACGCAGCCGACCAGCAGGCTGACAATGTGCTGATCGTGCACTGGCACGACCTGGGCCGGTATCTCGGTGTCTACGGTCACGACGACGTTTCCAGCCCGCGGCTGGACCGGCTGGCAAACGAGGGCATCTTGTTCACCAGAGCGCACGCCACGGCGCCGCTGTGCTCGCCGTCGCGCGGATCGCTGTTCACCGGCCGCTACCCGCAGAGCAATGGACTCCTCGGCCTGGCCCACCATGGGTGGGAGTATCGCTCGGGTGTTCGCACATTGCCCCAAATGCTGTCTGAATATGGCTGGTATTCGGTCCTTTTCGGAATGCAGCACGAGACGTCGTATCCGTCCAGACTGGGTTTTGACGAGTTCGACGTATCGAACTCCTACTGCGAATACGTCGTGGAGCAGGCTCAGCAGTGGCTACGCGAGCATCACACCGGCCGTCCATTTCTGCTGACGGCCGGCTTTTTCGAAACCCACCGCCCCTACCCGCGGCACCGCTACCAACCGGCCGACGCCGCTACGGTAGACCCGCCCGAGTATCTGCCCGATACCGTTGAGGTGCGCCAAGATCTGGCCGATTTCTACGGAGCCATCGCGACCGCCGACGCCGCGGTCGGCCGGATACTCGACACACTTGCCGACACCGGACTCGACGACAGCACGTGGGTGGTCTTCCTCACCGACCATGGCGCGCCCTTCCCGCGGGCGAAGTCCACGCTCTACGACGCCGGAACCGGCATCGCAATGATCATCCGCCCACCCGCCCGGATGGCCACGACCGCAAGGGTTTACCACGAGCTGTTCAGCGGCGTCGATCTGGTGCCGACGGTTCTGGGCCTGCTCGGCATCCCCGAGCCGGCCGACGTCGAAGGCATCTCGCACGCGCATGCCCTGCTCGCGGCGGATAACACTGCGCCGGTGCGAGATCACGTGTACACCACCAAGACCTATCACGACTCGTTTGATCCGATCCGAGCGATCCGGACGAAGGAATTCAGCTACATCGAGAACTACACGCGCCGGCCGCTGCTGGACCTGCCGTGGGATATCCAAGAAAGCCCGTCCGGGCATGCCGTCGCACCACTGGTCACGGCTCCGCGCCCCGAACGCGAACTCTACGATCTGCGCGCAGATCCCACCGAGACCAATAACCTGCTAGTCGGCGGCACCGACGGAGCCGCAGCGATCGCCGTCGATCTCGCTGTGCGGCTGCATGATTGGCGTCAGCAGACCGGCGACGTCATACCGTCCGATTTCGCCGGCAGTCGCATTGCGGCGCGCTATACCGAAACGTATCTACAGATCCACGAGATGACGCCGACCAGTCGGTCGGCGATTGCCGTCGACCGTGGCATCGAGGACGAAGTCAAGCACACCGAGCATTAGTTGTGTTGGCTCGCCGAGTTACCCGCCAACCTGCGCGACAATAAACACACGCCGGAACGGGAAGTACGTCGTCCCGTCGGGCCGGCTCGGATAAGCGTCGGCGAGCAGCGGGATGAGCTCCTGACAGAACTGCTGATATTCAGGCTCGTTGAGCTGCTCGCGCACTGGCCGCAGCGCGGTGCCTTCGATCCAGTCCAGAACTGGGTGCTCGCCGGTCAGCTGGTGCAGGTAGGTGGTTTCCCAGGCGTCGACGTTGCACCCCGCTTCAACCAGCAGTTCAGCGTAATGTGACGGCGTGTCTACCACGGTGCCAACCTGAAACGGGATGTCGCGCAGAGCTTTTACGTATGGGTCTCGGTGGGCCACCACACGCACTGCGATGTGCGAAGGGCTCTCGAAATTGGCCGGCATCTGGACAGCGATCCACGCCCCGGGGGGCAGTTGACCAGCCCACCGGACCAGCAGCTCGCCGTGTTCGGGTACCCAATGCAAAGCGGCGTTACTCACTACGACGTCGGTATCTCGTTGGGGCGTCCAGGCTCTCAGGTCCCCGACTGCAGCGTCCACGCCATGTTCGCGGGCAGCGGTGATCATGTCCGGTGAGCTATCCAGCGCCTCGATCACTGCGTCCGGCCAGCGCCGGGCCAGCTGCAAGGTCAGGTTGCCGGGCCCGCAGCCCAAGTCGACCACTCGGCGTGGCCGCTGCGCGCTCACCCGGGACAGCAGGTCGTAGAACGGGCGGGCGCGCTGATCGGCGAAGGTTAGGTAGACGTCTGGGTCCCACATATTGGTCCTCTCGATCAACAGCCCGGCAGCCGACTGGTATAGACAAACCGTATTACTGACCGACCCGCCCGCCCCCACGAGTCGAGGATGAAACATGGCCGACGACGGCGAGGCCGCGGAGGTCCGGCAGATCTGGTCCGCACTGGGACTGCCCGGTGTGATCGACGTGCATACCCATTTCATGCCGAAATCAGTGGTGGACAAGGTGTGGCGCTATTTCGATTCTGCAGGCCCGCTGTCGGCCGCCGCTGGCCGGTCGACGATCCAGGCGGCAACAAGGGAACAACGGTTTTTTCTCTCCGCTTTCCGCCAAGGACCCGCAGTTGAGCAACTTCCGGGACTATTACAGCGCTGCCAGGCGCCAAAGTCACGCTCACCGTGACCAAGGACGGGCAGGTCCTGCAACGATGACGGCACCGTCAACAATGTCGTCACCGCTGCGCCACAGTCGGCGGCCGAGGTTCCGTCAGAGGCCGACAGACTCGAGCTCAGTCGCGGAATGATCGTCTCCACGCAATGCCCGGCCTCACAAGACGATGCGTGCGTCAGCTGTTCCGGACGGCCCTGCTGCGCATCTGGGAAATTTAGGCTGGCGGTCTTTCACCTGGCAGCAGCCTGCGGCAGCGGTTGAACAGTGCTGGGCCAGCGCAGCCGGGTTAGCAGCAGGGCTTCAGGTGAGGCGGTATGACCGTCGAGCCGCTGCGTGGACAGCGGGTGCAGCGCCGCCAACGCCGGTCGGTGGTTACCGGATTGCGAAATCAGCCCGGGCAGTGGTCCTCTCGCGCTGGAAGGGGCATCGGTGCGCAATGCGCATGCGACGGCCAGCGTCTGGTCATCGCCTGCCCCGGCAACCTCCAGGGTCGTCCAGGTTTCGCGGATGGGGTATGACCAGATCGCCGCGAGGGTGTTCGGCAACGCGGTGTCGGCCTTGACCTGATACACCGCAACGTAATCCGTGCTCCCGCGCGCGATTCCACGCCAGGTTTCGCGGGCTGACCGCGGGTAGGGCCCGGGGATGTCGTCGGGCTCTGCGATAGAAGCCGTCCAACCACTTTCGCGGAGGTGGTCGGCGAGCCGGCGCGCTGCGACCTCGGCAGTCTTCTCCAGTGGGATGTGCGGCGACCGGGCTTCAAGCGCCGGAAGATTGTCCGCCGCCGACAACGTCAGCCCGATCCAGGTTTTTCGTCGCCGCGCGCCGGTGTCAGATGTGCTGTCTCGGCTGGTAACGCGGATTGCCTCGGCGCGCAGGCCGTAGCGTTCCACATAACTGGCGATCAGCGGCAGCGGCAGCACATCTGGACTGGCCTTCGGCGCTGTGACGCGCAGCAGCGCGGTCGTCCGCACCCCGGTGCCGGATTCGCTGGCATGCCGGGCACCACGATTGGGACGCAGGATGGCCAGCCGGCGACGCAGGATGGTCGTCATTGCCAGCCCGCGCCATCGGGCCAGCAGCGCGATCGCCACAACGGTCGCGATGCCGAGCACCCAACGTTCACGGGTCGACTGCCACGGATAAGCCATGGCCGCGGCCACCAAAGCCAAGAGCACCAGCGTGATCCGCCCAGTGGGCGGCGTTATCGTTTGGGTAGGCCTCACAGCGTGGGCTCCTTTCGTCGGCGCGCGGCGATCGCGGCGGCGACCACGACGGCCAAAATCAGGGCGGCTGTGCCGGCGTAGGCGACGAGCCGCGGCACGGGGCTCTTCGGTGCCGGCTCCGGTGGCGCTGCAACGCGTTTCACCGGGGCCGCACCATGATTGGCGGTGGTTGGCAGCTCCCAGCTAAGGGCGGCGACGGGATCCAGGGTGCCGGCGCCGACGACGTTGGAGGGCGCGCGGGCGCCGTTGTGGGCGGTTGCGGTGATCCGCTGGATCACCTGGGTCGCGTTCAGTTGTGGGTATTTGCTGCGAACCAGCGCAGCGACACCGGATACGTAGCCGGCCGCGTAATCGGTGCCGTTGAGCGGAACCAGCTGCTGGCGTTGATTGGGCAGCCCGTTGGCCAGTCCCCCGTCGTCGCGATTGCTCACCGACACGATGTTCTCGCCGGGCGCAGCGATACTCACCCACGGGCCGGCCATCGTGAATTTCGACGGCTGGTCGTCAGGCGTCAGCGAGGCCACCGACAGCACGTAAGGCTGCCACCATGACGGCACCGACACCGTCGTGACACCCGCCCAGTTGCGGGGATCCTCGGGACGGCCAAGGTCGGTCAGCGGGTTGGATTCACATGACGCTGCGCCGGAACCCCAACCGGCGGAACCATTGTCGCCGGCAGCAGCCACGATGACCGCGTCCTTGTCCACCGCCGCGTACCGCAGCGCAGCTCCGAGTTGGGACTGGTCGATGTTGCGATCGGCGGGCAAGCAGGTGATCGCCGAGATGTCGATCACCCGGGCGCCGAGGTCGGCCGCATGCACGATCGCGCGGCCCAGCGCGGTCACGTCGACCGCCGCACGTTGCTGGGTCGGGTCGCCGCCCGGAGTTCGCGGCGAGAACTTCGCGGACGTCACCCGCAGCGACAGCAGCCGGGCCGCGGGCGCGATCCCGGCGAAACCGTCGTTACCGGGTTGGCCGGCGATCAGTCCGGCGACCAACGTGCCGTGCCCGTCACAGTCGGTGAGGCCGTCGGTCGATTCCACATAGTCGCCACCGGGCTGTACGCCAGGTAACCGTGGCCCGGGCCGCACGCCAGTGTCCAGGACCGCCACCAGTTGGCCATCGCCACGCGAAAACCGCCACGCCGCAGGCAGATCCATCATCCGCTGGTTAGGCGTGGCCACACCGGGATCGGTACCGGGGATGGCACCGGAGCTACCGCAGTCGCCGTTCTTCTCCATCGGCTGCACGGGACCCGGAGCACCATTGGGCGGCGCGGCGCCGGGACTGACCTCTGGCTTGCTGATCGCCGATGCCGGTGGACACATCCACAAACCGGCAACCAGAACAGCAGCCAGACATCCCCATCGGCGTCGGGCCGGGCCACGTATCATCGATTGAGCACCCAGCTGAAGAGCCCGACCAGATAAGCCATCACCGGAATCAGCGACGCATCGATTCCCGACGCGATGAAACCCAGCAGCCGCCGCAGCGGCAGCGAATAGCTGTCCGGCGAGGCGACTGGCGGATTCAGCGCAACCACTACCCACGCCAACACCAATACGGCCAGAACCACAGCGGCGCATAGCGCGGCCAGGTAATGCGATGTCGCCGTGTAGAGCACCACCAACACTGCAGCCACCAGATAAGGCTGAGCCAGTAGCCAGGCCTTGCAGGCGGCCGAGTCCCAAACCCGAGCCCGCAACGCAGCCGAGGCCGCGGTGGCGGCCACCACATACCAGCCCCAGGCGGACAGTGTTCCCGGGTGCAGTGCGATCGTCACCGACCCCAAGACGCTGAGTAGCACAGCCCCCGCGATGAAGCCGTTTTGGTGGGCGTCACTGATCCGTACCCGTCGCGGCAGGTCCTCCAGTACCCGCAACGATGGCGCCGCCGGGGTCGGATCGCCGGGTGCCGGAATGACCGGCAGTGGGAAGCGCGCCCACAGTGCGGAAAGTTGGGCGGTCTCAACAGTGACAAGCAGCGCCACCACGATCAGTCCACAGCCCAGGCTCAGCAACGGCAGCTGCCAGAGCGACTCGGCGCCGGCAGCCAGCAGCACACCCAGGCCCAACACCGCTGCTGCGGTGAAAACACTGACGGCACTTTGGCTTTCGCGACCGACGAGCACGATGCTGATCAGCGACCACGCCGTCACCCCAGCGGCTGCCAACATCACCTGCGCCGCTCCGAAACCGCCCGGCACGGCCAAGTCCAGTGCCGCGGCAATGGGTACCAGCGCGGCGGCAGACAAGGCCGCGCCCACCCGGGGTGCTCGTATTGCCAACCCGGCCAGCGCGGTGAGCACCGCGATCGCACCGACCGCGAACAGCCCGGCTGGCGCGCCGGTCACCACTCGGTGGGTAACCCCCAGGGCGGTTGCCGCCCAAATCAATCCAACGACTGCGGCCAGCGCGCCGCGCTGGATGTGGGTTAGGCCCCACGGCTTCAACCGTGATGCCGAGAAGATCACCGCCGCGTCGGCGATGTCCTCGACGATGCCGGGTGCGGCCGGCCCGGCGGGAACTGGTTGCAAGGCTAAAAGATCCCCATCGACGACACCGACGGTGCCCAGACTGGCGTCCAGGCTGAACGGCGCCCCGCCGATCGGCGCAAGACTGAGCCGGGTGGGTGTCACCGGCTGGGTCGCGGCACCGCCGCTGTCGGCCCCAACAGCCTCACCGTTGTGAATGGTGGGAACCACCAAACGTTCAACCGCTGGGAGGATTTCGCGTAGCGGCAGCTCGGCGGGCAACGCCATTTCGGTCAGCCGGCTATCAGACAGGATGGCGATCCGCACGATGGGCATCACAGCGCTGGACATCACCGGCTCCTCAGAGTTCTGCGGGACCTTTGCGGAGACATTGGCTCTACTTTCTCTTGGTACATCAGCGGATGTTCTTAGACGGCTCGGTGGCTAGACTGCGTGCTGAAGTCTCGGGACAGGCGTTTACCCGCGAACCAGTGGCCATCCGGTAACTCCGCGGTGAGCTGCTCGACGGCCATCGCGATCGCAAACGCGGTTCCGCGTTGGAAAGTCGAGACCCATTCGCCGTCGAAGGCACGCGACGGACTGACCAGCACTCTGCCCGCGGCGGTGTCGACAATGCTCACACCGACTTCGGTGCTGGAGTGCTGTCCGTCGTGGCGGCAGCCGGCAACGATCTCGACGTAGCTGCGCGGCCCGGCGAACACCGACTCCACCACCGGACGCGCTGAGTGTGGGATTCTCAGGTAGTCAAGAACTTCGGCCACCGACGCCCCGTTTCGCAGCCGCTCGTCGGCCCGCGCGCCGACCCGGGCGGGCAGGCTGAATTCGTCGAACTGTGCCGGCGGTCGCTGCGCCAAGCCGACAGCGAGCACGGGCACCAGCGCGCGGGCGTCGTCGATATCCATCGCCGTGAATGTGACCAGTTGCGCGTTACGCAGCGCCACAACAGTTTTGTTGCCGCGCCGCGCGATGATCCCACGCAGCAGCTCATCGGTACCGGAGGCCTGGCCCGATGAGCCGGATCCCACGTAACGCAGGTCCAACCAGCGTTCCGGGAAGCACACCACCCGGATCCAGTCGGCCACCGCCGGGTTGACTGCACCGCCTACAGACATCATCCCCATTCGAGTCAACTCGGCGGCCTGGCGATCGATGAACGCACCTCGCTCGGCGGCGTCGGTATAGGGCGTGGTAATTGCCAATACCCATGGGAACGTGCCCGCTCCAACGGTCTCAGCGATGAACCACGCCTGATCGACAGTGAGCTCGACGGCGTTGGGCTCGGCGGCCATCTAGACCGGGGGCCTGCCCGCCAGCCCGCCCGGCGTTATCCGGCCGGTAGGCCGTGACCGGTCTAGCCGCCCCATTTGGCGCCTTCGGCCTGGTCGCGAGCCAGCATCGAGGTGGTGTTGTTCTCATGGGTGCCAGCCATCGCGCGATAGGCCAACACCAACTGCTCCATGGCCTGATTCCACTGGCTCTGCCAGGCCTGATAACTCATCCCGGTATCACCCTGCCAACCCGCCGACAACGCGGCCTGCTCACTGGCGATATCAGCACCCAAACTCTGCAACGTGCCCGCATACCCCGCCATATCGGCCGAGTGGGCCAGCATCGCCGGGTAGTTATACATAATCTGCGACATCACAAATCCCTTTCCTCAGAAGCCGGTGTAGCTACTGGCCGCAGCGGCATCAGCGGCCACATAGGTGCCCGCCGCATCACCAAGGTTGGCCTGAGCGATATCCAACAGGGTGTTGATCTTGGCCGCAGCAGCCACAAAACGGGCATGCGAAGCTTGAAACGCCGCCGCGGAATCCCCGGCATGAAACGCCTGCGCCGACATGGCCTCCTGCTCAGCCTGACCAATCGTCGAGCGCATCAACCCCGCCTTGGCCGAAAACGCCGACTGCGACGCCACCAACTGCGGAATATGCGCATCCAACATACTCATCATTCACATCCTTTCTGTACAGATTGTTTATCGTTGTCCGCCAAGCACACTCAGCTGTGTTCCCCCTCCCCGTCCGGTGCATCGGGATCCCACGTGCCCGGCACCATCGGCATGCGCGGGCCGCCGCCAAACCCGTTACCGCTCAGCGTGGCCAATCCAGCTGCCTGGGCAACGGTTTCTTTGCGCACCGTCCCGGCAAACCCCAACGGCCCGGCCCCCCAATCTGATGCCACCGTGGTGGCTTCCTCGGGCTCAACGGACGGCCCGAGATCGTTGTCCATGTCCGCGAATTCGTCGCCGTAGTTACGCATCTGGGCCCGCCGGCGCCGCCGCACCCGGGCCTTTTCTTTACCCACTGCACCCGCTGCGGCCACCGCGGGAATGTAACTACTGGGCGCCTTGGTGCCCTCGTGATCGCTCAATGTCGGTGCAGGCCCAGCGTCGGGGCCGAAACCGCCCACCACATACCCGAAGCTTCCGGCGGCCGGTGTGGTCGCCGCGCCTGCGCCGGACATGCTGCCGACAGTCGATGTCGAGCCACCGGTGACTGCTGCCGTGCCACCGGTCGTTACCAACCCGGCAGCAGGCAACGCGGCAGACCTTCCGGCAGAAGCAATTCCAACCCCGCCCGTCCCCGCGGGTATGGCCGCCGGGGCCTCAGAGGTCATCGCATTGGCGGCCAAAGCGATGATGATCGAAAGCCAGGCCGGAGAACTCAAGAGCAGCGACCAGGTCGTCCAACCGACGGGTTCGAAAAACGCTTGATAGGCGACAAAAAACAGCAGCGGAAACCACCCGCTCGGGTTCGCGATGATGGAGTTGAGCGTCTGGGCCGGGTTCTGGATGAGTTGGACGAGTTGGTTGAACATGTCGGTGAGGAAGTTCGATCCCGACGATGAACTCTGCGCCGCCTGTGCCACGCTGTTGGCTTTCACCACCGTCGGCGCCGGCGTGGTGCGTGGGGCGGATGCCAATGCAGTCCCCGAAACCGCGTGATAGGTGGCCATCGTGGTGGCCGCCTGCATCCACATGCGCACATAGTCGGCTTCGTTGAGCGCGATCGGAATGGTGTTGATTCCAAAGAAGTTTGTCGCGACCAGCACCCCGTGGACCGTGTGATTAGCCGCCAACTCCGGAAGGGTTGGCATCACTGCCAACGCGGTGGTGTAGGCCGCCGCCGCGGTCTCATGCTGAGCAGCCACCCCGGCGCTGTTCGCGCTGGCCTGGGTGAGCCACGTCAAGTACGGTCCGTGCGCGCCTACATACTGCTCGGCGCTGAGACCCTCCCATGCACCGGCTTGCACCGCGCCCAACAGTAAGGTGAGTTCGCCAGCAGCCGAGGCGTATTCAGCGCTCAGCGAGGTCCATGCCCCGGCGGCCGCCAACAGCGACCCGGGCCCAGGACCGCTGCTGAGAAGCGCTGAATGCACCTCAGGCGGCGAAGCCATCCACACCGGCGCGGTCATCGTCAGCTGCCGGCACCCAGATACGTCGAAGCAGCAGCCGCATCCCCGGCTGCATAGCTGGCACCGGACTCGCCCACACCGATCCCGGCACGGCCGAGCTCTGCTACCCCTTGGGCCGCCACCGTGGCGTGTTCACTGCCTTGGGCGCTGAACCCGGCCGCGGTCTGTAGCGACACCGGATCGACCGCCGGCGGAACCACTGCCGTAATCAGCGGTGCCGCGCCCGCATGCGCGGCGGCCAGCCGGGCGGCGATCGCTTCCACGCCGGCGCTCGCCGAGACCAGACCCTCCGGAACAACTCGCAACGTCATGGCACTTATCCCTTCTCCGATGAATCACTTTCTGATGAACCTCACCGACCGTTAGCGACCTTCAAGGGCCACACCTTCGTCGACGAGCGGATTGACTAACTGCACATATGTCGGACTGTCGCTGTCGCTCAACAGAATTGCCCGGCCAGCGGGCAACCGATCGAATCGCTGACCGCGGATCTTGCCGCCGTCAGCTGGATTGCCGGACAACATCAACGTGGTCGCTTGCAAATCATTGAACCGACGCAGCAATGGGCTGGTCATCAGTGCGTGCGCGGAACCGGTCGCCCGAGCGGTGACGATTACCCGCAGCCCCAGGTCACTTGCTTGTGCCAGCAAGCCGATCAGCGTGGTCCAGGGCCGCTGTCCGACGTACGGGCCGGTCAGCGCCGGAGTGTCCGGTATCTGATCGACGTCGTCGACGATCAGGTAGTGGGTGTGGCCCTGGTATGTCCAGCGAGACAATTGGGCCGTCGACAGGCCTGCCGGCGGCTGCCGCTGCGCGATGAGTGCCGACAAGCCGAGCATCGCTGGGAGCACCCGGTCGACGTTGGCGGTGTATTCGTTGTCGGGAAACAACGGCTCGTCGACCAGATGCAGCCGACGGTCCACCACAGTGAATGCGACACGGTCGGGTGTGGAGTTATCCCGGATGGTGCGGATGATGTGGCGCAGCAGCGTGGTCTTGCCCGATTTGGTGTCACCCAGCAACAGCAGCAACGGATTCTCGGCAAAGTCGACTTCGACTGGCGCCAAGTCCTGTTCGCGCTGACCGATGACAACCCGGTCGGGGCCCCGATAGACTGCGCCGACCGCAGCGGGCGCCAGGTTGGTGGGTAGCAACCGCACCGGTGGCGCGGTAACCCCGGGATGACGCGAATTGATCGCAGCCACCTGGTTTAGTTCGGGCGCCGCGAACAGGAAGTGCTCGGCGGCCATGGTCAGGCCGCGACCCGGTTGATCGGCGGGAACCGCCTCGGCCGGCCGGTGCAGCGCGCCGACCAGCCTGACATTGCTGTCGCGGGCGTCGTGCAACCTGAGCTCCAACCGCAGCCCGAGGCCATCGCGCATCGCCAGTGGCACCTCCAGCCAACTGGGCGTGGTGACGACCACGTGGATGCCGTAGGCCAACCCGATGTTGACGAGTTCGGTTACCTTGCCCAGCAGCGGGTTTCGGGTGTTGAACTGGTCAGTATTGTCCCGTCCGAACGCATACAGGTTGTCGATGACCAGGAAAACCTGGCCCAGTCCATCATCCGGCCCTAGCCTGTCGCGGAACACCTCCCGCCGCTGCCGCGACCGCAGCAGCTGCTCGAGCTCCCCGAAGGTGCGGCGAATGCGTTCCGGTTCCAGCGGGGAGGAAACGCTACCGACATGCGCCAGGTCTTCGAGCGCCCGCAGCTGCCCACCACCGTAGTCAAGGCAGTAGAAACTCACCTCGCTGGGCGAGTGCAAGCTTGCCGCTGACAAGATAAACGCCTGCAGTGCAGTCGATTTGCCTGACTTGGCCCCACCGTGGATCACCAGGTTGCCGGCCGACGAACGCGCGTCGAACACCAACGGGTCGCGGCGCATCTCGAACGGCTTGTCGATTTCGCCCAGCGGCCAACGCCACTCGCCTCGAGGCAGCGCTGTGCGGGCCAGCACCGTGCTCAGCGGGATTGGGTTGTCCAGTGGCGGCAGCCACAACTCCGGCGCACGCGGTCCGTAGCGCGCCAGCTGGTCGCCAATGGTGGCGATCAACTTGCGCGGCGGACCCACCGATTCGTCTT
This sequence comes from uncultured Actinomycetota bacterium, assembly GCA_963744835.1. Lineage (GTDB taxonomy): Bacteria > Actinomycetota > Actinomycetes > Mycobacteriales > Mycobacteriaceae > Mycobacterium. The sequence goes on from CAVUVB010000006.1 coordinate 493,913, forward strand.
CCCCAGCGCTGGCGATCACGGTGCCCTGATCAGGCTCCACCCGACCGGCAGTGAAGAGCTTGGGCTCGGGGGCAGAATGCACCACAAGCGTTTTCGCGGCCTGAGGCGGGTCGTAGATGCCGTCGACGTAGGTGCTGCGGAATTTGATCGGCGCGGCGCCCGGGGCGGGCACCAAAAAGCCCAGGCCTTTGTGTTCTTTGCCGGACTCGATGTGATAGGCGTCCTCCACGCCGATGATCTGCCGCGACACCGAGGGGCTGGCAACCTTCAAACCGATCCGGTAAGAGGTGTTCTTGTCGATGTCCTTGATCTTTCCGACATCCAGCGTCTGAGAAGCGAACAAGATATGGATGCGGAACGAGCGGCCCTTGCGCGCGACGTAGTCGAACAGCTCGGCGTACTCAGGGTGATCGGCGAGCATCAGCGTGAATTCATCGGCGACCACGAACAGCGTCGGTATGGACGGCAGATCATACCCGGCGGCGATCGCATTCTCGTATTCGGTGACCGAGTTGAACGCGCTGCCCTGCACCTGGCGTCCGGCCTCACGCAGCATCATCTCCCGCCGCGCGACCTCCCCACGCAGGGTATCGGCGAACCGATCGGCCAACGACCTCTTTTCAGCCATGTTCGAGATCACCGCGACGACTTGCGGAAAGTTGCGGAAGATGTCGGCGCCGGCCTCCCCCTTGAAGTCAGCGTAGATCACGATCAGCCGGTCAGCAGAGTGAGTGGTCAACAGCGACAAGAGGATCGACATCAGTGTCTGCGACTTGCCCGCACCGGTCATCCCGATCATCAAGCCGTGCGGACCCATCCCGCCTTCGGCTTCGTCTTTGAGGTCGAAGATCAGCGGCTCGCCGGTCGCGGTGACGCCGATCGGAACCCGTAGCTCGTCGTCGCGGTGTCGCGGCCCCCACAGTGTCGGCACATCGAGCCGGGACGCATCCGGGATTCCCAGCAGCGTGGTGAAGGTGGCGCCCCGAGTTGCTGCCGATTGCAGCCCGCTATGGGTCGGATTGGAATCCCAGCGCGACAGCCGGCGCGCGAGGTGTCCGGTGTCGTCGGCGTCCAACTGGTCGGCGGTATCGATATAGCGCTGCCACCCGTCGGTCTCCCAGCGGTCGATGGCACCGTCGGCGATACGCAGAATCGGCCGTTCGGGATCCGAATACTGTTCGCGGTGCGGCGCGCTGCGCGATCGGTGCACGACGGTGACTCCGGCCCGACCGGCGGCCAGTGGCGAGGCCTTCAGGTCGTAATCGGAATCGTCGATGATGATCAGCAGGTGTCGCGCCGCGTCAGCCGGCCCGCCGGTGAATGCCGGGCGATCGGCGAGTGCCGGATCAAGCAGCGCGGCCAGCTCGTCGGGCTTGGTGGACAGGTAGCGGGCCGGCCCGACCCCGTCGAGTTCGCCGGGGACGTCAACGTGCGGCAACCACTTGAGCCATGACCACTCCGGGCCTTCGAGATCCGAAGCGGCCAGCGCGATCCCGAGCACCGTCGGGTCGTGCCAGATCACTGCCTGTGCGATCCAGGAACGCACCGCGGCGCGCACCTCACCGGCATCGCCAAGCACGGTTATCCGCGAGACCTTGGTCAGGTCAATGCCGGTGGGAACATCCCGGACGGTGCGCTGGGTGTCCAATAGACTGCGTAATGCGCTGTGCGACACCGGTTCTAGATCGATCTCGTCGGCGGTGTCGTTGACGCGCAGCGCGGTATCCAGCGCGGCCGAGTGCCGGCCGGCCCGCACCACCAGAAAGTCGGCGTCTTGAGGATCCCGCTCCCACTGGCGCCTAGAGCCGGGTAGCGCGGCCAAGTCTGCCGGATCGGGATGCGACCATTCGGCCGCGGCGCGTTGCTGGGCGGCCTGGGTGCGGATGTTGTCCCGGACCACCGATAGGTAGCGCAAGTAGTCGGCCCGCTCGGCGTCGACCTCCTCGGTACGCGTCTTGTTGTCGGTGCCCCGGTAGAGCGCGGTGGCGGCCAGCAGCAACACGAACGGGAAGAACAGTGTCTGCGGGGAGATGAGCCGCATGCCGGTGGCGACCATCGCGATGATCATGCCGACGATGAGGATCACGATCAGGACCGGCAGTGCCCGCCGCAGCAACGACGGCGGGACCACTCGCGGCAGTTCCGGGGGCGCTTCAATGCTGATGGTGCCCTTGCGAATCGCCGGGGGCGGCAGCCGCCTACGGGTCTCGAAGATCAGTCGGCTCACGGGTTTTCTCCAGAGGCTGAGGAACGACCGGGCCGGGAATCCGGCGCCAGGCCATCGTGAGCGAGCAGCGCGTCAGCGCGTGACAGTGTCGGACCGGGCGCGAACAACGACAGCACCGACCACGGGATCGGAGTCGGCGGTGGGCTCAAGCCAAGTACCTCAGCGGTTTTGACGTGACCAGGGGCGCCATCCTCGTTGTCCACGCCGAAACGTACCCCGGTATCGGAAACCCAGAACAGCGACCCGGCGGCCGGTGATGCCGCATCTTGGCCAACGGTTGCGGTGAAGTACCCGGTGCCCGGTGCCATTGCCACCCGGCTGGCGGTGCCGCCGGTTCCAGCGCCGACCAGATCCTCGGTGTGCACCGCCTCGGGCACCGGAAGCGCTGAACCGGACAGCACAGTCAGAGAACTCGTGCTTGCTCCGGCCAGCTTGTCCCAGTGCGCGCAGGTGACCGGCGCACGGGTGGCATCGACCAGGGTGATCTTCTGATCGGGATAGCGGCTGTTATCCAGCATTCGGGACACCGGCAGCCTGGCGATCTGATCGGCGCCCAGCCGCGGCGGTTGATCCAGGCCGTAGGAATTGGAGTTGCGCAGTACCGCGGCCAGCACCGGAGAGATCGGTTGCAAGCCGTCGGGCAGCACTGCGTAGTAGAGCATGCCGTTCGCTGACGCGCCATCGAGGGCATGGGCTTCCACCACCCCACCGACCGGCACAGACGTGAGGAGGCCGAACCGCGCTGGGCTTCCGGCATCCGGGATGGCCGGCGCGGACAACGAAGGCGCCTCGGGGATCGCGTTGAACAGGCCGACGGCGATGGGCCGCGGCGCAGGTATGTCGCTACCCAGGCCCAGCGCGCTAGTGACAGCGCGGTCGGCCAAATCGATGCGGCTGCGTCGGCCATCCCACAACAGCCAGGTGCCGGTGCCGTTACTGGCCAATATGGCTTGCCCGGCGCCGAGCGCCGCGGCCCGGGCACCGCTGCTGTCGGTACTTCCGGCGATCACCGTGACCCCGGCGGCGGGGCCCGTGCTGGAATCGCACACCGTCCAGTCCGCATCCTTGCTGGTGTTTTGCACCATCTGCTCAGGCGCACCCGGGATGCCGATCAGGTTGCCGCGCGGGAACTTGTTCAGCTCACTGCTTTTCACCATGGTGGGGTTCACCGGCCGACCGGCGATCAGCCGGGCCGAGGCCAGATTGAGCACCGGGTGGAGCTGGTCGCCCACCCGCACGTACAGCGCGGCGGTCGACCGGTCGGCCAGCACCGGGTTATTGGCCGCCGACCCGTTGGGCCGGATCAGCGAGAACACAAAGCAGCCCACCAGCGCGGTGACCAGCATCAGCACGCCCATCAGCACGGCGCGCGTCTGGGTGCGCAACGGGTCAACCAGCATCCGGGTGTCGTGCAGGGCAACGCCGGAGGCGATCCGGCGCATCACGAATCGCCAGCCGGTGACCTGATGGCGGGTGACGAAGCCGCGGCGGTAGACCACTTGGTCGGGATTGTCGTTAACCGGAGTGCGCGACGCGAACGACCGCCGGTCGTCGCCGGGCTCGCGGCTTGTCATGCCGACACCTCCAGCCGGAGACCTTCGAGCAGCTGCGGCACGGTATTGGCGACGTCTGCCGCGGTAATTGTCACCAGCTCCTCGTCGGTGAATTCACCGGTTTGTGCATGTTCGCTGTGGTCCAACCGGTATTCGCGTTCCTCTTCGGACTTCTCCACGACATTGCGGACGAACCGGCCGTTGCCGGCGATATCCAGGCCGCGGCGTTCTACCCCAGCGGTATCGGGTTTGGTGATGTTGGCCAGATGAGCAAACAAGGCCTCGAGATCGTCAAGCGCAGACTGTTCGAAGGCGCTGTCGCGCTTTTCCGCCATGAAGTTCGCTATCTCGATCAACTCGGCCGGTTGGTAGGACGGGAAATCGATGGTGCGAGTGAACCGCGACCGCAGACCCTGGTTCGTGTCCAGGAACCGATCCAAATCGGCTCGGTAACCGGCGATGATGACGACCAGCCGATCGCGGTCGTTTTCCATCCGGGCCAGCAACGTGTCGATGGCCACCAGACCGAAGTCGTTCTTGGCGCCGGTCGCCACCAGGGCGTAGGCCTCGTCGAGGAACAGCACACCGTCCAGTGCGCTGTCGATGATGGCGTTGGTCTTGGCTTCGGTCTCCCCGATGTGCTGACCGATCAGATCGGCGCGGTGCACCTCTTTGATGTTCTCTTTCTTCAACAGGCCAAGGCCGCAATAGATTTTCGCCACGACGCGGGCGATGGTGGTCTTGCCGGTTCCGGGCGGCCCGGTAAAGACGAGATGGTGGGTGCGCTGCGCGACCTCCAGGCCGCGCTCCTTGCGCACCAACTCCATCGCTACCGCGCTCTTGAGCCGTGCTACCTGGTCTTTGACCTTTTCCAGGCCAATGAACTCCCCGAGCTCGCGCTCCGCCTCGCCCAGCAGCACAGCCTTGCGCTCCTGGGCTCCGGGGTCGACGAAATCCCCTGGCTTAGGCTCGGTTTCGGGATCCCACGGGTCGGTGCGGGCGTCGATGCGGTCCGCGGTGGTGGGCACGATCCCGAAGCTGGTATCCGTCAGCGCCTCTTCGACTTGTGCGTTCTCCGGGTTGGCGGCATACAGGTCCTGCAACACCTCGCGTGCGGTGTCCTCGTCGCCCTCGGCGCGCAGCGCCAGCGCCTTGGCCAGCGCGCCGTCCACAACAGCGACAGCGACCGGACCGTCGGGCTCCTCGAGATAGGCCAATGCCGCCGCAAACATGCCCAGCCGGGCCAATGCGATCCCCAAGGCGATCTTCACGGCGTGCGCGAAGTGCTCGTCGAGGCCGGGGTCGTTGACGATCGGTGACAGCAGCTTGACCACGTCCGCCCAGCGCTCGGCCCGGTAATGGACGGTCGCCGCGACCCAGCGAGCGTCGCGGGAACTCGGCCGACGCTGGGTAACGTCGATGACCAGCCGGTGGGCGTCGGGGTACTGCCCGTCGGCTGCCAGTGCCGCGGCGTAAGCGAGGTGGAAATCGTCGGGTTCGGTCGCGCGAAACCGCAAATACAGCCCGGTGTCGTAGTAGAAGCCCAGGGCATCCGGCGCCAGTTCCACCTGACGCTGAAGTACCCCCGCAGTGGCCGCGGTCTCCGAAATCGCCCCCAGCACGCGAGCGGACACGTTGCCGGCGGCAGCCAGCCCGACCCAGGCGTCGCACTGTTCATGAGCGATACGGCTGAGCGCAGTGAATCCGGATCGGGCTGCGGCCAGGTCAGCCGGACGTCTGCGGTCGTAAACGGTTAGCCCAAGCGCGCGGCAACACGTCGCAAATCGGCTCATGACATCGTCGTCCACCCGAGCTGTCGCTGGCCGCGTCACAACCATGCCATTGTCAGCGGTTTCCACGCCTCTCATCCCCTTCAGACGTAGTGTTGCCTAAGCTAACCTCGGGGCGAAGTTAGCATTGCATAAGCTAAGTGTCGAGACGTACGGTTTGGGCCGATTGGCGGTCTCGGCCGCATCACCGCCGGATCTGAAGCACTGCAGGTCATCCCGCATGGCGGGTTCCTTTCGGGTGCAGTGGGTGCGCAGCGAGTCGAACGACTTTCTGGCGTCGGTCCGGCGACCCCTTAATGAAAATGAGTGTCATTAGCAGCCGACTGTACGGCATCGGCGTCTTATTATTTGACGGCCCTGACCAATGTGGCCCGCGCGACCATCGATCGGGCCGCCGATTCCGGTCCGGGAACCGGGCGGCCGACCTGGCGTAGGTAGTCGGCCAACGGGGTTGCCACCGGTGTCCAGCCGTGCTCACCGAGCCACTGGTCGGCCGGAGCGTGCTGCTCGTTGTAGACCAATTGAAAGAACAGCCGCTTGTCGCCCTTTGCGCGAGCCGCGCGTTCTTCTTCAACGCCAGCCTGGAATTCCTCCCCCGACATCGGGGCGCAATCTTCCACAGCGGCATGACTGCCCGGGCTGGCCAGCGCGTCGATTCCGGTAAACAACTGCTTTTGAGCATCACCGGGCAGGTAGAGCAGCAGCCCCTCGGCAATCCACGCTGACGGCAAGGCAACGTCAAATCCATTCTCGCGCAATGCCTGCGGCCAGTCCTCACGCAGGTCAATGGCAGCCTCTCGACGCTCGGCGTTGGGTTGCGCTCCCTGACCCACGAGCACCTCACGCTTGAAATCGAGAACCTGTGGACGGTCCAACTCGAAGATCGTCGTCCCGTCGGGCCAGGGCAGCCGGTAGGCGCGGGAGTCCAGACCCGCCGCCAGAATGACCATCTGCCTGACGCCCGCATCGGCGGCTCGCCGGAAGTAGTCGTCGAAATACCGGGTTCGGGCACCTTGGAAGCTGACGAAATGCTGGCCCCAGTCGGGTGTTTTCAGGTGGTGGCCGGGGTCCTTACCGTCGAGCACGTCGGCCGCAGTGCCTCCCACCGCGCGACAGAACAGTTCAGCAAATGGGTCGATAGCTAACGGGTCGGGCTTTTGCGCCTCCAATGCGCGAGCGGTCGCCACGTTTAACGCGGTCGCACCGACACTTGTGGTGATGTCCCAGTTGTCGTCATCAGTACGCACAGCAACCGACCCTACGCGCGCGTGGCAGTACGCTTTTGGCGGTCACGACGGCATTCAATACGACGCGGCGTCGTAGAGCAAGACCCGGTTCCGGTAGGGGGTATTTGCCTACACCAGCGGGCGGCCCGATTTGATGCGGCGATCCAGATCCCACAGCAGGACGTTGAACGGGAAACGGCGGACAAACGGCGGCATCGCATTGTTCACCGTCCGCAGCAGGGCTATCAACCGGTCAAAGCGCCGTTGCTTGGCGGCATCCCACGAAAAGTGCATCTCGTCGCGGAAGCGTTGCGGCAGAAAGCCGGTGGTGATCAGCAGCGCGAGACGCTCCGGCAGCTCACGCAGCGGCTCCGGCAGCGGCACGCCGCGCACTCGGCCCACGGCGATCGGATACAGGTAGTCGCGAACACTGTCGTCGATGTGGACTTTCTCCAGTTGCTCTTGCCAGTAACGGTCGAACGCGGCCCGATCCGCCGGCCACATCTCCGGTGGCACCTGCAACGTGGTGCCGAGCACCATGCCGTCACGGTAGTGGCGGTCGGCGTCCTGCTCGTCCAGATCGCCGACGAACATGCGGTAGAAGTCAACGCCGCCCTTGTAAATACATGCCGCCACCCACAGCTGCAGGTCCGGATCAAATGCGTTGTACTCGACCCGGCTGTCGGGCATCGAGTACACCTCGGCATGCGCGCGGTTCACTGCCTGGCGAAACGCCGCTTTTTGGACGTCGGTACCGGCCATGGCCACCGCGAGGTAGGTAAGCGTGGTGCGGGTCCGCTTGATCGGATGCAGGTCAATCCGACCGCTTTCGACTCGGCTCTCCATCACGCCGTAGCCCACGCCTGGCCGCGCCAGCTGCATGATCACGTTGGCCGGACCGAGGAGCAGCGCGATCCCCATCAGGCCGTCCTCAAGCCGGGTCGCCCGCCGTTGCCGACGCGACGATCCCGTGATCGGTGGATCACTTATCGGGCGCTCGACGTGCCTCATTGGCTTACCGACCGTCATCGCGCACCTACCTGGCTAATTCTGAGAACGCTTGTTTCCTGATATTGCAGCCAGCCGCGGCCGATGTCAAGATGGGGCCCATGGCGTTAGCCGAAACGACGAGCGCGCGGCCCTACCGTGGCGTCGACGCGGCTGGCCGCCTGGCAAGCCGCCGGGCCCGGCTATTGGCGGCCGGCCTTGATCTGCTGGGCGCCGACGAGCGGGACGCGGCCGAGCTGACCGTTCGCGGCGTCTGCCGCCGGGCCGGCGTGGCCGCCCGCTACTTTTACGAGAGCTTCGCCGACAAGGACGAATTCGTCGCCGCGGTCTTCGACTGGGTGATTGCCGAGCTGGCCGCCACGACGCAGGCCGCGGTGGCCGCTGCGCCGCCGCAGGAGCAGACCCGCGCCTGCATTACCAACATCGTGCGGACGGTCGGCGGGGACCCGCGGGTGGGTCGTCTGTTATTCAGTGCACACCTGGCCAATGCCGTGCTGGTCCGTAAGCGTGTCCAATCCAGTGCCCTATTCGCGATGCTCTCCGGCCGCCATGTCGAGAACGCACTGCGCGTCCCCGAGAACGACCGGATCAAGGCCGCCGCGCATTTTGTGGTGGGTGGGGTGGCGCAGACCATCAGCGCTTGGCTGGCCGGCGCAGTGCGGCTCGGTCCCGATCAGCTGGTCGATCAGCTCGCGGCGCTGCTCGACGAGCTGGCCGACCCAAGCCTGTACCGCGACTGATTCCGGCGTGCTGAGCTAGTGGGCGGCGGGTATCCGGCGATCGGCCGCCGTCTTCGGCACCGCCTGCGCATCACTCTTCGCGAATTCCTTTGTCCAGCATGCAAACTCAAGCGTGATACCGTCAGGATCCTGGAAATAGAACGACCGCACGTAGACACCGGGATGCACCGTCGCCGAGACCTGCCGTTCGCTCTCGTCGTGGTTGAGCACCGGGCCGACCCGTACGCCCTTGTCTTTGAGCCGCTGGCGATAGTCGTCGAACTTCTCGGCCGGCACGTGGAACGCCAGGTGGTTCATCGTGCTGACCGCGCTGGTGATCTCCCCGATGCCCGGGATCGCAGCCGGCGAGGACAGCCCCGGTATCCGGTCAGGCGCGTCGGCGAACCAGAAGAACGCGACGCAGTCACCGTTGCCGGCGTCGAAGAAAAAGTGTTGGCCCGCTCCCCCGGGCAGGTCGAGCGATTTGATCAGCGGCATGCCGAGGATGTTGGTGTAGAAGTCCACGGTGCGGGCCATGTCCGAGCACACCAGCGCTACATGGTTGATGCCGCCCAGTTCGAATTCGGAATTGGGGTTGTGCGGCTTGAGCATCTCCTTGCTCCCCTCCGTCGGCGTTGCGCATCGCTGGTTCCGTGGCGGAGATTTGGATCTGAACCTAACATCAGATTCAGCTCTATTCCAGAGGTTGCGACGTTCCCGGGATCACGGCCATCCCGCGATCATGACGAAGGAGGCTCGCGGGTGTCGACCGTGTCCGAGCAGCCGACCCGGCGCACGCCGTTAGCGACGAGTCGCGGCCAGCGGACGCAGGCCGCCATCGGCGCCGCCGCCCGGAGGGTCATTGCGCGCAAGGGCATTCTGGCCACCACCGTCGCCGATATCGCCGCGGAGGCAGGCCGGTCGACAGCCTCCTTCTACAACTACTACGACTCCAACGAGGCGATGGTCCGCGAGTGCCAGGAGGTGCGCCCACGGTGACTCGCACCACCGGCAACCCCGGGGTCATCCGCGAATTCATCGGACTGCCGTCGCCAACCGCGCGCCGCGCCGGTGCGGGCGGACACCCCTGCCAAGGGCTGTATCACCGGGGCGTCGGACGCAAACCGAAGGTGGCGATCATCGCCACTCACTACCAGATCGACTTCTCCGAACATTACCTCGCGGATTACATGGCCACTCGGGGCATTGGATTCCTGGGCTGGAACACCCGGTTCCGTGGTTTTGAGAGCAGCTTCCTGCTCGACCATGCGCTGGTCGACATCGGCATCGGCGTTCGCTGGCTACGCGAGACACAATGCGTGGAAACAATTGTGCTGCTCGGTAATTCCGGTGGAGGGTCGTTGATGGCCGCTTACCAGGCCCAAGCGGTCACGCCGAATGTGGCTCCGCTCCCCGGAATGCGGCCCGCGGCCGGGCTGACCGACCTGCTGCCGGCCGATGGCTATGTGGCCAGTGCGGCCCATCCCGGCCGCCCGGATGTGCTGACCGCGTGGATGGACGCCGCCGTCGTCGACGAGAACGATGCGGTGGCAACCGATCTCGAGCTGGACCTGTTCAACGAGAGCAACGGACCGCCTTACTCGCAGGAGTTCTTGACCCGCTACCGATCAGCGCAGGTCGCACGCAACAACACCATCACGGATTGGGCCGAGAGGGAACTGAAACGTGTTCGAGCGGCAGGGTTTTCGGATCGGCCGTTCACGGTGATGCGGACTTGGGCAGATCCCCGGATGGTCGATCCGACCATCGAGCCGACCAAACGTTCGCCGAACCTGTGTTATGCCGGACTTCCAGCCAAGGCCAACCGTTCCGCCCACGGCATCGCGGCCGCCTGTACGCTGCGCAACTGGATGGCGATGTGGAGTCTGCGGACCGCGCAGACCAGGGCCGAGCCACATCTGGCACGAATCACCTGCCCTGCCCTGGTGATCAACGCCGAGGCCGACACCGGTGTCTTCCCATCGGATGCCCAGCGCATCTACGACGCGCTGGCCAGCGACGACAAATCGTCGTGCGCCATCGACACCGACCATTACTTCACCACGCCAGGTGCGCGCAGCGAGCAGGCGGACACCATTGCCAAATGGATTGCCAAGCGGTGGCGCTGAGGGTCCTCGCTCATTTCGTTCCGGGTCCTAAGGTCTTAGATTTTGTGGCGCCATATCGGTGCCTGCACGGTCGGCCTGGTCGGCTACGGCAATATCGCCAAGCAGGTGGCCGGCATTGTCGCCGCGATGGGCGCCACGGTACTGCATACCAGTACCCGCGACGACGGGTTGCCGGGCTGGCGGCCGCTGGCCGAGCTATTGGCCGTCAGCGACATCGTCTCGCTGCATCTGCCGTTGACGCACTCGACCCACGGCCTGCTCGACCACGCCGCGCTGGCCCGGATGAAACCCGGTGCGGTGCTGGTCAACACGTCACGCGGACCGATTGTCGACGAGGGCGCCCTGGTCGATGCTTTGCGCGGCGGTCGGTTGGCCGCCGCAGGCCTGGACGTCTTCGACGTCGAACCGGTGGCGTCGGACAACCCGCTGCTCAGCTTGGACAACGTCGTGCTCACCCCCCACGTCACCTGGTACACCGCCGACACCATGCGCCGCTACCTGGTCGAGGCCGTCGCTAATTGCCGCCGGTTGCGGGACGGGAAGTCGCTAGCCCATGTAGTCAACCAACCGACCGGTTATTAGATTGACTCCAAGACGATTCAACGGAAGGCGACCAATGCCGATCGCGATCACTCCCGAGCATCAAGACCTGGCGGATTCGGTGCGATCCCTGGTGGCGCGGGTAGCGCCATCGGAGGTTCTGCACGCGGCCCTGGAAACACCGATCGACAACCCTCCGCCGTATTGGCAGGCCGCGGCCGACCAAGGCTTGCCGGGCGTCCACCTTGCCGAAGCCGTCGGCGGACAGGGTTTTGGCATTCTCGAGCTGGCCGTGGTGCTGGCCGAATTCGGTTATGGCGCGGTGCCCGGCCCGTTCGTACCATCGGCTATTGCCAGCGCGCTGATCTCGGCGCATGACGCGAGCGCCAAAGAGCTCAACGACCTGGCTTCTGGAACGGCCATCGCCGCCTACGCGCTGGATTCCGGGCTGACCGCGACGCGGCACGGTGACGGGTTGGTGATTCGCGGTGAAGTCCGGGCGGTGCCGACGGCCGGCGAAGCGTCGCTGCTGGTGCTGCCGGTGGCGATCGACAGCGGCGAAGAGTGGGTGGTGCTCCGCGCCGATCAACTCGAGATCGAACCGGTCACCAGCGTCGACCCGCTGCGACCCGTTGCGCATGTCCGCGTCAACGCCGTCCAGGTCGGTGACGACGCCGTGCTGAGCGACCTCAGCGTGGTCGCCGCGCATGCGCTGATCTCCACGCTGCTGTCAGCCGAGGCTGTCGGCGTGGCACGATGGGCCACCGACACGGCGTCGGAGTACGCCAAGATCCGCGAACAGTTCGGCCGGCCGATCGGCCAGTTCCAAGCCATCAAGCACAAGTGCGCCGAAATGATCGCTGACACCGAGCGGGCCACCGCGGCGGTGTGGGATGCCGCCCGCGCCATCGACGAAGCCAGCGACCACGTCGAATTCGCCGCAGCGGTCGCGGCGACCCTGGCACCTGCTGCGGCCCAGCGGTGCACGCAGGACTGCATCCAGGTGCACGGCGGCATCGGCTTCACCTGGGAGCACGACGCAGGCGTGTACTACCGTCGCGCGCTGATCTTGGCGGCCAGCTTCGGCCGCGCCTCGGAATACCCACAGAAAGTGGTGGATACCGCGACGACCACCGGCATGCGCCCGGTTGACATCGACCTGGACCCGAGCACCGAAAAGCTTCGCAGCGAAATCCGCTCCGAGGTCGCCGCGCTTAAAGAGATGGACCGCGAACATCGCAAGGTCGCACTCGCCGAGAGCGGGTGGGTGCTGCCCTACCTGCCGAAACCGTGGGGCCGCGCGTCCAGCCCGGTGGAGCAGATCATCATCGCCCAGGAGTTCATCAGCGGGCGGGTCAAGCGGCCGCAGGTCGGCATCGCAGCGTGGATCATTCCGTCGATCGTCGCGTTCGGTACTGAGGAGCAAAAACAACGCTTCCTGCCGCCGACGTTCCGCGGCGAGATGATCTGGTGCCAGCTGTTTTCCGAGCCGGGGGCCGGCTCCGACCTGGCGGGCCTCTCCACTAAAGCCACCCGAGTCGAAGGGGGCTGGCGCATCAGCGGCCAGAAGATCTGGACGACGGCTGCGCAGTTCTCACAGTGGGGCGCACTGCTGGCGCGCACGGACCCGTCGGCACCGAAACATAATGGCATCACCTACTTCCTGCTGGACATGAAAAGCGAAGGCGTGACGGTGAAGCCGCTACGCGAGCTCACCGGCCAGGAGTTCTTCAACACCGTCTACATCGACGACGTGTTCGTGCCCGACGAGAACGTCCTCGGCGAGGTCAACCGGGGCTGGGAAGTCAGCCGCAACACCCTTACCGCGGAACGGGTCTCGATCGGCGGCAGCGACCTGAACTTTCTTGCCAACCTTCCGCAATTCGTTGAGTTCATTCGGGACGGCCAGTTCGACCAGGTCGCGCAGAACCGCGCCGGACAGTTGATCGCCGAGGGGCATGCCGCCAAGCTGCTCAACTTGCGCTCGACGCTGTTGACGCTGGCCGGGGCTGATGCGATGCCTTCGGCGGCGATCTCCAAGCTGTTGTCCATGCGCACCGGCCAGGGCTACGCCGAATTCGCCGTGTCCACCTTCGGCAACGACGCGGCGATCGGTGACCCTGACACGCTGCCCGGCAAGTGGGACGAATACCTGCTGGCCAGCCGGGCCACCACGATCTACGGCGGCACCTCAGAGGTGCAGCTCAACATCATCGCCGAGCGCCTGCTGGGGCTGCCTCGCGATCCGTAGCCCGCACACAAAAATCCACGCCGACCTGACTTTGTCAGATCGGCGTGGATTTCTTCTCGGCGGGAGCGGCGGGAGCGGCGAGCCGACACCTGTCGTGAGGGGCTAGCTGCCGTACACCGGTCGAATCCGGCTCGCCGTGCCTACCCCCGCTCCATCCCCAGGCCTAGGCGATGTGGATGCCGCCGTGGCGGTGGGTGTGGTGGTGGTGGCCCCACCACACGGGAGCGACGTGATGCAGGCCAGTCGCGGTGGGCGCATATACGGCGGGGGCCGCGGCGTTGGCCGCGGGGAGGGCGCCGAACAGCATTGCGCCGGCTACCGCGGCAGCGCCAACTGCGCCAGCTGCGAGGCGACGAGTGGAAGAGAGTGAGATCGACATTTCGGTTTCTCCTTTTGTCATCTGGGGGTCTGACACCAAAGACGCTAAATAGCAATCCTTAGCAAATGCTAAATCTCCCCCCATTATAATGCTGAGAATGTCGCGTTAGCTTTTTTGCAGCTATTACGGGTATTAAATCCTCAATTACTGATCGCTTTTTAATTCCTAAATTACTGCCCTCAGCACTTCATGAGGTCCGTCAGTACTGTGGTCAGTAGTTCCTGATTCCAATATATACGCAGTTCAAAAAGCAGATACTGGTCTACTGATATCCGTACTTCCGCTCTCCTAATTTGAGCCACCGCCGTCGCTCGAAGAGGTACCGAGAAGGTCTCGTAATTCGCGGGTGGGCGTATGGTCTAGCGAACTAGTCATAGGGTAATTCCCGGTGTTCGCCCGGGTCGAGATTTCTATATGTAGCAATGGCAAATTATCGCAGCATAAGCCAACGCGATTTTTACTCATGGTTCGACGGCCACTACCGGGTGGCGGATGCGTGACTCCGCGCTGACGCACATACTTATGTCCTGATCTACTGACATTGACGCCGACAGTTTGGGTCACTCGGCCGCCATGGCAGCCGGCGCGGCCACCTGACGAACCGCCGACCTTCTCTCCCCCACTCACCGTGCCCTCGACATCTGGCAGCGAGAAGCTGCCGACCGTCTCGGATTCGCACACCCCACCGGACAGGACCAACCCTTAACCCCGTCGCGCACGCGGGATGGTTGACGGCCGGTGTGCGGTGGATGGCGACGGCGGGTTCGTCGAGTTCATTCGCGCCGGGCAGTTCGACCAGATCGCGCAGAACCGCGCCAGCCACTTGATGGCCGCCGCCGCAGATCCGGCCACCGCTGCATGAGTCCGCGTTGACGGACATACTTATGTCCTGATCTACTGAGATCAAACCCGACCAGTAAGGGCCAGTCGCCGCATGGAAAACAGCTCTCCCTCGTTTCGCGCCACACCAGCCGCACGTGCCAACCCCACGGCGCCGACCGAGCGCTTCACCAGCGTCCGACACAAAACTGACGCGCCAGCACGCGGCCACCGGACGCGACGAACCGTCGACCTCTCCCCCGCCACCCACCGGGCCCTCGACATCTGGCAGCGGGAAGCCGCCGATCGGCTCGGATTAGCCCGCGTCACCGGGCAAGAGGTCATCTGCGCACTCATCGAGCAGCTTCTGTCCGACCCACGGCTTTCCGCCGACGTGACCAGGGCGATCCGGGACCGGCGCTGACCCCGCCGTCATGACAGAACCGCAGCGTCCCGACCGCCGCGAACACGACTCCGGCGACGAGCGCAGCACCCTGGAAGCATTCCTCGACGACTACCGCGACATCGTGGTCCGCAAGGTTTCCGGCCTGTCCGACGCCGATGCCCGCCGCAAGCTCGTCGCATCGCCGACCACCGTGGGCGGCCTGATCAAGCACCTGCGGTGGGCGGAATACGGCTGGTTCGATCAGCTCCTGCAGGAGCGCAGCAGCGACAACCGCCGCGCCCACGACCGCTCCTGGGAGTTCGACTTCCACCCCGAGGAATCACTGGCCACACTGATCGACGAGTATCAGACCCAGTGCGAGGAGTCCCGACGTATCGCGGCACGGTATCCGCTCGCCCACGCGGTGCCGCATCGTCGCATCGGGACGGTATCGCTGCGCTGGATCTACGTGCACATGATCGAGGAGACGGCGCGCCACACCGGACAAATCGACATCCTGCGCGAACAACTCGACGGCGCGACCGGATTCGACGGCTGAAGTGAGCCGCCCGGTCAGTCGACGTCGATGTCGCGCAGCTCGCGTTTGAGGATCTTGCCCGTCGGGTTGCGCGGCAGTTCGTCGAGGAAGATCACTTCACGCGGCACCTTGTACTTGGCCAGGTGGTCGCGCACATAGTGCTTGACGCCGTCCTCGTCGAGGTTGGCATTTTGCTTCTTCACCACGAAGGCACGCAGCCGGTGGCCCCATTCCTTGTCTTCGACGCCGAGCGCGGTGGCCTCCACCACGTCGGGATGTCCGCTGATCAAATCCTCGACCTCGGCCGGGAAGACGTTTTCGCCCCCGGAGACGATCATCTCGTCGTCGCGACCGCTGATGAAAAGCAGGCCGTGCTCGTCGAAGTAGCCGACATCACCCGATGACAGCAGGCCGTCGATGATCTGCTTGCCGCCACCGCCGGTATAGCCCTCAAAGGGGAAGGTGGTGCCAACGAAGATCCGCCCAACCTCGCCCTGCGGCTTCTCCTTGCCGTTGTCGTCGAAGATCTTGACTTTCACACCCTTGACCACGGGTCCTGCCGTCGACGAATTGTGTTTCAGATGCTTGGGCTCGGCGATGGTGGCGAACGCGATCTCGGTCGAGCCGTACATGTTGTAGATCACCGGGCCCAGGTCCTTGAGGCCGCGCTCGGCCACGTCGGCGCCCAGCGCCGACCCGGAGACGAAGACGATCCGCAAGCTGGACAGGTCGGGCTTCTTGTCCTTGTCCATCTTTTCGTGGGCGTCGAGTATCCGCGACAGCATCACCGGTACGACGACGACCGCGCTCACCTTGTGTTTCTCGATGTCTTGCAGCACGACCTCGGGCTTGAACTTGCTGTGCAGCACCAGCGTCGAACCCAAGAACATCCCGATGGTGGCGTGCAAGAAACCCAGCGCGTGAAACATCGGCGCCGGCAGCGCGGTCACCTCGTTGGCCTTGAACGGGACGTGGGACAGGATGCCGCCGATCGGCGCCAGCGACGGTGGGGTGCTCCGGTTCGCGCCCTTCGGGGTCCCGGTGGTGCCGCTGGTCAGGATGATGACCGACGATTTCTTGCTGGCTTTGGGTGCGGGCGCCTTGCTGTTGGCGGCGATCAAGTCGGCCAACGTTTCGTCATCGCTTTGCGATCCCTCGCCGCTGCCGGGCGTGACACTGAGCGCCCGCAGCTTGCCCAGCGGCGGGTTGGCTTTGCTGACGTCCTCGGTGTACTCGTCGTCATAGATCAGCAGTTTGGCGTCTTCGCGTTCGGAGACCTCTTTGATCTGCGGGCCAGAGAACGAGCTGTTGAGCAAGATGATGCGAGCCCCGACCCGCGCGCAGCCGAACTCGGCGATGGCAAACCAGCGGTGGTTGCGCGCCAGGATCGCGACCCCGTCGCCGCCGCGCACCCCCTTGGCCAGCAGACCGCGAGCGACCGCGTTGGCGGCCTCGTCCAGCTCTTTGTAGGTCAATGAGCCGTCGTCGTCGATGATCGCCGCACGGTTCGGCGTGCGTCTGGCGTTGAACGACGGCAGCATGCCGATCTCGCCCCATTTGCGCATGTCGGCCGCCATCGCGGCGTAGTTGAGCGGCGGCTCCAACCGGAAAGCGCCCGACTCGATGATCTTTCGGAGGTAATGCAGTTCAGCCAGCCCCCGGTCCGCATACTGCTGGATTTTCGGGACGGCACGCCACGGCAGCAGGTCGGTGATGTTAGGCATGAGCCCACCATATGTGACCCACGTCGCAGTCCGGCGGGGAAATTACGATGAAGAACATGGCGCCTCCCGTCGCAGTGGAAGTGGACGGGCGCCAGGTCGAGGTCACCCATCCTGAGCGGGTGATATTCCCCGATCACCGACACACCAAACTCGACCTGATCCGCTACTACCTGTCCGTCGCCGACGGTGCCCTGCGTGGTGTGGCCGGACGCCCGATGATCCTCAAACGCTTCGTCAAGGGCATCGGGCAGGAGGCGATCTTCCAGAAGCGGGCTCCGAAGAAGCGACCCGACTGGGTGGACGTCGCCGAACTGCGCTACGCATCGGGCACCTCGGCCAAGGAGGCCGTTATCTACGACGCGGCCGGCCTGGCCTGGGCGATCAATCTGGGCTGCGTTGATCTGAACCCGCATCCGGTGCTCGCCGATGATCTCGACCACCCGGATGAGCTGCGCGTTGATTTGGACCCAATGCCGGGCGTGGCGTGGCGGCAGATTCTCGACGTCGCGCTGGTGGCCCGCGAAGTGCTCGAAGATCACGGGCTGACCGCGTGGCCGAAGACGTCGGGGTCACGCGGCTTTCATATCTATGCGCGCATCGTGCCCGACTGGTCGTTTCGGCAAGTGCGGCTGGCCGCCCAAACGGTGGCGCGAGAAGTCGAGCGACGCACCCCCGACCTGGCGACCAGTCGTTGGTGGAAGGAAGAACGCCAAGGGGTGTTCGTCGACTTCAACCAGAACGCCAAGGACCGCACGGTCGCGTCGGCGTATTCGGTGCGCGCTACCGCCGATGCGCGGGTGTCGACGCCGCTGCTTTGGGAAGAGGTTGACGATTGCGACCCGGCCGCTTTCACCATGGCGACCGTGCCGGAGCGGTTCGCCGACATCGGCGACCCGTGGGCGGGGATGAACGACACCGCCGCCGGTCTGGAACGGCTACTCACGCTGGCCGAAGAACTCGGGCCTGCCGAGCGGGCGCCCAAAGCACCGCGCAAGGGCGCGAGCGCGGGCCGCCGTCAGCCATTGATGCCGCTCATCGAGATCGCCCGCACCAAGACCAAGGATGAAGCGATGGCCGCGCTGGACACCTGGCGCGGCCGCTATCCCGCCGCAGCGGATCGGCTGCAGCCGGCCGACGTGCTGGTCGACGGGATGCGCGGACCGAGTTCGATCTGGTACCGGATTCGGATCAACCTGCAGCATGTGCCCGACGACCAGCGGCCGCCGCAGGAGGATCTGATCGCCGACTACAGCCCCTGGCCGACGGGTTGACGCGGCACGCAGGGGCGTGCGAGAGAATGACGTCATGCAGGCGACTGACCCAACCTTCGGTCTGCGGGAGCGAAAGAAGATCAGGACCCGCGAGACCATCAGGCGGGAGGCGTTTCGGCTGATCGAAGAAAACGGCTACGCCGCCACTACCGTCGAACAGATCGCGGAGGCCGCCGAGGTATCGCCGAGTACGTTTTTCCGATATTTCCCGACGAAGGAATCCGTGTTACTCGCCGACGACATGGACCCCGCTTTCTTGGACGCCCTGGCAGCCCAGCCAGCCGATCTTTCGCCGCTTAGAGCAATCCGCCGCGCCTACCAGGTGACCATCGACAACATGTCGGAGGACCAACGGGAGTTCGAGGACGCCCGGCAACGGCTGATGTTCTCGATACCCGAGCTCAAGGCGGCCATGTTCGACGAGTACTACCGCACCATCACGTCGATCGCCGAGGCAATCGGAGCCCGAATCGGCCGTGACACGCAAGATTTCGAGTTGCAGGTGTTCGCCGGCGCGCTTGCCGGCGCCATGATGGCTGCCTACGATCCCGGTCCGGGCGCCGCCGACACCGTCTACCGCGCCCTGGACTTCGTCGACGCCGGCATGCCGCTGATGGGCCCGGTCTGAGCGAACGCTGGAGGCTCACGCGATGCACGAGCAATGGAGTCGACGAGGATTCCTGCGCGCCGGCGCGGCAACGGGATTGGTGCTGCTCGCCGGTGCAGCGGGCCCAGTGGCCTGCTCGTCGCACAAACCGCCGGCTGCCGGCAGCCGCGATGGCGAACCGGTGACGATCACCCACGTTTTCGGCGAGACGAGCATTTCCGAGCCACCCAAACGGGTTGTCAGCGCCGGTCTTACCGGCCAAGACGACCTGCTGGCGCTCGGGATTGTGCCGCTCGCGGTAACCAACTGGTTCGGCGAACAGCCGTTCGCCGTCTGGCCGTGGGCCCAACCCAAGCTCGGTAACGCCAAACCCGTTGTCTTGAACCTTGACAACGGTATCCAGTTTCCGCAGATCGCCCTTCTGAAACCGGACTTGATCGTGGCCACCGATGCCGGACTGGACCAGGACACCTACCAAAAGCTATCCGCGATTGCTCCAACCATTGCGCAGTCCGACGGCTACCCATTCTTCGAACCGTGGAAGGACCAGGCGAGGGCGATCGGTCAGGCCGTCTTTCAGCCCGACCAGATGAAATCGGTGATCGACAGCGTCGAGCACAGTTTCGCCGGGGTGGCGGATAAATATCCCCAATTCAAAAACAAAAGGGTGCTGCTACTGGAAGGCAAGCTCTCCCAAGACAATGCAGTGGCGACAACCGGTTGGCGCACTGAGTTTTTGACCCAGATGGGTCTGGCCGTCGCCGACAGCGTCACTCCACTCGCAGTCGACCCGCAGCACGCGCTGGTTCCGCTCGACAAGATCAAGTCGGTTCTCGGTGCCGCCGATCTGCTGATCTGGACAACGGACAGCGATGCCGACCAAGGCGCGCTGCTGACCAATCCCGACATCGCGGCGCTTCGGGCGCGCAGTGTGTTCACCACGAAGGACCAGGCCGGCGCGATCGCCTTCTCGTCGCCGCTGAGCTTGCCGCTGGTGGCCGATCAGTTGCCCCCGCTGATCGCCAATATCCTGCACTAGAACCGGTGTTCTGAGCGTTGGCTAAGGCACCTCTGGCAGTGCTCGAAGATCTCTCGCCGCCGCCCGATTGCGGAGTTACCGTCGAGTAATGAGCGTGGCAACGGATGTGAGTGTGGCCGACACAATTCTCGACTACGGCGATCAGGCGCTGCTGCTGCAGTTCGACAGCACCACTGACGTGCTGGTGTGGACGGCTGCGCTGCGCGAGGCCGCGCTGCCCGGTGTGCTCGACATCGTCCCGGCCTCCCGGACGGTGCTGCTCAAACTCGACGGCCCCGGCCAGCAGGCCGCAATCCGCCGTCGACTGCGCACACTGCGGGTAGCGCCCGACGAGCCGGTGACCGCCGCGCCGGGTGAGACCACGGTGATCGACGTCGTTTACGACGGCGCCGATCTCGCCGAGGTGGCTGACCGGACCGGGCTGACCACCGCTCAGGTCATCAACGCCCACACTGCTACCCCCTGGAGAGTCGGATTCTGCGGCTTCGCCCCGGGTTTCGCGTATCTGATCGGCGGCGACCCACGACTGGCCGTACCACGTCGGTCGGAGCCGCGGCCATCGGTCCCGGCCGGTGCGGTGGGCCTGGCCGGCGAATTCACCGGAATCTACCCACGTCGATCCCCCGGCGGTTGGCAGCTGATCGGCCACACCGACGCGGTGTTGTGGGATATCGACCGTCCTGATCCGGCGCTGCTGACGCCGGGCATGTGGGTCCAGTTCCGAGCCGCATAATCATGACAACGCTGGAGATCTTGCAGACCGGACCGCTGGCCCTCGTTCAAGACCTCGGACGGGTCGGGCTTGCCCACCTCGGCGTTACCCGCTCGGGTGCCGCGGACCGGCGTTCGCACACACTGGCCAACCGGCTGGTGGCCAACCCTGACGACCGGGCCACCATCGAGGTCACCTTTGGCGGATTCTCCGCCCGAGTCCGCGGCGGCGACGTCGATATCGCAGTGACCGGTGCCGACACCGATCCGAGCGTCAGTGGGATCATGTTCGGCACCAACAGTATTCAGCATGTCCGCGACGGTGAGGTGATCTCACTGGGCATCCCGAACTCCGGTCTGCGGAGCTATCTGGCGGTGCGTGGCGGTATCGACGTGACACCGGTGCTGGGATCCCGCAGCTACGACGTGATGTCGGCGATCGGTCCGCTGCCGCTACAGCCCGGTGACGTCCTCCCGGTCGGTGCCCACACCGACGAGTACCCCGAACTCGACCAGGCTCCGGTGGCGCCGATCTCCGAACATATGGTGGAGCTACTGGTGACGCCTGGCCCGCGTGATGACTGGCTCGTCGACCCCGATGCTCTGGTGCACACGATCTGGATGGCCTCCGACCGCAGCGACCGCGTGGGCATGCGGCTCGAGGGCCGCCCCCTGCGGTTCCACTCACCGGATCGCCAGCTGCCCAGCGAGGGGGCCACTCGCGGAGCGATCCAGGTGCCGCCCAACGGTTTACCGGTGATTCTCGGCCCCGATCACCCAGTCACCGGCGGCTACCCGGTGGTCGGCGTGGTCGCCGACGACGACATCGACAAGGTCGCCCAGGTACGACCCGGGCAGTACGTCCGGCTGCACTGGTCGCGACCCCGGTCTGCTTTTAGACCAGTGGCTTCTGCGTCAAGTTCGATGGCTTCGATGCCGGAGGGCCAGTCCACCTGGTAAACCAGCAGTGTGCACACCCAGGTACACACTGCTCGCCTGGTTCACACCGCCGATCTCGAGACCGAGGCGCGGCAGCGCGCCTACGACATGGTCACCAACGCGTTCGCCGGCGAGTTCACCGACGCCGACTGGGACCACGCGCTGGGCGGGATGCATGCGCTGATCTGGCACCACGGCGCGATCATCGCGCACGGCGCGGTCGTCCAACGACGCCTGCTCTACCGCGGGGCCGCGCTGCGCTGTGGGTACGTCGAAGCGGTCGCAGTGCGCGAAGATTGGCGCGGTCAGGGACTGGCGATTGCGATACTCAACGCGTGCGAGCAGGTCATCCGCGGCGGCTATCAGCTCGGCGCGCTGAGTTCGTCCGACCGCGGGAGACGGCTCTACACGTCGCGCGGCTGGCTACCGTGGTGCGGCCCGACATCGGTATTGGCACCTACCGGGACGATCCGCACCCCAGACGATGACGGCTCAGTGTTCGTGCTGCCGGTCGGGGTCAGCCTGGACACCTCCGCGGCCCTGGCGTGTGACTGGCGTGAAGGGGATGTCTGGTAACGATGTGGGCCCTCGCAGCTCAGCTTCGGGGGGCAACGCACCAGCAATTCCTTGGTAATGCAGCCGAAATCCGGCTGGCATACACAATTCACATGAGTCAGCCAGCGGCGCAGCCACTCGCCGGTTATCGGGTGGCAGTGACTTCTGCACGGCGCGCCGACGAGCTGTGCACGTTGCTGCGCCGCCACGGCGCAACCGTTGGCCATGCGGCGGCGATCACCATGATCGCATTACCCGATGACAACGAATTGCACCGCAATACAAGGTCATTGATCGCGAATCCGCCCGACATCGTCATCGCGACGACGGGCATCGGGTTTCGTGGCTGGATCGCCGCCGCCGACGGATGGGGACTGGCCGAGCAGCTGACCGCGGTGTTGTCCCGCGCTCGGATCGTGGTCCGGGGACCGAAGGCTACCGGTGCAATACGCGCCGCCGGCCTGCGAGAGGAGTGGTCCCCGGAATCCGAATCGTCTCGTGAGGTCTTGCAATACCTGTACCAATTCGGCCTCACGGGCTGTCGCATCGCAGTGCAGTTGCACGGCGCTACCGAGGACTGGGATCCGTTTCCGGAGTTCCTGGACGAGCTGTGTTCCGCGGGCGCCGAGGTCGTCCCGATCCGGACATACCGGTGGCAGCCGGCACCGGCGGGCGGCGAGTTCGACCAGTTGATCACTCAGATCGCCCAACGGCAGTTCGACGCCGTCAGCTTCACCTCCGCACCGGCGGTCGCCGCGACGCTGATGCGCGCCGGCGAGCTCGGCATCTCGGAGCGGCTGCTTGCGGCGCTGCGCTCAGATGTGCGGGCAATGTGCGTCGGCCCGATCACCGCACAGCCGTTGGTACGCCTGGGAGTTCCGACGTCGTCACCACAACGTATGCGATTGGGCGCGCTGGCCAGGCATATCGCCGAGGAGTTGCCCGTGCTGCGCACGATGCAGGCGGCCGGCCACCGTGTCGAGGTCCGCGGCTGCGGCGTGGTGGTCGACGGCGCCGTCCACGAGGTGCCGCCGGCCGCGATGGCGGTATTGCGGGCGTTGGCGCAGCGTCCCGGAGTGGTGATCGCCCGCAGCGCGCTGCTGCGGGCTCTGCCCGGCAGCAGCTGTGATCCTCATGCCGTGGATACAGCAGTACTGCGGCTACGAAAAGCGTTGGGCGACAGACATATCATCGCCACCGTAGTCAAACGCGGTTACCGGTTGGCGATCGACGACAGTCCCGCCGACGAGCTGTTCGCTCACGGTGAACTGCGAGGTGGAACTTAAGCGTGGTCGACTCAGGTTTCTACCTGTAGAGCCGGCAAGGCGTCGGCGATCACGAAGCATGAGGAGACACGAATGAGCAACCTGACGGTGTGGTCACGACCCGCGTGGGATGTCGACCGCTGGATGCGCGATTTCTTTGGATCGGCCCCGGCGACCGACTGGTTCAAGCCGGTAGCCAGTGGATTGCGCCCCGCGGCCGAGATCGTCAAGGACGGTGAGGATGCGGTGGTCCGCCTGGAGCTGCCGGGCGTGGACGTCGACAAGGACGTCACCGTCGAGGTTGACCACGGCCGACTGGTCATCCACGGCGAGCGCCGCGACGAGCACGCCGCTGGAGATCCCGAGAAGGACGGGCGCACCCTGCGCGAGGTCCGGTACGGATCGTTCCGCCGATCCTTCCAGCTGCCTGCGCACATCAACGGTGAAGCCATCTCGGCGTCCTATGACGCCGGCGTGCTGACCGTCCGGGTTGCCGGCGCCTACGCCGGGACTCAGGCGCAGCGCATCGCGATCACCAAGTAGTCCGCAATCGGTTCGAATCCGGTGGAGTCCAACGGCTCCACCGGATTCACCATCTCAGGCGAACGCCTCCTCGGCATCGACTCCGGCGACACGCAACACCCTGGCCACTTTGCGGTCAAGGCCCTCACCGACTTTGGTCACCTCGGCGATACCGAGGCTGCCGAAGGCAGCGCTGGGCCGCTCCATGGTGAAGATCGCGTTGTCCTCGGCATCGCTGTAGACCAGCATCCGCAGCGGTGCATACAACAAAGCCTTGGGGTCGTGGCGAAACATGGTCTCGGCTATCACGTGATTGCCGATCAGATACTCGATCGCCCGGTGCGGTGTCCGGCGACTCCCAGCAACTCAACTCGTTCGGCGCATTCTTTGTCACGGCGGCGCGGACGTCGTCCCGGTTGCCGCCCTGTGCGACGATCCGCTGCATCGTCGCGCGGTCGAACAGCGGCACCGCTTTTTCCAGCGCGGGCACGAATTCGTCAAACGCCATACCGGTGGCGATGTCGACACGGGTCATATCGGGCTTCTCATGGTGAAAACCGGGCATGATGGCCTCCTAATCCGCTTTAACGACTGGAATCGGTCGGATAGTCCGGCTAGCCCCAGCGGGTCAGGATCTCCTTGGCCCGGGTTGTTAAAGCCGCCTGCAGAAACGGTCCGAAGCTGACCCGCCCGACGCCCAACCGACCGAAGGAAGCGGGATCGTCCTGATCGGGCAACGCGATGGCGTTGACCGGAAGCGGTAGTTCAGTCGTCAAACGCTGCAACGTCTCCGGATCATGGCGGCCCACGGGGTAAAGCACATCCGCGCCGGCGGTGGCGGCCTGCTTCAACCGCGCCACCGCCCGCTCGACGCGGTCCGTATCGTCCCCGTCGTTGCGCAGGAACAGGTCGGTGCGAGCGTTGATGACTACGTGGACCCCAGCCTCGTCCGCGGCGGCGCGTAGCGCGCCGACAAGTTCGGCATGCTCACCCGCTGAACGCAGCCGCTTGCCCTCGCTGTGCACGGTGTCTTCGATGTTTAGGCCGACCGCGCCGACTCCGAGCAACCCATCGATCAGCCGCGTGGCCGGCAGCGCGTAACCCGATTCGATGTCCACCGAGACCGGGACGTTTACCGCGGCGGTGATCTGGGCGACCCGGGCCAGCACGTCGTCGAACGACATGCCTTCGTTGTCGGGTTTGCCGATCGAATCGGCGACCGGATGGCTGCCGACGGTCAGCGCGGCGAAACCCGCGTCGACGGCCAGCCGCGCCGACCAGGCATCCCACACCGTCGGCAGGATCACCGGATTGCCGGGCTGGTGCAGCGTCAATAGCGCTGTTGCCCGATCGGCCGGTGTGTTGGGTGCTGGCATGCTGATTGCCTCCGGAGTTGACGGGCGTGATCTCTCTCACGCCAGGGCACTGCGCTGGATAGTATCGAGAGTGGCCGTACTGTGATCCATACCACCTTCGGAGGAGATCCGTTGTCCAGCACTACTGAACTCGCCGAACTTCACGAGCTCATCGGTGCCCTGCGGCGGTGCGTGACGTCGTTGAGGTCGCGATACCGCGACACCCCGGCGATGCGTCGGGTCATCAACGACATCGAGCGGATCCTCAACGACGTCGAGCTACTCGATATCGACGCCGGCGAGCTGGATTTGGCCCGCCACGCGCTGGCACATCCGGGCGAGAAAATCGCCATTCCCGACACGGAATACGACACCGAATTCTGGCGCGATGTCGACGACGAAGGCGTCGGGGGCCACGGCCGTTCTTGATCCACCCCCCGCTATTTTGCGTGTTCACCGCTGTGGGTACTCTCCGACGAGGCCACGCGAAGAGGATCACAATAGATGAGCGCACCCACGGCGGACCGTCCTGCCACCGGAGTCTTCTCACCCACCCGTCCGCAGATCAGCCAGCGCACCTTACGCACCGACCGTTGGTGGAAGGCGCCGCTGTTGACGGACCTCGGGCTGGCTGCATTCTTGCTCTACGGCTTCGTCCGGGGAATCTGGGGCAGCGCGTACTGGGTTGATGAATACCACTATCTAACGCCGTTCTACTCGCCGTGTGTCAGCGCGTCGTGTGCCCCAGGCGCCAGCCACCTCGGTGTCTGGTTTGGGCATTTCCCGTGGTGGATTCCGCTGGGCAGCTTGGTGTTGCCGTTCCTGCTCCTCTTCCGCATCACCTGCTACTACTACCGCCGGGCTTATTATCGGGCGGTCTGGCAGTCGCCCCCGGGATGTGCTGTGGCAGAGCCGCATTCGAGCTACTCCGGTGAGACTCGTCTGCCGCTGATAATTCAGAACAGCCATCGCTACTTCTTCTATGTCGCACTGGTCGTCTCGGTGATCAACACCTACGACGCGATCAAAGCCTTCCATTCGCCGTCGGGCTTCGGATTCGGTTTAGGCAACGTCATTCTCACCACCAATGTGATTCTGCTTTGGGTGTATACGCTGTCGTGCCACTCCTGCCGCCACATCGTCGGTGGGCGGCTCCAGCACTTTTCGAAGCACCCGGTTCGATACTGGCTGTGGACCCAGGTCAGCCGGATCAACACCCGGCACATGCTGTTCGCGTGGATCACGCTGGGCACGCTCGTCGTCACTGACTTCTACGTGATGCTGGTGGCCAGCCACACCATTAGCGACCTGAGATTCATTGGCTGACTGGCCGGTTCAGAGCAACGAGTTGAGTGAGGTTTCATGACTGAGGTCGAACGGCACTCTTACGACGTTGTCGTTATAGGTGCCGGCGGCGCAGGTTTGCGCGCGGTCATCGAGGCGCGGGAACGCGGTCTCAAGGTTGCGGTGGTGTGCAAGTCGCTGTTCGGAAAGGCCCACACGGTGATGGCCGAGGGCGGCTGCGCGGCCGCGATGGGCAACACCAACCCCAAGGACAATTGGAAGACCCACTTCGGCGACACGATGCGCGGCGGGAAGTTCCTGAACAACTGGCGGATGGCCGAATTGCACGCCAAGGAAGCTCCGGACCGGGTTTGGGAGCTGGAGACCTACGGTGCGTTGTTCGACCGCACCAAAGACGGCCGGATCAGCCAGCGCAACTTCGGTGGGCACACCTACGCGCGGCTGGCGCACGTCGGTGACCGCACCGGCTTGGAGCTGATCCGCACGATGCAGCAGAAGATCGTTTCGCTGCAGCAGGAAGACAAAGCCGAACTCGGTGATTACGACGCTCGGATCAGAGTTTTCGCTGAATGCACGATCACCGAACTCACCAAAGACGGTGACGCGATCTCCGGGGCTTTCGGCTACTGGCGGGAAAGCGGCCGGTTCGTGTTGTTCGAAGCCCCGGCAGTGGTGCTGACCACCGGCGGCATCGGCAAGTCGTTCAAGGTCACCTCGAACTCCTGGGAGTACACCGGCGACGGCCACGCTCTGGCACTGCGCGCCGGCGCGACGCTGATCAACATGGAGTTCGTCCAGTTCCACCCGACCGGAATGGTGTGGCCACCCAGTGTGAAAGGCATCCTGGTCACCGAGGGTGTTCGCGGCGACGGCGGAGTGCTGAAGAACTCCGACGAGACTCGGTTCATGTTCGACTACATCCCGTCGGTGTTCAAAGGCCAGTACGCCGAGACCGAGCAAGAGGCCGACGAATGGTTGAAGGATAACGACTCGGCCCGTCGCACCCCCGACCTACTGCCCCGCGATGAGGTCGCCCGCGCGATCAACTCCGAAGTGAAAGCCGGCCGCGGCACCCCGCACGGCGGGGTCTATCTCGATATCGCGTCCCGGCTGACGCCCGAGGAGATCAAGCGGCGACTGCCTTCGATGTACCACCAGTTCAAGGAGCTGGCTGGGGTCGACATCACCAAAGAGGCAATGGAAGTCGGGCCCACCTGTCACTACGTGATGGGCGGTGTCGAGGTGGACGCTGACACTGGTGCCGCCACGGTCCCCGGGCTGTTCGCCGCCGGCGAATGCTCCGGCGGCATGCATGGCTCCAACCGACTGGGCGGCAATTCGCTGTCGGACCTGCTGGTGTTCGGCCGGCGGGCCGGCCTCGGCGCCGCCGACTACGTGCGGGCACTGAGCAGCCGTCCCAAGGTCGCCGACGATGCCATCGACGCGGCGGCCAAACGGGCGCTGGCCCCCTTCGAGACACCGACGAACGGCGCCACCGCGGAGAATCCCTACACGTTGCAGTTGGAGCTGCAACAATCGATGAACGACCTGGTGGGAATCATCCGCAAGGCAGAGGAAATCACCGAGGCCCTCGGTCGGCTCAACGAACTTCGCGAGCGGTTCAAGAACATCCACGTCGAGGGCCACCGGCAATACAACCCAGGCTGGAACCTGGCCATCGACCTGCGCAACCTACTGCTGGTCAGCGAATGCGTCGCCAAGGCCGCGCTGGAGCGCACCGAAAGCCGCGGCGGCCACACCCGCGACGACCACCCGTCGATGGACTCGTCGTGGCGCCGGGTGTTGCTGGTCTGCACCGCGGCGGGCGGTGACCCCGTCATCCCCGACGTCTCCGTCACCCGCAAAGACCAGGTGCCGATGCGGCCCGACCTGCTGGAGGTTTTCGAGATCTCGGAGTTGGAGAAGTACTACACCGACGACGAGCTGGCCGATCACCCAGGACGGAGAGGCTGATGAGCTACAACGCGACCATGCGGATATGGCGTGGCGACGAGGCCGGTGGTGCACTGCAGGACTTCACCGTGGAGGTCAACGAGGGCGAGGTGGTGCTCGACATCATCCACCGCCTGCAGCAGACCCAGACCCCGGACCTCGCGGTCCGCTGGAACTGCAAAGCCGGCAAGTGCGGGTCATGCTCAGCGGAAGTCAACGGCAAGCCCCGGTTGATGTGTATGACGCGGATGTCGACGTTTGCCGAAGACGAAGTGGTCACGGTGACGCCGATCCGGACTTTCCCGGTGATCCGTGATCTGGTCACCGACGTCTCGTTCAACTACGAAAAGGCCCGTGAAATCCCATCATTCGTGCCACCGAAGGACCTCCAACCCGGCGAATACCGGATGGCGCAAGAGGATGTGGAGCGTTCTCAGGAGTTCCGCAAGTGCATTGAATGCTTTCTCTGCCAGAACGTCTGCCACGTAATCCGTGACCACGAGGAGAACAAGCAGGCATTCGCCGGCCCGCGCTACTTGATGCGAATCGCGGAGTTGGAAATGCATCCGCTGGACACCTTGGACCGGCGGAGCCAGGCGCAGGAGCAGCACGGTCTCGGGTATTGCAACATCACCAAGTGCTGCACCGAGGTCTGCCCCGAGAGCATCAAGATCACCGACAATGCGCTGATTCCGATGAAGGAGCGGGTCGCCGACCGCAAATACGATCCGGTGGTATGGCTGGGCAACAAGCTGTTCCGTCGGGGATAGGCAATCGGTGTTAAGTCAGCGCCGACCCGGGTACCCGATTCCTAGCCGAACGGAAAGGCGGTGACTATGGGTATTCGAGAACCCGCCAGTATTAACGATATTCGAACCGCGATCCGCGAACTTTCGCTACGCGCCGACCTCGCCCACAAAGAGGGCCGCGAGCAGGATGCCGCGGAAATCGAACACCGTATCCAGGCCTACCGTGACGAACTCGCCGAACGTCCCTAGCTAAGGTTTAGACGCCGAGTCGGCGAAAAACGCTGCGGTGAAACACGATCGGGGCCACGTCCGCGTCGACTTGGACGTCGCTGACACGCAGCACCACGATGGTGTGATCGCCGGCCGGAACGAGCTGCTCGATCGCACTTTCCAGCCAGACGCTGGTGCCTTTGATGAACACCGCGCCGTGGGCGTTGGAGACCGTTTCCAGACCGGCGAACCGATCGCCTGTTTTGGCGGCCAGCGCGCGCGCTGCTTCGTCGTGGGCCTCGCCTAGGAGGCTGATACCAAGCGCCTGCACGCTTTTGAGTTTCGGCCATGTCGTCGAGGTGTTCTGCACGCAGAACGACACCAACGGCGGATCCAGCGACACCGGGACAAACGTGCTGGCCGCAAGCCCTTCTCGGACCCCGTCGACTTCGGCCGCGATGGCGATGACGCCGGATGGGAAGTGGCCGAAGGACTCGCGCAGTGACGACGGCGTCAGCTTCTCAGGGGAGTTCACCGGGGTTCATTCAGGTCGGAGCGGATTTTCGCGGTTCTGACCCTACTCGCTCGGCGTCTCAGCGTGTGTGGTGTCCGCCGAGTAGCCGTGCACGGCGGCGACGTCGGGGTGCGCCCGTAGCCTGCTCTTCCAGGCGTTGCGACCATAAACCGAGAAGATCGGGTCGGACGGGTCCGCGCGCGGACTTGCTCGCACCGCCAACTCCGCTGGCAGTGACAAGGTCGGGATCCGCGCGTCCAACCGTGGGTTGAAGAAGTAGGGCACCGAGAGCCGGTCACCCGCTTGGCGCAGGTTCACCCGGTGCTCGGTGGCCCGCAAATATCCGCCGGTCGCCAGTTCCAGCAGCTCACCGATATTGACGATGAATGCTCCGTCCCGCACCGGGACGTCGATCCAGCCGTCATCGGCAGGCGAGCCGCCGTGCCGGGCCGGCCGTACTTGCAATCCCCGGCTGCCCGACTCAGCCAGCAGCAGCGTGAGCACTCCCGCATCGCGATGGGCACCCACGCCTTGGAAATGGGCCCCTTCGGCCCCGGCCGCCGGGTAGTGCACGATCTTGATCAGGGTGGCCGGCGCGCCGGCAAAAGCGGCGTCGAAAGCGTCCGACGGGCTGCCCAGCGACGCCGCCCAATGCCGCAACAAGCTGCGGGCCACCACGGCGAGTGCCGCGTCCCACTCGGCGATGATCCCGGGTAGCTCCGGCAACCCGGGCGGCCACTGGTTGGGGCCCTGCAGCCACAGGTAGTCCGGCTTGCCCGGGCCACCCACCGGGTTGCGCTCCGGTCCAATGTCGATCTGCTCGCGCCAGTCGATGTGGCCGCCGGTCAGCTCGCCCCCCAGCCGGGTGTAGCCGCGGAAATGCGGGCTGCGCACCATCGCGACGGCGTCCTTATCCGGCTGCTGCAGCGCAAACAACCGCCGCGCGGCCGCCAACACGCGGCGGATTAGTGCCTCGGGCACGCCATGGCCGGTCAGGTAGAAGAACCCGACCTCGTGGGCGGCCTCGCGCAAGCGCTCTCTGAGTTGACCAGGACGGGCGCGGAGGTCGATTTCGGGCAGCGCCGTGATGCTCGACACAGTACTCACCCGCCCATCATCGTCGCAGGTTAAACGGTATGCCACGGTCTGGATCAGCGCGAAGCCAACCGGTTGGTTAATTAGACAGTGAAATTTAGCTCACACTGTGTTGCATTGAAGTTACTGATGGGTATAGTTGGCCCTGTTACTGGTGGGTAACTTAGAAATAGTACCCAACCACGAGTGGCGTTCTCATCGAGGAGGAACCAGTGAGCCACTACAAGAGCAACGTTCGCGACCAGGTATTCAACCTGTTTGAGGTCTTCGGCGTTGACAAGTCGTTCGGCGAAGGCGCGTTTAGCGAATTGGACGCCGAGACCGCCCGCGAGATGCTGACGGAGATAAGCCGGCTGGCCGAAGGTCCGGTCGCCGAATCGTTTGTGGAGGGCGACCGCAATCCCCCGGTCTTTGACCCCAAGACGCATTCCGTGACGCTGCCTGAGAGCTTCAAGGAGTCAGTGCGCGCAGTCATCGAAGGCGGTTGGGACAAGGTCGGCCTCGACGAGGCGTTGGGCGGCATGCCGATGCCCAAGGCGCTGCTGTGGTCGCTGCACGAGCACCTGCTCGGTGCCAACCCGGCGGTGTGGATGTACGGCGGCGGTGCCGGGTTCGCCCAGATCTTGCACCACCTGGGCACCGAAGAGCAGCAGACGTGGGCTGTGCTGGCCGCTGAGCGCGGCTGGGGTTCGACGATGGTGCTCACCGAGCCGGACGCCGGCTCGGACGTCGGTGCCGGCCGGACCAAGGCGGTCAAGCAAGACGACGGCTCGTGGCACATCGACGGCGTGAAGCGGTTCATCACGTCGGCCGACTCCGACGATCTCTTCGAGAACATCTTCCACTTGGTGCTGGCCCGCCCTGAGGGCGCCGGCCCGGGCACCAAGGGACTGTCGCTGTTCTTCGTGCCCAAGTTCCTGTTCGACTTCGAGACCGGCGAGCTGGGCGAGCGCAACGGTGTCTTCGTCACCAACGTTGAGCACAAGATGGGCTTGAAGGTTTCCGCGACCTGCGAGCTGTCGTTCGGTCAGCACGACGTTCCGGCCAAGGGCTGGCTGGTCGGCGAGGTGCACAACGGCATCGCGCAGATGTTCGAGGTCATCGAGCAGGCCCGGATGATGGTCGGCACCAAGGCTATCGCGACGCTGTCCACCGGCTACCTCAACGCCCTGGAGTACGCCAAGAACCGGGTACAAGGCGCCGACCTGACCCAGATGACCGACAAGACCGCGCCGCGGGTGACCATCACCCACCACCCGGACGTGCGTCGCAGCCTGATGACCCAGAAGGCCTACGCCGAGGGTCTGCGGGCGCTGTACACCTACACCGCGACCTACCAGGACGAGGCGGTGGCCAAGGCAGTGCATGATGTCGACGCCGATCTGGCGGTCAAAATCAACGACCTGTTGCTGCCGGTGGTCAAGGGCGTCGGCTCCGAACAGGCCTACGCCAAGCTCACCGAGAGCCTGCAAACCTTCGGCGGGTCCGGCTTCCTGCAGGACTACCCGATTGAGCAGTACATCCGCGACGCCAAGATCGACTCGCTCTACGAGGGCACCACGGCAATCCAAGCGCAAGACTTCTTCTTCCGGAAGATCGTCCGTGACAAGGGAGTTGCCCTGGCCCACGTGTCGGCTCAGATCGAGGAGTTCGTCAAGAACGAGTCCGGCAACGGCCGGCTGAAGGCCGAGCGCGCGCTGCTGGCCACCGCGCTGGCCGATGTGCAGGCGATGGCCGCGACGCTGACCGGCTACCTGATGGCCGCCCAGGAGGACATCTCCAGCATCTACAAGGTGGGGCTGGGTTCGGTGCGCTTCCTGCTCAGCGTCGGCGACCTGGTGATCGGCTGGTTGCTGCAGCGTCAGGCCGCGGTTGCCCTGGAGGCGCTGGATGCCGGTGCCAGCGACGCCGACCGGGCCTTCTACGAGGGCAAGATCGCGGTCGCGTCGTTCTTTGCGAAGAACTTCCTGCCGTTGTTGACCAGCACCCGCCAGGTGCTGGAGACGATCGACAACGACGTCATGGAGCTCGACGAAGCCGCCTTTTAGGCGACGAATCCCTCGTTCTCGTTCGAGAACGGGGGATTTTGTTCTGGGCCGAATGGGAGGCCGCCGCGGATCCCCTCATTCCGTCGGCGGCCACCCATCCGGCCCGGATCCTGAAAAGGCATCG
The DNA here is from genome assembly GCA_963744835.1 of uncultured Actinomycetota bacterium. Classification (GTDB taxonomy): domain Bacteria; phylum Actinomycetota; class Actinomycetes; order Mycobacteriales; family Mycobacteriaceae; genus Mycobacterium. Next base: position 527,463 of record CAVUVB010000006.1, read on the forward strand.
AGGCCGACTCAAGGACGCTCCGCGCTGCCATCGGGTCGGGGGGTCGGATGTCAGCACGGAGCTATCCACTGCTCGGCTACCCGAGCAGCGTCGGGGCTAAACGTCAGGCCTCCAGGATGGCGGCGACGCCTTGGCCGCCTGCGGCGCAAATCGAGATTAGTCCGCGCACCGGCCTGGCTGCGTCGCCCTTCTGGGTGCTCTTTGCCTCGGAAAGCTGCTTCGCCAGCTGCGCGAGGATCCGCCCGCCGGTGGCGGCGAACGGGTGACCGGCTGCCAGCGACGACCCGTTGACGTTGAGCTTGGACCGGTCGATGGTCCCCAGCGCGGCGTCCAGACCCAGCCGCTCCTTGCAATACTCTTCCGACTCCCAGGCCTGTAGGTGTGCCAGCACCACCGAGGCGAACGCCTCATGGATCTCGTAGAAGTCGAAGTCTTGGAGGCTAAGGCCGTTACGGGCCAACAGTCGCGGCACCGCATACGTAGGCGCCATCAGCAGGCCGTCGGCGCCGTTGACGTAGTCGACCGCGGCCGTCTCGGCGTCAACGAAGTACGCCAACGGGGTCTGCGAATGCTCGGCTGCCCAGTCCTCGCTGGCGAGCAGCGCCACCGAGGCGCCGTCGGTCAGCGGTGTCGAGTTACCCGCCGTCATGGTGGCGTCACCGGCCTTCACCCCGAACACCGGTTTGAGCTTGGCCAATTTGTCCATCGATGCGTCTGGCCGCAGGTTGTCGTCGCGGTACAGGCCTAAAAACGGCGTGACCAGATCGTCGAAGAAGCCGCGATCGTAGGCGGCCGCCATGTTGCGGTGGCTGGCGACGGCCAGCTCATCCTGGTCGACCCGCTTGATGCCCATCTTTTTGGCGGTGATGGCCTGGTGCTCGCCCATGGACAGCCCGGTGCGGGGCTCGCTGTTCACCGGAATTTCCACGCCGAGGCTGGCCGGCAGCTTGCCGACCAGCCTCAGCCGCTCGAGGTTGGACTTCGAGCGGCGCAGTCCCAGCAGCGTGCGGCGCAGATTGTCGCCCAAGCCGATTGGCGCGTCGGAGGCGGTGTCGACCCCGCCGGCGGCGGCGACCTCGTAGCGACCGGAGGCGATGCCGTCGGCCCCGGCAATCGCCGCCTGCAAGCCGGTGCCGCAGGCCTGCTGCAGGTCGAACGCCGGCGTGTAGGACGACAGCGCCGACCCCAGCACGCATTCACGCATCAAGTTGAAGTCGCGGCTGTGCTTGAGCACCGCGCCGCCGATGACCGCCCCGAGTCGTTCACCGGCAAGGCCGAACCGGTCGACCAGCCCACCCAAAGCGGCGGTGAACATGTCCTGGTTGGACGCCTCGGCGTAGGCGCGATCGGAGCGCGCGAACGGGATGCGGTTGCCACCCAGCACAGCGACGCGGCGCATGGAGTGGGCACCAGAGGAACTTGCAGAAGTCACGCTTATCTCCGTCGGTTGGGGGTTATCCACGTATAGGGGTCATACTACCTACCGTTCTTACTCTGGAGTAAGTTCGGTCTCGATACGGTAGTCGACAGATGACACGCTCGATATGGAAGGCAACTCAGTGGCCCCGAAGGTTTCACCTGATCTATTCTCCCAAGTCGTCAACTCCGGGCCCGGCTCGTTTCTCGCCAAACAACTCGGCGTCCCACAGCCTGAGCAACTGCGGCGTTACCGGGTCGGTGATCCGCCCCTGGCGGGGTCGCTGCTGATCGGCGGTGAGGGCCGCATTGTCGAGCCGCTGCGGGCGGCGCTGGATAAGGACTACGAGGTGGTGGGCGCCAATCTCGGTGGTCGCTGGGCCGACTCGTTCGCTGGGCTGGTTTTCGATGCCACCGGTATCACCACGCCCGCCGGGTTGACGGCGCTGCACGACTTTTTCACTCCGCTACTGCGCAACGTCGGCCCCTCGGGCCGCATCGTCGTCGTCGGAACCACTCCCGACCAGGCCGGATGCACCGACGAGCGGATCGCTCAGCGCGCGCTGGAAGGCTTCACCCGCTCGCTGGGCAAGGAGTTGCGCCGGGGGACCACGGTCGCGCTGGTCTACGTGTCGCCGGATGCCAAGCCGGCCGCGACCGGCGCCGAATCCACCCTGCGGTTCATCCTGTCGGCCAAATCGGCGTATGTGGACGGGCAGGTGTTCTACGTGGGCGCGGCCGACGCGACTCCGCCGGCCGACTGGGACCGGCCGCTGGACGGCAAGGTGGGCATCGTGACCGGTGCCGCACGGGGTATCGGCGCGACAATCGCGGAAGTGTTCGCCCGTGACGGCGCACGCGTCCTCGCGATCGACGTGGAGGCTGCCGCCGAGGCCCTGGCCGAGACCGCCACCCGCATCGGTGGGACGGCCCTGACCCTGGACGTCACCGCAGACGATGCCGTCGACCAGATCACCGAGCATCTGCGCCAGCATTACGACGGCCGAGCCGACATCCTGGTCAACAACGCCGGCATCACTCGCGACAAGCTGCTGGCCAACATGGACGACGCACGTTGGAACGCTGTTCTTGCGGTCAACCTGCTTGCACCGCAACGACTCACTGAGGGCTTAGTCAGCAACGATAGTATCGGGAACGGTGGTCGGGTGATCGGGCTGTCGTCGATGGCCGGCATCGCGGGAAACCGCGGGCAGACCAACTACGCCACCACCAAGGCGGGCATGATCGGGTTGACCCAGGCGCTGGCACCAGAGCTCGCCGCGAAGGGTGTGACGATCAACGCCGTCGCGCCGGGATTCATCGAAACCCAGATGACCGCGGCCATCCCGCTGGCCACCCGCGAGGTGGGTCGTCGGATGAACTCGCTGTACCAGGGCGGGCAGCCGGTGGACGTCGCCGAGACCATCGCCTACTTCGCCAGCCCGGCGTCAAACGCAGTGACCGGAAACGTCATTCGCGTTTGCGGCCAGGCTATGCTGGGCGCTTAGGAGCAACTAGTGACGCAACCAAGCGGTCTGAAAAATATGCTGCGCGCGGCGGCCGGTGCATTGCCCTTCGTGCCACGCGGCGACCGCGTGCCGACCAGGACGGTAACGGTCGACGACTTACCCATCGACCGCACGAACGTGGCTGAGTATGCGGCGGTCACCGGACTTCGCTACGGCGACGCGGTGCCGTTGACCTATCCGTTCGCGTTGACCTTTCCGACGATGATGTCACTGGTGACCGGGTTCGACTTTCCCTTTGCGGCAATGGGATCCGTCCATCTCGAAAACCACATCACGCAATACCGCCCCATCGCGGTGACCGACACGGTCAATATCGCCGTGCACGCGGAGAACATGCGTGAGCACCGGAAGGGCCTGCTGGTGGACCTGGTGACCGATGTCAACGTCGGCAACGACCTTGCCTGGCACCAGGTGACGACCTTCCTGCATCAGCAGCGCACCAGCCTGTCCGACGAGCCCAAGCCGCCCCCGCAGAAACAGGCCAAGCTGCCTCCGCCGAATGCCATTCTGCGGATCACTCCAGGCCAGATTCGTCGCTACGCCGCCGTCGGCGGGGATCACAACCCGATCCACACCAATCCGGTCGGAGCCAAATTGTTCGGCTTCCCCACCGTCATCGCGCACGGGATGTTCAGCGCCGCGGCGGTTTTGGCGAATCTGGAGGCCGGTCTTCCCGACGCCGTCACCTATTCGGTGCGGTTCGGCAAACCGGTGGTGCTGCCCGCCAGTCCCGGACTCTATGTCGATCAGGTCGAGGGCGGCTGGGATGTCAGCCTGCGCAACATCGCCAAGGGTTACCCGCATCTGACCGGCACACTGCGGGCGCGCTAGCCGCGACAGCGCTCGACGACTAATCGCATACCGTACGCGCTGAGGGCGGCGGACAGGAAAACCAGCAACAGCCAAAGCGGAGGCCGGGCCACCTCCCAGACAAAGATCGCGGCCCAAAACGGCGTGCCTTGAGTGACCGCGAGAACACCGGCCGCACCGGCCAACGAGATTGCCGGGACATGATAGTGAGCTCCTGTCGCGGCGTTGATGGTCAGCACGAACAGTGTCCCGGCGGCCGCGCCGGTTGCCAGTGCGGGGGTGAGCATGCCCCCGGCCGCCCCGCGCGCAGAAACACTGCTGTCAGAAAGGGTTTGAGAATCAACACTGCCGCCGCCGTTGTCAAGGTCATCCCGCTGGCAAGGGTCGCAGTCAAAATCGATCGGCCGTTGCCAGGCAGCTCTGGCCACCAGTGGTGCGAGCACACACCGATCAGCAACCCAGCACCAGCGATCGCCGGAACCAGCAGCCAGGATCGCGTCAACGCGACCCGATGTGCTGCTGCCGTGAGGCGATTGAACCCCAGCCCCACGACAAGGGCCGCAGACAATGGCGGGACGATCGTTCTGGACCGCAGTATCCACCAGCCCAACCCGGCCAGTGCGCCGCCGATCATCGGCCCCAAGGCTCGACGGACCGGGCTGCTACCGGTGACCGCCTCAAGCAGCGACCCGAAGGTGTAAGTGGTAGGTGAGGTGTTCGACGAATCGCAGCAACAGTGTCGTCGACAACCCGGCAACTCCGGCCAGTAGCCCGACAATCACCACCGCGCAAAGGAAGTCAACATTGCGGCGGCTCATGAGCACAATGACGAGACTCCGATTAGCCGGGGCCGCCGCTGGCGGCTTCCGCCGCGGCCCGATCAGACGGCACGCCCTTGAGGCCACGCCAGAACAAGTTGATCATCACCTCGGCCGCCTCGTCGACATCGGTATCGCCGGTGCTGAGACGGGTCGCCACCGCCTCGCCGGCTCCCACCAGCGCGACCGCCATCATCTCGAAGTCGGCATCGGGTTCGGGATTTCGGGTACCTGCCTGCAGCAGCCGGGCGACCATGGCGATGATTCGCTCACGTCCTTCCCGCACGGTGTGGGCGAATGCCTGCGAGCTGGTGGCCTGGGTGTACATCACGATCCAGGACGCCCGGTTGGCATCGATGTAGCGCATAAACGCCACGATGGTGTTCTGCAGCAAGTGTTTCGGGCTCTGGTCGAGGTCGATGTCTTCGCGCACGCCGTCGATGAACCGGGCCAATTCGCGGTTCAGACACGCACCGAACAGTTCTTCCTTGGAGCCGTAATACAGGTAGAGCATCGGCTTGGAGATTTCCGCCTTGGCCGCGATCGCGTCCATCGAGGTCTCGTGGTAGCCGTTGACCGAGAACATCTGAACAGCGGCATCCAGCATCTGCTGTTCGCGCACGGCACGGGGTAACCGCTTGGTACCACCTGCCATGCTGTGCCCTTCTAGCCGACCTCGGCGCGGCTCCCGACCGCATGCTCAGCTACCGAGGTTCGCTGACTTCAGAGTAAGCAATGCGGATGTGCGCCGCGCACGCTACGGCCCGCATTCTCGTTTCGGCCCTTTCATCGCCGCTACTCGCAGCACCGATGCATTGACCGCCGACATCGTCAACTCGCGTGCGGCTAGCGCCTTCTCCAACCGATCCAGCACCGCGGGCACCTCGTCGGTGGTGACCCACAGCGCAATGTCGGTGCCCGCCTGCAGTGTGCGCACAACCGCGTCGGGCACGCTGTAGTGCTCCTTGATCGCAGCCATGCTGGACAGGTCGTCGCTGAACACCGGACCGTCGAAGGCCGGGGCCTGGTACCCAGTGCCGGTGCGCAGCAACTGCACGGCGGCCCGGCTGAGGCTGGCGGGTTGATCACCGGTCAAATCGGGCACCTGGAGGTGACCGACCATCACCCCGACCGGGGAGATGGACAGCAACGTGCGGTAGGGCACCAGATCGTCATTCTGCAACTCGGCAAGCGGCGGTGTGACGACCCCGCCCGTGTGCGAGTCGCCGGATCCATGCCCGTGTCCGGGAAAATGCTTGAGCACCGGCAACACCCCGGCGTCGCGCAGGCCTCGCGCATACGCGCCGGCGTATTGGGTGACCACGGCCGGATTCGAGCCGAACGACCGGTCGCCGATCACGGTGTCGTCCGGGGCGCTGGTGACATCGACGACCGGGGCAAAATCGATGGTGATGCCCAGGCCGCGCATCCGGCGGCCGCGGTCCAAAGCGATGCCGTAGACCTCGTCGGGGGTGTGGGTCTGGGCCAATACCCGCGCCGACGGCGATGGTCCGATCCGCGACGACAGCCGCGCCACCCGGCCGCCCTCCTCGTCAACGCTGACCGCCACGGGCAGCGCCGTGCTTGCGGACAGATTCTTCATCGAGCCATTGCTCAGCATCGACAGGTCGGTCCAACTGCCGATGAAGATGCCACCCACATGGTGATCGGCCACCACTGCTTTGGCGTCTTCGCCGTCGCGCACTCCCACCATCAGCAGCTGAGCCAGCTTGTCGCGGGTGGACATCGCCGCCAGGATCGTCGCCGGCGCGCCGCACGCCGGTCGGGCCGGCGGGATGGGCTGGCCCGACGAGGTCGGCGCGGACTTCGGTCGTCCTGTGCTGTGGCCACACGCCACCACCAGCGCCGCAACCGCGACGAGCACAGCCAGAACGCGCGGGAAAGCCATCAGCACATGCTGTCATGGCAGCGATCTGCGGCGACGCCGCCCCGCTGCGATCCGGTGAGCGCTCGGCCGGGGGCGATCTCATCTTCTGCTAGGTTTGGCCAGCAAGCACACCTGCATGCCAAGGAGCTTTCCGATGAATCGGTTCGTCGCGCCCGCCGCCGCCAGCGTCGTGGTCGGTCTGTTGCTGGGTGCCGCGGCGATCTTCGGGATCACGTTGATGGTGCAGCAGGACACCAAGCCACCGCTGCCCGGCGGCGACCCGCAGTCGTCGGTGCTCAACCGGGTCGAGTACGGCAACCGCAGCTAACTCGGCGAAGATGCGGGCCGGGGAACGGCCCGTTGAAGAGCCGGGCACGCAGGGCACCTCTGATGTGACCCCGTTGGCGCGACGATGGTTGTGGTTGGTCGCGACGGTCGCCTTGACGTTGAGCTTCGCCCAGTCGCCCGGGCAGATTTCCCCCGACACCAAGCTCGATCTCACCGTGAACCCGCTGCGATTCCTGGCCCGGGCAACCAATCTGTGGAACAGCGAACTGCCGTTTGGCCAAGCGCAAAATCAGGCCTACGGCTACCTGTTTCCACACGGGACGTTCTTCCTGGCGGGTCATCTGCTTGGGCTGCCCGGGTGGATCACTCAGCGGCTGTGGTGGGCGCTGCTGCTGACTGTCGGATTCTGGGGGTTGCTGCGGGTCGCTGAGGCGCTGGGTATCGGCAGCCCGACCTCGCGCGCGATCGCCGCGGCGGCGTTCGCCCTTTCGCCGCGGGTATTGACCACCTTGGGGTCGATCTCGTCAGAGACGCTTCCGATCATGCTCGCTCCGTGGGTGTTACTGCCCACGATTCTGGCGCTGCGCGACGAGGCCGACCGATCGGTTCGCCGGCTGGCCGGGCAGGCCGGGGCGGCGGTGGCGCTGATGGGAGCGGTCAATGCGATCGCGACGCTGGCGGGCTGTTTGCCCGCTGTGGTCTGGTGGGCCTGTCACCGGCCCAACCGCCGGTGGTGGCGCTACACCGGCTGGTGGTTGTTGGCATTGGCGCTGGCGATGTCCTGGTGGCTGGTGGCGCTGATCTTGATGGCGCGCATCAGTCCGCCGTTTCTGGATTTCATCGAATCCTCCGGCGTGACCACCCAATGGTCGTCGCTGGTCGAAGTGCTGCGCGGTACCGACAGCTGGACACCGTTCGTGGCCCCCAACGCCACCGCGGGTGCACAACTGGTCACCGGGTCGGTCGCCATCCTGGCCACCTGCCTGGTTGCCGCCGCCGGGCTGGCCGGACTTGCCGGGATGGCTGCGCGTGGCGGCCCGGCGTCCGGGCGACTGGTCACCATGTTGCTGGTCGGCGTGGTGCTACTGGCCGCCGGATACAGCGGCGGGCTGGGCTCCCCGCTGGCGCATCACGTGCAAGCCTTCCTGGATGCAGGCGGGGCGCCGCTGCGTAACGTGCACAAGCTGGAGTCGCTGATCCGGATCCCGGTGGTGCTGGGCCTGGCTCAGTTGCTGGGCCGGATTCCGCTTCCGGGTAGCGCGCCGCGAGATGTGTGGATTCCCGCGTTTGCGCACCCGGAGCGTGACAGGCGGGTCGCGGCCGGCGTTGTTGTCTTGACCGGCTTGATCGCCGCCACTTCGCTGGCGTGGAGCGGCCGGCTCACCCCACCCGGGACGTTCAGTGCGATCCCGCGGTATTGGCACGACGCCGCGGACTGGCTCACCGAACACAACACCGGCGCACCGAGTCCGGGCCGAGTGCTAATTGTTCCCGGCGCACCGTTCGCCAATCAGCTGTGGGGGACCAGCCACGACGAGCCGCTGCAGGTTCTGGGCGACAGCCCGTGGGGAGTGCGTGACTCCATCCCACTGACGCCGCCGCAAACCATTCGGGCACTGGACTCGGTGCAACGCCTGTTCGCGGCCGGCAGACCGTCCGCCGGGTTGGCCGATACGCTTGCCCGCCAAGGTATTTCGTATGTTGTGGTGCGCAACGACCTAGACCCCGACACGTCGCGGTCGGCACGCCCGATTCTGGTCCACCGGGCCATCGGGGGATCGCCGCGGCTGCAGCAGGTCGCCCAGTTCGGCGCGCCGGTCGGGCCCGGCCCGGTGCCGGGATTCGTCACCGACAGCGGATTGCGACCCCGCTACCCCGCGGTGGAGATCTACCGAGTGATCACAGATGTCCCAGCGACCGGCGAACACGGCGCTCCCTACCTGACCGACACCGAGCAATTGACCCGCGTCGACGGCGGGCCAGAGGTGCTGTTGCGTCTCGACGAACGCGGACGGCTGTTGGGTCAGCCTCCGCTAGGTCCGGTGCTGATGACCGCCGACGCCCGAAGCGCAAGCCTGCCGATACCCGCTGCGGCAGGGGTCACGGTCACCGACGCGCCGCTGGCCCGGGAGACCGACTACGGCAGGGTCGACGACCACTCGTCGGCGATCCGCACGGCCGGCGACACCCGGCGCACCTTCAACCGAGTGCCGGACTACCCGACCCCGGGTGCTGACCCGGTGTACGGCGGTTGGACCGGCGGCCGGCTCACGGTGTCCAGTTCGTCGTCGGACGCCACCGCGCTGCCCGACGTCGCCCCGGCGACCTCGCCGGCCGCCGCGATCGACGGTGATTCGGCGACCGCGTGGGTGTCCAACAGCCTGCAATCCGCTGTCGGCCAATGGCTCCAGGTGGACTTCGACCACCCGGTGACCAACAGCGTCATCACCATCACACCCAGCGCGACCGCCGTCGGCGCTCAAGTTCGCAGAATCCAGGTGTCCACCGTCAACGGCACCACCACGCTGCGGTTCGACCAGGCCGGCAAACCGGTCACCGCGGCGCTGCCGGTCGGTGAGACCCCGTGGGTGCGGATCACCGCGATCGCCACCGACGACGGTTCCGCCGGCGTGCAATTCGCGATAACCGACTTGTCGATCACCCAGTACGACGCCTCCGGGTTCGCGCATCCGGTCGACCTGCGGCACACAGTGCTGGTGCCCGGTCCCCCACCGAACGCCGCCGTCGCGCGGTGGGACCTGGGCTCTGAGCCGCTGGGCAGGCCCGGCTGCGCGATGGGCCCGGACAACATGGCGTGCGCGGCGTCGATGGCACTGGCGCCCGAAACGCCGGCTACCTTCAGCCGCACGCTGAGCGTGCCCCAACCGGTCTCGGTGCTCCCAACGGTGTGGGTGCGCGCGCGGCCCGGACCCAAGCTGGCCGATCTGATCGCCGAGCCGGGCACCACACGCGCCCACGGTGATTCGGATCTGGTCGACGTCCTCGGGTCGGCGTATGCCGCCACCGACGGCGATCCGGCCACCTCATGGACGGCACCGCAACGGGTGGTGCAGCACAAGACGCCGCCGACGCTCACCGTCACCCTGCCCCGGCCAACCGAGGTGACCGGGCTAAGGCTGGTTCCCAGTAGGTCGTCAGTACCGGCACACCCGACCATGGTGGCCGTCGACCTCGGCGACGGCCCACAGGTCCGCGGAATGCACACCGCCGCGGGAGAACCACAAACGCTGCGACTGAAGTCGCGCGTCACCGACACCGTCGCAGTCAGCCTGCTGGACTGGAAAGCCGTCATCGACCGCACCGCGCTGGGCTTCGACCAGCTCAAACCGCCAGGGCTGACCGAAATCGCGGTGCTGGGCGCCGACGGCCAACCGATCGCCGCCGCTGACGCCAACCGTAACCGCGACCGCACAATCGCCGTCGACTGCGCTCACGGGCCGGTGATCGCGATCGCAGGCCGGTTTGTACACACCGCGATCGAGACGACGGTGGGGACGCTGTTGGCCGGTGCACCGGTGGCGGCCCACGCGTGCGACCCTGCGCCGATCATGTTGCCGACCGGCCAGCAGGAGCTATTGATCAGTCCAGGGCCGCAGTTCGTCGTCGACGGCGCGCAGTTGTCCGGGCCACTTGCGGCCGCCACGGCGCCCGCGCCGCAGCGGCCCGCCGCTACCGGGGCGTGGGGCCCGGCCCACCGTGAGGTGCGCATACCCAAGGCGGCCACGTCGCAGGTGCTGGTGGTGCCGGAGAGCCTCAATCCTGGGTGGCTGGCGCGCACCAGCGCCGGGAATCGGCTGACGCCGGTTGCCGTCAACGGGTGGCAGCAGGGCTGGGTAGTGCCGGCGGGAACGTCGGGCACCGTCACGCTGACCTTTGCGCCCAACGCGCTGTATCGCGCCGGCTTGGCCATCGGGCTGGCGCTGCTGCCGTTGTTGGCACTGATGGCATGGTGGCCGCGGCGACGGCCGAGCCGCGATGACCCGGCTGCCCGGCCGTGGGCACCCGGGTCCTGGGCGGCTATCGCTGTGTTGACGGCCGGGGCGGTGATCGCCGGCGTGGTGGGTCTCCTGGTGTTCGGCGCGGCGCTAGGCCTGCAGTGGGCCCTGCGCGAACATCCCCGGTGGCACGATGCGGTCACCGTCGGATTGAGCGCTGGTGGGCTGATTGTGGCCGGCGCGGCGGTGTCCCGTAATCCATGGCGATCGGTCGAGGGTTACGCCGGGCATTCCGCCGGCGTACAGCTGCTGGCGCTCATTTCAGTCGCTGCCTTGGCCGCGTCGGTGGTGGTGTGGCGACCACGATCTGCGAGACAATAAACGTCCACCGTCGCCAGGAGCCATGGACATGGGATGGTTCAGCGCACCCGAGTATTGGTTGAGCAGACTGATACTGGAGCGCGGCATTGCCGTGGTCTACGTGTTCGCGTTCGTCGGCGCCGCACGACAGTTCCGGGCGCTGATCGGGGAGCGCGGGCTGCTACCGGTGCCGAACTATGTGGCCCGGCAGTCATTCCGACAAGCGCCGAGCATCTTCCACGTTCACTACTCCGATCGGTTCTTTGCAGCAGTCGCTTGGCTGGGCGCGGCGCTATCCGCAGCGATGGCCGCGGGATTGGTCGACCTGGTGCCGTTATGGGCGCTCGTGTTGCTGTGGCTACTGCTGTGGGTTCTTTACCTGTCGATCGTCAACGTCGGCCAGACGTGGTATTCGTTCGGCTGGGAGTCGCTGCTACTGGAGACCGGTTTCCTGGCGATCTTCCTCGGCAATGACCGGGTGGCCCCGCCGGTGCTGACGATATGGCTGGCGCGCTTGCTGTTGTTCCGGCTGGAATTCGGTGCGGGTTTGATCAAACTTCGCGGCGACTCGTGCTGGCGAGATCTCACCTGCTTGTACTACCACCACGAGACGCAGCCGATGCCGGGGCCGCTGAGCTGGTTTTTCCATCACCTACCCAAGCCCCTACATCGGGTGGAAGTCGCGGGCAACCATTTCGCGCAGCTCATCGTTCCCTTCGGGCTGTTCGCCCCGCAGCCGGTGGCCAGCATCGCCGGAGCGATCGTCGTCATCACCCAGCTATGGCTGGTGGTATCCGGCAACTTCGCCTGGCTCAACTGGCTGACGATCCTGCTGGGCTGCAGCGCGATCGACGCGTCGTCGGCGGCAGCGGTTCTGCCCATTCCTAAGCAGCCGGCGCTTGTCGAAGCACCTCGCTGGTTCGCCGCGTTGGTGATCGTGTTCGCGGTGCTGACGCTGATCTTGAGCTACTGGCCGGTACGCAACATGATCTCGCGACGCCAGCGGATGAACATGTCGTTCAACTCATTTCATTTGATCAACACCTACGGCGCATTCGGCACCATCGGCCGAACCCGCCGGGAGGTGGTGATCGAAGGCACCGACGAGTTGAGGCTCACCGATCAGACTGTGTGGAGGGAATACGAGTTCAGGGGCAAGCCCGGAGCGGTGCGCCGAGTACCGCTGCAATGGGCGCCGTATCACCTGCGACTGGACTGGTTGATGTGGTTTGCGGCCATCTCCCCGCACTACGCCTACCCGTGGCTTCGACCATTTCTGGTGCGGCTCTTGCAAAACGATCCGGCGACGCTGCGCTTGCTGCGGCACAATCCCTTCCCCGACTCCCCGCCGCGATATGTGCGCGCTCTGCTCTACCGATATCGCTTCACCACCGCGACTGAACTGCGGCGTGATCACGCCTGGTGGCATCGCACGCTGGAAGGCGGCTACCTGCAGCCCATCGACCTGGCCGAAGCGGCGCGGCTATAGCGTCTCGTCGAGTTCGCCGAGCCGGTCGGTCAACCGCAGATTCTCGGAGTAGTCCACCGGGCAGCAGATCAGTGAGACGCCGTCGTCGTCGAGCGCAGCTTTCAAGGTTGGCAACAGTTCGTCGGCGCTTTTGATTCGATAACCCTTGGCACCGAAGCTTTCTGCGAAGGCCACGATGTCGGGATTGTTGAACCGGACGTAGTGGTGCTCGCCGAGTTCGAGATCCATCTTCCACTCAATGAGGCCGTAACCACCGTCTTCCCAGATCAACACAACGAGTGGTATCTGTTCTCGCACTGCGGTTTCGATTTCCTGAGCGTTCATCAAAAACGCTCCGTCGCCGGCCACGGCCAGCACCTTCGACTCCGGCCGTGCCAACTTGACCCCAAGAGCGCCCGGTAAGGCAAAACTCATGGTGGACAACCCATTTGATATCAAGCAGGTGTTATGTTCGTAGGTTGGGTAGAGCCGGGCCATCCACATCTTGGTGGCGCCGGTGTCGACCAGGACGATGTCGCTCCGGTCCAGTGCGGCACGGGTGTCGGCGACCACCCGCGCGGGAGCTAGCGGGTATCGCGAATCCTGCTGTCCCCGCTCGAATTCCTCGTCGAGCAGACCGGAGCCGGGTATCTCTGGATCCGCGTCAAAGGTGTGGTCGGCGAGAGCCTCGCTGAGCGCGTCGAGCGAGGCAGTGATGTCGCCAATGATCCCGACATCGACGGGATAGTGCACGTCGACCTCGGCCGGGAAGCGATGGATGTGGATGATTTGCTTGTCGGCTTTCGGGTTGATTCGTACCGGGTCGAATTCCTGCAGCTCGTAGCCGACCGCGATGACGACGTCTGCGTTGTCGAACCCGAAGTTGACGTAGTCGTGTCGCATGAACCCGAGGGTCCCGATGCTGTTGGGGTGGTCGTCGGGCATGACGCCCTTGCCGTGGAACGTGTTGGCCACCGGGATGCCGAATTTCTCGGAGAACCGGATCAAGGCTTCGGTCGCATTGGAACGCGCCGCGCCGTGCCCGGCCAGCACCACCGGCCGCTTGGCCTCCCGGAGAATGTCGATCGCGCGTGCCACCTGGCGGAAAGCCGGAGCGTCGGCACGGACGACGTTGCGCGGCAATGGAGTCAAGTCGTAGTCGGCGTCATCTTCGTCGATGTGCTCCGGTACGGCAAGGTAGACCGCGGCCGGGCGCTCGGCCTCGGCGACTTTGAACGCCTTGCGGACCATCTCGGGTATGGCCTGCACGGTCGGGATACCCGCGGCCCACCGGGTGATCGGCGCGAACATCGACACCAAATCGACGTACTGGTGTGACTCCTTGAACTGGCGATCCTGGCCGACCTGCGCGGAGATCGCGACCATCGGCGTGCTGTTGGTGGTGGCATCGGCGACGCCCAGCTGCATGTTGATCGCGCCCGGACCCAGGGTCGCCGACACCACGGCCGCGCGTCCGGTGACCCGCCCATACATCTCGGCCATGAACGAGGCACCCTGCTCGTGCCGGGTGAGCACATAGCGGATATCCGACGCCGCCAGCGCCTGTACGAAGCGAATGTTCTCCTCTCCCGGCAGCCCGAAGACCACGGCAACGCCCTCGTTCTCCAGGCACTTGACTATCAGCTCGGCGGCTTTACTCATCCGGCACCTCCCTTGGGCCCACGATAGTGGCAGGCTGGACACCGGACGTTTTGCAAACCACTCACTCGAAGGATGTCAGCGTGTCCATCGCCACGATCAACCCGGCCACCGGCGAAACGGTCAAAACCTTCACCCCCGCGACCGACGATGAAGTAGACGCCGCCATCGCGCGTGCGCACGAGCGCTTCCTCGACTATCGCCACTCCACCACCTTCGCTCAGCGCGCCGAGTGGGCCAATGCCACCGCCGACCTACTGGAGGCAGAGTCTGACGACGTCGGCGCGATGATGACCCTGGAGATGGGTAAAACTCTGCTGTCGGCCAAGGCCGAAACGCTCAAGTGCGCCAAGGGTTTTCGCTACTACGCCGAGAATGCCGAGAAGCTGCTGGCCGACGAGCCGGCCGAGGCGTCGAAGGTCGGCGCTAAGCGGGCGTACACCCGCTACCAGCCGCTGGGGGTGGTGCTGGCCGTGATGCCCTGGAACTTTCCGCTGTGGCAGGCCGTCCGGTTTGCCGCGCCGGCGTTGATGGCCGGCAACGTCGGACTGCTCAAGCACGCTTCCAATGTGCCGCAGTCGGCGCTGTATCTCTCCGACGTCATCGCCCGCGGCGGATTTCCGGCGGGCTGCTTCCAGACGCTGCTGGTTTCGTCCAGCGTCGTGGAGCGCATCCTGCGCGATCCCCGGGTCGCGGCGGCCACCCTGACTGGCAGTGAACCTGCCGGTCAATCGGTCGCCGCCATCTGTGGCGACGAAATCAAACCCACCGTGATGGAACTGGGTGGCAGCGACCCGTTCATAGTGATGCCGTCTGCAGACCTCAACGAGGCCGTCACAACAGCGGTCAAAGCCCGCGTTCAGAACAATGGCCAGTCCTGCATCGCCGCCAAGCGATTCATCGTCCACGCCGACATTTACGACGCTTTTGTCGATAAGTACGTCGAAAAGATGGAAGCGCTGAAAGTCGGCGACCCGACCGACCCGGACACCGACGTGGGTCCGCTGGCCACCGAATCGGGCCGCGACGAAATCGCCAAGCAGGTCGAGGACGCTGCGGCGGCGGGCGCGGTCATTCGCACCGGCGGCAAGCGTCCCGACCAGCCGGGCTGGTTCTACCCGCCGACGGTGGTCACCGACATCACCAAGGACATGGCACTGTACACCGAAGAGGTATTCGGTCCGGTCGCCTCGATGTACCGAGCCTCCGGCATCGACGAAGCCATCGAGATCGCCAACGCCACCACCTTCGGGCTGGGGTCCAATGCCTGGACGAACGACCCGGCCGAGCAGGAGCGCTTCATCGATGACATCGAGGCCGGGCAGGTCTTCATCAACGGGATGACGGTGTCTTACCCCGAGTTGGGGTTCGGCGGCGTCAAACGCTCGGGCTACGGTCGCGAGCTTGCCGGCCTCGGGATCCGCGCGTTCTGCAACGCCAAGACGGTCTGGGTGGGGTAGCAGTTCCTTCCTGACCCTCTGCCGAGCAGACGCAGAATCGCATGAAACGAGGTGTTCCAGTGCGATTCTGCGTCTGCTCGCGGCTGAAGGCGTCAGCCGACCGCCGCCAGCACCTTCTCGTCCTCGTCGGCGAAGGTGTCCTCCAATTGCACCGGCGAGTAGTCGAGGTCGATCTCGCTGATCGGCCGCCCGCGTGCGCTGTTGATGGTGCCGAACCTCCGCATACCCTTGTCGGTGGCGTATTGCATGAACTCGTCCACCGAAAGGTCGAAGGGCATCGGATCGTAAAGGGCGAAGCCCTCTTCGATGAGGCGCAGCCCGAGCGGCAGGAGTTCGTTCATGCGCGTTTCGAACACCGTCCAGTTGGCATCGTCGGCGGCGACGTGGCGCCGGCAGGTGAAGGTGCCCCACGCCATGTGGCGTCGCTCGTCGTCACCGATGCGCCGGACCAGCTCCTGCATGCCCGGCAGAATGCCGCGCTCCACGCAGATCTTGTGCCAGCCGAAGTAGCCCGTCAGCGCCAACATGCCTTCGACCATGTGGTTGTAGGTGACCGATGCCCGGACCTGGGCACCCGGTGAGGGATCGACGGATAACGCGTTCAGACAGTCCGGCAACTCCTCGTAGAAAATTGTGCGGTAGGTAGGGATGTCGTCCAGATAGGCGTGCAGGTCGTCGGTGACGCCGACGGCGTCCAGCCACATGCGGAACACCTGAACGTGCTTGGCTTCCTCGAATGCGAACTGGGTGAGGTACATTTCGTCGCCCAGCCGGCCTTCGATCCGCATCGCGGTCATGAACGGCTGGATGTCCTCGGTCACCGCTTCTTCGCCGGCGATGAATTCCGCGCACAGTCGAGTGGCGTAGTGGCGCTCGTCGTCCGAAAGGCGCTCCCAGTCGGCGCGGTCACGGGAGAAGTCGATGTCAGCGGGGTTCCAGAACTTAGCATTGCCCCCTGCAAAGAGTTTGAGCGGCAAGCTATCCCAGTTGAGCCCGCCCGCAACCATCGAGCCCGAATGTGTCCGTGTCATGTGGTGACCTCCTTTATCTCATTCCGGTGAGCTTGCGGCAGTGCGGCAAACGCAGCCGCCAGTACCGCGACGAGCCTGCGCACCGCCAGTGCGGGCTGCTCCGGTGTGGGCTCGTCAAGTCCGAGGACGGGATCTATGCCGCGCACGTAGGGAGCCAGTGCCAGATGCGGAAAGATCAGCAGCAGCAACGACAACAGCGCGTCGGTATCAGAATCGGCACGCAGGTCACCGCGGGTGTGCGCGTCGCGGACCAGCGGCCGCAGCACTTCCAGGTAGTGGCGGTGGATGACGTTCTGGACGCTGACGCGGGCTTCGGTGTCGACTTCCAGAGTCGCCGCGGCATGCAGCGAACGCTCGCGGGGGTGGTCAGCGAAGTACCCGACCCAGGCGTCGAGAAGGTCAGTGAGGAAATCGAAGAACGGCCGGCTGGGATCGAGTTCGCGGATGCGGTCCTCCATATAGGCGCGCACGCGCTGGCTGGCGACGTCGGCGATGAACGCGTACAGGTCGCGCTTGTCCGCGAAGTACTGGAAGAGGCTGCCCTTGGCGACGCCCGCACGTCGGGCGATGACATTGAGGCTGCCTCGCGAGAACCCATGCGCCCCGAATTCGGCCTCCGCGGCCTCCACTACCGCCGCGCGCCGCGCCGGATCGACGCGAGCCCACGTCACGGTTGGCATCGGTCCTCCTCGCGTCGATGACCACTGGTCACTCTACTGTGAGCCAGCTCACTTCTCAAGGTCGATCGTCGGGCGACCCGGCTGCCGCGTCGATCCCGGTATTCCGCCGACAGCCACGACCGAATCGCCCTAGCATCGGCTACGTGTCACTACTGAATACCGCTCGGGGACCTATCAATACCGCTGATCTGGGCGTCACGCTCATGCATGAGCATGTGTTCATCATGACCACCGAGGTCGCCCTGAACTACCCGGAAGCATGGGGTGACGAAGAGCAACGGGTGGCTGACGCCGTCACCCGGCTCAACGAGCTCAAGTCGCGCGGAGTGGACACCATCGTCGACCTCACCGTGATCGGGCTGGGCCGCTACATTCCGCGCATCGCCCGGGTCGCCGCGGAAACCGAATTGAATATCGTCGTCGCGACCGGCCTGTACACCTACAACGATGTGCCGTTCTGCTTCCACTATCTGGGCCCGGGCGCGCAACTCGGCGGCCCGGAGATCATGACCGACATGTTCGTCCGCGACATCGAGCAGGGCATCGCCGACACCGGCATCAAGGCGGGGATCCTCAAATGCGCCACCGACGAGCCCGGCATCACTCCCGGTGTGGAGCGGGTGCTGCGCGCGGTCGCCCAAGCGCACAAGCGCACCGGCGTGCCGATCTCCACGCACACCCACGCGGGGCTTCGGCGAGGGCTCGAACAACAGCGCATCTTCGAAGAAGAGGGCGTTGACCTGAGCCGGGTGGTCATCGGTCATTCCGGCGACAGCACCGACATCGGTTATCTCGAAGAGCTCATCGCCGGCGGCTCCTACCTCGGGATGGACCGGTTCGGTATCGACGTGATCCTGCCGTTTGAGGAGCGGGTGAATATCGTGGCGCAGATGTGCGAACGCGGCCATGCCGACAAGATGGTGCTCTCGCATGACGCCAACTGCTACTTCGACGCGCTGCCCGAGGAGATGCTGCCGGTCGCCGCCCCCAATTGGCATTACCTGCACATCCACAACGATGTGATCCCCGCCTTGAAGAAACGCGGGGTCACCGACGAGCAGCTGCACACCATGCTCGTCGACAATCCGCGCCGCATCTTCGAGCGACAGGACGCCTACCAATGACACAGTGCGGGCCGATCCCGCCGATCGGCACGCAGATTTCGGCGCTGGCCGCGCTCGCCCCCGACGAGCCGGCGGTTACCTGCGACGGACGCACAATGACCCGCGGCGAACTCGACCGTTCGACCAACCGGCTGGCGCGCGCCTATGCCGAGCGGGGCGTCGGCGTCGGCGACTACGTGACCATCGTGCTGCCCAACTGCGTCGAATGCGTAGAGGCCATGGTGGCGTGCTGGAAGCTGGGCGCGGTGCCGCAGCCGCTGTCCCCGCGGCTGCCGGACGCGGAGTTCGAGGGCCTGCTGGAACTGCGGCCACGCGCGCTGCTCGTGGGGCGAACGCAGCCCGGAATACCAAGTCTTCCTAGAGGTTTCGTGCCCGACCAAGCGTTGTCGGAAGACCCGCTGCCGGAAGCGGTGTCACCGTGCTGGCGGTCGATCGCCTCCGGCGGCAGCACCGGCCGGCCCAAGCTCATCGAGGCGGGCGGCGACAGCCGGCTCGGGCCGGAACTGGGGTACGCCGTGGGTGGCCAGGAGGACGATACCGCGCTGGTGCCGGTGCCGCTGACCCACACCACGGGCTTCACCGCCGCGGCGGTCGCGTTGATAATGCGCAGCCACCTGGTGCTGATGGGCCGGTTTGACCCGCACGAGTTCCTGCGGCTGATCACCGAGCATCGTCCCCAGCTCGTAACCACGGTGCCGACGATGATGCAGCGGGCGCTGCCGGTCTACCGCGCCGACCCGTCGTCGTATGACCTTTCGTCGATCCGGCGGTTCTGGCACCTCGCGGCGCCGTGCCCGCCGGCCATCAAGCAGGCGTGGATCGACCTGCTCGGCCCCGAAAGGGTCTGGGAACTGTACGGCGGCACCGAATTTCAGGCGATGACTTTCATCTCCGGCGACCAATGGCTCACGCATCCCGGATCGGTTGGTGTGGTGGTCATGGGTGAGATGAAGGTGCTCGACGACGACGGCAATCCGTGCCCGCCCGGCGTGGTCGGCGAGATCTACATGCGGCCCAGCCCCGGCAGCGCACCGAGCTACCGCTACATCGGCACCACGGCGAAATCCCGCGACGGCTGGGACTCGTTGGGCGACTTGGGCTATTTCGACGAGGACGGGTTCTTGTTCCTGTCCGATCGCCGGGTCGACATGTTCACGGTCGGCGGCCGCAACGTCTACCCGGCCGAGATCGAGAACGCCCTCTCAGCACACCCGGATGTGCTGTCCTGCTTGGTGGTTGGTGTGCCCCATGAGGATCTGGGCCAGGTGCCATACGCACTCGTTCAGGCCGCGTCAGCGCTGGATGAAGAGACGGTGCAGGCGTTTTTACGGGACCGAATTGCCGGATACAAGGTGCCGGCCACCATCGAGTTCGTCGATACCCCGCTGCGCGACGATGCCGGCAAGGCGCGGCGGTCGGCGGTCCGTGACGAGATCATCGCGCGACTGCACGCCGGGTAGCTTGCCCGACCTCCGCTAATTCAGGGTGCTATGGCGTCGGATTCCGGGTCGCTGACCGGGATTTCCGTCACGCGTTCGCGTTTTTCCCAGCGCCGCAACGCTTCCCGGCAGGGTGATTCGACAAGGGCGTAGCTCACCGCGGCGATCGCGATAGCGAAGATGAGCGTCAACACCAAGACCTCGGGCATGTGTCCCCTGAAGGAAAATTCGCCGATGACGGGAAACACCATGGTCAGCGCCGCAAGATGCCAGATGAAGATTCCGTAGGACCAGCGTCCCAGCGTCACCATCGGTCTGGTACCCAAAAGCCGATGGCCGGTGCTCGGCCGGTCCAGCACCAGCGGCGCCACCAGACCGGCCGCAACCAGCGCACCCATCGCGGTCTTCACCGTGAACTGTGCGGCAGTGCTGGGGACCAACCCCGCCGGTCCTGCCAGTGGTGAGGCGGCCACCAGGTAGGCCGCCACGACGACGACGGCCATCAACACCCGGCGTCGGGCCAGCCGATGCGGCCAGCCGAGCGGTCTGTGCACCCACTCCGCGAGCAGCATGCCCGCCGCGAACCAGGAGAAGAATGCCGGTGGCCAGTTCAGCGGATTGAGCCCGGCCGGAGCGGCGAAGGGAATCCAGCCCCAAAACCAGCTGGCGACACCGAGAGCCGCAATCGCCGGCACCCGAGCACGGACCGGAAGCCGGCCTGCCAACAACGCAAGGATCGGCAACGCCAGATAGAAGGTGACCTCTACCGACAGGCTCCACATCTGGGTGAGCCCGTGCGTCAACGTCAACGGCACATAGACCTGGGTGAGAGAGAGATTTGCCAACCACACCGTCAGGCTTGGGTGATCGGCGTCCGGCAGCAGGGTCAGAATCACCACGACGGCCACCAGGTAAGCCGGCATGATGCGCACCACCCGTGATCGCAGGTAGTGACCGGTCGACGGATGCGGTCCTAGGCCGCGCGCCGCCGCGGCATGTCCGCGCCACAACAAAAACCCCGATAGTGCGAAGAACACCGCGACCGCAAGATCGAAGCGACCGAACAGCCGACCGTCGAACCCACTGGAGTGCCCGGTCTGAAATGCGACGTGAGTGACGACGACGCCGATGGCCGCGCATGCCCGCATTCCTTCCACGGCGGGTAGGAAACTGCGCGTTCCACCCACCTGTTCGTCGTCGGCGCGGGTCATGACGACAGTCTGCCCGCGATGGAATTCATGACAAATCGGGTACAGCGCGTTTGCCCGCCGAGGGGCATAAATCGCAACCTTAAATTCTGCTGTTAGGGTCGAACGAGTTTTGCTCCGCTGGCCTCCGCCGCGCAGGTGGAACCCCAGGTCGGGGCGGTTCGCGACGGATGGCTCTGGAACCGGATGAGACCAGGAGGAGGTCACGGGTACGTGAACCGAGCAGTCATGTTGCGGATGGCCGCATGCGCGATCATGGGACTCGGAGCCGCCTTGTTGATCGCCGCGCTGCTGCTGTGGACCTACACCACCAGCAGGATCACCAAGATCCCGCTCGATCTGGATGCCACCTTGATCAGCGAGGGCAACGGTACCGCGCTGGATCCGGCGTCGATGAACAGTCAGAAGCTGGTGGTCAATCACAACATTCCGCTGGTGTCCCAGCAGCAGATCGACGTCGAGTCCCCCGCCAATGCCGATGTCGTCACCCTCCAAGTCGGCACCTCGGTTCGGCGCACCGACAAGCAAAAGGACACCGGCCTGCTGCTTGCGCTCGTCGATACCGTCACCCTCAACCGTAAAACTGCGATGGCGGTTTCCGACGACACACATCCCGGCGGTGCCGTCCAGAAACCGCGCGGCTTCCACGACGAGAATCCGCCCACCAATATCGCGCTGCCGCACGACGGGCTGTCCTACCGCTTTCCGTTCCACACCGAAAAGCGGACCTATCTGTATTTCGACCCGATCGCGCAGAAGGCGTTCGATGCCAACTACAGCGGGGAAGAAGACGTCAACGGCTTGACCACCTACCGGTTCACCCAAGACGTCGGGTACGACGCCGACGGCAAGCTGGCCGAGCCGATCAAGTACCCGTCGCTGTACGCGGGCGACGAAGACAGCAAGGTGACCGCGAGCGCTGCGATGTGGGGAGTGGGCGGCGATCCGGACGAGAAGATCACCATGACCCGCTATTACGCGGCGCAGCGGACCTTCTGGGTGGATCCGGAATCGGGGACCATCGTCAAAGAGGACGAGCACGCCAACCACTACTTTGCTCGCGACCCGTTGAAGCCGGAGCTAACGGTGGCCGACTACAAGGTCAGCTCCAACGAAGAGACCATCGAGGCGCAGGTGAATGCCGCCCGTGGTGAGCGCGACCGGTTGGCGTTGTGGTCGCGGGTGCTGCCGATCTCCTTCACCGCCTCCGGCGTGATCGCGCTGATCGGCGGAGTGTTGCTCGGCTCGTTCAGCTTGCGCACCGAGGCGGCGTTGCTCGACCCCGGCCTGGACAATGCCGACCATGGCTTCTTCGGCCGCAGCGAGCCGCCGGTCGAACGGGTGCCCGGCGCCGAAGCCGAGACCGAGAAGCTACCGACCCCGCCGAAAGACCTGCAGCGGGAGTCGGGCCAACCCGGCGCGAGTCCACCGACCCCCGGATCAGCCCAGACTCCGAATCCACCCGACACGGGTCCGACCGACCGGTCCTAACGGACGCGTGAGGCCGGTGCGCCGCTGGGCTCTGCAGTGGACCCGTCCCGGGTACGCACTGTTGTTAGCGCTGCTGGTGGTGGCGCCGCTGATGGGCCCAGGGTATTTGCTGTTGCGCGACGCGGTGTCCACGCCGCGGTCGTATCTGTCCGACAGCGCCCTCGGGCTGATATCGGCCCCGCGGGCGACGCCGCAAGATTTCGCCGTGGCGCTGGCCTCCCGCTGCGTCGACGGCGGCATCGTGGTGAAGGCGTTACTCGTCGTCGGACTGTGGCTGGCGGGCTGGGGCGCGGCTCGGTTAGTCGCAAAGGTGTTGCCGGAAGCCGGTGCCAGTGGCCAGTTTGTCGCCATCACGTTGGCGATTTGGAATCCGTATGTGGGTGAGCGGCTGCTGCAGGGGCATTGGAGCCTGCTGCTCGGCTACGGCTGTCTGCCCTGGGTCGCCACGACGGTGCTGATGATGCGGTCGGCCGACGCGGCTGAGCGGCCGGGATCGACGGCGCTTTTCGGACTGGCGTTTTGGATCGCGCTGGCCGGGCTGACCGCGACCGGATTGATCCTTGCCGCAACAGTCGGATTGGTCTGCGTGGCCGCACCGGGAGCGGGCCCTCCGCGCTGGCGCTGCGCCGTCGCGACGTTGGGATGTGCTCTGCTGGCGGCGCTGCCATGGTTGACGGCTGCGGCCCTGGGCTTGTCGTCGATGGACCGCATATGGTCGCGGACTCCCGACGTTGCCGCGTTCGCCGCTCGCGCCGAGCCCGGTCTAGGCACGCTGGGCAGCCTGGCCAGCCTAGGTGGAATCTGGAATGGTGAGGCCGTACCCGCCTCGCGGGCAACACTTTTCGCCGTGGTCTCGGCCGCGGCCCTGCTCGCGGTGGTGGCCACCGGTCTGCCTGCCCTGGTGCGGCGCCGAGCGGCGGTACCGCTGCTGGTGTTGGCGACGGTGTCGGTTCTGGTACCCGCCGCGTCGGCCACCGGACTCGGGCTGGCCGTGCTGCACGCAGTGATCAATGCCGCCCCCGGCCTCGGCGTCCTGCGCGACGGGCAGAAGTGGGTGGCACTGGCGATGCCCGGATATGCGTTGGCGGGTGGGGCCGCGGTGCTGACGTTGCGACGTTGGCTCGGTTTTTTGGGACCCGCGGTTCCTGCGTTGTTGTGCTGCACCGCACTGCTGCTCTCACTTCCCGATTTAGCTTGGGGCGTGGGCGGAAAGGTTGAACCGGTGCACTATCCGACGGACTGGGCAACTGTCGCAGCGGTCATCAACAACGATCCGGCAGAGGTCGCGGTGCTCCCGGCCGATACTATGCGGTTCTTCGCCTGGTCCGGACCGGCGCCGGTGCTGGATCCGCTGCCGCGCTGGGTGCGAGCCGACGTGCTGGTGACCGGCGACTTGATCATCTCCGGGGTGACGATTCCCGGTGAGGGAACGCGGGCACGCGAGGTGCGGCGGCTGCTGGTGACGGCCGCCGATCCCGCCGCACTTCGCCGTGCCGGCGTGGGGTGGCTGGTGGTCGAGAAGGGCACCCCTGGTGATATAGGAAGCGCCGCAAAGACATTCAAGCGACTGCTGGCGACCTATCGCGGCCGAGACCTGGTGTTGTACCGGGTGGGCGGCGATTCCGCGGGTGTGCCGGCCGACCGTCGGATGCTCGCGGTGATCGCGCACCTGGTCTGGTTGGCGATGCTGATTAGCGGAATCATCGCCATAGCGGTAGCCAGCTGGCACCGGCGGCGGTGACAGGCGTGCGCCCTCAGCAGCTGATGGCGCGGGCCACGCTGTCAGCGTGTATTCCGGCGATTACCACGGCGAAGATCGCCAGAAAAAGCGTTGCCATGACCAGAGCGGTGACGTCCCATGGTGGGCGCCGCGTGATCGCCGCCACTACTCCAAACAGGATGCTCAGCGCCAGAAAAGGGCCGTAGCCGAACAGGATCCAGCTGAAGCCCGCTTTCTGGGCGGCGTACCACGCCGCCAGGCATGAGCGTGTCGTGTCGTCCCGGAATCCGAAGGTGTCATTGGGCTGCAGGTGATGGTGGATGGCCAGCACGTAGCCGTCGATGACGGTTCCCAGCAGCAATGCTGTCGCGCCACAGGCCGCCACGGCAATGATCCACCCGAGGATCGTCGTCGTACGTTCAGAAAATGGCCCCGCGGACAGGTCCATGCTTTGGCTTGCACCGCTGCGGCTATCGGTGTGGTCGTCGGCCGCCCTGGCGGCCCTGCTGGCGATGACCGCGGTGTAGATGAAAAGAGCGATAACAGCAACGAGGCCGCTGCTGCCGGCGACGATGACGACAAGTCGCCAACCGTGCAGGGCGAGCGCGACCAGGACCGCGCACGTGGCGACGTTGAAGAGCAGGTACAGCGGCGCGAGACGCAGCGCGGCGCGGTTGCCGGCCACCCAGGACTGCTCGCTGCGCAGCGTTGACGGGGTGCGCACGCCGAGATAAGGGTTGCGCGCCAGGCCGCCCCGCGCTGCGCGCGACCAGTTAACGATCATCAGCACGCTGAGCGCGGCCAGGGTGATGCCGAACAACCCGGCCATCAACAGTGCCCGAACACGTACCGGGTCAATGCGTTCTCCTCGTCGGCGGCCGCTTCAGCTACTCGCTGATGGCCGTTGCCCTGGTAGGACCGCCCCCGCCACCGACTACAACGTGGCCAACTGCGCATGCGGCAGCACCGTCAGAGCACTACACCATCACGAATCGCCGAAAACCGTCGGTCACTCAGATCGAGGTCGCCGCCGCCCGTATCGCCTCACTGGCCTGCGTCGTCACCCCGGCCAACGACTGCGCCCCCGAAAACCCGGCCCGGGCCGCCACATGCTCTCCCGCGGTCGCCATCAACTCCGCGGCCGCCATCCGCGCCAGCTGAGCAAACTCCAACGAATCCAAATCCCCACCCATATGCGAGATCCCCACCGACGCCGGCGACGCCGCGGCCACCGCAGCCGCCTTCTCCGCCGCCAACCCCGCCTCCATCGCCGCCGAGGCCCCCACCACCTCGGGCACCATCGAAAACACCACGACCCCTACCTCCTCGACCAGGCCACACCGGCACGACTGACGAAATCATAACCAACCCGCCGCGCCCACATATGCACCAAATCCTGGGCCCCACAGTCCCCACAAGACGCACGCGAACCAGAGGACGGTGTCAGAGTCAAACCACGCCGCTGACGCAACCTCCGGTCATCATCGCCTCGAGCACGGTGCGCATCGCGTCAGCACTCTGCTGCCAGGAAAACTCAACGCTGCGCGCTTGCGCCTTGGCGCCGAGTTGATCGCGAAGCACCGAATCAGCCAGCAACTGTTGCAGCCGATTCACCAGCTCGACGCGACCATCGACCAGCATTCCGGTCACCCCGTCGATGATCGAGTCAGCCAACCCACCGGAGGATCGGTAGCCGACCGTGGGCACGGCGTGCTGCGCCGCCTCGATGACCGCCAAGCCCCAGCCCTCTTTGCGTGACGGCAGCAGGTGCACCCAAGACTGCTGCATAACATGGTGCTTCGTGACGTCATCGACATGGCCGTGAAATGTCACCGCGTCGCTGATGCCCAGCCGCGCCGCGTGGTCGACCAGGCGCTGCCACCACCACCCACCGCCGACGATGTCGAGATGCAGCTCGGGCATCGATGGGCGCAGGTGCGCCACCGCGGCCAACGCGTCCTCGATCTGCTTGTGGGGCACCAGCCGGGACAACACCAATACACGCGGCGTGGCGGCGCGCGGTCCACGCAGAGATGCCTCAGGCGCCTGGTCGAGACCGTTGCGCACCACGGCAATTCGCTCGTTCCCGACACCTAGGCCGACCAGGTCGCGCGCTGACGGCAGCGACACTGTCACGTACTGATTGCGGCGGTGGAGCCTCGGCGAGAGTTGCGACTCCACGAACCACCCAAGCCGACCCAGCACCCGGCCGGCCACTGGCCACTGCTCACGATGGCAGTGGTGCACCAAGACCGCGACCCGCCGCCCGTAGATCAACCGGGCCAGAAACGGCAAACCGTTCTGAGTGTCGACCACGACATCCGGGCGCGCCCGCCGCAGCGGTCCCACTCCGAGGCGCGCCGCCGCCATCGCCAACAACGCCCACACGTACACCGAATACCGCCCGCCTGCGCGGCTGATCTGCACACCGTCGATCACTTCCCGCCGTGCCGCGCGGGGATAGCGGGCAGTGCGCAACGTGACGGCGACACCGGAGGCGGCCAGCTGGGCGCCGATGCGCTGCAGGTAGGTTTCACTCCCCCCACCTTGCGGATGACCGATGTCGCGCCAGCACAGCAGCAATACGGCCCTGAGACCCTGGGCTTCCCGGCCCATGGCCTCACGTCGCACGGCAAACATCGTCGTCCAGCCTAAACCCGCCCGGCGACGATGCGCGTCGCGGTGGGGACCCCAGCTTGCGTCGGGATGACACGAGGAGGAGCGGGCACCAGGTCTTAGGGTGTGGTGAATGGCCGCCACCGACCTATTCGCACGGCGGGCGACGCTTTCCCGCTCGCTGCACCTGTTGTCGGAGTTCCGCTATGAGCAGCCAAACCCGGCGCGGTTCTACGGCGTGCTGGCCGACGACACGGCGGCCATGGTCGACGATTTGTGGCAGGGCACCCACGGCGGCTCGGCAGTGGGGCGTACCCTGCTCGACATCGGCGGAGGGCCGGGATATTTCGCAGCAGCCTTTTCGAAAGTCGGTATCCGCTATCTGGGCGTCGAGCCGGATCCGGCCGAGATGCATTCTTCCAAAACGGAATCTGCCCAGACGCCAACCACATTCGTTCGGGCGTCGGGAATGGCCCTTCCGTTCGCGGATGACTGCGTGGATATCTGCTTGTCGTCCAATGTGGCCGAGCATGTGCCGCGGCCCTGGCAGCTGGGCCGCGAGATGTTGCGGGTGACTCGGCCCGGCGGCCTGGCGGTGCTGTCGTACACCGTGTGGCTTGGGCCGTTCGGCGGCCACGAGATGGGCCTGAGCCACTATCTCGGCGGGGCGCGCGCCGCCCGGCGCTACGCCCGCAAACATGGTCAGCCGGCGAAGAACGACTACGGGTCGTCGTTGTTCGCGGTGTCGGCGGCCGACGGCCTGGAATGGGCCGCGAGCACGGGCGCCTTGGTTGCCGCGTTCCCTCGCTACCACCCTCGATGGCTGTGGTGGGCGGGCTCGGTGCCGCTGCTACGCGAGTTCCTGGTGAGCAATTTGGTGCTGGTGCTACGGCCAGATTGAGGCTACCGAGCCACTTGACTGAAACGTGTTCTCGTTTTGCGATCCGCTGGGTAGGGTGGCGCTCTATGGCCGCCCGCGACGATGCAGTGCGGAGCAATGAGGAGGAACGGCGCGAATGACCGACATTAAGACCGAGTACGACACGCTTTTCATCGGCGGTAAGTGGACGGAGCCGTCGACCTCGGAAGTCATCGAGGTGCACTGCCCGGCCACCGGTGAGTACGTCGGCAAGGTGCCGATGGCGGCGGCGGCCGACGTAGACGCCGCAGTCGCGGCGGCGCGGGCCGCTTTCGACAACGGTCCCTGGCCAACGACTCCGCCAAAGGAGCGCGCGGCCGTGATCGCCAATGCCCTCAAGTTGATGGAGGAGCGCAAGGACCTCTTCACCAAGCTGCTCGGGGCCGAGACCGGCCAGCCGCCGACCTCCGTCGAGACGATGCAGTGGATGAGTGGGATCGGGGCGATGAACTTCTTCGCCGGTCCCGCCGTCGATCAGGTCAAGTGGCAAGAGGTCCGCAACGGCGGCTACGGGCAGACCATCGTCCATCGCGAGCCCATCGGTGTGGTCGGCGCGATCGTGGCGTGGAACGTGCCGCTGTTCTTGGCGATCAACAAGCTGGGTCCGGCGTTATTGGCCGGCTGCACGGTAGTGCTCAAGCCGGCCGCTGAAACCCCTTTGAGCGCAAACGCATTGGCGGAGGTATTCGCCGAGGCCGGTTTGCCCGAGGGTGTGCTGTCGATAGTTCCCGGTGGCGTCGAGACCGGACAAGCGCTGACGTCCAATCGCGACATCGACATCTTCTCTTTCACCGGCAGCTCCGGCGTCGGCAGGGAGATCGGGCGCCGCGCTGCGGAAATGCTCAAGCCGTGCACACTGGAGCTCGGCGGAAAGTCGGCGGCCATCATCCTCGATGACGTCGATCTGGCCGCCGCGATCCCGATGCTGGTGTTCTCCGGGATCATGAACACCGGACAGGCATGCGTGGCCCAGACCCGCATCCTGGCGCCGCGCTCGCGCTACGACGAAATCGTCGACGCGGTCAGCGCTTTCGTCCAGGCACTGCCGGTCGGGACACCGTCGGACCCGGCCGCCCAGATCGGGTCGCTGATCTCGGAGAAGCAGCGCGCCCGCGTCGAGGGCTATATCGCCAAGGGCGTCGAGGAGGGCGCCCGGCTGGTCTGCGGCGGCGGCCGTCCCGAAGGCTTGGACAGCGGCTTCTTCGTCCAGCCCACGGTTTTCGCTGATGTCGACAACAAGATGACGATCGCCCAGGAGGAGATCTTCGGGCCGGTGCTGAGCATCATCCCTTATGACACCGAAGAGGACGCCATCAAGATCGCCAACGACTCGGTGTACGGCCTGGCCGGCAGCGTGTGGACCGCCAACGTGCCGCGCGGCATCGAGATCTCGGAGAAAATCCGCACCGGGACGTACGCAATCAACTGGTACGCCTTCGATCCGTGTTGTCCGTTCGGTGGCTATAAGAACTCCGGTATCGGCCGCGAGAACGGACCGGAAGGCGTCGAGCACTTCACCCAGCAGAAGAGCGTGCTGATGCCGATGGGCTACACGACCGACAGCTAGCCGCCCGCGAGCGTCACGCTGATATGGGAGACCTTTTGTCAAGGGGCAGGGTGAAGCGGCGACCGTAACCGTCGTTGCGGCCGCCGCTTCGTTGACCAGGCAGCTGTGGTCGGTGGTGTGGCGTGTCGGTTATCGACGCGAGGTCAGTCTGATATGCGCGGGTTGGGTACCGCAGGACGGAGCTTTCGGCTTGAGTGGACCGCTTTTCTGGCAAGAACGAGCGTGGATCCTGTTGTCAGGCAATGGGATGTGCTCACAGCGTGAACGCGGGTCACTCGGATGTTCGCGTGCCGTTTCACCGGCCTTTTGGCTGTCTGGACGTTTAGAGGCGGCGTTAGCCGTCCATAATGGCCAACGACCAGCACCAGCCGGCCAGTTCACGGGCGATGGCGGCGTTGGCGACCACGGAGCGTTTCTTGCGTTGATCAAAGTGAACCCAGCGGGCGTGCAGGCGCCGGTTGGCGGCATGGCCACGAGCCCGTGCCGCCGGCGGGGCGACATCCCAACGTCGGCGTAACAGTTGTCCGGGCCGATAGGGCTTGCGGTGATGCCAGGCTGCCTCAATGAGCAGACGGCGGGCGTGGTGGTTACCGGTTTTGGTGATTCCGCCCTGGCAGCGGGTAGCTCCCGAGGAATATTCACTGGGGACTAACCCCAGATAAGCGCCGATGGACCGGCCCGGAGCCGTTGCCACTCACCGATTTCTACGGCCAACCCGAACGCGGTCAACGTTGAAACTCCACGCAAACAGCCCAGCCGGTTCACCACCGAGGTAAACATCGAATCAGCCGCCATGGCCGCGATCGCAGCATCCAGACGATCGCGGCGGTCCACCGTGGCCAGCATCGCATCAAACGCGGCGTCATAAGCCAGTTGCAGAGCCGGGGCCCTAAAGCGGCGAGTGCCTAACCACCGCTGATGAGTGGCCGTCCACGCCTTACCGCCGGAATAGACACTGCCGTGACGCAACAGCAGATGCGACAACCGCAGCCGAGCCGCCATCAGGTCTGCACGACAATCCTCACGCGCGCGCACCAGATCACGGGCCGTCTCTTGCTCGTAGCTGGGGACCCTCACCGCCACCACCTCACCCAAAAGCAACAACCGGGCCAAATGGCGGGCATCACGAGCATCGGTCTTGACCCGATCACCCGCGGGACGCTGCAGCTTGGACGGCGCAGCCACCACACACTCAATCCCGGCTTCGGCCAGCCCACGAGCCAACCCGAACCCCGTTGGCCCCGCCTCATAAACCACCGCAACCGGCGCAGGCAACGACACGATCCAGTCCAAAATCTCCCGATGATCCGGCGTCAACCGCCGCTCGAACACCTCACCGGTCTGCCCATCTACACCACACCCGAACACCGATCGCGCGTGCACATCCAAACCAACGCTCGTACGCTGACATTTCACTGGGGCCTCCCACATCTTGTGGCTCTACCGGCCAGGACCACCCTGTCGGCAACCCACGTTCACAGGTGAGCGAGGCCCCAGCCCCCCATACCGTCTGGCGTGGCGCTCGGCGATGTTCGGGCGCGTTTCAGAAAGCTTCTTCGCGCATGTCCATGATCGCCAGGTCGACCCCAGCGGCGACCCCGCGCTCGGCAGTCAGCCGTGGCAGCACATTCTTGACGAAAAACTGTGCCGCAGCGACCTTTCCGGCATAAAACGCCCGGTCGGCCGCCGCCGGGTCGCGGTCGAGCGCTGTCAGCGCGACCTCCGCGTGCCGAAGCAGCAGCCATCCGATCAGCAGATCGCCGACCGCGACCAGGAAGCGCACCGATTCCAGGCCGACTCGATAGAGTTCGCGGGCACTCTCCTGAGCGTCGACTAAAAACCCCGTCATCGTGGCCACCCAGGCCTGCAGGTCCTCGACTGCGGTCGCCAGCAACGATCGGGCGTCGGCGAGTTCGGGGCGGGCGTCCTCGCTGTCAATGAATGCCTCGATCTGGGTGACCAGATGTTGCAGCGCAACGCCATGGTCGCGGACAATCTTGCGGAAAAAGAAGTCCTGCGCCTGGATTGCGGTGGTGCCTTCATAGAGGCTGTCGATCTTGGCGTCCCGGATGTACTGCTCGATGGGGTAATCCTGTAGGAAGCCGGATCCACCGAACGTTTGCAAGGACTCGGTCAAAGTTTGATAGGCCCGCTCGGAGCCCACGCCCTTCACGATCGGCAGTAGCAGGTCGTTAACCCGCTCCGTCAACTGCGGGTCGGCGCCGGACACCACGGCGGCCGCAGCCGGGTCCTGGTGGGCTGCCGTGTAGAGATACAGCGCGCGCAGCCCTTCGGCGTAGGTCTTCTGCGTCATCAGCGCCCGGCGCACATCGGGATGGTGCATGATGGTGACTCGCGGTGCGGCCTTGTCGGTCATCTGGGTCAGATCGGCTCCCTGTACCCGAGACTTGGCGTAGTCCAACGCATTCAGGTAACCCGTCGATAACGTCCCAATGGCTTTGGTGCCCACCATCATTCGCGCATATTCGATGATCTTGAACATCTGCGCGATGCCGTTGTGGCTGTCGCCGACCAGCCAGCCTGTTGCAGGGACTCCGTGTCCACCGAATGTCAGCTCGCAGGTGGCCGAAACTTTCAGGCCCATCTTGTGCTCCAGCCCGGTGACAAATGCTCCGTTGCGCTCGCCTGGTTCGCCGGTCTGCGGGTCGAGCAGGAACTTGGGCACCAGGAAAAGGCTCAGGCCCTTGGTGCCCGGGCCGGCGCCCTCGGGCCGGGCCAGCACCATGTGCAGGATGTTCTCGAACAGGTCGTCGGAGTCGGCCGAGGTGATGAACCGCTTGACGCCCTCGATGTGCCAAGTGCCGTCGCCCTGGTCGATCGCTTTGGTTCGGCCGGCGCCGACGTCGGACCCGGCGTCGGGTTCGGTGAGCACCATGGTGGCGCCCCAGTTTCGCTCGATCGCCAGCGATGCCCAATGCCGTTGTTGTTCGTTGCCGATCGCGTAGAGGATGTTCGCGAGTATCGGGCCGGCCATATACATGAAGACGGCCGGGTTGGCGCCGAGAACCAACTCGTTGATCGCCCATTGCACCATCGACGGGGCCGGCACCCCGCCGACGCCTTCGTCGAGCCCGACCCGGAACCATTCACCGTCTCGCCACGCGCTCAGCGACTTCTTGAACGGTTCGGGCAGGCTCACGACGTGGGTGTCGGGGTCGAACATCGGCGGGTGACGATCGGCGTCGGCAAACGACTCGGCCACCGGGCCCTCGGCCAACCGAGCGGCCTCGGAAAGCATCTGCCGCACCGATTCGCCGTCCAGGTCGCCGAACGCGTCGTCGGCCAGTACCTGGTCCAAGTCCAGCGTTTCGAAGAGGTTGAACTCCAGGTCGCGCACGTTGCTCTTGTAGTGGCCCATGGCTGACGCCTTCCGATCGGCTGCGCCGAGCCTAACCCTGTCAGCGCCCCTGGAACTGGGCTTGGCGACGCTCGATGAACGACTGCACGCCCTCGGCGGCGTCGGCGGTCGCGAACAGGGCCGCCACCTCCGGTCGTAGCCGCTCGATGGCAGCTGCATCACCCCGCTCGCGGGCCAGATGGGCTGACGCCAGGGTGGCTCGCACGCCCAGCGGCGCCGCGCGCCCGGCAATGGTGTGCGCGATTTCCCGGGTCCGGGTCAGCGCGGCCGCCGCGTCTTCGGCGACCTCTTGGATCAGACCGATGCGGTGCGCCTCGGTGGCGTCGAACTCGTCGCCGGTGAGCAGCCAGCGCATGGCATTGCCCCATCCGGCTTCGCGCGGAAGTCGAAGAGTCGCGCCACCGAAAGGGTAAATGCCGCGTTGCACCTCGAGTTGCGCGAAGCGGGTGCCCGCCGCTGCAATGCGGACATCGGCGGCCAGCAGCAGCTCGATGCCCAGGGTCATGCACCAGCCGTGCGCCGCGGCGACCAGCGGCGTCGTCCAGGAACCGTCCAAGCGCCACGGATCCCGTCCGTCCGGCGGCAATGGCAGGTCGCCGGACGCGATGTTGGGGCCGACGTCGACAAGGTCCAGACCGCCAGTGAAGTGGTCACCGTGTGCGAAGAGCACGCCTACGCGCACCGACGGATCAGACTCCAGCAGCCCGTAGGCGCGAGCCAGGTCGGCGAGCATCGTCTGGGTGAAAGCGTTGCGTTTGTGCGGTCGGTTCAGGCCGATCAGCAAGACGTGTCCGTCCCGCTCCAAGGTCACAGTTTCCAGGGCCGGCAAACCAGAAGTGCTAGTCATTGGCCGAGTCAAGCGTAGAGCCCAGGAATATGCAATAGGGCATATCACCGAAAGGCCAGCCACCAGCGCAAGCCTGGCTAAGCAATGCTGACAACCATTACTTTTAACGATGTACACAGATTTCTCTTACCCTGCGCTTGCCCGTCGATCACCGCTGTTATATGCTCCTTTGCATAATCGTGCGGTGGAGAACACAACGCACGAGGGCAGCAGAAAGCCCAGGAGAAGAACATGTTGCTCGTCGAACTCAATCTCGCCGGCTACCAGTTCACCCGGGAGATTCCCGACCTACGCCACAAGTCGTTCCGGTCCATCCGGTTCAGTCGGCGTGCCGTGCAATGGCGGATGCCGCAGCTGCGCCACCCGCACGCGGCATGACGGTTGGACCGTAGAGGGACTGCTACGACCATGTCGTTAACGACGCGTGCCCGCGGTAAGCGCGGTGATACCCGAACCAAGATGCTGATCAGCGCAGCCGAGGTAATGCGCGAACGCGGGGCTGCTGGTGTGACGATCGACGAGGTGCTCGCCCGCAGCGGCGCACCTCGGGGATCGGTGTATTACCACTTTCCCGAGGGGCGCAACCAGATCCTCGCCGAGGCGCTTCGGTTCGCCGGAAAAGCGATCACCGCCGACATCGACGTCGCGACCGGGCAGGGCGCAATGGCGTTGTTGCGGCAGTTTGTCGCACTCTGGGAACGCCTGCTGACCGACAGCGACTTCAACGCCGGCTGCCCCGTGGTGGCTGCAGCGATCGGCTCGGCCGAGGACGAGGTTCGGCTGACCGCCGAGGCCGGACGGATTTTCGCCCATTGGCGCTCCGCGCTGACTCGGGCGTTCGTCGCCGACGGGTTTTCCGAGCCGGATGCCGATTCACTGGCGGTGACATCGATCGCCGTGTTCGAAGGCGCCGTCGTACTGTGCCGCTCTACCCACAGCACCGACCCGCTGCGAAAGGTCTCCGAGCAACTCGAATTCCTGGTTAAAGCACGGGAATTCGTCCGCCGCAACGGACTACCGGAGCGCCGCGACTAGACCTGATTGCCCGCCTTCTCCTCAGACCGCTCCGCGGTCTGCATCGTCGGCGGGCTAGACCTGATTGCCCGCCTTCTCCTCAGACCGCTCCGCGGTCTGCATCGTCGGCGGGCTAGTCGCTGGCCGGCAGCGGTTTGGCTTCCTTGAGGCTCAGCACGGTCTCGCCGACGCTGAGTGTGCCGGCGCCGGCCTTGGTTACCAGCACCTCGGCGCCGGTTTCGTCCACATAGCGCTTACCCATCACGCTGCCGTCGGCGAACGCCGGATCCAGTTCACCGGAGCGCTCGGCGTCCAATGCCACCATCGGTGCGCCGCCACAGCGCAGATCATCGAGGCTGTCCGAGCTTCGGACGACGATGACCTGGGTGTCACACACCTGGCTGGCCAGACGGGTTCCGTTCTTGATCATGTTTCGATCCTTTACTGTGGCGCTAGCTCGAAGGTCTTCGACAATTTCGCGACGCAGCACCTTGCCGGTCGCGTTGGTGGGCAGCTCGTCGCGAAAGACTACCCGGTCGGGCGTACGCGAACCGCGCAAGCTCTGGCGGACATGCTCGCGCAACTCTTCGGGGTCTGGCTCAGTGCCGACGGCCGGTACCACCACCGCGACGATCGCCTGGCCCCATTGCGGATCCTCGATCCCGACCACGGCGACGTCACGCACATGGGCGTGCTCGATCAGCACGTCCTCCAGCTCAGCCGGCGCGATGTTCTCCCCACCCCGAATGATGGTGTCGTCGCTGCGTCCACCGATGAACAGATAGCCGTCCTGGTCGAGCGTGGCGATGTCCTTGGTCGGGAACCACCCGTCGGCGTCCAGCACCGAGCCGATCCCGCTGTAGCGGCCCGAGACCTGGTCGCCGCGAACGAACAATTCACCGGTCTCCCCTGCCGGCAGCACCGTGCCATTGTCGTCGCGGATTTGCAGCTCGATGCCGGGCACCGGTTGACCGACCGAGGCCAACCGCTTGACCACCGCGGGATCCGAGGCGCACCGCGCCTGGCGGTGATCGTCCGGGGTCAGCACGGTGATCGTCGAACTCGTCTCGGTCAGCCCATAAGCGTTGACGAACCCGACATCCGGTAGCAGCTCGAGGGCCTTCCGGACCAGCGGCAAACCGACCTTCGAACCGCCGTAGGCGAGGTTTCGCAGCGACGGCAATTCATCAGCGCCGCCCTCCAGCACACTCACGATGCGGTCGAGCATGGTCGGCACCACGGTTGCGGTGGTGACGTGCTCGGCGTTGATCAGCCGCACCCATTCCTGCGGATCGAAGATGGGCAGGTAGACCATCTTGCGTCCGGCGTACAGGTTCGACAGCGCCGCGCTGACTCCGGCGATGTGATAGGGCGGCACGCAGATCAGCGCCGCGTCGGTCGGTTCGGCGGAATCGAATTCGACTGATCCGGTGATGTAGCTGGTGAGGTTGTTGTGCGTGAGTTCGACCGCTTTGGGCTGCGACGTGGTGCCCGACGTGAACAGCACGATCGCGACCGTGTCGGGGTCGGGAAACTCGGCTGCGGGCTCGGCGCTGCCTGCCTCCGCCAAAAACTGGTCGGAATCGATGACGTGCTCGCCGCCGGTGCCCAGCATGTCGCGGTACCGCCTGTCGGCGATCACCAGCGGTTCGGGCAGCCGGGCGATCAGCGCTTGGATGCCGCCCGCGGATAGCCGGTAATTGACCGGGGTGAACGCCAGGCCGGCCCGCACCGACGCGAAGATCAGCACCGGCAGCATCGCCCCACCGGTGCCGACATAGACGACATGCTTGGTGTTCGATCGCGCGATGACACCGGCGCCGCCGTCGGCGAGATCGCTCAGCTGCTGAGTCGTCAACCGGGTGTCCCCCGAGACGACGGCTGTGCGGTCGGGATTACTCGAAGCAGCCATCTCGAGAAGTAACGAAATACTCAAGCTCGGACCTTCTGTGGTGTCATCACGTTACAAACCTCGCCAAAGCTGTCATGCACTCGGCTGTAGTTTAGATCACCCAACTCACCGAAAGCCCAGCGCCGTCGGGCCCTTCGGGTAAACCGAGCGCGGCGGGAGGTTTACCCGCAGATTGAGACGGGCTACCCCGGGATCGAGCCGTCCCGTGCACCTTTCGGTCAGAGGATCGCGCTGTACGACTTCTTCATCGGCCACGTGCTGGATGCGCGCGCCACGATGCTGTTGACCCCGGAGCCAGGCCTGGCGCCGCTACCCACTACCGATGCCGCGTCGGGGGTTGCAGGCCCCGTCACCGCCGAGGACAGTGCGGACGCCCTGAAAGACCCGGAGAACGACATGCGCGCAGCCTGATCTCAGGTGCCGGTCCAGCGGGCCGGGCGCTTCTCGGCGAATGCGATCGCGCCTTCCTTGGCGTCGTTGGACGAGAACACCGGCATCAGGATCTTGTTCTGCTCGGCGAACCTGGTCTCCGGACTCCAGCCGCGTGACTCGACGATGATCTGCTTGGTAGCGGCCACGGCCAGCGGCCCATTGGCGGTGATCCGTTCGGCCAATTCGATCGCCGCCTCCAGCGCGCCGCCGGGCTCGGCGAGCACGTTGACCATCCCGAGGGTGTGTGCCCGCTCGGCGGTGAAATTTTCCCCGGTCAGCGCCAACTCCATCGCAATGGCGGCCGGAATGCGCTCCGGTAGCCGCAGCAGCCCGCCGCCCCCGGCGACCAGGCCGCGCTTGACCTCGGGAATGCCGAACGCCGCG
This sequence comes from uncultured Actinomycetota bacterium, assembly GCA_963744835.1. Classification (GTDB taxonomy): domain Bacteria; phylum Actinomycetota; class Actinomycetes; order Mycobacteriales; family Mycobacteriaceae; genus Mycobacterium. The sequence continues at coordinate 564,878 of CAVUVB010000006.1, forward strand.
TCCTTGGCTGCCACGATCAGATCGGTGGCCAGCGCCAGCTCGGTGCCCCCGGCCAGCGCGTAGCCTTCGACGGCGGCGATCAGCGGCTTGACCGGTGGACGCTCGGTAAAGCCCATTCCGCGGCCCTCGACGACGGGAACCTCGCCGCGGGCAAACGCTTTGAGATCCATTCCCGCACAGAACGAGCCACCCGCACCGGTCAAGATGCCTACGGACAGGCCCTGGTCTTCGTCAAGCCGGTCCACCGCATCAGCCAGCCCTCTGGCCACGCCGGCGTTGACCGCATTCTTGGCCTTGGGCCTGTTGATGGTGATGATCAGGATCCGGTCTCGCTGCTCGACGAGAACTTCGGGTTCGCTGGTGCCGGCTTCTTCAGTGCTCACGACTCTGTGACGCTCCTTTTAAGTTCATTGACGGGTGTCGAGGAGATGGTAGCGAGCCGCCCCGAACGGTCGGTGAGGAGAGGACGTTGCAGACGCTGGGTTACCATCACAGCCAAATCCGCGCTGCAATCCCAGAGGAATGCGTTGAACGCAATCGATACCGAACCAACCGAGATTTCCAAGTGGGATCCCGGGCTCACGGAACGCGTAATGGGGTGGATCCGTCCGTTGATCAAGGGCTACCACCGCGCGGAGGTGCGCGGGCTGGAGTCCTTCCCGCAGGGCGGCGCGCTGGTGGTGTCCAACCACTCCGGCGGACTGTTCCCGATGGACGTTCCGGTGTTCACCACCGGTTTCTACGAGACGTTCGGGTATAACCGGCCTGTCTACACGTTGAGCCACGACATCATCTTCACCGGCCCGACCGGTGAGTTTTTCGTTCGGACCGGCTTCATCCGCGCCAACCACGAAAACGCTGACGAGGCACTGCGTTCCGGCGGTGTGGTGGTGGTGTTCCCGGGCGGTGATTACGACGTGTACCGGCCGACTTTGGTGGAGAACACCATCGACTTCGACGGACGCACCGGATACGTCCGGGCAGCGCTGAACGCCGGGGTTCCCATCGTGCCGGCCGTCTCCATCGGCGGTCAGGAAAATCAGCTCTACCTGTCCCGCGGCACCGGATTGGCCCGGGCGCTGCGGTTGGACAAGCTGATGCGGGTGAAGATCCTTCCGATCTCCGTGGGCTTCCCGTTCGGCCTTTCGGCAGTGGTGCCGCCCAACGTGCCGCTGCCCACCAAAATCGTGATGCAGGTGCTCGACCCGATCGACGTGCGGGTCGAGTTCGGGGAGGATCCCGATATCGACGAGGTCGACGCCCATGTCCGCCGTGTCATGCAGAAGGCGCTGGACACGTTGGCCAAAGAGCGTCGTCTCCCGGTAATCGGCTAGCAGCGCCGATGGCAGATCCCGGCGTGCTGTCCCGTCTCACCGAAGCGGGTGGCCTGGTGGCTGCCATGCTCCGGGCCGGGATCATCGCTCCGCTGCGGCCCGACAAGTATCTTCGGATCGCCGCCGTCGTGCAGCGCCAAGGTCTTTCCGTCACAAGCGGATTCGCGATGTCGGCGCAACGCTGTCCGAACCGTCCGGCACTGATCGACGAGATCGGCACGCTCACCTATCGTGAACTCGACCAGCGTGGCGACGCGTTGGCATCTGCGCTGCAGAGTTTGCCCGGCGGCACACCGGAAGTGGTTGCCATTATGTGCCGCAACCATCGTGGCTTCATCGAGGCGCTCGTGGCGGCCGACCGAATCGATGCCGATGTGCTGCTGCTCAACACCTCGTTCGCCGGCCCGGCGCTGGCCGAGGTGGTCAATCGCGAACGGGCGGACGCGGTGATCTACGACGAGGAGTTCACCGAGTCGGTGGACCGAGCGCTGGCCGACAAGCCCGACACCACCCGCATCGTGGCGTGGACCGACAATCCTGACGCCCACCAGACCACCGTCGAGAAACTCATCGCCAGCCATTCCGGCAATCGGCCCGCCAAGACAGAGCGCAAAGGCCAATTGATCCTCCTGACTTCGGGCACCACCGGTAACCCCAAGGGCGCCAAGCATTCCGGTGGAGGATCGACCGAACTCAAGGCGATCCTGGACCGCGTGCCGTGGCACACCGAGGAGACGACGGTGGTGGTGGCGCCGATGTTTCACGCCTGGGGCTTTTCGCAGCTTGTCTTCGCCGCATCGCTGGGTTGCACGGTGGCCACGCGGCGCAAATTCGACCCGGAAGCCACCCTCGACCTTATCGACCGCTACCAGGCCACCGGCTTGTGCGTGGTGCCGGTGATGTTCGACCGGATCATGGACCTGCCCGACGAGGTTCGTCGTCGTTACAGCGGGCGTTCGCTGCGGTTCGCCACCGCGTCGGGATCCCGGATGCGCCCCGACGTCGTCACCCGGTTCATGGACGAGTTCGGCGACATCATCTACAACAACTACAACGCCACCGAAGCCGGCATGATCGCCACCGCGACACCCGCCGACCTGCGCGCCGCGCCGGACACCGCGGGCAAACCCGCGGTGGGGACCGAGATCCGCATCCTCGACGCAGACCATCGCCGGGTGCCGACCGGCGGGGTCGGCCAAATCTTCGTGCGCAACTCCAACCGCTTCGACGGTTACACCTCCGGCGCGGGCAGAAACTTCCACGAAGGCTTCATGGCATCCGGTGATATCGGCCGCCTCGATGAGGCCGGGCGACTATACGTGGTTGGGCGCGACGACGAGATGATCGTTTCCGGTGGCGAAAACGTCTACCCGATTGAGGTGGAAAAGATCCTCGCGGCTCACCCGGATGTCGCCGAAGCCGCGGTGCTGGGAGTCGACGATGAGCAGTACGGGCAACGACTGGCGGCGTTCGTCGTGCTCGCGCAGGGCGGATCGGCCAGCGCCGACGACCTCAAGCAGCACGTCCGAGACAACCTGGCCAACTACAAGGTGCCTCGCGAGATCGTCGTGCTGGACGAGCTGCCCCGCAGCAGCACCGGCAAGATCGCCCGCCGCGACCTGCTGGCGCGTCTGGACGGCTAAGCCTGCGCCATCGCGCTCTCGATCACCGTCAGCTTTTCGGAAAGCCCTGCGGCTCGGCGGATTTCGATACACTCCTCGAGGATGGCCTCGGTTACCTGATGCGGGTCCTCGACAGTTGCGCCGTCGGAAAGAACCGAAACGTTGAGCTGGTCGACATAACTCCAGACCGTGATGTTCAAACCGCTGCCGGCGGTCAACGGTCCGACCGAATAGATCTCGGTGACCACCGCGCCACCGACCCTCCCGTGTTCGCGGGGGCCAGGCACGTTCGAGACGTTCAGGTTCAGCACCTTGTTCTGGCCGTCTCGGCTGGACAGCCAGCGGAACAGCGACTCCGACGGCGCCGGCGGGAAGTAGGCCGCCCACCGGCTGACGAGTTCCGGTCCGAGGAGCTGGTGGGCCTCCTTGGCGTCGTTGGCGTAGTCATGGGAGCGTCGCACCCGTTCCAACGGGTCGTCGAGGTCGGCGGGCAACGCCACCAGCATTCCGGTGAAGTAATTCCCGGAGATCCGGTCGGGCGAGCGGTCGAAGCTCACCGGGACCGAGGCCAGCAGCGGGTGGTCGGCCTTGCCGTCATAGCGCAGCAGCAGTTTGCGCAACGCGCCCGCGGAAAGCGCCAGCACCATGTCGTTGATCGTCACCCCGAGCCGCTTGCTGGTCTCTTTGATGTCCGCCAACGCCAGTGTGGCGGTGGCGAATCGACGCTCGGGAGTGAGCATGTGGTTCATGAACGTCGGCGGCGGAGTGAACGGCCGAGTCAGTTCCGGCGAAAGCTTGCGCGCGCTGCGCCGCACCCGGTTAACACCCTGCGCGGTGTAGCCGATCGTCCGCGGGATCCGCCCGATTTGGCGCAGGTGATCGCCGAACGCCGAACGCAGCAGCGCCCCCTTGGTTGGGGCAGGGTCGGAAGTATAGGTGTCACGGTCGCGTTGCGGACCCGGCGCCAGATCCATGCCCCGCGCAAGCAGATTCGCCGCGGCAACCCCATCGGCGAGCGCGTGGTGGATCTTGCCGACCACAGCGATCCGGTGATTGGCCAGACCCTCGACGAAATACATTTCCCAGAGCGGATGATCACGGTCCAGCGGGGTACTGGCGATCTCGCCGATGGCCTCGTCCAGCTCGCGACGACCGCCAGGGGCGGGCAGCCGCCACGGCCGCACGTGATAGGTCAGGTCGACTTCGCAGTTCTCCCGCCACATCGGATGGTGCAGCTTCAGCGGAATGTCAACCAGCTGATAGCAAAACGGTTCGAGCTTGTCCAGCCGGCTGTGAATGACCCTGCGGAATGCGTCGATTCCAAAGTCGCGGCGGTCGGCATCCAACTCGATGACGGCGATTTTCAGAGTGTGCATATGCACATTCGGTGTCTCGCTGTACAGCAGCACCGCGTCCCAGCCGCTCAGCCTCTTCACCTGAATACTCTCCCGCTTTTCAACCTCACGGGTGGGACGCTACCGGCGGCGGGCGGCTAAATAACCTCTTTGGCGGTGATCATCCGGCTGCGGTGGACCTGGTTGAGGAATAGCCCGATCGCGGTCGCCATTGCACCGGTTCGCGCCCCGTCGGTCAAATCGAAGCCGTGCCCGGCGCCGGGCAGCTCGACGTAGCTGACCACCGAACGGGAGACCGACCTCAGGCGCTCCACGAAGCTGCGCGCCTGTTCTACCGGTATCACCGAGTCGTTGCTGCCGTGAATCACCAAGAACGGCGGGGCATCCGGATGTACCCGGGCGATCGGCGACGCGCTACGGAACACCTCGGGGTGGCGATCGATGCGGCGCTTGACGACTACCCGCTCCAGGAAGTCGACAAAGCGGTCCCGCTCAGCGGTCGAGCGGTCCTCCCAGTCGTAGCGGCCGTAAATTCCCACCACCGCATCGACCGAGGTGTCCGAGCCGGGGGGCAGCTCGGTCTGCATTTCGGGGTCGTTGCCGGTGAGTCCGGCCAACGCGGACAGGTGCCCGCCCGCCGAACAACCTGCCACCGCAATGAAATCGCGGTCACCACCGAACTTGTCGACGTTGGCGCGCGCCCAAGCGACTGCGGTTTTGACGTCGGTGATGTGGGATGGCCAGCGGTGGTGCGGCGAGACCCGGTATTGCACCGAAAGGCACACCCAACCCAACTCGGCCAGATGCGACATCAGCGCGTAGCCCTGCAGGGTACGGCCGCCGTGCACCCAGGCACCGCCGGGAACGAAGACCAGCACCGGTGCCGGGCGGACCGGCAATTCCTTGCGACGCCACACGTCAAGCAGTTGCACCGGGTGTTCGCCGTACCGGACCGACGTGCGGTGCAGATGACGACGGTGGTGGCGCGCTCTCCAGAACGGTGGAGTGCGCTCCGGGGCCGGCCACTCGATGTCGAGGTCTTTGCCCGACACGACGCCGCGCAGTGCGGCGTCGGAGACCGCCTGGGTTTGGCGGCGCTCGGCCTTACGGATCTCACCGATGCCCGGGGTGAACCAGGACTTCGCCGATGTGGACAAAAACCCTGGTATGTGCCGATAGCCCCAGACACCCATTGCGGTCACGCCGCCTAGCGGTTCCAGATGCTTACCCACCACCGGCAGCGAAGCCGTCGCCACGCTTAGTGCCAGCATGTAGTCGCCGGGCCGGGCTCGTAGCAACCATTTGGCCCGGGCTGCCATGCTGGGTCCGGGGAGGCGTGGCGCCGGTCGTACCGTCATTCGGAGGAGAATACCCCGTGCAGCCCGGGTCAACCCGGAAATGGGGCCGCTTGGTCGGTGACCAGCTGGCACCTGCCGAGAAACAGCCGTTGGGGCCTGCGCGAACGCTCACCACACCGCCATGCTGGCGACAACCCGCTTGCCGATCAGACTGACACCGGGCATTCGGAGACCTACCTGCCGCCAGCCCCGCGGCACAGTGCACGCCGACCGAGGACCGAGAAATCACGGACCAACCCGCTGAGCAGATTCCAGCCGGATCGCCCCGCCAGCCGGATCGTCGTGGCCGACCGGTCGACACCGAGCGCCGGAAGACCACGCTGAATCATACGTGTGATTAAAAAGCCAGGCCACAACCTAACTGGAGGCTGGACCGATCGAGCTAAGGCGACGACGGTTGCGAAACTGAGGTGTCCGCTCACTCGTCGCGAGTTTTGATGTCGTCTAGAGAAGTGTCACGAAAGTCGTTGTGCTTCAGCGCTTCTTGTCGTGAAATAACGCGTCGGTGGACGCGGCGCGGCGGGTGGCCTTCGCGTGCTTGTCGGCGCGTTTCTCCTTCAACGACTTTCCAGACTTTTTGCTCATGGTTTGCCGAGGAGACTTATCGGACATCACTGACCCCTTCATCATGGGGGCCTGATGGTCCCGATTCTCCGACTCTACTCCACGACGGGCAGCTACGGGGTCGTCCGGCGAGGGCGTGACATTCGCGGCCATCTCGTCGCGCCGGCACAATTTTCGGGGTGTATCGTCAAAAAAGTTCCATCTAGTCCGGGCTGGATCAGCCTGTTGCCGCTGATCGCCTCGAGCAACCGCTCAAGCCGGACACGCAGGTGACAATCGCAGTTGGGATCACCTTGGGCGCTATACTTACATTTCGACCGTCGATGGTTCCCGTTGTGCGCCAGGGATTTTCTGGGTTTCCACGTCCCCGCATCCATAGCAGGTATCCCCCGAGACTGCGCAGGCCGGCGAGGGCCGTCGGCGTCGTGCGAGTCCTCAAGCAGCGGCGGGCACTCGTATGACCACGACGTTCCCGGCGCCCGTCTTCGATCATCTGCTGCGGCTGACCGATGGTCGTGGCACTTTGGAGCACGCGCGGCTTGCCGAGCCCCTGCCCGAGCCTGGTTACCGCACCGACCATGCGGCGCGGGTACTTGTTGTCGCCACCCGAGACCATGGGCCCAACCGAACACTGAACAATCTGGCCGGAGTCGCGCTGCGATTCTTAAACGACGCGCAGGCACTTTCCGGCGCATGCCGTAATCGGATGGACAGCACAGGCAGCTGGGTCGACCAACCGGCCGTAGAGGACGCCTGGGGAAGGTGCATCTGGGGTCTGGGCACGGCGGCCGCACGCAGCAATGTCGCCGGGTCCCGACAATCGGCCATCATGCAGTTCGAGCGTGCCGCCCAGGAGCGGTCGGCATGGCCGCGGGCGATGGCGTTCGCGGCGCTGGGCGCTGCCGAACTCCTCGCCTTTGACCCGGAGCACCGTGCGGCTCGCGCGCTGCTCACAGACTATGCCGCTTCGGTACCCGCTTCGAACTGCGACCCGAGGTGGCCGTGGCCCGAATCACGACTGACGTACGCGAACGCCGTTCTGCCGGAAGCGATGATCGCCGCCGGTGCCGTGCTCACCGACGCGAATCTGCGTCAGCACGGACTGGAGCTATTGGCCTGGCTGATCGCGTTCGAAACGGCAGACGGGCATCTTTCGCCGACCCCCGCTGCGGGAAGAGAAACCCAGGACGCGAGGCCTGGTTTTGACCAGCAGCCGATTGAGGTGTCCACACTCGCCGATGCGTGCGCGCGCGCCGCCGCCGTCGACACCGACCCGATTTGGCTGGCCGGCGTCATGGCCGCCGCGGCCTGGTTCATGGGCGACAACGACGCGGGGGAGCCGATGTGGGACCCGGATACGGGTGGCGGATACGACGGACTGCACGCCGACGGGGTGAACAGTAAGCAGGGCGCGGAGTCGACTCTGGCGGTGATCTCGACGTTGCAGCACGCTCGACGCTTATCGATTGTGCGGCAATGACCGGCTCCGCCTTGTCTCTGGGAACTCGTGGAATACCGCGTGTCCGTAGTCACACCCAGTGACCAGAAGCGGCGTAAGATCGTAGATATCGGGCAGCTCGGTTGCGAGCGAACATGCTCGACCAGTAAGGAAATTTCGATGGCTTCAACGATGACGTTCCGCTCGCCCTACGTCCTCCGTCTCGAACTGGTCAGGGACACCATCAGGTCTCATTCCAACCTCGGAGACAAGGCGGCAAGCGAACTGGCGGAACACATTCTGCACGCACTGAATTCGATTCCCGAGAAGGTGCGCTGAGCACGGGCCAACGATGGTCCGCATGTCGTGATCACTCGGCTTCACCCGATTCACACGCACGGTCATACTCATCGATTCGATTTGTTTTCAAGTGAACTCATCACTCGCGATCCCTGCCGGCATGTTGCCGGCGCACCTGGAGGTTTGAACCATGACAGTTACCGTGACACTCCGAGACGGCGAAACCGACAAATATATGCGATACGGTGATGCGTACCTCAAGCACAACGACGGCACACTCGACGTCATCCGCGATGGCGCCAAGCAGCCACACAGCTACCCGGCGGGCGTCTGGACCGACGTAAAGGGCGACGAAAAGCGATTGAAGGGGAGCGGTTTCTGGCGATGGGGCAAACAGGAAGCCACGAGGTCCTCGCGACCGTAGAGCACGTCGGCGGTGGTGCCAGTTCAAATGCAAAGGTCCTCGTTAAACGATTGGTCGTCCACTCGCTGAATCCCAGAATTGCTGCGGCACATGAAATTCATTGAGTTTCCCCGCGGGAATTGGCAATCTAGCTCGGTATTCGTCGCCGCCCCCCTTTTTGAATTGGGAAGATGGAGCTGATCGGGGCCGGTGGTGCGCACGCCGGCTGAATCGGACCGGTTGCTTGAGGCACGCGACATCTCCCCGGCGAATGATCCATCCGGCCGGTCAGAAGCGACTGCCGAACGGGACTACGCCTGCTGTCCAACACAGTTGACCCAGAACAGCTGACGGCCACCAATCCCTGCAACGTCGGATATTAGGGCACGGTCGGATATTAGGGCACGCGATTCCGGCAGGGCGCGTGCGTGGGGGTTGGACCGCGTCGCCCGATACAGGCGTCGGTCACCCGGCTTTGGGCACCCGTGACGGCTCTTGCCGGCCGGCATCATCTCCGCGTGGCGTATCGCTGGTTGGCGAGTCCGGATCGATCTTGTCGGCGCGCTCGAATTCTCCGTTCAGCTCGCTGCGGGAGGTAGCCGCGTCGGTGCGACGTGCTTGCGCCTGGTGCTGCAGGCCTTCCGAGTGCGCTGCCATGGCTTCGGCCTCGGCTTGCGCAGCGCGGGCCTTGGCTGCCGTCTCGTCGGCAAGCGCTTCGCGTTGGCCCACCTCGTGGGACTGCTCAACTGCTTTCTCGCGGATGTCGCCCGCTTGGACGCGGCGATGGTCGGTGCGTTTCTTGCGCGCCACCCACGCGACTGCGGCGACCAGCAGAAGTGCCGCGATCGCGACGACGACGATCCAAACGATGGTGCTGGTAGTCATGTCGGCTCCTTGGATTGGTTGAGCATGTTGATTGCTGAAATAGGCTGGATTGAGCTGTGGGAGTTATGAACTGGGCTGGGGCACGTCGCGGTTAGTAGTAGTGGCGGCGACCGCCGACGGCGTGTCCCATCCGTCCCGCCACCGCCAGGAACAGGCCAACGACGAGGAGGATGACCCCGAAGATCAACACAATATGGGCGAAGGCGAAGGTAGGAACGAGGCTGGGGAGGACGAGCCCGAGGACGATAAGGATGATTCCGAGAACGATCACGACGTTTACCTAGTTTCGCTGTAGATGTTTGGGAGGAGGATTGCCCGGGTCAGTGCTTGAAGGCGTCTTTGACCTTGGCCCCTGCTTGTTTGGTGTTGCCCTTGAACTGATCGGCGCGGCCCTCGCTGCGCAGGCGGGTGTTGCCGGTGGCGCGGCCGAAGATCTTCTTGGTGGCGCCTTTGGCCCCTTCGAGCTTGTGGGCGATCTTCTTACCTATGCTCATTGCTTCTTACCTCTGTTTGTTGCGGATTCTTTCTTTTCGGGGATCACAGTTGGCAACTGACTCCCCCGGATGAACTGGATCGGCGCTTACCGGCGTTCGCCGCCAGCGCGCGGTGCGGTCGGTTGTCGACCGTACGACCGGCGACCGGACAAGAAACCCCTCATCCGCCTCGGTCGGGTGGTGGCCAATTCCGGGTTCACCGTCGAGCCGGTGGCCGCGCCGACGGGCTGGCGTTGGGAATCGCGCTCTCGGTTCACAAATTCCGCTTCGCGCTGGGACCTTTGAAGTTCGCGGCGGGCGTCGCGCCCGCGGCCCGCCGTGCGGTGTGCACCGGCCAGCAACACGCTCATACCTAGCATCGCCAGCGCGCCGATCACGATCCCGAAGAGGAACAAAGTGCCAGTTGACCCGGTGACGTGATAGCCCAACACCGAGAAGTTCTCGCTCAATGGATGAGCTGCCCCCGCGTTGTTCAGCACGCCGGTGAACCCGACGATGACTGCGAAGAGTAGAACAACTAATCCAACGATGACAATCATGTCGCGGTCTCCGATCGCAGTGCTTGATATCCATTACACGCCGCACGTAGGGTGGTGTCAACAGTGTAGACCAACGGTGTTAAATACATCGTTAGCCTACGGTGTTGTATAAGCATCGGGAGCCGCTTCGACGACGAGGCAGAAGGCGAGTGCTGAGGAATGACCAGACAGTCGACCGAGCCCGACGCGGGTGCCGACGACGAGGACCCGTCCGCCGCCGGAAGAGACAACGGTCAGCTCAACCGGTCGATGATCCTGCAGACCGCGCTGAGGATCGTGGACCGCGACGGTGTGGACGGACTTTCGATGCGCCGTCTCAGCGAAGCGGTGGGCCGAGATCCGGTGATGCTTTACCGGCACGTCCCCAACAAAGCCGCAGTGCTCGACGGAGTCGCCGAGCTGGTGCTCGCACAACTATCCGTGGACAGTACCGACCCGGACTGGGCCGGCCAACTGCGTACGGTCGCGCGCGACTTCCGCCAATTGGCCCTGACGCACCCCAACGTGGTGCCGCTGCTGGTCACTCGACCGTTGGCCACCCCGCTCGGGCAGCGGCCACCAGGAATGCTGCGGCCGCTAGAGGACGTCCTCGCACTGCTCACATCTGCCGGTTTCACCGGCGAGGATGCCCTACACATTTACCGAGTGCTGTTCGGCTACCTGTACGGCCACATCCTCAATGAGTTGCAGGAGGTTATCGAGCGACCCGAGGAAACCGACCATGTGCTCCGGCTCGGTCTTCACCGGCTCGCGATCACCGAATTCCCTCAACTACGTGCCTTGGCGCCCGCCCTAGCCTCCTACGACGGCGCCGCCGAACTGGACCGCTTCCTCGATCTGCTGCTCCCCGGCATGACCGCAACCCTCACCGGCCGCGACGGACAACCCCCAACCGTCTGACGACGATTAGCGTGCGACTTCGCGGCCGCGGCCCGGCGGTGTGTGATCGTTGCCCCACCGCTCAACCACATGTATCGCGGTGAAACGTCAGAACATCGGAAAGTGGCCGCCGCGGCGTCATGGCGGGTGCCTCGTCAAGGATATGGGCTTTGCGCGGTAGAGTTGGGCTGCTGGTCCGTAGGTCGACGAGGTGGCGGCTGGACTGTAGTTCATGAGAGGTAGTGTGCATGTCGCCATGCCGGCCAACGTGCACTCCAATAGCACCGCAGACAACGCTCGCCGCACCGCAAAGCGTCATCGCGGGTGTCCTCTCGTGGACAGAACCAGCACCGTGGACTGGTCTTGTCCGATGCCACCGGCGGCTCGTTGTGAGCGCTCACCGGGAAGGTCCTCCGACGTCGACCCGATCATTTTCGGCCGCCGACACCAGTGAACTGCGGGGAATCCCATCAGAATTCTCGTAATGGCCTGTCCACCAGTATAATTCGGCATGGTAAGAGGAATCGTAGAGTCGCAGCGATTCGGTGAGTTGTGACGCCCTGGCCAGTTCCGGGCGCAGCTCGTCGGCTATCACGTCGAGGTGAACTGTGCCGGCATCGACGGCGTTGCACAGTATGGGTTTCAAGGACTCCCAGTTCCTCGGTGCGGCGAAGGGAAGCCGATCGGTGCGGCGGTGCAGCATCGCGTCGGCCCGACGGCGATGGCCATCGGTGACGAGGCTCATTGGGCTGAAATCGAGTGACGCGAGATGATCGGGGTTATTCGGGTCGGGAAATCTGTCGACGCTTACCGGTGCAGGAGTTTCGCACTCGGCCGCTGGATGCGGGCCCGAATAGATTCGTGGGTGCCATCGCCGTGGTGCTAAAGGCGCGTGGGGAAAGGCTCGTCGACGTGCGCGCGCTGATCGCTGTCAGGATCAGCGCTGAGTGGTCAGCCGAACCGGCCGGAAATGTAGTCCTCGGTGGCCTTCTGGTCAGGCTTGGAGAAAATCTTCTTGGTGTCGTTGATTTCGACCAGCCGTCCGGGCTTGCCGGTGGCCTCCAGGTTAAAGAACGCGGTGTGATCGCTGACGCGAGCGGCCTGCTGCATGTTGTGGGTAACGATGACGATGGTGTACTGCGCCTTGAGCTCTGCGATCAGATCCTCGATAGCCAGCGTGGAGATGGGGTCAAGCGCAGAACAGGGTTCGTCCATCAGCAACACGTCGGGCGAGACGGCGATCGCCCGGGCGATGCAGAGCCGCTGCTGCTGGCCACCGGATAGGCCCCCGCCGGGCGTGTCCAGCCGATCTTTCACCTCGTTCCACAGGTTCGCTCCGCGCAACGACCGTTCGGCGAGCTCGTCGAGGTCTTTCTTCTTGTGTGTCCCTTGCAGTTTCAATCCGGCAACCACATTGTCGCGAATCGACATGGTGGGAAAGGGGTTTGGCCGCTGGAACACCATCCCGACGATGCGGCGCACAGCAACCGCGCTGATCTGTTTGCCGTAGATGTCACAGCCGTCGAGCAACACCGATCCTTCCACCCGCCCCCCCGGGGCGGTCTCGTGCAGACGGTTCAGGGCCCGCAAAACGGTCGACTTGCCGCACCCGGATGGTCCTATCAACGCGGTGACACTCCGCGGATTGACCGTCATGTTGAGGTCGGCCACCGCCTTAAAGGAGCCGTAGTAAATGTTGAGATCCCGCGCCTCCAGCCGTTTTGCGCCCCTGCGCAGCTTAAGGACGCTGTCCGTTACCGGCTCCGTCGCTGGCGGTGCCGGCGGGGCCGCGTGCTGGGTACTCCCGATCGCCGCGCCACCCGTTGTCACGTTGATGTCCCGTGTCACGCGATCCTCCTTTGGTGTCATTCGCTTTCAGACCCGGCCGGCGGACCTGCGTTGTTGTCGTAAGTTGGCCGAACCCCCACAGCCCTGGACCGGCGGCCTATTCGGCCACCGGCGCGCCCCGGTGAACACTGAGCCAGAGTCGTCCTCATGCTCTAGGTTCGGTCACACGTCCACGACCAACACTGGTTCGGCTGGCGATCCAACGGGCCGCCACGGTGAATAGCAGGACCATCACCACCAAAGTCAATGCTCCCGCCCAAGCACGGGCTTGGGCGGCTCTGTACCCGGTTATAGCGTTGCCAAAGATTTGCAAGGACAGTGTCGACATGCGCTTGGTTGGGTTGAGTTCGATGAACAAGTCGTTCCCGAGCGCAGTCAGCAGCAGCGGCGCTGTTTCTCCCATGGCGCGCGCAAACGCGAGCATGACACCGGTGATGATTCCTGAGCTGGCGGTGGGAATTACAATTGACATAATGGTGCCCGCCTTGGTGGCGCCCAGCGCGAACGAGGCTTCACGCAGTTCGCGGGGCACAAGTCGCAGCATCTCTTCGGTCGAGCGGATCACCAGCGGCAGCATGACCAGTCCCAGGGCTATTCCTCCGGCGATGCCGGAGAACCCGAAGAACACCACCCACATCGCGTAGACCAGTGCGCCGGTGACGATCGTTGGCACGCCGACCAGGATGTCGGTGAGAAAGCGGGTCACCCGGGCCAGTTGGCCTCCGTATTCGACGAGGTAGATCGCTACCGCGATACCAACGGGCATCGACAGCAGCGTCGCGATGCCGGTGACGATGAGGCTTCCGATGATGCCGTTGACGAACCCGCCGCCCGGCTGGCTGGGATTGCCGGGCGGGGTCTGGGTGAGGAACTCCGGGCCCAGGTACTTCAGTCCCTGTCCGGCGACGTAGACGAGCACCCAGGCCAGCACGCCGACGGTGGCGATCATGACCAGTAGCAGCACGGCGTGCATGAACAGGTTGGTGATTTGGCGGCGGCGCTCCCCGGGAAACGCGTCGGCCTCGGACAGTTCCTTGAGTGGTTCCTCGTCGATCGAGATGCTCACGCGATGTGCTCCGAAACCCGGCCGACGATGCGCTTGCCAATCGTATTGACGACCAATGACAGCAACAGCAGCCCGAAGGCGACCACGAACAGTGAATCCAGATGGAAAGGCTGGTTGGCTTCGGTGAACTCATTGGCGATGACGCTCGGCATGGTGGATCCCGCGCGCATAATCCCGTGCGGGATGGTCAACACGTTGTTGCCGATCAACATGGTCACCGCGATTGTTTCGCCGAACGCGCGGCCTAGACCCAGGATCGCGGCACCGACGATCCCCGAACGCGATCGTGGCAACACCGCGAGGCGCAGCATCTCCCATTTGGTCGCGCCGAACGCCAGCGCGGCTTCCTTTTCGGCGACCGGCGCGGTGTCGAAGACTTCCCGACAAATCGCGGTGACGATGGGCAGCACCATGATCGCGAGGACCACGCCAGCCGCGAACACGGAATATCCGAAAAATGGGCCCTCAAACAACCAGCCGATCACCGGGATTCCCGACACCGACGTCAATCCGCGGCCGATCGGCCCCAGCGCGGGGATCAGCGCGAACACCCCCCAGAAGCCGTAGACCACGCTTGGGATCGCCGCGAGTAGGTCGACCAACGACGACAGCGGTCGGCGAAGCACCGCTGGCGACAGATTGGTGATGTAGAGGGCCACCGCGATGGCGACCGGCACTGCGATTGCCATCGCGACCAGCGAGGTCACCACGGTCCCGTAGATGAACTGCAGGATCCCGTACGGATTCGGCTTGGATGAGGTGGCCACTGCCTCCGATGGCGCCCAGCGAGCATGAAAAAAACTCAGCGACCCGTAGTGCGACAGTGCCGGCCACGCCCTTATCAGAAGGAACACAGCGGTGGCCACCAAGACCGCGATCACGGTCAGCGCCGCGGCGGCCATCAGCCGCGCGAACAGCCCATCGCTGTACCGGCCGTCCGATGACCGCTCCGACGTGTCGGGCGGGGATAGGAGCTCTGCGGTCAAAACTTCCCCTTTGGAGGATCCCGCATCATTTTGCGACCGGGCCGCCGTTGAGGGTGATCTTTTGAACCATGCCCATTGCCAAACCCTGCAAATCCTTGCCCAGCGGGGCGTAGTTGACGCTGGCAGCGTCGTCCTGACCCGCAGATAGGGTCCAGGAGAAGAAGTTGACCAGCGCCTTCGCCTTCGCCGGGTCGGTTTGGTTCTGATACACCAGCGCGTAGGTGGTGCCGGTGATCGGGTAGGCGTTCGGATCGGGCCCGTCGGTCAGGCTTACCCGTAGGTCGGGCGGGTAGGCGATGCCTTGGGTGCCCGCGGTGATGGTGGCGACGCAAGGCTGAATGAAGTTGCCGGTCTTGTTTTTCACCAGGCCGTAATTGAGGTTCTGCGCCAACGCGTAGGCCAACTCGACGTAGCCGATGCTTCCGTCGGTCTGGTTGATCACCCCGGAAACGCCCTCATTGCCCTTGCCGCCGATGCCCACTGGCCACGCGATGTCCTTGCCGAAGCTCCTATCGGGCCCGCCAAGCGTCTGCACCCAGGTCGGGCTCTCCTTCGTCAGAAAGTCCGTCCACACCGCGGTTGTGCCGGAGCCGTCCGAGCGGTGGGCCACCGCGATCGGCTGGTCGGGCAGGGTCGTGCCCGGGTTCAGCGCGACCAGCGCCGGGTCGTTCCATGTGGTGATCTTGCCGGCGAAGATCTTGCCCAATGTGTCACCGTCGAACTTCAGGCCGGTTTGGACGCCCTTGACGTTGTAGGTGGGTACGACCGCGCCCAGTGTCAACGGGATGTGCAGGATCGGGCCGAATTTCGCGGCCGTCAGCTCGCTGTCCCTCATCGGGGTGTCGGATGCGCCGAAGTCGACCGTGCCGGCGACGATCTGCTGCACACCGCCTCCGGAGCCGATCGGCTGATAGGCGACCTGCACCCCATCGGATTCTGAGTAGTTCTTGGTCCACTCCGACATGACGGGCGCCACGAACGTCGACCCGGCGCCCGACAAACTGGTCGCACCGCCGTCGATCTTAGGGATCATCCTGGAGTAGCCGGGCTTGGCGGCCGCCTGCTGGCCGCAAATCTGGCCCGCTTGGGCCTGCTGGGTGGTGCTGGCAGTCCCACCGCCACTGGTGCTTCCACACCCGGTCAGACTCGCCGCAACAATGCCGACCACGGCGGTGAGCGTCATCTTGCGGAACATCAGCCCCTCCTGATCCGGCGATGCCCGTACATCCTCTTGCTCATCGAAGACCCTCGACATGAACACGCATCGTTTCGAACCTGACACGGAAATGAACGCCTCAACGCCGCTGCAGGTCAGCTCGTCGCGGCGCCCACTCGATAGCGCTCAAGCGCGAACGGTCGACCTACGACTCGGGAGGTCACATGCCCCGCATGTATCCATTCACCCGCCCCCACAACGACATCCGGGCCGTGGACAAGCCGATACAGTCCTTCACTCCGGTGGTTCGGGCGCACGCCTGCCGATGTATGGGCCGCTCAGGGGAATCGGACGGTGCATCCGGGCGCCAGCTGTCGCGCGCGGCCACGGCATTCGACGTCGACTGCGGGGTTGTCTCCTGGATCGGCGCTGATGTCGACGCTTTCGCCGCTGACACGTAGGTGCAGGTGGTGACCGCGGTAGTGGATCGGGAACGCTAGACTACGCCCAGCGTTTCCGGCCACGATGGGGCCAGAACCAGGCGATCTGCACGGGTCTCCAGCCCGGTGGAGCAGCGCTGGCAGCAGGTCCACGCTGCCGGCCATCGCCGCGAGATGAATACCCTCTGCTGTGGTGCCCCCCTGGATGTCTGCGACATCGGATTTGAGAACCTGCTCGAAGAACTCCGTCGCCCGGTCCCGGTTGCCGCGGGCCAGGACCCACGAATGCACGACCGCACTCAGCGTCGATCCGTGTGATGTGCGCGCCACGTAATATTCGACGGTCTTGGGGATCTGGTCGGGTGTGAAACGGTAGCCGAGCCGGTCGAACAGCTCACGCAGCTCATCTGAGGACAGCAGGTAGAGCAGCATCAGTGTGTCGGCCTGCTTGGATGCCTTATAGCGGTTGATGTCGTCGTTTTCGGCTTCAAGGATGCGGTCGAGGCGCTGAATATTGCCGTAGCGGCGCAGGTAGCCGTCCCAATCCAGTTCCGCCAGTTCGCCGTAGCCCTCGAATTGGCTGATCACGCCGTCGTGGAAGGGCACGAACATGCGGCGGCTCACCTCGTCCCAGCGGGCCAGTTCCGATCCGTGCAGTCCGAGGGTTTCCAGCAGGTCGAGCCGGTTGGGCAGCGGGATCAGGTCCAGCGCCTCGATGGCCCGCATGATCACCCAGACGGCCATGACGTTGGTGTAGGCGTTGTTGTCGATACCGTCGTAGGGCAATCCGGGGTAGCCCGAGTGGAATTCGTCAGGACCGATGACTCCGCGGATGGTGTAGCGCTCGCGGTTGTGGTCGTAGGTCGCTTTGCTTACCCAGAAGCGGGCGATTTCGGTCAGCAGTTCCGCGCCGTGGTCGATCAGGTACGCGAGGTCGCCGGTGACTTGGTAGTACTGCCAGACGTTGTAGGCGACTGCGATGGCCGATGTGGTGCGCGCGGCCGCTGGGGTCTGGATTCCACCGGCCGGACCGCGGGTTGAGATGCAGCTGCGGGCTCTCTTCGCGTCCGTCGCTGCCGGATTGCCACGGGAACATCGCGCCGCGGTAGCCGGCCGCGGTTGCGGCGGCGCGCGCTTCGGGCAGCCGGCGGTAGCGGTATCCAAGCAGGGATCGGGTGAGGGCGGGCAGCCGAAGGTTCAGCACCGAGAAGACGAAGACTTCGTCCCAGAAGATGTGACCACGGTAGGCCTCTCCGTGTAGCCCGCGGGCCGGAACGCCGGCGTCGAGGTCGGCGGTGTTGGGCGAGACGGTCTGCAGCAGATGCAGCAGATGCAGTCGTATGATGCGCAACTCGTCTGTGCGGTTGTCGAATTCGATCGACAACCGCTCCCACAGATGGGCCCACGCCAGGAGGTGCCCGTGCTGCAGGTCGGCGTAGCGGCCTATCCGGGTCAGCCAGCGCTGCGCTTCGGTGGCGGGTTCAGACGTGGCGTTGTCGCGCCCGGTGAACACTGTGACGATTTTCTCCACTGTCACTGACTGACCCGCGGACAGGTCGACGGCGATGTCGTGACCGATCCGCGCCTCTCCATCAACGAGCCGATACCTGGCCGGTACGAGACTGTCCCCGCGCCACGCGATGCTCCGGGCGGCGAATGCGATGGGGATGCGCGATTGGCTGGTCTGAATCTCCAGAAGTACCGAATTGTCGGAGAGCTCGCGGGTCTGCGACGCGGCGAGGTGGTCGCTGGATAGGTGCTGGTAACGCTCTACCAGTGAGTTGCGGACGTTCGCGTCGAGGACGGAACGGATTTCGATGGTGCCTGACCAATTTTCTGCCTTGAGGGTGGTCTGCAGGGCGCAGGCGTGGGCCAGATGCATGGCCACGAATCGCTGCTGGATCACTGAAGCTGGTGCGCCCGGCCTCGTCGCGGAAGCGAAACTGCCGGGTCAGCATCGCGCCGCGAAGATCGAGAGTTTGACGGTAGGACAGCAGAGTTGCGGCGTCGATGTCGAACCACCGGCCGCCCTCGATCCGGAAGGTGAGGGAAGGCCAGTTGGGCAGGTTGACCATGCTCTCGTTATCAATTGCTGCTGCCTGAGATTTCGTCGACCAGCCCGTTGAATACACCGGCGGCGTAGGTGCCGGGATAATGCACCGCCCCTGACTGGGATTCGGGCGCGCAGGCGCGGGTGGCGAGGTAACCATTCCCGACGGTGCACAATGCCTCACGAAGCTTTTCGGTGTGTGGGTCATAGCCGTCGAAGGTGAATGTCCATGCGTCGGTCGGGGTCCGCCGTCGGGTGCTGAGTCGCGTCGCCAGCCGCTCGAGGAGTTTCCGGACTTCGTCGGGACTGTCGACGGCGAAACGCGCGGCCGTGGGCCGGTCGCCGTCTTCGCTGTGGCGCACCACGACCCCGATGCCCTCGGATCGCACCGCGTCGAACGCGTCCTCGTCGGTGAGGTCGTCGCCGACGTAGATGGGCAAAAGGGGACCCGGTTCGGCGGTGTGATCAAGGACCCACCGCACCGTGGTCCCCTTGTCCCAGTCGATATCCGGGCGGAGCTCGATCACCTTGCGACCGTTCGTTACCCGCAGCCCGGGTTGTTGCCCAAGCCGGTGTGCCGTCGCGAGCACCTCGCTGACGCGTTCGGGTGCGACGTTTCGGTAGTGCACCGCGACGGCGAAGTGCTTATGTTCCACCCGGACGCCGGGAACCTGCTTGAGGCTGTCGCGCAGTTCGGTCGCGGTGCGCTCGAGGGTTGGTACCGCTGCAGTGGCCGCGTCGTTGGGGATAGCTCCCGTCCGCTCCGGCTAGCTCGAATCCGTGGCTGCCCGCATACCAGAGCTCGGGCAGGCCGACCCGCGTTCGAATGTCTGCCAGACCTCGGCCGCTGATCACCGCAACGGGGCCGTGCGCCGCGAGGGTTTCCAGCGCGTCGGCCGCGCCGTCGGCGAGCGTGGCCGCGTCAGGATCAGCAACGATGGCAGACAACGTGCCGTCGTAGTCGAGGAACACGGCGGGTTGCCGAGCGGCGACAAGGACCGCGATCAGGCCGAACGATTCCAGTGCACTCGGTACCTCCGACATGCGTTTGTCGCCCGTGCGGACCGCGACCTCGGCCAGGTCGGCGACGACGACGTCGGCGCCGGAGCGTAATAGTTCGTCGCCGTGTCCGGTCCGGTCGACACCGATGACGAGTGTGAATCCTGCACTGCGACCTGCCGCCACCCCGACGTCGGCGTCTTCGACCACGACAGACCGCTCCGGACGCACATGGAGCCGGCGCGCGGCTTCGACCAGGACGGCGGGACGGGCTTTCCCGGCAGCCCCAGCTCGTCGGCGACGACACCTTCGACGCGCACACCGAAGAGGTCACTGATTCCGGCGGCGCGCAGGACCTTTTCGCAGTTGCGGCTGGATGAGAAGACGGCGGTGCCGACCCCGACACTTTGCAATTTCCGTACTAGGGCGACCGTCGAATCGAACAGCGGCACGCCGTCGGCCAAGAGCCCCAGAAATAGTTGCTGCTTACGATTACCGAGCCCGCAGACACTGTCGCCGGAGCTGTCGGACGGAAGGCCCGTAGGCAGCGTGATTCCTCGCGAGGCTAGGAAGTCGGCCACACCGTCGTGGCGCGGTTTGCCGTCCACGAATTGCCGGTAGTCGCCATCGCTGAAAGGGGAGTGATCCTCGGTGGAATGCGCCGAACGCCGCGCCAGATAGTTGTCGAACAGCGTCGCCCACGTCGCTGCGTGGATGGATGCGGTGTCGGTTACGACACCGTCGAGGTCGAAGATCACCGCGTCGTGTTTGCGTGGGTCGATCGTGACCGGCAGCTTCATGGCCAACATTCCTTACTCGAGCTGACGAATGGTTCTCCGGCGATTAATTACTGGGTGGTCGTGGAAACCGCCGCTGCGCCTCGCGGCCAGATAACCCCAATTCGGACGTTCGCAGGTCCCGAAACAGCGAGATCAGGGGCTCCCTGGGATCAGCTGTCGTCGAGGGCCCGCGGACCTCGAGCGTATCGCTGGAGGTCATCATCGGCCGACAACCTTTTCGGTCGGATTTGTGGGCGAGGCCGTTCTGCGCGCTGACAATTCGGTCTTGCCGAGCAGTTCACCCGGTCGAGAGGCACGACGACCTGCCCCCCGGTCCGGTCCGCGCTCGGCGGTTCGCACAGCATGGACGCACGCGGCATCGTTGGGCAACGCTGGATGTCACTGTCGGTCCCTTCATCAACCACATGTATCGCGGTGAAACGTCAGAACATCGGAAAGTGGCCGCCGCGGCGTCATGGCGGGTGCCTCCTCAAGGATATGGGCTTCGCCGACGCGGATCAGAAGTTGCGGCATAGCTGCCCGTCCGGTCAAGGTGCCGACGAGGTGGCGGCTGGACTGTAGTTCTATGAGATGGGTCAGTGTGCATGTCGCCATGCCGGCCAACGTGCACTCCAATAGCACCGCAGACAACGCTTCGCCGCACCGCAAAGCGTCATCGCGGGTGTCCTCATCAGTGGACAGAACCAGCACCGTGGACTGGTCTTGTCCGATGCCGACCGGCCGCTCGTTGTGAGCGCTCACCGGGAAGGTCCGTCCGACGTCGACCCGATCATTTTCGGCCGCCGACACCAGTGAACTGCGGGGAATCCCATCAGAATTCTCGTAATGGCCTGTCCACCAGTATAATTCGGCATGGTAAGAGGAATCGTAGAGTCGCAGCGATTCGGTGAGTTGTGACGCCCTGGCCAGTTCCGGGCGCAGCTCGTCGGCTATCACGTCGAGGTGAACTGTGCCGGCATCGACGGCGTTGCGCAGTATGGGTTTCAAGGACTCCCAGTTCCTCGGTGCGGCGAAGGGAAGCCGATCGGTGCGGCGGTGCATGATCGCGTCGGCCCGACGGCGATGGCCATCGGTGACGAGGCTCATTGGGCTGAAATCGAGTGACGCGAGATGATCGGGGTTATTCGGGTCGGGAAATCTGTCGACGTTGGCTGTCCACCCGGCTGCCGCCATCGCGACGCGTAGATGGTCGAGCACGGCGCCGCAGCTGATGTGGGCTTCCCGCCCCGATTTGTCGGTGGAGGGAAGAATCCGGCTGTGATCGAGGTGTAGGTGCAGCCCCGCACCCTCGGCAACCCATTGCCAGGGCTGGCTGTTGTGCAACGACGGGGCCCGGCACGCCAACTGCACCGCGGCCCTGAGTATGTCGGTATCCACCAAGGTGTCGGGCATGATCAACCTCCAGTTCGTGTTTGAGTCAATCCTGGGTCTTTGGTCCTCGAGTAGCGAGCGCTATTGGGTCCAATCGAGGCGGCCGGACATCCCATGCTGCCCAGGTCATCTGCATCCAGGGCCGGCGCTGCCATGCGAGACTTCTTTTCGGGGTCGAGGATGCGGTAGGCCAGAAGTTTGATGCGGTAGCCCAACTCTTCCTCCAGCGCGGGCATTGGCGCCGATTTCAAGTCGTGACCCGGTTCGGGTATGCCCGCAGAGCGGGGCGGCGTCAAATGCGGCGCGTCAGCGGTCATGACGTCTGCTCCGTACGCCGGACGTCGGCTTGTTGCCGCGCCGTTTCTGACCGACGGGGAACTCTGCGAACACTGTCCGTGCGCCGATCGGTGGTGTCGAGTGTATTTGCGGTGGATTCCAGGTCCAGTTGCGGATTTCGGGCAGGTCTTGGCCGTGGGTGTTGATGTAGCGGTTGTGTTCGACGAGTTTGTCGGCCATCGCCTGCTTCAGGTAGTCGCCGGTCGCGCCGAGTTGGGGCAGCCGGTCGATGACGTCTGCGACGAGGTGGAAACGGTCCAAGCGGTTCTGCACCCGCATGTCGAAGGCGGTGGTGATGGTGCCTTCTTCGTTGTAGCCGCGGACGTGCAGCTTGCGGTTTCTCCTGCGGTAGGTGAGTCGGTGGATCAGGCTCGGGTAGCCGTGGAAGGCGAAGATGATGTGTTTGTCGGTGGTGAACAGGGTGTCGTAGTCGCGATCGCTCAGTCCGTGCGGGTGCTCGCTGGCCGACTGCAACCTCATCAGGTCCACCACGTTGACCACCCGGATCTTCAACTCGGGCAGCTGTTCCCGCAGGATCGATACCGCCGCCAGCACTTCGAGGGTCGGAGTATCTCCGCAGCACGCCAGGACCACATCCGGTTCGACGCCTCGGTCGTTTCCGGCCCATTCCCAGATGCCGATGCCCTCGGTGCAGTGGACCACAGCGGCGTCCATGCTCAGCCATTGCGGCATCGCGCGCTTCCCGGCGACGATCACGTTGACGTAGTGGCGGCTGCGCAGACAATGGTCGGCCACGGAGAGCAGGCAGTTGGCGTCCGGCGGAAGGTAGACCCGCACGATGTCAGCCTTTTTGTTGACGACGTGGTCCAGGAAGCCGGGGTCTTGGTGGGTGAAGCCGTTGTGGTCTTGCTGCCAGACATGAGAGGCGAGCAGGTAATTCAGCGACGCGATGTCACGGCGCCACGGCAGTTGCGCGGTGACCTTGAGCCATTTGGCGTGCTGGTTGAACATCGAGTCGATGATGTGGATGAACGCCTCGTAGCAGTTGAACAGCCCGTGCCGGCCGGTGAGCAGATAACCTTCCAGCCAGCCCTCGCTTTGGTGCTCACTGAGCATTGAATCAAGCACTCTGCCCGCGGGAGCGAGGAATTCGTCGTTCTCGGCGGTGCGGGCCTGCCACTGCCGGTCGGTGACCTCAAAGACCGCGCCGAGCATATTCGAGAGGGTTTCGTCGGGGCCGAAGATCCGGAAGTTGCGCGCCTCGTCATTAAGCGCGATGACGTCGCGCAAAAAAGTGCCGAGCACGGCGGTGTCCTGTGCCTGCACCGCGCCGGGCGACGTCACCGCCACCGCGTGGGCGCGGAAGTCGGGCATCCGCAGGTCACGCAGCAACACCCCGCCATTGGTGTGCGGGTTGGCGCCCATCCGCTGTTGCCCTTGGGGAGCCAGCGCAGCCAGGTCGGGCAGTAGGCGCCCGGCCACGTCGAACAGCTCCTCCGGTTTGTAGCTGCGCATCCAGCTCTCCAGTTGCTCGACGTGCCCGGGATGGTGGTCATCGACGAGCAGCGGCACCTGGTGTGCCCGGAAGGTGCCTTCGATCTGCTGGCCGTCGACTTCTTTGGGTCCGGTCCAGCCCTTGGGGGAGCGCAGCACGATCATCGGCCACCGTCTGCGGGTGGTGTCGCCGTTGCTTCGAGCGTCGCGTTGGATCCCGTGAATGGCCTCCACCGTTTCGTCGAGGACAGTCGCCATCAGCTCATGCATGTCTTCGGGGTCCTCACCCTCGACGTAGCGCGGTTCCCAGCCGCAGCCGCGCAGGAACTGGTCCAGCTCCTCGTGTTCTATGCGGGCCAGCACGGTAGGGTTGCTGATCTTGTAGCCGTTCAGATGCAGGATCGGCAGCACCGCCCCATCACCGATCGGGTTGAGGAACTTGGTGGAATGCCAGGCCGTGGCCAGTGGCCCCGTCTCGGCCTCACCGTCGCCGATCACGCACGCGACGAGCAGGCCGGGATTGTCGAAAACAGCGCCGAACGCGTGACTCAGCGAGTAGCCCAGTTCCCCGCCTTCGTGGATCGATCCCGGAGTCGTAGGTGCTACATGGCTGGAAATGCCTCCGGGAAAGGAGAATTGGGTAAAGAGCTTCTTCAGTCCCGACTCGTCCTGGCTGACGTCGGGATAAACCTCGGTGTAGGAGCCCTCGAGGTAAGTGTTGGCGACTAGGGCCGGGCCGCCGTGGCCGGGGCCGGCGACGTAGAACATGTCCAGGCCGTACTTCGTGATGGCGCGGTTCAGGTGAACGTAAATGAAGTTTTGACCCGGCGTCGTTCCCCAATGGCCGACCACGAGCGGTTTCACATCCGATAGCTGGAGCGGACGTTTTAACAACGGATTGTCATACAGATAGATCTGGCCGACCGACAGGTAATTCGCCGCCCGCCAGTAGGCGTCCATCCTGTGCAGGAGTTCTGGTTCGAGGGTCCGGGTCGTCATTGTGGTGCTCCCTTGGTCGACTCGTATCTACCCGGTCCAAAGGGCGAATACGGCGCAGCCTGCTCGTTCCCGTGTGACGTGATGGTGGTACCGCCGGAAAGGACAGCCGGTCACGGGGTTCCAGCGGCCTTGATCTCGAGTCCGGCAACCAGGCCGTTCGCGGGCGGCAGCCCGGATTGCGTTGACGTGTCGGCCCCATTCGCGGTGGTGAACGGTTGGGTTGGGGACGCGGCGGCGGCATTTTCTTTGGCCAGGAAGGCGCCCAGTTCACCGATCGCACTCATTAGCGGCGCCGGGAACACGATGGTGGTGTTCTTCTCCACCCCGAGTTCGACAAGCGTTTGCAGGTTGCGCAGTTGCAAGGCCAACGGGTGCGCCATCATCGTGTCCGACGCCTCACCCAACGCGGCCGCGGCCATCGATTCGCCCTCCGCCGCAATAATTTTGGCTCGCTTCTCGCGCTCGGCCTCGGCTTGCCGAGCCATCGCGCGTTTCATACTGTCGGGCAACTGAATGTCTTTGAGCTCGACCAGTGTTACTTCAACACCCCATTCGAGGGTCGCGATGTCGAGGATCTTTCGGATGTCGGCGTTGATGGTATCGGTCTCCGACAGCGCCTGGTCAAGAGTGTGCTGACCGACGACCTTGCGCAGCGTGGTCTGCGCGATCTGGTTGATCGCGGCGTGGACGTTCTCGATGGCGATCACCGATTTCACCGCGTCGACAACCCGGAAGTAGGCGACCGCCGAAATGTCGACGCTGACGTTGTCGCGGGTGATGATGCCCTGGGACTGGATCGGCATCGTCACAATTCGCAGCGATACCTTCATCAGCCGATCGATGACGGGGATGATCACGGCCAGCCCGGGCTCCTTAACACCCACCACCTTGCCGAGGCGGAACAACACACCCTTCTCGTATTGGGTCACCACTCTGATCGACAACGACAACACGATCAGGGCGACAACGAGCAGCACCACAACCAAGATGATTAGAGCTTTCATAGCATGTCCTTGGTGGGTATCGAGGAATCTAGGGTTCGGCCCTCAGCCCTGGATGAAGCCGTTGTTGCGCACGAGGAAGTCCGCGAGGCAGCTGATGCCGTGATCTGGGGCGCCAGAAGGCGTCGATCATCAACGGGTTCGGTCCGGAGCAGATCTGGCAGGGAAACGCCGGTGTTGGCATAGGAAGCAAGTGAAGTGGTCATGGTGACCTGACGTGCATTAGATCACCGGCGTGTGAGGGTTCGGAGCCAATGCTCCTTGAGTCAAGCGGCGGGCGGCTGAACTCATCCCGGACGAGCTGAAATTCTCAGCACCTTTGACGCTACACCCGTTGGACTGCTCGTGCGACCGTGTGCTTCTACGCCGCCGCTGTCGGCGTAATATCATCCTGACAACCATCTTGTGACGGTTGCGCCACGGGTAGGGTACTGGGCTTCGATGTCGATTCCCAGCTCCGCCAAGACTATTGAGCGCAGGTATGACGGAGTTCACCGAGGACGCCGACGGCTTACCGTTGGGGTCGCTGAGCGCGCAGCAAGCTAGCGCTGATGCCGCCGACTTGCGGGCCGGGATCGATGACCTGGCGGGCTTGGTGGCGGGCAGTCTGGGGTTGCCTGAGTTGCTGGCTGAGGTGTCGACGTTCGCGGTGCACGCGATACCGGGCGCCGACGGCGCCGGGGTTACCTTGTTGCAGGTCGACCAGCTGGACAACATGGTGGAGGCGTTGGCGGCCAGCGCCCCGTTTGTCGCCGAGATCGACGAGATTCAGTACGTGACCCTCAAGGAGGGACCCTGCATCACCGCGGCACTGGAGCGGCGCACGGTGCGGTCTGGGTCGTTGGGTGGGGAGAAGATGTGGCCGCGGTTCGGTCCCCGCGTGGGCCGCTTGGGCGTGCACAGTGCGCTGTCGCTGCCGCTGCTGCTATCGGATCAGGTGATCGGCGCGATCAATGTCTACGCCCACGGCAAAGACGTCTTCGATGAGCACGCCGCCGAACTGGGGGAACTGTTCGCCAAACCCGCGGCAGTGGCGGTGCATAACGCCCAGGTCCTCGCGCACGCGATGGCGCTGACCGCCCAGTTGCAGAAGGCGCTATCGACGCGCCCGGTTATCGATCAGGCGATCGGCCTGATCCGGGGACGCAGCGGGCGCAGCGCCGAGGAGGCGTTCACTCAGCTGCGGGCGATCAGCCAAGCCGAACACCGCAAATTGGCTGAGGTGGCCCAACACATTGTCGATGAAGCCGTGCGCCGCGCCCGCGCCCGACACAACCCGATCTGAGCCCGAACACCAGGTCGGCCCGCGGCCGAACTGCCGCTGCACGGTGTGAAGCGCGTAGGTTCGAGGGTGGGAAAACAGTCAACGCGACGGGTCCTGGCTTGCGTCGCGCGTTCCCCACCCTGCAGGCGGCTCGCCTGTTCGGCACCGGCAGGCTCGATCGCGCTCGGGAGCGCCCAGCGGAGCAATCCCGCCATGAAGATCAGTGCGGCCCTGGCCGCCGATTTGGGCATTCTCAACGCTGCCCTGGATGAGCCCGGCGCCGATGTGCTGCACAATCTGCACCAATTGGGCATCGACGCCCAAACGGCGGTGCCCACCTATCTCGGTCTGAGCGTGACCGTCGACGGCAGTGATCCACCGTTCACCTTCACCACCCTCGAGGACGGCACGGCCGACAATGTTCGCACCTCGCTTCGGCTGACGCTGCTGGCCCGTGTCGGTGACGGCCAGGCGGCGCATTCGGTTGCCCTCATCCTCTACGCGGAGACGCCGGGAACATTTGTCGACCTCACTGCCGACCTGGCGTGGCTAACCGGCCGTCCGCCCAGCGACTTCGCGCTCGATCAGCACCTGAGCGTCCCCGCCGGGTCGGACGACGGGACATCTCTGCGAGCGGCGTCGGTTATCAACCAGGCCATCGGGGTACTCATCGGCCGCGGCTACACCCCGCGGCAAGCACATTCGAAACTGGACACTCAAGCTGATGGCGTGGGTACCGATCGATACACCACCGCGCAGTTCATCCTCGACACGCTCACAGCCGAGGACCCGGCCGACGCCGAGCGCGCCGATCAGGAGCCCAACATGGGCTGAGTGTATGCACGTAAAAACCGGGCTGCGCGGTGGCTCACTGTGCCCGCGCCATATAGCGTCGGCGATGTTGAGAAGCCAGCCAGTCCGGGACGAGGTCAGCTGTCCGCCGCCGTCCTCGATCGTGCGGATAACCCTCTCCGCCAGCGTAATCGGTTCGACGAACACGTCATGCCACATGCGAAGACCTTCGCATCCGGCGCGAAAGAACTGAATTGTGGTAGCGGCCAAGCCAACCAGACCACGCCGGGAAATCGACCAGCGGTGTCTGCAAGTAGTGCGCGAACGTCTCGGCCCAGTCCTCGATGGGGTGCGTGGTGGTACATGGGGAGACCTAGGATCCGGCCAGTGTTACTGCGGCGTGCACAATATACGTGCACCGCTAACCTCTCGCGGACGCGTCCTGGCCGGTACGGCAAGGGTGCGCTAGAGGTTTGTCAACTGCAACTGGGCGGTGGGTCCACTCGCGGCGATGACGGCAGCAGTTCACAATGATTCCGGGTCGGTGACACGCCGATGAGAGAGACTGAATGATGGACAAAGAGCAAGCGCAGCACATGACAGATGTTGCCGGCGAGTGCAATCGGCTCAACGAGATATCGCAACCACTGGGGTATGCGGTCACCGCTACCACCAGCCTCGAGGACCAATCCACGCAGCACTTTACGGTTCATCGGCTAGACCAGACCGTCGCCAGCGGCCCCAAGTTCGCAACCACCGAGGAGGTTCATGCTCACTTCGAGGCAATCGCGAAGCTACCGCTCTGGCGACTGGATCTCGTGAACAACAGCGCGATCGTCTTCGATCCAGCGGAGCTCGAGGTCACCGATGCCACCACCGGAGAGAGCTTCAGCTTTAGGGGCTGGGGCTTGGGAGTCGCACAACTCGCGGCAAGGGGCCACGGCCCAGGCGCTCAGGAGGGGGTAACGAATCTGACTGTCTATTCTGAGGATCCCCCAACTATCGGGAATTGGTACAAGTCAGACGTCGGGTGATAGTGCGCGACCGACTCACCGACATTTCGCACCCAGGCTAATCTGTTGCGGGCCAAGACAGGTCATTCGCGATCTCCGCTGCCTGCTGGAGGAGCTCCGGGTATTCGCGCGAGTCATTGGGCCCCAACGGGGCCCGCGCCCCGCTCTCCCGCGACACCGAACGGTGCCAGGCTTTTAGGACCTGGCTGCACACCTACAATCACTCACGGCCACACCGGACTCGGCGGCCAACCACCGCTACCCGTGTGGCTGACCTGTCAGGTCAGAACATCTGGCCGGGGGTACCCGACAGGTGTAGCGTTGTTGTTGCTGAGTCCTTCAGCCAGTCCGGAAAGAGTTTGGCTGTACGCCGCCGAACTTGATGAGCATTTGCTCGCGCCGCACATTTTGACATCTACCTGTTGCATTCGAGACAGCATGCGCATTTCGCTCATTCGTCGTTAGCCCGGAATTCGGCGGACCACCAACTCCGTGTTCACCCCAACCCGTGCACATCGGTTTGTCCACCACCTGACCGGCGACCGAGCGAGAAAATAACCGTGCCAATGATGCCGGGTATACCCGCGCATGCACCGAAAGACGCACCGGTCAGCCGGGGCAACGCCAAAGCGGCGGCCGGCCAAGCTAAATGACGCGTTCAATCAATGACCCGGGCAATCCTCCTCCAAACATCTACACAGAAACTAGGTAAACGTCATGATCGTTCTCGGAATCGTACTTATCGTCCTCGGGCTCCTCCTCCCTAGCCTCGTCCCTACCTTCGCCTTCGCCCATATTTGCGTCGTCATCGGGGTCATCCTCCTCGTCGTCGGCCTGCTACTGATGCTGATGGGACGGATGGGACACGCCGTCGGCGGCCGCCGCCACTACTACTGACCGGTCCGATGTACTTCCCGGCTCGGCTAGCAGCGGCATGGCCGAGCCGGGTGTAGAGGGTTGCGGTTATTCGTGCCCAGCATTGTCGCATTCAAGTAGCGCCATCGTGCGGCGATTAAGCGTTGCCGGCAGCCAACGACATATAAACCCGAAAAGAAAGGAGGACAACGATGGCGATCACTGACGTTCCGGCCTTCGCTCACCTGACCGACGCCGACATCGACAACCTGGCCGTTGAGCTGGATGCCATCCGCCAGGACGTTGAAGACTCTCGCGGCGAGCGCGATGCCCGCTACATCCGCCGCACCATCGCCGCGCAACGTGCCGTTGAGGTAGCCGGCCGGCTCATGCTGGCCGCGAGCTCAAGACGCTCGGCATGGTGGGCCGGAACGGTGACGCTCGGTCTGGCCAAGGTCATCGAGAACATGGAGATTGGCCACAATGTCATGCACGGCCAGTGGGACTGGATGAACGATCCCGAGATCCACTCCTCGACGTGGGAGTGGGACATGAGCGGCGTATCCAAGCACTGGCGATCGACCCACAACTTTCAACACCACAAGTACACCAACATCCTCGGCATGGATGACGATGTGGGCTACAGCACCCTGCGAGTCACCCGTGACCAGCCCTGGGTGCCCGCCCACATCGGCAACCTGCTGTTCAACACCATCCTCGCACTCGGATTCGAATGGGGAATTGGCCTGCAGCCCATCGATTTCGGCAAAATCCTCAAGGGCGGCTCGGACCGCGAAACTACCCTCCTGCAGATCCGCGAATTCTCAGCCAAGGCCGGAAAGCAGGTCGTCAAGGACTACGTCGCGTTCCCGGCGCTGACCTCGCTGTCGCCGGTGGCGACTTACAAATCGACGCTGGTGGCCAACGTGGTGGCCAACGTGATCCGCAACATCTGGGCCAACGCGGTGATCTTCTGTGGGCATTTCCCCGACGGAGCAGAGAAATTCACCAAGACCGACATGATCGGCGAAACCCGGGGTCAGTGGTATCTACGCCAGATGCTGGGCAGCGCCAACTTTGAGGCCGGGCCGGCGATGCGGTTCATGAGCGGCAACCTGTGCTACCAGATCGAGCATCACCTTTACCCCGATCTGCCCAGCAACCGGCTGCACGAGATCTCGGTGCGGGTCAGGCAGGTCTGCGACAAATACGACCTCCCGTACACCACGGGTTCGTTCCTGATGCAGTACGGCAAGACGTGGCGCACCATTGCGAAATTGTCGTTGCCGGACCGCTACTTGCGCGCCACCGTCGACGACGCTCCCGAGACCCGCAGCGAGCGGATGTTCACCGACCTGGCGCCCGGTTTCGCCGGGACAGACCTAGCGACGGGGCGCCGCCGCGGGCTCAAGACAGCGATCGCGGCGGTCCGCCAATGGCGTCGCGAAAAGCACAGATGACTGTGATCTACTGGTCAGTAACCTACGGGACCGTAGGTTACGTTATAGTCGGCCAATAGTCGGGGCCGGCATGCCAGAACACTGTTGGACGGAGACGAGTTCACGTGACCGAGATGAGCTATCTCGATCTGCACGGTGAGCGTATTGCCTATCGGGACGCAGGGGCCGGCGAGGCGCTGCTGTTGATTCATGGCATGGCGGGAAGTTCGGCGACCTGGCGGGCGGTGATCCCTCAGCTGTCGAAGAAGTATCGGGTGGTGGCGCCGGACCTGTTGGGGCACGGTGAATCAGCCAAGCCGCGGGGTGACTATTCGTTGGGTGCGTTCGCGGCGTGGCTGCGTGATCTGCTCGATGAGCTAGGTATCCGCCGGGCGACAGTGGTCGGTCAATCACTCGGTGGCGGTGTGGCCATGCAGTTCACCTATCAACATCGCAGCTACTGCCAGCGCCTGGTTCTCATCAGCAGCGGTGGCCTCGGCCCCGACCTGAACTGGATATTGCGGATTCTCTCGGCACCCGGAGCCGAGTTGGTGCTGCCGGTGGTCGCTCCGCAGCCGGTGTTGAACCTCGGCAACAAGCTGGGTTCGTGGCTCACGTCGGCCGGAATCCAGTCGCCGCGCGCCGGCGAGATGTGGAGCGCCTACTGCTCATTGTCGGATCGGCCGACTCGCCAAGCATTCCTACGTACGTTGCGCTCGGTGGTGGACTACCGCGGCCAGGCGGTCAGTGCGCTTGGCAAGATCCATGTCAGTTATGGGTTACCCACCTTGCTGATCTGGGGTGAGCAAGACCGGATCATTCCTGTCGCCCATGGGTACGCCGCTCACGACGCGGTGCCGGCTAGCCGACTTGAGGTGCTCGCCGGCGTCGGGCACTTCCCGCATGTCGAGTCCCCGGCAGCGGTGGTGGACATCCTTGACGACTTCATCGCCACCACAGGGCGGGATGCCGACCTGACGAATCGAAAACCTGATCAGAACGTTGGCCCCACCAACGGGTGACCGGCAAGACGAACGCTTCCGAGTTTGAGGTCGCGTGTTCCAGCGTCGGGGTGTTCAATCGGCACAATGGTAGTCACCCAGCGGGAACGACCGGCTGATCAGATTACTGATCGTCGGGTGCGGCGACATCTGCGCGGCGATCCGCATCGGTTGACGGCCATCGGCGGTCTTGCTGCGTTGTCGTTGGACGCATTGTCCAGCGTCGCTTATGGTCCCGAAGCAATCGTGCTGATTCTGGTCGCCGGCGGGTGCGGCCGCAGTGCGGTTGACCCTGCCGATCGCGATGGCAATCACGGTGCTGCTGCTGGTGTTGGTGGTCTCGTACCGGCAGGTGATCGCGGTCCACCCGAACGGCGGCGGAGCCTACGCGGTGGCCAAAAAGGACCTCGGCCGAGCGGTGAGCCTGTTGGCTGCGGCGAGCCTGGTCGTCGACTACGTGTTGACCGTTGCGGTCAGTCTGGCGGCCGGGGCAGCCAGTCTGGGCAGCGTCTTTCCGGTGATGGCCCATCACTTGCTGGGCGTGACGATGGCCGGGCTTGCCCTGATCAGCGCCATCAATCTGATCGGAATCGCCGAGTCGGCCAAGGTGCTGATGGGACCGACGATGGTGTTCATCGTCAGTATCTTCGCCATCATCATCGTCGGGTTCATAAGTCCGCATCCGGTAACCGTTATCGGTGCGGATCTGGGCCCCATCCGTGCGACCGAGGCACTGGGGGTGGTGTTGATTCTCAAGGCGTTTTCGGCGGGTTGTTCCTCGCTGACCGGAGTCGAGGCAATCGCCAATGCCGTGCCCCAATTCCGGACGCCCATCGTCAAGCGAGCCCAACACACCGAGGTCGCGTTGGGAGTGTTGCTGGCAGCCATGCTTCTCGGCCTGGCCGCGCTGATCCGGCTGCATCAAGTGGCACCGCGCCGCGACGTCACCGTACTCGCGCAGCTCTCGGCGGGAGCATTTGGAACCGGGTGGCCGTTCTATGTGACCAACCTGTCGGTAACTCTGGTGTTGGCTCTCGCGGCGAACACCAGCTTTGGCGGTCTGCCGGTGCTGATGCAGCTGCTGGCCAAGGACCACCGGCTGCCGCACCTGTTCACGCTTCGCGCCGAACGTCCCGTGTACCGGTACGGCGTTGCCGCTTTAGGCGTGCTGGCCGCCGCGGTGCTACTCGTCGTCGGTGCCGAAACCCACAGGTTGTTGCCCGTGTTCGCGATCGGCGTCTTTATCGGATTCACGATCAGCCAAATCGGACTGGTCCGGCACTGGCTGCAACAACGCGGCCGGGGCTGGCTGGGCAAGGCCGCACTCAATGGGAGCGGAGCGGTGCTCACCGCCGTGGCGGGAGTGGTGCTCTTCGCCAGCAAATTTACCGAGGGTGCCTGGCTGCTGCTGCTGATCGTACCCGGGCTGATGGTGCTTTTCGATCGGATCGAACGCTACTACTATCACGTCGCCGAACAGTTGGGTCTGTTCCAGCTGCCACCCAAACCCGTTCCAATGCCCGCCAGCGACGCGACGGTCATCGTGCCGGTCGTCACGATCAGCCGGGTCGTCGGACGTGCGTTGCAGGCCGCGATGTGGCTTGGCGGCGAAGTGATCCCGGTGACCGTCGACACCGACACCGCCGCCACCCACCGGCTCTGCGAGCTCTGGAAACAATGGGACCCCGGGGTTGACCTACGGGTCCTGCCCAGCCCGCACCGCACCCTGGTAGCACCGGCTGTCGGCTTCGTCCGAACCCAAGTCGAGAAGGGACGCTTCGTCATCGTCTTGCTCGCCTACATCGAACCGAGACGCCGACGCTACCGAATCCTGCACAATCAACGAGGCCCACTGCTCGCCACAACAGTTCGCGCACGCACCGACGCTATCGTCGCCACGCTTCCGATTCGCTTGGACTGAGCATCTCCCCACCAACTGCGAAGACTGCAGATCTCCGATCGCGGTCGTTGTGGCGTCATCCCAAGATCCACAGGACTTGACAATTGCTCCGGCGGGGTGGAACGTCAATCAAGTTGAGACTCTCAACCAGTTCGGGATGGGGTCAGCCGTCCGCCGCTGTCCTCGCAGAGCGTTAGCTCGCGCCGAACAAAACCGGTGACAACCGCATGTCGGGGATCACCATGAATGCTCTTCCTACCCCATCTATGCCGCGGGTCGACGGCTTTCTTTCCCAGCCATGGGAGAGTCACACCACACGATTAGCTAATCGTCGGCTGAGGTCATCGGTAGCTGTCATCAGCGCCCACGGGCACATCGATGCATCCAACGCTGACACTCTGACCGAGTACACCCTGGGGCATCTGATGCGTTGCCGGGGATTGATCCTTGATCTGCGCGACCTGGATTTCTTTGGAACCGAGGGTTTCTCGGCGCTGCACAGGGTCTCCGTCTGCTGCGCGCACGCTGGCATAGGCTGGGCAGTAGTACCCAGTGAGGCAGTCTCCCGCGTGATGCGGATCGGCGACCCACAGGGCTTGCTACCCACCGCCAGCACGGTCGAGGAAGCGACGGCCATCGTCCAAGACCAGCCCCACCGTCCACCAGCCGTCCACCAAAGCCCATCGCGAGCCGCAGAGACCCCGAACAATCCTCGAGATGCCAACGCACGGTGTGCTTAGTCTGCGGCGGTAGACAACGGGTCCAGCACGAACATGCGGACGATTATTGCCGTGCCATCGCGATCGTGAGCTGGTCCTCGGGTTTGATCAGGTGATCTTGGCTGTCGCCGCCGATGTCGATCTGCACCCAGTCGATCTGACCGGAGAACTTGTTGCCGGTGGGGCCGTAGTCCGGGGATGCGGGTGAGCCGGTGTCCGCGCCGACGTCGCAAGCCTCGTCGGCGGAGTAGATCATCGGCTGCGTCCGGTCGACGCGGCCCTGGCCCACGGATTTGCCGTCGTAGTAGAGGGTGACGTCGCCGCCTTTGCCCAGGCCGGCGCCGTCGTACTTGAATTCCATTCGCATCTGGTGCTTTCCGGCTGGGATGGGCTGCTCGGCAATGATGATGTAGTGCTCGATGCCCAGGAAGTTATAGCAATATCTGATTCAGCACCACGAAAAGCTAGCTGGCGCAAGGACTTTTGAGTGTCCTATGCGCCCAATAAGAATGATGCCCGGCTTGTGCTGGGTCCTACTCATCTCGCGCCTACTATCACTGGAAGGCATGACCCGCCATCTGGGCGGCTACACCACGAACTCGTCTGCGCGGGCCGGATACCCCACCCTAGGCGGTCTCACCGATCGACAATAGGCCGTTGATGACACACATTCGGAGAACTCGCCGGTCAACACCGCCGCGGCTGTCCCGGCATGCGGCATATCCCAGACGCGCACGGTTCCGAATCGAAACCTGTCGCGCGCATTCAGATCTCGCTGTGAGCCGGAACGCTCACACCGTTGCCGGTTTCGCGCGCGCTCCCCGGTTCCTGGGGCTAGACGTCGCGCCTGCGGCCGACGGTGGCCGATTGTCGATAGTGGCCATCAGCGTGGTCGTGGTACCAGGTCGTTTCCCCCGGCGTCGGCAGACCGGCCTCTCGCAGTGTGCCCGACAGTGGGCGGTAGGAGGGTGTGAGCGGTATCCGGTCAACAATGTGGACGATGGCGGGACGCTGGTCCCGCGGGAGGTCGCCCAACGCGGTCGTCAGGCTGGCCGCGGTGAGGAGGCCGTCTTCGCCAAGCGTGACGGCCGCGACCGCGACGTCATGCGTGTCCGTGGCGACGGGGTAGACCACGGCCAGGTCGATCACGGTGATGTCGCCGAGGGCGTCGCAAATCGGCTGGCAGAAGACCGGTCCGCGCACCGACTGGATCACGGTGTTCCTGTTGTCGACGAACCAATAGTCACCGTCGCTGTCGCGGCGAAACAGGTGGTCCGTGGTGATCCAGGTGTCTCCCTCCGCGAATACCCCGCGCATCGACACGCTCGCGGCATCGAGGCCGTCGCGCGGCTTCGCGAGCAGCACGCCCACCTCGTCGTCCGCGCAGGGGCGAACGAAACCGTGGTCATCGTCGATGAACCGGCCCGTCGCGGCGTCGTAGCCGCCGAGCCGAATCTCGGTGCTGCCCGGCAGCGGCCGACCCTTGGCCCCGATCTTCGTGCCGGCGACATTGGCCAGCACCGCGTCCCCCTCGGTGGACGCATAGAATTCCAGCACTCGGGCCGGGGCGAATCGGTCGGTGACCTTGTGCCACAGCCCGATCGGCATTCCGGCTCCGATGAACAGACGGATCGGATGATGTTCTGAAAGCTCGGGCGACGTCGCGTCCACCAGTTCGAGCAGCATGGCCCAGGTGTAGGACACCACCGTGACCCCGTAGCGGTGGACCTCGTCGGCGAACCGGGTTGGATGGACGCCTCGGGTCAACGCGATGCGCGACCCGCCGGCGACCGCGCCGCCGAGGCCGACCATCAGACCCGACGGATGGTGCAGCGGGGTCAGGCAATAGATCGTGTCACGGCGGTCTAGTGCGGCGGCAGTGGCCGTGCCGTAGGCCGACAGCGCCCACCGATGATTGGTGACCTCCTTGACCACTCGGCGCCCTCCCGTCGTGCTGAAGAACACAAAGGCGAGATCACTTGCCCGGCCCGGGTTCGGGCGGTACCACTGCGGCAGCCGCGCACCGGACAGGTCGAGGCGGTCCAGCTCGACGACCCGGTCCGATTCTCTTCGGTAGAGGTCCGCGGTGCGGCCGTGACCGAGGACGAGCACCCTGGCGCCGGTCGCGGCGGCGGCCGCCAGATGGTGTGGGTCGGTGACGATGTCGGCCACCTCGCACAGCTGAACCGCGGCGGCGAGGTCGTCGTCTGGGGGTAGCAGCACCGCCACCGCCCCGAGCCGCGACAGTGCCGCGATCGCGGCCACGGCGCTGGGGCTGGTGTCCATCAACACACCGATGTGGGCTCCCTGACGGATACCGACGTCGATGAGGCCGCGCACCACCTCATCGATGCGGTGACCAACCGCCGCGTTGGTGTGGACCCGATCCTCGAAGAGGAAGCATTCTTCCTCGGGCGCTCTGATCGCCTGTTCGGCCATCAACCCGCCCAACGAGACCCGGGTATGGGAGTGCAGCCGCCCGAGGCGAGCGAGGCGGGGTAGGGTACGCACGGCCTCCCCGGCGATCTCCCTGCCGCTGCGCGCCGCCCCTACCACGGCGTCAGTCAATCCCAGGCTCACGCCGATGCCCAGTTCGGCCAACGCACCCGCCGAGTGAGCGATACGCGACGACAGCCCGACATCGCCATCGATCCCGACGCTGGGGTCGGCCTCCATCGCATGCACGCCCTCCGGCCTGGGCCCTTGACCGTCTTGCCACAGCACCCATTTACCGACGGTGGGCCAGGTGTGCGTTGCGGCGGTCGATCCGACAACGAGCCCGAAGTGACCCGCCCGCAATAACACCTCGGACACCTCGGCGCGGGGGGCGGCCCGCCGGATTCCCCGCACGGACGC
Organism: uncultured Actinomycetota bacterium; assembly: GCA_963744835.1. Lineage (GTDB taxonomy): Bacteria > Actinomycetota > Actinomycetes > Mycobacteriales > Mycobacteriaceae > Mycobacterium. The sequence continues at coordinate 602,395 of CAVUVB010000006.1, forward strand.
CGGTTGGCCGATGTCATCGACCTCGCCGATGAACGCGAGGACTGGACAAGTGATTTCCGCGAGGGTGATCAACGTGCCATCGATCACGGCGCCGCCGGCCATCATGCGGTTATGGACCACGAACTGCCGTAACAGTTCGGCGACCGCGGGGCCCGACCATGCCACCCAGCCCTCCACCTCGAGGAAGCGGCGTTGCTGTTCCCTGGGCAGCAACGCCTCTCGGTCATGAAGCTGTCGCAGAAAGTCCCACCTGGCCCGGACCGTCTTGATCGGGTCCAGAAGTTGAAACCCGGTACGGGCCATCCATCCGGACACCGAGAGACGGTTGAAGACGTGGTCGGCGACAAGCTGGGCGCCGCGGCCAGCCAATGCCGCGGGAATTCCGAACGGCAGACCGCTGAGCGAATCGACGGCGGCACCGAATGTGATGACGCTGGCCAGGCCCTCGGAACGTCGGTAGGCCGCGGTTTGATAGCAGAACATGCCGCCCTGCGAGTAGCCCGCCAAATGCACCTTGCTGCCGGTGTGTGCCTGTACCGAGTCGATGACGCGGCTCAGCGCGACGACATGGTCGCTCAAGGTGCGTTCGAGGCCGCCGGTTTCCCGGTCCGGTGAGCCGAAGTCAACCACCCACGGGTCCACACCGAGATCATGCAGGACTCCGACCGCGCCCTGGTCTCTGGTGACGTCAAACACGTTGGCCGACATCATCATCGGCGGTACAAGTATGACCGGCGGCCGCGACAGATCATTCGCGGTGTCGGGGAAGTAGCGTCGTAGCCGGTACATGTCGCAGCGTTCCACGGTCTGAAACGGCGACGGACGGGATCCGGTCTGAAAGCCACCGAACCGCAGCACCTCGACACCGTTCTGCATGGTCGCGATCACCCGGTTCACGGGACCGGCAATCGGGCCGCTACCCCATCTCACCGATACCACACGTCACACCGACACTCTCGCTGATCACACAAACACTACGCGCTGCGCGGGCGCCGCCGCGGCGGCATGACGGTCACCGACGGTGCCGAGGCCAGCAGTGCTGGCCATGTGGGCGCACGTATGTCGCGCGCCATACTGGACCGATGCCGAGCAGCGATTTTCACCCAGACCTCCGCAGATTCGCTCGCCTCGCCCCGCGAACACTGGTCGGCCCCTGCAGCCTGCGAGTCATTCGGATGCTGAGCGGCCTGCAACGCAGCAAAAGCCCAGCCGGCGTCGAGGTGCTCACCTTGGCCTCCGGTGTGGGTGTGCGGTTGCACCGGCCGATCGGCGTCGGCCAACCCGCTGCCGCGCTGCTGTGGATCCACGGCAGCGGTTATGTGCTTGGCAACGCACAGCGAGACGACCGGCTGTGCCAGCGCTTCACCCGCGAGCTGGGTATCACTGTCGCGGCGGTGGAGTATCGACTCGCGCCCGAGCATCCCTACCCCGCATCGCTGGAGGACTGCTATTCGGCGCTGACCTGGCTGGCCGGTCTACCCGCTGTCGACCCGGCACGAGTGGCCATCGGCGGAGCCAGTGCCGGCGGCGGGCTGGCGGCGGCACTGGCACTGCTCGCGCGTGACCGCGGCGAAGTGACGCCGGCCCTGCAACTGCTGGCCTACCCGATGCTCGATGACCGCAGCGGGGCGGGGCCGGAAAATCCCAACTACCGATTGTGGAGTCGGAAAAGCAATCGCCTCGGCTGGGCGGCCTACCTGGGCAATGCCGACCCGCAGGTCGCGGTCCCGGCGCGCCGCGACGATCTGGGCGGGCTGCCCCCGGCGTGGATCGGCGTCGGCACGAACGACCTGTTCCATGACGAGGACGTCGCCTACGCCGAGCGCCTCACTGCGGCCGGGGTGGCGTGCCAGGTCGAGGTCGTGTCCGGGGCTTTCCACGGTTTCGACGTGGTGGTGCCGAAAGCCCCAGTCTCGCAGAGGTTTTTCGCTAGCCAGTGCGCCGCCCTGCGGACCGCGCTGGCAACCAAGGGCTGATTGGCGGCTACGCGCGGTGGCGCGGCGACGCGCCCGGGTCGATGCTTGAACTTCGTCAGCGTTGCGGTCATCCTGGCAGCGTGACTCCTCGCGAAAAGCCGTCGCGTGGGATTCTTGACCCGGTGGCCCGCAAGCTCCGTCTGCCATTCGGGACGCCGGAGTTCATCGACCGGATCATCCGCGGAGGCGTGAACCAGGCCGGTCGGCGAACGCTGCACATGCTGATCACCACGTGGGATGCCACTGGTGGCGGGCCATTCGCCGCCGGCGCGATCGCCACCGCGGGCCTGGCCAAGACCGCAGATATCGCGCAGGGTCTGTTCATCGGACCGGTCTTCGACCCGCTGCTCAAGACGCTGGGGGCCGATCAAATTCGGTTTCGCGCCTCGCTGTGTGCCACCCAAGTGGTCGGGCTAGGCATCATGCGCTACGGGGTGCGCATTGAGCCGATCCACTCCATGGATGTCGACACCTTGGTCGACGCGGTGGCGCCGACGCTGCAGCGCTACCTTGTGGGCGAACTTTCCTGAGTTATCCGGCCGCGTAGGCGATTTCGCCGCCGACGATCGTAGCGGCCACCATGCCGGCATCTAGCTCGGCTAGCGCCGCTTCGGGCGGCGCGGTCAGCACGCACAGATCCGCCGACTGCCCCGGTTCGACGGCCCGTGGCCGGGTTGGCTGATCGGCGCAACCGAAAAACATCATCAAAGCCGTTCGCGCCGAGACGCGTTCATCGACACCCAGCACGGCTCCGCTGGACGTGGCGCGGTGTACCGCCGCGCGCATCGCCGCCCACGGGTCACCACGGCCGAACGGCATATCGGTGGACAGTGCCACCGGCACGCCGGCACGAAGCAGTGACGCCACCCGCCACAGCTGATCATGCTCGGCGGCGGAAATCTCCTCGAGGTACTGGTCGCCGCGCTCGGCGACGAAGTTGGGCTGGGTGACCACGGTCACCGCCAGTTCGGCCAAATCGCCCAGACAGTCCGATGGTGTCACGGCGGCATGCTCGATGCGGTCGCGCGGATGCGTGCCGGCTTGGCGGAGCGCCGCGATTGTCACCAGCAGCTGGGCGGCCGTCACGCAGTGGATGGCGACCGGACCGCCGCTGCGGTGGCGGTCGGTGATCCAGGCTGCGAGCTGCTCGAGGTCCAAGTCATCGTCGTGCAAAATCCGCTTGCCCGGAGCCAGACAGTGCACACCTTGGCGCAGTCCACCCTGCCGGTGCAGTTCGGTCAACCGAACCATGTCGCCGATGTCGAGATCCGGTGTGGCATCGGTGATTCCGGTGACGCCGTAGCGGCTCAGCCGGGTGCTGAGTCGGTCCAGGCTGGTGGAGAAGGCGGGCGAGTTGCGGCTTAGCGCGTCCGACCAGGAGTCGGTGCTGCGCAACCGGCCGTCGGGATGGGTGGCCAGGCCGACGCGGGCCAGACCCGCCGAGTTGAGGATCCACAGCACCCCGCTGCGATGCTGGACTCGTATCGGCACGCTCGGGACCAGCGCGTCGAGTGCGGTGCGGTCCAGCGGTCCGGCAACCGAGTCGTGGTAGCCGACGGCGCGGATCCAGCCGTCTTCGCCGGACTCCGCTGTGGCCAATGCGCTGGCCAGGGCGGCACGGTCGCGTACCTGCGGCGGTCCGACCCGAACCGAGGTCTCGGCGGCGAGTGTGGAGTGCAGGTGGACGTGGTGATCGTGCAGCCCGGGCAGCACGGTACCGCCGGCGGCGTCGAACACGTCCTCGCCGGGACGCGGAGCCAACGTCTCGGCCACCTCGTCGATGCGCGCGCCTACCCGAACGTCGACCAGCTTGCCGTCCAGCGTCGTCGCTCGCTGAATCAGCATGGGGTACAGGATCTTTCGGATACGATGTGCCGCACTGCGGGGTTGTCGGCGCCGAGCGGCGATGCGGGCGGGCTGGGCGGCGGTCGCTGAGGACCGGCGACGGGCGCAGCCGACGTCGACGATGCCCGTGGCAGCGCGGCATATCCGGCGGCGACCTGCGCCATCGACACGTCGATCACCTCGCCGCCGCCGCGCTGCAGCGACTGGCCCACCGCTCGCGCCGCGGCCAATCCGCTCAGCGGGTCGGCGATGGCGTCGCCGCAGAACACCGGTCCTTGCGAACCGGCGGCGACCAGCCCGCCCGCCACTGCGGCGTCGTCGCCGAACGCCGTACGGTCGGGCTGACCGCCATAACCACTGATACGCAACCAGATTCGCCCCGCATGGCCGGGCACGTCGTCGACGCTCAACTCACGGCGTTGCAGCGCCGCGGGCCGGGAGCCCTCGATTACGATGTCGGCCGCTGCCAGCAGCTGCCGTAGCGCATCCCGGTCGTTTTCGAAATCGACGGCGTAGGAGAGCTTTCCGAAGTTCATCCAATCGAAGAAGGCAGCGGCGCCGCTGCGGGTGCCATCAGGTCGGCTCGGGCTTTCCACCTTGACGACGACGGCGCCCGCGCGAGCAAGCAGTTGCGCGCATAATGGGCCCGCCCACAACGACGACAAGTCGGCCACCAGTAGGCCGTCGGGCCGCCGCGGCCCGGCCGCCCTGCGACCGGGTCGTATCGCCGGCGGCTGCGCAGCCACCTCTGCCAATCCGGCGGCGACGATGTCGAGCAGTTGGGCGCGGGCAATCACGGCCTCGGTCGAACGTGTTGCCGCCCAACGCGACAGCAGCATCCACGGGTCGCCCGGGACCGAGTCGGCTTCCAGCAGGGCGGGCAGCGCGGCGACATCGTCGGCGCGCGGCAGCGCGATGGCACACCAGCCGTCCGCCGTGGCCAGCAGTCGAGTGGCCCCACCGGCCGAGACGTGTCCCTGCCGAGTCAGCCCGAGGATCGCCGCCCGGCCCGCCAATACGACGGCGGCATCGACCTCGACACCGAGCAGCTGCGCGATATCGGCGGTCACCCGGCGGGCTTCGGCCAGCACACCGGCGCGGGAGAAGTCCGGCTGCCCATCGGAGGGGCCCGTCAAGTAGGCCATCCCGCTGCCGGCCCAGTCGGCCGTGTCGAAGCCCGGGTCTACCGCCTGGTTCACGACCACCATTCTGCGCGCCGCCGTCGGCGGGTTAGAAATGCAGCGCGGTGAAACGCCAGTCCAGCACCTGCCGCGGCCGCTCGGAGTCGATGTCGGGGATCGCGTAGACCAGCGACCGCAGTCCCAGCACTCCGCCGTTGGCTGTTGCCTCGGCTGATTCGATATGTAACTCGCTGTAGAGGGTGTCGCCCTCATACACCGCAGCGGTGTGGTCGCAAGACTGCCAACCCAAGACCGTTGCTACATTGGGCAACAGCCGGGTGGCCTGCGCAAGGGCCAGCCCGATGGTGTGGCCGCCGTAGACCAAACGGCGCCCACCAATACGTGAATCATGGTGGACTGCAGCGATATTCAGGGTCAGGCGGGCCAACTCCGGTGCACTGCTGACCACATCGGCGCTGCTGTGCAGCACCGTGCCGGCCATGTTGGTCTCGAAATGCGGGCCGGGGATGCGCGCGCGGAACACGTCGCCGTCCCACTCGTCGGCAGCAGACGGCGGCAAGGCGAGGTCGGCACCCACTTTCGACAGGTCGTCGGCGTGATCGGCGTCGTTCGGGTCGGCGCCGGGACTCAGCGGCAGCATCGCGCAGCGGTAGAAGTCGAGGACTAATCGGTCGGCCTGGTCGATGGTGGTCATCCGCAGCGCCACCAGCCCGGTAGGGGCCCTGCCCGGCCAGACCGAATTCTTCTTCAAGCCCACCACCTCGGTACGGGTGAACAGGGTGTCCCCAATAGCCGGGAAGCGGTAGAACACCAACCCCCGATAGAACAGGTTGGCCTTGACATGCTGGGTCACCAGTGTCGACTGACCGATCGCGACGTCGCAGACCAGGCCCGGGTTGGCCAGCGGCCCGGGCGACCGGGTGACCGCCGCAGACAGCTCGGCATCCAGGGGCAACCGCAACCGGTCGCCAAGGATGCTTTGGTGGACGGCAGCCAGGCCCGGAGTCAACGTCATCGCAGGCGCGCCGGCGAAGACCTGGCCGGTCTGCAGTTCGTCGAAATATGGGCCGACGGTCATCGTTGCCGGGCTTTCGGGCATGTCAACATTGCCGTATGAGTACCGGGCTGAACGATGACGAGGCGATGCTGGTCGACACGGTGCGTCAGTTTGTCGACAAAGAGGTCAGGCCGACGGTGCGCGAGCGGGAACACGCCAACGAGTATCCCGAAGCCTGGATCGATCAGATGAAGCGCATCGGCATCTACGGGCTGGCCATACCCGAGGAGTACGGCGGCACGCCGGTGTCGATGCCCTGTTATGTGCTGGTGACCCAGGAACTGGCGCGCGGCTGGATGAGCCTGGCCGGTGCGATGGGTGGTCACACGGTGGTGGCCAAGTTGCTCACCCTGTTTGGCACTGACGAGCAGCGGCGGCGCTACTTGCCGGCGATGGCCACCGGTGAGGTGCGCGCGACGATGGCGCTGACCGAGCCCGGTGGTGGCAGCGATCTGCAGAACATGTCGACCACCGCGCTGCCCGACGGCGCGGATCAGTTGGTGATCAACGGGTCCAAGACCTGGATCAGCAACGCCCGGCGGTCGGGGTTGATCGCCCTGCTGTGTAAGACCGATCCGAGCGCCACGCCGCGGCACAAGGGCATTTCGGTGCTGCTCGTCGAGCATGGGCCGGGGCTTACGGTGTCACGGGATCTGCCCAAGTTGGGCTACAAGGGTGTGGAGAGTTGCGAGCTGTCGTTCGACAGCTACCGGGTGCCGGTGTCATCGATTCTGGGCGGGCAAACAGGCCAGGGTTTTTCGCAGATGATGAAAGGCCTTGAGACCGGGCGCATTCAGGTCGCATCCCGCGCACTGGGCGTGGCGACCGCTGCTCTTGATGATGCGCTGGCCTACGCGCAGCAGCGGGAGAGCTTCGGCCAGCCGATCTGGAAACACCAGTCGGTCGGCAACTATCTGGCCGACATGGCGACCAAGCTCACCGCCGCCCGCCAGCTCACCCGATACGCCGCCGAGCGCTATGACAGCGGCGAGCGCTGCGACATGGAAGCGGGAATGGCCAAGCTGTTCGCCTCCGAGGTGGCCATGGAGATCGCGCTGAACGCCGTGCGCATCCACGGCGGCTACGGGTACTCCACCGAATACGACGTCGAGCGCTACTTCCGCGACGCCCCACTGATGATCGTCGGCGAGGGCACCAACGAGATTCAGCGGAACGTGATCGCCGCACAGCTAGTCGCCCGCGGCGGGATCTGACGGCCCTGGGCTCGAATGGCCAGTTATGTCACGCTGGTGAGTCATTTGCGTGCGTCAAGTGGCCACTCGCGCTACCCGATCACCGCGTCTACCAGACCCCACGCTAATGCGGTATCGGTGTCGACACTTTGACCGCTCAACACCAAATATGCTGTGCGCCAACGGCCTATCCGGCGTGTCACACTGACGGTGCCGCCGGCTCCGGGGATCAGCCCTAGACCCAGCTCGGGTAAACCGAAGACGGCGTCGGGCCGGGCCTCGACGCGGCCGCAAAACGCCGCCATCTCCAATCCGCTGCCCAGCACCTGGCCGTGCACTTGGGCGCGGCAGGCCCCCCCGAGCCGGGCAGTCAGCGCGTCGAGCACCAGGGCCGGGCTGTGGCGGGTGCGGGCCAGATGAGCGCCGGCCGGATCGCTGAACGTGCCGAACTCGTCGAGGTCGCCGCCGCTGCAGAACGACGGGCCGTTGCCGGTCAGTACCACCTCGTCCACCGACGGGTCGAGTTGCGCGACGGTCAACGCCTCCAGCAGCGCGGCGCGGGCATCGGTGGAGAACGCGTTGTGGCGTTGCGGCCGGTTGAACGCGATCCGCAGCGTGTTGCCGTCGCGATGGGCCTGCACCGGATCGGCGATCTCGGGCATGCAGGCCGGACCACGCTCGGCCAGCCAGCGGGCGAACTCCGGGCCGCCCTGCAAGGTGGAGTAGGCCAGCGACTCGGTCGCCACGCCGGCCAGCGTCGGGCCGGCCGGATCAACCGACCGCAACACGTCGTCACACACCGCAGCGGCCAGCGGCCAGCGCTGCACCCGCGCCGCCAATTCGGCAACCGCCGAATTGGCGAACGGGACGGTGATAGCCCGGCGGTCGTTGGTGTCGTCCTCGGTGAGCGTGAACGTCGCATGCTGCAGCCAGAATTCGGATGCGCGGACGAGCGATCCGACAGCCAGCACCGGACTGCCAAGTGGTGCAGCGTCGAGGTCGGAGGCGGGCTCCGACACATCGACAACGCGCAAGGTCACACCGAATACTTCTCGACCAGTTCGTTTTTGTACAGCTTGCCGGTGTCGGTACGCGGCAGCTGCGCTTCGAACGAAATCGACCGCGGACACTTGTAGTGCGCCAAGCGGTCTCGCAGCCAAGTCAACAGCTCGTCGGCGAATTCGGTGGTGGCATCTGTCGAGTCGACGGTCTGCACCGCCGCCTTGACACTTTGCCCCATCTCATCGTCGGGAATGCCGAACACTGCCGCGTCGAGCACCTTCGGGTGAGTGACCAACAGGTTCTCGGCCTCCTGTGGATAGATGTTCACACCGCCGGAGATGATCATGTGATGACGGCGGTCGGTCAAATACAGGTAGCCGTCCTCGTCGAGGTAACCGACGTCGCCGACGGTCACCCAGCCGTGTTCGTCATGGCACGCAGCGGTTTTTGCTGCGTCATTGAGGTATTCAAAGGCGTGCCCGCCCTCGAAATAAATTTCGCCGGGCTGGCCCGGCGGGAGCTCATTGCCGTCCTCGTCACAGATGTGGATCTCACACATCATCGGCTTGCCCACCGATCCCGGATGCGCCAGCCACTCGTCGGCACTGATTAGGGTAGACCCGATCGCCTCCGAGGAAGCGTAATACTCATCGACGATCGGCCCCCACCAGTCGATGATCTGTTTCTTGATCTCCACCGGACACGGCGCCGCCGCGTGCATCACTCGCTGCAGGCTGGACAAGTCGTACGAATCACGCACTGATTCGGGCAATTTCAGCATCCGGGTAAACATCGCCGGCACGAACTGTCCGTGTGTGACCCGGTAGCGCTGGATAGCATCGAGGCAGCCTTCGGGGTCGAACTTTTCCAGGACCACCGTCGTAATGCCGCCGGCCTGCGCGCTCATCGACCACACTGATGGTGCGGTGTGGTACAGCGGCGCCGGACTGAGATATATCGACTCTGGAGTCATCCAAAACCCGACCAGCGCTGACATCATGCCGGGCACCTCGGCGGGCGACAGGTGCGGCAAGTCTCGTTTGATTCCCTTGGGTCGACCGGTAGTGCCCGAGGAGTACTGCAGCAGGTCGCCTTCGACTTCGTCGTCGATGGGCGTATCCGGTTGGTCGGCAACGCATTCGGGGTAGCGCTGCCAGCCATCGAGGTCATCATCGGCGATCATCAGCACCGCGGGCAGGCCACCGGGCAAGTGTTCAGCAAGGTTTTCGCAAGTCTTGAGCAACGCAGCCGAACCGATGATGGCTTTGGCCGCACTGTTGTCGACGATGTAGGCGGCCTCCGCCGCGGTCAGGTGGGTGTTGATCGGCACGTAGTACAGGCCGCTGCGCCGTGCTGCCCACATGACCGCGTGGAGGTGCTCGTTGTTTTCCATGAGGATCGCGACCGCGTCGCCCTCCACCAGACCGGCCTGCCGAAAGTAGTGCGCCAGGCGGTTGGCGCGGGCTTCCAGTTCGTCGAAGGTGATGATCGTGCCGGAGGGATGGAGGATGACAGCGGGCTTTCCGGCGCCCAGATGGTCGCGAATCTGCATGCGCAGACTGTACCGCCGCCAAACTTGACAGGTGTCAAGGCCCTTGTAACGACCGCGTCCGGTTATTGCGCGGGCACCTGTTCGGCCTGCTGATGCGGGTGTCCGCCGTGCCGCTTGGCTCGACCGGCGAACGGCGCCAACAGCGTCGGCGCCAACTGGCGTCGATTGACTATCACCGCTGCGGCAGCCACCACCGCATAGACGACACTCAGAAGTACGCGGCCCTCGGTCGAGGTGATCGGGAATTGCACGATGAACAAGCCGAGTAGCGCCCACGCGGCCCAGCGGCGGAACCGCAGGCCGAGCAGCAGCGCCACCCCCATCAGGGTCTGCGCGGCGGTGAGCACCATCTCCTCGATCTGGCGGCCGTCCAGTTGTATCGACGTGCCTCCGCCGCCGAGTATGAAGGCCACTGGCAGTGACCCGACGAGCAGCGTCCACTGGTTGACCTTCGACGAGATCAACGTCGCGATCGCGAATGCGCCCTTGCCTCGGGCCGCGAAGATCGTCGCGATGATGAATTCCGGCGCCTCCGACGACAACGGCGCCAGCCACTGCACCAGCAGGAAGCGATCGATCCCCAGCTGCGTGCCGGCAGCAATCAGGCTGTCGGCGAACGGTTTTGCACAGGTCACAATCACCGACGCGGCGAAAATGAATAATACGGACACGGCGATGCGGCGGGCTCGGTCGGGAAGTGCGCCCAACGCCGCCGCGGTGCCGACAAGTTCGGGTTCCTCGACCTCGCCGCGGCTCAGTTTGTACAGGTAATAGCCGAACCAGCCCAGCAATATCATCCCGAAGGCGATGTGGATGCGGCCGGTCGCGGGTATCAGGAAGGCGGCCACCCCGGCGAACATCAGGAAGCCGATCTCCACCCGGTTGCTGACGTCGAGATCCAGTCCGCCGACTTTGCGGCCGGTGGCCCTGCGTGCCACCAGCACGCTGATCAAAACGACCGTCGGCCAACCGAGACCCATCAGCAGTCGGTTTGAGCCGGTCATGTTCGCCGCGGCGTACTGGGCGTATTCGGGCACATGGCCCGCGGTGTAGGCGTAATACAGGTCGACCGCGTATTCGGGAAGGACGGCGATGACCCCCAGTACCGCGACCGCTAGACCACCCGAGACGTCGATCTGGGCCGCTTCTGCGGCCCACGCCAACAGGAAGCTGGCCGCCACCACGGCTGCGCCGTAGGTGAGCAGGCCCAGAATCGGACTCGGGTGGATACCGGCGGCGCGCAGCACGAGAGCCGGACAGATGAAGACGGCGACGATCCCCAATGGGCGCAACAACGGCCGCGACGACACAGCGTGGGCGGCGACGCCGGGGGCGGTCATCGTCATCCTCACCCCTTCGCCTCGTCCGCAGGATCGGATCCCGAGGGTCGGATTGCGCCCCCGGTCGAAAACTACCCTGCTAAGCGGTATCCAGCAACGTAGGCCGTCTACTAATAAATCCGGCGTGATGGATCAAATTAGCTGTCCAGCAAGGCCGTAAAGGAGAATTCGGATACCCGATGTTTCGGTTTTGGCTACCCTGCAGCCGTTGCCGGCCACCCGGGGCTCGCGATCCTGCTTAGTCGGCTTCGGCCAAGCGCTGCTTGAGCGCCTCGAACTCGTCCCTGACGCCGGTGGGCAGCTTCTCGCCGACGAATTCGAACCACTCCTCGATCATCGGCAGTTCCTTGCGCCATTCGCTCGCGTCTACGGCAAGGGCTCTGTCCACGTCGGCGGCCTGAACGTCCAGGCCGTCCAAGTCGAGGTCATCGGCGGTGGGCACGATGCCGATCGGGGAGTCCTGGCCGCCGGCCTTGTGCTCGATCCGGTCGACGATCCACTTCAGCACCCGGCTGTTCTCGCCGAAGCCCGGCCACAGGAACTTGCCGCCTTCACCGCGGCGGAACCAGTTGACGAAGAACACCTGCGGCAGCTTGGACTCATCGGAGTTCTTGCCCAGGTCGATCCAGTGCTGGAAGTAGTCGCCGACGTGGTAGCCCAGGAACGGCAGCATCGCCATCGGGTCGCGCCGCACGGTGCCGACCTTGCCCTCGGCGGCAGCGGTCTGCTCGCTGCCCATCGTGGCTCCCATGAACACCCCGTGCTGCCAGTCACGGGCCTGCGTCACCAGCGGGACGGTGGTCTTGCGGCGTGCGCCGAACAGGATGCCCGAGATCGGCACGCCCTGCGGATCATCCCACTCCGGCGCCAAAATCGGGCACTGCGACATCGGCGTGCAGTACCGCGAATTGGGATGGGCCGCTTTGGTTTCCGTCTCGCGAATAACCCAGTCCTGGCCCTTCCAGTCGATCAGGTGATCCGGCTCGCCCTCCAGGCCTTCCCACCACACGTCGTTGTCGTCGGTGAGCGCGACATTGGTGAACACGGTGTTGCCCGCGGCGATGGTCCGCATGGCGTTGGGGTTGGACTTCCAGTTGGTGCCCGGCGCGACCCCGAAGAACCCGAACTCCGGGTTGACCGCGTAGAGCCGACCGTCCTTGCCGAACCTCATCCAGGCGATGTCATCGCCGAGTGTTTCGGCACGCCAGCCCGGGATGGTCGGCTGCAGCATGGCCAGGTTGGTCTTGCCGCAGGCCGACGGGAACGCCGCGGCGAAGTAGTAGGCCTTGTTCTCCGGGGAGATCAGTTTGAGGATCAGCATGTGCTCGGCAAGCCAGCCCTCGTCGCGGGCCATTGCCGACGCGATCCGCAGCGAGTAGCACTTCTTACCCAGCAGCGCGTTGCCGCCATAGCCGGAGCCGTAGCTCCAGATCTCCCGAGTTTCCGGAAAATGGGTGATGTATTTGGTGTCATTGCACGGCCACGGCACGTCTTTTTGCCCGGGCTCTAATGGGGCTCCGACCGAGTGCAATGCCTTGACGAAGAAGCCGTCGTCGCCGAGCTTCTCCAACGCGGCCTTGCCCATCCGGGTCATCACCTTCATCGAGACGACGACGTATTCGGAGTCGGTGATCTCTACACCCAGCTTGGGGTCCTCGGCACCGAGCGGGCCCATGCAGAACGGCACCACCCACATGGTGCGGCCACGCATGCAGCCGCGATACAGGTCGGTCATGGTGGACCGCATCTCCGCGGGGTCCATCCAGTTGTTGGTCGGCCCGGCGTCGATCTCGCGCTCCGAGCAGATGAAGGTCCGCGACTCCACCCGCGCCACGTCGGAAGGATCCGACAGCGCCAGGTAGGAGTTGGGGTGCTTCTTCTCGTTCAGCTTGTGGAACGTCCCGGCCTCGACCAGCTGCTCGGCCAGCCGCTGCCACTCCTCGTCAGAGCCGTCGGCAAAGACCACCCGGTCGGGCTGGGTCAGCTCGGCGACCTCCTCCACCCAGGACAACAGGCCCTGGTGATTCGTCGGCGCGGTATCCAGACCGGGGACGGTCGCTGAAGTCATCGAAATCTCCTGCACTCTGCTGCGTACGCGGCTGCTCTATGTCTCAGAGCGGGCCATTTCGTCTGTGTAGCTTTGCGGTGACACTTTCTACAGGTTAACGCGGGGAATATCGCCAGGACGGGTCGGGCGTATATCAGCTCACTCACAGGAACGATTCAGATGGCGTTATCCGCGGTATTCGTGGGCGAAGTTTCGTCGGTTTGATCGGTTTGCTTGCCGTCGGCATCGGCCGGGGCCGCCGTTTCGGCGGGGGTGGCAGCGCCCCCAGCCGCCGATTCCGAGGGATCGCCGAGCTCGGCGCGCACCGCCTCGAGGGCGGCCTGCAGGGTCGGCATCTCCCGGCCGCGCACCGCCGCGGCCCGCGCCCCGACGACGGCGTGCTCGCGCAGCTCGGTGTCGATGACGCCGACCTGCTCGGCAACCCGCGCGCTCTCGACCTCGTCCTGTTCGCTCAGGGCGGCGGTCAGTGACGACTCGGCTGCCAGCACCCTGGTCGCGACCAGCTGATCCACCGCGGACCGCAGCAGTGCGGTCGCCTCGCCCGCCCAGCGGTCGAGCAAGGCACGATCGCGCAACAGGCCGCGCGTTGCGACTACGCCAGACCGTGAGGGCGAGCCCGATCGCCGCACACACAACGGCTCCGACCGCGGTGAGCCCGGGAGCCAGGTCGGCCACCAGCCGGCTGAGCGTCAACGCCACCCCTAACCCGAAGACGGCGCCAAGCAGCATCATCAGCCGAGCCTCCAGCCGCCGCGATTTCAGCTGTGGAGCTGGTATGTCGATCTGCGGAAGGGCCGCAGCCGGCCGCGAACCGACCGACAGTCCCAGCCCGTGTGCCACGTCGGCCAAATGCTCACTGGTGCCGTTGTCCACCTCGGCGACCACCTCGTCGAGACGTCGACGGGCGTAGCGGCGCGAACTCCGGAAGTTTGCGTCGGGGGATATTTCCCAGATCCTCTTGCAGCTCCGAGCGCACCGAGGTACAGCGATTGCGGGCGTAGTAAGACAGCTGGACGCGGGCCTGCTGGGTCTGGCTACGCAGCGCGATCGTGCGCTCGGACTTCGACAGCCTTCGCTGGCGTAGGATGGCGCTGCGGTGCTCACGTATCGCCTCGACTCGCGCCCGCCTACCAGCGCCGTCGGCGTCCCGATCGTATCGATCGGCGAGGGCCTGCAAACGGGATTCCCAGGCCCGCAACCTGTTTCGGCGTGCGAGATTCGCGTCGGCGAGGCGTTCGCGTACCGCATCGACGAGGTCATCGACGCGTGGTTCGCCGCGGGCGGGCAGGGCGGCCGCTCCTACCCAACGCACGTGACGGTAACGCGGCGCGTGCGCTGACAGCTCGGCGTGGTCGGTGGCCACGACGTCGCGCCAGTTGAGATGCACGTCGATTTTGGACACCACGCCGATCACCGCGTCGGTTTCGGCGGCCGCGGCGTCGAGCAGCGTGCAGTCGGATTCGCTCAGCTTGGCGGCCGCCGAGACAACGAACACCACCGCGATCGGCGCTTCGCCGGGCGCCAAGTCGGTTGACTCGACGAAGGTGTAGTCAGGTAGTCGTTCGCTCAGCGCGGTGAGCACGCCGCTGACCCCGGCCAGCCACGGCCCGGTCACCAGCACCACGTCGCGGCGCTGAGCGATTGGTGCACCCAGCTGCGGCCCGATCGCCTCGACCATTGCGTCTACTACATCGGCGACCGGATCGTCGTCCACGCGGTCGGTCACGCTAAATTCCCCGCCTTCGACCACAGCCGTAGCGAGCCCCTGACGATGTCAGCGCCGCAGGCGCGGTGGATGCGCGACACTGGCCCGCGGCTGTAGCGTTGCCAGCCCACGGCGCGGCGCAGATAGGCCGCCGCACTGTCGCAACGATCGACTCGCATGCCCGCCGCCTCGACCACGTTCACCGCCGCCGTCATCCGGGCGAGCACCGTTTCATCACGAGACAGGAATTCGCCGACGCGGCAGTCGGTGACGGCCAGCGTCTCCAAATCGGCGACGGCATCCAGCACTCGTTGGTAGTGCACCTGCGCGCCGACCGTCCCAATCTCGTCGATGACATCGTCGATGCGGCTCAGGCGGCGCAATAGGACGCGGGTCTGGGCGCGGGTCGCACCGCGCCGGATCGCGGCCACCGCCGCGGTCACCCCGAACACGTCAACGGTCTCCAGCAGTCGCCGCCGCAGATCCGCCGGCAGCGGATGGTCGCCGGCGACAAAGCTGTCCGCCGAGCTCAGATCAGCGGGTTGGATCGCCAGCTGCTGCAGCGCGACCCACAGCGCGTCGTCCACCAGGTCGTCAAGCGTAGCGACTGCGAGCACTCCCACCACCGGCTCAATCGGCAGGCCGGTGAACCCGGGAAGGTCGGCAAGCCGCGCGCAGTGGCGTCTCGCGGCGCTGGCCGGTTCGTGCGGATAGCGGCCCGATTCGGCGGTGGCGATCAGATCCGCCTTATTGAGCACCGCCAGCACCGGCCGACCGGCCGCCGCAATCGCCTCACGATCCTCGGGTTTGACGACTTCGGCAAGGACATAGACGTCGATGTCGGCCTCCGCTGGCGGTGTCACCGTGATCATTTTTCCTACGGCGCCGGCGCGCGCCAGAGCGTGCGCAACGGTGCTCCGGCCTACCCCCCGACGTCCGGATACGGCCACCCGGAGCGGCGCGGTGAGCCGGTCGGCGATCGCGGCGCAGCGCGAATTGGCGACGTCAGCGACAAATCGCTGCAGCTCATCGACGAAAATCCGATGCCCCTGTCCGCTCATCTTTCGCCTATCCCGTTTATTGCTTGGCTCCCCATTGTGGCCGAGCACGTGGCGATCGTGCGGCAGCACCACAGATTTGTCGCCAAGCGGCGGCTAATCGCTCGAATGGTGACACCTGCGCCGCCGCGACGCGAGCCACCCACTACCAGCGGAAGGCAACTGTTGGGTATCAATCTGTACCGCAGGCGGCTACATCATGGATTCATGGGTAACGATGAACGGATGCGCGCGCAGTCCTCGGTGGAATCGGCCACATCGCCGACGCTGCCCGACTCCGCGGGCCGTATCGGCGGCTATCGCCGAACCACCAGTTTCCGCACGCGGCGTTCTGCGTTGTCGGCCGCCCAGCAGCGGACCTGGGAGCGGTTGTGGCCGGAACTCGGCTTCATAGCCATACCAGCCAGCGCGCCGGAGGCCGCCGATGCGCCGGACGAACCGCTGGACGCCCACGCCTGGTTCGGCCGTGATGCTCCGCTTGTGCTCGAAATCGGCTGTGGCACGGGGACTTCGACGCTTGCGATGGCGCAATCCGAGCCAGCTGTCGACGTTATTGCCGTCGAAGTGTATCGGCGCGGGCTGGCGCAGCTGCTCTCCGGAATCGACCGGGAGAACGTCACCAATATCCGCTTGATTCGTGGGGATGCCGTCGACGTGTTAGAGCACCTGATCGTGCCCGGCTCGCTGAGCGGGGTCCGGGTGTTCTTCCCCGACCCGTGGCCCAAGGCCCGTCACCACAAACGTCGGCTGCTCCAGCCCGCCACGGTTTCGCTGATCGCCGACCGGCTTCGCCCCGGCGGAGTCCTGCATGCTGCAACTGACCATCCCGGCTATGCCGAACAGATCGCCGAGGTCGGCGATGCCGAACCCCGACTCTCGCGGGTGGAGCCGCCGGCCTATCCGCGAACTGGCAATCTCGGTCATCCGCCCGACTACCAAATACGAGAGCAAGGCGCGCTACGCGGGCAGTGCCGTCACCGAAATGGTGTGGGAGAGCCGCTCAGAAAGAAACCGCCCATGAGCCTGACTGAAGAAACGACCGCCGAATCGACCGCACCGCCGTCCAGCGACTCCCTCGGTGACGTCGTGCCAACCGCTCGGCGCGTGCTGCTGGTGTGGGACGCGCCGAATCTCGACATGGGCCTGGGCTCCATTCTGGGTCGCAGGCCGACCGCGCTGGAACGCCCCCGTTTCGACGCACTCGGCCGCTGGTTGCTGGCCCGCACCGCCGAGGTGACGGCCAAGAGTCCGAACGTGGGAGACGTAGCAGCCGAACCCGAGGCCACCGTGTTCACCAACATCGCGCCCGGCAGCGCCGACGTGGTTCGACCCTGGGTGGATGCCCTGCGTAACGTCGGGTTCGCCGTCTTCGCCAAGCCGAAACTTGATGAGGACAGCGATGTGGACAGCGACATGCTCGAACACATCGCCCGGCGTGGCGAGGAGGGGCTGGCGGCGCTCATGGTGGCGTCGGCCGACGGCCAGGCTTTCCGAGCGCCGCTGGAGGCAATCTCTCGCGGCGGGGTACCCGTACAGGTGCTTGGATTTCGCGAACATGCTAGTTGGGCGCTAGCGTCGGATACCTTGGAGTTTGTCGACCTAGAAGACATCGCGGGTGTTTTCCGGGAGCCGCTGCCGCGAATCGGCCTAGATTCGCTGCCTGAGAAGGGGGCGTGGCTACAACCGTTCCGGCCGCTGTCGTCGTTGCTGACCTCGCGTGCCTGACACTGGAAAACCAATGCCCGAATCGCCACAGATGCATTAAGGAGAAGAGAATACGTGTTCGCCTGGTGGGGTCGAACTGTGTACCGCTACCGGTACGTCGTCATCGGCGTCATGGTGGCGCTATGCCTCGGCGCCGGCATCTTCGGGATCAGCCTCGGCAAGCACGTCACGCAGAGCGGTTTCTTCGACGACAGCAGCCAGTCGGTCAAGGCGTCGAAGCTAGGTGACGATACCTACGGCCGCGACCGGCTCAGCCACATCGTGGCGACGTTCCCGGCTCCGCCGGGCAGGACGGTCGATGATCCGGCCTGGTCGAAGCAGATCGTCAACCAACTCGACAAGTTCCAGAAAGATCATCCGAACCAAGTGCTGGGCTGGGTCAGCTACCTCAGAGCACCTAACTCCACCGATCCGCGCGTTCACGGCATGGCGACCGAGAACAAGAAGGATGTGTTCGCGTCTATCGCCCTGAAAGGTGACGACGACGACACCATCCTTAACAACTACAAGGCGATCGCGCCCGACCTGCAGAAGCTCGACGGCAGCAAGGTCGAAATCGCCGGCCTCGAGCCGGTGGCCAACGGCTTGACCGGCACCATCGAAACCGACCAACGGCGAATGGAAGTCCTTGCGCTGCCGCTGGTGGCGGTGGTGCTGTTCCTGGTGTTCGGTGGGGTGGTCGCGGCCTGCCTGCCGGTGATGGTCGGCGGCCTGGCGATCGCCGGCGCCCTGGGCATCATGCGATTGCTCGCGATGTTCGGTCCGGTGAACTTCTTCGCCCAACCGGTCGTGACGATGATCGGCCTCGGTATCGCCGTCGACTACGGGCTGTTCGTGGTGAGCCGGTTTCGGGAGGAGATCGCCGAGGGCTACGACAGCGAGGTTGCCGTCCGTCGAACGATGATGACAGCCGGGCGCACCGTGACGTTTTCGGCGGTGCTGATCGCGGTGTCCGCGGCCAGCATGCTGGTGTTCCCGCAGGGCTTCCTGAAGTCGCTGACCTATGCCGTGATCGCAGCGGTCATGCTTTCGGCGATCTTGTCGATCACGATCCTGCCGGCGGTCTTGGGCATCCTTGGTCACCACGTCGACGCGCTGGGCGTGCGGACCTTATTGCGGGTGCCGTTCTTGGCGAACTGGAAGCCGTCGCGGGCATACCTGAACTGGCTGGCAAACCTGCTGCAAAAGACCAAGACCCGCGAAGAAGTCGAGCAGGAGTTCTGGGGCAAGCTGGTCAACCGGGTGATGAAGCGCCCACTGGTGTTCGCCATTCCGATTGTGGTGGCGATGATCCTGCTGATCATTCCGCTGGGCAACCTAAAGCTTGGCGGCTTCAGCGAGAAGTACCTGCCACCGAGCAACCCGGTTCGCGTGGCACAGGAACACTTCGACAAGCTTTTCCCCGGCTACCGCACCCAGCAACTCACGCTGGTGATCGAAAGCAATAACGGCAGCAAGGTCACCGATCAACAGGTCGCCGAAATTCGCAACGACATCGCATCGATCGGCGGGTTCACCGACAAGAGCTGGCAGGAACGACCGTGCCCAACCGGCGCCGACAATCCTTGCGTCGCAGGCCCCAACGGGACCAGCCATCCCAAGAACCAATCGGTGCGGGTGCTGCAAAACGGACTAATGAACCCCGGCGACTCAGCCAAGAAGATCAACGAATTGCGGGCGATCAGCCCACCCAGGGGTCTCTCCGTCCTGATCGGCGGTACTCCCGCGCTCGAGCAGGACGCCATTCACGGCATTTTCGGCAAGCTGCCGCTGATGCTGGTGATCCTGTTGACCACCACCACGCTGCTGATGTTCCTGGCGTTCGGATCGCTGGTGCTGCCGATCAAGGCCACCGTGATGAGCGCGCTGACGCTGGGATCGACGATGGGCATTTTGACGTGGATCTTCGTCGACGGCCACTTCGCCAGCTGGCTGAACTTCACGCCGACGCCGCTGACCGCGCCGGTGATCGGTCTGATCATCGCCGTCATCTTCGGTCTATCGACCGACTATGAAGTCTTTCTGGTGTCCCGGATGGTCGAGGCACGAGCGCGCGGGATGTCCACCGCGGAGGCCATCAGGATCGGCACCGCGGCCACTGGTCGCATCATTACCGCCGCGGCGACCGTCCTCGCGGTGGTCGCCGGCTCATTCATCTTTTCCGACCTGGTGATGATGAAGTACCTGGCGTTCGGGTTGATGGCGGCACTGCTGCTGGACGCCACCGTCATCCGGATGTTCCTGGTCCCGTCGGTGATGAAACTGCTTGGCGACGACTGCTGGTGGGCGCCGATGTGGATGAAGCGGCTGCAGAACCGCATCGGACTCGGCGAAGTTCACCTGCCTGACGAGCGCAAGCGGCCCGTCCCCCGCGGCCGTGCCGAGCAGCCACCCGTCGCCGCACGCTCCCCCGTTGCTGCGAAGCCGCGCCCACCGCACGACCCCACCCACCCCGGTGCTGAGACTCCAGCGGCCCCGCCCGTTCCCCAAAGACCAAGCAGACCGGCTGGGCCGGCGCCTCGGCAGGCAGCTCAAAGCACGCCGTCGGATGCCGGTACCACGAAGATGCGCGCCCCCGAACAACCCGAGGTCCAAGAGCCGCCGACGACGCGCTTATCGGCCCAGCCGAACGCAGCGGGCGCTGCCGACCCGGGACGCGAGCGCCCACCCAGGACACCCGCCGCGCCGCCGGGGCCCCAACCCCCCCGCGGCGGAGATCGCGAAATCGAGTCCTGGCTCAGTGAGCTGCGCGGGCCGAAGCCGAACGACCGTCCCGTCGAGCCCCGCAGCGCGGGCAATACCCCGCCGCCGTCGAAACCGTCCGCCGACGCGACCCGCGCGATGCCGGTTCCGAGCGAACGCGCTGCTGAGCAACAGCCACCCGCCGAGGACGACGCCACCACTGCCATCCCGACCAATCCGCGGGAGGAGAAGGACCCCGACGTCGCAACCCAGAAATTGAACGCCCGCGGAAACGACGCCGACAATGCCGATCGGCCCCGTCCACGCCGGGGCGGCGGGCTCAGCGCACAGGACTTGCTACGACGAGAAGGCCGGATTTAGCCACCCGAGTCCGGAGGCGAAGCGGCCCCTACGTGTCGCGATCCGCGGTTTCATCTTTAGGCTCCACCTCATCCGGCTCGGCCTGGATGATCGTCGAATCTTCGCCGGGTTGCTCCGCGGCGTCGGACGGATCCTCGGCAAGCAGCACCTTGAACGCGTTGTTGAAGAATGCGACCGTCGGGACGGACAGCAGGGCGCCGACAATCCCGGCCAGCACACCGCCCGACGAGATCGCCACCACGACGCCCAGCGGATGGATCGACACCGCGCGGCCCATCACCAGCGGCTGCAGAATGTGCGCCTCGAGCTGATTCACTCCGATGAGCACCCCGAGTGTCATGAGTGCGTAGACAACGCCCTTCGCCAGTAGCGCGACCACTACGGCAAGAAAACCGCTGATGACCGCACCGACTAGCGGAATGAAGGCACCCAGGAACACCAGCGAGGCCAGCGGCAGCGCCAGCGGCACGGTCATGATCGCTAAACCCGTGCCGACTCCCGCTGCGTCGACCAACGCCACCAGGAAGGTGGCCCGCACGTAGCCGATCAGCGATTTGTATCCCGCATTGCCGGCGGCACGTACCCGGTCCCGGACGTGGGCGGGAAAGATCTTCGTGACGTAATGCCAGATGTTGCGCCCGCCATAGAGAAAGAAGATCAGGGTGAACAGCATCAGCAGTGCAGCGGTGACGATCTCGGTGATGGTGGCCGCGGTCGACAGTGCGCCGCTGGTCAGCTTTGCTTCATTGTTCTGCAGCGCCTGGATTGCCGCGTTGCCGGCGTTGTCGATCTGTTGGCGGCTCAGATGCAGCGGACCCTCGATCAGCCATTTTTTGGTGGAATCGATGCTGCGGGTGACCTGGTTGACCAAATCCGGCACACCGATAATGAACTGGCTGACGACGAAAGCCAGGATGCCGCCCAGGATCGCGAAGCCGCCCAGCAGCACCAGGGCGACCGCGCCACCGCGAGGCGCGCCCCGACGATCCAGCCAGTCCACCACCGGGACCAGCAGTGCGCTGAGCATCAACGCCAATAGCAGCGGCACGACGATGATTTCCAGCCGCATGACGACCCAAAAAAACGCGACTAGAGCCGCCAAGATGACCAACAGGCGCCAGGCCCAGGCAGCCGTCTTTCGGACAATGGGTTCTACCGAATCGTCGTCGGTCTTCGACGGCATGCAGCCACCCTAGCCGTTGGCGGGTACGCCACAGGCCGGAAAACAGCGCAGACACCTGCGCATGAGACGATCGCGGCGGACCTGCGCGGCTACGCTAAAGCACGTGTCGCGCGACGCACCGGTCACGAATGTCAACGGTCAGCACGAAGAACGTGCCCGCGGCAAGTACTGGTGGCTGCGCTGGGTCATTCTGGGCATCGTCGCGATTGTGCTAGCGGTCGAGGTAGCACTGGTGTGGGACCAGCTGGCCAAGGCTGCCAAGAGCCTCTACTCAGCGAAGTGGTGGTGGCTGCTGGCCTCGGCGCTAGCGGCCGTCGTCTTGATGCACAGCTTCGCCGAGGTTCAGCGGACCCTGCTGGCATCGGCCGGGGTTCGCGTCAAGAAATTCCGGTCGGAAGCCGCCTACTACGCGGCCAACTCGTTGAGCACCACGCTCCCCGGTGGTCCGGTGCTGGCGGCGACGTTTCTGCTTAGGCAGCAACGGATTTGGGGTGCTTCGACGTTGGTGGCGTCGTGGCAGCTGGTGATGTCGGGTGTGCTGCAAGCAGTCGGGCTGGCGCTGCTTGGTCTGGGCGGCGCGTTCGTCCTCGGCGCGAAAAACAACCCGTTCTCGTTGCTGTTTACCCTGGGCGGCTTCGTCGCGTTGCTATTGCTGGCCCAGGCGGTGGCGTCGCGGCCGGAACTGATCGACGGGATCGGGTGCCGGGTGTTGTCGTGGTTCAACTCAATTCGTGGCCGACCCGCCGACACCGGCCTGGCGAAGTGGCGTGAGATCCTCTCGCAGCTGGAATCGGTCAGCCTGAGCCGCCGCGACTTGGCGCTGGCCTTCAGCTGGTCACTGGTCAACCGGTTCGCCGACGTCGCCTGCCTCGGCTTCGCCGCTTACGCGGCCGGCTATCACGCATCGCTCGGCGGGTTGACGGTCGCCTGTGCAGCCGCCCGCGCGGTCGGCACGATACCGCTGATGCCTGGGGGCCTGTTGGTCGTGGAGGCGGTGTTGGTGCCTGGTTTGGTGTCCAGCGGGATGCCGCTGTCCGGGGCGGTTTCGACGATGTTGATTTACCGGCTGATCAGCTGGGTATTGCTCGCCGCCGTCGGCTGGGTGGTGTTCTTCTTCATGTTCCGCACCGAGAGCGAGGTCGATCCCGACGCCCTCGATGCCGACACGGCGACCGACGACGACTCGGGCGTCGGTCCTGCCGCGACGGAGCGGCCAGGGGACTCGGCTTCGGCGCAACTCCGCAACGGAAACGGGGCGGCGCCCGTCGACCCGGCTGACGCCGCGCTACAAGGCCCGGTACCGCCGCCCGATCCGGCCGCGCAGACCGGCGAGGCGTCAGCGCCGCGCCAGCGCCGCGGCGCTGCCCAAAACTAGCGGGCCGGCTACTTAACGGCGCTCAGCGCAGAGCCGGGGTCGGCCGGCAGGCGGCCGGAAGGCCGCCCGGCCTGCCCCCTGCCGCCGGAGATTGCCTGCGCCGCGGCACCACCCGGCAGCCCGCCCTGGGCGGCCTGCATGAAGCCGAGTACTTGAGGGATGCTGATCGGTAACTTGCATCTGCTGGACAGCCCCGCTAATGGCAGCGCGATCGTCTGCAGATCGCTGGCCGCCTTGGGGTTGCCATCGAAATACGTCTTCAATGAGTTCACGGACTGCGGTCCCGCCGGCTCCTGCAAGACCGTGGTCATCGCCTGGTTGGTCTCCGGATGCCCGTCGAGGTAATCACCCGCCGACCTGGTCACATTGCTGATCGTCCTGGCCACCTCGCTGGCCGCACACGGGTCGGACGCCCCGACCGCCGATGGCGCCGACAACAGCACCACCGCGGCGCCCCCACCCAATCCGGTGGCGGTCAGGACGCCGAGCAACCGTCGGCGCCACGTCGCACTACTCCCAGTCAGGGAAGTCATAGATAACTCCTTATGGCTTGCGCATATCGGTGCGCCCCACAGCTTGCGATCAGCGGCTTGGAAATTCTGGAAATGCCGAACCGCGAACGCCCACCGGCCATCCTGCCATCCACTGCAGCGCGGTCGCCAACTCAACCGATAGGAATCTGCTCACACCCGGGTCAGCCTCCACACCGCCACCAAACCCGGACATCGTTGCCGAGTCGTTGCAGCTCAGCGACTCATAACCGACATTGCCTCATAGCATGCTGGGGTAGGCTCACCTGCACGCGAACGCTAGCGGCGATCGCAAGCGCGCCGAAGCCGGGCGCAGCGGGTCGACGCGCAACCTGATGCGGGGAGAGAAAAAATCCAGCAGTTCATGATGCGCCTCAGCAGCAACCTGCGCAGATTCCGCTGGGTGGTCTTCACAGGTTGGGTGCTCGCGTTGATACCCGCGATCTACCTGACGGTGGCTCAGTCGGGCCATCTCACCGGCGGCGGCTTCGATGTCGCGGGGTCCCAGTCGCTACGCGTCCACGACGAACTCGAAGCGCATTACCCCGATCAGGGCACGTCACCGTTGGCGCTGGTGGCGGCTCCCCGCGCGGACGCCAGCTACGAAGACATGAACGCCGCCGCCGCATTCATGCAGAAAGTCGCCGGCCAAGTTCCCGACGTGGCGGTGGTGCCCAATCCTGCCCAGCCCGCGCCGGAGCCTGACCGGCCGTATGTCGTGTCGCTGCGGCTGGACTCCGCCAATAGCAGCAGCGCCAGCGACGCCGCCAAGAAGCTGCGGGCAAAGGTCGGTGTCCAGGGCGACCGGCCGGGACAAATGCAAGACGGCCGGGTCCGGCTCTACGTCATCGGCCAGGGCGCCCTCAGCACAGCCGCGGCGGCCACCACCAAACACGACATCGCCGCGGCGGAACGCTGGAACCTTCCGATCATCTTGATTGTGTTGCTGGCGGTGTTCGGTTCGCTTGCTGCCGCCGCGATTCCGCTGGCGCTGGGCATTTGCACCGTCGCCATCACGATGGGCCTGGTCTTTTTGCTATCCGCCTACACCACGATGTCGGTGTTCGTCACCTCGACGGTGTCAATGTTCGGCATCGCACTGGCGGTCGACTATTCGCTGTTCATTTTGATGCGTTTCCGCGAGGAGCTGCGTGCCGGACGTCAGCCTCAAGAGGCGGTCGACGCGGCGATGGCGACCTCGGGGCTCGCGGTGGTGCTGTCCGGCATGACCGTCGTGGCCTCGCTCACTGGCATCTACTTGATCCACACCCCGGCCCTGACGTCGATGGCCACCGGCGCAATTCTCGCGGTCGCGGTGGCGATGCTGACCTCGACGACGATGACCCCCGCGGTGCTGGCGACCTTCGGCCGGGCGGCCGCCAAGAGATCCGCGGCGCTGCACTGGTCCCGACGACCCGAAACCACTCAGTCGCGGTTCTGGACTCATTGGATCGGCTGGGTGATGCGCCGGCCGTGGGCGTCGGCGCTGGCGGCATCGGCCGTGCTCCTCACCATGGCGGTGCCGGCGCTGTCGATGGTGCTGGGCAACAGCCTGCTGCGGCAATTCGACTCCTCTCATGAGATCCGCGGTGGGGTGTCGGCAGCGGCCGAAGCGCTGGGCCCGGGCGCGCTGGGTCCGGTGCAGGTCCTGGTGACCTTCCCGAACGACAACGCGTCCTCGCCGGCGAATGCTCAGACACTCGCCGCGATCCGCCAGGAGATGGCAAAGGCTCCCGACATCATCTCGGTGGCACCGCCGGTGTTCGCCGACAACAACAGCAGCGCGCTGTTGTCCGGGGTGCTCTCGTTAGATCCCGAGGACCTGGGCGCGCGCCACACGATCGATTGGATGCGGGCCCACCTCCCCGCGGCGTCCGGCGCCGGATCGACACAGGTAGACGTCGGCGGCCCGACGGCGCTGATCAAAGACTTCGACGCCCAAGTGTCCAGAACCCAGCCGCTGGTATTGGTGTTCGTCGCGCTGATCGCCTTCGTCATGCTGCTGATTTCGATTCAGTCGGTCTTCTTGGCGCTCAAGGGCGTGCTGATGACGATGTTGTCGGTCGCCGCGGCCTACGGCAGTTTGGTGATGGTGTTCCAGTGGGGCTGGCTGGAAAAGCTTGGCTTCGCGCCGATCAGCTCCATCGACTCCACCGTTCCGCCACTGGTGCTGGCCATGACGTTCGGCTTGTCGATGGACTACGAGATCTTCTTGCTGACCCGGATCCGGGAACGATTTTTGCAGTCCGGTCACACCCACGACGCCGTGGCCTACGGCGTGAGCACCAGCGCGCGCACTATCACCAGCGCAGCGCTGATCATGATCGCGGTATTCATCGGTTTCGCGTTCGCCGGTATGCCGCTGGTGGCCGAAATCGGGGTGGCGTGCGCTGTCGCGATCGCGGTGGACGCCACGGTGGTGCGGCTGGTGCTGGTGCCTGCCCTGATGGCGATGTTCTCCCAGTGGAACTGGTGGCTGCCGGCCTGGCTGCATCGCATCCTGCCCTCGGTCGACTTTGAAAAGCCGCTGCCCACAGTCGATCTCGGCAATATCATGATGATCCCCGACGACATCTCGGCGCCGGTAGTGCCCAGGGCTGACCTGCGGGTGGTGCTGAAGTCTGCGGCCAGGCTCAAGGACCTTGTTCCGGACGCGATCTGCGTGGCCGACCCGTTGGCCTTCACCGGATGTGGGCGCAACGTCGAACTGCGGGGACGGGTCAAGGGCGGCTACGTCGCCAGTCCTGCCACCCGCCAGCTTGCGGTGATCGGGACGCCACCGGCGCCCAATGGCCACTCGAGGGCCAGGAAGTTCGTCGGCGGCTTGTCGCACCGCAACGGCGCGGGTCGGCCGGCACCGCGCGCGGTGCGGGCGGTGCATCCGGTCACCCTGTGGCGCGGCCGGCTCTCGGTCGCGCTGGACGCGCTGGAAACCGAGGCCGCCGGGGCCGGAGCCGACCACCCGGACGTCGAGCGGCGCAGCCCGGTGGAAACGACCCATGTCCAGTTGACTACCGGTGACCGGCTGCAAATTCCGACCGGCGCGGAGACGCTGCGGCTCAAGGGCTACCTGATCATGTGCCGCAACAGCAGCCGGGACTACGCCGAATTTGCTGAGTTGGTCGACACGATGGAAGCCGAGACCGCCGCGATCGTACTGGCCGGGATGGATAGGTATTACTGTTGTGAATCACCCGGGCGACAATGGATCGCTACCCAGTTGGTTCGGCGGCTGGCGGACCCGCATCCGTCGGATCTCGATGACGAACATTGGCCGGGGGCGGACGCAAAGGCAGACTGGGAAAAGATCAGGCAGCGCTGCCTGTCGGTGGCAGTGGCGATGCTGGAGGAGGCGAGGTGACGTTGGCAGCGGACCGACGCCCCGGGCCGGCGCCGCATCGATCCCACGCCCGCCCCCGTCCTGTCGAGCGGCCGGTGGAGTTTTGGCCTACCGCGGCCATCCGCTCGGCGCTGGAAGGCGGCGACATCGCCACCTGGAAGCAGATCGCGGTCGCGATCAAACGCGACCCGTACGGCCGCACCGCCCGTCAAGTCGAAGAAGTCTTAGAGACCTCGCGGCCATATGGCATCTCCAAAGCCTTGGCGGAGGTGCTGGACCGTGCCCGCGACCACCTGGAAGCCAACGAGCGCATCGAAGTAGCCCGACACGTCCGGCTGCTCATCGACCGGTCGAGATTGAAGCTGCCCGAATTCGCATCACGAATCGGGGTGCCCGTCGACGAACTGAGCGCCTACCTCGCTGCCAAGACCAGTCCGTCGGCGTCGTTGATGATCCGGATGCGCCGACTGTCTGACCGCTTCGCCAACGTCAGGCGTGGAAATGGGCCGCAGCGGCCGCCTGGCAGCAACTGACGACCTCCGGGAGGACGGATGGCGTGCTGCGATGTCCCGATTGCTGCGCAAGACTGCGACAGCGCCTTTACCGTCGACGCGTCGCGGGTGACTTTCGGGCGCGGGTGTCTGGTCGAGGTGGGGGAGCGAGCCAACGCTCTCGGGTTGCGGCGAGTGGCGTTGTTCTCCGACGCCGGTGTGGCTGCACTGCCCCTCTACACAAAGACGCACGATTCGCTTGTCGCGGCGGGAGTGGACGTCGTCACCTACACCGACGTGCACGTCGAGCCCACCGACGCGTCCTTTCTGGACGGGGCCCGCTTCGCGCAAGAGGTGAACGCTGATGGCTACGTGTCGCTGGGCGGCGGCTCTGTCATCGACACCTGCAAGGCCGCCAATCTGTACGCTACCTATCCCGCTGATTTGCTGACCTACGTCAACGCGCCCATCGGCGAGGGCAAAACCGCACCCGGCCCGCTCAAGCCGCACATCGCGTGCCCCACCACCGCGGGCACCGGCAGCGAGGTCACCGGCATCGCGATCTTCGACATTCTGTCGCTCTCGGCGAAGACGGGCATCGCTGGTCACGCGCTGCGTCCCACCGAGGCGCTCGTCGACCCCGACTGCACCGCAAGTCTGCCCGCCGAGGTCGTCGCCGCGGCGGGACTCGATGTGCTGTCGCACGCTTTGGAGTCCTACACTGCACGGCCTTACCTGCGTCGGCCCGCTCCAGCGCGTCCCAGCCTGCGACCCATGAGTCAGGGTGCCAATCCGTGGAGTGATCTCGGCTGCCGTGAGGCGTTGCGTCTGCTGGGACAATTTTTGGAGAGAGCGGTGCAGGACTCCTCCGACAGCGAGGCGCGCGAGCAGATGATGTGGGCCGCGACGCTTGCGGGCATCGCCTTCGGGAACGCAGGTGTTCACGCACCACACGGCATGGCCTACGCGGTGGCGGGGCTGGTACGCGACTTTCGGCCCTCGGGCTATCCGGCCGACGAGCCGCTCGTTCCGCATGGCATGGCCGTCATCGTCAATGCACCCTCGGTGTTCCGGTTCACCGCGGAGGTCAGCCCCGAGCGGCACTTGGAGGGCGCGCGGCTGCTCGGTGCTGACTCACAGGGCGCAGGTCCGACGGATGCGGGCGAGGTGCTGGCCCAGGAACTCATTCGCATCATGCGCGCGGTGCACATGCCGAACGGTCTAAGTGGGGTGGGCTACACCGAAGACGACGTGCCAGCCCTCACCGAGGGGGCTTACCCGCAACAGCGCCTATTGCTGAACGCACCCAAAGAGATGAGCAAACCCGTTCTGGCGGACCTGTTTCGGCAAGCCGTGCGTTACTGGTAGTTAGCGGGCGTTGATCGGGGCCACCTCGAGCACCAGCCAGTGGTCGCTCCGCTTGGTCAGGGCCACCCGCAGTGCCAGCACCGAGTAGCTGGTCTGCTGACCCGGTGCGTTCTGAGTGGCGCGCAACACCACCGCCACGCTGGCCGCCGACGGCCCGATCGCCTCGACGCCGGCTTCCAGCGTCGAAGCCGAGGCGGTGACGTTGTTGCGCACCAGATCCGCTGTTGCCCTTGCGAATTGGTCCTTGAACGCAGCCGCCTGTTCAGGCACCATCATCGCCGCGGCACGGTCGATGGAGGCAGTCGGCTGTTGCGGCGACAGCGTGGCCGTCGCCTCTGCCATCCCGGTCGCGATCCCCACCACCTGCGTTTCGTCGGCCTTCAGGCGGCGGTCCGGCGACGACCAGCGGGTGTATCCGGTCAGCACCGCTGCCACCACCGCGACCGTGCACAGCCCGACAACCACGAACCGAAGCCCGGGCGCGTCGTCGTCGGTGCCGACGGTCACCGAATCACGGCGCGCCAGCCAGACATTCACCATGACGGCTTCGACGATCAGCAGCAGCAGCACCGAACATGCCGAAACCCACCATAGCGGCCAGGCCAGCACGACCCCGATCGCCAGCAGCGCGCCGATCGCGGCCAACGGCGCGGCGACGTCGAACGCGAAGACTCGCCAGGCGTTCCTCATCGAATCGACTCAAGCTGCGAGATCATCAACTTGCCGTCCACGTCGGACACCGCCAGCCGCAGATTCCAATGCACGATCTGCGGCTTGCCACCACCGGCGTTCTCGCTGACCGATGTGGCGACCACGATGACCGAGTCGGTGCGGGAGGCGAGCGAGGCCGGCAGTTGTTCAGCCGGCGCGGGCCGCCGGGCGGCGGGCTCGGCATCGAGTTCGTGGTGCACTGTTTCCAACGCGACCGCTTCGATCTGACCGCGGCTACGCGATTGCAGCCGCTGAACCACTTGCTGATAGGGCTGGATGGCGGAGTCGAAATCGGCGTTCAGTTCCCCGACCGTCCCGTCGTGCAGCCGCTGCAGGCTGGTCTTGACGTTGTCGGTGTTCATATTGATCAGCACGTCCGTCCAGTCGACTGCGGACTGCATGACTCGGCTCTGGTAGCCGCGCTCGTCGACATCGCTGCGGTGTGTCACCCAGATGATCGCCCCGAGCGCGATCGCCGCCACCGAAAGCGCTCCCAATACCGCCGATGCCACGCCGTAGGCGGAGATCATCGGGCCGCCCGATTCCTCCAGCGCACCCCCTTCATCACGGT
This sequence comes from uncultured Actinomycetota bacterium, assembly GCA_963744835.1. Lineage (GTDB taxonomy): Bacteria > Actinomycetota > Actinomycetes > Mycobacteriales > Mycobacteriaceae > Mycobacterium. Next base: position 632,690 of record CAVUVB010000006.1, read on the forward strand.
CGTCGGCCGCTGAATCGGTCTGCTCGGCGTCGGGCATGGCCGTGAGGCTACCTGGCGTCGCATCGCCGAGATGGTAAGGATGGTGGCGTGACGGTAGAAGCTATCCGCTCGGGCATCGACCTGAGCAATGTCGACGCTGGTGCCCGCCCCCAAGACGACCTGTTCGGCCATGTCAACGGCCGTTGGTTGGCCGACTATGCGATCCCGGCCGACCGCGCCACCGACGGCGCCTTCCGCTCGTTGTTCGACCGGGCCGAGGTCCAGGTGCGCGACCTGATCACCGAAGTCAGCGAGAACGAATCGGCGCCCGGCACCGACGAGCAACGCATCGGCGACCTGTACGCGAGCTTCCTGGACGAGGAGACGGTCGAACAGCGGGGCGTGCAGCCGCTGCTCGACGAGTTGGCGGCGATCGACGGTGCCGCCGACCCCGACGCGCTGGCGGCCACCGTCGGCGCCCTGCAGCGTACCGGCGTGGGCGGCGGGGTCGCCGCGTACGTCGACACCGACTCCAAGAACTCCAGCCGCTACCTGGTGCACGTCAGCCAGTCGGGGCTGGGACTGCCCGACGAGTCCTACTATCGCGACGAGCAGCACGCCGAGCTGCTGGCCGCCTATCCGGATCACATCGCCCGGATGTTCGCGCTCGTCTACGGCGGCACGCTCGACGATCATCGCCAGACCGCGGCACGGATCGTGGCGTTGGAGACCAAACTGGCTGCCGCGCACTGGGATGTGGTCAAACGCCGCGACGCCGACCTCACCTACAACTTGCGCACCTTCGCCGACCTGCAGGCAGACGCGGCGGGTTTCGACTGGTCCGGCTGGGTGAGCGCGCTGGGTAGCACACCGGAAGCGGTCGCTGAACTTGTTGTGCGTCAACCGGATTACTTGACCACTTTCGGCGAACTGTGGCGCAGCGAAGATTTCGGCGACTGGAAGAGCTGGGCCAGCTGGCGACTGATCCATGCCCGCGCCGGCTTGCTCACCGATGCGCTGCTCGCCGAGGACTTCGCGTTCTATGGCCGCAAGCTCACCGGTGCCGAGCAGATCCGCGAGCGTTGGAAGCGCGCAGTCGGGCTAGTGGAAGGCATGCTGGGCGACGCCGTCGGAAAGCTTTACGTGCAGCGCCATTTCCCACCCGACGCCAAGGCTCGCATCGATGCGCTGGTCGCCAACCTGCGCGAAGCGTATCGGGTCAGCATCAGCAACCTGGACTGGATGACGCCGCAGACACGGCAACGCGCGCTGGCCAAGTTGGACAAGTTCACCGCCAAAGTCGCCTACCCCAAGACGTGGCGGGACTACTCGAAGCTGGTGATCGACCGCGACGGCCTCTACGGTAACTACCGGCGGGGTTACGCGGTCAACTACGACCGCGAGCTGGCCAAGCTGGGCGGCCCCGTCGACCGCGACGAGTGGTTCATGACCCCGCAGACCGTCAACGCCTACTACAACCCGGGGATGAACGAAATCGTCTTTCCCGCAGGCATTTTGCAGCCACCATTCTTTGATCCCGATGTTGACGACGCGGCAAACTACGGTGGTATCGGCGCGGTGATCGGCCATGAGATCGGCCACGGCTTCGACGATCAGGGCGCCAAATACGACGGCGACGGCAACCTCGTCGACTGGTGGACCGACGACGACCGCAGCGAGTTCGGCGCCCGCACCAAGGCGCTGATCGAGCAGTACGAGGTCTACACACCCCGCGGGCTCGATAGCGGCCATCACGTCAATGGCGCGTTCACCGTCGGCGAGAACATCGGCGATCTGGGTGGTCTTTCGATTGCGCTGCTGGCTTACCAGCTGTCACTGGGTGGCGAAAGCCCGCCCGTCGTCGACGGCCTCACCGGCGTGCAACGGGTGTTCTTCGGCTGGGCCCAGGTGTGGCGCACCAAGTCACGCGATGCCGAGGCCATCCGGCGGCTGGCCATCGATCCGCACTCGCCGCCGGAGTTCCGCTGCAATGGCGTCATCCGCAACATCGACGCCTTCTACGACGCCTTCGACGTCGCCGAGCACGACGAGCTCTACCTGGACCCGCAACGCCGGGTCAGGATCTGGAACTAACTGAGCGGGCCGTTCGCCTGCCAGTCGTTGGAGCCGTCGGTCTTGCTGTAGCTACCGGTGGAGTTCTTCACCACGATCGGATCGCCGCTGCCGAAGTTGTCGAAGAACCACTTCGCATTGGATGGGCTGATGTTGATGCAGCCGTGGCTGACATCGCGTTTGCCCTGATCGGCTATCGACCATGGCGCGCTGTGGATGAAGTCACCGCTGTTATCGAACATGACGGCGTCCTCGACATTGACCTTGTAGCCGTACGTCGAGTTGACCGGCACTCCGTACGTGGAGGAATCCATCACGACCTTGGCCTTCTTATCCAGCACGTAGTAGGTGCCGTTCGGCGTCTGGTGGCCGCCCGCCGCCATACCCATCGACATCGGGAAGGTCTTCTCCACGGTGCCGTTTCGAGTAACGGTCAGCTGATGGGTGGCGTCGTCGGCCGTGGCCAGCAGTGTGTCGCCGGTCCTGAAGTCCGACGTGGCGCCCGCGGCGTCGATATGCACCGCAGTGTGGGCGGGCCAGAAGCTGTTCGGGCGCCACCGCACCTGGGTGGGCGTCAGCCAGTAGAACTTGCCGGGTACCGGCGGCTGCGACGAAATATGAATTGCCTGTTCGGCCATGCCGCGGTCGGCGATCGGCCGCGCGAAGTTGATGATGATCGGTTCGGCCACACCTACCGTCGAGCCGCCAACCGGGTTGAACGACGGCGGCACGAACGGCGGCTCGCCGGTGAACGGCGCGGGGTTCTGCCCCGCAGCAGGGCCGGACGGAACACTGGCCGGCGCCACCGGCGCCGCCGGTGGCGGCGGCGCGAACGGGTCTGCGGGCGGTGGCGGGGGTGCCAACGGGTCACCCGGCGGCGGTGCCACCAGTGGGGCAACGGGAGCCGGCGGCGCGAACGGGTCTGCGGGCGGTGGCGGGGGTGCAAGCGGATCACCCGGCGGCGGTGCCACCAGTGGGGCAGCGGGAGCCGGCGGCGGTGGTGGCTGGTCCGGGTCGGCGAGCGCCGAACCGCTTCCTAGCGTCAGCACAGCGGCCACTCCGACCGCGCTGAGCGCAGCGGCGAGCGGACCCCTGGTCCAGGGCGACATATCCATACCTCCAGTCAAGGTTTCAGACCCAGTCTGGCATAACGCGGAGCCCGGTTTCTGATTCGGCGGTGCCATCTCGCCTACGACGGCGGTCCACGCCAGGCCGATGACCTGCTATTTAGTCGTCGTCCGAGCCCGCGTCGGGGACATCGAACAGCTGCCGCTCGGCGGCCATCCCGGCGGCGCTGGCGCCTATCAGCACCGCCGAGGCCGCCAGCATCGACAACAGGCTGTGTTCGTAGAACAGCCCGCCGGCGAACGATCCGGCCATGATTCCGATTTGAAACGCTGCCATATACAGCGCGGACGCGCCGTCCGGGTCGTCGGCTCCGGCGCGCATCGCGGCGGCTTGCAGCATCGGCGATACCGCATTAGCCGTGCCACCCCACAGCGCGATCGCACCGATTCCGATCACGGTGCTGGCCACGGTGGGCGAACCGCGGAACGCTAGGAATGTCAGCACCAACAACGTCACATACAGTGCGGCCGCGCAGCTGATGACAGCCGCCCGGGGGCGGTGGTCGGAAGGCCGGGCGACCAGCGGCATGGCCAACAGCCCCGCGACTCCGTAGGTAGCCAACACCCAGGCCAGAGCCGGTCCCCGGACTCCGACGACGTCTCGGATGATCACCGCGATGAAGGTGTAGGAAAGGTAGTGACCAGTGACGGCGAACATGGTGAGCAAGCTCACAATGACCAGCCGTCTGTTGCGGTGGTGTCTGGCGCCTGAGCCGACGCCCGCCAGCTGGCCGTCGCTCAAAGCCAGCACCGGCAGCACGGCCCAGGCTGCCACGGTGACCACGGCGGCTACCACGGTCACAGATACGACAGCGAGCCGCCAGCCCCACAGCAGACTCATCGCCGCCGTGGCCGGGCTGCCCACCACCACCGCCAGGCTGATGCCGGCGTAGATCGTCGTCGTCGCGCGTCCGGAATGGCTGGCCGGAACCAGCCGGGTAGCGATCGGAGCGATGATAGACAAAATCAGGCCGTGGGTGATCGCCGAGAGCGCTCGGCCACCGGCCAGCACGACGAAGTTGGGCGCCACCGCCGAGATGAGCTGGGAGGTGGTCAAACAGGCCAGCGACAACAGCAGCGCCCTTCGCCGCGGCCAGTGCGCGGTCCAGCGCACCAGCGGAATTGTCGTCACGGCCGCCACCAGGGCATACCACCCCAACAGGGTTCCGACCATCGGCACGCTGACGTGCAGGTCTCGCGCGATCGCGGGCAGCGCGCCTACCGGCAGAATCTCGGCGGTGACGTAGATGAAGGCCGCCGCGGCCAACACCGCCAACTGCACCGCGATCCGCGGCGTCCAGGGTCCGCCGCGAGCGGGGCCGCCGCGCAATCGCGCTGCTCCGTCGGCACCGGCTGGCCCCACGGCCCCTACTCAACCACGCAATGCGGGTATCGCGTTAACCATCAGGACCGGACGAGTCGCGCGATAGCGGCAGAGGCTTCGGCGAGCTTCACGTCGGCCTCGGTGCCGCCCTCGGCCACCGCGTGGGTGACGCAGTGTCCGAGGTGCTCGTCGAGCAGGTTCAGTGCCACTGAACGCAATGCATTGTGTGCGGCGCTGATCTGAGTGAGGACGTCGATGCAGTATTTGTCGTCTTCGATCATCTTCGCGATGCCACGCACTTGCCCCTCGATGCGGCGCAGTCGTTTGGCGTAGTTGGCCTTCTGCGATGAATATCCGTGTGTGGGTGCCATCTCCCCTCCCAGCTTCTAAGTATCGATCTCGGCGTACAGCGCCGCCGGTGTTGACACCATTGTCAGTCCCGGCCCGATTCACCGCGACGGCGGCCCAGGAATCGCCGCTCGTCGGCGTGCTGTCAGCGTACCCGATACCCCGCAGGGGTATACGAAATGATTTGGGCCGACATCGCAGCGCGCGCATACTTGGACCGTGCCTGAAATCAAGCCCCAAACCAAGGATCCGTCGACAGCCGTCGACATCAAACCCCGCAGTCGTGAGGTGACCGACGGCCTGGAAAAGGCGGCCGCGCGAGGCATGTTGCGGGCGGTTGGCATGGACGACGACGACTTCACCAAACCTCAGATTGGAGTGGCGTCGTCGTGGAACGAGATAACCCCCTGCAACCTGTCCTTGGACCGGCTGGCCAAGGCGGTCAAGGAGGGCGTGTTCACGGCGGGCGGCTATCCGCTTGAGTTCGGGACGATTTCGGTGTCCGACGGCATCTCGATGGGCCACGAGGGCATGCACTTCTCGCTGCCGTCTCGCGAACTCATCGCCGACAGCGTCGAGACCGTAATGCAGGCCGAGCGATTCGATGGCTCGGTGCTGCTGGCTGGCTGCGACAAATCGCTGCCGGGAATGTTGATGGCCGCGGCGAGACTGGATCTGGCAGCGGTGTTCCTCTACGCGGGCACAATTCTGCCGGGTCGAGCCAAGCTGTCCGACGGCAGCGAGCGTGAGGTGACCATCATCGACGCGTTCGAGGCGGTCGGCGCATGCGCACGCGGCTTGATGCCGCGCGAGGACGTCGACGCCATCGAGCGCGCCATCTGCCCGGGTGAGGGCGCGTGCGGTGGCATGTACACCGCCAACACCATGGCCTGTGCCGCCGAGGCGCTGGGCATGTCGCTGCCGGGCAGCGCGTCGCCGCCGGCGACCGACCGTCGCCGCGTCGGATTCGCGCGGCACAGCGGGGAAGCCGTCGTCGAACTGCTGCGGCGCGGCATCACCGCCCGCGACATCCTCACCAAGGAGGCCTTCGAGAACGCGATCGCAGTGGTGATGGCTTTCGGCGGGTCGACCAACGCGGTGCTGCATCTGCTGGCCATCGCGTACGAAGCCAACGTCAAACTCGCGCTGGAGGACTTCAGCCGGATCGGCTCACGCGTGCCGCACCTCGCGAACGTCAAGCCGTTCGGCCAACACGTGATGTCCGACGTCGACCACATCGGCGGTGTGCCGGTGGTGATGAAGGCGCTGCTGGACGCCGGTCTGCTACACGGAGACTGCCTGACGGTGACCGGTCGGAGCGTCGCAGAGAACCTTGCGCACATCGCCCCGCCGGACCCCGACGGGAAAGTGCTGCGCGCTCTTGATCATCCGATCCACCCGACCGGCGGCATCACCATCCTGCACGGATCGCTGGCGCCCGAGGGGGCGGTGGTCAAGACGGCAGGTTTCGACGACGACGTGTTCGAAGGCACCGCAAGGGTTTTCGACCGAGAGCGGGCCGCATTGAACGCATTGGCCAACGGCACCATCACTCACGGTGACGCGGTAGTGATCCGCTACGAAGGCCCCAAGGGCGGTCCCGGGATGCGGGAAATGCTCGCTATCACCGGTGCAATCAAGGGCGCCGGCCTGGGCAAGGACGTGCTGCTGTTGACCGACGGCCGGTTCTCCGGCGGCACCACCGGCCTGTGCGTGGGGCACGTCGCGCCTGAAGCAGCCGACGGTGGACCGATTGCGTTCTTGCGCGACGGTGACCGAATCAGGCTCGACGTGGCCAAGGGCACGCTTGACGTGTTGGTTGATCCTAACGAGTTCGATTCCCGCCGTGAGGGTTTCACTCCGCTGCCACCGCGCTACACCAGCGGTGCACTCGCCAAGTACGTCAAGTTAGTGGGTTCCGCCGCCATCGGAGCGGTCTGCGGCTAGCTACCAGGCGCCAAGGCCTATTTCACCAAGGCAAGGGCGAACCCGTCCCAATGCTTCGACCCCACCGTCTGAAGCACTGCGGTATCAAGCCGGGGATGCTCCCCCATGATTTCCAGTGTCGCCCGGGTGGACCGCACCACCTCGTCGGGGTTCGGTGACAAAATCGCGCCCTCACGAATGACGTTGTCCACCACAATAACCGAGCCAGGGCGGGTAAGTCGGACAGCCCAATCCAGATAGCCGGCATTGTTTTTCTTGTCAGCGTCGATGAATACCAAGTCGAAGGGACCGCCGGTGACGGTAGGCAGTGTCTCCAGCGCGGCACCGACCACCACGTCGACCCGGTCGCCGACGCCGGCGCGGTCAATGTTGGCGCGCGCGACCTCGGCATGCTTGGGCTCGTATTCCAGCGTGACCACCCGTCCGTCCGGGCCGGCGCCCCGGGCCAGCCAAATCGTGCTGAAGCCGCCCAGCGTGCCGATCTCCAGAATGCGGCGAGCCTGAATCGCGCCGGCCAGAAGGCTCAAGAACTTGCCCTGTTGCACCGAGACCGCGATCCGCGGCAGCCCCGCCGCATCGCTGGCCTCCAAAGCAGCGGACAGAACCGGATCGTCGCCGACCACGGTGGTGTCCAGAAAAGCGTCAACGTCGGCAGGATTCGGCTTTTGGGTCATGAGGCAACGCTAGCCCGCCGCCTTCGCCGATCGCCACTCGTTAAATCGAGTTTCTTCATACCCTGGGGGGGTATATGCTACAGTGTGGTTGTCCAACCGATCCCCTCGGCTCACGAGGTCCTGACACAGACAAGGGTGAAGTACATGGCAAACGAGACAGGAACGCTACTGACCTGTTCGCACGGCGACTGCGGCTGCCGGGTGCGTATTGAGGCCGAATGCCACTGCGCCGGCGCGGACCAGCCGTACCGGTGCACATGCGGTGACGAGATGGTTGCCGTCGGCTAGACCACGACCACCAGGGGTTGCTATCGCACACCCTCTTTGGCGTATACCACCCGCAACACATGCCCGAGTTCAGGTCCCATCACCAACTCGGCCAGCGTGCACAGCGTCGCGACGTACTGCGATCCGTGCGGCGGCATCGCATCGCAGAGATGATGCGCAATTTCGTGCAGCACCACCAGCTCACGCATCGCCCAGTCGGCGGTAGCGAGGTCGGGAACCGCGATAATGCCGATGCCGCCGCGGTTTTCGTAGTGAGCCGCGGTGGCGGCCCGCCGGGCGCGCACCTTCAGCGGCACTATCGTCGGCCATTGTTGGCGCACCGCCGTTAAGGCCAACACATCGTCGACGTAACGCTGCACCGCGGCTACCGACGCAAACCGCGCCTCGGGAGGCAACGTCAACTGCGCGCCGAAGAACTCTACGCTGCGCGAACCGTGTTCGGCGGCTCGATCGAACAGAGTTCGGACAAACTCTTCGGCGGCATAGACTTTGGCGCGCTGCCAGTCGCGCGCGTCCGAGTCTTCGGTATTCACCGCTCCAGCGGGGTCCGCGCCGCCGAAAGCTCTGGACTACTTCCCAATCGAGCCCGCCGACCGGCCCGGTCCCCGGCTCGCCGTGCGGCCGAGGAATACCCGGCCGTAGCCCGGCTGGCCTGCCAGGTGCCCCGCGCCTTTGACGCGCTGCGGTAGTAATCGCGAAGTTCGAGTTCCTTGTCCCGCAGCGCGATAGCCGTTCCCGGTCGATGCTTGCGATCTTTCGTTGCCTCGCGCTGGGTCTGCTCGCGGGCCTCGGCCAGCCGCTGACCAACCCGACCACCGAACGCGAGCTGAAAATTTAGTCGGGCGGTGATCGTCGGGGTGGGCCGATGTGCACCTGAAGAGATGTAGCCATCGGACGCGCGCACCATTTGAACCACCAGGCTCGCATACAACGCGTGGGTGGCGTCGATGTCTTCGGCGAACCCGTAGGCGTACACGAACGTCGAGTTGGACGCCACGTCGCAGCGCACGTCGTTGGCCGACGCGATCACGACGAACAGCTGCACATATGTCCGTAATCCCCTGGCGCCGGCGGCGCCGATGGTGATGGTGCGCTGGATCGGCGTCTGCGCGGGCGTGCGCTTGTCGGCATGCGACCGGGCCACAGCCAAGTCGATGGACGTGGCAGTGGCCAGACGTTGCGCCGCCGCCATGAACGCCTCGGCCTCGTGGGCGTTGTCGGTGCCTTCGGCCTGACGCAACAGGGCTGCGATGCGCGCCAGCATCTTGTCGTCACTCATAACACCAAAGTAAGGGAACGGTACGACTTTCCGGTGCGGCGCCTCACAGTCTGGCGTCTATCCATGAGACGACATCGTCGAGAACCTGATTGCGCTCCGGCTCGTTGAACACCTCGTGGTACAGGCCGGGATAGACCTTCAGTTCGACGTCGGAGCTGCCCACGGCTTCGACCAGCTGGCGGCTGCCGTCGACGTCGATCAGGTGGTCCTCGGATCCGTGCACGACCAGCAGTGGCGCGGTCAACGCGGCGGCCCGCTGCGGCATCGTCTCGCCGACCACCACCAGCGCGCGGGCGACACCGGCGGGAACTTTGCCGTGATATACCAACGGGTCGCTGTTGTAGGCGTCCACGACCGCCGGGTCGCGCGATACCGCGCTGGCGTCCAGCTGCTGCACCGGAAGACCCGGCGCGACTGCGCCGAGAGTCTTGGCGGCCAGCACCAGCAGCGGCGATACGGCGGCCTGGGCGGCGACCGCCGGTCCGGACAGCACCATCAAGTCGTAAGCGTCGGGGCGTTCGACGCCGTAGGCGAACACGATGCCGCCGCCCATGCTGTGGCCGAGCACGATGCGCTGTAAACGGGGATGTTCTTTGGTGGCGATGCCGACCAGGGTGTCGAAGTCGCCGGTGTACTCGGAGATGTCTTTCAGCAGCACCCGCTTGCCGCCCGAGCGGCCGTGTCCGCGATGGTCCAGCGCATAGGTCACCAACCCGTCTCGGCCGAAGCGCTTGGCGACGTGGTCATAGCGGCGGGCGTGTTCGCCGAAACCGTGCGAAAGGACCACCACCGCGCGCGGTGCGATGTCGGGGGTCCACACGTCGTAGACGATGCGCACACCGCCCACACCGTTGAAGGTTCGCTCGCTACGGGTGGTTGTCATCAGGGGCAGCGTAGCTAGCCGCGGGACGGCTTTAGTTGCCGACTGGCCAGTTATGCCACATGACCCCGCAAGATCCGTGCGATAACTGGCCACTCGCCCCGAAAGCGCACTAAAAGAGCCGGCTGTCCGGTGACGGTCCGGGCACCGACCGGACCAGCCCGGTGCCGGTGACCAGCGGCAGATCCAACGCCGAAAGCAAGCCCTGCTGCGCTTGGCAGACCGCCGGGATTGCGTTGACCATCCGAGATGCGCCGGCCATCCGCGCGCCCAGGTCGTGGTCGTGATCGTCGGCCATCTCGAACTCGCAGCGCATGCTCGGCGAGCCCTCGATCTCGACGCGGTAGAGCCCGCGGCCGGACGCCGCCCCGTACCCGTAGTCTCGCGGTTCGATCGAGATATGCGGCTGCGGCCAATCCGGCGCGATGTCGTCGCGCATGCGGGTGACATGATCAATGACGAAAGTCGGTGTGCCATCGACGTATCCGGTCAGGGTGGAGCGCATCGCCGCGATCGTTCCCGCGTCGATGTGCCCGGTCGGGGTGTCGAACGATTCCTCGGCCGCGACGCGTTCGACGTTCTCGTCGACGTGGTCGATCTTGACGCCCAGGCCGGCAGCGAGTTGGTGCAGCACCGGGCCCCAGCCGAAGGTGAATACCCCGGGTGTCGCCGCGAATGGGATCTCCTCCGGCGGCTTGCCGAATCCGAGGATCTCATACACCGCAGCCTTGTCCGGGTAGGTCGCATAGTTGAACATCTCGGTCACCCGGACCGACTCGATAACCCGCGATACTCCGGTAAGCACCAGCGGCAGAACGTCGTTGGCAAAGCCAGAGTCAATCCCAGTGGTGAAGAACGACACGCCGCCCGCGATTGCGGCCTCTCGCAGTGGCTCGGTGAAGGCCGCGTCGACAGCGTCCGGAAAGACCAGCGGCACCACCGAGCACGACACCACGTTCTTGCCGGCCCGCAGGATTGCCACCATGTCCTCGATCGCCTCCGCCGGCCGCAGATTGGCCGCCGCCGCATAGACCACCACGTCGGCGTCACCGGCCAGCATCCCAGCGGGATCGTTGGTCGCGGCGACGCCCACCGAGGCGACCCCACACAACTCCCCCGCGTCCCGACCGGCCTTGGCGTCGCTGTGCACCACGAGATCGACCAGTTGCAGCTGTGGGTGGTCGATCACCCCGCGCAGGGCGATCAGTCCCATCGAGCCGGGTCCCCACACGCCGACCTTGTACATTTGTTCTCCTAATATTAGGAAGAGAATAATTAGATTTCGGACGGATGGTAGGAAGGCGGCGATGGATTCGTCAACAGTGCTGCCGGGCGGAGCCGGGCCGGCCAAATCGCCGCCCACCGGCCGAGTGATGGATGTGCTTGCAACACTGTCGGATTCACCGGACGGTAGGACATCAGCCGAGCTGGCCAAACTCTGCGGGATCAGCACCTCGACGTGCGCCCTGGTGCTGGCAGAACTTGAGCGGCGCACTTGGGTAACACGGCACGACGATCGCCGCTACACGCTGGGCAGCGGACTGTTCGGGCTGGTGCACGGCCTCAGAACGCAATTCCCGCTGTTGGACCGTGGCCGTGACGCGCTCACCTTCCTGCACACCACGCTGGGCGCGGGCTGCTCGATGTCCAAGATCGGGCAGACGCACCTGATCACCGTCGACGCGGTCGGCCACGGCACCGATGGGGAGCACGCCGTCGGCCACCGCTTTCCGATTGGTCCGCCGTTCGGCCTGGTCGCGATGGCCTGGCGCGAGGAGGAAGCGGTCGACGCGTGGCTGCGGCGGGTCACGCCGCGGTTGACCAAAGCCGATATCTCTGCGCATCGGCTGGTGCTCGCCGAGATCCGCGATCGGGGTTATGGAGCCTGGCGGTTCGACGCCGCCCAGTCGTCCCTGCATGACCGCCTCGCCGCGGTGCTCGCGTCCTTGGAGCCGACCACCCGGGTAACTCGAGAGCTCAGCACTCTGATGACGATGGTGACACTGCAATCGGTGACGCATGTTCTCGAAACAGAATTGACATCAACGGAATTCGTTGTTTTGCCGATTTTCGGCCGCGATGGCCAGCCGGAGTACCAGATCGAGATCCACGTGGGTGGTCGCGACGAGTTGACCCTGCCCGATCTGGACGCAGCGCTCGGACACGCCCAGATGCTGCTGCGCCCCGGGGTAGCCTGACCCGCCATGGGACATGTTGAACGGCAGAAACATTCGTGGCGTTATCCGCTACACCGAGGCCGACCGTTGGATGCTGACGCACCAGACTAGCCTGAAAGGCGTGTCTGCCACCGTCCAGCTGCGGCGAGCCGCCGATCGGGCGGTCACCAAGACGGTCATGGCTGGACTCAAGGCACTCATTCTCATTCGGCGACCACTATGACCCGGACAACACCCATCATGGGGTGCTGTTGGTCAACAATGACGACGTCGTCGAACCCGGCAGCGGCTTTGACACCCACCCGCACCGCGACATGGAGATCGTGACCTGGGTACTGGACGGATCGCTGGCGCACCGTGACTCCGCCGGCAACAGCGGAGTAGTGTATCCCGGTCTTGCCCAACGGATGTCGGCCGGGACCGGCATCCTGCATTCCGAGAAGAACGATTCGACCACCAATCCGGTGCATTTCGTGCAGATGTGGGTGCAGCCCGACGAGTCGGGGATCGCCCCGGCCTACCAGCAGCACCCGATCGGCGATGATCTTCTGAACGGCCGCCTGGTAACAATCGCCTCAGGCATGCCCGGCCATGACCCCGCGATCACCATCCACAATCGCTCGGCGGCATTGCACGGCGCGCGGCTGCGGCCCGGTGATCGTCTCGAGTTGCCGGCGGCGCCCTACCTACACCTGTTCATCGCGCGCGGCCGTGCGGACCTGCAAGACCTGAACAACGACGCCGCGCTGGCCGAGGGCGACGCCGTGCGGTTCACCGCGTCGAACGGCTCGCGAATCACCGCCCGCGAGCCGTCGGAGATTCTGGTGTGGGAGATGCACGCGACGCTGGGCGAATAGGGCGGCCGCGGGCGCGGCCTGAGAAATATGCAAACCCTGAGCCCGAATCACGCAACCGGCGTCATAGGGTTGGCCCGGACGAACAGGAGCCCGCATGTCTGAATCCCAGGCCCGTCACTCTGCACCCGACACCACATCAGCAGACGACGAGGCCCCAGAAGCCCCAGCCAGCCCTTCGCTCCCGCAGCCGGGTGGGGTCGGTCGACGCGGCCCGGCCAACTCGAGAGCGGCCCGTACGGCGTGGTTGTGGACGGTCCCGATCGTTGTCACGCTGGCCGTCTTGTCGGCGTTGGCCGCCTTCTATCTCGGCGGAATCCTCAAGCCGATGAGCAACCTGCGACATTTCCCGATTGCTGTGGTGAACGAGGACGCCGGGCCCAATGGCGCGAAAGTCGTCAAAGCAATGCAGTCCGAAATCGACAAGGACGCATATGACCTCCGCGTGCTCTCTCACGACCCCGCCAAGCGCCAAATGAACACCGCCCAGATTTATGGCGTGGCGGTGATACCGCCGAATTTCTCGTCGAAGCTGCAGACTTACCGGAAAGCCCTAGCTAAGGGGCGCGTCGATCGACCGGTCATCATCGTCTCGACGAATCCGCGAGCCGGCACATTGGGTGCCGGCATCGCCGGCCAAGCGCTGACCAGAGCTGTCGAAATCGTCGATCGCATTGTGGGCAGACAGCTTTCAGAAGAAGTGGCGCAGCATGCCAATGGAGCTCCGATAGCCGGTCCGGTGATGTTGATGCTCGCCAATCCGATCGAAGTCAAGCCCGTTGTGCACAATCCACTGCCCGACGGGACCGGCGACGGAATGTCCGCGTTCTACTATGCGCTGTTGCTGCTGCTAGGGGGCTTCATCGGGAGCTTCGTGGTCAGCATTGCGGTGGACTCGATGCTCGGCTTCGTGCCGGCCGAATTCGGCCCGGTCTATCGGTTTGCCGAACAAGTGAAGATCTCGCGCTTCCGCACGCTGTTGATCAAATGGGCGTTGATGGTGCTGCTGGCGTTGCTGACATCGGGCGTCTACATCTTGATAGCCGGCCGGCTGGGTATGCCGATTCAGCACAGCTTGCCGCTGTGGCTCTTCGGGGCATTCGCGATCGCGGCAGTCGGTATCACATCCACGTCGCTGATCGCGGTGCTGGGCTCACTCGGCCTGCTGATCAGCATGTTCGTGTTCGTGATCCTCGGGTTGCCGTCGGCGGGCGCGACGGTGCCGTTGCAGGCCACCCCGCCGTTCTTCGGGCGGCTGGCGACGTGCGAGCCGACGCACCAAGTGTTCTTGGGCGCAAGGGCTTTGCTGTATTTCGACGGCCAGGCGGACGCCGGTTTGTCACAAGCGCTGGAGCTGACCGCCATCGGGCTGGTTATCGGTCTGCTGCTGGGCGGCATCGCCACCCGCATCTACGACCGCCGCGGTTATCACCGAATCCCTTCGGAGTCAGAGGCTGCCCCCTCGGCTCCGGTGGTGAGTCCGGCAGAATCGGCCGCTGCTAGCAGCGAGGCGATCACCGATCCGACGAACACCGACGAGTAGCACCGTCCGCTTGCGGGCGTGCTTTCGGAGGAAATTGACAGCGGCCGAACGTCATTGGACTGCGCCTAAACCGTGGCGTGACTGTTATGCAAGTTGGCTGCAATATCCGTGGAGTTAATGCTCTGCTGTTTGCAACGACTTTCGCGCCGAAAGGGCAACCGTGCCGACCCTCGCTGCCGCCTGCCGGCGCATCTCAGCCAGCTGCGCCGCGACGACGCTGTGCCTGGCGCTGGCGACCGGCACTGGGCAGCCGCTCGCGCGCGCCGAGGCCCGCGACTTGCTGGCTGCTGCCATCGCAAACACTCAAGGCTCCTACCTGGTGTACAACTTCGGCGGCGGGCATCCGGCGCCGATGCTCAACGCCGGCGGTAGCTGGTATGACGGCGGCAGCGGTGGCCACTTGATGATTATCAAAGCCGCCTCGCAACGGCTTGCCCCGCACCTGCTGGTCGACAGCCATCGCGGGTTTCAGGCACGGTGTGAACGCAACCCAGGGGCGCGCACCAGCGACGGGTTGATGCAAGCCTCGGAGACCTATCCTCCGGTGCAGGCCTGGCAGGTGCTGGGCCAGCCGACGATAGCCATTAACGCCAACTTCTTCGACATTCGCGGACAGAAGGGCGGCTCGTGGCGGTCTACGGGCTGCAGTTCGCCGCTGGGGGCGTACGTGGACAACACTCGCGGCCAGGGCCGAGCCAATCAGGCAGTCACCGGCACCATCCCCTATGCGGGTAAACAAGGCCTCTCCGGCGGGAATGAGCATTGGAGCGCGTTGGCGACGATGATCCTGCCGACCCGCGGTGCACCATCGGTACTGTGGCCCCGAGGCGGCCGGGACGGCCATGACTACGACGCCGCCACGTCGGTCGTCGAAGGTTTGGTGGACCGGGGCGAGCAGTTCGTGGCGGTGAGCGGGCTCGGGTTGTTATCTCCCGGCAATACCGGCCAACTCAATGACGGCGGCCCCAGCGCGGCGCGCACGGCGCTGGCCTACTCCAAGCCGCGAGACGAGATGTATGTGTTTCAAGGGGGCAGCTACACACCCGACAACATCCAGGACCTGTTCCGCGGCTTGGGCAGCGACACCGCAATCTTGCTCGACGGCGGCGGATCGTCGGCGATCGTGTTGCGCCGCGATACCGGCGGCATGTGGGCCGGCGCCGGTGTACCAAAGGGGAATTGCGATACCCGCGAGGTTCTTTGCGACTCCCATGAGCGGGGTCTGCCCGGCTGGCTTGCTTTCAACTAGCTCTCATCTGATGATTGCCGCTCGGGCCCGAACTGGAAGATCAGCAGGCTGACCGTCACCACCGCAGCGGCCAGAGCGATCACCGGAGCCACCGCGACCCGCGACAACGTCGCGCCGACAATGGCACCCCCACACATCGCCAAAACGACACCATAGCGGAGTTTTTCCCGCTCGCCAGTGCCGCCGGCCAGTCTGCTGTCGACACCGATACCGACGATGGTCGACGTGAGCACGGTGGTGCTGAGCTCTTGAATGCCGAACTGGCGCGCGGTGGCGTTCTGCACGCCGAATGTCCCGGCCAGGCCCGCGATCAGGATGAGTTTGGTGTTGGTTTGATAGCTCAGCACACCGGTACCGGCCAAAATCGACAGTGCCAGCAACACGGCGATTTCCATTCCCAGCGACGTGGTGAGCCACCGCCGGGTGTGGGCACCCAGATGTCGGGTCATCCGGCCACCAATCACGGTGCCGGCGAGGAAGCCGACGAACGCGACGATTGCCGCAATGAGGTCCACGCCCGCACGAGGGACGAACCAGAACCCGAGGAAGATGATGTTCCCGGTCATGTTCGCGACGAAGACGTGGCCCAGCACCAGGACGCTGATCGCGTCGACCACGCCGGTGGCGAAGGTCAACAGCAACAGCGCGGAAACCGTCAGCCGGTTCGATACCGGCGAGACCGTCACGCCAGCGGCCATGGGCTGCAATCCCTTTCGGCGCGCGGCTTTAGAACTTCGGTGTGAGATCCAGCGAGGTGATGGTCGTCATCCTGGTAACCAGCCATCGTGCGTGATCACGTTTCATGGCCAGGCGGTACGACAGATATTTCAGCGAGGGAAGGTCTTTGGTGGCCGGAGTCGTGGACGTGGTGTTGGTGTAGACGATCGCGGTGGCGTCGGTACCTTTGAGTGATTCCACCGCCGCTCCGGTCACCTGGGTGGTGTTGGTGACCTTTGCTTGTTTGTTGGGCGCGATGAGCGCGTCGATATATTTGCGGTACTCGGTCCCGAAATCGCCGCTGAGGTATTGCGCCGCCCGGTCGGCCAACTTGTCCATGTTGTCCGGGCTGTAGGTCCACAACGTCGTGATCGCATTGGCGGCGGTGCGGGCGATTCGCAGCTTGGTGGCCACGGTGGCGCGATCCGTCACGTACTGATGTGCGGTCGCGCCGGCAAACGCCGCGGAGCCGACGAACAGTATGGCCGCGACAGCCGCCGCGATGACGAGCAACCGGCTGGCCGGGCGTCTCGATCGCAGGCCACTATCG
The DNA here is from genome assembly GCA_963744835.1 of uncultured Actinomycetota bacterium. GTDB lineage: Bacteria > Actinomycetota > Actinomycetes > Mycobacteriales > Mycobacteriaceae > Mycobacterium. Next base: position 649,699 of record CAVUVB010000006.1, read on the forward strand.
GCTTCGGCTGTGCCATCCTCGGTTTCGCTGGCCGTCACCTCGTCGTCTTCGGCGCTACCATCCTCGGTTTCGCCCTCGGCCGACGATTCGGTCTCAGAAGCTTCCGGTTCGGGCTGCGCAGCTTCGGTTTCGGCAACGGCGGTTTCACCGGAAGTGTCGTCCCCGGACTGGGTATCCGGAAACTCGTCGGTCAGATCACCTGCTGCAGGCCGCTGATCTTCCACTGGTCGCCTTCCCGTTGAGCGGTTACCACCCAACGATTTGTGTTTTCGATTACTTGCTTACTGTCCGATGATTTGAATGTGATATCGGTAGCCACCAGCACGTTTGCGCTGCCATCGTCGTTCCATCGCTCCACCCCGGCGTCAAGAGCGGTGCCCTTGGTCGGCTCGGCTTGCGCGATCTGGATGAGGATCTCGTTCTGCTTATCGCGGTACTGTTTGGCGAAATCACCTGTGGCATGGGCCAATATCTGGTTCACATAATCGTTGGCGTGAAACGGATCCAGCGAGGTGAACCCTGTCATGAACGATCGAACGAAGTCGAGCACGTCGACATCCTTCATCGCCACCTCGTGATGCGATCTCTGCTCGACCAGAACAATTGACGACGTCGTGATCGCGCCCGCCGTGAGCACCGCGGCGGCGGTCACGGCCGCGGGTAGCGCCCACCTTTGCGACGGCTTCCACCATTGCTGCGGCAACGTCAACCGGCGCGGCAACCTCGACCACACCGTCGACCTGGGTACCTGCTCGGTGAGCAGGGGCTCTTCGCCAGGCTGAATTCGACGGCGGGGACTCATTTTTTGCCCCTGGCCGGTTTGGGTGTTGTCAATACCTTGAGGTCGTCGACGAGCCAACGCCCGTCTTTGGCCTTGGCGAATGAAACCCGGACCGTGGCGGTGATGGGGCGTTGCTGGTCACCATCGCCGCGGTGACCCTGCAGAAACATCAGCATGGTCCCGCGATTCCGCGTTGCGGACAGTACCGTCCAGTCGGTTGCCCAGTACTCGTTGACGATGGGTCGGCGTTTCTGCGCTGACTCTTGTTGTTCGATCAGCTTTGGCCGGTAGTTATCCGTTGTCAGCGATCGAGCGCGCGCGAATTCATCGCGCAGCGATTTCGGGTCGTAAGACAAGATCTCGGTGACGATCTTGGGTCCCTGTGCCTGCAGGGCGTCGCGTGTCTGGTCCGATGCCCGATCGGGCAAGAAGACCGCCACGACGCTCACCGCGGCGCCGGCGACGCACAGCAGCGTCGCGGTCGACACGACGATTGCGGTGAGCTGCCGAATCCTGGGGGGCCGATCATCCGGTTCGGCATGGTGCACCTCGGTGCGCACGAGCAAGTCGGCGAAGGTGCGGTTGCGTGGATCCCACAGGGGCCACAGCCAGCCCACGAATACCGAAAGGGTATCCAGCACATGGGCGAGTTCTCTGCACAGCAGCCGCGCCACGCCGGCGGAGGTCCCATCCGGGCGTACCACAGCAATGCCCATCAGTGCACGTCCCAGGCTCCAACCGCTGATCGACGGCAACACCACCCGGTTGACCAAGGTCAGCAGCGTCGCACCCGCGAGCACCGAAACGGATAGCCACCACCATGTGCTGCGTGGCGGAACCGCCAACCCGACCAAACCCATCGTCGCCATAACGGCAACGCCTGGCAACACATCGACGACGAGGGCCGCTGCGCGGATGTGCCAGCGCGCCAAGTCATTCTGCGCTGCTTCCTCAACTACCGGAGTGGTCTCGGTCTCCTCGACCACCACCGTCACTTCGCCACCTGGTCGAGCTTGGTAATCCGGTACTGGCCCTCGTCGAGGACCATCGTCACCCGCAGCCGGTAGCCCGTTTCTTGGTTTTGTGCAGCAATGTTGGACATCGCAACCCGCATTGGCACCAGCACGTCGATCGAACCGTCGGCGTTGTTACGCTCCACCGCCGCACGCAGATCCGACACCTGGACGTGAGCGTTTGCGGCCTGATAGGCCTCTACCAGCAGGCTGCTGTACAGGATCGCTTGGGAGCGGTAGGCACCGCTGCCACAGTCGATCATCTTCTGCGCGCTGGCGGCCATCGCATTGGTATCGGGCGCCTGCGTTGCCGCGACGCAATCCTTCGCTGCCTGTAAAGCCGCGGCGTCGTGGCGCGCAATGGCCTGGCTGCCCTGATGAGAACGTAGCGCGAGGTAGCCACCCGCCCCGACACCTCCGGCCAGCGCGAGGAGCGCTGCGGTGATGCCGACGAACCAGCCACGACCCAGACGCGAGGGGCTGCGCTCGTCGTTCGCCGACTCGGCTTCACCTTCGACGCTTGCTGGCAAATCCTCAGCGTTGGACTCCGCGATTTGCTCGAGCTCCTCGTCGGTTAGCTCGGTGCCCGTTTGGTCGGCCTCGACATCCGCGGTGTTGTTCTCGTCGGCTCCGACCTCGGATTGTGCCGAATCCTCGGTCTTCACCTCGGGGCTTGTCTGGTCGGCTCCGACCTCGGATTCTGCCGAATCCTCGGTCTTCACCTCGGGGCTTGTCTGGTCGGCTCCGACCTCGGATTCTGCCGAATCCTCGGTCTTCACCTCGGAAGACGACGAATCGTCGGTATCCTTCGGGTTCAGCCGGCTGGCGCCAGCATCTCCTTCCATCCGTCATCTCCTGTGTTGCTTGAGTTGTTGACGGAGTACTTGACGCCGTCCGGGCCTGTCACCTCACCGCTCTGCGGACTGTAGACCGCAGTGGGGGGCCCGCCCGGAGTGTAGACGCACGGGTTGGGCTGCTGCCCATTGCACTGCACGCTCCCCGTACCCGGCCGCTGCAGCGGGTCGCTCATCGGCGGCGGCGTCTGTCCGCGCGGTGGCAGCCGATTGGCGGGCAGCGGGTTCAGACCATTGTTGATCGACGGCGCCGGGATCACCTGGCCCGGATTCACCGGCTGGTCACACCGGGCACTGGGCGCCGGGCAGCTCAGGATCTGGTTCGGGTCGCCATACCAAGGATTGGTGCCCAACGGAACGTACGGTTTGCCGCTGCGGCACTCCCTCGGCGTCGCCGCACGCTTACCCGGGACGTCGACGCACGGGATGTTGCGCGCTCCACGCACCACGTTCGCCGGGGCATCCTGCGGGATTTTGCAATACGCTCCTTCCGGCAGGGGCGCCAAGCTGGTGTCCGCCGGTGACCGCCACTCCGACGCCGCAGGCCACCCGGTCAAACATGGCGGCGGCTGGTTGATCGCCATCCCGAGGTCCAACACAGCCTCGTGGTCTTTTTCGAACGGCGCGGACACCGTCTGCACGATCGATCCAGCCTGCGGCAACACCACCAGCACCTGCTCGACGCCGCCGTGGTAGCGCTTGAGCATGTCGATCACGATCGCGAGGTTGGCCAGGGTCTGCGGCAGTGACTCGCGGACATCGCCGAACACCGCGTTGAGGTCATCGGCGGTGGGGGCCGCCTTCGACAGCGCGTCTCTTAAGTTCGAGTCTTTTTCCGCGGTTTGCGCGCCCAAGACGTTCAGGTTGTGTGCCCAGCGGTCAATCTCGCTACTCGAGGTGGACTGGCTGTCCAGGATCGGCGCCGAGTTCTGAATGATGTCGTCGATATTGTTGATGTTCGTTTTGAAATCACCCGCGATCGCCTGGGTGGAGTCGACCAGCCGCTGCAGCGCCGGACCTAATCCGCCGACTGCCTGCGACGTCTCGTCGAGCAACTGGCCGATCTTGTCCTTGGGCAGCACCTCTAGCCCGCGGTTGGCGGTGTCCAGCGCCGGGCCGATCTCACTGGGCACCGTCCCCTTAGTGATGGTCTGTCCGGGCGAGAAGACTTTGCCTCCGCTGCTTGGCGACTCCAGGTCCAGATACTGCTCACCGACCGCCGACACCGAATGCACATTCGCCGTCGCATCGACCGGGATCTTGAAGCGGCTGTCAATGCTCATCGTCGCCTCAACGCCGCTCGTCTTCGCCCCAGCGACGCCCCGCTGAATTGGCTCGACGTCAGTTATCTTCCCGATGGTGATACCGCGATACGTCACGTTGGCCGTCGAGTACAAACCGCCCGAGGCCGGCAGGTCGGCCTTCAGCGAGTACTGGCCGATGCCCACCAAGGTTGGGATGCGCAAGTAGTACCAACCCAACACCAAAAGGGCAATCACGGTCAGGATGCTGAACGCGATCAGTTGGCGCCTGATGAAACGAGTCAGCATTGCCGGTCCGCCCTCTCGACCAGTGGCCCACCGGGGGCATCGTTGGGGTTGGGCGTGTAGCGGACGTCGGGAATCATCGTTTCGGGATCGCGGCCATACGACTGCTCGAGCGCCCGCAACGCGCCGGAGAATCCGGTTCCGGTGAGGAACGCGTTGTCGACGGTCGACAACGTCGTGTCGAGGTTGAGCGACGCGTTCATAAAGTCGCCTCGAATCAGCTTCGGAGCGGTGTCGATGTCAAACGGTAAAGTAGCGAGGATCTTTAGTGCCGCGAGCAGGTCAGGCGCGGCGCGGCCCAGTTGCTTCAACGGGCACTGCAGCAGCTGCAGGTTCTGATGGAGCGGACCTCGCGTTTCGGACAGGTACTGGTTGGCGGCTTGGCTCAAGTCGCCCAGCGAATCGATCGCGTTGATCAGGTGCTGTTGGTAGGTCTTGTCCGCGAAATACTTTATGACCGGCGGGATTTCGGTCAGCGCCCGATCCAGGACATCCGACCGGTTAGCCACGTAGGCCAGCAGTCGGTTGGTGGAGTCGATGGCATGGGTGATGTCGTCGCGCTGCGCGTTGAGTTGCTGGGTAAAGGTGTCCAGCTTGCCGAGGAACGCCCGGATTTGGGGGCCCCGGCCCGTCAGGATGTTGTTGACCTCGTTCTGCAGGACCTCGATGTTCGGGATTCCGCCGCCCCGCAGAACCATGGCGAGGCTGGCCAGCGTCTGCTCGGTGCTGGGGTATGCCGATGAGTTCGCCAGCGGGATGGTGTCGCCGTTCCGCAGCGGCTGCGGCGACGGGTTGGGCGGCGGGGCCAGCTCGATGTGCTGGGAACCCAGCAGGCTGGTCTGCCCGATCTTGGCGGTGGCGTTCTTCGGCAGCTTGACGTTTTTTTCCAAGCTCAGCGTCAGCGTCGCCACCCAGTCTTTCTTGATGTGTGGGTGAAACGTGTCCATGACTTTGAGCTCGATTTTGCGGATGGAGCCCACGAAGACGTCAGCCACCATGACCTTGCTGTTGCCGTTGATGGCCAACGTGTCCGGCATCTGCACGTAGACGGTGTAGGAGCCGGATCCGCTGCCCGGGCCACCGGGGAGCTCCACATTCGAGATACCCTTCCAGCCACACGAGCTCAGCATCAGCGCGGCCGCCAGCAGAACCAGGCCCTGCCAGGCCCGGTGACGGACCAGGCGCATCACGTTCCTGGCGCGCATCGCGCTCGTCGCGCGCCTCACTGCCTGTTGGTTCGGCTTGCTCGTCGCGCGCCTCACTGGCCCGCTCCTGCCGGTGCGGCAGCTGCCTCAGCGGGTAGCGGCGGTCCTGCTGGCGCCGGTCCGGGCGCGGGCCCCGAGACCGGTGCCGGTGTAGGTGCGACCGGGCCCGGCACCACCTCGGGTCCTGGCGGCGGCGGCGGAATCGGAGCCGGGTGGTCCGGCTGGCCGAGGTAGGGCAGCGGACCGGGCTCCTCGTTGTAGGCATTCGGATAGCCCGGCGGTGTCTGCAGGTCTGATTGCACCGGTGCGATGTCCGGGCCGCCCATGAGTTCGGCCAGTGAGTCGGGGGTCAGCAGGCCCTGGGTGATCGGTCCAACCTGGACACCCTGCATGCCGGGCGCAGTGATCCAGCCGTGCTGGGTGTTGCGGTGCGACAACGGTGTGTCAGGCACCCAGATCCCGGGGACGGTGGTGTCTTTGTAACCGTTCGGCGGGTGCAGGCGCGGCTCGGAGTAGGCGACCTCCTTGGGGAGGGTCGCGGCGGTGCTGAACAGGTTAAGACCGAACGGTATGTAGTTGAATTTGATCGCATCGAGGATCGGTGCCAGGTACTGCGCACAGAGCTCGGCGGATTCTTGATAGCCCAGCCGGCTGCCGGCCTGAATCGCGCTGCAGATGAGCTGCATGGGATTCGCGAAGCCGATGCCGCCGACGAGTGACACCGGCTGGCCGACGATGGCGCCGATCGCCGGATGGTAAATCTGATTGAGATTCGCCAGCGCCGTCGGAGCCACGTGCAAGACGTTTTCCAAACCGTTCAGCGGGTCGGGTTGGACCAGCGTGTTGGTCGTGGTCGCAAGGTTGTCGATGTCATGAATCAGCACGTCGCGGTTTTGGGCGAGGAACGGGCGCAGGGTCGTGACCAGGCCGTCGAACTGCTGTATCGCGTTGGCCAGGTCCCGATCAGAGCTGGTCAGACTGTTAGTGAACTGGGCCAGGTTCTTGTTCAACGCAACGAACTTCTGGTCGTCGGCGTGCAGTGCGTTCACGAACAGCGCCAGACTGCGCACCACCGCGAAAAAATCGCCACGGCCTTGGTTGAGCGCGGTCAGCGCCCGCGACAGGTCGTTGAACGTGGTGTTGATCTGCTTGCCCTTACCGGCCAACCCATTGGCGTAGGACTCGATGATGTCGCCGAACGGCCCCTTGGGCTGCTCCTTGGTGGGCCCGAGTTTGGAAATGACGCGTGTGATGGAGTCGCGCAGGTCGTCAAACTCGGTGGGCACCTGGGTGCGCTCGATCAAATGGCCGTCCACCATCTGGACGTGCGGGATCTCTGCATTGTCGGCCAGCACCGGGCCGCCCTTGTAGGCCGGCTCCAGCTGGATCACCCGCGACGCCACCAGGGTGGGGTTGAGGATCACCGCCCGCGCGTCGGCCGGCACCTTGTACTTGCTGGCGTAGTGAAGGGTCACCTTCATCTGGTCGCCGGAGGGTTCGACCGTGTCGATCGCGCCGACCTTCACGCCCATGATCTGGACCTTGTCTCCCGTATAAAGCGCATTGGCCTCCGGGAAGTAGGCCGTCACATGGTTGAAGTACAACTTCTTGTACAGCTGAAAACCAAGGAACGCGAGGACTATGGCCAGCACAACCGCGAGCGCGCCGATGATCACCGCCGCCCGAGACATTTTGGGCAGCCGCAGGTTGTCAAAGATGGTGCTCAATTCTGACTACCTCCCGTGATGCCGCTACCTCCCGATCCGCCCGGCGTGACGAACGGAGCGGGCACCTGCCCGCCGGGTCCCGGCGGCGCCGGAGGTCCGGGTGGCAGACCGGGCGCGAAAGTCGACGGTGGCGGTACCGGACCGGCCGGTCCCAGCGGTTCGCTGCGTGCTCCAGGCGGCCCCGGCGCCAACGGCACCGGCGTGCCCGGAACGTCCGGAGGCGCAATGCCCGGCCGTCCGGCGATCGGGACTCCCGGTGTCGGAGGCAGACCGATCGGGTTCGGCGGCGACGAAAGGACATCGGGCAGTAGTGGGTAGGGCCCGTTCGGTCCGAAGGGACCTACTCCTTGCGCGACACCTGCACAGGGCATCGGGTTCCACGGCCTCGGCAGCAAATCTGGCGTTGGCGTGTAAGAACAGGGCGAACCCGGCGCTACCGCGGGGCCCGGATGATCCGGGGTCCCCTCCAGCACCGGCGGCGGCGGCGGTGGTGCACCGTTGGGGAATCGGGTGCCGTTGGGGTCGGGGAACCGGAACGCCGGCAGGCCCGCGTTGCGCCAGAACTCCTCGGGGTCGACGCCGCGCTTCTTGAACGCCGCATCCACCCACGGCTGCAGGATCCAGTACGGCAACAGGTTGGACAGCTGGATCTTGAAGTACGGTCCCGACGCAACAGTTTCGTTGAAGGCGGCGATGGTTTTACCGAGCAAGGTGACCGTCTGAGCCACGTCGTCTTTCCGCGCCACCAGCAGGTCGCTGACCGTCCGCAGCTGCTCCAACACGTGATTGAGGTTCGGGTTGTCGTTGATGAGGTACTGAACCTGGGCGGAGAAAGCGGAGACGTTACCCAGCAGCGCGCTGATGGCCCGACTGCGCTCGTTGAACGCGGCCAGCAGCGTATTGCTGTTGACGAATAGCCGGTCGATCTGTTCGCTGCGATCGCCCAGGATGCTGGCTACCTGATTGGCCTGGGCGAGCAGGTGCGTGATCTGCTCGTCGCGCTTGCCGATGGTGTCGGAGAACTTGGCCACCCCATCAAGGGCCGCACTCAGCTGTGGGTAAGTCTGATCGATGGTCTGCGACAACACGTTCAGCGACCGTTTGACGGTGTCGATGTTCCAGCCGGAGGCGGCTTTGGTCACGTCGAAGAACGCGTCGTAAATCTGGTAGGGAGTAGTGCTTTGCCCCAGCGGGAGCATGCCACCGGGCCGCAATGTCTGGGTGCCCCTCGGCTCGATCTCCATAACCTTCTTACCCAGGATGGTGTCGGTCTTGATGGCGAGCCGGCTCTCGGTGCCGATGGTGGTGCTTCCGGTCGAGAACTTCATCACGACGTGATCGCCGTCGATCTTGACGCCAATGATCTGGCCGACGTCGACGCCGGCGATGCGGACCTTGTCACCTTTGTTCAGCTGGCCGGTGTCGGTGAACTGCCCGTAATATTCCGGGCTGGCCCACAGCATCGGGACACTGGTCAGCGTTTGGCCCACACCGATGACCAGCAGCACCACGATCAGGCCCATGAGCCCGACTCGCATCCGGTTGGGAGGTTCCAGTGTCCTCATTGCGGCGTGCACCTACCCGACGGCTGCGACCAGATCCTGACCGTGCGAACCGGGCCGCCGCCCTGCAGTCCATTGGTTTTCAGCGTCAGATCGCACAAGTAAAAGTTGACGAAGTCTCCGTAGCTGCCAACGGCGCGGCCAACGGTGTTCAATCCGTTCGGCGCCCGGCGTAGAAGATCGTCGTATTGGTCCTTTTGATCGATGATCGCCTGCTGGACCGGATCCAGGTAGTTAAGGGTGTTGTGCAGCAGGGTCCGGTTGTCGGCGAGCAGGTCGGCCACCGTCCCGGCCGCGTTGCTGATGTTCGCGGTGCTGGCAGCCAGCGAGTCGCCGTGGTTGTTCAGTCCGGTGATCAGCTTCTCGAAATTGTCGACGGTCTGGTCGAAATCCTTGCGATGCCTGACCGTGGTATCCAGCACGACGTTGAGATTCTTGACCACCTCGCCGATCGCCTGGTCACGCTCGGCGATGGTGGAGGTCAATTGCGCGGTCTGCTCGAGGATGTCGTTGATGGTGCCGCCTTCGCCCTGAAAGACAGTGATGAGGGCCGAGGCGATATTGTTGACTTTCTCCGGATCCAGGGCCCGAAACAGCGGCTTGAAACCACCGATGAGCGCGTCCAGGTCCAAGGCCGGCTGAGTGTGCGACAGCGGGATAAATCCGCCCGGCGGCAGGGGGCGGTCGACACCCTCGCCCTGCCCGCGCTTGAGTTCGATGTAGCGGTCGCCAATCAGGTTGAGATAGCGGATCTGCGCGGTCGTGGATTGGAAGAGCGGTACCGAGCGGTCAACGTCGAAGTCGATCTGTACTCGATGGCCGTCGTCGACCAGCTTGATCTCCTTGACCTTGCCGATCTCCACGCCGGAGGCACGGACGAACTGACCAGCCCGCAGCCCGCTGGCATTGCTGAACTCCGCGGTGTAGCTGTCGGTCCGGTCGAAGCGCATCTGACCGAACACCACAATGATCAACGCCGTGAAGAACATCAGCACCATCGCGACGATGCCGAGCTTGATGAGGGTACCGGTGATTTTCATGGGTTGATCGTGTTATCCCCTACCTGGCGGCCCCACACGTACTCGATCGCATACGGTGAGCCGACGTCGACGTGGTTGTACGGCGCTTCGCTGACGCCGGTGTCCACCACCAGGTACGGCGCCGGCCATAGATGGCGGGTGATCGGCTGCCAGCAGCCCGGTGCACCGCCCGGCCCCCCGTGAGCGTTTATCCGCGGCAGATTCTCCGGGTAGATATAGGGGTTCGGCGACCCGCCGACGAGCCCGGCTAACCCGATGAGTCCCATTGAGGCCGCCGTGAGCCCGATCCCCGGGAGACTCGCCATGAGCCCCAACCCGGAGAGGAGCGCAACGTTGGTTCGCAGCTCGTAGCCGCCAACGCCGCCGGTAAACGCGGCGACCTTGGGTTCGCTGTCGTGGATGTTACGCACGGCGCAATACAGCTCCGGGCTGTAGGTGTCTAGCAGCTGCGCGCTGGGCACCAGATCGGCGGCCCCACGGGCCAGATACGGCCCGCCGCGCCTGAAGATGTCGGCGCCGGTGTTGCCGAAGCCGGCCGCCGCCAGCAACGCCTGATCTAGATCGTGTTCTTGCTGGTGGATCGTGTGGGCCGTGGTCGACGCGTTGTTGAGGAAGTCGAGCAGGTCAGGCGATGCGTCGGCGTAGGTGTCGCCCAGGGCCGCCAACTGCTGGATGTCGTGGCGGATCGTCGGCATCCGCGGATTAACCTCGTCGAGGATGGCGTTGCCGTTGACGATCGACTGGCCGAACTTGCCGCCCAAGCCGCTCAACGCCTGCGCGGCCGCCGAAAGCGTCAGGTTGACCTTGACTGGATCCACCTTCTGTGCGATCGAGGTGATCGTTTGGAACAGGGTGTTGATCTCCGTCGTCACCGACTTGGCGTCAATGCATGGAGCACTCTTTACCCCTGGACACCTCGCGTTCCGCGTGATTGGCGGCGACGGGTTTTTCGGTGTAGTGAACGACACGTACTTTTCACCGAAGATCGTGGTGGCCACGATCCTGGCGTCCACGTTGGCCGGAATCAGCGGCACATACTTGGGATAGACGTCCAGACTCAACACGGCCGACGGCTGGACCTGTCGTGGCAGCTGCACCTGGGAGATGTTTGCCACCCGGCCGATCTGCACACCGTTGAGAGTGACCTTCGAACCGGGATCCATCACCAACCCAGCCCTCGAGGACAGCATCGTCAGTTGAGTCTTGTCCGTAAAGTTGCCGCGATACTGCATGAACACCAACCACAACACCAGCGCACCGATCAGAAACACCACCACACCGGCCACCCGGTACGGCTGCAGTGGCGGGTTGTTGACCTTCCCACGTGGATGCGTCTCGGTCATGGCGTCAGACCGTGAAGTTGAAGTTCGGGTCGACGCCATAGAGCGCCATTTCGGCCAACAGGATGACGACAGGGGTTGCGACCAGCGAGAAACGCATTGACTGGCCGACCGCCTCACCGACACCCACCGGGCCGCCGCTGGCGTTGTACCCGTAGTAGCAGTGGCTGAGCATCACAACCGCGGCGATGATAATGACTTCGACGAATGACCAAAACACATCCTCCGGGCGCAAGAACGTTCGGAAGTAGTGCTCGTAGGTGCCTGACGTCTGTCCGTACAAAAACGTCGTGACGATCTGCGGAGAGAAAAATGACAAGATCAGGCCCACCGCGTAAAGCGGGATGATCACCACCAGCCCGGCCAGCATCCGGGTGGACACCAGGTACGCCGTCGATTTGACGCCCATCACCTCCAGCGCGTCGATCTCCTCACTGATCCGCATGGCGCCCAGTTCGGCGGTGGCACCCGCGCCGACGGTCGCCGCCAATGCGATGCCGGTGACGATCGGCGCAACCAGACGCACATTGATGAAGGCGGAGACAAACCCGAGCAGAGTCTCGATTCCAATGTGGCCCAGCGACGCCAGGCCTTGAATGGCCACCAGCGAGCCGGCGGAAAGGGTCACGAAACCGATGATCACGGCGGTGCCACCGACAACGGCCATGGCGCCGGTGCCCATACCGACCTCGGCGATCAGCCGCAGAATTTCCTTCGGGTAGCGAGTCACTGCCCACGCCATGTCGCGAACGCCGATAACCGTGAACCAGCCCAGCTTTCCGGCTACATCAAGGGGTCGGGTCGCGGTGCCGCCGAAGCGACGAAGATTGGCGGATGCCCGCGGGAAGCGGCCGCGCAATATCTGAGCGGTCGACATCTCAGATCCCCGTTCCGAATCGCACGCCGATGGTGGTCAGCACCACGTTGACCGCGAACAGCGCGACCACGCACAGCACCACGGTCTCGTTGACCGCAGTGCCTAGACCCTTCGAACCGCCGCTTACGGTCAGCCCGCGGTAGCAGCCGACCAGGCCGGCGATAAGTCCGAAGGTCAACGCCTTGATCGTCGCGATGACCACTTCGGGCAGTCCAGTGACCAGGGTCAGCGTGGCCAGGTAGGCCCCGGCCGACACGTTCTGCAAGTAGACGCCGAAGACGAAACCGCCGACCAGACCGACCATGCTCACCAGGGCGTTGAGCAGCATGCTGACCAGGGCGCAGGCCAACACCCGCGGCAGCACCAGCCGGTGGATGGGATCGATGCCGAGCACCTCCATCGCGTCGATCTCCTCACGGATGGTGCGCGCGCCCAGGTCGGCGCAGATGGCCGTGGACGCCGCGCCGGCGATCACCAGCACCGTGTTGAGCGGACCGATCTGGGTGATCACAGCGATGCCGGCGCCCGCGCCTGAGATGTCGCCGGCACCCACCTGGATCAGCAGGATGTTGAACGTGAAGATGAAGAGCGCTGTTATCGGCACCGAGATCGCCATGGTCGGCAGAATCGCGACCTTCATGATGAACCAGGACTGCAGGATGAACTCGCGCCACTGAAACGACCCGGCGAACAATGCTTTTCCGGTGAGCACGCACATCCGGAAGAACCCGCCGACAAGGACGAGCGGCGGAGCTAGTCGGTCGCGAACGTAATCAGTGACTCGTGGCTGCGTGGTTGTCACCGGCACCACCTCACGACGCAGCCGTGGCCCTCGCCGGGGAGCGGCGGATCGTGTCTCACGCCTCCTCCTTCCCCCGGGCCTGCCAGTGTGACCTGCGTCTCCCTACTCGCAGGTAGTAAGGCAGACCACAGGACTGTACCCGATGGCACGCTCGGCTTGCACCGCATCCGCGTTATTGCCCTTCATCGATTTGACCTGCAAGTTCCTGCTACGTCAGCTTCGCCCATCCCGCGTTGGATCCATCTGCGGCATAAGCCCTTTAAGAGCTCTTTAAGGGCCATTCGGGGCACCGTAGCGCGCCCGCAATTCGGTTTTTAGGACCTTCCCCGCGGGATTGCGCGGGAGCGCATCGACGATCTTTAGACCCTTCGGATGCTTGTAGCGCGCCAGTCGCTCGCCCAAAAACTCGTCGAGATCCTCTAGACGCAGCCCGTTTTCCGTGACCGCCGCGACCGCAATCGGCACCTGCCCCCACTTCTCGTCAGCCCGGCCGATCACGGCGACCTCGACGATCGCCGGGTGGCCGGCGAGGACGTTCTCCACCTCGGCACAGTAGATGTTCTCTCCGCCGGAGATGATCATGTCCTTCTTGCGGTCGACGACCCAGACGTAACCTTCCTCATCCATCCGTACCAGGTCGCCAGAATGGAACCAGCCGCCCGCAAAAGCCTCGGCGGTCGCCTCGGGATTGTTCCAGTAGCCGCTCATCAATGTGGGTGCACGATAGACAATTTCACCGACCTGGCCGACCGGCACATCGTTCATGTCCTCGTCAACCACACGGGCAGCAACGGTCGCAATTACCTTGCCGACCGAGCCGCGCTTACGGATCGCATCTTCGCCCAGCAGCATGCAGGTGACCGGCGACATCTCGGTCTGACCGAAGGCGGCCAGTATTTGCGTTCCAGGGAAGGTCTCCGACATCTGCCGCAGCAGGGTGTCCGATGCCGGTGCGGCACCCCACGACATCACCCGCAACTTCACGTCGCGCGGGTTCGCCTGCTGCGCATTGCATACCGCCTGCCATTGCGCGGGCACCAGAAAGATCCCGGTGACCTTCTCCGCGGCCAGCACGTCGAGCAGGTGCCCGGGGTCGAACGCGCCCAACGGATGGATCACCGTGGGGATCCCGAGCAACATTCCGGTCAACAGGTTGCCGACTCCGGCAATATGGAAGAACGGGACGCCGACGAAGCCGACGTCATTGACAGCGACGCCATGGGTATACAGGCCCGACATCGTCTGCCCGGTCAGGTTGGTGTGGGTCAGCACGGCGCCCTTCGGCCGGCCGGTGGTGCCCGAGGTGTACATGATCAGCGCCGGCGAGTCGTTGGGGATGTCCAATGGCTCGGACGGATCGCCGGACTCATTCACCAGGTCTTGGTAGCTCAGCAAACCCTCGTCGGCAGCATCAGCAGCATTGCCGGCAACGACGATCGTGCTCAGCACTGAGGTGATGTTGCGGACGGAGCTGCCCACTGCGGCCAGGACGGGTTCGGTGATCATCAGCCGGGCCTCGCAGTCGTCGACCAGGAAGGCGAGCTCGGCCGGTGTCAGCCGGAAGTTAACCGGGACGGCGATGGCCCCAATCATGTTGGCCGCTAAAACTGACTCGACGAACTCGGTCCGGTTCAGCATCAGGATCATCACCCTGTCCCCGAAGCCGACCCCTCGGCGGCTCAGGGCGCCGGCCAGCGCAGCGACGCGACGGCGGAGCTCGGCCCAGGTGATGGTGTGGCCCAGATATCTCAACGCGGTCGCGCCCGGCTGCATCAACGCGTGCCGTTCGAGTTGATTGACCCAATTCTGTCGTCGCGACAGATACGGCTGCTGGGTAGTAGCAGCCTGCTGGGCTTCAACGTCCCCTTCGCCGGTCAACTGCGCGGTCAACTAGTCGCTTCCCTTCTCTCACGCCTGTTTCAAGTTGATATTTGATAAAACTTGGTGTTGTGTGGGTCACACTATGGTCTTAGCGGCACGAAGACAACCCCGGTGACGCACGTGAGCGCACCCGTCTCGGCGCGGCTTTCCGCGCAGCGGGAGGCTCGGCTTCCGCTGCGCCGAGCGCACCTATCCGACGAGGTCGCAGGCCGCCTGCGCGCCGCGATCATGTCGGGCGCGCTGCAGCCCGGAACGTTCATCCGGCTTGACGAGACCGCGGCCAAACTTGGCGTCAGTGTCACGCCGGTGCGCGAGGCGTTGCTGAAGCTTCGCGGCGAAGGCATGGTGCAACTCGAGCCGCACCGCGGCCACGTCGTACTGCCGCTGACCCGGCAAGACGTCGACGACATCTTCTGGTTGCAGGAGACCATCGCCAAGGAGCTCGGAGCCACCGCGGCCGAGCACATCACCGATACCGAGATCGACGATCTCGAGCACATCACCGAGGTGCTGGCCGACGCCGTCGCCTCCGAAGACACCGAAACGATCGCGGCGACCGAGTTCGCATTTCACCGCGCGTTCAATCACGCCACCGGGCGGATCAAATTGGCCTGGTTCCTGCTGCACGTGGCGCGCTACATGCCGTTGATGGTGTACGCGGCCGATCCGCAATGGGGAGCAGCCGCAGTCGAGAACCACCGGCAGTTGATCGCAGCTCTGCGCCGCCGCGACACCGCCGCGGTCGTTGAGCACACCAGCTGGCAGTTCACCGACGGCGCGAGCCGGCTCACCGAGAAATTGGCCAGCAGCGGGATCTGGCACTAACGTCGCCCGGCGACAATGCGGGCCGGTACGTCCCGAGTAAAAGCCGGGCAATCGACTAAGCGCGCTGTTCCTCGGCCCGCCGTTTCAGGTTTTCGGCGAGGTAATCCAAGACGTTGTCGGCCAGCTTCTTCACCATTGGCGCGGGTATCGGCATCGCGGGCTCGACGTCCATGTCCACCGTCAGCAGCGAGGTCGGGCCCATCTCCACGACGCTGAACAGCTGCTCCTGCTTCTTGAACAGGTTGCCCTGTTGCATCACCGTCTGGATCTGGTTGGGGGCGGGGTAATACACCGCCTGGATAAGCGTGTCCTCGATGGCTTCATAGGCAGCATCAACACGCAACTGGCTGGGGCGTCCGTCCTCGTAACGAGCTAGCACCCAGAGTCCTTTTATCTCTTTGTTCCACTGCGGGTAGGACTCGAAGTCGGCGACGATGGCCAGAATCAAGGCTGCGTCGGCACCAACCTCGACAGTCTTGCTCACGAACGGCATTGGCCGAGCATAACGAGCGCGAGACGGCGGCTAGCTCACGCACGCCGTCGAGAGCAGCTGCCGGATGGCTTCGGGAATCGGCGCGGGTTTACGGCTGGTGCGGTCGATGTAGACGTGCACCCAATGGCCGACCGCCGCGACAGTTTGTGGTTCGGTATCTTTTGGTGCGGCTGCTGCTTCGCCCGCCGCGAACACCCCGAGCCGGTAGGTGACGCTGCTGCGGCCCAACCGTGTCACTGCCAACCCGACCACGAGCCGTTCCGGAAAGTGCAGTTCGGAGAAGTATCGACAGCCCGATTCGGCGACGATGCCCTGCAGCGGCGTGGTGACCGGGTCTATAGCGACATTCGTGTTGATCCAGCCGTTGATTGCGGTGTCGAAGAGTTGGTAGTACACCGCGTTATTCAGGTGGCCGAACATGTCGTTGTCGGCCCACCGAGTCAGCACGGGCCAGTGCACCGGGAAGTCGCGGCTGGTGAGCCCGTCCGGTATGGGTGGGACCGAGGTCATGCTTGTATTCGACCATGGTGGATTTGCTCGACCTACGCCGCCGCGTAGAAGGCTCGCCGTAGCGCCCGACCCTGCAGCGCGAACAGTTGCTCGGCAACCTCCCAGTCCGGCAGCAGCGAGTCGAAGCCGTGGCAGGTGCCGGGAAAGACGTGCAGTTCGGTGGCGACTCCGGCACGCAGCAGCCGCACGGCATAGTCGAGTGCTTCGTCGCGAAGCGGATCGACCTCTGAGCAGGTGATGAACGCCGGTGGCAGACCGCCCAATTGGCTACGCCGCGCAGGCACGGCAGCCGCGGATGGCGGCGTCGAACCCAGATAGTGTTGCCACATCAGTTCGGCCGCGGGGCCGTCGAAGGTCGGCGTGCTGGCGAACTCCACTTTCGATGCGGTGACTCGGTCGTCGAGTACCGGCTGATGCAACATCTGGAAGACCACCGGCGGCAGCGCCCCATCGGCGGCACGTTGCGTAAGGCATGCCGCCAGCGCCGCGCCAGCACTGCTACCGGCGACCGCGATGCGTGACACATCGACGTCCAGCTCGTTCGCATTGGTGGCAACCCAGCTCGCCACGGCGAGCGCGTCATCAAGCGCAGCCGGATACGGGTGTTCCGGCGCTAGCCGGTAGTCGAGCGATACCACCGAGCAACGGCCCCGGCGGGCCAGTTCCACACATTGGCGGTGGTCGGTGTCCAGGTTGCCCAGCACGAATGCCCCTGCGTGGCAATAGATGACCGCCGGCGACGGTAGCGGTCCACCGCGGTAGATACGCACCCGCACCGAACCGGATTCGCCGGACACGACCTGCTCGTCGATCGAAACTCCCGCGGCGTCGATGTCCGCGACGCCTGCGCGGCGACGCTGATCGAGCGACTCGCGGATCGGTCCGATCGACGATAAGTCGGTGCGCGTCGTCGCGACCGTGCGCAGCACAGGATCGAGTCGCTCGTTCACGACCCACCGCGCCGCGACAGGTACACCGCTGGCCGGGTAACGGAGGCCGGCTCGAAAGTGAAGTCCCCGGGCTTGAATCGGCGGGTCATGCCCCAGAACGCGCGTGCGCTGCGCGGCCATTGCGTCACCACCCGCCCGTTGGGGGCGCGGAAGTAGTTGCCGCACCGGGTGGTCCAGACGGTGCCCTGCATCCACCGGTCGATCTTGGCAAGGAAGTCCGCCATCGCCGACGGCCGGACCGCGACATACGACTTACCCCTGCGCCGCAGGTAGCGCATTACCCGCACGATGTAACGCGCCTGTGCTTCGAGCACGAAGATGCCACTGTTGGAGCCGACGTTGGTGTTGGGCCCATAGAGCATGAAGAAGTTCGGGAACCCGGGCACTGTCATGCCCAGATAGGCGTGCGCTCCGCCCCGCCAGACATCGCGCAGCCAGACCCCGCCCCCGCCGGTCACCTCGATCTCGCCCAAGTAGTCGGATAGGTTCGCCTTCATTGGATCTTCAGGCATTGGCCACCGTCGATGACGAGCTCCGAACCGGTGATGAAGGAAGCCTGGTCGGAGACCAGGAAGGCGACGGCATCGGCCACCTCGGATGGCTGGCCGATCCGCCCGCCGACCGAGGTAGCCACTAGCCGCGCCTGGGTGTCGTCGTCGAGCATCGGCGTCGCGATCGGTCCGGGAAATACCGCATTGACACGAATTCCTTGCGGCGCAAGTTCGGCCGCGGCGGCCTGGGTCAGACCGCGCAGCGCCCACTTGGACGAGCCGTAGGCAATGTGGTTCGGGAACGGACGGATCGCACCGGTGCTGCAGGTGTTGACGATGGCGGCACCCTCGGCCGCGCGCAACTGAGTTAGCGCTGCGCGGATCCCCAGAAAGGCGCCCAGACAGTTGACTCGCCAGGCTGTTTCGAACCCGTCGACCGACTCGTCGGCGATCGACGCGCGGTGCAGCACCCCGGCATTGTTGACCAGGGCGCTCAATGACCCGAACTGCTGAACGGTGGTCGCGACGGCAGCCTGCCACTCGGATGGCGACGTCACGTCGAGCGAACTGGCGATCACCGCGTCGTCGTGCAGTCCGTCGACCGCCTCGCCGAGTTGGGCCGCGTTGACATCGCAGGCCGCAACGAGAAAACCGTCGGCGCGCAGCCGTTGCACAATGGCAAAGCCCTGCCCACGGGCGGCTCCGGTCACCAGGGCGACCCGCTTTCTGGTGGTCACGACGATGGGCCCTCCGGGCGGTCGCCGAGCCCGCCGCTGGTGATGAACCGGCATCGGCGCCGCCGGAATCGCCACCGCCGGCCCTCGCGGCTGAGTTCATCATCGAACAGCGCGGGCCGCAGATGCAGGCTGCCGGCTTCGACGAGCAGCACCTGGGAGCGCGCCGTGGCGGCTTCAGCGGATACCTCGATGCTCGACACCCCGGTCAGATGCAAGCCGCGTGGCGCGGATTCGAACATGGCGCGGATTTGGTCGCGCCCACTGAAGGCGCGCCCGAACACCACGAACTGGCCGTCATCGGTGAAAAGATCCAGGCATCGATCGATGTCGTCGGTGTCGAGAGCCAGCGCATAGCTGGCCAGCAGGTCGCGAATCGCGCGGTCGTCACCGGCTGCACGGTCGATCACTGGTAGCCACCAACCGGTGAGCTGCCCGACGACTCGTCTTGACGAGCCTCTTTGAGGCCAGCTGCAGCTCCGCACCGCAGCGCCTGGGATTCCGACGCCAGCGTGATCAGCTGAAAACCCAGCTGCGCCATGGCGTGACCGACCTTGCCGTCGCCTGCATGAATGCCGGGCACCAGACCGGCCGACGCCGCGGCGCGCTGGATGTCGATAATCGCGTCACGCACCGCCGGATCACTGGTCGCCTTAGTGACGTCGACGCCCATCGAGATCGCCAGATCGGCCGGACCGACATAGACGCCGGAAAGCCCGGGCACGGCGCATATTTCAGTTACATCGGTGAGCGCCGCGGCGGTTTCGATCATCGCGTACACGCTGACCCGCGCCTGGAGCGCGGCCGTGTCGTAGCCGAGGCTGGTCCGCAGCGGACCGAAGCTTCGCACACCAGCGGGCGGGTATCGGCACGCAGCCACCGCGGCGGCGGCCTGGTCGGCCGATTCGATCATGGCCACGATGATGGCGTCGGCGCCCGCGTCGAGCACCCTCCCGATCGGCGCCGGGTCGGCTGAGGGCAGTCGCACCGCGGCGCCGATCGGCAAGTGTTCGAGGCGACGCAGCACGGTGGCGATGTCGGCGTCATCGAGATAGCCGTGTTGGGCGTCGAAACCCACATAGTCGTATCCGGCGCGGGCGAATTCCTCCGGCCCGATCGACGTCGGCCCGGTAATCCAGCCGCCCCACACCGGTTTTCCCCGGGCGAGCGCCTGCTGCAGGGGGCTAGCCGTCATGATGCAGCGGATTCGGTGATCGCGATTTTCACCCGTTCGGGCACCGGCCGGCAGGCCAATTCGAATGCGGACTGGACGTCGTCGATGCCGAAGGTATGGGTCAGATACATCGCCAGCAGCGTGGGATGATCGGCGGCAAATTTGTTGGCGAGGTCCAACATCCTCCGACGATCAAGCGTCACACCGGATTTCAGTGTCAGGTTGTTGCGTAGCATGGTGCGCATGCTGATCGGGTAGCTCTCGTCGTCGGCAACGCCGAAGTAGAACACGGTGCCGCCGGGAGCGGTGGCCTCGATCGCGTGGTTCAGTGTCGCGACCTGATGGCCGACGGCTTCAATCGTGATGGCCGGCCGGTCCTCTCGGGCAAGCTGACTGACCCATCGGTCGCTGGTGGCCCGCACAAAAGTGTCGACGCCGAACTGCATGCCGAGGTCGCTACGGTCGACGGGGTCGATACCGGTGACGTGCCGTGCGCCGGCGGCTTTGGCCGCATACGAAAACAGCAGCCCGATCGAGCCCTGACCGATGACGCCGACGTGACGACCTTCGATGTCGGGTAGTTGCTCGACGGCGTAGAGCACACAGGCCAGCGGTTGCAGCCCGATCGCTTGTGCCGGTGTGAGCGCCGGGTCATACGGCGCCACCTGGTCTCCGTCGGTCACCACACGTTCCATCAGCCCGTCGAACGCCGACGCCCAGCCCACCACCCGGTCACCGGGTCGGTGCTCGGGATGGCGGCTGACGATTACCTCCCCGACGACTTCGTGGATCGGGTAGCCGTCCTTTTCGGCGCCGCTGCGCCCGTCGTCACCCGGAATCCGGCCGCGAACACCGCGAAACGCCGGCATGTCGCTGCCACAAACACCGGCGGCCAGGAACCGCAGTAGCACTTGGCGATCGCCCAGGTGCTCGGGTGCCTTCTCGGGGATGGACGTCCTCTCGAACTGATACGGCGCGACGATCCGGTAGGACCACACGTCAAACCTCCACCGGCAAGCTGCTCCAGCCCCATTGGAAGCTCGACGGCGGCCGGAATGCGGACTCTTCGATGATCCGGCAGTCTGGCACCCGCCGCAGCCATTCTTCGATCATCACGGCAATTTCGAGACGGGCAACGTGAAAGCCCAAACAGAAGTGCTGGCCACGGCCGAAGGCCAGCATCCGCTGGATGGGACGGTTCCAGATGAACTCTTCGGGTTCCGGATACTCCCGCTCGTCGCGGTTGGCCGATGCGAGCAGGGTGATGATCCGCTGGCCCGGCTCGATCGTGGTGTCGTGGATGGTGAACGGCTTGCGGACGGTTCGGGCGAACCACTGCGCGGGCGCACAGTAACGGATCATCTCCTCGCGCGCGACGGGCACGTTGGCTTTCGGGTCTGCCCGCACCGCGGCGAGTTGGTCGCGATGACGGCCCAGCTCCCACAAGCCGTGCGCCACGATCTTGGGCACGGTTTCGGTGCCGCCGATGAACACGCACAGCATTTGGGTGGCCACCTCGACGTCGTCGAGCGTGCTGTCGTCGGGCAGCCGATAGCCCAGCAGACCGTCCACCACCGGCAACAGGTCATCGGATGTGTTGGCGCGCCGCCGTTTCACCGACGGGATCAGGTAGTCCAGGTAGTTGGGCCGCGCTTGTGCGGTGTCGACGCCGCTGCCGGGTTCGGCGAGGCTGCCCGCGTTGACCGAGGCGAGCACATCTGGCGCCAAATCAACCGGGATGCCCAGGAATTCGCATACCACGGATGCGGCGACGATCCCGCCGTAGTCCTGGGTGAGGTCGAAGGTCCCGCGGGGCAGCAACTGGTCAAGCCGCTCGTTGGCGAGTTCGCGGATCCGGGTTTCCAGTTGCGCGGCCGCTCTGGGACGGAACGGCTTGCTGTGTGCCTGCCGGACGCCGTCGTAAATAGGTGCGTCGAAAACCGCGTGAAACGGCAGCGGATGCCATGGCGGGTCGCCGACCGGCCCGTCGTTGTGTACGCCCAGGGTCGAAGCCGGTGGCAGGGTGCCCTCCGTTGCGACGAACGTTCCGTCGTTGACCGCCAACACATCCCAGATATCGGCGAATCGCGACAGCGCAAAGGTATCCCACTGCGGCAGGTAGTAAACCGGATAATGCTCGCGCAGCACCCGGTAGTACGACAGCGGATCCGCCATCACTGCCGGGTCGAAGGGATCATACGAGAAATCTTGCACTGCAGTGGTTTTCATTGCAGTGGTGAGGGCGGTAGGGCTTGCAGGATCGAGTCTTCCCAGCCGTCACGAAGGGCGGGTGCCACGCTCATCCAGGTGACGATCTCAGCGGGCGGGCTGTCTTTCCAGGACGGGTAATGCTCGGCGAAGCATTCCCAACCGCCGTCGAGCGCCCAGTAGTGGATGACTTCGTTGTACCGGAAGGTGGTGGTGAATGATCCCAGCCAGCGTTTGCCGGTGCGCTCCGACCATGGCACGTAGAGTTGCTCCAACTCGCGGATGTAGTCGTCTTGGCGGCCCGGTTTGGTCCGCATGATTTCTTGGATCACCACCGACGCACTGAAATTGGCGTCACGCAGTTGAGCAAGTGTCTTGTTGCTCGGTCCCGGATACATGATTCGGCCCTCCCCCGATGCCCCGATATCGGCCAGGAATGCCGACCACTTGGCGGCGCCGGACTCGTGACTGCCGCCGCGCGCTTGGGCGGCTCCGATGCGGGCATAGTCGGCGAACGCGTCGATCTCCCAGATGATCGTCACCTGTGGCCAGTGCCCGTTGTAGGGGGTGGTTTCCCACAGCGCGAACAATCGGGCACCCAGTTCCTCCATCATGGGCTGGTAGGTGTCGGTGAAGACCTCGGTGAACCGGTTGCTCGATCCAGCGCCCAGCGCAATCGTCTCGTGCAGGTAAAGCAGCGTGTGACTGTGGTACTTCCGCATCAGCCAACCGGGATCAGTTCGGAATCGACCGGTAAGCAGGCTTTCATGTCGCTGCGCAGTGTCTCGGTCGGGCCGACCGGACCCGAACTCCCAACCGCGGTCATGGCATGACGCTTGAATGCGCGCGCAGCGCCGCTGAGCAGATGCTGCACCGTGGTCGGCCGGTGCCCAATGGCCAACGGCCAACCGTCACCCCAGAGCGTGACCTCGGTCATCCAGCGATCGAGCGCCATGAGCACTTCCTGCCGAGTTGGTGCGTCGCGGTTGCCGTCACGCGGTAGCGCTTCCCGTCTTCGTCGGTGAAGACCAGGACCGCACCCGCGGGCCGCTTGAGATCACCGTCGAACTCGGCGTCGTGCTACTCACTGCCGCCACTGCCCAGAGAGCGTGACACTTTTGCGGCAATTTGTAAAGCCTCGCGTCACGAGGTGCGGCGCGCGTCCAGCTCGGCGAGAACTTCGTCGGTGTGCTCGCCCAGCCTTGGCGCGATCGACCGCGGCGCCCACGGCGTGCCGTGGAAATCCGCCGGCGTCGCGACCATCGAGACGGCCGCGGGTCCGTCCGGCACATCCACCATTCCGCCGGCGGCATGGAACTGCTCGTCGGCCACCACATCCTCGAGCGTGTTGATCGGCGACCAAAATAAGTCCGGTTCGGCCGCGAAGACTGCCGCCCATTGGTCAAGAGGTTTGGTCGCAAAGATCTGGTCCAACTCGGCGATCAACTCGACGCCGTTGACGGCGCGTGATCGCGCGGAGGAAAAACGTGGATCGGTCAGCCAGTCGGTGCGGCCGACGGCCCGACACAACGGCGGCCAGTGCCGATCGGCCTCCAGCCCGACGATCCAGAATCGACGCCCGTCTCCCGCGGCATAGTTGTTCATGCACGGGTTGCCCATCGATTCGCGCTGCCCGATGCCGATCGGATAGCCGGTCATCAGGTACGTGTTCAGGTCGAAGCTGACCGTGTAGGCACCCTGCCGATACAGCGACGTGGATACCAACTGGCCGGTGCCTGTTCGGTCGCGGGCCAGCAGCGCCGCGCAGATCGCGCCGGCCAGCGTCATACCGGCCATGTGGTCGCCCATGCCGCCGCGTTGAAACGGCGGCGTGTCACCGGGTCGGGTCAGCAGATGCGCCAGACCGGCGCGGGACCAGAACGCCGCGACGTCATAGGCGGCTCGGTCGGCGTCGGGTCCGGTTTCGCCGTAGCCGGTGATCAGCCCGTAAACCAGGCGAGGGTGGGCAGCGGCCACCGACTCGAAGTCGAGTCCGAGCCGCCGCAGCGCGCCCGGGCGGACGTTCGTCACGAACACGTCAGCGCCACTGATCAGTTCGAGCGCGGTCGCGTGGCCACTGTCGGCGGTCAGATCGAGGACGATGCTGCGCTTGGAGCGGTTGTCCATCTCGAAAGGCGGACTCACGTTGATGTCCAGGCCCAGCATTCGGCCGAACAGCCGGCCCGGGTCGCCGGTCGGCGGCTCGATCTTGACGACGTCGGCACCCCAATCGGCGAGGATGCCGCCGGCGGCCGGCGCGGCCACCCAGACGCCGAGTTCGACGATCCTGACGCCTTCCAGTGGTCCCGCCATGCCACACACCTTGCCATGGCCGACCTGCGCCGGTCCTTAATGGTCACCGGCGCACTGTCGAGATCGGATCGCCATACAGCAGGAAGTTCTCCAGCGACAGCGGAAGCACCGCGTGCATGGCGCCCTCGCCGTTGCCGATGAGCACCTCACGTAGCAGCACCAACAGTCGACCAAGGATGTTGCTTCCCACGAGTATTCCTTATCCGGCACAGCACCCCAGAACGCGTCGCGGCGGCTTTCCTCCACGATGACTCGGCCGCTGGTAGCCAGCAGCAGTGGCACTAAGGCCGCAGAGTTACACGCTAGTTTGACGTGCAGGGACCACCACATGATCGGTACTCGCAATGCCACGAAGTCTGGCCGCGAATCTCGCAGATATTTCCGCGATTTCATCTTCGCGACCAACGGGCTGGCCTGGGCGATGATTTCGTGCTGCACGTCCGGGCGGTGCGGAAACCGGCACGCTTGATAGAGGGCTTCGGAAGTCCGAATCGCAATGTCGTTGACCACCAACGAAAACCCGGGCCCCATATTAGAAAAACCGCCCCACTGCTCGGCGGTCTTGCGAAACGTTACAGACTCCGCACGGCGGTAG
This sequence comes from uncultured Actinomycetota bacterium, assembly GCA_963744835.1. Lineage (GTDB taxonomy): Bacteria > Actinomycetota > Actinomycetes > Mycobacteriales > Mycobacteriaceae > Mycobacterium. The sequence goes on from CAVUVB010000006.1 coordinate 674,621, forward strand.
GTGACCGGTGGTGTCGACTCGTCGAACCCGGCCAGCGCCGCGCCGTCCAACGTCGCCGCATCAAAGCGTGCCAGCCAGCTTGCCGACATCACGTCACCCTAGCTATTTGGCGACCAGCCAGGGCCGGCTCCAGACCCGATACGCCTGGTAGTAGCTGTTTCCCCGAGGAGCAGCGCCGCTTGGCTCGCTTCACGCGGTTGGGCGTCATCAAGAATTGAGCGCAAAGCGTCGACGGCCTCTGGTATCTGGCCTTCATGGCATAACTGCAGCGCATCGTCCAGCCTCGTCATTGCAAACCGTCGATCCGGTCACCCAGTCAGTATCGCCGTGCATTGCCAAAGGGCGCAGGATCGCTCTTCACGATCAAACGAACCTCCTTTACAGATTGGCGATACTTTGTAAACTGTCGTCGACGGAGGGTGGCACGAGTTGGAACTGCGAGCGGGGCTTGGATTGGCCGCGCATCTGGCTCAGGGCGCGCGGCGAGTAGTCACCGATGCGGCGCTGCGCGGTGCCAGGTCATTCCCTCGGCGAGTCACCGATCTCGACGCACCTACTCTGTCAGGACTCATCGGACGGACGGTGAACTCGGTGTCGGTCATCGGCGGCGACGCGGGGACATCGTCACGCGCGCGGCTGGCGCTGCGCGGTGACGGCGTTCCGGAATCGGTTTTCGTCAAGATGCCGGCTCAAACGACGGCGACTCGGCTGATGCGGCATGCAAGTCGAGAGCATCGCCCTCGAAGGGGTGCGGCGAGGCGTCGCGGCCCTCGAGGATCTCGAAACCGTGGCGGTGTTGCAGAAGTCGCTGACATCGTGAGCGACTATCCCTACATTTGGTAACCGAGATGAACGGCAACGACGCAGACGATTCCAGCATCGCGAAATGGGATCCTGACCTCACCCGACGCGTCGTCGGCATCCTGCGGCCGATCGTCAAGCGATACTTCCGTTCGGAAGTGCATGGGCTGGAGCATATTCCGCCCGGCGGCGCTCTGCTGGTCGCCAATCACTCGGGCGGGATGCTGGCAACCGACCTGCCGACCTTCGCGGTGGACTTCTACGACACATTCGGATACGACCGGCCGGTCTACACGCTCAGCCACGACGTCTTGTCGATCGGCTTCACCAAACAGTTCTTTCTGCGGACGGGTTTCATTCCGGCCAATCGAGGCAACGCCGCCCAGGCGCTGGCCACGGGCGCCGTGGTGATCGTTTTTCCGGGTGGAGATCATGACGCCATGCGGCCCACGCTCAATCAGAATCGGATCGACTTCAATGGCCGGACCGGCTATGCGTCCACGGCTATCCAAGCCGGCGTGCCGATCGTCCCGGTGGTATCGATTGGCGGGCAAGAGACCCAGCTGTTTCTGACCCGCGGCACTTGGCTGGCGAAACGGCTCGGCCTCAAACGCCTGCTGCGCAGCGAGATGGTGCCGATCTCGTTCGGTTTTCCGTTCGGGCTGAGCCTGGGGGCTATGAACCTGCCGTTACCCGCCAAAATCGTTACCGAGGTGCTGGCCCCGATCGATATCGACGCCAAGTTCGGCAGGGATCCCGACGCTGCCGTCGTCGACGCCTACGTCCGCAACACGATGCAGTCGGGCCTGGACACGCTCGCCAAACAGCGCCGACGTCCGGTCATCGGCTGATCGCCGAACACCGGCAGTGTTAACGCGCAGCACCGGCTAACGGCATCACGCCGTCAACCTGCGTCAGCTCGCCGGGAATACCTGCAGCAGAACGTATCTCGGCGAATGCGCGGACGAGCGCATCAGTGGCCTCATGCGGGTCGTCGAGCGTGAGGTCATCGGTGAGCACCGAGATGTTGAGCTGGTCGACGTAGCTCCAGACCGTGATGTTCATGCCACTGCCCGCGACGATCGGTCCAACCGAATAGATCTCGTTGATTGTGGCGCCCGCGACGTGACCGCGTTCACGCGGTCCAGGCACATTGGAGATCGTGAGGTTCATGATCTTTGCCGATTCAACGCGTCTGGACTGCCGTCGAAATGCCCGCGGCGCAAACGCCGGCGGCAGGTAAGTGAGCCACGACGCCACCACCGTGGGGCCCAGTAATTGGTAGGTCTCCTTGGCGATGGCGGTGGCCAGCGACGTCAGCTTCACCCGCTCCAACGGATCGTCGATATGTACCGGCAGTGACGGCGTCATGTAGCTGAACTCGTTGCCGGTCAACCGGTCCGGCGAGGTATTGAAACTGACCGGGACCCCGGCAAGCAGCGGCGCGTCGGCAGATCCGTCGTAGCGCAGCAGCAGCTCGCGCAGTGCACCGGCGGCCATTGCCAGCACCATGTCATTGAGCGTGACGCCGAGGTGCTTGCTGGCCTCCTTGGCATCAGCCAACGCCAGCGGCGCCGTCGCAAACCGGCGCCCGGGTGTAACCACATGGTTGATGAATGTCTGCGGCGGCGCGAACTGCCGAGCGAGGTCGGGGTGGCCGCCGCGCTCGCGGGATCGCTGCCGTACCCGGGAGACTCCAGCAGCCGTTTCCCGAACCAGCTTCGGCAGCCGGCGGATTTGCCGCACGTGGTCGCGTGCCGCCGCCCGCAGCAACTGATTCTCGGCCGATGTCGTCCCGATGTTGCCTTCTACCGTCGCCTCGGCCGAGCCTATTGCCTTGCCCATCATGTTCGCCGAGGCGACACCGTCGGCCAGCACATGGTGCACCTTGTGGATCACCGCCACCCGATGGTCGGCCAAACCCTCGGCGACGTACATCTGCCAGAGCGGACGGCTGCGGTCCAGCGGCGTGCTGGCGATCTCGCCGATCACCCGGTCCAGCTCTCGGCGCCCGCCCGGGGCCGGCACCTGAACCTGCCGAACGTGATAGTCGAGATCGATGTCGGGGTTTTGCTGCCACATCGGATGATGGAACTTGAACGGAATCTCGACAAGCTGATAGCGCAGTGGCGCCAAAGCGTACAGCCGCGGGTATGCCGTGTCACGAAACAACTCGAAGCTGTAACCACCCTCGACGTTCGCGATGTCGAGCACCCCGATCTTTAGCGTGTGCATGTGGATTTCGGGAGTTTCGCTGTACAGGAGCATGGCGTCCACACCGTTGAGTCGCTTCACGCCACCTCACCCACTCATCGTCGCGACCTCTATTGCACCCCGTCCGGGAGGCCGACATGGCGCTTCGGCAAATCTCGTTCAAGAGCAACTGATCAGTGGCCCGGGTAACCTAAATTTCCTATCGCCATCAGGACTGGGGTGCGAACCATGACAGAGTTCTCGGACACCGGACCAGGCGAGCCCCGTGCCCCCCTCGGACCACCGCCCGGCGCGCCCCCCTATGCCTATCCGTCCGGTGGCCACTATCCGCCCCCGCCGTACTCCGGATTCCCGCCGGCGCACGCCCCTGGAAGCAACGGACTCGGAATCGGGGCCCTAATGACGGGGATCCTCGCCGTCCTGACAAGTTGGACGGTTGTTGGCGGTCTTGGCCTCGGTATCGTCGCCGCGGTTATCGGGCTGGCCGGAAGGCGCGGCGAAGCCATCAATGGCGCCGCGGCCGTCGTCGGTACCTTGCTCGGCATCACCGCAGCGGCCCTTAGCGGAGTTCTCCTCGCGGTACTGATCCTGGTCTTCGAGACCGGTTGGCTCAACGAGGACTACCAGCACTGCCTCGGCGAACACAATGGAATGTCGCAGTACTGCGACCAATATCGCTGACCGGAAGAGGTCTATGAGAGATGAGCCTCGTCACCGGGCGCGGGCCGCTGAGCACTGATCCCGCGGGGTGGTTTTCGCCGAACTTGCCTCCAACGTGGTCTACGTCGAACCTCATCCCCGCCGCGTCCAGGCGCTGAAAGGCGAGCAGACAGTCATCGACACCGAGCGGGCCCTGCTGGTGCACCGGCCAGATCGTCCGCTTAGCTACGCATTTGCCGCCGAAGAGGTGAGCGGCCTACCCAGCGAGCCGGTCTCGGAGGCGCCCGGATTCGTCCATGTGCCCTGGGGCGCGGTCGACACATGGATCGAGGAGGGCCGCACACTGGTGCACTATCCGCCCAACCCGTATCACCGCGTGGACTGCCGCCCGACGAAACGAGGCCTGCGCGTCACGGTGGCCGGGGCGACGCTGGTGGACACCGACGACACTGTAATCGTGTTCGAAACTGCGCTGGAACCTCGCCTCTACGTCGATCCGTCGCTGGTGCGCACCGATCTGCTGGAGCAGACCGACACCTTGACCTACTGCAATTACAAGGGCGTCGCGACCTACTGGTCGGCCGCGATCGGCGACACCGTCGTCGAGGACGTGGCGTGGAGCTACCCCGATCCACCACCGGAAAGCCTGCCCATCAAGGGATTCCTCAGTTTTGACGCCAGCCGCGCCAAGGTTCTCGCCGAACTACCCGAATCCGTTGCGCCTCAAGCCCGCGGTGGCGAATAGTTCGGGCGCCCGAGTCCCAGCGCGTGCTGGGCGATCATGTTGCGGAACACCTCGAGGGTGCCCCCATAGATACCGGTCGGTGAAGCCAACCGGAAGATGTATTCGGCGCCACCGTCATCGGCGGCGCCTTCCGTGTCGACCGGCAGCGCCGAAGCGGCACCCAACACGTCCATCAGGTCCGGCGCGACGTCGCGCATGGTTTGCGCATTGGCGACTCGGCCGAACATGCCCGGCGTGCTCATCGCGGCCTCGATGCGGGCAATGCTGCGGCCCAGCCGGTAGGCCACCGACTTGTCGTCGAGCGGCGGTGTCCGTCGGCGCCCGGTTGTGCAACCACTGCCGCGATCTTGTCGATCGCCTCGGCCATCAGCGTCGATTGTTCGGTCATCACCGCGATTTCTGCAGGCCGTCGGTCGTCGCGTTCGACGGTGCCGTGCTCGACGTTGAGCGCCCCCCGCAGCACCGTCCAGCCGCCGTTGACCTCACCGATGCGGTATCTGTCGGCGACGCGTACGTCGCTGTAGTAGACGATGTTGGTGCGGTCGCCGTCGACGGTGCGGATGGGTTGAATCTCGACGCCCGGTGTGTCCAGCGGCACCAGGAACATGGTCAGGCTCTTGTGTTTCGGCGCGTCCGGGTCGGTGTTGGTGACCAGGAAGACGTATTTGGCGTTCTGGGCGTTGGACGTGAACATCTTGGAGCCGTTGATGATCCAGCCAGTCGCCGTCGCGAACCGCACGCGTCTTGCACGTCGCGACATCGGAGCCGCCGTCCGGCTCGGTGTAGCCCAGGCACAGTCGGATATTGCCGGACAGCACGCGCGGTAGCACCTCGTCGTCGAGTTCCGGCGATCCGAATTGTTGCAACGTCTTTGCCACCATCGCGGTCGTGCCCCAGTGGAACCACGGGGTGTGCGCCCGGCCGATCTCCAGGTTCCAGATTCGCCGGCGTAGCGCCGAAACCACCGTCGGCTTCGTCCTTCCAATCGGCGGCGAGATAGCCCTCGTGCCCAAGCGCCAGTGCACGCCCTCGTCGAAGTTCTCCCCGGTCTCCCGGTCACGTCGGATCACCTCATCGGTGACGTGGACGCTCAGAAACCCCCGCAGCCGATCGCGAAAATCCTTGTCGTCCTGGGAGAGTTCGACGAGAGAGAAATCCATCGGACCGTCGCCGCTAGAACCGCGCTTGGGACTTGATCGCAGTGTCGCTGGTGCGCAGCGGGCGAATCAACGCCTCCTGCGCGAATGACGCGATCAGCTCGCCCTCTTCGGTGTGCACCGTGCCGCGGACATAGGACATACCGGCACCCACCTGGGTGCTCTCATGCGAATACAGCAACCAGCCGGTCCAGGACACCGGCTCGTGAAAACTGACCGTGATGGCCAGCGGTGCTGTCGATACGGTGTAATGCGCTTGGCTGGTGCCGATGCCTTCGTGGGCGCGCATCGTGGTCGAGATGCCCAGATGACCGGTGAAATAAGCGATCAGCGCCTTGGCCAAGTCGTCGCGGGCAGGGATCGGGTCGTAGTGCAGCCAGGCGTACAGCTCCGGCGGTCCGACCTCGTCGGGACTGTTGACGTCGACAACGTCGACCAGCCGCAGTTCCCGCCCGGTCATTGGCATCGGGGAGAAGTTCGCATCGGCGGGTGCGGCCACCTCGGGGCGGGGTAGGTGGTGACGGATGACGTCTTCCGACGGCACGTCGGTGAGCACGGTCGCGGTGATGCAACGCCGGCCGCTTTGCAGCACGGCGACAATCGCGGTGGCGGTGGAGCGGCCCTCGTTGACAACGTCGATATTGAATTCGACGGGCGGGCCGACCATCACGGCACGGGCAAACACCGCGTGCGCAGAGCGGACCGATTTGTCCGGAAACCGTTTGGCCACCGCGACAATGGCCTGCGCCAGCACCTGCGTGCCCTCCACGACCTGCCGTTCGTCATCGCCGGCGATCCCGGTGTCGCCGCTGAATTGGTCAGACCCGCCGGGCTGCACATCAAACAAGTCCAGCAGGCCGGCAACCGACCACTGCGTCTGCTCGGATTCGGTAGTCACCTAGCGAGCGTGACATTTTGGCCGAAACTTGTAAAGGCCTCAGCTCGCCTCGATCACCAGGGTCTGGAACCGCTCGATGGTTTCGGTGAGGTGCGCCAGGCTGTCGCCGGGCAGCCCCACCTGCAGCCAGGTGACGCCGAGCGCGGCCAGCTTTTCCAGTCCGGTCAGATAGGCGTCGGCGTTGAAGTCGTCGCGTGCCGGGCTGCCGCCGTCGAAATTGGTGAACACCACGTCGAACTTTGACCAGTCCCGGCCGGCATCGTCGACACGGCGCCGCAGGTCATCGATGCCGTCGGCGAGGCTTTGTACCGAGTCGATGGTCGCCGTGCGAGCGGTCTGGGCCAACGAGGGCGGCGCGGGAAACGGGCACCATCCGTCGCCCTTCTGCGCGACGCGCCGGCGCGCGGCGGCAGTGTTCCCGCCAACCCAGATCGGTGGATGCGGCTGACTCACCGGCTGCGGGTGTGCGGTGATCCCGCTGGCGGTGAAGTGCTTGCCCTCAAACGAGACATCATCGGCGGTCCAGATCGCCCGGATCACGTCCAAGGCTTCGTCAAACAATTCGGCCCGTTCCTCGAAGTCGACGCCCAGGGCGGCGAACTCCCGCTTGAGGTAACCGACACCAACCGCGAGCGTGAACCGACCGCCGGACAGCAAGTCCAGCGTCGCACCAGACTTGGCCACCACGAAGGGATTTCGATACGGCAGCACCACGATATTGGGGATCAGCCGCAGCGTGCTGGTCCGGGCCGCGGCGTAACCCATCGCCACGAACGGGTCCAACGCATCATGTCCGCCGGCTTCAAGCCAGCGCTGCGTCGGTGCCGGGTGGTCGGTGAACCCGAACCCGTGAAACCCCGCTGCTTCTGCTGCCGTCGCGACGGTGGCGATGCCGTCGCCGCTGACCAGCTCCGGATTGTAGGGGTGGCTGTGCATCGGGTGGGTGATGGTGAAATGCATCTGCCGCTTTCCTTCTGGCCGCCGACGGGATCCCTGCAAAGTTACCGCGTGACACTTATACGATAATCTGTAAAGCTAGCCGGGTACCGCCCGGTCGGATACCGCGCCACAGAGAGGTGACGCAATTGGGCATCGTGACCACGAGTTCGGAAACAGCCTTCGCCCGATCGCCCGAGACCATCTATGACTTCGTCACCAACCCGGTGAACTGGACCAAGACCTATCCCGGTAGCGCGCACATCACCAACTTGCCCGATGAACTGCCGTTGAAGGTCGGCGACACCTGGCAGGAGTCCGGCCCGGACGGCGACCGCGTCTTTACCTGGCATCGGCGATCGCGATGCGCCCACGGCTATGGGTGTTCAATTCCGTTGGCGCACTGGGGCACAACCGTGACGGCGAGGGAGGCATGAAGGGCCGGATCACGGTTCAATACCAGTTCACCAGACCGGGCGAGGAGATCACCCTGTTCACCCGCACCATGACGATCGAGGCGTATAAGGACGCGCCGCTACCGGATGCGTTGTTCCAGCAGGTCAACCCGGCCAAGATTGACGCCTACCACGCGGCGATCGCGCGAGAATTGGATGCCCTCGATGGTGGTAAGCATGACGACCACCGTTGAAGGGCGAACCCAGCTGGCCACCGGCTTCTGCTTTGGCGAGGGCCCACGCTGGTTCGAGGGACTGCTGTGGTTTTCCGACATGCTGGGCGAGGCCGTGCACACCGTTGACCTACGGGGCTCGCTGACCACGCTGCCATTACCCGGCCACGCCCCGTCGGGCCTGGGATTCCGACCGGACGGCGCACTGCTGATCGCATCCATCGAGAACCGGCAGCTGCTGCGCTACGACGGTGAAACCGTGACCACCATCGCCGATTTGAGTGGTGTCGCACCCGCCGACCTCGGCGACATGGTCGTCGATGACCTTGGGCGCGCTTACGTCGGGTCTCAGGCCTTCCACGGCGGAGTCATCCTGCGGGTCGATCCGGACAACACCGTGAGCGTCGTTGCCGACGAGCTGTACTTCCCCAACGGGATGGTCATCACGGCCGACCGGAAGACCTTGATTGTCGCCGAGTCGATCGGCCGACGGCTGACCGCGTTCAGCATCGGCGACGGCGGCGAGCTGTTCGACCGGCGCATCTTTGCCGACAGCCTCGACGGCCCGCCCGACGGCATCAGCCTCGACGCAGATGGCGGCGTGTGGACGTCGATGACGCTGGCCCACCAGTTCGAGCGCGTCGTCGCCGGTGGGCAGGTGACGCATCGGATCGACGTCGGCGATCGTGCCGCGATCGCCTGCACGCTCGGCGGCCCCGCGCGCCGCACGTTGTTCATGTTGTCGAGCACCGGCGCCTATCCCAAGCGGCTGATCGGAACCCGACTCTCCCGCCTCGACACGGTGACCGTGGATACCGCCGGCGCCGGCCTGCCCTGAAAGGACCCGCCCTTGAGAGGTAAAAGATGACCGACGCGTACTACGAGCTCATTGACGACGCCGACCCGCTGGGTGCGAAGTTCCGCGCCACCGATCTGGTACGCAGCACCTGGACGGCGGCGATCCAGCATGCCGCGCCGGTGTCGGCGTTGTTGGTTCGGGCACTGGAGCGCTGCGCTGCGCGCGACGACACCCGGCTCAGCCGAGTCGCCGTGGATTTGCTGGGGCCGGTGCCCGCCGACGGCGACTCGTGGGTCCGCTCGCGAGTCGAGCGCCCCGGTAAGCAGATCGAGCTGATCAGCGCTGAAATGCTGACGCTGGGATCCGACGGTCAGCCCCGGCCGGCGGCGCGGGCCAGCGGGTGGCGGTTGCAGCAGCTGGACACCTCCGACCTAGTGCACGCGGCGGAGCCGCTGCCAGGTCCGGTCAGCGAGGCCCGGAGCCGCGATCTCGCAAAGAATTTCGACCGCAACTATGTGCACAGCCTGGACTGGCGATGGCTGACCAAACCCCTCAACAAAGGTCCGGGTGAATCGTGGATCACGCCGACGGTGAGCCTGGTCAACGGCGAGAAGATGACACCGCTGGAGCGGCTGTTCGCGGTCGCCGACTGCGCCAACGGCATCGGCTCCAAACTGGACATCACCAAGTGGACGTTCCTGAACAACGATCTCGTAGTCCACGTGCACCGGATTCCGGACGGCGACTGGATCGGCGTCCGCGCCGAAACCAATTACGGGCCCGACGGTATCGGCACCACAGTTGGCACGTTGTTCGACGAGACCGGAGCCGTGGCCGGCATCCAGCAGTCGGTGTTGGTCCGCCAACGACCGTAGCCCCGAGATCGACCCCAATGCACTATTTTTCGCGGTTTCGAGCGCTAGCGTCGATTCCGGCCGCTACTGGACGAAAGCCGGTAGATGCTTGACCCCATGTACGAAATTGCTGAGTAAGTAAGACGGTTCACCGAACTCGACTCGGCGCAGCCGGGTGAGCAACTCGCGGAAGAGGTTGCGCAATTCCGTTCTCGCCAACTGGTTGCCCAGGCAGAAATGCGGTCCGCCCCCGCCGAAACCGAGGTGCGGGTTGGGCGCTCGCGCGACATCGAACGTGTGCGGCGCCTCGAATACGCTCTCGTCGCGGTTCGCCGAACAGTAGAACAACCCGAGCTTGTCTCCGGTCTTGATCTGCGTTCCCGCGATCTCGGTGTCGGTGGTCGCGAAGCGGGCGAACTGCATGACCGGCGACGCCCAGCGGATGAACTCCTCGACCGCGGGACCGATGCGGCCGTCGAAGTCCTCCATCAGCCAGTTACGTTGGGCGGGATCGGCTACCAGCGCCATCATCGCGTGAGTCGTGGTCTGTTTTGTGGTGTCGTTGCCGGCCGACGCCAGCAACACCAGGAACGCACCGATTTCCTCGTCGGTTAGCCGGTGCCCGTCCACTTCGGCGTTGACGATGCTGGTCATCAGATCGTCACCGGGATGCCCACGCCGGAATTTGGCCAACTCGACACCGCAGTTACTCAGGAACATCATTTCGTTGAGCGTGTCAGCGGCCCGCTCTTCCAGCGTGCTGTATTCGTCATCGCTCGTGCTGAACAGCTTTTCGGCGGCCTGCGCTACCGTTTCCCGGTCAGTCGGCGCCACGCCGAGCATGTCCGAGATCGTCATCATGGGCAGCCGCGCCGAGCACGCCGTCACGAAGTCGACGTCGCCTACACCGACCAAGTCGTCGACAACGTTGACCGCGTTCTGCTGAATCTGTTCTTCGATGCGCCGAATGTTGCGCGGCGTGAACGCCCCGCTGATCAGCCGCCGGTACACGGTGTGCTCGGGCGGGTCCATCGTCAAAAAGAAGGTTGCGATCCGCTGGACTTCGGCGGGCATCGGGTCCAGCGCGACACCCTGGGTCGAGGTGAACAGCTCGGAATGCTGACTGGCATAGACGATGTCGGCGCGGCGGGTCAACGCCCAGAAACCGGCCTCCTCCATGTCAAACAGCGAGGGCAGCGGCGGATGCCAGGTCAGGCCGTCGGCGGCGCGGAGTTGCCCGAATGTCTCGTCGCGGATCGCAAACGGCCGGTGCCAGAATGCGCGCGTGGTGATGTCGAGTGCACTGTATTCGCGGCCCACTGTTACGACGGGGCTCACGTTGGGCGCCGATCGGCCGCGATGCGGCGGGCCTGCCCGGCTAAGATTTGGTGGTCAGCTACCACGGGTGGCACCGAAACAGGGTGACATTTCGGCCTAATTTTGTAAAGTTGCGGGTATGGAGCAGACGGCGACCATCGAAGGCGACACCTCTACGCAGCAGCGGATCCTCGCGGCGACGGCCGAGGTCCTCAGCCGCAACGGCAAGCGCAAGCTCAGCCTGTCCGACGTCGCGGCCCAGGCCGGGGTGTCCAGGCCGACGCTGTATCGCTGGTTCGCCTCCAAGGAGGAGCTGCTCTCGGCGTTCTCTCGTTACGAACGGCAGGGATTCGAGAGCGGTTTGAGCAGCGCAACTGCCGGGCTCAAAGGGGTCGACAAGCTGGATGCCGCGTTGCGGTTCATCGTCGAGTACCAGCACTCCTACTCGGGCGTGCGGATGGTCGACATCGAGCCTGAGCACGTCATCAGCCAGTTCTCGCACGTCATCCCGCAGATGCGGGAAGGCCTGCAAAGGCTGCTGCCCGGGCCTAGCGCAGCGGTGAAGGCAGCCACGGCGATCCGCGTCGCGATTTCGCATTACATGATCCGCAGCGACGACGCCGACCAGTTCTTAGCCCAACTGCGTCACGCGGTGGGAATCAAGGCGGGGCCTGACTAGTCGAACAGCACCGCGGCATTGAGATAGCCGGTCGGATCGAATGCGGTTTTGACCGTCCGCATCGCCGCGATATCAGCGGGCTCGCGGGACATGCCGACGTACCTGCGTTTACGGCTGCCGACCCCGTGCTCGGAGCTGACGTTGCCGCCGCACTCTGCGATCAAGTCCATCATCGCCGCGTACAGATTGCGTTCCTGCTCTTCGTCGCAGCGCAGCACGTTGAGATGCAGGTTGCCCTCTCCGATATGCCCGAACAACACGCCGATGGCGTCCGGGGCATGGCGGTTCACCAACACGTTGGCGTCACGAGCGAAAGCGGCGACCGCCGATAGCGGCAGCGAGACGTCGAACTTCAGCGGCGGCCCGTAGACGCCGAGCACCTCGGCCACTGATTCTCGTAACCGCCAAAGCCGTTGTTGGGCAGCAAGGTCGACGCCAACCGCTGGCTCGCCGCAGGTGCGTACTCCCTCCAGCGCGTCGGCGAGTCGCTCGGTCTGGTCGTGGTCGGATGCCAACTCCACCAATAGCAACCAGTTGCCAGTCACCGGCGCGGCCACGCCCAGATGCTCGTCGGTCAAGGCACTGGCTCGTCCGTCAATCAGTTCCAGCGCGGCGATGCCGTCCAAGTCGCGGAACAGCCGGGCGGCGTCGACCAGCGCGTCGAGGTCCTCGAAGCCGCACACCGCCGTTACCCGATGCGCCGGATCTGGATGCAGCTGGAGATCGAGCGCGGTGATCACACCGAGCGTTCCCTCGGCGCCGACGAACAGCGCCGGCAGGTCATAGCCGGTGTTGTCGGCCCGCACGTGGGAGTGCCGGCGTACCAGCGACCCGTCGGGCAACGCGACGTCCAGGCCGATGACCTGCTGGCCCATGTTGCCGTAACGCACGGTACGCAATCCGCCGGCGTTGGTGGAGGCCATGCCGCCGACGGTTGCAGTGTCGCGCGCGGCCAGATCGACACCGAAGACCAGCCCGGCCGCGGTGGCCGTGCGCTGGACCGCGGCCAACGCGACGCCCGAGCCGACTTCGACGCGCCGCTCCGTCGTGTCGACATCCCCTATGGCGCAGAGCCGCTCGGTCGACAGCAGCACATCGTCGTGCTCGGGGACCGTACCGGCCACCAATGACGTACGACCGCCCTGGATGGTGACGTGCACTCCCGCGTCCCGGCACACCCGCAGCACCTCGGCGACTTCATCCGCCGAGCCCGGACGCACCAAGGCGCTCGCCCGCCCGCGATAGCGGCCGGTGTGGTCGACGCTGCGGCCCGCCAGCACATCGGGATCGGTGCTGACGTGACTCGGTCCGACCACCGACGACACGGCTCGCAGCACACTGTCGGTCATGGCGACGGTGTACCACACGTCCGGAACCGCCCGCGAGTGATGCAGGATTAGGAGCCGTGAGCATGCAGCGTGAGGATGTCTGGTTTAACTCGGGTCACGACCGGGTCAGTGCGTGGCTGTATCGGCCGGCGAGCAACGGCGACGCACCGCTGCTAGTGATGGCGCACGGGCTGGGTGCGGTTCGCACCATGCGGCTGGACGCCTACGCCGAACGCTTCTGTGCGGCGGGCTACGCCTGCCTGGTGTTCGACTACCGCAACTTCGGCGACAGCGAGGGCGCGCCGCGTCAACTACTCGATATCGGCATGCAATTGCAGGATTGGACGGTCGCGGTGGCCTACGCTCGGACGCTGGCCGGTATCGATCCCAATCGGATTGGCCTGTGGGGCACGTCTTTTGGCGGTGGCCATGTCATAGCAACGGCGGCGCGGCTGCCCGGCATCGCGGCAGTGGTGTCGCAATGCCCGTTTACCGACAGCATCGCCTCGCTGGGGGCGATGAGCCCGTTGATCAGCGCACGCATCACCGCGTTAGCGGTACGCGATCTGATCGGCGCCCGGCTCGGCAGGCCCCCGGTGATGGTGCCTACCGCGGGCAGGCCGGGCGAGGTCGCGCTGATGCATGCCCCCGACGCGTACTCCGGTTATATGAGGCTGGTGCCTAGCGGCACGACGTTGCGAAACGAGGTCGCCGCCCGCATCGGCGTCAAGTTCATCACCTACCGTCCGGGACGGCTCGCGGCGAAGATCCCCTGCCCGATCCTGTTCTGCGTCTGCGAATCAGACTCGGTCGCACCGTCGGGGCCAACCCGTCGCTACGCTGCGACGGCGCCGCGCGGCGAGGTCAAGCTTTACCCCGAGGGCCATTTCGATATCTACGTCGGTGACGCATTCGAGCGCGCCGTCGCCGATCAGCTCGAGTTCCTGGACAAGAACCTGCGCCCTGCGACGATCCAGTGGGGGCACCCCCAGCCGCGCAGCGGCGAGGGGGACGCGCAGCGCGATGAGGAGGAGCCGGGCAATGAGCGCTAGGCCTAGCGGATGACGCTGGCGCCGCCGTCCACCGGGATCACCGCTTGCCAAATTTTCCACCGCAGGAATCACCAAGTGGGGCACCAAAGACCATGAGCTGCCCGAGTGGAACCCGCGGCTACGCCTCGTGGATACGTCCATGTTCCTCGACCCCGAAAAGGTCCCGCTGAAGCCGCAGCGGCTGATCTATCGAATGGTGACCGCGGTTCCCTTCGTCAGGAACTACGACCGGCTGTACCGATTTCAGTTCTGACCCCGAGCGGTGACTCGGTGCGGACCGCCTCGTCGCGGATCAGACCACGCAGTAGTGCGGTGCTGAACTCGGCGGCAATCTCCTTGGCGCTGCGGCGTCCGCTCGGCCGCAGCCAGCGGTAGGCGCCGAGCGTCATCCCGATGTAGCCGAGCGCCAGCACGTGCGAGTCGCACTCATAGAACTCCCCGTCGGCGATACCCCGGTCGATCAGTCCGTGCACATGCTCGTAAACCTGGGTTTCCTTCTCGCGGACCGCGGCAACCTGCTCCTCGGTGAACCACTCGGTGATGTAGGGCTGCTCCTGGAAGTACACCGCCGCGCCTTCCGGGTTGGCGGCGATCTGGTTGAGCAGCCGCACCGTGTACTGGTAGAGCGCCTCCCGCGCCGACATCGACGGATCGTCGTGCACCGCGGCCAGCGTGCGCTCGGCGGCCTGCTGATAGATGTCGTAGAGGATCAGCGACTTGCTCGCGTAATAGTGGTATACGGTCGCCTTGTTCAGCCCGACCACGTCGGCGACATCGTCCATCCGGGTGCCGTGGTAGCCGCGCGCGGCAAACAGCTTGGTGGCAACGGTCAGCAGCTCCTCGCGGCGGGTGAGCCCGTTCTCGGATGGCATGTCTCTTCTCGCTATCGGCAGGCCGGGCGGGGCCCGGTGTCAATCAACTAGTTGGATAGTTTAGGCAGAACGGTTGAACGCTGTTGTGCATTGCCCCTGGCGGGCTAGAGTGAGGTTCGAGTCAAGTCGCGAGTCACGAACGATCGAGCCTATCGAGAGGGTGCCAGATGGATCCGGATCCCAGCTACGACGTTTCCGACGAGCTTGAGTTCTACTTCAAGTACGCACTTTGGGGCTTCCGTGGTGTGGCCGACGGTAACGGCTATCCGCCACCGGCCTACCCGCCCGTCTAGATCGATCTCGAGATCCTCGAGATCGACGCCAGCGCGGCAAAGTGCGAGTGGAGATCACGCTGGCGTCGATCTCGGCGTGGTTATAGCGCCTTGAGTTCCTCGGTGACAGCGGACACCGATTTCTTGGCGTCGCCGAACAGCAGCGTGGTGCCGTCCGCGTAGAACAGCGGGTTGTCGATACCGGCGAATCCGGAGTTCATCGATCGCTTGAGCACGATCACCGACTTCGACTTGTCGACATTGAGAATCGGCATGCCATAGATGGGGCTGGACGATTCGTTGCGGGCCGCCGGGTTGGTGACGTCGTTGGCACCGATTACCAGCGCCACGTCGGTGCGGGCGAACTCGTCGTTGATGTCGTCCATGTCTTTCATCGCGTCGTAGTCGACCTCGGCTTCGGCCAGCAGCACGTTCATATGCCCGGGCATCCGGCCGGCGACGGGGTGGATCGCGTATTTCACCGCCACCCCCTTGTTCTCCAGCAACGTCGCCATGTCCTTGACGGCGTGCTGGGCTTGCGCGACGGCCATCCCGTAGCCCGGTACCACGATCACCTGGTTGGCGTAGGCCATCTGAATCGCGGCATCGGCGGCTGAGGTGGACCTGACATGCTTGTCCCCGCCGCCGTCGCCGCTGGGGGCAACGCCGCCACCGCCGAAGCCTCCGGCAACGATCGCCGGGATGGAGCGGTTCATGGCCTTGGCCATCAGGTTGGTCAGGATTGAGCCGGACGCGCCGACGATCATGCCCGCCACGATCATCGCGGTGTTGTTCAGCGCCAGACCTGCCGCTGCCGCCGACACCCCGGTCATCGCGTTGAGCAGTGAGATCACCACCGGCATGTCCGCGCCGCCGATCGGCAACACCACCATCAGGCCCAGCGCGCCCGCGGCCGCCAGCAGCCCGATCATCCACCACAGCGAGACGCCACCGGTGCCGGGATGCGCGTCCAGGCCAATCACGATCGCGGCTGCGATGGCCGCGGCCAGCAGCAGCACGTTAATTGGCTGCTGAGCCTTGCCGAAGCCGATCGGCGAACTGGAGATGATCTCCTGCAGCTTGCCGAAGGCGATGATCGAGCCCCAAAACGAGATTGACCCGATGATGGCGGCGAACAACGACGCCACCACGATGTGCACGGTCGGCGACTCGTGGTGCTCGAACGCCGAAAACCCGCTCGTCTCAATGAATTCCGACAGCGCGATGAGGGCCACGGTGCCGCCGCCGACGCCGTTGAAGAACGCCACCAGCTGCGGCATGGCGGTCATCTTGGTGTAGCGGGCCGGCGGGACGCCGAGCACGACGCCCACCACCAGGCCGGTGATGATCAGCGCCCACTGATCGGTGTCGCGGATCTTGATCAGCGTCGCCGTCACAGCCAGGGCCATGCCGACCGCGGCGATCAGGTTGCCCCGCACCGCGGTCTTGGGCCCGGTCAGCCCCATCAGGCCGTAGATGAACAGCGCGAACGAAATGACGTATAGGCCGATCACCAAGTAGTTCATTTGGCTGTCGGCTCCTCGGCCGCCGGGGACGAAGCAGGTGCACGCTTCTTGCCCTTGAACATGCCGAGCATCCGGTCGGTGACGATGAAGCCGCCGATGACGTTCAAAGTGCCAAACACCACCGCGACGAACATGATGATCTTCACTGCCAGCGATGGATGCTCGACCTCGCCGAACACCACCAGGGCGCCGAGCACCACGATTCCGTGGATGGCGTTGGTCCCTGACATCAGCGGAGTGTGAAGTGTGTTGGGCACCTTGGAAATCACCGCGAACCCGACGAACCCGGACAACACCAGGATCGCCAGGTTGGACAGAAGTTCGTCATACATCCCGTACATTTATGCTTCCTCCCCCGCTTTCTGGGTCACACACGACTCCGCGATGACTTCGTCGTCGAAGTCCGGGGCCAGCTTGCCGTCCTTGATCAGCAGCTCCAGTAACGCTGTGATGTTCTTGCTGTAGAGCTCGCTGGCGTGCTCGGGCATGGTGGCCGGCAAATTCAGCGGCGCGGCAATCGTGACGTCATGCTTGATGACGACCTGGCCGGGTTCGGTCAATTCGCAGTTGCCACCGGTTTCCCCGGCAAGGTCCACCACCACACTGCCGGGCTTCATCGCTTCCACCGCGGCGGCGGTCACCAGCCGCGGTGCCGGGCGGCCGGGAACCAGCGCAGTGGTGATCACCACGTCGAACCCGCTGATTGCCTCCTCCAATGCTTTCTGCTGCTGCGCGCGTTCGTCCTCGGTGAGCTCGCGGGCGTATCCGCCCTCACCCGCCGCGTCGATTCCGATGTCCAGCCACTGCGCGCCGACCGACCGCACCTGGTCGGCGACCTCCGGACGGACGTCGTAGCCGGTGGTACGCGCGCCCAGCCGTTTGGCCGTCGCCAGCGCCTGCAAGCCAGCCACACCGACGCCGAGCACCAGCACCGTGGCGGGCTTCACCGTGCCCGCCGCCGTCGTCAGCATCGGGAAGAACCGGGTCGACTCCGTTGCCGCCAGCAACACAGCCTTATAGCCGGCCACATTGGCCTGCGACGACAACGCGTCCATCACCTGCGCCCGGGAAATCCGCGGGATCGCTTCCAGGGCGAAGGCCTGCACGCCGGCATCGGACAGCGCACCGATCGAATTGTCGGCGTCGCGGGGCGCCAGGAATCCGATCAACGTCTGGCCACGCTTTAGCCGACCGACTTCCTCGGTATTCGGCGGAGCGACCTTCACGACAATGTCGGCCGCCCACGCGTCGCCGATGGTGGCGCCGGCCTCGGTGTAAAGCTCGTCCGGAAGCAGCGCCCCCTCGCCGGCACCGGACTCCACCACGACCGCTACCCCGCTGTTCACCAGCGGCGCGACCGCCTTGGGCACCAGCGCGACCCGTCGCTCGTCGGCCGCGGACTCGGCGACTACCCCCACCGTTGTCTGCGTATCTGTCATGGTGTCTTGTGCTCCCTACCCCGATAGACGGCACTCACCCTAACCCGATGGCCCGCGTCGCCCGTCGGCCCGCTACCAGAGCGGGAAGTCGTTGCCGTACTCCGCCCGCGGTCGAGGTCCGAAGTAGCGCCGCTCTGACTCGTCGATCGGGACGTCGTTGATGCTGGCTTCACGCCGGGCCGTCAGGCCGGCGTCGTCGAACTCCCACAACTCGTTGCCGTAGCTGCGGTACCACTGCCCGTCGGCGCCGTAGCACTCGTACTGAAAGCGGACGGCGATGCGGTTGTCGTGGAAGGCCCACAAACCTTTGCGCAACACATAGTCCAGCTCTCGCTGCCATTTGCGGGTCGAGGAAGGCCACGATCGCGGCGCGGCCGACGAGATGTTCGTCGCGGTTGCGCCAGCGCGAGTCGACGGTGTAGCCCAGGCTCACGCGTTCAGGGTCGCGGGTGTTCCACAAGTCCTCGGCGGCCTGGACCTTCTGGATCGCCGTCTCGAGGGTGAACGGCGGGAACGGCGGACGTGCCTCGGTCATGGCGTCCATCCTGCGCCGTCGGCAGCTGCGCCGGTGGCATATCGTGACGGGCATGGACTTCGCGATGTCGGCCAAGGCAATCGACTATCACACGCGACTGTCCGACTTCATGACTGAGTATGTCTTTCCGGCAGAGGCCGATTACGACAAATACCGCCACGAGGCCGGCCCGAGTGATCACACCGTCCCGCCGATCATCGAGGAACTGAAGACCAAGGCCAAAGCGGCCGGCCTGTGGAACCTGTTCCTGCCCGCCGAGTCAGGTTTGACCAACCTGGATTACGCGCCGCTGGCCGAGCTGACCGGCTGGAGCCTGGAGATCGCCCCCGAGGCGCTCAACTGTGCGGCACCCGATACCGGCAACATGGAGACCCTGCATCTGTTCGCCACCGAAGAGCAGCGCAAGCAGTGGCTCGAGCCCTTGCTGAACGGCGAGATCCGCAGTGCCTTCTCGATGACCGAGCCCGCGGTCGCCAGCAGCGACGCCCGCAACATCGAGACCTCCATCGTGCGCGACGGCGCCGACTACGTGATCAACGGCCGCAAGTGGTGGAGCTCGGGGGCGGCGGACCCGCGGTGCAAGATTCTCATCGTGATGGGCCGCACCAACCCCGAGGCGGCCAGCCACCAACAGCAGTCGATGGTTTTGGTGCCGATTGATACGCCGGGCGTAACCGTCGTCCGCTCGACAACGGTCTTCGGCTACCACGACCAGCCCGGGCACTGCGAGATCGTCTACGACAACGTCCGGGTACCGGTCACCAACCTGCTCGGCGAAGAAGGCGGCGGCTTCACGATCGCCCAAGCGCGGTTGGGACCGGGTCGCATCCATCACTGCATGCGTGCCCTCGGCGGAGCCGAACGTGCGCTGGCCCTCATGGTGAACCGGGCGCGTAACCGGATTGCTTTCGGGCGCCCACTCGCCGACCAGGGTCTCGTGCAGCAGGCAGTTGCCCAGTCCCGCAACGAGATCGACCAGGCCAGGTTGCTGTGCGAAAAGGCGGCCTGGACCATCGACCAGCACGGCAACAAGGCCGCCCATCTGCTGGTGTCGCAAATCAAAGCGGTGGCACCGCAAGTGGCCTGCGGCGTCATCGACCGCGCCATCCAAGTTCACGGTGCCGCCGGCGTCAGCGAGGATACCGCGCTGGCCCGACTCTACGCCTGGCATCGGGCGATGCGTATCTTCGACGGGCCCGACGAGGTACATATGCGATCTATCGCGCGCGCCGAGATCGGCCGCGAACAAAGCACTTTCGCAGCGGCGGTCACCTAACATGGCGACTGACGTGCGGGATCTGCAGGGGGCTTGGAACTTTCGCGATGTCGCCGACAGCACAGGTGTTCTGCGGCCTGGACGGCTGTTCCGTTCCGGCGAGCTGAGCGATCTCGCCGACGACGGCCGCGACGAGTTACGTCGCTTGCGCATCACCGATGTCGCCGATCTGCGCTCGCGTCGTGAGGTGCAGCGCCACGGACCGGGTCGGGTGCCCGACGGCATCGACATCCACCTGTTGCCCATCCCGGACCTCGGGCCCGACGAGCTCAACGAGGACGGAGAAGCCCCACACGAGCACGCCTTCAAGCGGTTGCTGGAAGACAAGCCCGACGACGAGCCGGTCAGCGAGGCGTCCAGCCGCTACATGATCGACGAATACAGCAGGTTTCCCACCTACAACGGAGCGCAGCAGGCACTGCACCGCGTCGTCAGCTTGCTGGCTGACGGACGCGCGGTGCTCACCCACTGTTTTGCCGGCAAGGACCGCACCGGCTTCCTGGTGGCGATGGTGCTGGAAGCCGCAGGCGTCGAGCGCGACGCGATCATGGCAGATTTTCTGCGCAGCAACCTGGCTGGCCCGCAGCTGCGGGCCCGGATCATGGATGCGGTCCGGCAGCGGTCGGACGTCGACGTGACGCCGGAGTTGATGGCGTTCACCGAGGCGCGGTTGTCCGACGAAGTCCTCGGTGTGCGCGAGGAGTACCTGGACGCGGCGCGATGGACCGTCGATGAGAATTTTGGCTCCCTCGACGGCTATCTGCGTGACGCCGGTATCACCGAAGCCGAGTTGAGCCGACTGCGCAAAGCGCTGCTGGGCTGAGAGCCCGCGGCCGGTGCCTCCGAGAGTGGATAACGCTGCGGCGGTGGAGGTTTCAGCCCCAACGACACCAACTGGCCCAGACCCCAGGCAAACAGCGCCGCAGACCCGGGAACCTGATGCAAATACTCACCCCAGGCGACCCCGAGCACACCGACATTGCGCAGCAGCAGCCGGTGGACCTTGACCGTCGGAATCGCGCCCGCGGCAAATCCGATGACCAGCAGCTTGCCGTCGATGGCCAATACCCGGATGGCATCGTCGAAGGCCGGTCCGCCGATCGGGTCGACGACAATGTCAACGCCCCGCCCGTCGGTATGCTCGCGCACCGCCTGAGCCCAGCCGTCCGTCAACGGCAATACCACGTCGGCGCCCAGCGACTCGACGAACGGTATTGCGCCGCTGCGATGTACGAGCGCGATGATCTTGCTCGCACCCATCGCCCTGGCCACCTGGATCGCCGCAGTGCCCACGCCACCGGCTGAACCCAGCACCAGCACGCTGTCGCCCGGACGCATCGCAGCACGCCGGGCCAACGCGAAGTACATGGTGTTGTAGTTCACCAGCAGCGAGATACTCGCCCTTGCTCAGCAGCAGGTCCGGAAAGCACACCCCGGCGGCGCGGACTTCGACTATGAGCGTGTCGTCATTGCCGGTGACATCGTCGACATCCGTGTACACCAAGCCGGACGGTCCTGAAAGCTCCTGTACTACACAGGCTTTCATGAAATCTCGATTATCGGATCGAGAAGTTGGCCTGTTTCGCGGCGGACAAGTCGTCGATCTCGGCCCAGTGCGAGGCGATCTCGTCAACGGACGGCGGCGTCTTGAAGGTGACGCCCTCGTTCTGGAACAGCGCGGTGCGCTGCACCTTGCCGCCGCCCACGATGAAAATCGAGTCGGTGTCGGGCACCTCTTCGGAGCACAGGTAGGCCACCACCGGCGCCACGAAATCCGGTGTCAGATTTTTGAGCACCTCGGGCGGCAGGATGTCCTCGGTCATCCGGGTGGCCGCGATCGGTGCGACCGCGTTGGTCTTGATGTTGTACTTGGCGCCTTCTTGGGCCAGCGTGTTGATCAGCCCAACCAGGCCCAGCTTGGCTGCGCCGTAGTTGGCCTGGCCGAAGTTGCCGAACAGCCCGCTGGTTGAGGTGGCGACGACCACCCGGCCGAAGCTCTGCTCACGGAAATGCGGCCAGGCGGCGCGGATCACGTTGTAACCGCCGTAGAGATGCACCTTGAGTACGGCATCCCAGTTCTCGAACGACATCTTGTGGAAGGTGCCGTCACGCAGGATTCCCGCGTTGCTCACCACGCCGTCGACCTTGCCGAACTCGTCGAGAGCGGTCTTGATGATGTTCTCTGCGCCTTCGGGCTCGGCGACGCTGTCGTAGTTGGCCGCAGCGCGGCCGCCGGCGGCCTTGATCTCTTCGACGACCTGGTCGGCCATGTTGTGTCCGGCACCGGTTCCGTCGCGAGAGCCGCCGAGGTCGTTCACGATGACGCTGGCGCCCTCCTTGGCGAGAGTCAGGGCGTATTCGCGGCCCAGGCCCCCACCGGCTCCGGTGACGACAACGACGCGATCCTGCACTCCGGGCATGCGCTTCCTCTCTTTCTCGGGCGTCATCGCCCGACTCTTCAGGCCGGATGGGTTCAGTCAGCGCTAGAACAGCCGGCGCGCCAACTTCCACGCCCTCTCTGTATACGGCGGGTAGATAAAGCTGGATAAGTCGGGTCGGGTGGGCTTGGTCAACACCGACTTGGCGTGGCTGAACTCTTCGAAGCCCCAGCGGCCGTGGTAGGCGCCCATGCCCGATGCGCCGACGCCGCCGAATGGCAACTTGGCGGTCGACACCTGGAAGGCCAAGTGGTTGACCAGCATGCCGCCGGCCGGCACCTCTTTGATCACCCGCTCACGCACCGCGCGCGTCTTGGTGAAAAGATACGCCGACAGGGGCTTGGGCCGCGAGTTGACGAAATGTATTGCGTCGTCCAGAGATTGGACCGAGATGATCGGCAGGATGGGGCCGAAGATCTCGTTGCTCATCAACGGCTCGTCGGGATCGGGATCGACGACCACGGTCGGTTCGAGGCGCAGTCCCGACGCGTCGGAGTTACCGCCCAGCGCGATCGTGCCCTTGGTCCTGGCCAGGTATCCGGTCAGCCGATCAAACTGGCGCTGGTTGACGATGCGCAATCCGCTGGTCTCCTTCTTGGACCGGAACTTCGTGATGGCCTCGCCAATCTTGCCGACCAGCTCGTCGCGGATCTTCACGTCGGCCAGCACGTAGTCGGGGGCCACGCAGGTCTGACCGGCGTTGAGCAGCTTGATCCAGGCGATCCGCTTGGCCGCCACGTCCACATCGGCATCCGCCGCGACGATGACCGGGCTTTTGCCGCCCAGCTCCAGGGTGACCGGCGTCAGGTGCGGGGCGGCGCCCTCGTAGACCTTGCGGCCGATCTCGGTGCCGCCGGTGAAGAACACCCGGTCGAAGCCCTGCGCGATCAACTCCTGGCTCACCGCTCCGTCACCCTCGACCACCGCGATCGCATCGCTGTCCAGGTAGCGCGGCACCAGCTCGGCCATCAGTGCTGAGGACGCCGACGCGATCTCGGATGGCTTGAGCAGCACCGCGTTTCCGGCGGCGATCGCTCCCACCGCCGGGCCGAGCGTCAGATAGAACGGGTAATTCCACGCGCCGATGATCAACACGGTGCCGTAGGGCTCGTACTCCACCCAGCCGCGTCCGGGCAACTGCGCCAGCTCGAGGAGACGGTGCTTGCGGCGCACCCACTTCTTGACATGTTTGGCCGCGTACCGGGCCTCACCGGCGGTGGTGGCGACGTCGGCCAGCCACGCCTCGAACGGGCTGCGGTCTAGATCCTTTTCCAGCGCAGCGGCAATCGCGGGCTCGTTCTCGGCCATCATCTTTTCCAGCGCGCGGAGCTGGGCTCGTCGCCACTCCACGCTCCGGGTCTTTCCGCTAGCGAACGTCTGTCGCAGGTGAGCGACGGTTTTCGGGATCTCGGAGTGGGTCGCCGCGGTCCTGACGGTGTTTGCGGTGGCTTCGGTGGTCATTGGGTATCCTTCCTGACCGGCGAAAGCCCAATCCTAATCAACCACCCGGTTGGGCCAACAGGTGCCGTCAGGTCTGCCCGCTGGTCTTCTCTGCGACCACGAACGTGTTCTTGAACCTCGGGTCGTCGCCGGTCGGTGCACGTCCGAGTCGCGTTGCCTCGGCACCGCTGTCGACGGTTTGCGTGGTCCAGCCGTGGCTGGAAAACCATTCAGCTGGGTCGGAGCGCCCCTCGTGGTCAAACCAGAGTTCGAACGGGCTGAACGAGACGTCCTCACCGCGTTTTTCGCGTGCCGCCCGCAACTTCGCCCACCTCTCGCCGATCTCTTTGCGCTGCTGCTCGTCAACACCGAAAACCTCGACGGCCACCCGACTGCCCGCTCCGCTGAGCTCGTTGACCGAGGCGAACATCGACTCCTGCGCCTCGGCGGGCAAGAACGGCAATAGCCCCTCGGCCAGCCAGGCGGTCGGCTGAGTCACATCGAAACCGTGTTCGCGCAACGCCTTTGGCCAGTCATGACGCAGGTCGACGGGCACCGCACGGCGGGTGGTGCTCGGCTCGGCGCCGTGCTCGGCCAACGTCTCGGACTTGTACTGCAGCACCTTCGGCAAGTCGATTTCGTAGACGACGGTGCCTGCCGGCCAGTCCAGGCGGTAGGCGCGGGAATCCAGACCGGCGGCCAGGATCACCACCTGACGGACACCGGCCTGGACCGCGGTGGTGAAGTACGCGTCGAAAAAGTGGGTGCGCACCGCCTGGTAATTGACCATCTGCTGGACATCCACGGTGAAGTCGACAGAGTCGTCTTCAGAATCATCCTCGTCAGGACGGTCCGCCCACCACGACGCCATCCGCTGGCAAACCTCCGCCAACTCGGGCGTGGAGACCAGCGGTCCGGCGAACTGATCTCGGATGAGCGGATGTTCACTGGCCGTTTCGGTGGCACGGGCCAGCGCAACCATCACCGCAGTCGCTCCCACACTGGTCGCGATGTCCCAGGAGTCGTCGCGGGTGCGCATCACTCGAGCCTTTCAGGGCTTTTCGGCGGAGACGAAAACGGCTCGGAACGTCGCTGCAACGGTGGGTTCCTCTGGCAGCGGACGACCGAGCTGGGTCAGGTAGTCGCGGCCGGCCAGCGATTCGACGCGCCAGTTATGCGCGCTGAACCAGGCGGCCGGGTCGCGGCGCTCGTCGTCCATGTACCACAGGTCGCCGGGGTCGAAGACATTCTCGTCGCCGATCCGCTGCCGCAATTCGTCGGTCTTGGTGCGGCGTTGCGCGTAGGCCTCCCGGGCCGCGTCGTCGAACGTGAAATCCTCGATGCAGACCCGGCTGCCCGGTGCGCTTAGCGCGTCGACGTCGGCAAACAACCGCTCCTCGGCCTCCCCCGGCAGGAACATCAGCAGGCCCTCAGCCAGCCACGCAGTGCACTGCGCAGGGTCGAATCCTTTGTCGCGCAGTGTTTTCGGCCAATCGAACCGCAGATCGGCTGGCACCTCGTGCCGATCGGCCACCGGCTCGGCACCATTCGCGGCCAACGTTGCGGCCTTGTACTCCAACACCTTCGGCTGGTCCACCTCGTACACGCTGGTCCCGGCCGGCCAGTCCAGCCGGTAGGCCCGTGAGTCCAGCCCGGCAGCCAGGATGACGTGCTGACGGATACCGGCGGCGGCCGCCGCGGCGAAGTAGGCGTCGAAAAAGTGCGTGCGCGCGGCCTGGTAGTTGACCATGTGTGCACGGACCGCCTGCAACTCCGGATCGGCCGTATACGTCGTCGACATCTTGGCGACCAGCTCAGCGAGTTCGGGGCCGTCGATCAGGATCTGCGCGAACTCGTCGCGGATGAGCGGCTGCTCGCTGGCCGTCTCGGCCGCGCGCGCGGATGCCACCATGACGGCGGTCGCGCCAACGCTGGTCGCGATGTCCCAGGTGTCGCCGTCGCTGCGACTAGTCGTACTCATAGCCGTTCCGCGGTGACGAACTGCGCGAACGCCTCCTTGTCGTCGGCCATGGGCACGCCGTCGACCCAGCGGTCCAGCCGGCGCATCTCGTCCCCAGAGTTTTGTGCCGTGGCCCGCCAGCCGTGGTCATTAAGCCAGTCGACGACGACCGCGCGATCCTCGTCGTGATAGATCAGGTCCTGCACGTCGACGGTCTGCTCGATGTCAAGTTCATCGGCGATCCGCTGGAACCGGTCCCGCATCTCCTGCCGCCGCTCGTCTGCGTGACTGGCCGCGGTTTCCACCGCGATCCGGCTGCCCGCTGCGCTCAACTCGGTGATCTGCGCGAACAGCCGATCCTGCGCGTCGGCAGGCAGATACATCAGCAGCCCTTCGGCCAACCAGGCTGTCGGCGCATTCGGGTCGAAGCCCTCGCCGCGCAGTGCGGCAGGCCAGTCCTGACGCAGGTCGATCGGCACCTCGCGGCGGTCGGCCAAGGGCGTGGCGCCGTTCGCCGCCAGCGTCGCGGTCTTGTAGGCAAGCACCTTGGGCTGGTCGATCTCGTACACCGTGGTGCCTGCCGGCCAGTCCAGCCGGTAGGCCCGCGAGTCCAGCCCGGACGCCAAGATCACCACCTGTCGGATGCCAGCGGCGACAGCGGCTGCGAAGTGGGCGTCGAAGAAGTGCGTCCGTACGGCTTGATAGTTGCGCATGTGCTGAAAGATCGCGGCCGCCTCCGGATCGATCGACTCAACCTTGTCAATGACGGAGCCGTCCAGCATGGTCTCCCACACGCCGGTGCCTGCCTCGCTGACCAAAAGCTTTGCGTAGGGGTCGCGGATCAGCGGATCGGCGCTGTCGGTTTCGGTGGCTCGCGCTGCGGCCACCATCACTGCTGTGGTGCCGACGCTGGTGGCGATGTCCCACGTGTCGTCGTGGGTCCGCGAAGTGCTCATGCTGCTTCCGCCTCCTGCAGAATGCGTGTGGTTGTCAATCGGCCGTCACGAGCTGCGCCCGCAGCAGCCTGGTTCGGAAGGCCTCCTCGGCCAAGTCGGTAGGTATCGGCCGGCCCAGTCGCGCCATTTCGTCGAGATTGTCAACGGCGTGCACTTTCCAGCCGTGGGCGGTCAGCCAGTCGGCGGCATCGGCACGGTCGGTTTCCTGGTAGGTCAGGGTCTCAACGTTGATATCCAGGCCCAGGCCTCGTCGCATCCGTGCCCAGCGCTCGCGCCGCGCCGCTCTGCGTCGTTCGGTGTCCGCGGAACCCAGGCTGAACGCTTCGACGGCGACCTGGCTGCCTGGTGCGCTGAGCGCGGTGAGCATCTCGAAGAGCCGGTCCTGAGCCTCGGCAGGCAGGTAGGGCAGCAAGCCCTCGGCCAGCCAGGCAGTGGGCTGGGTCGGGTCGAAGCCCGCGGCCGACAGCGTGGCCGGCCAGTCGTCACGTAAGTCCACCGGAACCGGGCGTCGCCTGGCTCTCGGGGCCGCACCGGCCGATTCCAGCGTGCCGGTCTTGTAGGTCAGGACTTGGGGCTGATCGATCTCGTAGACCGTGGTGTCGACCGGCCAATCCAGGCGGTAGGCCCGCGAGTCCAACCCGGCGGCCAGGATCACCACCTGCCGGATGCCTGCGCTGACGGCGGCTTGGAAGTAGTCGTCGAAGAAATGGGTGCGCACGGCCTGGTAGTCGCAGGCCATCCGATGCGCTCGTCGTCCATGCGTGTCGTCGCCGATCCATTCCAGCCCTGGGCTGGCCAGCCGCGCCCACGGCCGCCCGGCCGACGACACCAGCAGGTAGGCGAACTCGTCCTGGATCAGCGGATCGGCAGTCGCCGTCTCCACCGCGCGAGCCGCCGCGACGCTCAACGCGGTGGCGCCAACGCTTTCGGTGATCTTCCAGCTGTCACCGTCGGTGCGCGCCGAGCCGACGTTATACAGATCAGTCATAACGGCACCCATGTTACCGAATAAGTTAGGTAATCTATGTGGTGCTGTGCGCTACATCACGGCAACCGCGCGCCACGTCTCCCGAAACTGCGCGCCAGCAGCTGGTGCAATTGCTCGGTTACGGTCGCGAATTCCTCCCGGCTGGCGACAAAGCCGGCGTAAAACCCCACTCCCAACAACACCGCGATCAGCAGCTCGGTCAGCGCCGAGGCGTCGGTATCGCTGGCCAGCTCGCCACGCTCGATCGCGTCGTTGATCGCCCAGGACAGAAATTCCCGGGTGGAGCGCATCGAGTCAGCTTCTCGCGGACCCAGCTCGGGGTGTCGCTGCGACTCCAACGCGACGGTGATAAGAAACGCTGCCGCTGAACGATTTTCGATCTCGGCCTGAGCTGCTGCCTCGACGAATGCGGACACCCGACCGATTAATGTCGTTTCACGCTGAGCGCGTTCGACGCTCGCGGCGACAACCACCGCGTTGGTCTCGTTCACCACTTCGCGATAGAGCTGGCGCTTGCTGGAGAAGTAGTGATTGATCGCGGGCCGAGTCAGGTCGGCTCGGACCGCGATCGCTTGAAAGGTCGCAGCGTCGTAGCCGCGTTCGCTGAACACTTCGCGAGCAGCACGCAAAATGCGCTTACGCGTCTCGGCCGCCTTCGCTGCGGGGGGGCGACCCGGTCCCCGGCTGGCGGGGTGCACCACGGATAAATTGTGCCACAGATCACACTTATCGCCGTTAAGTGTGATGCGGCATCAACCCGTCGGGCGGGACGCTGCCGAACTTTCCGGACTGGAAGTCTTCCAGAGCCTGGATCAGCTCGGTCTTGGTGTTCATCACGAAGGGGCCGTAGTGGAAGACCGGCTCGCGGATCGGCTGGCCACCCAGAATCAGCAGTTCCAACGCGGGCCTGCGCGACTCTTGCGAGAGGTCGGCGGCGACGGTGATCCGGTCGCCTGGGCCGAGGACCGCCAGCTGTCCCTGCCGGATCGGGTGCCCGATCGGGCCGACCGTGCCGCGCCCAGAAAGGACGTAGACCAGCGCGTTGTAGTCGCGGTTCCACGGAATGCTCAGCCGCGCGCCCGGTTGAACTGTGGCGTGCGCCATCGTGATTGGCGTGTGGGTGATTCCCGGCCCACGATGGCCGTCGATGTCGCCCGCGATGACGCGGACCAGCGCGCCGCCGTCGTCCGAGGAGAGCAGGGCGACGTCGCCGCCCTCGATGGCCTGGTATCGCGGTGCGGCGAACTTATCCTTCTTCGGCAGGTTCACCCACAGTTGGATGCCATGAAACACACCGCCGCATTCGACGAGGTCGGCCGGTGGGGTTTCGATGTGCAGGATGCCCGCACCGGCTGTCATCCATTGGGTGGCGCCGTCGCTGATCAGGCCGCCGCCGCCATGCGAGTCCTGGTGGGCGAACCGCCCGTCGATCATGTAGGTGACGGTTTCGAATCCGCGGTGCGGATGCCAGTCGGTGCCCCTGGGCTCGCCGGGCTGGTATTCCACCTCGCCCATCTGGTCCATGTGCACAAACGGGTCCAGTGCGGCGGTGCTGACGCCGGCGAACGCCCGGACCACCGGAAACCCTTCGCCCTCGTAGCCGTGCGGCCCGGTGGTGATCGAGCGAACCGGTCGTTCCGTGTCGGCCGGACTGGCCACTGAGACCCGGGACAAGGTCAATGTGTCTGCGGTTACGGCGGGCATTTTCTACCTCCTTGAGGCTTTCCTACCCGATGTAACCGGACTACGGTCCGATTATTCCCGGGCGACCCTGCGGCTAGAGGATGGTGCTGTTAGCGTGCCGATCATGCCAATCGTGGATAGCGATGAGCCTGGGCACGAGGCCGAAAACGGTTCCGAAGACGACTTCCATAAGGGCGGTCGCCTGGGGCGCTTCATCAGAAATCTCGAATATCTCTACAAGTGGCTGTTGCTGGGCGTCATCATCGGCGTGGTCGCCGGTCTTGGTGCCGTCGGTTTCTACCTGGCGTTGCGATACACCACCACCTTCCTGTTGGGCTATCTGGCCGGTTACCACATGCCCACCCCACTCGTCGAAGGCGGCAAGCCGAGTTCATCCCACTACGCCAGGCCGTGGGCGCTTCCGCTGGTGACCACGGCGGGTGCGCTGGTGTCGGCATTGATCGTGGCCAAGTTTGCCCCCGAAGCCAGCGGCCACGGCACCGATAGTGCGATCGAGGCGATCCACACCGATCCGCGACACATCCGGGCTCGGGTCGTCGTCGTCAAGATGATCTCCAGCGCCCTGACCATCGGCTCGGGCGGCTCAGCCGGCCGTGAAGGGCCCGCGGCACAGATCTCCGCCGGCTTCTCGTCAATGCTCGCGCGCCGACTACACCTCTCCGACGAAGACGGCCGCATCCTGGTGTCGTTGGGAGTGGGCGCGGGCATCGGTGCCATCTTCGGTGCGCCCCTGGGTGGCGCAGTCCTGGCGGCATCGATCATCTACCGCGAAGATCTCGAATACCGCGTGCTCTATCCCGGTTTTGTCACCTCGGCAACGGCTTTTGCCGTGTTCGGCTCGTTTTTGGGCTTCGACCCCATGTTCGGCTATGTCGACGCCGAATACCGCTTCGAGGACGCCTGGCCGCTGCTGTGGTTCGTCGTCTTGGGCGTCGTCGCGGCAACTGTGGGTTATCTGTACGCGCGCATCTTCTATGCCACCGAAGCGCTGACGAAACGACTCCGCGGTGGCCCGGTCCTCATGCCCACTATCGGCGGCCTGCTGGTCGGCCTGCTGGGGTTGGCGATTCCCCAGATCCTGGCCAGCGGCTACGGCTGGGTACAGCTGGCCACCACCAAGGTCGGACTGCTGACAATTCCGTTATGGATCGTCCTTGTCCTGCCGATCGCCAAAATCGTCGCGACTTCACTATCGATCGGCACCGGCGGATCCGGTGGGATCTTCGGACCCGGGATCGTGATCGGGGCATTCGTCGGTGCAGCGATCTGGCGCGTGGGCGACATGCTCCATCTGCCGGGCGTGCCCGTCGGCCCGGGCATCTTCGTAGTGGTCGGGATGATGGCCTGTTTCGGCAGTGTCGCACACGCACCGCTGGCCATTTTGATCATGGTGGCCGAGATGACCGGGTCGTTCTCGGTGGTGCCCGGGGCGATCATCGCGGTCGGGATCGCCTCGTTGCTGATGCAGCACACCAAGGTGTCGATCTACCGCTCGCAGCGGCTCAACCGGGAGACCGCCAAAGCCGAGCGCGCACCAGCCGCCGCCGATGCGAGTTAGCTCTTGCGTCGGGCGGTTTTCGCCGCACTCTTTTCGGTGGAGGAGCCCTGATGGGCCAGCTTGCCGCCGGCGTTCTCCAGATGAGCCCGCACAAACCACTGGAACTTCTCCAGCTCGGCCGCGTGGTCGATCAGGATGTCTTGGGTGACCGGATCGAGCTCTTCGGTTTCGGCGATGGCCTTGCGGGTGTCTTCGACGACACCGTTGTAGACCAAGTCAAGTGCGGCCAGATGCGCCTGGACGACGTCGCGGCCAACGGAGTAGTCGTCCCAGGTGCGGTCCTTGAGGATGGCGCCCGGGGTGCCTTGCGGCGAGCCACCGAGCGTCGCGATCCGCTCGGCCACTTCGTCGGCGTAACCGCGAACCAGTTCCACCTGCGGGTCGATCATCTCGTGAACCCCGATGAAGTTGGGTCCGACCACGTTCCAGTGGATGTGCTTCAGCGTCAAATGCAGGTCGTTGTACGTGCTCAGCTGCTTCTGCAGCAACCCGGCGATTTTGACTCCCTGCTTTTCGGTCAAGCCCGGGATCGTGAACTGCGTCATGGCTACCTCCTTGAGGTGGTCGTCGCGCGCGGGGTCCCGGCTCGAATACCCGATGACCGCGCGCGGTAACCGCGGCCGGAGTCACAGCGCGCGGATGTCCTGGACCGGCAGCCGTGCTCCGCGTCGCGGCTCGTAGGCCAGTCCGCTGGCCTCCAGTAACCGGACCACCCGGTGCCGGTGCGGCCGCATGGGCTCGAGCAGCTCGACCATGTCGGCGTCGACGATCGGACGTCCCAATAGCGTCCAGCCGATCATTTTGGGGATGTGGTAGTCGCCAACCGATAAGGCGTCGGGATCGCCGAAGGCCCGTTGCGCGGTCTCGGCCGCTGTCCACACGCCGACGCCGGGCAGCGACGTCAGCGCGTCACGGGCCCGCCCGGCCGGCCAGGTGGTCAACCGCTCCAGCGACGACGCCCGCTGCGCGCAGCCGACGAGGGTACGTGCCCGGCCTGGATCGACGTTGGCGCGGTGAAACTCCCACGACGGGACGTGCCGCCACACGTCGGCCGACGGCGGCACACGCATCCGCACGGGCGCCGGCCCTGGTGGCGGCGTGCCGAATTTCGTCACCAGTAAGCGCCAGGACCGGAATGCGTCGGCGCCGGGAACGCGCTGCTCGAGTACGGCCGGGATGAGGGCTTCCAGAACCCGACCGGTTCGGCCCAGCCGAAGGTGCGGTACGCGCCGGTGCGCAGCGGCAACCGTTGGGTCGGTCGGAACGAAATCCGATGCGTCGTCGTCGGCACCCAGCATGGCCGGAAGAGCGTCGAGGAACTCCTCGGCGCCGCCTCCCCATGCCGTGCAGTGGATGGCATGGGGCGCCGCGCGGCTGATCCGCGCCGTGACCGATCCGCTGGTCAACAGGCTGGTCCGCCAAATCGCGCCGTCATCGCCGACCTGAAAGCATGGATCGCGAGGGCCTCGGCGCAGCGGGAAAAGGGTGATCTCGGGGCTGACCGCACCCCCGAACGACACCGTGCGAGTGCTATTCGTCATGTGCTCCCGCTCGGATGCCGCAATTGCTGATGCCGACGATCATAGGTTCGTTCGGCCCACGCACATGATTGACCGGTAACTGTGTTTCGCGTCAGGATGACGAGGTGACCACCCCGTTCGACGATCCGCAGGCCGAACTGGCGTGGATGTTCCTGCAGTGCCTGTCGGATGGCGGAGACGTCGACGAATGTTTCGGACTGCTGAGCGACGACTTCAGCTACTGGAGCATCGTGACCCGTGATTCGGTCGATAAGGCGGCGTTGCGCCAAGACGTCGAGCGGCGCAGGAGCCGTGTCGAGCTGAGCCTCGATCTCATCCAATGTTTCAACGATGGCGAAAGCGTCGTGATCGAGGCGCAGGCCGAGGGCGAGACCGCCGACGGGGTGCGCTACGACAGCCCGGCCGTCTTCGTCTTCGAAACCCGTGACGGGCTCATCGTGTCGTTGCGGGAATACAGCGACACCCAGCTGGCGGCCCAAGTGTTCGGGCAGGCCGGTTCCTAGCTTCGCTCTACGCTGATATCAGCCTTGTCGGGATAGAAGGCTAGGTGTCCGGCGATCGCCGCCACCGCCGGGTAGGGCTGTTCGTATGTCCAGATCGCGTCGTCGACAGTGTCGCCGGCGGACGTGGTCACGCTGTAGTAGCCCGCTTCACCCTTGTACGGGCAGTAGGTGCTGGTATCAGTACGGGTGAGCAGCTTCTGTACTACATCCTTTTGCGGAATATATTGCACTGCAGGGTAAGTGGACTCCCGCAGCTGGAGTGCGTCGTGTGTGTCCGCGACGACCTCGCCGTTGACACGGACCACAACCCGAGCCTCGGTGGGGCTGATCGTGATCGGATGCTCGGTGGTGGGTTCCAGAACGGGCCGACTCGTCATGCTGACATCTCCTCATCTGTCGATGACAGGTGCAACACCGGGCAGCCCGCAAGATTCCCCGCGGCTAGTCGGCCGGCCAGCCATTGGGCGTAGTGCTCACCGTGCCGTGGGCGCCAGCATGTCCTTCCATCCATCGTCTCCGATGTGGATTGAGTTTTCGACGGTGTATTTGGTGCCATCGGGCCCCACTAATTCACCACTCGATGGGAGGTAGATCGCGGCCGGGGCGGCGGGGGTGTAAATGCACGGATTGGGCTGCTGCCCGTTGCACTGCACGGTGCCCGATCCGGGCCGTTGCAGCGGATCGATGATCGGCGGCGGTGTTCCCGGCAGCCGATCAGCGGGTAATGGGTTGAGCCCATTGTTGGTCGACGGCGCCGGTATCACCCTGCCGGGGTCGACGGGTTGATCGCAGCGAGCGCCGGGCGCCGGGCAGTTCCGGATCTGATTCGGGTCGCCGTACCACGGGTTGGTACCCAGCGGAACGTACGGTTTGTTGTCGCGGCACTCCTGTGGGGTCGCCGCACGTTTGCCGGGAACATCGACGCACGGATAGTTGCGTGCGCCGCGCACCACATTGGCCGGCGTGTCTTGCGGGATCTTGCAATATGTTCCGACCGGCAACGGCGCCATGCTGGTGTCTGCGGGGGCCCGCCACTGCGATGCGGGCAGGAATCCGGTCAGACACGGTGGCGGGTCGTTGATCGACAGGTTGAGACCCATCAACACTGAGCCCGGAGCGGACGCCACCACCGTTTGCGCGATTGAGCCGATTTCCGGCAAGAACACCATCAGCTGCTCGAGACCTTTGTTGTAGCGCTTGAGCATCTCGGCAACGATCTCGAGGTTCGCCACGGTCTGCGGCAGCGAGTCGCGGACATCGCTGAATACCTCGTTGACTGTATCGGCGGTCGGCGCCGCCTTCACCAGGATGCTTTGCACGTGCTGGTCGTTGTGCGCGATCTCGGCGGTCAGCGTGTTGAGGTTGTGCGACCACCGCTCGATCGAATCGCTCGAGTCGACTTGGCTCTCCAGAATCGGCGCCGAGTTGGCGACGACGTCGTTGACATCGGAGATATTCGCTTGGAAATCACCGACGATCGACTGAGTCGAGTCGACAAGTCGTTGCAGCGCCGGCCCCAAACCGCCGACCGCTTGCGCTGTTTCGTCGAGCAGTGAGGCGATTTTGGGTTTGGGTAGCGCCGACAAGCTCCGGTTGGCGGTATCCAGCGCGGGACCGATCTCGCTGGGCACCGTGCCCTTGGTAAGGGTCTGTCCGGGGGCGAAGAATTTTCCTGGGTTACCGGTGGACACCAGATCCAGGTACTGCTCACCGATCGCCGACACCGAGTGCACGTTGGCTGACGCATCGATCGGGATCTTGTAGCGACTGGCGATGCTCAGCGTCGCCCTGACGCCAGTTTTCGTCGGCTCAACCTTGGTGACTCGGCCGATCTGAATCCCCCGATAGGTCACGTTCGACGTGCGATACAAGCCGCCTGACGCCGGCAGCTCCGCGGTCAGCTGGTACTGACCGATGCCGATCAGGCTCGGGATGCGCAGGTAATACCAGCCCAATGCAACCAGGGCAGCCATCGTCAGGGCGGCGAACACCAGCAACTGGACGCGGATGAATCGAGTCAACATTGGCTACTCGCCCCGTTCCACCGGCGCGTCAGCGGGGTTGGGCGTGAACCGAATGTCGGGCACCATCGTTGCGGGGTCACGACCCCACGACTGTTCGAGTGCACGCAACGCTCCGGAAAAGCCTGTGCCGGTGAAGATCGCGTTGTCGACGGTGCTCAGCGTCAGATCCAGTGCTCCCGAAACGTTGATGTAGTCGCCGCGCACGATCTTCGGCACGCTGTCTATCGTGAACGGGGGTGACAGCAGCAGCATCAGTGCGTCGACCAAATATGGTGCAGCACGGCCGAGTTGCTTGAGCGGGCGCTGGAGCAGTTGCAGGTCCTGGTGTAGGTTGTCTCGCGAGGACGACAACGTCTGGTCGGCGACCTCGCTGATCCGCCCCACCGCATCGACGGTGTTCGCAAACAGGTCGCGCTGCTGTGCGAAATGCTTTACCAGCGGCGGGAATTCAGTGAGTGCCTGGTCCAGTGTGTCGGCGCGCCCAGCCACATACGACAGCAGTCGGTCGGTGGAATCAATGGCGTGGGTGATGTCGTCGCTCTGCTGGTTGAGCCGGCCGCTGAAGGTGCTCAGCTTTTCCAGAAAATCCCGGATCTGGTGGGCTCGCCCACTGAGGATGTCGTAAACCTCGTTCTGGATCACCTCGAGATTGGGGATGCCACCGCCACGCAGCACCATGGCCAGGCTGGCTAAGGTTTGCTCAGTGGAAGGGTACGCCGACGCATTCCTCAGCGAGATGGTGTCGCCGTCCTTCAGCAGCTCCGGCGCCGGGTTCGGCGGTGCAGCCAGTTCCACGTGCTGCGATCCCAACAGGCTGGTCTGGCCGATCTTGGCGGTGGTGTTCTTCGGAAGCCGGACGCCCTTCTGCAGGTCCACGGTCAGCGTGGCGACCCAGTCTTTCAAGTTGATTGCGCGAACGGTGCCGACAAAGACGTCCGCCACGAGCACTCGGCTATTTCCATTGAGCGCCAATGTGTTTGGCATCTGCACGTAAATGGTGTAAGAGCCGGGGCCACTGCCGGGACCCCCCGGCAACGGCACGTTGGCGATGCCGTGCCAGTTCCCGCAGGACGTCAGCAGCATCATCGCCACGAGCGACGCCACTGCCTGCCCGGCCTTGTGACGAATGAGCCGCACCGCGCGCCTCAGGGCTTGTCGGTTCGGCTTGCTCCTCACGCGTACCGCGCTCGTCGCGCGCCTCACGAGCCCGGCCCCAACGGTCCGGGCGCCTCGGCGGCGCCGAGCGGGAGCTGCGCCGGCGGCGACGCGGTCGGCGAGGGCAGCGGCTGCGGATACCACGGCGGTGGCAGCGGGTGGTTCTCGTCGTAGGCGTTCGGCGGGCCGACCATGTTCTGCCCCGCAGGTGGCGGTGCGATGTTCGGACCACCCATCAGTTCGGCCAGCGACGCCGGCGTCAACAGGGTCGCCGTCGCCGGCCCGACCTGCACTCCCTGCATGCCGGGCGCGACAACCCAACCCGGTTCAGAGTTGCGGTGCGACCACGGAGTATCCGGCGAGAAGATCCCGGGGACGGTGGTGTCCTTAAAGCCGGGCGGTGGCTGCAGCCGTGGCTCGGAGTAGGCCACGTTCTTGGGCAACGTGTCGGCGGTGCTGATGAAGTTCATCCCGAACGGCAAATAGTTGAACTTGATCGAATCCAGCACGGGTGCCAGATACTGCGCACAAAGCTCCGCCGAATCCTGATATCCGAGCCGGCTGCCGGCTTGGATTGCGCTGCAAATGAACTGTATCGGGTTGGCGAAGTTGACGATTGCGGGCACGCCGGTCAGGCTGCCGTGAGCGGGTTCGTAGATCCCGAGCACATTGGCGGCCATGTGCGGCAAGATGTGCAACGCAGTCTCCAAACCGTCTCGCCCAGTTGGTTGCACGATTTCGGTGGTTACTTCGGCGAGGTTGTTGACGTCGTGAGCCAGCACCTCGCGGTTCTCGGTGAAGAACGTCTGGGCGGCGGAAAGCAGATCGTCGGTCTGTTGTATTGCGTGGGCGGCGGCCTGATCTGAGCTGGTGAGGTTGTGGGTGATTTGAGCCAGATCTTGGTTCAGTGCAACGAATTGCTGGTCGTCCCGGTGTAATGCGTTGACGAATAGCGCCAGACTGTGCAGCACGGCGAAGAAATCGCCGCGGCCTTCGTCCAGGGTCGTCAACGCGTTCGACAAGCTGTCCAGGGTGGTGTTGATCTGCTTGCCCTTGCCGGCCAGTCCGTCGGCGAAGGATTCGATGACGTCCCCGAAGGGCCCTGCCTTCTGCTGCTTGGTCGGACCGAGTTGGGAGATGATGTGGGTAATGTCGTTGCGCAGGTCGTCCCATTCCACCGGCACCTGGGTGCGCTCCTCTGGGATCACCGCGTTATCAGGCAGGGTCGGTCCGCCCTTGTAGGGCGGCTCCAACTGGATGCTCCGCGAGGCGACCAGTGCCGGGTTCAGGACCACCGCGGAGGCGTTGGCGGGCACCTTGTACTTGTTGCGGTAGTGGAAGGTCACCCTCATCTTGTCGCCGGCCGGTTCGATCTTGTCGATCGAACCGACGCGGATGCCCATGATCTGAACCTTGTCCCCGGCATAGAGCGCATTGGCCGCAGGGAAATAGGCGACCACGGTGTTGTTGGTCAGCTTTTCGTACAGCCGCCAGCCCACGACTGCAGCGACGAGACCCACTGCGACAACCAGCGATCCGATGATCACCGACGCCCGCGACAGTTGCGGTAGCTGCAGCTTGCGGATATCGAAGATCGTGCTCATTGGCTGCTACCTCCCGTTCCGCCGGGCGTGATGAACGGCGCCGGTAGCTGCGGGCCGGGGCCCGGTAGCGGTGACGGCAGCGCTGGCAGCCCTGGAGCAAACGTCGATGGTGGCGGCGTGGGACCTGCGGGTTGCAAGCCTTCGGTGCGCGCGCCCGGCGGCGCATTCGG
The DNA here is from genome assembly GCA_963744835.1 of uncultured Actinomycetota bacterium. GTDB lineage: Bacteria > Actinomycetota > Actinomycetes > Mycobacteriales > Mycobacteriaceae > Mycobacterium. The sequence continues at coordinate 712,650 of CAVUVB010000006.1, forward strand.
CGGTAACGGCACCGGTGTGCCGGGCAGGGCGGGCGCTGGGGCGCCGGGTCGGCCGGCGATCGGGATCCCCGGCGCCGCAGGCAGGACGTTGGGGTTCGGCGGCGACGATGCGACATCGGGTAACACCGGGTACGGCCCGTTAAGCCCGAAGGGGCCTTGGCCTTGATCGACGCCCGCGCAGGGCATCGGGTTGCCCGGCCGCGGTATCAGCTCCGGTGTCGGCGTGTAGGAGCACGGCGAGCCGGGCGCCACGGCCGGTCCCGGATGATCCGGGGTGCCTTCCAGCACCGGGGGCGCCGCCGGCGGTGCACCGTTGGGGAACCGGGTGCCGTTCGGGTCGGGCCACCGGAATGCGGGCAATCCCGCACTGCGCCAGAAGTTTTCCGGGTCGATGCCGCGTTTTTTGAACGCCGCATCGACCCAGGGCTGCAAAATCTGGTATGGCAGCAGGTTGGCGATCATCACCTTGAAGTAGGGTCCGGAGCCGACTGCTTCACTAAGCGCCGCGGTGTAGTTGCGCAGTGTGTTCAGCACCGAGGCGAGGTCGTTTTTGTGCGCGACGAGAACGTCGGTGACGGTGTGCAGTTGCTCCAGCAAGTGGTGCAGGTTGGGGTTGTCGTGGATGAGCCCTTGCACCTGGGCCGAAAAAGCCGAGACGTTTACCAGCAGCGCCTGGATAGCCCGTCCACGTTGGTTGAACGCGGCGAGCAACTCCTGAGCGTTTACCAGCAAGGCGTCGATCTGTTTACTGCGGTCACCGAGGACGCCCGCCACCTTCCTGGCCTCGGTGAGTAGGTGCTTGAGCTGCGCGTCGCGTCGACCAATGGTGTCGGAGAATTTTGCCACCCCGTCGAGGGCTGCGCTCAAATGCGGGTGAGTCTGATCAATGGTGTGCGACAACACATTCAGTGACTTCTTCACGGTTTCGATGTTCCAACCGGCAGCGGCCTTGGTGACGTCGAAGAACGCGTCGTAAATCTGATACGGCGTCGTGCTCTGACCGAGCGGCAGCACCCCGCCGGGTCGTAGCCGCTGAGTACCTCGCGGCTCGATCTCCAGAACCTTCTTACCCAGGATGGTGTCGGTCTTGATGGCCAGTCGGCTTTCGGTGCCGACGGTGTGTGTTCCCGTGGTGAACTTCATCACCACGTGGTCGCCGTCGATCTTGACGTCCTGCACACTGCCGACGTCCATTCCGACGATGCGCACCTTGTCGTTTTTGTTCAATCCGCCCGAGTCGCTGAACTGTCCGTAGTAGCTTGCGGTGGCAAACAGCACCGGCAGGCTGCTAAAGCTCTGGCCCACACCGACAACGAGCACGACCACCGCGACGGCCAGCGCGCCGATACGCACTCGGTTGGTGGGTTCCAGCGTTCTCATTGCAGCGTGCACCTACCCGTCGGCTGCTGGAATAGCTTGACGGAGCGAACCGGGCCACCGGGCTGGAGCCCGTTGACCTTGATCGACAGATCGCACAGGTAGAAGTTGAAAAAGTCGCCGTAGATACCACTGGCGCGTCCGATCACGTTGAACGCCTTGGGTAGCTTCGCCAGCATGTCGCCCAACCTGTCGTGCTGGTCGACGAGGGGCCCAGCGATGACTTGCAAGTGGTCCACGGTGTCATGCAGCAGAGCCCGGTTGTCTGCCAATAGGTCGGCCACTGTTCCCGCGGCGTTGCTGATGTGCGCGGTACCGGCAGCCAGCGGGCCGGCCCGGGTCTTCAGGCCGGTGATGAGCAACTCAAAGTTGTTGACCGTGTCGTCGAACTCTTTGCGGTGCTTGACGGTTGTGTCGAGCACCGTGTTCAGGTTGGTGATCACCTCTCCAATCGCCTGGTCGCTTTCGGCCAGACGTGAAGTCAGTTGCGCGGTTTGGTCGAGGATGTCGTTGATGGTTCCGCCCTCGCCCTGGAAGACGGTGACGATCGACGAGGCGATGGTGTTCACCTTCTGTGGATCCAGCGCTCGAAACAGCGGCTTGAAGCCGCCGATGAGCGCGTCGAGATCCAGGGCGGGCTGAGTCCGTGCTAGCGGAATGAAACCGCCTGGCGGCAGCACCTGCTCGGCACCGTCCCCCGTCCCGCGATCGAGTTCCAAATACCGGTTGCCGATCAAATCCTGGTAGCGGATCTGCGCGGTCGTCGAGTTGTACAGGCGCACTGAGCGGTCAACGGAGAAGTCGACCCGTATCCGTTTATCCCCCTCGACGAGGTCCACCTTCTTGACCTTGCCTACCTCCACGCCGGAGGCACGGACGAACTGGCCGGCGCGTAATCCGCTGGCATTGCTGAACTCAGCGGAATAACTGTTGGTGCGGTCGAAGCGCACCTGGCCGAAAACCACGACAATGATTGCGGTGAACACCAACTGCACGAAGACGACAGCAGCGAGTCGGATTACCGTTCCGGTCATTTTCATGGGTTGATCGTGTTCTCCCCGTACTGGCGTCCCCACACGTATTCGCTGGCGAGGGGCTGGCTGAGTTCGAAGTGGTTGTAAGGCGCGATGCTGGTGCCGGAATCCATCACCAAATAGGGCGCCGGCCATAGATCACGGGTGATCGGCTGCCAGCAACCCGGCGCGCCCCCGGGTCCGCCCCTGGCGTTTGTCCGCGGCAAGTTATCCGGGTAGACATAGGGGTTCTCGGCACCCGCGATCGCCACACCGAGTTGCGCGGCGTAGTGGTTACCGCTTTCGATCTTCGAGATTTTCGGCGCCAGATCGGCGAAATTGCGCAGGGTGCAGAACACCTCGGGACTGTAGGTGTCGAGCAGGTGAGCGGTCGGGCCCAGATCCGCCAGAAGACGTTGCAGGTACGGCCGGCTCCGCGTGAGGATGTCTTCGCCGGTGTTGGCGAAGCCGATCGCTGCCAACAATGCGGCGTCCAGTTCGGCCTGATGCCGATTGAGCGTGCGCGCCGTCGTGATCGCGTTATCGATGGCATCAAACAGATCTGGCGCGGCTTTGGCATAGACGTCGCCGAGCGCCGCAACCTGTTGGATGTCGTGTCGAATCCTCGGCATTTGCGGATTGACGTCGTCGAGAATCCGGTTGCCGTTGACGATCGACTGCCCGAATTTGGTGCCCAACCCACTCAACGCCTGCGCTGCCGCGCTGAGCGTGAGGTTCACCTTGACCGGATCGACGCTCTGGGAAAGCTGGATGAGCGTCTCGAATACGGTGTTGAACTCGGTCGTCACCGACATCGCGTTGATCAAGGCTCCGGGCGTGATTGGTTGCGTCGAGGGATCTTTCGGCGATGTGAGCGACACATACTTATTGCCGAACACCGTGGTCGCCTGGATTTTCGCGACCACATTGGCCGGGATGAGCTCGACGTACTTGGGGTCCACATCGAGTGCGAACTCGGCCGCCGGCTTTCCGTCGCGCTCAACCTCCGAAATGCCGGCCACCCGACCGATGCTCACGCCGTTATAAGTGACCTTGGACCCCTGGTCCATCACCAAACCGGCACGCGCGGCCAGCATCGTGAGGCGCGTCTTGGAGGTGAAGTCCCCACGAAACTGCCCGTATGCCAAGGCAAGTACTAACGCGCATGCCAGGAATAGCCCCACGCCTGCTACCGTGTCCGGCCACGTTCGGGACTTGCGCTCCTTCTTACGCGTCGTCATGGCGGCTACACCGTGAGGTTGAAATTCGGATCGACACCGTAGAGCGAAAGGGAAGTCAACAGCACGACGATCACTGTTGAAACCAGGGAGAAGCGCATCGACCGGCCGACGGCCTCTCCCACACCGACCGGTCCACCGCTGGCGTTATATCCGTAGTAGCAGTGGGTGATCATCACGATCACCGCCATGACAATGACTTCCGCGCCCGACCAGAACACGTCCTCCGTGCGCAGGAAGGTTCGGAAGTAGTGCTCGTAGGTACCCACGGACTGGCCGTAGAACAGCGTCGTGACGACTTGTCCGGACAGGAAGGACATCACGAGCGCCATTGCATAGAGCGGAACGACCACCACCAAGCCCGCCATCAGTCGCGTTGACACCAAGAACGCGATCGACTTGATCCCCATCACCTCGAGCGCGTCGATCTCCTCGCTGATCCGCATGGCTCCCAGTTCGGCGGTCGCGCCGGCACCAACCGTGGCGGCCAGCGCGACGCCGGTCACCACCGCAGTGACCACGCGTACGTTGGCCAACGCGGCGAAGAATCCGGTGAATGCCTCGACGCCGATGTTGCCCAGTGATGCAAAGCCTTGAATGGCGATCAGCGAACCGCCGGACAACGTGACGAAGCCGACGATCGCCGCGGTCCCGCCGACGACGGCCATCGCACCGGTGCCCATGCCGATTTGGGCGATCAGTCGCAACGTCTCTCTGCGGTAGCGGCGCAGCGCCCACCCGATTGACCAGCCGCCAACAATGGCGAAGCGGGTGAGGTGTCCGGCCCGGTTGACTGTCCGCGTCGTCCCGCCGACGTAGTGATTGAAATTGGCGACCGCGCGCGGGAATCGCGCTCTTAAGACGGTGGCCGCTGAAATGTCAGCCACGTCAGCGTCCCGTCCCGAACCGAACGCCGATGGTGGTCAGCACCACGTTGACCGCGAACAGCGCGATCACGCACAGCACCAGGGTCTCGTTGACGGCGACGCCGACGCCTTTGGGACCGCCCTTCGTCGTCAGCCCGCGGTAACAGCCCACCAGGCCTGCGATCGTGCCGAACACCGCGGCCTTGACCGTCGCAATGACCACCTCGGGTAAGCCGGTGACGAGGGTCAGCGTTGCGAGATATGCGCCGCCCGATACGTTCTGCAGGCGGACGCCGAACAAAAAGCCGCCGACCAAACCGATGGTGATGACGGTTCCGTTGAGCAGCGTCGCGACGACCGTGGCAGCCACGACCCGAGGTAGGACCAGCCGGTGGATGGGATCGATGCCGAGTACCTCCATCGCGTCGATCTCTTCGCGGATGGTGCGGGCACCCAAATCGGCGCAGATGGCGGTGGAGCCGGCGCCGGCTACCACTAACACCGTGGTCAGCGGTCCCAGTTGGGTCACCGCACCCAGCGCCGCGCCTGCGCCCGAGATGTCAGCGGCGCCAAACGAAGCCAGCAACGTGTTCAACGTGAAGACGATCAGCACCGTCAGCGGTATTGAGACCGCGACCGTTGGGAGCAATGCGACTCTGGTGATAAACCAGGACTGGAAGATGAACTCCCGCCAATGAAATGGCACCCGGAACAACGCCTTTCCGGTGAGCATGCACATACGGGCGAAACCGCCGACCGTCGCCAGGGGCGCCTCGAGTTGGTCGCGAACATAGCCGGTGAGCCCTGCCGGCGTCGCGGTTGTCACCGCCGCCTCGCGGCCAAACCGCGACAATCGCCAACCAACGGCGGATGACATCTTTCAATGCAGGAACATCCCACATTTACCATGCGTCACACTATGTAACAAAAATCACTCTAGCTACATAAGACACGCTGGACTCAGTCGGATGGAGCCGCCTTACTGTTTTGCTTAGCGTTTTTCAGACCCGCCCAGAATTGTGCGGCATCCCGGATGGACTCCTCGACCGGCCTTGGCTCCCAACCCAGTTCGCGGGTGGCCTTGCTGTGGTCGACGTGGGCCTCGGCGCGCATCATTCGCACCGATGCGAGGCTGAGTTCGGCATCTTTGCCCGTTAACCGGGCTCTCAGGCTCCCCAGCGCGCCGAGGCCGTAGAGGGCGGGGACCGAGATGGACCGCCGCGGCGGTCGGACACCGGCTTCGTCGGCCGCGATTTTGACCACCTCTTTCAGCGGAATCATGCGCTCGGAGATGAGGTATCGCTCGCCATTGCGGCCGTGTTTTGCGGCCAATAGCAGCGCCTTGGCCGCGTCGTCCACACCGACGACCTCCAGCTGGATGCCGTTCATTACAAAAGGCAGCTTGCTGAAGACGGCGCCCGCGATGAACGCACCGTGCGGAGTGCGGCCCCAATCACCGCTGCCGTAGGTCGTCGAGACGCACATAGCGACAGCGGGCAGGCCTTTCTCCGCGGCATACTGCAGCACGATGTCTTCGGCCTGGACTCTCGACGCCACGTACGGTGTGAGCCGACGCCGGTCGATCAGGTCGTCTTCGGTTGCCACGTGGCCATGCCGGCGGCCCACCGTGGCGTAGGTACTGGTGAACACAAACCGATGCAGCGTTGCGGCGATTGGCTTTTCGACGGCGATTTCGCAGACGTTGTGCAGGCCATCGACATTGGTACGAAACAATGGTGACGGGTCCCGCAGCCACGCCCGGGTGTCAACCACGCAGTAGTACACCTCGTCGCAACCATTCATCGCCTGGCGAAGGGTGGCGGTGTCGAAGACGTCACCGTGAAATCGGCTGACCGGTAAGTCGTCGATGCTGCGAGTGTTGGCGGTCGGGCGCACCATGGCGCGCACGTCGGCACCGCTGGCGACGAGTTGGCGGGTGACATGCGAGCCCAGAAAACCATTGGCGCCGATCACCAGCTTGGGTGCCGTCACGGCCGGGCTCATTGCTGGCCTTCCTGGTGACGCAACCACCGAGCAGCGTCGTCGTCCAGCGTGCCCAATTCCTTCGCTTTTTTGCACCACTTCAGCGCCGCCCGCAGGAAACGCAGCGGGTTGTAGATGTCTTCTTGCCGACACCACTGGCCATCGCCCGCGTAGGTGATGATCGAGATGTTCGTCGCGCTGATGATGGTGCCGTCGCCGGGGTCGACCATCGGGTTGTCCAGTTCGCAGATGATGCGCCCGCCTGCCTCGTCGATGACCGACCACAGCGACGGGAAGGCCGTCATGTGACTCCCCGGAAAGGTCGTCATTGTCTCGCGGATCCAGGTCAGCACCTGTTCACGGCCTTTCATGGTGCCCGCCGCGTGCTCGATGTAGTCGACGTCCGGGGTGTATTGCGCTACCCAGGCGTCCCAGTTCCTGGTCTCAGCGGCACGGGCCACCGTCTGCTCGAAGTTTTCGAATGCGACGGCCAGTTCATCGCGGGTAAACGGCTGCTCCACGTAAGAAACTAGAACACGTTCTACCGAGGTTTGTCGAGCCAGGTAGTGGGTTTGAGGTGGTATTTCGCGTAAGCGAGGTTTGAGATTGGCGTCGCTGGGCTATGTCAACCAATTGCGGTCTCACCCTAAAAATTCGGTGACCGCGTAAACGAGGAGCGAAAAAGGAGCCCATCGTGAAGTTCGTAACCAGCACTGTCAAGACGGCCATCGGCGCCGCGGGAATAGCTGCGGTAGGCGTTGTCGCCCCAGCAATCGCCTCCGCCGCACCACCAAACATCCAAGGATTCGGTTCCAGCGAATCGCTGGTCGACGGGCCATTGGTTACTGCCTACACGGTGAGCAACCTGGAGCCCAGCAGCATCGCGATTCCCGGCTACACCCCTAAAGGAACTCTCTATCAGGCAGACATCACCGCCACGTCGGACGGCGGTCTTGTTACCCCTCAGGTACGAGACTTCAGCGCCCGGGGACCCAACGGTCAGAGCTACAAGCTGATCGACAAGGTTGAGGTGCCGAACGGTCTCAACCCGGCGCCTATCCCGCAAGGCAGCACGTCGACGGGCACCCTGTACTTCGACGTGACAGGCGCACCGCCCAACGGTGTCGTCTACAACGACGGACTGCAAGACATTCTGATCTGGACGTCGAACGTACCGGGGGCATCGGCGCCTGGTGTACCACCGAACTCGAGCCCAGTACCGGGTGCACCGCCTAGCCCGACGGGATAGAACTACTCCGATTGCAAATCGTTCCGCTGAGTGACTAGCCGGAAAAGTCCTCGGCGGGGCGGTGGGCGACTGGCGCCTCTAGCCAGCGAAGATTACGTCTGTGCTGCCTGCGCACTCGCCTACCCAGAAATCACCGTCGAACACGCCGTCGAGGTCATCTGCGGCCTTCCGGCTGCGGTGCGCGCGGCGGTTCGCGCCATTCCCGTGGAGGCGCTGCGAGTGCGACCCCGCCCGGGGGTTTGGTCGGTCACCGAGTACGTCTGCCACCTGCGCGATGTCTACGTGAGCTACACCGTGCGGCTTTTCCGCACCCGCACCGAGGACAGCCCGACGTTGGAACCGATGCTCAACGACCTGCGAGCAAAGCGATTTCAGTACAACGACTGCGATATCGCCGCGATGCTTGCCGAAATCGACGCCGCGACCAGGGGTTTCTGTGCCGAAATCGCGTGCTGTGGCCAAGGCGATTGGGACCGCAGCGCGACGCGATTGCCGACTGAGCAACGCACTGCGCGCTGGCTGGTTCGCCAAGCCATGCACGAAGGTGTCCATCATCTCGGCGATATCCGCAGGATCGGCGAAGCACTCGCACAATCCGTTTAACCCTCGCCCGGCCCATGCGGTGAGCGCGGAATAATGGGTAGACCACCTAGACCACGCGGCAAGGAGAAAAGCGATGTCGAACTACAGCACGGCGATACTGGCCGGTGGCTGCTTTTGGGGAATGCAGGACCTGATTCGCAAGCAGCCCGGAGTCGTGTCGACCCGGGTCGGCTATAGCGGCGGCGATGTCCCCAGGGCGACCTATCGTAATCACGGCACCCACGCCGAAGCCATCGAAATCATCTTTGACCCGGCGCAGACCGACTACCGGACGTTGTTGGAATTCTTCTTCCAGGTGCACGACCCGACCACGAAGAACCGGCAGGGCAACGACATCGGAACCAGCTACCGCTCGGCCATCTTCTACCTCGACGAGGAACAGAAGCAGATTGCTTTGGACACCATCGCTGACGTCGAGGCGTCAGGTCTATGGCCCGGCAAGGTGGTGACCGAAGTCAGCCCCGCCGGCGATTTCTGGGAGGCCGAGCCCGAGCACCAGGACTATCTGGAGCGCTACCCGAGCGGATACACGTGCCATTACGTCCGCCCCGATTGGAAGCTCCCGCGACGGGCAAGCATCGAAGGGTAACGAGGACAGGCCGTGAGTTAGCGCCTACGGCTGTTATCTCCGCCGCGATCACGACCCTCCGCGCAATCTCACGGAGCGCGACGGCGGTGGACCACGATCTTTCCGCCGCCCTTGGGCGTATAGGCAACGCCACGGGAATGCCACTTCTCACCGTCGGCGGTGGTGGTCCCGATGGTGAAGTGGCGCAATACCGTTCGCAGCACGACATCCATCTCCATGTTGGCGAACACGGCTCCCACGCAGCGACGAGCGCCACCACCGAACGGGATCCATGCGAAGCTCGGCGGCTTGGCGCCAACGAAGCGTTGCGGATCGAAGCGGTCCGGATCTGGAAATATCTCGGCGTTGGCGTGCATCCGCGAAATGCTGACCAGGATCGAATTATTCTGGGGGATAACCCAATCGCCGAGTTCGAAAAACGGCACCAGGATGCGGCGGCCGGTGAAATCGATGACGGTCCTGGTTCGCTGAACCTCAAGGATCGTTGCCTGGCGTAGCTCGTTACCGTTGGTGTCAGCCTCGGCGACTAGCGCTGCCAGCACATCGGGGTGCCGGCTGAGCCGTTCGAACGCCCAGCCCAATGTGGCCGCAGTCGTTTCATGCCCGGCTGCCAGCAGTGTTAGCAGCTCATCACCGAGGTCCTTACGCGACATGGCCGAACCGTCCTCGTAGGTGCTGCGCAACATCAGTGCCAGCACGTCAGCACGGTTTTCGAAGTTCGGGTCTGCCCGCTCGTCTTCGATGAGCTTGTCCAGAACCATGTCGTACCTGCGCCGCCACTCGACCAGCCGGCCCCACGGAGAGTAGCGGCCGTAGGTCCGAGCCGGCTTCGGCAGCGCTGCCAGTCGTGAGCCGAGCGTGACCCACGGCGGGAGGATCCGCCGCAGCTCGTCGAGCTCAGCGCCTTCGGCTCCGAAGACCGCACGCAAGATCGCGTTGAGCGTGATCCGCATCGTCGAGGGCAGCGTGGCGAACGGCTTGCCTTCCGGCCAACCGGCTGTCTCGCGCAGCGTCTCTTCTTCGATGATGGTCTCGTAGTTTTTGATGCTCTTGCCGTGGAACGGCGGAGCCAGCACCCGGCGCCGCGCCCGGTGCTCGTCGCCGTCGAGTGCGAACACCGAGCCGGATCCGAGCAGCCGGCTCAGGTTGGGCTGGATGTTGCCCAGCACTTCCGGGCTGGTGGTGAAGATGTGTTTGGCCAACTGCGGATTCGCCACTACCACGACGCGGCCATAAAGCGGCACGTTGAGCATGAAGACATCGCCGTGGCGGCGCGCCATGTGCTGCACGATCCCCCGACGAGAGATCGCGAATGCCGCGCCCTGAACCGCCCTGGGAAGCCTGGAGGCCGGAGGAAATCTGATGGCGGGCGGCGCCGGGGCCGCTTGGGTGTCGATGGTGCTCATTGTGGCGCACTCCCAACATCAATGTGGTACCGCACCGTACCACCGGTCTATCCAGGTACGGTACCGTGTGGTACCAAGGCCTGGCAAGGGTCGTACGTAGGGTCGGATCACCGGAGGGAGGCGTTGTGGCGGCAACGGTCGCTGATGATGCGGCTTCGGCCGAGTCTGTCGACGTCGATCCGTTTCGACGCCGACTGCTCGACGGCCTCGCGGACTCCATCACCGAGCGCGGCTACCGGGCCAGCACGGTCGCCGATATCGTCCGTCACGCGCGAACCTCGAAGCGCACCTTCTACGACCAGTTCCCCAGCAAGGAGCAGTGCTTTCTCGAGTTGCTGCATGCCGACGTGGTAAACCTGGCCGCGGAGATTCGCGACGCGGTCGATCCGAACGCCGACTGGCAGGCTCAGATTCGGCAGGCCGTAGAGGCTTACGTCGGCCACATCGAGGCCCGGCCGGCGATCACACTGAGCTGGATCCGCGAGATGCCGTCACTGGATGCCGCGGCGCGGCCGTTTCAGCGGCGCGGCCTGCAACTGCTGACCAACTTGTTGATCACCCTCAGCGGAAGCCCGGGGTTCACAAAGGTCGGCCTACCTCCTCTGACTCGGCCATCGGCGGTGATCTTGGTCGGCGGTCTGCGCGAACTGACTGCGCTCGCGGTCGAAGACGGGCGCAGCGTCCGCGAGATCGTTGAGCCTGCCGTCGACGCCTCTGGGGCACTGCTCGGGTATCGGCGCTAGGACGCGTATCACTTCGTTTTCTACGAGCGCGGGAAACTCGACTTCGACAGGACCGGCAGCCTCGATGACCTTCTCTACAGGTACTGCGAAAGCGTCGCCACCCGTCAGGCAGCCGAATGGGTGGGGGATCTTCCATCCGCCACACCGCATCCACGGTCTGACGCAGGTCCGGGTCAGGCACGTACGTGCCGTGGCACTGGTAGAAGTGTCAGCGCCCTGCCGCCTTGCGCGCCGTTGCCGCGACCTTATCGGCGATGTCGGCCCTCCACTGGATCTCCTTCTGAACCCACGGATTGTCGGTCGGGAACTCAGCAATCTCCGATACCCGGCGCACCTCGAGCTTGACACCGGGCCCCAGCGGGGCCCTGCGGGCCCACTGCTTGGCCTCCTCCTTTGACGACACATCGAGGACCCAGAACCCGTTGAACAGCTCCTTGGCCTCGGTGTACGGGCCGTCCGTGACGATCGGCGGGTCGCTGACGAAGTCGACGACGAACCCCTCCTCGGGCCCGGTCAGTCCCTCGCCAGCAAGCAGAACGCCGGCCTTGACCAGTTCCTGGTTGAAGCGGCTCATCGACGCTATGACCTGGTTAAAGTCGATCTCCAGTTCGGCCATCCGCGCCTCGGCCTCGGGAGCCACCCGCATGATCAGCATGTAACGCGTCATTGTTCTATCTCCTTCTCAGTGGGAAGGGGCTCTGTCATCCTGCCCTCATACACACGTCGAACGGCAACCGTCCGGAATCGACATGGACCCGGAAAATGCTTTTTGACGTCGCTGCAGAAACACCTGTTACATCTTGAGGAAGGCGCGTAGCCGATCCAGCACCAGATCCGGGCGTTGCTCGACGATCCAGTGCCCAACGCCGTCGACCAGCTCGACCTCGAAATCGCCGATGTGCTCGGCATATCCGCTCAATAGATCAGGTGTGACCACCGGATCTTGGGTGCCACTCAGCCAGCGGACCGGGACGTCGACCGGAACGTCGTCGAATTCGCCGCGCAGCCAGCGCAGCATCTCCGTGCTCTGAAACGTGCGATACCAGCGCGATCCGGCTACCGCGTGGCCCGGCTGGCGCATGCACTCGACGTACATACGGACGTCTTCCTCGGGCACATTGAATCCGCCGCCGACCCACGACGCCAGCATCTTGAAGTAGCGGGCCTTGGGATCTGCGATCAGGCGCGGCCCGATCACCGGCAGCAACATCGGGATCTGATACCAGAACCGCCAGATGTTGCGGACCGACGAGAGATCGCGCTGCACGTAGGGCGCGGCGGTGTTGAGTCCGAAGAACCCGCTCACCTTCGCCGGATGGCGCAGCATCATGATGAACGCGACCGGGCCGCCCCAGTCGTGCGCTACTAGCTTTACCGGCCCGACGTCCAACCGATCCAGCACACCCGCCAGATCGTCAGCCATCTCGTTCTTCAGATAGCGCGAGTGCGGGGCCGAACTCCACCCGGCGCCGCGCAGGTCGGGGCACAGCACCCGGTAGCCGTCCGCGGCCAGCGGGCCGATCAGGTCGTGCCACTCCCACCAGTTCTCCGGGAAACCGTGCACCAGCATCACCGGCGGTCCATCGACGGGTCCGGCATCGGCGACGTGGATCGTGACGCCGTCGCCCAGATCGATGAACTTGTGCTCGACGCCATCCAGTGCGGGCAGAGTAACCATGGCTTGACAATCTAGCAACGGCGGCGAAACCGATCGGCGCTACACACGAAGGGTGTTCATTCGTCGTCGATCAACAAGCGACGAACGTCCCAGCCGGTGGGCGCTTCTGTCGCGATCGGGTGGCGCGGTGTGCGCGGCAATCGCCGCGGCAACGATCGGCTTGGCGCCAAGTTCGCACGCCAACCCTTTCTCCGAGCAGTTTCATTCGCCGTCGGGGGACATTTCGTGCAACCTGGTTAACTCCCCTCCCTCAGACCAACACTCGCTCGGAACGAATTTCGTGCAGTGCGACATCGCTAACCACAGCTGGGTGGCACCGCGGCCGCCCCCGCAGGGCCGGACGGACGCCACCAGCACCTTCGTTCTCATGCGGGGCCAGGCGCCCATTGTGGGCTACAGTCCCGGCGCCTTCGCGGCTGCCGGCCCGATGCTGGATTCCGCCCAAGCGCCGTATGGGGGTGCGATCAAATGCAGCAGCGAGCAGTCGGCAATGAAATGCACCGACGTCAGCACCGGGCACTTCTTCCGAGTGTCGCAGGGGTCCTACGAACTGGGCTGAGCACTCAGGCGGCGATCCGCTCGTCGGCGCGCTTCGACTCGGCGCTGCGATCCTTGCGCGGGAAGGCCAGTTTGACGATCTTGCGCACGACGGTCCCGAACTGTTTGGGCAGCGAGCCCGAGTTGTACGGGATGCCGTAGCGTCGGCAGATCTCACGAACCTCGGGCGCGATCTCCGCGTAGCGACGCGCCGGCATATCCGGGAACAGGTGGTGCTCGATCTGGTGGGACAGGTTGCCGGACAGCAGGTGGAAGAGCTTGCCGCCGGTCAGGTTGGCCGAACCGAGGATCTGGCGGAAATACCACATGCCGCGTGACTCGTTCTGCGTCTCTTCGACGGTGAATTCCTGTGTGCCCTCCGGGAAGTGGCCGCAGAAGATGATCATGTAGGACCACACATTGCGGATGAGGTTGGCCGACAGGTTGCCGGCGAAGACAACCGGAGCAAACGGGCCGGCCAGCAGCGGGAAGGCGACGTAGTCCTTCAGCATCTGCTTGCGGGTTTTGCGCCAGATACCTTGCAGGACCTCCCGCTTGTCGGCCAACCGGATTTCACCGGAGCGAATGCGCTCGGTTTCCAATTCGTGCAGTGCGACCCCGTACTGGAACAGCACCATGAGCAGGAAAGCGTAGACAGGGTTGCCCAGGAAGTACGGTTCCCAGGGCTGGTCCTCGCTCATCCGCAGGATGCCATAGCCGATGTCGCGGTCCATGCCCACGATGTTGGTGTGGGTGTGGTGCATGTAGTTGTGCGAGTGGCGCCATTGATCGGCCGGGCACGCGGTATCCCATTCGAAGTCGCGACCGCGGATCGCCGGGTCGCGCATCCAGTCGTACTGGCCGTGCATGATGTTGTGGCCGATCTCCATGTTGTCGAGGATCTTTGACACCCCGAGCATCGCGGTACCCGCCAACCAGGCAGGCGGCAGGATCCCGGCGAATAGCAGGGCCCGGCCGCCGACTTCGAGTGCGCGCTGCGTCTTGATGACGCGGCGGATGTACTCGGCATCGCGCTCACCGAGGTCGGCCATCACGCGTTCCTTGATGGCGTCGACTTCGCGGCCGAAAGCTTCGGCCTGCTCGGATGTCAATGCGATTCGAGACTGTGTCATGGTGACTTCTCCTGTTGTCTAGAGGGCGATATCGACGTCACCGACGGGTACGGACACGCAGATCTGCACGTCCTCGTCGGGGGCGGTCGACACCGCGCCGGTGGTCAGGTTGCGCACGACGCCACAGGCCTTGCGGCGGGTGCAGGTGTGGCATATGCCCATCCGGCATCCGCTATCCGGTGTGAGGCCGGCCGATTCGGCCTGCTCGAGCAGCGAGCGGCCGTCGTCAGGAACCTCAATGCCGCTGTCTGCGAACGTCACTCGTCCGCCCGACGGATCGGCAGGGGCGTCAAGGGTCGGCGCCACGAAGCTTTCGGAGTAAACGTTCTGGCAGTGCGTACGGACGGCGTCGACGAGAGCCTGCGGGCCGCAAACGAATACGGCATCCGGTGACGGCATCGCCGCCGCCAGGTGCTCGGGTCCGAAACGCCCTTCGAGATCGCCTGCGCCCGATCGGGTGTAGCCGTGTAGCACCCGCACATCAGTCATCTCGGCGAGCTCGTCGCGGTAGCAGGCCTCTGCCGGCGTGCGTGCGTAATGCACGAACGCGATTTCGCCAGCATGGCCCTCGTTGACCAGGGTGCGCAGCATCGCCATGACGGGCGTGATGCCGCTACCGCCGGAAACGAACAGAATCCGCCGGGGTCGTTGCGCCGGCAAGACAAAGTCGCCACCGCCGCCGGAAAGCCCGACCACCATCCCGCGCCGGGCTCGCTCATACAGAAAGGTCGAGACCAGCCCGCCGTCGTGATGTCCGATCGTCAGCTCGAGGCGCGAGGTGCCCTCGGCGTTGGCCGGCGAATAGCAGCGGGTGTGCCGCCGGCCGTCGATCTCAACGGTCAGATTGACGTACTGCCCGGCACGAAGCGCGCGGCCGGTGAACGCGTCATTGGGCGCCAGCACCAGGGTGACGCTGCGCGGGGTGCTGCGCCGCACCTCGACAACCTTCGCGCGACCCTCTCCGAGCGTCCACGTCGGGGCCAGCAGCTCGGTATACCGGTCGACGCCGTGCGGACCGGTGAGTAGGTTGAGCAGGTCGGAACTTAGCACCCGCTTCGTCAAAGTTTGGGTGAACATGTGTATACGCTGGTCCCTATTGCCCGGGTTAGTCAAGGATTTCCGCAGGTCTGTGGTACGGTTCACACAGTGAACAGTCGTGCGCCTAGCTCACATTCGCGCCGGTCCAGCCGCGCGCGCAGCCGCGAAAGCCCGTCTCGCGTGGAGCGCAAAGAGACCACTCGGCGGGCCATCATCGCCGCGGCGCTCAAGCTGCTCGACGACCGCAGTTTCAGCGGCCTGAGCCTGCGCGAGGTGACCCGGGAAGCCGGCATCGTGCCGGGGGCGTTCTATCGTCATTTCGAATCTATGGAGGCCCTCGGGCTAGTCCTGATCGACGAGTCGTTTCGAACCCTGCGCGACATGCTGCGCGGCGCCCGCGCCGGCAAGCTCGACCCGAACCGAGTGATCGAATCGTCAGTCGAGATCGTCGTGGCCAGCGTCACCGAGCGGCGCGAGCACTGGCGCTTCATCGGTCGTGAGCGCTCCAGCGGCGTCACCGTGTTGCGCTACGCCATCCGCACCGAATTTCGACTCCTCACCTCGGAGCTGGCCACCGACCTCGCCCGGTTCCCGGGGCTGAATGCCTGGAGCACCGACGATCTCAACGTGCTGGCGACACTGTTCGTGAACTCGATGATCGTCATCGCCGAGGCGCTCGAGGACGCGCAAAGCGCTGAGGCGCTCGAAGAGATCCGGCGCACCGCGGTCAGGCAGCTCCGAATGATCGTTATCGGCGTCAACGGCTGGCGCAGCAGCCCGTAGCCACGGGCCTACGGCCTTTCCAGGTGCTCCGCGCAACTAATCAAAACCTCAGCGGCGCTTCGCTGTTCGCTGACCGAAACGCCCTGCAGCATCGCAGCTTGGACTTCAGACACCGCGTCATGGGCGGCGGTGAGCTGCCGCGATCCACGGCGAGTCAACGCCAGCGACCGAGATCGCCCTCGCGGTGGAGCCTGGTTGGCAGAGCCGGTCTCGACCAAACCGGCCGCGCGCAGCCCGGTCAGCACGTCCTGCAAGGACTGCCGTGTGACAAAACACAATCGAGCCAGCTCGGCGGCCGAGGCATCCGGATGCTCGTCGAGCGCACGTAACACCGCGTACTGGGCCATAGACAGGCCCGTCGGTTTCAGTGCGGCGTCACATCGGCGCCTCAGCCCCTGCTGAACCCGTTTGACCAGGTATCCGACCGAGCGCTCGACCTCAGACGATCGCATGACAGGAACCTTACATTAGTGGTAATCTTGATGTAAGGAACCTGACATAGGAGGGAAGCGATGACCGTCATCACCGAACACGCCAACCACGCCACGCTGATCAACGTGTTCACCGTGGAACCCGGGCAGGCCCGACAACTCGCCGACCTTTTGACGGCAGCTACCGAGGACGTGATGCAGCACATGGACGGATTTATCTCGGCGAACATTCATCTCAGCACCGACGGCACCCGGGTGGTCAACTACGCGCAATGGCGTAGCGCGGAGGCCTTTCAGGCGATGCTGCAGAACACCACCGCGCAGCAACACATGGCGCAGTGTGCCGAACTCGCGGGCGGCTACGACCCCCACCTGTACACCGTTGAGTCCGTGCACACGACCACGATGAACTAGCTACGGGGCGATGATGGTGCAATGGGCACCAGAATGCGGGATCTGCTCGGCAGCGAGCTGCAGTCGCTGCGCTATGAGCCCACCGAAAAGCGCCTTCGCGTTTACCTGGACGGCGAGGCGGTCGCCGACACCGTTGATGGACTGCTGGTCTGGGAGCCCCGGCGGGTAGTCCCGACCTATGCGGTGCCGGAAAGAGACGTCACGGCGCGGCTGGAACCGGTGGGCAGGGTTGACAACCTCGCCGACCTGCCGGTGTTGGTGCCAACAAACCCGTTCACCGCGCACAGCTGCACAGGCGAGATGCTGGACGTCGTGCTCGATGGGGCCACGTGCTCGTCGGCCGCCTTTCGGCCGGACGATCCGGACTTGACCGGTTACGTCACGTTGGACTTCAGCGCGTTCGAGTGGCGCGAAGAAGACGAGCCGATTGTCGCCCACCCACATGACCCGTTCAAACGCATCGACATACTCGCCAGCAGCCGGCATATCCGGCTCGAGTGGGAAGGCCGGCTGCTAGCCGAGTCATCGCGGCCGCTGCTGTTATTCGAGACGTTGCTGCCGGTCCGCTTCTACCTGCCGCGCGACGACGTCGTCGTCGACCTACAGCCCACCGAAACGGTCAGTTACTGCGCATACAAAGGCCGGGCGTCCTACTTCTCGGTACCCGACGGCCCCGCGGATGTGGCGTGGACGTACTACCAGCCGCTCCACGAAGCCGAACCGGTCCGCGATCGTGTCGCATTCTTCGACGAGCGGGTCGACGTCATCCTCGACGACCGGCGCCGAGAGCGCCCGGTCACGCCGTGGTCGGGCTGACCGGATGGCTACCCCGCGTCGCAACGCCGGCAAGCTGGTCGACATCACCGGTCCCGGCCTCACCGACCGGTGGGGCGTGACGTGCACCGACCTGGGCGCGTCGGTGGTCGCACCCAACGGGAAGCTGGTGTCGGTGTTCGGAGACACCTTCTCGGGCAACCGTGTTGGCCACGGCGACTGGCGTTCGCCGGTGATCCTGATCGGTACCGGCGACGCCGATCACCCGATCAGCTACCAGCGCGCCGGCGGCGCCGATCCCGACTACGCACACCAGCTCTGGCGCTACCCGCACCGCGCCGTCGCGTCAGGCAGGATGCGCCGCGGCATCAGCACGGTAATTCCCTCCGACCTGCTGCGAGTCGGTGACGCGCTCTACCTGCACGCGATCGTCAACCGGGGCTTCGGCAACGTCGTGTGGACCGAGGTCTGGCGGTCGGATGACAGCGGTGTCTCGTGGCAGCACCTCGGCGACGACGCGAAGTTTCCGGCCGGATTGCACAACGGTCACGCACAGTGCTGGTCGTGGGATTACGACACGGCCGACGGCTGGGTTTATGCCGTTTCCACCGGCTTTCAGCGCGACAAGGGGATCATCCTGCGGCGGGTCCGTCCGGAGAACATCGGGGATCTGCGTAAGTACTCCGGGTGGGGCCACGCCGACGGTCGCTGGTCGTGGGGTAGCCAGCCGACGCCGCTGACACCCGACGGCGAAACCTGGGGAGAGTTGTCGCTGCGGCGGCTGACAACAGGCCAGTGGATCCTGGGCGGATTTGTCTCCTCCAAATACGCGCTCGGATACCGGATCCTGGACTCCCCCATCGCGGTAGCTGATGCGCCGCTGCAGATGCCGGTCGTCGGGTCGGGATGGGACGCCGAAGATCACGCCAATAGCCGGGTCGCGCAGCTCTACGGCGGGTACATCCTGCCGGGTTCACAGCTGGATGTCATCGGCGGCGTCGGTCTGGTGGTGTCGCAGTGGAACACTAAGCGCGGTTGGCCTTATCGGACAATGCAATTCCGGGCGACGCTGCGCGACACCACCAAGCGTCACTGGTCGACCACGTCGAAGAGCGAGTCACCGTCCTCGGGGGTCCCGTCGATCTGACCGCGATGCGCGCGCCGCGGCAGATCCTGATCGGGAGTCGGGTCGGCTAGCACGTCGGGTTCCTCGGCGGCCAGCCGGTCGTCGAGGGGTTCGCCCTGCTGCTCTTCACGCGCCGTCATCCCGAATTTATCGGCCTCACTCCAGTCCTCGGGCGGGTCGACGACGATGTCGCCGTCGTCGTTGCGGACCTCGTCGGAGTCCGTCGACTCGCTCGGGTTCAGCGTGTCGCCAGGGCCATCTTCGTCCGGGAAATCGTCGCTTGCCATACCCAAACGGTTGCCCTCGGCATTGGGCGGCTAAACGCCACTAAAAATCAAACGTGTAGCCGCCGCTGACCTTGAGGGTTTCGCCGATGATGAACGACGATTCGTCCGAGCACAGATAAAACATCGCCGACACCACGTCGTCCATGGTTCCAAGCCGATGTATGAGCTGGCGCTCGCGGACAATGTCATCGACGAGCGCGTGCGGCAAGTCGGCAAGCGCGCTCTCGGTGTTCATCAGGCCAGGGGCAATGCAGTTGACCCGTATCCGATCGCCGGACAGTTCGGAGGCGAAAGCGACGGTCAGACCGCGTACTCAAGTTTGGACACCCCATACGGGCTGATGTTCATGAAACCGGCCATTGACGAGATGTTCAGTACGACCCCGCCGCCGCGGTCGCGCATCGAATCACGGCACGCCAGAGTGCAATTGATGACGCCGATGACGTTCACGTCGAACTAGCCGCGAATATCGGATCGGGACAGCACCCCGAAGGGTTGGTTGTACTTCATCAGGTGACGGCCGGCGTTGTTGATCAAGATCTCGACGCCGCCGAACTTCTCGATCACGACGCCGACGGCGGTGTCGACTGATGCTCATCCGCGACGTCACAGGGCACGGCGATGACCCGGGCACCTTGCTTGGTCAGATCGGCGGCGGTCCGCTGCGCCATCGTGGCGTCGATGTCCACGATGGCGGCGTGGGCGCCCTCACGAGTCAGCGCCCGGGCAAAGGCACGACCAGACCCGATCGCGCCGCCGGTGATCACCGCGACCTTTCCGGAAAACGGCACGTGGCAACGGTATCGCTGTTGGCGCTGCCGCCGCGGGCTTTGCCTTGGCTACCTCGGCGGACGCCACATCGGCCACAACGTCGGACCCCCGTCAGGTATTACGACCTCCCCTGCCACTTCAAAGCCGAAGCGCTCGTAGTACGGCACGTTTTCCGCCTTGCTCGACTCGAGGTAGGTAGGTGCGTGCTCGACGTCGACCCGGTCCAGTCACCGAGTAGTCACCCCAGACTCAGCGATCCACGAGGCGGAAACGAGTCCCAAATAACAACGCAACCCGAACTACTGAAAACTCGGCGGACTAGTAACGGGGCATGTCATGGTGACGGGAACGTGACGGCGGTCCGCCAAAATGCGTTGACGGTCGCAAATAACAGCGGCAGGGAGGCTCGACGCAACGGTGCATACAGCTATCCAGCGCGACACCGACGCCGGTCGTGGCAGCCGAGCCGATGCGTGCGGTCTCGATCGAGCAGGTGCTCGAGCCGGCAACCGGTCCGCGCTCAACCGGCGACGGGCTGCGCCGAACCGGAAGGATGTCCTCCGATGAGCCTGGCCGCCGCGGCGCCCGCGTATGCGCCGGTTCCGGCCCGTCGGCCGGCTGCCCCGGGGAGGGTCGCACCGGCCTCTCGGCCACATCCGAGTCCGGCGTCGCGCCACGACGGACCGCCGAAACGGCGTCCGTCCCAGCAGCCGATCCTGATCGGCCCGGTCGACGACGCCCTCGAGCGCGCGGCCGACGCGGTCACCACCGGCCGCGAAACGCCGGTCACCAGGTCAGCCGCCGGAGCCGCGCTCCCGCTCACCATGCCGCACGCGCCCGCCAGCGTCCACGCGACGCTCGCCGGTCCCGGTCGCCCACTGCCCCCGGCCACTCGTGCCCACTTCGAGCCCCGACTCCGCACCGACCTCAGCGGAGTCCGCCTCCACGATGATCCGGCCGCCCGAGCATCGGCGCGTGACGTTCACGCGGCCGCGTACACGGTCGGGCACCACGTCGTGATGGGCGACCCGCCGGACGCGCAGCGGGAGACGGTGCTTGGGCACGAGCTCGCCCACACCGTGCAGGACGCGCCCACGGGACGGACGCTCCGGCGCTACGACTGCCAGCGGCTGCTCGGCACCACCCGGTCCGGTCAGGGCTCAGCAACGCCGATCCCCGAGAAGGCCGTGCAGCAGTTCATGTTCGAGGAGCTCGAGGAGATCGGCGATATCGAGCGGGAGTTCCCGATCCCGGGCGGCAGCGCCGCCCCCTGGCGCACCGACGGCCCCGACGACACCACGATCGACCCACAGGTGATCGGCGGCCGCGGCTCGATCGATATCGCGATGCACGCGGCCACGCGCTGGCTCGAGCTACTCGAGGTCAAGGAGGCCAGCTGGTGGGGCCGTCAGTTCGCCGAGACGCAGCTCACCAACTACCTCGTCAAGGGATACGAGGACGTGCCCGGGCTCCTGCGCCGCTGGCAGAAGAAGGGCCATCCGTACGCCCACTTCTCCGAGCTCCGCCCGATGCCCACCAAGTACTACCGGGCCCCGGACCAACCGGTCGAGATCATGGGCCGGCAGGTCGCGCTCGCCTGGTGCGGCGACGGGATCCTCGTGTTCAAGCCGATCGACGACAAGCGCAAGGACACGCACTACTGCGGGATCTCCGACCAGGGCAAGACCGACGCGCTCATCCAATCGGCGATGAACGAGGCGATCCGGCTCACCGCGCTCGCACTCGCGCGGCGGCTGAAGGCCCACTTCCCCAGCGACAACCCGAATGTGCAGCTGCTGATCGCCGAGGTCGAAAAGCGGATCCGCAGCGTGATCGAGTGGCAGCTCCAGGAGACGCTGAAGGCGCTGTGCGCGGCGGCGCTCGAGGTGAGCCTGGTAATGCTGCTCGAGGCGTTCCGCCGGCGCCTGGCCAACACTGAACTGATCGACCTGCTCGAGGGCAAATTCACCGCCCACGACGACAGCCCCACGCCGTCGGTGATCTCCGAGCTCGCGGCGCGCTCGGCCTTCGTGATCGCGCTCGGGCTCGTGCTCGACGCGGCGATGGCGGTCGCCCCGGCGCTCTAGGCCAGCTGCGCCGCGGTGTCCAACCCCGGTGCACGCCCCCGGCACAGGGATTTCGATTGCTCGCCTCCACTTTCGCAGGATCAAATAACGCTGTAGCTCTATGACCTTTCGCGAGAGCACGCCGCTGCTGACCGGAACTGAATCGCGTTGGCATCAAATCTCTTTCGGCCCCCGCTACCCGCTGCCTCGCCTCCGCGTAGACAGGGGCACCTCGGATATTGTGTATTCCGGGCAATCGGTTGGCTCGCCGTGGGCACACAAACAGGAGCGCGACCTCCTAGACGGCCGTGGCGAATTCGCCGGGATTGTGATCTCGCCGATGATCTGCCTGGCTCTCACGGCCCGCAGGCCCCCGGTCTTAGCTGAATCGAGCATCCGCTGCTCCGTGCCCAATCCCGCTGCGCCTTCAATTCGGCGGCGGTGTCACGCCCGGGCACGATCGCGGCATTGACGTTGTCCCGCAGTGCCATTTTGATCACCGCGGTTTGCGCCACATCGGCCACAACGTCGGACCCCCGTCAGGTATTACGACCTCCCCTGTCACTTCAAAGCCGAAGCGCTCGTAGTACGGCACGTTTTCCGCCTTGCTCGACTCCAGGTAAGCAGGTGCGTGCTCGGCGTCGACCCGGTCCAGCCGCGACCGCATCAGGACCTGTCCGAACCCTTTGCCGCGCACGATGGTGTCGCTTCCAATGACAGCGAGATACCAATGCGGTTCCTCGGGGTGATGACGGTTCATCAACTCGATCACGTCGCGGGCCGCCGCCGCTCGATAGCCGAAGGTGCGGATGACCGACGGCAGCATGGCCAGCTGCTCGCGTGCAGATTGCTTCCATCGGTTCGGCGGATCCCAGAGCGCCGCCGCACCGATGCCCTGCGCGTCGCAGGCCACTTCTACGCCGCCGCCAGCGAAGTGGTGGTGGCGCGTCAGCGTGGCGAAAAGCCGCGGCAAACATCTCGGCCGGAATTTCTCATCGGGCAGCATCCAGGCCGTCACCGGGTCGTCGAAAAAGGCGCGGCCCAACACCTGCGACAGCGTGGCAATGTCGGCTTTGCGCGCCGGGCGTGCCTCAATCGTCATCAGGCCAGGCTAGACCGGATCGGCCGACGTGCAGCCGGGCCGGGTTGCTGGTGTCACAGCGAGGAGACTTAAGCTCGAAGATTGTGGCGTGGGACTTTGAAACAGATCCGGAATACCAGCAGAAACTTGACTGGGTCGAAGAGTTCATGGTCAACGAACTCGAGCCGCTC
Source organism: uncultured Actinomycetota bacterium (assembly GCA_963744835.1). Lineage (GTDB taxonomy): Bacteria > Actinomycetota > Actinomycetes > Mycobacteriales > Mycobacteriaceae > Mycobacterium. The sequence goes on from CAVUVB010000006.1 coordinate 736,027, forward strand.
GACCTCGTCGCGCTCGATCCCTACGACAAGAAGAACCCTGCGACGATGGCGGTGCTGCGACCGCTGCAGCAGCAGGTCAGAGACCACGGGCTGTGGGCGGCGCACCTGCAACCGGAACTGGGCGGCCAGGGCTATGGCCAGGTCAAGCTCGCGCTGCTCAACGAAATCCTCGGCCGCTCCCGTTGGGCCCCGTCAGTGTTCGGCTCGCAGGCACCCGACTCGGGTAACGCCGAAATCCTGGCCCTTTTCGGCACCGCCGACCAGAAAGCCCGTTACCTGCAGCCGCTGCTCGACGGCGAAATCACCTCCTGCTACTCGATGACCGAACCGCAGGGCGGCTCCGACCCCGGCATGTTCGTGACGGGCGCGACCCGGGACGGTGACGAGTGGGTCATCAACGGGGAGAAGTGGTTTTCCAGCAACGCCAGGCACGCGTCGTTTTTCATCGTGATGGCCGTGACCAAGCCCGACGCCCGCACGTACGACAAGATGTCGCTGTTCATCGTGCCGGGCGAGACGCCGGGCATCGAGATCATCCGCAATGTCGGGATCGGAGGCGAGTCGAGCAAGCACGGCTCGCACGGCTACGTCCGCTACAACGACGTCCGGGTGCCGGCCGACCATGTCCTTGGCGGCGAAGGGCAGGCGTTCGCGATCGCGCAGACCCGCCTCGGCGGCGGCCGCATCCACCACGCGATGCGGACAATCGCGTTGGCGCGCAAAGCCTTCGACATGATGTGCGAGCGCGCTGTGTCACGCAAGACCAGGCACGGCGCACTCTCGGACTTCCAGATGACCCAGGAGAAGATCGCCGACAGCTGGATCCAGATCGAGCAGTTCCGATTGCTGGTGCTACGCACCGCATGGCTGATCGACAAGCATCATGACTACCAGAAGGTGCGCCGAGACATCGCCGCGGTCAAGGTTGCCATGCCCCAGGTGCTGCACGACGTCGCACAGCGGGCCCTGCACCTGCACGGCGCGCTGGGCGTCTCCGACGAGATGCCGTTCGTCAAGATGATGGTGGCCGCCGAGTCGCTGGGCATCGCCGACGGCGCCACCGAGCTCCACAAGATGACGGTGGCCCGTCGCACGCTGCGCGAATATGAGCCTGTGACAACGCCTTTCCCGTCCCAGCACATACCCACCCGGCGCGCGGAGGCCCAGGCCAGGCTGGCCGAACGCCTCGAGCACGCCGTCGCCGAGTTCTAGGAACCGGCGCTGACGCGGTCGATGTGGGCGAGAAAGTGTGTCAGCACCGCATCAGGTGCTTCGAGTTGCGGCCAATGCCCGATGTCGTCAGCAAGCATCACCACATCGGGTTCGGGTATCACCTCGGCGTAGCGGCGGGCCATGTGCGCACCGGAGTTAGGGTCGACCGGCCCGTCAATCAACCGCATCGGAACCGCGGTCTGCCGCATGGCACGCACCCACCGGTTTCGGTGGGTGTAGCGGTCGTTGATGAAGCGACCGACCTTGTGCAGCACCCGGCGGCCGTCGTTGTAGTCCAAGATCTCGTTGAACACGTCCATCATGTGCGGTGTCGGCTTGGTATTCGGCCCGAACATCTCCCGCAATGTCGGTTCCAGCAGTCGACGAGATAAGGGGCTGCCCTGCACACGACTGAAGATGTCGCCCAACGGAGTGCGCGACATCAGCTTCTGTGCCACTCGGGGCGTGTAGGTCTCGACGAACATGCCGCCGTTGAGCCAGGTGATCGAGTCGATGCTTAGCGGACCGTAGGCACACTCACCGAATTCGTGGCGGGCCAACAGTTCCTGGCCCACCGAATCACCGATGTCGTGGGCCAGGATGTGCGCATTGTCGATGTTCAAGTCTGCCAGCAGTGCTTCGTGCATGTCGGCGTGGTCGTGCACCGAATATTCATAGGCCACGGGTTTCGCAGAGAATCCCATACCGATCATGTCCGGCGCGATGACGGTGAACCGTTGCGTCAGTGCCGGCCAGATCGGCGCCCAGTCATAGGAGTTGAACGGGTAACCGTGGATCAGCAGTAGCGGAGGTCCACTGCCCTCGACGCGATAGAAAATGTCAAAGCCGAGGTAGTCGAAGTGCTGTCCGGCAGCGAGCCAAGATGCCAGTTCAGCGTCCATGGCCTGAGCCTACGAGATGTAGCGGACGACGCTCTCGGCCACACACGCCGGCTTGGCCGACCCCTCGATCTCGACGGTCGTGGACATCGTCGCCTGCACGGCACCGTTGCCCACGTCCTCGACGCTCACCAACGAGCTCTGCGCGCGAACCTTTGATCCGACCGGAACGGGAGCAGGGAAGCGGACCTTGTTCAGGCCGTAGTTGATGGCGAGCTTGATGCCGTTGACCGTGTAGATCTGGTGCTGGAGCCGGGGCAGCAGAGCCAGCGTCATGAAGCCGTGCGCGATCGTGGTGCCGAACGGGCCGTTGGCCGCCTTTTCCGGGTCAACGTGGATCCACTGGTGATCCCCGGTCGCGTCGGCGAAGAGGTTGACGTCTTCCTGGGTGATGGTCACCCATTCGCTTTCTCCGATGCTTTGTCCCTCGGCGGCGGCGAGGTCGGCAACTGACTCGAAGGTGCGCATAGTGTTCTCCTCTGCTTAGGTAGCGACGATAGTGCCGGTGTCGCGGTGGCCGCGCCGCGGGTACCTGGTCAATGCTCAGACGTTGAGGCCGAGAGCCATGAAGCACGTTCACGTGCCGGTAAAGACGGCGACAATGGCACATACGTCGGTGCGACGGGTCCCGACGACAGTCTCGACGTCGGCGAGACCGGAGCACAAGCGCGCAGTAAACGGAGCTAGCGGCCGAGCCCGTTGCAGGATGACGCAGGATGAATAGGTGAGGCTGCTGCTACTCGCCGACACGCACGTTCCACGGCGCGCCCGCGATTTACCCGCACAGGTGTGGGCACAGGTGGAAAGCGCCGATGTTGTCTTCCATGCCGGTGACTGGGTGACACCCGAGCTGCTCGACAGCCTGACGGCCAAAGCTGCGCGGCTGGTGGCGTGTTGGGGAAACAACGACGGACCGGTGTTGCGGTCGCGGCTACCGGAGCGCGCGGACGTGCTGTTGGAAGGGCTGCACTTCACTGTGGTGCACGAAACGGGTGCTGCCGTCGGCCGCGAGGTGCGGATGTCGCGGCACTACCCAGACAGTGATGTGCTGATCTTCGGTCACAGTCACATCCCATGGGACACCACGACAAGTACCGGGCTGCGGCTGCTCAACCCCGGGTCACCGACGGATCGCCGCCGCCAACCTGCCTGCACGTATATGACCGCGAGCGCGCACGGCGGCCAGCTGACCGACGTCGTCCTGCACCGTCTAGAGCGATAGCCCGCATAGGTTTACCTAACCACCCCACAGCTAGCACCCATATTTAGCTCGTAAACAGAGGTATTGTTGGGTAAGTGCAGGTAAGCGCCGATTTAGCAGCCGAAGTTTTCCGGGTCGTCGGGAAATTTCGCCGACAGCTTCGAAGGTCCGTTGGCCGCGGTTTCGACTCCGCGCAACTCACCGAGTCGCAGTCGGAGCTGCTCTGGCTGGTGGGCCGCCGGCCCGGGATATCGATCAGCGCCGCTGCTGCGGAGCTCGGGTTGGTGGCCAACAGCGCCTCGACGCTGGTCTCCAAGCTGGTGTGCGACGGCTTCTTGGCCCGCAGCGTCAGTGCCTCCGACCGCCGCGTCGGCGAGCTCGCACTCGCCGAGCCCACCCAGCAGATCGTCGACGCATCCAGGGCCGCACGGCGAGTGCTGCTGTCGGAGGTAATCGGCGAACTCGATGACGACCAAATCGAATCTCTGGCAAAGGGACTCGAGGTTCTCGACACGATGACACGACTACTCCAGGAGCGCCGATCATGAGCCAATTGCTACCCCCGGCCATCGACTGCCAACACCTGACCTATCGCTACGGCAAGTTCACCGCGGTCGACGATGTGACGCTGCAGGTACGGCCTGGTGAAACCATGGGCCTGCTCGGGCCGAACGGGGCCGGTAAAACCACGCTGGTGCGGATGCTCACTACGCTGACGCCGATCCAGCAGGGTCAGCTGTGCATCTTCGGGTTGGACTCACGTCAGCAGACGTCCGATATCCGAAGCAATATCGGCTATGTCCCACAACAGCTTTCCATCGAGCCGGCGCTGACTGGTCAACAGAATGTGGAGTGGTTCGCGCGGCTCTATGGGGTGCCCCGTGCCCAGCGCGGTGAACGCGTCGAAGAGGCGCTGGCCGCCATGGAGCTACTCGACGTGGCCAACCGGCTCGCGGGGACCTACTCCGGCGGCATGGTACGCCGGCTAGAGGTGGCCCAAGCGCTTGTCAACCGCCCGTCACTGCTGGTTCTCGACGAGCCGACCGTCGGTCTGGATCCCATTGCCCGAGAGGGTGTCTGGAGTCAAGTGCAAAGCATGCAGTCTCAGTTCGGCATGACCGTTCTGCTGACCACCCACTACATGGATGAGGCCGACGCGCTGTGCGATCGGGTGGCGTTGATGCATCGCGGTGAGTTGCGGGCCGTGGGAACCCCGACGAAGTTGAAATCGACGGTGTCGCCCGCGGCCACGCTCGAAGACGTGTTCCGTCACTACGCGGCATCGGACTTGTCACAGCAGGCAGAAGCTTCTGGGTCTTCAGAGTCATTGCGTTCAATCCGTTCCAGCAGAAAGGTTGCCCGCCGTGCCGGTTGAGTCTGCCGTCAATGCGAGCTTGCTCCGCGCCCCGCACGGTTGGCAGCGAGCTCGCGCAACGTTAGCGCGCGTCGGAGCGTTCGCGATCGTCGAGCTACAGAAACTGCAGCACGACCGCACCGAGCTCGTCACCCGGATGGTGCAACCGGCGCTGTGGCTGCTGATCTTCGGCACCACGTTCAGCCACTTGCATGTCATCAATACCGGGTCAGTGTCCTACTTGGCCTTCTTGGCGCCGGGCATCATCGCGCAGTCAGCGCTGTTTATTTCCATCTTCTATGGCATACAGATCATCTGGGACCGAGACGCGGGCATCCTCGCGAAACTGATGGTGACGCCCGCTCCTGCGTCGGCGTTGATCACCGGTAAATCGTTCGCCGCGGGCGTGCGGTCGGTAGCCCAGGTTGTTGGCGTTTTGGCACTGTCCTACCTGATGGGCATTGGCTTGACGATCAACCCGCTGCGAATCCTGGGGGCGATGGGGATCGTCATGCTGGGTGCTGCGTTCTTCGCATGCTTGTCGATGACGTTGGCCGGTCTGGTTCGCAACCGCGATCGGCTGATGGGCATCGGACAAGCCATCACGATGCCGTTGTTCTTCGCATCCAACGCGCTGTACCCCGTCAACGTGATGCCGGCCTGGCTGCATGTGCTCAGCAAGGTCAACCCGCTCAGCTACGAGGTCGACGCTCTACGAGCGCTGCTGATCGGCTCCCCGTTCAACTCGGCGGACATCGTCGTCCTGCTGGCTGCTGCGGCACTCGGAATCACCACCGCGTCAACCCTATTGCGGCGACTGGTCTCATAGCGGCCTCGATCATGCGCGTAATGCACAGCGCTGCTGGCGAATAGGCCGCCGATGCACAATCGTTATCGTTGAGTCCGCGCCGCCGCATAATCGTTAGCCAACCGCGACCCCACACCCCGAGGCGACAAACGGGAACGGCCCGCGCGCTGTGTTTGACTGCCACCGACAGCTATTCGACCGCGTAAAGCGGCAGATGAAAGTTGGGATGGGTAGGAGCTATGAAGATCGTTGAGAAGTTGCGCGGCGCGGCCACGCGTTTGCCGCGTCGACTGGCAATCGCGACCGCCGGGGCAGCCTTGCTGTCCGGTCTGGTCGGCGCTGTGGGCGGCTCGGCGACCGTGGGGGCATTCTCCAAGCCGGGCCTGCCGGTCGAGTATCTGCAAGTGCCATCGGCGGCAATGGGCCACAATATCAAAGTTCAATTCCAGGGCGGCGGACCGCACGCGTTATATCTGCTCGACGGGTTGCGTGCGCAGGACGACTACAACGGTTGGGACATCAACACTCCCGCGTTCGAGGAGTACTACCAGTCGGGCCTGTCGGTGATCATGCCGGTCGGCGGCCAGTCCAGCTTCTACAGCGACTGGTATCAACCAGCTTGCGGCAAAACCGGCTGCCAGACGTACAAGTGGGAAACCTTCATGACTAGGGAGCTCCCGGTATACCTGCAGGCCAACCGGGGCATCTCCCCGAACGGCAACGCCGCGGTGGGCCTGTCGATGTCGGGTGGCTCTGCGCTGATCCTGGCCGCGTACTACCCGCAGCAGTTCTCTTACGCGGGTTCGCTGTCGGGCTTTTTGAACCCGTCCGAGGGCTGGTGGCCGACACTGATCGGCTTGTCCATGGGTGATGCCGGTGGCTACAGCGCGACCAACATGTGGGGTCCGACCAGCGATCCGGCATGGAAGCGCAACGACCCGATGGTTCAGATCCCTCGACTGGTCCAGAACAACACCCGGGTCTGGGTCTACTGCGGTAACGGAACTCCGAACGACCTTGGTGGCGACAGCATGCCGGCCAAGTTCCTGGAGAGCTTCACGCTGCGCACCAACGAGCAGTTCCGGGACAACTACGTGGCCGCGGGCGGCAACAACGGTGTGTTCAACTTCCCCCCCAATGGAACACACGACTGGGGCTACTGGAACCAGCAGCTGGTTGCCATGAAACCCGACATTCAGCGGGTGCTAAGCGCCAACCAGGCCGCCACCTGACACCCCCTCCGACGCATCGGCAGCAGCGCTCCCCCAGCGCTGCTGCCGATGTCTTTGTCAGCGGCCCTCATCCAGCAGGGCGCGCCGGTCCTGGTGGAAGTAGGTGTATCCGGTTGTCAACGCGCACACGACGGAAGCGGCGATCAGCATCCCGGTCCCGTTGACCACCAAGCTGATGCAGCCGCCTAATGCGGCGCCGACGACGAAGCTGGCGAACAGCAAGAAGTAGCCAAGCCAGTCCGACACGTCGCCGCCTGCGATGTGGCGTTCGATGCCCTGTCCCATCTTGACCAGCGTGCCGGTCACATAGCTCAACGGCACCGACACCTCGCCATCCTTGACGAACGATGTGTTCAAAGCGCCAATGCCGAAGACCACGAACAGAATTGGCGCGAAGTCAACAAGATTCTCTTCCCACCCCTCATCGATGACGTCGACTGCTGTGGCGACCAGAAGGCTGAAGGTCGTGAGCACAGTCGGTCCGTGCGGATGCGCCACCCAGAAATGGCGCCTGCACACCGAGGCAACCACCACGCCGGCAACGAAGCACGCCATGAGCAGGCCAGCGGTCACCGACAGCAATACGTCGCCTCGGAAATACCCCAGCACAGCGCGTTGTGCATTCCCAGTCATGAACGTCACGAAGTACCCGGCGGAGTGGGTGAATGCCGTCGCCCCCAGCACACCGGCCAGCGCTGCCAGCACCCACGACAACCTCGCCTCACGATCGAATGTGTCACGCAGGCTCTCACGCACCATACGCATATGCTTTCAGACCGCCGCGACCTGCGCCTCCTGCCGAGCGCGATTCACATGCCGCTCAAATCAATTAGCGGTCAACTTGGCAATCGAGCGCAGTGGGATCGGCAACCAGCCGGGCCGGTGCCGAGACTCATAACCAGCCTCATAGACGGCCTTGTCCAGCTCGTAGGCCGCCAATAGCAGCGCCGAATCGCGCGGGTCGACACCGGAGGCAGCGGCGTAGCCGTCGCAGAACGCTGTCCGGTTGCGCTGCACCCACTCTCGGGCACGCGCGGCGAGCTGCTTGTCGGCGGACCGGTCGACAAGCGGCCCGTAGGCGGCGTAGTCGAAAGAGCGCAGCACGCCGGCGACGTCGCGCAGCGGAGAGTCCGGTGCGCGCCGCTCCGCCAGCGGTTGACCGGGCTCGCCTTCGAAGTCGATCAACAGCCAGGACTCCGGGGTGCGCAATACCTGGCCTAGGTGCAGATCCCCATGTATCCGCTGCACAGTGATCGTCTGATCCGCGAGTTTTCCGAAGCGCTCCTCTACCGTGGCCGCGTGTTCGTCGAGTTCGGGCACCGTCGCGGCGGCCGCCGCCAGCCGGGCCAGCATGGTGTCCACCGGGAAGGTGGCCTCCGACGTGCCGAGCGTCTCCGCAAGCGTTGCGTGCACCGAAGCGACCGCCTCACCCAGCCGGTAAGCCTCTCCCGCGAAATCGCCGCCGACCTCGTCGGCGTAGAGGTCGCCCTCGGCGAACAGGTCACGCACGCTTGCGGTGGCCATTGCCCAGCCCTCGGCCGCGTTGGCCGCGTACTCGGTAACCATGCCCAGCGGGGTCGCCGTATCGGCGTCGTTCGACGTCAGCTCGTAGGTGCCGAGCAGTCGGGCCACATACGGGTTCTCCGCCCGGGCCAGCACCCGATTCAGCTCGATGTCGGGGTTGATCCCAGGGCTGACACGGCGAAAGACCTTGAAAATAGCGTCGCGCTCGAAGATCACGCTGGTGTTGCTTTGCTCGGCCTCCGATACCCACGGATAGGCCTCCAGCGGCAGCGTCACCTCCGGCTCTTTGCCAAACTGCACGTCGTCTCGGGTGGCCGATGTATCAATCAGGGATAGCAGAAATGCTCCGGCATCGGGGTTGTAGAGCGCGTCGTAGGCGACGTGATTGCCATCGCCGCCGATGGTGGCGACAGTGTTGTATTCGGCCACCGGCTCGGAATCCCAGCTCACGATCACCTGATAGCGCTCGGCCGATCCGTCCGTGTAAGTGGCATCGACCAGGAACAGGTCGATGTCGTCACGCAGCCCGACAACGCGGCTCGGTTCGGCGGCGGCGAGCTCGCGGCTTCGCCCGGCATACCAGCGTTGCTGCGGGAGCCATTCGGCCCACGGCAAGTTCATTCCGACTCCTCAGAACTGCACAACTGGAACCAGTAGAACCCATGCCCCGGGAGGGTCAGCAAATAGGGCAGATGCCCGATGCGCGGGAACTCCACCTGCCCGGTTAACTCCACCGGTGTGAATCCGTTCCAATGCTGCAGATGCAATTCGATGGGCTGCGGAAAACGTGACAGGTTGTTGACGCACACCACCACGTCATTATCGGTTTTGCGGGCATAAGCGAGTACCGAGGGGTTCGAGCCGCCTAGCTCCTCGAATGTGCCGACAGCGAAGGCGTCGTGGCGGCGGCGCACGGCCAACATAGTGCGGGTCCAGTTCAGCAGCGACGTCGAGGTATCGCGCTGCGCTTCCACGTTGACCGATTGGTAGCCGTAGACCGGGTCCTGGCTGGGCGGCAGGTGGAGCCGGCCTGGGTTCGCGGTGGAAAAGCCGCCGTTACGGTCGGGGGTCCACTGCATCGGGGTGCGCACCCCGTCGCGATCACCCAACCAGATGACGTCACCCATACCGATTTCGTCCCCGTAGTAGAGGACCGGCGAGCCGGGCAGCGACAGCAGCAGAGCGGTGAACAGCTGCATCTGGTTGCGGTCGTTGTCCAGCAGTGGAGCCAGCCTGCGCCGGATGCCCACATTGGCCTTCATCCGCGGGTCTTTGGCGTATTCGGAGTACATGTAGTCACGCTCTTCGTCGCTGACCATTTCCAGCGTCAACTCGTCGTGGTTGCGCAGGAAGATCCCCCACTGCGCCATGTCCGGAATTTCTGGTGTCTGGCCCAAGATCTCCGAAATTGGGAACCGCGACTCGCGCCGCACCGCCATGAAGATGCGCGGCATCAGCGGGAAGTGGAACGCCATGTGGCATTCGTCGCCGCCGGTGCTGTCGTCACCGAAATACTCCACAACATCGGCCGGCCACTGATTGGCTTCGGCGAGCAACACCCGCCCTGGAAATTCGTCGTCGACCACTTTGCGCACCCGCTTGAGGAAGGCGTGGGTCTCGGGCAGGTTTTCGCAGTTGGTGCCCTCTCGTTCGAAGAGATACGGCACGGCGTCCAGCCGGAAGCCGTCGATACCGAGATCGAGCCAGAAACGGATGACGTCGATCATCGCCTCTTGCACGGCGGGGTTGTCGTAGTTCAGGTCGGGCTGGTGAGAGAAGAACCGGTGCCAGTAGAACTGCCGCCGGACCGGGTCGAAGGTCCAGTTCGACTCCTCGGTGTCGATGAAGATCACCCGGGCGTCGGTGTAGCGCTCGCTGGTGTCACTCCAGACGTAGTAGTCGCCGTATGGCCCGTCGGGGTCGTTTCGTGACTCCTGGAACCAGGGATGCGATTCGGAGGTGTGGTTCATCACCAGGTCGGTGATCACCCGGATGCCGCGCCGATGCGCTGCGTCGAGCAGCTTGACGAAGTCGTCGACGGTGCCGAACTCCGGCAACACCTTGTAGAAGTCGCGGATGTCATAGCCACCGTCACGCAGCGGTGAGTCGTAGAACGGCGGCAGCCAGATGCAGTCGATGCCCAGCCAATGCAGGTAGTCGATTCGCTGGATCAGCCCGCGCAGGTCCCCCGCACCATCGGCGTTGCCGTCGTAGAACGCCCGCACCAACACTTCGTAGAAGACCGCGCGTTTGAACCACGTCGGGTCGGGCGGGAGCTCGCGGGCATCGCCGAAATCGTCAGCGTCGGGATGCTCGACCACGCCGCCTTCGACGTGACTTCCCTCTGCAGGATCATGCTCGACGGTGTCGTTTGTGTCGCTCGTCAAGTCCACGATGCTATACGTACCCGAGGTCTGTCGTCGAAAACCTTATGCCCGCCAGACGGTTTGAGCGCAGCCGAATGAGCTGCCATGTGCAGGTCAGCCCGGCGGACCGTCCGCCAACGTCACGTTGATGGTGCGATCTTGCAGCCCCACTTGGACGGTCTCGCCGGGGTGGTGCTGATCGAGAATGGCCGTCAGTGCGGTGGCCGAGTTCACCGGCTGGCCGTTGATCGAAGTGATCACCTCGCCGGGGTTTAGCCCGGCTCCGGCCGCAGGACCGGTCGGAATCACCTGCTTGACGATGGCGCCCGCGCCGCCAGGAGCATCGTTGACGCCGACCCCGATGAAAGCCGTGGGACCGACGTGCACCGTCGGGGATCCGCCGCCGCCCTGAATTCGCCCGGCGATAGCCATCGCCTCGTTGATCGGGATCGCGAATCCCTGTCCGCGGCCGAGGTGGTAGTTCTCCGAGGCGGCGGTGTTCATCCCGATCACCTGGTTGGCGGCGTTGACGGTTGGCCCGCCAGAGTCGCCGGGGCGTATTGCCGCGTCGACCTGGATCAACCCATTCAACGTCTCGGTGCTGCCGGTTAGCGCGTCGGACGCCGACACCGTCTGGTTCAACGCGGCGACACGCCCGTCCACTGCACTGGGCGTTCCGCCGACACCACCGGCATTACCCAGCGAGACGATCGGTTCGCCGACGGTCACCGTGTCGGAGTTACCGATATTGGCGGGCTGCAGTCCCCCTCCGCCGAGCTGCAATACCGCGATGTCATGGCTACGGTCGAAGCCGATCACCGTGGCCGGGAAGGTCTGACCATTGCCGATGGATCTAACGGTCAGATCGGTAGCGCCGGCGATCACGTGGTTGTTGGTGAGCACCACGCTAGGGCGTATCACAATGCCGGTTCCCGCGCCCACCGCACTCTGGTAAGCCATCTTGGTGTCGATGTCGACGATCGCTGGGCCCACCTGCCCAACGGCCGACAGCGCGTCCTGCGGAAGTGGCGTCAATGGTGAAGCGTGCGCGGGCACCGTGCCCAGACCCAGCCCCACAACTGCGATCAGACTGAGCAACGACAACAACCGCCGCGGTCTACGGCGGTGCGATCCGCTCATCCCGTCACCTCCTGCATAGGTTTAACCTCGAATCAAGCCGGAATTGTGGCAGCGTTCGCGTATCGCCGGCGCGACTTGATCACTTCACCGTAGCCTGCGTTGCCCGGCCCGGCACGCCCACGTCCGGTTCTAGCGGGCTTGCTGCGGTGATCGGCTCCTTCGTCACGTGCTCATTAGTAGCCACAGCGTCGTCACGTCAAAGGGGCGCTAATTAGCGGCTCCCCCGGGCCGACATGCTGCTTAGCGCTACTGGCCGCCGGTATAGCTTCATAGTTTCTGTTGGACGCTAAAGAGGGTGCTGTCGCATGGGCGTGCTTGATTCCTTCCGACTGGACGACAGAGTCGTGATTGTGACCGGCGCATCGTCGGGGCTCGGTGTTGCATTCGCCCAGGCATTCGCCGAGGCCGGCGCCGACGTGGTGCTCGGCGCGCGCCGGGTCGACAGGTTGGCCGATACCGCCGCCCTCGTCGAATCCGCCGGCCGCAAAGCGCTCCCGATGGCCACCGACGTCAGCGTGCCCGAGCAATGCCAGGCGCTGGTGGACTCCGCGATGCAGACCTTTGGCCGGTCGACATCCTGATCAACAACGCCGGAGTGGGGTCTGCCCACCCGGCGACCCGCGAGACACCCGAGCAGTTCCGCTCCGTGATCGATATCAACCTCAACGGCGCCTACTGGGTGGCGCAGGCCAGCGGACGGGTCATGCAGCCGGGCAGTTCGATCATCAACGTCGCGAGCGTGCTGGGAATTACCACGGCCGATCTGCCGCAGGCGGCCTATAGCGCCAGCAAGGCCGCGATCATCGGTCTCACCCGAGATCTCGCCCAACAGTGGGGCGCGCGAAAGGGAATCCGGGTCAACGCGCTGGCACCGGGATTCTTTCGGACCGAGATGACCGACGAATACAAGCCCGGCTATCTGGAAAGCCAGGCGCATCGCCTGATCCTGGGCCGCTTGGGCGACGCGCGAGAGCTGGCCGCCACGGCGGTCTGGCTGGCGTCAGCGGCCGGCGGCTACGTAACCGGCCAGACGATCGTCGTCGACGGCGGCCTCACCATTACTTAGCTCCTGTGGGACCTCTAGGCTCAGCTGTCGTGGTCGACTTCGACCCGAAGGCCAGTTTCGCGCGTGCACCAGTAGCCCGCCTGGGTACCGTCGCGGCCGACGGCGCTCCGCATCTGGTGCCGGTGGTGTTCGCCCTGCAAGATGAGGTCGTCTACACCGCCGTAGACGCCAAGCCGAAGACCACACAGCGGCTACGCCGGCTGGCCAACATCGAGCGGAACCCACGAGTGAGTTTGCTGGTCGACCACTATGCCCAGGACTGGACGCAGTTGTGGTGGGTCCGGGCCGACGGCGTGGCGACGATACATCACAGCGGCAATGCGCTGGACACCGGGCGCGACCTTTTGCAGGCGAAATATGCCCAGTACCAGTCGGTTTCACTGAACGGACCAGTAATCGCCGTTGCGGTCCGGCGGTGGAGCAACTGGCACGCCTGAGGACTCCTGCGGCGCGGAATGGGTTCACCGCCCGTTCACTCTTGTGCTGCGCGTGCGCTAAGAGAAAAGTGACATGCATCACGATGGCGCCCGGGCACGAGGAGAGACACGTCATGGCAGACAAGTCCAACCATTCCCAGAGCGCAGGAGCCGCTCCTGTCGTGGATGATCCGGCCGCCGTCCGGAACGTGGTGCTGGTAGGCCCGTCCGGCGGCGGGAAGACGACTCTAGTCGAGGCTCTTCTGGTCGCTTCCGGCGTGTTGTCCAGACCCGGCTCGATCGCTGACGGCACCACGGTCTGTGACCATGACGAGGCCGAGATCCGCCAGCAGCGGTCAGTCGGCCTTGCGCTGGCGTCGCTGCTACACGACGGCGTGAAGGTCAACCTCGTCGACACTCCCGGATACGCCGACTTCGTCGGCGAACTGCGGGCCGGGCTGCGAGCCGCGGACTGCGCACTTTTCGTGATCGCGGCCAACGAAGACGTCGACGAGCCGACCAAGTCCCTCTGGCAGGAGTGCAGTCAGGTGGGGATGCCACGGGCGGTGGTGATCACGAAACTCGACCATGCCAGGGCCAACTATCAGAATGCACTCGCAACAGCCCAGGATGCGTTCGGCGACAAGGTTTTACCGCTCTACCTACCCGCCGGAGACGGACTGATCGGGCTACTATCGCAGACGCATTACGAGTACCAGGGCGGGAAGCGGACCGCGCATTCGCCGGACTCGTCGTACGCCGATCAGGTCGACGAAGCGCGCAGCACGCTGATCGAGGGAATCATCGAGGAATCCGAAGACGAATCGCTGATGGAGCGTTATCTCGGCGGTGAAAAGATTGACGAGTCGGTGTTGATCGACGATCTGGAGAAAGCGGTCGCCCGTGGCTCGTTCTTCCCGGTTATTCCGGTCTGCAGCAGCACCGGCGTCGGCACGCTGGAGCTGCTGGAGATCGCGACCCGCGGGTTCCCGTCCCCAGCGGAACACCCGCTGCCCGAGGTCTTTACAGCCCAGGGCGCCGCGTATACCAAGGTGACCTGCGGCTCGGACTCGCCACTTCTGGCTGAGGTGGTGAAGACGACATCAGACCCCTACGTCGGCCGGCTAAGCCTGGTCCGGGTTTTCTCCGGGACCATCAGGCCCGACACGACAGTTCATGTGTCGGGCCATTTCACTTCTTTTTTTGGAGCCTCTGTCGGGGGCCATAATGGCTCCTCCCTCTCTAGCCACGTCGATCATGACGAGGACGAACGCATCGGCGCGCTGTCGTTTCCACTGGGCAAACAACAGCGGCCCGCGTCGGTTGTGCTGCCAGGTGACTTGTGTGCGATCGGCCGACTCAGCCGGGCGGAAACCGGAGACACTCTTTCCGACAAGGCCGAACCCCTGGTGCTCAAACCGTGGATGATGCCGGAGTCGCTGCTGCCGGTCGCTATCCAGGCCCACGCCAAGACCGATGAGGACAAGCTGTCGGTCGGTTTGGGACGGTTGGCCGCCGAGGACCCAACGCTGCGAATCGAGCAAAATCCGGAGACGCACCAGGTTGTGCTGTGGTGCATGGGTGAGGCGCACGCCGGCGTGATACTCGACGCGTTGGCGAACCGGTATGGCGTCGCCGTGGACACCGTCGAGCTCCGAGTACCTCTGCGGGAAACCTTTGGCGGGAAGGCAAAAGGGCACGGCCGGCACGTCAAACAGTCCGGCGGACATGGCCAGTACGCGGTCTGCGACATCGAAGTGGAACCATTACCGGAGGGGTCGGGTTTCGAGTTCCACGACAAGGTGGTCGGTGGCGCGGTGCCCCGGCAGTTCATCCCGAGCGTGGAAAAAGGCGTACGCGCCCAGATGGAAAAGGGCGTGCAGGCCGGCTATCCGGTGGTCGACATCCGCGTAACGCTGCTCGACGGCAAGGCGCACAGCGTCGACTCGTCGGACTTCGCCTTCCAGATGGCCGGTGGGCTGGCGTTGAAGGAAGCCGCGGCGGCGACCAAGGTGTCGCTGCTCGAGCCGATCGATGAAATCTCGGTGTTGATACCCGATGATCTGGTCGGTGCGGTGATGGGCGATCTGTCCGGGCGCCGCGGCCGGGTGCTGGGTACCGACACCGCCGGCAACGATCGCACGTTGGTCAGAGCCGAAGTGCCGCAGGTCGAGCTGACCCGTTACGCGATCGACTTGCGTTCGCTCTCACATGGGGCGGCTTCGTTCACCCGCTCGTTCGCCCGGTATGAGCCCATGCCGGAATCCGCGGCTGCCCGGGTGAAATCCACGGATTGAGCCGCCAGGTCGGCGCTAATCTGGACGCAGCCACGCTAGGGTCGCCGAGAGGTCTCGAACGTCTACGCCTATCCCACGGCATTCCTCGATGCCGCGATCGTCAAGGCCGGACAACGCATCGGACACCAGCACGATTCGGAAGTCACGCTCGGAGGCCTCGTAGATCGAAGTGCGAGGACAGTTGGGGAAGTTGCAACCGGCGAATACCAGTGTGTCACTGCCGGTATCGCGAAGGTGCTGCTCGAGCGTGGTCTGGTAGAAGGCCCCCCACCGCGGTTTGTACACCACGTGTTCGCGCGGACCGATCTGTTGGAGTTCGCGGCTGAGCAGTAATTCGTGGTCCAGCTCAACAGGATTGGGCAACAGTTCGCGTGCGATCTGCGAGCCCGCGCTGCCCGGAACGGCAATTCGGGCACCCCGTTCGATCGCCTGTTTGCGCACTAGGTCGGCGTTCGATCCGTCCGGGCGGTAGAGCCTGACGACGTGCACGATCGGCAGTGCACGGTCACGAAATCCGGTTGCCAGCCGAGCCATGGCCGGGATCGCCGCACGGGTGCCTTCGATGCGCAGCGGCGCCGTGTCGGTATAAAAGTCGCATTGGACGTCGAACAAGTGCCGCCGAACCGGGCAGTGGCTGCGTGTAGGGATCGGTCATGCGTTCGGTCTAACACAGCGCCGGACGGGCGCGTCATCGAGCCGCTATCGAACGGCCATCAGCGCTTGCCAAGGCGCAGCCCACTCAACAAGTTTCAGATCACATCATGGGCTTCTTTGCGGGGCCGACCTGGTCAACTCATAGATTTCTGGCTCAGCTATCGCGAGTTGCCCATTTTATGATCCGTTTGCTGAAGGCCAGATAGGGTACATATTAGAGATACAGAATGTGAGCGCTTCGGCCTTGCATCGTCGCGGAGGGTGGGCACCGTGCGAACAGCGATTCGATATATGTGGCTCACGGCAGCAAGTGCCGTGCTGGCCATGGCGGGGTCGGGTGCCCCCAGCACGGCCGCGATTGCGCCAAAGAACACGACCGATGGCACAGTGGGCATAGCTTCGATCCAGCCGGCCAATGGCCAGGTGGTCGGTGTGGCCCACCCGGTAATCGTCACATTCACCGGGCCGGTCAGAAACCGCGCAGCGACCGAACGGGCGATCAAGATCACCTCGCCGAACCACATGACCGGACGGTTCAGCTGGGTGGACGACAACGTGGTGGAGTGGACACCGAACGGCTACTGGCCTGCCCACAGCCACATCGGAGTTCAGGTGCACGCCTTGGGGACCGGCTTCGAGACCGGCGACGCGGTGGTAGGTGTTGCCAGCATCTCCCAGCACACCTTTACCGTCAGTATCAACGACGAGGTGGTGCGCACGATGCCGGCGTCGATGGGTAAGCCCAGCCGCCCGACTCCGATCGGCAACTACACCGCCCTTTCCAAAGAGCGCACTGTCGTCATGGATTCGCGAACCATCGGCATCCCGCTCAGCTCGCCGGAGGGCTATAAAATCACCGCCTCGTACGCTGTTCGCGTCACCTGGAGCGGCGTATACGTGCATTCGGCTCCCTGGTCGGTGGACTCGCAGGGCTACGCGAACGTCAGCCACGGCTGCATCAACCTAAGTCCTGACAATGCTGCGTGGTACTTCGACACCGTTCACCTGGGCGATCCGATCAACGTAGTCGAGTAGCCGCGCAACCTGAGCTGCGTCTGACCAAGCACCGGTCGGTATCGGCGAATCCGTGTTGCTGTGGCGACGGTCACACCTATGGGTGGAAGAGACAGCCGAGCCGGTGAGGTTGCGCCTAGAGACGGCCGGAACGAAAGGTGCAGCATGACAGACGACGCGCGACATGAGAACGACACCATCCCGGCCCCTGCCGGCGGTCTCGACGAGCACATCGCGCGCCGCACCGCAGAACTGCGCGCGCACGACCAGCAGATCCGTGCGGCCATGCCCAAGCCCGATGTCGTGGACGCCGCGCGACAGCCGGGTCTTCGGTTACCGCAGGTGCTGCAAACCTATGCGGACGGTTATGCCGACCGTCCAGCTCTCGGGTGGCGGGCGCGCACGCTGACAACAGACCCGGCCACCGGCCGCACCACCAGCCGGCTGCTGCCGCGATTCGACACCATCAGCTACCGGCACCTCTGGGCCAATGTCCGTGCCGCCGCCACTGCCTGGCGACATGATGCGCGTCACCCGGCGGTGCCCGGCGACTTCGTCGCGACCGTTGGTTTCGCCAGTCCCGACTACTTGACCGTCGACCTGGTGTGCGGCTATCTCGGCTTGGTCTCAGTGCCGTTGCAGCACAACGCTCCAGTGTCGCGGCTGCAGCCGATCATCGCCGAAGTCGAACCCCGGATTGTGACGGTCAGCGCGGCGCACCTGGATTTGGCCATCGAGTCGGTGTTGGGCAATGAGTCGGTGCAGCGCGTCGTCGTCTTCGACTATCAGCCGGAGGTCGACGACCAACGCGAAAGCCTTGAGCGGGCAAGGATACGACTGGCCGATGCCGGTATGGCGGCAATCGTCGAAACGCTCGACGACGTCATAGCCCGCGGCCGATCGCTGCCGCCGGAGCCCATCTACACTGGCGGCGACGAGCAGCGGCTGGCGATGATGTTGTACACGTCGGGAAGCACCGGGCTGCCCAAAGGGGCCATGTACACCGAGAACATGCTGTCGCGGCTCTGGACCGCCGAGGTGATGCCGACGACCGAGGCGCCGGTGGTCAACGTCAACTTCATGCCGCTGAACCACCTGGGCGGCCGGATCCCGCTGGCGACGTCCTTTCAAGCCGGCGGCACTAGTTTCTTTGTGCCGGAGAGCGACCTGTCCACGCTGTTCGAGGACTGGAATCTGGTGCGCCCCACCGAGATGGGCCTGGTACCTCGGGTGGTCGAGATGCTGTTCCAGCGCTACCAAAGCGGCGTCGACGGGCGGCTCGCCGCTGGAATCGAGCCGCTCCTCGCCGACGCGGAGGCCAAATCGGAGCTACGCGACGAGGTGCTCGGCGGCCGGGTTTTGACAGGTTTCGTCGGAACCGCGCCGCTGGCCGCCGAGATGAAGGTTTTCATCGAGTCATGTCTGGGCGTGCACATCGCCGACGGCTACGGTCTTACCGAGGTGGGGATGGTGACCCTGGACGGCAAGATCAGACGCCCGCCGGTGATCGACTACAAACTGATCGACGTCCCCGAGTTGGGGTATTTCGCGACAGACAAACCACATCCACGCGGCGAGCTGCTGGTGAACTCCGCGACCGCGACGCCCGGCTACTACAAACGTCCCGAGGTGACCGCCGGGGTCTTCGACGACGGCTATTACCGGACCGGTGATGTGGTGGCAGAGATCGGGCCGGATCATCTTGCTTACGTCGACCGGCGCAACAATGTGCTGAAGCTGGCGCAGGGCGAATTCGTGGCCGTCGCGCACCTGGAGTCGGTGTTCGCCGGCGCTGCGCTGGTGCGGCAGGTCTTCGTCTACGGCAACAGCGAACGTCCTTACCTGCTGGCCGTTGTGGTGCCTACCACAGATGCGTTGCAGAAATTCTCCGGCAACGAGACGGGACTCAAAGCAGCCCTGACCGAGTCGCTGCGCGTGACGGCGAAAACTGCCGAGCTGCAGTCCTACGAACTGCCGGTCGACTTCCTCGTCGAGTCCGAGCCGTTCAGCCCCGACAATGGGTTGTTGTCCGGGGCCGGAAAGTTGTTGCGGCCCAAGCTCAAGGAGCATTACGGCAATCGTCTCGAAGAGCTGTACGCCGACCTTGCCGCCAATCGGGTCGACCAGTTGCGCGCGCTGAGGACAGCCGCGGCCGACCAGCCGGTGCTCGCCACGTTGATCAGCGCGGCGCAGGCGCTGCTGGGCGCCGGTAGCACACCGGAACCCGAAGCCCACTTCATCGATCTCGGCGGTGATTCGCTGTCGGCGTTGACCTTTTCCAACCTGCTGCAGGACATCTTCAGCATCGAGGTGCCGGTCGGTGTGATCATCGGCCCGACAGGCAACTTGCGCCAGCTCGCTGACTACATCGAGACCCAGCAGGGCGCCGAAGCCCAACGCCCGACCTTCACGACCGTGCATGGGCGAGACGCCACCCAGGTGCGGGCCAGCGACCTCACCTTGGACAAGTTCATCGACGCGCAGACCCTGGCCGGCGCGGTGTCCCAGCCGACGGCAAGCGGTGAACCGCACACCGTCCTGCTCACCGGCGCCAACGGCTACCTCGGCCGATTCCTGTGCCTGGATTGGCTACAACGGCTTGCCGAGACGGACGGCAAGCTGATCTGCATCATCCGGGGCAGCGACCCGCAGACCGCCGCGAGACGGCTTGAAGCCGTGTTCGACAGCGGCGACGAGCATCTGCTGGCGCGGTTCCGGGAATTGGCGGCCGATCGGCTCGAAGTCGTCGTCGGTGATATCGGTGAGCCGAATCTTGGCTTGGATCAATCGACGTGGGAGCGGCTGGCGCAAACTGTGGATCTAATCGTGCATCCGGCCGCCCTGGTCAACCACGTCTTGCCCTACGACCAGTTGTTCGGTCCCAACGTGGTTGGCACCGCGGAACTCATCCGGCTGGCCATCACATCACGGATCAAGCCGGTTACCTACCTGTCGACGGTGGCTGTGGCGCTGTCGGTGGATCCGGCCGAATTCGTGGAGAACGGTGACATTCGCGACGTCAGCCCGGTGCGACCGATCGACGACTCGTACGCCAACGGGTATGCGAACAGCAAGTGGGCCGGCGAGGTGTTGCTACGCGAGGCGCACGATCTCTGCCAGCTGCCGGTCGCGGTGTTCCGCTCCGACTTGATTCTGGCCCACAGTCGGTATGCCGGCCAGCTCAATGTGCCGGATGCATTCACCCGGCTGATCTTCAGCCTCCTGTCGACGGGCATCGCGCCGCGCTCGTTCTATCAGACCGATGCTGCCGGCAACCGGCCCCGCGCCCATTACGACGGTCTGCCCGTCGACTTCGTCGCAGAGTCGATTAGCACGCTCGGCGACCAGTCCGTCGTCACCCCGTCGTGGGGCTTCCGGTCCTTCGACGTGATGAACCCGCATGACGACGGCATCTCGCTGGACGTGTTCGTGGACTGGATCATCGAGTCCGGCAACGACATTCAGCGCCTCGACGACTACGCGGAATGGCTGGCGCGCTTCGAAACCGCCCTGCGCGCGTTGCCGGAAAAGCAGCGCCAACGTTCGGTGCTGCCGCTGCTGGATGCCTACCGAAAACCCGAGCAGCCGCTGCGTGGCGCACCCGCGCCTACCGATGTCTTCCGCGAAGCCGTGCAAGCAGCGAAAATTGGTGCAGACGAAGATATTCCGCATATATCAGCAACGCTGATCGAAAAATACATCGCGGATCTGGAGCACCTGGGCCTGCTGACCAGAAGAAGGAGATGAGGATGACAGCTGCAAAAGCACGCGCGGTCCGTTTCGATCGCTACGGCGGGCGCGATGTTCTGTACATAGCCGATGTCGATATGCCGGTCCCCGCTGATGGCGAGGTGCTGGTCGAGGTGCGCGCCGCCGGGATCAATCCCGGTGAGGCGGGTATCCGGTCCGGCGCACTGGAAGAGATGTTTCCCACCACGTTTCCTTGCGGCGAAGGCAGTGACCTGGCCGGCGTGGTCGTCGATGTCGGAACCGGGGTGACGGACTTTTCGGCAGGCGACGAGGTTTTGGGATTCAGCTTTCGGCGATCCAGCCACGCCACCCACACGGTCGTCCCACACGACCAGCTGGTGCGTAAGCCGCCCCGATTGAGGTGGGAGGCTGCGGGTTCGCTCTATGTGGCGGGCTGCACGGCGTATGCCGCCGTGCGCGCGGTGGATCCGCAGCCGGGTGAGACGGTCGCGGTGTCAGCAGCCGCCGGGGGGGTGGGCAGCTTGGTCGTGCAGCTGTTGGCCCTGCGCAAGGCGCGAGTCCTGGGTATCGCCTCGGCGGGCAACGCCGAGTGGCTGCGGGCACATGACGTCATTCCGGTCGAGTACGGCGACGGTCTGGCCGAACGGCTGCGAGAGGCCGCGCCCGACGGGATCGACGCCTTCATCGACTTGTTCGGCCCGGATTACGTGCAGCTCGCCGTCGATCTCGGGGTAGCGCCGCAGCGGATCGACACCATCATCTCCTTCGCCAAGGCGGGCGAAGTCGGCGCCAAGACCGAGGGCAGCGCCGAGGCGTCGACGGCTGCCGTGTTGGCCGAAATGGCGGACTTGGTCGCCACCGGGGCGATCGAGCTGGATGTGGCCGCCACCTACCCGCTGGACCGCGTCGCCGACGCCTTCGAGGAGCTCGAGCAACGGCATACCCACGGCAAGATCGTTCTGCTCCCTCAGGTTTCGGTCAGCTGAGACCAGCCTGGGCGATCTTGACCACCATCAAGGCGCCGGCCAACACCAGGTAACTGCGCAGCGTCAACAGCCCCGCCCTGCGCAGCGGCGATATGACCGGCCGCTCCAGTGTCGCCAATACCGGCGTGTTCCAACGTGCGCGGAGCGCTTTGCGGAAGGCTTTGAGTTCGGCGCGTGTCAGCTTCGCCAGCTCGGCGTGGCCAGGTTTAACGCGTGAGCAGCGGTGATTCTGGCTACTAGGCGGATGCCCGCCCGGCCAAGCCGTGATCACCCTCGGCGGCATTCACGACGTATATCGGCTTCTTGCCAATCCGGCTGCGGTAATACGACCAGGGCTGACGCTGCTCTTCCGGGGTGCCTACCATCTGGTCGAGCAGATTGGTGGCATGCAGCGCAAGTGCGACATGGCGCTGGACACGCCCCAAGTCGCTGAAGGCCCTGAACATGTCATCGCAGCCGGCGTTGGGGACTGTGCTTTCCGAGAGCAGTTCCAGTGCACCGATAAGGGCAGCGCGGACGTCTCCGCAGGCCCGATGGATCTGACGCTCGGGATTGGGCCTGGCCATCATTTGCCCCCTTGATCTGCCTGTGTACCAACAAATTCCATGATCGTTTCTCCTCCTGGGAGCCCCGACCGACTACCACAAGCCAGTTCGACCGCCGAGCAGCGTTGGGCATGTTTTATTGCCCCGCGCACCAATTGCGCGCAGGCACAACCGAAAACAGCATCCGCGAAATGCTCAGACGGCAGAAGGAATGCCGCGACCGGATCGGGACGAAACGGATTTCGAATACGGATGCGGACTGTCGCTCGGACTCATCTCGCCCATCACCTCCTCACGGCCAGGACACACGCGGGTGTCATCCAGGTGCACGCACAGGAAAGGGATTGAACGCCTAGCGGCGGCGCACCCCTCTCGTCGGAGCTTCGGCACTGCACGGCGTATCCGGATCTCGTCCGGAAGCCACTTGGGCTCAACCCTTAGGCCGGGAAGAGCTGTCCTGACCCGGGGCGTCTCTCGACGTTCGGGGTCAGTGGCCTGTATCCGTGCAGACGCCTCACCTACCGAGGTGCTTGCGTTGTCTATCCTGGCACCGGCAGCCTTGCCCGTCAAACATTATCGGGAAAAAGTTTCACGTCAGCCCAGGCAGCGGGGCGGAGGCCCCCGCAGTTGCGATAGGACCGCCTAGGCTTGTCGGTATGCCCAACACACTGCAGGACCGCCGAGTTGCGGCAGCTCTTGACCGGATGTACGCCGCGAGCCGCGAGCAAATGCCGCAGTTGCGGGATAAGCGAGGTGAGCTATCTGCGGCGCGGACCGCCCAGGAACGCGCCGACGCGATGAGTGCCTTCTACATCCCGGTAACGCCGGAGGCCGGCCGACTGCTGTATTCGCTGGTACGGGCAACTCGTCCCGCCACCATCGTGGAATTCGGTATGTCCTTTGGCATTTCGGCCATCCACCTGGCATCGGCAGTACGCGACAACGGCACTGGCCGAGTGGTGACGACCGAGCTCAGCGCGGACAAGGTCGCCGCTGCAAAGAAAACGTTCACCGACACCGGGCTGGACGATTTGATCACCATCCTTGAAGGAGACGCGCTTTCGACGCTTGCCGACCTGGACGGACCGGTGGACTTCGTACTGCTCGATGGCTGGAAGGAGCTGTATCTCCCGGTGATCAAGCTGCTCGAACCGCGTCTGTCATCGGGAACACTCGTCGTCGCCGACAACACCGAGATGGCGGATGCGCAGTCCTACCTCGACTACGTTCGCGGCGCCGAGAACGGCTACGTCAGCGTGAACTTTCTGGCCAGGGAGAGCGACAGCATGGAGATCAGTTGCCGGGTCGGGGATTAGCCGCCCCTACTTCAGCGACTCCTCGAGCCAGGGGGTCAGCCACTTCACGCCTTCGTCGGTCAGGTGGACACCGTCGCTGCGCACCTGGATGCCATCGACGTCGGCGGTATACGCACCCTGTGGGCACAGCTTCTTCTTCAGGTCCAGTATCCGTATGGCCGCGCGGTGTCCAATGGTCTTGGCTAGCAGTGCGTTCCACTGGTTCACTCGTGCGGGATGATCCTCTGGATACAAGCTGCCATTCGGCTGTTCGCCTCGCCGGCTGTACGGCAGGTTGGTAACGGTCACCGGTGCTTTGCTCGAGCCGAGGATGTCTAGTGCGCGCCCCAGCTCGCCGGCCAGATAGCCGTCGAATCCCGGGTCTCCGATGTGGGTCCACCGTCCCTCGTTGACTCGGTCCACGGTTTCCCAGCGGCCGATGACCAACAGTATGGCGTCGGGCTGGTCGATGGCGATCTGGCTTCGCCATCGACTTGGCCAGGATTCGCATTCACCCTTCTGCTCCAGGGTCTGGCCAAGATAGCGGTACGGGCCGCCGCGCACCAAGCTGCAGCCGATCACGGTGTGGTCGATGAACTGGAACCCCGGCGTCGGCGGAAGAAAATGCATCAAAGTCCAGCCGATCGAGTCGCCGAAGACCGAGACCGTAAAAGGCCGCCCCGGATCCCGCAGTGCGGCGGCGCGCGCGGGTCTGGGTCCCTCCGGTGGGGACGGCGAAACGACCGCGACCGGCGACACACCGGGAGGCAAACTGGCCGCAAATGGGCCGCTGCCCGGCCTGGGGCCAACCGGCACGACCAGCATGGTGATCGCGGCAGCGGTCGCGGCGGTTGCCCCGGCCAACGGCAACAGCGGCACTCGTATCGGTCGCCACCTGCGGGTAGGCCGCTCGATCAGCCAGTACGACACGATGGACACCGCCAGGGTGACCGCGCACCTGATCCCGAACAGCGAGAGTCCCGTCCAGCCGGTCCGCTGGCCGTTGAGCACCAGAAAGATCGGCCAATGCCAGAGATAGACGCCGTAGGAGATGGTGCCCAGCCAGGCCAGTGGACGCCACGCCAGCACGATGGCGACGGGTCCGCTCTGGTGCAACGCCACCGGCGCGATCAGCAGCGCAGCCGCAACCGCGACCGCACTCAGCAGACCGCCGCGGAACTCGCGGGCGCTGCCGGTGGCATAGTGCACGGCCGCCGCCAACAGCGCCAAGCCGATCACCGGTAGTAGCCGGGCGGTCCATTTCGCCCACCGGGACCGGATCAGCGACCAGCCGCGGTTCAGCGCCGGCCAATCCCGCACTAACAGCGCTGATGCCGCCGCACCCACCAACAGCGCCTGCGCTCGGGTATCGGTGCCGAAGTAGACCCGGTCGCGGGTGGTGTCAGTCGCCAGCAGGATGGCGGCCGCGGCAGACCCCAGTGCGCCCAGGGTGGCCAGTACGAACACCGCCAGGCGAACCCCGCCCAACGTGGCCCACGTGCGCCGACGCCGTGCCCGCGCTGCCAACAGCACGGCCACCGCGATCAGCAGGATGGGCCAGACGATGTAGTACTGCTCCTCCACCCCCAACGACCAGGCGTGCTGCAACGGCGACGGCGGAGCGCCCTGGGCGAAGTAGTCGGTCTTGTCGGCGACGAACATCCAGTTCGCCGCCCAGAAGAAGGCGGCGACGGCGTCATCGCGCAACCCGGCAATCGCCTCGGGTGAGAATAATTGCCGCCCCACCGCCACGGCCAGCACCATCAGCATCAACGCGGGCAGTAGCCGTCGGGCACGTCGAATCCAGAAGTCGGCCAGGTCAATACGGCCGCTCCGACCTAGTTCGTCAAGGAGCAGCGAGGTGATCAGGAAACCACTGAG
This sequence comes from uncultured Actinomycetota bacterium, assembly GCA_963744835.1. GTDB lineage: Bacteria > Actinomycetota > Actinomycetes > Mycobacteriales > Mycobacteriaceae > Mycobacterium. Next base: position 761,628 of record CAVUVB010000006.1, read on the forward strand.
CACGAAAAATACGTCGACACCGAGGAATCCGCCTCCCATCCCGGGAATGCCGCCGTGGTCGGCGAGTACCAACGCGACTGCCAGCGCACGCACGCCATCCAATGCCGGAATACCGGGCCGCCGCGAGCCGTCACCGTCGCTACCCCTGGCGCTGGTCAGGCGGCCCACATGCCGCGGAGCTACCCATCGTGGCCGCCGAGCACAGCGAACCGGCGCGGGGTAGACCCCGGCCGGTCCCATGCTCACCTCTTCAGTGCGCCGACCGCTTGCCTGGCCGGTGCCATAGTTGCCGCCGATACGTCGATGCCCCTCCCTGCTGGGTCATCGGTCAGTTTAGGGGCGTGAAGACCGCATCAGCGGAAGACACGGCGCGGCAAACCCGTTTAGGGGCTGTTCAAAGGGCCGCACTGCCTCCGGGAGTGCCACACCCCCCTTTTTTCGTCTGGGTTTCTGCATTGTCTGAGTCGTTCCCATGTGCCGGTGTGCTGGCTCAGCTGGATTTCACTCCAGATGGCACTCGTAAACCAACGCCATCCGTGGCCCGTGGCTATCGTGATGACGTGGCCGTTTTCGTCAAGCGCAAGTTCGATGGCGGCCCTCGCGTCGCCCAGCGAATACGGATAGCCGCGCCACGGCCACTGGACCGATGACGACCCGCGAGGGGGTCAAGGTGGACATCAAGGTGTTGGCCGGTATCCGGCATCACTTCAAATCCGCCTGATGCCTTTTCGGCTTTAGCGGCCGGCGAAATCGATGATGCCGCGAATGTTGCGTCCTTCGCGCAGGTCCGCGAACGCCTCGTTGATCTGGTCCAGCTGGTAGTGCCGGGTGACCAGCTCGTCGAGTTTCACCACGCCGGCTTGATACATCGACAACAGCTTCGGCACGCTGGTGCGCGGATTCATCCCGCCGTAAAGCACTCCCTTGAGTTGCTTGGCCGAGAGCACCATCTCCTGCAGGATCAGCGGAACCAGGGGCTCACTGTAAGGGGTGATGCCGGTGGCAACGCACGTCCCGCCCTTGCGAAGCAGAGTCATCGCCAACGCGATCAAGTCCACGTGCAGAACACCAGGAGTCAAGATGACGCGGTCGGCCATCACGCCGGCGGTGATGTCTTTCACCAGTGGTATCGCCTCCTCAGCGGAGGCGACGGCATGTGTGGCGCCGAAGATCTTGGCCGAATCCCGTTTGTACTCAACCGGATCCACCGCGACGATATAGGTTGCGCCGGCCGCGCGCGCTCCTTGCAGGGCGTTCATTCCGACACCGCCGGTTCCGATGACGACGACGGTGTCGCCGGGCTCGGTGCCTGCCGACACCGTCGCCGAGCCCCAGCCGGTGCTGACACCGCACGAGACGAGTGAGGCGGCGTAGAACGGGATCGCGTCGTCGATCTTGATGACGGACCTTTCCGTTAGCACCGCATATTCCGCGAACGTGCCGAGTTGGCCATAGGCCAAGAGGTTTTCGTCGCCGAGATGCCGGCGGCACGTTCCGTCAGTGGGCATCTCTCGCACGAACAGGCTCGCGCCGGAGTCGCAGATGTAGCTCTGACCGTTGACACAAAACCGGCAATTACCGCACGCGGGAATAAACGACATCGCCACGTGATCCCCGGGCTGCACCGTCTTCACGCCCGGTCCGATCTCTTCGACGACACCAGCGCCCTCGTGACCACCGAGCAACGGGAACCAGTCCGGTGCGGGCATGCCGGTCGCGGCCAGCACCTCGGGGGTAGGCACCACGTCGCCGGTGATCAGATGGTCATCGGAGTGACAAACGCCGGCAACGGCCATGCGCACCAGGACTTCACCGTCCCGTGGCGGGTCGAGCTCCACCTCGCGGATCTCCCAGTCCTCGCCGACCCCGTGCAGCACAGCGGCACGACACTTCATTGCAACCTCCTTCATGGTGGGCCGGCCCGGCTCAGTTGCCGGCCAGCCGCTTGGCCGCTAGTTCCCGAAGCTCGCCGGCCTTGATTTTGGCATTGCCCGTCAGCGCCACTTCGTCCTGGCCAAAAAACAGCACATGGCGCGGCACTTTGTAGCTCGCCAATCGCTGCCGCAGGAACGCCAGAAGCTGCTCAGCGTCAAGGATCACGTCATCGTGCGACACGACGCAGGACACCACGACCTCTCCGAGCGTGTGGTGCGGAAGGCCGACGGTCTGTGCCACCTTTACGCCGGAATGGGCGATGAGGGCCTCATCAACCTCGCGTGGCGAGACATTGGCACCCCCGGTCTTGATGATGTCGGTGAGCCTGCCTTGCCAGTAGAGTCGGCCGGCGTCGTCGAGATAACCACCGTCGCCGGTGGGGAAAAAACCTTCGGCGTCGAGTGTCTCGTCGAGTGGCGTGCCGATATAGCCGAGCATGAGCGTCGGCCCCTTGACGCAGATCTCGCCCGCCTCGCCACGCAACACGATGCCGCCGGTAAGCGGATCGGTGATCTTGAGCGTTACACCGGGCAGTGCTTGCCCGAAACTATCTGCATGGACTTCGGGTGGGGTGTTGGCAGGGTAACCCGTTGTAATCGTGAATGTTTCGGTATTGCCATAGGCGTGTCCCGGCTCGTACCACTCGCCCGAAACCGTCGGATGGTGGGCGATCGGGGTCTTGAAATCCGCGAACCTCACGCTGCTCAGGTCCACCTGGTCCCAGTTGGGTGCGCCTTCCAATTGGGCCCACTGGTGGGGCCAGGCGAAGGGGAAGTTTACCCGCTCGGCCTGCATGAGTTCGAGCGCTGCCGCGGCGTCGAACGTCGATTGCAGGACGAGGGCCCCGCCGCTGGCCAGAGTTGAGCCAAGCACCATGGTGAAGTTGCCGGACCAGAAAAAGCCGTTTGCGGTCCAGCCGCGAACATGGTCGCGCGGGCTGAACCCGTACATGCGCCGGAAACGCCACAACTGAATGCACACCCCGCGATGCGCGCTGAGAATGCCTTTCGGCTTACTTGTGGAGCCAGAAGAGAAGAACAACACCGCGGCATCGCTTGGCAACACCTGTGCGGCAGTCGCCTCCACCAGCTCGCGGGGCTCCTGATGACCGGATGCCAGGAACTCAGCCCATGCCTCGATACCCGGTGCGGGCTCGCCTAACAGGACAAGTCGGCGCAGAAATGGGTATTTCGCCGATTCCAGCGTGCCCGGCCGTGACGTGCCGATCGCGGGTTCCAGCTCGCCTATGATGGCAGCGAAGTCCTTGGACAGCACCCTGCGCTCGAACAACAGCACCGAAACGGCGGAGGCCTGGATCAGGTAGTCCAATTCAGGTCCCGTTGAAAACGTGCTGAGCGTAACGGCCACTCCGCCGGCCAGAGCCGTACCAAACACTGAGGCAAGCCATTCCGGCCGGTTCGTCATCAGAACGCCGACGCGGCCGTCCTTGCTCAGGCCGCACCCGCGCAACGCGCAAGCCACGTCGATCGCGCGTTCCCAAAGCTGCGCGTATGTCCAACGCGTGACGTCGTCGGCGGTGCGCCACACCAGTACCTCACGCTCCCCGTACATCTGCGTCACTTCGCGCAGGAAACCCGGCAGCGTGAGCGTCCCCACTCCATGCTCATCCGATAGCGGCGGTCCGGAGACTATCGAGAGTTGTTGTGCAACTGCCGAACCCGTCTCATCTACCATGGCTACAACGGCAGTTCGACCTCGGCTGTGCAGCCCACCAGGATCTCGCCGTTCTGGTTGGTCAGGCGCAGCTTTACCTGTACGAGAGGCACACCCCAGGCCGACTCCGGTTGCTTGTCGACGATCTCGGCGTCGAAGTAGGTCACATCCCCCTCGAAAGCGGGCGTACGGAAGTCGGCCTTCGAATGGCGCACCATGCCGCTGTGGCCGGCCCAGTACGCGAGGTAGTCGGTGCACCACGCGCCCATGGTTGCGCCATAGCCATATGCGCGTGCCATGCCGACCTCGCTGGCCCGTTCGGCGTCGATATGCCCGCGGGACGGGCCGACGTAGAGCCCGTCGCGCTTGCGCGGATCGATCTTCGCGTCTTCTTCGTCGAAGGCGAAGTCCTTGCCCCACCCCGGATCCTGATAGACCCACGGATCCTCGATACCGGGCGGCGCCACCCAGTGGAAGGTGCCCCAAATATTAAACAGGAATGCCCGGTATTCGGTGGTGAAGCTGGCAATGCTGTGCGGGCCGATCACGCGACGGGGCAGCGCATCGCCAATCTTCACGTCGTCGAAGCGCGGCGAGACGCCCATGCGGTTGGACTCGAGCCACTCACGCCGCAGTCTCTCGACTTCCTCCAGCTCGTTTTGTGACCAACGTTTGATGTCGCCAAGCGCGTTCTCAAACATCCCGCGCTTGGTCGCTTCTTCATAGTGATAGCGGATCGCGGTGGAGCGCTCGCGCGCCACCAGGGTGCCGTGCTGGTTGGTGTGGATGGTATCACCGCGTGAAAACATCGTCGGGCCAGCGAATTTAGTCTCGGTCACCTTGTAGTCATGGAACCGACGCTCCTGAATTAACTTGTCTCCGGGCCGAACCGGGCAGCCGTAGAACCACCATTCCTCACCACCGAAGATCAAGTGGCTGTTGGGAATATGGCCCACGCATGCGGGCGCCGCGCCGTGTCCGTAGTCCAGAGCGACCGCGATGGACTGCGGCGCAACAATGCCGCCGAACTTCGAGTCGCGAGCGTACTGCTCATCCCAGTGCAGAGGATTGGGGTAGTCCATCGCCATCACCCAGCGCCGAATGTCGGATGAACTACACGGATCCCACAGTTGCCCGCCACCTATTGGTTTGCCGACGCGGTGATCGACGTCGGACAAATCGAGCTGTGCGCTCGGTGTTTGGGTCGTGTTCTCAGCCATCAGCGGTCCTGTCAGCGATTGACGTCGACGACGATGCGGCCGCGCACCTTGCCGTCCATGAGTTCTCCTGCTGAAGCGATCGCGTCGGCAAGTCCGATCTCCCGGGCGATCGAATCGAGCGCACCGCTGTCCAGATCGCGCGCGAGGCGTTCCCAGGCGGTCAGGCGCCGCTGCTTAGGCGCCATCACGCTGTCAATACCGAGCAGGGACACGCCGCGCAGAATAAACGGCATAACAGTCGCCGGAAAGTCCATGCCCTGAGCAAGGCCGCATGCGGCAACCGCGCCGCCATACCGCATCTGTGCGCAGGCGTTGACCAGCGTGTGGCTACCGACGGCGTCGACAACGCCCGCCCAACGCTCTTTCTGTAACGGCTTGCCGGCCTCGCCCAACTCGGCACGGTCCAACACCGTCACGGCGCCGAGTTGCTGCAGGAATTGCTCTTCCGACGACTTCCCGGTTGCGGCAGCCACTTTGAACCCGGCCGCGGTCAACAACGCGATCGCGACGGTGCCCACTCCACCGGTCGCGCCGGTCACCAGGACCTCGCCCTGATCCGGAGACACTCCGTGCTGCAGCAGGGCCTCCACGCAAAGGCTGGCGGTGTAGCCGGCGGTGCCGATCGCCATCGCCTGGCGGGTGGTGAAAGCGGAGGGCAGAGGTATCAGCCAGTCGCCGTTGAGGCGGGCACGCTGAGCGAGGCCGCCCCAATGCGTCTCGCCAACGCCCCAACCGTTGAGCACCACGCTGTCGCCTTCGCTCCATTCGGCATGGCTGCTTTCGGTCACCACGCCGGCAAGATCGATACCCGGAACCATCGGGAATTTCCGCACCACCGGCGATTTGCCCGTAATGGCCAGACCGTCCTTGTAATTCAGTGTGGAGTACTCGACGTCGATGGTGACGAAGCCATCCGAGCCCTCAGGCAGTTGGCTCTCGTCCAGTTCGGTGACTCCGACCGTCTGTCCCGACTCGTCTTTTTCAATCAGAACTGCTGAAAACATCTGTGTCTCATCTCTTTCCCGATCGACCGAAGCTATTGCGCGGCCGTTTGGGGCGCGTAGCCCAAGGTGCTCTTGACCTCTAAGAACTCGTGGAAGCCGAACTCGCTCCACTCCCGACCGTTGCCGCTGTGCTTGTAGCCGCCGAACGCCGCGTACATGTCGAAGGCGTGATTGATCGTCACCCACCCGGCCCGTATCTTGCGGGCCACCGCTCTCGCCTTGTCGTGGTCGGCCCCCGAGACATAGCCGGCCAAGCCATAATCGGTGTCGTTGGCGATCTGGACGGCTTGATCGATGTCGTCATAGCCCAGGATGCACAGCACCGGACCGAAGATCTCCTCGCGCGCGATCGTCATGTCATTGGTGACATTGGCGAAGACGGTCGGCTTCACGTAGTAACCCTTGTCCAGCCCGGCCGGGTGACCCGGACCGCCGGCCACCACAGTCGCGCCTTCTTCGATGCCTTTCTGGATCAGGCCCTGGACCTTCTCGAACTGTGTCCTTGATGCCACCGGCCCGATCGCCGCTTCATCGCTGGGATCGCCCACCTTCACCTGCTCGGCGGTCTCACGCGCGATGGTGATCGCCTCGGCCATACGTGAATTCGGGACGAGCATGCGCGACGGCGCGTTACAGCTCTGCCCGGAATTGGGCATCATGTTGACTACGCCGGCGCGGACACTGTCGGCGAAGCCCGCGTCGTCGAGGACGATGTTGGGACTCTTGCCGCCGAGTTCCTGGGTCACCCGCTTCACGGTCGGGGCGGCGTTCGTGGCCACCTGGACACCGGCGCGGGTGGATCCGGTGAACGACACCATGTCGACATCGGGGTGGCGTGCCAGCGCGACGCCGACGCCTGGGCCGTCTCCGTTGACCAGATTGTAGACACCCGCGGGCACACCCGCTGCATGGAGGACCTCGGTGAAGATGTAGGCCGAGAACGGCGCCACCTCAGACGGTTTCAAGACCATCGTGCACCCAGTCGCCAAGGCCGGATACACCTTGACCGCGATCTGGTTGAGCGGCCAGTTCCACGGCGTGATCAGCCCGCAAACGCCGATCGGCTCCTTGGCGATCAGCGTTTCCCCATGGTGTTCCTCGAATGGGAAGTTCTTCAGCACGTCGATCGCCGTCACCAGGTGACCGATCCCGAGTTGGACTTGCGGTCCGGCGGCCAGCGGCGGCGGCGCTCCCATTTCCTCGGTGACCGCATCGGCGAGATCGCCCGCACGCTTCTGGTATTCGGCGAGGATGGCCTCGAGCAGATCGAGGCGCTGTTCGCGACTGGTTTGTGACCAGTCGGTGAAAGCGCGTCGGGCGGCTTTGACCGCCACGTCTACGTCGGCGGCCGAGCCGATCGAGATCTGCCCAGACACCTGCTCGGTCGCCGGGTTTTCCACGTCAAAAAGATTGGGCCGCAACGGGTCCACCCAGGAACCGTCGATGTAAAACTTCAGGTATTCGCGCATCACAATTTTCCTTTTTTACTGGGTACCTTCGGCGTACCAGGTGCGGAATTCACCGTAGTTCGGCATCTCCTCGGAGTTCGCCTTCGGGTCGATGCAGACGTGTATGACGGCGGTCTTGCCGCTGGCATACGCTCGCTCGATCGCCGGACCGATCTCCGCTTCCTTCTCGACGTATTCGCCGTGGCAGCCGAAGCCTTCGGCGACTTTGTCGAAGCGCACATCCTTGCTCCAGTGCACACCGGGCTGGGGTGACGGCTGTTCGAACGTGCGCTTGTAGACGCCGACTTCCAGGCCCCATTGGTGGTCGACACCCACGACGCACACCAGCGGCAGCTTTAGACGTGCGGCGGTCTCCAGCTCGGCGATATGGAACATGAACGAGGAATCGCTGGTCAGCAGCATGACCGGCCGCTTGCCGCCGTCGGCGACCGAAGCACCGACGGCATAGGGCAAGCCCGTGCCCAGGTGTCCGAAGTTCTGGTTCCAGATGACGTCGTGCGGCTTGGCCAGCGAATAGGTCCACTGGAAGATGACCGTCGCGCCGCCGTCGCGGACCATGATGCCCTCGGCGCGGAAGGCTTTGGTCGCCTCGACCACGAAGCGCGCAGGGTGCACCGGGGTGCGGCCGCTGGGCGCGGTGTCAGCCAATTCGGCAAGCTGGTCGGCATCCTGCTTGATCCAGCGGTCAAGATCAGCCGAGGGCGAACGCGGGGTGTCCTTCAGCGCTTCGACCAGCTGAGGCACCACGCCGCGCAGGTCTCCCACCAGCGGTACGTCTACCGGCCGGTTCACCCCGATCGCTAACGGATCCTGCTCGACGTAGATCCACTTGCGCTTGGCACTGTTCTGTTCCCAGTGGCGTGTTTTGCCGTAATGGACCGGTTCGCCGAGCTCGGTCCCGAGCGCTATGCAAAGGTCCGACGCCACCACGGCCTCGACCGCTGCCGACGAAAAACCGTAGGGAAAAGTCCGGTCCTCCAGACCGGGGATGAACGAGGTGCCACCCGATGTCTGGATCACCGGGCAGGCCATCAGCTCGGCCAGTTCCCTGACCGCTGCTCCGGTGCGCGACGTGTGAACGCCATGTCCGACCAGCAGGATCGGGTTCTCGGCCGCGCGCACCAGCCTGGCTGCCTCGGCGATCTCTCGTGCTCCCGCCCCGTGGTTTACAAGCCGATACGCGCTGGGAGGCAGCGCGTCTGGGACATCCAGCTCTTCGAGGATCACGTGGGATGGAAACTCAACGTACGCCGGGCCGGGCGTCGTCGACATCGAGCGCCGAATCGCCTCTCGAATGATCTCGTCGGTTTGGTCGGCGTATTCGATCGACGCGCTGTACTTCACCGTCGGCGCGAAAAGCTCTTCTTGACGGACGAACTGGATGCGCCCACGCCGGACCCGCCGTTCGGTGATGCGCGCCCGTTGACCGCCGAGGAAGATGACCGGTGAGTTTTCCACCTTGGCACACATCATCGCCCCGGCAATGTTCGCCACACCTGGACCCAGCGTTCCGATGCACAAGCCGGGCTTGCCCGTCATCCTCGAGACGGCCTCGGCCATGAACCCGGCGCTCTCCTCGTGATGCGGCGAGACCACCGCCCACCCGCGCGACTCCGCCTCGAGGAACATATGCACGAAGTTCGGGTCCGGGATACCGAACAACGTCTTCACGCCCTCGGCCTCGAACAGGTCGAGAATGCGTTTGTAAACCGGGACGCCCATCGTTAAAACTCCTTTACTTCGCGAGCAGTCGCAAAATCGCTTTCTGGCGGGCCATTTCGTGCAATTTTGCGTCTGGTCGTGCCAATTTCAGCGAGCACTTCTGCGGTGTCGGCGCCGAGTTCTGGCGCTGGCCCCGCGACGCGACCCGGTGTCAGAGAGAACCAGGTGGGTACGCCGGGGAAGCGCACCGGTCCGTGCGGGCTGTCCACGGTCTCGAACATGCCAACGGCGTTGAGATGCGGATCGTGGAACAAGTCGCCGGGCGTGTTGAGTGGGGCTGCGGGTATCTCGAGTTCGGCGAACAGCGCCAGCCATTCTTGCGTCGAGCGCTGTTTCATCGTCTCGGCGACTAATCCGTACACCGTGTCAATCTGGCGGGCACGCTGTTCCAGCGTCGAATACAGCTCATCGGCCCACGGTGGCCGCACTGCGTTGATGAACGCGTCCCAGTGTTTGTCGTTGTAGATCAATGCGGCGATGTGGCCGTCGCTGGTGCGATATGGGCGACGGTTGGGCGCCACGGTGCGCGGATACACCGCCGGCCCCAGGGGAGGGTCGAACAGGGCGCCGTTGGCGTGTTCGACGAGCATGAACGACGCCATGGTTTCGAACATGGCGACCTCGACTTCCTGTCCCTCCCCGGTACGCTCGCGGTGAAACAACGCCATGGTCGTTGCGTACAGCGCGGTCAGCCCAGCGACCTTGTCGGCCATGATGGTTCCTACGTAGTCGGCCTCGCCGGTCAGTTGCTGTTGTACCGCCGGCAGACCGCATTCAGCCTGGATCGTGTCGTCATAGGCGGGCCGATCGCGGTCAGGTCCGCGGTGCCCGTACCCATAGCAATTGGTGTAGACGATCGTATTGTTGATCGCGGCGACGTCGTCGTAGGCGAAGCCGAGCTTGGCGATGGCTTTGGCGCGCATCGAGTGGATGAATACGTCCGCGGTCGCGATAAGCGCGCTCAGCGCCCGTATTCCGGCGTCGGTTCGCAGGTCCAGTACCACGCTGCGCTTGCCGCGGTTGACATTGACGAATACACCGCTCATGCCCGGTGCCGGACCGACTGAAATGTAACGGGTGTTATCGCCCTGCGGCGGTTCGACTTTAATCACGTCGGCGCCCATATCGGCCATGATCTGCGTGCAGTACGGTCCCATCACCATCGCGGTGAGGTCGATTACCCGCACACCGACAAGCGGACCCGTGCCCGTCCGGCTAGCCATGAAATACTCCTCGATCGCCGGATCGGTGCGCGAGTTCGAAGCTGTAGCGGATGTGCTCGCCATGACCGTCAGGAACGATCGGAAAAATTAGCGGCGCCTCGATATTTCGAATCGCATCGAGGTACTCGGCAACGTCCTCGACCGTCCATTCCGGCCGATGCACGCCCGCGCTTTCGGCGATGACCGCCCGCGCCACCCGACCCGCCAACGCGATGAACACCTCCCCGGTCACCGAACAGGTTTGGTGTGCGAGCCAACCCACAACGGGCGCAACGAACTCCGCGCCCATCGGTGGATAGGCCGAGGTGTCGATACCGGCGGCCATTCTTGTCACCGCGGCCGGCACGATCACGTTGCATATCACGCCGTCGGCCGCACCTTCGAGGGCCGCGACATTCGACAGACCGATCACGCCGGCCTTCGCGGCCGCGTAGTTGGCTACGCCATGGTTTCCGTACAGGCCGCCGATGGAGGAAGTCAGCACGATGCGCCCGTAACCAGCCTCGCACATAACGGGGAACGCAGGCCGCACAACGTTAAACGCGCCGCGCAAGTGCACATCGAGGACGGCGTCGAAATCTTCGTAACTCATCTCCTTCAGCGAGCCGCGACGGACATTGCCGGCATTGTGAATCAGGATGTCGAGGCGGCCGTAATGTTCGAGCGCGGTCTGGATGATCGCATTACCTCCTTCGCGGGTTGTGACTGACTCGGTGCACGCGACGGCTTGTCCTCCGGCGGCGGTTATCTCGCCGACCACGTGGTCAGCCGGCACGGTGTCCATTCCCTCGCCAGCGAGGCTGCCGCCCGAGTCGTTGACAACGACCTTCGCTCCGCGTGATGCCAGCAGCATGGCGTAGGAGCGGCCGAGCCCTCGGCCAGCCCCGGTGACGACCGCTACCCTGCCGTCGAATCTCAAGTCAGCCATCTATGTTCCGAGGACCAGACCGTCTAGGTCGCCATTTGCGCGCCATTCCTTGAGCAAGTCGTCGAACACGTAGAAGCCCGGCATGTAGGGATCGCCGATGGCCGAGCGGATGCCCTCGCCGCCACCGCCACCCTCATTGTTGTAATAGCCAGGTGTGCACGAGACCGCGAATTCCGAGCTGTCTATTGAGGTTTCGCGGATCGTCTTGACCCAGTTGTCTTGAGCTTCCTCGCTCGGCTCGACGGTGGTCGCGCGGCGCGCGGTTGCTTCGGAAATGATGTAGGCGATGTGCTCGGCCTGTTGCTCGAGCATCGCCGTGGTGTTCCCTGCCACGCCGCCCTGAATGAAGCCGGTGAAGAACTGGTTGGGAAAGCCTCGGCTGGTCATCCCATGGAGTGATCTGTAGCTGTCGCGCCAGTGATCGAAGAGCGACAGGCCGTCGCGGCCCTCGATGACATCGACTGCGTACCGACGGCCGATGTCGGTGGTGATCTCGAAACCGCTGGCGAAGATGACGCAGTCGACTTCATACTCGACGCCGTTGGCGATAATCCCTTTCTCGGTTAGTCCTTCCACACCTTTGGATTCCGACACATCAACCAGCGTGACGTTCGGGCGGTTGAACGTCGGCAGGTATTCGTCGTTGCTGCAGGGCCGCTTGCACATGAACCGGTAGTACGGTTTGAGCGCTTCGGCGGCCTCCGGGTCGTCGACGAGCTCCTCGACGCGTTGCCGCAACCGCTCCATGACCTTGTAATCCTCTTCTTCGCGCAAGGTCATTATCTGCTCGATGGTCAGTGCCGTGGGATCGTCGGCAGCGGCGATCCGCGCGGTCAGGTTGCGCCCTAGTTCAGTCCAGAAATCGCACACCAGATCTGGCTCGTCGAACACCGCACCTTCCCCCAACGGTGACCAGCGGTGGAAGTTGCGCTTGCGTTGTTCTTGCCAGCCGGGCTGCAGGGAGGCCGCCCACTGCGGGTCCGTCGGCTCGTTGCCTCGCACGTCCACCGATGACGGCGTGCGCTGAAAGACATAGAGGTGCTGGGCGTCTCGCCCCAAGTGCGGAACCAGCTGCACGCCGGTCGCACCGGTACCGACAAGCGCAACACGCTTGTCATGGAGCTTGTGCAGTCCACCGTTGGCATCCCCACCCGTGTAGTCGTAATCCCAGCGAGCGGAATGGAACATATGTCCCTTGAAGTCCTTGATGCCGGGGATTCCGGGCAGCTTCGGCCGGTTGAAGGAGCCCTGTGCCATCACCACGAAGCGGGCGCGAATGTCGTCGCCGCGGTTAGTGCTCAACCGCCAGCGCTTGATCGTTTGATCCCAGCGCACCGCGCGAACCTGGGTGGAGAAGATCGCGCCGTCGTAGAGCCCGAAATGCTTCGCGATGCGACGGCAGTGCTCGTAGATCTCGGCGCCGTCGGCGAACTTCTTCGACGGAATATAGTTGAGTTCTTCCAGCATCGGGATGTAGCAGTAGGCGTCGTTGTCGCACTGGATTCCCGGGAAACGATTCCAGTACCAGACCCCGCCGAAGTCCCCGCCCATCTCGATGATGTGCACGTCGTCGACGCCGGCCTTCTTGAGGTACGCGCCCGCCAGCAGCCCGGTGATGCCGCCGCCGAGCACCGCCACGTCGATGTCCTCGTCGATAGGCGTGCGTGGTGTCACAGGCGTGTGGGGATCGATCTCGGCGAATTTCGCGAACTCGTCCTTGAGTTCCACGTACTGCTTCGAGCCCTCCGGACGCAGCCGCTTATCGCGCTCGAATAAGTACTTCTCCCGCAGCGCGTCGATATCGATGTCGTCCGGCGTCTGCGTCGGGTGGCAGGTATCAGACCGCCTATCAAACTGGGTCATCTATCTGAAAGCTCCTGCGGTTCGCCGGTACCCATGTACTTCGACAGTTGGTGATGGAGGTTGACAGTGCTTCGCTCTCGGTAGGGATTGGGTTTGGTACCCGGGAACGCAAGCGATTTCATGCCCTGCTGCACTGCGGCCATGTTCGAGAAATCCTGCGGCAATACCGACCGCCACCGAGGGTCACCGACCGGTGTGCATTCCCACTCTGTCGGCGGCTCTTGACCTTTCGGGTACAGCTCGAACACCGACACCTCGAATATGCACTTGTCGGGGTTGTAGCTGGGGTGCGGCCGCGCGCCGTAGCAGAGCGCACTGGTCAGGCCCTGCCCGATCTGAAAGTTCGGGAAGATCTGCCATGCGGTGCCCGCCTGGCCGAGGATGTCGGACGGAATCGTCGGCCAGATCACACCGCGCGCTTCGTCGTCTCGGCGCGCCGACGCCAGCCAGTGCTCGAGAACCTTGTCGGCCGGTGTCCCGTCCGGCAATTCGTCGATCAGCCGCTTGGCGGCGTTCACCAGCGTCTGGGTGGTGGTGGCGTTGGTCTCCTCCATCGTGTACACCTGCATCTCTGCGGTTGACACACGCGGATCGGCACCAATGCCGAGCCGGATCTTGGACTTGGTGGCCTCCATGTCCTCCGGAGCGTCATAGCCAATATTGCTGTGTCTGCCCTGCGCCTTGGCCCATCCCTTGAATTCGCCGAACTTGTTGAACTCCGGATGGGTTGTGTAGACGTGGTAGGTCTCGTTGAACGCCTCCAGTGCGACCTTCCAGTTGCAATCGAAGTGCAGCCACTTGCGCCATTTGTAGCGCATGTTCTCGAGGCCGAACGGGTCGAGAATCTTCGCGGCGGGAAACAGATAGTCGGCCAGCGGCTCACAGTCAGGGTCCATGTTGATCCACAACCAACCACCCCAGGTGTCGACCTTGACCGGTCGAAGGTGGGTGTTCTCAGGTGTCAGCGCTCCCTGCCAGTCCTGCTGTTCGCGGATGTGCGTGCACGCCCCGTCCAGGCCATAGGTCCAGCCGTGGAAACCGCAGACGAACGACTTGCGGGCGCGGCCACGGGCGTTCTTCGCCCCCTCGGGCGTGTCGATCAGGCGGCGGCCGCGGTGCATGCAGACGTTGTGGTGGGCGTTAAATTCGTTGTCTCCGGTGCGCACCACGATGATCGAGTCGTCGAGAATGTCGTAGGTCAGGTAACTGCCCACCTCGGGCAGCTCTTCGACACGGCCAACCTGCTGCCAGACCTTTCGCCATAGCCTGTCGCGCTCGGCGCGGGCGTAGCTCTCGCTGATGTACGCCTCGACACCGATCGTCGTCGGCGTCGAGAGTTCTTCGGCCGCTGTGGAATTCACGTCTTTGGCCAGATCGGTCATCACATCCTCCTAATGGCCGCTCGCAAGGCTTCGTCTTTGAGAAACAACGAGGTGTTGTCGGCGCCGAGATGGCTCCATCTGAGGTCGAGCCCACCGTCGACGAGCAGCGTCTGGCCGGTGATGTAGCTCGACAACTCCGAGAGCAGGAAGAGGATGGCGCCGGCCTGCTCCTCGGGTCGCCCGCGTCGGCCCATCGCGATCGCCTGCCGATCCCGGTCCGGGTCCTCGTCGACGTAGGTGCGCGAGGCCGCGGTCTCGGTGACGCCCGGCGCAACGGCATTGACCCGGATTCCGTCGAGCGCCAGTTCGAGCGCCATGGTGCGGGTCATCGCCGTGATCGCGGCCTTGGCCGTCCCGTACGCCACGTGAAACGGCGCGGTGTTCATGCCGCTGATCGAGGAGATCGACACGATCGACCCGGGCAGCTCTTGCGCGACCAGTTCGGCCGCCACTGACCGGCTCATGAAAAACGCCGTCTCGAGATTGTCGGTGAAGATCTTGCGCCAGTCACCACGATTCACCCGGGTCGACGGCATCCACGTCGAGGGCTCAGCCCCACCGGCGACATTGACCAGGCCATACAAGCTGCCGCCGGCGCGCCGCGCTTGGTCGATCACCACAGCGATGCCCTCGTCGGTCGACGCGTCGGCCGCCACGGGCACGACCGCCAGACCCTGTTGTGCCAGTGGAACGACGTGCTCGTCGAGGTTTTCCTTCGATCGGCTGACCGCGACCACGATGGCGCCCGCCCGAGCGGCCATAGCTGTGACGGTCGTGCCGATGCCACCGCCGCCGGCACCGGAGACCACCACGATGCGACCGTCCAGTCTGAGGAAGTCCTCCATAACCTGCTTCCGTCTACCGCGGACACGACCAACGTCTTCAACGGCATCTACCGCTCGCTTTTTGTCTGGACAATATATCGCGTTCTGTCCATTGAAGAACACTATTCCCATCGTTGGACTTCGCTGTCAAGGTCAAAGGTGCGGAGTTTGGCGCTATTGTCTGGACTACAGACAGTTGATAGCGTCCAGCCCAAACGGTGGACGGGAAGGATCTCGGCGAGACCATGACCATCGCGGCGCAGTCATCGCGGTATGCACTGAATTCCGGCATGCACTCGGTCGAAGTCGCGGAAGGCTGGCAACTCCAGCGGGTGACCGCTCCGAGCCGCCTGTTCGGCGCCAACGGTCTGCGCACCGGCCCGGACGGTCGCGTATACATCGCCCAGGTGACCGGCAGTCAGATCAGCGCACTGGATCCCCGCACCGGGCAACTGAGCACCGTGAGCGCCAAGGGCGGCGCAATCGTGGCACCCGACGACGTCGCATTCGACGCGAGCGGCAACCTCTACGCGACCGAGGTGATGGACGGCCGGGTCAGCATGCTCGACAGCACAGGCCACACCCGAGTGGTGCGCGACGATATTCCGTCAGCCAACGGCATCACCGTCCATCGGGGCCGGTTGTTCATCGGTGAATGCCGTGAGGGTGGGCGCCTGCTCGAACTCGATCTGGGCGGCGGGCCACCGCGGGTGCTGCTGGAGAATGTGCCCTCCCCGAATGCGATGGAGATCGGCCCAGACGGCCTGCTGTATTTCCCGGTGATGGGCGCCAACGAGATCTGGCGCGTCGATCCCGAGGGCGGCCAGGCACAGTGCATTGCGCGCGATCTCGGTGTGCCCGACTCGGTCAAGTTCGACGCGCACGGCTACATGGTCTCGACCCAGGTTGCCAGCGGGCAAGTGTTGCGGATTGATCCCCGCAGCGGCAAACAGCAGCTGCTGGCCCAGCTGAGTCCGGGCCTGGACAACTGCACTTTCGTCGGCGACCGGGTGCTGGTATCCAACTTCACCGGAGAGATCACCGAGATATCGCCAGACGGCACAACGCGAACGCTGCTGCCCGGCGGACTTAACTGGCCGCTGGATCTGACCATCGGTTACGACGGGCAGCTCTACATCGCCGACGGCACGTACTTCTATGTCGCCCTGCCTGACGGGTCGTTGCAGACCATGGGGATGTTGTTCAGCCCCGGCTATCCCGGATTCTTGCGCGGCGTTGCGTCGAGCGGCCCCGGCGAGTTCGTCGTGACGACGTCGGGTGGCCAGGTCACCCATTACCAGCCGGCGGCGAGCGAAAGCGAGGTGCTGGCAGACGGTTTCGACCAGCTCTATGGTGTTGCCCTGGGTCCGATCGGTGTGGTCTTTGCCGAGTTGGGCAGAGGACGAGTGCTGTCCTTGCGGGGGGGTGGTGTTGAGGTGTTGGCGACCGACCTGCGTGACCCGGTCGGCGTCGCGATTGACAATGACGGGGCGTGCCTGGTGGCAGAGGCCGCAGCCGGACGGGTTGTCAGGGTGAATAGATCTAAACTCGAACTCGTCGTCGCCGACCTGCAACGCCCGCAAGGCATTCTGGTCCGCAATGGTGTGCTCTACATCGTAGACGCCGGCGCCAAGGAGTTGATCGCGTTCGACCTGGACACCAAGGTTCGGTGCATCATCGCGTCCGGGCTGCCGGTCGGCCCGCCACCGGGCGTGGTGCCCAAGCCGCTGATCGGTATGCCGCCGTTCTCCGGGCCGCAGGGCCCGTTCGCCGGCATCGCCTCCGCAGCCGACGGCACGCTCTACGTCTCGGCCGACGGCGATGGCAGCATCCTGGCATTGCGCCGGTCGCAGGGCGGCAGCTGATGTCCCAAGCCATCTCCAGCGAGCACCGCTACCTGCAGATCGCGCGCACGCTGCGCAAAGAGATCGTCGACGGCGTGTATCCGGTGGGCTCACACCTACCGACCGAACACCAATTGTGTGAGCGATTTGCGGTCAGCCGCTACACGGTCCGCGAAGCGCTACGGCGCCTTCGTGAGGACAACCTGGTCGCGTCGCGGCCGCGAGCAGGCACGCGCGTGGTGCCCAGGCCAGCGTCCAGTTCCTATGCCCAGGACGTGATGTCGATCGACGACCTGGTCGCTTTCGCGGCAGGTGCGCACCTGAACATCGAATCCAACGCGATGATGACGATAGACGACGACCTCGCCGCTCGGACCGGGCTGAAGGTCGGCACCCAGTGGCTGTCGGTGCGCGGTTACCGTCAATCCGACGACGCGTCGGCGCCCCTGTGCCAAACGGAGTACTACATAAACCGCGCTTTCGCCGCGGTCGGCAGGTTGCTGCAACGTCACACCGGCCCAATTTTTCCTTTGATAGAAGATCTGTTCGGCGTGAGCATCGAAGAGTTGCACCAAGAGGTCGCCGCGGTGCTGCTCTCGCCCCAGTTGGCCGACGGCCTCGGGGTTGAGGCAGGTACGGCGGCGCTGCGAATGCAGCGCACCTATAAAACCTCTGATGGCGAAGTCGCCCAGGTGACAATCAACACTCATCTGTCGTCGAGCTTCCGGTACGCGATGACGATGCGACGAGTCCGCGGCTAGTTTCAGGCTAGACCGGCTTAGATAAGCAATGTCCAACAACATGACCGGGAAACTGATCGGTGGGCGACGGGTCCGCTGGGACGACGAGCGGGCCGCTGAAGCCTATGCACGCGGATGGTGGGTGCGTGCCACCCTGGCTGATTCGTTGGTCGAGACCGCACAGCACACACCGCAACGCATTCTGGTGACCGACGGCGATTGCCAGCTGGACTGTCAGAGCATGCACGAACAGGCGACGGCGCTGGCGCAGGTGCTGCTGGCCCGCATGCCAACCGGCAGCGTGGTGTCGTTCATGCTGCCCAATTGGCGTGAGGCAACTGTCATTTACCTGGCGGCGACGATGGCCGGAATGGTCGCGAATCCCATCCTGCCGTCGCTGCGTGATCGCGAGCTGCTCTTCATTCTCGACGACGCGGACACCCGAATAGTTTTTGTGCCATCGGTTTTCGGCCGACACGACTATGCATCGATGTTGGCTCGGGTAACCGCACAACTGGATTCCCCACCCGAGGTCGTCCTCGTACGTGGCGACGGTGAGCCCTCCTACGGCCACACACCCTATGTGTCCTTTACGCATCACCAGCGCCCGGCGGTCGGCCTCCCGGCGCTGGACCCGGATGCGGTGCGCATGATTCTCTATACATCAGGGACCACCGGTCGGGCGAAAGGCGTGCTGCACAGCCATAACTCGATGCACGCGCTGATCTGTCAGGTTCGCGACTACTGGCAGGTGCAGCCCGGTGACAGAATCCTGGTCGCATCGCCGATCGCGCACATCGGCGGCTCCATCTACGCGTTCGAATGCCCACTGCTGCTGGGCGTGACCGCGGTCCTGATGGATCGCTGGGATGCTGACGAAGCGGTCCAGATCATGCAGGCGCAGCGCTGTACCCATATGGTGGCGGCAACGCCGTTCCTGCAGCAGCTGCTCGCTGCCGCCGAACGCGCCGGGACCCGACTACCGGCATTGAAGGTGTTCGTCTGCGGGGGCGCATCGGTGCCGCCGTCGTTGATCCGGGAAGCAGCAGGCTATTTCGAACATGCCATCGTCACCCGGGCCTACGGCTCGACCGAGGTACCGGCTGTGACGGTCGGTGCCCCGCTTGACCCCGACCATGCCGCGGACACCGATGGACGTGCCGGACTGGCTGAGATCACGCTGCACGGCGGCGACGCGGGTGGCAGCGAAATTCATGCACGCGGCCCGCAGATGCTGGTCGGTTACCTGCACCCTGAGGATGAGGCCGGATCATTCGATGACGACGGCTATTTCCGCACCGGTGATCTCGCCCGCTGGGTAGACCACGATTACCTCGTCGTTACCGGGCGGGCCAAAGACGTGATCATTCGCAACGGCGAGAACATCGCGCCCAAAGAAATCGAAGATATTCTCATCGGCCATCCCGGCATCGCGGAGATCGCGATTGTCGGTCTACCGGATACCCGAACCGGGGAGCGCGCTTGTGCTGTCATCGTGCCTTCGGGCCAGCCGCAGCCCGACGTCGCCAGCTTGCGTAGCTTCCTGCGGGATCACGGCGTCGCGACGTTCAAAACCCCGGAGCAAGTGGTCATCTGGGAGCAACTACCAAGAAATGACGCCGGGAAGGTGCTCAAGCACCAGATCCAGGCGGCCCTGACGAAGGCGGACGGATGAGATGCAGGTAGCGATTGTGACCGGCGCATCGGGTGGCATCGGCTTCGGCTGCGCGACCAAGCTCGCCGGCATAGGAATGGCGGTGCTGGCCACCGGCCGCAATGAACAGCGGCTGGACGAGTTAGCCGCCGCCGTCGACGACCCCGACCGCATCGCAACCCTGGCGGTCGATCTGACCGACGATGCCGCACCGGCGCACATTGTGGAAACCGCCGTCGAACGTTGGGGTCAGGTCGACTTCCTGATCAACAACGCCGGGGTAGGAAATCCCAAGCCGCTGCACGAAACCGACGACGAAACATTGGATTACTTTCTCGATCTGATGTTGCGGGCGCCGTTCCGGCTCGCGCGCGACGTCCTGCCGCACATGCGCCCCGGCTCGGCCATCATCAACATCACGTCGACGTTCGCTGTGGTGGGTGGACTTCGCGGTGGCCCATATGCCGCAGCCAAAGGCGGACTGACGGCACTGACTACCCACATCGCGTGCCAGTACGGGCCGCAGGGAATCAGATGCAATGCGGTGGCTCCCGGCGTGATTCAGACCCCGATGACCGCAACTCGGCTGCAGGACCCACGATTTCGGCGGATCAACATCGAGATGACGCCGCACCAGCGACTGGGCACGGTTGAGGACGTGGCGAGCACCGTCGCGTTCTTGTGCTCGCCCGGCGGCAGCTTCATCAACGGTCAAACCATTGTGGTCGACGGCGGATGGAGCTCGACGAGATACCTGTCGGAGTTCGCGCTGACATCGGAGTGGACAGCCCGGTGAACCTGTTTGCGCTGCTGGATCAGGCCGCGCAGCGCTTCCCCGATCGCGGCGCGGTGTATCAGGGCGATCGGCGCTGTTGCACCTGGCGGGAGCTGCGCGACCGCGGGCTGCGCCTGGCGGGCTCGCTCCGGCAGCACTGTCCGGCGGGTACGCGGATCGCGATCGCCAGTGAGAACCGTCCGGAGATCGTTGAACTGCTGTTTGCGATTTGGGCGGCGGAGTCCGTGGCAGTTCCGATCAACTACAAACTGCATCCCCGCGAGATGGTGGAGATCTTCGCGGACGCGGGTGTCTCGTTGGTCTTCGCTTCCGCGACGATCGCCGCCCAACTGGACTGCGACTACCCAATGGAAACCCTGGGGACAGAAAGTTACTCGCGGCGACTGGCCGCTGCGCCAATGGGGGCGCCCTGCACCGACCCGTCGACGCTGGCGTGGCTGTTCTACACCAGCGGAACCACCGGGCGGGCGAAAGGCGCCATGCTTAGCCATCGCAATCTGACGGCGATGACGATTGCCCATCTCGCCGACATCGACTCACCCGACGAAGGCTGCAGCCTGGTACACGCCGCGCCGATGTCACACGGCTCGGGCCTCTACATCCCGGCCTACGTGCTGCGCGGCGCCCGGCAGGTGGTGCCCGAAGGCGGCGGATTCGATCCAACCGAATTTTTGGACCTGTGTGACCACCATCCGGGGTGCAGCGCGTTCCTCGCACCGACGATGGTGCAGCGCGTCGTCGACACAGCCCGAGCAACGGGCCGCGCATGCCCGCGCCGGCTGCGGACCATCGTCTACGGTGGCGGCCCGATGTACGTGGAGAGCATCAAGAAGGCGCTGAACGCGTTCGGGCCGGTCTTCGCTCAGATTTACGGCCAAGGCGAATCTCCCATGACCATCACCGGATTACGCCGCGCGGATCACCAGGCGGCCGACGATGCCGTCCTGGGTTCGGTCGGCTACCCGCGATCGGGCATGGAGGTCGCGGTGCTGCGCGACGACGACACACCGGCGGACGTGGGTGAGGTCGGTGAGATCGTCTGCCGCGGCGACGTTGTGATGAGCGGCTACTGGCATAACCCGGCCGCCACCGAGGAGACACTGCGCAACGGCTGGTTGCGCACCGGCGATATGGGTTCTTTCGATGCGCGTGGCTATCTGACCCTGCACGACCGCTCCAAGGACGTCGTGATCAGCGGCGGCACCAACATTTATCCCCGAGAGGTGGAGGAGGTGCTGCTCGAGCATCCGGGTGTGTCGGAAGCCTGCGTGGTCGGCGCACCAGATCCGGAGTGGGGTGAGGTCGTTGTCGCATTCATCGTAGGCGACGTCGACGCCGCCGAGCTCGATAAGCACCTGCTGCAGCGGATCGCCCGGTTCAAGCGGCCTAAGCGGTATTTGGCCGTGGAGCAACTACCGAGGAACAGCTACGGCAAGGTCCTCAGGCGAGAATTACGGCAACAGCTGGCCACTCACACTAGCGACTGAAAGTGGCCGCGGATGCCCGACAGCATCGCGATGTGTGCATTGACTGCTTCACGCTGGGTCATCGCGGCGAGCGGACGGGGAGCCGCGATCCGCAGCCGCTCGGTGAGACGGGTGCCCGAGTCTATCGGCTCGAATGTCACGATGCCGTTCAGGCGCACCCGCGGGAATTGTCGCGCCTCGGTGATCACGTCCCCGCGCACCGGGACCTCGAGCCGGGCAACGTAGCCTATCCGGATCGCGAGCTTGCCCACCGGAATCCGGTCGCGCACCCGATAGGTCTGTTGGTAACCGTTCGCGGTCTGGCTGCGCGATATGGTTTGCACCGAAACAACCAGCGGGTGAACAACTTTGATGTTGTCCAGATCCACGTAGAAGTCGCGGACCTGCTCAGGTGCCGCCGGGATCTCCTCGGACAGCGTCCGATCCGCGTGGGTGATCCAAAAGCTCATAGCGCCTCGACGAACGCGGCAATACGGCTGCGCGTTTCTTCCGTCATCCAACCGGCCCGCACCTCTGCATCCAGGTCCGCGGCGGCATCGATCGCGGCGCGAGCCGGCTGGTGCAGTTGCCGCTTGGTGGCCGCGTATACGGCTGGTGAGTAGCCACCGAGTTCGCGCGCGATCCCAACGGCCTGGCCAATCAGGTCATCGTTGCGAACGACCTCATCGATCCATCCGTGAGCCAACGCGGTGTCCGCGTCAATCGTGTTGGCCTGCAGAGCCGCACGAGTCACCGAGGTCCCCATCGCAAAGCGACATATCTCGAGCGCGGCCACCGGGAACGGGACACCGACGGCAAGCTCGGTGAGGCCGATCGTGCCAGCGGACATCAGTCGTATATCTGCACACATCGCGAAGACACACCCGCCGGCAATCGCGTGTCCGTTGATCGCAGCGATCACCGGTGCCGGGTGGTCGAAGACCGCCAGAAATGCCTCGGACAGCGCGGTGACGAACCGCTCGGCATAATCGGCGCCGCCACCAACGATGGCGCGCAGGTCCACGCCGGCCGAGAAACACCGACCAGCGCCGGTGATGACAACGGGTCCCTCGATGCTGCCCATCGAGGCGACGACGCCCTCTAGCAGACCCAGGTCAAGAGCGTTCACCCGTGGATGGTCGAATCGAACTATCGTCACACCGTCGGTTACCTCTGGATTCGTCACACATCCTCCACTCTGTTTGGTGCCTTGGCTCCGAACATCCGTGCGCTTTCCGCACGCATGTCGACCTTGCGAACCTTGCCGGTGATGGTCATCGGGAACTCGTCGACGACGTGCACGTAGCGTGGGATCTTGTAGTGCGCCACCTTCCCGGTAGCGAACGCCCGGACAGCATCCGCGTCGAGCGGGGGTCGTCCCGGTTTCATCCGGATCCACGCGCAGACCTCTTGGCCGTACGTGTGGTCCGGTACGCCGACGACCTGTGCTTCGTCAATGTCGGGGTGAGTCGTGAGGAACTCTTCGATCTCACGCGGGTATACGTTCTCTCCGCCCCGGACCACCATGTCGTCAAGGCGCCCGACGATATTGCAGTAGCCGTCTTCGCGCATGACCGCGAGATCCCCGCTGTGCATCCATCCGTCGGCGTCGATCACCTCCTGGGTCTTCGCCTCGTCGCGCCAGTAACCCAGCATCACCGAATAGCCGCGCGTGCAGAACTCCCCGAGTCGGCTGCGCTCGACGACCTCGCCAGTCTCAGGGTCGACGACCTTGATTTCCACGTGCGGATGCGCGCGCCCGATCGACCCGGTTCGCCGCTCCAGGTCGTCATCGATCAGCGTCTGGCATGAGGCCGGCGAGGTTTCGGTCATGCCGTAGGCGATGGCCACGTCAGTCATATTCATGTCGGCGACACAACGTTTCATGACCTCGACCGGGCATACCGATCCGGCCATGATGCCGGTCCGCAGCGACGACAGGTCGGTGTTGATGAAGTCACGATGACCGAGCATGGCGATGAACATGGTCGGCACGCCATACAGGCCGGTGCAGCGTTCGGTCTCGACCGCGGCCAGCGTACGCCCCGCGTCAAACCCCGGCGCCGGAATCACCATGGTGGCCCCATGGGTGGTGCAGCCTAGGTTGCCCAGCACCATCCCGAAGCAGTGGTAGAACGGCACCGGGATGCACAGCCGATCACCCGGGCCCAGGTTGAGCAGCTCGGTAGCGAAGAACCCGTTGTTGAGGATGTTGCGGTGCGACAGCGTCGCACCCTTGGGGAAACCCGTTGTACCCGAGGTGTACTGAATGTTGATGGGCTCGTGGTTGTCGAGGGCGGCCATCCGGGAGCGCAGCGCGTCCACCGGTACGAGTCCCGCGCGGTCCCGCAGGCCTGACCAATCGTCGGAGTCGATGAACACGACCTCAGTCAGACCTTGGGCCTGCGGGCGCACCTGCTCGATCATGCATCGATAATCCGAACTCTTGAACGCCGTCGCTGCGATGAGCGTCCGAACACCCGACTGATTCAGCACATAGCCGAGCTCGTGCGCGCGGTAGGCAGGATTGATGTTGACCAGAATGGCGCCGATCTTCGCCGTCGCGTACTGCACGATGGTCCACTCGGCACAATTCGGCGACCAGACACCGACACGCTCGCCACGCTGCACACCAAGGGACATCAAACCCCTTGCGATCAGATCGATCTCGGCGTTCAGCTCGGTGTATGTCCACCGGCGGGTGGCTATGGCGTCGTTTCCCAGATCAGCCAGCGCCTCGCCATCCGGGTTCGTCGCCGCAGTGCGCTCGAAGTTCTGCCCGATCGTCTCTTCGAGGATCGGCAGGCTCGTCGGACCAGCGTCGTATGATTTCATCGATCAGCCAACGAGGTCTTCGTATCGGTACTCCGTCGTCGTCGCCGCGCCGGTCGCATGTGCGGCCTCTTCGCGGCGGCGTAGCTCCACCCGGCGGATCTTCCCCGAGATCGTCTTGGGCAGTTCGTAGAACTCAACACGCCGCACCCGAAGATGCGGTGCCACCCGGTCGCGCACATACTCCATGATCGCCCTGGCCGTCTCGGCGTTATCCGGCCAGCCGGCGGCCAGTGCTATGTAGGCCTTCGGGATGGCCAGCCTGGTGTCGTCGGGCTGCGGCACGACCGCGGCTTCCACGATCGCCGGATGCTCGATGAGCACGCTTTCCAGCTCGAAGGGCGACACCTTGTAGCCCGAGGACTTAAAGACGTCGTCGGTGCGGCCGATGTAGGTGATCCACCCGTCGGCATCGCGGCGGGCGATGTCGCCGGTGTGGTAGTAGCCGCCGGCCATCGCGGCGGCGTTGCGTTGCGGATCATCGAGATAGCCGGTCATCAGGTTGACCGGATGGGCGCTCAGGTCGAGACAGATCTCGCCCTCATCGCGGGGTTCCCGGCTGACCGGGTCGACCAGCACGACGGGCACCCCCGGCAGCGGATGCCCCATCGACCCGGGCTTGACCGGACGGCCCGGCAGGTTGCCGACCAACAGCGTGGTCTCGGTCTGGCCATAGCCGTCGCGGATGGTCAGCCCCCAGGCCCGTTGCACCACAGCGATGACGTCGGGATTGAGCGGCTCGCCGGCGGCCACGATCTCACGCAGCGCCTTGGGTCTGGCACCAAGGTCGGCTTGAATGAGCATGCGCCACAGCGTCGGTGGCGCGCAGAACGTGGTCACCCCGGCACGACGGAGGTGACTCAGCAGCGCCTCGGCGTCTAACCGCCGGTAGTTGTACACCACGATCGTCGCCTCGGCGATCCACGGCGCGAACACGCAACTCCAGGCGTGCTTGGCCCATCCCGGTGAGCTGATCGCCAAATGCACGTCGCCCGGTCGCAGGCCGATCCACGCCATCGTCGACAGATGCCCGACGGGGTAGCTGACGCTGCGAGTGCGCCACCAGCTTGGGCTTGCTGGTGGTGCCGGAGGTGAAGTAGACAAGCATCGGATCGTCCACGGTGGTTCGCGCCGCGAACGGCCCGCCCGCCGCGGCGTTGGCGGCCTCCGCATAGTGATGCCACCCGGGGGCGTCGGCGCCCACGACGATGCGGCGGTAGTCGCCGTCGATGCCATCGAATTTGGTGGCGTCGGCGGCATTCGCGATCACCGCTCGGGCCCCGCCGCGGGTGATGCGGTCGGCGAGGTCTGATCGGCCGAGGGCACTGGTGGCCGGCAGGACCACCGCCCCGAGCTTGGCGACGGCCAGCGTGGACTCCCAGAGCTCAATCTGGTTACCCAGCATCAGCACGACCCGATCGCCCTTGCCGACGCCGAGTTGCTCCAGCCAGGTTGCAACCCGGTCGGACCGCTCGGCCATCGCGGCAAAGCTGACGCTCTGCTCGCTGCCGTCTTGCTCGACAATGCGCAGCGCGGTGCGGTCATTGCCTCGGGCAATGACGTCGAACCAATCGGTGGCCCAGTTGAAGGCACCGCTGAGCTGCGGCCAGGAGAACGAATGGGCGAGCGTCTCATCGGCGGCCAGCGCGAAGACCTCGTCACGCGCGGCGCGATAACGCTCGGTGTTGCTCGCCATGGCAGTTAAGCATCCACCGCCTACCCGCATTGCGTGGCCTCGCAGCTGAAGAATAGCATTCTCTTCGTCAGCGAATGAGCGTCTCAGGGCTCGCGACGAAGGGAGCTCGATTCACGGTGGCCGAGACTTTGAGCGTGCAGGTACCGCGCACCGGCGTGGTGGTCTTACAGCTCAACCGACCCAAGCGGCTCAACGCGATCAACGACGTGATGGTCGGCGAGCTCAAGGGAACACTGGCCGCCCTGGCGGCGGACACATCGATTAACGCTGTCGTGCTAAGCGGCGCGGGACGCGGCTTTTGCTCCGGCATCGAGATGCGCGATTTCGGCCCTGGGGTACCCGAAGCGACAGCTCCCGCCATCGATCGCCTGCGCTTCCAGGAGAGCATGGCCGCACTGCCGCAGGCGATTCGCGACATGCCCCAGCCGGTGATCGCAGCCGTGAACGGTCCCTGTGTCGGCGGCGGCTTGGCGCTGTGCCTGGCCGCGGACATCAGGATCTGCTCGACCGCAGCGACATTCGGCAACGCTGCGATTCTGCTCGGCCTGTCGGGCGCCGAGATGGGGATGAGCTACTTTCTGCCGCGCATTGTCGGCGCCAGCGTCGCCGCCGACTGGATGCTGACCGGCCGCAGGGTCTCGGCCGAGGAAGCCGACCGCAGAGGGCTGGTGAGCGAGCTGGTGGAACCCGGTCAGCTGCTCGACCGTGCGATCGAAATAGCTTCTGGCATAGCTGAACTCGCTCCACTGGGCGTGCAACTGACCAAGCGCGCGGTGCAGGTCAACACCGATGCCGCCGGGCTGGAGTCGGCCATTGAACTCGAGAACCGCAACCAAGTGCTCAGCCACGCCACCGAGGAAGCGGCAGCCCGCAGAAAGAGCTGGTCGTCAGGCGCAACACAGCGACCGGCAAGTGAGTAGCGAAAGGACGAATAGTGGGCTGGGATTTCTCGACCGACCCCGCGTGGGCCGCGCAACTAGCCTGGGTTGACGAGTTCGTGCGCTCGGAGTGTGAGCCAATCGACCTGATCGTCAAGGAATCTCACGATCTCAACGACCCGGTGCGCCAGGCTCTAATTCCTCCGTTGCAGAAGATCGTCAAGGAGCGCGGATTGTGGGCCACCCACCTGGGTCCGCATCTGGGCGGACCCGGACACGGCCAGGTGAAGCTGGCGTTGCTCAACGAGATCCTCGGACGGTCGGAATGTGCGCCGATCGTCTTCGGCTCGCAGGCCCCCGATTCCGGTAACAGCGAAATCCTCGCCCACTACGGCACTCCGGAACTCAAAGAGCGCTATTTGGAGCCGCTGCTGGACAACCGGATCGTGTCGTGCTTTTCGATGACCGAGCCGCAAGGCGGCGCCGACCCCAAAGAGTTCACCACCGAGGCGGTACCGGACGGCGACGACTGGGCGATCAACGGCGAGAAGTGGTTCTCGTCCTTCGCGTCCATCGCATCGTTCTTGATCGTGATGGCCGTGACCGACCCCGATGCGCCTCCGTATCAGCGTCATTCGATGTTCGTGGTGCCTGCCGAGACGCCGGGCATCAATGTGCTGCGCGACGTCGGGCTCGGCTACCAACCGGTTGGCGGCGGCGGACGTGAGGGTTACGTGCGGTATGAGAATGTCCGCGTTCCGGCCGACCACATGCTCGGACCGCGGGGCGGCGCCTTCGTGGTGGCACAGACCCGACTCGGCGGTGGCCGCATCCACCACGCGATGCGCACGGTCGGGCTAGTGCGGCGGATCTTCGACATGCTCTGCGAGCGCGCGGTTTCCCGGCACACGCAGGGGACCCTGCTCGCCGACAAACAGCTCGTCCAGCAGATGGTGGCCGACTCGTGGATGGAGATCGAGGCATTCCGGCTGTTGACCTTGCAGACGGCGTGGAAGATCGACCAGCACAACGACTACAAGGCGGTGCGCGCCGACATCTCGGCGGTCAAGGCGATGATGCAAAAGGTATTGCACGACGTTTCGGCCCGCGCGCTGCAGCTACACGGATCGCTTGGCACCACGCACGAGATGCCGTTCGTCCAGCACTTGGTGGAGTCATTCGTGCTCGGACTGGCCGACGGGCCGACTGAAGTGCACAAGGTCACGTTGGCCCGGCTGCTGCTCAAAGACCGCAAGCCTGCACCGGATGTATTTCCGTCCGAGCACTTGTTGCGGCTGCGTGAGGCCGCGGAGGCCAAGTTCGCCGACAAGCTGGCGGGAATTCCACGCGGCTAGCGAAGCCCACCGATTTCGCGCAGGAACGACTGCGTGTAGGCAATCCGGCCGGTTAGCGTCTTCGGGTCACCGGTGCACAGCGTGAACGCGGTCTGGGTGATGAGCTCAATGTCTTCGGTGTCGGTCTTGGCCAGGTCGAGTGTGCCGGCGCCCGGCGTGGCGACCGGGTTGGAGGGAGCGGCGGCGTTGACGGCGATGCCGTCGTCATAGAGTTCGGCCGCAAGGCTTTTGGTGAGCCGGTTCAGTGCCGCCTTGACCGTGCCGTAGATCCCGAATCCAGCTGTGCGGTCGAACTCGGAAAACGGCGGGCCCTGCGGCAGATCCCCTCCGACCGAAGTCACGTTGAGCACCCACCCGCGGCCGCGCTCACGCATGGCCGGGATGGCCAGTTGGGTCAGATGCAGCGGCGCCAATACGTGCATTTCGATCATCAGACGCACCCGCCGTTCCGGAAACTCGTCGAGAGCACGCAGAAATGTCACGGCGGCGTTGTTGACCAGAATGTCTGGCGCACCGACCCGTCCGACCAGCTCGGCGAAGAGCCGCTCTCGATCGTCGGGCTTCGACAGGTCAGCCTGGATAGCCACCGCCGACCCACCGGTGGCGACGATCTCTTCGAGCGTTTGGTGCAGCGAGCCCTGGTATTTCGGATCGGGTTCCAAGGTGCGGGCGGTGAGCCCGACCGTGGCGCCTTCGCCGGCCAATCGCTGCGCGATCGCCTTGCCCAGTCCGCGGCTGGCGCCCGTCACCAGAGCGATCTTTCCGGCACAGCCTCCTGGCAACTCCTGACTCGCCTCCTCACGAGAACGTCTTCTCCCAAGCGGAGAATGCCGCTAGGGTACCGGTCAGCTCGGCATGAGCGTATGAAGTTCACATGGATCAAACGAGTGGCGCCGTCCCCGTGGAGCGCTACCTGGCGTGCTTGGCAGTCCACGATTGGGATGGTCTAGCCGCCACCATCGCCGACGATGACCTGATCCGTGACGGGCCTTACTGTGACGTCGTCGAAGGCAAGCAGCCGTATCTGAAGTTCCTGCGTGGTGTGTTCGCCTCGCTTAAGGGTTACCGGTTGGACGTGCAGCGGATCTCGCATGCGTCGGATCGGCTGTGCTACGTCGAACTGACCGAGACCTTCGACATCGACGGTGTCCGTACCGAGTACCCGGAATGCCTTGTGTTCGAGCGAAACCCGGACGGGTTGATCAACCGCGTCAGCGTGTTCATCAAGCAAGTGGGCAACTGATGGCCGCCGCGGGCTTTATCCGCTGTCGCCGCCCATGACGGCGGCTTGGGCTTGGGTGACCAGCCGGACGGCGTCGTTGCGGGTCAGCGATGCCAACATCTGCGAGGCGGCGCGCATCATCTCGCCCACCATCAAAGTCGGTCCGTTGGTGAGGTTCTCGAATGCCTCGGTGATGACCACGTCCACCGCCTCGGCATCCGGCGGCGCTTGATCTTCGGAGCTAAGCACCCCGCGGCTGTGTTCCAGACGGCGCAGCGCGGGCGTGTCGGTCTTGCCGAGGATGACACCGAGCACATCGACACCCTTGTCGTGCAGTTCACTCCACAGCGCCTCGGCGAACACCATATCGAAGGCCTTGGTTGCGCCGTAGGCCACCATGTTGGGTCCTCCGGCGAGTCCGGCGCCCGAGCCGAAGATTACGATGCCGCCGCTGCGCCTGGCCACCATTGGCTGGGCGAAGTGGTGGCACAGCTGCATCGGCACGATGCAGTTGCGGTGCACCATCGCTTCTGCTGTTTCCACCGGGTTGGCCAGGAACGGTTGGAAGTTGGGATCGGCTCCGGCGCAGTACACCAGAAACCCGATGTCGAGATCATTGGTGGCCGCTTTGACCGACGCTGCGGCGTCGGGATTGGCGAGATCGATTGCCAGCGAGTGGGTTTGGACGCCGGTGCGGGCGGCGATCGAGGCGGCTACCTCGTCGAGAACGGCCTGACGCCGGGCCAGCAACACGACATTGACCCCGCGCTCGGCGAGCGCCTGAGCGAATGCGGCGCCGACGCCGTCGGATGCACCGGCCACCAGCGCCCACGGGCCGTACTTGACCGCGAATGTCATGCTGACTCTCCCACTGGGCCCACAGGAGCCACCCGCACCTGGATAAACGCACGACGCGCGACACGCCACCCGTCGTCGCCACGGACCAGCTCGTCATCGTAAAAACCGGCCGCGTTGACACCGGAGGTGTTGTCGGCGAGCATGATCAACGCGTCCACATAGGTGCGCGCCTGCGCCGAGTCGCCGTCGACCGTGATCACCTGATTGGTCAAACGGTGCATGGTGTGACCGGCCAGCGCGTGCGCCTGCTGCATGAACTCGGTCACTGCGTCGACACCCTGCCAGGAACCGACTTCGCCGTAGTCCAGTTCGCAGTCGTCGGTGAAGACGGTGCGAAACAGCGGCCAGTCGCGCCGGTCTATCCCGGTCGCGTAGCGCAGCAGGACATCCGAGATGTCCTGGCGGTCTTCTCGTTCGTTCACAGAGTGTCTCCATTCGGGTGGACGACGATTCGCGGCGGGCCGCCGGACTTTCGGGCCAAGTCGAGCGCGTCGGGGACCTCGTCGAGGCTGACGATCGCGCCGATGCTGGGCAGCGGATCCAGGCGTCCGGAGGCGATGGCGTCCAGGGTGCCATACCAGTCCTGCGGGTGCGGGCCGCCGCCGAACTGGATAGTCACGCCCTGACGGGTGGCATCGGTGACGTTCAGCGAATCACCGGTGTACCACCCACCGGCGCAATAGATTCGGGTGCTCATGTCGACCGATTCCACGATCTTCTGGATCAAACCCGCGGCGCCGACGCATTCGAAGACAACCAGCGAACCCCACAGCCCACGCTCGGCGCGCAACTGACGCCACACGTCGAATGGGGATTGCTCGGCCGGGTCGACCGCGATATGCGCCCCGAAGCGTTCGCAAGCCAATTGACGGCGTTCGGGCTTGTAGTCCGAGACGATGATCGGCTCGACGCCCCGGCCGGCCAGCGCGGCGACGGCCGACAACCCGATCGCGCCGGCGCCGACGACGACGGGCACCTCCCCCTGCTCCATGCGCGCGGAGCGCACGTAGAACTCGCCGACCGCGAACGCGTCGGTCAGTGCGGCGCCGTCGGCTGATACGCCGTCGTCAACTGACTTCGCGAATGCCTCGGCGACGACCATCAACTCACCGAAGCTGCCTTGCGCCTCCGGGTGCTGCCCGATGATCCGCACACCATCGGCACCACCGTTGACCAATCGGATCGGGATGGAGGTCACCCGGGCGCCGACCGGGAACTGGTCGGTGCAGCCGGGTCCGTGTCCCACGACTTCGCCGACGAACTCATGGCCGAGGACGATGTCGCGGTCCGCGTCGTAGAGCGAGCGCCCGGTCGTATCGTTGACGCCCATCTCCGGGTGATCGATGAAATGCACGTCCGACGCGCAGATCGCGGTGCTCAGTGTTCGCAGCAGCAGCTCACCCGGACCGGGAACCGGATCGGCGATCTCACGGACACCGAGCCGCCCGTCGCGCAACACCACCGCACGCACCCGCACACTCCTTCGTGTTTGGCTGTTCTCGATTATTCGAGATAGCATCTCGATAATTTGAGGTTCACAGTAGGAAGCGCTTAGAGAGGAAGTCAAGCCATCCCACCGTCGGCTCCCACTACTCGCGTGCTGGACGTCGTCGAGCTGCTCGCCGGGCCCGATAACGACGGGCTCAGGTTCTCCGACGTGGTGCGCGAACTCGGGCTTACTCAGGCGACGACCCACGCCATCCTGACCACGCTGTGCGATCGCGGCTGGGCCAGCCGTGATCCGGTCGACAAGACGTTTTCGCTCGGGCCGGCCCTCGCGGTGGTGGCGGCGCGGACGGACACCGCGCGCCCACTAGCGCATGCCGCTCGCACGGCGGCGCTGCAGCTCGCCGAAGAATTCGGCTACGCCGGCTCGGTGGTCGAGCGGTTTGGCGATTCGTTGGTGATTACCGCGTTCAAGGACGCCGACGGTCAGTCCGGCGGCGCACCCGGCGACCGCATCCGCTACGCCCCGCCATTCGGGGTCGCGTTCGCCGCCTGGGACTGCGATGAGCAGCAGCGGGCGTGGATTGCACGTAGCGCCGCAACGAATTCCGCGTTGGGGCGTCGCCTCGAAGAGGTGCTGCGCCGCACCCGCGAACGCGGATTCGACGTGGACTGCACGACGCCGGCGCTGACCCAGGCAGCCCAGGTGGTCGGAACGCTACCCAGCGACGGCCTGCCCGCCCACGTGCGCGAGATCACCGACCAGTTGCTGGTCGAATTCACCACGATCGGTTTCCTCTCCGATGACGACACCGCGCGGCGAGCACAGCCAGTGGCCACCATCGCCGCCCCGGTGTTCGATCATCGCGGCCGGGTGGCGATGATCGTGGCCGTCCATCCGCTACAGGCCCTCACCCGCAAACGCATTGACTCCATCGGCCGGCGCCTCGCGGCGGTGACGAGCGCGATCAGCAGCCACTGATCACCGGAGAGAGGACCTGGTATGGACCTGCAGCGGATCAGCGATGAACTCGAAATCACCGCGCTGCTCAATCGATACGCCCGCGCCGTCGATACCAAGGACTGGGATTTGTATCGATCGGTGTTCACCGAAGATGCACACATCGACTACTCGTCGGCGGGAGCCATCGCGGGCACTCGCGAGCAGGTTGCTGAGTGGTTGGCGCAAGGATTCGCGGCGATTCCGATGTCGATGCACTACATCACCAACATCGAGAGTCAGATCGACGGCTCGGGGTCCGGACGGGTCGCACAGGTGCGCGCGATGTTCTACAACCCGATGCAGCTGCCCGGGATGACCGAGCTCAGTTACTGCGGTGGCTACTACTACTATCAGCTGGTCAGCGGCGACGACGGCTGGCGCAGCCGCAGCCTGCGCGAAGAAAACGTCTGGTTCCTCAACGCCCCCGGCTCCTAACCGGCGCGGAGTAGACCGCGGGGACGGGCATACGATTGTCAAGTAGCTTGTTATATGGGCTAACTACTTGTTATGCTAACTAAGTAACCGCGATCTAACTCAAGGAGCAGAAATGCCGCGCACCGACAACGACACCTGGGATCTGGCGACCAGCGTGGGAGCCACTGCGACCATGGTTGCCGCCGCCCGCGCGATCGCCACCAAAGCCGACCAACCGCTGATCGAAGACCGGTTCGCCGAACCGCTGGTCCGGGCTGTCGGTGTAGATTTCCTCACCAAGTTGGCCACCGGGGAGCTGGCCGCCGCTGACGTCGACGACGACGAGTCTGGCTGGAAGCTCGAGCACATGCCGATTGCGATGGCCGTCCGCACCCGCTTTTTCGACGCGTTCTTCCGCGACGCGACACAGGCCGGAATCCGCCAGGCGGTTATCCTGGCGTCCGGTCTTGACGCCCGCGCCTACCGGTTGGACTGGCCGGCCGGTATGACGGTCTTCGAGGTCGACCAGCCTGAGGTGATCGCGTTCAAGACCACCACGCTGGCCGACTTGGGCGCCGAGCCGACCACCGATCGCCGCGCGGTCGCCGTCGATCTTCGACACGATTGGCCGGCCGCATTGGTCGACGCCGGTTTTGATCACACCCAACCCACCGCGTGGATCGCCGAGGGGCTGCTCGGTTATCTGCCGCCGGATGCCCAAGACCGCTTGCTGGACAACATCTCCGCGCTGAGCGCTACGGGCAGCCGACTGGCCACCGAGGCCATCCCGGACATGTCGGGGGTCGACCATGATCAGGCACGCGAGATGATGCGCAAGGCCACCGAAAAATGGCGTGCGCATGGCTTCAATCTGGAGTTCTCCGAGCTCGGTTATGAGGGTGACCGCAACGACGTCGCCGCCTACCTGGACACGTTGGGCTGGCAGTCCAGCGGTAAGCCGATGAGTCAGCTGGTGGCAGACAACGGCCTTCCGCCGATACCGCAGGGCAACGACTCGGTGTCGGTGGCCGACACGATCTACTACACCTCGATCAAGTGACTGAGTCGACTGTGCCGACGCGTCGTGGCTTCAACGACTTCGTCACCCGGTTCTGGAGTCTGGCGGCCCCGGCCTACAACCTGCCGTTCCTGCAGCACTGGGTTTACCGACCGGCACACGACGAGGTGATCGCGCAGCTGCGGGTTCACCAGGCCGCGCGGGTGGCTGACATCGCCTGCGGGACCGGGATTCTGGCCGACCGAATCGAACGTGAACTACATCCGGACCACACCTACGGCGTGGACATGTCCGAGGGCATGCTCAACCAGGCTCGTGCCAGATCGACGCAGGTGCAGTGGCTACGCGGCCCCGCCGAGCAGCTTCCGTTTGACGATGAGGCGTTAGACGCCGTCGTGACCACGTCGGCTTTTCACTTCTTCGACCAACCCGCGGCGTTGCGTGAGTTCCACCGCGTGCTCTCCCCCGGTGGGCTGGTCGCGGTATCGACTCTGAGTGCTCGCCAACCCCTGCTGCAGGGGCCGACGGGGACCAAGTGGAAACTGGCCCATCACCCGTCGCCTGCAGAGATGCGGCGGTTGTTCGAGGGCGCAGGATTCGTCGTCGACGATCAGCACCGGGTCCGGCGCCCGCCAGTGACCCGGGCCATCTCGGACCGGATCACGGTCGGCATCAAGGGCTGACGAAAAGGGCTGCCGGCCCATCCCAATGGTCGAGGTTGACCACCTCGCTCAGCGGGCGGCGGCGGACCGGACCATGCCGACCCTTGGGCCAGCCCACCACGACATGTCCGGCGAGCATCCACTCGTCGGGCACGCCCGCGGCGTCCCGCAGCAGTTGCTCACCGCCGTAGGCACCCCAGCTGGTCAGACACGCGCCCAGCCCCTGCGCGCGTGCGGCCAGCACGAAGTTCTGCATCGCCGGGAAGATGGACCCGCCGAGTAACAGCTCAGAAGCTGTCGGGAAACGTTTCTGGGTGAACAGCACCGAGGTGAATTCGCCCGCCCGATCGTGCAGTTCGTAGGTGGCCCGGTTGGTGCGAGCGCGTCGGCTGCCGTCGTCGTCGGCCGGCCGACTCATGCCGTAGACCGGCTCGATCACCTCCAATGCGCGCGCCGCCGCCGTAGCCACGACGGCCCGCTGCTCGGGTGAGCGCAGCACGATGAAACGCCAGGCCTGCGCGTTGGCCCCGGAAGGCGCCCACGTGGCTGCTTGCAGACACCGCGCCAGGGTGGCGTCGTCGACCGGCTCGTCGGTGAACCGGCGGATGCTTCGCGCGGTCGACATCACCTCCCAGACGTCACTGGATGCTCCCGGCATGCAGGCTCCCTTCTGGTGACGCTCCGAGAAGAGAACCTACTGCCGACGTCAGCGCCGGGTCAGACACCTCCACCCTGGGCGGCGCGCCCGACGGCGATGTTAATCGCCATTCCGCGGCCACGATTGCAGCACGCGGTTATTCGCTGCGCGGTGGACGCTTGTCGTTGGGATCGGTCGGGTCGGGGTCACCAAACCATCGCGACGGCTGATGCTCGCCGTATGCGTCGTGCCAGTCCCACCACTCGTAAGGCGCACTCTGCGGGTAACCCTCGGGCGAGTCTTCCCAGGTCTCCTGACGGCCGAGCGGGGTCATATCCAAAAAGCTCCAGGTGTTGCCCAGCACCTCGTCGCCGCGGTTATTGATGAAGTAGGTGCGAAACACCCGGTCGCCGTCGTGGATGAACACGTTGGTGCCATGCCAATCGTCCACACCGAAGTCGGCGTCGAAGCTGTCGGTGATGGTGTACCACGGCATCTGCCAGCCCATCCGCGCCTTGAGCCGCTCGATGCCCGGCTGCGGCGCACGGGAGGCAAACACCAGCGTGGTGTCGCGGGCGTTCAGGTGAGCCAGGTTGCCGATGTGGTCAGCGATCATCGAGCAGCCGCGGCAGCCGTGATCGGGCCAGCCGTCGATGTCGGGGCCGACGAAGGCGCGATAGACGATCAGCTGACGCCGCCCCTGAAAAAGGCCCAGCAGACTGACCTTTCCGTCGGGTCCCTCGAACTCGTACTCCTTTTCTACCGCCAGCCAGGGCATCCGCCGTCGCCCGGCCGCCACCGCGTCATGGGCGCGCATCGCTTCCTTCTCCTTCACCAGCAACTGCTGGTGCGCGGCCTCCCACTCCTGTGCCGACACGACTGGGGGTGTGTTCATGGTGATGTCCACCTTTCGGGTGCAATTGGTCGGGCTGATCCTTATTGGTTCCGATACGTCGAGGCGCCCGAATTCATCGCCGATGATCAAAGTATTTACTCGGATAGGAGAAGCCCGGTGCCGGCTCAGGAAGATTTCGTCGAGCGGGCCGAGCCGTTTCGTGGCGAGCTGATCGCGCACTGTTACCGGATGCTCGGTTCGGTGCACGACGCCGAGGATCTCGTCCAAGAGACCTACTTACGCGGTTGGCGTGGCTACCAGGCGTTCGAGGAACGGGCAGCACTACGGACCTGGTTATACCGAATCGCGACCACGGCGTGCCTGCGTGCGCTGGAGAACCGCGCCCGCCGGGTGTTGCCCGCGGGATTGGGCGCCGGCTCGGTCGACCCGGACGCGGACCTTGGCGACGGCGGCAGCCATCGCTGGCTCGAACCGCTACCTGACGCACTGACCCCCGAGACCGCGTTCGGTACCCGACAGAGTGTGCGGCTCGCGCTCGCCACCGCTTTGCAGGAGCTCTCGGCGCGCCAGCGCGCGGTGCTGATCCTGCG
The DNA here is from genome assembly GCA_963744835.1 of uncultured Actinomycetota bacterium. GTDB lineage: Bacteria > Actinomycetota > Actinomycetes > Mycobacteriales > Mycobacteriaceae > Mycobacterium. The sequence goes on from CAVUVB010000006.1 coordinate 798,839, forward strand.
CGACGTGGTGCAGTTCAGCGCCGCCGAGGTGGCCGAGCTGCTGGAAACGACGCCGGCCGCGGTCAACAGCGCACTTGCCCGGGCCCGCACGCGTCTGGCTGACATCGCACCCCGAGAAGAGGACGTCGTCGAGCCGGATGATGCTGGTCGTCGCGAGTTGGTCGACCGCTATTGCGCTGCCTTCGAGAACGCCGATCTCGCGGCGCTCACCGAGCTGTTGCAATCTGACGTCAGGTTGGAAATGCCGCCGCTGCCGGTCTGGTTTACCGGGCGCGATGCCGTGACCCGATTCCTGGCGCAGCGCGCCTTCGCCGGACCCGGCGACATGGTGCTCGTCCCGACAGCCGCCAACGGTCAGCCCGCCGTTGCCGAGTACCGCCGCGCGGCCGAGGGGGTCCTGCGGGCGCATTCGATACATGTCCTGGAGAATGGGCGGGAAGGGGTCGCCGCACTGACTGTCTTTCTTGATCCCGGGCTGTTTTCTGCGTTCGGTCTGCCGCCAACCCGGTGATCCGTTCGCGGTCACCACGAGGCCCACCGGCGCGTTCGTGTGGACACTGGGTAAAGGCGTCGTAAGTGTGGGCGCGTAGACGTTGTTTGAAGGGTGAGGAATGAAGGTTCCGGGCGTAGCCGCCGTCGTCGGCGGGATAACCGGTGGAGCAGTGCAGATGTTGCAAGCCGGCGTGCAAAGTGTGGCGGACACCGCGGACGCCGTGCAGACGCTGGCCGGCCCGGTGGTGGAATCGGTAAGTCAATCGACCAGCCGATTCTTGGGCATTGGCGGGATCGGTATTTCGTCCAACGGCGCACCGGATCGCGCGACGGCTACGGTGCGCTGGCAGAGCGGGCGGCGGGTGCACCTAGACCTGGATCCGTTGCTGCCGTTTCCGCGCTGGCACGAGCACGCGGCGGTCGTCGAAGAGCCGGTTCGCCGGATTCCGGGCGTGGCCACCGCGCACGTCGAGGGCGCATTGGGCCGGCTGGTGGTCGAACTCAAGGACATCGACGGCCCCGACGTTAAGGCCGAGGCCGACCGCGTGCTGGACGAGGTCCGCGACGTGGTTTCCGCGGTGGCCGAAGACCTGGCCGCCGCCGGACCGGAGCCCGAAATCCGAACCGCACCGTTCGCCGACCCCGGTAACCCGTTGGCGGTCCTGGTGCCGCTGACCGCGGCGGCCTTCGACGCGGTTGCGATTGGCGCCGCAGTCACCGGCTGGGTCGTCAGACTGCCCGCAGCGCCGCGGACCACGCGAGCGGCCGCCGCTCTGCTCAACAATCAGCCGCGGATGGTGTCGGTACTCGAGTCGCGACTCGGCCGCGTGGGCACCGATCTTGCGCTCGCCGCGTCGACAGCGGCGGCCAACGGTTTGACCCAAGCGGTCGGCACTCCGATTTTGAACCTCACACAACGAGTCCTGCAGATCTCCGAAGCCCAAGCGCATCGCCGCCGCTGGCGAGACCGCGAGCCGCAGCTGGCCTCACCCAACCGGCCGCAGGCGCCGGTGGTCCCGATCATCTCGTCGGCCGGCAGGTCGCAGGCGCCGCGGCACAACTGGGCAGCCGCGGCAGCGGGCGAGGCTTCGCACGTCGTGGTCGACGGAGCCATTGACGCCGCCATCGACACCGAGAAGGGATCAATGAAAGGGCCGGTCGAGGATTATGTCGACCAAGCCGCGAACGGTTCGCTGATCGCAGCTGCGAGTGCGTTGGTTGCCGGCGGCGGCCCCGAGGACGCGGCCGGCGCAGTGCTGGCCGGAATACCGAAGGCCGCACACATGGGCCGTCAGGCGTTCGCCGCGGTGCTCGGCCGCGGGTTGGCCGACGACGGGCAGCTGATCCTTGATCCGGGCGCGCTGCGTCGGCTGGATCGGGTGAAGGTGGTCGTCATCGACGGGGCAGCGCTGCGCGGTGATCACCGTGCCGTGCTAGATGCGCGCGGAGATGTCCCGGGCTGGGACGAGGACCGGGTCTATGAGGTCGCCGACGCGCTGCTGCACGGTGAGGAGGCACCGGAGCCCGACCCCGACGAGTTGCCCGCCACCGGGGCGCGGTTGCGCTGGGCTCCCGCCCAGGGTCCGTCGGCCACCCCCGCCCAGGGCCTCGAGCACGCCGACCTCGTGGTCGACGGCGAGGTGGTCGGCCACGTCGAAGTCGGCTGGGAGGCCGACCCCTTCGCGGTTCCGCTGCTGCAGATCGCGAACCGGACCGGAGCCCGGGTGGTGTTGCGGCATGTCGCCGGTACCCAGGATCTGGCCGCCAGCGTCGCCGCCAGTCATCCGTCCGGCACCCCGCTACTCAAGCTGGTACGCGAATTGCGGGCAGATCGCGGACCGGTGCTGCTGATCACGGCCCTGCACCGCGACTTCGCATCGACCGACACATTGGCGGCGCTGGCCATCGCCGACGTCGGTGTGGCCCTCGACGATCCGCGCGCGGCTACCCCGTGGAGCGCTGACATCATCACCGGCACCGACCTGGCCGCCGCGGTGCGGATCCTCTCGGCATTGCCCGCGGCCCGCGCGGCCAGTGAATCGTCGGTGAACCTCGCCAAGGGCGGCACCACGCTGGCCGGGCTGCTGCTGGTCACCGGTGACACACGCGCGACTACCAGCCCGTTTGCCGTGCGGCGCTGGCTCAACCCGGTCAACGCCGCCGCCGCCAGCGCCATGGTCTCGGGAGCCTTCTCGGCCAGCAAGGTGCTGCGGCAACCCGATCCCACCCCGCAACCGCTGACCGCCTGGCACGCGCTCGATCCCGAGATCGTCTACTCGCGCCTGGCCGGCCGGACACGGCCGTTGACTGTCGAGCCCCTTGAGCCGGCCTGGCGACGCGTCCTGGAGGATCTGTCCTACAACCCGCTGGTAGCGCCGCTGCGCGGGCCGGCGCGGCAGGCCGGGCGGCTGCTGGATGCCACCCGCTACGAGCTCCGCGATCCGCTCACCCCGATCCTGGCAGTGGGCGCCGCGGCGTCGGCAATCGTCGGCAGCAATGTCGACGCGCTGCTGGTTGCGGGCGTGATGGCCGTCAACGCGCTAACCGGCGGAGCACAGCGGTTGCGGGCCGACGCGGCGGCCGCCGAGCTGTTCGCCGAACAGGACCAATACGCTCGCCGCGTGGTTGTCCCGACGGTGGCGACCTCACGGCGCCGGTTGGCGGCTGCTCGAACCACCGAACGGACGGCCACCGTGGCAGCAACTGCACTGCGTCCCGGCGACGTCATCGACCTAGTCGCCCCGGACGTGGTGCCGGCTGATGCGCGTCTGCTGGTGGCCGAGGACCTCGAGGTCGACGAATCCTTGCTCACCGGTGAATCGTTGCCGGTCGACAAGCAGGTGGAGCCGGTCGGTGCCACCGATAAAGACCGGGCCAGCATGCTGTTCGAGGGCAGCACCATCGTTGCCGGGCACGCCCGGGCGATCGTCGTCGCCACCGGCGTGGGCACCGCCGCGCACCGCGCGATTTCGGCGGTCATCGACGTCGAGTCGGCGGCCGGGGTGCAGGCACGGCTGCGAGAGCTGACGGGCAAGGTTCTTCCGCTGACGCTGGCCGGTGGAGCTGCGGTGACGGGCTTAGCAATGCTGCGCCGCGCGTCGTTGCGTCAGGCGGTCGCCGACGGCGTCGCGATTGCGGTGGCCGCCGTCCCGGAGGGCTTGCCGCTGGTCGCGACCCTCTCCCAACTCGCCGCCGCCCAGCGGCTGTCGGCGCGCGGCGTGCTGGTCCGGGCTCCGCGCACCATCGAAGCATTGGGTCGCGTCGACACCGTGTGCTTTGACAAGACCGGCACGCTCACCGAAAACCGGCTGCGGGTCGTGCGCTCGGTGCCGGCCGCAACTATGCCGCGAGGCCCCTTCCCGGACGCCACCGACCCCAAGGCCGCTCACGTCTTGCGGGCCGCCGGTTGGGCGTCTACCCAGCCAGAGGAGGGGCGCGGTCACGCGCACGCTACCGACGAGGCCATCATCAATGCGGCGGATTCACTTGACGCTGATAGCGATTCAGGGTGGACCGTGCTGGCGGAGGTACCGTTCGAGTCCAGTCGCGGCTTCGCCGCCGCGATCGGCACCCTGAGCAGCGATCCATCCGCGCCACTGCTGATGCTGAAAGGCGCTCCGGAGGTCGTCCTGCCGCGCTGTCGGTTCGCTGATCCGGAGGCCGACCAAGACCATGCCGAGTCCTTGGTGCACAACCTTGCCGAGCAGGGTTTGCGGGTGCTGGCCGTAGCGAAGCGCAGCTGGGTTCACGACACCGAGGATGATGACGATACCGACGCCGATGCCGTCGACGCCGCTGCACACGATCTGGAATTGATCGGCTATGTCGGTTTGGCGGACACCGCACGGCCGTCGGCGCGCCCGTTGATCGAAGCGCTGCTGGACGTCGAACGCAAAGTCGTGCTGATCACCGGCGATCACCCGGTAACCGCGCGGGCGATCGCCCATCAATTGGGCCTCCCGTCGGATGCGCGGGTGGTTACCGGCGCCGACCTTGCCGGCCTCGACGAGGACGCCTGCGCCAAGCTCGCCACCGACGTGCAGGTGTTCGCCAGGGTCAGCCCGGAGCAGAAGGTGCAGATCGTCGCGGCGTTGCAGCGGGGCGGGCGAGTGACCGCGATGGTCGGGGACGGCGCCAACGACGCCGCCGCCATCCGGATGGCTGACGTGGGCATCGGGGTGAGCGGTCGCGGTTCCTCGGCCGCCCGCGGGGCCGCCGACATCGTGTTGACCGAGGACGACCTCGGTGTGCTGCTCGACGCGCTGGTCGAGGGCCGTGGCATGTGGGCCGGTGTGCGCGATGCGGTGACGATCCTGGTCGGCGGCAATGTCGGCGAAGTGCTATTCACCATCATTGGCACCGCCTTGGGCAACGGGCGGGCGCCGGTGGGAACCCGTCAACTGCTGCTGGTGAACCTGCTTACCGACATGTTCCCGGCGCTCGCGGTGGCCGTCACCCCGCAGTTCGATGAACCCGAGGCCGACGAACACGAGACCGAGCAGGAGTTCGACGAAGCCCAGCGTGCCTACCAGCGAGCGGTGCTAACCGCGCCGACACCTTCGCTGGACGCTCCGCTGATGAGGCAGATCGTCAGCCGCGGTGTCGTCACGGCCGCCGGCGCGACCGCGGCCTGGGCCATCGGACGTTGGACTCCGGGCACCGAAAGGCGCACCTCAACAATGGGCTTGACTGCTCTGGTGACGACGCAGCTGGCACAGACGCTGCTGACCAGGCGGCACAGCCCGCTGGTCGTGGCGACTGCGCTGGGCAGCTCCGCGGTTTTGGTCGCGATAGTCCAGACTCCCGTCGTCAGCCACTTCTTCGGATGCACACCACTGGGGCCCGTCGCCTGGACGGGGGTGGTCGGCGCCACCGCAGGGGCCACCGGCCTCTCGGTGCTCGCGCCCAACTGGTTGGCCAAAACCGCCGGAATGGTCGCGCCAGACAAAGGGTAAGTCACCCGTCGGCGGCAGGCGGTAGTCGAAAAGGCGGCAAATTTACGTTTTGGCCATCGAGCGACGGGCACTCCCAGCAAGATCGATCCATGGCGATCGCAAGCGCGGCGTAGCCGGGCGCGGCAGGTCGCCATGCCACAGATGATGCGAGATTGCTAAGAGCGCAGAGGAAGTTCGATGAGCCAGAGCAGTTCCACCCCCACGGCCACCCAAGCCGCTAATTTGGCGATGCTGTTCTTGCAGCGCGTCGAGGCGTTGCCGGACAACGAAGCCTTCCGATACCCCGACGGTGATTCCAGCGGCGGCTGGGCCTCGCTCACCTGGAAGCAGGCCGCCGAGCGGGTGGAGGCCCTCGCAGCGGGATTGCTGGCGCAGGGAGTGGAGGCCGAGGACCGAATCGGAATCGCATCAACCACCCGGCTGGAGTGGATCCTGGCTGACCTGGCGATCATGTGCGCCGGTGGGGCAACCACCACCGTCTACCCGAGTAGCAACGCCGAGGACACCGCCTACATCCTCGCCGACTCCGACTCGCGCATCGTCTTCGCCGAGGACGACACCCAGCTGGAAAAGCTCAAGGAGCGCCGCGACGACTTGCCCAACCTTGCAAAGGTGGTGGTGTTCGACGGAGCCGGTGACGGCGACTGGGTGATCAGCCTGGACGACCTGACCGAACAAGGCGCGAAATACCTGGCCGACCATCCCTCCTGCGTGCGAACCGTCGCCGAGGAGATCCCTGCGGATCGCCTGGCGACACTGATCTACACCTCCGGGACCACCGGTCGCCCCAAAGGGGTGCGGCTGCGACACGAGGCGTGGGTGTATACCGGCGCCGCGATCGCCGAGATGGACCTGCTCGGCGAGGACGACTTGCAGTTGCTGTGGCTGCCGCTCGCCCACGCCTTCGGCAAGGTGCTGATCTCCACCCAGCTGGCGTGCGGGTTCGCCAGCGCCATCGACGGTCGTGTCGACAAGATCGTCGAAAACACCAGGGCCGTCAAACCGACGTTCATGGGCGCCGCGCCGCGCATCTTCGAGAAGGCTCACTCCCGCATTCTCACCACTCAGCAGGAGCAAGGCGGCGTCAAGGCGCGGTTGTTCACCAGTGCCTTTGCGGTGGGGCGCCAGGTGGCGCGTCGCCGCCGCGAGGGCAAATTCGTCCCGTTCCCGCTGAATGCGCTGTACGGGCTTTTCGACCGATTGGTGTTCGCCAAGGTGCGCGACGTGTTCGGCGGGCGCATCCGGTTTTTCATCTCCGGTTCCGCGCCGCTCAACCGTGACATCGCTGAATGGTTCGAAGCTGCCGGATTACTCGTCCTGGAGGGCTACGGGCTGACCGAGTCCTCCGGCGCGGGCTTCATCAACCGGCCCGACAACTACAAGCTCGGCACGGTGGGTCTGCCGTTCGAAGGCACCGAGGTCCGGATCAGCGACGCCAACGAGGTTCAGTTTCGCAGCAAGTGTGTGATGGCCGGCTATCACCACTTGGAGGAGGCCACGGCCGAGGCGCTGAGCGACGACGGCTGGCTGAGCACCGGGGATCAGGGCAGCGTCGACGACGATGGGTTCTTGACGATCACCGGCCGGACTAAAGAGCTGTTCAAGACCTCCGGCGGCAAATACATCGCGCCGCCGGCGATCGAGGCGAAATTCGCGTCGCTGTGCCCGTACGCCAGCCAGTTCATGGTGTTCGGCGAGGGACGCAACTTCGCCGTTGCGTTGGTCACCCTCGATGCCGACGCGATCGGCGGCTGGGCTAAAGAACACGGCCTGAGCGACGCCTCCTACCCGGACCTCACCAAATCCGATGAGGTGCACGAGATGATCGACGAGCATGTGAAGAAGCTCAACGCCAAACTCAACCGGTGGGAGACCATCAAGAAGTGGGCCCTACTTGACCACGAACTCTCCGTCGATCGCGGCGAACTCACACCATCGCTAAAGGTCAAGCGCGGGGTTGTCGCCGAGCAGAACAAGGACACGTTGGATGACTTCTACTCCTGAACCCGTCGCGGACGAACCGGCGCAGCTGCCCGACGCCACAAACGCGGCTATGCCGGGACATCTGCTGCGCGCACTGGAATGGCGCACGACGCTCGAGTATCTGGCCGCCCGCCGCGCCGTGCGGCGCATCGACGGCTGGCCGCACGGTGACGGGCATCCCGTGCTGGTGCTCCCCGGGTTCTTGGCTGGCCCACTTTCGACGCAGTTTCTGCGTAACCTGTTGCGCCGCTTAGGCTATCGGGTCTACGACTGGGGCCTGGGCTACAACGTAGGGTACCGCGCCACGATGCAGGAGACGCTGCCGGCACGCCTGCGCCAGATCCGCGAACGAGCCCGCGGCCGGCGGGTGAGCCTCATCGGCTGGAGCGCTGGCGGTATCTACGCCCGTGAATTAGCCCGCGCCTTCCCCGACGACGTCCGGTTGGTGATCACGTTGGGATCACCCTTCCGGGGCAACCATCGCGCCACCACCGCCTGGAGGATATGGCGGCTGATGAACCGCGGCACGGACGCCACCCAGTCCGTCTCCGAACCGGCGCTGCTGCGCCGCGCCCAACCGCTGACGGTGCCGACGACCTGCATCTACAGCAAAACCGATGGCATCGTCGCCTGGCAGTGCTGCACCAGTCTGCCCGCTCCGCAGACGGAAAACGTCGAAGTGCGCAGCAGCCACCTCGGCTACGGCCACAACGTGGAAACGCTGTCGGTCATCGCCGACCGGCTCGCCCAGCCGGAAGACGGTTGGCGGCGGTTCCGGCGCGGCGCCGCTGATTAGCTGGGCAGCTCCTTTCGCAGCACCTTGCCGGACGGATTTCGTGGCAGGCTGGCCAACAAGTGAATGTCCCTCGGCTGTTCGAAACGGGAGACTCTGCCTTCCAGGTACTCTCGCAGCACTTCTTCGTCTAGGTCGCTGCCTGCACGCGGCACTACGTAGGCCGCCAGCCGGTGACCGAACCGCTCGTCGGTGACACCAATGACCGCGTTGTCGGCGACGTCGGGATGCTCGGCAAGCGCGTTTTCAACGGCACGCGGATAGACGTTCTCCCCTCCGGAGATGATCATGTCGTCTTCCCGGCCAACGATGAACAGCCGGCCCGACTCGTCGAGATATCCCATGTCGCCGGTGCTGGTCATGCCGTTGACGATGGCTTTGGCGCCGCCGCCCGTGTAGCCCTCAGACGCTAGATCGCCGCCGACGAACACCCGCCCGGTGACGTGTGGTCCGACGGGTTGGTCGTCGTCGTCGAAGATTCGCACCGGGCAGCCGGCGACCGGCTTGCCGACCGTTTCCGGGGCGCACCGCAAGTCGGCCGGCGTCGCCAGGGCGCCAATGCCGACCTCCGTGGAGCCGTAGCCGTTGTAGAGGATGTCGCCATAGCTATCCATGAACCGTTGCGCGAGGCTGGGATCGAGCCGATCCCCGCTGGACATAACCACCCGCAGTGCCGGCACCGGGTTTCGCGCTCGCACAGCGTGGGGCAGGTCGAGGATGCGTGCCAACACGACGGGCACCGCGGTGAACGCGTCCGCGCGATGCAGCGACGCCTGTGCGAGCACGGCTTCGGCATCAAAACGACGGAGAGTCAGTACGGTGCCGCCGAGGCCGAGGGTAAGCATCAGCATCCCGAGCCCCAAGCCGTGAAACATCGGCATTGCCACCGAGATCCGCGAACCGGTCAACAGCCGGGTACGATCCAGGATGGTCACCCAGACGCCCACCGCTGAGCGCATCCGCGGAGTGCGGGGCACACCCTTCGGTTTGCCTGTGGTGCCCGACGTGAGCAGAATAATCCGTCCGGCGGCGGCCACCTTGGGTCGCGAATCGCCATGGGGCGCCTCGGTCGTCGCTGCGTCGATAACCGTCACCGCGTCATCAGCGGCATGCACCCTATCGGCGAATTCAGCGTCAGAGACCACCATGTGGATTTGTTGTGCGCTCAACGCGGCCGCCAGCGCATCGGTGCGAAAGTCCGTATTGACTAGCACGACATCAGCCCCGACCAACGCCGCGGCGAACACCGCCCGAACGAAGCCCCGGCCGTTGCGGCATAAGACGCCTACCGCCTCGCCTGGTGCCCCTGCTACTAGGCACTCGTCCAAGAGTTGACAGGCGAGAGTTTCGGTCTCCGACTGTAACTCGCGGTAGCTCAAGGTGCCGTCGTCATCGATGATCGCCGCTCGGTTGGGCCAGCGGGCCGCCGCGACGGCCAGCAGCGTGTACGGGTTGGTGCCACCTCTGGCTACTTCGCCGATGAGCCGGACCAGTGCCAAGGGATTAGGCGGGTTGAGCAGTCCAGAGCGCAGCAACGCCCGAGCCGCGGTCGTGGACACCCGTTCGGTCATCGCCGGTTTTCAGCTGTCGGCGGAGTCTTTGAAGTATTGGCGGTACCAGATCCGCGCGGCACGATCCGCGGGCCCCGCCAAAAGCACCGAGGCAAGCTCGACCGGCGCCACCCATGGCGGCGCGATGGTCCGCGGTCGTTGGATAATCGCTTTCGCGATGACGTCGGCGGCTTGATCGGGATCCAGCCCCGGCAGTTTGCGCAGTATCGGTGTGGGCTCGATCATCCTGGTGCGGACCAGCGCGAAGTACACCGAGGTGACGTCGACACCGTCGGCGTGTAATTCCGGTGCCACGCTGCGCAGCCAGCGGTCGAAAGCCCCCTTGGATGCCTGATAGACACCCCACTGCGGACCCGGCGGGACGCGCACACCCACGCTCGAGACGTTGACGATGTGCCCGCGGCCCTGCTCACGCATGGCCGGAAGGATCCCCAGTAGCACCCGGATCGGACCCAGGTAATTGATGTCGATCGTGCGCTGAAAATCGTGGGGTCGGTCGTACTGGTGGTGCAGCGAACGTCGCAGGGACTTACCGGCATTGCTCACCACAATGTCCAGCGCGCCGTGCTCCTCGCCGATCTTCTCCGTCAACCCGCCGACGGCAGCTTCATCCGTCAGGTCCGTCGGATAGGCAACGGCTTTTCCGCCGCCGGCATTGATTGACTTCGCCAGGTCATGCAGCCTGTCCGCGGAGCGAGCGACAATCAGGACGGTCGCTCCGGCCGCGGCTAGCTTGCGGGCTGTCGCCTCACCGACGCCGAAGGATGCCCCGGTCACCAGAACGGTCTTGCCGGAAATCACGCTGCGCAACTTGTCCGGATCCGAGACCCCTGCCGGGTTGGCGAGAAGGTCGATGGCTCTCGCTGCCACATTCATTCCGACGGCTGCCTCCGGTTCCGCACTGCCTGCCCTATGGTCTACCCATACGACACGCGAATACGCGGACGCGGCAGAGTCAAATCCAGCCGCAGTCAAGTTCCGGATTTTGCGGGTCGGCAAAGCGCAGTCGCAGCACGGTCACCAGACTGCTGTCTGGGACACGTAAGGGTCGCTCATCGATGTCGGCCCGACGTGGCGTTCGAAGATCCGCCAGCCGCTCTCGGTGCGGCGCAGCCGGTCCGTCATAGCGGAGTAAATAAAGAGCTCCGGCATCTCGGTGGGGGGCGCGACCACTTGACCCGCGACGATCCGTGGCGAAGCCGTTTGTGGTGTCTGGCGGACGAGAAGATTGTGGTACCGCACGATCACCCCGTCGTCATCGTCCGGGTCGACGACAAGGCTCAGGGCTTGCCGGCTGACTCCGGGCACAACGTAGGGAGACTGCTCCTGAAAGAAGCGTCGAGTCTCGACCTTGCCGCGGCTGACGCCATGGGTGTGATGCGTCACGCTATCCGGAAGAAACGCCTCGACCATCGCGTCGATATCCCAGGCGTCGAAGAGCCAGTTGACGCGGTGGATGAAGTCAATCGCGCTTACCCGGTCGGCGGGATCCACCGCGCAATCGAGCCCAATCGGGGGCAAGTTCTGGGTAAACATCTGCGCGCCTCTCGGTCGGTCGGTCGCGGTCCTCGATCCTGAAGTCCCGACCACGGTGATTCACGTTTCGTTCACCTTTTATTCATCTAGTAGCTAGGCTGAGTTTACCCAATTGTCGGCGCTTTGCACGTCTTCGTTACGTCAAAATGTGGCTTGTGTCGCCGCATGCCGCGCTACGGTCTCGGGCGGCGGGTTGAGTCCTGCCTTGTCAGATGTCGGCGGGAAGAATTCCGCGACTACGACCGGTTAACGCCTTACCAAAAACACCCGTCATGAAACGCATTGGCAGCCAGTCGATTGCTTGGCTGCTCGCGGCTGCGACATGATCGGTGGCATGGCCGATATCGACTTTTCGTTGCTGGATGTGCCGCGGTCGGCGCCGGTTGACGACGCTGAGGCCTACCTGCGCACCGCGGTCGCCTGGCACTTCGGCGAAGACACCGGCTGCGCGTTCTGGCTGCGGACGGCGCGCATGCTGAACTTCAACCCGTTGACCGACGTCAATACCTTCACCGATTTGCGGCTCTTTCCCAACGTGCTGAGCGAGTTGCGCACCGTGCCGATCGAAGACCTGATCCCACGCGGCTACGGCTCCCCGCCGCCGCGCCCAGATATTCGAGTCCGGTGGCACCACGGGCGCACCCAAGCGGACTGTGCAACTGCCGGATTGGTGCGAGCAGGTGGTTCAGTGGCAAACCCAGGACTTTGATGAAGGCGGTTTTCTGCGCGGTCGCGGCTTCGTATGCATGATGCCCAGCGGGCCGCACGGCGTCGGCTACTTCTCCCGGCTGGTCGCCCAACGGCTGGGCTCGGTGTTCCATGCGATCGACCTCGACCCTCGCTGGGTCAAGAAGCTCGCTGCCCGTAACGCCACCGCCGAGGCATCGGCCTACGTCGACCACGTCATCGAGCAGACCGTCCACATCCTGCAGACCCAGGATGTAGCCAACCTGCACACCACTCCCCCGCTGCTCGAGGCCATCGCCCGCGACCATCATCTCGTCAACTTGGTGGCCGACAAGATCCGCTATGTGCTGCTCAGCGGCGCCCACGTCGACGTCGACACACTGGATTTGCTCCGCGACATCTTCCCGAAGACGACGATCACCATGGTCTTCGGCAGCACGATGATCCTTTCCCAGGCCGTCACCCGCAGGAATGGCGACGGGGAGCCGTTCATCTTCGATCCGCGCACGCCCTATGTCGTCTTCTGGGTGGTGGATCCCGACACCGGCGACGAGGTGACATACGGAGATCGCGGACAGGTGGTCATGCACCACATCAGCAAGGGCATGTTCTTACCGAACAACCTGGAACGCGACAGCGCGGTGCGGATGCCGGGACCCGAAGGCCAAGTGGGTGATTCGCTCAGCGAGGTGAAGCCCGTCGCCGCATTTGAAGGCGAGCCCGTCATCGAAGGCGTGTACTGACATGTCTTCCGTGCTGCACGAACAACCCGCTGGTGCAGCGGATCTGATGTGCCTCGACGCCTTGGGTCCCGGCGGCGCGTACCGCACCCGGACCCGCCAACGTGTCACGACCACTGCCGGCGTGCCGCTTGCCGAGCTGAGCATCGCACCGCCGCTGTATGTGTCACGCACGATCAGCGCTCAACGCACGACTCGACCACTGCCGGCACAACAACGCGAAGCGGCACTGGAGAGCGCCGCCGAGACTTTCGCCAGCGGGGTGATCGCGGGTCTGGACTTCGAGACCTATGTTGCTCTGGCCAGCCGGATTTCGGGCGTCCCGATCGCGGTGACCCGCTCTTCAGCCCGCGGTGTCCTCGACGCTGTTGCCTCGGCATTCAGCGTCGTGTCGCACGCACGGCCGGCGGGCGCGGTGCTGGATTGGCGTGACGAACGCACCCGCGACGGCCGCGCAGTGTGGACGCCGCGTGGGGAAGTGTTCGCGGTGCTCGCTTCCGGAAACGGGCCGGGCGTGCACGGGCTGTGGCCACAGGCGCTCGCGTTGGGCTACCGGGTCGCGGTCCGCCCTTCACGCCGCGAGCCATTCACTGCGCATCGGCTGGTACACGCGTTGCGGGAAGCGGGATTTCGCCCGGAAGACGCAGCGTACCTGCCCACCGATCATCGCGGAGCCGACGAAATGATCCGATCAGCCGACTTGGCCATGGTCTACGGCAGTCAGGCCGTCGTCGACAAATACGCCAACGATCCGACGGTGTTAGTCAACGGACCGGGCCGGGCGAAGATCTTGATCACCGCCGAACAGGACTGGCGTGAATACCTCGATGTCATCACCGATTCCATCGCCAACCTGGGCGGGATGGCATGCGTCAACACCACCGCGGTGCTCTACGAAGGCGATCCCACCGCACTGGCCCGTGCGATCGCCGAACGGCTGTCAACGATCAGGGTGCTGGCGACCGAGGATGAGCAAGCAATCCTGCCCACCCAAAACATCGACCGGGCAAAGGCTTTGGCGGGGTATCTTGCGACCGTGGCCGCCGGAACTACCCCGGTGCTCGGCGCCGATCAGGTGGTCGCCGAGCTCAGCGACCGCTGCGCCGCGTTGCGCCCGGCTGTGCACCTTCTGACCCAGCCCGACGTCGCCACGCTGAACGTGGAGCTGCCGTTCCCCTGCGTCTGGGTGTCGCCGTGGTCGCGCAGTGAAGGTGCGGACTCGCTGCGGCATTCGCTGGTGGTCACCGCCATCACCGATGACGATGCCCTGCTCGACGATCTGATCGCCGAGCCAACCATCGCCAACGTGTATCGCGGCGATCACCCGACGTACTACGCGGCGCCCGAAATCCCGCACGACGGGTTCCTGGCTGATTTCCTGATGCGCAACAAAGGCTTTATTCGCGACTGACGCCTTCGGTATCACGCTGGCCGTAACGCCGATAGAATTTTTCTACTCGTCCAGCGGTGTCGATCGTGCGCCGTGCGCCGGTCCAAAACGGATGAGGGTCGCAGGACACTTCGACCACCACCAAGGGGGAGGTACGCACGCCGGTGGGAGTCTCCCAGTCGATGGTGGGTGAACTGGTAATCGTGGAGCGAGTGAGAAATTGCGCGCCGGTGGTGGCGTCTTGGAATACCACAGGATGGTAGTCGGGATGGATGTCGCCTTTCATCGGGCATCTCCGTCGCTTTTGCGGTGCGCCGAGAATTCCCCTGTCATATCGGGTGTTTCGTAGCAGGGGTCTTCGTGCCAGTCGCCAAACGGGTCGTCGTAGCGGCTCCACTTCTGCGGGCAGGCCATCTCGTCGTCGTTGAGCAGCGCGCCGTTCAACGCACCGACGATCTCGACCGGGTCGGCGCCGCAGACCAGGATCGTCATCGAGATGTGCCGATCGCCGAACCGGTGCTCCCAGATCAGGTCGGCCAACGCCCGCCGCTCCGGGTCGACGTAGGCGACCTCGGAGGCGGTCATCGCCGCCAACCATTTTCCGGCGGACGCGACGCGCAACCCGCCGCCCGCGGATTCCAACCACATGACTTGGTCGTCCCGGTTGGCCAGCCATAGCCGGCCGCGCGTGCGAACCACCCCTTCCAAGAGCAGATCGACCGCCGCGTGCAGGCGTTCGGGGTGAAACGGCCGGCGCGCAGTGAACTCGAGAATCCCGACTGCGCCGTCGGCCGCCAGCGGAGGCTGGCCGGCCAGCAGCGGGGCGTGCGGATGTTCGCTGGGACCCCGCCGGGATTCCGAGTCCAGATGCGCCAGTGCCAACTCGACGCGGTCGACGCCGACGGTGATGCGCGCGCGGGGGGCCAGGCGCCGCAAAACCGCCAGCGTCACCGGGTCCGGGTGCTTCAGCACGACGAGATCGGCGAACTCGGCCTGACCGACCACCACTTGGGCGACCGTGCGGCCGTCGGGCAGCTCGTCATCTCCCAGTGCCTGCGTCAGCCATTCGAAGGTTTCCACGCAGGTCACAACTCCGGCGATCGCCACATCCCGCGCGGCCGGGCCGTCGGGGTAGCCCGGTCCGATGCGAACACGGACGTGGTTGATCGCCCAGCAGATCGGCTCGGGTTCCAGCCACTGCGCCAGGTGTACGACAATCCGGTGAACGTCGGCGCGACGATGCAGTTTGCGCAGAAGAACCAGCAAGTCGTTGCGGATCGTGCAAGCCACACAACCGTGAGCCAGCTCCAAAGCCTCCTCGGTGGTGATCAGGTCGCCGTGCTGCAGCGTGACCATCGTCCGACGCACGATGTGGCCGTCGAACCGGTGCTCGACGACCATCGTCCCCGCTCGGCGCAACAGAGTGCCGACCACCGCGTCGGTATCGCCCTGGCCCGCCACCACGACTACGGGAGTCCGCATCAGCACTCCTTATTGGGAACGCTTTTCATTAAGCCTCGGCTCACGCTACAGTGCCAGACGAGGCTTGTCGAAAATGATTTTCAATAATTGGGAAGGGGTGTCATGTCGGCACGCTGCCAGGTCACCGGGCGCGCGGTGGGCTTCGGTAACACGGTCTCCCACTCGCACCGGCGCAATCGGCGACGGTGGTCGCCGAACATTCAGGTGAAAATGAATTACCTGCCATCAGAGAACCGCCGCATCAAGTTGCGGGTCAGTGCCAAAGGGATCAATGTCATCGACCGCGACGGGATCGAAGCTGTCGTCGCGCGACTACGCAGTTCTGGCGAGCACTTCTGATGGTGCGCAACGAGATTCGGCCCATCGTCAAGCTACGCTCCAGCGCGGGCACCGGCTACACCTACGTCACCCGTAAGAACCGGCGCAACGACCCCGACCGACTCAGGTTGAAAAAGTACGACCCGATGATCCGCCGGCACGTCGAGTTCCGGGAAGAACGCTAAATGGCCAAGAAATCCAAGGTCGTCAAGAACGACCAGCGCCGCGTGCTGCCCTACCCCTCGACAGCACCTGCGGTGACGCGGATGGTTCGCCGTTATGTAGCCAGGTCGTGCACGACAACCGATAGCACGCGGACAGTCCCGGCCGTGCGGTTGTAGTAATGGTGCGGGGTCGCGGGGTCGAAGGCCGCGGAATCCCCCTGAACCAATCGCAACGTCTCGAACCCGACGACTGCTTCGAGTTCGCCTTCCAGGACGTAGAGGTATTCGCGGCCGTCGTGGCGCAGCGCCCGTCCGCTCTCGGTGGATTGGCCGCCGGGTTCGTACACCACCTCGATGAAGTCGACCCTACTGTCGTGGGTGGGCGTGAGACGCTCCCACCGGACGCCCGTCCAGAGTTCGATCGTGTTGCGATCGCCGGCCCGCTGCACGATGCCTTCCCCGTCGGGGCCGCTGGCGCGACCCCACGCGCTGTTGAGCGTCGACGAGCGCGGCTGCTCCCCAGGTTCGGCGCCGTCTTCGCCGAACAAGTAATCCAGGGAGATGCCGAGTTCGTTGGCCAGCGAATAGACGACGCCAGCAGACGGTGCAGTGACGCCACGCTCTACCTGGGAGACCAGGCTTGCCGAGCATCCCGCCCGGCGAGCGAGTTCTCGTACGGAGATGCCGCGCGCGGTGCGGACCTGCCGGAGTCGGCCCCCGAGTCCGCCCGGCACTCCGCTGGTTGCGCGGGACGCCGAAACGTCCGTCACAATTGCTCCTATCGTGCAGCAAAACGTACGAGTGTTTCAATGATTGTACAGCGAATGCCGGATATTTTGCCGACTGTCGCCTCATTTAGCTGTAGTAGCTGTGATCCTGACCACTTCGGTTGACAGCCCTACTACACATGATGTGTACTATACTGCACATAGACAGGAGTACATCATGACCGCCACTGGAATCACAGCGACGAACCGTCGCACCATCGATGGAGCGCACGTTTTTCGAGCACCCGACACGTTGGTGCAAAACCTGCAGAAGGTGCTCGTTGACTTGATCGAACTGCACCTGCAAGGCAAGCAAGCGCATTGGAACCTGGTCAGGACCAACTTCCGCGACCTGCACCTGCAGCTCGACGATATCGTCGACATCGCGCGTGAGGCCGCCGACACGATCGCCGAGCGTATGCGCGCCTTGGACGCCGTTCCCGACGGGCGTACGGACGTCGTCGCGGCGACGACGTCAGTTCCGGCCGCTCCGGCCGGACTGGTGGGGACCGCCGAGACGGTGGACATCATCTTCGACCGGATCTACGCCACGGTGGACACCGTGCGCGCCGTCCACGATGAGGTCGACGCCGCGGATCCGTCGACCGCCGATCTGCTGCACGGCATCATCGTCGATTTGGAGAAGCAGGCTTGGATGCTGAAGTCGGAGAACGGCAAAGCCTGAGGTCTCTTGCATAGCAGGTAGTTCGAGGGTTTGGAGATTGTGATGGCCGACGTTAAATTGTTGACCTTCGACGATGTTCCCCAAGAGGTCTTCACGCGATGGGACATCACCGAACACCAGGTGAACCAGCACTTGCTGAGTTACACACTGAGCGGGACCCCGCAGATCGTGGCGGATGTATTGACCTTCCCGCCCGGCTTCATCCACCACATGCACCGGCATCCGTACGCCGACATGATCGTGGTCCCGCTCACTGGAAACCTCCGATTCCTCGGCGATTTGGGCCGCACGGAGGAACTCCAGCCAGGGCAGTTATTGGTCATCCCGCGAGAAAACTGGCACGAGTTTCGAAATGTCAGCGACGCATCCAGCAGGGCGCTGCACATCTTCAGCGGAGTGGGCGCGGTCGAAGACATCGGTTACGAGCCCCACCCGAACCAGTTCTCGATCACGGCATGACGTCTGAAATCCGTTGCAACGAAAGGAGAGAATCGTGCAAGCGAATCATCGCGTCGGCTGGCTCGGTACTGGTCGGATGGGTTCAGCCATGGCCGCGCGTCTGATCTCCGACGGCGCCGCGGTGACGGTCTGGAACCGTACCGCATGCAAAACCGCGCCGTTGATCGAATTGGGCGCCGCCCACGCCGAGAAGATCAGCGACCTTGGAGACTGCGACATCGTGTTCACGTCGGTCTCCTCCTCGCCCGACCTGCTGGCGGTGACGCTGGGCCCCGACGGCCTATTCGACGCGCAGCCCGCGCCGAGCATTGTGGTGGACACCTCCACCGTCTCCGCGGAAGCCGTTGTCGAAGTCCGCGCAGAGGCCACCAAACGCGGGATCGGGTTCCTATCGACACCAATCAGCGGCAACGCCAACGTCGTCGCCAATGGACAAGCATCGATTGTCGCCTCGGGCCCGAAGTCAGTCTTCGACACCGTGCTGCCGTATCTGCATGCGATTGCCCCCAGCGTGACCTATGCCGGTGCGGGCCAAGAGGCGCATCTGGTCAAGCTGGCCCACAACCTCTTGGTAGGCATCATCACCGAGTCGTTGGCCGAAGCGACGGTCCTGGCCGAAAAGGGCGGCGTAGCCCCATCGGCTTTCCTCGATTTCATCAACGGCTCGGTACTGGGTTCGGTGTTCATCGGGTACAAGAGCCAAGCGATCCGCAACCACGACTACGAGCCGACCTTCACCACCGAACTTCTGCGCAAAGATTTCGATCTGAGCTTGGGCGCCGCAAGGCAATTGGAAGTCCCGATGCCGGTGGCAGCGACCACCTCCCAAGCCATCCAGACCGCGATCGGCCACGGCTACGGCAAGTCCGACTTCGCCACGTTGTACGAGGTGGCGGCGCGAGCCGCTGCGCTTCCGAAAGGAGACCATCAGTCATGACCGCTGCGATGAATGCGGCCGGCGGCGTAACGCTCGCGGGCGCATGTGTATTGGTGTCCGGGGCCAACCGCGGGTTGGGTAAAGAGTTCGTGGAAGAACTGCTCAGTCGCGGCGTGGCGCGCGTGTACGCCGCCGCACGCAATCCGGACACCATCGACTTCGACGACGATCGGGTCGTCCCCATTCGATTGGACGTCACCAAGCCAGACGACGTCCGCGCCGCGGCGGCACGCTGTGCCGACGTCACGATAGTGATCAACAATGCGGGCGCGATGCTGCGGACGCCGCTGTTGGCGGCCCCTGACCTGAGTGCGGCGCGCAGCGAAATGGAAACTAACTACTTTGGCACGCTGGCGATGTGCCGCGCGTTCGCGCCCGTGCTCGCTCACAATGACGGCGGCGCGATAGTCAATGTGCTGTCGGTCGCCAGCTGGCTGGCGTCGCCGTTCAACGGCTCCTACGGTTCATCTAAATCGGCAGAGTGGGCGCTGACGAACGCGATTCGCGTCGAACTGCGCGCATCCGGAATCCTCGTGGTTGGCGTGCACGCGGGCTGGATTGACACCGACATGGCGGCCGATGTTCCGGAAAGCAAGATTTCCACCGGCGACGTCGTCCGCCAGACCATCGATGGCGTCCAGCGTGGAGATGAAGAGGTTCTCACCGACGACTTCACACGCACCGTCAAGGCGTCCCTACCCAGCGACCTCGCATCGCTCTACCCCGCCATCCAGAAACAGTGGGACGCCAACGACTGGCCATGGAAGAGCTGACGGAAATGTTTCAGCGGGAAGCCAGCTCGCGAAAGTAGCCCGTCAGCGACCGGGGTTCGCGGCCAAGGATCGACCGCAGCACCAAAGGATTTCCGCCGGGCAGACCGTGCTCGTCGTAGTGGGCCATCATGCGCCTCATGCCGTCGCGGAATGCCCCTTCGGGTAGCTCTGCGCCGAATTCATCCAACGGAATCTGCACCGCGGTGATCGGCCGTCCGAGAACCTCGCTGAGGATCTCCGCCGTCTGGTAGCTGTCCTCCATCCCCGGCGCACTGAGTTCAAATGTGCCGTAACTGAGCTCATTGCCGGTCATCGCGATCGCAGCGACTTCTGCGACGTCGCGGTAGTCCACCGAACACATTTTCGCCGACAACGAGTACGGCTGTGTCAACCGATCGTGCTCGACGATATCGCTCCACGACCGCTCGAAGTTCTGCATGAACCGCGCCGGCTGCAGCACCGTAAAATCCAGCTCCGAGCTGTAGAGCGCCTCTTCGACGCGTAGTTTGGCGGCGGCGTGATTGGTCATCGCCGAGATCGATGGGTGAATAACACCGGAAAATACGAACTTTCGTATCCCGGCCGCTCGAGCGGCATCGACCATGGCCACGCCCATCTCAGCTTCGCCGGCGCTATGCGCCGGGCCGATGTGAAAGACACCGTCCATCCCGGCGACCGCGTCGGTGAGGGTGGACGGTTTCGTGAGGTCTCCGATGGCCACCTCGGCCGCGCCGTTTTGGCGAGCTACCTGTGCCCGGTCCTCATTGCGGACCAAGGCGCGCACCGAAACGCTGCGTTGGGTCAACTCGCGCAGGACCCAGTGGGCATGGCGTCCGGTTGCCCCCACCATCAGGACCCGCATCGTTGCTCTCCCCTCTTACTGACCCTGCGCCGCGATCATCGTCTGGTTGAAGGCGGGGTAGATGTCGTCGTAGGTCCTGTCTCGCTCGGCGAAGCGGAATCCCTTGACCCGCTCGACGATGATCTCGTCGGCCTGCGGCTGTGTCTGCAATAGCGTCATCGTCTCGGTGACGTACTCGTCGCACGGCATTGCCCTCGGGTCAAATCCGCGCTTGCCCTGTAGCTCCGTCTGCACCTGCGGCGGGATGATTTCGATCACCTGGACCGCGGTCTCGCGAAGCTGGAAACGCAGTGACTGAGTGTAGGAGTGCAGCGCTGCCTTGGTGGCGCAATACGTTGGGGTGAGCGCGCTCGGCATAAACGCCAGCCCGGACGTGACGTTGAGGATCGCCGGGTGCGGCTTCCCGAGCAGCGCGGGCAGCAAGGTCGCGGTGAGCCGGATCGGGCCCAGCAGATTGATGTTGACCGTCTGCTCCGCCGCGCCGGCGCCAGGGGTAGTGATGTCCTCCACGCGCTGGATGCCGGCGTTGTTGACGATGACGTTGAGGTCAGGATGGCGGTCGGTCAGCTCGATGGCGAATCGCCGAATGTCGCCCGCGTCGCCCTGGTCCAGCGACAGGTACTGGATGCCGGGGTTGGCCTCGGCAACCTCCCGAAGCGGTCCCGGACGGCGGCCCGCGATGACGACGTGGTTGCCCAGCCGGTGAAATGACTCGGCCAAGCCGCGGCCGATACCGGTGCCGCCACCGGTCACCAGGATGGTGTTGCCGGTCATCTGCATAAAGCTCTCCTCGCGTCGCTTCCTGCTACCTGCATACCCGTCACCGCGAACCCGCTGCATGACAACCTGATAATCATGTCGGTGCGCTGAACTAGCCTGTAACCGTGGCGCAGTTTCCGCGGACTCGCTACGCCAGTTCCAGCGGGGTCGACATCGGCTACCAGGTATTAGGCGATGGGCCGACCGACATGCTGGTGCTGCCGGGGCCGTCCATTCCGATCGACACAATCGATGCCGAGCCGTCGATGTACCGCTTTCACCGGCGGCTGGCATCCTTCAGCCGGGTGATCCGGCTCGACCAGCGCGGGGTCGGCCTGTCCTCGCGCGCCCCCTCGCTCGACGCGATCGGGCCCAAGTTCTGGGCCGAAGACGCCATCTCAGTCATGGATGCCATCGGGAGCGAGCGGGCGACGATTTTCGCCCCCGGGTTTGCCTCGATGACCGGACTCATCCTCGCGGCCGACTACCCCGAGCGCGCGAGCAACCTGGTGATCATCAACGGCGCGGCCCGTACGCTTCGTGCTCCCGACTACCCAATGGGGTTCGACATCGTCGACGACGACCCCTACACCACGGTCGCGATGGAACCGGATGCCGTCGACCAGGGCTTCGACATGCTCGGCTTCATCGCACCCAGCATGGTCGACGACGACGCATTCCGCGCATGGTGGGACATGGCCGGCAATCGGGCCGCCTCACCCAGCATGGCCCGCGCTATCATCCTGACCGTCAGGCACTGCGATGTCCGCGACACCCTGGCACGTATTACCGCACCGACCCTGGTCCTGCACCGCGCCGCCTCGGAGTTCTGCCCCATCGCCAACGGCCGTTACATCGCCGAACGTATCGCCGGGGCACAATTCGTTGAGCTGCCTGGAGCAGATGCTCTCTACTGGGTCGGCGATACCGCACCGATGCTCGACGAGATCGAAGAGTTCGTCACCGGCGTGCGAGGCGGTTTCGGCGCCGAACGGGTGCTCACCACAATCATGTTCACCGACATCGTCGGGTCGACCGAGCGCGCCGCCGTGCTCGGCGACGGCCGATGGCGAGACCTGCTGGACAACCACGACACCATCGTGCGCCACGAACTCGAGCGGTTCGGCGGTCGCGAAGTGAACACCGCCGGTGACGGATTCGTCGCGACCTTCACCAGCCCGAGCGCCGCGATCGCGTGCGCCGACTCCCTTGTCGACGCGATCCGGGTGCTGGGCATCCAGGTGCGGGTGGGTATTCACGCCGGCGAGGTCGAAGTACGCGGCCTCGATGTCGCCGGGTTGGCCGTGCACATCGGTGCGCGCGTCGCAGCATTGGCGGGCCCCAGCGAGGTGCTGGTGTCATCGACGGTGCGCGACATCGTCACCGGTTCGCGGCACCGATTCGCCGACCGCGGCGAGCACGACCTGAAGGGCGTGCCTGGCCACTGGTGCCTGTGCGCTCTCGAGCGCACGCTCGCGACGGTCCAGCATTAGTGAGCAGCCCCACGATGACTTCACAGCGGGGTCATAACTTGGCTCGATACGCTCGATGGCATGCCACCGCGACTGAATCTATTTACTAATCGCCAGCGCGCCAACTCATTTGGCGGCGCGGCAGAGAACTATGACACTTATCGTCCGCGTTATCCCGACCAACTGATCGACGACGTGCTGGCCTCTGGTGCTTGCCGCGTCCTCGAGGCGGGTGCCGGCACCGGCATTGCCTCGATGCAGATGATCAAACGAGGCGCTGACCTCCTTGCGGTCGAGCCCGACACCCGGATGGCCGCGGTTGCCCAAGCAAAGGGCATCCCGGTTGAAATCGCGACATTCGAGCAATGGGATCCCGCAGGGCGCCAATTCGACCGCGTCGTGTTCGCCGCGTCGTTTCATTGGGTCGATCCGGCTGTGGCGCTGCCCAAAGTACGTGGCGTCCTCAGCCACGGCGGAAAGTTGGCGCTGATCTGGAACCGGTTGAGACCGACCAACCCCACCCGCGCGGACTTCGAGTCGATCTATCGGGATTACATGGACGTCGAGCCGCGCAGCACCGATGGAAACCCTGATGAAATCGTCGACCTGCTCACCGCTGCGGGTTTCACCGTCACACAGCGGCGTTATTCGCATGACCTGTACTACTCCGCGCAACAGTGGGTCGATATCGCGTTCACATTTTCGCGTCAGCTCATATTGGCCGCCGATAAGGCTTCCGAGCTCCGCACAAGGCTGGTCGAACGTATCGGGTCCGCGGGCGTCTCGGTTGGCGGCGACGCAGTGGCGATCTTCGCCACCCCGGCATAGCCCGGAGCTACAAGGAAAGCGTTGTCCCGGTTTCTTTTTCGGCGAACTCGAACACTTTGGCAGCTGCCTCGTAATCGCATGCAACAGCCGATCGGCCGATCAGAACCGGACCGCCCTTTAGCCCGAGCCGGCCCTCGACCCCCACATAGCTGCCCGGGGGGATCGGTTCGCTGATGCAGTACAGCGTCGGAGCAGCGCCTTCTTCGATGTCGTTGCCAAATCTGTTTGCCAACGTCTCGACTACTCGATGAAAACCCGCCATCAATGGCGTGTCGGATACGTTGGACAGATTGGAGGCCACCCATCCCGGGTGTGTGAGCTGGGTAGTGACGCGCGACTGCGCTGCGCGCAAGCGGCGGTCGAGTTCGAGGCCCCAGAGCATCACCGCAAGTTTTGAACGCCCATACGCCGGATAGGCCGCCCATCGATGCGAGCGCAGGTGCATGTCGTCGAGCCGCAGGGTCGCCATCTTGTGGGCGTCGGAACCAACGTTGATGATCTGCGAGCGCACCCGCCCGAACAATAGGTTCGTCAATGCGAACGGCCCTAAAAGGTTTGTGCCCATTGTCATCTCGAAACCATCCACGGTGTTGGCGCGATGCTGGCTGACTACTCCGGCGTTGTTGATCAAAATGTCCACGTCGTCGTCAAGCAGTTGGGGGAACGCGCGGACCGTCGATAGGTCGGCGAGATCAAGTTTGGCGACCGATGTGGAGCCGCCGATCTCAGCGGCGCGCTGCGTGCCCAACTCGGTATTGCGGACGGCCAAGATCACGTGTGCGCCCGCGCGGGCGAGAACACGCGCGGTTCCAAGGCCCACCCCATTGGTCGCGCCGGTCACGATGATGCGCTTGCCGGTTAAGTTGCCGAGCCGGCTCGGCGACCACGTCGTCACGCTGTGAGACTAGCGGTGCCTCGAGTGATGCAGCGAAGGTGGCGCCCTCTGACGGCCCGGCGTAGGCTGCGGACAGAAGCACGCTGTCATTGATATTGCGGCTTTGGACTCGTAAATGACTGTAGCACAAGCTATTTCATCGAAGGGATGCGCATGACCAGTGTGAACACGACTGTGCCTCCTGCATTGGCCAGGGCGCTGGACTTGCTCATCGATCCGCCGACCGAACCGGACGTGAGCAAGGGCTATCTCGACCTGTTGGGCAGCACAGCGGAAGATGCTGCCCCAACTAAGAACACCGGTCCCATCCAGGCGGCATGGGCATCGCCGCTCGGGTCGATGCTCTACGACAACGCGCAGGCCATATCGCGCAGGTTTCTGGCGGCGTGGCAACTCCCGATCGATTGGCTCAACATTCCGTCAGGCGGAGTCGTGCTGGATGTCGGCTCCGGTCCAGGCTCCGTCACCGCGTCGCTGGCCCGCGCCGCCGGACCCGGCGGCCTCGCGTTGGGCGTCGACATCTCCGAGCCAATGCTGGCGCGCGCGGTGCGTGCCGAAGCCGGACCGCAGGTCGGCTTCCTGCGTGCTGATGCACAGCGGCTGCCGCTGCGTGACCACACCATCGACGCGGCGGTCTCGATCGCCGTGCTGCAACTGATACCCGACCCCGCCGCAACACTGTCCGAGATCGCCCGCGTACTACGACCGAGTGGGCGACTGGCGCTGATGGTCCCCACCGCCGGGCGCGCCGCCCAGCTGTGGAAGAGGCTGCCCAATGTAGGCGCCCACGCGTTCGACGAGGACGAGATCGGCGACATCCTGGAAGACAACGGCTTCGCCAGCGTGCGGACCAAGAACGTCGCCAACGTTCAGTGGGTGCGCGCCAAACGCGGCTGACATCATCGGTCGATTAGCGTTGCGTCCATTAGTGAGGCAACAAGTTGAGGGGCTGGTGGGGCAAGTACCGGAGAGCGTCATTGTCGGTTTCGACGTGAAGGGTGCCCGACCAGCCACTCATAGAGCCGGTGTTGCAGCCGCCGATAACTCCGGCCATTCGCACCTCGGTGTAGACATCTTGGGGCTCATTTCGCATCTGGGCGAAGTCGAGGGATTGACCGGGCTGTAGTACCGCCTCTTTGGCGTTCCAGTCGTTCAGCACAATCGTCGCATCGCCGGGAGCACACGACGGCGGGTTTCCGTCGGCGATGAATTTCACGTACAAGGGGCCCGTCGTATGAACCTGCATGCCGGCTTGATAAGGGCACTGTTGGCTGAACGGCTGGGGGCAATCTACGGCGAGATGCTTGTCGAATACATCGGCGAGCGCAGGACTTGCCAACGCCAGTGCGCTACACGCAGTTGCTGCGCCTAGCGCCGCTGACTTCGCAACGGCCATGCAGGTGCGCGTGGTACGGATCTTGATCGTGTTTGCACGGATAGGTCTGGTCATCGGAGCTCCTGTTCCATGCGCCTGTTGACTGGCGCCTATCGAACCGACGTTAGACTCGGGCGGCGTCCTTGCCATCAGGGATTTCACTACACTTTGGCCTGGTGAAGCGGCTCGCAAGGCGTTACCGAACTGGGCGGTTTTCTCGGACTCCGCCGTACATGCCCCATCGCACGATCAACGGCATCACCACCCGTTCGACCGACCACGACGGGAACCGCAACGCATGGCCGGTGGGGAAAAACACCTCTAACCCGTTGGGCTGTATACCCAGTAACGAACCCCATCTTCGCCCCGGCGCTCGGTAGGTGCGCAGCGGTCGACCGGCGAACTCAGCGCGAATGTTGCGCGCCACCAACACATCCCCACGGTTGCGGGCGGAGCTGCGAAGAGGGTCGGTGGCCGCGACGTCGCCGACCGCGAAGACCCCTCGATGGCCGGGCACTCGCAACTCGGGCGTCACGCGAACGAAGCCGTGCTCGTCGAGCAGGTCCGGAGGCAGCCAGTCAGTATTGGGTTGCACCCGACCAATCGCCCAGAGCACCGCGTCGGCCGAAGCCGTGGGTTGTCCCGTGCTCCAGCGGACCGGTTCGCTGGTGATCTCGCCACCGGCAAAGCCGTTCGCGATCACGGCACGATGCCCCGGGTGCAAACCAACGCCGAACCCGAGCAGCCGCTCTTCGATACGTTTCCAAATCCGCGGATGATACCCCACTAACGCACGCTCGTGAGGGAAGTACAGATCGATCCGCTTGTCCGGCCAGGTGGTTGCCATGTTGGCGGCGCTGCTGACTGCCGCTGCACCACCGCCCACGATCATGACTGACGTGGCGGCGACGAGGCGGTCGTGTGCAGCACGTAGATCGGCGCCGATCTGCGTGGCCGACTGCATGGTCGGTCGGCGCCAGAAGCCGTTGCTGACCCCGGTGGAGATGACCAGCGCGTCGTATTCCTCGACGAATGTTCCGCCGTTGTCACGACGGCCGGACAGTTTTCGGGCGGAGAGGTCGACTCCGGTCAGCGTGCCCTGAATGATCCCTACCCGGTCCAGCCGGCGGAATTTGTCGAATGGGATCCAGTAGTCACGGGCCCAGTCCCCGGGGCGCGACAACCGGATGCCGAGTTCTTGGCCGCTGACCAACCCGGGCTTGACTGAGATGCCGACGACGTCGGCGTGACGGGAGAGCCGGATCGCGGCGAGGATACCGACGTCCCCGAGTCCCGCGACCACAACGCGTTTGCGGCTCATATCGCTGGCGACGACCGGAAATGTGGGCCCACCATCGGCAAACTGTAACACGTTCTAACTATCTGCTCGCCGGCGGGAAGCGGCCGCAGCGGCAACGGATCAGTGCCCTGCGGCCGTGACGCTTTCTGCATCCGAGCATGGATTCCGAGCAGTTTCCTGCATTTTCGCAGTTCGCCGCGATACCACAGGTTTTCAGCACCAACATCACGACGGGTAGAGATAACCTCTACGCCTTAGTAGTTGCCGCCGATCAGCCGCTGCTGGCCGAATTAGTCGTCGACACGCTCCCGGCGGTCGCTGGAGTGAGCCGGGTCCAATCAGCGCTGCTCACCCAGTTGTTCAGCGACACGCGCTGGCGGCTCGGCGGTCTGAGTCCTGATCAGGTTCGGGCGGTAACACCCGAGCCTGCCAAGACCAACCCACCGCATGAATTCGATGCGTTCGATCGCGAGCTGTTCTTGGCGCTGCAGCGCGACGGCCGACTCAGTTTCCGTGATCTGGCCGCGGCAGTCGGACGGCCGGAACCAACAGTGCGTCGGCGCATGGGCCTGCTGACCAAGGCCGGAATGCTGGTCTTTCGCACGGATTTCGCACGGGTGCAAGCGGGTTGGCCGACCGCGGTGGTGCTCAAGCTCAGTGTGACAGGGTCGTCGGTGACCGAAGTGGGCCGCAGGCTGGTCCGACAGCCCGAGACCCGGTTCTGCGCTGCGATCACGGGCGGCGGAGCGGCCGACCTTTTCGTCACGATGCAGCTGCACAACGTATCCGGCCTTGACCATGTGCTTCACCGACTGCACGCCGAACACCGCGGGGTAACAGTGCTCGACTCCCGCGTGGTGCTGCGCTCGATGACGGCGACGTGATCTGGCAAAAAGCATTGTGCCCACACGTTCCATTCGGGGTATGGAATACCTTGCCTACGTTCTGGATTGATGTCCAGGTCGCTTTCCTCGGGGCGGCTCGGCGGTGGCAGGTTCGGGTTGCGGATGCCGCCGTCGCCACCGACGGGCACGGAGTAGGGCCGCGGCCGGCGCTTGAGCGTGCTGGTCCATGGCATCCGGCCATATCGCCGAATCGAACTGACCAGCCCGCGAGGCGTTGAGAACGCTGATGGCAACGTGCCCAGCAGTGGATGCGGTGCCGGCGGTTGCCGTGTTCGTGCCAACTCGATCGCCCGGTCGAACATCACCGTGGCTTCCATGTCGCCGTCGGCGATTTCGAGGTCCGGTAATACCCGCCGCATTTCGGTCAACAGCCCGGGCCACCGGTCAGCGATCCAGCCAAGGGCGGCGCCGGCTTCCACCACAGTAAGCGCGCGCAGTTCCCGGGCCGACAAATCCGCCAGACGATACTCGGCGATTCGGTCCTTTGATGGCGAACATTGCAGTGCTACACCGCATGTCAACGTTCTTAGGGTCCAGTCAGCTGCCACTGCTGGGTATGGAACGTGCACCACGCTAAGCGCGCTGTTCACACTGAAGCTTCGTCGGTGGCCGGTCATCAGACGGGCACCCTCACGGCGCTGCTCACTCAAGGCGACCGCTGTCAGCGCACAACTGCGTTCGATCGTCATCGCGTGCGCGTCTGACAGCTGGGTCACGGTCACCGCTCAGACTGTCCCCAGGCTGGAAAACAGCCAGTACCAAAACGCGATGATGAGCGCCGTGCCGCCCCAGGCGGCGAGATAACGACAGATTTCCCAAAGCATTTCCGAACCTCCTTGGTCGCTAGTCGGTAAAGATTTCGCGGTTGACCGTGTGCAGGTGGGGGATGGCGAGGAAGGGGGTGATGTAGAAGATGTCGTAGAGCCACCAGCCGACGACCGGGAAGACCACGCCGGCATAGCGCACGTCGGCATACATCGTCATGTTGAAGACGTAACCGATCCAGATCACGACGCCCATCCAGCAGGTGATGATCATCCACTGATGACCCCACCGCTTCATCTGCAGAAACCCGATCGCCGCGGCCACCCGCATGGAGAAAACGGTCAGGATCAGCCCGACCTCCCAAGCCTTTTCACCCGGCCCGGCCGCGCCGCCGATCCACAACTCGTTGTAGTGCCAGAAGTAGCCTGCGTCGAACATGTTGCCCCAACCGGTCAGCAGCACCCGGGCCAGCAGGGTGTGGTTGCCGACCAGATCGAGCGCCCAGCCAAAGGAGTTGATCGCAGCATCGATGATGACCAGGTAGCCGATCAGGGTGCCGAGCATGGGCCGCACCGACAGCCCCTGGCGCTGCGCTTTCCGGAGCAGCCAGACTCCGCGTGAGAACAAGGGCAGGCCAATGATCCCCAGCGCCGCGGTCCCGATCAGCACGCCGCCCGCGATCAGCCACTTGTCGGCCCGACGCTGCGCGGCTCGCGATTCCTCGATGTGCTCGTCGTGGGCCTGGCCGTAGCGGATACCGTCGGCGGACGCTGCGCGGTTCCCCGTCGCCACGGGATTGACCCTTGGCAGATGCACCACTGCTCTCCTACCGGATCGGCTCGGACGACTGGGCTGACTTGTGTGCATCTACACTGACTTGAGTCATTGAAAAAGTCAACGGCTATCATCGTCGGATGCGCCGCCTTCGGTTGGGTTAAGCGGTTACGTCGACTGCCGAGGCTCCATACTGCGCAGCGTCCTCGTCAGGTAATCCTCGACCAGGGTGTTGCGGGTGGGCCAGTCGTTCGTGGTGATCAACAACGCGTAGAGGCCCAGCAGGAAAAACACCGCGCTGTTCATCGGGTTGACTTCGGGATCGGTCTTACCGCGCTCTCGAGCATGCTCGATCGCTTGAGCAACCTGGACGACGACGGGATGATCGTTTACCCCTTCAGCCGGCGGCCGCGTTGGGGAAAAGTGCAGTGCGAGAAAGTCTTTGAACAACAAGTCGCCTAGCCGACGCTCCAGGCCGATCACCAAACGGGCAGCCTCGTCCAACGCTGAACGCAGGTCGTGGCGCGACGCCAAGAACTGGCTGAGCTGTTTGGCTATCCGCTCTTCCTCACGCCGCTCCAGTTCCAGCAAGACATGCTCCTTGGTGGAAAAGTGGAAGAAGAACGTGCCATGCGCGACACCGGCAGCATCCACGATGGCGCTGACATCGGCTTCCGCCATCCCGGATCGTTTAAACTCCGCGACGGCCGCGCCCAGCAGCCGTTCCCGCGTTTGCAAGCGCTTTGCCTCGCGGGTAGAACGTCGCTCCGCCACAGCCATGTCCGTCCCTTTAATACAGTTGATCCGACCCGCCTAGACGCTCCGGGCTCGGGGTATCCCGACAGTATCGTTTACCGACGACACCGACGTAAGTCAATGACTGAACTCAGTGAATAGTCGCCGCCGCGCAGCCTCGGCTTAGACCGCCGGCTTGCCGCGGGCTGCGATGCACATTGATGTCCACGCAATCGGCCGGAACGTTCCGATATTAGACACTGGTGGACTAAAATCCCGCGTGTGACGACCCCGTCGAACCCCTGGGGGGACGATAGTGGGCAACTATCGCTGCGGTTGCAGGTGCGAAACCAGATCCTTGGCCGCAGGCAGGCACGGCGACTGAGCCGGCGCTTCGCGCGGGTTGGGGTCGCCACCCCGCCACAGCGGCTTCAGCAGATGCTGGCAGGCGCCCCCGTCACCGATGACGAGGTGACGGATGTCAACTTCGCGCTGATTGCGACCCAGCTCAGGCATGAAGAGCTCGTCGCGAAATTCGCGCGCCTAAAGCGCCGCGGCACGCGGTCGCTGATCTTTGTGGGTTTGGTGCTTGTCACGCTGAACTTTCTTTTCTGCATGGCCTACGCCGTGTTCAGCTTGACCCTCGAGGCCTCACCTTTGTGAGTTCCCGCGGCTGACTGATCGCGACGACGCTGTCGATTCTCCTGCGGTTCAATCGTCATCTGCCTGGAGGCATCGAATCCAGACGAATTGGAGAAGATCATGGACGAACCGCGACAGTTCATTTCGGCGATCGCGACGATCGGTGTCCCGGTCACCGACCAGGATCGGGCACTGCAGTTTTACACCGAGGCGCTGGGCCTGGAGAAGCAGCTCGACGTGTCCTTGCCGCAGTTGCGCGGTCGGTGGATCACTGTCGCTCCACGCGGCTCAGCGACGACGATCGCCCTGGTTCCGGCCCACGAGGGTGTTCCCGCCGGTATCGAAACCGGCATTCGGTTCGCCAGCCCCGACGCCGCCGCAGCGCATCAGCGGTTGCGTGACGGTGGGGTCGATGTCGGCGAACTGCTGCACTGGGCAGGGGTTCCGCCGATGTTCGCCTTTCATGACCCCGACGGCAACGGCCTGGAGATCACCCAACAGGTGCAGCAATAGCCGTCAACCGACGGCACCGGGGAAGGTGGCGGCGGCGAGTTGGAGGATTTCCTCGCGATCCGCGGCCAGGATGAACCCCGACCGAATTGTCGAGTCGAGCGAAGCGGTGAAACGTTCCAGATAGTCCGCGGCCCCGCCCGGGTAAAGGCGACGCAGCGTGTCGGCATCGAACGGCTCACCGGAGCCGAAGATCGCCAACATCAGGCTCTCCTCGGAGCCGACACCGGATGTCCGGGCGATCGGCACGTCCACCCACGGTGTCCTGACGCCGCCCCGTGCGAGCCCATTGGCGTCGAGAACGGGCCGGGGCTCGGCGTCGCTGAGTTCAATCGGTGTAGCGCTGAGTGCCGGGCGGCCTGTGCGAAGCCATTGATCCAGCTGCGCCAGCGCCGCCTGCAGAACGTAGTGGTGCTGCGGCGCGAAGTTGATGCAATGATCCAGTTGCTGACCCATCAAGACATTTGTCGGCGCGTAGGCCGCCACGATATCGGCGAGTGCGGCGGCGCCGGTATCGATCGGCGCCACCTGAATCGTGTAGTTGTCGGCATGCGCCGTACCGGCAATCTCCCAAACCCGAAGCCGTTCGTTATCAGGCTGTCGCGCACTGTAATAGCCCTGTCGCGGTCCACCGAACAGATCTGTTTCGGTGATGATGGTGAGGAGCGGGACGCGCAGGTCAGGACGAAAAGCGATCCCTTGGGACGTAGCGGTCTCGAGTGCGTCGAATGGCGAGCTGCCGTCGAGCGGCGCCGCAGGACCGAATCGCGAATGCACCAAGAAGCCGTCGTAAACCTCAGCGAGTGGGTCGACGGCGTTGATGTAGGTCGTCAGGAACAGGGCCGATTGGGATTCGCCTAACGCGACTACGTGATCGGCGGGCAGCTCGCGCAGAACGCCAGCGTGCTGCCCATCCTGGATGATTCGGCCGGCCTGAGAGAAGATGTCGTAGGAGTGAGCGTCGCCGGGATGACGCAGGACGGCATAGCGTTGTGGGTCCTGGGTTTTCAGCGACATGTCTATGCCCATGAGGTTCACGCCGCCTTCGACACCGACCTGTTGGGCCGACACCGCGACGTACGCGTACCCGGCGCGAACCATTTCGCGATGCGCCATCATCCAGACTGCCGGAGCATCGATGCCGCCGCTCACATTGAGCCACTCGACGAGAACCGTGCCGTTGAACTGGCTCGGATCCGCTGGTGTCAGCACCACCATCCGGGTGGTGAAATCAGCCGTACCTGACGGTGTCACGCTCCACCGACCGTCCGGGCTGAGTTCAGTCGCCGACCTGTAAGACGATGCTGTTCCGGAGATGAAAAACTCCTCGGCGACATAACCCACGTTGGTTACGTCAAAGGCGCCCAACAGGAGAGCGGGTTTTCCCGGCGCCAAGTTAACGGTTAGCTGATCCGCCACGATGTCACGCCACTGCTCGGCACGTGGGCATCATAGCGTCAACGACCGTCCTGCGATGTGGCACAGTTAAAGCCGACGTGATTGTCATCATTGGTGCGGGGATATGCGGGCTGGCGGCCGCCTACGAGCTGTCGCGCCGCGGCGCCCCGACGATCGTGATCGAGCGGGGTGAGCCGTTCGGCGAGCAGTCCGCAGGACTGGCTCGGATCTTCCGCATCGCTCACCAGCGTCCACAGTTATGCGAGCTCGCTATCCGGGCTCGGGCCGGCTGGCAGCGTTGGGAGTCGGAGCTCGGTGCGGGACGGCTGCTCGGCTCTGAGGGATTTATCGCCGTCGCCGGGCGCGAGGACGTCGCAGCGGCAATGACGAACGTCGGTGCCGCGTTCTGTTGGCTTGATCATTCCGATATCGCAGCCAGGATCCCGTTTGCGGCTGCGCCATGGGTGAGCGGAGTTTTCGATCCGCTCGGCGGAAGTCTTCGTATCCGTCGAGCGCTGACCGCGTTGGCTCAGCGGGTCGCTATCCGGCGCGCCGAGGTCGTCTCGGTCGGCGACGACGGTACGGTGACCCTGACTGATGGCACCGCCGTGCGTGGCGATCGTGTGCTCATTTGCGCGGGGGTCCAAACACCGGCATTGTTCGGCCCGCTCGGCGTCGAGTTCGTCCCGCACACTCGCTTCACCTATCAGGGAGCCGACGCGGTTGGCGCGGCATGCGTGTCGGCGCCCGAGGGCTATGGGCTGCCCCTCGGCAGCACCGGTCGTTGGGCGTTCGGCCAGGAAGTGCCCGATCCCCCGACTGTGCGCGCCCTGTTTCCGTCGATATCGCCTGTGGGACAGGTCAATTGCTTCAGCGTCCGCGCCGCGTGGCTGGACGCCGGTGGCGACGGATGGAGTGTGGCGCGCCGCGGCCGCGTCGTCGCGTTCGTCGGCAGCAACCTGATGAAGTTCGGTCCGCTGCTGGGGGAATTGCTCGCTGAGGCCGTGCTAACCGACGAGCTGCCCAACGGCCTGATTTGACTGGGCCGTCGCAGACCTTACGCCGCTACCACTTTGCGTTGAACAGAATTCGCGACCGACATCGGGATGTTGCTGACAACGCTCAGCCCAGCCATTCGACGCCATGAACGGATGGCGTTGCGCGTCACTTCCACGATCCGAGCGGCTCCGGCATCTCCGTTTGCCACTCTGTGCGCGCGCAGGGCGTTGCCCGTTACTGCATCCAACGTAGCCCAGTCGTCGGTCTCAACAAGCGCGGTCGATTGGTATGCCGCTCGGACGGCATACAGCTCGGCGCCCGTCACGGTCTCACTGACTGCCCGAGCGGCGCGGGCGGCGCCGTCCCATGGGACGATATCCGGCGTGCCGCCAGGGGCGAGCCTGCGATGCAGCTCGGCAATCTCGGTGATCGCCTCAGCCGCTGCGCTCTGTGCGTAGCGAACAACGCCCCACGGTGGGCTGATCAGCAGCTTGGTCACCCAGAGGTGAATGATGCTGTCGGCGACATCGGCGGTTCCGACCGTCAGCCAACCCAAGTCGAGCACCAGAATGCTGTCTTCCGGGGACAAATAGCCGTCAGGTCCGGCCAGCAGGTCATTGCACAACTGAACGAATGACGCCAGCGGGCGTGCCGATGTGGCGGGGCAATCGGTGATTTGCTCGTCGCCGTTGATGTAGGAAATCGCGTTCATAGCACACCTTTTGCCTGATCCCGGCTGACGCGATCCCCCGGGCCAGTCTCAACGGGTGGGTGATGCGGTCGAGGTCCATGTGAGCCACTCCCTGCGGGTGTTCGCCCGTCGCCATGCATTCGGTGCAGCGAAAGGCAGTTTATGGCAGGCGAAGTCATGGCCGTTCGCGACACGACGGACCACAGAACGAGAATCCGCGGACCGAGATACTTCCGGGAGGCTTACAGTTCGCCGGAGAAATCGGCGGTCAGCCAGCGGTCGGGACGGACAGTGAAGAGCACGCTGTCCCCACCTTCAAGACTACGGACGAACGCGCGTCCACCTTCCTCGCCGAGATAGCGAATAGCGATCGCTTCCCGCACATCCAGCGGAGTCGGCTTGGTCGTCTCGACGACCGTGCCCTCCACCACCACGTATTGATACGGCGGCTCTTCACGCTGGACGACCAGGGTGACCGCGCCGGCCTGCTCGATGAGCTTGGCCTTCCGAGACGACGCGCCGGTGTTGATCCGGATGTTGCCGCCGGGGGTGTAGCCATACCAGATCGGGATGCTGGCCGGCGGGCGGCCGTCGGCAGCGACTGACAGCACGCCAACATGCAACCCGGCAAGGAATCCCTGACGTTCGGTCTCTGTGAAAGCTTTCATGTGGACGCAAACGCGGCAGGGCAGTCGGGCTATTCCCGATTTGCGGAACCGCCGCTGGCTCGTCGAGCGTACGGCCAGCCGCACGCTGGGACGCGAAGGTGCGGCTAGTCGCGCATTCGGGTGCTACTACATCTGCGCCCAAACGATTTTCGTTTGCAGATATGTCTCGAGACCCGCTTTGCCGGACTCGTAGCCCCAGCCGGATTGCTTGTAACCACCGAACGGCATGGAGTGGTCGAACTGCATCTGGCAATTGAGTCCCACCGTTCCGGCCTTGAGGCGCTTGGCGATTCGGTGTGCGCGGCCCAGGTCACTCGTCCAGGCGGTGGCGGCCAATCCGTAGGTGCTGTCATTGGCCAGGGCGACCGCTTCGTCCTCGTCGTCGAACGGGATGACTGCGACGACTGGCCCGAAGATCTCCTCCTGGAACAGCCTGCTGGTCGAAGCGACATTGGTGAGCACCGTCGGGTGAACGAAGTAGCCCTTGCGGTCGAGCCGATGCCCGCCGGTGACGAACTCGACGCCGTCGGACTTGCCCTGGTCGAGGTAACCCAGGACACGGGTGAGCTGCTTCTGACTGATCAGCGGGCCGATCAAGCTGCCCTCGTCCTTCGGGCCGCCTTGTGGCAGTCCGTTCGCGACGTTCGCCAGTTGCTCCACGAACTGCTCGTAGACACCGCGCTGGACGAAGATGCGCGATCCGCAGACACACGCCTGCCCGGAGTGAATGAAGGTGCCGAACGCCGCCATCGGGACGGCCTTCGACAGGTCGGCATCGTCGAAGACCACTACCGGCGATTTGCCGCCGAGTTCCAGGGTGACCTTCTTCAGGTTGCTGACGCCGGAGGCAGCCACGATAGCCCTGCCGACCTCGGTGGAGCCGGTGAAGGCGACCTTCTCCACGTCGGGGTGCGCGGTGATCGCAGCACCCGCGGTGTGTCCGTATCCCAATAGCAGGTTGGCCACTCCGTCGGGAACCCCGGCTTCGTGGAGGATGTTGTCCAATACCAACGCCGACAGCGGGGTCTCTTCGGCCGGCTTAACCACGCTGCTACAGCCCGCCGCGAGCGAGGGCGCAAGCTTGGCGCAGAAATTGAAGACCGGTCCGTTCCAGGGGAAGATCAGTCCGACGACGCCATAGGGCTCCTTGAGGGTGTAGGCGTGCTGATGCGAGTCGATGCCGGTGAGGCCGCCGGTGTGGATGTCGGCTGCGATGCCCTCGATCTTGGTGCACCAGCCGGCGTAGTACCGGAAAAACTCGGAGCCGACGGTCACCGTGCCCTGCGCTTGCAGCGGGGTCATACCGGCGTTGAGGGATTCAAGCGCGGCGAGAATTTCGGCGTTCTCATCGATCAGCTCGCCGATACGCCACAGGATCTTGGCCCGCTCGCTGGGCGGCTTATCCCGCCAGACACCCGATTCGAAGGATGCCTTCGCGCGCGCGACCGCATCGTCGACGGCTTCGGGGCCGCAGTCTTTGAACTCGGTGACCTGCTCTTCGGTGGCGGGATCGACGACCGCAATCACGTCCCCGGTGCCGGGTCGTTCACGAATCTCGTCCAGCACAGACTGAACCGTCATGGATGGAATCCCTTCTCGCCTCGTTGCGACTCTATCTCTATAGAGATGGGTTCATGAGTGTATATCAGCGCTACGCGGTCCTCGAGATCGGCCGCCCAGCGCTCAGTAGGATCCTTCAGTACTGGGGTGGTTACGGGAGAAGCTGGGGAGTCGAAATGGCTGACATCACCATGTTGATCCTCGCCGACCACGACTGGTTCCGCGAACGGTTCGCCAAGCTGGACGATCTGCAAGCGCAGACGCCGGCCGACCCGGCCGCGCTCACGCGCGTATGGCGCCCACTCGCGGAGAAGCTCGACGTGCACGCCTATGTCGAAGAGAAGATCTTCTACCCGCAACTGCTGAAGCGGGGCACCGACGACCCCGAAGGCGAAACGCTCGATGCCATCGGTGATCACAACGATATTCGCGACGGCGTGCGAGCCGCGAACGCATGCCAAGTCGGCTCCGAGGAGTGGTGGGCGGCGGTCGGCCGCACCCGAGAAGCCAACGACGACCACATGGGCGAAGAGGAACGGGAGGGACTATCAGACTTCCGCCGCAATGCCCCGATCGGCCTGCGCGAAGCACTCGGGCGGCAATACCGCGACTTCATGACTCAGCACTCGACCACCAAGGGCTTGCTGATCGCGGATCGTGACCCGGAAAGCTACGTCGAAGAAATTGAGAACAC
Source organism: uncultured Actinomycetota bacterium (assembly GCA_963744835.1). Classification (GTDB taxonomy): domain Bacteria; phylum Actinomycetota; class Actinomycetes; order Mycobacteriales; family Mycobacteriaceae; genus Mycobacterium. The sequence continues at coordinate 836,403 of CAVUVB010000006.1, forward strand.
CGCGCAGGTCAAACGCACGGACTTTTCGCTTCGCATCGGCAGCCTGAAAGGCGAATAGCCCGTGGCGAACTCCGACAGCGACATCGTGGCGATCACGCAGCTGGTCAATCTCTACGGGCTCGCGGTCGACAGCCAACAATGGCCGCACATGCCGCATTACGTGGTGGACCGGTGACCCGCTGGTCAACGAAAACCGACGCCGGACGCGTCGGCGTGCTCAACGCCGGTCACCGGGTCGAAACGCCCCGACAGTCGACCGAGATCCTTGATGGTCGACCGCCGTGGCGAATCGTTTATACGCTGCGCTTAGCCGTGACCGGTGCCGCAACCGACGCCCGGTAGACATCCGGTGCCGCCGGGCACGCCACCCGGACCCGCGAACTGGCCACCGGAGCCGCAACCGACGCCCGGGACACAGCCTTGCCCGCCAGGGCCGCCGCCAGGTCCGCCGTTCTGCCCGCCGGAACCGCAGTTGCCGCTGGGGTCGCAGCCTTGCCCGCCAGGGTCTTGCTTGAAGACCACGTGTGTGGCCGTGCCGGCAGCCGCAGTTCCACCAACTGAAGCTTCAGCTGCCGCCACAGGCATAACAGCAATCGCTGCCGCCACGGCGCCGCCAACTACAAACGGTTTGATGAGGTTCAGTTTTGCTATCATGCGGTCCGAATACCACCTACACATGTGTCTAAAACATTTTTGTTTGGCAAGCTAGGTGGCGCTGCGCATAGCCTTACAAAACCGATGTGACCAGGGCAGGTAGGACATTCAGCCGACATAACGGGTCACCGTCGTCAGCGTTGTGTCGGACGGCCTCGAGGTGATCTAGGACAGGGACCGCACCGGCCTAGTGGCAATTGATCCGTACAACGATTTTATTGCTCCACTTTGATGACGTAGACGTCGTGTGCCCGCACGACAGCCGCGACACAGGCGCTACCCTGACCCCGTGAGCGGCAAGCGAGTGCCCGGAGGGGTGGTGCACAAGCTGCCCGCGGACCTACGCGAGGCGCTCATAGCCAACTCCACGGCGCTCGCTGCCTGGAAAGACATCACACCCCTGGCACGCAACGAGTTCATCTGCTGGGTCGAGGATGCCAAGCAAGAGGTGACCCGGAAACGTCGCATTCGCCGGACCCAGGAGGAGCTGGAGGAAGGCCAGCGCCGGCCGTGCTGCTGGCCGGGATGTAAACACCGCGAACGCACTGGCAAGTAACGACGCGTTCGACGCCCGATTCCTTTACCTGAGGCCAAAGCAGTACTACGCTCTGTGGTACTACGTTACATAGTAGATGCTTTCCCGTGAACCGGCGGCCTCGGCCGTGAGGGGATGATCGTTATGAGCGTCAGGCTGGCGAACATCGCGGCCCGTCAAGCCCAAGGCATTGATGCGCGTTTTCACCCGTCGGCCGCGGTGCGGCGTCAGCTCAACAAGGTCTTCCCGACGCACTGGTCGTTCCTGCTCGGCGAAATCGCGCTCTATAGCTTCATCGTCTTGCTCATCACCGGTGTGTATCTGACGTTATTTTTTGATCCGTCGATGACCGAGGTCGTCTACAACGGCGTGTATCAGCCGCTGCGCGGCGTGGAGATGTCGAAGGCCTACGCATCGGCCCTCGACATCAGCTTCGAGGTGCGCGGCGGGTTGTTCGTCCGACAGGTGCACCACTGGGCCGCGCTGATGTTCGCCGCCGCGATCATGGTGCACCTGGCCCGCATCTTTTTCACCGGCGCGTTTCGCCGACCCCGCGAAGCCAACTGGGTGATCGGTTCGCTGCTGCTGATCCTGGCCATGTTCGAGGGATACTTCGGCTACTCGCTGCCCGACGACCTACTCTCCGGTATCGGGCTGCGCGCCGCACTGTCGTCGATCACGTTGGGAATGCCGGTGATCGGCACCTGGCTGCACTGGGCGCTATTCGGCGGGGACTTCCCTTGCGGCGGTGTGGGAGACGACTGCACCGCGGCGGGCTACATCATCCCGCGGATGTATGGCTTGCACATCCTGCTGCTCCCCGGGATCATCCTGGCGTTGATCGGGCTGCATCTGGCTTTCGTGTGGTTCCAGAAGCACACCCAGTTCCCCGGGCCCGGGCGCACCGAGCACAACGTCGTCGGGGTGCGGGTGATGCCGGTGTTCGCCGTGAAATCCGGAGCCTTCTTCGCGCTGACCACCGGGATTTTGGGCCTAATGGGCGGCCTGCTGCAGATCAACCCCATCTGGAATCTGGGGCCCTACAAGCCCTCTCATGTCTCGGCGGGCAGCCAGCCGGACTTCTACATGATGTGGACCGAGGGGCTGGCCCGTATCTGGCCGGCGTGGGAGTTTTACTTCTGGCATCACACGATTCCCGGTGCGGTCGGCGTCGCGCTGATCATGGGCCTGGTTTTCGTCCTACTCATCATCTATCCGTTCCTGGAGAAGCGGTTCACCGGCGACTACGCGCACCACAACCTGCTCCAGCGCCCGCGTGACGCGCCGGTGCGCACCGCGGTCGGCGCGATGGCGATCGCCTTCTACATGGTGCTCACCCTGAGCGCGATGAACGACGTGATCGCACTGAAGTTCGACATCTCGCTGAACGCGACAACCTGGATCGGGCGCATCTCAGCGGTGGTGCTTCCGCCGTTCATCTACTTCATCACCTACCGATGGTGTATTGGCTTGCAGCGCAGCGACCGCGCGGTGCTCGAGCACGGCATCGAAACCGGCATCATCAAGCGGCTGCCGCACGGCGCCTACATCGAACTGCATCAACCGCTCGGCCCCGTCGACGACCACGGCCACCCGCTGGCACTGGAATACCAGGGCGCCCCGGTGCCCACCAAGATGAACAAACTCGGCTCGGGCGGCTCCCCCGGTTCGGGCAGCTTCCTGTTCCCCGACCCGGTCTCCGAAGACACCGCGCTATCAGAAGCGAGTCACGCCGCCGAACAACGCGCTCTCACCGCCCTGCTGGGCCGTCAGCAATAGCCGTCGACGTAATACGCTTTATCGCATGGCAGGGCCACGTCGACATCGCGACGAGTTCGCCGGGCTACCTCACTACCATGTCATCGCTGAAAACCACGACAACGAATTAATTTACAGCGACGGCTTCACCTGGCCCTGCGCGCGCGGGTTCGCCGCGGATCTGATTACACCGCCGACGGGTGGTCCGATTTCTGAGCCGGTTACAGCCGTCTGGATCATCGAGGGCGACCCATTCTGGTGCCCGCTCGCGCATGGGGATGGCATTCCGGCTGACGAGCAGGCGGCACCAGGATTTCTCGAGCAAGCAATACAGCATCAGCCTTATTGGTCGGCCTAGGACGAATCCGCCCGTCCGGCGGCGTCACCCCGGCTTGCGGGCCTCTATCAGTACCCGTGAAGTCTGGGTGACGAAGCTTCCGTCGGCTTCGATCTGCTGATGTAGCTCGAGCAGCTTGCCGCGGTATTTGGCGACCGCGAAGCCTGGAATCACCCACGTCAACTTGCGCAAGAAGTACACGACGGCGCCGACGTCGAAGAACTCGAGCTTTATCTGCTCGTGCCGCAAGTCGACCACTTCCAGTCCAGCCGCGGTGACTTCGGCGGTCACGGTATCCGGGTTCAACTGCCCACGAATCAGCGTTGGCCGCTCCGGTCCGACAAAGTGCTCGATCAGCGTACGCAGGTAGACGGCGCCGACGTGTTGGGCAAAGTAGGCACCGCCCGGTGTGAGCACCCGGGCGATTTCGTCCCACCATAGGGCCGACGGATGCCGACTGGTCACCAGCTCGAATGCCGCATCGCCGAACGGCAGCGGCGGCTCGTCGCCGGTGGCAACGACGACCACGCCCAGCGGGTGCAGTAGCCGGGTGGCAGGGGCGATGTTCGGCGGCCACGGCTCGGTGGCAGCCATTGTCGGCGGGAAGGGACCGGCCCCCGCCAAAACCTCACCACCCCCGGTCCAGATGTCCAGCGCAGATTTCACCTCCGCCAAGCGAGCACGCAGCAGTCGTTGGTATCCCCACGACGGGCGCTCTTCGGTGCCCCGGCCGTCCAGCCAAGAGAAGTCCCAACCCTCGACCGAAACCGAATCGGCTTCTGCCACCAGCTCATCGAACGTGCGCTTCATGCCGCAGATCATGGCACGCGCGTTTGCGCCAAGGCGTTTATCGCGCTGTGGAAGTTGTGGCGTGCGCTCCGCCGATCAGCCGGGTGGTGCGAAACCGGTCACGGCGATGCCGGCGGGAGCTGCTGCCAGCCGTCCGCGTCGGAATACGTCCAGCCACAGGGCACAAACTCGGTATGCAACCACCCGTCCGGGGTCGGTGTCCAGCACTTCGGCCCGTTCGGGTCAGGAGCAGGAGCGGGGTCCGCGTAGGCAACGCCGCCGCCGCACAGCGCACCAGCTGCTAGGGCCGCAGCGATCATCAGTTTCATCTTCATCAATCAATCTTTTTCCGCCCCGAGTGGTTCGTCAAATCGAAACGGTTTCTCGCGACGGCATCGCCTGACTACGCCACAAGTGGCTTCGGATTATCGATCACCGAGTAATCGGTCGCGTCGCCGGAAACGACCCGGCTGTGTTCACCGTTCACGCTGACCGGGATGTCGCCGGCCAGCGTGATCCGGTGCATCCGTCGACGCTGGTCTCCGTAGTCCGAGACTGCGTAGTGCTGGGTCGCGCGGTTGTCCCACATCGCGACGTCGCCGAGTTCCCAGTTCCACCGAACGGTGTTCTCCAGCCGGGTGATGCGGTCTTGGAAAATCCGGAACAGGGTCTGTGACTCGCTGCCGGTGACGTCCAGGATGCGCTTGACGAAGGCGCCGAGGAGCAGCGCCCGCTCGCCCGTCTCAGGATGGACCCGCACCACCGGGTGATGCACCTCGAAGTGGGTGGAGTGAAATTCGGCGGCGTATCTCAGCACCGCGTCGCGGTTGGCTTGCAATGCCGCTAACTTGGCCGGATCGATTTGGGCATAATCGAATTCGTTGCTGTGCATGGCCCACAGGCTGTCCGCGAGCTGCTGCAGAGGCCGCGGCAACTCCTGGTACGCGGCTGCCGTGGAGGCCCAGGTGGTGGTGCCTCCGTAGGCAGGCAGTTCGACGGCCCGCAGAATAGAGGCTTTCGGTACCCGATCGACAAAGGTGACGTCGGTATGCCACTGGTTGGCGCCGCCACCGCCCGCGGAGTCCAGCCGCATCACCCGGCTACCGTCAAATCTCAGTGTCGGGTGTGGGCTCGTGGGTACGCCGAGGCTTTCGGCAAAGGCGAACTGAGATTCGTCGTCGAGGTGATGCTGTCCACGGAAGAACAGCACTTTATGGGCCCCGAGCGCTTCGTTAACGGCGGCCGAGGTCTCGGCGTCAAGTTTCCCCAATCGCACCCCGTCAAGACGCGCCCCGATGTTCTCCCCCACCTTCACCACACGGAAATCATTAGTCATGGTTGCCCTTCCGACTCCTCGTCAGGCTGTAGGCAGATGACTACACCCCGATATTCAGATACTGTACACAGATGGCTACGTCGCACGCAACGGTTGCCGACACCGCTAAGCCCCTGGGCAAAGACGAGGTGGTTGCCGCCGTTCTTGCGGCGGCAGGCGAACTGTTCGCGGAGAAAGGGCCTGCCGCCACCTCCATTCGTGAAGTCGCCGCACGGGCCGGGGTAAATCACGGCCTGCTACATCGCCATTTCGGAAGCAAACGCCAACTGCTGGCAGCAACGCTGCAGCACCTGGCCGATTCGGCGATGACGCTCCGCGAGTCGGGCGCGCCGTTAGAACAGTTGGAGGCCTCACACGAGCAGCAGCTGCGCGTCATGGTGCGTTCTACGCTCGACGGATTTTCCATCGCAGAACTCCAACAGCGCTTCCCAGGCATGGAGTGGTTCCTGGAACAGGTGCGGCCCGGGCATAGCGACGAGCGCCAGGCACGGCTCTCGGCGGCGCATGCGATGGCACTTCAATTCGGATGGGGGCTCATCGGGCCAACCCTGCGGGTGGCATTCGGCCTCCAAGACCTCAGTGACGCCGAAATCCGCGCGGCAGTCGCGGAACAGATCAAGAAAATCGTTGCACCGCAATGAGTTAGTCGTCTGTGCGGTGCGGTGGGGGTAACATCTCCCGGCCGATCGCGCGGGCAGTGTTTGCCGCCGGGAAGCCGGCGTAGGCGGTGACGTGGTAAACGACTTCTTCGAGTTCCTCGACCGTCAGGCCGTTACGCAACGCGATGGGAAAGTGGAACTTCAATTCCTCCTCGGCCCGCAGAGCGATGAGCGCACCAAGGGTGACCAGACTGCGGGAGCGGCGGTCCAATCCGGGCCGGGTCCATAACGATCCGAAGACATGCTCGAGGCTGAGTTCGAACATTTCGTCGGCAAAGCTGCCATCACGCAGACTTTCCATGTTGTCCGGCACGATGCCGGGCATCATCTCCTTGAATGCGTCAAGGCCCTCGTTCCGGGTTTGGCTCATCGCTCTAATCCTTTCGGTGCGGGGGTTCACGCGAGATCTGATAGTCGAGGTAGGCGTCCCAGTCCTCGACGCGGCGGCGCAACTCGTCGACGACCTGAGGATGGGTTGGCACGAAGAAGCGGTTGCGCAAGATCGCCTCGGCCACCAGCACACCGACCGGCGCAGGGTCCAGCAGTTCGAACTGGTCACCGGGCACACGCAGTGGTGCTCCCAGCCCGAACGTCGGCACTGACGAGGCGATGCTCGTCAAGACTGGTCCCGGGCACAGCAGGGTAACGCCGATGTTTCTGGGGCGCAGATACAATGCCAGGCCCTCACTGATTTGGACGATTGCGGCTTTGGTCGCCGCATAGGGCAACCGGTCGTAGGAGTAGGTGAACAGTCCGGCCAACGAGGCTGTGTTGACCAGATGTCCGCTGCCTTGGTCAAGTAATAGCGGCAGGAAAGTCGCGTTGCTGCGCACCACCGACATCAGGTTGATCTCTAGGATGCGTTGCCACTCGCTGACTGGAATCTCCTGCGGGAGACCGTTAGTCAGTACCCCGACGTTGTTGACCACGATATCGACCCGGCCAAACCGCCCCAGCGCAGCGTCGCGAATCATCTCGAAAGCGTCTGGATCAGAGACATCCGCGACATAGCCGAACGCGCTGGCACCTCGGCTCGATATGTCCTCGATCAGGGGGTCGATGCCGGCGGTATTGATGTCGACGGCGAGGACGTGGGTGCCGCGGCCAGCCAGGGCGTGCGCGATCGCGCGGCCGATGCCGCTGGCGGCTCCGGTGATGACGGCAACCTTGTCGTGCAGGGTGTCCATGTGCCGATGGTGTTAGCTGGCAGAAGGCTGAGTTTCCCAGGCCCGCAGGCATGCTCGTGTCCGTTGCCCTGCCTCGGGCGACGGGTCAAAGGGGATACAGACGAACTCGTCCACGCCGGCGTTACGAAGCTCGTCGAGGTGATGCCGCACCGTGGACTCGTCGCCGATCAACGCGGCGTCTTCCGGGCCGGAATAACCCTCGCGGTCGAGCATCGCTCGGTAGGAGGGCAGGTGGCCGTACATCGCGAATTGTTCGGCGGCGCGGGATCGGGTCTTCTCCACATCGTCGGTCACGCTGACCGGTAGGGCCGCCGCGACGGCGACCGACCCTTCCGGGCGTCCGGCGTCCGCGGCCGCGCCGCGCAGTGCGGGTCCGATGTGTTCTCGCAGCGTTTTGGGTCCCGTCATCCAGGTGATCGTGCCCGACGTGCGTCGACCAGCGACCCTCAGCATCTGCGGACCCAGCGCGGCGACATACACCTGCGGGGTCGGCGCGTGCGGAATCTGCAACGCTCCCCTGGTCGTAACGAGCTCGCCGGACACGTTGGCCTGCTCCTTGGCGAGCAGGGGCAGCAGACCGTCGAGGTATTCGGAGAGCCGCTTCACCGACCGGTCCCAGGAGATGCCCCACATTCCCTCGGTTACGGCCCGGTGGGTCACGCCGATGCCGAGTGTGAACCGGCCCTCGCCAATGATGTTGAGCGTCAATGCCCGCTGCGCAAGCAGCGTGGGATGTTGATTCTGGATCGGTACTACGCCACTGGCCACGTCGATATCAGGAACTTCGCGCAATGCGGCGGCCAACACGGTCAGCAGGTCGACGTCGAAGGGCATCTGGGGTAGCCACACCCGGGCGAAGCCCTCGTCGCGCGCTTCGGTCAAGTCGCGAATACAAGATTCGACGGGCGACTCGTTATTGAGGCCGGTGATCAGGCTGATTCGCATGGACTGACCTTTCGCCGTGGTGGGTGAAGCGTATGCCAGGGCGATCAGTGGCATCTCATCGCGGTGAGCGCTCGCGTTCAGGAAACTCTACGAATTGTGATACCGCCGGTACGCGTAACCTGCCCTCCGGCTGGGTACAAGCCAGATGGCGGTCGTTCTAAGACCGGCGGAACACATTTACCCGGCGGGAGGAGCTTCCGATGCCCCAAGTCGAACTTCATCACGAGGGCTACCCGAAGTATCGGCGGATGGTCCGTTTCGACTGGTCGGACACGCCGCTGCACTGGGTGCCCGACGATCCGTTCTCGACGCACATGATGAACGTCTTGCATTTGTTGTTGCCCGAGGGTGAGCGGCACTTCATCAAAGCGGTCTTGGAGGCGTCGTCGCTGGTCGATGACCCGGAGTTGGAGGCGGCGATCAAACCGTTCATCCAACAGGAGTCCTGGCATGCCTGGGCGCACCAGGTGGTGCTGGACCACCTCGCTGAACAGGGCATCGACACCAAGCCGTACACCGACCGGCTGGGGAAATGGTTGTCAGTGTCGCTCGGTGATCCGCCTAAGTGGTTTCCGCCGGCGTTGCGGCGTTGGTGGCTGTACCGGCGCTTAGCCGACGTAGCCGCATTGGAACACTTCACCGCGATGTTGGGCCAATGGGTATTGACAAACCGGGGTCTGGATTACGCGCGCACCGACCCCATGATGCTCGATCTGCTGCGCTGGCACGGCGCCGAGGAGGTCGAGCACCGCTCGCTGGTGTTCGACGTCTACCAGCACGTCAGCGGCAACTACTTCATCAGAGCGTTCTCGATGTTGATGACCGCGCCGCTGTTCGTGGGCTGGTGGATCGCAGGAGCGCGATACCTGATGGCCCAGGACCCGACCATCGACGCCAAGTGGCGCTGGCGGGATTGGCTGTGGGCCGCGCGCGAGTACCGGTTGCCGGGTCCATGGAAGCTTATAGTGACATCGCCCGTCCGGTACATGCGGCCGAGCCATCATCCAAATAGCGAGGCGTCCACCCAGATGGCGATCGACTACCTGGAGTATTCACCGGTGGCGAAAGCCGCCCGGGAGCGAGCGCGGTTGCACGGTAGCTCGCCTGATCTATCACGACGACTCGAGACGTCCAGCAGGGGGGCGAAAAGGGCCGAGGTTCGATGAAGGTTTCGGTGGATCTCGACACCTGCGACGGGAACGGCGTGTGCATGAGCATCTGCCACGAGGTGTTCGACGTGCAAGAAGACGGACTTCATCTGCTCCAAGACACGCCGCCGGCGGAGCTGCGGGAGCAGTTGAAGGGCGCCGAAGTGTCCTGCCCCACCCAGGCGATCACGGTGGAGGACTGACCCATGCCGACGAGTCGTCAGCTAGAGCAGATCGTTGTGGTCGGTGCCGGCGTGGCGGGGACACGGGCAGCCGAAACGCTACGACAGGATGGCTACGACGGTGGCCTCACCATCGTGGGCGCCGAGCGGCACGCCCCCTACCACCGGCCGCCACTGTCGAAGAAGCTGTTGACCGGCAAAGTGCACCGGGCCGGGATCGACCTTGCCCCGCAATTCGATTTCGAGGCGCGAGTACTGCGAGGGGCATCTGCACTTGGGCTGGAGATGTCGTCGCGCACCGTTCAGGTCCGCGATGACGACCGGGATCTGTCCCTCGCGTTCGACGGACTGGTGATCGCCAGCGGCGCAATCCCACGCCAGTGGCCGGGCGGACCGGTTCCCGATGGGGTGCTGCTGCTTCGCACCGTCGAGGACTGCTTGGCTATCCGCGAACGCCTCGGCTCGCATCCTCGGGTGGTGGTCATCGGAGGTGGGTTCATCGGCGCCGAGGTCGCCGCCAGCTGCCGATCGTTGGGGCTCGATGTGGTGTTGATCGAAAAGGCCGAGGGCTTATTGGTTCACGCGTTGGGCAAGGAGCTTGCGCCTCGCTGGGCGGAACTGCATCGTCAGCAGGGGGTGGACCTGCGTTTCGAGGCGGGCGTCGACGCGTTCATTGGTAACGGACGGGTGGAAGCGGTGCGGCTCACCGATGGTTCGCAGGTTCCAGCGGACCTTGTCGTGGTTGGCCTGGGCGTGGCGCCTGTCACCGATTGGCTAGCCGACTCAGGATTGCGTATTGACGGTGGCGTTGTCTGCGACGCCACCGGTGCGGCCGAAGGCGGCACCGATGTGGTTGCCGCGGGTGACGTCGCCCGCTGGTGGCATCCGCTATACGAACAACACCTGCGTATCGAGCACTGGGACCACGCCGGACGTCAAGGCGAGGCTGCGGCTCGAACCTTGTTGGCAGGCAAAGACCGCGCGCAGCCGTACGACGAGCTCCCGTATTTCTGGTCTGACCAATATCACCTAAAAATCCAAACACTCGGTGTAACAACCGATTATGACGCTTTCGAAGTTATTGAAGGCGATTCCGACGCAGAGCGATTCGTCGCTGCGTACGGGCGTGGCGGTCGCACCGTCGCGGTAGTTGGAACGATCCCGGATCGGGTCTACTTCTATCGTGACGCCATTTGCAAGCGTGCTGAATTTCCGCCGAGCCGGCCTGATTAGCCAACAGTCGAGCAATGCCGTGGCTCATGCCGAACTTGGCAAGCCAGGGCTTTGCATAGTGCAATACTATGCGGGTGGTCGACTACCTCACTGATGACGACCTGGGCGTATATCTGCGCGCTGTCCGGGTTTTTGCCATGCTCGCCGAGCGCAGCGCGGAATCGGTTGGACTCACCCTTGCTCAGATGCGCCTGTTGTTCACGGTGTCCGATCTCGGAGTCGCATCATGCTCAGCGGTGGCTGCCCGGTTGCACGTCAGCGTTTCCTCGGTGACCAGGTTGATCGCACGGCCGGCCATGTTGCCGCTGGTGTCGCGCAACATCAGCCCGGCCAACGCTTCAGCCGTCGATCTTGAGCTGACGGCCGACGGCGCCGCCACGGTGGAGCGCGTCACCGCCTCCCGTGAACGTGTCCTGCGCGCGGCGCTGGCCGGAACCGAGGCGGGAACGGCATCCGCCAGCGCATCGGGGCTGGCTCGCATCATCGACCGGGTCGGCGAGCAGGTTTGGTCATGAGCGGGCACCTGGCGGATTTCACGGTTGATCGACGGATGTTGCTGACGACGGTGCTCGCGGTTCCCGTCGGCGCGCTATCGGCTGGCGCGGCCTGGTGCCTGCTGCGGCTGATCGGACTGGTCACCAACCTCGTCTTCTACCAGCGATGGGCCGTCGATCTGATCGCACCGGGAGCACAGCACCACCCGTGGTGGCTGGTGCTCGGCGCTCCCATTTGCGGCGGCCTGGTTGTCGGCGTGATGGCGCGCTTCGGTTCGGAGAAGATTCGCGGTCACGGCATGCCCGAGGCGATCGAAGCGATCCTGACTCGAGGCAGCCGTGTCGATCCCAAAGTTGCTGTCCTCAAGCCTGTTTCGGCGGCCATTAGCATCGGCACTGGTGGTCCGTTTGGCGCTGAGGGGCCGATCATCATGACGGGCGGAGCAATCGGTTCGATCCTCGCCCAGTATCTGCATTTAACCGCCGATGAGCGCAAAATTCTGCTGGTTTCCGGTGCCGCCGGCGGGATGGCGGCCACCTTCAACGCTCCGCTGGCCTCCATTCTGCTGGCCGTCGAGCTGCTTTTATCCGAGTGGCGTCCCCGCAGTCTGGTTCCGGTGACCGCCGCCGTCGCGGTGGCCACCATGACGCGTCAGTTCATCCTGGGCGCCGCACCAGTGTTTCCTGTTGATGCACACATCGCTGGAATCCCCTGGAACATAGAAATTTTGGCTCTCGTCATCGGTATGTGCGGTGCCGTGGTCGCGATCGCCGCCACACGGCTGGTGTACGCGGCCGAGGATGCGTTCGCGCGACTCCCGATTCACTGGATGTGGTGGCCTGCCATCGGCGGTGTCGTGATCGGTGCGGGTGGGTTGGTCCAGCCACGAGCGCTCGGCGTCGGCTACGACGTGATCAACGCGTTGCTCACCGGCCACGCCACCGTATCGCTGATGGTCGGCATCCTCATCGTGAAGACCGCGATCTGGTCGTTGTCATTGGGCTCAGGCACCTCGGGCGGCGTGCTGGCCCCGGTCTTCATGATCGGCAGTGCACTCGGAGCCCTTGTCGGGGAATACCTCCCGAGCGTGTTTCCGGGATTCTGGGCGATCCTCGGCCTGGCCGCTGTGGTCGGCGGCGTTCTGCGCTCGCCGCTGACCGGAATCGTATTCACCCTCGAACTGACCCACGCCTGGCCGACGATGTTCCCGCTGATAATCGCCTCGGTCACGGCCTACGCGGCATCGGTGCTGTTGCTCGACCGCTCGATCCTGACCGAGAAGATCGCTCGGCGTGGACTGCATCTGACCAGCGACTACACCACTGACCCGTTGGCAACCTTCTTCGTGGCCGATGTCATGCGCCCCGAGCCGTCACACATGACCGCAGCCGGGACGGTCGGTCCTCGCGACACCTTGCGGCATGCCGCGAACGTCTTCGCCAGATCCGGCGGCCTGCCGCTGCGCGTCGTGGCGCCGGACGGCACCGAAGAAGGCCACCTGCTTTTGCAGGACATACTCCCGGCCTGGCTGCACGACCTCAACGAGGCCACCGATCGCAACCGGTACCTCAATACCTTTGTCCGCAGGCCGGCTCGGCGGGGCGTCAGTCGCCCAGGCATCGCCATCGGCACCTCGACAGTGGTCAAAGAGCCTCAGCAGGGCAGCCCTCGGACGGTCTCGAGCAAGACTCAACCAAAACTCCGAAGTCGAGATCATCGGTGAGAAACTAGATCGCGGACACCACAGCATGCCGCTGCGGCAGGCTCGCGCTGCTGAGCGGTCCGGCCGTGGCGGACAGAAATCCTTCAAGAAGAGGAGGCACTCATGGCTAAGTGTGTGATGGTGTTGTATCCCGATCCAGTCAACGGGTATCCGCCGAAGTACGCGCGGGACACCATTCCGGTGATCAAGTCCTACCCCGACGGCAGCACCTTGCCGACCCCGGCGAAGCTTGACTTCACTCCCGGGGAGATGGTCGGCTGCGTTTCCGGGGCGCTAGGGTTGCGGAAATTCTTTGAAGAAGGTGGCCATGAGTTGGTGGTGACATCGGATAAGGACGGTCCGGATTCGGAGTTCGAGCGCGAACTCTTCGACACTGATATTGTAATCTCCCAACCATTTTGGCCGGCTTATATCACCAAAGAGCGTTTCGCCAAAGCGCCCAAACTCAAGCTGGCGCTGACCGCGGGGATCGGATCGGACCATGTCGATCTTGACGAGGCCAGGGCCAGGGGAGTCACCGTCGCCGAGGAAACGTACAGCAACAGCATTAGCGTCGCCGAGCATACGGTGATGCAAATCTTGGCGCTGGTGCGTAACTTCGTCTCGTCGCATCAGTGGGTTGTCGACGGTGGCTGGAACATCGCCGACTGTGTGGAACACTCTTACGATCTAGAAGGGATGGACGTCGGGCTAATCGCTGCCGGCCGCATCGGGCGCGCGGTGCTCGAGCGGTTAGCGCCCTTCAAGGTGCACCTGCACTACTTCGACGTTCACCGGCTATCGGCCGAGTACGAGAAGGAACTCAACCTCACCTATCATCCGGACGTCGAGTCGCTGGCGCGGTCAGTGGATGTGGTTTCGATTCACTCGCCGCTCATCGCGCAAACCCATCACATGTTCAACGAGAAATTGCTGAGCTCGATGCGCCGTGGCTCGTACCTCGTCAACACCGCCCGTGCTGAAGAAACTGACCAGAAAGCAATAGTGGCAGCTCTCACGAGCGGCCAGCTCGCCGGTTACGCCGGCGACGTATGGTTCCCCCAACCACCACCGCCGGATCACCCGTGGCGAACCATGCCCCACAACGCCATGACCCCGCACGTATCTGGCACCTCGCTGTCGGCGCAGGCCCGCTACGCAGCCGGCACCCGGGAAATCCTTGAAGACTGGTTCGCCGGCAAACCGATCCGCTCCGAATACCTGATTGTCGAAGGCGGAAAGTTCGCCGGCACTGGGGCCAAATCCTACGAACAGTAGACCGCAGATCAAGCCAGGTCGGCGCCGTCCATCACCGGACGCGCCGCAACACCGAGCCCGACGGAAGAGGTGCCGCGGGCGTGGCTGACCTCGCGGCGGTCGAGACGAGTCACCGCCATTAGCGGTCAACGAGGTGACGATCCCGCGGCCCCACAAAGCCTCGACCAATCCTGACCAACCACACATTGGTCACGCCAGTTGTGACAGCGGTCGGGTGAGGCGTTTCGCCACGATGCGGTCGCGGTCGCGACGTGGAAGCGAAAAGTTGCCATCGCACGGATTCTGCTGGGCATACTTTGCCGGCTGCCTACTGAGGAGACGGCAGTGAAGAAGGTCTTGATTGCCGGGGCGGGTACGGGGTTTGGACATGAAGTGGCGATGCGCCTCGCAGAAAAAGGTTTTGATGTGGTCGCCGCGGTAGAGATCTACGCTCAAGTCCAGACCTTCAAGCGGCAAGCTGCTGCGCGCGGCGTCAGCCTGCAAGTCGAAAAGCTCGACGTGACAGATTCTGGAGATCGCCGAAAAGCGTTGGCGTGGAACGTCGAGATCCTGGTCAACAACGCCGGAGTTCTGGAGGGCGGATCTGTTGTCGACATCCCGGCGGCCAACATCCGCAGGGAGTTCGAAGTCAATGTCATCGGTCCCCTGCTGCTGACTCAGGGGATCGCAAAGCAGATGGTCAAACGCGGCGAGGGGCGCATAGTGTGGGTGTCATCCCGTGAGGGACTGAACACCAATCCGTTCACCGGGATCTATTCGGCCTCCAAGCATGCCGTGGAAGCCATCGCCGAAACGATGAGCCTGGAGCTGCAGGAGTTCGGGATAGAGGTGGCAACGATCAATCCGGGTCCGTTCCTGACGGGTTTCAACGACCGCGGCTTCGAGACATGGCGCAGCTGGGAGGACGATGCCGCCCAACGACTATTTGACTATTCCAAGCTGGCATTCCCTCGCGCCCAGTTCGACCCCGAGCCGGTGTACGCCACTATGACCGCCGTCGCTGCAGGCGAGATAGACACCTACCGCAACCTGGAGCCCACGTCGATGCTTGACGAGACCAAGCGTCTCATCGAGGCTCCCTGGACGAAGAAGGTCAAAGACGGTCTGAGTACTCGACCGCCCAGCCTTCAGAAGTCTTACGAAATGCAACCTGAGACCCCCGCGGCTGAGTAAGGATCTCTCGATGCCTGACACGGAACGCGGACAGGCCAGGCTGTTCGACGCATTAACGACCAAGGGCACTGCCTTCACGGTCGACGAGCGCCGCAGACTCGGTCTGCTGGGCCTGCTGCCGCCCGCGGTGAAGACACTCGAACAGCAAGCCGAGCACTGCTGGCATGAGTTCTCCACTCGCCGCGACGATCTCGACAAGCACATCTACCTGCGCGCATTGCAGGACCGCAACGAGACGTTGTTCTATCGCGTGTTACGCGACCACATCCCCGAGACCCTGCCGATCGTCTATACCCCGACGGTCGGCGAGGCCTGCCAGCGTTTTGGTGAAATCTACCGTCGTCCAAGGGGATTGTTCGTTTCCTATCCCGACCGCGACCGCCTCGACGAGGTGCTGCGCAATCGGCCCCACCGCGATGTCGACGTGATCGTGGTAACTGATGGGCAACGGATTCTCGGTTTGGGTGACCAGGGCATCGGCGGGATGGGCATTCCGATCGGCAAGCTTTCGCTGTACACCCTCATCGGCGGCATCGACCCCGCTCGTACTCTTCCGATCGTGCTCGACGTGGGCACCGACAACGTCGAACTCCTCGACGACCCGCTTTACCTGGGCTGGCGCCACCGTCGCATCGACGACGACGCCTACTACGCCTTCATCGACCAGTTCGTCACGACCGTGCGTGAACAGCTGCCCAATGTGCTGCTGCAGTGGGAGGACTTCGCCACCGTGCACGCCCAGCCGATCCTGGGCCGCTACCGCGACAAGCTGCTCACCTTCAATGACGACATCCAGGGCACCGCCGCTGTGACCCTCGGTGCGTTGCACGGCGCCGCGAAAGTGACGGGTCGCCCGCTCTCGCAGCAGCAGGTCGTCATGCTCGGCGCGGGCTCCGCCGGCATCGGCGTCCTGGACATGATCCGCCGCGAAATGGTGACCGAGGGACTGTCCGAACAGGCCGCCCGGGAGCGGATCTGGGTAGTCGACGTCGACGGGCTGCTGACCGACGACCGCACGGACCTATCCGCGGCACAGCGTGACTTCGCCCAACCCGTCGGGCGGGTGGCCGCCTGGGACCTGTCCGGGCCCGCACAGCTCGCCGACGTCGTCCACCACGTCGACGCGGATGTGCTGCTCGGCCTGTCTACCGCTGCCGGCGCCTTCACCGAGAGCATCGTCCGCGAACTCGCCGGCAAAACCGAGCGGCCGATCATCTTCCCACTGTCCAATCCGACCAGCCGCGCCGAAGCGCATCCGACTGAATTGGACCACTGGACGGACGGTCGTGCGCTGATCGCCACGGGCTCGCCATTCGCACCGCTGCGGCGAAACGGCGTGGAACGACCTGTCGCACAATGCAATAACGTCTATATCTTTCCCGCCATAGGGCTTGCCGTGACGGCCGCACAAGCGACCAGGGTCACCGACGAGATGATGCGGGTCGCGGCGGCGACCCTCGGCGAAGCCTCACCAGCCCTTACCGACCCTGACCAGCCGCTGCTGCCCGCGTGGTCAGACGTACCCGATGTCGCCGCGAAAATCGCCCACGCCGCCGCGGCCCAGGCGGTCGCAGACGGCGTCGCACCGAAGCGCAGCGACGACGAACTGACTCAACGGATCACGCAGGTGCGCTGGGTTCCCGACTACACCGTAACGCCGCCCAGCGACTAAACCACCGCTGAGCTGCGGCGCAAGATTCCGTCGTCACCAGTTAGAGCAGAAAGTCGACGACGATAACGGCCATGGCGTCGATCGCGCTGCGGGCGATGACTTCGAAGCCATGGGTGCTCAACGTCGGCAGGCACAGCAGCCCCGCGCATGGTGTCAGCCCGCTGGCCTTCGAGTGGGAGGCATCGGACATGAACGCGCCGAGGGTCGCTGCTTGCGGCCCCAGTCCCCGATCGGTGGCGATGCTCAGCAACCGGTCGGCGACGTCCTTGTCGTATACGCATAAGGCATCGCTGTAGGCGACGATGGGACCACCGGTGACGGTGGTCGCGTACTCCCGCTCGGTGGGCCCAACCTCCAAAGCGAGCGTGAGCGTGCCGGGCAGGGTGGCGCTGGCATACGAGCCCCCCACCCCACCGATCTCCTCGTTGGTCGTGAAAACAAGGTAGACGTCGTTGGCGGGTCGTTGCCCGCGGTCGCGCAGCAGCCGAGCCGCGCGCAGCAGCGCGGTCACCGCGGCACGGTCGTCGAGGAAGTAGGCGCCGATATAGTCTCCGAACTCCACCAGGTCCCGCTTGCTACGGTCGACGCACACCCTGGTGCCGGCGTGCACACCCGCGGCGTCAAGCTCATCGAGGCTACGGCCGGTGAAGACATACACGTGTTGCCAATCCAGCGCCTTGTCGCCCTGATCGGGTTTGGTCTCCCATATCCGCGGGCTCTCTATGGTGGTGTGTTCGGAGCCGAGCGTAAGCACCGCCGTCACCGGCTCTCGGTCGCCGAGCACTGCCACCGGGCCGAGCCCGAAATTTCCCGGATACATGACACCGAGCTGGGTCAGGTGCAGGGTCCCATCGGGTTCGACCCGCTTGACCAGCATGGACAGCTCATCCATGTGCGCCATGACCCGCGTCGCATTGCCCGGGCCAACGGTTGAAGCCGATCGATGGCGGTGCGCATGTCGAGCAGCGTCCTCACCGGAGCCGTCGGTCGCGCCGATGTAGCCGATCAAGTTGCCTGCCTCGTCGGTCCACATGTCATCGACCAGGGGCTGCAGTTCGCGGGCACACACGGCCCGCACCGCTTCTTCCTGGCCGCACGGCCCGTAGGTCCACAGCAGCTCTTGCAGCAGGTCTTCGGTGGAGTCGTGGTCGCGCTGCGCCATCGGGTCCCTTTCCGTCACTGACCAACGTATCGGCCGCGACTCCGGCGCAGGATCGAGGTGGTTTGCCGGCCTCTCGCAAGTGGTAGCCGCACAGGGTACCGGTGCGTGATGCTAGAAGGCCTAGGAGCCAAAGGCCAGGCAACTGAGGAGGGACTGGAGTGAACAAAGAACAACGCGACGTGATGGCCTCCGGGCAGGGCTTCATCGCCGCGCTCGATCAAAGCGGTGGCAGCACCCCGAAGGCCCTCAAGCTTTACGGGATCCCTGAGGATGCCTACGGCAACGACGAGCAGATGTTCGACATGATCCACCAGATGCGTGAGCGCCTGATCTCGAGTCCAAGCTTCTCCGGTGACAAGATTTTGGCAACCATTCTCTTTGAACAGACGATGGACCGCGCCATTCACGGCGAGGACACCCCGGCGTTTCTGTGGAAGCAGAAGCACATCGTGCCGTTCGTCAAGGTTGACCAGGGACTCAGCGAGGCCAGATACGGCGTGCAGCTCATGAAGCCGATGACCAAGCTTGACCCATTACTAGACCGGGCCATCGATAAGGGCATTTTCGGTACCAAGATGCGGTCGTTCGTCCAGGAACCGAATGAAGCGGGGATCAAGGCGGCTGTCGACCAGCAGTTCGAGTGCGGGCAGGCAATCGTCAACCGCGGACTGATGCCGATTTTGGAGCCCGAGGTGAGCATCAAATGCCCCGACAAGCGCAAAGCGGACAACGTGCTCGTAGAAGCGCTGCAGGCGAAGCTCGACGACCTTGACGAAGACGTACAGGTGATGCTGAAGCTGACTTTGCCCGAGCAAGACGACCTCTACGCTCCGCTGATCGAGCATCCCCGGGTGCTGCGTGTGGTCGCGCTATCCGGCGGCTACAGCCTCGAGGAAAGCTGCGAAATCTTGGAGCGCAATCACCGCCTCATCGCCAGCTTCTCGCGAGCGTTGACCGAGGGGCTCACTGTCGACCAGACCGATGCGGACTTCGATGAGAAGCTCAAATCGAACATCGACGAGATTTACGCCGCCTCGCTCACATAGCCAGTCGCTGCTTGGTGTGCTGGTCAGATTTTGATTGCCGGCAGCAGCCTGGTGAGGTTCCACAGCTGGTTACGTCGGGCGGATAGCGACGAGACCGCCAGCGCCAGCACCCAGATGCCGAGCAACGTGATGATGGCCTGCCACAGCCGGTAATCGATTCCGCCCAGTATCAGCTGTCGTAATCCGTTGACTCCGTAAGTCATTGGATCGTACTGGTGCAACACCTGAAAGGGCCTAGACGTGGTCTCCACCGGGTACATGCCGCCGGCGCTGACGAGCTGCAGCATCAGTAACGCCATGATCAGCACTCGGCCCACCGCCGGGCCGACTCGTGCATTGATCGCCTGCGTGGCCGCGATGAACGCACATGAAATAAGGATCATGAACACCAACATCGCGGCGGGATGCGCGACGTGCATCCCGAGGGCGAATCGCACCACGCAGTACAGGATGGTCGCCTGGAACACGCCGATCGCTGCCGCGGGCAGGTAGCTGGCGAGCGCTACCCGGACCGCGATCACCTCCGCGGCAATCGCACGGTTTTGCAACGGCCGCAACACCATCCACAGCACGAGCGCGCCGAAGAACAACGCGAGCGTGAGGAAGAACGGCGCCATGCCGGTGCCGAAGTTGGGCGCGGCGTTTTCGTGTGAGGTTTCGAGGTGAACAGGGCCGCCGATTGTGTTGGCGATCTCATCCTTCTGTCGAGTGGTCCAGTTAGGTGCCTGCTTGGCGCCCTCGGCGAGTTTTGTCGCCAGTTCGGCCGAGCCCGTCCTGAGTTGCCCAGTACCCGATTTGAGCTGTTGCGCTCCGTCGTCTAGTTTGGCGATGCCGCTTGCCAATTCGGCGTTGCCGGAGGCAAGCTGTTGGGCTCCGTTGCGCAGTTGGGTCAGCTTGCGCAGTGCCCTCCCAGGACCTCCCCGAAGCCATCGCGCAACTCCTGACGGGAGTTCGCAATCAACCGCTGTAGATTTTGCCCAAGCCCCGAGCCAGACCCGGTGCTAGGTTCGACGTCATGATTTCGGGCTTATGGGCTCTTCTGACAGTAATTGCACTCGCGCTGGCTGTCGTGGCCGCCATCATTGCCACTGTTTACGTGAGACGGTTGGAAGACCGGCCAACTCTGCCGATCAGCGAAGAAATAGGCAGCACCAAAGCGGTGATACGCAAGGTACGTAAAGGCCAGCCGATGTCGGCAGACGAGGTGCAGTACGCGAGGCAAGTCATCGTGGACCGCGGCTCGCTCAGTACGTTGTGCATTCCGGGCGCACTCTTCTTGATGGGGTTGTATTACGTCTTCGGCAGCCTGGAGTACCTACACGGAGCGACTCCATCGGAGCGGACGTTTCTCGGCGTTATCCCGATGCTGACCTCCACCAACCTCGGCATTCAGATCCTTCGCCACATTCGGTTGAGAGGGCGTCTGCGGAACATGGCTTGAGCGGCAGCACGTGGGCACCTCGCGAGTAGACGCGACCGTTCATGCTGCCGACAACGCCGACAGATGATAACGTCCGCACCTGGGTGTTCGTGTCCCGGCGATGGTAGCGGCGTCTGCGCGCTCGTATGTCAATCTAGTTGATATTCGACGTCGCATTGGCTGGACCAGAGCTAGAACGCCCGGTGTGGGATCGGCTTTCCGAAAGGTTATCGAGTGAGCCCTCGTTCGGTCGGCAGGACGTGGCTGGCGCGGATCTGGATGCCGTTGGTCGCTGTCGTCGCGGTCGGTGTGGGTCTGCTGGGCATGTACAAGGTGCATCAGTTCTCCGAACCGGAGCCGGTCATCACCGTCAATGGTCCGCAGGCACCTGAGGAATTCAACATCAAGAAGCTGACGTACGAGGTGTACGGCCCCGTCGGGAAGGCCGCGAAGATCGTCTACGTCGACATCGACGGACATCCGCATCCGGTTGATGTCACATTCACGACTGAGCCCTGGACTCACGACGAGTTCACTAAGCTGACAGTGGCGTCTGGCAGTATTTCGGTGCACGTCCACGGCGGTCCGCTGCGCTGTCGCATGCTGGTGAATGACGTGGAACCACCCAAGGATTCCGGCGCCGAGGATTCGGATGACCATCAGGACGCCGACGTCGAGTGCAGGGTGAAATCGGCATGAGCGAGCACCGCCTTGACGAGCCCCGCACCAAACGCCCCTTTATCCCCCGGATGGTCCGTGCTTTCGCGATACCGATCATCATGTTCTGGTCATTTCTCGCGATCACCACCACCGCCTTCATGCCCAAGGTGGAGGACGTCGCAGAAGAACTCGCCGGACCGATGGTCCCGCATTACGCGCCCTCACAACGGTCGCTGCTGCACATCGGCGAAAAGTTCCACGAGTCCAACTCGACCAACTTGACCATGGTGGTGTTCGAGGCGACCCACCCGCTGGACGATGCGGACCACCAGTATTACGACGATCTGATGCGCCGGCTCCAGCGCGACACCAAGCACGTGCAGTACGTGATGGATCTGTGGGGCAAGCCGTTCACCGCAGCCGGCGCGCAGAGCGTGGATGGCAAATGCGCCTATGTGCTGTTGCGCCTTGCCGGCGACATTGGCCAGATCGAAGCCAACGCCTCCGTCGACGCCGTGCGCGACATCATCGCCAAGGACCCCCCGCCACCCGGGCTCAAGGTTTACGTGAGCGGCGCGGCGCCACTGGCCTCCGACACGCTGAGCATCGCCAACGCGAGCCTGAACAACGTCACGATCGTGACCATCATACTCATCCTCGTGATGCTGCTGCTGGTATACCGCTCCCCGCCCACGCTGCTGGTGCCGTTGCTCGGAGTTCTCATCGAAATGCTCGTCGCGAAAGGAATTATCTCGACCCTCGGGCATCTCGGCTACATCGAACTCTCGTCGTTCGCAGTGAACATCGTCATTGCACTGACCCTGGGAGCGGGGACGGACTACGGCATCTTCTTGATGGGTCGCTATCACGAGGCGCGGCAAGCCGGCGAAAGCCGGGAGGACAGTTTTTACATCGCCTACAAAGACGTGACCCCCATCATCATCGGGTCGGGGCTGACGATCGCCGGCGCATGCTACTGCTTGACGTTCGCGCGCCTGAACTACTTCCACACCATGGGGCCAGCTGTTGCCATCACCATGCTGTTCACCATTGCGGCAGCGATGACGCTGGGCCCGGCGGTGTTGACCGTCGGCTCCCTGTTCGGAATGTTCGACCCGAGACAGGCGGCGAAGGCGCATCTGTATCGGCGCATCGGGGCGAGCGTGGTGCGCTGGCCGGTGCCGATCCTGGTGGCCAGTTCGGCCATCGTCATGCTCGGTGCGATCTTCGTACCGACCTACCGGCAGAACTACGACGACCGGCAATATCAGCCGCAGGATGCCCCGGCCAACTTGGGTTTCCAGGCAGCCGATCGGCACTTTCCCAAGAGCAAACTGTTCTCCGAGATGCTCATGGTCGAGACCGATCACGACATGCGCAACTCGGCCGACTTCATCTCACTGGACCGGGTCGCCAGGGCTCTGATTCGCCTGCACGGGGTGGCGATGGTGCAGGGCATGACCAGGCCCTTGGGGCGTGCACTCGAGCACGCCAGCATCCCATATTTGTTCACCACACAGGGCAGCGGTAACGGTCAACAACTGCCATTCAACAGGGAGCAGAACACCAACACCGATGAGCAGGCGGATATCCAGACGCACTCAGTCGCGGTGCTGCGCAAGGAGATCGTCTTCTTTCAGAAGGTGTCCGACGAGCTGCATAAGACCGCTCTCACCATCGAAGATCTACAAAAGGTCAGCGACGACGTGAGAGACGACGTATCAAATCTTGACGATTTCTTCCGTCCGATCAAAAGCTACTTCTATTGGGAGAAGCATTGTTTCGACATTCCGATTTGCTGGACTTTCAGATCGGTATTCGACACGATCGACCAGATCGACAAGTTGGCTGACGACATCGAAGACGCCAGGATGTCCATCGAGGAGATCGACAAGACTTTCCCACAAATCATCGCGCAGCTGAAAGCCACGGCCGACGACACGGAGGCACTACAGCAAAAGTTGGTCAACTCGTACGGGTCAGCGGATCTGCAATCCCTTCAGACGGAGCAAACCTTCGATGATTCGATCAACGTCGGGAACGACTGGGACAAGTCCCGCAGCGACGACTTCTTCTACATCCCGCATGAAGGCTTCGACAACGAAGACGTCAAGACGGGCGAGAAATTGATGATGTCGCCGGACGGGAAGGCGGCACGCTTCATCGTTACCCACGAGGGTGACGCCATGGGCCCTGAAGGCGTGGAGCACGTCGAACAGTTCCCCGACGCGATAAAAACGATCTTGAAAGAGACCTCGTTGGCGGGTGCCCGCGTGTACATCGGTGGCTCGGGATCCAACGACAAGGACATCAAAGAATACGCGATGTCGGATCTGCTCATCGCGGCCATCGCCGCCTTCGTGCTGATCTTTTTGATCATGATGTTCATCACGCGAAGTCTGGTGGCCGCCTTGGTCATTCCCGGCACGGTGGCCTTCTCTTACGCCGGTGCGTTCGGGCTATCCATCCTTGTCTGGCAGCACCTCATCGGCCTGCATCTGCACTGGCTCGTCCTTCCGCTGACGTTCATCATCCTGGTAGCGGTGGGGTCGGACTACAACCTGCTGCTGATCAATAGGGTTAAAGAAGAGATTCACGCCGGACTCCACACCGGTCTGATCCGCGCGCTCGGCAGCACGGGCGGCGTAGTGACGTCCGCGGGTCTGGTGTTCGCGTTCACCATGCTGGCCATGCTTACCAGCGATCTGCGAACCATCGGTCAGGTGGGTTCGACGGTATGCATCGGCCTGCTACTCGACACACTGATCGTGCGTTCATTCGTCGTGCCGTGCATCCTTCGCATTCTCGGGCCGTGGTTCTGGTGGCCGACGTTGGTGCGTTCACGCCCGCTACCGCAACGATAATCCTCGCGCCTACGCGCGAAAACACCCTTCGAAGTGTCCATTTTCAATCCCGACGGTCTGCATGAACGAGTGAGCGACCACGGGACCAACGAGACGAAACCCCGCTTTGTGCAACGCTGCCGACAGCTGTTGGGACTCCGGACTTGTCATCCGACCATCGGCCCAGCTGCGCAGTCGATGGTGCTTACGCGGTCGGTGCTGCCACGCCAGTTGCGACAACGAGCGTTCCGACAGCACCTGAGCGTTGTGCAGCGTGGCTTCGATCTTTCGTCGATTGCGAATGATCTTGGTGTCAGCCATCAGCCGCTGGACATCGTCGGGTGTCATCGCGGCCACGGCCGCAGGCTTGAATTCGTGAAAGGCCGCGCGCAGGTTGTCTCGCTTGTCGAAAACAGTCGCCCATGACAAGCCGTTCTCGAAGTAGGTCAACACAAGCGCTTCGAAGAGGGCGGCCTCGTCGTGTGCCGGCGTTCCCCATTCGTCATCGTGGTAGGCGGTCAGATCGCGTCCGGTCTCGGTAGCCCAACGGCAGCGGGCGACGCCGTCGGCTGCGGTCACGACGGTGGCCAGCCGGCGTGGCATACCGACGCCCGCCATCGCCTTCACGTCGTTACCTCCGCCTAGCGGTTGGCCCGCGGAGGCCTGCCCCCGCGATGACGACCTCCATGCTATCTGTCACCGATCCGAAGGCACCTCGGCGAATCCCGGTTCGCCGCCGTCGGCAACGGAATTGAACCGGATCCGAGTCTCGAGACGTTCGCTGATCTCTCGCACCGCATCATCCGGAAGGGCAGTGACATCGAAGTTCTCCCTGATGCGTGACGGCGTAACGGATCCCGTGAGAACTGCGGTGCCGCGCTGAATACCCCAGGCGAGAAGCACTTGGGCAGGCGTCTTTTCAACACGCTGAGCGATCGAGACGATGAGAGCGTCGTCAAGCAGTCGCGGTTCCAGGGCGTGTCCCAGCGACGCGAACGCCAACAGGATGATCCCGTGCGCGTTGCATAATTCATGGAGTTCCCATTGCGGGTGATACGGGTGCGACTCCACCTCTACGACCGCCGGCTTGATTCGGGCGGAATCGATGATCTCCCGGGTGCGTTGAGCATCGATGTCGGACAGGCCAATCGCCCGCGAAAGTCCTTCGTCGACAAGGGTCTCCATCGCAGCCCAGGTTTCCTCTAACGTGACTCCCTCGTCATAGATGACGGCTCCATGCGGGTCACGGGGATCCTGGTCGTCGCCGGGCTGAAATGCGAACGGAGTGTGCACCAGATACAGATTGACCGCGTCGAGTCCGAGTCTGTCCAGGCTGGCCTGCAACGCGGGCTTGACCCGTTCGGGGCGATGGTTGTTGTTCCACAGCTTTGTGGTCACAAACAGGTCCTCGCGGCGCACCGTTCCGTCAGCGAACAACTCTTTGAGCGCCACGCCGACCTGCGCTTCATTGCGGTATCGCTCGGCCGCGTCGAGGTGACGGAAACCCACCTCGACCGCTGTCTTGACGGCATCTTCGGTCTTCCGGTTATCGGATAGCGAAGTCCCGAACCCGAGCGCCGGGATCTCACCGCTGCCGTTGTTCAGGGCAAATCTGCGCTTAGTTAGATCTTCGTTTGATGCCATGGCCTTCACTTTCATCGGGCCGACGCGTAGAAGGCGTCGGCTGGTAGTGCCGCGACGCCGAGCTCGGCTACGACCGCCTCGGCCCCGCGTCGGGCGACGTCGAGGTTCACTCTGCCGTCGGAGGTGTAGTACGGCTGGACGTAGCGCTCGTAGTAGCGCTGCACCTCGTCACGTGTCATCCGGTTCAGAAACGACGCGATGTAACTGACGGCCAGATCAGGTTGGTCCGCCATCGTTTTCAGGGCGCGCCGGTTGGCCCGCACCAACGCCTGTGCCGCCGGGCTGTCGATCGGATGGCGGGTCGGGTCCACCGCGATTCCTACGGTGGGAATCTGGAAGTGGTCACCCACCCAGGCCAGCACGTGGAAACCCTCCTCCTCGGCGACCTGTTCGGGCCCCAGGGTGCTGCCGACGTAAGCGGCATCGATGGAGCCATCGCGGAGGTGCCGCAGGTCCATCTGGTAATCACCCGGGTGGCGCACTACACATTTCAGATCGCGGTCAGGGTCTAGGCCGTGCTTACGCAGCACGATCCGCGCGAAACTACCGGGTGGATTATCCGGGGCGTGGACGGCAAGACGGCGCCCGCGAAGGTCCGCCATGGACTTCACGCTGGCGTTGCCGAGGAACCAGAACAATGGCCGGTCGGTGTTGACGCTCAGCACGGTCCACTCGAAACCGTCAGTCAGCCGCGATAACAGCGCACGGCCGAGCCCGATGGTCGCACACGAGCGCAGACGCGCGATGTCCCAACGGGTTCCATCCCGGACGGCGACGTGCACGCCCTCATCTTCGAAGTAACCCTCCTGATCGGCCACATGGGCCACCAGCTCCTCGTGAATACCGCGCCCGACATACACCAGATCGATGGTGTCCATCGTGAGACCTTCTTTCGATTCGATGGATTTGGCTACGACGCGGCAGCATTCAGTCCATTGCAAGGCCCCCGTTGACCGGGAGATAGTGGCCGGTGGTGAAACCTGAATCCTCACTTGCCAAGAAAGCCAAAGTCTTGGCCACCTCGTCGGGTGTGACGAGTCGTCCCATCGGCGTAGCCGAACCGAGTGCGTTCAGCTGCTCCTCGGTCAACTTCCGGTTCATCGTTGTTCCCTGCACCGTCGCCGGTGCGACGAGGTTGGCGGTAATTCCGTGCGGTGCCAGCTCGAGTGCGATGTACCGAACAAACTGGTCCAGGGCAGCCTTGGCGACACCGAGGTTGATCATGCCGTTGCGCGGATGCCGCGACGGCTCCGCGGTGAGATAGAGCAGACGGCCATAACGTCGCGAAGTCATCCCCGGCACAACAGCTTTGGTGAGAAGAAATGCGGCATGTAGCTCTCGGTCTAGCTTTCCGCCAAGCTGTTCCCAGCTCAAATCGGCGAAAGAGACGATGTCATAGGGGATCAACGCGTTGTGCACGAGTACGTCGACCCTGCCCCACCGATGTTCGGCTTCGGCGGCCATCGTGGCGACATCGTCGGCAACGGTGACGTCGGCCCGAACCGCCACCGCCTCACCACCGGCCGCGGTGATCGCCACGACCACCTCTTCCGCCTCGTCTGCGCTCGAGTGGTAGTTGACCACCACTCGAAATCCCCGTTCGGCAAGAACCCGTGCAGTCGCGGCACCGATTCCTCGGCTGGCTCCCGTGATCATCGCGACCCGTGACATCAGCGTTGGCCTCCGCGAGAAGAAAGGAAATCTTTGATCAACAGGTGATGACACCTCCGACGGCGGAACCACCGGGTCCACACCGGCGGATTGGGCCGTAGCTTCGCGCCAGTAGCATCCCTGACTACCTGATTTCTCCAGGACGTCTCCAGGAGCATTTCAAGATCGTACGGCCAGACGCGCTTCTCGTATAGAGGTCGAGCCGTGCTCGTGGCTTCCCAGTCTGTGCGTTCCGTCGAGTTGCCCGACCAGGGTGTTCGGCAGGCGCGAACGGTCAGAGCCACCAGGCGTGATGGAGTACTGGGGTGGGCCCATCTCTGGAAGGACGCACAACACCTCACCAATCACTAACCCCTGTGCATCTCCCAGTCGGCGCGCCCCAGGTCGCCGCCGCCGTCGGACGCGCGGGCGGCCAACCACAGCCGACCGTCGTGCGGTCGGAACTACGTTCGGCGACTGACGATTTCAGTTGAGACTGATGTACCTCTGTTATCAGAACGTGGCCGACACGTACTAATTGTTGACTAGCTTTACGACTCGACTGATGTAGCGCTTCCTTGCGTTGCGGTGTGACGACGTGATTTGTGCGCTGCACTTGGACGCGAGGGCGCTGCGATTTTTTTCGCAGCTAGGGGGAATGGATGGATTACGAGGGCGGGCATACCCGGGACCTCCTGTCACTGGCTCAGCGGGCATTACAGGGCGATAACGTCAACAAGGGAATGCTTTGCGCGGCCGCGATTCGGGTCATCGATGACCCTCCTCGAGATGGCATCTTGCGCTGTCTGGCCGACCACGTGTGTCAGGCAGTTTTCGACTGGGCTTGTTTCGACGGCTCCCCTGCGCGGCTCGAGGGCGTCGTCGAGAGCTACAAGACCGCCGCTTGCGCCTTACACGTCGAGGTAGAGCTCAATAAGCTGTGACAACAACGGCTTCGAGTTGCGTTACGCGTCGTTACGGTTGAGGTTGCTTAAGGCCTTCCTCGATCTTTTTGCCGAGGTCGGGGTCGATGTTGCGCCAGTATTCGAACACCCGTGACAGCACCGGCTCCTTCACGCCTTTGGACACGTGACCAACGACGTTGTGCACCAACCGATCCCGCGCCTCGTCGTCGAGCACCTCACGCACCAGCGTGCCGGCCTGACCCCAGTCGTCGTCGTCGGGCCGCAGCGTGTAGGCGTGCCGGACCATGTCGCCGTCGGCCGACCAATGCACCTCCGCGACCCGCGCCGGGTCAGCCTGCGGCCCGCCGTAAGAATTGGGTGCGTACACCGGGTCGGTAGCGTTGCGGATCCGCATCGCCCCGTCTTTGGAGTAGGAGTGCACCTCCACCTTGGGTGTGTTGACTGGAATCTGCTTGTAATTGACTCCCAGCCGAGCGCGGTGCGCGTCGGCATAGGAGAAGCCTCGAGCCAGCAGCATCTTGTCGGGCGACAGGCCGGTGCCGGGCACGATGTTGTTGGGTTCGAACGCGGCCTGCTCGATCTGGGTGTGATAGTCCTCGGCGTTCCGGTTGAGTACCAGCTTGCCTACCTCGTGGAGGGGATAGTCGCTGTGCGGCCAGACTTTGGTCAGGTCGAACGGATTAAACCGGTAGGTCTTGGCATCCTCGAACGGCATGATCTGCACCTTGAGCGTCCAGCTCGGGTACTCGCCGCCTTCGATCGCGTCGTACAGGTCGCGCTGGTGGTAGTCGCCGTCCTCACCGGCCAGCTGGTCGGCATCCTCCTGGGTCAGGTAGTCGATGCCCTGGTCGGTGATGAAATGGTACTTCACCCAAACGATCTCGCCGTCGGCGTTGATCCAGCTGTAGGTATGGCTGGAGTAGCCGTTCATGTGGCGCCAGTTCTTTGGGATACCGCGATCGCCCATCAGCCAGGTCACCTGATGGGCCGACTCCGGGGACAGCGTCCAGAAATCCCACTGCATGTTGTTGTCGCGCAGGTTGTTATCCAGCCGCCGCTTCTGGCTGCGGATAAAGTGCTGAAATTTCAGCGGATCACGCATGAAGAAGACCGGTGTGTTGTTGCCAACCATGTCGAAGTTGCCCTCCGACGTGTAGAACTTCAGCGAAAATCCGCGCGGATCGCGCCAGGTGTCTGGGCTGCCGCGCTCGCCGGCCACCGTGGAGAACCGGATCAGCGTGTCAGTTTTGGTGCCGGGCTGGAATACCGCGGCCCGCGTGTAGCGGCTGACGTCCTGGGTCACCTCGAAATGGCCGAAGGCTCCACCCCCCTTGGCGTGCGGCTGGCGTTCCGGGATGCGCTCCCGGTTGAAGTTGGCCATCTGCTCGATGAGGTAGTGATCCTGCAACAGGATCGGACCATCGGGGCCAACGGTCAGCGATTGGTCGTCGCTGGGAGCCGGGGCCCCGGAATCCGTGGTCGTTGGGTGTGGCTGCTGTGCCTTCGTCATGGTGATCCCTCGGTCGTGAGCTTCGCGTTCGCCAACAAATGGCCCTTCCGGCGGGCGCCACCTGCGGAGTGTGAGTGCCCGATCCAGCTGGGGCCTTAAACGCCAAACGACGCTGGCCACCGAAGAATTTTTTTCCCGGCGGCCAGCGGCAGGCGGTCGATGTCAGCTCTTGAACGCGTCTTTCACTTTTTCGCCGGCATCTTTCAGGCTGGACTTCGCCTGATCGAGTTTGCCTTCGTTCTTGGTACTGTCATCGCCGGTCACCTTGCCGGCGGCCTCTTTGGCCTTGCCACCTATGTCGTCGATCTTGTTGCTTGCTTTGTCTCCGGCGCCCACTTGGTCGCCCCCTTCGTGTCTTATCTTCTGCTGACGGGGGCCGAGTACCCGTCGGAGTGTCTTTCAAACGACGACCGTCGACGACGAGGAGCGAACCCGGCCGGTCAATCCTTCGTGTCGACGACCAGCACCTCGGTGGTCGCCCGCCGTCTGATGATCTGGGGAACCGACCCGAGGAGTCGACCCACCACCGAGTTCAAACCCACGTTGCCGACCACCAGCAGATCGGCCCCAGTCTCTTCCGCCAGCGCGATCAGCGCATCAGCGGGAACGCCCTCGACGAGGCGTTCTTCGACGTCGGCTGCGCCCGCCTGCCGGGCCCTATCAGCAGCATCCCGTAGCAAGTCGTGGACCGGCGCGCTTCCTTGGGTGTGGTAACCCTCATCTTGGGGTTGATCGGGGTCAGGACCCTCACGGCTCGGCTTTTCTGAATGCACCGATGCCACGACCAACTTCGCCTTCGCCTCGGCCGCAATCGCGGCGGCCTTGTCAACCGCGCGCAGCGACGTGTCCGACCCGTCGGTTCCGACCACGATGAGGCGGTAGTCCGACATAAACGCTCCTTTCAGTGAACGGTTGTTCCTACTTTAAGGCCGAGACAACTGTTCACTCAAATCACGGTGCGCGGCCGCGCCGCTATCCGGACCGCTCCTGCCCGCCGGCCGTAAATTCCACACGCCAACCGGAGGCGTTTGAAGAAGCATGGTCAGGGACCGTGCGAACGCCAGCGATCACATCGGCGAGGCGTATCGACGTGTATTGCTACCGTGTCCGCACGTTAGGGTGCGTTGGTCGGCCTCGGCGAACAGGCGATAGAAAAGTTGAGCAAATTCATGACCGCAGCAGCAGACGCGTCGGCGATCGAATCGCGGGTCGGCCACTACTACCAGATGGATGGCACCTACCTGGTAGGGCGCGAGAAGGTCCGCGAGTACGCCCGTGCAGTGCAGGACTACAACCCCGCGCACTGGATCGTTGCCGCCGCCGCGGAGCTGGGATATTCGGACCTGGTGGCGCCGCTGACGTTCACGTCGACCCCGGGCATGACCTGCAATCGCCGCATGTTCGAGCAGGTGGTCGTCGGTTACGACACTTACATGCAGACCGAAGAAGTTTTCGAGCAACACCGCCCGATCGTGGCCGGCGACGAACTGCACGTCGACGTCGAACTGACGTCGGTGCGCAGGATCGCCGGCAGAGACCTGATCACAGTGACCAACACCTTCACCGACACCGCCGGCGAGCGGGTGCACACCCTGCACACCACCGTTGTCGGTCTCACCGCCGAGGATGTCGATCCGGCGATCAAGACGGCCGTGCAGAAGATGATGATGCACGACGTCGACATTTTCGGAATCGGCGACTGCGAGTACCAGAAGACGGTGCGGCCCAAGGGCGAGATTCGGATCGCCGAGGGCGGCATGACCCGCGCGCCGGGAACGCCGTCCTTCGATGAGGTGCAGGTCGGCGACGAGCTACCGATTCATCACACCCGACTGTCCCGTGGCGACCTGGTGAACTATGCCGGCGTGGCGGGCGACGCCAACCCGATTCATTGGGACGAGGGCATTGCCAAGCTGGCCGGGCTGCCCGATGTGATCGCGCACGGAATGCTCACGATGGGGTTGGGTGCCGGATTCGCCTCCGCGTGGTCCGGCGACCCCGGTGCGGTTACCCGCTATGCGGTGCGTCTGTCTGCGCCCGCCATCGTGTCGGCCACCGAGGGCGCCGACATCGAGTTCAGCGGCCGGATCAAGTCGCTGGACCCGGCAACCCGCACCGGTGTCGTCATCGTCGCCGCGAAGTCCGGCGGCCGAAAGATCTTCGGCCTGGCGACGTTGAACGTCCGCTTCCGCTGACCGATTCGATAGGTCGCGAACTCGAACTTAGAAGAGAGCTAAAAGCCTGGGCCGTTGATTTGTCACTGTGACAGACCACCTTTGCGACAGAAGAAATAGTCGGCCTGGGGCGCTATGCGAGACTGTTTCGACGAAGTCACTGGAGGGAGCATATGTCGGGCTGGACGAGGGGAAGCCTCTTCGCCGCGCTGAAGGCAGCTGGAGTGGCTTCGATATTGGGCTGGGTGCTGGTGCTGGGTACGGGTAACGTGCTGGCGGATCCGGCTCCCGGAGATCCAGGGGTTGTCGCAGGCCCCGCTGCGGGGCAGGACCCGACACCGTCCACTGGGATCGCGCCATTCGGGCCGCCGCGGTTTGTTCCTACCAACGGCTCGACGGTGGGTGTGGCCCAGCCGATCATCATCAACTTCCCGGGGCTCGTCGACGACGCCGGTGCAGCCGAAAGCGCCGTCCACATCTCTTCGGTCCCGCCGGTTCCCGGCAAGTTCTACTGGATGACGCCCACGCAGCTGCGCTGGCGCCCGCTGAGCTTCTGGCCCGCGCACACTGCGGTGACCGTCGATGCGGGTGGCACAGTGTCCAGCTTCCAAACGGGAGACAGCCTGGTGGCTACGGCCGACGATGCCACGCACCAATTGACTGTCACCCGCAATGGGGCCGTGGAGAAGACCATTCCCATGTCGATGGGGATGGCAGCCGGCGGCCACCAAACCCCAAACGGCACCTACTACGTCCAAGAGAAGATGCCCTCGGTAGTCATGGATTCCTCGACCTACGGCGTTCCGGTCAACTCGGCGTACGGATACAAGACAACGGTCGAGCTGGCCGTCCGGTTCGATGACAGCGGCGACTTCGTACACAGCGCTCCATGGTCGGTGGATGACCAGGGCAAGCGCGACGTCAGTCATGGCTGCGTCAACATCAGCCCTACCAACGCGAAATGGTTCTTCGACAACTTCAACGCGGGTGATCCCATCGTGGTGACCAACTCCAGCGGCGGCACCTACTCCAGGCACGATGGGTCCAACGACTGGCAAAGCTAGCTCGCGGCCGGCTATCCCGAGCTATCCCGAGAGGCCGACGCCGCACTGTCGACCGAATGCGCAGACGATGCCGCAACATCCAGTGGCTACGCTCCCAGAGCGCGGTTCTGACATCTTCGTCCTGCCAGGTCGAGTTCGCGGTGCCTCTTTAGCTCCCGCGAGACGCCGGAGACTGCAAGTCGTCACTGACCGGCGTAGCATCCGTATGTTGGGGGTACCTGGGCTCCCATGGGTCAGCCGTCATCAGCCACCCGTGGTGGCGAACGGGGGACTGACACGAAGTCACCTGGCGTTGACGGCGCCGGCTTGGCGGCGATGGGCAGCGCGGGCAAGGCCCAGCTGTCTAATATGTATGCCCTTTTGGTCATCTCATCGCTGATGTTCGATGGCCGCGACTCAAACGACATTCTCGAGCTGGCTGCCGACTCGGTGTCCTCGCTGACCCGATCCACTACCGACGCCGCCTACCGGATCATCGCCGGCTCGCTGACGGACAACCGCGATCCTGGACGGCCGTTAGGGAAGGAGCTCGATACAGCCGTCGAGCAAAACCTCGATGTCGATCGGGAAATTGCCTTGGCCGACGGAATTTGGCGTTACGCGCTGACTCTGCGCGCATTGAGAGGCATTACCGGGGTCCTGGTGGTGCGCGCTGCGCCTGCGCTGTCACCCGACGAGCTGTTTTTGCTCAAGGCTCTCGCGCAGCAGACCGCCGCCGCGATGACCGCTGCCACTCTCATCGCACAAGAGCGCGATCAGCAGCTCCGGCTCCAGCACCTGATCGAGGAACGTAACGAAACGATCGAACACCTGGCTCGGGTGGTGAGCGACCTTGAGCGACACGAGCGGATACACGAGGCGCTGACCGCCCTGTCGGCCGCTGGAGCCGGTGAAGAGGGGATCGCCGCTAAGCTGCATGACCTCACCTCGCTGGCAGTCGGCGTCGAGGACGCGTTCGGCAACCTGAGGGCGTGGTCCGGCGCTCCGGAGCCGACGGACTACCGGTGTATCGGCGGCGCGAACCGTGAAGAGGTGCTTCGGAGCGCCGCGGCTGGCGGACAGCCGGCGCGTGAGGGAGACCGGCTATTCAGTGTGGTTCGATCACGCGGCGACCTGCTTGGGGTGCTGCTGCTGTGCGACCCGGATGGGCGCGCCGGCACCCTGGACAGCTTCACACTCGACTACGGAGCCACCGTGCTCGCGCTCGAGCTGTCCCACCGCAGGGCATTGGCACAGGCCGAGCTCCGCCGCCGCCGTGACCTAATCGACGATTTGCTGGCCGGTACCGATAACGAGAGCGCTTACGCTCGTGGCGAGGCCTTGGAACATGACTTACGGTCCGCTCACTATGTCGCTGTACTGCATTGGGAGAACATCGGTTCCGGTGTTGTTGCCAAGGCGGTGGCGCACTGGTTCAAACGCCTGGGACAGGATTGCCTGGTCGCTCGCCGAAACGCGACGACGATCCTCGTCAGCTCCGGAGACCTGGACCACATCGACCTGTATCGCGCGATCTCGGCCGACGTGAGTTCCAACCGCGGTTCGATCGGGATCGGCTCGCTGGTGGACGCTCCTAGCGCGCTTCCACAATCCTTCTCAGAGGCGCA
This sequence comes from uncultured Actinomycetota bacterium, assembly GCA_963744835.1. GTDB lineage: Bacteria > Actinomycetota > Actinomycetes > Mycobacteriales > Mycobacteriaceae > Mycobacterium. The sequence goes on from CAVUVB010000006.1 coordinate 871,192, forward strand.
GCGCGCATTCAAGATCCAGCGCGCATCACCCGCACCGTATGGCAGCCGACGGTTCGAAGACCTTGGCGTGTACCGCATCCTGGATTCGGGCGACGGGCGGCCCGAGGTCCGCGGTTTCGTGCAGGAATGGCTGGGTGCGTTACTCGACTACGATCGCACCAAACGTGCCGAGCTAGTCAAGACCCTGGCGCGCTACCTCGATTGCGGCGGAAACTACGATCTGACGGCACAATCGCTGCAGATTCATCGCAGCACCCTGCGCTATCGGTTGGCGCGGATCCGGGAGATCGCCGGCCGTGATCTGCAGGATGTGGACACTCGTCTCAACCTCCACTTGGCTACCCGGGTACTCGGCGTGCTCGGTGGAACCGATTCGACCGAAGACGGCCACGGGTATGGTTGAGCTAATACTGAAACCCGAAGGCACTACTGGATTTAACGATGCCGCGAAACTATTTCTCACGATCCATTCGTACGGATTGCTGTCTGGTAGACGAGTCGAGAGCCCTGTTTAATCTGACATAGGATCAATTCGTCGCCGATCAGTCAGTTCAAAGCGAAACTCCCATTGGCGCAGGCCTCCCCAGCCTTCCCCCTATCGCAGCGCCAGGGAGCATGCAAGTGCGACTAGACGCCGACCGACTATGGCGCTTGGACCCGAAAGAACTACACTCGTCGCGCAGTTGTGCACTCCCAGACCGAAGTGCGGCGCGTGATGCCGCCGGCAGAGTTGGGTCAAGCGGACGAAGCGGTGGGCGCACCGTTTAGCCGGAACCTTCGAAAGGCGATTGAAGGATGAACACAGCTCGGTCTATCCCGTTGCGCTCCGGCGAGAAGATCGCCACCCTCGGCCAGGGGACCTGGCATTTCGCCGAAAGCCCGGCGACGTGGGCCGAGGAGGTCGCCTCGATCCGACTCGGTATCGACTTGGAGATGACGGTGATCGACACCGCGGAGATGTACGGCAACGGCGCGGCGGAAGCCTTAGTCGGAGAGGCGATCGCCGGACGGCGCAGCGAAGTATTCCTCGTCGACAAGGTGCTCCCACGCCACGCGACCCGGGCAGGCACCGTTCGCGCGTGCGAGGCAAGCCTGGGCAGGCTCGGCGTTGACTACATTGATCTCTACCTTCTGCACTGGCGTGGCGGCGTTCCGCTGGTCGAGACAATCGAAGGCTTCGCTGAATTGAAGCTGAACGGGATGATCCGCCACTGGGGCGTGAGCAATCTCGACATCGACGACATGATCGAACTGTCAGGCGTCCCAGGCGGTGACGAGGCCCAGACGAATCAGATCCTCTACAACCTGACCCGCCGAGGCCCGGAGTACGCGTTGCTACCGTGGCTGGCCCAACATGGCATCCCGACCATGGCCTACTCGCCGATCGAGCAGGGCCGGCTGCTCGATCACCCCGCGCTGCAACCGATTGCGCTGCAGCACAACGCCACTCCGGCACAGATCGCGCTAGCCTGGGTGCTTCAACACGACGGTGTCAACGCTATCCCACGCGCCCGAACACCTTCCCACGTTCGGCAAAACGCCGCCGCCCGAGACATCGAGCTGACCCGCGACGACCTCCATACCCTCGACCGAGCATTCCCGCCGCCTACCCGGCCGCGTCGGCTCGAAGTTCTTTGACAGCGCGGCCTTTTCAGGTTTCTCCGCTGTGGCCGCGGCTATCGGCGGCGGAGTTCAGGTCATGAGGTAGTCGTTGACCTGCCGAATCGCCATGGCCCCCTCGCCGACCGCGGATGCCACTCGCTTTACCGACCCGCTGCGCACGTCTCCCGCGGCGAAAACACCGAGCACGCTGGTTTCCAAGAACACCGGGCTGCGGACCGTGGTGAGCCCGTCCACGCCGGCAATGTGATTCGCTGCGGCATGGCCGGTCTCGATGAAACCGTGGTCATCGAGCGCGACCGTGCCGGCCAACCACTCGGTATTCGGGTCCGCCCCAATGAACACAAATAAGGCGCGCGCCTCGATAGACTGCCGCTCACCAGTCTGATTATTCTCGGCCACAACGCTTTTCAACGCTTCGTCGCCGTGGACTTCGCGGATTTCGGTGCTGAGGAGGACCGTCACCCGCGGCTGCTGCACTATCTGGTCGATGAGGTAGCGTGACATGCTCTTGCCGAGGTCGTCCCCCCGCACCACCAGATATACCCGCGACACGTGAGTAGCCAGGAACACGGTCGCCTGCCCGGCGGAGTTACCGGCCCCGACGATAACGACCGGGCCGTCACCGCACAGCAGCGCTTCCTGATAGGTAGCGGCGTAATACACGCCGTTACCCTGGAATGCATCGATCCCCGGGACGGCCAGGCGGCGATAACGTGCTCCGGTGGCCAGCACCGCGGAGCGGCCGACGGCCACGGCGTCGTCGGCGAACACGATCTGGAGCTGTCCGCCGTCAGATTCCAGCCGGATAGCCTCCGCGGACACCGAAACCCGCGCGCCGAACTTGTCGGCCTGGAGGAATGCCCTTTCGGCAAGGTCCGACCCGGAGATTCCGGCCGGGAAACCCAGATAGTTCTCAATGCGCGACGACGTCCCGGCCTGGCCGCCAACCGCCATTCGCTCTATCGCTGCAGTCCGCAAGCCGTCCGAAGCGCCGTACACTGCAGCGCCCAGACCGGCCGGACCGGCGCCCACCACGATCAGGTCGCATTCGTCGCTGATTACGTCCGGCACGGTGAGCCCGACCACCCGAGCGAGCTCGACATTGCTGGGATTGCGCAGCACCTTGGTCCCCCAGATCACAACCGGCGTGTCCTCGGGCGGTATCCCAAAATGACGCAGCAGCCGTTCAGCGTTACGGTCACTTTCCAGATCCAGCCATCGGTGTGGTAATCGGTTGCGGGTGGCGAACTCTCGTAAACGGGTGGAGTCGGGCGAGAAGCACGACCCGATAATCCGGAACCCGACGCTCTGCCCGATCAATAAGGAGCGGCGCACCAGATATGCACGCAAAACCACGTCGCTCAGAATCTGGTCGTGGGCGACCAGAGCACGCACGCGGCTGGTGGGAACCGCCAACACCTCACCCTCGACCACGACGATCGCGGTGTAGAACGCCGGCTGGCCTTCCAGATCACCGAGCTCCCCCAGGAACCTGCCGGGTCCGTGCACACGCAGCACCCGCCTCTCACCGGACTCGTCATCGGTGACGATTGCGACCTTGCCCGACAAGATCACAAACAACTCGTCGGATCGCGTCCCCTCGCTAATCAGGATTTCGTCAACCCCGACCGAGCGCCTGGTGCCTCCGGGACGCAGTGTCGCGATCTGGTCCTCGGTCAAACGTGGGTATGCACCGAACAGGTCTGGGGTCTCCTCCCACTCCGGGGTGGCCGCGACCGACGAATCAACGGACGTTACGTCAGACATCAGGTACCTCAGACGTAGGTTTCGTGGACATAACACCAGCGCCACGATTCGCCCGGCTCGAACGATTGGACAATGGGATGCCCCACCGTGTGGGCGTGTTTGCGGGCGTGGCGCATCGGAGACGAGTCGCAACAGCCGACGTGGCCGCAGGACAGACACAGCCGCAGATGCAGCCACGGGGTATGCAGACGCAAACATTCCTCGCAGCCATCGGGAGTTCTGGGAGTGACGCGGCGGATGGCCGCCACGTCGGGGTCGACGAATATCGACGTCATGATTACGCCTCCTTGGTTGTTGAAACCGCCTGGTCAAGCCAATCACGCAGTGCGGCAACGGGTGCGGCGCCCGACTGACGCGCCAGCAGCTGACCGTGGTCGATGAGCAGTAGGGTCGGAACCGCACGTACGCTGAACCGCTGCGAGATCACCGGTGCCGAGTCCACGTCCACCTTCACAAGTTTGAGGCTGCCTGCCCGCTCGCGGGCCAGCTGTTCCAGCGCCGGGCTGACCATCCGGCACGGCCCGCACCACGTCGCCCACAAATCGACCAGCACTGGAACCGCGGACTTGTCAACGATCTCAGCGAAATCGAGGTCACCCGCATCGACCACCCACGGCAGCCAGTGATGACAGTTGGCGCAGCGCGGTTTACCGTCGGCAGCCGCCGGCACCCGGTTGCGTTTTCCGCAATTCGGGCACACCACCGTGGTGCTCTTCATGACCTGCCGCCTCTACGCCGCAACGGCGCTCTCTGCGTAACTGACCGCGAGTTCGCCGCCGTCGACTCTGACCCGGATCTTGCCGCCGGCAGCGATGTCGCCGCGCATCAACGCACGACCGATCTTGGTCTCGACCTCGTGGGCGATATAGCGGCGCAGCGGCCGTGCACCGTACACCGGGTCGAAGCCATGTTCGGCGATCAGCCGACGAGCTTCCGGTGTGATCTCCAACTCGATCTGCCTTTGCGCCAAGCGGTCTCTTAGCTCCTGCAGCTGTAGCTCAACGATTTGTTCTATCTGGGATAGTGCCAACGGAGTGAACAACACGATGTCGTCAACCCGGTTAAGAAACTCGGGCCGAAAGTGCGCACGCAGTTCGGCCATCACCTGGTCGCGGGCGTCAGGCTTGATCTCGCCATCAGCGGTTACCCCGTCGAACAGATAGTGCGAGCCGATATTGGACGTCATGATGACGACCGTGTTGCGGAAGTCAACCTGGCGTCCCTGCGCATCGGTGAGCCGGCCGTCGTCAAGCACCTGCAACAGCGCGTTGAAAACGTCGGCGTGCGCCTTCTCGATCTCATCGAAAAGCACAACCGAGTAGGGCTTGCGCCGTACCGCCTCGGTGAGCTGGCCGCCCTCGTCGTATCCGATATACCCCGGTGGTGCACCGACCAAGCGGCTCACGGTATGCCGTTCCTGGTATTCGCTCATATCCAGGCGCACCATGTTGTCCTCGCTGTCGAACAGGGCGGCCGCCAGCGTCTTCGCCAGTTCGGTCTTGCCGACACCAGTGGGCCCGAGAAAGATGAACGAGCCGATCGGCCGGCGCGGGTCCCGAATTCCCGATCGGGCCCGGATCACCGCATCGGCGACGAGTTGCACCGCCTCGTCCTGGCCGACCACCCGTTCGTGCAGGATTTCATCCAGCCGCAAGAGCTTCTCGCGTTCGCCCTCCTGCAGGCGGGCCACCGGTATCCCGGTCCAGGCGGCCACGATTTCGGCGATCTCCTCGGCGGCGACCACTTCACGCAACAGCGGCCGCTCCCCCTGCTTAGCCTTGAGCTGGTCTTCGGCCGCTTGCAGCTTACGTTCGAGCTCCCTGATATGCCCGTACCGCAACTCGGCCGCCCGGTTGAGGTCGTAGTTGCGCTCGGCTTCCTCCGCCTCATGCCGCAGCTGCTCCAGCTGTCCCCGCAATTCCTGCACCCGACGGATCGACTGTCGCTCGGCATCCCACTGCGCGTGCCGCGCATCGGCCTCCGCCCGCAGATCGGCCAGTTCTTTGCGGAGTTCCTCCAGCCGGGCCTTGCTGGCCGGGTCGGTCTCTTTCCCAAGTGCGGCCTCTTCGATCTCCAGCCGAGTCACCCGCCGGGTGATTTCGTCCAATTCCGCAGGCATGGAGTCGATCTCGGTCCGCAGACGCGCACAGGCCTCGTCGACCAGGTCGATCGCCTTGTCCGGAAGGAACCGGTCGGTGATGTAGCGGTGCGAGAGCGTCGCCGCCGCTACCAGCGCACCGTCTTGGATCCGCACACCGTGGAATACCTCCAGACGTTCGCGTAGGCCCCGCAAAATCGAGATGGTGTCCTCCACATCGGGTTCGTCCACCAGCACCGTCTGGAACCTTCGCTCCAGAGCGGCGTCGTTCTCGATGTGCTTCCGGTACTCGTCGAGAGTAGTGGCGCCGATCATGTGCAGCTCACCGCGGGCCAACATCGGCTTGAGCATGTTGCCCGCGTCCAGGGACCCTTCCGCGGCGCCCGCACCGACAACGGTGTGCAGCTCGTCGACAAACAACAAGATACGGCCCTCGCCGGCCTTCACCTCCGCCAGCACGGCTTTGAGACGCTCCTCGAATTCGCCGCGGTACTTGGCACCGGCCACCAGCGAGCCCATGTCGAGCCCGAAGATCGTCTTGTCCCGCAGGCCTTCCGGCACGTCACCACGCACAATCCGCTGAGCCAGTCCTTCGACGATCGCGGTCTTGCCGACACCGGGGTCGCCGATCAACACGGGATTGTTCTTCGTCTTGCGGCTCAGTATCTGGATAACCCTGCGTATCTCGGCATCGCGTCCGATCACCGGGTCGAGCTTGCCCGACTGGGCCTCCGCGACCAGGTCGCGGCCGTATTTCTCCAGCGCTTCGTAGGACCCTTCCGGCGTCGCCGAGGTGACCCGCTGGTTGCCGCGCACTTTGGTCAGCGCCCCGAGGAAAGCGTCGCGGGTCACGCCGTGCGACGCCAGAATCCGTCCGCTCGCCGTGGAACTGCCCTCTTCGGCGAGCGCGACCACCAGGTGCTCTACCGAGACGTATTCGTCCTTGAGCCGCTTGGCTTCTCGTTCGGCCGCCTCCAACACCTTGGCCAGTCTCGCGGTGATCGAGACCTGGCCCGGGACGGCGCCCGGACCGCTGACCTTAGGCCGGCGGTTGAGCTCACGTTCCAGGTCGGCGCGCAGCGCCTCGGTGTCGGCGCCCGCCTGGTCAAGTAGCCGCGGCACCAAGCCCTGCGGCTGGTCGACCAGTGCCAACAGCAGGTGCTCACCGTCGACCTCGACGTGGCCCATCCGGGTGGCCAGAGCCTGCGCCTCCTGTAAAGCGTCCTGCGACTTTTGGGTCAGCCTGCTGATGTCCACAGCGATGTCCTCCTTTGGCGGGCCCCAGATTCCAGTTCCTCGATTCGGTCTAACAAGTCGAGCACCAGCCCGATCGCCGCATAGTTGAGTCCGAGGCCTATTCGGAGCCGCTGAATGCGGGCGACGATGCGCAGCGCCGACGCGTCGAAGTGAAGCTGGCCACGGGTGTTTCGTTGACAAGGCAGCAGCCCCAGCACGACGAATCTGCGCACCGTGTCGGGGTGCAAGCCGGTGCGGCGGGCAAACGTGTCCAGATCCATTCCGGGTCGCCGTGCCAGAACGTAGCGCGCTGACGGGGCCGTTGCGGTCATCGCCCGCTCCTCGGGTCGAATGTGGACACCGTGGCCAACTGCTCGAACAACTCGCGTTCCTGCTTCGTGGGTTTCGGCGGCACGACGATCTTGACCTCGGCGTAAAGGTCGCCGGGTTTGCCGCGCGGATTGGGCATCCCTTCGCCGCGAAGCCGCAACCGTCGGCCCGTCGACGAACCCGACGGCACCTTGACTTTCGCCTCGCCGCCCGGGGTGTGGACGGCAACGGTGGCACCCAGCACCGCCTCCCACGGCGACACCTGCAGATCGGTCGCGATGTCGCGTCCGTCCAGCCGGAACCGACGATCCGGTTTGACCCGCACGACGAGGTACAGGTCCCCGGCCGGTGCGTCGCCGCTGCCCCTGCCGCCCTCGCCGGCGAGCCTGATGCGCTGTCCGTCGATCACCCCCGCAGGGATGCTCACCTGATAACTGCGGCCGTCCAGCGTGATCGAGCGCCTACCGCCCCGATAGGCTTCCTCGACAGTCAGCTCGAGCTCGGCCCGCTGGTCGGCACCGGGAATCGGCCCGAATCCGCCGCTGCCACCGAAGAAATCACCGAAGAGATCTTCGATATTGACGCCGCTGCGGCCGCCGAAGCCCTGACCGAAGCGCACCCTGGTGCCGGACGGCCCGTCGGCACGGAAGCCGCCGAACCCCGCGCCGACCCGCTCGTCGTAATCCTCGGGCACCCGGCGAAAGTCTTCACCGAATCGGTCGTAGCGTTTCCGGGTGTCCGGGTCGGAGAGTACGTGATAAGCCTCGTTGAGCTCCTTGAACCGATCCTCGGCGCCGGGGGCGGAGTTGACGTCGGGATGGTATTTGCGCGCGAGCGTCCGAAACGCTTCCTGGATCTGCTCGTGCGTCGCGTCGCGCGACACCCCGAGAACCTCGTAATAGTCACGCGCCACGGCGCTTCACTCCTCGCGGCCGCTGACGACCACGGCTGCCGGCCGTAGCTGCTGGGATCCCTTTCCGTAACCCGGGCGTAGCACCCCAAGCACCGTTCCCGGTGCGCTGCCGCCGTCGTCGGTCACGTTAACCACTTCGTGTCGCTCCGGGTCGAACGGCACACCTGTCTCGGTGTCGCGCGGGTAGCCGAGGTTGTCCAGCACCTGCACCGCCTGGTCGAGGATGGCTCGCACGCCGGCGATGACCGAGTCGGCATCGCCTCCCGAATGCTGCAGTGCCCTTTCTAGATTGTCGACGACGGGAAGCCAGGCGCCGGCTACCTTGGACCGTTCGAGTTTGCGCTCACGGTCGAGTTCACGAGCATACCGCTTGCGCAGGTTGTCCAAATCGGCGAGTGCGCGGCGCCAGCGAGCCTCGAGCTGCGGCAGCTCGACATCCGAGTTACTCTGCGGGACAACAGTTTCAGGCGACGCGTCAGTCGGCGTTTCGACTGGGTCGTCGCGGCTCTCCTGAGTTGTCGACTGCTCTGCGGGGGTGCCCACGGTAGTTCAGCCCCGGTCGAATTCGGCGTCGACCACGTCATCGTCAGCTGCCTGCGAACCTTGGCCGTTACCGCCGGTGTCGCCGTTTCCCGCAGTTGCCGGCGCCGGTTGCAGCCCGTAGAGCACCTGCTGCAGTTCCGACGTCAGCGATTGCACCCGCTCCAGTGGCGCCTCCTCTTTGATAGCCTGCCGCGCGTCGCCGACCAGCATCTCGGCGCGCGCCCGGTCGTGCGGCGCCGCCGAGTCGCCCAGCTCGGCGAGGCGGCGCTCGACTTGGTATGCCGCCGAGTCGAGTTCGTTGCGTGCATCGACCTGCTTGCGCAGCTGTTCGTCCTCGCGGCGGTGCGCCTCGGCCTCGGCGAGCATCCGCTCGACCTCGCTCTGATCGAGGTTCGACTGTTCGCTGATGGTGATGCTCTGCTCGGCGCCCGTGTCCTTGTCGCGTGCGGTGACATGCAGGATCCCGTTGGCATCGATGTCGAAGGTGACCTCGATCTGTGGCTCACCGCGCGGGGCCGGTCGGATGTTCTCCAGCTTGAACCTGCCGAGTACGCGATTATCCTTGGCCATCTCGCGTTCGCCTTGCAGCACAACGATATCCACGGCCGGCTGGTTGTCTGCGGCGGTGGTGAACACCTCGCTGCGCCGGGCCGGGATGGTGGTGTTGCGCTCGATGATCTTGGTCATCACGCCGCCGGCGGTCTCCACACCCAGCGAGAGTGGGGTGACATCGAGCAGCAAGACGTCGGAGACCTCGCCCTTGAGCACGCCCGCCTGGATGGAGGCGCCCAGCGCGACCACCTCATCCGGGTTGACGGTCATGTTCGGGTCCTTGCCGCCGGTGAGCCGGCGGACCAGGCCCTGCACGGCGGGGATGCGGGTCGACCCGCCGACCAGGATGACCTCGTCGATGTCGTTGGCGGTCACCTTGGCGTCGTCCATCGCCTGCTTGACCGGGCCCATGCAGCGCTCCACCAGATCGTGCGTGAGTTCCTCGAACTTCGACCGATTCATGGTCATGGTGAGGTGCTTGGGGCCGTTGGCGTCGGCAGTGACAAACGGCAGGTTGACCTGCGTCTGTGTCACCGACGACAATTCCACCTTCGCCTTCTCGGCCGCCTCGAACAACCGCTGCAGCGCCTGCGGATCTTTGCGCAGATCGATGTTGTTCTCGCGCTGGAACTCGTCGGCCAGATAGTCCACGAGCCGACGGTCGAAGTCGTCGCCACCCAGATGGGAATCACCTGCCGTGGAGCGGACCTCGACCACCCCGTCACCGACATCGAGAAGGCTGACATCGAACGTGCCGCCCCCGAGGTCGAAGACCAGCACGGTCTCGTGGCCCTTCTTGTCCAGCCCGTAGGCCAATGCCGCGGCCGTGGGCTCGTTGATGATGCGCAGCACGTCCAGCCCGGCGATCCGGCCGGCATCCTTGGTGGCGTTGCGTTGGGCGTCGTTGAAATACGCCGGAACGGTGATCACCGCTTCCTTGACCCGTTCGCCGAGGAACTTGCTCGCGTCGTCGACGAGTTTGCGCAGCACCTGCGCGCTGATCTCCTCAGGCGAGTACTGCTTGCCGCGCACGTCGAAACGAACAGCATCGCCGCCGCCCTTGACAACGTCGAAACTGACCGCTTTGGCCTCTTCCGAGATTTCGTCGAAGCGCCGGCCGATGAACCGTTTCGCCGAATAGATGGTGCCCTTGGGATTCATTATCGATTGCCGTCTGGCCAGTTGGCCGACGAGGCGTTCACCGCTTTCGGTGAAAGCCACCACAGACGGTGTCGTCCGGGCACCCTCGGCGTTGGGGATCACGATCGGCTCGCCGCCCTGCCAGGCCGCTATCACCGAGTTGGTCGTACCGAGGTCGATTCCTACTGCTGTTGCCATTGCCTTCCCCTTTGGTTTGCGCTGCCACTCAGCAGCTGGATCGCGCGGTCAGCATGGTCGACATCGGCGACGACGTCGAAGTGCCTGGGCTGCAGCGACCGCACGGCGGTGAAGTCGCGCCGACCGGCTTGAAACGCGTACATCACAAGACCGGTCAGCGCGCCGACGACCGCGCCGAAAATGACGCCATAGCAAGCCAGCACCAGACCGGCGATCAACGGGTCCAACCAGTTGAGCAGGCCGAAGATCCAGCCGATCAACGCCCCGGTCAATGCGCCGGCGGCGGCACCACGCAGCGCGGCCCAGCCGTAGTTCATCCGACCGGTCACCTGTTCGACCAGTTCCAGATCGCGGCCGACAATGGCGACCCGTTGTACCTCGAATTGTTGATCCGCAAGGTGGTCGACGGCCCGCTCCGCGTCGGCATAGTTGTCGAAGGTGGCGATGACCCGGCGGGCGGGTTGATCTGGTCGGACTGCGACCGGGGCCACTGCGTGCGTGGTGTCAGCCATCGTGGCGCCTACGCGCTGACCGGTTGTTTGACCTCGGTTTTCGCGTCAACGGCCTGCGGCGTTTCAGTCGACCGGCCGATTTCGATCTTGCGGGGCTTGCTCGCCTCCGAAACCGGAATCATCAGTGTCAGAACGCCGCGGTCATACTGCGCGGTCAGCTTGTCTGGGTCGAGGTTGTCCCCGAGAAAAAGCTGCCGACGGAACTCGCCCTGCGGCCTCTCGTCGATGATCACCTCGTCGCCCGTCTGCCGCATAGGTTGGCGACGAGCGCTCAGTTCAATGACGTTGCGTTCGACGGTGATGTCTACATCGTCCTGGTTAACGCCCGGTACATCGATGGCGACGATGAACTGGTCACCGCGCCGGAAGGCTTCCATCGGCATTGTCCGTGGCGTGCGAGCGCTTGTCAGTGCCTGGTCGGCGAGCCGGTCGAGTTCGCGGAACGGGTCGAATCGCATGAGAGTCATTGCGTCTCCTCAAATTGTGAGTGTTCGGCGGCACAAGCCGAGTGGGTCAAGCCCACATCGGTACGCCTCTACGCAGTTAGCCTTGCAATCGGATTGAGTCTGCGCCTGCGCCCAGCGGGGTGAAAACCGACGAACGGATTCGTCCTGACAGCACGAGTCACCGTCGAGAGCCGAACGAGCCCGATCGCGCCGGCGGTCTTACTACTGGCGGCGACACCGGTTCGGCCTCCCGGGCGATCCACGACGATGGGTCTCAGGTGTTGGTGAGCAGGTCGCGCAGCATTGGCACCGAGATCACCGCGACGGCGCGGGACCAGTAGTCGCCGACATAGACACGCTCACCGTCTGCGCTGACGGCCACCGCCTCGGGATGGCTGAGCATGTCGAGTGTCGCGGTGATCGAGTTGGTGATGGTATCGATCACCGAGATCGTGCCGTCGCCGAAATTGGTGCTGTAGGCGTGCTTTCCGTCGGGACTGAGCTGCAAACCTCTGGGTAGGTCGCCTGCGACGAAATCGTATGCGTCAGTAGTCGTCGTGTCGATCACGGTCAGTGAATGCTCATTGCTCACATAGACGTGGGTGCCGTCCGGAGTGAACACCATGCCGAGCGGAGCGTCCCGCAAGCCGACCGCGGTAACGGCGCCGGTCGCCAAGTTGACCATCGAGAGCGAATGCGTGTCGTAGTGGGTGATGGACAGCCAGGTGCCGTCCGGACTCACGGTTACTGTCTCCGGACAAGCGCCGACCGCGATGGCGTCGGCGACGGTACCGCTAGCGGCATCGACGATAGTTAGCCGGGCCGCCGGATATTGGTAATAGGTGCGGCGGTCGTATGAAACCGCGTACAGCAGGGTCCCGCCAGGGCAAATCGCAAGTCCGGCGACGTCGTTGATGGGTATCTTGAAAACCGTTGTTCCACAAGCAATGTCGATTGCCGTCACTACGTCAGCGTCCGGTCTATCGGAGGCCTGGCGATGGGCAGCGTAGAGGCAGCGTCCGTCCGAGCTGACCACCACATCCGAAACACACCGGTCTCGCACGGTTTTCACGGTGTAGGTGTCGGTGTCGACGACCGATGCCGGCCCCCCGCGCTGGCTGACAATCAATTGTTTGCCGTCGGCGTCCATCAACAGGTTCTTCGGATGATCGGGCAGCGGAATACTGGCCAGCACGCGGTGCTCACCGTTGAGGACGGTGACCGACTTGGATAGGGCAACATAGGCGTGCTCGCCGTTGCGACTCACGGCGATGTCGTGGACGTGGCGATTGACCGGGATCGTTGAAATGGCGGTTTCTATGGGTTTGCCGTCGTTGATGTCAATTGCGGGCTGCCGAACGTCAGTCCGATCGCGATAACGAATGAAGGCCTAGTACTGGGTGTTTCGGCCGACGGCACATCGCTCGCGATGATCTGCGAACCCCAGAGAGACTGGCGAGCATTGGGGACAAGTGAGGGGTGGTCGCCGACGGGCATTAATGATTCGGGCGATGTCATCGGAAACGTAACCAGTGACGGTCTGATCCAGCCGTGGGTCAGGTTGGCAGCTACCGGCGAGGTGCTCGTGCTTCCTTCGGTCATCGGGCACGACACCGACACCCGGGCCATCAACAGTGCGGGCGTTATTGTCGGTTCGGCGCACGCGGATCATGGCGGTCACGCTGTAATCTGTTGTCGCCATGTAGAGTACGGCCAGACGTCAGCCGCCCCGTCGGGGTAGCAGCGCTGCCGTACTGAATCAACTGGCGTCGCAAGAGACCACCTCCGTCTGCAAGAACCAGCGCCCACAGGAGGTGTCGCTAGTGGTTGGTGACGACTTGTTTCAGGTAGCGAAGGTCGGGAAGGCGGATCCGTCCTGCGACCGTCAGCTGCGGGATCAGCTCGCTGACATCACTCGCTCACGCGAGTACGACGTCGTGCCGTCTCACTTAAGTGGCCAATTGGCCACCGTGTGGCCATTTCAAATGAGAAGTGGCCATTTTGTTTGATCCACGAAAACCTAGCGCGCCATGTTGGCGAAGCGCGACAGATGGAGCTGGTGAGCGACAGTCACCGTCTTAGTGGGGCCGTTGCGGTGCTTGGCCAAAATCAAATCCGCCTCGCCGCCACGCGGATCATCGCGCTCGAACGCATCCGGGCGGTGCAGCAAAATCACCAAATCACTATCTTGTTCAATTGCACCAGATTCACGTAGGTCAGATAGCATTGGCTTCTTGTCGGTGCGCTGTTCGGGGCCGCGGTTGAGCTGACTCATCGCCACTACCGGTACCTCGAGTTCCTTGGCTAAAAGCTTTAGGCTACGCGAGAATTCGGACACTTCCTGTTGCCGCGACTCGAACTTCTTACCGGAGGTCATCAGCTGCAGGTAGTCAACCACGATCAGCCGGAGGTCGGCCCGCTGCCGCAGCCGCCGCGCCTTGGCGCGGATCTCCATCATCGTCAGATTCGGCGAGTCATCGATATACAGTGGCGCCTCACTGATTTCGCTCATCCGCCGCGCCAGCCTGGTCCAGTCGTCGTCGTTCATCCGGCCCGAACGCATGTCGGCCAGCTTGATTTTGGCCTCGGCGGACAGTAACCGCATCACGATCTCGGACTTGCTCATCTCCAGCGAGAAGATGACACTGGCCATCCGATTCTTGATCGAGCACGACCGCAGGAAATCCAGCCCGAGCGTCGAGTTGTGCGTCGGGATCATGCCGCGGCCGGCCAGGTACAGATGCGCGGCGTTGTCCACCTCCACGCAGCGCACCGGAACACTGCGGACCCGCCGCACGGATTCCAGCTGGAGCACCGGAGCCATCAACGTAGTGGCGCCCGCGCGCTCCCCGTAACGCGCGATGGAACCGGCCGCGGCGATGGTGTCCAGGCCACAACGCAATCGCGCCGTCGTGCGAATGCCGTATCCCGTCGGCCACTGATGCTCGGCGTCGGCGACAATGACTGTGCCATCGGAGAATTCGACCCCATAGCATGGCCTGCCCGGCATGACTTCCGTCGCGGCCACCACCCGCGTCGGCTGACTATCGGCGCCCAGCAGCTCATCACCGACGGCGACGTCGCCCATCGTCGTCCAGCCGTTCGGCGTCGGCAGCGGTGTATCAAGCGCCAGCGCCTTGCCCACACCGGGCCGTGCCGCTACGACGATCATCTGACCCGGATGCAGGCCGTTGGTCACCTCGTCGAGCTCGGCGAAACCGGTCGGCACCCCGCGCGCCAGCCCGCCGGCCGAGGCGATCGCGTCGATCTCGTCCATCGTCGGCTGCAGCAGGTCCTCCAGCGGGACGAAGTCCTCGGAAAGCCGTCGGTCGGTAACCTCGTAGATCTCGGCCTGCGCCCGGTCGACGACCTCTGCGACATCGGAGCCCTCGGCGCCCGCGTAGCCGTACTGCACCACCCGGGTGCCGGCTTCCACCAGCCGGCGCAGCAGCGCCTTCTCCGCGACGATGCCCGCGTAGTAACCGGCGTTGGCTGCAGTCGGCACCGTCGAGATCAACGTGTGCAGGTAGGGCGCGCCACCGATGCGACGCAGCAGGCCGCGGCGGTCTAACTCGGCGGCAACCGTCACCGCGTCGGCCGGCTCACCGCGGCCATAGAGATCCAGGATGGCGTCATAGACATTTTGGTGCGCCGGGCGGTAAAAGTCGCTGGGCCGCAGCCTTTCCAGCACGTCGGCGATGGCGTCCTTGCTCAGCAGCATCCCGCCGAGCACCGACTGCTCGGCGGCGAGATCCTGCGGCGGCTGACGGCCGTAGTCCTCGCTGGGCGTGTCCGTGCCGGGGTGACCGAGATCGTCTAGGACTGCCATCGCCTCCCCACCTCCTCCGGCACGACACTCGAACGTACATTCGACATTGGTGTCTCAACGCTAAGCCACGCCACTGACACCGCGCGAGTCAGGACATTGGCATCACCCCACGCCGGTCGACGCTAAAGGTTGCTGGCAAGGAGTCCAAACGGTGTTGTTCATGAATCTGTGCATCGTGTGTGCATATCCGTCTGCACCCGTGTTAAGGGGATGTGGAGAACTTGTGGAGCAATATGCGCCATTGCAACATCACCGCAGATAAGCGGACCACACAGCTGCCCACTTTGTGTGGATGGGAATCTCTTCGGCGTGTCGGGTGGGGTTGCCGCTTCGGGCGTGTTGCGTTTCAGGCAATGATTCGCCGCGTTAACGCACGGTTACGTTCGCTAAAGATTGTTAGTTGGTGTGAGTTCGCTATGGCAGACAGCAACACCCGGTGGGAGCGCGATTCGGCCGCCACCGGGGTCAGCGACGCTGGTTTCTAACCCTCCGCAACGACGTCGAGGGCAAGCTCGACCTCGACGTCCGGGTGCAGCTGCACGGTGATCGGATAGCTGCCCACTGCTTTGATGTGTCCCTTGGGCAGCCGGACGACCCGCTTGTCGAGATTGGGTCCGCCCGCCTTCCTGATCGCCGTGACGATGGCGCCGGAGGTCACCGAACCGAACAGCTTGCCCGAGTCGCCAGCGGTCTTCACCGCCAGCGCGACCGTGCCCAGGGCCTCGATCGCCGTTTTGATTTCGTTGGCGTGCCCGAGGTCTCGCACCTGCTTGGACTCGCGGGCACGACGGATGTCCTCAACCTGCCTCTGGGCGCCACGCGAAGCGACGATCGCCAGGCCGCGCGGCAGCAAGAAGTTGCGGCCGTACCCGTCCTTAACCTCGACGGTGTCGCCGACCGAACCGAGATGGTCGACGTCGGAGGTCAAAATGAGCTTCATTATCTCGCTAATTCCGTTCTGCGTCAGGCGGTTACCGCGACGAGGAGGTGAAGGGCAGCAGCGCCACCTCGCGGGCATTCTTGACCGCGATCGCGACGTCGCGCTGGTGCTGTACGCAGTTGCCCGTCACGCGGCGCGCGCGGATTTTGCCACGCTCGCTGATGTAGGTGCGCAGCAGCGCGGTGTCCTTGTAGTCGATCTCTTGGCCCTTTTTGGAGCAGAACACGCACTTGCGTGTCTTGACCGGCTTTTCCGGCGCCGGCCGTCGCTTATTGCTGGACTTTGCCATGTCTGTCTCTTTCGTTCTATCGTGGAAAAGCTAGAAGGGCGGTTCGTCGTCCCCGCCGCCGAACGAGCCCGAGGCGGGGGCGCTGCCCCACGGGTCGTCGCCCGTCGCTGCGCCGGTCTGGGCCGGCTGGCGAGATCCCCCACCGCCACCGAAGCCACCGCCGCCACCGCCGCTGCGGCTGGCCTTATTGACCTTGGCGGTGGCGTACCGCAACGACGGGCCGATCTCGTCGACCTCGACCTCGACCACGGTGCGCTTCTCGCCCTCACGGGTCTCGAACGAACGCTGCTTGAGCCGGCCGGACACGATCACCCGGGAGCCACGGGTCAGGCTCTCGGCTACGTTCTCGGCGGCCTCACGCCAGATGTTGCACCGCAAGAACAGCGCTTCGCCGTCCTTCCACTCTCCGCTTTGGCGGTCGTAGATCCGCGGGGTCGAGGCCACCGTGAAATTCGCCACGGCGGCACCGGACGGGGTAAACCGCAGTTCGGGGTCAGCGGTCAGGTTTCCGACGACGGTGATGTTCGTGTCACCAGCCACAGTGACCTCCTGGTCCTCGTGCTCCCGCCGGGAATCGGCGGGTGGGTGGTCGAGAGCGTGCTGTCGCAGAGCCTACGCAACGGCTACGACGGGACGTGGTCATTCGCCAACAGGCTAATGCCTATCGACCGGCTCCTCCTCATCGCGCTACGCGCTCTGCATCGTCGCCGGTCAGTGCTTGTCGGTGCGCATCACCTTGGTGCGCAACACCGACTCGTTCAGGCTGAGCTGACGGTCAAGCTCGGACACCGTCGCGGGCGCGGCCTGCAGGTCGATCACCGCGTAGATGCCCTCGGCATGCTTGGCGATTTCGTACGCCAGGCGGCGCCGACCCCAAATGTCGACCTTGTCCACCTTTCCGCCGTCTTTGCGGACGACGTTGAGAAAGGTCTCCAACGACGGAGCAACGGTGCGTTCGTCGAGGGTGGGGTCGAGGATGACCATGATTTCGTATGGACGCATGGGAACCTCATCACCTCCTATGGTCGTGTGCGGCCACGGTCTTGTCCGTGGCAGGAGGGTCGCCTGCGTCGGCAACCGACCCAGGCTACCGGACGATGGCTGGCCTTGCGAAATCGGTCATCGTCGAGCGTGCGCTCACGGCGACGACACGCCGTGGGAGTGCGCCCTAAGAGCACGTTCGGCACTGTCATCGGCCGCGGCGGCTTCGGCGCTCGCCCGTGCCAGCTGCCGCAGCCGCCCCGGACGCAGCCGCGGGGGCAGCCAGCTGGGCGGCGCATCCCCGGCCCGGTCGAATACTCCGCCGGCCGGATCGTCGACCCGTCCGCCCCAACGCACCAGGTCTTCTTCGGGCCGGTAGATCTGGCGAACTACCAGTGCGCATAAGGCCAGCACCGCGATGTCGCGTAGCAGCACCACCGAGGTGAACCACTGCTCGGGCAATCCGCGGTTAGGCACGCTGTAGAGGTAGTACATCCGCGGCACCCATACCAGCGCGTCGATCGTCATCCACGCCAACAGGATTCGGCGGTGCGGCAAAGCTAGCACCGCCAGCGGTACCAGCCACAGCGAGAACTGCGGACTCCACACCTTGTTGGTCAACAGAAACGCCGCTACCACCAAAAATACCAGCTGCGCCACCCGTGGCCGCCGTGGAGCAGTAAGCGTGATGTAACCGATTGCCGCACAACACAACAGGAACAGCACCAAAACAACGGCGTTCAGTACTTGGGGCGGCTGCCAGAAACCCAGGTCAGGATCGAAACCCTGCCAGCCGGTGAACGATTTGACGATGTTGTACAGCGAATCCATGTCGTCGCCGCGGCGGGTATTCAGCCGGAAGAACTCCGACCAGCCCCGGGGGTAGAGCACCATCACCGGCAGGTTTACTGCCAGCCACGTCGCCACGGTGACGGCCGCGGTACGGGCCCACTCACGCAACCGTCCGGTCCGGATGCCCAGTGCCAGCAGCGGACCCAGCAACAACGCCGGGTACAGCTTGGCCGCAACGCCCAACCCGATCAGCATGCCGGCCAGCACCGGTCGCCGCCGAGCCCACGCCAGCAGCCCACCGGCCGCCAACGCCGTTGCCAGCGCGTCGAAGTTGGTGAACATCTGGAAGATCACCAGCGGAGACGCGCCCACCAGCGCCGCGTCCCAAACCCGCCGGCCCGCCAGGCCCGCGGTGGCCCACAACGTCGCCAACCACGCCAACGCCAACCCGAGCGCGGCCACATCGAAGAAAACCACCACCTCGGCGACCACCGGCAGCCCGAGCAACTTACTCAGGGTGGTGTAGGTCTTGGCCAACGCCATCGACACGTACTGATACACCCCGGTGAGCACCGGGTACTCCATGTAGCGCACCGCGGGCTTACCGTCATAGCGGGTCTGCGGTTTACCGCTGGCGTCCTTCTCGATCCAGCTGGACTTGTACGGAAACCTGCCCTGGCCCAACAACTCCGCGCCGTACAGCGGCACGGTGTCGGAGTAGCACAGCTCGTAATAGGCGCGCTCATTCTGCCAATTGGCGACTCGTTGGTCACCGGGCCCGTTCCCGGTGGTCTGCAAGCACGGCGCCTTCGTCGACCAACCCAGCGCCAAAAACACCAGCGCGATCAAAAACATGGCTCGCACCGGGGTCAGTAAGGCCGTGCGGCCGATCACCGCGTGCCGGCCGACCGGGCCGCCGACGACGCTCGATAGCGCCGCGCCCAGAAAGTCGGTGCGGCTGGGGCAATCGCGGTCATCGGCGGAGCGCAGGTCGGTGGCCAACGGCCGCGGCGAAATGGTGACGCGGGCCGTCCCCCCTCCGCGATCACGGCGGCGACGGAGCAGGCACGGGCGCTAACGGCGGCGGTGCTGGTGGACCGGCGGGGACCGTGGTGGGCGGCCCGACCGGAATGGTGATGCCCGGTGCCACCTCAATCGTGGGCTGAATGACTGTCACCTGTGTCGGCTCTGGCGGCGGTGGCGCTGCCGGCACACCGGCATAACCACCGATCTCCCCCGGCTTGGGGAAGGACTCGACAGCGGTGCCTTTGAGTGCGCCGTCCATCGTCGCCTTCCAGATATCCGAGGGCAGACCCGAGCCGTAGACCGGCCCGCCCCACTTGGAGACCAGCGGAGTGTCGCCTTTGACGGTGCCTATCCAGACCGCCGTCGACAACGACGGGGTGTAGCCGACCATCCACGCGTCCTTGTCGGCATCGGTGTCGCCCAACTGCGTTGTGCCGGTCTTTGCGGCCGACGGCCGGCCGCCGGCCAAGGCGTGACCGCGCGAATAGGACGCGATCGGCTGCATCGCCGACGTGACATTGTCGGCAACATCCTTCGGGATCCGCTGTTCGCCGGCACTGTCGGATTGGCCGGAGTGGGTGGCGTCGAACAATACCCGGCCGTCTGAGTTGACCACCTTCTGCACGAAATGTGGTCGGTGGTAAACACCGGAGTCGGCCAGCGTGGCGTACGCGGAGGCCATGTCGATCACCCGGGTCTGGTACTGGCCCAACACGATTCCGTTGTTCGGCGGGCCGCCCTTGCCGTCTTCGGACAGCGTATGCGGGACGCCGGGAAAGCTGGTCGCAATGCCCGCTTGGTGTGCGGCGTTGGCGACGTCCTCCGGACCATGTCTTAGCTTGAGCATCAGCCGGTAGTAGGAGGTGTTCAACGAACGCTTGAGCGCCTCGGCGATGTTGCAGGTTCCGCAGCTCTCACCCTCGACGTTGGTGATCTTGATGCCGTGGACCGTCAGCGGCGAGCTGTCCACCTGATAGCCCAGGCCGATACCCTGCTCCAGCGCGGCGATCAGCGTGAACACCTTGAATGACGACCCGGTCTGCAGTCCGGCTTGGGCGAAGTCGAATCCGTTGGCGTCCGAGCCGCCGTAGTAGGCCTTCACCGCGCCGTCATGCGGATCGATCGACACGACCGCGGTCCGCATGTCGGGGTTCTGCCCTTCGAGGTACTTCGACACCGCGTCCTCGGCGGCCTTCTGCGCTTGCGGATCGATACTCGTGGTGACCTGCAGCCCCTGGGTGTTGAGGGTCTGCTCGTCGATGTTGAACAGCTCGAGCAGTTCTTTGGTCACCTGCCGCTCGATCAGTCCGTTGGGCCCGGTGGTCTGGTTTTGTGCGCGGGCCTGATCGAGCGGCAGCGTCGGCGGAAACGACTGCGCTGCACGGTCCTTCGGCGAGAGTGCGCCAATGTCCACCATCCCGTCAAGCACCCAGTTCCACCGTTCCTTGGCGCCCTCGAGGTCCACCGCGGGGTCCAGCGTCGACGGGCGCTGGATCAGCGCCGCCAGCAGTGCACCATCGGCCACGGTCAGCTGCTCGACGGGTTTGTTGAAGTAGGCCTTGGAGGCCGCCGATATCCCGTAGGCGCCGCGACCGAAGTAAATGATGTTCAGGTAGGCCTGCAACACATCGTCTTTGGACCACTCGCTCGACATCTTGGTGGCGATGACGAGTTCCTTGGCCTTGCGGATCAGGCCGCCGACGCCGGCGCGCTGCGATCCCACCAACGCGTTCTTGACGTACTGCTGGGTGATCGTCGAACCGCCCTGGGTGTCGCCGCCGACGATGTTGTTTTTCACCGCCCGCGCGAAGCCGGTGAAGGAGAACCCGGGGTTGGAGTAGAAGTTGCGGTCCTCGGCCGCGATCACCGCCTGGCGCATGTGCACCGGCACCTGGTCGAGGTTGACGTCCTCGCGATTGCCTTCGGGCGGAACGATTTTAGCCAGCTCGGAGCCATCACTGGCCAAGATCGTCGAGACCTGATTGGTGCGGATGTCGCCGGGCTTGGGAATGTCGACGATGACGTACGCCATCGCAAAGGTGACGATCGGCAACAACAGCAGCACCGGGACGGCGACGTAGCACCCCCGACGGACCCACAACCAGTTGATGCGCTGCAGCCACGTCCAGTCGATCCGCTTAAACCCACCCCAATCGGGCAGGGACGGCTTCCGCGGCGGTGGACCGGGCGGGCGGCCGCCACCGCCCCCGCCGGTCGGCTGCTGGTGACGCCGCGGCGCTTGGCCGTCCAGCGCAGCCGCGGCCAACTCGAGCGGGTCACGTTGATCGGGGGCCCCGGTCGGCGGTCGGCCGTCCATCGCGGCCTTCACCGCCTCAATCGGATCGCGCAGCGGACGCGAGGTGTCGTCTCGCACCGGCGGGAGGATCGTGGTCAGGCGGTCGTCGGGCGGAACCGGCGGCCGGGGCGTCGCTCCGGGGGTCTGCCGCCGGCCACCCCGGTGTCCGCCGGCGCCCCCTGCCCCGTTCGGGGTATCAGCGGCCGACCGGTCTTGCTGCCCTTCGTTATTCACTGGCTGTGCGGGCGCCGTTGCGCGCCGTCCGCGTGCTGCGCGTTCCCCTTGGAGGGCGGAGGGCCGGGCGTGTCGCGCCGAGCACATACGACTTGACCAGATGATTCCAACTGCAGGTCCGGCATACCTCCACCACGTGTACCGAGAACTCTTCGAAACGGGATGCCAGCACGACCAACTCTTCGGCGGTACGCGCCGAACCCGAGACCGCGCCCAGGTGGTCGCCGAATACCCACGACACCAGCGTGAGCTGCTCTTTCCGGCAAATCGGGCACATCACCGGGCTGAGCTTCCCGTGAAACTTCGCCGCGCGCAGCAAATACGGATTGGCGTCACACACCTCGGATACACCGGTCCGCCCCGAATAAACCTCGGCCAGCAGTGAGCGGCGCCGAAGCGCATAGTCCACTACCTGTCGCTGCAATCGCACGATGACCAGAGTACGTCCGAGTCGCCGGTGCCGAGGGATTGCCCGGACGGAATCTGTGGTCATCGGGGGTTGAGCAGCATCGTCGCGCCCACGCTGAGCACCGCGGTTGCAACCACATAGCCGCAGGCATACGGCGGTGCGCCATGGCCCGCCGCAATCAGGCTGGTTCAGAATCAGCGGCGTGAGGTTGGACGCATAAATTCGTGACACCTGAGATGACTGCGTCAACTCTCGGGCGAAACGAGGCCGTGTCCGCAGCGCGTACATGCTGGCGCCGATCCGGTTCGACGCACCGATTTTCGTGTAGGCCCGCTCGATATGGTTACGCGCGGTCTTCTCGCTGATCACCAGTTGCTCGGCGATCTGCTTGTTCGACTCGCCGCGGGCAACCAAGCAGAGCACCTCGACTTCTCGGGCGGTGAGTCCGTCCGGGCGCGATTTCGACCGTCTCGGTCGGTGGCCCGCGGCGTGCAGCACCGCGTCCGCGGCGACGGCGTCCAACGCGCCGGCGCGCACCCGCTCTCGCAGCCGGCGCGCCGCTGCGGCGGGCTCGAGTGGGTCGCGGTAGGGCCGTGGCTCGACGGCGGATTGGTAGCTGACAGCCGCACCGAGCAGTCGGTCCGCCATCGTCAGCGCCGACCCGGGCAGCCCTTGCGGATAGCCCGAGCCATCGACGTGTTCGTGGTGATTGCCGGCCAGCCGCGCCACGTCTTCGAGGCCGGGAACTCGGCGGAGAATCCGCACTGTCAGGTACGGATGCAGCCGGACCCGCTCGAAGTCAGCGGCGGTTAATGCGCCAGGCTTGGACCAGATCTGGTTCGACACCCCAATGCGTCCGAGGTCGTGGACGTGTCCGGCCCGCCGCGTCAACGCCACCGTGACGGCGTCCAGTCCGACTGCGACCGCCGCGTCCGCCGTGAGCCGGGCCGTCTCACGTGAATGGCCCAGTGTAAACGGGCATTTCAGGTCGACAAAGTCCCCCAGCACGACCAGAAGTGCATCAAGTGAATTGTCGTCGAGAGGCTGGTGCCGGTCGGGCGCTTCGCGCAGCGCGGCCTCCCAGAGGTCCGGTACGTCGGCCAGGATTTCCTCGGCATGCGCGACGAACACGTCGACGACGGCCGGGTCGAACTGGCCACCACGGCGGCTGCGCGCCATCGCGATTGCGCCGTCGACACCGTATGTGTGGTGATGCACTTCCGCCATGTCGGCGAGTTGGCCGACGCGCGTGTGGATCGGGATCGCATCGCCGGACGCTCCTTCCGGCTGGCCGGTGCCGTCGTACCGCTCGAAGGTGAACCGCAGTGCAGTCTGCACACCGGCGGGCAGCCCCATCCGGTCGGCCAGCAGCGCGGCCGACGTGCAGTGCGAGTGCATCAACCGCGACAATTGTGCCCGGGCGTTGACGTACAGGTCTGACATGGTCTTTAGGCGCTGCCACCACGGCTCGCCGCGGCCGACGTTGCTGAGCAGAAAGCGTTGGTACGGCCAGCCTTTCCAATCGACCAGATAGGAGTCGTGGCGGACGGAGATGTCGTCGCCAAACCACCGCGCGTATTCGTGTGAATCGGCGTGACATCCGATCCACATGATCAACGTCGCGTAGTACGTGCACTCGCGGTCGTCCTTGCTCAGGCCCAGGCGGTCGGCGATGCGCGTGGCGATGAGGGCGGAGCGCAGCATGTGCTCGATCGGCTGGCCCAGCCCGAGGTCAATTGCCACCGATAATGCGGCGAGCAGTTCGGCCCGAGTCGGTCGCGACCCCATCCGCCGATTCTGTCGCGGATGACGGGTCGCGTCAGGCGGACGAGCCGACGACCTCGCAACGCTGGTTGTCCGACCACGATCCGAGGACGAATGCATTGATCGGCTGTTGGTGTCCCCGCAGGTCGAGTGTGCGCATCGGAGCCCCAGCCATCAGATCATCGGCCACCCCAGACGCGACCAGCAACTCGCCGCCGCGCGGCTTTCTGTTGCATTCGCGCCGCTGCGTTGACCGGATCACCGAGAGCGGTGAAGTCGACGACTGCACCCCCGACGTTGCCGACGTAGGCGATGCCAGCATTGACAGCGATGCCCATGTCAATCCACGGCCCCTCGTCGCTGCCGTACCCGACCGCTTCCAGCAACTCCATCCCCGCCTCAACCGCCCGGCGTCGATAGTTCGGACCGCTGACGCCCTGCACAAAGAACGCCATCACTTCGTCGCCGATCAGCTTGTCGATCACCGCATCATGGTGCAGCAGGGTGCGCGTCGCGGCGATGTAGAAGCGGTTGAGGAGTGCGGCGAAGTCGGCGGCGACGCTGCGCTGGCCGAGCGCCGTCGAACCGCGAACGTCGGCGAACAGGACTGCGATGTCAACCTCTGCTCCGCCCACCGGGAGCGCATCACAACAACGGCTGCACAGATTGGGGTTCTTACGTGACGGCCTGAATCCGGCCACGGCCAGAACGCGCCCGGCCGGTCCGCCAAACGGGTTGTTGCACAATTTGCAGCGCGGTGCCGAGGGCAGATAGCGAAACACGTGCCGCGCTCTGACCAAGGCGCCATGGCCGTCTATGAGCACCTTGTCCCACGGGTGCTGTGGAATCGTCATCGCCGGACTCCGCCGGGCCGGGACCGCCGATCCAGCACCCAGACGGTGGCCAGCGTGAGGGCAGCGGTGAAAGAACCGAGCGCGATCAGACCGGCGCCGTTACCTCCTTGGAAGGTGCTGCCGTAGGCCGACATAGCCGGCAGTGTCGCGGTGTACCGGTCGAGATCCAAGTCGCGCCCCAATGCTTCGAATGCGTGGCGGTTGGCTAGGACAAGGCTCATCAGGCGTCCCGGGGCGGCCATCTGATCGACGGGAACGATGGCCCCGCCGAACAACACCTGAGGAAAGCAAAGCATCGGCAGAGCCAGGGCGGCCTGCGCGGCGTTCGATACCGCCGCCGACGCGAGCAGGCCAAGGGCCAGTGCCGAGGTCGCCTCAATCACAATGGTCACAAACAGCAGCGCATACACATCCCAGCCGACGGCGGGCAGCCGACCGAGGACGCGCAACACACCAAGAAGCACCGCGCTCACACCAGCCAGCACCGGAAGCAGCGCGGTGACCTTGGACGCCACGTAGGCGCCCACGCTCAGGCCGGCCAGGCGCTCACGCCGAAAGACGGCCATCTCGCCGACGATCTGCAGCAGCCCGTAGGTGAGGCCGAAGAAGAAGCCCGCGAACGCGATCCAGAACACGATCTGAGCCGGTGCGAGGTCGGCTGCGCTGTGGGGTTCGAACGCGCCGCGGTTGAACAGTGTCGCCATCATCGCGGTGACCAGCACCGGTGAGCCGAGCAAGACCGCCAGGGTCAGTCGGTTGCGGAAGAGAACATCGACGTTGCGTCGTGTGAGTAGCCACCATTGCCGAATCACGCTCGCGCGCTCGAGATCTGAACGGGTAGTGGCGAGGGGGTATCGAG
The DNA here is from genome assembly GCA_963744835.1 of uncultured Actinomycetota bacterium. GTDB lineage: Bacteria > Actinomycetota > Actinomycetes > Mycobacteriales > Mycobacteriaceae > Mycobacterium. Next base: position 896,823 of record CAVUVB010000006.1, read on the forward strand.
CCGGGACCGGCCGGTCTCCAAACTTCCCCCGGCTGTCCGCGAATCGCTTCGCCCAGATCCGCGGCGTGTCCTCGACGGCCAGCCGGACGTAAATCTCGGCGACATCGTTCACTTCGAAGTAACGCCGAGCCTCGGTCGGGCTGCCGGTGAAGGCCAGGTGGCCATCGCGAGCCAGGAATACCACGCGGTCACACTGGTCGATGCCGGCCGGCTCGTGCGTCGTGAGGACGACCGTGACCCCGCGCTGGGTGAGCCGGCGCAGCAGACGCATGACGTCGGCCGCAGTCGACGGGTCGAGCCCGGATGTGGGTTCGTCCAGGAAGAACAGGCGTGGGCGGGTCAGTAGCTCCACGGCGATACTGGCGCGCTTGCGCTGACCACCGGAGAGTGCACGGACCGCCACCTCGGCCCGATCGGCCAGGTCGAGGTCGTCCATCGTCTCCTCAACAATCCGGTCAGCCTCAGCCACCGATGTGCCCATGGGTAGCCGCAGCCGGGCCGCGTACCGCAGCGTGCGACGCAGTGGCATCTCGAGATGGATTATGTCGTCCTGGGGCACGTAGCCGATGCGGGAATCGGTCCTGGTCCGGCGAGCCGCCGGATCGCCGCCACGATCGAGGCCGTGTTGAACTTCGCCGGACGACGGCGGTTGCAGTCCCGCGAGGATCTCCAGCAGCGTGGTCTTTCCCGATCCACTGCCGCCGGCAATAGCGACCAACTCGGCTGGTTCGATCGACAGCGAGAGCTCCTGAAGGATCCGTCGCGCGCCGACTTGCCGGCTCACCTTGACCGCATCGACCCGCCCGGCGCCCGACGTCCGGCAACGCTCGATGGCCATTATCGATGGCCTCGCTGATTCTTGAACTTGCTTTGTCATGCAGCAATCGTCAGCGACTCAGTCATCGAGCACATGAGGCCTTTGCCTCAAAATTCGACCCATGTGCGCCGGGTCGCTCGGTCCGCTAACACGAAGCCGTTAACCTGCGGCTCTGGTTGGGGCAGAGCTGGGTCCGGGGTCATCGTGGGTTGAGCAAGGACCGTCGCCCCCACGCTGAGCACCGCCGTCGCAACCAGATAGCCTAAATTTCGGACACCTGATAGACGGTGGACAGGCCGGTGTACCGGATGCGGGTGGGGAACAGCGACGCGTACAGGGTGCCCTGCGGCCTACAGAACCAGGCGTGAATCACGCCGAACGCCACCCACCATGCCCACCGCGAACCACACGATGTTGCGAGTATTGAAGAGTGCGAAGACCGGGAAGGTAGTCAGCCCGAACGCCGCAATACCGGTCGCGTAAATCACCCGCGCGCCGAACCGGTGCGCCAGCCGGCCTGCCACCGGAAGCAGTACTGCCTTCACCAAGGCGGCGACGGTGACCACGATCACCACCTGGATCTTTCCCAAACCGAGGGTGCCGGTGGCGTACGCATCCGAGACCACCCCGTCATGGGTGGCAGGAGAGCGAGATCTGCGGGGCACCGTCTGAGAGGTCGTCGCCGCAGACAAGAACCACCCCGTAGGCCTCGTGCTCGGCAAGCGGTTGAGGCTGGTCGTGGTCGACGTGGACCCGCAGAACAACGGTTCGCTCCCAGCGGTCCTAGACCGCAACGGCTGGGACAAGATGAAAACCCGCACCGTGGCTACGCCTTCGGGCGGGCATCACCTGGACTACTCGTATCCCAACGGGGTTGACAACCTGCCCAAGCGGATCAACGTCGGCAAGTGGATCGACGGGCTAGGTGCATCTGCTCGCGGACGGGCACCAGTCATAGCACCGCCGACCATCCGAGTCGGCCACCCGACCAAACCAGACGGGGCTATCGGTACCACCCGGTAGTCCGGATGCCAGAACAGTTGCTCGATGACTGGCTTGGCTCGTTGGAGATCAAACGAGAGCGCGACGGGCTACCGGAGTGCGATGACCGTGCGCTGAGCCAGATGTGTTCCAAGGCCCGACTCCTTGAGATAGTGCACGACTTCATGTTCTTTGACGCGGGCGTGAAGAAGACTTGCCGCCACAACCAGTACTTCGGCGTCAAGGCAGCGAACCCACAGGTTCAGCGCGCCAGCTCGAGGACCGCCGTGCGGCAGGCCGCCCAGGCGGGGGACGTCACATCAATGAGTGCGTAGTGGTCGGTGTCGGGAAGCACCAGCAGCCGGGCGTCGTCGCCCGCCCGTCGAGCCGCGGCGACGAAGCGCTGCGATTGGTTGAGTGGTACCTCGTCGTCGGCCGTGCCGTGCACGCACATCGAGCGGACGCCTGTGGGAAGCAGCGCGCTGGGGCAGGCCAGTGAGCGCGCCTCAGGGTCGTCCGCGCAGGCGCCCAGGAAGTTACGGATGGCTCCGGAACCCAGGTCCTCCTTCAGCGCGAGCGCGAGGTCCAAGACGCCCGCCTGACTGACGAAGCCGGTCAACGGTACGGCGGGCGAGGCTCCGGGAGCGCCGGCGGGCAGTGACCCTCGACTTGCCAGCCAGCCGGCGAGCTGACCTCCCGCGGAGTGCCCGATCGCGATCACTCGCGACAGGTCGAGACGGCCGGCCGCCAGGGTCTGACCGGTTGTGGCGAGTAGGTCGACAGCGGCGGCAACATCAAGACAGGTGGCGGGCCAACCACCGCCTCCGCGGTCCGGGTGGTCGCCCACCCTGCGATATTCGAGGTTCCAGGCAGCCAAGCCGTGCCGCACGAGATCCTCGGCCAGATCGGAGGCCAGGTCGGCACCATAGGCCGTCCGCCAGAACCCGCCATGGATGACCACGGCGACCGGCCAGGGGCCTGGACCGTCGGGAAGGCTGAGCACGCCATGGTGGCTTGGATGGGTGCCGTAGTGCACCACTGTCACGCGGCATCACCGGCAAGGATGCCACGGGCCACCCACAGGAACGCGTCGGCGACCCGCAGAACCCGCTGGGCTCCGCAACAGACGCCACGGTAGGCAAGTCGTCCCACCGGACAGTTTTGCTCGCCCATCAGGGAAATGGCCGGTCCTATGATGGCGAGGAAGACTCGAATAGGCGATCGATCAGAAAGCCGACCCCGGCGCTCCCGCCGGTGCCCCTGGTGTCACCAATGAAGGGGCTGACCGCGTCTAGGTGCGCCAGCCGCCAGCGCGTGAGGCCGGCGATGAACACATCGACCTGCGCTCCTAGGTGGAGACGTTGCCGGCGGGTGCACTTGTCGCCGTTGCGCCGGTCGGCGACGATCCCGAGTAGCGCCGCAAGAGGAGCGTAGCGAACGCCGCCCAGGATGGCCGTGAACTGGGCCGACTGTCCGGCGCTCATTCCCTGCAAACGAGGCCGGAACCGGTGGAAGTCATCCACCGCAAGGTGTTGTAGGGCTTTCTGTGTCGTTACGATCAATTCAAGCAAGGCGTTGGCACGCTTCACGCGATCGACCGCCCTGCCGAAGTCCGCATGACGGGCGGACTCCAGCGCGAGATCGAGGTCGATCAAGATCTGTGACACCCACAGTTCAGAGGCTTGATGAATGATCAGAAAGTACCTCTCGTCGGCATAAACGGAAGGGTCGCCGTCGCCAAACAAAGGTTGTACAGCGCCAAGCAGCTCGTCGATGTGCAGGTAATCCGCGTAGCGGAGCCTGGCCTCGGGCTTTCGCTCGGCCTCGATGTCGTCTGCCTGGTCTTGCAGATGCCTGAACGGGCAAACGGCGGGAGCTACTTCCACCGAGCTGCCATTTCTACCCAACTGCTGGTCCGCATGAGTGAAACCGTTCCAAACCCCGAGCAGTTGCAAGTCGGTAACGTATTTGATGATGATCGGCGCCGAGACGTGCGGGATGTCGTTGTCGGGGCCGATTTTCGCGTCTTGCACCGCAGCACGGAATCGGTCGGTCGGCGCGAAGGACCCCCGGATCGGCTCTATGGGCTGTAAATAAGTGGAATTGCCCAACAGCATCACCTCTAGCACGGTGTGTCGGCGCTGTCGATCCGGCAGGGCATGCAGGCCGGTCTCAAACCGCTGCAACCACTCCCCAAAGTCATCGATGCGCAGGATTGGGTAACCGGCCTCGATCAGCCAGTCGACGTACTCGTCGAGCCCGATCCCGTCGTCGTGCGGGTTCATCACGTGATAGGTCTCGAACCCGTCGACCGCCTGGGCACCCAGCGTGGCGATCGCTTCGGCGACGAATTCGATGGGCAGCCCGTCGAAGTGCGCGCGTTGCCGGTAGCCGTCGGCGTCAAGCTGGTAGAACGAGCCGGGCGCGACGCCGGTGGCCACCAGGCTCAGCACCATCCGGGTGAACAGGTCCGACACGTTGAGCTGGCCCGCGTAGGTAGTGTCGGCCAGGATCATGTCGCACCGAAACACCGCGACCGGCAGGCCGCACAGGTCGTTGGCCTCGCGCAATAGCACCTCTCCGGCCCACTTGCTGTTGCCGTAGCCGTTGCTGTCATCGATCGTGCGGCTAGGGCTGATGACCCGGATGTCGGCATCCTCTGTGAACGCTGACGGCTCGATCTGGTCGCCCACGTTGGCAGTCGACACGTACGTGTAGGGCTTGATCTTTGTGGTGAGCGCGAACCGGATCAACTCAGCGGTGCCCACGACGTTGGGCCCGAATAGCTCGCTGTAGGGCAGGACGTGGTTGACCAGGGCTGCCGGATCGACGATCAGATCCACGGTCTCGGCCAGCCGCTGCCAGGTCTGGTGGTCCAGGCCCAGGTTGGCTTCGCCCTTGTCGCCGGCGATGACCTCCAGATGATCGGCGGCCAGTTCCTGGAAGTGCCGAAGCAGTTCCGGGTCCCCGCTGTCGAAGGTCTTGTCCAAGCGTTGCCGCGCATCCTCGTTGGACTCGGCCCGCACCAGGCAGATCAGCGTGCCGTCGACCAGCTCCATTCGCTCCAGCCATTCCAGGGCCAGGTAACGCCCGAGGAAGCCGGTCGCCCCGGTCAGCAGGACCGTCCGCACCTCGGCGCTCGGTCCTGGCAGCGTCGAGGCGGCGGTCAGCGTCGTTGCGTCGAGGAACTTCTCCAGCGTGAGGTCGCCGGCGTGCACCTCGGTGGTGTCGCGGCCGTGCACGGAGCCAAAGCTGGGCCCTGTGGCCCCGGCATGTCTGCCCAACTGCTGGCTCAAGCTGCTTACGGACGGCGCGTCGAACACGGTGCGTACCGAAAGATCGGCATCCAGTGAGGTATTGACAGCCGCGATTAGGCGCATCGCGGAAAGTGAATCCCCACCCAGGTCGAAAAACGAGTCGTCGACACCGACGCGCTCGAGGCCGAGTACTTGGGCGTAGATGCCGGCCAGGATCTCCTCGGTGGGGGTGCCCGGGGCGCGATACTGATCAGCGGTGTACTCGGGTGCCGGTAGGGCGCGGGTGTCGAGTTTGCCGTTGACCGTCAACGGCAACGCCTCCACCACCACCACCGCCGCTGGAACCATGTATGCCGGTAGCCGCTCAGCCAGCTGGGCGCGTATCCCGACCGGATCTGCCGTCCCGGTCACATAACCCACCAGGCGCTTATCACCGGGGCGGTCCTCGCGGGCGATCACCGCCGCCTGATCCACCCCATCCACGCCGGTCAGGGCTGCCCGGACTTCACCGAGCTCGATGCGATACCCGCGGATCTTGACTTGCTCATCGGCGCGCCCCACATACACCAACTGGCCATCAACACCCCAGCGCACCAGGTCCCCGGTGCGATACATCCGCGCCCCGGGCCCCCCGAACGGGCAGGCCACAAACCGCGACGCGGTCAAGGCAGACCGACGCCAATACCCGCACGCCACCCCCGCACCGGCCACATACAACTCACCGGCCACACCAACCGGCACCGGCCGCAACCACCCATCCAGCACGAACAACGCCGCCCCCGATACCGGCGAGCCGATCGGCGGCGGCCCCGAACCCGGTGCCAACGGTGCACTCAGCGCCACACACATCGTGGTTTCGGTCGGGCCGTAGCCGTTGATCATCACCCGCCCAGGCGCCCAGCGGTCCACCACCTCGGCCGGGCAGAGCTCACCGCCGAGCACCAACGCCACCGCATCCAACCCCTCAGCCGACAACACCGCCACCGCCGAAGGGGTCTGGGTTAACACGTTGACATGTTCAGCAACGAGCACATCATGAAAATCGGTCACGGAACGTGTCACCGAGTCGGGTATCACCACCAGGCGACCACCATGTAACAATGCGCCCCAGATCTCCCACGCCGAGACGTCGAAGGCATGCGAATGACACTGCGCCCACACCCGCCCCGACGCAGTGAGGCCGGCATCCAAGGATGCCAACAGTTGGGTGACGTTGTGGTGGGTGGCCGCCACGCCTTTGGGGACACCGGTGGTGCCCGAGGTGTAAATGATGTAAGCGATATTGTCTGGGTCCGGCGCCGGTAGTGCTGTGCAGGGTTGGGTGTCAACAGCGGGATCGTTGACATCGAGGACCACCACGTCATGGCCCTCTAGCCGCCCGGCCAGCCCGGCGGTGGTGATCACGGCCACCGGCGCGGCGTCGGCGAGCATGAACCCGATCCGCGTCGGTGGATGCTCAGGATCGATCGGTAGGTAAGCCGCCCCGGTTTTAAGCACCGCCACGATCGCGGCGATGGCTTGTGCTGAGCGCTCCAACAGCAACCCCACCACAGCACCCGGGGCCCACGCCACGGGCTGCCAACAGGTGCGCCACCCGGTTAGCCGCCTGATCAAGCTGGCCGTAACTCCACGAACACCCTTCGCACACCAACGCCACCGCATCCGGTGTGCGGGCCACCTGCGCGGCGAACAACGCCGGGACCGACACCGCAGACGCTGCGCCCGCACTCAACACCGCCCGGTTAGCGACCTCATCCAACCGGGCATGCTCAGACTCGTCGAGCAGATCCACCGACGACAACGACCGCCCCGGATCGGCGGTCATCGCCACCAACACCCTCCGCAACCGCTCGATCAGCGCCTCGATGCTGGCGGTATCGAAAATATCGGTGCGAAATTCCACCGCCCCGCCGATCCCGGCGGGCTCACCGGTGTCGGTGAAACGTTCGGCTAGGGAAACCGCCAAATCCATGCCGGCGGTGTGGGTGTCCAACGGTACAGAGGTGACCTCAAGGCCCTCCAACACCAAACCAGCAGCCGCATCATTGTGCCCAGCGAAATTCTGCCAGGCCAACAACACCTGAATCAGGGGATGATGCGTCAACGACCTCGCCGGGTTGAGCCGCTCCACCAGCACTTCAAAAGGCACGTGTTGGTGTTCGAACGCCTCTAAGCTGCGCGCCCGAACCTGGGCCAACAGGTCAGTGAAGGTGGGATCACCGCTGACCTCAACACGCAGTACCAGGGTATTAACAAAAAAGCCCACCACCTCATCCAGGGCGGGATCACCACGACCAGCGACCGCGAACCCCACCGCCACATCGCTGCTGGCGCTGATCTTCGACAACACCACCGCCAAGGCGGCCTGAACCACCATGAAACTGGTCGCGTTATGCTCACGAGCCACCCGACGAACCTGCTGCTGCAGCCCCGCCGACCACTCCACCGCCACACTGGCGCCGCGCTGATCAGCAACCCGTGGGTAGGGCCGATCGGTGGGCAGCTCAAGACCTTCGGGCATTCCGGCCAAGGCCTGCTCCCAAAACCCCAACTCAACAGCGATAGCACTGTCTGGATCAGACTCGACCCCCAACCATTCCCGTTGCCACAACGTGTAATCCACATACTGCACCGCCAACGGCGCCCACCCCGGGGCCCGGCCCTGCACCCGCGCCCGATACGCCAGACCCATATCACGGGCCATCGGGCTCAGCGACAAGCCATCCGCAGCGATATGGTGCATCACAATCACCAGCACGTGTTCTTCTTGAGCAACCGCGAAAAGCTGCGCCCGCAGCGGAACCTCGGTCGCCAAATCAAACGTGTAGCGTGCTGCTGAGTTAGCGGCCTCACCCAGCTGGCTTACCGACCACCCGGTCGCATCAACGACGTCCCAACCGAAATCGGCCCGCTCAACAGGGATAACCACCTGCTGGGGTGTTCCCTCGACCGAGCTAAACACCGTCCGCAGGCTTTCATGACGGCCCACCACGTCGGCCAGCGCCTGGCCCAACGCATCAACATCAAGCCGACCACTTAACCGCAACGCCGCCGCGATGTTGTAGACCGCTGAAGGCCCCTGTAATTGATCGATAAACCACAACCGGCTCTGGGCAAACGACAACGGAACTACCGCGGGCCGGTCAACTGGCACCAACCGCGGGAACCGACTCGAACCCACACCACCGATACAAGATGCCAACCGGGCAACCGTGGGCGCGTCGAACACGGTGCGTACCGAAAGATCGGCATCCAGTGAGGTATTGACAGCCGCGATTAGGCGCATCGCGGAAAGTGAATCCCCACCCAGGTCGAAAAACGAGTCGTCGACACCGACGCGCTCGAGGCCGAGTACTTGGGCGTAGATGCCGGCCAGGATCTCCTCGGTGGGGGTGCCCGGGGCGCGATACTGATCAGCGGTGTACTCGGGTGCCGGTAGGGCGCGGGTGTCGAGTTTGCCGTTGACCGTCAACGGCAACGCCTCCACCACCACCACCGCCGCTGGAACCATGTATGCCGGTAGCCGCTCAGCCAGCTGGGCGCGTATCCCGACCGGATCTGCCGTCCCGGTCACATAACCCACCAGGCGCTTATCACCGGGGCGGTCCTCGCGGGCGATCACCGCCGCCTGATCCACCCCATCCACGCCGGTCAGGGCTGCCCGGACTTCACCGAGCTCGATGCGATACCCGCGGATCTTGACTTGCTCATCGGCGCGCCCCACATACACCAACTGGCCATCAACACCCCAGCGCACCAGGTCCCCGGTGCGATACATCCGCGCCCCGGGCCCCCCGAACGGGCAGGCCACAAACCGCGACGCGGTCAAGGCAGACCGACGCCAATACCCGCACGCCACCCCCGCACCGGCCACATACAACTCACCGGCCACACCAACCGGCACCGGCCGCAACCACCCATCCAGCACGAACAACGCCGCCCCCGATACCGGCGAGCCGATCGGCGGCGGCCCCGAACCCGGTGCCAACGGTGCACTCAGCGCCACACACATCGTGGTTTCGGTCGGGCCGTAGCCGTTGATCATCACCCGCCCAGGCGCCCAGCGGTCCACCACCTCGGCCGGGCAGAGCTCACCGCCGAGCACCAACGCCACCGCATCCAACCCCTCAGCCGACAACACCGCCACCGCCGAAGGGGTCTGGGTTAACACGTTGACATGTTCAGCAACGAGCACATCATGAAAATCGGTCACGGAACGTGTCACCGAGTCGGGTATCACCACCAGGCGACCACCATGTAACAATGCGCCCCAGATCTCCCACGCCGAGACGTCGAAGGCATGCGAATGACACTGCGCCCACACCCGCCCCGACGCAGTGAGGCCGGCATCCAAGGATGCCAACAGTTGGGTGACGTTGTGGTGGGTGGCCGCCACGCCTTTGGGGACACCGGTGGTGCCCGAGGTGTAAATGATGTAAGCGATATTGTCTGGGTCCGGCGCCGGTAGTGCTGTGCAGGGTTGGGTGTCAACAGCGGGATCGTTGACATCGAGGACCACCACGTCATGGCCCTCTAGCCGCCCGGCCAGCCCGGCGGTGGTGATCACGGCCACCGGCGCGGCGTCGGCGAGCATGAACCCGATCCGCGTCGGTGGATGCTCAGGATCGATCGGTAGGTAAGCCGCCCCGGTTTTAAGCACCGCCACGATCGCGGCGATGGCTTGTGCTGAGCGCTCCAACAGCAACCCCACCACAGCACCCGGGGCCCACGCCACGGGCTGCCAACAGGTGCGCCACCCGGTTAGCCGCCTGATCAAGCTGGCCGTAACTCCACGAACACCCTTCGCACACCAACGCCACCGCATCCGGTGTGCGGGCCACCTGCGCGGCGAACAACGCCGGGACCGACACCGCAGACGCTGCGCCCGCACTCAACACCGCCCGGTTAGCGACCTCATCCAACCGGGCATGCTCAGACTCGTCGAGCAGATCCACCGACGACAACGACCGCCCCGGATCGGCGGTCATCGCCACCAACACCCTCCGCAACCGCTCGATCAGCGCCTCGATGCTGGCGGTATCGAAAATATCGGTGCGAAATTCCACCGCCCCGCCGATCCCGGCGGGCTCACCGGTGTCGGTGAAACGTTCGGCTAGGGAAACCGCCAAATCCATGCGGGCGGTGTGGGTGTCCAACGGTACAGAGGTGACCTCAAGGCCCTCCAACACCAAACCAGCAGCCGCATCATTGTGCCCAGCGAAATTCTGCCAGGCCAACAACACCTGAATCAGGGGATGATGCGTCAACGACCTAGCCGGGTTGAGCCGCTCCACCAGCACTTCAAAAGGCACGTGTTGGTGTTCGAACGCCTCTAAGCTGCGCGCCCGAACCTGGGCCAACAGGTCAGTGAAGGTGGGATCACCGCTGACCTCAACACGCAGTACCAGGGTATTAACAAAAAAGCCCACCACCTCATCCAGGGCGGGATCACCACGACCAGCGACCGCGAACCCCACCGCCACATCGCTGCTGGCGCTGATCTTCGACAACACCACCGCCAAGGCGGCCTGAACCACCATGAAACTGGTCGCGTTATGCTCACGAGCCACCCGACGAACCTGCTGCTGCAGCCCCGCCGACCACTCCACCGCCACACTGGCGCCGCGCTGATCAGCAACCCGTGGGTAGGGCCGATCGGTGGGCAGCTCAAGACCTTCGGGCATTCCGGCCAAGGCCTGCTCCCAAAACCCCAACTCAACAGCGATAGCACTGTCTGGATCAGACTCCGACCCCCAACCATTCCCGTTGCCACAACGTGTAATCCACATACTGCACCGCCAACGGCGCCCACCCCGGGGCCCGGCCCTGCACCCGCGCCCGATACGCCAGACCCATATCACGGGCCATCGGAGCCGGTGACCACCCGTCAAAAGCGATGTGGTGCATCACAATCCCCACCACATACTGCTCGGGTCCCACCGAATAAATCTGCGCACGAATCGGGATCTCCGCCGACAAATCAAACCGATACCCGGCCAGCGACTTCAACTCGCCGGCCACATCCTGCTCCGGCAACGACACCACTGCCGCGCCCCCGCGCCGCCACATCCCCGCGCGGGCCGGCAACACCTCCTGCAACGGCACACCGTCAACGTCGGGAAATATGGTGCGCAGCGACTCGTGGCGGGCCAGGACATCATCGAGGGCCGCGCCCAGCGCCTCGACATCCAGCGCCCCGCTGACCCGAAACGCGGTCGGCATGTTGTAGGTCGCAGCCCCGCCCTCGAACCGGTTGAGGAACCACAACCGCTGCTGGGCATACGACAACGGGACCCACTGCGGGCGCGGCATCACCCGCAGCGGCGGGCGGGCCGGGCCGCCGCGATGCCGGTGCAGATACTCCGCGAGATCCCCGACGATGGACGCGTCGAACAGATACCGCACCGGTACTTCCCTGCCCAACGCCGACTGCAGGCGCGCGCTGACCCGGGTGGCGATCAACGAATCCCCACCCAGGGCGAAGAAGTCGTCATCGACCCCGACCCGGTCCAGCGCCAACACCTCGGCGAACACCTCGGCGACGATTTTTTCGGTCGGGGTCTGCGGCGCCCGGAAGGCTGTGGCGGCAACCACCGGCGCCGGCAGCGCCTTGCGGTCGATCTTGCCCGAGGAGGTCAACGGGAACTCCTCGAGCACCACAATGTGCGCCGGCATCATGTACTCGGGCAGCCACGCGCTCAACCGCTGACGCACCGCGCTGATCTTGGTGTTGGTCCGCGGGTCATTGGTGTGGGTGCTGCGTGGATGGGCCCCGGCGGGAGGCAGATACAGGTCGGTCAGCGCCGGGGTGTGCTCGCGGTCGGGGTCGGCGGGGGAAATGAAAACGGCATCCAGCGTGCCGGGTTGGGCACCCCAGGTCACCGCCACGTGGTATCCGGTGCTTTCACCAAGGCGGTGCAATTCTTCGGGGACAGCGGCATCGGCTGTGACGCTGGCTTGGGCCGCTACCTCGGCCAAGGGTGCCCCGGCGGCCAGGGCCTGTTCGATGTCGACGTCGGTGATCAGTCCGGCGCGGGGAATGCCGGTGATGCGCACGGTGGTGGGACGTTGGGACAGCAACTGGGTGTGCAGCCCGCGCAGGCCCGCGCACTGGGGCCACGCCCAGATGGCTGCGCTGGCCAAGGAGCGCACCAGTGTGGGAGTTTTGTGGATGGTTACGTCGTAGCGATACCGGGTGAGTTCGTTGTCGGCCACCCCGCGTTTGACTTCGATGTCGAGTCCGGCAACGCACGGGTGGTCGGCGGCCCAGGTGGTGAAGAACTCTGGGGCCAACAGTAATTCGGTTTCGCCGAGTATGGCGCGCTGGACTCGTTGGCGGATCTCGGCGGCGTCGGCGGCGCTGGTGCGCGCGAGCGCGACCGCGGTTTGGAACGCGCCCTGCAGGGTGTGGTTGCGCACATCACCGATGAAAAGTGTCCCGCCGGGGGCCAGCAGATCCAAGGCGTTGTCGATGACCTCGGCCAGGTATCCGCCGTTGGGGAAGTACTGGATGACCGAGTTGAGAATGATCGTGTCGAAGTAGCCCTGCGGCAGTGCCTCGGTGACGTGGGCGGGTCGGGTCAGCAGCTCGACCCGATCACGCCACGGGACCTGCGACTGCTCCAGCGAGCGGTCAAGGTCGTCGACAACCATCGCCGACATGTCGGTGGCGACATAGTGTTCACACCGCGGGGCGATCGGTGAGAGCAACAGCCCCGAGCCCGCGCCGATCTCCAACACGCGCCGCGGCTGCAGTGCCAGGATCCGATTCACCGTAGCCGAACGCCACTCGACCATCTCCTCAAGCGGAATCGGATCACCGGTGTAGCTGCTGTTCCAGCCCCGAAAATCCATCCCGAACTCCGACACCGCGACTACATCAGCGCCGTACAGTTCGTCATACATGCGTTGCCACTGTTCGATGATTTCGGCGTCGTGATCGGCGGTGGTGGTGCGCTCAAGGGTGATGTAGGCGACCAGGTGGTCGCCGGTGGGGCTGTGGTGCACGGTGGCGGCGGCCTGGCTGATCTGCGGGCAGGCCAGCAGGGTGTTTTCGATCTCACCGAGTTCGATGCGTTGTCCGCGCAGTTTGATCTGGGTGTCGGCGCGACCCAGATAGTCCAGGGTGCCCGCCGACGTCCAGCGCACCAGATCCCCGGTGCGATACATGCGTGCTCCGGGGGCCCCGTAGGGGTTGGCGACGAAGCGTTCGGCGGTTAGCCCCAGCTGGCCAAGATAGCCGCGCGCCTGCGCGGGCCCGCCCAGATACAGCTCGCCGACCACCCCGATGGGGGCCGGGTTGAGCCGGGCGTCGAGCACCAGCGCGCAGACCCCGGGGATCGGGGCGCCGATGGTCACCGGTTGGCCCGCTGACAGCGGTGCGGTGGAGGTGGCACAGATGGTGGTCTCAGAGGGGCCGTAGCCGTTGAACATCCGCCGGCCCGGGGCCCAGGCGACCACCAGCTCCGGTGGGCACGCTTCTCCGGTGGTGACCAGCGTGTCCACCCCGTCGAGGCGGGCGCGATCCAGCGACGCCAGCACCGTCGGGGTTAGCACCGCCGCGCTGACCTGCTGGTCGTGCAGCAAGGTGGTCAACGCCTCCCCGGCATAGGCCTGCGGGGGGGCCACCACCAACGTCGCCCCCGACCCGACTGCCCACAACACATCGAAGAGTGACGCATCAAAGGTCGGGGCGGCCACCATCAGCACCCGCGATTGGGCGCCCAACCCATACGCCTGGCATTGCGCTGCGGCCAGCCCTACCAGACCGGCATGGCTGACCACGACCCCTTTGGGGGTACCGGTGGACCCCGAGGTGAACATGACATAGGCGGTGTTATCGACCCCAAGCGCCGCCAGCCGGTCGGCGTCGGTGATTGGCTTCGGGCACCGCCCGGACAGGTCTAGACCGTCGATGCGTAGCACCGGGCGCGCCCCGGCCCCGGTGACCGTGTCGGCACCACAGCTCAACAGACACACCGCGTCCACCGCGTCGAGCACCGCGGCGATCCGCTCGACGGGATGGGCCCGATCCACCGGCACATACACCCCACCGGCCTTGACCACCGCCCACCACGCCGCCACCAGCTCCACACTGCGATCCATCGCCACGCCCACCGCGCGCTCGGGACCCACCCCCGCCTCGATCAACACCCGCGCCAACCGCGTCGACCACTGATCAAGCTCGCCATACGACACCGCCCGGGCACCGTCGATGACCGCCACCGCGTCCGGGTCGGCGGCCACCGCCGCGGCCAGCAACTGCGCCGCCACCCCTACCGGGGCCCCCACGCCGGCACCCGACCACCCCGACAACACCAGATCACGCTCACCGCCATCCAGCAACGACACCTCCCCCACCACCACCGACGCATCCGCCACCAACAGGCGGTTAAAGAGCAATTCCAGACGCGTGATGTGCCTGTCGATGTCATCGGTGGTGTACCGGTCCGGGTTCCACGCGAACTCAATTCGCGGCGTGCCGTCACCCAGTCCCGGATAGATGTTGACTGCAATGTCTTGGATGGGGAAGGTGGTCAACACGTTGGGCGTGACTTCCGAAGGCCCGAAACGAAACGGCTCGACGAAGCCAAGTACGTTGATCGCCGGGCCGAACTCTACGTTCATGTCGAGAGGCGTTGCATCGGCCATGAGGTCCGGCCAGCGCCGGAACTGCTGATGCCGCAGCGCACCGACCAGGTCCTTGCCGACCCGATCGGTCAGTGCACCAAAGGTGTCGCCGTCATCGACGCAGATGGGCAGCGGCACCAGATTCGACACCATGCCGGCACATTTTTTCAGCGCCGCAGTCGTGCGCGCCGAAACCGGCAGCGACATCGAGACGTTCTGGCGTCCTGTTGTTTTCGCGATGAAAACTGCCATTGTCGCGACAACCCTTGCGACATCCAACCGGCCATGCCGGTTCTCCGACAGTCGATGCGTGCACACCAGCTCGCGCACCAGCGGGTGGCGTGGTGCCACCGACCGCCGCGTCCCTGCCAGGTCGGTGACGTCCAGAGGTCCGCGCACGACGGTCTTCCAGTACTCGGCATCGGCATGACTGCGCGAAGACTGCTGATACTTCTGATCGGCGTCACGGATCAGGGCAAACTCGGAGAAGTCGACTTCCCCGACGTCGGGGACTGATCCCGAGTAGACGGCCGCGACGTGCCGCATCAAATTAGTGGCGCCATACCCGTCAACGAGAACGTGGTGCGTACGCAGGTAGAAGTACGACAGATTGTCGGTGATCCGCAGCAACGCGAAGTTGGTGAGTCGGTCACGGACCAGATCAATTGGTTGGCGGTAGTTGTCGTTCATCCAGCTGCGAGCAGCGGCTACCGGGTCACACTCGGCGCGCAGATCGATACAGCGTAGGGTCTTCGGAAACGAGCGGTCGACTATGAAGACCGGTTCGCCGTCATCGAGGGATAGCCGCGCACATGGTGTGCCGAACCGCGTTGCCGCCGCTTCGCACGCAACCATGAGCCTCTCGGCGTCGACATCGTGATCGATCGCGAAAAAAGCGGCAAAGTTGTAAGGGACTTCGGGCTGAAACTGTTGGGCCGCCCATATCGACCGCTGAGCGGCCGTTAACGATCCCAGCACCTCTTGTTGCGTACCGTAGTTGAGCATGATGACATGAACTCTCTATCTAGGCCGATGTAGGCATTGACCGTGCAGCAGTTGCCGAAGACTTCGTCGTGCGGGTACACCGACCGCATCTTCGCCATGAAGGTCGAGAGCGGTCTTCTCTAGCGGTAAGGCCTCGATACGGACCACTCCTTCGATCGGCCCTGTGGTGGCGGTACGGGTGACAATCGTCAAGCGCTGACAGCGACATCGGTTCTGTTCTCCTGTGTAAGTGAGATATCTTGACACACAATGTTTTTGGCTATCGACGGCCCAAGAAACGTGGCGAAGGGCGGGATTTCGTCGGCTGCGCATTCGATGCTGACGACTGACGGGCCATCGATGTCGAGCGCCGTGCGCATCGCCGCGCTAAACCCGTCGGCATCGGTGACGTCGACGGATGGTAGCCCTGGGAGCATCGCCGCCAGACCGGCCCCGAGCCGACTCGGCGCGAACCGGTTGTAGCTGTACCGGTCGCCGTAGAACAGCTGCTCGCGGATCACGCACATGGCGTGGGCGTTGTTGTTGAGCAATACGAATGTGACCGGAAGCCGGTAGTGCACAGCGGTGTGCACCTCCATGCCGTGCATGAAGAACGCACCGTCTCCCGCGATCACCACCACGCGCCCGCCCTGCGTCTGAACCTTCGCACGGCCGAACGCCATCCCGATACCGGCACCAAAGCTGTAGCCCATGCCGAGCGCGACCGCGAACCGGCCCCCGCGCCGCACCGGCAGATAATGGACGGCCGCCGCCCCGGCGTTGCCGACATCGACGACAATGTCGACCCCGTCGGGCAATACGCGATCGAGCACGCTCATAACGTCGCGATAGCGCACCCCTGGACCGTCGAATGCCGGTGGATCCAACTCGGTGCTCGACACCGCATCCGGCACCCGAATCCCGGTTGGCCGCTGACGCCCGGTTAGCCCGCTCGTCAGCATTCGCAACGACGCCCGCAGATCGCCGGTGTGGACGTGGGTGCACGCAATATACGGAGGTGCGGACCCTATCGAGACCGTAGGCACCGCGGCCAGCGCATCGTCGAGGCCAGCGCGCGCCGTCACCGACAGCCGGGTACCCACCACCAAGCACAGTGCGCTGCCGGTTACCGCTTCCACTACACTCGGGTGGCCCATGACACCGGTGACTCCAAGCGCCGACGATGACCCGAAACCCGGTGTGCCGGCAGCATCCTTGGCGTGCGGCACACACGCCACTCGTGCACGAAGCACCGCCCGCAGTGACGCTAGTTCGGCTCGCGCATCATCGCGGGCTACCTGCTCACCCGCGATAATCGTCACCGGTCCGATCACCCGGCGCAGCATTCGCGCTATTGGGCGCGGGTCACCAATAACGCGTGGCCGCTCGACACCGTGCTCAGCCATGAAACCGTTGATCCGCACGTCAGACTGTTGAACGTCCTTGGGCAGCAACAACACTGCAGGCCCGCCTGTTCGCGCCGCCGCTACCGCGGCTGGCAATGCCGAGGCAATGTCGGCGGGGGTCTGCACGCGTCGGCAGAACACCGACACCTCAGAAAACAGCGCCGCGGCGTTCAGCGAACCGTTGCGACCGCTGGTGTCCTCAAAGCTGCCACGACCGTCCATCGTGGTCGCTGGCTGTCCCACCAACGCCAATACCGGCACCCGGCTGGTAAACGATTCGCCCAGGCCAGCAACAAGATTCAGCGCACTGACGCCGGAATCCGCCGCCACCACACCAAAGTCGCCGCCGCTGCGACTGTACCCGTCAGCCATCGTAGCGGCAGAGAACTCGTGCTTGGCCAACACGGCGCTGATGTCCGGCTGGAAAAACACGGCGTCGTAAAGGTCTTCGATGTTGGCACCGTCGACGCCGAAGATGTAGTCGACTCCGATTGCCGCCAGATACCCGACGATGTGGTCGACCACACGCTGCTTCACAGGCATCTGCGCAGTCATGTCTGCGCGTCCAAACGCTCGAATTCGTTCTGCCGATAACTGTCGGCACAGGCTGAACGCCGAACCTTGCCACTGGTCGTGATCGGAATCGAACCGGGCGCCACAAAAACAAGATCCGCGACGCGCAGACGGTGAATCTCTGCTATCGCCGAGCTGACTTTATGCTTCATCGCGCGGAGTTTCTGGTTCTGCTCTTCATCCGACCCTCGCATCTTCACCTCGACGACGGCGACAAGTTGCTCTTTCCGGTCGTTGGGAATCGCTATAGCCGCGACCCGACCGCCAGTTATCTCTTGAATGGTTGCCTCGATATCGTCCGGATAGTGATTGGATCCGTTCACGATCAGCAGATCTTTGATACGTCCGATGATGAACAATTCACCGTCGGAGATGACGCCTAAATCTCCAGTTCTCAGCCACGGCGATTCCGGCGTCTCGGGTGCTGGATTGGCGAGGCAGGCACCGAAGGTCTGTTGGGTTTCCTTGGGCTTTTGCCAATATCCTTCGGCGACGTTCTCGCCGTGCACCCAGATTTCGCCGACCTTTCCGGCCGGATTCTCCCGTCTGGTCGCGGGGTCGACGATCCGGAGGGTGGTAGCGCGGGAAGTGCCGTGACCGATCAGGTCGGTGGCACCGACGGCTTCACTCCCACAACGCTTCGCATAACCGCTCGACAATTTTTCATAGTCGAACCGGACGACGTTAGGTGGGCGGCCGTAGTCCGATGTTGCGACATATACGGTGGCCTCCGCGAGACCGTACGAAGGCCGTATCACCGACTCGTTGAGACCGAAGCGGGCGAAGCGCTCCGTGAAGCGGCCGACCGCGGCAGCGTGAACTCGTTCGCTACCGCAGAAGATTCCGAGCACGTCGCCCAGGTCAAGCCCGGCCAAGTCATCGTCAGATGTTCTGCGTGCAGCCAACTCCAAAGCGAAAGTAGGTGCACCGGTAACAGATTGGTAATTGGTGGCAAGCAGTTGCATCCAGCGGGCCGGCCGCCGTAAGAACGCTAGCGGACTCATTAATACTGCAGTGCGTTCGAGTACCAGAGGTGCGCAGACCCCCACAACCCAGCCCATGTCGTGATAGAACGGCAGCCACGAAACAAAAACAGTTTCTGGCGGCACTTCGCCCCCGATGTAATCGGAAGCGCACTGTTCGACGTTGGCGATAACGTTCTTGTTCGTAATGACAACGCCGGCTGGCTGGCGGGTCGACCCTGACGAGTACTGGAGATACGCGGTTTCAGAAAGCGCGGGGTGAATCGGATCGAGATATGCCGGCAAGCCCTCCTTCAGCACGTCGAGCTCAATGACGGCCGGCGCCGGTTTTCCGACCTCGCCCTGTGCATAGGGCGCGACGCGCACCGCGACAGCAGACGTCGTCAACACGGCCGAAGGCCGGCAATCCCGCAACGCTGACGAAACACGCTCATCATGAACGCCAAACTGCGGTACTGACAACGGAACTGCTACGAACCCCGCCTGCATTGCACCAAAGAAGGCAACGATGTAATCGAGTCCTTGCGGCGCCAGTATCGCGGCCCGGTCTCCACTCGACCCGCAGACTCTCAGCTGTTCAGCAACGACTTGCGCTCGACGGTGGAGTTGCGCCCACGTCAGGCTTCCAGCAAACCCGTTCGGCTCCACCTCGTAGTCGATGAACGTATAGGCGGTGCCGCCGGGCTGCTGGTTCGCTCGTTGTTGGAGCAGCGTCGTCAGAGAACGTTCAGCCATGGTGGATGGATCACCTCCAAATAAGCTGGGGAACAGGTTCCGCGACATTTTCCGGACCATGTCCTCGAAGGCCTCAAATCCCGGAGACCTGATAAACGATTCGGTGACCTCCTGCTGGCCGTAGCGGCGTGGTGGCAATCCCCCTGCACGCCGGCGATGACACTCACTGTCCCCACGATGTGAGCACGAGCACCGATACCGGTCGGTTCAATCGAATGCCCGATCACCGGAACGTATGCCCACGCGGCCCTCAGTCAGGACGATCCCGAAGGTGTCAACCGCCTGGACTGGACCCGCCGAGGTGAGGTTGGGTAGCGAATCCGCGAGCTTCGCATCGAGCGAGCCCTCACCCAAAAGGTGCTCGCACTCTAGGCAGTCATCGCGCGCAACCTGCTGATCGACGTCGACAGGACAGGTGCGGCTTGCGCTATGAGCGGCTATTCCGCATCGCTTAGGTGCTTGAGGGGGCGCGCAGGACAGCCCGTTGGCGGGGAGCCTATCGGCCAACGGTGACAACCCGGCGCTGGCTGGAGACTAGATCCTCTTGAGACAACCGGCGGCGAGGCGACCTTATCCCTGGCAGCCCGTCGTTTCGATCCGATCCCATGAACCTTTCACGCCTGCTGTTCGTATACGTGTTGACCGGCATATTTACGCCGTTCTTCGGATTGAGCGGCACCGTCATCGGGTTCCTGTGAGGAGTGTCGATGAGCAAGCTCGGACAGCGAGCCATTGTCTGCGGTGCGAGTATGGCCGGGCTGCTCGCTGCTCGAGTGCTGTCGGATTTTTACGACACGGTCACGCTCGTCGAGCGGGACCGGCTGCCGGTCGGTCCTGAGCAGCGTCGAGGTGTACCCCAGGGACGGCATCTGCATGCTCTACTGAGTACGGGCTCGAAAGCCCTGGATCAGCTATTCCCTGGCCTACTCGATGAACTCGTCACTGCGGGCGTGACTGTCCTAGACAGCGATACGCGTGTGTATCTCCGGCTCGGCCGGCACGAGCTTGACCGCTTGGCCAAATTGGCCGACCCGGCATCGCTGGTCGTCTATCAACCCAGCCGACCATTTTTGGAGTCCCATGTCAGGCGACGAGTCCGCGCCATCGAGAATGTGAGAATCCTGGACGGCCATGATGTCGTCGAGCCGATAGCCGACCGGGCCCATCGGGTCACGGGAGCCCGGGTGGTCAACCGCGACACCGGTGAGGAAACCGTGCTGGATGCCGAGCTGGTGGTCGATGCGACGGGCCGCTCCGCGCGCACGCCGGCGTTCCTCGACAGCCTCGGCTACGAGCGACCGGTCGAGCAGCGCCACACAGTGCATCTGAGCTACGCCAGTCAATTTCTGCGGATCCCCGCGGGCATGATCGGGGAAAAAATTATCGCGCTCGGCCCGATGCCCGAACGACCAACCGGGGTGGGGCTTTTGGCCTACGAGCAAGACACCTGGATCCTGACCTTGTACGGCGTGGACGGGTACGAACTGCCCGATGACCTGGCCGGCATCATCGAGTGCGCCGCGCAATTCGCGCCACCTTTTCTGATCGCAGCACTGCGGGCTGCCGAGCCGCTCGGTGCGGTGTCTGTGCAGCGTTACCCGGCCAGCACCTGGAGACGCTATGACAAGATGCGCCAATTCCCAGCGGGGCTGCTGGTGATGGGCGACGCAATCTGCAGCTTCAACCCGGTGTATATGCAGGGCATGACCATAGCCGCGCTGCAGGCCGTTGCGCTTCGAAACTGCTTGGCCGATCGCGACGGCGACTTGGGTCGGCGATTTTTCAAGGCGACCGCCAAGCAGATCGCCCCTGTTTGGCGGGCGAACCGGCTCAGCGATTTCACCGTGTCCCAGGGAGGCGGCCGGCATCGGGCGCTGAGGCGCTTGGTGAACTGGCAGGTGGACAAGGTGTGGACAGCCGCCGTGAACGATCCGGCGGTCGCCGAAGCGGTGTTTCGTGTGCAGCATTTTGTCGACCCACCAGCCCGGCTCCTGCAGCCCTCGTTCCTGATGCGGCTGATCGCAGCCAACCGCCGACCCAGAATGGCCACGCCCGCTGACGACAGCCGCTCCGGTAGCTACCGAGCCTTCGATCAGACAGCAAGCGAAACCGACGACGCAAGATAACTAGTCGGGTCGAGGACCTAGCCCCCGTCTGCCTATGTAACTATCTGGCGGCCCTTACTGACTGGATCGGCCAGGAACGGGACCATCGGAAGGTCCCGGTGATGAACGCTGCCTCAGCGTGGCCGATTGGTACACGCACACAATGACTACAACGGACTGATTCATGACTTACGTCAACGCAACCGCTGTCGCTACCCGTCTCGGAGGGGAGCTGACGCCCGAGGACACCCGCTGGTCAATACCCGGCTGGCCACCGCGATCTGCAGGCTTGCGAGGAGACTGACCGGACGCCTGCGCAGCTCAAGGGTGATCGTCGGGTCGGCGTACTGGGCCAACGCCCGCAGCGCCGACGGGCTGTAGATGCGCAGCGAGCTGATGAACCCGTCGTGACAGAACGGAAGCACCATCGCCAACGGCAGTGCCAAAGCTAGCTGTACAAGGTGCAGAAAAGACCGCGGCCGCGGCATGTCGATGATCAGTAGCTTGTCGGCGACGCGGGTGCCTTCCGCGAACACTCGGGCGGCCAGCGCCGGTGGCAGGTGGTGCAAGGAGTTCGCGAACACGGCAAGGTCGTAGTACCCATCGGGTGCATCGATGGCGGTGGCGTCCATCTCGCGGACCACCGCGCGCGGGTGCCTGCCCAGGTTACCGGCGGCGATGGCGGCCACCGACGTGGGCTCGATGTCGGTGACCGCGACGTGGGCGGTGGGATGCATCTTCAGCAGCGCGCGCGATAGCGCGCCGTGGCCGGCGCCGAGTTCGAGGATCCGGGGATCCGGCACGTCAGCCACCTCGTCGAGCGCGATGCGCGCGGACTTCTTGTGCCTACCGAAAATCCTTTCGCTGCGGTCGAGACCGCGGACCACTCTGCGTTTCAGATCATCGACGTCGTCGCGGTCGAGGTACTCCAGACGATCGGTCTGTAACCGCCGGTCCAGCCACGACGCGTCTGGTCCGCCGCGCGGCATGCTGTCGATGTCGAAGATCTCCGTGCTCATGTGGTTTGCACGAATACCGGTACAAGAGAGTTCATGAACTCTTTAGACGACCTGCCAACGCCTCCGGCAGCCGCGCCGTTACATCCATGACATGCCTCCTCTCGTGACAGCCCCGGCAACGAGGTCAACCGCCAAGCGAGACACTGGGCGAGCCGCGCGGCCAAATTAATCCGTTCCCGTCTGGTCGTCAGTGCGGCGGGTTACCGAACTAGGAGGCGCTAACGTCTCCGACTCGCGGAAGGAACGCGGTACGGGCAGGCCCTGTCGGCCTGGGCGCCTCGGAATCCTCACCCAGCAGGCCTCGTCGGGCGAGGATCGGACGCACCCCCTCCCCGAAGATGTACGCCTCCTCGAGGTGCGGGTAGCCGGACAGGATGAAGTGATCCAGGCCCAGCTCCGCGTATTGGGTGATCCGGTCGGCGACCTCCTCATGCGAACCGACCAGCGCGGTGCCTGCCCCGCCGCGAACCAGGCCGACGCCGGACCACAGGTTGGGGTAGATCTCCAATCGTCGGGCATCGATCCCCGCACTGAAATCATCACCGCCACTGTGCAATTGGCGCATCCGACGTTGTCCCTCAGACTCCGAACGGGCCAGCGACTGTTGCGCGTCGGCCACCGTCTCTGGGCTGAGCGCACTCAGCAGCCACTGCGCCTCGGACCAGGCCTGCTCGCTGGTGTCCCGCGAGATGACATGCAACCGGATGCCGTAGCTCAGTTCCCGGCCTCGTGCCTTGGCCAGACCGCGGATCCAGTTGAGCTTCTCGCTGACCTGCCCGGGTGGCTCCCCCCAGGTCAGGTAGGTGTCGGCGTATCTTGCCGCGACCTTGCCGGCCTCGGGTGACGATCCACCGAAAAAGACTGCGGGCAGCGGATCGGGGTGCCGTGCCAGCGACGCCTGCTCGACCCGCAGGTGTTCCCCGGCCACGGTCACCGGATCGTCGGACGTCCACAGCTTGCGGACGATGTTGAGGAACTCACCGCACCGCGCGTAACGGTCCTCCTTGGGCAGGAAGTCGCCGAACGCCCGCTGCTCAATGCTCTCGCCGCCGGTCACGACGTTGAGCAACAGCCGCCCCTGCGACTGCCACTGAAAGGTCGCCGCCATTTGCGCGGCCAGCGTCGGGCTGATCAGCCCGGGACGGAAGGCCACCAAGTATTTCAGCGACTCGGTGCTGTTGATCAGCATGGCCGTGCTGAGCCAGGCGTCCTCGCACCACAAACCGGTGGGCGTGAGCACCGCTTCGAAACCGTTGATTTCGGCGGCCTGAGCGAGCTGGATGAGATATTTGAGATCGGCGGGCCGGTCGCCGTGCATCTTGCTTCCGTGGCCACCGGCGATCAGGTCGCGCGAATCCCCGTAAGTGGGCAGAAACCAATGAAGGTGTATTGACACGCTATTTGGTTATGCCCGCTGCAGGCTGCCACCGACAGGCTTGCAACCACGGTGATTGCAACCGATGTGTTTCACCCGAACGGTGTCGGCGTGCGGCGCGGACTCCTGCGGTCATCGCCGTGGGGCAGTGTCGCTGTCTGCCTACGTTTCCGCTGATTACGGCAGTAGGTACATCAAGTTCGCCGGCGACGGCAGCGTCGAGCGGGTCAACCCTCAGTCCTGACGCACCGGCCAAGAGTTGTTAAACGGATCACGAACACTAGGTCAAGTGGTGGCAAATATATCGGGGCGATACTATGACCCGAGGCGTCGAAACGTCCTAACGGTCCGAGCAAAGGAGGTGACTCGTTGCTGGAGCTCGCCATCCTGGGTCTCTTGCTCGAGTCGCCTATGCATGGCTACGAACTGCGCAAGCGGTTGACCGGTCTGCTCGGGGCGTTTCGGGCATTTTCCTACGGCTCGCTTTACCCCGCGTTGCGGCGGATGCAGGCGGACGGGCTGATCGCCGAGAACGCCGCCCCCGCCGGCACGCCGGTGCGGCGGGCTCGGCGCGTGTACGAATTGACCGACGCCGGCCGACAGCGCTTCAACGAGCTGGTGGCCGACACCGGTCCGCACAATTACACCGACGACGGCTTCGGGGTGCACCTGGCATTTTTCAACCGCACTCCAGCCGAGGCGCGGATGCGCATCCTGGAAGGCCGTCGTCGTCAAGTCGAAGAACGTCGGGAAGGCCTGCGTGAAGCATTGGCGCGGGCCAGTAGTTCGCTGGACCGCTACACCCGTCAGCTACATCAACTCGGGTTGGAGTCCAGCGAGCGCGAAGTCAATTGGCTCAACGAGTTGATTGCGGCCGAACTATTAGCGCAACGCCGCGCTGAGCAGTCCTAGAGCCGGGTAAACCACACCATCCACGACACAGATATGAGTTAAGGAGTACGCCGTATGAGTGAGCACAAGCCGCAAAGGGCGCCGGAGGCGCAGCCCGAGATCCGGGTCGCTATTGTCGGCGTCGGCAACTGTGCGTCCTCGCTGGTACAGGGCGTCGAGTACTACCAGAATGCCGACGAGACGTCGACGGTCCCTGGCTTGATGCACGTGCGATTCGGCCAGTACCACGTCCGCGACGTGAAATTCGTCGCTGCGTTCGACGTAGACGCCAAGAAGGTCGGTTTCGACCTGTCCGAGGCGATCTTCGCGTCCGAGAACAACACCATCAAGATCGCCGACGTGCCACCCACCAACGTGACTGTGCAACGCGGCCCGACGCTCGACGGCATCGGCAAGTACTACGCCGACACCATCGACGTGTCCGACACCGAGTCGGTCGACGTGGTGAAGGTGCTGCGCGAGGCGGAAGTCGATGTGCTGGTCTCCTACCTCCCAGTGGGCTCCGAAGAGGCCGACAAGTTCTACGCGCAGTGCGCCATCGACGCCGACGTGGCGTTCGTCAACGCGCTGCCGGTGTTCATCGCGTCCGATCCGGTATGGGCCAAGAAGTTCACCGATGCCGGGGTGCCGATCGTCGGCGACGACATCAAGAGCCAGGTCGGTGCGACCATCACCCACCGCGTGATGGCCAAGCTCTTCGAGGATCGCGGCGTGCAGCTGGACCGCACCATGCAGCTCAATGTCGGCGGCAACATGGACTTCCTCAACATGCTCGAGCGCGAGCGGCTGGAATCGAAGAAGATCTCCAAGACCCGGGCCGTCACGTCGAATGTGCAGCGCGAGTTCAAGACCAGAGACGTGCACATCGGTCCGTCCGACCACGTCGGCTGGCTCGACGACCGCAAGTGGGCTTACGTGCGGCTGGAAGGCCGTGCCTTCGGTGACGTGCCGCTGAACCTGGAGTACAAGCTCGAGGTATGGGACTCGCCGAACTCGGCCGGCGTCATCATCGACGCGGTCCGGGCGGCCAAGATCGCCAAGGACCGCGGCATCGGCGGTCCGGTGGTCCCGGCGTCGGCTTACCTGATGAAGAGCCCGCCGCAGCAGCTGCCCGACGACGTCGCGCGCACGCAGCTCGAAGAGTTCATCATCGACGCCTAGTTCGACGTCACCGCACCGAGCGTCACGCCAGCGTGGCGTTCGGGCCTAAAGTCTTCAGACGTGACCGAGATTTCCGAAGACGAACTGGCCGGGCTATCCGAGTTCTCGCTGCTGGCCGAGAACGCCGAGCAGGCCGGTGTTGCGGGTCCGCTGCCGGACGTACATCGCGTCGATGCGGGCGCCATCAGCGCGCTGCAATGGGGCGAGGGCTCGCCGCGGGTGGTGTTTTTCCACGGTGGTGGGCAAAACGCGCACACCTGGGACACCGTGATCGTGGGTCTCGAGCAGCCGGCGCTGGCGGTGGACCTTCCCGGCCACGGACATTCCGCGTGGCGCGACGACGGTGACTACTCGCCGCAGAACAACGCCGCCGCGATCGCGCCAATAGTGCAGGAGCTGGCGCCGAATGCTGCCCTCGTCGTCGGGATGTCGCTGGGCGGGCTGACCGCGATCGGGCTGGGCGCGGTCGCGCCGCACCTTGTGCGCGAACTCGTCCTCGTCGACGTCACGCCGTCGGCGTTGCGCCGGCACGCCGAGATGACCGCCGAACAGCAAGGCACCGTGGCGCTGATGCACGGCGACCGGGAATTCCCCAGCTTTGCGGCCATGCTGGAGCTGACCACGGCCACCGCACCGCACCGCGACCCGAAGTCGTTGCGCCGCGGCGTGTTTCACAACTCCCGCCGGCTAGACGACGGCCGCTGGACGTGGCGCTACGACACTGTCCGTGAATTCCCCGACTTCGATAGCCTGTGGGACGACCTCGACGGGTTGACCGTACCGATCACGCTGGTGCGCGGCAGCAAATCGGGCTTCGTCACCGACGAGGACGTCTCTGAACTGGAACGACGAGCGCGACAATTTAGCGGCGTGCACGTCGTGGACAATTCGGGGCACTCCGTGCAGAGCGACCAGCCGCGGGTATTGATCGACCTGCTACGTGGAGTGCTCGACGCCGGCTGAGGCTACCTCACGATTCTCATTCGGGCCAGGTGTTGTTGAGGATGTTGTTGACGAAGTTGTCGCGGGTAAACGCGGGATCGAACCGCTCGAGCACATCGGCATTGCATGTCCCGAACGTGGACTGGGGGCGGTGCTTCATGCCGTCGTTGAAGGCCGCCAAGATTTGCTGCTTGAAATTGGGGCGGGGGTGCGCGGCCGTCACCGCATTGAGAGCTTCGGGAGGCAGGTCGTCACGGCCGATACCGAGCACATCGGTTTCGACACCCGCAGTCACCAAGGCGGTCTCGGGTGCCAGAAATTCGGGCACGCCGGGAGTGGTGTGTAGCGCGATGCCCAGCCATACCTTGTCAACATCGGCTTTGTCGACGCCGTGCTCCAACAGAAAATCGCGCGCGGCATTGGCGCCGTCGACCTCAAAGCGCAGCATCGAGGTGCGATAGGACACGGTGAGCCCGATGTCGTGAAACATCGCTCCGGCGTAAAGCAGTTCCAGGTTCGGTTGCAGTCCGCGGCGACGGCCCTGCAGCGCCCCGAAAAGAAACACGCGTCGGGAATGATTGAAAAGCAGGTCATCCTCGGCATCTCGGATGTGGGCGGTAATCGCCCGTACCAGCGGCGTGTCCGGGATGACGACACCGGCGATGCTGTCGGCTGCGGTACTAGACATATGCAGCTCCTGCAAGATGCATGGCCCCCGCGGGGCTGAGCATATCGCGCGTGGCGCCTCGACGAATGCAAAAGGCTCCAAAGTCGTTGCGCCCCTTGATGCAAACGTCTTCAGCAATGCAATGCACGTACTCGCGGCGTCGCTCACACCTTCGCGACTAGGTTGGAGGGATGAGCTCTCCTAGTCGCCCGCTCCGCATCGGCGTGCAGCTGCAGCCGCAGCACGCCTCGCACTACCGCATCATCCGTGATGCGGTCCGCCGCTGTGAGGACATCGGCGTGGACGTCGCGTTCAACTGGGATCACTTCTTCCCGCTGTACGGCGATCCGGACGGCGCCCACTTCGAGTGCTGGACCATGCTTGCCGCCTGGGCCGAGCAGACGTCACGGCTGGAGATCGGCGCGCTGGTCAGCTGTAACTCCTACCGGAATCCCGAGCTGCTCGCTGACATGGCCCGCACCGTCGACCATATTTCCGACGGGCGACTCATCTTGGGTATCGGCTCAGGCTGGAAACGCAAGGACTACGACCAGTACGGCTACGAGTTCGGGACCGCGGGCGGCCGCCTCGACGATCTCGCCGCGGCACTGCCACGCATCGAATCCCGACTGGGCAAGCTCAATCCGACGCCCACGGGTGACGTCCCGCTGCTGATCGGCGGCGGGGGTGAGAAAAAGACGTTGCGGCTGGTCGCAAAGCATGCCGACATCTGGCACAGCTTCGCGGACCGCAACAGCTATCCGGGCAAGGCGGCGGTGCTAGCCGACCACTGCGCCACCGTCGGCCGTGATCCGGCCGACATCGAGCACTCGGCCGCGGTGGGCGGCGAGACCGGCGGCTCGGGTGCCGATGCGTTGATCGCCGAGGCCGAGGTGCTGACCAACCTGGGCGTAAGCCTGCTGACCATCGGCGCCACGGCCCCGACTACGACCTCACAGGCGCCGAGACCTTGTGTCGCTGGCGTGACCGCCGTTAGGAACAGCCCAACATGCCGAAGAAATACGGGGCAAAAGAGAAGGACCAGGTCGTCGCCTACATCCTCAACCAGGTGCTGACGGGCAAGCTACAAACCGGCGACCGGGTGGACCGCAATGAAATCGCGCGAGATCTGGGGATGAGCCGCGTGCCCATTCAAGAAGCGGTGGTCCAGCTCGAACACGATGGAGTGCTGTCCACCCGCTACCACCGGGGCGCTTTCGTCGAGCGCTTCGACGAAGACACCGTCCTCGAACACCACGAACTGCACGGTGTGCTGAACGGCATGGCCTCGGCGCGCGCCGCCGCCAACCCCACCCCACGCATCCTGGACCAGCTCGACGCCATCATGCGCACGTTGCGCAGCGTGAAGGAACCGCGGCTATTTCACCAGGCCGGCCGTGAGTATCGACGCGCCATCAACGATGAGTACGCCGGCCCGCGGCTGCACGCGGCCATCCGCGCCTCGCAGAGCCTGATTCCGCGGGCGTTCTTGCTGAACTACCCCAACATCGTGGGCGAGATGCTGCCGTTCTACCAAGACGAGACCGCGGCCATCCGGCACCGCGACCCCGCCGCCGCCCGGGCGGCATGCGGCGCCTGCGCGGAGCTGATGGCGCAGGTCATGATCACCGAACTCGTTCGGCGCGGTGTGTTCGCCCCGGCGGAGAGGCCCGCGTCGGCGTTCTAACCCGGTCGGCCGATACGTTGCCGTGATGAACGTCAACGTCGGCCCTATCGGTTCGAAGCTGTTCGCGATGTTCACGGTGATCCTGCTGCTATGCAGCCTGGCCTCGGCCGCCCCCGCTGTGGCGCGGACCGATCAATGCGTGCCTTCCGGTGAGGACGGCGCGATCGCGTTGCCGCGAAAACTGACGACCGCCACCCGCCCCCATGAAGACAAGTACACGACCGCCGACGTCGAGGCGTTGAGCTCGGTCGACACCGGCGCGCTGGGACTGCACACGCCCCGAACCCTGACTGTGGGCACCTTGTCGCAGGCCCCTCCGACCAGCTGCCTGAACTCGGCCGGGCGTTACACCGGCTTCGACAACGAGCTGCTCCGGGCCATCGCAGCCAAGCTGGGACTGCAGGTCATCTTCGTCGGCACTGAATTCTCCGGGCTGCTGGCCCAGGTCGGGGCACGACGCTTCGACGTCGGCTCGGCGTCGATCATGGCCACCGAAGCACGCCGACGCACGGTCGCCTTCACCAACGGCTACGACTTCGGCTACTTATCGCTGGTCGTGCCCTCCGCTTCGCCGATCGGCGGGTTCGAGGATCTGGCTGCCGGGCAGCGCATCGGCGTCGTTCAGGGCACCGTCGAAGAGGCCTACGTCGTCGACACCCTGCACTTGCAACCGGTGAAGTTTCCCGATTTCACCACGTTGTACACCAGCCTCAAGACCCATCAGATCGACGCGTGGGTCGCGCCGGCCATGGAGGCGACCGACGTGATGCGGCCCGGCGACACCGTTGCCATCGCCGACTACACGTTCGGCCTGGGCAATTTCGTGGCCTACGCGGTGGCTAAAGACAACCAGCCGCTGATCGCGGCGCTGAACTCCGGGTTGGATGCCGTCATCGCCGACGGCACCTGGTCGCGGTTGTACACCGACTGGGTTCCGCGACCGTTGCCGCCAGGATGGAAACCGGGATCCAAGTCGGCGTTGACGCCGCACCTGCCGGACTTCGCAGCGATCGCCGAGCGCCA
Organism: uncultured Actinomycetota bacterium; assembly: GCA_963744835.1. GTDB lineage: Bacteria > Actinomycetota > Actinomycetes > Mycobacteriales > Mycobacteriaceae > Mycobacterium. The sequence goes on from CAVUVB010000006.1 coordinate 927,080, forward strand.
CCATCGGGCGGTCGATGAGGTCTCCCCGCCGAAGTCCATCCTGGCCCAGTTGCGGGATTCCTTTTTCGACTGGGAGCTCTACAAGCAGGCCATCCCGGTGATGCTCAAGACGGGGTTGCCCAACACGCTGATCCTCACGGTCAGTTCCAGTGTCATCGGATTGGCCGTGGGCATGGCGCTGGCGGTCGCCGGTATCTCGCGTGTCCGCTGGCTGCGCTGGCCGGCGCGGGTGTACACCGACATCTTCCGCGGCCTGCCCGAGGTGGTGATCATTCTGTTGATTGGGCTCGGGATCGGGCCGATCGTGGGCGGCCTGACCAACAACAATCCCTACCCTTTGGGCATCGCCGCGCTGGGCCTGACCGCCGCCGCCTACGTGGGCGAGATCTTCCGCTCCGGCATCCAAAGTGTCGAGTCCGGCCAGCTGGAGGCTTCCCGCGCGCTGGGGCTCAGCTACCGCGCGTCGATGCGCTTGGTGGTGGTACCGCAGGGAATCCGCCGCGTGCTGCCCGCGCTGGTCAACCAGTTCATCGCGCTGCTGAAAGCCTCCGCGCTGGTGTACTTCCTCGGGCTGATCGCCGGTCAGCGCGAGCTGTTCCAGGTCGGGCGCGACCTCAACGCGCAGACCGGCAGCCTGTCACCGCTGGTGGCTGCCGGGGCCTTCTACCTGATCTTGACCATCCCCCTGACCCATTTGGTGAACTTCGTCGACCACCGGCTGCGCCACGGCCGGTCTGCTGCCGAGCCGGGGAACGCGCTCGACCTCATATCCACCGGCCAGGAGATGACGTGACGGACCCCGTGGCGAAGCTGCAGTCAGTATCGTTGGCAGGCAAGGACATTCATTTGTCCTTCGGTCGAAATGCGGTGCTGCGCGGGGTCGATATCGACGCGCCCGCCGGCAGTACGGTGGCGGTGATCGGTCCATCGGGGTCGGGCAAGTCGACCTTGCTGCGCACTTTGAACCGGTTGCATGAGCCCGACCGCGGCGACATCCTGCTGGACGGCCGGTCGGTGTTGAATGACGATCCCGATCGGCTGCGGCAGCGAATTGGCATGGTGTTCCAACATTTCAACCTCTTTCCGCACCGCAGCGTGCTGGACAACGTCATGCTGGCGCCGCGCAAGCTCCAGCGTCTTTCTGCCGACGCGGCCCGCGAACTGGCGCTGGTTCAGCTCGACCGGGTGGGCATGAAACATAAGGCCGATAGCCGCCCAGGCGCGCTGTCGGGCGGACAGCAGCAGCGGGTGGCGATAGCTCGCGCGCTGGCGATGGCGCCGCAGGTAATGCTTTTCGACGAGGCGACCTCGGCGCTGGATCCCGAACTGGTCAAGGGCATCCTGGCGCTGATCGCGGACCTGGGCCAAGAGGGCATGACGATGTTCGTCGTCACCCACGAAATGGGTTTCGCCAGGTCCACATCCGACACCGTTGTCTTCATGGACCATGGTCAGGTGGTGGAAACCGGACCGCCGGATCAGATCTTCGAGGCGGCAAAAACCGACCGCCTCCAGCGCTTCTTGTCACAGGTACTTTGACGCCCAAAAGCGATTTCTAGGCTGCTGAACACCAGACAGGTTAGACTAGCGAACTATGGCCGAACGGGAAGCCACGGTGCCGGAACTCACGGAGCTGGCTGAGGGGCTTCACCGCACGCTCTCCAAACTGTTCTCTATCCTGCGCCGCGGTGACCCCAGCGCCGGCGCGGCAACAGCCGGGGACCTGACGCTGGCTCAGCTGTCGATTCTGTTCACTCTGCTCGATCAGGGTCCGATCCGGATGACCGATCTCGCTGCGCACGAGCGCGTCCGGACGCCGACAACCACCGTGGCGATCCGCAGGCTGGAGAAGATCGGCCTGGTCAAGCGTTCACGCGACCCGTCGGACCTGCGTGCGGTGCTGGTCGATATCACCCCGCGGGGATTGGCCGTTCACCGCGAATCGCTGACCAACCGGATCACCGCATTGATCGCGCTGCTCAGCCAGCTCAGCGGACCCGACCTCGAGACGCTGACCAAGGCGCTCACACCCCTCGAGCGGCTGGCCGCCAGCGAGCCAGTCGGCAGCCCGGCAGCCGCCCAAGCCGGCGGCGAACACGCGTAGAACTCGTAAATCCCTGCTGCCCTTAAGCTGGCTGCCATGCCCACCGCACTTGTCAGCGGTGCTAGCCGCGGGATCGGCGCTGCCATCGCCGCCGCTCTGGCGCCGACGCATACCCTGCTGTTAGCCGGCCGCCCTTCGGAGCAGCTGCAGGCCGTTGCGGAGCGGCTTGGTGCCACGACGGTGGCCCTGGATCTGACCGACACCGACGCGATCCCCGCCGCCACGGCCTCCATCGGTGACCTCGATGTGCTGGTACACAACGCCGGAGTGACCTTTCCGGGACGGGTTGCCGAGTCCACCGTCGACCAGTGGCGCACCACGTTAGACGTTAATGTCATTGGCGCCGTGTCCCTTACGCTGGCGCTGCTGCCGGCCCTGCGGCGTGCAGGCGGCCACGTGGTGTTCATCAACTCTGGCGCAGGACGCACGGCCATGCCTGTGATGGCCGCTTACTCGGCGAGCAAGTTCGCGCTGCGCGGCTTCGCTGACTCACTGCGCGAGAGCGAACCGGCGCTGCGGGTCACCACCGTGTATCCCGGTCGCACCGACTCCGACATGCAACGGGAGCTGGTGTCTTTCGAAGGCGACGAATACGACCCCGACCGGTTCCTGCGGCCGGACACTGTCGCCGGCGTGGTTGCCCAGGTAGTGGGCACCCCGCCCGACGGCCACGTCCACGAGGTTGTGCTTCGCCCGCGCGGCTAGACCGCCCGCCGCTCAGATGACCAGGTTGACCAGCCGGCCGGCGACCACGATGGCCTTCTTCGGTGTGGCGCCTGCCAAAAACGTCTGCACCTTCTCGTCGGCCAACGCAGCCGCTTCCACAGTGTCGGCGTCGGCATCGGCGGGCACCGTGATTCGACCGCGCACTTTGCCGTTGACCTGCACGGGGTATTCGACGGTCTCTTCTACCAGATAGGCCGGGTCGGCCACCGGGAACGGGCCGTGCGCAAGCGAATCCGGTTTGCCCAGCCGCTGCCACAGCTCTTCGGCCAGGTGCGGCGCCAATGGCGCCAGCATCAGGACCAACGGCTCGACCGCTGCGCGCGGGACCGAATCGCGGTGCTGCTTGGTGAGGTGGTTGGTGTACTCGATCAGTTTGGCCACCGCGGTGTTGTTGCGCAGCGCCGCATAGTCTTCGGAGACACCCGCGATGGTGCGGTGCAACAACCGCAATGTCTCGGTGTCGAGATCCGGGTTGTCGATTACCCGAACGGCGCCGGTCTGCTCGTCAACCACCAGCCGCCACACCCGCTGCAGGAAGCGGTGCGCCCCCACGACGTCCTTGGTGGCCCACGGGCGCGACGCCTCCAGCGGGCCCATCGACATCTCGTACACCCGCAGCGTGTCGGCGCCGTAGTCGTCGCATATCTCGTCGGGCGACACCGAATTCTTCAGGCTCTTACCGATCTTGCCGAATTCCTGGAAGACCTCGATCTCTCCGTCTGGACCCGGGTAGACAAACTTGCCATCGCGTTCGACCACGTCGGCGGCGGGGACGTAGGTCCCGCGGACATCGGTGTAGGCGAAGGCTTGGATGTAGCCCTGGTTGACCAGCCGGCGGTAAGGCTCGCGGGAGCTGACATGACCTAGGTCGTAGAGCACTTTGTGCCAGAACCGCGAATACAGCAGGTGCAACACCGCGTGCTCGGCGCCCCCCACGTACAGGTCGACGCCGCCCGGATCGTCGGGGCCGTGTTCGGCCGGTCTCGGGCCCATCCAATAGGCCTCGTTTTCCTTGGCGCAGAACCGTTCTGAGTTGTGCGGATCGGTGTAGCGCAGTTCGTACCACGAGCTGGCCGCCCATTGCGGCATCACGTTGGTGTCGCGGGTGTAGGGCTTCAGGCCGTCGCCGAGGTCCAATTCGACATGCACCCAATCGGTCGCCTTGGCCAGCGGCGGCTCGGGAATGCTCTCGGCATCGTCCGGGTCGAACAGCACGGGTAAGTAGTCCGGCACGTCGGGCAACTCGACCGGCAATGCGGCGACGTCCAGCGCGTGTGGGCGCCCGTCGCCGTCGTAGACGATGGGGAATGGCTCACCCCAATAGCGTTGCCGCGCGAAAAGCCAGTCGCGCAGCTTGTATTCGATGCGTCCCCAACCACGACCGCCGGATTCCAGATGCGCGGTGATGGCGTTCTTGGCTGCCGCCACGTCCAGTCCGTTGAGGTAATCCGAGTTGACCAGCACGCCGTCCCCGACGTAGGCGGCCAGTGAAAGATCACCGCCGGCAATGACTTCGACGATCGGCAGGCCGAACTCCCGGGCGAACTCCCAGTCGCGCTGGTCGTGGCCGGGGACGGCCATGATCGCCCCGGTGCCGTATCCGGCCAGCACGTAGTCGGCGATGAAGATCGGCACCTGTTTGCCGTTGGCCGGGTTAATCGCATAACTGCCGAGGAAGACACCGGTCTTGGCTTTGTTCTCCTGACGCTCCAGGTCGGACTTCGCGGCGATCGCCTGCCGGTAGGCCGCAACGGCCGCTTCCGGCGTGACGCCGTCGAAGGTCCAGTGCGGGTCCACCCCGTCCGGCCACTCGGCTGCGACCAACCGATCGACCAGCTCGTGCTCGGGGGCCAGCACCAGATAGGTAGCGCCGAAAAGAGTGTCCGGTCGGGTGGTGAACACCTCCAGGTCCACGGTGTCGCCGTCGGTTGTGCGTGCCGAGAACAGCGCGGCGGCACCGGTGGAACGACCGATCCAGTTGCGCTGCATGGTTTTGATTTGTTCCGGCCAGTCCAGCACGTCGAGATCGTCGAGCAGCCGGTCAGAGTAGGCGGTAATTCGCATCATCCATTGCCGCAACCGCTTCCGGAAGACGGGAAAGTTCCCGCGGTCACTGCGGCCGTCAGCGGTGACTTCTTCGTTGGCGAGTACGGTGCCCAGCCCCGGACACCAGTTCACCATCGAATCCGCGCGGTACACCAAGCGGTGAGTGTCGATCACATCGGCACGCTCACCCGCAGACAGCCTCGCCCACTCCCGACCGTCATCCAATTGCCGGGCCCCGGAATCGAACTCGGCAACGAGGTCGCCGATCGGCCGGGCCTTGTTGGCGGCGGTGTCGAACCACGCGTTGTAGATCTGCAAGAAGATCCACTGTGTCCACTTGTAGAACTCGGCGTCGGTGGTGGAGAAACTTCGTCGGTTGTCGTGGCCGAAACCCAGTCGCCCCAACTGGCGCCGGAAGTTGATGATGTTGGCTTCGGTCCTGGTCCGCGGATGGGTACCGGTCTGTACGGCGTATTGCTCAGCGGGCAGACCGAAGGCATCGAAGCCCAGCGCGTGCAGCACATTACGACCGATCATCCGGAAGTAGCGGGCGTAGACGTCAGTGGCGATGTAGCCCAATGGATGACCGACGTGCAGCCCCTCGCCGGAGGGATAGGGGAACATGTCTTGGACGAACATCTTGTCGTCCGGCACAGCCGAACCGTCTGTCGGGGCCAGCGACCCGACCGGGTTGGGCACGTTGAAGGTCCCCATTCGAGCCCAATTGTCCTGCCAGGTGCGTTCGATGCGGCCGGCCAGGTCCGCGGTGTATCGATACCTCGGCGCATCGGGTTCCGCATCGGCAGCACCGGGGATAGGGCCCGTGGCGGCCATCGGAGAGTCGGTCACGTCCAACAGGTTATAAGGGCGCCAAAGGACGACCCGCCGGCCACGGTTGGTCTCGGTTGGATTGCAGACCGATCAGCACTTTATTCCAGGTGTATTCCAGGTCGATTCCAAGCCTGGCTGCCGCCGATTCGGGCTGGTTACAGTCGGCCTCTACGACTTTTTGCTTCGCTGTAGAGCAACTGGGAAGGACCGCCTCTCATGATGCAGATCGCCCATAGCTGGCGGGTAGCGGTCGCGGCTCTAGCCGTCGGCGTCGTGGGTGTACTGGGCTTTGCGAGCCCCACCGCGTCGGCAGAGCCGGGGTTTCCGCCCGGCCCCAATCCCGCCCCGGTGCCCGCCCAGCCCGTGATGCCGCAGGCCGTCACGGTCGCCCCCGGGCAGGCGGGCACCACCACGCCGGGGATGGTCGCCGCCGTACCCGGGGCGCCCGCCCCGGTCTCCTCCGCGCTGGCCCCGGCACGGCCCGCCATGCCGCCCGCACCGGCGGCGGCGTTGCCACCCGTGCCACCCGCGCAGCCGACGGTGCTTCCAGCCAGTTCCGGGACATTGCGTGACTTTTTCGCCGGCAAGAACGTCCAGCTGGAGGCGCAGCGGGCGCAAGACTTCAAGGCGCTCGATTTCACCTTGCCGATGCCGCCCGGCTGGACGCAGGTGCCCGACCCTAATGTCCCCGATGCGTTCGTGGTGACCGCCAACCGTCACAGCAACAGCCTGTACACCTCTAACGCCCAGCTGGTGGTGTACCGGCTGATCGGTGATTTCGACCCCAAGGAGGCCATCACCCACGGCTACCTCGACAGCGCGCAACTGCCCGCCTGGCGAAGCACCAACGCCTCGATGGCCGATTTCAATGGTTTCCCGTCGGCGATCATCGAGGGCACCTACCGGCAGAACGAGATGACGCTCAATACCTCCCACCGCCACGTCATCGTCACCTCCGGCCCGGACAAATACCTGGTATCGCTGGCGGTGACCACCGATGCCGCCCAGGCAGTCGCCGAGGCTCCGGCCACCGATGCGATCGTCAACGGGTTCCAGGTGGGCCCGCCGCGGGTCCGCCGACGCCTGCGCGGCCGCACCGCGGGCCCCAGTACCGTCGCGACGGGCGGCGTACGTATGGTGGCGTGGTGCTCATCGCGGGAGTTTTGTGCGTGAACGCCGCGCGCGGCCGCGCGCGCAGGCCCCAGCTGCCGCGGCCGCGGCCGCACCTTCGCCAGCCGGTTCGCCGCAAGCAGCGCCGACACGCAGTAGCCGGGCGCTGCGGTGGTGGCTGCGCGACCAGCACGCTCGCGTGCCGGTTGAGCCCATCTTGTTGGCGCTGACGCCTTTTCACCGGCGGCGGCGTCGCCTGCCTAATTGCGGCTGACGTCGATCGGATGGGTGGCCAACAGCGACATCGGCAGCGGCTGGCGGCGTAGCACCCGGCCCCACAGATCCACTCGTGGCTGGACCAGGACGTCAGATGGCAAGCCCGACAACACAATCCAGTCGTCGCGTTCGATCTCGCCTTCTAGCTGACCGATTGTCCAGCCGGAGTAGCCCGCGAAAATTCGCACTCCCTCCACCAGCGGCGCGATCGAGTCGGGATCGGCGTCGAGATCGACCATGGCCAGCCGCCCGGTCACGTGTCGCAGGCCGGGCACGCCGTCGGGATCGGCGCCGACCCGAAGCACTGACAGGCACAGCGCCGCATCACGCTTCACCGGTCCGCCGATGAACATCGTCCTGGGTTTGGCCGCCAGCTTGGCCCACTGCGGCAACACGTTGTAAACCGCCGTCTCGCTGGGACGGTTGAGCACCACGCCCAGCGTGCCCCCGTCGTTGTGCTCGACGATGTAGATCACGCTGCGGCGGAATGTGGGCTCGAGCAGATCCGTGTTCGCCAAAAGCAAAGTGCCCGCTCGCACTCGATGCGCGGCGGGGGCAACATAGTCCTCCGGGTCTTCGTGCTGCGCCACGCCTCCATCATGGCATCCGTGCCGGGTTGGTGTGGTGAACAAGCGGGGCGCTCCGGACATATTTGTACTGTTGTTTACAAGGGGCTGATGCTCGGTCTGTGTCGTTTCGGATAGCCCGGCCCATACGGGGAAGTAGGTTTTGTGAGTCATCGGCGCACACCTGGTGCCGTCTGGGCCTCAGTGCGCAGCTTGCCCGACTTCTGGCGGTTGCTGGAGTTGCGGACGGCAAGCCAGTTCGGCGACGGCCTCTACCAGGCGGCTCTGGCCGGCGCCCTGCTGTTCAACCCCGAACGGGCGGCCCACCCGCTGGCGATCGCCGGCGCCTTCGCGGTGTTGTTCTTGCCCTACTCGCTGCTCGGTCCGTTCGCCGGTGCGTTGATGGACCGCTGGGACCGTCGGCTGGTGCTGGTCGGGGCCAACCTGGCCCGGCTGGTTTCGGTGGCGCTGGTGGGATTGTGTTTGGCGCTCGGCACCGGCAACCTGCTGGTGCTGTGCGGCGCGCTGGTGGTCAACGGCTTCGCCCGGTTTGTCTCCTCCGGTCTGTCCGCCGCCCTGCCGCATGTCGTGCCTCGCGAACAGGTCGTCACGATGAACTCGGTCGCCTCGGCGACCGGCGCGCTCGCCGCATTCCTGGGCGCCAACTTCATGCTGGTGCCCCGCACGCTGGTCGGGTCCGGCGACGGCGGGGCCGCCTCGATCATCTTCCTGGTCACCGCCCCTTTGTTGATTGCGCTGCTGCTGTCGCTGCGATTTACCGCCCACGTGCTGGGTCCCGACGACACCCAGCGGGCGATCCACGGGTCGGTCGTCTACGCGGTGGTCACCGGTTGGCTGCACGGCCTCCGCACGGTGCTGCACCGCCCCACCGTCGCCGCGACGCTTTCTGGACTGGCCGCGCATCGGATGGTGTTCGGCATCAATACCCTGCTGGTGCTCCTGCTGGTGCGCAGCGACGGGACCGCGCCGGTCGGAGCGTTGGGCAGCGCCATGGTGTTTGTCGCCGCTACCGGGACCGGATCCTTCCTGGCCAATGTGGTGACTCCGCCTGCGGTGCGCCGCTGGGGCCGCTACGCCACCGCCAACGGAGCACTGCTGATCGCGGCGGCGATTCAGCTAGCCGGACTCGGTCTGCAGCTTGCGGTGATGGTGGCGGGTGGGTTCTTGCTGAGCGCCGCCGGCCAGGTGGTCAAACTCTGCGCTGACACCGCGATCCAGATCGATGTCGACGATGCGCTGCGCGGACACGTGTTCGCGGTCCAGGATTCGCTGTTTTGGGTGGCATTCATCGGCGCCATCACGGTGTCGGCGATCGTCATTCCCCGTAACGGCCACTCCCCCGGACTGGTGGTGGCCGGCACGATGCTCTACCTGTGCGGGTTTGCCGCTCACAGCGTCGTCGGCCGCCGCGGTCAGTTCGCGACGAATCGTTAAGGTACACAGGTGACTGGTCTTGCACAGATCGTCGATGACTTGCGCGCCGAAAGCGACGAGCTCGACGCGCTGGTTGCACCGCTGGCCGCTGATCGCTGGGGAGCGCCGACGCCCGCCGTGGGTTGGACGATTGCCCACCAGATCGGACACCTGTTGTGGACCGACCGCGCGTCATTGACGTCCGTCACCGACGAGGCTGCCTTCGCCGGGCTGCTGGAGATCGCCGCGGCTGACCCGATCGGCTTCGTCAACGCAGGGGCCGACGAACTGGCCGCCACGCCGCCCGCCGGGCTGCTGGCCGACTGGCGGGTCACCCGCACGCGGCTGCACGATACGCTGCTGACAGTTCCCGACGGACGCAAACTGCCGTGGTTCGGGCCGCCGATGAGTGTTGCTTCGATGGCGACGGCGCGACTGATGGAGACCTGGGCACACGGACTCGACGTCGCCGACACCCTCGGCGTTACAAGGCCACCCACCGCGCGGTTACGGTCTGTCGCCCATATCGGGGTGCGCACCCGCGACTACGCCTTCGCGGTCAACGGGCTGCCCGCGCCGACCGAGCCGTTTCTTGTCGAGCTGCGTGCCCCGGACGGAACCACCTGGTCGTGGGGGCCACCGGATGCCGCGCAGCGGGTCACCGGCGGCGCCGAGGATTTCTGCTTTCTGGTCACCCAGCGGCGGGCGTTGCGCGATCTTGACCTGACGGCCGACGGCGACGACGCCCGGCGCTGGCTGCAGATTGCTCAAGCCTTCGCCGGCCCGCCGGGGGCCGGTCGATGAGCGCGCAGCGCGAGACCGTCGCAATCCTGCCGCGGGAGCTGTCCGACGGGCTTACCGACGAGGTTCGCAATGTCCCGCCGCCGCCCATACCGGTCCTGTCCGAGCCGTATTCGCTTCGCCTCGCTGACCCAGACGCCGACGCGGAGATGATCGCGGAGTGGATGAGCCTGCCCCACCTGGCCGAGGCCTGGGAGTCCGCTTGGCCGGCGTCTCGCTGGCGCAAGTACTTACGCGCCCAGCTCGACGGCAGCTACTCCCGGCCGTTCGTCGGCAGTATGCATGGCCAAGATGGCGGCTACGTCGAGGTGTACCGCGCGGCAAAGGATTCCATCGCCACCAGGTACCACGCCGACGCCTACGACATCGGGTTGCATGCGGCGATCGCCGAGTTGACGGTCGTCAATAAGGGCCTCGGCCCTTTTCTGCTGCCGCGCATCGTGGCCAGCATCTTCAAGCTCGAATCGCGTTGTCGCCGAATCATGTTCGACCCCGACCATCGCAACCGCGCGGCGCGCCGGTTGTGCGAATTTGCCGGCTGCACCTTTCTCGGTGAGCACGACATGAGCAACCGTCGAATGGCGCTGTACGCGTTGCCCCGTTCACCCGCCGACGTTCCGGCGCAATGGCCGAGTCGTGCAGGCTGACGCCCACACCGAGACCCGCCGACCCCAATCGGCCCAAAGCGAACGCCAGCGCGATGAGCTTGGCCACGTCGGGGTGCTGTCCGTCGCACCACTTGTGTGCGAACACACCGGATTGACCGAGATGCTCGATCAGCTTGCGCGGAAACCGCTCGCTGGCTTCGGCTTCCGCGGTCCATTGCACAATCTGCCGATCGAACACGTCGTCGAGCAGGGCGCGGTAGTCGTCGATGCTCACGTTCGCCGCGGCAGTTTCGGTCATGTGAGGGTCGCAAGGTTGCGCTTGACTTCGAGGCGCCGCAGCTTGCCCGACGAGGTGCGTGGCAGCGAACCGGGCGCCAAGAACACCACCTCGGTCGGGACGACACCGCAAGCGGACGCCACCCGGGATACCAGCTCGCTGCGCGCCCCGGACTCGTCGGGGCCGCGGAACTCGGCGGCGATCACCAAACCCTGGCGCGCGGCGCCAGCGTCGGTCCAGTCGGTGCCCACCGCCACCACCGCGCCCTCTCGGACACCCCGCACTTCGGCGGCGACGCCTTCGATCTCGGTGGGGAAGACATTGCGGCCGGCGATCGTGATGACCTCCTTGGCCCGCCCGCACACGACCAGGCCACCGTCGACGAAGTAGCCTAAATCGCCTGTCTTGAACCAACTGTCGGGTTGCAGCGCGGGCTCGCCGACATAGCCGGACATCATCGACGCGCCGCGGATCTCGATCTCACCGACCTCCCGGTCGATGGCCTCAGCGGGCTGATCGGCGGCCGGACCGATTTGCACCTGCATGCCGGGAATCGCGTCGCCGAGGATCGCGTGGCGGCGCATCGGCTCGCTTGAGCCGGGCACCCCCGGCGGGACTTCGTCGTAGCGCAACCCGCTGCCCGCACCGGGGGCGGTCACCGCGCAGGTGGCTTCGGCCAGGCCGTAGGACGGCGCGAGCGCTCGCGCGTCGAAACCGAACTTGGCGAGCGCCGTTGCAAACCGTTCCAACCCGGCGCAGTCGACCGGCTCGCCGCCGTTGATCGCTACCCTGAGTCGACCCAGATCGACCTCGGGCACCCGGCGAGCGTACTTGCCGATCAGGTTGTAGGCGGTGTTGGGCGCGGCGGTCATCGTCGCGCCACTGTCGTGCAGCCAGCTCAGCCAGCGAAACGGCGCTGCGGCGAATGCCGCGGTCGGGGCCAGCCACATCGGCGCTCCGGTCAACGCCGCGCTGAACAGAAAAGTCAGCCCCATGTCGTGGTAGAGCGGTAGCCAGGTGCAGCCGACGTCGACCGAGGCGTCGACGCCGAAGGCCGCGAGCAAACCGTTGAGATTGCTCAGTACCGCCTCCGCGGACAGCTGCGCGGTGCGCGGCGTGCCGGTGGACCCAGCGGTGCCCTGCAGCACTGCCGGCGTTTCGGCGGATCCGGGAACCGGTGTCAGGGTTGCCGACCGTCGGCCCTGCGCGGCCACGTCCACGTCCAGCACCGGCAGCCGCGGGTCGGCGGTGTGCAGCAGATCCAGCGCCGATTCGTTGCTGAAAACGGTCCGCACGCCGACCCCGGTGAACCGAGTCAGCGTCGAGCGTGCCCAGTGCTGCGGGTCGGCGCCGCGGACCGGTCCGGGCAGGATCGACACGCTCTGGCCGGCAAGCCAGGCGCCCTGAATCGCGGCGACGAAATCGGCGGTCGGTTCGCCGACCAGGCCCACGGCACCGGGTTGGTCCTCATCGAGGATCCGGCTGGCGATGGCTTCGGCCCGTGCGTGCACCTGCGGCCACGGGTGAGCGGTCCAGCTTTCGGTGTCCCGGTCGAAGACCACCAGGTCGTGGGCCGACGTGCTCATCGCCCGGGCCACAGTGGCCGCCAGCACCGTCACTGCGCGACCGCGACCTTTGCCCGGATAACCCCCTCCAAGTCGCCGACGGTGTCGCAGTTCAGCAGTTCTTGTTCAGAAATCACCACACCGAGCTTGTCTTCGATCGCCACCATGCCCACCGCAAAGGCCACCGAGTCCAACCCCACGTCATCCACCAGCCGAGAAGCGCGGGTCACCCGGCTGATATCGACGTTGAGGTCCTCGCGCAGTATCTCGGTCAGGGCGTCGCTCACCGAGTCGGGCGGTGACTGCTCCAAGTCCATGGGGCGTCACAGTACCGCGCCGACGTCGTCGACGGGGTCCTACGATTCGGGCCTCAGCGCACTGGCTGCATCGGCGGCGCCGTCACTATCGGTGTCGGTGAGCTTGACATCCCACCGCCCGTCGCCATCGCTATCGACATAGCCCGTCACGCCGTTATCGCCGAAACTGATTGCCCGGTCGGCTAACCCGTTCCCGTCGCTGTCGGACAGCCGGTAGTCGGCCTGGCCGTCGCCGTCGATGTCAACCAGCGACCCGCCGGTGTGCTCGACGCCGTCCAGCCCGAACCAGCGCAGTCCGCTGACGGGCGCACTGCCCGGTTCGGGCTGTCCTATCCGCGGCGGCCGGGCGGGTGAATCCGTGGCCATCGCCCATGTCCCCGATCCGTCATCGGTGAAGTAACTTTCTGCGGTGCCGTCGTTGTCCAGATCGAGTACGGCGTGATCGGCGATGCCGTCACCGTCGAGATCGGCCAGGGCGTCATCGGCCAGCCCGTCGCCATCGAAATCCAGACCGACCGCGTCCAGTCGGCCATCCCCATCCAGATCGAGATCCGGCCCCGCGTCCCACATCGTCGCCGTGCCATCACCGGTGCCCAAGCAGTACTCCATGCCAGTGGGACGGCACCGGAAGGCTATTGGTTCCCGCGAGAGCTCCACCAGGCCATCAGTTCAGCCGTCGCTTCCTCGTGCGTCAGTGGCCCCCGATCCAACCGCAACTCCTTGAGGTAGCGCCAGGCCTCTCCCACCTGCGGCCCCGGCGGAATGCCCAGCAGTTGCATGATCTCGTTGCCGTCCAAATCAGGGCGTACCCGCTGCAGGTCCTCTTTTGCGGCCAACTCGGCGATGCGCTGCTCCAGATCGTCGTAATTGGCCTGCAGCCGGGCGGCTCGCCGCTTGTTGCGGGTGGTGCAGTCGGCGCGAACCAGCTTGTGCAGCTGCGGCAACAGCGGTCCGGCATCGGTGACATAGCGGCGCACCGCCGAGTCGGTCCAGCTGCCCTCGCCGTAGCCGTGGAACCGCAGATGCAGATACACCAGCTGCGAAATATCGTCGACCATCTGCTTGGAATACTTCAACGCCCGCAACCTCTTTCGGGCCATTTTGGCCCCGACCACCTCGTGGTGGTGAAAGCTGACTCCGCCATCGGCCTCATGCTTGCGGGTGGCGGGCTTGCCGATGTCATGCAGCAGCGCCGCCCAACGCAAAACCAGATCGGGCCCCTCATCTTCCAAGGCGGCTGCCTGGCGCAGCACCGTCAGCGAATGCTGGTAGACGTCTTTGTGCTGATGGTGCTCGTCGATCGCCATACGCATGCCGCCGACCTCGGGCAGCACCACATCGCCCATGCCCGTCTGCACCATCAGGTTGATCCCGGCGACCGGGTCGTTGCCAACCAGCAGCTTGTCCAACTCGGCCGCCACCCGCTCGGCGCTGATCCGAGCCAGCTCCGGCGCCATCTCCTCGATCGCCGCCCGCACCCGCGGAGCGACCGCGAAGCCGAGTCGCGAGACGAACCGCGCCGCGCGCAGCATCCGCAGCGGATCATCCCCGAACGAGTCCGACGGCGTCGCAGGCGTATCCAGCACGCCGGAACCCAGCGCCGCCAAACCGCCTAGGGGATCAAAGAATTCGCCCGCACCAGCTGCTGTGATGCGCACCGCCATCGCGTTGACGGTGAAATCGCGGCGCACAAGATCGTCGCCGAGGGAGTCGCCGAACCGCACCTGCGGATTGCGTGACACCCTGTCGTAGCGGTCGGCGCGGAACGTGGTGATCTCCAGCCGGTGCTCGCCCTTCTGGGCACCGACGGTGCCGAACTCGATACCGGTGTCCCACAACGCATCCGCCCACGGCCGGAGCAGCTTCTGCATCTGCTCGGGCCGTGCGTCGGTGGTGAAATCCAGATCCGGGCTCAGCCGGCCCATCAGCGCATCCCGTACCGACCCGCCCACCAGATACAGCTCGTGGCCGGCCGCAGCGAACATCGACCCGAGCTCGCGCAGCAGGTCCGCGTGCCTGTTCAAGGCGACCGCGGCGGCGGTCAGCAGATCGGTGTGCTGCGCAGTTTCGGGCACGGGGAGAGCCTAGTCGGGCGACGATACGGCCTTGATCGGCCGTTGTGGGGTCCCCCCGCTTGCGGGGGCGAGGCCGACAATTCAACCCAGTCGCGCGCGCCCGCCTGCGGCCGTTACGGGGGATCGGACATTTGAAGCACAGTCCGGCGACGATACCGCCGCATCCGGCGAGTGCGGCCGGGAGCGTCTTCGCACGCCAGCTACTATCGCTTGGGTGTCCGACGGCGAAAAACCGCAACCACGTCGGCGCCGGGGGAGGCGCCGTGGTCGGCGCACCGCAGGTTCGCCCGACGGTAAAACTGGCGACGGGGCGATCGCCGGCAGCCCAACAGCAGACCTTAAGAAGCCTGGTCGACCGCGTTCAACACGTCGTGGACCGGAGCGACTGCGCACTGTGCACGAAACGTCGGCCGGCGGACTGGTCATCGACGGTATCGATGGGCCGCGTGAAGACCAGGTCGCCGCGCTCATCGGTCGCGTCGACCGGCGCGGCCGGATGCTGTGGTCATTGCCTAAAGGGCACATCGAGCAGGGCGAAACCGCCGAGCAGACCGCGATCCGGGAGGTTGCCGAAGAGACCGGAATTCTGGGCAGCGTGCTGGCGTCGCTGGGCAGGATCGATTACTGGTTCGTCACCGAGGGGCGGCGGGTGCACAAGACCGTGCACCATTATCTGATGCGCTGTTCGGGTGGAGAGTTGTCCGACGAGGACGTCGAGGTTGCCGAGGTGGCGTGGGTACCGCTTCCCGAGCTGCCGTCCCGGCTGGCCTATGCCGACGAGCGCCGGTTGGCCGAGCTGGCCGACGAGCTGATCGACAAGTTGCAGACCGACGGTCCGGCCGCTCTGCCACCACTGCCGCCGACCTCGCCGCGGCGCCGGCCGCAAACGCATTCACGCACCCGAAACCGTCGGCCCGACGAATCGGTGCGCGGCCGAAAGAACGGTCGCGGTCCCGGGCCCGAAGGGCCCTAGGGACAGTAGTCGCCGACGACGATGCAGAGCAAAGTGAGGCGGGGGTACGGGCACTACCGGCTTGCGGGAGAGCCAATACCCCCCACTTGTGGAGGAAACGGCACTGTGACCGCGCCGCGGCGCCGGCGGGCAACCGCGTTACGCCTCGCCGCAATGTTCGGCATCCTGGCTGGTCTCGCGACCGCGGTCACACTACCCATCGCAGCGCCCCGCGCCGCCGCGGGCGAGCCGGGGACCAGTCCCTTCGTTCTGGTCCGAATCGATCAGGTGACCCCCCAAGTCGTCACCACCACCAGCGAGCCCATCGTCACCGTCACCGGAACCGTGACCAACATCGGTGACCGGACGGTGCGTGATGTAATGGTTCGCCTCGAACATGCGACGGCGGTCGGTACCTCGGCGGGTCTGCGCATCGACCTCGACGGCGGCACCGACCAGTACGAGGGGGTCGCCGACTTCTTGACGGTGGCCAGCGAGCTACAGCGCAGCCAAAAAGTCGCCTTCACCCTGTCTGCTCCGCTTCGCTCCTCGACCAAACCGTCACTGGCCATCGAGAAACCCGGCATCTACCCGCTGTTGATCAACGTCAACGGAACACCCGACTACGGTGAGGCCGCGCGGCTCGACAATGCCCGATTCCTGTTGCCGGTGGTGGGAGTGCCACCGGATCCCCTGAACACTTCCGGCGACGCGCTGAGCGCCGCAGGTGCTGCGATCGCACCTGACACCTCCAAGCCGGTGCCGGTCACCATGCTGTGGCCGCTGGCCGACCGGCCCAAGCTGGCGCCCGGTGCACCGGGCGGTGCTATCCCGGTGCGGTTGACCGACGATGACCTGGCAACATCACTGGCCACCGGTGGCCGACTAGACGTCTTGTTATCTGCGGCGGAATTCGCGACCAGCCGCGACGTCGACCCCGACGGCGCCATCAGCCGTTCGCTGTGCCTGGCCGTCGACCCGGACCTGTTGGTCACCGTCAACGCGATGACCGGGGGCTACGTTGTCTCCAACGGCACCTCCGCCTCTCCCGACGGTGCCGCCCAGCAATCGGGTGCGCCGACACACCCGGGGACCGGGCAGGCCGCGGCGGCAACCTGGCTGGACCGGTTGCGGGCACTGGCTCACCGGATGTGTGTGGCTCCGCTGCCCTACGCGACGGCCGACCTCGACGCCGTCCAACGTGTCGGCGATGCCGGTCTGTCCACCATCGCCACCACGTCAGCCGGCGATGTCGTCGACAAGATCCTCGGCGTCACCGCCGTCCGCGGCGCTACCCTCATCCCCGATGGCTCGTTGACCCCCCGCACCGTGAATCTGCTGAGCGCGCAGAGCAATACGGTGGTGATCGCACCCGCCGACTCCTCCGGCGAAGATTCCGCCGCGGCGACCGCGGACACCGCGCCGCGACGGCTGTCCGACCAGGTGGTCGTCGCGCCGTTCGACCCGGCCGTCGGCGCCGCTTTGGCGGCGACCGGCTCCGATCCGGTCGCGCCGACCTACCTATCCACCGCGCTGGCGGTTCGGCTTGCGCATGACTCCGAAACCGCCCGTCGTCAGGACGCGCTGGGCTCGATGCTGTGGCGGGCCTTGCAGCCGCGGGTGGCACCGCGCGCGCAGATTTTGCTGCCGCCGACCACCTGGAAGCTGCGCTCCGACGACGCGGGCGCCCTGCTGACCACCCTGGCGACCGCGATTCGCTCGGGCCTGGCGGTGCCGCGGCCCCTACCGACGTTGATCGCCGACGCCATGACCAGCCCGGCCGCTACCGGAATCCCGCAACCGCCTGCCGTCAACGCAGCCGAACGCGGCCGGTTCGATGGTGCCGTCATCACCCAGATCAACAACGAGGTAGGCCGGCTATCGAGGCTGACCGCGGCCCTGATGACCGATGGCCGCAGCGGGCTGACCGGTGTCGGCTATACCGCGCCGTTGCGCGAGGACATGCTGCGCGCACTCAGCCAGGCCGAACCGCCCGGCACCCGCAACGGGTTGGCACAACGGCGGCTGGCGGTCGTCGGCACCTCGATCAACGACTTGTTCGGCGCGGTCACCATCGTCAACCCAACCGGGCCCTATACGCTGGCCACCGAACACAGCCCGTTGCCACTGGTCCTGCATAACGGGTTGGCTGTTCCGATCCGAGTCGGACTGCACGTCGACGCCCCGCCCGGGATGACCGTCACCGATCTCGGTGAACTCGAGGTGCCACCGGGGTATCTGCCGCTGCGGGTGCCGATCGAAGTCAACTTCACCCAGCGAGTCGCGATCGACGTTACGTTGCGAACTCCGGATGGTGTGCCGCTGGGTGAGCCGGTGCGGCTGTCGGTGCACTCCAACGCCTACGGCAAGGTGCTGTTCGCGATCACGCTGAGCGCCGCAGCGGTGCTGGTGGCGTTGGCGGGACGACGGCTTTGGCACCGCTTCCGCGGCCAGCCTGATCCCGCGGACCTTGATCGTCCGGATCCCCCCGACCCGCCGGCTGCCGGGGATGACGGCCGGCCCGACCACCTCGTCGACGACGAGCACCGGGTATGAGTTCCGCCGGCCAGCCCGCCCCGCCACCAGCGCAGCCAGCCCGACGGCCACCCGGTCCGCGCCGGCGCCCAGGACGTGCGGGGCCGCCCACCGGGCCGCTGCCGCCGACCGGACTGGTGTCGTCGCAGGGCACACCGCCACCGGCCCGTCCTGAGCTCTCCGATGCCGCTCTGGTATCGCGGTCCTGGGGAATGGCGTTCGCGACCCTAATCAGCCGGCTCACCGGCTTTGGCCGCATCGTGGTGCTGGCCGCAATCCTGGGCGCCGCGCTGTCCAGCGCGTTCTCGGTGGCCAACCAGCTGCCCAATCTGGTCGCAGCCCTGGTATTGGAAGCGACGTTCACCGCGATCTTCGTGCCGGTGCTCGCCCGCGCCGAGCAGGACGACGCCGACGGCGGGGTGGCTTTCGTGCGGCGCCTGGTCACCCTGTCCACCACCTTGCTGCTGGTGACCACGTGTCTGTCGGTGGCCGCCGCGCCCCTGCTGGTCCAGTTGATGTTGGGCCGCAACCCGCAGGTGAACGAGCCGCTCACCACGGCGTTCGCTTACCTGCTGTTGCCTCAGGTGATCTTCTACGGCCTGTCCTCGGTGTTCATGGCGATCCTGAATACCCGCAACGTCTTCGGCCCGCCGGCGTGGGCCCCAGTCGTCAACAATGTCGTCGCGATCACCACCCTGGGCGCCTACCTGGCAACACCGGGGCAGCTGTCGGTGGATCCGGTGCAGATGGGCAACCCCAAGCTGCTGGTGCTGGGCATCGGCACCACCTTGGGGGTTTTCGCGCAGACCGCGGTGCTGGTGGTTGCCATCCGGCGGCAACGCATCAGCCTTCGCCCGCTGTGGGGCATCGACGATCGGCTCAAACGGTTCGGCGCCATGGCCGCGGCGATGGTGTTCTACGTGCTGATCAGCCAGATCGGCCTGATCGTCACTAACCAGATCGCCAGCACGGCCGCCGCGTCGGGCCCGGCGATCTACAACTACACCTGGCTGGTGCTGATGCTGCCGTTCGGGATGATCGGGGTGACCGTGCTGACCGTGGTGATGCCGCGGCTGAGCCGCAACGCCGCCGCCGACAACACACCTGCGGTGCTCGCCGACCTCTCGATAGCCAGCCGATTGACGATGATCACGCTCATCCCGACGGTGGCGTTCATGACCGTCGGCGGGCCGGCGATCGGCAGCGCGCTGTTCGCCTACGGCCATTTCGGTGATGTCGACGCCGGCTACCTGGGCGCGGCGATCGCGTTGTCGGCATTCACACTGATCCCGTACGCGATCGTGCTGCTGCAACTGCGGGTCTTCTACGCACGTGAGCAGCCGTGGATACCGATTGTGATCATCATCGTCATCACCACGGTCAAGATCGCCGCCTCGCTGGGGGCGCCGCACATCACTGACAACCCCGAGCTGGTCGCCGGTTATCTGGGACTGGCCAATGGTCTGGGCTTCCTGGTTGGCGCGATCGTCGGCTACTACCTGCTGCGCAACGCGTTGCAACCACCGGGCGGCCACTTGCTCGGCGTCGCGGAAATACGGACGATTATGGTCACCGTCACCGCGTCGCTGCTAGCCGGTTTGATTGCGCACGTGGTGGACCGACTGATGGGGATGCAGCGGCTCACCGCCTACGGCGGCGGCGCCGGTTCACTGCTGCGGCTGTTCGTGCTCGCGGTGATC
Source organism: uncultured Actinomycetota bacterium (assembly GCA_963744835.1). GTDB lineage: Bacteria > Actinomycetota > Actinomycetes > Mycobacteriales > Mycobacteriaceae > Mycobacterium. Next base: position 947,003 of record CAVUVB010000006.1, read on the forward strand.
ATGGCGCCCATCCTGGCCACGGTTATGGTGCGTGCCCAAGTGCCGGAGGCGCTCGCGACGCTGGCCGCATTCCGCCGCTGGATGGGCGCCCGGCCCCCGGCACCGGCCCCTCCCGGTGCACCGACGAACGTCGCTGCCCGCAAAGCCGTCGGTGCTGATCAACTGTTCCGGCCCGACGTCGTCACGTACCCTGAGCAGAGGAATTCGTCTACGCCGCCGGGATATCCGGTGCGAGAACCCATCCGGCGCGGGCCTCCCCAGCAAGTAGCCGGGGAGCGGATGGGGAAAGGACCGGGGATGACCGACGGCCCAGCGGACAGCAGCTCATCCAAGGCTGCCTCCGACGCCGCATCGTCACCGAGTGCTGACGATTTCCAGCCGGACGTCCCACCCGACCTTCAGGTCGGCACGGTCGCGGCGCCGGAGACATCACGGCAATCCAACGGCGGTCTCGCAGTCGATCCCCGACCGGAACCGACGCCCTTCGATGACGCCGGCGACACGATCGGGTTCGACGCGCCCCATGAGCCACCGGCGGAGCCGTCCACACGCCAAGACGAGCTGCACCTGGTCCCCGGCGCCAGTATCGCCCGCGGCCGCTACCGACTGTTGGTGTTCCACGGCGGAGCCCCACACCTGCAGTTTTGGCAGGCGCTGGATACCGCGCTGGATCGGCAGGTGGCGCTGACATTCATAGACCCGGATGGGGCCTTGGCCGACGACCAGCTTCGCGAGATCCTGTCTCGCACCATGCGGCTGGGCCGCATCGACAAGCTGGGGATCGCCCGGATCCTCGACGTCGTTCACACCGGCACCGGCGGCCTGGTCGTCGCCGAATGGATCCGGGGTGGTTCGTTGCAGGAGGTAGCCGACACATCACCCTCTGCGGTGGGCGCCGCCCGCGCGATGCAAACCCTGGCCGCCGCCGCCGAGACCGCCCACCATGCCGGTGTCGCGCTGTCCATCGACCATCCCAGCCGGGTGCGGGTCAGCATCGAAGGCGACGTGGTGTTGGCGTTTCCGGCGACCATGCCCGAAACCACTCCCGAGGACGACATCTGCGGTATCGGGGCCGCACTATATGCGCTGCTGGTCAACCGGTGGCCGCTGCCGGAGTCCGGGATGCACAGCGGGATGGCGCCCGCACCGCGGGATCCGGCCGGCCAGCCGCTCGAGCCCGGCTCGATTGACCGGGACATTCCCTTCCAGATTTCTGCGGCGGCCGCTCATTCGATTCAAGGCGACGGTGGCATACGTAGTGCGGCGACACTGCTGAATCTGCTCCAGCAAGCGACGGCGGTGGCTGACCGTACTGAGCTGATCGGGCCGATCCAGGACCCGCCGCCCGCGCGACCCGACGTCCCCCGTCCGCCCAGCGAGATCGATTACAGCGCCCGGGCACGCCGGCGTCGCACCGTGACGATCGGGATCAGTGTCGGCGTTGCCATCATCGCGGTGGCGTTGGTGGTTCTGGCGTCAGTGCTGACCCGGATGTTCGGTGACGTCACCGGCCTGGACAAGGACCAGTTGGGTCTCAACGGACCGTCGGAAAGTTCGACCTCCACTGCCTCGGCGGCCGGCGGCCTGGTCAAGCCGGTGAGCGCCACAGTCTTCTCCCCCGGCGGCGATGCCGATAACCCCAGCCAGGCCGGCCTGGCCATCGACGGTAACCCCGCGACCGCGTGGCAGACCGACACTTACCATGACGCCGTTCCGTTCCCGACTTTCAAGAGCGGTGTCGGGCTGTTGCTGCAGCTACCGCAACCCACCGTGGTGGGCGCCGTGACCGTCGACGTCCCCAGCACCGGAACAAAAATCCAGATCCGTTCGGCAACGACGGCGACGCCGACCAAGCTGGACAACACCACCGCGCTGACACAACCGACGTCGGTGCATCCCGGCCGCAACAGCATCGCGGTCCACGCCTCGGCGCCCACGTCGCATCTGCTGGTGTGGATTTCCACTTTGGGAACCACCGGCGGCCAGAGCCGCAGCGCTATGTCCGACATCACGGTGCAAGCCGCGTCCTGACCCATCGGCCCGACCGGGTGAAGTGCCGGACACCCACCGATTGGTTACTGTCCGCCCGTGGGCCTCGGGCGGCAGATTCGGCGCGAACGCAGCGATGCCGAACTACTGGCCGCTCACGTCGCCGGCGACCGCTATGCCTTCGAGGAGCTGTTCTACCGCCATCACCGACAGCTGCACCGCGTCGCCCGGCTCACCAGCCGCAGCTCTGAGGATGCCGAGGACGCGCTGCAGGACGCGATGCTGTCGGCGCACCGCAGCGCCGGTTCCTTTCGACATGATGCCGCGGTGAGCAGCTGGTTGTATCGCATCGTGGTAAACGCCTGCCTGGATCGGTTGCGCCGCAACAAAGCTCATCCCACGACTGCGCTGGATGACGTCTATCCCATCACCGATCGGACCACCCAGGTGGAAACGGCGATTGCGGTACAGCGGGCATTGATGCGGCTGCCGGTCGAGCAGCGCGCCGCGGTGGTTGCCGTCGACATGCACGGCTATTCGGTCGCCGACACCGCCCGGATACTCGACGTCGCCGAAGGCACTGTCAAGAGCCGATGCGCACGCGCGCGTGCCCGGCTTGCAACCATTCTCGGCTACCTAGAAAGCGACACCGCGCCCAACCGCCCGGCCGGGTAGCCGCCCGCACCGCCGTGGCTTTCGGATTGGCGATGACGGACACTGGGGCGGATGGACGGAGTTGAGCCGGCTGAGCGCGATGATGCGGGTGCCGATCCACCGCTGACGACCGAAGCCCTCGCCGATCTACAGGCAGGTCTCCTGGACGACGACACCGCTGCCCGGCTGCGCAAGATAGTCCGCACCAATCCGGGTGCCAAGCAGACGATGGATGCGCTCAACCGGGTGCGCCGCGACATCGCCGCGTTGGGGGGCGACACCTCGTCGGCTCCGGATGTTGCGCCTGCCGCCGTCGACCGCATCGGCGCGGCGCTGCGTGCCGAGCAGCCCGCCGCCGACCAGTCACGTTCTCGCCTGCGCGCCGCTCATACCGTCCGCCGTGGCAGTCTTCCGCGCTCAGCGCGCGTGGCCGTGGCCGCGGCCGGACTGGCCGCGACGGCCGCGGCGGTCTGGCTGGGAACCACTGCGCTGATCACCTCACCGGCATCGACGTCGAGCAGGCCGACCACCATAGAACACATCACCGTCTCGCGCCCGCCGGCAACCATTGCGCTGTCGGATCAACAGATCCTCGCCCTGCTCAACCGCGACCCGGACTTCGGCCCGCTCGCCGACCCGCAACGTCGCGGGTCATGCCTGCGCGGACTGGGCTATCCGGCAACTGCCGGGGTGCTGGGTGCCCGACCCGTCGAGGTAGCCGGACGCCAAGCCGTCCTGCTGGTGCTACCCGCCGACACGCCCGGCGCCGTCACGGCCCTGGCCGTGGCGCCGACCTGCAGTTCAGCCGACACCGGCCTGTTGGCTGACAGGATTGTCAACCGTCCGTAGTGTTCGCGGGAACAGCACCGCCTACCCTGGCGTTCGATTGCTTTGAAGCGGCTTGAAGGACCGGAAAGGCTGGTATGAGCTCCTCCACCTCTGTTCACGATGTGATCGTTATCGGCTCCGGACCGGCCGGGTACACCGCGGCGCTGTACGCCGCCCGCGCCCAGCTGGCGCCGGTGGTGTTCGAGGGCATCTCGTTCGGCGGAGCGCTGATGACCACGACCGAAGTGGAGAATTATCCCGGTTTCCGCGACGGGATCACCGGCCCAGAGCTCATGGATCAGATGCGCGAGCAGGCGCTGCGGTTCGGTGCCGACCTGCGCATGGAAGACGTCGAAGCGGTGTCACTGGACGGCCCCGTCAAGTCGGTCACCACAGCCGACGGGCAGACCGTGCAGGCGCGGGCCGTCATTCTGGCGATGGGCGCCGCGGCGCGTTATCTGGGCGTACCGGGTGAGCAGGAGTTGCTCGGCCGCGGGGTGAGTTCATGTGCCACCTGCGACGGCTTCTTCTTCCGCGATCAGGACATCGCCGTGATCGGCGGTGGGGACTCGGCGATGGAGGAGGCCACCTTCCTGACCAAGTTCGCCCGCAGCGTCACGATCGTGCACCGCCGCGAGGAGTTCCGCGCCTCGAAGATCATGCTCAACCGGGCCCGCGCCAACGACAAGATCCGGTTCATCACCAACAGCGTCGTAGTCGCCGTCGAGGGCGACACCACGGTGACCGGTCTGCGTCTGCACGACAACACCACCGGCAAGGAGTCCACCCTGGCCGTGACCGGGGTCTTCGTCGCAATCGGCCATGATCCGCGTTCGGAATTGGTGCGCGGTGCGGTGGACCTGGACCCGGACGGCTACGTCCTGGTTGAAGGGCAACACCACCTACACCTCGCTGGACGGGGTGTTTGCCGCCGGCGACTTGGTCGACCACACCTACCGGCAGGCGGTCACCGCCGCCGGCACCGGTTGCAGCCGCGGCGATCGACGCCGAGCGCTGGTTGGCCGAGCACGCGGAGCCCGGCAGAACGAAACCCAGACTAAAGCCACCGAAACCCCGACAGCAGCGACACTTTGATTGGAGCAACCCGATGACGAACACGAGGCGGCGCACCTGTAGACGTCTCTGACGCTTCTTTCGAAAGCGACGTGTTGGCCAGCAATAAGCCTGTGCTGGTTGACTTTTGGGCTACCTGGTGCGGGCCGTGCAAGATGGTGGCGCCGGTACTGGCGGAGATCGCCGCCGAAACCGCCGGGCAGCTCACCGTCGCCAAACTCGATGTCGACGCAAATCCCGAGACCGCCCGCAAGTTTCAGGTGGTTTCGATCCCGACGTTGATCCTGTTCAAGGACGGCGAACCGGTCAAGCGGATCGTCGGGGCCAAGGGAAAGGCGGCGCTGTTGCGCGAACTTTCCGACGCCGTTCCCAACGTCGGTTAGCGCGCTACGGATCGCCGCGATTTGCCTGGCGTTTTCCCGAAATCGGCGCGCATCTGCGACAATACCGCCAAGCCTGTCAAAGGGACGGCAGGGCTGTTAGACCAGCTCAACCGGAGGCCTTTGAATGTCGCATCCGCATCGCAGCGCCGGCGACGCGCTGCGCTGTGGTGACCGCAGCGCAGCGGTCACCGAGATTCGGGCTTCGCTGACCGCGCTCGGTCATCTCGACGGCCCCGATGAGGACCTCATCCACCGGAAGGCATGTGGCACTCGATGTCTTCGACGAGGAGCTTGACCACGCGGTGCGGGCGTTTCAGCAGCATCGGGGACTGCTGGTGGACGGGATCGTCGGCGAGGCCACCTACCGCGCGCTGAAAGAAGCGTCCTACCGGCTCGGTGCCCGCACACTGAACCATCAATTCGGTGCGCCGATGTACGGTGACGACGTCGCAACGCTGCAAGCCAGGCTGCAGGATCTGGGTTTTTACACCGGGCTGGTCGACGGATACTTCGGCTTGCAGACGCACAACGGGTTGATGTCATACCAGCGGGAGTACGGGCTTTACGCCGACGGTATTTGCGGCCCGGAAACGTTGCGCTCCTTGTACTTTCTCAGTTCACGAGTTACCGGTGGCTCACTGCACGCCATCCGCGAAGAGGAGTTGGTCCGTCGGTCCGGGCCAAAGCTGTCGGGCAAGCGGATCATCATCGATCCTGGTCGCGGCGGCCCGACCACGGGCTGATCACACACGGGGCGGCGGGACCCATCAGCGAAGCAGATGTGTTGTGGGACTTGGCAAGTCGGCTCGAAGGACGGATGACTGCCATCGGCATGGAGACGTTTCTGTCGCGGCCAACTAACCGCAGCCCCTCAGACGCCGAGCGGGCCGCGACGGCTAACGCCGTCGGTGCCGACTCTGATGATCAGCCTGCGCTGTGCAACCCAGGCCAGTCAGTCGGCCAACGGCGTGGCGTCGTTCCACTTCGGGAATTCGCACGGTTCGGTCTCTACGATTGGCCGTAACCTGGCTGACTTCATTCAACGAGAAGTCGTAGCGCGCACCGGTTTACGCGACTGCCGCGTCCACGGTCGTACCTGGGACCTGCTGCGACTGACCCGGATGCCGACCGTCCAGGTCGACGTCGGCTACATCACCAACCCGCGCGACCGGGCGCTGCTCGTCACCACGCAGACCCGCGACGCGATCGCCGAGGGAATCCTGGCGGCGGTCAAGCGGCTCTATCTGCTCGGCAAGAACGACCGGCCTACCGGCACGTTCACCTTCGCCGAGCTCCTTGCCCACGAGCTGTCGGTGGAACAGGCCAGCCGACTCAGCGGCTCGTAGCCGAAGATCCCGCGGCGACCGGTTGCTCGCAGCGGCGGGCTCTCCAACAGCCGCTCCAAGGCTGCTTCGACCGCCGCCTTCCAGCCAAGGCCCTTTCCAGCTCAAGCCGCAAGCGCGGGAAATACCGGTGCGGCGCCACCACGACGAACCCCGCGTCGCGCAGGAAGTCGGCTCCGATCACGCAATGCTCGACCGAACAGTCACCCAACGTCTCCAGCACGGGTCGCAGATCGGGGTCGACGGTCTGCGGGTTGAGCCAGCTCCGCGACGTCCTCGGTGCGACCGAACGCCTCCAGTGCGCGGACACCGCGGCGGACCAATTCGTCGACCACCCGGGCAACGAGGCTGTAGGGCAGCTCTTCGGCGGTCGGCCCCGGCTCCACCCGCATCGACGTCAGCAGGACGGCATCAGCGGACACCGGCGCGGTCGGGAAACCGGTGCGCCCGGGGCACCGCACGTGGCGGAGCGTAGAACGCATACCCCAGGCACGGCGGCTCGGGCTGGCCGCCCTCGGCCGGAGTTGCCGTGGCGACTTGGCCGCACGAACCCCACTCCAGCATGACCATCGACAGCCACGCTTCCTTCTCGAATTCGGGGTCGGCGAGGTGATCTTCGTTGCCGAGGGTGGCGGGGTCTACTTCCCAGTAGACGCAGCGGCGCGCATGTTTGGGAAGCTGATCGAAGGCTTCGAGTCGCAGCGGTGTGATTCGAGCAGACACTAGACTCCTGGGCCTCCGTGGGACGCGAGCGGCACCGAAGCCAATGACCCGCTTTCCCCGCGAGCGGGTGGTGCACCCATCCCCCAGCCGAGCCTACTCGCAGGGTGCTCCCGGCGGGGATACTCGCGCGACCCCGCATTACGGGCGCGATCCAGCGCGTGGCTCGCGGTCCGCCGTCGGCATGCCACCCTGGATTCGACCCCATCTTTCATCAAAGCGGCTCCCCTGGCGAAATAACCTGGTACGCAAACCGATTCAGTCGCGTGCGACATGTGACGACAAGTTTTGTGGCCGGATTGTCACAGTGACGTAATCGGTGCGTGTCCGTGGTCAGGCGTTCGACGAGTCCATCAGCCCGACGATGCGCTGCAGATCGTCCACCGAACCGAACTCGATCACGATCTTGCCCTTGCGTTTGCCCAGGCTGACCGTGACGCGAGTATCGAAAGCGCCGGAAAGCCGCTCCGCAACGTCTTGGAGCCCGGGCATCTGGATCGGCTTGCGCCGCGGCGGGGCCGGCTGGTTGGTATCGCTGCGATTCGCGAGAGTGACCGCTTCCTCGGTGGCTCGGACGGACAGCCCCTCGGCGACGATCCGCGCGGCCAGGTTTTCTTGCGCTTCGGGGCCGCCCTCGAGGGACAGCAGCGCCCGGGCGTGGCCGGCGGACAACACCCCCGCGGCGACTCGGCGCTGAACGGGAATCGGCAGCCGAAGCAGCCGGATCATGTTGGTGATCAGCGGGCGTGAGCGGCCGATCCGGGCAGCAAGTTCGTCGTGGGTAACGCCGAATTCGTCGAGCAGTTGCTGGTACGCCGCCGCCTCTTCGAGTGGATTCAACTGCACCCGGTGGATGTTTTCCAGCAGTGCATCGCGCAGCAGATTGTCCTCGGCGGTCTCGCGCACGATCGCTGGAATAGCGGTCATGCCCGCCTCTTGGGCCGCGCGCCACCGCCGCTCCCCCATCACGAGTTGATAACGCGGTCCGCTGGGCGCTCCTGCGGGTCGCTGGGATCCGTTCAGGGCGCGCACCACGATCGGCTGCATGAGGCCGAATTCGCGGATGGAGTGGACGAGTTCGGCTAGCGCCTCTTCGTCGAAGACCTGCCGGGGCTGCCGCGGGTTCCGTTCGATGAGGGCCGGGTCGATTTCGCGGTACACCGCGCCGATACCGGTCGGGGCGGCTGAGCCCGCCGCGGCCGGGCCGCCCAGCACGACGTCGGCCGCCGCGTCGCCCATCCGCGGTCCGAGTCCCGACGCGCCGGAACCCTCACCGGGTCCGGTGGGAATCAGCGAAGCCAGGCCGCGACCAAGGCCGCCCTTCCGGCGCATCGGCTGGGTCATGATAGTTCCCCCTCTATCGGGTGCTGTGCGATCGCGCTCGGTGAGCTCGCGGCCGGCGTCGAGGTAGCTCATCGCGCCCCGCGACCCGGGATCGTAATCGATGATGGTCATGCTGTAACCGGGTGCCTCGGAGACCTTGACGCTGCGCGGGATCACCGTGCGCAGGACCTTGGCGCCGAAGTAGCGGCGGACTTCCTCGGCGACCTGGTCGGCGAGCTTGGTCCGGCCGTCGTACATGGTGAGGACCACGGTGCTGACGACGAGGTCGGGATTAAGGTGCGCTTTCACCATCTCGATGTTGTTCATCAACTGGGACACCCCCTCCAGCGCGTAGTACTCGCACTGGATGGGGATCAGCACCTCGGGGGCGGCGACCAGAGCGTTGATGGTCAGCAGGCCCAGCGACGGTGGGCAATCGATGAAGACGTAATCGAAGTCGGTGCTATCGAGGTCCGCCAGCGCGGTGCGCAACCGATTCTCCCGCGCGACCATGCTCACCAACTCGATCTCGGCGCCAGCCAGGTCGATGGTGGCCGGCACACAGAACAGCCGCTCGCTGTGCGGGCTGCGCCGCAGCGCGGTGTGTAGCGACATCTCACCGAGCAGCACCTCGTACGACGACGGCGTACCGGAATGGCGGTCGGTGATGCCTAGTGCGGTACTTGCGTTGCCCTGGGGATCCAGATCGATGACGAGCGTCTTGAGCCCCTGGATCGCCAGCGCCGCTGCGAGGTTCACCGCGGTGGTGGTTTTGCCGACGCCGCCTTTTTGGTTCGCGATGGTGAACAGTCGCCGTTGGCGCGGCCGGTGCAACGGTTCGTGGGCGGTGTGCAGCACCTGCATTGCCCGCTCGGCGGCGGCCCCGATCGGGGTGTCGAATTCGGATGTTTCACGTGAAACATGCGATCCCGATTCCTGCGAGGCTTCGTCCCCGGAACCGTACGGGCTCGTGTGGCGCAGTCATGGGCTCTCCCTGTTGGACCTTCGGCGCGGCAGGCCCCGGGCCGGAGTCGACTTGCCGCGCCGTGCCACCACCACCGTTGTCGGCGGAGACAAGTAGTTCACGCCACATTCCACCACCCTGGCATCTGCGGCGCCCAGCGCGGTCATCACACGCCGATGTTCGCGGACTTCGTCCCGCGCCCGCTCCCCCTTGATCGCCAGCATCCGGCCGCCCGGCCGTAGCAGTGCGCAAACTCCACCGGGTCACCTTGTCCAGCGGGGCCACCGCCCGCGACACCACCGCGTCGCACGTGCCTACGCTCTGCCGGACTGCCGGGTCTTCCGCGCGCCCCCGCACCACCTCCACGTCCAGTCCGAGCTCGCTGACCGCCGTGCGCAGGAACTCGGTTCGACGGAGCGACGATTCGATGAGAACGATGCGGAGTTCCGGCTTGGCGATCGCCAGGGGGACCCCGGGCAGGCCGGCACCACTACCGATATCAGCGACTCGTTCGCCCGGCTGCAGCAACTCGGCGACGGCGCCGCAATTGAGTAGATGCCGTTCCCAGATTCGGTCGATCTCGTGCGGGCCAAGGATTCCCCGCTCGACACCGGCGTCGGCGAGCAACTCGGCGTACTGCTGGGCGAGGTCCAGACGAGCCCCGAAGACAATGTGCGCAACGTCAGGCGGTGGGGGGACTGTTGACGGCACCGGCCTGCGGGGCACGACATGTTTCACGTGAAACATCCCTCCCGTCTCTGGCCTGCCGCGGCCCGGACGAACTACACCTGTGTAACTCTGAGCCGCCTTCAGCCGAGCAGAACAACAACCCGCCGCGACGGCTCCACGCCCTCGCTCTCGCTGCGGACTCCGCCGATCGCCGCGACCGCGTCGTGGACGATCTTGCGCTCAAAAGGCGTCATCGGGGCGAGTTCTTCGCGCTCGCCACTTTCCAGCACCCTCCTGGCTACCTTGTCGCCCAGCGCAGCCAACTCTTCGCGGCGGCGGCGGCGCCAACTCGCGATGTCGAGCATCAGCCGACTGCGCACTCCCGTCTTCTGGTGCACCGCCAGCCGGGTCAGTTCCTGTAGTGCGTCGAGAACTTCGCCCTTGCGACCCACCAACTTGGTCAGATCGTCGCTCCCATCGATGCTTACGATCGCGCGGCTACCCTCGACGTCCAGATCGATGTCGCCGTCGAAATCCAGTAGGTCCAGCAGCTCCTCCAGATAATCGCCGGCGATCTCCCCCTCGGCGACCAACCGCTCCTCCTCGGTGCCGGCGCCGCTCCGCCGCCGCATCCTCCGGCGCGTCGTCCGTCACCGCCTCGTCCAAGATCCTCGTCCGCTGGAGCTTCGTCGAGGTCGTGTCCGGTTGTGTCCGCGTCAGTCATTCCTGTCTCTTTCCTTCCCGTCGTCCAGGCCATGGCCCGGCTAAGTCTGCTGCGCGGCATCAGTCCCCGCCGATGGATCCGCTCCTGGGGTCAACGTTTGCGCTTCTTCGGCTTCGCTCCCGGGCGTGGGGTGCGGCCGGCCGGACTGACGTTGCGCTCCACCTGATCGGTCTTGCTCGTATCGGGCTCCGACAATTCTGTGGCTGTCGAATCGACATCGCGTGCCGGCGAGCCGTTACCGTCCGACGGTGCGTTCTTGGCCGCCCGCTTGGGTTTGGCGCCTGGCGCCGGCGCGTTGGCGGCCCGGCGTTCGATCGCTTCGCGCTTCTTTGCTTCTTCCTCTTTTTCGATCATCCCGAACACGTAGTGCTGCTGACCGAACGTCCAGATGTTGTTGGCGAACCAGTAGAAGATGATCAACAACGGGAAGAACGGCCCGCCGACCACCACGCCGAGCGGGAAGACATACAGCGCCAGCTTGTTCATCATCGCGGTCTGCGGATTGGCCGCAGCCTCGGGGCTCTGCCGAGCCACCGACGCCCGGCTGTTGAAGTAGGTGGCGATGCCGGCCAGGATCATCACCGGCATCCCGATGGCGCCACGGCCGGGCGATGGAATTCGGTGAACGCGGCGAGGCTGGCTCCGTGTTGCGTCATGCTGGCGCTCAGCGGCGCGCCGAACAGGTTGGCGTCCAGGAAGTGCCCGACATCCGTGGCGCTGAACACGTAGTTCCCCAGCTCCCGGTTGCGCTCGGGCGAAAGTCCCAGCTGCCCGATGCCGGTGCTGGTTCGGTTGAAACACCGCAAGACGTGATACAGCCCGAGGAACACGGGCAGCTGCGCCAGCATCGGCAAGCAGCCCAGGATGGGATTGAAGCCGTGTTCGCGCTGCAGCTTCTGCATTTCCAGCGCCATCCGCTGACGGTCCTTGCCGTACTTCTTTTGCAGGGCCTTGATTTGCGGCTGCAACTCCTGCATCTGTCGCGTGGTGCGGATCTGGCGGACGAAGGGTTTGTACAGAATCGCCCGCAGGGTGAACACCAGGAACATCACCGACAGCGTCCACGCGAAGAAGTTCGACGGGCCCAGCAGGAAGGCGAACGCCTTGTACCAGAGCCACATGATCGCCGAAACCGGATAGTAGACATAGTCGAGGCTGAACGGATCAAACGACAACGGAATCCTCCCCTAGCGCTGCTGGAGTGCCCCGGACTTCGGCCCGGCAAGCCTGGCGCTCCGGCACCGGGTCCCATCCTCCCCGATGCCACGGACCGCACTTCGCCAACCGGACAGCGGCCAGCCCGCTCCCCCGCACCAACCCGTATTCGGTCAAGGCATCCACGGCGTACTGGCTACAGGTCGGGGTAAACCGACACGTCGGCAATCGCATCGGCGACACCATGTGCCGATACAGCTGAATCACGAATATCACGCCACGGGCCAGTGCCATCTCGGCACCCCGCAGCCATCGCACGCACCGTGACGTTATGTCATTCACCGTTGGGATCCCGTCGCCTGGATTCGCCTTAGGCCGGCCCGGAGTTGCTCGGCCAACCGAACCGAGGCACTGCCCCGACTACTCGGCAGGGCACGGATCACGACGTGCGCTTCATGCTCCAGGTCTTGCACGAGGTCGCGCGCAATGTGGCGTAACCGTCGGGCCAACTGGTGTCGTTGTACGGCTGAACCAACCGACCGGGCGACGATCAGTCCGATTTTCGGCGGGCCAGCTGCATTATCGCTGGCCCGTCGCGCGTAGATGACGAGGTCGGGCTGCACGGCTCGAGTCCCGTGCTTTACCGTCGTATCGAAGTCAGTGGACCGCGTCATGCGGTTCCGCGCGGAAAGCACCGCTGTGACATCAGGATTGAAGATCAGGCAGTCAGCGAGCGGCGTCCCTTGCGACGCCGATTCGACACTATCGCCCGGCCGGCCCGGGTGCGCATCCGCAGCCGGAAGCCGTGCACGCGGGCTCGGCGCCGGTTATTCGGCTGGAAGGTCCGCTTGCCCTTTGCCACGACTCTCTCCTCGTTGCATCTGGCATCGCGCTCCGGCGGGTACCCCATTGCCGGTGTGACACGATTGCCCTCACGAAGCCTCGGGAGGCTCTGTGTCTCGCTGGTAGCCGGCGCGGGCCCCGGGCATGTTGCTCGGATCGCAGCCGTATCGCCGACTTTCGGGCGACTGTTCGAGGGTACTGACGAGCGTTCGTCGGGTCAAACGTGGCCCCATCGACCGCCGACCTTGCGCCGATCGTTGACTAATGTCACAGCCGCCTCGGCGGTCGGCGAGCAATCTTATGAAAGCTCGTCCGAATGTTGCAGAACGGTTGGCGCTCGAAGGGAAAACTTGTTAGCTTCAGGCATGCCGTTTCTGACCGGAACGGCGCCCGACAACGAAGCGAGGATGGCGGATCGGCTTCCTGGCCAAGTGAACTTTGCTGGCTGTCTTGAGCGCCGATCCCGCGTGCCGTCTGCAGTGAGTTGCGGCGCGATGCAGGTCGTCCTGTCCACACTTGTGGATAACCATGTGGACAGTTCGTTGGCGCAGCTAGAGGTTGTACCTTGACGTCATACCAGGGGGACCCGTCGTTGATGACCGAGGACCCCGGATCAAGTTTCGCGACGGTCTGGAATGCGGTCGTCTCCGAGCTCAACGGCGAGCTCTCCAGCGACGGCCTCACCGGCAACGGTGAGCCCTACGGCTCTCCGCTGACTCCGCAGCAGCGAGCTTGGCTGAACCTCGTACAACCGCTGACGATTGTCGAGGGATTTGCTCTGCTGTCGGTACCGAGCAGCTTCGTGCAGAACGAGATCGAACGTCACCTGCGCACTCAGATCACCGAGGCCCTCAGCCGTCGGCTCGGCCAACAGATCGAACTCGGCGTCCGTATCGCTCCACTGGCTACCGACGAATCCGAGGACACCCTGGTGTTCGACGAGTCGCTCGCCGACACCGACGAGGTTGACGAAGACCGCGAAGCGCTCGCCAGCGTCCACCAGAACTGGCCGACTTACTTCACCGAACGTCCGCAGACCGCCGACCCGGAAGCTGCCGGTGGCACCAGCCTGAACCGCCGCTACACCTTTGACACCTTCGTCATCGGCGCCTCGAATCGATTCGCGCACGCCGCGGCCCTGGCGATCGCCGAAGCACCGGCCCGGGCTTACAACCCGCTATTCATCTGGGGAGAGTCCGGCCTCGGCAAGACGCATCTTCTGCACGCCGCCGGCAACTACGCGCAACGGCTGTTCCCCGGCATGCGGGTCAAATACGTCTCCACCGAAGAGTTCACCAACGATTTCATCAACTCGCTGCGCGACGACCGCAAGGTCGCCTTCAAACGCAGCTACCGCGATGTCGACGTGCTGCTCGTCGACGACATTCAGTTCATCGAGGGCAAAGAAGGTATCCAGGAAGAGTTCTTCCACACTTTCAACACCCTGCACAACGCGAACAAGCAAATCGTCATCTCCTCAGACCGGCCACCCAAACAGCTCGCCACGCTGGAAGACCGGTTGCGCACTCGTTTCGAGTGGGGGCTGATCACCGATGTGCAACCACCAGAGCTGGAAACCCGAATCGCCATTCTGCGCAAAAAAGCACAGATGGAGCGCCTCGCCGTCCCCGGCGACGTGCTCGAGCTGATCGCCAGCAGCATCGAGCGCAACATCCGCGAACTCGAGGGCGCCTTGATCCGGGTCACCGCGTTCGCCTCGCTCAACAAAACCCCGATCGACAAGGCACTGGCCGAAATCGTGTTGCGCGATCTGATTGCCGACGCCAGCACCATGCAGATCAGCGCAGCAACCATCATGGCGGCCACCGCGGAGTACTTCGACACCACGGTCGAGGAGCTCCGCGGCCCCGGTAAGACTCGAGCCCTGGCTCAGTCGCGGCAGATCGCCATGTACCTGTGCCGCGAACTCACCGACTTGTCGCTGCCGAAGATCGGCCAAGCATTCGGTCGCGACCACACCACAGTGATGTACGCCCAACGCAAGATTCTCTCCGAGATGGCCGAACGACGCGAAGTCTTCGATCACGTCAAAGAACTCACCACGCGGATTCGGCAGCGTTCAAAGCGCTGAATCTCTGCCCGGGCGCAAAAAAACTTTGGACCCGCCCACACCACCAGTCACACCGCTGCGTTGTGGATAGTCTGTGTGCAACCTGCTGGCACTCCTCCCCCGCTATCCACGTCGGGTGCACACCCGCGAGTGATCCCCAACCGCTGCACACAAATCACACAGTTGCCCGCCTGTCATCCACAACCCGGTCGTCTTGCCCAGCAGCACCGACGTGGCCCTGTCCCCAACATGCACAGGCCTTAATACTGTTACTGGTATCTCTTCGTAGTTTCTTCTTTCCAAAAGACAGCTGGGGACGGGCCGTTCCACACCGTGCTCCGACGGGAAGACGGCCCGATTGTCATTGATTCCGATTAGCTTTCAAGATGGCGTCCGAGGCTCTACGGTTGTGGTTCGACTGCCGGTTCGGTCGTCGATGCGGGTTACAGGCACGGGCGGTCCATCAGCGGGGTGTAGCCGCTGGAGTTGGCCTTGCTGCTGGAGCTGATGAAGGGACGCAATGGACGTGGCGACGACCACAGTCGGCTTGACCGACTTGAAGTTTCGCTTAACGCGGGAGGATTTCGCTGACGCGGTGGCGTGGGTGGCCCGGACTCTGCCCACCAGGCCCACCGTGCCAGTGCTCGCCGGGGTGTTGTTGACCGGCTCGGATGACGGCCTGACTATCTCAGGGTTCGACTATGAGGTTTCTGCCGAAGTTCGGTTGGCAGCGGAAATCGCTTCTCCGGGAACGGTTTTGGTATCTGGACGACTGTTGTCGGATATCACTCGGGCATTGCCGGACAAGCCGGTCGACGTCCACGTGGACGGCACCAGGGTTGCGTTGACCTGCGGAAGTGCCAGATTTTCGTTGCCGACGATGGCCGTCGAGGACTACCCGACACTGCCGGCGTTGCCCGCAGAGACCGGAGCGCTGTCTGCGGACATTTTCGCCGAAGCGATCAGTCAGGTTGCCGTCGCGGCAGGTCGCGACGACACGTTGCCGATGCTGACCGGGATCCGGGTGGAGATTTCCGGTGAGGTGGTGGTGTTGGCCGCTACTGACCGTTTCCGGTTGGCCGTTCGTGAGCTGACCTGGTCGGCTGCTGCACCTGACGTCGAGGCTGCCGTGCTGGTGCCGGCCAAGACGCTCGCCGAAGCAGCCAAGGCCGGGACCGACGGCGCCGAGGTGCATTTGTCATTGGGGGCCGGGCCGGCGGTGGGCAAGGACGGGTTGCTCGGCATCAGTGGCAACGGCAAGCGCAGCACGACCCGATTACTGGATGCGGAATTTCCGAAGTTTCGCCAACTTCTACCCACCGAGCACACTGCGGTGGCCACCATCGGTGTGGCCGAGTTGACCGAGGCAATCAAGCGAGTCGCACTGGTCGCCGACCGCGGTGCACAGGTTCGGATGGAATTCTCCGACGATGTGCTGCGACTGTCGGCCGGCGCCGAAGACGTCGGCCGCGCCGAAGAGGATGTCCCGGTGAAATTTGCGGGTGAACCTCTCACGATCGCCTTCAACCCGACGTATCTGACCGACGGGCTGGGATCGCTGCACTCTGAGCGGGTCTCATTTGGTTTCACCACGCCAAGCCGGCCCGCGGTGCTACGGCCGGCCGCCGATGACGATCCACAGCCCACCGACCGCGGACCGTTCCCGGCGGTTTCGACCGATTACGTCTATCTGTTGATGCCGGTCCGTCTTCCTGGTTAGCGGTTAGGTGTACGTCCGTCATCTTGGCTTGCGAGATTTCCGGTCGTGGGCCCACGCCGATCTGGAATTGACGCCGGGGCGGACGGTGTTCGTCGGACCCAACGGTTACGGAAAGACGAATCTGGTTGAAGCACTTTGGTATTCGTCTACTTTGAGTTCGCATCGGGTTGCTACCGACGCAGCCCTTGTGCGGGTGGGGTCACCGCGGGCCGTGGTATCCACCATTGTTGTCAACGATGGCCGTGAGTGCGCGGTCGATGTGGAAATCGCGGTCGGCCGGGCAAACAAAGCACGGTTGAACCGGTCGCCGGTACGCAGCCCGCGTGAGGTGGTGGGTGTGCTGCAGGCGGTGTTATTTGCGCCGGAAGACCTGGCGTTGGTTCGAGGAGAGCCGGCGGACCGACGCCGCTACCTCGATGATCTGGCGACGCTGCGCCGACCGCGGATCGCCGCGGTACGGGCCGATTACGACAAGGTTCTGCGCCAACGCACGGCGTTACTCAAATCCGCGTCCGGTGCGCGGTTTCGGGGTGATCGTGGCGCCCTGGACACGCTCGATGTCTGGGACGGCCATCTAGCGAGCCACGGCGCAGAGTTGATGGCCGCACGGATAGACCTGGTGAATGACCTGGCACCCGAAGTGCAAAAGAGTTACCAGTCGTTGGCGCCAAATTCACGGCCGGCGGCGATCAACTACCGCAGCAGTGTCGACGTCGGGCCGGATCGTACCGAGGTAGAACTGCTGCGGACGGCTCTGCTGGCACAGATGGCCCAACGCCGCGACGCCGAGCTGGAGCGTGGCGTGTGCCTGGTCGGTCCGCACCGCGACGATCTCGAGTTACGCCTTGGCGAGCAACCCGCGAAAGGGTTTGCCAGCCACGGTGAATCGTGGTCTATGGCGTTGGCGTTGCGGTTGGCCTCCTACGAGTTGTTACGCTCCGACGGAAGCGATCCGGTGCTATTGCTCGATGACGTCTTCGCCGAGCTCGACACGGCCCGACGGGAGGCGTTGGCAGCAGCCGCGGCCTCGGCGGAACAGGTACTGGTGACAGCCGCCGTCCTCGACGACATTCCTCGCGACTGGGATGCCACCCAAGTGACGATCGGGCTCGACGACAGTGACAACGGACCGGTTTCGGCGGTGCGAACGTGAGCGACGACGTGTCCGGACCGGCAGCCGACGCCGGACCGCCCGAGCGGCTAAGTGGGTTGGCCGGGATGGACCTGGTGCGGCGGGTGTTGGAAGAGGCGCGGGGCGCCGCCCGCACGCAAGGCAAGGACGTCGGGCGTGGGCGTCGGCTGCCACCGACCCGCCGCGTGGCCGGTGCCGGAAGCCGCAGCCGGTGGTCCGGCCCGGGTCCAGACAGTCGCGACCCGCAGCCGCTGGGCAGCGTCGCGCGTGACGTGGCGAAGAAGCACGGTTGGTCGTCGCGAGTGGCCGAGGGAGCGGTCTTCGGGCAGTGGCCGTCGGTAGTCGGGCAACACATCGCCGACCACGCCACCCCGACCGGACTGCGTGACGGGGTACTGAGCGTGTCGGCGGAATCGACGGCCTGGGCGACCCAGTTGCGAATCATCCAGGCTCAGGTGTTGGCGAAGATCGCCACCGCGGTCGGCGACGGCGTGGTGACGGCGCTGAAGATCACCGGACCGGTGGCGCCGTCGTGGCGAAAGGGGCCGTTGCACATCGCCGGGAGAGGTCCTCGTGACACTTATGGTTGAGCTATCCGACGATCCGCTCAGGGCCGTCACAAGGGAGTGAGTTGGTCCGTCGAGCGTCAGGACGCAAACCCGAGCGAGAAATTCCGCACACGGCGCAGATAGCTGTGCAGAAACACCCTCACAGAATCGGTGCCGCGGCCTCTTGCCGGTAGACTGACGGAGAAACCAGCGCACAGTCCTTGACTACCCGCGCGCAACCCCAAGGAGAGCTTTCCGACCGTGGCTGCCCAGAAGAAGGCCCGCAACTCATACGACGCCGGAGACATCCAGGTTCTTGAAGGGTTGGAAGCCGTTCGCAAACGACCGGGCATGTACATCGGGTCGACCGGCGAGCGCGGCTTGCACCACCTGGTGTGGGAGGTCGTCGACAACGCGGTGGATGAGGCGATGGCCGGGTACGCCAGCAAAGTCGACGTCAAGATCCTCGAAGACGGGAGCGTCCAGGTCACCGACGACGGTCGCGGCATCCCGGTGGCGATGCATGCTACCGGGATACCCACCGTCGACGTCGTCATGACCCAGCTGCACGCGGGCGGCAAGTTCGGTGGTGATGACGGTGCCTACGCGGTGTCGGGTGGCTTGCACGGGGTGGGCGTGTCGGTGGTCAACGCATTGTCGACACGGCTCGAGGTGGAGATTTCCCGTGACGGTTACGAGTGGTCGCAGTTCTACGACCATTCGGTGCCGGGCACCCTCAAGCAGGGTGAGAAAACCAAGAAGACCGGCACCACGGTGCGGTTCTGGGCCGACCCGAACATCTTCGAGACAACCGAATACGACTTCGAGACGGTGGCCCGGCGGCTACAGGAGATGGCCTTCCTCAACAAAGGGTTGACCATCGACCTGGTCGACGAGCGCGTCGCCGCCGAGGAAGTAGTCGACGAGGTCGTCAGCGACACCGCCGAGGCGCCGAAGTCGGCCGAGGAAAAGGCCGAGGAACGCAACAAACCGCACAAGGTCAAGCACCGCACCTTTCACTACCCCGGCGGCCTGGTCGATTTCGTCAAACACATCAACCGCACCAAGAACGCGATCCACAGCAGCATCGTGGACTTCTCCGGCAAGGGCCCGGGTCACGAGGTCGAGATCGCGATGCAATGGAACGCCGGCTATTCCGAGTCGGTGCACACCTTCGCCAACACCATCAACACCCACGAAGGCGGCACCCATGAGGAGGGCTTCCGCGCCGCCTTGACATCGGTGGTGAATAAGTACGCCAAAGACAAGAAGCTGCTGAAAGACAAGGATCCCAATCTCACCGGCGACGACATCCGCGAGGGCCTGGCAGCAGTGATCTCGGTCAAAGTCAGCGAGCCGCAGTTCGAGGGCCAAACCAAGACCAAACTGGGCAACACCGAAGTCAAGTCATTCGTGCAGAAGGTCTGCAACGAGCAGCTGACCCACTGGTTCGAAGCTAATCCCAGTGACGCCAAAACCGTGGTGAACAAGGCAGTGTCGTCGGCGCAAGCTCGGATCGCCGCTCGAAAGGCCCGAGAGTTGGTGCGGCGCAAGAGCGCCACCGATCTGGGCGGATTGCCCGGGAAGCTGGCAGACTGCCGCTCCACCGATCCGCGCAAGTCGGAATTGTATGTGGTGGAGGGTGATTCGGCTGGAGGCTCAGCCAAAAGTGGGCGCGACTCGATGTTCCAGGCGATCCTGCCGTTGCGGGGGAAGATCATCAACGTCGAGAAGGCTCGCATTGACCGGGTGCTGAAAAACACTGAAGTGCAAGCGATCATCACCGCGCTGGGCACCGGAATCCACGACGAGTTTGACATCACCAAGCTGCGTTACCACAAGATCGTGCTGATGGCCGACGCGGATGTGGATGGCCAGCACATCTCGACCCTGCTACTGACCTTGCTGTTTCGGTTCATGCGTCCGCTCATCGAGAACGGCCACGTGTTTCTGGCGCAACCGCCGCTGTACAAGCTGAAGTGGCAACGCAGTGATCCCGAGTTCGCCTACTCCGACCGGGAGCGCGATGGCCTGTTGGAGGCCGGACTCAAGGCCGGCAAGAAGATCAATAAGGACGACGGTATCCAGCGCTACAAAGGTCTAGGGGAGATGGACGCCAAGGAGCTTTGGGAAACCACCATGGATCCCTCGGTTCGGGTGCTGCGTCAGGTCACCCTCGATGACGCCGCTGCGGCCGACGAGCTGTTCTCCATTCTGATGGGCGAAGACGTCGACGCACGCCGAAGCTTCATCACCCGTAACGCGAAAGACGTTCGCTTCTTAGATGTTTAGCGACGTCTGACGATGTCGGACCACTCCCCCAAGTCCCCTATTCGCACGTCGAACGAGGATTAGATGACAGACACCACGCTGCCGCCCGGCGGTGACGCCGCCGACCGCATTGAACCGGTCGACATCCAGCACGAGATGCAGCGCAGCTACATCGACTACGCGATGAGCGTCATCGTGGGCCGCGCGTTGCCCGAGGTGCGTGACGGCCTCAAGCCGGTGCACCGCCGGGTGCTCTACGCGATGTTCGACTCCGGATTCCGCCCGGACCGCAGCCACGCCAAATCGGCGCGGTCGGTCGCCGAGACGATGGGCAACTACCACCCGCACGGCGACGCGTCGATCTACGACACCTTGGTGCGGATGGCGCAGCCGTGGTCGCTGCGTTATCCCCTGGTCGACGGTCAGGGCAACTTCGGCTCACCGGGCAACGATCCAGCGGCCGCCATGAGATATTGCGTTACCGGCGATGCGTTGGTGGCGCTGCCGGAGGGACGGTCGGTGCGCATCGCCGATGTGGTTCTCGGATCGCAGCCCAATAGTGACACTGCAATCGCTCTGAAAGTGCTTGACCGGCATGGCGACCCCGTCGTTGCTGACCGGTTCTTCAACTCTGGCGAGCATGCTGTGTACACCGTGCGTACCGAAGAGGGCTTTGAGGTCACCGGTACGGCGAATCACCCGCTACTTTGCTTGGTCGCTATCGGCGGCGTACCGACGCTGTTGTGGAAGCTGATCGAGGAGATCAGCCCCGGCGACTATCTGGTCCGCGTCGACTGTGCAGGTTATGTGCGCAAAACGTGCGAAATCTCAGGAATAAGCTGCACACTCGACGAGGTACCGGGCCTGACACGCTTCCTCGACGTCTATGGCGACGATGCGGATGCCCAGACGATCGTCGACGAACTGACCGACGGGCGTTTCTACTACGCGCGGGTGAAGTCCGTGTCCGATGCCGGCGTCCAACCCGTCTACAGCCTGCGAGTCGATACTGCCGATCACGCTTTCGTCACCAACGGGTTCGTCAGCCACAACACCGAAGCGCGGCTTACTCCGCTGGCGATGGAGATGCTGCGCGAAATCGATGAAGAGACAGTCGATTTCATACCTAACTATGACGGCCGGGTGCAGGAACCGACGGTGCTGCCCAGCCGGTTCCCCAACCTACTGGCCAACGGTTCTGGCGGTATTGCGGTCGGCATGGCCACCAACATCCCGCCGCACAACCTGCGCGAGCTCGCTGAAGCCGTTTACTGGTGCCTGGACAACCACGAGGCCGACGAAGAAGCCACCCTCGCCGCAGTCTGCGAGCGGGTCAAGGGCCCGGACTTCCCGACCCACGGTCTGATCGTCGGATCCCAGGGGATCCACGACGCCTACACCACCGGGCGCGGTTCCATTCGGATGCGCGGAGTCGTTGAGGTCGAAGAAGATTCGCGCGGCCGTACCTCGCTGGTCATCACCGAGTTGCCGTATCAGGTCAATCACGACAACTTCATCACCTCGATCGCCGAGCAGGTCCGTGACGGCAAGCTGGCCGGCATCGCCAACATCGAAGACCAGAGCAGTGATCGGGTCGGGCTGCGCATTGTCATCGAACTCAAACGTGACGCCGTTGCCAAGGTGGTGCTGAACAACCTCTACAAGCACACCCAGCTGCAGACCAGCTTTGGTGCCAACATGCTGTCCATCGTCGATGGGGTGCCCCGCACACTGCGGCTAGACCAGATGATCCGGTACTACGTCGAACATCAACTTGACGTCATCGTGCGACGCACCACCTACCGGCTGCGTAAAGCCAACGAGCGGGCCCACATCCTGCGCGGTCTGGTGAAAGCCCTTGACGCCCTTGACGAAGTCATCGCGTTGATCCGGGCGTCGGAGACGGTCGACATCGCGCGGGCCGGCCTGATCGAGCTGCTCGACATCGACGAAATCCAGGCCCAGGCCATCCTGGACATGCAGTTGCGCCGGCTCGCGGCCCTGGAGCGTCAACGCATCATCGACGACCTGGCCAAGATCGAGGTCGAAATCGCTGACCTGGAAGACATTTTGGCCAAGCCGGATCGGCAGCGCGGGATCGTGCGCGACGAGCTCAGCGAGATCGTCGAGAAGCACGGCGACGACCGTCGCACCCGGATCATCGCTGCCGACGGCGACGTCAGCGACGAAGATCTGATCACCCGCGAGGACGTCGTCGTGACCATCACCGAGACCGGTTACGCCAAGCGCACCAAGACCGACCTGTATCGCAGCCAGAAGCGCGGCGGCAAGGGCGTGCAGGGCGCCGGGCTCAAACAGGACGACATCGTGCGGCACTTCTTCGTGTGTTCGACCCACGACTGGATCTTGTTCTTCACCACCCAGGGCCGGGTGTATCGGGCCAAGGCCTATGACCTGCCGGAAGCCTCGCGCACGGCGCGCGGTCAGCATGTCGCCAACCTGTTGGCGTTCCAACCCGAGGAGCGGATCGCTCAAGTTATTCAGATCCGCAGCTATGAGGACGCCCCCTATCTGGTGCTGGCCACCCGCAACGGGCTGGTCAAAAAGACCAAGCTGACCGACTTCGACTCGAACCGGTCGGGTGGGATCGTGGCGATCAACCTGCGCAACAGCGACGAACTGGTCGGGGCGGTGCTGTGCTCGGCCGACGAAGACTTGCTGCTGGTATCGGCCAACGGGCAGTCGATCCGGTTCTCCGCGACCGATGATGCATTGCGGCCGATGGGCCGGGCGACCTCGGGTGTGCAGGGCATGCGGTTCAACGCCGACGACTACCTGCTGTCGCTGAATGTGGTCCGCGAAGGCACATACTTGCTGGTCGCCACCTCCGGCGGGTATGCCAAGCGCACGGCGATAGAGGAGTACACCGCGCAGGGCCGCGGCGGCAAGGGCATCTTGACGATCCAGTACGACACCCGGCGTGGGAAGCTGGTAGGGGCATTGATCGTCGACGACGACAGCGAGGTGTACGCCATCACCTCCGGCGGCGGGGTGATCCGGACGGCTGCCAGGCAGGTCCGAAAGGCCGGAAGGCAGACTAAAGGTGTTCGGTTGATGAACTTGGGCGAGGGCGACACACTGTTAGCCATCGCGCGTAACGCCGAAGAAGCTGCCGTCACCGACGACGATTCGGACGCGTAAGCGATCGCCGACCGCATGCACAGTGAGGAGCCGCGGGTGACATCACCGAACGAGCCGGGATACCCCGGACCGGGCGACAGCCCGAACGGGAGTGGCTCGGTCGACCGGGCGGGCCCAAAACGGCCGGTGCACGGGTCCGATGCCGTGGAGGGAGCCCCACGGCCGCGCAGCAGCGCCCGACGTTCCGCGGCACCACAGCGCCCGTCGTCAGAAACGCCCAAACCACGTGAGCCGCGGCCGGCGGGCCGTAGCTCCGCCGGCCCGGAGGCTCGGGTGACTCGTTTCATCTCGGGCACCGCGGCGCCGGGCGCCGCCAAGACACCGGCGCACGACGCCGAGGCGGCGCCTGCGCACGACGAAAGCCGGCACAACGAGGCCTACGCCAGCGAGTTGCCCGATCTGTCCGGTCCGATACCGAGGGTCGGGCATCGCAAACCGGCCGTCGACCGCGCACCGGAAACCTCGACGACGGCGGTGCGCAAGGAAAACCGTGTCCAGGTGGCCGCGCGAGCCGCGGGCCCGGTGCGCGCCAGCATGCAGATCCGCCGCATCGATCCGTGGAGCACCCTGAAGGTGTCGTTGGTGCTCTCGGTGGCTCTGTTCTTTGTCTGGATGATCGCCGTGGCATTCCTGTATCTGGTGCTCGGCGGCATGGGCGTGTGGAGCAAGCTCAACAGCAACGTCGGGGATCTGCTGAACAACACCAGCGGCAGCACCGCCGACCTGGTGTCCAGCGGCACGATTTTCGGCAGCGCCGTCCTGATCGGGTTGGTCAACATCGTGTTGCTCACCGCGATGGCGACCATCGGCGCGTTTATCTACAACCTGACGACCGACCTGATCGGAGGCGTCGAGGTGACGTTGGCGGACCGGGACTAGCGGTTTGGGCGCGGACGCTCCAGTGGGGTAATCTCGTCGCTCGGCCGTACGCACGTGCGGGCCTATAGCTCAGGCGGTTAGAGCGCTTCGCTGATAACGAAGAGGTCGGAGGTTCGAGTCCTCCTAGGCCCACAACCATGTGTTCGCCAAGACGTTTCGTGAGACTGGTGTTGCCGCTGGCAGCGATCGCCGTGCTGGCGGCGGTGATCCGGTCTCGACGCCGTGTCGAGGTCTGGCAGGTGGCCGCCGACCAGGCCGGTGGTCGGGGCAAGGGGCCTTAGCTCAGTTGGTAGAGCGCTGCCTTTGCAAGGCAGAAGTCAGGGGTTCGAATCCCCTAGGCTCCACAGGTTGAATCTAAAACTGACGGACATAGTTGACAGTCCGGGTCTCCGATCAGTAGGAGACCTGCATGAGCGAACCGCAGCTGCCACGAGAGGTCCGTCGCCGGTGTAACTGAGATACACCCGGTAGGCGCGTGATCCTTGTCAGCTAAGGACGGGGTTCCACGTCGACGCTCGGCGGCCGCGGCGAAGGCTCCTCACGCGATGAGCGGCGGATGATCGAGAACGCGGCCGCGCCGCCAGCCAGGGCCACCGCGGCGATTGCGGCAATCACAAAGGGACGCTTGCCACGCCGCCGGGATCGGCGGGCCTGCTGAAGCGCTCGCGGCAGGCCAGTAACGACATCCTGCGCGGCCGCCAGTTCTTGGGCGAGGGTCTCTTGGGCGGTTTGCAGATCCCGGGCCAGCCGGCCCTCGCGGTAACGGCGACGCAGGCTCGACGCCCCGGATTGCGCCGAGTGAGCACCCAACCCGACGAGGCCGCGGGTGACGTCAACCGGCCCGACCGCTGTGTACGTCAGGCCGCGGGACAGCCGCTGCCGCGGGCTAAGCCGGGTGTCATTCCTCGCGCCCATTTCTGCCTTTCCCGGCCGCTTTAGCGAGACCGTGATCCGAATACTTTCAGATCGCGACCGCGGGCACTGCGGTGGGCCCTGCCCGGCGCGCCAACTGGTGATGGCAGACTGTGGTGCCGTGACTACCAGCCCGATTCAGACTGCCACTGCCACCCTGCATACCAACCGCGGCGACATCAAAATCGCGCTGTTCGGAAACCATGCCCCGAAGACCGTCGCCAACTTTGTCGGCTTGGCGCAAGGCACCAAGGAGTACTCGACCGAAAACGCCTCCGGCGGAAGCTCCGGCCCCTTCTACGACGGCGCAATCTTCCATCGGGTGATCGGCGGGTTCATGATCCAAGGCGGCGACCCGACCGGAACCGGCCGCGGCGGCCCCGGCTACAAGTTCGCCGACGAATTCCACCCCGAGTTGCAGTTCGACAAGCCGTACCTGCTGGCGATGGCCAATGCGGGCCCGGGAACCAACGGGTCACAATTCTTCATCACGGTTGGTCAGACGCCCCACCTGAACCGGCGGCACACGATCTTCGGTGAGGTCGTCGAACCCGATTCGCAGAAAGTCGTCGACGCCATCGCCACCACCGCCACCGACCACGGCGACCGTCCCACCGAACCCGTCGTCATCGAGTCGATCACGATTTCCTAAAAGCCGACCCCGACGGCGAATCAGGCCCCTGCGTAACCCTGAGCGGTCAGCACGTCGAGCACGTCCAGCGGGTCGCTGCCGAGGTCCCAACGCGAGAAGACCAGCAGCCGGCCATCTTTAGCGTCGACCTCCAGCAATCGCATTTTCCGTCCAATTCGCCGGAATTCGGTGATCCGAATGATCTTGATATCGGCTCGTCGCAAAAGCTGCGTCCGAAACCACCCGCGCACCGCGAGACCGTCGGAGGTGATTGCCAGCTTGGGGCGCGCGCGCCAAGTAGCGCTTGCAAACAAGATCAGACCGGCCGCGGCAATCCCGATCAGCAGCCGCCCCGGCGCGTCTGTGACCAGAGTCACACATGCGATAGCCATCGCGACACCGGCGACGCCGCAAGCTGCGATTCCGGCTGTAGGCGGTGCCCACTGTGTTTGCTGCATGGTGTCCCTAAGCGGACCTACCACTGCCGATGCGGTTATCCACAAGCGCTATCAACAATGGGGATGAATCACACGCATGTGATCCGCTGGCTCGGAGGTTGCCGGCCCAGTAACCACCCACAGCGAAAATGAATTCATCTCGGCTGCGATGGTGTCTACCGCCACCGCATTGTGAGCAACAAACCGCTGATCATGAAGGCAAACGCGATCGCGTAGTTCCACGGACCTAGTTCTGCCATCCAATTGAGCGCTGACGGTGCGTCGGGCCCGTTGGCCGCCAGCTGAAAAACCATCAGCCAGACCAGGCCAATCAGCATCAAGCCGATGAACAACGCAACGAACCACACGCTGGATGGCCCAGCCTTCACCTTGACCGGCGTACGGCTCACCGCACTGACGGTGAAATCGCTCTTCTTACGGACCTTGGACTTGGGCATTTCTACCTCGTGGGATACCTGGGAGCTACGGTGTTCAGGGCGGGTGCTGGCACGTTCAGGACGAGCGTAACGCACCAACCAGCAGCGAACGGAGAGCCGATGGCCAAAATCATCGCCCGGCTGTCCCCCGCAAGCGGGTGGGGTCCCCGCGCAGCTGGGGAGTGCCCCCACCCCACCCGCGGGGGTAGTCGCACGGGTGGCTCGCGGTCGTCCCCGTGGCGGGTCGGTGTCCCGGTGGTCTGTCTGCTGGCCGGGTTGCTGCTCGGTGCGACGCACGGGGTATCCCGTGGCGGCGAGATTCGCCGCAGCGATGCGCCGCGACTGGTGGACCTGGTGCGTGGCGAGCAGGCCGACGTCAACCGGCTGAACGCCGAGCGGGATCGACTGGCCAGTGCGATCGACTCGACGCATGGTCGATCCTCCGACACCGCGCTCGCGGCGATGCTGCGGCGCTCCGCCGAACTGGCCGGTGACGCCGGTCTGGACGCTGTGCACGGGCCGGGGCTGATCGTCACGCTCACCGACGCGCAGCGCGACGCCAACGGTCGTTTCCCCGGGGATGCATCGCCGGACGACCTCGTCGTACACCAGCAGGACATCTCGGCCGTCCTCAACGCGATGTGGAGCGCCGGCGCCGAGGCGATCCAAATGCAGGACCAGCGCATCATCGCGACTTCTTCACCCCGCTGCGTCGGAAACACGCTGCTGCTCAACGGGCGGACCTATAGCCCGCCATACAAGATCACCGCCATCGGTAACGCCGTGGCCATGCAGACCGCGTTGGCCGCCGCTCCCCTGGTGACCCTCTACAAGCAATATGTCGTGCGGTTCGGACTCGGCTACACCGAGCAAGTCACGCCGGATGTCCGGATTGCCGGGTACAGCGAGCCGGTGCGAATGCACTTCGCCCGGCCGGCCGGACCGATCAGTTACTGAAGCGCGAGCAGGTAACACAAGCCCGGTAA
This sequence comes from uncultured Actinomycetota bacterium, assembly GCA_963744835.1. GTDB lineage: Bacteria > Actinomycetota > Actinomycetes > Mycobacteriales > Mycobacteriaceae > Mycobacterium. The sequence goes on from CAVUVB010000006.1 coordinate 974,858, forward strand.
CCTGACACGATGCGGATCTTGGTCGTCGATAACTACGACAGTTTTGTCTTCAACCTGGTGCAGTACCTCGGACAGCTGGGCGTCGAGGCACAGGTGTGGCGTAACGACGACGCGCGGTTGTCCGACCATGCCGCGATCGCCACGCAGGTCGACGGAATCCTGCTCAGCCCCGGGCCCGGTACGCCGGAGCGGGCCGGGGCGTCGATTGACCTGGTGCGTGCCTGCGCGACGGCCGCCACTCCCCTGCTGGGAGTCTGCCTTGGCCACCAGGCCATCGGTGTCGCATTCGGCGCCACCGTGGATCGGGCGCCCGAGTTGTTGCATGGTAAAACCAGCAGCGTCTTTCACACGAACACCGGTGTGCTGCAGGGGCTTCCAGATCCATTCACCGCGACCCGGTATCACTCGCTGACCATTCTGCCCGAAACCTTGCCCGCTGAACTGGAGGTGACTGCCCGCACCCGCAGTGGCGTGATCATGGGTGTGCAGCACACCGAGCTGCCAATCCACGGGGTCCAGTTTCATCCCGAGTCGATCCTCACCGAAGGGGGCCATCGGATGCTGGCCAACTGGCTGGTCTATTGCGGTCAGGATCGAGACGACGCGTTGGTGCTGCGGCTGGAACGCGAGGTCATCGACTGCTTGGCCCCGGTGCGGCGCCACGACGACAGTGATCCCTCGTCGCAGCGGGCGCTGGCGGCTATTGACCGAACTTCAGCGTGATGGGGCCGTCCTTGTTGATGCCCTGACCCGGGGCCGGGCTCTGATACACCACGCGGTTGTGCTGGGAGCTGCCCGCGTCGACGTCGGCGCCCTTGATCAGCACCCCGGTCCAACCGAGCGCCCGTAGCTGCGGGTCGGCTTCAGTCCAGAACAGACCCGACAAATCCGGCATCAAGAACTGATTGCCCTTGGACACCTGCAGCTCGATCACCGTATCCACCGGGACGGTGGCCCCCGCAGGCGGATTGGTCCCGAGCACGTCGCCGGCCGGACGAAGGCTGTCGACCTCGGCCTGGCTGAATTTGCTAAACCCGTAGACAGTGAGGTTCTTCTGGGCGATGTCGACCGGCTGCCCGGCAACGTCGGGAACCTGCTTGGTCGACGGACCCGAGCCGACGATGACCGCGATCTCGTTGGTGATCGCAAACGTCTGGTTGGCCGGCGGATTGGTCCCGATGACCTTGTCTTTCATTTCCGGCGTAGACGGCGAGAGGACCTCTTTGACCCGGTTGAACCCGGCCGATTTCAATTTCTTCACCGCGGCGGTGTAGCTCAGCGACGACACGTCCGGGACCTCACGCTGCTCGGGTCCGGTGGACACGTTGATCATGATCTGGTCGCCGGCGCCCACTTTGGAGTTGGCAGCCGGGTCGGTGCTGATGACGTGGTCGGGCAGGACGGTTGAATCGGGCTTCTGCTGGGTGCGCGTCTTGAAGCCGCGATTCTGCAACGTGGCGATGGCGTCGGCGGACGCCTGGCCGCGCACGTCGGGCACCTGGACGTCGCGCGTGCTGCCGCCGAAGGTGTTGATCAGGATCGTGATGACCACGGTCAGCACTGCCAGTACCGCGGCCGCGATAACCCAGCGGCTCACTGAACCAGCGCCGCGCTCGCGGGTGAAGTCGAGCTCCTGGCGGGGCAGCGGATCGGTTTGCGGCCCGGCCGAGTTGCTGGGATGCGGCGTAGCCAGCAGCGATGAGCGCTCGGCCTCGGTGAGCACCTTGGGCGCCTCGGGGGTCTCGCCGTTGTGGACCCGAACCAGGTCGGCGCGCATCTCCGCGGCAGTCTGATAGCGGTTCTCGGGGTTTTTGGCCAGTGCCTTGAGGACCACTGCGTCGAGGTCGCCGGAGATGCCCTCATGCCTTAGCGACGGCGGAACGGGGTCCTCCCGGACATGTTGATAGGCCACCGCGACCGGAGAGTCGCCGATGAAAGGCGGTTCGCCGGTGAGCATCTCGTAGAGTACGCAGCCCAGCGAGTAGACATCGGAGCGGGCGTCCACCGAGTCCCCGCGGGCCTGCTCGGGGGACAGGTATTGCGCGGTGCCGATCACCGCCGCGGTCTGGGTGACGCTGTTTCCGCCGTCGGCCAGCGCGCGCGCGATACCGAAGTCCATCACCTTCACCGCATTGGTCGTGCTGACCATGATGTTCGCGGGCTTGACGTCGCGGTGGATGATGCCGTGCTGGTGGGAGAAGTTCAGCGCCTGGCAAGCGTCGGCGATGATCTCGATGGCCCGCTTGGGCGGCAGCGGTCCATCGGTGTGGACGATGTCGCGCAGCGTCACACCGTTGACGTACTCCATCACGATGTAGGGCAGCGGGCCGGCCGCCGTTTCCGCCTCGCCGGTGTCGTAGACCGCGACGATCGCCGGGTGGTTCAGCGCGGCGGCATTTTGCGCCTCACGTCGAAACCGCAGGTAGAAGCTGGGGTCGCGGGCCAGGTCGGCACGCAACACCTTGACCGCCACGTCGCGGTGTAAGCGCACATCCCGCGCCAGGTGGACCTCGGACATGCCGCCGAAGCCCAGGATCTCACCCAGTTCGTAGCGGTCGGACAGGTGCTGCGGGGTCGTCATTGCGAAGTCTCGTGTCGGGGCGGCATCGCGCGGTGGTCGGTCAGCATCGCCGCTCGGCTATGCCATAGCGGCTGGCTTTGTCGTCCAGGATTACCCGGTGCGCCCCGATTCGTCCAATAAGTCGGATGTGCAGGAGCCGAGCCTGGGTTGTTGGGCGGTTGCCCAGTGTCGGTGACGGTCGGCGCCTGCTGTTGCTGCGGGGAGGCGTTGTCGTGCGAGTTGATGACGATCAGCACCGCGATGATGATCGCCAATGCTCCCAGCACGCCGGCGGCCCACAGCAGCGCGCGTTGACCGGACGAGAAGGTGCGGCGCGGTGGCGCGGTGCGCTGACCGCCCGTGGTCGGGCGTGAGCGGCGGGCGGCGGGAGCCCGGCCGGTGGGGTTGACCGCGGCCCGTGCTTGCGTGCCCGACGGGATGGCGGCCGGGGTGGCCCGGCCGGCGGGCGCCCCCTGGGTGGGGCGGGGCGGCCGGCGACCGGCGCGGACGGCGGCGACGGCGTCAGCGAACGGTCCCCCGCTGCGGTAGCGCATACCCGGGTTCTTTACCAGGGTGATCTCGATCAGCTCGCGGACATTGGGCGGCAGGTCGGAAGGCAGCGGCGGCGGCGCCTCTTTGATGTGCTTCATCGCCACCGTCAACGCACCGTCGCCGGTGAATGGTCGCTTACCCGAAACCGCCTCGTAGCCAACCACTCCCAGCGAATACACATCGCTGGCCGGAGAGGCGTCATGGCCCAGGGCCTGCTCGGGGGCGATATATTGGGCGGTGCCCATCACCATGCCGGTTTGGGTCACCGGAGCGGCGTCGACGGCCTTGGCGATGCCGAAGTCGGTGATCTTCACCTGCCCTGTCGGGGTGATCAGAATGTTGCCGGGCTTGACGTCGCGATGCACCAGGCCGGCGGCGTGGGCGACCTGCAGTGCGCGCCCGGTCTGCTCGAGCATGTCCAGCGTGTGCCGCAGCGACAGCCTGCCGGTGCGCTTGAGCACCGAGTTGAGCGGCTCACCGTTGACCAACTCCATCACCAGGTAGGCGGTGCGGCCTTCGCCGTTCATTTGGGTCTCGCCGTAGTCGTGGACGCTGGCGATCCCGGGGTGATTGAGCATCGCGGTGGTGCGGGCCTCGAAGCGGAACCGCTCGATGAACTCCGAATCCTGAGAGAATTCCTGCTTGAGGACCTTGACGGCGACGCGCCGGCCCAGCCGGCTGTCCACTGCCTCCCACACCTGGCCCATACCGCCGGTGGCGATGAGGCGCTGGAGGCGATACCGGCCAGACAGCGTCACACCTACTCGCGGGCTCATGGTCCTCCCTGCAGCGCGGCCTCGATCACCGCCCGCCCGATCGGTGCGGCGAGCGCACCGCCGGTCGCGGATAATCGGTCAGCGCCGTCCTCGACCAGCACCGCGACAGCCACCCTCGGCGTCTGCGCGGGCGCGAAGGCGATGTACCACGCGTGTGGTGGAGTGTTGCGCGGGTCAGTGCCGTGCTCAGCGGTACCGGTCTTGGATGCGATCTGCACGCCGGGGATCGCCCCTTTCTGCTGTGTGACATTCTCGGCGCCGACCATCAACTCCGTTAGCTTAGCTGCGACCTCTGGTGAGACTGCACGGCGCTGCTGGTGCGGCACCGTGGTGCTGATGTTAGCCAGGTCGGGTCCTTGCAGGCTGTTGACCAGATAGGGCTGCATGGTTACGCCGGCATTGGCGATGGTAGCGGCAACCAAAGCGTTTTCCAGTGGCGTCAACGCGACGTCCTTTTGGCCGATACTCGACATTCCCAGCGCAGCGGCGTCCGGAATCGGCCCGACGGTGGATTCGGCGACCTGCAGCGGGATCTGCTCGGGCGCAGTGTCCAGGCCGAACGCCTGCGCGGTGCTGCGCAGGGCATCGGCGCCAGTGAGTAAGCCCAATTGGACGAAGGCGGTGTTGCATGACCGCGCGAACGCCTCGCGCAGCGGCACCGTCTGTGCGTCGATGCAAGCCTCGCCGCCGTAGTTCTCCAGGGTGGCGGTGCTGTCCGGCAGCGGAATCGTCGCCGCGGCGGTGAGTTCCTCGTCCTCCGTAGCCCCGTTCTGCAGGGCGGCCGCGGTCGTGATCACCTTGAACGTCGAGCCTGGCGGATAGGTCTCGGAGATGGCCCGGTTGGTCAGCGGCGAGCGGGCATCGTCGCGCAGCTGCTGCCAGGTTTGCGCCTGCTGGTCCGGGTCATGCGAGGCGAGCAGGTTGGGGTCATACGAGGGCGACGACACCAGCGCCAGGATCTTGCCGGTAGACGGTTCCAGCGCAACGACCGCGCCCCGGCAGGGTCCGCTGCAGCCCTGCTGCATCGCATCCCAACCGGCCTGCTGCATGCGCGGGTTGATCGTGGTGTCCACGTTGCCGCCGCGCGGGTCGCGCCCGGTGAAGAAGTCGGCCAGCCGACGCCCGAACAATCGCTGGTCGGATCCGTTGAGCAGCGGGTCTTCGGCGCGTTCCAGACCGGTGCTGGAATAGCGCAACGAATAAAAACCGGTGACCGGGGCGTAGACCGCAGCGTTGGGATACACCCGCAGGAATCGGAACCGGCTGTCGGTGGCAACCGAATAGGCCAGCAGCTGGCCGTCCGCGGTGATCTGACCCCGCTGGCGCGAGTACTCGTCGAGCAGCACGCGTTGATTGCGCGGATCGGCGCGCAGCCCGTCGGCGGTAAACACCTGAGTAAGCGTGGCGTTGGACAGCAACAGCACGATCAACGCCATCACGGTCACCGAGATCCGGCGCAGGGAGGCGTTCATACCCGCTCGATCACCTCGGTGTTAGTGGCCGCGATCGACCCGGTGTCGCGCGACTTGGTCCGCAGCGGACGACGTGCTGCATGCGAGATGCGCACCAAAATGGCCAGCAGCACATAGTTGGCCAGTAGCGACGAACCGCCGTAGGACATCCAAGGTGTGGTGAGTCCGGTCAGGGGGATGAGGTTGGTCACGCCGCCGACAACGATGAACAACTGAATGGCCAGCGTGGAAGCCAAGCCCGCGGCCAGCAGCTTGCCGAAACTGTCGCGCACCGCGATCGCGGTCCGCATGCCGCGGATGATCACGATGGTGTACAGCATCAGCAGGCCGGCCAACCCGACCAGACCGAGTTCTTCGCCGAACGCGGCGATGATGAAATCGGTCGAAGCGGCGGGCACGGTATCCGGCTGCCCGTTGCCCAGCCCGGTGCCGAAGATCCCGCCGGTAGCAAAACTGAACAGCGACTGCACGATCTGATAACCGGCACCTTCCGGGTCGGCGAACGGGTCCAGCCAGGTCTGCACGCGAACCCGTACGTGATTGAAACTGAAGTAGGCCGCAACGCTTCCCAATGCAAACAACGCCAAGCCGATGACGACCCAACTGAACCGTTGGGTGGCGAGGTAAACGACGACCAAGAACGAGGCATACAGCAGCAGCGAAGTCCCCAGGTCCTTTTCGAAGACCATGACGCCGACCGACGCCACCCAGGCCGCCAGCAGCGGTGCGAGGTCGCGCGGACGAGGTAGGTCCATGCCCAGGACATGCTTGCCGGCACTGGTGAACAGACTGCGTTTGGCGACCAACACCGCCGAGAAGAAAACAAGCAGCAGTATTTTGGAGAATTCGGCAGGCTGAATTGAGAAGCCTGGCAACCGAATCCAGATCTTGGCACCGTTCTGCTCGGACAACGATCGTGGCAGGACTGCCGGGATCGCCAGGAAAACCAGCCCGGTCAGGCCGCACAGATAGCCGTAGCGGGCGAGTTGTCGATGATCCTTCAGCGCGATCAGCACAAACGCGAAAGCGGCCACCCCGAGCAGCGTCCAGAGCACCTGGAGGTTTGCGCTGGGGCGTGTGGTGCCCCCGCCCAGGCTGTCGTCGAGGTGCAGCCGGTGAATCATCACCAGTCCTAGACCGTTGAGCAACGCCACTACCGGGAGCAGCAACGGATCCGCATAGGGCGCATAGCGTCGGATGGCCAAGTGCGCCCCGGTGAACAACGCCAAAAACCCTATGGCGTAATTAATCAGCCTCCAGCTGATGGCTCGCTCCTGATCGGCCTGTACGAGCGCGAAAGCGGCCGCGGTGATCGCGGTGGCGAAGCACAGCAGCAGCAGTTCGGCGTTGCGCCGGTTCGGCAGCGGAGGCGTCACCGCCACCGGCGGCTGCGGCTGTGTGGTCATACCTGTCATGCCGAAGCCCGGCAGTCTGTGCCCGGCTGCGGTGGAGGCGGCGAAAGCGTTGTGAGAGTTGGTGCTGCCGGTGTCGGCTGAGTCGGTGAGGGGCCCCCAGAAGGCTCTTCGGGCACTGAGGGGCCCGCGCCCGGCTCCGGTGTCTTGTTGCTATTCGGCGGGATCGGCGCTTTCGAGGTAGGTGGTGATTGGGCTCGCGCGGGCGGGCAGGGCGGCAGTAGCGATTCGGTCGACAATCTGCGTAGCTGTGCGTCAGCCTGCTCGAGCGTGCCAACCGGGAGTCCGGCGGCCACTTGCGCGCGAGCCGACTCGGCCAGATCGGACATCTTCATCAGCTGGCAGCCGCGGGTACCAGTCTGCCCGTAACGGATCACCGACAACTGGTTGCGGCTGTTAAGACAGCCCTGCGCGTACGGCTGATGCAGTGGCACGCCCAGGATGGACACCTGAATGCCCTGCATGATCGACACCGCGCCGTTGTAGTCGGCGACGTAGTAGTAACTGCGGATGACCGTCCGTCCGATGGCGAGTGCTGCGAGTACCAGCAACACCACGAGCGCGGCGCCAATCGCTATCCGTCGTCGCGACCGCCGCGGTTTGGTGAAAGTATCGACCTGTGGCAGAACACGTTTGACGACACTTTTGCGGGGCGTAATCGCGGACGCCCGGCCGGCGGCGGTGTTGGGTCGGGTCAGTTGGTCATGATCATCGGAGTCACCGGATACCGCGCCTGCGATGATCGGCTGCGTTGGGCCGTAGTCGTAGTCGACGACGTCGGCGACCACCACAGTGACATTGTCAGGGCCGCCGCCGCGCAGTGCGAGCTCGATGAGGCGGTCCGCGCTCTCGGTGACATCCGGAATCTTCATGGCCTCGAGGATGGTCTCGTCGCTGACCGGGTCGGAAAGGCCGTCCGAGCACAGTAGATAGCGGTCGCCGGTGCGCGCCTCCCGCATCGTCAGCGTCGGCTCGACCTCATGGCCGGTCAGTGCTCGCATGATCAACGACCGCTGCGGATGACTGTGTGCCTCTTCCCGGGTGATCCGTCCTTCGTCAACCAAGGTTTGGACGAATGTGTCGTCTTTGGTGATCTGGGTCAGCTCGCCATCACGCAGCAGGTAGCCGCGCGAGTCGCCGATGTGTACCAACCCAAGACGGTTGCCCGCGAACAAGATTGCGGTAAGAGTGGTGCCCATCCCCTCGAGGTCGGGCTCCATCTCGACCTGCGCGGCGATGGCCGAGTTGCCGGAGCGTACCGCGGAGTCGAGCTTGGCGAGTAGGTCGCCACCGGGTTCGTCGTCGTCGAGGTGGGCTAATGCGGCAATTACCAACTGGGAAGCGACTTCTCCGGCGGCGTGACCGCCCATCCCGTCGGCTAGGGCCAGCAGCCGCGCGCCGGCGTACACCGAGTCTTCGTTGTTAGAGCGCACCAAGCCGACATCGCTGCGTGCCGCATAGCGCAAGACCAAAGTCACGGGCGCAACTCGATTACCGTTTTGCCGATACGGACCGGCGTGCCAATGGGGACTCGTACCGCGGTCGTCACCTTCGCCCTGTCAAGGTATGTGCCGTTGGTCGATCCTAAATCCTCGACGTACCATTCCGTGCCTCGCTGGGAAAGCCGCGCGTGCCGCGTCGAGGCGTAGTCATCGGTCAACACCAGAGTGGAATCGTCGGCGCGCCCGATCAGCACCGGTTGGCCGCTGAGCGTGATACGGGCACCGACCAATGCGCCTTCGGTTACGACGAGGTAGCGCGCGGTATCTCGGCGCTGCCGCGACGGTAGTAGCGTGCCCCGCAACATCAAGCCGCGACGCACCATCACCGCGCCGGTCGGAGCGTATATGTCGGTCCGCAGGATCCTCAGCACCGACCAGATGAACAGCCACAGCAGCATCAAGAACCCGGCGCGCGTCAGCTGCAGAACTATTCCCTGCATCTGGCGTCCTCTCCGTCCTGGCGCCGCACGGCTCGCGTGCCCGCATATCGCAACGTCACGATACTTGGACGGCGGTCGACACGGGGTGAAGCTGAATAGCTTCGCGCCCTACGGGATCAATGGATGTGGACGACGATCTCAGAATGCCCCAGCCGGATCACGTCGCCGTCGGCCAACTGCCACTCCTGCACAGGCGCATTGTTGACGGTGGTGCCGTTGGTGGAGTTGAGGTCCGACAGTAGCGCGACTTGTCCGTCCCAACGGATCTCCAGGTGACGGCGTGACACCCCGGTGTCCGGCAACCGGAACTGGGCGTCCTGGCCGCGGCCAATGACGTTGGCGCCTTCACGCAACTGGTACGTGCGCCCGCTGCCGTCGTCGAGTTGCAAGGTAACCGCAGCGCCGGAGGGCGAGTAGCCGCCTTGCCCGTAGCCCCCGTAGCCGCCGGCCTCCGCGGGCTGGCCATAGTCGTAGTCGCGCCCGGCAGGCTCGGCGTACCCGCCGCCGGGGCCGCCGTATGTCGGACCGGGAGCATCGCCGTAGCGGCTGTAATCAGGCTGTTGGCCGTAGTCCTGCCGACCGTATCCCGGCCCACCCGCGTAGCCCTGGTCGTAGCCGCCCTGCTCGGGGTACGCCGACCGCTGGTCGGGTGCTCCGTAGCCGCTCTCGTCCGGGCGGGCCGGTCCGCGGCCGTAGTCCGCGTATTCGCCGTACCCCTGGCCGCCGGGTTGCCCGTACCCGCCGCCCTGGCCGCCCTGGCGATAGCCCGCGTCATACCCTTGGCCGCCGCCGTAGCCGGCTGCCGGCCGCTGCTCATACTGCGGGTAGCCGCCTTGGTCGGGGTAGCCCCGCTGGTCGGGATAGCGACCTTGCTCTTGGTAGCCGCGTTGGTCGGGGTAGCCGCGTTGGTCGGGATAGCGACCCTGCTCTTGGTAGCCGCTTTGGTCGGGGTAGCCGCCCTGATCGGCCGGCGGCGGATAGCCGCGCTGGTCGGGGTAGCCGCCCTGATCGGCCGGCGGCGGATAAGCACCGCGCTGGTCGGGGTAGCCGCCCTGATCGGCCGGCGGCGGATAAGCACCGCGCTGGTCGGGGTAGCCGCCCTGATCGGCCGGCGGCGGATAAGCACCGCGAGGGTCGGGGTAGCCGCCCTGATCGGCCGGCGGCGGATAGGCACCGCGAGGGTCTTGGCCACCGTGCGGGTCGTCGGGCTGATGACCGCCGTAGGGGTCGTCGTGATAGTCATCGCCGGACCGCCCTTGCCCCTGGCCGCCGGGGTAGCTCGAATTCTCAGTCATCGGTGGTACTCCTGGTTCTGCGCTGAACGCATGGTGTGATTGTGGCGGGCGGAGCTCGATGGCTGTCGAGCGGGGCTCGACATCGGGGTTGACCGAACCGCGGGCGCGCAACTGGCCGGTGTGGAAGTTCGACGACTGCTCGAACCGGACGACCACGTCACCATATGTTTGCCACCCCTGTTCGCTGATGTATCCCGCCAAATGCTTGGCGAAAGCCTCCGAAGTGAGGTCCGGGTCGGCGCCCACTTTCTGGAAGTCGTGCATACCGAGGGTAATGATGTATTCGTTGGGAGCCAAAAGGTGACTGCCCGCAACCGGCTGCACTCCCTCGGCCGCCTCCCGTCGCAGCATGGCTTCGACTTCTGGCGGGACGATCGATCCGCCGAACATCCGGGCGAAAGCATCGCCGACGGTGTCCTCGATTCTGCGCTCGATGCGTTGAACAAGCCCCTTCTGGCTGCCCATGTCCAGCGCCCGCCTCAGACTTTCTTTTCGTTGCTGCACGGCGGACGATCCTCCGGCGTGTCGCATCACGCGTGTCGTACTACAGCATGTTATCGGGCCAGCGCAGCGCAGCGGCACTTGCAGAACTCTGAGAATCGCATCGAGCCAGGTCAAACCGGGTCCGGTGGCTGCAGATGCGCCAGCGAGCAGCGTCGTCGGGACACCGGCGTGGTTGGGGACGGCGGCAATTACAGTGGTAGGCTCCACCGGTTGTTTAGGGCGAGTGGCGGAATGGCAGACGCGCTGGCTTCAGGTGCCAGTGTCCTTCGGGACGTGGGGGTTCAAGTCCCCCTTCGCCCACAAATGTGATGAGTCGCGTCATCGGTTACAGGTTCCCCGGCCATCGGCCGGGTTTTTGTTCTGGTCGCCCGACAGTTGGGTTCGGGGGCGCGGGCATTCACGTTTTGACACACTCGCTAACGATGTGGGCTCGGATGGTGGTCGCGCCGCGGTGGCTGCGCTGGTTAGTGGATGCCGCGGTGGCCGCGGTTGCACTCACGGCGATTGTGGTGGCAATTCTCCCGACTTTTTCTCCACGACTGGGTCGTGGGGGTTGGTGGCGCTGCTGGGGTTCAGCTTGCCGCCGCTGCGCCGGTCGTTCTTGTTCAAACTTCGGTCCAACGAAGTTACGCCCCGGCCCTGAGCGGTTTGAACCTCGGGCAGCGCACTCAGACCATTAAGGCGTTGCGGCGAGGACAGGTTCCGTCCGACCCCCGCGTGCTGGCCGCCGCTATCCGGGTCGGCACTATCAGCCTGCCCTATCGGCGGCGTGCCGCGCGATGGCAGAAAACGGCTCAGTGGTGGGTACCCGCGACCTACGCCGTGGGCGCGGTGGTCTTCGAGCTCACCGGCAATAACACCCGGCTGGCTCTGCTGTGGGCCGGCTTCGCGCTGTTCTTCGGCGTTCTCTTTGTATGGAGGTCTTACAGATCGCGTCGGGTACCTCAGCACGTTGAGCGGCTTCGGGCTGCCGCCACCGGGATACCTGAAGCCGCGTCGGCGGCCGTCGAGACCGAGGAATCCGTGGCATGGTCGCCGCGGCGCATGAAGATCGCGGTGCTTCTGCTTATCGCAGTGGCAGTCGGTTTCGGGGCCGCGGTATATCTCTTGGCACCGCCGAGGCAATCACCGGACTGCCGCACCGCCGACAACGTCGTCACCTTCATCTACGCGCATCGCGACCTGCTCGACGCCGGACAATCCAACCCGGTGGTCCGAGCCTAAAGAGCTACCAGGATTGGTCGGAGCAGCTGCAAAATTATGCACAGCAAGCATCCGCACCCGATATTTCACGCCACCTGCATCGGATCGCGGATTTATCGTTGCAAGCGGTAATGCTGGTAGAAGACATGCGCAAAGACCCAGTCGTCACACCGCCGCCAGCCGTTATCCGCGACCACGAAACCGCCTACCAGAAAACGATCTCCGAGCTGATTGTCGAAGACGACGCCCTCGCGCCGATCTGTCATCCGCACGGCTGAAATAAATAAGCCGCAATGTCGGATGCGCGCGTGAGTTGCGGCCGGGAATCGCCGGTCTGACGTGCTTAGCTGGCGCTATGCGGATTCCCTCTATCCTGCGGCAGAGCCAGTCGAGAACGGTGCACATCGGAATCGCAGCGATCGTCGGGGTGGCTGCTGCCACCGTGGTCGGAATGTCGGCGGGATGGCGGTATGCCCCGGCGGCAGGATGGATCGCGACCGCGGCCGTCTATATGATCTGGACCTGGGCGAGTATCGCCAAGATGAGCGCCACTGCGATCGAAGTCGTTGTGCAGCAGCGGCATCCGACGCGCGGGCCCGCCGACACGATCGTGCTAATCGCCAGCATCGCCAGTCTCGGCGGCGTCGCCTACCTGCTGGTGGCTAGCAAGGTCGAAGGGCCCGACAGCGCTATTGCCGCCGCGATCGGTTTTTTGAGTGTGATCGCCTCCTGGTTGGCGGTGCATGTTGTCTACACGCTGCGCTACGCGGTGCAGTACTACACCGAACCGGTGGGCGGCGTCGACTTCAACCAGGACGAGAAGCCGACCTTTGCTGACTTCGCCTACTTGGCGTTCACCATCGCCGTGACCTATGGGGTGACTGACACTGCTTTACAGAAGCGCCCGATTAGGGTCTCGGCGTTGCAGCAGGCGATGATCTCGTATCTGTTCGGGACGGTGATTTTGGCGGTGACAGTCCAGGTGATCGGCACCTTGAGCGGTCTATAGCGTCTGGGCCCAACGCAAGATCTCCGGAGTGGCAGGGTCGGTGATGTCACTGAACTCGGGGTGTTTCTTGATGAACGCGCCCACCATCGGGCACACGGCGACAGCGCGTTTGCCGTCCGCACGAGCCGCCTCAAGAGCTTCTCCAACCAGGATGCTGGCCAGGCCGCGTCCTTCGAACTGGTCGTCCACCTCGGTGTGATAGAAGACCCGCTGGTTGCCCCGATCAGCGACGGCGGCAAGGCCGACGGTCTGGCCGTCGACGGCGATGGTGTACTTCCCGTCCGCAGCGCGGACGGTGGCTTCGGCGCCGGTCTTATCTGTGGTCATCTGTGTTCCTTATCTACTTCCAGCGCCTCGAGTTGTGAGGCGGTGCAGGCGACTTCGGCCGGAGCGGTCTCGAGATTGCTCATCGCCCGACCTTCGTCAGGGGTGCGAGCTGGCGTCGATACCGCAACACTACTCGCGGCCGCAGAGCCAGTGGGTTACTTGCGCGGGGGCCGCAGCAGTTGCATGGCGACGCGCAGCAGCGGCTCGGGAACCCGGTCCTTGGCAGAAAGCGCCGCGCTAGCCACCCGACCCCGCAGCAGGGTGCCACGGCCGAACATCCGGTTCAGCGGGCCACCGGACGGCTCCAGCTCGATATGCAGTGGCGGCGCACCCTCCGAGGCGCCAAGAGCATGGGATATGACAATCCGCTGAATCTCGCTGGTGCCCTCGAAGATGGTGTATAGCTTGGCATCTCGATACCACTTTTCCACCGGGTGGTCGGTGATGTAGCCCCAGCCGCCCATGGTCTGAATGGCCCGTTCGGTTGCCCTGACGGCAACCTCGCTGGCGGCCATCTTCGACATCGAGCCTTCGCCGCGCTCGAACGAAATCCCTTTGGCGGCCATCCACGACGCTCGCCAGGTCAACAGTCGTGCCGCGTCGATCTGGGTGGCCAACTCGGCCAGCGGAAACGCGATGCCCTGGTTGTCGATGATCGGTCCGCCGAACGCCTCTCGCTGGGTGGCGTAGGTGGTGGCGTATTCGAGCGCGGCTCGCGCAATGCCGATTGCCTGCGCGGCGACCATCGGGCGAGTCTGCTCGAAAGTGCCCAACGTCGCCGAACCGGAACGTTGCCCGCCGGCGACGACCTCTCGTGCCTTTGCGAGTTTGTGCTCGAGCTTTTCTTGGCCGCCGAGCAGATTGCCTTCTGGAACCCGCACGCCCGAGAAGCGCAACTCGGCGGTATGCGACGCCCGGCAGCCCAGTTTGTCGAGTTTGCGTACCAGCTCCAGACCCGGTGTGCCGCCCGGGATGATGAACAACGCCTGGCCGCGGTGACCAAGCTCTTCGTCGACGACCGCGTTGACCACATGCACGTCGGCGATGCCGCCGTTGCCGATCCACATTTTGTGACCGTCGATCACCCAGTCGCTGCCGTCGCGGCGCGCGGTGGTCCGCAGATTGCGTACGTCGCTGCCGCCTTCGGGTTCAGAGATTGCCAGGGCCGCGAGTTTGAGGTCGCCGGGCTCTCCGAAACATTGCGGCGCCCACTCCAGCATCTGTTCGGGAGACGCGGCCTGCCCGATCGCGGAAAGCGCCAGAGCCGGCATCACAATCGCCAAACCGATTCCGGCGCAACCCCAAAACAGCTCCTCCATGAACATCGGCAACGAAATGCCAGTCGGGTCGCCGATGAGGTCGCGGTAGAACAGCGGGCTGTAGAAGCCACGCTGGGCCGCTTCTTCCAGCACCGGCCAGGGGAACTCCTGCTTCTGGTCGTAGTCGAGGGCGACAGGACGGATGACAGACTCGGCGAACTCGTGGGTGCGTCGGGCCAGGTCGTGTTGCGCCGCCGTCGGCGTCAGGTCAAAGGTCATGCGCGCCACTCCTCGATCCCGGCTGCGCCGGGATCATCGTCGTCGTCGCGGGTCATGCGCGCCACTCCCCGATCCCGCCTGCGCCGGCAATGTCGTCGTCGCCCTGGGCATCGATACCCTCGTCTCGGTTGCCCTTTGCTATTACCCCCTGTCGGCCGATCCAATCCAACCGCTGCGGCGGGAACGCGCCGCTGGTCGATGCGGAGTCAGGCGGCCGGGCGCGGCCCGACGTGGTGGACGGGCAAGTGAAACACCGTGGCGGCGACGGGAACGGCGTCACCCTCGCGCCGTGCCAGCAGGGCAGCATTGTCGGGCAACTGTCGTGAGTTGATCTCGCCGGCAGCGATCTGGCGCAAGACGGCGTGCGCCGCAGCCAGCTGTTCGCGCTTGCGGTATTGCCCGCCGGGCAGTTTGACGCCTGCCCAGACACCGTATTCTTCACGGTTTTCCACCGCGTAGCGCGCGCACAATCGCTGTTGCGCCAGGGGGCAGCGCCGCAGGCACAACAGCCGGGCCTCGGTTGCCGACTGTTCATAGGCGCGCGCCTTGGCAGCACCATCGCCGCCGTCGTCATCGGCGTAGCCGAACCACAGTTCCGGACTGACCGAACATGGGTGCCCCATCTGCCTGCCTCCTTAGGATGAAAACGTATTCAAAATCGTATACACAGCACCGGCCGATTGGCAAGAGAAACGTGATAAAAACATATATACACAGGGCAAAGCGATATGCCTGTGTACTATCCGGATATGGCCGGAGCGCAACGGTGAGCCGCGAATCGGCCGGGGCGGCGATCCGGGAACTGCGCGAGTCGCGTGACTGGTCGCTGGCCGACTTCGCCTCGGCAACCGGCGTGAGCGTCATGGGTCTGAGCTATCTCGAGCGGGGGGCCCGCAAGGCACACAAAAGCACAGTTCAAAAGGTAGAGAACGGACTTGGCTTGCCGCCGGGTACTTACTCGCGTCTCGTGGTAGCCGCTGATCCAGCCGCTGAACTCGAGCGCCTGATCGCGGTCACGCCGGCAGAACCGACGCCTACGCGGCCGGCCGGGCCGATCGTCGTTGACCGGCGCACCGATACCGAAGTGCTCGAAGGGTACGCCGAAGCGCAGCTCGATGCGCTCAACTCGGTGATTGAGCGATTGCCCGAGACGACATCAAACGAATATGAGTCGTATATTCTCTCTGTGATCGGACAGTGCGTGAAGGCTGAGATGCTGGCTGCTAACTCTTGGCGGGTGGCGGTCAACGCCGACGCAGCTTCGGCGGGACGGCTCATGCGACATCTGCAGGCGTTGGAGACGACGCGCAGTGCGCTGCTGGAGCGCATGCCGATGAGCCTGGGCGCGCGGTTCGATCACGCCTGCGCACGGTCGTCATTGCCCGAGCCGGTCATCGCGGCACTGCTCGGAGTCACCGTCGCCGAAATGTGGGACATCCGAAACCGGGGCGTCGTCCCGCCGGGGGCCCTCCCGCGGGTTCGGGCCTTCGCCGATGCGGCCGCCGACGATGGAGCTGATGAGGACACCAGCGCGGGGGAAGGGCAGTGAGCGGAAGCGAACAGGCGACGTTGAGCCGTGCGCACGAACTGTTCGCCGGCGCTACTCGGGAAGCGACGCTGGACGCAGGCTCGGCGCAGTATGACCGATTGTTACAGCGGGCAGTGGGGGTGAATACCGGAGGGGGACAGGAGTTCTACCAGTCAGCAGTAGAGCGGAGCCGCGACGCGCTGCGGTCGGCCGCTACGACTGACGCCGCGGCGGCTGCCACCGCGGCACAAGCCCACCGGGATCACGCGCACGCCCGCACTCTGACCAAGAATGTCCTCGACGAGGCCCGGGCCGACACCGCGACACCGGACAACCCAATGGCACAGCGTGAGGCGATCCGCCGTCGGGTGGCGCGGCTGCGTGCTCAACGCGCACATGTGTTGGCGGCCCACCAGCAGGCCCGACGGCAACGGGCGGCGTTACGCGCCTTGCGCTACCGAGTCCCACGCCGTCGCACTGACCCAAGCGCCCTAAGCGAACTACGACTGCCGCCGCCGAACGGCCGCGCCGGTATCGCGGTGCGGGCGGCGCTATCACGGCTGGGCAGACCATATGTCTGGGGCGCGACCGGGCCCGATCGGTTCGACTGTTCAGGGTTGACCCAGTGGTCCTACGCGCGGGCCGGAATCCACTTGGACCGCACCACCTATCAGCAGATACACGACGGAATCGCCGTCCCGCGGTCCCAGGTCCGCCCGGGCGACCTCGTCTTTCCCAGCGCGGAACACGTGCAGATGGCCATCGGCAACAATCTGGTTGTCGAAGCACCCCATGCCGGCGCTACGGTCCGGATCAGCCCGCTTGGCGCCAATGTGCAAATTCGGCGCCTACTGGGCTAACGGCGATCGTTGTTGACCGCCGAGCCCGTGAGTACTGTCGTGCCATGGCAGAGCAGTCCGGGCTTTCGACCGGTGCCATCGGGGAAAAGCAAGCTGCGCTATCCAGGCAGCTAGCGGCGGCTGCAGATGCCGATCGCGCCCTGGTGGAAGCGCTCTCCAGCGCGCATGCGGCAACGCTCGACGGGGCCAGACGGCTCGACGCGATCGCCGCCGAGATCGACCGCGCTGTTGAGAATCAGGCCGCCATCGGACTCGACACCACGATCGGTGCACGCGAGTTCCAGACGTTTCTGGTCGCCAAGCAACGCGAAATCTTGGCCGTCGTGTCAGCTGCCCGCGAGCTCGACGCTGCGAAAGCGGCCGTGTTGCAGAAGTTGCGGCAGCACTACAGCGCTCCGCCGGCCAGCTGCTGAGGCAGGCCCGTGTCGGGCCGCCGCTGTGCACACGAGTGAATTGTCGACAATGACCGGCCTGGCTACTGTCGCCAGCATGTTGAGGCCGCACATAAGTTCGGCGTCGCGCGCACCGGCGCACGGCTGAGCGATGACAACGCCTAACGACGTACTCGCGGCGATCGAGCACGTCAGCGGATGCACCGGGGACCAACAAGCGTGGCTAGCCGGTCTGACACCGCAAGACGTAGCGGATGCGGCGACGATATTTGCCGCAAGCCCGCGCCGACTCGACGGACTGATCGCCAGGATTCGCCAACAGCATCCCGATCTGTTCAACCCGACGACCGGGGAGATGATCTTTCCCGCACGGACGGGACCGGCCGGCCGCAAACCGGCGAGTGCGCCGCCCGGCGGACCTGCCTCCGATCATCAGGAGGGCGATGCGGCCGACGCCATCAGGAATGCGGAAGCGGCTCTAGCGCATCAGAACTCGGCAACCGCGCAGCTCGACCTGCAAGTGATCACGGCGATTCTCAATGCGCACCAAAAGACCGCCGAGGGCACCGAAGCCTTGGACCGACTGCGGCACGACGTCGAGGCGGCGGTGCGGACACGATCCGATCTGGACACGCCGGCCGGAGCGCGTGACTTCCAGCGATTCCTGATCGGCAAGCTCAGGGACATCAGGGCCGTGGTAGCGGACGCGGACCTGGACGATACGTCGAGCTCAGCACTGATGGCCGCGTGGACGTCGCTGTACGACTCCTCGAGGGCCGGCGCTGCTGATGCCACCGGAAACACTGAGAACTCAAGGACAACAGCCGTGCCTGTCGTTGCGCCGACGGAATCCGCCGCCCCAACTCGGCCAGCAGCACCAGATGCCGCCATGGATCCCTACCTGGATTCGCTGCTCGCTGAAGAACCCGCTTCGCTACCGCGCGATGGCGCCACACCGACACCGCCGGCGTCACCTGCGCCGATGATCCCGGCCATGCCGAGCATTCCGTCGTTTGGTGGGGGAGCGATGCCGGGCGGGGGAGCGATGCCCGGTTGGACTATGCCAGGCGGATTTGGGCTGCCCGGGCCGACGCAGGGCGGCGACGACGAGCGCTCGCCGACGGGCCTTGACGACGCGCTGCCCGAATCCGACGGCGCAGTGGATCAGCCGCCGTCTGACCCGTCCGACAAAGACCAGGGGGATCATGAGAATGCCGGCGCTGCGGCCGGTGAGCCGCCGGCGCCCGGCCCGACGACCGTGACGTTGCCCGACGGCCAAACGCTGACCGCTGCCAGCCCGGCACTTGCCGCAGCGATCAAGGCGGCGGTGGATGGTACGCCGATCGCAGATGCGTTCCGCCAGCAGGGAATTACCATCCCGCCGCCCGGGACGGCGGTCGCCGATCCACTGGATCCCACCCGACTCGCGCCCGGGGATGTCGGTATGTTCACCACGCGCCATGCTCTTGCGCTCGGCCAAAGCAAGGCCTTGCTCGACGGGCAGATCCAGCACATTTCCACCGTGAATGGGCCCAGCTTCCTAGGCTGGGAACATCCTCCTGAGCCGGTCCCGGCAGTCGCACCGGCCAGGACCGACCCACCGGTGCCCACCAGGCCGGCTACCGTCGCCGGCCCGTAGCAAAGATCCGGCGCCAGCCGGCACATCAAGAGGAGACAACGGATGGCAGATCGAATCCACGTGGTCCCCGCGCATTTGCGTGAAGCTGCCGGCCACCACCAGGAGACATCGGAGTATCTGCGGACCATCCCGTCGTCGCATCAGGCGATTCAAGAAAGCCTGGACTCGCTGGGCCCGATCTTCAGCGAGCTCCGGGAAGCGGGGCGCGAACTGCTCGAGCAGCGGCGGCTGTGCTACGAGCAGCAGGCCGACAACCACGCGGAGATCGCGGCCAACCTGGCTCGAACGGCCAACATGTGGGAAGAGCACGAATCAGAGGCCGTTGGCAAATTCGAACAGATCTCTGACGACACTCAATGACAGAGGCTGATCCCGCGTTCGACACCGTCCACCCAAGCGGACATATCCTGGTCCGCTCTTGCCGAGGCGGGTACATGCACAGCGTCACGCTAAGCGAGGCGGCGATGAACACCGACGCGGAAAGCCTGGCCCGGGGCATCTTGCTGACCGCCGACGTCTCCTATCTCAAAGCGGTGATGGAAGTCCGCGGCGAGATCGTGGCGGCCGGCTACACCCCCTCGGCCGAAGTTCCGACCGAGCTTGATCTCGACGTGGCGATCGAGAAATTGGTATCGCACGAATTACATCGTCGAGAAGCGAAGGAGAAATGAGGAACGTGCAGCCTAGCGGATCCAGATCTTGACGGCCTCTTGATCGGGAGCGATATCGGTGGGCGGCTCGACTGGATTCACGCCGAACAACTCCCGCGCCCGGCCAAGTAGTGCGCGCACTTCGTTCAACTGTTGCTGCAGCCCGGAATCAGCCACATCCTTACGTTACCCAGACCAGGTTATTCCCACAATTCACCGCAATGTTTATTAACGGACCCGGGCATTTGCCAGCCTTTTGCCAGTGCACGCCGCACGTATGAAGCCCGTGTGAAGCCGACCAAAGGAGTGAAGTTGTCGATTCACAGATGACGGTAGGCTTGGCCGGTGGCGATCTTCGGGCGGAATACGGCGCGGCAGCGCCTCCGGAGAGCTACCCGAGAATCGCTCAAGATTCCGGCCTTCAGCTCTTCGGTCGACTGCACCCCCTGGGTGACGGGAGGGCTGTGGCCTGCCGAGCTGTCGACCGTTACTCCTCAAACTGCGCCACTCGTTAAATATCTAAGAGCTGACTTGCAGCGGATAGTCAATTCGGCAAACGACGAACTCATGAGCATCAGGCGATCGGGAATGGCCGATGCGAATCGACAGGCAGAGGAGGCTCGAGTCATCGATGATGCTCGCGCCTTCGCCGTGCGACGAGTTGAGTCGACAGTTCGACATCTCCGTAAAGTGACGTCGGAATTGCGGGCCGAATACCGGCCGCCGAATGGTGTCGATGGTGTCGAGGACACCGAAAAGACACGACGCTTTCGGGTACTCCCCAGAACGCCAACGGAGGTGGAAGAACCCACCGACTTCGCCGCACCGCAACCCCCGGAGTTGTCGGAGCAAGATCGCCGCGAGCCGACGGTGGTTGATCAGCACGACAGCCCGACGGAACTGATTGAGGCGCTTGAACAACCGGCGCCTACCGTCGAACTGGAAACCATCGAACCGGCGCCTACCGTCGAGCCGGAAGCCGCCCAACCGGAAGCCGTCGAACTGGAAGTCGCCGAACCGGAAGAGATGGCGCCCCTGTATCCGTCCGACGCGGACGACACCGAGGTACTCGAGGAGATTACGACGGTACTTCAGCAGATCTCGACTCTTGCGGAAACTCCGCTCGAGCAACTGGCCGATCGACCCGCCACCGAGCCTCTCGCAGACCTACCGGTCGATGAGTCGCCGAGCCAACCGCCCGCCGCCGCCCGGGACGTGCCGGTCGACGACGCTGTGACCGCTATCTACCCAGAGCCGCTTGTCGAATCTGAGTGGGAGCGCAAACGGCTGGAAAGGCTTCTGAAGTTCGTGGCTCGTCAGGAACCGGGGTTGCGCTGGGCCATCGGCGACCATGCGGACGGCACCACGTTATTGGTGACGGACCTCGCCCACGGCTGGATACCGCCGGGAATCACGCTGCCCGCCGACGTCCGGTTGCTAGAGCCGGACCGACGAACAGGCAACGCGGCGACATTGCTTTCAGAGGCAACGCTATCGATGACCTACGCTCCCGGCGACCCATTGGGCTGGGCGGCCGACTATGAGGTGACGGACACTTCGTCGCAACCACGTGAGCTGCCGCCGGTTGACGACTTGGGATGGTTGCTGAGCGACGCCACGCACTGGCGCGACGGCCTGCCGCGGATGATTCACACGTTGGCCAAGGCGGCCGCCGGGGGAACGGGCATCGTCGATGAGGAAATCGACCTGTTGCGGGTATACCTCGACACCTCCCGATACCAGCTTTTGGCCCAGTACCCGGACGTCGACACCGCGCAGCTGCTCAATTGCCTGCTGCTGGCCGCCACCGAGGGTATTGCTACCGGAAACCTGGTGAGCGCGAATTACCACTTCGCATGGTTCCAAATGCTCAGTGCGCCACCGGCCAGTAGATGGATAGCGAGTCCGTGATGGTCTTGATATTTCGCATCGTGCAGACGTGATAGGGCATAGTGCCCAAGCGGCCAGAGAATGAATTGACGCTGTTCGGAGGGGTCGAGATACTGTCATGGTGCCTGAGGAGGGCAGTCGCGCGCAGCAAAGCGACAAGGTTCTCGTTGAGTCAGTTCTGCGTGAACTCAGCGAGGCCGCCGATAAGTGGGAAGCGTTCGTCGGTCAGGCTGAGACGATCACCTACAGCGTCGACCTCGGCGATATCTGTGCGGCGGTGAATTCTGACGGCAAGCTGGTCGAATTGACTTTGCATCCCTCAGTGGTGTCCGGCTACACCCACGGCGAGCTGGCCGATCGGTTGAATCTCGCGATCGCAGCGCTGCGCGAAGAGGCTGAAGTCGAGAACCAGGCACGCTACGGCGGAGCCCTGCAGTGACGGCAGATCCGTTGCCGCGCGGGGTGATCGAGCTGCTCATTCGTGGGCACAGACTCTATGGCAGCGACCATTTCGGTGTCGGGTCGGTGGACACGCCCGAGCAACTTCAGCAGCGCGCCAAACTGACCAGGGTTGACACCGGCGACGGAATGGGCGCGGCGAGGCCGGCCAGCCTGCACATGGCAACTGCATTACGCCGCACCGCTGCCGCCGACAGCGGAGTGGTCGACGCGCTGGCAGAAGCTGACGCCGATCACATGGTGGGACGGCGCGGCACGCGACGCGTCCTCGACGAAGCGCGCAGCGACTCCATGCCGGCAGCAGACACCCCGCTCGGACGACAGGAAGCATTGCGGCGCATGGCCGCTCGTCTGCGGCAGCAGCATCGCTACCTGCAGCGATCGGAGCACCACTCACACCTGCTCGCGCAACGCTTGAGACGACTGAGCTACCGGCATCGGCGACACCCGTCGGTGCGCCACGCATCGACGGCAGGCGCGCTCCCGCTGAATGGCCTTCGCTACGAAAAGGGCTTCGCGCCAGGCCATGTCAGAGGGCACATCGCCGCGGCATTGGATCGTATGGGCATCACCGACCCGGCAGCGCGGCGCAATTGGATTCGCGGATACGAGACGTTGATTGCCAGAGAATCAGGCGGGCAGGCCGACAGCTGCGGCCCGGGGTCCGCCCGCGGCATCGCCCAGACGATTCCGGCGACCTTCGCGCGCTACCACCAGCCCGGCACATCGACCAACATCTACGATCCGGTGGCAAACATCTGCGCTTCGATGAACTACGTGATCCGTCGTTACGGCGTCAACCTGACCGGCGAGAACCTCGCCGCGATGGTGCAACAGGCGGATGCACATCGACCGCCGAAAGGATACTGATCGTGCCCCTCAATCTGTCCAACCGAGATCAGAATTCGGGACACCTGTTCTACAACCGCAGGCTGAAAGCCGCCATCACCAGGTTTTCGGTGCGGATGAAACACGATGACCGTAAACAGCAGGCGGCGGTGGCACTCTCGATCGTTTTCGTGCTGATCGGCATCGGCTGGATGGCACTGCTGCATGTCATGAAACCCGCCGGCCTGGTAGGCCAGTCGTCGATCATCGGAAACCGCGACACCGGCGCCATCTACGCGAAACTCAACGGACGTCTGTACCCGGCGCTCAACCTGACTTCTGCACGGCTCGCGGTCGGCAGCGACGCCACGCCGACCTGGGTCAAGGCATCCGAGATCGCCAAGTACCCGACCGGCCCGATGATCGGCATTCCCGGTATCCCAGACAGCCTTGCTGTCACGCCAAGTGCCGTGTCGGCGTGGTCGGTATGCGACACCGCGCCCATTCGAGGTAGCGGGGCGCCACCGGTGGTGACATCAATCGCCGGAGAGCTTTCGACGGCGGGCCGGGCAGATCCGATGGGGGCTGCGCAAGCCATTCTGGTAACCCACAAGACCGCCACCTATGTGATCTGGGGCGGGCAACGCTCGCAGATCGACCCGGCCGACCGATCGGTCACTTTTAATCTGGGTCTCGATCCGGGTGTGACATATCCGATCGAGATTTCCAACGCGCTTTTCGACGCCTTGCCATCGACGGAACCCCTTGTGGTACCGGCGATCCCAGACTTTGGCGCCACCTCGACGTGGTTGCCGGGTTCGGCGGTGGGCAGCGTGCTGGAAACGCGAGATGCTAACGGTGCCGTGACCGGGTTTTACGTGCTGCTACCCAACGGCGTGCAGAAGATCACCAGCTTTGTCGCCGACCTGCTGCGCACTGCGACCGCCCAGGCCTCCGCGACACCGATATTGGTCTCGCCGGACAAGCTGATCCACATTCCAGTCGTCGACGTGCTCAATGTCGGCTACTACCCCAAGGGCAAGCTGAATTTTACCGATACCGCGGCCAATCCGGTGACATGCGTCGCGTGGCAGAAGCAGGCTACCGACCCGCAGGCGACGATCACCGTCTTTAACGGCCGGGGGCTGCCGGTGCCGATCGGCATGGACGGCCGCCTGGTCCATTTGGTCCGCGACGATCGCAATCCGGATTCCGTGGAGGCCGACTTGGCATTGATATTGCCGGGAGCGGCGAACTTCGTCGCGGCGACGAGCGGAGTAGCAACTTCTGAGAGCCGCGAAACTCTGTATTGGCTTTCCCCGCAGGGTGTTCGGTTCGGCATCCAATGGGACAACCGGACTCTGCAGTCGCTCGACCTGGATCCACGTAGCGCCGTTCAGGCGCCCTGGCCGATCGTGCGCACCTTTGCGGCCGGCCCGGCAATCAGCCGCGACAGCGCTCTGCTGGCGCACGACACCATCAATGGCGACGGCGCGGTAGCGCCCATCCCGGAAGCCAACCAGGCAGGAGGTTAGGCATGTCCAAACGCGGTTTTGTACGGGGATCGCGTACGCCCGCGCCGACGGTCCCCCCGGTGCGAGTGGCAGTGGCCCCACCGCTGGCGCTGCCGGAACGCGAGCCCCGCAACATCCTGCTGATGATCGCGTTTCCGGCGCTGCTGGTCGGGATCATCGGCACCCTCGTAGTGATGTACACCTCGGGGGTGCGGTCCCTGCAGTCGGGATTTTTCCCGATGATGGGACTGTTCGGATTCGGCGCGTTGATGTTCAGCGGACGCTTCGGGCGCGGACGCCGGATCTCTTGGGGCGAGCAGGAAAAGCAGCGGCGTACTTATCTGCGCCAGCTCGACGAGGACCGCGACGAAGTGCAAAACGCCGCCCAGGACCAGCGCCGCAGCCAGCTGTTCGTGCATGGCGATCCGCAGAAACTGGACACCGTCATCGGTGGTCCGCGGATGTGGGAGCGTCGGCCCAGGGACGCAGACTTCCTGGATGTCCGCCTCGGGATCGGCGTGCAGCAAGCCAGTGACTCTGCGGTGGCCTTGCAGTGGCCTGAGGTTCCCACTGGCGAGGAGCTGGAGCCGGTAACCGGTGGCGCGCTGAGGGATTTCATTCTCGAACAAAGCAAGATCCGCGGAATCGGAAAGGTTTTAAGTCTGCGGTCCAAGCCCGGGTTCAGCTTCGTCGGAGGCGATCCGGCCGAACTACACAATCTGACGCGGTCGGTCCTGTGCTCGCTGGCGGTCTATCACAGTCCCAACGACCTGAAGATCATGGTGGTTACCCGCCACCCAGAACTGTGGTCCTGGCTGGTGTGGCTGCCGCACAACCAGCACGACGAGATGTTCGATGCCTGTGGCCTGCGCCGGTTGGTGTTCGCCTCGCCCACCGAGCTGGAAGAAGCGCTCGACGACGAGCTGCATCGCAAGGGCCGCGGACCATGGTCGCCACCCGTCGGAACCAGCCCGACATCGATGCCTTCCGCGATGGAAATGGGTTTGGCCCTGGGCCCGCACTGGGTCATCGTCGACGACAGCGTTGGAACGCCCGAGCAGTGGGAGGGCGTCACCGGGCAGAAAGGCATGGCCGGCATTACGGTGCTGCGCTTGGCGACCCGACCGGGAATCGGGGTCGGCTTTGCCGACGAGGACCAGTGCTTCGAGTTGCGAGAAGGCCGGCTTTATCACCGCGACGCGTTCTATGCGGTGGCCGATATGCTCGCCGAGAGCACCGCAAATCGGTACGCGCGGGCGCTGGCGCGCTGGTCGCCGATGACCGCTGGGGCGCTGTCTGAAACCGAAAGCCCGGCCGGTGAATTGCTACGCGCGCTAGGTGTCAGCGATCCACGCCAGCTCGACGTCGATCGGCTATGGGCCGACAGCCGAGGCCGAGGCGACGCGAAGTGGGCGATGGTGCCGGTCGGCGTGAAACCAGGTGGTGAACTGCAGTACGTCATCTTTCGCGCAAAAGACTTCGGCGGCTACGGTTTTCACTCTGTCGTGATCGGGACGTCGGGTTCGGGTAAATCGGAGTTCTTCTTGTCGCTGTGCAATGGCATTGCACTGACGCATTCGCCGGAGACGTTCATCGTCATCTTCGTCGACATGAAATTCGAATCTGCCGCCCAGGACCTCGAAGGTTTGCCGCACGTCGCCGGTTCGCTGTCCAATCTGGGTAAGGACGATCGGCACCTGGCCGAGCGGATGCGCAGGGCAATCGACGGTGAAATCGCCAGGAGATACCGGCTTTTCAAAGAAGCCGGTGCACGTGACGCAAACGAGTACGAAGAAATGCGGCTCGCGGGTCGGGATCTGGAACCGGTGCCGATCTTGCTGGTCATCATCGACGAGTACCTGGAGCTCTTCCACCATCACCAAGAGTGGATACAGCTCGTCATCCACATCGGGCAGGAGGGCCGCGGCTGCAACGTGTTCTTCACCCTGGGTGGTCAGCGGCTTGATCTGTCGTCGCTGAGCAAGGCCAAAAGCAATATCGCGTTCCGGGTCGCACTGCGGGCGGAGACCGCCGAGGATTCGCGTGAGGTGATCGGCAGCGATGCCGCACTGCACCTGCCGTCGAAGGAGAACGGGTACGCCCTGCTCAAGGTCGGTCCGAGGGACTTAGAGCCGTTCCGCTGCTTCTACTTGTCGGCACCGTTCGTGGTGCCAAAGAAGGCCGTGAACGTCAGCAAAACAGTCGACGTGAGTTTCTCCAAGCCTCGTCCGCTGACCTGGGAGTACCAGCCGCTCAGCGCCGAAGATACTGCAGCCCTGGCGGTAGCTGACGAACCCGTGACGCCTGACGAATTCCTGCTCCACTCCGACGGATTCAAGAAGAAGAAGATACTCGACGTCATCCGCGAGTCGCTTGTTTCGCATCCCGCTCGATTGCCACATCAAATCTGGCTGCCGCCACTGGAAGTCAGTGAACCGGTCGATGCTCTGGTGGTTTATTGGCGCCGGAAGCCCTGGCACGTCGATTACGGTCAGAGTCAAGGATTGGTCTTCCCAATCGGCATGGTCGACATTCCCGACGAGCACACGCAACAAGTGCACGTCATTGACGCCGAGATGGACAACATCATGGTCGTCGGCACCGCACAGCGCGGCAAGTCCACCACCTTGATGACATTGATGACGTCCGCCGCCCTGATGTATCGCCCCGAGCGGGTGACGTTCTTCTGCATCGGAGCGGCGCTCTACCCGGTGGAAAACCTTCCGCACATGGCGGGGGTCGTCAGCTTGAACGACGCTGAAGGCGTGTCCCGGACGATCGCGACGATCGAGGCCTTGATTCGCGCACGTGAGACGGCGTTCAAGCACTACCAGATCGACATCGCCGAGTTTCGGGAACGGCGATTCGGGGCAGCCGGCGGCGGGGGAACCGACCCTGCGGACAAATTCGGTGACGTCTTCTTAGTCATCGACAACTACGGCGACCTTTATGAAAAGGACGCGGGTACCGGCGATCGCGTCACCGCTATCGCTCGCCAGGGTCTGTCCTACGGCGTGCACGTGATGACCAGTGCCACAGCGTGGCTGGTCGGTCAGAAGCAGGGTCTACTCAACGTGTCGAACGCACGAATCCAACTACGGTTGAGCAACCCCGACGAGTCGGTGATGGGCAATACCGTGGAGCTGCGCAGGGCCGCTCGGAACACGTTGGACCGACCGGGCTTCGGGCTCACTCGAGACGGGTACGAGCTGCTGGTAGGTCTGCCCGAGATCGTCAGGACGCGAGGCGAGCGGATTGGACCGCGGGACGTCGGTGCGGTCATCGGGGAAGTGACAGGGGCGGGCAAGGTGGAACGCCTGTCGCGGCTGCCCGAGCGGGTAGCGCTGAGCCAGATCATCGAGGCCTACCCACAAACTGCCGAGGGCCCGGACCCGTTGGACATCCCGTTCGCGATCGGCGAGAGCTCGTTGCAGCCGGCCGTGCTGCGAGCCCGGAGCATTCCCAACATGCTGGTGGTCGGTCGCCAGCTGTGCGGAAAGACGACGACGCTGGCAGCGTTTGGCCGGGCAATCGTGGACCGGCTAACGCCCGAGCAGGCACAGATCACCATCATCGATCCCAAGACCACGCTGATCGGCAAGATCCGTGGTCCGCATGTTCGGGCCTACGCCTATACGGCAGACGACATCGACGCAGCAATCGGCGAACTGGCCGGCCTGCTGCACGACCGGCTTCCGCCGCCGGGCCTGACTCAAGAGGAACTGATGAACCGCGAGTCGTGGCAGGGCCCGCACCACTTCCTCCTGATCGACGACGAGCACGAGCTGCGGCAGCACGGCCAAGTCACGAAGCAGGCGGCGACAGCGCCGTTATGGCGGCTGATCGAACGCAGCCGTGAGATCGGTCTGCACGTCATTGCCACCCGCCTGCCCGGTAACTGGGCCGCACAGGTGGTGATGAATCCGTTCGTGCAGAAGTTGACGGGGTCTCGTTCGCCGACCTTGTTCATGGACAACGACCCGACAAACGTGAAGGTCTTCGGTAGGACGAATGCCCAGCAGTTGCCACCCGGACGTGGGCTGCTGGTGACGACCGACGGCGACATCGAGGGCGTGTTGGTGGGTTCTGCTTCCGAATAGGAAGCGGCGAAATCAGCCTGTGCGGAACCCTGCGCTATGCAGAAGAACAGTGGGCCAGCCGATGCCACAGTTAAGGCTGGTGCAGGTGTGGGTTTGTGTGGTGAATTGCCAATCTGCGAACCCCCACGGCATGCTTAGATTATCTGCTACGTCCCATTTGGGAGCACGAGAAAAAGGGGAAGCAATGGCACTACTTCAGGTGACACCAGACATGATGCGCCAGACGCAACAGGCCATCCAGACCGCTCTAGAGCACGCCACGGTCGTCGCCAACCAGTATCTGAGCAACCATGAAAGCATGGGTGTTGCCTGGCAGGGCGATGGCTACCAGTCTTCGATGGCGACGGCGGCCAAGATTCAAAAAGATCTAGCGCAGGCCACCACCTGGGGTACCAAACTTGCTGAAGGGCTTGGCAAGGTCGCCGTCATGATGGAGCAACATGAGATGGATGCGGCGCACAGTTTCGCCGGATTTATCGGCGACAACGCATAACACCTAGTCCATTCACCCGAGCCTTCATCGAATTCTTTATCAAGTTAGGACTTAGCATCATGGTAGGTATGGGCAACATCCAATACGACCACGGCGTCGTCGACGACCTGGCCTCTGGCGTCGGGAACCACGCGGCAATCCTGATGGACCACCACGACGACATCAAACACCGGACTGACCAAATTGCCGGATTTTTCCAAGGCCAGGCGCACGCATCGTTCTATGAGGCACAAATACAGATGCTTCGCGGGTTCGAAGGTCTCATCGAAACCGTTGCGCAACACGGCCAGACGATTCACACGGTGAACGCTTCGGCGCACGCGACAGACTTGAGTGCCACGAACTTCTTCGTCTGACGCGTCGGTGAATGCTGATCTGGGGCGCACGCGGGCGTGCGCCCCAGAGGCTTGGATAGACCTGCAATGTTGACGACCACCCTCGACGGCCTGTGGGTGCTTCAGGTGCTCTCCGGCATCGAGGTGCTTGCTCCGGAGCTCGGACTGCGGCCGATTCTGCCCAGCCTCGAGACGGCGCAGTTGGCGCTGGAACATCCGATGGCAGCGGAATTGCAAAATGCAGGCGTAATAGATCAAGCCGGCACCATCGACCCCGTCATCATCGAATGGCTGACCGTGCTCGGCCGTCGTGACATCGGTTTGCTCTTCGACGTCCGCACGCCTGAGACTCGGAAGGCGCCTGCCGGAGCGATCTTGGCGCGGTTCGCCCAATGGTGGGTGGTCATGGAACGGTCCGAAGAAATAATCCGCATCGGCGGGGCCGGAACCGCCAGCGTCGAAGGTGCGGCCAATGCGGTTCTAGCTGCTCAGATCGAGCGACTCTGCGGGAAGAAACCGCCGGGTGTCCTACGTCCGGTCACGCTGGACGCCGATGCTCTACTCGCCGATGTGAAAAGCCAGGAGACCCTGCGAAAGTTTTTGCAGGAGCAGCGACTAGAGGCCGACCAGCAGCGCATGCTGTTGTTGGCTGCGGATTCGAAACGGTCGAGTCAGTCGTCGATCGTCGCACTGCAGTCCGGGGTAGAGGTTGCCGGGCCCACCCGCACCCACGTCGAACAGAGTGTGGTGACCATCATCGACACCCCAGAGGGGCGACTGGTTGCCGAGCACGTGTTGTCTGCCGGCAAGAAATGGATGGTCATTGCTCCGGGGACCGCGACCAACATCGTCAACGCGGTCAATGAGATGGTGCGGCGTTTGCCCGCCAATGAAAAATGGCATTCGCACCGAAAGGTCGTGTAAGCGAGGGGTATGACGCGCATGTTAGCATCGGCATCGTGACAAATCCGTGGAAAGCGCCCGGGAATTCGACGGAGCAAGGCCGGCATCAGCCGCGACAACCAGAGGCGTCGGGCCCTCAACACCGGGACTCCGTGTCGGAGACATTGCGTATCTCCGACATGGTCGCACCGCGCAAAATTCCGCCCGGTTCCGGGTGGCGCAAACTTCTATTTAACGCTTCCTTTCGCACCATAAATCTTGGCGAATCGCCGGCCGAACGGCATTACCGTGAGCTACAGGGGCGGATACGTCGGCACATCCGCAAGCAGTACGTCATCGGGGTGGTTTCCGGAAAGGGTGGCGTCGGCAAGACCACGATGACGGCGTGCATTGGCGCGGTATTCCGTGAGTGCCGACCGGAGAACGTGGTCGCCATCGACGCAGCGCCCGGCTTCGGAACGCTGGCCGGCCGGATCGATGAGTCCCCGCCGGGCGATTACGCCGCAGTCTTGAACGACACCGATGTCCAAGGTTATGCGGACATCCGGGAACACCTGGGGCAGAACAGCTTAGGGTTGGATGTGCTGGCCGGAAACCGGGCATCCGATCAGCCTCGACCGCTGGTGCCGTCGATGTTCACCGGGGTGCTGTCGCGGCTCCGGCGCACCCACAACGTCATCGTGGTGGACACGTCCGACGACCTGGAACATCCGGTGATGAAGGCCGTGTTCGATGCCTGCGACACCCTGGTTTTCGTGTCGGGGCTAACGGCCGATACCTCGCTGCCCGTGACGCGTTCGATCGATTTGCTGCGGTCGATGGGTCACCACGAATTGGTGTCGCGCAGCATGGTACTCCTGAATGACAGCAGAAATAAATTCGATGCCGACGCGCGCGCCTATCTTACTGAACGTTTCGGGCAATCAGGCGCGACCGTCGAATTCATGCCTTATGACCCGCACTTGGCCAAGGGCGGGATCATCGATACACAACACGAATTACAGAAGAAAACGCGCCTCCGGCTATTTGAGATCGTCGCCGCATTAGCGGACAAATATGTTCCGGACGCCGATAGGCCGCGCTAATGGCGAAGGTCGCATTTCCGGCGCGCTGCGCAGTTGCGGTGGTATGTGGCGAACACCTCGTCTCTCAGGTGTACCCGGCGTCGGTGCCGGTGGAGGTCTACATCGACAACATCGTCGAGATGCTCAATGACGAACTCAAGCGCCGAGGCATGAGCGGGCTGGAATCCGGAATCGGCTACGAACTTCACAAAGCCAACGGGGTACGGCTCGACGTCACCAAGACCCTCGACGAACTGGGCGTCGAAGATGGCGCCACCTTGGTGTTGACTCCGGTAGTCGACGGTGATTCGTTTGAGCCGCAATACGAGTCGCTATCCACCGGACTAGCGCGGATCGGCAAGAGGCTATTCCAACCGGTCACCGCTGTGACCGCGACGCATACGGCGCTGGCCATCTTGGCGATGATCTTCGCGGTGGTGCTGGGGCTGGCCCTGCGCAACCGATTTGCCGGCGACTCGCTGGCGCCCAGCATCGTGACGGGCCTAGCCGGCCTGCTGGCCATCGGTGCCGCGGGCGCGGTGTCGCGGGGGTGGCCGCATCGCAGCGACCTGTTCGACGGATTTGCGTGGCTGGCGGCGCCGCTGCTTGCGGTGAGTCTGGGCGCGGGCGCTCCGGGCAAAGTCGGGTCCGCGCACGTGTTCATCACTGCCCTCGGTTTCGGCGTGCTGACCTGCGGAATAGCGGTGCTGACCCGGCGCCACATCGATGTGGCGGCGACGATTGTCACGCTGTGCGTACTGGGCGGGGTGATCGCCGCGGCGCGGATGTGGCGGCCGATTCCCACCCAGTGGCTCGGCATGTGCACGCTGGTCATTTTGCTGTTCTTGCTGACCCTGGCGCCCACGATCGCGCTGTGGGCCGCGCGGATCCGGCCACCGTACTTCGGGTCGATCACCGGACGCGATCTCTTCCGTCGCAGTGACGGTCTACCGGTTGACGCGGTGTCGCCCGCCGACGAGGCCGAAGCGGAAGAGGAGCTGAATCCGGATACCACCCCACGCGGAGCGCAGATCGCTGCCGGCGCTCTCCGCGCGAATAACGTGTTGACCGGAATCTGCCTGGGTGCGGGTCTGACGCTGCCCGCGGCGGTGTGGGCCACGCTGATGCCGGGCCACAGCCGGGCCGGGGCCGCCGCGGTGCTGGCCGGTCTGTTCGTCCTCATCTTCGTCAGCCGCGGCCGCGCGTTCGCCGACAAGAGGCAGGCTATCGCCCTGGTGTTTGGTGCCACGGCTGCGGTCTGCGCCGGCGTCATCAAGTACGTGGTGCATGAGCCCGCGGCATCGTCTGAGTCGCTGTTATGGGGTGCGCTGACACTGGGCGGATTCGGCGCCGTCGGTTTGACGGCCGCACTGTTGGTGCCCATCACCAGGTTCACCCCACTGGTGCGGATGATCGCGGAATGGCTGGAAATCGTCGCGATCATCGCGGCACTACCGCTGGCCGCCTGGATCGGTGGCCTGTTCACCTGGGTGCGTATGCGATGACCCGTCAGGATAGGCACGCGTCGCTGCCGCGGCGAATCTCCGCTGTATTGCTCTCCGGCTTACTAGTGGGATTATCGACGACTCTTCCTGCGGCGCAGGCCATTCTGCCGCCGCGCGTTGACCCCGGCCGGGTACCCGCGGACGGTAAGCCGGCGCCGGAGGAGCCAATGCGACAAAGCAACATCTGCGCGCGGACCATCACCGTCGCCGATCCGAACGCGACTGTCATGGCGCCGGGCTACACGCTGCTCAACGTCAGCAAGGCTTGGCAATACTCGACTGGTAACGGAGTACCGGTGGCGGTTATCGACACCGGTGTCAACGCTAGTCACCGGCTGCCGGTAGTTCCCGGTGGCGACTACATCATGGGCGGCGACGGATTGATGGACTGCGACGCGCACGGCACCGTCGTGGCGTCGGTGATCGCCGCTGCACCCCAGGGCTTGCCGATGCCGGCCCCGCTGCCCGCCGCCCCAGCGTTCCCGCCCCCGGCGGGCCCACCGGCTACCGACGCCGCACCTCCGCCGCCCGGCGGTCCACCGCCACCGATCGCCCCGCCGCCTCCGCCTGTGCCGGTGACGGTCACCGAGACCAAACCGCCACCACCGCCGCCGCCACCGCCGCCGCCGGAGCCGCCGCCGGAGGACCAACCGTCGAACGGACCCGGTGATCCGGTCGCCGGCCAGCCGGATGACCCCGAGGTGCCGCCACCTCCGCCCGGAGCACCGGATGGAGTCGCCGGCGTCGCACCGCATGCGGTGATCATCTCGATCCGCCAGTCCTCGCGGGCTTTTGAGCCGGACAAACCGGGAGGCGGCGACATGGAGGCCCGCAAGAAAGCCGGCACCGTTGCGACGCTGGCCAACGCCATCGTGCACGCGGCCAACATGGGCGCCAAGGTGATCAATGTCAGCGTCACTTCATGTGTATCGGCGGATGACCCACTGGACCAAGGCGCTATCGGAGCCGCTGTCTGGTATGCAGCCACCGTGAAGGACGCAGTGATCGTCGCGGCGGCCGGCAACGAAGGCGAAAACGAGTGCGCCCAAAACCCCGTCTTCGATCCGTTGGCAACCTCCGACCCGCGCGACTGGCATGAAGTCAAGACGGTGTCGTCGCCGTCGTGGTTCTCTGATTACGTGCTGTCGGTGGGCGCGGTGGATAACACCGGCGCCCCGATCACCAAAAGCCTTGCCGGGCCCTGGGTGGCCGCCGC
The DNA here is from genome assembly GCA_963744835.1 of uncultured Actinomycetota bacterium. Classification (GTDB taxonomy): domain Bacteria; phylum Actinomycetota; class Actinomycetes; order Mycobacteriales; family Mycobacteriaceae; genus Mycobacterium. The sequence goes on from CAVUVB010000006.1 coordinate 1,008,824, forward strand.
CGCTCCCGGACTCGGAATCATGGGCTTGTCTCCCCAAACCGGCGGACCGGTGAACGCTTATCCGCCGATCCGGCCGGGTGAGAAGAACATGCCGTTCTGGGGGACGAGTTTTTCGGCCGCCTACGTCAGTGGGGTAGCAGCGTTGGTGCGGGCCAAGTATCCGGGCTTGACTGCCCATCAGGTCGTCAACCGAATCCTCCAGACGGCGCACAACCCGCCACGCGGCGTGGACAACCAGGTCGGCTACGGGGTGGTGGACCCGGTCGCCGCGTTGACGTTCAACGTGCCGCCGGGGGACCGGCTTGCACCCGGTGCCCAGAGCCGACTGATCGTGCCGGCGCCCCCGCCGCCACCCCCCGATCACCGCGCCCGCAATGTGGCGTTGGTGTTCGCCGGTTTGGTGCTGGCCGCGGTGGTCATCGCGTCGCTTGTCGCGCGGGCTCGGCGGGAGCAATGAGTGCCGCGACGCGGCTGGCGATCATCCTAGGTGTCCTGGCCGCCGGGATGGTTGGATGGATTTTCGGCGGATACCCCGGCGCCGCAGCGGGTTTGGTGCTCGGAGTGGCCGCCGGCGTGGTCCGCTGGCGCCGTCAGCCGCTCTGGGCGTGGCTGATCCTGTGGTGGCGGCGTCGTCGGGCGATCGCCTGGAATGAACCGATCACGGTGGCCAATGACCGGGCCGGGGGCGGAGTTCGGTATCAGGACGGGATCGCGGTGGTTGCCGTGCAAGTGCTCGGAAAGGCGCACAGGCCAACCGTGTTCGCCGGCTCGACGGCCGTATTTACCGAAAACACCATCGATGTTGCTGACCTGCTTCCGCTGCTGCACCAGAGCCTGGGTTTGTCGATCGAATCGCTGAGCGTGGTCAGCCTGGGGGCCCGGCGGCGTAGCACCGGTGACTACCCGCGCGTCTACGACACGCTTATCGGCACGCCACCTTACGCCGGACAGCGAGAGACCTGGCTGGTCGCGCGGATCGGGTCGTTGCCCAATGCCGAGGCGTTGGAGTGGCGTACATCGGTCGGCACCGCGACGCTGGCGGCGGCGCAGAGGATCAGTGCAGCGTTGCGCCAGCAGGGTATTCGCGCCAAGGTCGCAACCGCCACCGATATCGTCGAGCTGGACCGCCGCCTGGGTAGCTCGGCATTGAATGCGCAGCACCAGCGGTGGCGCACAGTGCGCGGCGAGGGTGGCTGGCTGACGACGTACTGGTACCGCCCGCGCGACGTCACGGCGGAGAACTTGGAGCACGCCTGGTCGCTGCGCGCCGACGGGATCATCCAGAACATCACGTTGTTCAGCGACGGCAGTATGACAGCGACGGTGACCGTGCGCAGTGCACAGCCGCCGACAGCTCCGCCAAGCGTCATGTTGCAGACATTGCCGGGGGAACAGGCGCTGGCGCTGGCGGCCAATCTGTGTGGCCCGATGCCCACGCTGCGCGGACTGCGTCGCGGCATTCTGGCCGAACCACTGGTCATCCCGATCGGACCCTCGGGTGTCCTGCTGGGCAAGATCGATGCCGGAAACCGTTTGATGCTGCCCCTCGACGACCCAGGAGAATTCAGCCGAGTGCACATCGCTGCTCAGGACGCATTGGCCAAACGAATCGTCGTGCGGCTGGCCGGGGCTGGCGAGCGGATAACCGTGCACACTCGCGATCCGCAGCGCTGGGTCAGCGTGCGGATGCCTGACATCGCCGTGGGCAACCAGGCCAGGCCGATGCCCGGCACCACCGTCAGCGTCGTGGACGGCACAGTCACCCCCGCACCTCGGCCAAACACTCTCATCTCAATTGGGGAGCCCGGAACGCCCTACCGGGGATCCGCCGATGTCCTCATCACCCAAATCGGACCGGCGACCGTGGACGTGACGGCCGCTGGACAACTGCATACGGTGGAGGTCGAGTTGTTCCGCGCCGAGAATCGTTACATATCCTCGGAACCGACGACCCTGAGGACAACAGAGCTCGAACCGGTGGAATAAATCATGGCCGCGCCGCGACGATGCAGAGCGCAGCGATGTGGGGGTGCCACCCAGCCGCGGAGCGGCGAGGGGGAGAGGAGCGGCGCGCATGACTAGCAGCACGACCACGGTCGCCGCGCGCAAGCGGTTCGACCAGGCGATGGCGTTGTTCGACACCGACACCCCCGCCGCGCAGGCGCGATTTCGCGAAGCTACCGAACTCGACCCATCGATGGCCGACGCGTGGCTGGGCCGAATTGCCGCCGGCGACGACGAGCTGTCGACGCTGCAGGAGCTCTACGCCTACGGCGCGCGGCTGCACCGGGAGACCAATCGACTCGGTGTTCAGCTTGCAGCCGCGATCAAGGCCGGGCCGTACCTATCAATCTCGGTGATCGAGTCCTCGCATGCGGGTCTGGCGCTGTCAAGTGCGCTGATCGACGACGGCCAGTACGAGAAAGCCCAAGCGCTACTGGCAGATCCGGCTCTGCTGGACAGCTGGGAGAATCATCAGTGGCAACAGTATGTGCGGGCATATCTGATGTTCGCGACGCAGCGCTGGCCCGATGTGATCTCAGTGGCGGCCACCATCCTGCCGCCGCAGGCGATCATCATGTCAGCGGTCACCGCAGCCACCAACGCGCTGGCCGCTCACGCGGCGGCCCACCTTGGGCAGGGACATGTCGCACTGGAGTGGGCAGACCGCGTCGATCTGCGTGCAGGGCACGAAGGCCCGACCGAGGCCCGCCGCCACCAGGTGACCGACACCGTGGTGGCCGCGATCGATCCAAACCAGTTCCCCTTGATCGCAGCAGATCTCGCATATGTGCGGGGGATGGCTCACCGCCAGCTGGACGAGGAGGACAAAGCCCAGGTCTGGCTGTCGAAGGCAACGATCAACGGTGCGCTGATCGAACAGGCCAAAGAAGCGCTCGCCAATTCGAGGCTCAGGCTGGCCGTCACCGACGAGGAAACCATCAACACCCGGACCAACAAGTGGGACGTCAGCACGGAGCGGTCCGAGCAGCAGCGCCGCGACGAGAAAACCGAAAAGCGGCGTGAGGAACTTCTGGACGAAGGCCGTGCGCTGCTCAACAATCAGGTCGGGTTGAGTGACGTCAAACGGGCCGTCACCGAAATCGAGGACCAGATCGAGGTCCGGGCGCTGCGGCTGGCGGCCGGCTTGCCGGTGGCCAATCAGACCAATCACATGCTGCTGGTGGGGCCGCCTGGCACGGGTAAGACGACCACGGCCGAGGCGTTGGGAAAAATCTACGCCGGACTGGGTATTGTGCGGCATCCCGAGATCATCGAGGTCAAGCGGGCCGACTTCACCGCCGAGCACATCGGGGCGTCCGGCCCCAAGACCAACGAGCTGATCAACCGGTCGTTGGGCCGCATCTTGTTCATGGACGAGTTCTACTCGCTCGTGGAGCGCCACCACGACGGCCGCCCGGACATGATCGGCATGGAGGCGGTCAACCAGCTGCTTGTTGCACTCGAGGTGCACCGGTTCGACTTCTGTTTCATCGGTGCGGGATATGAGCGAGAAGTCGACGAATTCCTCACTGTCAACCCGGGTTTGGCGGGCCGGTTCAACCGCAAGCTGCGCTTCGAGTCCTATGCTCCCGACGAGTTGGTGGAGATTGCGGTCCGTTACGGCGCACCGCGCGCGACCGTCATCGAGCCGGCCGCCCAGGAAGCACTGAACATGGCCTGCAAGACGTTGCGGGCCTACCTGGCGCCTGACGGCATGCACGGTATCGACGTGATGCACAACGGGCGCTTTGCCCGCAACGTCGTCGAGCGGGCCGAGCGGTTGCGGGACTCTCGGGTGGCCGCCCAGCATCGCACCGACAGGGGCTCGGTGACGCTCGAGGACCTGGAGACATTGCGCACCCAAGACATCATTGCGGCCGTCGTCGACGCATGCGCGGAAAAGCATGTACCGATTCAGTTTTGAGAAGGTTGTCGTGACGACGGTAGACCGCGAAACCGCATCCCTAGGTTAGTACCGCATGTTGCCCATCGGTTCCGAAATCGTCGGCTACCGCGTTGAGCGAGTAATCGGTTCCGGTGGTATGGGGTACGGTTTATCTCGTCCAGAACCCCACCATGCCGCGCCGGGACGGCCCTGAAGGTTCTCTCGGCTGAATTCTCCGGTGGCAGGAGCTTCGCGCCCGATTTTAGCGCGAGGACGATGTCGAATCGCGTCTAGAGCACCCCAATATTGTGTCGATCTACCGGCGTGGGCTAACCGAGGACGGTCACCTGTGGATCGCGATGCAGTTTGTCGACGGCGTCAACGCCGACGCCGCGCTGCAAGCGGGGACAATGACTCCAGAGCGCGCTATCGCTATTGTCACCGAGTCCGCCAAGGCGCTGGACTACGCGCACCGACACCACGTGATACATCGCGATGTCAAGCCGTCGAACCTTCTACTCTTCAGACAGGGCGGAATTGAGCGAGTGTTGTTGAGCGACTCGCCCGCGCGCTTGACGATAGCGAGCAGACGGAGACCGCAGCTCTGGTGGCAACCGTGGCCTATGCCGCCCCAGAGGTCCTGTCCGGCATGCCCTTCGACCATCGAGCCGACGTCTATTCGCTGGGGTGCACGTTATTTCGACTGCTTACGGGCAAGCCCCCATTTTTCGCCGCAGGAGGCGTGGCCGAAGTTGCCAAAGCCCACCTCGAGCAGCCGCCACCCCCGGTAACCGCGCACATGCCGGGGCTACCGCCGGCGCTTGACCCGGTGCTTGCCAGGGCACTGGCCAAGGATCCCTCCCGCCGCTTCCAATCGGCCGGGGAATTCGCCGCGGCAGCGGCCGCAGCGATGCGAGATCACACCCGGGACAGCGCCGGAACGGCAAATGCGACACCCGGCAGCGGCTGGCTTAAAGCGGTACAGCAGCCCTTGACGGAGGCAAAGGGACCGCAAGCGCAGGACAATTGGTGGATTCTTTTCCCCCGTCGTGTGGTTGAAGCGGTGGTGAACTTTGTGTCTGCCGACAAGGCAGCCGACTTCCTCACCAATCAAAAAGGCGTGTGGGCACAATGCGCCAACCACGCGATCAACTTCAAATCCGACAACCCGGCCGACAAGCCAATTGACCTCGGCGACTTCAAGATCATGCCGGATGGCACTCTGACGATGACCGTAAGTGAGGAAGGGGCGATGGGAGACACATGTGCACGTGCTCTCGCGGTGCGCAACAACGTCGCTATCGATCTGCATGCCTGCAGTCGCGACAATCCCATGGAGCAAGCTCTCGCCATGGTCAAGAAGATCGCCGCAAAGATCCCGCAAAGGTGAAGCCTTTATGCCGCAACCGATTTGCCGGTTAGTCCGCGGGCTCGCCGTTGTAGCGGCGACGGCAGCGCTGGCCGGGTGTGCTGCACACATAATCGGCGGCCAGGCGCTGTACGCCAGTGACACCCCGTCGGCGCCAGCGCCCTCGGTGCAGCTACCAGACCTGCCTAAACTCATTCCACCGTTGCCTGAACTCGCAGCCGTCGTCAGTTCGCCGGAACTGAAGAACGTCGGCACGGTCACCCGCATAGAGGCACAGCCCGAGGGCTACGCCTTATCGGACTCAAATTGCCTGAGTACCATGAACCCGGGCTCGGATTCGGCATACCGGGGGTCGCGGTACCAAGGCGTGTACGGAATAGTCGCACAAGACGAACACCACCGCACCGTCGATGCTTTAGCGGTGGCGTTCTCCAACGCCGCAGCAGCTGAGTCGCTCGCCGATAGTCAGGCCCGAAAGTGGAAAGAGTGCACTGACAAGACACTAACTGCCATCGTTCCCGACATGCCGACGAGTAACTGGATGGTCAGCGGACCCACCCGGTCTTACGGTGTCGTCGTTTTGCTCCGAGTGCAGGAGGGCGGCCAGGGCTTTGCATGCGCACGCGGCATCGCGGCTCGCGCGAACGTCGTCGCTGATGTCTCGGTCTGCAATCCGGATCACGCAGACATCGAACGCCAGACCAGCAAAGTCGCGAACATGATTCTGGAAAGAATTCGCAGCTGAACTCAGTCTTCCTGGTCGAACCTGAAGACGGCGATCCGGCCGGCCAGCGCCTCGAATTCGTCTGGGGTGCCGGCACCCACCATTCCGGAACGTTTGGCGAACGCGACACCGACGGGGACCTCGACCGGGAACACCCGAAGGACCGGGCGGGCTTGCTCGGCAGTCAATTCGACGATCCTGACCCGTCGCAATCGTCGCCCTTTACTGAGGGTGCCGGCACCGGCGGCCCGCGCATTCGCGGCCCAGTCGGCGCCGGGATAGCCGGCCACCACGTAGAGACCGCCGTCGAATTCAAACGGCGTCATCGGGGTACTACGCGGCTTACCCGACTTGCGGCCGGGCACCGTCAACACCATGGCGGGACCGGTCGGGATGCCGAGCTTCTGCACCGCCATCATCACCTTGTTCATCGGCTTGAGGTAACGCGGCGGGCGTGGATCAGACATGTTGTCTCCTCGGTTATTTCGTGAACAGATCGCGGTGCTGCGAAACCCACTGTGCGAACGTAGTCGCCCGACGGCCGGTGATCTTCTCCACCTCGCGGCTAACCAGCGCCGGCTTGTCGAGCGTCTCGGCCAGCATCGCCGTATACGCGTCGGCGAATTCGGCACCCAAACCCAGACCGATGAAGCGCTGTCGAACCAGCTCCGGCGGCGCCTCGACATAGGTCAGCGAGCGACCGAGTACGGTGCCGATCAGCTCCACCAGCTCGCGGTTGGTGAACGCCTGCGGCCCGGTCAACGGGATCTGTTGCCCAACAAGGTCATCGGTTAGCAGCGCCCGGGCGGCCACCGCTGCGATGTCGGCTTCGACGATCGGCGCGCTGGAAGCCTGTGCGTAAGGCCCGCCGACGACGTCGCCGGCGTGAATCTGCGCCGACCACATGCCGACGAAGTTCGATGCGAACACCGCGGGCCGCAGGCTCACCCAGGCCAGACCGGAGTCGATCGAAACCTGCTCGACTTCCTTGTTGCGGTCGCCGCGGAACCGCGACGGTTGCCGGGCGAAGTCGTCATCGGCGTTGATGGCTGACAGGGCGACCAGCTTGGTGACCCCGCTGCGCTTCGCTGCGGCCACCACGTCGGCAAGGTCGTCACCTAGCGCGCGGGAATTGAGAAACACCGCAGACGCTCCTGGCAGCGCTTCGACAGCCGAACTCACTGCCTCGACGCCGACGGGGAGCCCGGCATTCTGTGGTGAGCGGGTGACTGCTCGCACCCCCGCACCGGCGGCGACGAGTTGGGAAACAAGCGGGCGGCCGACATTGCCGGTCGCACCGGTCACGACGATGGTCACGTTGGCCTCCTTCATAAACGGGCTTCTGATCAACGACGAGCCGGAAGGTGAGAAAGTTACAGCGCGGCCCTGTAACTTTTTCGAAGGCAAGATCGTCGTGAATGAATGAGCCAACCGCAGTCGGCAAGTGACCAGATCACCGGCGCCTGGCGTCGGCATCGCCCGTACCTGGTCAATCTCGCGTACCAGATGTTGGGAGACGTCGGTGACGCCGAAGACCTTGCGCAGGAAGCCTTTCTGCGGCTCTCCCGCACGGACCTCGACGAGATCGAGGACATCCGGGCCTGGCTGACGGTGGTGACCGGTCGGCTCTGCCTCGACCAGGTGAGGTCGGCGCGCGCCCGCTATGAGCGGCCCGGCGAGTTCGGCTCAGAAGTAGCGGCGCTCAATCAACCCGATCGGCTGGACCCGGCCGATCGGGTCACCCTGGACGACGAGGTCCGCACGGCGTTGCTGGAAGTGCTGCGTCGACTCAGCCCGGGCGAGCGGGTGTCGTTTGTGCTGCACGACGTGTTCGGGCTGCCGTTCGACGCGATCGCCGAGACGGTGGGCCGGCCGGTCGGTACCTGTCGGCAGCTGGCTCGGCGCGCGCGGGCGAAATTCGCTATGGCCCAGCCGAAGCCGGCGCAGGTGTCGGTGGCGGAGCACCAGCTTGTCACCGAGAAATTCATCACTGCGTGCGCCAACGGCGACCTGCACGGCTTGGCCGCTGTGTTGGATCCGACGGTGTGGGGTGTCGGGACAGTGCTCGCCGATCCCGCCCCGCCAGCGCAGATCAACCATGGCCCGCAGGATGTTGCCGTCAATCTGCTGCGTTACCTGGGGCCGGGCGTGACGGTGGTCAGCGGTCCTGCCGGCCAACCGGTGCTGTTGGCCTTCGCCGACCGACAGCTCTTCGCCGTCATCGTGCTGACCATCCGCGACCACCTGGTCACCAAGATCGAAGCGACCGCGGACCCGTCGGCGCGAGTGCAATGATGCCGGTGGAGGTGCAAGATGCGATACGTACACGAGAAAACCGTGCACGCCCCCGCTGAACGGGTTTGGAACCTGCTGACCGACGTGGAGAGCTGGCCCTCTTGGACCGAGTCGATGCGCCAGATCCAACGGCTGGACGACGGGCCCTTTGCGGTGGGCAGCCGTTCGCGGGTGGTGCAGCCGACAGGCCGGCCGATGCAATGGACTGTCACCGAACTCGAGCCGCTGCGCAACTTCACGTGGACCGCCGGACAACCAGGCATGGCGTTCGCGGCGGCGCACCGCATTCAGGACGAGGGCAGCCAGGTGCGCACGACACTGGACTTCGTCGTGAGTGGACCACTGGCCTGGCTTGCGGCGTTGATCGCGGGATCCCGGATCCGCCGATACCTGGAAATGGAGAGCAGCGGCCTGAAGCGGGCAGCCGAGAAGGGCTGACCATCAGCCAGCGGCTAGCGGCGGCGTTCCGGCATGCCCTCTGGCCGCGATGCGAAGAACCCCGCAACCGCTGCGGCGATCTGCAGGAATTTTCGCCGCGTCCTGCGCGCCATCTCCTCCCGCACGTCGATGACGCCGCCCGGCCGCAGATGGGGATCGAATGGCACCTCCACCACCGTCTGTCCGCGGTCGACAAACTGACCCGCCAGCACTGAGCGGGTGCGCTTGTCGGAGTGACCGTCGGAGTCGTTGAGCACCACCACGGTGCGATGCAGCAGACCGTTGCGGCCATGCGCCGCCAGCCATTCCATCGTCTGCGCCGCCGCGGAGGCGCCGTCTGCCCACGGCGACGACACCACGATCAGGGCGTCCAGGTCGCTGAGTGCCTCCTGGGTGACCGGGGCGTCCATCGTGGAGCCGCAGTCGATGATCGCGATCGTGAAGTGGCGGTCGAGCCGCGACGTCGCTTCGCGATACAGCGCCGGATCGAGCACCCGCCGCGGACCTGCCGTGGGCTCGCCGGCCAGCACGTACAGGCCGGCGGAATTGCTGCCGACGCGCGTGCTCACATCGGCGAACGACTGAAGATTCTTATCGGCCGCAATTTCCCAGTATGAGCCGCTGGTCTGTGGGTCGATCCTGCTGCCGAGCCGGCCGAAGGCGGTGTCGGCATCGATCGCGACCACGCGGTCCTGGCGGCGGAGCTCAGCGAAGATCGACCCGACGCTGGCGGCGACAGTGGTTTTCCCGACACCGCCCTTGCCCAAGACACCCACCTTGTAATTGCCTCGAAGCACGGAGCCGATTGTGGTTCGATACGCAGCTTCTTGCTTTTCCTGCGCCGACGGTCCCAGGTTGATCAGCCCGAAAGTGGCCCGCAGAACGGCGTGCCGCCAGCCGTATTTGGGAGTCGGTCCCCGGGGCTCGGTAGCAACCGATGGCGAGAAGTCGAGGTGGCCCCAGGACGGTGGGTGAGGCCCGCCGATCGGTCGCGGCGGCGCAGGCCACTGCGGCGGCGCCGGTCGGGGATCGCTGCCCGACGACGGGCGTGGCGGATGCCGAGGCGCGCCCTGCGGCGCAGGCCGTAGCCGGTCCCGTAGAAAGTCGTCAGGTTCGTTCATGGGCTTCACAGATCGGAGTCAGGTAGTCAGGTATTCAGGTGCTCGGATGACCAGTACTCCCGCAGGCTGGCGATCCGATCACCCTCGCGTTCCAGGATGGCGACTTCGCGCATCCGCTTGCGGTGGCCGTCGACCACGTCGTCGAACCGCGCTTCCCATTCGGCGATGGCGGTGCTGCCGTCGAGATTGAGGCTGAGTAACTCGGCTTGGATGTCGGCCTGTTCTTTGGCGACTTTGGTCTGCCAATACTTGCGGATGCCAGCGTGGTTGCGAATTGGCTGGTTCAGCACCCGCTCGTGGTACGTCGCGGTCGGGGTGAAGATGGTGACGATGAGTTCGGGGTCCTGGGTGGTCCAGGCGCGGATGTAAACGTCGATCAGCACGCGCACGTCCTCTTTGGCCAAGCTCATAGATTCTCCGTTAGCTGCGCGAGCGGGACAGGTCCATCGAAGCGGTACGCCCGACAATGGCATCGTAGAGTGTCGACGCGGCGTCAACGTCGGAGTTGAGTGGCTCTGCCACGCCTTATGCAGAGGTCCACCCGCTTTGCGGCCCGTCCGCCAGGCAGTTCAGCCAGAAATCCGCACCCAAGCGGTACCCGGCATCGACGGGTTATTATGGGTCAAGTTGGCATGTCAGGCGGGTTTTGTCATATCGTTTTACGACTTGTCGAAAACCGGGCATAAGCCACCGTTCAACGCTGCACGGATGCATCCTTAACGGGAAGCATCGGCACCCGGCGACAGCTTATCGACAAGACCGATGGGGCCTTGCCCGCAGCCTTCCGGGCGCGGCGCCAAAGGGGGCGATTCGTGAATGCAGCAGCAGGAAGTTTTGGTGGAGGGTTAGGTGGGAATGGCGCCCAACCGCGTCGGGCTTTACAACCCCGCATTCGAGCATGACTCATGCGGGGTGGCCATGGTCGTCGACATGCACGGCCGCCGCAGCCGCGACATCGTGGACAAGGCGATCACCGCGCTGCTCAACCTCGAGCACCGCGGCGCGCAAGGCGCTGAGCCGCACAGTGGTGACGGCGCCGGCATCCTGATCCAGGTTCCTGACGACTTCTTGCGTTCGGTTGTTGAGTTCGAGCTGCCCGAAGCGGGCAGCTATGCCACCGGCATAGCGTTCTTGCCGCAGTCGTCGAAAGAGGCGGCGGCGGCGTGTGCCGCGGTGGAGAAGATCGTCGAAGCTGAGGGTCTGCAGGTGCTCGGTTGGCGCGATGTACCAACCGACGAATCATCGCTGGGCGCGCTGTCCCGCGACGCGATGCCCACCTTTCGCCAGGTGTTCATCGCCGGCGCCGCCGGAATGCAGCTGGAACGCCGCGCCTACGTGGTCCGCAAACGGGCCGAGCACGAACTAGGCACCAAAGGCCCCGGACAGGACGGCCCGGGTCGCGAAACCGTCTATTTTCCAAGCCTTTCCGGGCAGACCTTTGTCTACAAAGGCATGCTGACCACCCCGCAGCTCAAGGCGTTCTATCTTGATCTGCAAGATGAACGGCTGACCAGTGCCTTGGGCATCGTGCACTCTCGCTTCTCGACCAACACCTTCCCGTCGTGGCCGCTGGCGCACCCGTTCCGCCGGATCGCGCACAACGGCGAGATCAATACCGTCACCGGCAACGAGAACTGGATGCGGGCCCGCGAGGCGCTGATCAACACCGACGTCTTCGGCTCCTACGACGACGTCGACAAGTTGTTCCCGATCTGCACCCCGGGCGCCTCGGACACCGCACGGTTCGACGAGGCGCTCGAATTGCTGCACCTGGGTGGGCGCAGCCTGGCCCACGCGGTGCTGATGATGATCCCCGAGGCGTGGGAGCGCCACGAGAGTATGGACGGGCGTAGACGGGCCTTTTATCAGTATCACGCCTCTTTGATGGAGCCGTGGGACGGCCCAGCGTCGATGACGTTCACCGACGGCACCATCATCGGCGCGGTGCTGGACCGCAATGGCCTTCGCCCGTCGCGGATTTGGGTCACCGCGGACGGTCTGGTGGTGATGGCCTCGGAGGTCGGTGTGCTGGACCTGGACCCGTCGACGGTGGTGCGCCGCATGCGGCTGCAGCCCGGCCGGATGTTCTTGGTCGACACCGCGCAGGGCCGCATTGTCTCCGACGAGGAGATCAAGGCCGAACTGGCCGCGGAGCAGCCGTACCGGCAATGGCTGGACCACGGGCTGATTCCGCTGGCCGAGCTGCCGCAGGGCAACTACACGCGGATGCCGCACCATCGGGTTGTCTTGCGACAGCTGGTTTTCGGTTACACGTACGAAGAGCTCAACCTGTTGGTGGCGCCGATGGTTCGCAGCGGCGCCGAGCCGATCGGCTCGATGGGAACCGATACACCGGTTGCGGTGCTGTCCCAGCGGCCGCGGATGCTGTTCGACTACTTCCAGCAATTGTTCGCGCAGGTGACCAACCCGCCGCTGGACGCCATCCGAGAAGAGGTGGTGACCAGCCTGCAGGGCACCACGGGCGGAGAAGGCGACCTGCTCAACCCCAACGAAGACTCGTGTCGCCAGATCGTCTTGCCGCAGCCGATTCTTCGCAACCACGAATTGGCTAAGCTGATCAACCTCGACCCCGATGTCGAGGTCAACGGTCGCCGGCACGGCATGCGGTCCAAGGTGATTCGCTGTCTGTACCCGGTCGCCGAGAATGGCGCCGGTTTGAAGGCGGCGCTCGACGAGGTGCGCGCCCAGACCTCGGCGGCGATCGCCGACGGCGCGCGGATCATCATCTTGTCCGATCGGGAGTCCGACGAGCAGCTGGCTCCGATCCCGTCGCTGCTGGCGGTCTCCGCAGTGCACCATCACCTGGTGCGTGAACGCAGCCGTACCAAAGTCGGGCTGGTGGCCGAATCCGGCGATGCCCGCGAGGTGCACCACATGGCCGCGCTGTTGGCGTTCGGTGCGGCGGCGGTCAACCCGTACATAGCGTTCGAATCGATCGAGGTCATGCTGGACCGCGGGGTGCTTCAGGGACTCGACCGGGAGACCGCGCTGCAGAACTACATCAAGGCCGCGGGCAAGGGCGTGCTGAAGGTGATGTCCAAGATGGGCATCTCGACGTTGGCGTCTTACACCGGTTCCCAACTGATGCAGGCTGTCGGCATCTCCGAGGACCTTCTCGAGGAGTACTTCACTGGATTGACCTGCCCCACCGGGGGAATCACCCTCGCCGACATTGCCGCCGACGTCGCGTCCCGGCACGCTCTGGCTTTCCTGGATCGGCCCGACGAACGCGCCCACCGTGAGCTCGAGGTGGGCGGCGAATACCAGTGGCGCCGTGAAGGTGAATATCACCTGTTCAACCCCGAGACCGTGTTCAAGTTGCAGCACTCCACCCGCACCGGCCAATACAAGATCTTCAAGGAGTACAGCGGTCTGGTCGACGACCAGAGCGAGCGGATGGCATCGCTGCGCGGCCTGCTGAAGTTCCGCGAGGGGATCCGTCCGCCGGTTCCGCTCGACGAGGTGGAGCCGGCCAGCGAGATCGTCAAACGCTTTGCCACCGGGGCGATGAGCTACGGATCGATATCAGCCGAGGCGCACGAGACGCTGGCCATCGCGATGAACCGGCTCGGTGGCCGGTCCAACTGCGGTGAGGGCGGCGAGGCGGTCAGCCGTTTCGACCGCGACCCGAACGGTGATTGGCGGCGCAGCGCCGTCAAGCAGGTCGCTTCGGCCAGGTTCGGTGTCACGTCGCACTACCTGAGCAACTGCACCGACATCCAGATCAAGATGGCACAAGGAGCCAAACCCGGTGAGGGCGGCCAACTCCCGGGCGGCAAGGTGTACCCGTGGATTGCTGAGGTGCGGCACTCCACACCAGGGGTTGGGTTGATCTCGCCGCCTCCGCACCACGACATCTACTCGATCGAGGATCTCGCCCAGCTCATCCACGATTTGAAGAACGCCAACCCGTCGGCGCGCATCCACGTCAAACTGGTTTCCGAGAATGGGGTAGGGACGGTCGCGGCTGGAGTTTCCAAAGCGCACGCCGACGTGGTGTTGATCTCTGGGCACGACGGTGGCACCGGCGCGACCCCGCTGACGTCGATGAAGCACGCGGGTGCGCCCTGGGAGCTCGGGCTGGCAGAAACGCAGCAAACGTTGCTACTCAACGGGTTGCGGGACCGGATCGTGGTCCAGGTTGACGGCCAGCTCAAGACCGGCCGCGACGTGATGATCGCGGCGCTGCTCGGCGCCGAGGAATTCGGCTTCGCCACCGCCCCGTTGGTGGTGTCGGGCTGCGTGATGATGCGGGTGTGCCACCTGGACACCTGCCCGGTCGGGGTGGCCACCCAGAATCCGGTGCTGCGAGAGCGGTACACCGGCAAGCCCGAGTTCGTGGAGAACTTCTTCCTGTTTGTCGCCGAAGAGGTCCGCGAGTACATGGCGCAGCTCGGTTTCCGCACCCTCAACGAGGCTGTGGGCCAGGTCGGGACGCTGGACACCACCTTGGCCCGCGCGCACTGGAAGGCGCACAAACTCGACTTGACGCCGGTGTTGCACGAGCCGGAATCGGCCTTCATGAATCAGGACCTGTACTGCAGTTCCAAACAGGACCATGGTCTGGACAAGGCGCTGGATCAACAGCTGATCGTGATGAGCCGCGAGGCGCTGGACTCCGGCAAGCCCGTCCGATTTTCAACAACGATCGCCAACGTCAACCGAACCGTCGGCACCATGCTGGGCCATGAGGTGACGAAAGCCTATGGCGGTCAGGGACTACCGGACGGCACGATCGACATCACATTCGACGGCTCGGCCGGTAACAGCTTCGGCGCTTTCGTGCCCAAGGGCATCACGCTGCGGGTCTACGGCGATGCCAACGATTACGTGGGCAAGGGATTGTCCGGTGGCCGGATCGTGGTGCGACCGCCGGACAACTCGCCACCGGACTACGTCGCCGAGGACAACATCATCGGCGGCAACGTCATCCTATTCGGGGCCACCAGCGGCGAGGCATTCCTGCGCGGTGTGGTCGGTGAGCGGTTCGCCGTCCGCAACTCCGGCGCCCACGCGGTGGTCGAAGGGGTCGGCGATCATGGCTGTGAGTACATGACCGGCGGCAAGGTGGTCATTCTCGGTGGCACCGGCCGCAACTTCGCGGCAGGCATGTCCGGCGGCATTGCCTACGTCTACGATCCCGACGACGCGTTGCCGGACAGCCTCAACTCGGAGATGGTGGAACTGGAGGCGCTCGACGATGACGACTTGGACTGGCTGCACGGGATGATTCAGGCGCACGTCGACGCCACCGATTCTGCGATCGGCCACCGCATCTTGGCCGATTGGGCGAGTGAGCAACGCCGGTTTGTCAAGGTGATGCCGCGCGACTACAAGCGGGTGCTAGAGGCGATCGCGGAGGCCGAGCGCAGTGGCACCGACCCCGATCAAGCGATCATGGCGGCCGCCAGTGGTTGATCCGAAGGGTTTCTTGAAGTACACCCATCGCGAAACGCCGAAACGCCGACCAGTGGATTTGCGGCTGCGCGACTGGAACGAAGTCTACGAGGACTTCCCGCACGAGACGCTGCAGCACCAGGCGACTCGATGCATGGACTGTGGAATTCCGTTCTGCCACAACGGCTGTCCACTGGGCAACCTGATACCGGAATGGAATGACCTGGTCCGCACCGGTCACTGGCGCGACGCGATCGAACGATTGCACGCGACCAACAACTTTCCGGACTTCACCGGCCGGCTTTGCCCGGCGCCATGCGAATCGTCGTGTGTGCTTGGTATCAACCAAGATCCCGTGACGATCAAGCAGATTGAGGTGGAGATCATCGACAACGCCTTCGATGAAGGCTGGGTGGTCCCACTCCCACCGGACCAGCACACCGGCAAGAAGGTCGCCGTTGTCGGGTCAGGTCCAGCAGGCCTGGCCGCCGCGCAGCAACTGACCCGAGCCGGACACAGCGTGACGGTCTTTGAGCGGGACGACCGCATCGGCGGGCTGCTGCGCTACGGCATTCCCGAGTTCAAGATGGAAAAGCGCCACCTAGAGCGTCGGCTGGAGCAGATGCAGGCCGAAGGGACCGAATTTCGGGCCAGCGTCAACGTCGGCGTCGACATCACCGCCGAGCAGTTGCGCGCCGATTTCGACGCGGTGGTACTGGCCGGCGGTGCGACCGCCTCACGCGATCTGCCGATCACCGGCCGCGAGCTCGAAGGTATTCACCAGGCGATGGAATTCCTGCCGTGGGCCAACCGGGTGCAGGAAGGCGACGACGTGCTCGGTCCGGACGGTGAGCCGCCAATCACGGCAAAAGGCAAGAAGGTCATCATCATTGGCGGCGGTGATACCGGCGCTGACTGCCTAGGCACCGTGCACCGTCAGGGCGCTGCCAGCGTACACCAGTTCGAAATCATGCCGCGCCCGCCAGACGCCCGCGCCCCGTCCACGCCGTGGCCGACCTACGAGCTGATGTTCCGGGTGTCTTCGGCGCACGAAGAGGGCGGCGAGCGGGTGTTCTCGGTCAACACCGAGGAATTCGTCGGCCGCAACGGGCATGTCAGTGCACTCAAAGTGCACGAGGTGACCATGGAGGACGGCAAGTTCGTCAAGACCGAGGGCAGCGATTACGAAATCGACGCCGATCTGGTGTTGTTGGCCATGGGTTTCGTTGGCCCGGAAAAGCCGGGTCTGCTCACCGATCTGGGCGTCGAGTTCACCGATCGCGGTAATGTCGCGCGCGGCAACGACTTCGAGACCTCGGTGCCAGGTGTCTTCGTGGCCGGCGACATGGGGCGAGGCCAATCGCTGATCGTCTGGGCAATCGCCGAGGGCCGCGCCGCCGCGGCGGGCGTGGACCGATTCCTGATGGGCGAAAGCGCTCTGCCGGCGCCGATCGCTCCCACGGCCGCTCCGCAACGTTAGTCACTACTGTCACACCAGAAACATTTGATAAACTCCCCGGCGCGTCCTACACTGTTTGCCAGCTGAGAGGTGTCTAATAGTTCGGTATGGGCGCCGCAGGGGATGTGGGGTCCGGTTGAGCTGATCGACCGCAGGAGTGAGCACCGTGTATATCAACCCGATGACCCGGTCGCGTGTCGGCCGAATTGCCTGGTCATGGTTCCGGCACCCCGTCAAAAGTCGCGAATTTCCGGCCAAGCACGAGCGCCTGGTGACCGCAGAAGAGCTGCTGCGCTTCGGCGTTTAACTGCCATCAGCTGATGTACAGCGGGGCGTTTGCTCGGCGTCATCAATTTGTTATCTGAAATTGTCTTAAGCGGTTAGCCCAGATTCTCGGATCGCCTCGGCCAACGGCGCCACGACGGCCGGGTCGTGCGGTGGCGCGATGTACACAATGCCCAGATCGAGGCCCCTGGCGGCCAGCTCGGCCGCGTCCTCGACGACCTTCGGGTAGTCACGGTCGTGTTCCAAGCGCAGGTGCGCCGACACCGTGATCTCTTTCGGATCACGCCCGATGTCGGCGCAGTGTTCGGCGAGCACGTCGCGCTTGCGGGTGAACTCCTCGGGTGTGCCGGCGACAAAATTCCAGTGCTGGGCATAGTGGGCGGTGATGCGCAGCGTGCGTTTCTCGCCGCTGCCGCCGATGCAGATCGGGGGGTGCGGGCGCTGGGGGCCCTTAGGCTCGTTGCGGGCGTCTTTGAGCTGGTAGTACGTGCCGTCGAAGTTGGTGGTCTGCCGGCTGAGCAGGCTAATCAGCACCTGACAGGCCTCCTCGAAGCGGTCCATCCGTTCCTTGATGCTGCCCAACTCGATGCCGTAAGCACCGGACTCCTCCTCATTCCAGCCGGCGCCGATGCCCAGCTCCAGGCGGCCATCGGAGATGACGTCAAGCGCGGCAACCATATTGGCCAGTACCGCGGGGTGGCGGTAGTGGATGCCGGTCACCAGAGTGCCCAGCCGCAGCCGAGTGGTCGCCTGCGCGAGCGCGGTTAGCGTGGTCCAGCCCTCCAGACACGGGCCGGCGGAGTTGCCGAAGATGGGATAAAAGTGGTCGAACGTCCACCCGGACTCGAACACGTCGATGTCGTCGGCGGCTTTCCAGACGGCCAGCAGTTCTGCCCAGGTGGTTTCTTGCGGCGATGTTTTGAACGCGAATCGCATCTCACCAACATTAGTCGGGCGGGTGTTGCTCGCCGGACGGGCACACTGGAGGAATGGATCCGGTGGCCGCACTGCGACAGATCGCCTACTACAAAGACCGCGCACGCGAGGACTCTCGCCGTGTGATGGCCTACCGCAACGCCGCCGACATCGTCGAGCGCCTGGACGACGCGGAGCGGGAGCGTCACGGTCAGGCCAACAGCTGGCAGTCGCTGCCGGGTATCGGGCCAAAGACCGCCAAGGTGATCGACCAGGCCTGGTCCGGTCGCGAACCCGACGCGCTGGCCGAATTGCGTGCTGCGGCTGAGGATCTCGGTGGCGGCGAAATCCGGGCGGCGCTGCGCGGCGATCTGCATCTGCATTCGAACTGGTCGGATGGCTCGGCGCCGATCGAGGAGATGATGGCCACCGCCGCCGCGCTGGGCCACGAGTACTGCGCGTTGACCGACCACTCGCCGCGGCTGACCATCGCCAACGGGCTTTCCCCGGAGCGGCTGCGGAAACAGCTCGACGTGATCGACGCTCTGCAGGACCGGTTCGCCCCGATGCGCATCCTCACCGGCATCGAAGTGGACATCCTCGACGACGGCAGCCTGGACCAGGAGCCCGAGCTGTTGGAGCGTCTCGACGTCGTGGTGGCCAGCGTGCATTCGAAGTTGTCGATGGATTCCACGTCGATGACCCGCCGGATGGTGCGCGCCGTCAGCAACGCCCACGCCGACGTGCTCGGCCATTGCACGGGCCGACTGGTCGCTGGGAATCGGGGGATCCGGCCGGAGTCGACGTTCGACGCCGAAGCGGTGTTCACCGCCTGCCGCGATCACGGCACCGCCGTCGAGATCAACTCTCGGCCCGAACGTCGTGACCCGCCAACCCGCTTGCTGAACCTCGCGCTGGAGATTGGATGTGAGTTCAGCATCGATACCGACGCGCATGCGCCGGGCCAGCTCGACTTCCTCGGCTATGGCGCGCAACGGGCTCTGGACGCCGGCGTGCCCGCCGACCGCATCGTCAACACCTGGCCGGTCGACAGGCTAACGGCGTGGACCGCGTCGTGACCAGTGATTCGGCTACGTAGCCTGACGTGGACAGCTAGGGTTCTCGTGCTACCAGCAAACTAGCCACGCCTGTGGAAGGCCGGCCAATGACTGAACAACCGCCATCTCCGCCGAGCGGCTATCCGACACCGGCGCCAGGCGAGGCCAGGCGTCAATGGCGGGAGGCCCACCCGGACACCGGCTATATCTCGTGGATCAGGCGTCATTGCGCCGCGGCCATCGATTTCGCTCTGTTGTACATCATCGCCATGGCTTGCGGATTGGCGGTCGGCGCAGTCGAGGGCGTAATTTGTCCGACCGACGCGAACGCCGGCGGCGTGTCGTGCAGCCGGTCTGCGGACAGCCTCCTTTGGCTGATCGTCGGACTGGTGGGGAATGCGTATTGGATCTGGAACTGGGGCTACCGCCAAGGCACCCGGGGCTCAAGCATCGGCAAATCGATACTGAAGTTCAAGGTGGTCAGTGAAGAGACCAACCAACCGATCGGTTTCGGTAGATCGGTCGTGCGCCAGATCGCTCACTTGGTCGACGTGGTGTCCCTGATCGGCTTCAGCCTGCCGCGGTTCACCCTCAAGAAGCAGACGATCGCCGACATGATCATGCACACGATCTGCGTACCTATCGACTCGCCGCCGGCACGGCAGGCTTGAACTCAGTCTGGGAGATGGGGCATTTCCAGGCCGGGGTCGCGGCCGAGCTGGGGGCACCTCCCGCTTGGGGGGGAGACCCCGCGGATGAGCGCCGACTTGCCGTAGCGACGGCGCACCCGGTCGACTGCCGCGTCGATGGCTTCGACGTTCTTGGGCTCGCACTGCGGCCCGAACGGCAACAGCAACTGTTCAGCGCCACTGCGGTCGATCTCCGAGACCGCGAACCCGACCAGCGTCAGCCCACGCTCGGCGATCAACGGCCCAGCGGCCGTGACTAGTCGCCGTGCGGTCACCAGGAGGGTTTGCGTCGACGAGGTGGCCCACGGCAACGTGTGCGAGCGGGTGGCGCGGCTGAAGTCGTTGAACCGCAACCGCAATGTGACCGTCCGCCCGGTGCGCCCGGCCGCGCGCATCCGTGTCGCGATGCGGTCGATCAGGTTGATCACCACCGCGTCGACCTCAGCCGGCGACATGGTGTTGCCGGCCCGGCCGAGCGCGCGCTGAGCGCCCACCGAACGTCGGCGAACGCTCGTCGAGACCCGGCGGCGATCGACATTGCGGGACAGCGCAAACAGTTGCCTGCCCATCGCCGCGCCGACCAGCGAGGCCAGCATCGACTCGGTTAGCTCGGTCACGTCGGCCACCGTTTCGATGCCGTGCGCGTGCAGCTTGTCGGCCGTCACCGTGCCCACGCCCCACAACCTGCGCACCGGGAGCGGATGGAGGAAGGCGAGCTCCCGCCCGGGCGGGACCAGCAGCAGGCCATCGGGTTTGGCTTCCTGGCTGGCCACCTTGGCGAGGAATTTTGTGCGGGCGATGCCGACCGTGATGGGCAGCCCGACGCGGCTGCGCACCTCGCTGCGTAGCCGAGACGCGATCTGCACCGGGGTCCCAGCGACCCGACGCAGTCCGCCCACGTCTAGGAACGCCTCGTCCACCGAAATCGCCTCCACCAGCGGTGTGGTGTCGCGGAAGACCTCGAAAACCGCCTCGCTGGCCTGCGTGTAGGCGGCCATTCGGGGTGGCACCACCGCGGCATGCGGGCACAGCCGCCGGGCCTGGGCGCCGCCCATCGCGGTGCGCACGCCGTAGGCCTTGGCTTCATAGCTGGCCGCCAGCACCACGCCGCCGCCGACGATTATCGGCCGGCCGCGCAAGGCTGGGTCGTCGCGTTGCTCAACAGACGCGTAGAACGAGTCGAGGTCGGCATGCAGGATGTCAGCTGTTTGGCTAACCGAACTCCGCACGAACATATGTTCGCATCAGCTGGTCAGGTTTAGCTACTCTCGCCGTAGATGCTGGTGACCCAGATGTGCACCAAGGTCTCCAGCAAGTGCTCGTTGGGCACGGACGGGCGCTCGTCGGCGAAGGACGTCAGCATCACCTTCTCGTTGAGTAGGTTCAGCGCCGCCGACAGCTCGTGGGTCGGCAGCGTCACCGGCGCCGCGCCGCGAGAGCGCTCGGCCTCGATCACCGTGGCGATGTGACCGACCCATTTCTGCATGAACCGCGACCACAGTTCGCGCAAGTCCTTGTTGGTGCGCGCGGCGTCGGCGGCCAGCGATACCGCGCGATGCGAGCCGAAGGCCGCAACGAAGAGGTTGATACCGGTTCGCCACAACGCTTTTAGGTCGGCGGGCGGGTGGGCGACCAAGCTCTCCAACGCAGAGTCGGCTTCCACGATCACCCGCTCGAACAGAGTGAGCAGCACGGCATCTTTGGACGGGAAGTAGAAGTAGAACGTCGGGCGGGATAGGCCGGCCCCCTTGGCCAGGTCGTCGACCGAGATGTCGGCGAGCGGACGCTGCTGCAACAGCCGTTCGGCGGTGGTCAGGATGGCGAGCTCGCGGTCGTCGCCCGACGGGCGCGTCGAGCGACGGCCCCGGGAGGCACGAGCGGAGCTGACGGTAGTCACGACGGCTACTTTACACGGTGTTGAGTTTTTCGACACAGTGTTGACGGACTCAACACCGTGTTGATAGCGTGGGCGTTATGACTGAACACCTCGACGTCCTCATCGTCGGCGCCGGCATCTCCGGCATCAGCGCCGCGTGGCACCTGCAGGACCGCTGCCCGTCCAAGAGTTACGCGATCTTGGAGCGCCGCGACGATCTCGGCGGCACCTGGGACTTATTCCGCTACCCGGGCATCCGTTCCGACTCCGACATGTTCACGCTGGGCTTTCGGTTCAAGCCGTGGCATTCGGCCAGGTCGATCGCCGACGGTGCGTCGATCAAGGCCTACATCACGGAGGCCGCGGCGGAGAACGGCATCGACCGGCACATCCGTTACCGGCACCGAGTGCTGGCCGCCGAATGGTCTGACGCCGACAATCGATGGACCGTCACGGTGGACAGCGACGGCCAACAACGCGAGATCACCTGCTCGTTCTTGATCGCGTGCAGCGGCTACTACAACTACGACGAGGGTTACTCGCCGAAGTTCGAAGGCTCCGAAGACTTTGAGGGCACCATCATCCACCCGCAGCACTGGCCGGAGGACCTCGACTACGCGGGCAAGAAGATCGTCGTCATCGGATCCGGTGCAACCGCGGTGACGCTCATCCCCGCCTTGGTGAACTCCGGCGCCGGCGAGGTGACGATGCTGCAGCGTTCGCCGACCTACGTAGGATCGTTGCCCGGCGTGGACCCGTTAGCCGAGCGGGCCAACCGGCTGCTGCCGGACCGGATCGCCCACGTGGTGAACCGCTGGAAGGCAATCATTTTCACCACCGCGCAGTATCAACTATCGCGGCGCTTCCCCAATTACATGCGCAAGACCCTGATGAACATGGCCAGGCGGCGGCTGCCCGAGGGCTACGACGTCGAAAAGCACTTCGGTCCGAGCTACAACGTGTGGGACCAGCGGCTGTGCCTGGCGCCGGACGGTGATCTGTTCCGCACGATCCGGCATGGCGAGGCCGAGGTCATCACCGACACCATCGACCGGTTCACCAAAACAGGGATCAAGCTCACCTCCGGTGACGAACTGCAAGCCGACATCATCATCACCGCAACGGGTTTGAACCTGCAGTTGTTCGGTGGCGCCAAGATACGGCGTAACGGCATGCCAGTGGAACTCAACGACACCATGGCCTACATGGGCATGATGCTGACCGACATTCCGAACATGGCGTTCACCATCGGATACACCAACGCGTCCTGGACGCTCAAGGCCGACCTGGTATCCGAGTTTGTTTGTAGGGTGCTCAATTACATGGACTCGCAGGGATTCGAAACTGTGGTGCCGCAGCACCCGGGGGACTCGGTGGACGAGCGCCCGCTGATGGACTTCACACCCGGCTACGTGCTACGAGCCTTGGATTACCTGCCCAAGGCGGGATCGGTGATGCCGTGGCGGCTCAAGCAGAACTATCTGCTCGATCTGCCACTGATTCGGCGTGGCCGAGTCGATGACGAGGCGCTGCACTTCGCGAAAAAGACCGCCGCAGTGGCTGTCTAATCGACACTTGCCGCGGCGACGACGACAATGCCGTCGTCGTCGCTGTAGGCGATGTCGCCCGGCACGAATGCCACACCGCCGAAGCTCACCGTGACGTCGCGGTCCCCGGCGCCGGTCTTGCCGCTCTTGCGGGGATTGGTGCCGAGCGCTTTGATCCCGAGGTCGAGGTTGCGCAGCGCGGCAGCGTCTCGAACGGCGCCATGCACGACCAGCCCGGCCCAGCCGTTGGAGTGGGCCAGCTCGGCGATCACGTCGCCCACCAGCGCGGTATGCAACGAGCCCGCGCCGTCGATCACCAGGATCCCGCCCTCGCCGGGTATCGACAGCACCGACTTCAACAGTGCATTGTCCTCATCGCAGCGCACCGTGCTTATCGGGCCGGCGAATTCCGCTCGTGCGCCGAACTGGCGGAATTGGACGTCACAGCTGCGCACGTCGGGCCCGATGTCGTCGACCAGATCAGCCGTAGGCCGGAATATCACGGTCACCGGGCCATGCTAGACGTCAGTCACTGGCCTCGTCGACGGAGTTGGCGCACCAGCAGCAACGCCAACAGACTGATCGCGATCGCTACCGCCAGCGGTACCGGAGACCGGCCCTCGGGCGTCGGGCTCGGTTGGCGGGGCACCGGGTTGCTCGCTGCGTCAACGGTTGACTTCGCGTGTGCCGCAGCGTCTTTAGCTGCCGCGGCGAGCTGGCCGTTGGTGTCGGCGAGCGGTGATGTGGGGGCGGCGCTGGATTCGGCTTTTTTGGCGGGTGCTTTTTTGGCAGGTGCTTTCTTTGCGGGTGCTTTGTGGCCTGGTGCCTTTTTCGCGGGTGTCTGCTTCGCCGGCGTTTGCTGAGCCTTCTTCGCTGCCTTGGCGGGTGCCTTTTTTGGGGGGGCCTTCTTGGCCGGTTTATCCGACCCGGGTGGCGGCGACGTTTCCGCGGTGGGTGGCGGGCTGGGCGGTGCCGCGTCGGTGGGCGGGGTGGGGCCGGTGCTTGGTGGAGCGTGGGCCGCGCTGTCGGGTGTGTTGTCCGGCCGATCCTGCGGGTCTGCCATGTGGCTGCTCCTTTGCAGTTTCTTTCTCGCCTACACCGGTCAGGTACACCAGCAGTCGAATCCATCATGCCAGGGCGGTCGCGGCGGGTTGGCCCGGCAACCGCCGGCCGTCAGGGCCGCTTGCGCGCCGCCCACAATGCCGCGCCGGCGACGAGCACCACAGCGCCGAGTACAAAGGGCCAGACCGGTACATCGTCGCTCGCCGTTTCCGAGCCGCCCGCCGGTGGCCCGGGTGTACCCGTGCCGGGCGTCGTCAACCGAAATGACCACGATCCGGATACCACGTGCCCGTCCGCCGACGTCACGCGGTAGTTCACCGTGTAGTTTCCGCTCGGACCCAACGGCCCTACGCCGAGGCCGACGACCGCACCCTGCACCTGCGGTTGCCCGGACGACCACAGGTTGCCGTCCGGCCCGACCACCGTCATCGCGGCGAACGTGGTTTGCAATTGCTCGTTGAAGGTCGCGCTGACCCGGGCCGGACCGACGCTGAGGACGGCGTTCTCGGCGGGATCGACCGACACCCGGGCGGCGTGGGCGCTGGCGGCTCCGGCGGTCAAGGTGGCGGCGATGGTGACAGCTGCCAGCAGCAGACTCACCGCAACCAGGCACGCCCGGCGGCTCATGTTCGTCGTCCGATCAGGGCGAGACCGATGCCCGCGGCACCGAAGAGCAGGGCAACCCCACCGAGCAGCCGAGCGGTGTTGTCGGCGGGTTTCGCGGGATTTTGGGTCGACGGCGTCGGCGCCGCGGTGGCGGCCGGGCTCATGTGGTGGGTGCCCGGCGGCGTCGACCCCGCGGCCAGGGTCAGCGTCGGCACCGGATGCTCCGGCTCGGCCGCGCCGGGCAGCACCGGCTGGTCCCACTTGACCACCGCACCGTCGGCATAGGTCTGGGTAGTCGGGAAGCTGACGGTGTCAGCGTCGGGAAGCTTCACCGATATCCGGAAAAGCCCGAACTGATCCGCACCGATCCCACCCTCCGGTGCCGCGGTCCAAGTCACCGAGCGGACGGTGGCCGACGCGGAATCACGGTCGACTTTGACCGTCCAACCGGGCTGCGTTTCGACCTCTACCGACGTGAGATCAGGGAGACTCACCGCGAGCCCAGTGGTCGCCGCCCCGGTGGTGGATTCATTGGGCACCTCGAAGGTGACCAGCGCCGTGCCACCGCGCACGGCGTCGTCGCTGAGGGCCCGGACATGGGCGGATGCCGGCGCGATGCCAGCAGTTGATCCGAGGTAGAGCGTGGTGGTGGCGGCCGCCGCGATCAGGACGTGCCGAACCAGCCTGCGGTGCCATGACATCCGTCAGGTCAATCCGAGCCGCGCCATGAGGTCGGCGTCGATCTCATCGAGTTGTCGGGAGATCGCGGCGTGCGCCGCGCGGCGGCGCCCGGCGGGCATGTTCTCCGCAGCGGTGACCGCTGCCGCCGAGTCGGTGAGCCGCTCGGAAATGGCGGCAACGAATTGCTTGGTCTCGGCGTCCTTGGGCTTCTTCTCCTGCACTGCCCGCAGCGATTGTTCGGCGCCGGCGACGCGGGCCGACAATCGGCCACCGTGCCCGGAGAACTGACCGACCTGGGCCAACGGAACCCCGAGCTCGTCGGCGCGGCGCTGATCGATCAATCCCCGGGCGGCAATGGCTACCCGGTAGGCCAGCGGCACCACGATCGGTGCGAGCAGCCGAGACACCGTCAGCAACCGGCGAATCCGCGTCGGTGAGAGCAGCTTGCCTTCACGTACCGCCTGCAGCTTGGTCTCAGCAACCTTCAACGCCGCGCGGTCGCTGTCGCGCTGTGCCTTCAGCTGATTCCTGAGCGCCTTGGACTCGGCCCGCTGCGCGGCCTTGAACCGACGAACCTCGTTCTTTGCCGCCAGCTTCGCCTCGAGTTTGGCCCGGGCTTTGATCGCGCGAGCCTCGGCCCGACGTGTCGCGCGGCTTTTCCGCTTGCCGAACAGGCCCATTCCCGGCCGCCCTCCCGGAATCTCGTCGAGTATCGAGGTGCGTATGCGCCATCGATGGGGCAACCCTAACCGGACCAGCCGCCGGGCTATGCGTCTAGGTGTTCCTTGCGGCGTAACTCGTCAACGCGTTGCGCGAGGTCCTTTTGCGCTTCCGCAGACAACCCACTCGCGCGAAGGGCGATGCGCCGAACGCCCTCGTCACGCATGGTCAGCAGCCACGACAACTCTTTGTCGAGCTTCTCGTAGTAGTCGTCGTCGGTGAAGTAGGCGGGCTTGATGCGGAAGAAGTTCGCCAGCGCGGCCATGGTTGCCGACGACGGGTTTGTGCGATTGCCCGAGCGTAGCTGCGACAAATAGGGAGCCGACATCGTGATGCCCTCCGCCTTCAGCGCCGCAATCACCTCAGCGGAAGTATGTGGCCCCCGTCCGGGTGGATAAACCGTGTCGAACAGGCGGTTCAAGCGGGCGGAAAACGTCGTGCTCATCGATATGACCTCCACCAGGTCGGTAGAACGAAAACCTCCGAGATGTATTTGCTGACCATCCTAGCGAGAGTTATCGTCGCATCCAAGTGCAAACTTTTGGAGAATTACCGGCGACGACCGTAGCGATCGTAGGCGACGCCGCCAAAGTGCCGCGAGCTCGTCTCGCAGCGAATTCACAAGATGTCCCAAGCGAATTGTGTCGCGTGTGGTCGCCGCTGCGGGCTGCGACCGGGGTGGATGGCTTCGCCGGCGGAGCGCACGCGATGCCGCGTGGCAACCGGCACGCCGCGACGACGCGCCAGAAATCCGATTTGCTGCCGTGAGCCACCACGCTACCCGCAGGGGCGGTTCCGGCGGTGCCGAGACTCGAAACGCCGGGCTGAACTGCACCGCCGTCAGGGTCGGCGCGGCGAGCACCGTAGATCCCGGTTATGCGGACCAGAGAGTCGGTGGAAATCGCTATGCGGCAAGCAGCATCGCCAGAATCGCGGTGTCGGGATGGCTGATCGGGTCGACGCCGACCCGACTCACCATCGAGGTGATCGTGCCGTCAGCTTCTGCTTCGACCCAGGCTGCCCGGTGTTCCAACCCCAGATACGGCAGCCCGGGCAGCAGCACGCATCCCGATGCGGCGCCGCTGCATTCCGGCAGCGAAGGCGTGGTCTCCGAGGGTGGATGCAACATCAACAGCGCAGGTGGCTGATGCTCAGCGAAATAACCTGGCTGGATGGCGGATTCGCCGACCACCGGGCCCTCTGCCAGCACCAGGCCGACGGTGCCGGGCGCAGGAGCATCCGGCAGTTCCTCGCGAGCACCGAATACCGTTGTCGTGTCCAGCAATCCAGGTAGTGACGCGACCCTGACCGCAACCATTAATAGTTGAGCCCATTCTTTGGTCGAATCAGGCCACCGTCCGGAAATCACAAACCCTTTCAGGGCACCACGAGAATGGAAGGGGGCCACCTCGATGGCCCGGCCTGACCCGGTTTCCATTTCACCCTCCGCCATACTTCGGTTCTCACCCAGCGATACGCCGGTGGGTCGGTGAGCTCAGCATGAGCCAGCGGTGGAATACCCGCAAGCTGACACGAGCAATCAATTGCAGCGGGTGAAAAAAGAAACACAGCCGAAATAGGAAACGGGGCGCCGCGCAAATTACGCGGCGCCCCGAACAGGCGAATCCCAACTGGAGTCAGCCGGCAATCAACCCCTTGGCCTTCGATGTTGCGGTCGCGTAGCGGGCCTGCACATCGTCCCAGTTGACGACGTTCCAGAACGCCTTTGCGAAGTCGGCCTTGACGTTCTTGTACTGCAAGTAGAACGCGTGCTCCCACATGTCGAGCACGAGCAGCGGCACGATGCCAAGCGGGAAATTGGTCTGATGGTCGTATACCTGGAATACCAAAAGCTTCTGGCCGAGGCTGTCCCAGCCGAGTGCCGCCCAGCCGGAACCCTGCACAGTGGTGGCAGCCGACGTGAACTGACCGCGGAACTTGTCGAAAGATCCGAAAGCCTCGTCGATGGCCGACGCGAGCTCACCGGTCGGCTTGTCACCACCGTTGGGGGACAAGTTCTTCCACCACAGACTGTGGTTGACGTGGCCGGCCAGATTGAACGCGAGGTTCTTCTCGTACAGCAGAATGGCCGAGAAATCCTCTTTGGAGCGCGCCTCTTCCAGCTTGTCGAGGGCGTCGTTGGCGCCCTTCACGTAGGTGGCGTGGTGCTTGTCGTGGTGAAGCTCGTTGATTTGACCCGAGATATGCGGCTCCAGTGCTCCGTAGTCCCAGTCCAGGTCGGGCAAAGTGTATTCAGCCACGGGATTCCTTCCTTTGATCGTTGCCGAGCTACTTCTGACGCTCCGCTCGCAGGCTGGTAGCAGGGCGGCGGCTTGGGGGGTTGGTCAATCACGATTAACCCTGCTCCATCGCCGCGCGCACCGCAAGAACGAGTGCGATGCGTGATTACCCAGCGGTGGGACTTCAGAACCAAACGATGAGCGCGAGTACCGCCAGCAAAACCAGGGCGATCAGGCCAGCGCGCAAACCGGCGAGCAAGTAGGAGCGATTGCACAGCGCCGAACTGGCGTACCAGCGCGACGACGATCGTGCCGATTGCGGTCCGATCGGTTGGGTTCTCATCTCATGGCTCCGACCTGCACGTCCAACTCTCCCCCAGTGAGATCAGTCACAAAAGAATCTCAGTGATCGCGATCATATCGCCTTATGTACCAGCGGAAAAATTGAGCTGCCGCCGGGGCGCTGACCAGCATCTTGTTGCTGGCCCATTCCGGCAGTCGCATGGGCGACGGCTCGAAGCGACCCAGTCGAGGCGGCGCACCGGGGGATCGAAAGCGTTGTGACGTCCCCCATACGGGGGCGGTTGTAAGCGGCGTTAGGAATGCGAAGAATTCGCTAAGCATGCGGCGGGGTTGTCGATCGCGACCCGGAATCAGACCGTGTTATCCACAACTGCTGGCCTTGCCGGTGTCTTGACGGCGCGTCAATGCAATGCGGGTGTACAGCTACCTGTGCATAAACCTGTGGAAACTGTGGATACTTGTTGGTAGCTGGACCCTGGCTCCTGACCGGGCTCTGCCGAGCCGATGCTCGGCGTGCCAAGATCAAGCCCATGGACGCTGAACCGGTGATCGCACAGGCCGACGTCGCCGAGCTGCCCGCCAAATTTGGAGCCGCGGCGGTGTTGCTGGATGTGCGCGAAGACGACGAGTGGAGACGTGGTCATGCCGCGGACGCCCAACACATCCCGATGGGCGAGGTGCCGAACCGGCTCAAGGAGATCGATTCAACGGCGACGTTGTACGTCATTTGCCACGCCGGTGGGCGCTCTGCTCGGGTGGCCCAGTATTTGGCGCGCAATGGGTATGCGCCCGTCAATGTCAGTGGCGGCATGTTGGCATGGGCCAACGCCGGACGCCCGGTGGTCACCGATGATGGCGGCCTCGGCAGTGTGTGACTCGGTCTAGGCTGATGCCGTGATCCGCCAATGATCCAAGTGTGCTCCCAGTGCGGCACACGCTGGAATGTCCGTGATCGGCAGCGTGTGTGGTGTCCACGCTGCCGCGGGACGCTGCTGGCGCCGTCAACCGAAGCGCCCCATGTCGACCCGCGATGGAGCGCTGGACCGCAGACGCCCCCGCGGCTGCCACCGGGCTATCGATGGATCGCGGTGCGTCCCGGCCCGGCGCCACCGCCACGACGTCGCCGACGGCCGCTGGGTCCGACACCGCGATACACGGTGATACCGCGCTGGGGCCTGATGGACCGCATCTACACCGACGGCGCCCCGCCGGGTTCGGTGGTGCGGCAACCCCCGCCGCCGAGCCGGGTGCGTGCGGCGCTGTTCGCGGCTGCGCTGACGCTCGGTTTCGCCGCGTTGGTGCACTTAGTGCGCTATCTGTTGCTGATCATCAACCGCAACACGTTGCTGAACTGGCTGGTGGCTGACGCAGCGGCGCTGTTGAGCGTATTGGCCAGCCTGGCCGCGATCGCGGCGGTAATCACCGCCGCTCTGCTGCTTACGCGATGGTTGATCGCACGCCGTGCCGCGGCCTTCGCCCATCGCGGTAAGGCGGAAACCCGTTCGCCGTGGGCACTGCGGCTTGGATGTCTGCTGCCGCCGTCGGCCGCGATGGCGCTGGCCATCGGCTTCGCTGCCAGCATGGTCGGTTTCGGTCAGCCGGCCAGCTGGGCGTTGATGGCTGTCTGCGTGGTGGTCAGCTGTCTGCCGCTGCTTGCCGCGATCTGGGCGCTGGTTTACCTCGTCGAGCTGGCCAAAACGGAAGACCACTACACCCAGCTGCGCGAACTGATCTGGGGATGGTGGCTGTTGTGGCTGCTCAGCATTGTGACGTCAGTCTTCGCCTCGGTGACCAGCGGTGCGCAAGACGCCCAGGGCATCGCCAACAACACGGTGGCGATGATCGTCGCCTATCTGCTGGCGTTGGCTGCAACGCTCGCGACGGCGAGGGTCTTTGAGGGCTTCGAGCGCAAGCCGGTCGAACGCCCCGCCCATCGCTGGGTGGTCGTCGCTGACGATGCAACCGGGGCTTCGAAATCCGCTCCTGCTGTTGAGTTGACCCGTGAGGAACCGGCAGCATAGTGGCATGACGCGGGCCGATGAGGTGGTCTCTCGGCACCCGTTCGTCGTCGCACATCGCGGCGCCTCCGCCTCCCGGCCGGAGCATACGTTGGCCGCATACGACCTGGCCCTCAGAGAGGGCGCCGACGGCGTGGAATGCGATGTCCGGCTCACCCGCGACGGCCACCTGGTCTGTGTGCACGACCGGCGGCTGGACCGGACGTCGTCGGGCGCCGGGCTGGTCAGCACGATGACACTGGCCGAACTGCGCCAGCTGGAATACGGGGCGTGGCACGGCAGCTGGCGCGCCGACGGCACCCACGGCGACACCGGGCTGTTGACGTTCGACGCCCTTGTCGCGCTGGTGCTGGACTGGAAGCGGCCGGTGAAGATCTTCGTCGAGACCAAGCACCCGGTCCGATATGGCGGGCTAGTGGAAAGCAAGGTGTTGGCGCTGCTGCATCGCTTCGGCATCGCTGCACCCGCGTCGGCGGACCGATCCCGCGCGGTGGTGATGTCGTTTTCCGCGGCCGCGCTGTGGCGGGTCCGGCGGGCGGCGCCGCTACTGCCCACGGTGCTGCTCGGCAAGAGCTATCGATACCTCAGCAGCAGCGCCGCCACCACCATCGGGGCCACCGCGGTCGGGCCGTCGCTGGCCACCCTTCGTGAACACCCCGAGCTGGTCGACCGTTCGGCGGCTCGGGGCCGCGCGGTGTACTGCTGGAACGCCGACGCCTACGAGGACGTCAAGTTCTGCCGCGACGTGGGAGTGGCCTGGTTGGCCACCAACCACCCCGGCCAGGTCAAAGCCTGGCTAGACCTACCCGACCGCAACTAGTCACAGTCGGCCCCCGGCGACGGCCGGCGCATCCGAGGCACCGTGCGGGGAGTCGATTTCGCGCGCGACAAACGTCTCCAGGTCGAACAAGTTCGCCCCGGCGCGGTCGGCGACTCGCACCAGCGAAGTCATCAGCGCCATCTCCTCGACCTGCTCCTTGAGGAACCACTGCATGAACTGTTCACCGAGATGGTCACCTTCGTCGCGGGCGACTGCAGCCAAGCTGCTGACCTGATCAGTGACCACCCGCTCCTGATCCAGCGCCAGCGCCAGCGCGTCGCGCGGGGTGTCGAACTGATTACGCACCCCGTCGACCCCGGGGATCTCGACGCGGGCGTCGCGGTCGATCAGATATTGCACCAGCATCATCGCGTGATTACGTTCCTCGACGGCCTGAGCGTAAAAATGTTTCGCCAGCTGACGTAGGTCGGCGCCATCGAAATAAACGGCCATCGCAATATACTGTTGGGCGTTGGTGAATTCGTTGTAAATCTGCTCCTGCAATAGTGCATGGAATTTGGTTTTGTGGGAGTCGCGATCGTTCATGAAAAGCACGCTACCGCAGCTCAAGGCACCTTGTCACCCAAGGTAATGCTTACTCAGGAGAGCTTTCCCTAAGTAAAGCAAGGCTATGTTGAGTAAATTGACAGCACCTTCTCGCGCGTTTATCACGCACGGTGTCGGTGTTTACCCGAATCGGAGGAAATGGACGGCGCTACGGTTGTTCGCCGAGGGCGTCCGACGGAACCGCATTGTCGGCGGCCAGCGCGTCGAACAGTTGGGCGGCCTTGTCGTGATCCCACACCACCACCGCCCCGGAATCGCTGCCGGTGAACTCTCCGATCGGCACGGTCAACGTGGTGACGGAGCCGTGCAGCGCCCAACCCAATCGGGCCAGGTTCCAGACATGATCGCCCTGGTCGACGGTCACGGCGCCGGCCGCCGCGCGCGGCGCCGAATACCACCGCCACGGGTCGAGCCACACCGCCGGGCTGGCCATCCGGTGCAACAGCGCCGACATGAACCGCCGCTGGTTGACCATGCGGTCGAGGTCGGCTCGCGGGGTGGCGCGGCTGCGCACGTAGCCGAGTGCGTCGCGGCCGTCCAGCTTCTGGCAGCCGGCCGGCAGGTCGACGCCGGCCAGCGGATCGTCGATCACCTCGGCCGGGCATAACGTGACGCCGCCGAGCGCGTCGACCACGGCGGCGAACCCGCTGAACCCGACTTCCACGTAGTGGTCGAGCCGCAGCCCGGTGGCTTGTTCGACCGTCTGCGCCAGCAATGGCGCCCCTCCCATCGCGAACGCCGCGTTGATCTTGTCGCGTCCGTATCCGGGGATCGGCACGTAGGAATCGCGGGGGATGGACACCATCGTCGTTCCAGTGCCCGACCCGAATGCCGGCACATGCACCAGCAAGATGGTGTCGGTTCGACCGTTGCCGATGTCGCCGCCGGTGGCCAGTGCCTGCTGCTGCTCGATGGTGAGGCCCTGACGACTGTCCGAGCCGACCAGCAACCAGGTAGTGCCGTGCCCGGATGCTGGCCGGCCGGGATAGTCGGCCAGTACCGGCTCGCGGCGCAGCGCCGTCTCCATCCATAGCGCGCCGCCCAGGATGCCGGCGCTGATCAGCAGCAACGCGATCACCAGGCTCAGCGAAATCAGTTTGCCCCACGCTCTTTTGCGGTGCGGCCGGCGCGGCCTGTCCGGGCGTGGCGGTGGTGGGCCGGCCGGGCGCGGCGGCCGGTGGCCGGGATGGCGGCGGATCACCTGCGATGGCTCGGGCGCATGGGGGTTCTTCATGTGATCGGGAGGCACCGTCAATGCAGCCATTTCAGATGCCCAGCCAGCAGGGCATATCCGACAAAAGCGACGGTGTCGATGAGCCCGTGGGCGATCACCAGCGGCCACAGCCGGCCGGTGCGCCGCCACACATAGCCGAACACCAGACCCATCGCGACGTTGCCCAGCCCAGCGCCGAAGCCCTGATAGAGGTGATAGCAACCGCGCAACACGCTCGACCAGGCCAGCGCGGCGCGACTGCCGACGCCCAGCTGCTCGAGCCGAGTGAGCAGATACCCGACGACGATGACTTCCTCGGCCCAGCCGTTGGCGAAGGCGACCAACACCAGCATCGGGACCCGCCACCAGGTGTCGCCCAGGCTGGACGGGATGACCGAGGCATTGAGCTTCAAGGCCCTCGCCGCGAAGTAGAGCGCGAGCCCGGGCAGGCCGATCAAGGCAGCTAGGCCGACGCCGCCGAGCAGGTCGGCGCGCCATCCGAAGCGCGCCAATCCGACCTGGGCGGGGCTTAATCCAGAGCGCCACAACAGGTACAGCCCAAGCCCACCCCAGGCCACCGCCTGCACGGCGACGGTCGCATTCAGCCCCAGGTCGATCAGGTCGAAGTAGGACCGCTTCGGGTTGAGCGGGATCCGCTGGGCGCTCAGGTTGCGCAGCACCGCGTCGGCGAGCTGCAGGATCCCGATGATGGCACTGAGACCGAACGTCACACCCAACACGACGGCGAGCTCGATGCGCAATGCGCGTCGCGAGACGAGCTGGGAGGTTGGCGCGGTCACCTCGACACGGTAACCGGCACCGAAACGGCGCGCCGCTCAGTCCCGGCGGGCCCGCAAGCCATTCACGAACGGGCAGCCCATCAGCACCCGGATGGCCCGGCTGAGACCGCTCACGTCGTCAACCGGCTCGCGGAACGGCAGCCGCACGTCGCGGTCGCCCTCAGCGCTCTCGACGCGTAACCGGACGCCGTAACGGTCAACACCCAGCGGGCGGACGTCACCGCGCCGCAGCCGCACGGGCAGCCGGGCGGCCAGACGGGCGATCACGTCTCGATGGGCGGTGTCCAGATGCTGAATCCAGCACGATTCAAACGCGCAGAACGGGTCGGGACGCGCGGCCAGCAGGGCCGCCGCATCGACGGCCTCGGCACCCTCGGCGTCGGTCACGACCACCGACGCAATCTCCAGCCGCGACAGCAGGTAGCGGGTGTCGCCGCGCGCGATCGGCCCGGACCCGGGCATCTGCACTTGCAGCAACGCGGGAGTCGGATGCTCGGTAGCGATCAGGTCCAGCATCCCGGGCACCTCCGACAGCGGCACTCGGTGCAGCCGGCCGCGAATCCACACCAGCGAGCGCACCGGCTCGCGCAACGGCAGCGGCGCGTAGTCGGCCAGCTCCAGGACGGCCTGCGCCCCTCCCGGGTCGCAGTCGGCCACGTGCCCGGCCACCGCGCCGCCGATCGGAACAGCCACGGCAAAAGAACCATCCGCGAGCAGGTGGTGCAAGGGGGTCGTGAGCGGCTCGGCGCTGTCGACCGCTAGCAGCGCTGCCCCGGCGCGGACGCAGGTGCTGCGGATCCGCTCGGCCGTCGTGGGCGCCGGGCAGTTGGCAAGAGTCATCGTTGACCGTCCTGGCTCTATGTCATAAGTGAGGTAAGCCTAACTTAACTAGGGATAATTGAGCGGCGCAAGACGTACCCTCCGATAGGGTTTTGGTCGTGGCAAGCATCGCGTATCTGGGCCCCGAGGGGACCTTCACCGAAGCGGCGCTGCTGCAGATGATCGAGGCCGGCATGGTGCCGCAGCACAGCCCGGCTGCGGTGACGCCGATGCCGGTCGACAGCACGCCCGCTGCTATTGAGGCGGTTCGTGACGGCGTGGCCGAGTACGCCTGCGTGCCGATCGAGAACTCCATCGACGGTTCGGTAATGCCCACCCTGGACAGTCTGGCGATCGGAACGCCGCTGCAGGTGTTCGCGGAGCTGACGCTGGACGTGGCGTTCAGCATTGTCGTGCGGCCGGGCCGCGCGGCCGCCGACGTGCGCACCGTGGCTGCCTTCCCGGTCGCCGCGGCCCAGGTGCGGCGCTGGCTGGCCGCCCATCTGCCCGCCGCCGAGCTGCGCCCCGCGAATTCCAACGCCGACGCTGCGCAGCAAGTCGCCGACGGCCGCGTTGACGCCGCGGTGAGTTCGCTGCTGGCCGCGACCTATCGTGGGTTGTCGACGCTGGCCGACGGCGTGGTCGATGAAGCCAACGCGCGCACCCGCTTTGTCCTGGTGGGTCCGCCGGGGCCACCGCAGGCGCGTACCGGTGCCGACCGGACGTCGGTGGTGCTGCGGATTGACAATGTGCCAAGCGCGCTGGTGACCGCGCTGGCCGAGTTCGGGATCCGCGACATCGACCTGACCCGGATCGAATCCCGGCCCACCCGAACCGAATTGGGAACCTACGTGTTCTTCCTGGACTGTGTCGGCCACATCGACGACGATGCGGTCGCTGAGGCACTCAAGGCGCTGCACCGACGTTGTACCGACGTGCGCTATCTGGGTTCCTGGCCGACACACGTGATTGCCGGCGCGCCACCGCCGCAGCTGGACGAGGCGTCGCGCTGGTTGACGCGGCTGCGAAGGGGAGCGGAAGGGCCGGGGCAATGAGCGGTCGTTTGGTGTTGCTGCGGCACGGTCAGTCCTACGGCAACGTTGATCGCCGGCTGGATACCCGCCCGCCGGGGTCGGAACTGACGCCGTTGGGCCGCGACCAAGCGCGAACGTTTGCCCGCAACCGGGCGTGCCGGCCCGGGCTGTTGCTGCATTCGGTGGCCACCCGCGCCGCGCAGACCGCGGCGGAGATCAGCGCCGAGGTCGAAGTGCCCGCCGGCGAAGTCGATGGGATCCACGAGGTGCAGGTCGGCGAGCTGGAAAACCGCAGCGACGACGACGCCGTCGCCGAGTTCAACGCGATCTACCAGCGCTGGCACCAAGGTGAGCTTGACGTCCCTTTGCCGGGCGGTGAAACCGGGAACGCCGTGCTGGACCGTTATCTGCCGGTGGTGACCGATCTACGGCTGCGCTACCTCGACGATGACGACTGGGCCAGCGACATCGTCGTGGTCAGTCACGGGGCGGCGATTCGGCTGACCGCGGCCGTGCTGGCCGGGATGGAAAGCAGCTTTGTGCTCGATCATCACCTCGCCAACACCGAGGCGGTAGTGCTGGCGCCGGGCGCCGACCGGAGCTGGAGCTGTGTGCAGTGGGGAACGGTGACGCCGCCGTTCTACCCGGAACCGGACGCCACTCCGGTCAGCGGCGCAGTGGAGTCGGGCAGCGACCCGATGGGCTGAGCTCAGACTGCCACGGCCGGCGCTACCCCGACGCCAGCGCACTCGCAGCCGACGGCGTCGCAGTCGACGACGAAGGCGTGTGGCATCAGCTCCGGGCTGGCGCACCCTTCCTCGGTGCACTCCGACCGGTGTCGCCAATGACGAATGATCGTGCCGTGGCAGTGATCCAAGCCTGCTTGGCAGGCGCGGCAGCCGTTACTACTCATGGGCCGTTCTTAGCACTCACGGGGGACAGATCCCAGGCGCCGCGCCCATCAGATCCGGGCCGAGTTGGCCCGGTTGGGTTCAGGCCCAGCCCAGTTCGTGCAAGCGGTCGTCGTCGATGCCGAAGTGGTGGGCGATCTCGTGGATCACGGTGATCTTCACCTCCTCGACGACCTCGTCGTCGCAATCGCAGGCCTCCAACAGCGCGTCGCGATAGATCGTGATGGTGTCCGGCAACGAACCGGCGTAGTGGGAGTCGCGTTCGGTCAACGCCACGCCCTCATACAGCCCGAGCAGATCGGGTTCGTCGTCGTGCCGGTCAGCGACCAGCACCACCACGTTGTCCATCACGGCGGCCAGCCGGGGCGGGATCAGGTCAAGCGCGGCGGACACCAGCTCGTCGAACCGTTGCGGATCCATCCGCACGGTCACCGGGCTATCCCCCTGGCGGGGGCGGCGGAGGCGGGGCTTCCGGCGGCGGCGGCGGAGGCGGCGGTAGTCCGAACGGCGGCGGTGCCTCGGGAGCCGGCGGCGGTGGTGCCTCCGGGGGCGGTCCGCCGGGCGCGGGCTGCGCGGGGGCGGGTGACGCCGGGGCCGGGGCGGCCGGTTGTCCGGGAAGGTGCTGGTTGCCCTGCCGTTGGCTGGACGATCCCGACGACGATCCCGACGACGATCCGGCCGACGATGCGCCGCCGCCGGTGTCCGGCGACGTCGCCGGGATCGGCGGCAAGTTGAGCCGCTCCTGCGGAATGTCCGGGGGCGGAACCGGGGCCTGACCGTTGATCCGCAGCGGGCCCTTGGCGCTGTTGAGCAACGTCGCCCAGCCGCCGTTGCCCAGGGTCGCCCCGATGCTGCAGGCAACCTGCCGGCTACCGGCCGACCAGCTGGGCAACGACAGGGTGCTGTAGATCAGCGTCAGCGTCGTGCTGCGCAGCTGAACCGGCGCGAGGTAGGCGTCCGTCAGGCGGGTGCAGGAGTCCTTGATGAAGCCGTCCTGGTCGGGCTCGGGGGGCAGGGCGTCGGGAAACTTGGCGAGCAAGTCGACCGTGCCGGTGACCTCCATCGCATGCGGTGCGGCGCAGTCGACCGGAATGTCCGTGGGTTGATTGGTCGAGGGGTCGATACCAAGGCAGGTGCCATCCGGCCAGACCTTGGATTGGTCGACGTCGGCGACCTTGCCTTTGGAGACGATCTGCTCGTTGTTTGCGCCCGGCAGCTGCAAGCCGCACAGCATCCGCCGCTCACCGGACTGCCGCCACGCTTTGTCACCGGACCACAGCATGCTGATCACGAACTTGCTGTTGGGGTCGAATTTGGCGCCGAGGTAGCGCCGTACTGCCGACTCACACTGCTCCTGGCTGATCTGCTCGATGCGGGTGGCCGACGGTGGCGGGGCCTCAGGCCCGTATTCCGAACCGGGGAACGTGCGCATGTCGATAGACTCGGCGACCTCGAACCGGTGGTCGTCTTTGCAGTCGACAGTATTCGCGGCTTCCGGCATCCGATCCGGCCACATCAGACAGTTACCGCTGCTGGCGTGGTTGAAAGCGTCGTTACCCTTGGCACCCGTCGGGGGCACCGGGTCGATGTAGCCGGTGAGTCGGCCCTGACCGTTGCCGACCGGCAAGGCGGTGACCAGACCGGCAATGAGCAAACCACCCAAGGCGGTCAGCAGCAGCGCCCGCCGGGTGGCCGAGGCCTGCAGCGTGCCCTGCAGGACGGTCAGCCACTCGAGCTGCGGCAGCCGCCGTCCGGGCCGCCCGGCCGGTGCCTCGTCCTGCTCGGATGCGTTCGACATTGGCTCCATTCTGACAGGCTCACCGAACTACGTGACAGCTGTTGCAAATGTCATGTCATGTGGTTGTCGCGGGTGGGTGTCTCCCGCGTAGGGTTCTAGGCCGTGATCGACCTGAAGCTGCTCCGCGAGAACCCGTACGCAATCCGTCTGTCCCAGACCAGCCGGGGCGAGGACCCGGGTCTGGTCGACACGCTGCTGGCAGCCGACACCACTCGGCGCGCGGCGATCTCGTCAGCGGATTCGTTGCGGGCCGAGCAAAAGGCCGCCAGCAAGAAGGTCGGCGCCGCGTCCGCCGAGGAACGTCCCGCATTGCTGCAACGGGCCAAGGACCTCGCCGAGCAGGTCAAGGCCGCCGAGGCGCAGCAGGCCGAAGCCGAGGCGAACTTCACCGCAGCCCACATGGCGATCTCGAACGTGATCATCGACGGCGTCCCCGCCGGCGGGGAGGACGACTACACCGTCCTCGACGTCGTCGGTGAGCCGGACGCCATCGACAACCCGAAGGATCACGTGGAACTCGGGGAGGCGCTGGGTCTGATCGACATGGAGCGCGGCGCCAAGGTGTCCGGCTCGCGGTTCTACTTCCTGACCGGCCGGGGCGCGCTATTGCAGCTGGGGCTGCTGCAGCTGGCGATGCGGTTGGCGGTAGAGAACGGTTTCATCCCGATCATCCCGCCGGTGCTGGTGCGTCCGGAGGTGATGTCGGGCACCGGATTCCTCGGTGCGCATGCCGACGAGGTGTACCGCGTCGAGGCCGACGACCTGTACCTGGTCGGCACCTCTGAGGTGCCGTTGGCCGGCTACCACGCCGACGAGATCCTCGACTTGTCCGCCGGGCCGCGGCGCTACGCGGGCTGGTCGTCGTGCTTCCGTCGCGAAGCCGGCAGTTACGGCAAAGACACCCGCGGCATCATCCGAGTGCACCAGTTCGACAAGGTCGAGGCATTCGTCTACTGCTTGCCCTCCGACGCCGAAGCCGAGCACCAGCGACTACTGAGCTGGCAGCGCGAAATGCTGGCCCGCATCGAAGTGCCCTATCGGGTAATCGAGGTGGCGGCAGGCGATCTCGGCTCGTCGGCGGCCCGCAAGTTCGACTGCGAGGCGTGGGTGCCGACGCAGCAGACCTATCGTGAGTTGACGTCGACGTCCAACTGCACCACTTTCCAGGCGCGCCGGCTGGCCACCCGCTACCGCGATGACAGCGGCAAGCCGCAGATTGCCGCGACGCTCAACGGCACGCTGGCCACCACCCGCTGGCTGGTCGCCATCTTGGAAAACCATCAGCTGCCCGACGGCAGTGTGCGGGTTCCCGACGCGCTAGTGCCGTTCGTCGGTGCCGAGTTGCTGGAGCCGGTCTAGCGCAAAGGTCAGATAGGGCCAGATAGGGCCCAATCTCTGAACTATCATCTTCTGATCAACGTCCTGCATGCGTGGGTGAGGTAACCGCGTCGGAGGGTGTGAGCGATGGGCTGGCTCAGGCTGTGGTGGCGACAATCCGACCACTACGACGAGCTGAGTTCTCACCTGCAGTCCCGCGGTGCGGCCACCTTTACCCGCATGACCATCGCGGTGATCACCGCCGGTTTGGCGGTCGACGCGCTCGCGACGATCTGGACCCCCACCGGTCCGCGGGGCGTTGTCCAGCTCGCCTGCACGCTGGCCGCCTTCACCGGTGCCGCTGTCGGGGCCGTGCTGTGGGCCGTGTCGTGGCTGAGCCGCGCGGTGGCGATTCGGTTCGCCGTGCTGTCCAATGCGAGCATTGCGCTGATCGCGCTGGCTCAAAGCGATCCCATCGTCGCCATGCTGATCTGTACCACCTTCGCGACGATGGCCAGCTACATCGCGCTGTTTCACCCTGCTCCACTGTTGGCCTACAACTTTGCGATCGCCACCGTGATCGGCGGGATCGAGGCGGTCCGTATAGCGCAGCGGTTCGGTTTCCTCGGCGCGCTGTGTGGGTTCTCGGTGGTGCTCCTGCTCAATCTCGCTGTGCCGTTCGGGATCCAGACGGTGGTGCACATCCTCGGCACCGATGCCGTGCGGGCCGACGGTGACCAGCTCACCGGGCTGCTGACCCGGCACGCCTTTCATCGGCGCGCCAAAGCGTGCCTGGCACGCGGGCACGACCAGCTGACGCATTTCGTCATCACGGTGATCGACCGGGATCGCTTCAAGGAGCTCAACGACAACTATGGGCACAGCACCGGCGACGATGCGCTGGCCTCGGTGGCACGTGCGCTGCGGGACAGCACCGACAACACCGCAGTGATCGGCCGTTCGGGCGGAGAAGAATTTGTGATCGCCGATCTATGGCATCCCGATGAGGTGGACCGGAAGCACGCCAGGTCTGCGATGTCATTGCCGCACTACCCTTCGGCATTACCGCCAGCATCGGCAGGGCCGGTGTGCCTGCCTCCCGGCCGGCTGACCTCCCCGACTTCTTGCTCATCGAGTTGATCGCGGCAGCCGACGCCGCGACGTATGTCGCCAAGCGACGTGGTGGAAATCAGGTCGGCCACCACCGCTGGCCGACCCCGCCGCGTCACGACAACGACGATTTCGAGAACGACGAAACCGGTTACCGCAGCGACGGAATCAGCGCCTAAGCGAGCACCTTCTCGGGGGCCTGCTGGTGGCGGCGCTGTCGTTCGATGGTGGCGAAATAGAACGCGAACGCGAACGCGAAACTGGTGAACAGGCTGGACACGAAGTACAGCCACGGCCGCCGCAGCCCTCGTCGATAGCCGTCCACGATCGTGAACAGCGGCAACAGCACAACGTTGGCGATTGTGTAGTCCTGGCTCGCCGAACTGGCCGCCGGGTTGGTGAACATCAACCGGATGTATTCAGCCCAGCTGCCGTGTTGGCCCCAGAGCGGGTTGGTCGAGCCGTGTGAGTACTGCTGCACGAAGGTGATATTGAAGTACCACCCCAATGCGACCGACGCGATACCGACGAGGTAATACACGCATTCCAGCGGGGAGAACAGCGGGCCGGCAGCCGGCCGCGTGAAAACTTTCGAGTTCGACGCGACGATCCAGGCGATAAGCGAGAGGCCGAGAACCGCATGCACGACAAGCGAGACCATCCGCGCAGTGTCACCACTATCACCTTGTTTTGTCAATAGTGACAAAACAAAATTCGGGTACCTTACTGGCATGATCAGACCCGCGCAGACGGCGCGCAGCGAGCGGACTCGCGAGGCACTGCGGCAAGCCGCGCTGGTGCGGTTTTTGGCCCAAGGCGTCGAGGACACGTCGGCCGAACAAATCGCGTCGGACGCCGGGGTGTCGCTGCGGACGTTTTATCGCCACTTCACCTCGAAGCACGATCTGCTGTTTGCCGACTACACCGGGCTGCATTGGTTTCGCGCGGCGCTGGATGCCAGACCGGCCAGCGAATCGATCATCGATTCCGTGCAGTCGGCGATCTTCTCGTTTCCCTATGACGTTGACGCGGTGACGAAAATAGCCGCGCTCAGGGACGGCGAACTCGACCCTGGTCGCATCGTCCGCCACATCCAAGACGTCCAAGCCGACTTCGCCGATGCCGTCGCGGCCCAGCTGCAACGGCGTAGCTACGCACGCAACCCGACACCGGATGACCAGTTGCGCATGGCCGTG
This sequence comes from uncultured Actinomycetota bacterium, assembly GCA_963744835.1. Lineage (GTDB taxonomy): Bacteria > Actinomycetota > Actinomycetes > Mycobacteriales > Mycobacteriaceae > Mycobacterium. Next base: position 1,051,122 of record CAVUVB010000006.1, read on the forward strand.
ACCGCTCGCTGCATCGCGGCGGCGGTTTTCGGCGCGATAGAAGTCTGGATGCTGGGCAGTGATCGATCGCTCGGGGAACTGGCGCGGGTGTGCCACGTGGCGCTGGAGTCACTACGTGCCGGCATCACCGAAGCGTGGGCCGACAGCGTTTCTTCGTAGATTTCGTCACAATTGACAAAACTTTGCGTCCGTGCCAGCCTGCATTGCTGGAGGGCAGGATATGACTGATTACGACGCGATCGTCCTAGGCGCCGGACACAACGGGCTGGCCGCGGCGGTGATCCTGCAGCGCGCCGGCCTGCGCACGCTGTGCCTGGACTCGAAGCTCTACGCCGGCGGGATGGCGTCCACCGTCGAGTTGTTCGACGGGTACCGATTCGAGATCGCCGGCTCGGTGCAGTTCCCAACGGCGTCGGTGGTCGTCGACGAATTGGGGCTGGACACCCTGCCGACGATCGACCTGGAAGTGATGTCGGTAGCACTGCGCGGCGTCGGTGACGACCCGCTGGTTCAGTACAGCGACCCGATCAAGCTGTTCACCCACCTCAACGAGGTACACGGGGCCGACGCCGTCAACGGGATGGCCGGGTTGATGGCGTGGAGCCAGGCGCCGACCCGGGCACTCGGTCGATTCGACGCCGGCATGCCAGCGAAATCTCTTGACGAGATGTATGCCTGTGCGACAAATGAATTCGAGCGCTCGGCTATCGATGACATGTTGTTCAGCTCGGTCACCGACGTGCTGGACCGCTATCTTCCGGACCGCGAGAAGCACGGCGCTCTGCGCGGCTCGATGACCGTGCTGGCCGTCAACACTCTCTATCGCGGGCCGGCCACCCCGGGCAGTGCGGCGGCACTGGCGTTTGGACTGGGCGTGCCCGACGGGGACACCATGCAGATGAAGAAGCTGCGCGGCGGCATTGGCGCGCTCACCTCACACCTGGGCGAGCTGCTGCAGCACGACGGCGGCGAGCTCCGCCTGCGTAGCAAGGTCATCGAGATCCTGGTCGTCGACGGCCGAGTGAGTGGCGTGCGCACCCACGGCGGCGACACCATCACCGCGCCGATCGTCGTGTCCGGCATCGCACCAGACCTGACACTCAACGAACTGATCGATCCCGCGGCGCTGCCCGCCGACATCCGGGAACGCTATGCGCGGGTCGACCACCGCGGCAGTTACCTGCAGATGCACTTCGCGCTGGACGAAGCCCCCGTCTTCGCCGTCCCCTACGAGGCGCTCAACGACCCGGCCATGCAGGCGTCGATAGGCCTGTTCTGCACACCGGAGGAAGTCCAGCAGCAGTGGGAGGATTGCCGGCGCGGAATCGTTCCGGCCGACCCCACGCTGGTGTTGCAAATCCCGTCGCAGAACGATTCCGACCTCGCACCCGCGGGCAAGCACGCCGCGTCCGCGTTCGCGTTGTGGTTCCCCATCGAGGGCGAAGTGGACTATGGCGCGGCGAAGGTCGAAATGGGCCAAAGAGTGATCGACAAGATCACCCGATTGGCGCCCAACTTCGAGCGCAGCATCAGTCGGCACACCACGTTCACGCCCAAACACATGGGTGTGATGTTCGGCGCACCGGGTGGCGACTACTGCCACGGGCTGTTGAACCCGGATCAGATCGGACCCAACCGGCCAGGCCCGAAAGGATATCGGGGCCAACCGATCCCGATCGACGGGCTCTACCTGGGCAGTGCGGGCTGTCACGGCGGGCCGGGGATCACGTTCATCCCGGGCTTCAACGCAGCCCACCAGGTGCTGACCGACGTCGGGCGCTAACCGCGCTCGTCTAGTAGCCGATCCAGCAGATCGGTGAATTGTTCGGGGTCCGCCGGTGTGAAGGCCGGGGTCGGCTTGGTTCCCGGCACATCCAGGGTGATCAGCGTTGACCGCCACGGACGCCGCACATCCAGTGGCAGCCAGCGGCGTAAATCTGAACTGCCCCAGATCCGGAACCGATGCATAAACAGCCCCAGCGGCTCGGCCTTGTACCCGCGGATCCGCTCCAGTGAAATGATCTTTGAGGTGCCGGACGGAAAGTGGTAGCGGCGCAACGTGATCGCCTCCCGGTCCAGCTGGACCAGGCCGTCATCGTAGGAGCTGTAGCCGGCTGCGCTCATCGGGGAGAGCTCCGCAGCTGGTGACCCCGCGCAGTGAGGCAGCGGCCATTCTCCAAGTTCCACTGCCACCCGTGCAGGTTGCAGGTCAGCGTGCTGCCCTCCACCACGCCGAACTTGGACAGGTCAGCTTTGAGATGCGGGCATCGACGCTGAATCTCCCAGCCGTCCAAGGTGATCGACGCGGTGTCGTCATGCGTCTCGGCGAACCAGCCGTCGGCATAGGCGATCCGCTCGTCGGTCAGGCATTTGAAAAATGTGTACAGGTATTCGTTGTAGCCGCCCACTCGCCACGCCTTGAACCGGGTGGACAGGAAGATGGTGTTGACCCAATCGGGCTCCTTGTCGCGCAGCACGGTGCGCACCAGTTCCGGCGGGATGGCAAAGCCGTAGCGAAATTTCTCTTCCGGAATCGCCTCCCGCACCGCACGTTTGGGAAAGTCTAGTACCACCTGCTGAGGGCCGAGCACCAGTTCGACGGGGTAACCGATGCCGTCGCAAATCTCGTCGCTGGCCAGCATGATCGGCTCGAAAACCGCCCGCAGCGGTTCCAGCAGCGACTCGCCGGCGGCAGGCTCCCAGCCGGCTTTCTCCGCCGCCACTACGGGTTCCATACGGGCGGCATAGTCGGCAATGTAGGCACCCTTGCCGGTGGTGAAGATGGCCTCGACGTCGTCGGTGGGGTGGTGCAGCGAGTTCAATTGTGCGCCAGCGAAATCCGCTGCCGACCCGGGAATCATCAGCAGGCCTCGGTCGTGCCCGTGTGCGCGCATCTGGTCGAGGAACACCATCTGGTCGGGGAAGATGTTGGCCGGATCGCCGCGGTCGTCGTTGAGGTCACGCAGCTCGGGGTCTAAAAAGCACGGCGGCCCGGCCGACGGGATCACCCACGTCGCGCCGACCTGCGCGACGTACTGACGGGCCCGGTCCATCTGGCGTTGCCGCTTCTGAATGCCGAACGATTCCTTGGCCCGCGAGGGCATGTCGTAGACCATCGGGTACCAGATCGCGCCGGAGTACTGCAGCATGTGCACGTCGATGTGACCGAACTCGGATGCCAACACGTCCAGGTCGACCGGGCGGGCATCGTTCATGTTGAACACCGTCGTCTCGCCGTCGGAGACCACCAGCGCAGAATCGCCGATCGGACCGTCGGCCGGAGCCCGCAGCGCGATCACCATGACGTCGAGGTCGCCTTTCGGCCCGGTGATCCGGTGCTTGACCGAGTCGGTGGTTTCGAAGAAATGGTGAAACCCGAGCAGCTGCAGCGCATTTTTCAAGTCGGGCACCGGATAGTCCGGCAGCAACACGACAGCATCTTTGTTGACGCGCTCAGCCAGCAGCTTGGCGTCGAAGTGGTCCTTGTGCAGATGCGAGACGTACAGGTAGTCGCAGTCACCCAGGGTGTCCCAGTCCAGCCCGCTGTTGTCCGGGAAAGGAAACCAGGAGGCGAAGTAGGCCGGATTGACCCAAGGGTCGCAGAGGATGCTGCCCGCCTGGGTTTCGATCCGAAAGCCGGCATGGCCGATGCTGGTGACCTGCACTGATACCCTTCAGTGACTGTGTAAAGACGGTTTTCCGCCGCACCGAGCTTAGCGGGCGGATGTCGGACGCGCGGCCTGCCGCATCCGGTGGCCGCAGTCGGCGCGTTGCGGCCTCGGCAGACGCGGTGGCGCCGAAGAACTCCACCGGCTGCGGCGGAGGCCGCGCTGCCAAACCGACACCGGAGCGGCTGAGCCTGATGCCCGCAACCTCGAGCGCACAGCTCAACGTTGGCAGCACGCTCCAATAGCTTCGAACGAGCGGCGGGGGCGCAAATCCCCCGGCGACTCATCACCCAACTTCACCGTCGCCAGCCGGCGATGACGATCGGGCCTTGTCCAGATACTGAATCGAACCAGCGACTGATCCCATCTGGCCCCGACAGCTCGCTCCGGACGGCAAGCACGCCGCCCAGCTGATTGACCCAGACCGGATGTACGGGCCTGCCGGCGGCGACGCGGCAGGCTACCGCCGCAGGATCCGCCGGGGCGGCGATGGTCGGCGATTTCTGGGCTCCAACTCCCAGCATCCTGGTAGCGGCGAACACTATGGTGATCACCGTGGAACCGGTGTACGGGACAGTCATCCAACTCGTCCGTTTGGCGTGGCGTGTGCAGGGTTTGCGTTTCACGGTCATCGGGGCGGAGAACGTGCCCACCACCGGCGGCGCCGTCGTCGCCATCAACCACACCAGCTACTTCGACTTCACCCTCGCGGGGCTGCCCTCCTACAAGCAGGGCCTCGGGCGCAAAGTGCGGTTCATGGCCAAGCAGGAAGTCTTCGACAACAAGATCACCGGGCCGATCATGCGGGGTTGCCGGCACATCCCGGTGGACCGGACCAGCGGCGCCGCGTCGTTCGAAACGGCCGTACAGCGGCTCAAGGACGGCGAGCTGGTCGGCGTCTATCCCGAAGCGACAATCAGCCGCAGTTTCGAAATCAAGGAGTTCAAGTCCGGCGCGGCCCGGATGGCGATCGCGGCGGACGTGCCGATCGTGCCGCACATCGTGTGGGGGGCCCAGCGGATTTGGACCAAGGACCATCCCAAGAAATTGCTGCATCCCAAGGTGCCGATCGCGGTGGCCGTCGGCGAGCCGATCCTGCCGACATTGCCCGCACCCGAGCTGACCGCGTTGCTGCACTCCCGAATGCAGCATCTGCTAGAGCGGGTGCAGGACTCCTACGGCCCGCATCCGGCCGGCGAGTATTGGGTGCCGCACCGGCTGGGCGGCGGTGCGCCCACCCTGGCGGAGGCAGCGCGATTGGACGCCGAGGAAGCCAGCCAGCGCGCGGCCGCCCGCGCGGCCCGCGACAAGGCGGATTCGGCGGGCGCGTCGGAGTAACGGGATGGAGCCGGTTTTCCGAACTCTCGAGATCGCGGCCAAGGCCCTGGTCATGGTCACCGGTACCCGAATCAGCTACCAGAACCTGCAGAACATTCCTCGCACCGGCGGCGCGGTGATGGCGATCAACCACACCAGCTACGTGGACTGGCTGCCGGCCGCGCTTGCCGTGCATTACCGAGGGCGGCGCATCCGCTACATGATCAAAGCCGAGATGCAGCAGGTGAAGATCGTCAACTTCTTGATCAAGCACACCAAGACCGTCCCGGTCAACCGCGGAGCCGGGTCGCAGGCCTACGCCGAGGCTGTCCGGTTGCTACAGACCGGCGAGTTGGTAGGCCTGATGCCCGAGGCCACAATCAGCCGCAGTTTCGAGCTCAAGGAATTCAAGACCGGGGCGGCGCGGATGGCGCTGGAGGCAGGAGTGCCGACGGTTCCGCTGATCGTGTGGGGCGCCCAGCGGATTTGGACGAAAGACCACGCGAGAAATGTGGGCCGCAAAAAGATCCCGGTCATCGTCGCGGCCGGGCCGCCGTTACCGCCGTCCGGTGATGTCGAACACCTTGACGCTGCGCTGCGCGAAGAGATGACGGCGTTGTTGCACCGCGTGCAGGAGGAATATCCCCACCCAGAAGGCGCGTACTGGGTGCCCCAGCGCCTGGGTGGCACCGCACCTACGGTGGCGGAGGCAAAGATTCTTGAGGAAACTGAAAGAACCGAGCGTGCCCGTAAGAGGGCGGAGCACGGTCCGTGACACGGCGAGCAGCTAACGGCGTCGAAGATCCCCGTCAGGGAGGATAACGGCGAGAAAGCCGGGTAACTGCGACGCCGTGTTGCATGAAAGGAGCAACAACCATGCCAGAACCGTTCTACCGGTTTGGGGAATGGATCGTGCCGCCGGTCGTCGCGATGAACGGGACCAAGTTCACCTTCCGCGGCCTGGAGAACATTCCCGAGCGGGGTGGCGCGTTGCTTGCCCAGAACCACACCAGTTACCTGGATTGGCTTCCGCCACTGTTCGCTGCACGTGAGCGGGGTCGGCGAATGTACTTCATGATCAAGGCCGAGATGGCTGATGTGAAGGCGGTCAACTACGTCATCAAGCACGCCAGGCTCATTCCGGTGGACCGCACGCACGGACACGACGCTATCGACATCGCCGTGCAGCGGCTGCGCGAGGGCGAACTCATCGGGATGCATCCCGAGGCCACCATCAGCCGCAGTTTCGAACTGCGGGAGTTCAAGACCGGGGCGGCCAGGATGGCTCTGGCGGCGCAGGTTCCGATCGTCCCACTGATCGTCTGGGGTGCTCATCGAATTTGGCCGAAAGACAAGCCGAAGAAAGTATTTCGCAACAAAGTTCCGATCACCGTGGCCGCCGGACGCCCGCTGCCACCGCGCGGCACGGCCGAGCAACTCAACGCGGCGCTGCGTGAGGCAATGAGGGGGTTGCTGTACCAGGTGCAGGAAGAGTATCCGCACCCACCGGGCGAGTTCTGGGTGCCGCGGCGGCTCGGCGGCAGCGCGCCGAACCAGGAAGACTCCAGGGCAATCCGCTTGGCGGAGTTGCAGGCGCGGATGGAGAAATACGGAAACGACGGCGTGACGCGACCGGGGCAGAATCAAAGCGGCCTGCATTGAGCAGGTTAGCTAGCTGCGAAGGCAGATCCTCCCGGTGATCTTGCCTGCCCTTATCGCCTGCGATGTGGACGGCACTCTGGTCGCTGACGACGAGAAGATCTCACCCCGCACCCGCAACGCCGTGCTGGCCGCGGTCGACGCCGGGGCGCAGTTCATCCTGGCCACCGGTCGTCCGCCGCGCTGGGTGCAGCCCATCGTCGACGAGCTCGGCTTCGCGCCGATGGCGGTGTGCGCCAACGGCGCTGTTATCTACGACGCTTCGACCGACCGGGTGATCTCGGCCCGCACGCTGTCCGTCGATGTCTTGGGCGAGCTGGCGGAGCTCGCGACACGCGCCATCCCGGGGGCCGGGCTGGCGGTTGAGCGGATCGGCGCCAGCGCGCACGACGCGGCGACGCCGCAGTTCGTCAGCTCGCCGGGCTACGAGCATGCTTGGCTCAATCCGGACAACACCGAGGTGTCCTTCGAAGACCTGCTCAGCGCCCCGGCAGTCAAGCTACTGGTCCGCAAGGCCGGTGCCCGCAGCGCCGATATGGCCGCCGAACTTGCCAAGCATGTCGGTATCGAGGGGGATATCACCTACTCCACCAACAACGGGCTGATCGAGATCGTGCCGGTGGGCATCACCAAAGCCACCGGTATCGCCGAACTCGCCCGGCCGCGGGGCATCACCGACGACGAGGTAATCGCGTTCGGGGACATGCCCAACGACGTGCCGATGCTGCTGAGCGCCGGTCACGGCGTGGCGATGGGCAACGCGCATCCCGAGACGATCGCCGCGGCCGACGAGGTTACCACACCTAACACCGACGACGGGGTGGCGCGGGTGCTGGAACGTTGGTGGCTTTAGACCGGTGTGCCGCGTGGTCACCCCGGCGTGACGCTCGACAACCGCTGCCACGCGAGCGTCACGCTCGAAGCTAGCCGACGGGTGCGGAGAACCGCTCGAGTTGCACCGGCGGGCCGCTTGGCGAAGGCGGCGGCAATTCCGCGGCTATACCGTCAATCACCCGGCTGACCCGACCGCTGAGCCGGTCGAAGTCCAACGTGCCGTGCTGGAAGTTCTGCTTGACCCACTGCGGTTCCTGAAGCTCGCCGCTGGTCGGCAAGCCCAGCGCACCCCGTTCATAGCCGAGCGAGGCCCACGCGTCGTAGATGGCTCCGGTGAGCGGTTCGGCGCCGGTCTCCGGCGACCAGTACATCGCGCCTTTGTCGAAGGTGGCGTAGCGCGTCGAGTCCGCCCCGGTCGCCTCCGGTGACGTCGGCGCGCCCAGCGCGCTGTTCATGGCGCCCATCGTGTGCCATCGGTCATAGATCGCGCCGCCCTGCAGCGCCATGGCCAGGTCTTCGGGTCTGGGTGGGCCGTTGAAGTGTGCGGCGATATCGCGGATTTCGTCCAGCAGTGCGTAGGCGGCATTGCCCGGGCAATCGGTGGCGCCGACGTCGCGGTGGCTGAAGATAGTCGGAAGCGTCGCGATGGCATCGGTGGGGAAGTTCGTGTTCGGGCCGCCCGCCGAGCTCAACGTGACGGTGCCCTTGGGGTCGACGGCGTCGAGTCCCAGCCGCCAGCCGAGCAGCCGGCCGACGGTGCGAAGCTGAATCGGCGTCGGCGGCACGTCGTCGAAGGTGCCAATCATTGCCACCCCCCAGCTCTCGCGGTTGAACCCGCCGGTGTGGTCGCCTTGCACCGGTCCGGTGAGCGCGCCGGCCCTGCCCTCGAACACCTGGCCGTACTTGTCGACCAGCGCGTTGTAAGCAATGTCGCACCAGCCCAACATCTGGGTGTGGTAGGCGTAGATGGATTGCACGATCGCCGCTGAGTCCTGCGGCTGGTAATCGTTGCCCTCCGCGGTGTGGTGCACCACCGCGGCGCGGATGGTCGGGGACGGCCGGTTTCCGCAACGCACCAATTCGTCGGCACCCCACTGCGCGCGGCTAATGATGTTGGGAGGCTGACCCGCCGCGATGACGGCGGTGGGCGGTGTCCACTGGGTGTCGGCCGGCGCCTGCGGCGGAGAGATGAGAACAGCCGAGATGTTCTGCGCCAGCGGCTGTTCAGCGGTAGCCGGAAGGTAGCCCAAGCCGGGTTTGCGCGGCGTCTTGCTCGGCGGTGAGGTCAGCGGGGCGCCCGGCGGACGGCTGACCGCGATTTGGACGGTCGTGGCTTTGCCCACGAATACCGGATCGGTACCATACCGGCCGGATGTTGACCCATGGCCGCCCGAGGCCTGGAGCGTCTCAGTCTCGTGCGTTTCATACCAGGGGCCCCACGACCCGTCAGCATGGCGGGCGCGTATTCGCGCGGAGGTGCCAGTCAGGTCGCCGCCGGTCAGCGCGACCATAAAAAACGGTGTGGTTTGGCTGACTTCGCGGACCGTCACGCCTCCGCTGAGCCCGACCAACGGTTGTTGGGCGAGCCGAGCTTCGCCGGCGGGGGCCGGCTGATCGCGATGCCCGGTGCCCGAGCCGACCGCCCACGGGAGGATGACGACAGTCGCCGCGATAGCGGTGAACAACGTCGTCGGCACGGGACGGCGGGGTGCCACGACCCGATGTTACGTAAGTGTCTAGTGTTGCAGATGATTCGACACGCTACGTAAGTGAACTATGTGATCAAACCCGACACGGCACCGCAGAGTTTGGGCGGCAGTTATCGCCGAACCCACTTCTGCGGTGCCGCTTCGGATGCCAGGTTCTAGCTGAGACCGGGCTTCGATCAGGCTCCGGGCACCGGCGGAGCCGGCACCGCAGCAGCTGGGACGGCAGCGCCCGGGACGCCGCCGTGCATGGCCTGCGTGAGCGACGGCACCAGCAGGCCCTTGAGCAGATCAATGGCCTGACCGGCGCCCAGCTGGTTGGCGGCGCTCATCATGTCGCTGACCAGTCCGCCGCTACCACCGCTGCTGCCTCCCGGCGCCGCGCCGAGCGACGGGTCACCGAGGATCGGGTAGGTGCCGCCGGCGCCCGGGTCCAATCCGACCGGATCACTGATCGGGTATTCGCTCGGACTGGCGCCCAGACTCGGACTGGTCAACGCCGGATCGAAGCCGGTCGGGCTGGTCAGACCCGGCGTCAGGCCGGCCGCCGGGCTGGTCAGTCCGGGGGTGGTCAGCGCGGGATCGGTCAGCGAGGGAGCCGCCCCGGGGGTCAGCCCGGGAGTGGCGCCTGGGGTCAAGCCTGGGGTAGCGCCCGGCGTGAGGCCCGGAGTCGTCCCCGGGGTCAGCCCCGGTGAGGTCAGGCCCGGCGAGGTCAAGCCCGGCGAGGTGAGACTCGGTGAGGTCAGACCCGGTGAGGTCAGGCCCGGTGAGGTCAGGCCCGGTGAGGTCAGACCCGGCGAGGTCAGCCCGGGGCTGGTCAGACCCGGTGAGGTCAGGCCCGGTGAGGTCAGGCCAGGCGAGGTCAGCCCTGTGCTGGTTGTACCGGTCAGGCTCGGCACTGGCGGCAGGTTCACCCCGAATTGCGACAACCCTTGCGACAGAGCGCCGATCAATTCACCGGGCAGGTCGGTCATCCCTGCGGCCTGCACGAACTCGCGGTGCTGGGGTGCGGGCTTGATGTCGGCTGACAAGTTGCAAATGGCAACGTAAGCAAATGGACTCACGACCGCCAGAGCGGCGACTGCGCTCGTGGCTGTCGAGAGCCTGCGTCGACGTCGGTTCGGCACGGAAGTCTCCTCAATCTGGACTAGGTGGTCTGGAGTTTCATGCCCGCTGTTGACGGGCACGGCGCCTGATTGGGTTGCACTCAGGCCACGTGATTGATGGTACGGACGGGAATCATGTGACTAGAGTGACGAGATCGAATTGTGAGTCAATCGCGACATTCGTCACCGAAATGCACTCGTCCGCCAACCCCGGCGCTGGTATCCGTGCCGCTGATCGACGTCCTGGGCAGAAACCTCCGGCACCACGCCGCCGCCAAGCGGGTTGCGGCCGCGCAGTCGGATACCCTAGGCAACCGATGACCACTCGTTTCGACCTCTTCGTCGTCGGCTCCGGATTCTTCGGCCTGACGGTCGCCGAGCGCGTGGCCAGCCAGCTCGACAAGCGCGTACTCGTCGTCGAAAAGCGCCCCCATATCGGCGGAAACGCCTACTCCGAGGCCGAGCCGCAGACCGGTATCGAAGTGCACAAGTACGGCGCGCACCTTTTCCACACCTCCAACAAGCGAGTGTGGGATTACGTGCGGCAGTTCACCGAATTCACCGGCTATCAGCATCGCGTCTTCGCGATGCACGACGGGCAGGCCTATCAATTCCCGATGGGGCTCGGGCTGGTGTCGCAGTTCTTCGGCCGCTACTTCACCCCCGACCAGGCGCGAGAGCTGATCGCCGAACAGGCCGCCGAGATCGACTCCGCCGAGGCGCAAAACCTCGAGGAGAAGGCCATCTCGCTGATCGGCCGGCCGCTCTATGAGGCGTTCGTCAAGGGCTACACCGCCAAGCAGTGGCAGACCGACCCCAAGGAGTTGCCCGCGGCCAACATCACCCGGCTACCGGTGCGCTACACCTTCGACAACCGCTATTTCAACGACACCTACGAGGGCCTACCGGTCGACGGCTACACGGCATGGCTGCAGAACATGGCTGCCGATGATCGCATCGAGGTCAGGCTCGACACCGATTGGTTCGATGTCCGCGAAAAATTGCGCGCCGCCAATCCGGAGGCCCCGGTCGTCTACACCGGTCCGCTGGACCGCTACTTCGACTATTCGGAGGGCCACTTAGGCTGGCGCACTTTAGATTTCGAGGTCGAAGTATTGCCGGACTGCGGTGACTTTCAAGGCACACCGGTAATGAACTACAACGACCTCGACGTGCCCTACACCCGCATCCACGAATTTCGCCATTTCCACCCCGAGCGGGATTATCCGACCGACAAGACGGTGATCATGCGGGAGTACTCCCGATTCGCCGACCATGACGACGAGCCCTACTACCCGATCAACACCGAGGCCGACCGTGCGGTGCTGGCCGCCTATCGGGCCAGGGCCAAAGATGAAACCACCTCGTCAAAGGTGCTTTTCGGCGGGCGGCTGGGCACCTATCAGTATCTCGACATGCACATGGCCATCGCCAGCGCACTGAATATGTATGACAACATCCTTGCGCCGCACTTGCGCGACGGTGCTGCGCTGGACGGAAACGACAAAGGAAGCATCCGCGGATGAGCAAGACAACCGGCGACGACGCGGCCCGGACCACGGCCAGTGCGGGATCCCCGGCCCCGCAGCAAGGTTCCGGTAACGCCGTGAGCCTGTTGGCCCGCGTCATCCTGCCGCGCCCGGGCGAGCCACTGGACGTGCGCAAGCTCTACCTGGAGGAGTCGACGACCAACTCCCGGCGCGCGCACGCGACCGACCGCACGACGCTGCGGATCGCCGCAGAATCCGAGGTGTCGTTCGCCACCTACTTCAACGCGTTCCCGGCCAGTTACTGGCGCCGATGGACGACGTGCACGTCGGTGGTGCTGCGCGCCGAACTGACCGGCGCCGGACGCGTCGACGTCTACCGCACCAAGGCCACCGGCGCGCGGATCTTCGTCGCGGGCCGTGAATTCACCGCTACCGGAGATGAGCCGACGACGGTCGAGTTCAAGTTGGGACTAGAGCCATTTCAAGATGGCGGGTGGATCTGGTTCGACATCACCACCGACAGGGAGGTGACGCTGCGCAGTGCCGGGTGGTACGCCGACAAGCCCGCGCCCGGTGTGGCGAACGTCGCCGTTGGCATCCCGACCTTCAACCGGCCCAATGACTGCGTCAACGCACTGCGGGATCTGACATCAGATCCCTTGGTGGACAAGGTGATCGGTGCGGTAATTGTGCCCGATCAAGGCACTGCGAAGGTACGCGATCATCCTGACTTCGCCGCCGCGGCCGCACCACTGGGCAGCCGTCTTTCCATCCACGACCAGCCGAATCTCGGCGGCTCGGGCGGCTACAGCCGGGTGATGTACGAGGCACTGAAAAACACTGACTGCCAGCAGATCCTGTTCATGGACGACGACATCCAGCTGGAACCGGACACCGTTCTGCGGATACTGGCGATGCACCGCTTCGCCAAGACACCCATGCTGGTGGGTGGTCAGATGCTCAACCTGCAAGAGCCGTCGCACCTGCACATCATGGGCGAGGTGGTAGACCGGTCGAACTTCATGTGGACGTCCGCGCCCTACACCGAATACGACCACGACTTCGCCGAATATCCGTTGAACAACAACAACTCTCGTAGCAGGCTGCTGCACCGGCGCATCGACGTCGACTACAACGGCTGGTGGACATGCATGATCCCGCGGCAGATCGCCGAGGAGCTGGGCCAGCCGTTACCGCTGTTCATCAAATGGGACGACGCGGATTACGGGTTACGCGCCGCCGAGCATGGTTACCCCACCGCCACACTGCCCGGCGCGGCGATCTGGCACATGGCGTGGAGCGACAAGGACGACGCGATCGACTGGCAGGCTTATTTCCACCTGCGCAACCGGCTGGTGGTCGCGGCCATGCACTGGGATGGCGACATCGCCGGACTGGTTGCCAGCCACCTCAAGGCGACGCTGAAACACCTTGCCTGCCTAGAGTATTCGACGGTGGCGATTCAGAACCAGGCGATTGACGACTTTCTTGCCGGCCCTGAGCACATCTTCTCGATACTGAAGACCGCGCTGCCAGACGTGCATCGCATACGCAAGGAATTTCCAGACGCGGTGGTGTTGCAGTCGTCCGACGAGCTGCCGGCGCCGTCGGAGCGGAACCGTGAGATGAAGCCGCCAGTCAACCCGCTGGTCATCGGCTACCGGCTGACCCGCGGAACATTGCACCAGCTCAAGCGGGAAGACCCGGCGCATCACCAGCGCCCGCAACTGAACGTGCCGACTCAAGATGCTCGGTGGTTTCGGCTGTGCACGCTCGACGGCGCCACCGTCACGACCGCGGATGGCCGTGGCGCTGTGTACCGGCAGCGTGATCGCGCCAAGATGTTCGGGCTGCTGTGGCAGTCGCTGCGCCGCCAGCGTCAACTTGTCAGCCGCTTCGACGAGATGCGCCGCGTTTACCGCGACGCGCTGCCGGTGTTGTCCAGCAAGGAGAAGTGGGAGACGGTTCTGCAACCGGCTCAGGGCGACGCATCGGGCAATGGCCGACATCGCGCCTGAATGGGCACCGCCACGTGGTGAAGTGGCTGCACTGGTAGCGATTCAATCGGGGTTGGCCGACCGCCCCGGCGCCTTGGCTGCAGCGCGGGCGCTGTCGCATTTCGGTGAGCACAGCATCGGCTGGTTGGCGGTCTCGGCCATCGGTGCGCTGTTGCAGCCGGCGCGGCGCCGGGCGTGGCTGGTGGCCGGAGCCGGGGCGTTCACCGCGCACGCGGCCGCTGTGCTGATCAAGCGGCTGGTGCGACGTCCGCGGCCGCGTCATCCGGCGGTCGCGGTGCACGTCGGCACCCCGAGTAGCCTAAGTTTCCCGTCGGCGCACGCCACCTCGACCACGGCGGCGTCCATTTTGTTGGCCCGCGCGACCGGAGTGCCGCTGCCTGTCATGCTGGTGCCGCCGATGGCGCTATCCCGGGTGTTGCTCGGCGTGCACTATCCCAGCGACGTGGCCACTGGGGTGGCCGTCGGCGCCGCCGTCGCGGGCATTGCCGCCTGGGCGGACGGTCGGATCACAGGTGGAGCGAGCGAATGAGCGAGGACGTCAAAGACGAAGTGCCGGTCACCGGATCGCCGGCAAACCTGATCGTCGGCGCGATCAAGGCAATGCGCCCGCGCCAATGGGTCAAGAACGTCCTGGTGGCGGCGGCGCCGCTGGCCGCATTGGGCACCAACGTGCACTACCACTACGTCACGGTGTTGGGCCAGGTCGCGATCGCTTTCGTGGTGTTCAGCCTGGCGGCCTCGTCGGTCTACCTGGTCAACGATGTCCGTGACGTCGAGGCCGACCGCGAGCATCCCACCAAGCGGTTCCGGCCAATCGCTGCCGGCGTGGTGCCGGAGTGGCTGGCCTACACGCTGTCGGCAGTGCTCGGAGTGGCCTCGCTGGCTCTTTCCTGGTGGCTCACCCCGAATCTGGCGCTGGTGATGGCCGTCTACATCGGCATGCAGCTGGCTTACTGCTTCGGCCTCAAACACCAAGCGGTGATTGACATTTGCATCGTGTCCTCGGCGTATCTGATTCGCGCCATCGCCGGCGGAGCGGCGACCGATATCCATCTCTCGCAATGGTTTTTACTCATGGCGGCGTTCGCTTCGCTGTTCGTGGTGGCCGGTAAGCGGTACGCCGAGCTGCAACTGGCCGAGCGCACCGGGGCCAAGATCCGTAAATCGCTGGAGAGCTACACCAGTACGTATCTGCGCTTCGTCTGGACGATGTCAGCGGCCGCGCTGGTGCTCTGCTACGGGCTGTGGGCGTTCGAGCGCGACGGGGCCACCGGCTCCTGGTTCAAGATCTCGATGATCCCGTTCACAATCGCGATGCTGCGCTACGCGGTGGACGTTGACGGCGGCCTGGCCGGCGAACCCGAGGACATTGCCTTGCGCGACCGGGTTCTACAAGTGCTGGCATTGGCCTGGGTTGGAACCATTGGTGCTGCGGTTATTCTCGGCTGACGTGGCCCCGAAGATCCCGGTGCCGTCTCGCCGACCGGTGACCAGGGCGGTAGCCCGGCCGACATTCCCGTACGACACCACGTTTCGGGTCAGTCTGTGGGCGAGTGTGGTGTTTGTCGCGGTGTTGTTCGCCTGGGGTGCCTGGCAACGACGCTGGATCGCCGACGACGGACTGATCGTGCTGCGCACGGTGCGCAACCTGCTGGCCGGCAACGGGCCGGTGTTCAACGAGGGCGAGCGGATAGAGGCCAACACCTCAGTGGTGTGGACCTATCTGACGTATGCGGGAAGCTGGCTGAGCGGGCCGATGCGCCTGGAGTTTGTGGCGCTGGCTTTGGCTCTGGTGCTCAGCCTGGTGGGCCTGGCGATGCTGATGTTGGGCACCGGCCGGCTGTACGCACCGGGCCTTTTGGGCCGTCGGGCGGTTGTGCTGCCGGCCGGCGCGCTGGTCTACATCGCGATCCCGCCGGCGCGTGACTTCGCCACCTCCGGCCTGGAAAGCGGGCTGGTGATGGCTTACCTCGGACTGCTCTGGTGGATGATGGTCTGCTGGTCGCAGGCGCCGCGCGGCCGCCCATCCGGGCGAGTGTTCACCGGTGCGCTGGCTTTCGTCGCCGGCTGCAGCGTGTTGGTGCGCCCCGAACTGGCCCTGGTCGGCGGCTTGGCGCTGATCATGATGCTGATCGCCGCGCGGGGCTGGCGGCCCCGGGCACTGATCGTGGTGGCCGGGGGGCTGTTGCCAGTGGCCTACCAGATCTTCCGGATGGGCTACTACGCGTTGCTGGTCCCCGGGACCGCGCTGGCCAAGGATGCGGCCGGCGACAAATGGTCGCAGGGCGTGATCTACCTGTCGAACTTCAACCAGCCCTACGCGCTGTGGGTGCCGGCGTTGCTGCTCACGGGGCTGGGTCTGGTGCTCTCGGCAACCGCCGGTCGCCGAAAGGGGATCCGGGCTTCGGCAGCTGTCCCCGGGACGACGGCCCGCGGGGTACAGAGCCCGACCGCCGTCGTGATCTTCATCCTGATCAGTGGGCTGCTGCAGGCCCTGTACTGGATCCGGCAAGGCGGAGACTTCATGCACGGCAGGGTCCTGCTGGCACCGCTGCTGTGTTTGCTCGCGCCGGTTTCGGTGGTGCCCGTGGTGTTTCCCGGCGGAACCCGACTCTCCCGGGAAGCCGGCTACTGGCTGGCCGGTGCGGTGAGTGCGCTGTGGATGGCGGTCTCCGGCTGGTCGTTATGGGCGGCGAATTCGCCCGGGATGGGTGACGACGCCACCCGGGTCACTTATTCGGGCATCGTCGACGAACGCCGCTTCTATGCCCAGGCGACGGGCCACGCGCATCCGCTGACCGCCGCCGACTACCTGGACTACCCGCGAATGCGTGCGGTGCTGGTGGCGCTCAACAACACGCCGGAGGGGGCGCTGCTGCTGCCGTCGGGCAACTACGACCAGTGGGATCTGGTCCCACCCATCTCGCAGCCTCACGGGCCTGATAAGGGCCCGCACACCGTGTTTTTCACCAACCTGGGAATGCTCGGCATGAATGTCGGCCTGGACATCCGGGTGATCGACCAGATCGGATTGGCCAACCCGGTGGCCGCTCACACCGCCCGTTTGCAGCACGGCCGGATCGGCCACGACAAGAACCTCTTCCCGGACTGGGTGATCGCCGACGGGCCGTGGGTGAAGTGGTATCCGGGCGTTCCGGGTTACCTCGATGCGCAGTGGGTCGCGCAGGCCGAGGCCGCTCTGCGGTGTCCGGCAACCGAGGCGATACTCAATTCGGTGCGCGCCCCGATGGGGTTTCACCGGTTCTTATCGAATCTGCTGCACTCCTATGAGCTCACCAGATACCGAATCGACCGCGTGCCCCGCTACGAACTCATCAGATGCGGACTGGCCGTGCCGGAGTCTGGGGGCGTCCCCTACACCGGCTTGCCGGCCGCGGGGCCCTGATTCGCAGCACTGGCAGAGAATTTTCGCCTTCTTTACGTCTGCCTGCTGTGACCCTCACGGCTGCCACCCCAGCCATCACGCAGCAACGCGGCATATGTAGCCTTACCGGTGCGCACCCGTTCACTGGCACAGTCACGGCGCGGTGTCCCGAAGCCGAGCTGAGCGGGTCTGGCCACGCTGTCGGGTCGGTGATCGACCCGCTCCGTGGAGAGGGCAACCCCAAAGATGTGGTTGACTAACCCAGGCAGCTGCGCCGGAAGAAACCAGGCGAGCGCCCGTCCAGTCCGACCCAACACAGTGGGCCCGACAAAGAATGAGGAAGCAAGAATGAGGCTTGTTGACAGGTTTCGTGGCGCGGCAAAAAGCATGCCGCGCCGGCTCCTAATAGGCGCCGTCGGGGCGGCGCTGTTGCCGGGGCTGATCGGCGTCGTGGGCGAGACCACGACCGCGGGAGCGTTCTCCCGGCCGGGTCTGCCCGTCGAGTACCTGCAGGTGCCGTCGGCGGCGATGGGTCGCGACATCAAGATCCAGTTCCAAAGCGGCGGGGCGAACTCGCCCGCGGTGTACCTGCTTGACGGCCTTCGGGCGCAGGACGACTACAACGGCTGGGACATCAACACCCCGGCTTTTGAGTGGTACAACCAGTCCGGTCTGTCGATCGTGATGCCGGTTGGTGGGCAGTCCAGCTGGTACACCGACTGGTACTCCCCGGCTTGCGGCAAGGCCGGTTGCCAGACCTACAAGTGGGAGACCTTCCTGACCAGCGAGCTGCCGCAGTACCTGCAGGCCAACAAGCAGGTCAAGCCGACGGGTAGTGCCGCGGTCGGCCTGTCGATGGCCGCAGCGTCCGCGCTGAACCTGGCGAACTACCACCCCGACCAGTTCATCTACGTCGGCGCGATGTCCGGTCTGATGGACCCGTCCCAGGGCATGGGGCCGTCGCTGATCGGCTTGGCGATGGGTGACGCCGGTGGCTACAAGACCAAGGACATGTGGGGTCCCAAGGAGGACCCGGCCTGGCAGCGCAACGACCCGCTGCTCAACGTCGGTAAGACAGTCGCCAACAACACCCGGCTGTGGGTGTACTGCGGCAACGGCAAGCCGTCGGAACTCGGCGGGGACAACATGCCGGCGAAGTTCCTCGAGGGCTTTGTGCGGACCAGCAACCTGAAGTTCCAGGACGCCTACAACGCCGCCGGCGGCCACAACGCGGTGTTCAACTTCCCGGAAAGCGGCACGCACAGCTGGGAGTACTGGGGCGCCCAGCTCAACGCCATGAAGCCCGATCTTCAGCGGGTGCTTGGCGCGACCCCCGGCGCCGGCCCGGCTGCTCCGGCTGCTCCGGCCGCTTCTCCGACCGGCCAGCACACCTAAGAGTTTTCAATAGCACGACTGACGGCGGCGACCTTGCGGGTCGCCGCCGTTAGTCATTTCCGGCGTCGGAGTTTCCCCGGGTGTGATTGACTACCTCGCGGGACGGGGGCGATCTACGGGGTTGGCGGTCGAGCGACGAGTGAGGTCACTATGAGAGGTCTGTCGATGCTGCTACGGCTGCTGTGCGCCGCCGTGCTGACGGTCGGGGTTTCGGGCGTCATCGCGGCCAACGGCAGCTCGGCCCGCGCCGCGGGATACGAGACGCTGATGGTGCCGTCGGCGTCGATGGGCCGTGACATCCCGGTGGCCTTCCTGGCCGGCGGTCCGCACGCGGTCTATCTGCTGGACGCGTTCAACGGCGCCCCGGACGTCAGCAACTGGGTGACCGCGGGCAACGCGATGAATACGCTGGCCGGCAAGGGCATTTCGGTGGCGGCCCCGGCCGGCGGGGCCTTCAGCATGTACACCAACTGGGAGCAGGACGGCAGCAAGCAGTGGGACACCTTCCTGTCCAGTGAATTGCCGGACTGGCTGGCCGCCAACAGGGGTCTGGCGCCCGGCGGTCATGGGGCGGTGGGCGCGTCGCAAGGCGGATACGCGGCGATGGCGCTGGCCGCCTTCCACCCGGACCGATTCGGCTTCGCCGGGTCGCTGTCGGGCTTTCTGTACCCGTCGAACACCACCACGAACGGCGCGATCCTGGCCGGGTTGCAGCAGTTCGGCGGCGTCGATGGCAACGGCATGTGGGGAGCCCCGCAGCTGGGCCGGTGGAAATGGCACGACCCGTGGGTACATGCGGAATTGCTGGCGGCGAACAACTCCCGGGTGTGGGTTTGGAGCCCGACCAACACGGGCGGTGACGCCGCCGCGATGATCGGCCAAGCCGGCGAGGCCATGGGCAACAGCCGGATGTTCTATCAGCAGTACCGCAACGTCGGTGGCCACAACGGCCACTTCGACTTCCCGGGCGACGGCGACAACGGCTGGGGCTCCTGGGGCTCCCAGCTAGGCGCGATGTCGGGCGACATCGTCGGCGCGATCCGCTAGCGCACGAATCCGCCCACTCTCGGCGGACTTGGCAATCAGGCCTGCCGGATGGCAACCGGTACCGTGGAGAGGTGCTGTCGCTTCAGCGCCCGGCACCGGCGCGGTAATACGCCTGCCGCCGACTGTGCAATCGACCGACTCTGCTAGCAGGAGACCATGGCTGTTAACGCCCGGCGGAAGCGCCACCGCCTCCTGGCTCTGATCGCGGCCGCCGCAACAGCGCTGGTCGTGGGGCTGGTGATCTTCGCGGCGGTCGTCATTCTGCGACAGTCGAAAACCGAGCCCAGCGCGGTACCGCCCAGCATTGTGCCGCCGACCAGCAGTTCGGCCTTCCCACACAAGCCGCGGCCGGCGTATCAAGACTCCAGCTGCCCCGACGTGCAGTTGATTGCAATTCCCGGCACCTGGGAAACGTCGCTGCAAGACAATCCGCTCAATCCAGTGGATTTCCCGAAGGCCTTGCTACTTAACGTCACCCGGCCGATCAGCGACCAGTTCAACTCCAGCCGGGTCGAGACCTACACCGTGCCCTACACCGCGCAGTTCCACAATCCGCTGAGCGGCGACACGCAGATGTCCTACAACGACAGCCGAGCCGAGGGAACCCGCGCAGCGGTCAAAGCGATGACCGACATGAACACCAAGTGCCCGTTGACCAGCTACGTGCTGGTCGGCTTCTCCCAGGGCGCGGTGATAGCGGGCGACCTTGCCAGCGACATCGGCAACGGCCGCGGTCCGGTGGACGACGATCTGGTGCTCGGTGTGACGTTGATCGCTGACGGCCGCCGCCAGCAGGGGGTGGGCCAGGACATCGGACCCAATCCGCCGGGCGAGGGCGCCGAGGTCACCCTGCACGAGGTGCCGATACTGTCCAACCTCGGGTTGACCATGACCGGTCCGCGGCCGGGCGGTTTCGGTGCGCTCAACAGCAAGACCAACGAGATTTGCGCGGAAGCCGACCTGATCTGCGCCGCCCCGCAGGAGGCGTTCAACCTGGCCAACCTGCCCAAAACGCTGGATGTGCTGGCCGGCGGTGCCGGTCAGCCTGTGCACGCGCTGTACGCCACCACCCAGTTCTGGAGTCTGAACGGGCAGCCCGCGACCGAGTGGACGCTGAATTGGGCGCACGACACGGTCCAAAACGCGCCTCGTCCAAGACATGGGTGATTTCGGCCAGCCACGACGGCCGCGCATCATCGGTAACAGTTGGGATAAGCGGTACCTTCGGATTTGGTCCGCGGCGCACCGCCCACTAACATTAAGAGGCGTTTAAGAACAGCTATGGTCGGCTTACCGCTTCAACGTGTTGCGGAACGTCCGGCGCGCAGCATCTGTGAGGTTTGCCGCTCGTGGCAGCCCTTTGCAGACCGGTGTGGTGTCCCGCGAGCCGGCTCGAGTCCGACGAAACAGTCGGTGAGGCTCACACAGACTTAGCCCGAGCAGCGTGGTGAAAGAGAGAGCGGTATGGCCTACCACAACCCATTCATCGTCAACGGCAGGATCAGGTTCCCGGACAACACCGACCTGGTTCGTCACGTCGAGAAGTGGGCGAAGGTGCGCGGGGGCCAGCTCGCCTACCGTTTCCTGGACTTCTCCACCGAACGCGATGGTGTCGCAAAAGACATGTCATGGGCCGAGTTCGGTGCCCGTAACCGTGCGGTGGGCGCCCGGCTGCAGCAGGTCACCCAGCCGGGTGACCGCGTCGCGATTCTGTGCCCGCAGAGCCTGGACTACCTTGTCGCGTTCTTCGGCACCCTGTACGCCGCCCGGGTCGCGGTGCCGCTGTTCGATCCGGCCGAGCCGGGCCACGTCGGCCGGCTGCACGCGGTACTCGACGACTGCACCCCGTCGGCGATCCTGACCACCAGCGCCTCCGCCGAGGGGGTCCGCAAGTTCTTCCGCAGCCGGCCGGCTAACCAGCGGCCACGCGTCATCGCCGTGGACGCGGTGCCCGACGAGGTCGCCGCCACCTGGGAGCCCGTGCTGGCCAATCACGACACCGTCGCCTATCTGCAGTACACCTCCGGCTCCACCCGCACCCCGACGGGCGTCGAGATCACGCATCTGAACCTGCCCACCAACGTGGTCCAGGTGATCGATGCCCTGGAGGGCGAGGAAGGCGACCGTGGCGTCAGCTGGCTTCCGTTCTTTCACGACATGGGATTGATCACCACCTTGTTGTCGACGGTGGTCGGCTACAGCTTCACCTTCATGACGCCCGCCGCCTTCGTACGCCGGCCCAGCCGGTGGATTCGCGAGCTCGCGCGCAAGGAAGGCGAGACCGGCCAGACCCTCTCCGCCGCGCCGAACTTCGCCTTCGAACACGCGGCACTGCGAGGGCTGCCCAAAGAGGGTGAGCCGCCGCTGGACCTGAGCAATGTCAAGGCGATTCTCAACGGCAGCGAGCCGGTGTCGGCGGCATCGATACGCAAGTTCAACGAGGCGTTTGCGCCGTACGGCTTCCGGGAGACGGCGATCAAGCCGTCCTACGGTCTGGCCGAGGCCACCCTGTTCGTCTCGACCACCCCGATGGACGAAGCGCCCACGATCATTCACGTCGACCGGGAGGCGCTCAACAACAGGCGGTTCGTCGAGGTGGCCGCGGATGCGCCGAGCGCCGTCGCGCAGGCCTCCGCCGGCAAGATCGGTGTCGACGAGTGGGCGGTCATCGTCGACGCCGAGACCGCCACAGAAGTGCCCGACGGGCAGATCGGCGAAATCTGGCTGCATGGCAAGAACATGGGTGCCGGTTACTGGAACAAAAAAGAAGAGACGTCCGAGACGTTCAAGAACATCCTCAAGTCGCGCACCAACCCGTCACGCGCCGAAGGTGCTCCCGACGACGGGACGTGGGTCCGTACCGGCGACTACGGCACCTACCACAACGATCACCTCTACATCACCGGCCGGGTCAAGGATCTGGTCATCGTCGACGGACGCAACCACTATCCGCAGGATTTGGAGTACTCCGCGCAGGAAGCCAGCCGGGCCTTGCGCACCGGCTACATAGCCGCTTTCTCGGTGCCGGCCAACCAGTTGCCTGCCGAAGTGTTCGACGACCCGCACGCCGGTCTGAAATACGACCCGGAGGACACCTCCGAGCAGCTGGTGATCGTGGGCGAGCGCGCCGCCGGTGCGCACAAGCTTGATCACCAGCCCATCGTCGACGACATCCGGGCGGCGATCGCCGTCCGGCACGGGGTGACCGTCCG
Source organism: uncultured Actinomycetota bacterium (assembly GCA_963744835.1). GTDB lineage: Bacteria > Actinomycetota > Actinomycetes > Mycobacteriales > Mycobacteriaceae > Mycobacterium. The sequence continues at coordinate 1,073,959 of CAVUVB010000006.1, forward strand.
TGACGTGCTGCTGGTGCAGGCCGGGTCGGTTCCCCGTACTTCCAGTGGCAAGATCGGCCGCCGCGCCTGCCGCACCGCTTACATCGACGGGAGTCTGCGCGGCGGCACCGCGTCGCCGAATTCCTTCCCCGACCAAGCTGATTGACCGCGAATATGACTGACACAGACACCGACTCCGAACCGTCGACCGAAGCCGACGCTGCGCCCGTGGGTAACTCCGTCCGCACCGACATGACCATCGTCGAGGTGCGGCAGTGGCTGCGCAAGTGGGTCGCCAACGCCACCGGCCGGTCGGCCGACGCGGTCGACGAAGCCACGCCGATGGTGGAACTTGGTCTGTCGTCGCGTGACGCGGTGGCGATGGCCGCCGACATCGAGGACCGCACCGGCGTCACGGTGTCGATTGCCGCGGCCTTTGAGCATCCGACCATCGAGACGCTCGCCACCTGGATCGTCGAGGGCGACCCCCTGGAAGACACAGCCAACACCGACGACACCGACTGGACCCGCAGTGGGCCGGTGGAACGAGTCGACATCGCCGTGGTGGGCCTAGCCACCCGGCTCCCCGGAGACATGAACAGCCCCGAGGAGACCTGGCAGGCGCTGCTGGAGGGCCGCGACGCCATCACTGACCTGCCCGAGGGCCGCTGGTCGGAGTTCATGGAGGAGCCGCGACTGGCCGAGCTGATCACCAAGGCCCGCACTCGCGGCGGCTACCTGAAAGACATCAAGGGCTTCGACTCCGAGTTCTTCGCGCTGTCGAAGACCGAAGCCGACAACGTCGACCCGCAGCAGCGGATGGCGTTGGAGCTAACCTGGGAGGCGCTCGAGCACGCCCGCATTCCGGCGTCGGGCCTGCGCGGTGCATCCGTCGGCGTCTACGTCGGCACTTCCGTCATGGACTACAGCTACCTGGCGATGTCGGATCCGACTGTCGCTCACCCGTACGCGATCACCGGGACCGCGAGTTCGATTGTGGCCAACCGGGTTTCGTACTTCTTCGACTTCCACGGCCCGTCGGTCGCGGTGGACACTGCGTGTTCGAGCTCGCTGGTCGCGACTCACCAGGCCGTGCAGGCATTGCGCAGCGGCGAGTGCGACGTGGCTGTCGCCGGTGGTGTCAACGCGCTGATCACCCCGGCGGTGACGCTCGGTTTCGACGAGATCGGCCAGGTGCTTGCGCCTGACGGTCGGATCAAGTCGTTCTCCTCCGACGCCGACGGCTATACCCGCTCCGAGGGCGCCGGCATGCTGGTGCTCAAGCGGGTCGACGACGCCCGCCGCGACGGCGACCAGATCCTGGCCGTGATCGCCGGCAGCGCGGTCAACCACGACGGCCGATCCAACGGCCTGATCGCGCCCAACCCGGATGCGCAAGCCGATGTGCTGCGCCGGGCCTATAAGGACGCCGGCATCAACCCGCGCACGGTCGACTACGTCGAGGCGCACGGCACCGGCACTGTGCTCGGTGACCCGATCGAGGCTCAGGCGCTGGGCCGGGTCATCGGCCGCGGTCGTCCCGCCGACAAGCCGGCGCTGCTGGGCGCGATCAAAACCAATATCGGACACCTGGAGTCGGCGGCCGGTGCGGCCAGCCTGGCCAAGATGGTGCTCGCGCTGCAGCACGACAAGCTGCCGCCGTCGATCAACTACGCCGGGCCCAACCCCTACATCGACTTCGACGCGGCGCACCTGCGCGTCCTGGACACCGCCGCCGACTGGCCGCGCTACAGCGGCTATGCGATCGCCGGGGTGTCGAGCTTCGGCTTCGGCGGGGCCAACGCGCACGTGGTGCTGCGTGAGGTCTTGCCCCGTGACGTTGTCGAGCGTGCACCCGAACCGGTGCACGAGGATGCGCCCGCGGCACCGACCGAGGACAACCACGTCGAGTATGTGGGCGGTGTTCGCTTCGACGAGTACGGCGAATTCATCGAGGAAAACGGCTCTTCCGCCGCTGCGGCCCAGCTGGAGGCCGAACCCGAACTGCCCGGCATCACCGAGGAAGCCTTGCGGCTCAAGGAGATCGCGCTCGAAGAGCTTGCCGCGGAAGAGGTTCCGACCCCGGTGGTCCCCTTGGTGGTATCGGCATTCCTGACATCCCGCAAGAAGGCTGCTGCAGCCGAGCTGGCCGACTGGATGGAAAGCCCCGAAGGCCAAGCATCTTCGCTGGAATCGATCGGCCGGTCCCTATCGCGGCGTAACCACGGCCGTTCCCGCGCGGTGGTGCTGGCCCACGACCACGACGAAGCCATCAAGGGCCTGCACGCGATCGCTGACGGCAAGGCAAAGCCCAACGTATTCAGCACCGACGGACCGGTGACCAACGGCCCGGTGTGGGCGATGGCCGGTTTCGGCGCGCAGCACCGCAAGATGGGCAAGAACCTGTATCTGCGCAACGAGGTGTTCGCCGAGTGGATCGAGAAGGTCGATGCGCTGATTCAAGACGAGCGCGGTTACTCGGTGCTGGAGTTGATCCTCGACGACTCGCACGAGTACGGCATCGAAACCAGCAACGTCGTCATCTTCGCGATCCAGATCGCGCTGGGCGAGGTACTGCGCCACCATGGCGCCAAACCTGCTGCGGTGATTGGTCAGTCGCTGGGCGAACCTGCGTCGGCCTACTTCGCCGGCGGGCTCTCTCTTGCAGACGCCGCCCGGGTGATCTGCTCGCGCTCGCACCTGATGGGCGAGGGCGAGGCGATGCTGTTCGGCGAGTACATCCGGTTCATGGCGCTGGTGGAGTACTCCGCCGACGAGCTGAAGACGGTCTTTGCCGACTTCCCCGGTTTGGAGGTCTGCGTCTACGCCGCGCCCAGCCAGACCGTCATCGGCGGCCCGCCTGACCAGATCGACGCGATCGTTGCCCGCTGCGAGGCGGAGGGCCGCTTTGCCCGCAAACTGCAGACTAAGGGCGCCGGCCACACCTCCCAGATGGATCCGCTGCTCGGCGAGTTCTCTGCGGAACTGCAGGGCATCACGCCGATGAGCCCGACCGTCGGAATCTTCTCGACGGTGCACGAGGGCAATTATGTTCGGCCCGGTGGCGAGCCGATCCACGATGTCGCTTACTGGATCAAGGGAATGCGGCACTCGGTGTACTTCACCCACGGCGTCCGCAACGCCGTGGACAGCGGCCACACCACATTCTTGGAGCTCGCGCCGAACCCGGTAGCGCTGATGCAGATCGGTTTGACCACTGCTGCCGCGGGATTGCCTGACGCACAACTGATCCCAACGCTGGCTCGCAAGCAAGACGACGTCGATGCGATGACCTCGGCGATGGCGCAGCTGTTCGTCTACGGCCATGACCTCGACATCCGCACGCTGTTCACGCGCGCCGGCGGGCCGCAGGATTATGCGAACATCCCGCCGACCCGGTTCCGCCGCAAGCAGCACTGGCTGGACGCGCACTTCTCCGGTGACGGGTCGGTGCTGATGCCCGGCACCCATGTGGCGATGCCGGATGGTCGGCACGTGTGGGAATACGCGCCACGGGACGAGACCGACCTCGCCGCTCTGGTGAGAGCCGCTGCCACACAGGTACTTCCGGATGCCCAGCCCACGGCGTCTGAACAGCGGGCAGTGCCCGGTGCGGGCGCACGACTGGTGACCACGCTGACCCGCCATCCCGGCGGGGCTGCCGTCCAAATTCACGCGCGCATCGACGAGTCCTTCACGCTGGTCTACGACGCGCTGGTGTCGCGGGCCGGTCAAGCCTCCATGTTGCCGACGGCCGTCGGCGCGGGCTCGGCGATTGCGGCGCCGGTCACCGCGGCACCTGCCGAGGTCGTTGCCCCTGCCGCGGAGCCCCAAGAAGACACGGGCACCTTGAGCGACAGTCTTACCGCGCGGCAGTTGGGCGGCGCATTGCAGCGGTGGACACCGGATTCCGGTGAGACAGTCCGCGATCGGCTGGCTGCCATCGTGTCGATGGCGATGGGCTATGAGCCTGAGGACCTGCCCTGGGAGGTGCCGCTGATCGAGCTCGGCCTGGACTCGATGATGGCAGTGCGGATCAAGAACCGCGTCGAGTACGACTTCGATCTGCCGCCGATCCAGCTGCAGGCGGTGCGCGACGCCAATCTCTACGCCGTCGAGAAGCTCATCGAGTACGCGATCGAGCACCGCGACGAGGTGCAGGATCTGCACGAACACCAGAAGACCCAGACCGCCGAGGAGATCGCCAAGGAGCAGGCGGCGCTATTGTCCGGAGCGACCCCGGCTTCGGTGACCCAAGCAGACGATCCACAAGGGGAACCGCAGACACAAGCCCCGGCTTCCGATACGTCGATCCCGCCGCCGCCGACTAATCCTTCTGGCCCTGCCGGCCCCGTGGCTGCTAAAGCCGCACAGCCCAACCTGACCGCCGCGGCGCAGGCGCTCAACCAGCAGGCCGTCGCGGAGGCGCTCAACTCCGACATCCCCCCGCGTGACGCCGCCGAGCGGGTCACCTTCGCCACCTGGGCGATCGTCACCGGCAAGTCGCCGGGCGGCATCTTCAACACGTTGCCGAAGCTCGACGACGACGCGGCAACCAAGATGGCGCAACGCCTTTCCGAACGCGCCGAGGGCCCGATCACCGCCGAGGATGTCAAGGCCGCCGAGACAATCGAGGACTTGGCGACCAAGGTGCGCGAATACTTGGAGGCCGGCCAGATCGACGGCTTCGTTCGTACCATCCGTGCCAGGCCCGAAGGCTCCACCAAGCCGCCGATATTTGTGTTCCACGCCGCGGGCGGATCCACGGTGGTGTACGAGCCGTTGCTCAACCGGCTGCCGGCGGACACCCCGATGTACGGCTTCGAGCGCGTCGAGGGCACCATCGAAGAGCGCGCGGCGCAGTACGTTCCGAAATTGCGCGAACTGCAGGGCAACGGGCCGTTCATCCTGGCTGGCTGGTCGCTGGGCGGCGCTTTGGCCTACGCCTGCGCGATCGGGCTCAAGCAGCAGGGCTGCGACGTGCCGTTCGTCGGGCTGATCGACGCGGTTATGCCCGGGGAGCCGATCCTGCAGACCAAAGAAGAGACCCGCAAGCGTTGGGATCGCTACGCACGCTTCGCCGAGCGGACCTTCAACGTCGAGGTCCCCGAAATTCCTTACGAGCAGCTCGAAGAACTCGACGACGCGGGTCAGGTGCAATTCGTGCTGGAGGCCGTCAAACAGAGCGGTGTGCAGATCCCCGGCGGGATCATCGAGCACCAACGCACGTCGTATCTGGACCAAAGGGCCATCGACACCGCCGAGTACCAGCCGTACGACGGCCATGTCACGCTGTACATGGCCGATCGCTATCACGACGACGCGATCACGTTCGAGCCCGCCTATGCCACCCGCAAGCCGGACGGCGGATGGGGAGAGTACGTCTCGGATCTCGAGGTCGTGCCGGTCGGCGGCGAGCACATTCAAGTCATCGACGAGCCGATCATCGCCAAGGTCGGCGCGCATTTGACCCAGGCACTCAACAAGATTGAGGCAGAGCAGAAAGCAGCTAAGTGACCACGAAGACGACCGCCGAGCTGCTAGCCGAACTGCACGAGAAGCTGGAACTAGCCAAGGAACCCGGCGGTGAGAAGGCCGCCGCCAAGCGCGACAAGAAGGGCATCGCCAGTGCCCGCTCCCGTGTGCACGCGCTTTTGGATCCGGGCAGCTTCTTGGAGACCGGGGCACTGGCCCGCACGCCGGGCGATCCCAACGCGCTCTACGGCGACGGCGTGGTCACCGGCCGCGGCACCATCAACGGCCGGCCGGTCAGGGTGTTCTCGCACGACCAGACGGTTTTCGGTGGAACGGTCGGAGAGATGTTCGGCCGCAAGGTCGCCCAGCTGATGGAGTGGTGCGCGATGGTCGCCTGCCCCATCATCGGCATCAACGACTCCGGCGGCGCTCGCATCCAGGATGCGGTGACCTCGCTGGCGTGGTACGCCGAGTTGGGCCGCCGGCACGAGGCGCTATCCGGGTTGGTGCCGCAGATCTCCATCATTCTCGGCAAATGTGCTGGGGGAGCGGTGTATTCGCCGATTCAGGACGACCTTTTGGTTGCGGTGCGAGATCAGGGTTACTTCTTCGTCACCGGCCCGGACGTGATCCAAGAAGTCACCGGCGAGGAAGTCAGCCTCGACGAGCTGGGCGGCGCCGACGCACAGGCTCGCTACGGCAACCTGCACCAGGTCGTCGAGTCCGAGGCCGCCGCGTTCCAGTACGTGCGCGACTTTCTATCCTTCCTGCCGTCCAACTGCTTCGACAAAGCACCAACCATCAATCCCGGTCTGGAGCCCGAAGTCACCCCGAGCGATTTAGAACTCGACTCGATCGTGCCGGACTCCGACAACATGGCCTACGACATGCACGAGATCCTGCTGCGGATCTTCGACGATGGCGACTTCCTCGATGTCGCAGCACAACACGGGCCGGCCATCATCACCGGGTTCGCCCGGGTCGACGGCCGCCCGGTCGGCGTGGTCGCCAACCAGCCCATGCACCTGTCCGGTTCGATCGACAACGAGGCCTCCGACAAAGCGGCGAGGTTCATCCGGTTCTGCGACGCGTTCGACGTGCCGCTGGTCTTCGTCGTCGACACCCCCGGCTTTATGCCGGGCGTCGAGCAGGAGAAGAACGGCATCATCAAACGGGGCGGGCGGTTCCTATACGCCGTGGTCGAGGCCGACGTGCCGAAGGTGACGATCACCGTCCGCAAGTCTTACGGCGGCGCCTACGCGGTGATGGGCTCTCGGCAGCTGACCGCGGACTTCAACTTCGCCTGGCCGACCGCCCGTATCGCGGTGATCGGTGCCGAAGGGGCCGCGCAGCTGCTGATGAAGCGGTTCCCCGACCCGACCACACCCGAAGCGCAGGCGATCAAGAAAGACTTCATCGACGGCTACAACCTCAATATGGCGATTCCGTGGATCGCCGCCGAGCGCGGGTTCATCGACTCGGTCATCGAACCGCACGACACACGACTGTTGCTGCGCAAGTCAATGCACCTGTTGCGCGACAAGCAGATCTACCGGCGAGTCGGCCGCAAGCACGGGCTGATCCCGGTCTAGTTCACTGCCGAGCAGACACAAAATCGCCCGACACGCCGCTGGGGTGGGCGATTTTGTGTCTGCTCGGCAGGCTAAACCGACGCGAGAAAGTCGGACGTGTAGAACTCGGCCGGGTCTTGGGTAAACTGGCCCGGGCGCTGGACAAACACCCACACGCCCGTCGTGCCCGACCGGATACCGTCCTGCAGAGTTGTTGTCGCCTGCCCTGCCCCATCGCTATCGAGGCTGCCGACGGCGACGCCCGGAGCCCCGGGACCGCACGGAGATTGCGATTCCCGCGGTGCCTGAATCAGCCTGACGTCGTAGTGGGTGCCCGGCGAACTGGGGTCTGATAAATGCACCTCCGCGGTGACCGTGCCCCCAGCGGCGCGGATGACAGATGACACGGTGGCGTCGGCCCGCGCCGACACAAGAGTACTGTTGGTTCCGCTGAAGTCGCAGGCGCGCAGCACATTTTTCAGCGGAACCACCGTTGTGCCGTTGGTGCCCGTTGGAGCAGCCGAAGCCACCGCGGTAGCCAAGGGAAACGCCGTCGCAGCAATTGCCAGGACGGTTGCGCAGCGGGTCAGCGTGGACATCGGTCGTACCCTTCTCGGACTAACGCTGCTTGCCGGAGTGTTCGGACTCCTGCTGAACCTTTTCGCCCGTCTCGGTGGACTCTTTTAGTTCCTTCTTTGCCTTCGCGGCCTCGTCGGCGAGCTCGTCGACGGTTTCGTCGCCTTCTTCAGCGCGCAAGGTCGCTCCTTTCGTTCGGCACTGCTTTTACTGCCTACCCATCATCGGCAGTGCCGAATCGCAGTCGCCGAGGGTTTTACCAACAGCGTTGGATTGGACGGCGACGCTGGCCAGGGGTGGCGGCGCCTGGCGCGGGACGCTACGGTGAGCCGTCAGCGCCACGCGGTTCAGACCGGACGCCGTGAGCTCTGCGAAATCAGCCCACAATCAGGGCGTTCAAAGAAGGTGGTGCGCCATGGCCGGACGATGGCGAAGAGACCGCAAAGACCAAGCACCTAGCGGTGGCGGCTCGGCACCCGCGGATCGTCGGGAGGTGGCCGCTGAGATTGAGGTGGCTGTCCTCGAACCGACCACGCTGGAATTTCAGATCGCCGTGGCCTCGATCGCAGGTTCACAAATCACCGAGAAATTAAGGTTTGCGGTCAACGGCAAAACCGTTGAACCGCAAGAGATCATCGGTGAGCTCGGGACCCGCATTCACCGCTTCGAGGCCGGGAAGGGCACGGTCACCGCGTCCTACCAGGCGACGGTGGTCGGGCGAGCCGAACCGGCGCCAGTTAGCGACCTCGACCTATCGACCTTTCTGCGGCAAAGTCGTTATGCCGAGGCTGACAAGTTTTTCGGTTTCGCCGCCACCGAGTTCGCGCAATTCGCCGACTCCGTGACCATTCTGGAAAAGGTGTCGTCCTGGGTAGGGTCCAGGCTGAAGTACGTTCCGGGTTCCAGCGATCCGATCGACGGAGCGGCCGACACGCTCCTTGCCGGTGAAGGAGTTTGCCGCGACTACGCACATCTGGTGATCGCGCTGCTGCGCGCGCTGAACGTGCCCGCGCGTTTGGTGTCGGTCTACGCGCCCGGATGTGAGCCGATGGACTTTCATGCCGTAGCCGAGGCCTTCGTCGATGGCGAGTGGCGGGTCGTCGACGCGACGTGTCTGGCGCCGCGACAGTCCATGGTCCGCATCGCTACCGGACGCGACGCTGCCGACACCGCATTCCTGGACAACCACAAGGGTGCAATCTCGCTAAAGCACATGCAGGTCACGGCAATCGTGGACGGCAGTTTGCCGCACGACTCCGTCCACGACCTCGTTTCCTTGGGCTGACGCCAAGCGGGCGGCAAGGGCAAAACCCTTGCCGCCCGGCTTGTTAGGTGTTACTTCGCTGATTTCTGGCGAGCCTCGGCGGCTTGCTCAGCGGCTCGCGCGGCCGATGCCTCGGCCTCTTTTTTGGCCACGTTACGCGCGGCTTCTGCCTTTTCCTGTTGAGCGCGGCCCTCTTGGCGCAGACCATCACGGTTGGTGACGATCCCGATGATTTCCTTGGCCTTACCCTTGACGTCCTCGACGATGCCCTTGATGGCCTCTTCGGGTCCACTGCCGCTCATGGTTCTCCTCTCACTAGGGGACGTTGGTGTCCGTACCCCGCGAGAGCCGATATCGAACGTCTTGTGACGCCAAACAACGCAGATTCTGGTGTGACAGTGATCACGGTGCGTCAAGGCTTGATCCGGAGCTGGCCCGGTGACCACCACCCGCTGCGGGTCGCGGTGCCCAGGTCGAGCTGCGCGGGATGGGCATCTGAAATGGTGTCGAACTTACGCAGTGACCCCCAGTCCCGGCCCCAGTCGCGAGAAAGGTACGTGGACATAACGTGGGCCCGCAACAACAGGTCGGTGATACCCAAGAGGCCGCCGTTGACACCGTCCTCCCAGGTGTCGGTGTCCTGCTTCTTCGCGTTGTAGTCCGGCGTGATGCGGAACTTCGGAATCTCGGTGACGCCGTTGGCGTGCAGCATCGGATGCTGGCACGGGAACGCCAGCCCAACCGCCCAGTCCATCAGCACCGGCTGCGACGAGCCGATGTACTCCTGCACGGAACGCAGCTCCGGCACACGCGGCGGGGTCACAGCGATCCAGTCGTCCGGCGTCAGGGAGAGATCTTCGGCCACCACCCGGACCGCGGTCGCGTCCGCGGGCATCTTGTCTCGGGCGAAGCGTAGATTCCGCCACGCCCTCGGCTGTTCACCGTTCAGGTCGTAGGGCACCATCCGCCCGGCCGGCACTATGTCACCGCCGGGACCGGGCTTGCCGTATTCCAGCACCACGGTCTGCCCATCGGTGTGCCCGTGCAACACGCTGTTGCCAGCGATCTTGCCCGCGGCCGTTACCACCAGCAGGGGATGCCCGTCGTCGGGTTTGGGCAGCTGGTACCACGCGGAGGTGAGTCTGCTCTGCTGTTGAGCGCCGGTGGTGTAGCTGCCGGCCAGCGGAACCCGGTCGGGGTTGAGACCGTAGGGCAACGGCACCAGGGATCCGTTGATACCCGGCGCCTTCAGCTTGGTCGGCGCGCGCCAGTCGTACGCGTACCAGTCGTAGTCGGTGCCGGGCTGCGGCACCACCGTCTCCTGAACCGCCTCGGCCACGGTATGGTCCGGTACGCCGTTGGGGGTGAACCCTACTGGGTTGACGCCGCCCAGCGGCCCCAACGGGCCGTAATTGCCGGGCTCTCCTGTTTTGAGGGGCGCCATAAAGCCGGCGTTGCTGTCCGGCTCGACGAGCACGTCGTCGGCCAGTGCGCAGCCCCCGGCGAATTCGCGCAAGTTGGCCCAGCCATTGGAGTAGGTAGGGTACTGCCGCACGATGCCGGCGACCATCGATGCGACGAACACCAGCGCCATGAATCCGGCCGCGATCGGCACCGGCGCTGCCGTCACCGCCCGCGCCAGCCGGCCCTCGCCGTGATCCCGTGACTCGAAGTGCAACCAGATTGCCCATAGTGCCGCGATCGCGAACAGGATGAAAAAGATTGTGCTGATGGTGATTCCGGCGAGCTTCGGCATGACGCTGTTGAACGGGACGCCGTAACTGGAGACGTACCACCAGCCGTTGGTGGTAGCGAAACAGAGCGCCAACACAAACAACACCGCCGCCACGAACGCCATGCGGTTGCGTGACCAGCGCAGCACCTCATGCGACACCAGCACCGTGGTCAGCGCGGCCATCGCCGCGCCCACCGCGGCGAACAGCCCGAAGTGGTGCACCCACTTCGTCGGCGTGAACATCAGGAAGAACATGGTGCCGAAGATGACGCCCATCAGCCGCCACGCCGGGCCGCGGGCCACACCGGGGATTCGCTTGCGCCGCAACATGATGAAGACGGCGGTGAACAGGCACAGCGCGGTGATCAGAAAGCCGAAGCGGCGCGACAATGAACCGTCGACGGTGGGCAGGATGAGGTAGTAGTAGCGCAGGTTCTCGGTGTACCAGGCCTGGCTCGGCCCGATCGCGGTGCGAATCCTGGTGGCTTCCAACACCGCCCGCAGGGTCTGGTCGGCGAACACCACCGTGAGGATGACAGAGCCGGCTGCCAGCATCGGGGCCACCAGCGGCCAGGTGCCGACCACGCGATGGCGGTGCACCAAAATTCGCAGGATCGGACGGCCACCGGCGACCAGGGCGGCCACCGCGATCAGGCCGGTGGGCTGCACACCGAGGGTGAACGCGGCGGTCACCACTGCCAGCGCCGCCGGCGTCACTCGGGAGGCGCACATCGACCGCTCGATCAGCACCCAAGTGACCAGCGAACCGAGCGCGATGATCGGCTCCGGGCGCAGACCGTTGTTGAACGGCATCCACGCGGTCAGGAGTACCAAGCCCGCCGCCCAGTTCGCGGCCTTGCTGGATGTCACCGCCGGCCCCAGGCGGGGCAACACCTCACGGGACAGCAGCAGCCAGCAGACCAGCCCGGCGACCAGGTCGGGCAGTCGCATCCACAGGCTGCCGTCGCTGACGTGGGTCATCAGCGCCAGCAGGTTGTAGTACCAGCCGAACGGATCCTCGGGGCTGCCGAACCAGCGGAAGTAGTTGGACATGTAGCCGGCGGGACCGGCGACGCGGGCCATGCCCAGGATGTAGCCGTCGTCGGACGAATTCGCACCGATCAGGTGCCACAGCAGGAAACCGAATATCACTGTGGCATCGATCAGGGTGAACTTCCGCCAGCGCGTCGGGATCAACCGGTGCATACGGCGGCCGTCGAGCTGGTCGAGGCGCCACAGCGCGACCAGTGAGACGACGGTGGCTACGATTGCCAGCACCATCGCAACAAGTTTTAGTGCCGTGGGGGTGGTGGAGAACCGGGTGTCGATGGTCGCCGACAGCCGCAGCCCGGGCGGCGCGGGACCGGTCAGATCGGTAAATACGCCGACGATTTGGGGGCGCAGGTTGGGGTCGGGGAAGCCACCGCTCAGCGGCTTTCCCGCCGAATCGGTCAACCCGACAAAGGTGGCGAAGGTGCCGGCGCGGGTGGAGGTGATGTCGATGTGCCGGCACCGCGCGGACGTCGCCTGATCCCGCGGCACGCTGGCGATGACCACATTGCGGTCGGTGACGTCGACGCGCTGGCTGCTGGCGACGACCAACAACTCGTTGAGCGCGGCGTCCTTGCCCTTCTTGGGGGCCGTGCTCAGCACGACCCCGCCGGAGTGCGGCATGCCGCGCACCACCGAGCACGGCACGGTTGCCGTCACGTCGACCGGCGTCAGCGAAATCAGCGGTGCGGTAACGCTATTTAATTGGCCGTTTTGTGGCCAGTTCAGCGTCGCGGTGGTCTGCACGACGGGCAGCAACGGCGTCGCGACCGACAGGACGAAACCGATCAGCCCGGCTATCGTCGCGACCCAGCTTGTCAACCGCAGATCGCGACGGGCGTCGGGCTGCGCGGTGGCCGCTTGGCGTTCGTGGTTGATGACGCTCATGGCAGGGCCCTAATCGGTCCTTGCCGATTCCAGCCGCGCACGGTGGTCACGCCCCGTTCGACGACGGCATCCGGCGCCTGATCGGCCGGCACCAACCGGTAATACTGTTCGATCGATCCCCAGTCGCGGTACCAGTCGCCATCCAGGTACGTCGAGACCGTCGAAGTGACCAGCAGCGCCTGAGTGAACAGGAACGGACCGCCGTCCTCGCCGGCCTCCCACCCGTTCGACGACGCCGCCGTCTGTTTGTGATCGGGCAGGATGCGGTATTGCGGAAGTTCGGCAACACCAAGGTATTCGGAGAACGGCCGCTGACAAGGGAAGTTCGCGGCGGTCGCGATGTCCATCAGCACTGGTGTGTGCGATCCAATCAAGTGCTGCAGGGTCTGCAGCACTGGGACCCGCGGCGGCGTGAACGCAAACCACTGCTCGGAGCTCAGATTCGGGTCATAAGCGACGATGCGTGCCACGTTGGCCTCCGGGGGCGCCCAGGTTAGCGGGAACCGCAGATTGCGCCACGCCGGCTGCGGCCCGATGTCGATCGGCTGCACCTCCGCGAGCGGCTGGGTGGTGCCATCGGGGCGAGCGACGCCCCACTGCAATTTCAGCGACTGCCCGTAGGTGAAGGTGCCGTCCTCTTTATACGACCAGATAGCGCCCGCGGCGGAAACTACCACCAGCGGCCGGTCGCCGGTGCGGGGCGGCAACTGGTACCACGCCGAGGTCGCCGTGGCGGCCAGCGAATTTTCGCCATAGCTGCCCATCACCGGTGTGCGGGCCGGGTCGAGGCCGAACGGTAGTGCCGCGCGCGACCCGTTCACCCCGACCGGGCCTTTCCCGCCGGCCGTGCCCGCGGAGTCACTCATGGTGGCGTTGGGCTTGTTGGGTGACCCGGTGGAATTCACCACCCCCGGTTTGGTCACCACTGGGTCGGACCTGAGGTCGTCGCCGACGCCATTGGGAGCGAAACCGACCGGGTTGATGCCGCCGAGCGGGCCAGCGGGCCCGAATTTCTGACCCGGAACCGGTTGCAGCAGGCCGGCATTGGGGTCGGGCTCAGCGAGGACGTCGTCGGCCATGGCGCAACTGGTCGGGGAAAGGCCCGAGCTGAGCGCCGCCAGGTTGGCTTTGGCGGTGGTGTAGAGGGGGTAACGGAAAACCGCGCCCTTGGCCAGCGAACCGACTTCGCCTAGCACCATGATTACCGCGACCACCAGCAGCGGTGTGGATGCCAGGACGCGGTTGCGCCGGTTGTCCTTGACCTCGGTGTGGCCGGCGTAGTCCATCCGGAAGTGGTACCAGCCGGCCAGCAGCCCGGTGATAATGGACAGCGTCAGGAACATCGACGTCACCGGATGGCTGGCGATGACGGGTGGGATGTCGTACCAGGGCACCCCGTAGTTGCCGACGTAGAACCAGCCGTTCACCCCCGAAGTGGCCACCGCCAGCACGAACAACAACGCGGTGATGTACAGCGTCAGGTTGCGGCGGCTGTGCAGGCCGATCCGGGCAAAGATGAACCCGGTGACTGCGCCCAACGCGCCGGCCAGCCCGGCGAACGCCCCAAACTGTATGGCCCACTTCGTCGGGGTGAAATGCAGCAGCAGCAAGCCGAGCGCGGCGGTGCCGATCAGCCGCCACGCGGGGCCACTGGCCAAGCCCGGCACCCAGCCCCGCCGAAGCAGCACCACCAGCACTCCGAACAGGCACAACAGCAGCACCAGCACCGCGAATCGCCGCGCCATCGACCCGTCAGCGTTGGACTCCACTGTCAGGAAGTAGTAGCGCAGGAAGTCCTGGTACCACGCGATCGTCGGTCCGACCTTGAACTTGATGCGGGCAGACTCGGCGACCGTGGCCAGCGTCTGGCTGCGGAACACCACCACGGTGATCAGCGACAACGACGCCGCCAGCACCGCCAGCGGTGCCAGCAACCCGTCGGTGGGCCTGCGCCGCCGGATCGCCTGGGCGATGGCCCGCGCCCCAGTCAGTAGGGCGGCGACGGCGATCAGGCCCTGCGGCGCCAGGGCCGCGGTGAGCATTGCGACGATGATGGCGATCGCGGCCGAAGCCAGTCGCTGCAACGCGATCGCGCGTTCCACCAGCATCCAGGTGACCAGCACGCCGAGGGCGATCAACGGTTCGGGTCGCAAGCCGTTGTTGAACGGCAGCCAGGCGGCCAAAAACACTGCGCCGGCGGTGAACACCGCCACCCGGTTGGATGCCAGGCCGCCCCTTCCAGGTCCCAGCCGCCGCAGCACCCAATGGCTGATGATCAGCCACCCCGCGATCCCGGCCAGCGTGGCCGGTATCCGCATCCATACGCCGGCGGTGCTTACCGACGCGAATTTGGCCAGCACGCCGAGGTACCAGTCGAACGGTGCTTCCGTCGTCCCGAAGTACCTGTAGTAATTGGCCAGGTAACCGGCCTGCCCGGAAACCCGGGCGATGGTCAGGTTGTAGCCGTCATCCGATGTGGTGGCGCCGATGACGTGCCAGAGCAGCAGCGTCCCGATCACACCCGCGTCGGCGATCCAAGTGGCGTGCCCAGGCCGCAGCCAGCGCCGCCACTTGCGCGGCATCCGCGGGCCCGACCTGCCGGTCCAGGACGGCTAGCGCAATGATCGCGGTCACCACGGCGAGCCCGCCGAGAGCCATCACGGCTTTCTTCAGCATGGTTGGGGTGACGATGAACCGGGTGTCGACGTCGATGCGGGCCGACAATCCCGGCTGCGCAGGCACTTTCAGGTCGGTGAATATCCCGCCGACCTGTGGCTTCTTTTCTGGTGCGAGCTTGCCTGCGGCACCTGGTATCCCGACGAAGTCCGCACCGGTAACGCCGGCGTCCGCCCAGATATGCAGCACGCTGCAGCCGTGGGAGTTCACCGCCGAGCGGGTGGCCACGGCGGCAACCGAGTCCCGGAATGCGACCACGACTGTGTCTTTGTTGGCTCGGACGAACAGCCCGCTTTTGCCGGTCTGAAAACCATTGACTGGCAGCGTCGAGAGCACCAGACCACCGTCGGCGGGCAGGGTGGCGATCGCTGGACAAGGAATGGAAATATCCAACGCCCGCGGCGCCCCGGATACCAGTGGCGCGGTGATGTCGGTGACGTGCCCATCGTCGGTCAAGCCCTGCGGCCACAGGATCGTGGCTGTGGTCTGTCGCACCGGAAGCAGCGGGACCACGGCGCAAAGCAGCGCCCCGGCGATCCCCGCGACGATGGCGATCAGCCGCGCGAGCTGATGCGGCGATCGCTCATTTTCGTCGTGGGACACGAGGGACGATGGTAGGCGACGGCGTCCCTTTGACGACGATGCAGGCCGCGTGGCGGGCTGGGGGAGAGCCGGACAACCCCGATTAAGTCCGATTGTGATGTAAACAGCACGAGCCGGTGACGGTGCAGGTCCTCGGGCGGCTGGGCTGGTTTGGCCCGGCCAAGATTCCGGACCTACCTTCCAACGTGGTTCGACTCCTCCGCCGGAACATGGTTTAGTGGGCTAGCGGTGGTGCATTTAACGGAACAGAAACAAATCACCACCGGCCACTGGCGTGAGTTGTGGGGCACCCAGTATCTGCGAACTTCAGCTGTGGTCGCCGGGGGCGTCGTGCTGTATTCCACGAACGAGTTCCTGACGATCAGCATGCTGCCCAGCACGATCAATGAGATCGGCGGCGAGCGGATCTATGCCTGGGTGACGACCTTGTACCTCGTCGGGTCGGTGGTCGCGGCAGCGACGGTAAATTCGTTGCTCAGCCGCGTCGGGTCGTGCGTGTCCTATCTGCTGGGTTACGCCGTATTAGGCGTCGGCAGTCTGGTCTGCGCGGCGGCGCCCAACATGGAGGTGTTGCTGGCCGGCCGCTTCTTACAGGGGCTGGCAGGCGGTCTGCTGTGTGGGCTGAGTTTCGCGGTGATCAACGCCGTGCTGCCGCGCTACTTGTGGAGCCGCGCGTCGGCCATGGCGTCGGCGACGTGGGGCGTGGGTGCCCTACTTGGGCCCGCGCTTGGAGGCATTTTCGCCCAGTTCGGTGCCTGGCGCTGGGCGTTCGGGGGGCTGGCCCTACTGAGCGCGGCGATGGCCGTGCTGGTACCTGGTGTGCTGTCGGTGGACGACTGCGAGCAGGACAGCGGCCATATCGCGACACGGGTCCCCGTGCAGTCGGTGGTGTTGCTGGGCGCCGCGGCCTTGGTGGTCAGCGTGGCATCGCTGCCGCATAACGCCTTCGCTACCGCCGGCCTGCTTGCCGTCGGCGCCGCGCTGGTCGGACTGTTTTTGATCGTCGATCGACGGATGCCCGCGGCGGTATTGCCGGCCAGCGTCTACGGGCTCGGCCCGCTGAAGTGGGTGTATTTGACGCTGGGGTTGCTCGTCGGCGCGACCAAGGTCGACCTGTACGTGCCGTTGTTCGGTCAGCGGTTGGCCCACTTGGGACCGATGATGGCCGGACTGTTGGGCGCGGCCCTATCGATCGGTTGGACGATCAGCGGATTGGGCAGCGGCTCGCTGAACAGGGCACGCACGATCGTCGGCGTGGTGACAGCAGCGCCGTTGGTGATGGCGGTCGGCCTGGCGATGGCCGGAGTCAGCCATGTCGAAGGCGCACCGGTCGGCGTCGTCATCTTGTGCGCGACGGCGTTGCTGGCCGTCGGAATTGGTATCGGCGCCGCCTACCCGCACTTGTCGGCGTGGGCAATGAGCGACGTCGACGACCCGGCCGAGGGCCGCGCAGCGGCCACCGCTATCAACTCGGTGCAGTTGATTTTCGGCGCTTTCGGCGCCGGGCTGGCCGGTGTCGTGGTCAACCTCGCCGACGGCGGCGGCGTGGCGGCTGCTCACTCGGCTTTCACCGTGTTCGCACTGGTGACGCTCATCGCCGTTTTCACCGGTTTCCGCGCCGGCCGTCGCCAATTTGCCTATTAACTACTGTCGGAGCGGGGCCGGGCTCCACAGGCCGCTGCGGTTTGCCGTACCAAGGTCGAGGCGGGCCGGTTGCGCGTTCGGGTAGTACGGCGTCAACTGCTGCAGCGAACCCCAGTCACGGGACCAGTCGTCTTTGAAATAGGTCGGCAAGGTGTCCGTCCGCACCAGCAATTCGGTGATGCCGAGCGGGCCGCCGCCGTTGTTGTCCATCACCGGTGAGTTGGCCTCCGCGCCGAACCGGTCGGGCAGGATGCGCCACTTCGGCAGCTCGATGACGCCGTTTTGATGGCCGAACGGGCGCTGGCACGGGAAGGCCAAACCGACCAGCCAGTCCAGTAGCACCGGATCAGTCGAACCGACCACATCCTCAAGGGTGCGCAGCCGCGGGATCCGCGGCGGAGTCACCGCGATCCAGTGTTGTGGTGCCAGGTCCTCGTCGGTAGCGACTACCCGCACCTGGGTAGCGCTCTGCGGCACCGCCGAGAGCGCCGCCCGCAGATTGCGCCACGCGGGCGCAGCCCCGACGTCGGCGAACCCGATTGATCCGCCCGGGCGGTCGGCGGCAGCGTCTGCGTCGTTGGCCCACTGGATTGACACCTCGCCGGCATCGAAACGGCCCGCCGCTGATACCGCTAACAGCGGTCCGGCCTGGCTGCGCGGTGGCAGCCGGTACCAGGCCGACCGCAGTTGGGCCGGTACTTGCACTCCGGATCGCCAACTGCCCAGCACCGGCACGCGCGCGGGATCCAAATTGTAGGGCAGCCGTGCACGCGAGCCGTTGATGCCTGCTGCGGCGGTGGTGCCGCCTTCGGTGCCGGTCTCGCTACTGGTGATCAGCCCGTCGTCGTTCACGAAGCTACGGTCACCAGGACGTTCCATCACCGGGTCGGCGGAAACGTCGGCGGGGATGCCATTGGGATCGAAGCCGTCGGCGAGACCGGCGCCGAGTGCGTCTTTCACCGACGCGCCGATCGGCGCGAGCATGCCGGCGTTGGGGTCTTGCTCGACGAGCACGTCGTTGGCCAGCCCGCAGGTCTTGCCTGTCAGCGCCTCCAGATTCGAGCGGCCGACCGACCAGGCCGGGTATTGATCGGTCATCGCCAGCGTCAGCGACACGACTTCGAAGAAAACCAGCGCCCACGCAGCAATACCCAACGGGGACCGGAGGATTCGGGCGACACGCGATTCACTGGCCGGCCCGGAGTCGTCACGGTTGTTGATGAAGTGGAACCAGGCGGCCACCAGCAAAACCAGCACGGTCAGTCCGAGTAGCCCCGTGGTGAAACCGAAATGCCACTCCGGGAACGCATTTGACCATGGCACACCGAAGTTGGAGACGTACCAATAGCCGTTGACGCTGGCGAACGACAACGCCACCACGAACAGCACTAGGGCGGCGAACAGCGTGCGATTGCGTCGTGAGCGCATCGCCGTCGCCGTCACCGCCACGGCGGCCAGCGCTCCCAGTGAACCGGCCAGCCCGGCGAACACACCGAAGTGGTGGGTCCATTTGGTTGGCGTGAACATCATCGCGATGAACGAGATGACGGTGATGCCGATGATGCGACGGGTGGGTCCTGCGGCGGTGCCCGGAATTCGGCCCTTGCGCAAGGCCATTGCCACCGACACCGCGAGCGCGACGAGCAACGCCAGCAACGCAAAACGACGGGCCACCGACCCGTCGGGGCTGGCCATGAACAACCGCTCGTATCGGATGTGCTCGTCGAACCAGCTAAGGCTGGGCCCGACCGCAGACTTCAGCAGGCTGGCCTGGACTTCACCAGTGAAGGTCTGATCCCGGAAGATCAGGATCAGGGTGACTGTCGCCGCGGCCAGGACGGGCGCGAGCAGCGGCAGCAGACCAAATCGTCTGGTACGGCGGTGCAAGATCGTGCGCAGCGGCCCGATCGCCACCAGCAGGGCGCCGATCGAGGCGATCCCGGTCGGACCGGAGAACAGCGTCAGGCCGCCGAGGATGCAGGCGAACGCCACCGGCAGCAGCCGACTGGTCGCCACGGCACGCTCGACCGAACACCAGGTCAGCAGGATGCCGACGGCGATGATCGGCTCTGGCCGCAGACCGTTGTTGAGCGGTAGCCAGAACGCCAGGAACATACCCGCCGCCGTCCACGCGGCCGCTCTGGTGGTCTTGACGGCATGCCCGAGTCGCGGCATGACTTCCCGGCTGATCACCCACCAGCAGGCCAACGCCATCAGCAGGGTGGGCAACCGCATCCAGATGCTGGCGGTGGTGACATGAGCCCACAGCGCCAGCAGGTCGTAGTACCAGCCGAACGGCGCCTCGGGGGTGCCGAACCAGCGGTAGTAGTTGGCCATGTATCCGGCGTGCTCGGACACCCGCGCCATGGTCAGGATGTAGCCGTCGTCGGCGGTGTTGGCCCCGACGAAGTGCCACCACACCAGCACCAGCGTGACCAGCACATCCAGCCCGCTGATCGACCACCAGCGCGGCGGAAGGAAGCGACGGTGCCGGGTGCCGTCGGAGGTATCCAGGAAGTGCAGTGCGATCAGCGCAATGAAGGTCACCGCGACACCGAGAATCATCGCGGCCATCTTGAGCGGGTGGGTGAGCTGCTGTAGCGGGTGTCGATGGTGGCCGAGAACGTCAGGCCCGGCGGGGCCGGTCCGCTCAGATCGGTGAACACGCCGACGATCTGCGGGCGGAAGTCGTAGCCGCTGCGCTCGCCGCGCAACGCGGCGCCGGGATGCTCGGCGTTGGGACCCTGTTTTAGCCCGACGAATTCGCCGGTGACTTTGTCGGCGTGTGCGGTGAAGACCAATTTCTGGCAGGCGCCGCTGAGCACCTCACTCAGTGGTGCGACGACTACCGGGGTGTTGCGCACCACGACCACCAGGTCGTCGTTGACCCGCTCGATCAGCAATCCGCGGTCGACGGCCTTGGGAGCCTGCTTGGGCACCGTGGACAGCAACACCGTCTTGCGGGTGTTGCGGGTCCGGCCAGACCGGCGGCGGCCTGGCACGGGACGCTGATGTTCAGGTCGGTGGCCACATAGCCGATCAGCGGGGCTTCAACGCTGCCCAGGACGCCGTTTTGTGGCCAGTTCAGTTGGGCAGTGGTCTGTTTGACCGGTAGCAGCGGGGTGGCGATCGCCAGTAGGGCCCCGAGCAGACCGGCGACGACGGCGACGAGCCGGGCGGCCCGGTGGTTGCTCCCGGGTCGATTGCCGGGCTCCGCCAGCGCGACTCACGGAGCAGATGCTAATTGTCTTCGGTAGCCATCACGGGGCGGTCCGGACTTGCGGATGGCCAACACGAACGGGCCGATGTTGGTGACGGTAAACCGCGGGTCGGCGAACAATGCGGCGTCCAGTTCCACCGTGTAGCGACGGACGTTGGGCTGGTTGGGGTAGACGTCTTCGGCCAGCCGCAGCGTGTAGCTGCTGGACTCGCCGGCCGAGCCGCCGTGGCGCATCAAGAAAACCGTCGGCGGCGCCCAGGGCAAGGTGTCCAGCGCGTGGATGAACTGGTCGGGGGATTTGAGCTTCGACCAGCCCTTGATCGCGGCCGCCCGCTTGTCGAACTGTGCGAGCGGATTGGCGTAGTGCGACGTCAGTCCTTGAAAGCCCCAGTAGGGGTAGTACGACAGGAAGCTGTAGTCGGCTGTCAGCACGACGGTCGCATCGCGTGGTTGGCCGGTCTTGCCGGTGATCGCAGCGTCGATCGCGGGGTAGTACTTCTCCGAGCCCGGCGGGCGACGGTCACCGCGCTGACCGTGGCCGTCGGTGTCGGTGTAGGCGATGGTGAGGTCCGGTCGCAGCACATTCGGGATGTCCTGGCTGAAGGCGATCGCCGCGGCCAGCCCGACCGCGGCCGCCACCGGCAGCACGCTGCGGCCCCAGGTGTGGTCTCGGCTCCTTTCCTGCGCCAGGGCAACTGCCCTGAGGGTGACTTCGGTGAAGCCGAAGACTCCGGCCGCAGCGAGCAATACCGTCAGCGTCGGCTGCAGCCGGAACGACAGCAGCGTGATGCGCGCCAGCGTGGCGAGCATCGACAGCAGCGACCACAGGTAGACGGCCAGCACGCCGATCGCCAGGCCTGCGGCTCGCACCGATGACCGGACCCGCACCACCAGCCACAGCGTCCCAAGCATGCACAGCGCGCCGAGCAGGGTGAACTTCAGCATCGGGAAGGTCAACTCGGCGCCGTCGGCGGGCAGGTAGTGATAGGCGCTGCCGGTGTTGCTGACCGGGTCGCGCATCGCCCGTAACAGGAACGGTAGTGAGGTGGTCAACCAGATGGCGGCCGCGATAACGGCGATGACGGCCAGCCGGCCCAGCGGCTCCAGCGCGGCTTTGATTCCCTGACGCCAGCGGGAGGCCGTCAGCAGCAGAGCCATCAGCACCACGGTGAATGCGCTGTAGGCCAGCAGCAGGGTGTAGAAGGTGGCCGCGAAGCCCAGGAATATCCCGGCCCCGATCACCGCAGCCCAGCCGCGGTGCACGAGTGTGCGGCCAGCCTCACGCTCGCGAGCGCGCAGACCCGACCAGGTCAGGATCAACACCGGCGGCAGCAGCACGGTGATCATCGCCGAGTACGGCTCGGGGGAGCTGTACGCCAGCGCCACCGCGGCGGTCGCCGTGGTGACCATCAGTGCGTACTCGAAACGGATCATCCGCCACCACAGCACCAGCGCCAGTGCGACCGCGATCGTGATCGAGGTGATCGCCCAGGGCTTGTACATCTCCCAGGCCGGAGTACCGGTCAGCGCCGCGAAGCGGCCGCCCAGCCAGAACCAGCCCGGCGGATAAAACGCCGGCAGCCCGATGTAGGTCATGTCACGCAGCGCGGCGCTGTTGGTGAGCCGCGTCAAATACTCGGTGCGAAACTGCTGGTCGACGGAGATACCGAACAGGTAGAGCTTGGTGGCGCCCAGCGGCATCGCGAGCGTCACCACCGAGAACGCGGACACGAACACCAGCGCGAGCAGTTGAGCCAGCAGGCGGTTTCGCACATCGCTGGTGCGACGACCACGCTGCCACAACCAGCCGGAGACCAGCAGCCCGACGATGCAGCCGACCTGGCCCACCGTGGTGAGTGCGTGCAGTTGGTTCGACGATGGAAAGGCGGGCCATTCGACCCGTTCGATAGCGATCAGCGAGATCACGGATACGACGACGGCGACCGCAGTCGCGACCGCCATGTGGCCGACGGTGGCCAGCGCGTTCCGCATCTAGATGGGCAGCTTGCGGAAGATCGGTCGAGGGATGTGCCGCAACACCATCATCACGTAGCGGAAAGCGCCCGGTGCCCAGACAAGTTCCTTGCCCTTGGCCGACGCGGTGACCGCGAGCTCGGCAACATCTTCCTTGTCGACGGTGAACGGTGCTTCCTTGGCGCCCGTTGCTTTCCAGTGCTCGATGGTCGTTGTGGTGCGCACCTGGCCGGGCCTGATGACGAGGACACGAACCCCGTACTCGCGCAACGCCTCCCCGAGGCCGAGGTAGAAGCCGTCAAGACCGGCTTTGGTCGACCCGTACACGAAGTTCGACCGACGCACCCGCTCCCCGGCCGCCGAGCTCATTGCGATGATGCGGCCGAAACCCTGGTTGCGCATCTTCTCGCCGAGCAGCACGCCGACTGAAACCGCTGCGGTGTAATTGATCTGGGCGATCTGCACCGCCTTGTGCTGGTTCTGCCATAGCTCTTCGGCGTTGCCGAGTAGGCCGAAAGCGACGATGGCCACATCGACGTCGCCGTTAGCGAACGCGGTGTCGATGACCTTGGGATGGCTAGCGGTGTCGACGCCGTCGAAGTCGATCCACTCGACCGATTTGGCGCCCGCTGCCTTCATCTGCGCGACGGCCTCGTCCCGTCTTGGGTGGTTGGGAAGGTCGGCCAACACAATCCGCGCGCGCGCATTCTGCAGGTAGCGCTCGCAGATCGCCAGTCCGATTTCGGAAGTGCCGCCGAGCAGCAGAATGGTTTGGGGATTACCCACGGCGTCGAGCACCATTTAAAGCAGCTCCAAACGTCGGGCCATGTCCGAGGCGAAGACGCCGGTGGGATCGACCTTGCGGCGCAATGCGATCCATTCGTCGATGCGCGGGTACATGGCGTGGAAAGTGTCTGCGGTGGTGCGATTGTCTTTGCCGGTGTAGAGCCGGCCCCCGAACTCCAGCACTCTGCGGTCGAGCTGATTGAGAAACTCGTTGAGTCCCGACTTGATCTGAAAATCGACGCACACGTTCCAGCCGGGGATCGGGAAGCTCAGCGGCGCTTGGTTTCCGGGTCCGAACAGTTTGAACACGTTGAGCCACGAATAGTGCCCTGACTTCTGGATGTCGTACATGATGCCCTTGAACTCCTCGACTGCTTCGACGGGCACCACGAACTGGTACTGGCTGAAACCCACTGAGCCGTAGGCCCGGTTCCACTCGCCGACCATATCTAGTGGGTGATAGAACTGCGTCAGGTTTTGCGCCTTGCCGCGGTAGGACCCCGACTTGCGGTACCAGAGTTCGGTCAGCGTGCCGAAGATCGGCTTGTTGGCCAAGCCGTTGGGAAAGATATCGGGTGCCGTAAAAAACTGCGGCGCATCGAATTTCAGTGGGTTTTTCTGCAACTTCTTCGGCAACTGGTCGACTGTCGCCAGCGACCCACGCGAAATTGCAGCACGGCCCAGCTTGGGTGGCGCACTGATCGCGTCGAACCAGGCCGACGAGTAGGTGTAGTTGGCTTCGCTGCCGTCGCTGTGGAACGCGATGGTTTCGTCCAGGCTGTTCGTGACGTCGCCGTCGGCGATGAAATACGCGGTCTCCGTTGGGGTCATCTCGATAGTCGCGCGCAGGACGATACCGGTCAGCCCGTTACCCCCAACGGTGGCCCAGAACAGTTCGGCCTCCTCGCCGTCTGGGGTGAGGTGGCGGATCTGGCCGTCGGCCGTCAGTAGCTCCATCGACCGGACGTGATTGCCGAAGCTGCCCGCGCTGTGGTGGTTCTTGCCGTGAATGTCGGAGGCGATCGCGCCGCCGATGGTGACCTGTCGGGTGCCGGGTAGCACCGGCACCCACAGTCCGAACGGCAGCGCGGCCCGCATCAGCTGGTCGAGATTGACCCCGGCGTCGAGGTCTGCGATGTGGGTGTCGGCGTCGATCGAGTGAATCCGGTTCAGCGCGGTCATGTCGATGACCAGCCCGCCGCCGTTTTGCGCGTTGTCGCCGTAAGAGCGGCCCAGTCCGCGAGCGATGACGCCACGACCGCCGGCGTCGGCTGCCCAGGAAACCGCCTCGGCGATCACCTCAGGGTCTGGGGTGGCGAGCACGTCGGCCACGGATGGCGCGGTGCGACTCCACCCGGTCAGCCGCTTCGCGGTGGTGGGAAACCTAGAAGACATCAGTCACAGAGGGTACCGCCTGGGTTGGCTACCTCAGCGCAGCCGGAAGATCACCGAGCGCTGTACGACGAAGTTGATCACCGTGGCGGTGCCCTGCGCGATCACGAAAGCGGCCGGAACCCGCCATGGCTCGTTCGCGAACTGAAGATAGAAGACGTAGTTGATGCCGACCTGGACGGCGTAGGTAAGCGCGTAGAGAACACAAACCGCGACGAAGCGGGCCTTGCTAGGTGGCGCCCGGAAGGTCCACCGCCGGTTGATCAGGTAGGCGGTCGTCGTGCCGGCGATGAAGCTCAGTGATTTGGCGACATTGACCTGTAGACCGAGCCGGAGCAGCGCGACGTAAAGGCCGAAGTCGACGATCGCCGACAGGCCGCCGGTGACGATGAATCGCCACACCTGCGTCTTGAGGGTCAGCGGCGCGTTCGCCGCGATCTCGGCCATCGGCCGAAAGTCTACGGCGGGCCTACTTCGGGTACTTGACGTCCAACAGCTCGACCTGGTTTTCCCCTGCGGGCGTGGTGTAGGTGACGGTATCGCCGGCTTTCCGTCCGGCAAGCGCCAGACCCAGCGGGCTGCCCGCCGTCAACGCCTCGTCTTCCTCGCCGGCAGGAGTCTCCTCAATGACGGAGATCACCTGCATCTTGACGACCGAACCGTCGGAAAACCGTAGGGTCACCTTGGTGCCGAAAGGCAGCGTGTCGCTGCCGTTCGACGGTGACGGGCCGGTGCGCAGCAGCCGGTCGAGCTCGATGATCCGCTCGTCGAGGCTGGCCAATTCATCGGCGCGCTGGATGGCATCGGCGGCGTCGGCGTGATCGCTCACCGCGCCGCGGTCGCCGCGGACCTCGGCCTCCAAGCGATCGCGACGTTCCCGTATCCGGGCCAACTCGGAGGCGATCCGTTCGCGTGCCTCACCGGCAAGCCCAAAGGGCTCGACTTCTTCGCTCACCTGTGTCGACCTGTCTTCCCGGGCGCGACGGCGATTGCCGCCGTAGAGCGCCTCGATTGCTGTTTCTAATGTTCCCGATTATTCCTACGGCGAATCGGTGTGGTGGCGTTTCGCCATCAAGACGAGCTGACCTCTGCGACCAGCTGGGCCAGCGCCCCGAGATTGCAAAGCACGAGGCGTCCGTACTCCACCTTCACCCAGCCGCGCGCCTTCCAGGCGCGCAATTCGGTGCTGATCATTTGCCGCGATACACCGAGCATGCGGCCGAGATCCTGCTGCGGCAGCTGCAACGCGATACGGATGCCGGCATCGGTCGGCTCGCCCTAGGCTGGTTCGAGTTCCAACAGCCGTTTGGCGAGCCGCCCCGCCAGCGGCAGAAACATTGCATCCTCGATGAATTCAAACGCCTGCTGAAGGTCGTCACCCATGAGTCTAAGCACGTTCTCGTAGAGTCGAGGCTCGCGCTCAAGCAGTGCGCGGAACCCCGGCGCCGGCACTGACAGCAGCGTGGTGGGGCCTACGGCGCGGGCGTGAAAGCGGCGCGGCATCACCAGTGCGGCGATCTACGCCAGCATCTCGGTAGGCAAGCCGTCCAACCACGCGCCAGCCGCGAGTAGGCCCTGGGTATCGGATTTGTCCGGCATGGCCGCAATTGTCAACCTTTTGACAGAGTTCTCGTAGCCGACGAGTCATTGTCGCAGCAAGGACTGACGGAAGGATACAGACCGGTGAAGACGCGGAAAGTGGTATTGGTGACGGGCGCTTCGTCCGGGATCGGTGAAGCGATCGCGCAGAATTTGGCCGCAGCGGGCTGGCGGGTTTTCGGCACCAGCCGCACTCCGCGCGGCCGCATCGATGACGTGGAGATGATCGCCATGGACGTCGACGACGACCTGTCTGTTGAGCAGGGCGTTGCGCAGATCCTGGCCACTGCCGGGCGGCTCGACGCGGTAGTCAACAACGCGGGCTGGGCATTGGCCGGTGCGATCGAAGACACCTCGATCGCGGAAGCGCAAGCCCAGTTCGATACGAACGTCTTCGGTGTGCTGCGAGTATGCCGCGCAGTGTTGCCCGCGATGCGCGAGCAAGGGGGTGGCCACATCGTCAACATCAGTTCGCTGGGCGGCGCGTTCGGCATGCCGTTCAGCGGCGTCTACAGCGCCAGCAAGTTCGCGGTCGAGGGGCTGTCGGAAGCCTTGCGTTTCGAGATCTCGCAAGCACGGCATCCGGGTCGCACTGATCGAGCCGGGTGACATGCAGACCCGCCTGCCGGAAAGGCGTCGCACAGCGGCAGCGGCGGGACGTGCCAGTGCCTACCACTCCGCATTCGAACGCGCCAAGCTGCAGCAAGCCAAGGACGAGGCCAAAGCGCCATCGCCGCAACGCGTTGCACGCGTCGTCTCAGCCGTGTTGCGCGACCCCAATCCGCCGCTGCGTCACGCCGTCGCCATGCCTAGCCAGCGAGCAGTGTTGCCACTCAAGCGATTACTGCCCTACCGCTGGTTCGAGGCGATCGTCGGCGCGGCAATGGCGGCATGAGCCTTGGAGCCGCGCAGGAGTGCTCGTCTAAACCCAGTAGGGAACCCGGGCGCGGTATTGGCGCATCGCGAAAGCCGCCAGCACCCAACCGATCACGGTCAGCACCACTACCACCGCCCAGTGCCGAAGCTCTTGGTGGGAGCCCAGCAGCGGGGCGCGCACGATGTCCAGATAGTGCAGCAGCGGGTTGAGTTCGACGATGCTCGACCACCGCCCGGCGCCCTGCTGGCGTAGCGTGTCGTCGTTCCAGATGATCGGCGTCATGAAGAATAGCAACTGCACGATGGAAAACAGCAGCGGGCCGATGTCGCGGTAGCGGGTCGCCAGGATGCCGAAGCACAGTGACACCCACACGCAGTTCAGCACGATCAGCCCGAGCGCCGGGATCACCGAGAGGTCGGCCCACGACCACGGCTTGGGGTAGATGATCGCGATGACCACGTAGATGACAATGTTGTGCGCGAACAAGATCATCTGCCGCCAGACCAGCCGGTAGACGTGCACGCTCAGCGGCGTCGGCAACTGTTTGATCAATCCCTCGTTGGCGACGAACACCTCGGCGCCCTCCAGGATGGAGGCGTTGATCAAATTCCAGATGATCAGGCCGAGCGTGACATAGGGCAGGTGCACCGACAGCTGTAGATGGAACAGCTTGGAGTACAGGCCGCCCATGGCGACGGCCGTGGTGCCGGTCGCGATGGTGATCCAGAACGGGCCCAGCACCGAGCGGCGGTACCGCTGCTTGATGTCCTGCCAGCCCAGGTGCAGCCACAACTCGCGGCGGCGGTACCCGTCGGCCAGATCGCCCCAGGCGCGGGCCAGCGTCCTGGACTGCGCCGCGGCGTCAATGATCGTCATCAGCGCCGCTCCTCCTCATCGCTTCGCTCTGCATCGTCGCCGGCGCGGATCGTCATGGGCGCCGCTCCTCCTCATCGCT
This sequence comes from uncultured Actinomycetota bacterium, assembly GCA_963744835.1. Lineage (GTDB taxonomy): Bacteria > Actinomycetota > Actinomycetes > Mycobacteriales > Mycobacteriaceae > Mycobacterium. Next base: position 1,102,223 of record CAVUVB010000006.1, read on the forward strand.
TCGCTCTGCATCGTCGCCGGCGCGGATCGTCATGGGCGCCGCTCCTCGGGGGGCCGTCCGAAGCGTTCCCGACGCCCCAACCGGCGCAGCCGCAGCCACTCCAGCAGGCCCTTCGGGTCACGACGGGAGATGAGGAAAAACCAGCCGAACCGCAGCCATTCCTGAATCAGCAGCTTACGCAGGCCCGGCTGCGACATCAGGTAGCCGCGATTGCGGTAGGTGAAGTACCGCTTGGCCGGATCGTCGGGATATTGGGTGTGCATTCGCCCGGCAAGGATCGGCTTGAACTCCGCCGACCCGCAAGGGTGCAGATAGACCGCGTTCAAACAGGTTCCGAACGGCAGGCCGGATCTGACCAGCCGACGATGTATCTCGACTTCGTCGCCGCGGACGAACAGCCGCAGGTCGGGAACGCCGATCGCCTCGAACGTCGAGGCGCGAAACAGCGCGCCATTGAACAGCGACGCGATGCCCGGCAGCAGATCCTGGTCCGCGTCGATCCGCAACTCCTCGACCCGCCTGCGCCAGACCAGGCCACGGCGCAACGGAAACGCCAGCCGTTGCGGGTCATCGGCGTTGCACACCATCGGCGACACCTCGGCCAATCGGTGCTTTTCGGCACAGCTCAACAGCGTCGCCAGCACTTCGCTGTCCTGTGGGTGCCCATCGTCGTCGGCCAGCCACACCCAATCGGCGCCGGCGGCTAGCGCATACAGAATGCCTAGCGCGAAACCGCCTGCGCCGCCGAGGTTTCGGCGTGACGGCAGATATGTGGTGGGGATGGGCTGTGCGCCCACTAGGTCGCGAACACGTTCGTCGTCATCGTTATCCACGACGACGAGCTGGTCGGGGAGTCGGCTCTGGGTGGTCAATACATCCAGCGACTTGGCCAGTTCGTCGGGGCGGCGGTGGGTCACCACCACGGCGCACACCATAGTCATGCGCCGCTCCTCCTCATCGCTGCGTCCCCCTCGCCGCTACGCGGCTGGGGGTGCCCCCACTGCATCGTCGCCGGCGGGTCAGTCATCGGCCGGGGCGGCTGTCTCGGCGAGGACCTCACGCACATGGCGGGCGGCGTCCTCGCCCTCGTAGGCGCGCACGACGTCCTCGATGCTGCCGGTGAGCTTGATGACGCCGTGGTCGATCCACATCGCGGTCTTGCAGAGCCGCGCCAGGAACTCGTTGGAATGGCTGGCGAACACCAGGATTCCCGAGCGCTCGACCAGGCCTTGCAGCCGGGACTGAGCCTTCTTGAGGAAGTCGGCGTCGACGGCGCCGATGCCTTCGTCGAGCAACAGGATCTCCGGGTCGATGCTGGTGACCACCCCCATGGCCAGCCGCACCCGCATGCCGGTCGAATACGTGCGCAGCGGCATCGACAGGTAGTCACCCAACTCGGTGAACTCGGCGATCTCGTCGACCTTGGCCAGCATCTGCCGTCGCGTCTGCCCGAGAAACAGCCCCCGGATGATGATGTTCTCGTAGCCGGAGATCTCGGGGTCCATGCCGACGCCCAGATCGAATACCGGCGCCACCCGCCCGGTCACCAAGGCCGAGCCGCGGGTCGGCTCGTAGATGCCCGAAAGCAGCCGCAGCAGGGTCGATTTCCCGGCCCCGTTGTGGCCCACCAGCCCGACACGGTCGCCCAAATTCAACGACATCGTGATGTCCCGCAACGCCTCGATGACCACCACGTTCGAGGCGTTGCGCCCGATCGTGCCGCCCAGGAAAGTCTTCTTCAGCGACCGCGATTTGGCGTCGAAGATGGGGAACTCCACCCATGCGTTGTGCAGTCTCGATATGAGGACTGCGCGGACCCGTCACCGGTTCTCTGCCTAGAGGTATTGCCCGGTGCCCGACCCACCGGGCCCACCGGACCTGCCGATACCCGGCGGCAGCGCGCCCTGGCGCATCTGCTCGAGCTGCGCGCGGGCGGCCATCTGCTGGGCGAACAACGCGGTTTGGATGCCGTGGAACAGTCCTTCCAGCCAGCCGACCAGCTGTGCCTGCGCGATGCGCAACTCGGCATCCGACGGGACGGCGCCTTCAGTGAACGGCAATGTGAGCCGATCGAGTTCTTCACGCAGTTCCGGTGCCAACCCCTCTTCCAGTTCCCGGATGCTGGTGGCGTGAATCTCGCGCAGCCGGTTGCGGCTGGCTTCGTCGAGTGGCGCGGCTCGCACCTCCTCGAGCAGCTGTTTGATCATGGTGCCGATTCGCATCACCTTGGCCGGCTGCTCGACCAGGTCGGTCAGCGACCGGTCGTTGGAGTCGTCATCCGTCGCGGCGGCCATCAGACGGGGGTCGAGGCCACCGATGACTTCGATGTTGTCGTCGTCGTTGCCGTTACTCAATCCGGGTCACCTCTCATTTATGCCTCTAGCTTTAGTCACGTTCTGGGAATTGTTGGGGCGCGCGGAACACCCCGCCATTCGTAGATTCGGGCCTCACCGTTGTCGTAGATTTTCGCCCACCACTTCGATTGGTCTATTGACACTAGTCCGTCGGGCACCTTGAACCCCCGGACCGTCGGGACGCTGGTAAGGATGTAGCGAATGTTGAGCGCCCGCATCGCCTCGGGTACCAGCGCCCGCACCGTCTCGGGCACTCGCGGATTGGTGTCGGCATCGGCGTAGGCCCAAAAAATGAAGCGGTGGTGGCCGGGGCCGGTCTGTTGTGGGAAGTCGTAGTGGGTCCACAGCGGGTGTAGGTCGGCCACCGCATACATCCACGCGGTGCCGTCAACGTTCGAGTTGCCGATCACCGTAGTGCGGGCGTCGGGCAGGCTCGCCAGGTGGGCAAAAGCATCGAGATCCTTCTGGTCGATGATCACCGAGTCGTACTTGTCGCCGAACAGCACGAGGTGCCGGTTGAAGTAGTGGCGGGCGGTGAACACGGTGGTGGCCACCAGCAGGACCACGGTGGCCGTCGCCCAGATCGGTGCGGGTAGGCGGGTGAACCGCTCAGAGAATCGTTTGGTCTCGGCCACCAGTGCCACGACCAAGGTGAACACCGCCACGCTCGCCATCGGCGTAACGACCATCGTCACCACTGCCGAAAGCCGTCGAGGATCGTTGTAGAAGAACTGGCTGAATAGCTCGATAGCGGCGCCGAGCGGGTTGTGAAACGGCGCCCCCGAGTAGATCGTCGCCACCGTCAGCACCAGCCAGACCACCGGTGGCCACCAGATTCTCTGGTAGAGCAGGATCACCATGCCGATGGCGGCCAGCACGACTAGGCCGTATTGGGTCGGGAAATCGTTCAGGTGCCGGGTGTGCAGCAGAAGCGCATCGATGACGCCCTGCTTGACGCTCTTGAAGCTGGGGAATGCGTGCGCGGCGATGATGTCCGCCTGTCTGAGCACCCCGATGAACTGCGGCGCCAGTATCAGCGCGGTCGGGACAACCACCGCAGCCAGGGTCGACAGGTCGGCCAGTCGGCCACGCGTCGGCTGCCGCAATCCGTCAAACACCCACCAAGCCGACAGGAACAAGATGACCACGAATCCGCCGGTCAGGTGCACCGAGAACACGCCCACCAGGGCCAGCACGGCGACGGGGATGCGGTCGCGGTGCCGTAGCGTCGACGTGATCAAGAGGAACGTCGGGATCGCGACGCCGTAGGCCGCCAGGCTGGGCATCGCCGCGACGCCGAACTCGACGTAGGGCACCGAGGTGAACGAGGCGGACAGCGCCCCCGCGGTGGCCGCGGCGCCCGCAGTGCCCCAATCACCGATGCGTGGCCGCAGCAGACGCCAGGTGAGCATCGCCGCGCTGGACGGAAACAGCCATACCGAGGCCGCCACCGAACTCAAGGTATAGCCGGTTGTCGGCGCTGCGCCGGTGAGCTGGCAGAACACCGCTGTCAGCGCATGAAACACCGACGGGTAAAACAAAGGTTTGTGGGTCTCGACGTTGCGCAGCTCGCCCATGTGGGTGGACGACGCCTGCCCGGTGTCCAGGATGAAGCGGACGGTGTTGGCGTGCCAGACCGCGTCCCAGGTGCTGGGTATGGACTGCCAATGCACGATCCCGCGATAGGCCGCCCACATGATCAGCAGCGCGCCCAGCAGCACGCCGGCCGCAACCGTCAGCGGCGGTCGGCCAGCGATCCCCCGGGCTTCAGCTTCGGTGTCACGGTAGCGGGCGAGCAGCAGCTGCAAACTGCCTATCAGCAGGCACACCGCGGCCAGCGCCGCCAGCGCTGTCCAACCGTTCCAAGGGATTCCGAGCGCGCCGAACGGAATAATCGCCAGCGCAACCACGCCGAGAGTCAGCGCCGGGCCAACTGCGACGGCAATCGGCCAAGTTAGCTGAGCGATGCGTCCGATGATTGCCCCCGGCGCGATCAGCAAAAACAATGCGATCAGCGTTCCGAACCACAGCCCCACTGGACTAGTATGGCTGGCCGGGTGACCTGGCTCGGGATGGCGGGGACGCATCTAGGCGCCCGCTACCGGCATGGTTTAGCGGAATCTGCGGAACTCTAAGGCGGCTGGCATGGCATACGACGTCGCCCGGGTGCGGGGATTGCATCCCTCACTTGGGGACGGTTGGGTGCACTTCGACGCGCCGGCCGGGATGCTGATTCCCGACTCAGTGGCGACCACCGTATCCACCGCCTTCCGCGGATCGTTCCCGACGACGGCCAGTCCACATCCGTCGGCCAAGCGCAGCGCCGCCGTGCTGGAAGCGGCCCGCCAGGCCGCGGCAGACCTGGTCAACGCCGACCCGCGCGGGGTGGTGCTCGGCGCCGACCGTGCAATTTTGCTCTCGTTGTTAGCCGAGGCGTCCTCTTCCCGTGCCGGACTGGGCTACGAGATGATCGTCACCCGGCTTGACGACGAGGCGAACATCGCGCCGTGGCTGCGGGCAGCAAACCGCTTCGGCGCCAAGGTGAAGTGGGCCGAGGTCGACATCGAGACCGGCGAGCTGCCGACCTGGCAGTGGGAGAGCCTGGTCGGGCAGGCGACCCGCATGGTCGCCGTGACGTCAGCGTCAGGGACCCTGGGCACGATCAACGATTTGCGTCCGGTCACCAAATTGATCCACGACGTGGGTGGGTTTATGGTCGTCGACCATTCCGCCGCCGCGCCTTACCGGCTGATCGACATCGACGAGATCGACGCCGACGTGGTGGCCGTGAACGCCGTCGGGTGGGGCGGTCCGCCCATCGGGGCGTTGGTGTTTCGCGACCCGGCGATGATCAACACTTTTGGTTCGGTGTCGACCAACCCGTACGCCACCGGGCCCGCGCGTCTCGAGGTCGGCGCGCACCAATTCGGCCTGCTGGCCGGCTTCGTCGCCAGTATCGAGTACCTTGCCTCGCTCGATGAGTCAGCTCGCGGAACACGACGCGAAAGACTGGCTACCTCAATGCAATCGGCCATGGCCTACATGGACCGGATATTCGAGTATTTGATGGGCCTATTGCGCTCGCTGCCATTGGTGGTGGTGATCGCCCGGCCCGAGGCGCGGATACCCGTCGTCAGCTTCGCAGTCCACGAAGTGCCGGCCGAGCGGGTGGTGCAACGGTTGGCGGACAATGGAATTCTGGCGATCTCCAATGCCAGCTCACGAGTGCTCGATGTGATCGGCGTCAACGACGTCGGCGGCGCAGTCACTATCGGGCTCGCGCATTACTCGACCATGGCCGAGGTTGACCAGTTGGTGCGTGCGCTGGCGTCATTGGGCTAATCGACTGTCAGCACAACCTTTCCGGTCACCCGCCCCGATGACAGCAGCCGGTGGGCCTCTGCGGCCTGCTGGATCGGCATGCGCGCCCCGATGACCGGCCGGACCCGTCCGCCAGCAATCATCGGCCAGAGGGACGTTGTGACCGCCTCAACGACGGCGCTCTTGCCGCTGGGGCCGGTCACCGGTCGGCCCCGCAGGGCGGTCCCGATCACCCGTGCCCGTTTGCCGATCAGCTTGCCAAGGTTGAGTTCGCCTTTGATCCCGCCCTGCATTCCGATGATGATCAGCTGGCCGTCGCTGGCCAGTGCATCGAGGTTGCGGTCCAGATACGCGGCCCCCATGATGTCCAGGATCACGTCGGCACCCGCTCCGTCAGTCGCATCGTGCACCCTCGCGACGAAATCCTCATCGCGGTAGGCGATAGTGATTTCGGCGCCCAATTCGCGGCACAGGTCCAGCTTGGCCGACGACCCTGCAGTGATCGCCACCCGGGCACCCAAGTCCCGGGCCACCTGGATGGCGTGGGTTCCCACGCCACTGGCACCGCCGTGGATCAGGACCAGCTGACCCTTGCTCAGGTGAGCTGTCAGCACCAGATTCGACCACACCGTGCACGCCACCTCGGGTAAGCCTGCGGCGTCCTGCAGGTCGACGCCGCCCGGGATGGGCAGAACCTGACCAGCCGGAACGGCGACATATTCGGCGTATCCGCCGCCCGCGAGCAAAGCACAGACTTCTTGCCCGGGCGACCAGTCACTGACGTCGTCGGCGGCCGCCGCAATGACGCCGGAGACCTCCATACCGAGCAGCTCGCTGGCACCCGGTGGTGGTGGATAGTGACCGGCGGCCTGCAGGATGTCGGCCCGATTGACGCCGGCGGCAGCGACTTTGATCAGCACCTCGCCGCGGCCCGGCGTGGCATCGGGCACTTCCTGCCACAGCAGTTGATCAGCGGATTCGGCAACGATGGCGTGCATGTCCGTCACGCTACTACCTGCGGATTCCGACTGGACCAAAGGCTTTTTTAGCGCCGAAGTGTCGCATAGCATGACCTGATGGCCGCCCTGATCGCCGGCCGGACAGCCAGTGAGATGCCCGGGCTGGATATCGCCGAGCAGAAGTCGTGGCAGAACTTCCTCGATTCCACTCTGCGCTTGTATTCGACGCTCAACCGCCGACTGACCGATGCGCACCAGCTGTCGCTGTTGGATGTCCGGGTGCTGGAGATGCTGGACAGCGCACCCGCCGGATGTGCCCGGATGGGCGACTTGGCCGAGGCGCTCCCGTCGCTGCCGAGCCGGCTGACCCGCCAGATCCGTCGGCTGGAAAGCCAAGGCTTGGTGCGCCGCGAGGCCAGTCGAGATGACGGCCGCGGGGTCGTTGCCGCCATCACCGACGACGGCCGGACCGTGGCAAGACAGGCCATGGTCACCTACGCCCAAGGTGTGCGAACGCATTTTCTCGGCCAGTTGTCCCGTTCGCAGATCGCCGCGATGGGGGAGAACTGCCGCCGGATCAGCGCCGCGTTGAAAGTGTCCGACCAAGCTTCGAGGACCGGCGGGCAGGTCGGCCGGGCCGCAGCCCGGTGACGATGCGGCCGGAACGGGCCGAGGAGGAGCCGGGCGATAGGACCGAGCCGCTACCCTTATCGACGGTGGCGTGGCAGAGCGGCCTAATGCACTCGCCTTGAAAGCGAGAGACGGCTAAAACCGTCCGGGGGTTCAAATCCCTCCGCCACCGCGCTTAGGTGCGGGTTTCTTGCGGGCGGGCGGCCCGCGTCCGCGGGATTTCGGCCGCGATGCGGTCCATCAGGGCGGTGTAGCGCTTGAGTTCGGGATCTCTGCCCGGCTTGCCGCTGCTGACCACGCCCGCCGCCAGACCACGCTCGGGATCAGCCCAGATCGCGACGTTGACCAGCCCCAGGTGACCGAACGCGCCCGGCGCATTGCGGCCGAACGGGCCGAACCTGTCGGTGCCCAGCTGGAAACCCGTGCCCCAGCGGGCGGGAGCCAGTCCGGTTGCGAAATCCGGTCGCAGACGCCGACTTTGGCGCACCGCCTCGCGCAGTGTTTCCGGGCGCATCACCTGGACGCCGTCGAGTTCGCCTCCGCGGCACCATATTTCGGCAAACCGCGACATTTCGTCGGCGTTCGAGACAGTGTTCGACGATGGGACGACGGTGGTGAGGAACATCGGTGTGTTGGTGAGCGGGATGGTCTGGTAGAGAGTGCCGCCGATCGCCTTGCGGAACGCGGCCGCGATCGGTGCCGGTAGTTGCTTGCCGGTGGCGTGGCTGGGCGCGACCCGCGGGACGTCCTGTTCTGCGACACCGAAGTTGGTCCAGCGGAACCCCAGCGGGTTGAGGATCTCGGTGGCCAGAATCTCGCGGATGTCCTTGCCGGTGGCCGCGTACACGATCTCGCGCATCAGCGGGCCCCAGGTGAGCGCATGGTAGATGTGCACCAGCCCCGGCCGGTACAGCGGCCGCAGCTTGCCGAGCTGTTCCTGCGCGTACTCGTGGTCATCCGCCCGTTTGAGGTCCGGCCTGGGCCCGGTGGGAAACGGGACGCCGGCGCTGTGGGTCATCACGTGTCGGATCGTGGTGCGGTCCTTGCCGTGACTGGTGTAGGTGGGCAGGTAATCGCAGACGCGATCGTCGAGGGAGAGCTGGCCCCGCTCGACGAGCATGTGCACGACGGTTGCGGTGATCGCCTTGGCCGACGAGTACACACAGAACGGCGTATCGGTTTTGACCGGTATCTTTTCGGCGTCGGGCGGGTCGGTGGGGGCGTTGCCCCAGCCGTGCCCGATCGCCCGGTTGAGCACGACCTTGCCGTTGTGCCGCAGGCAGACCTGGATCGCCGGGTGCATCCCCGCCTGATACCAGTGCCGGGCGGCCTGCCAGATCCGTTCGACGGCCGCGTCGTCGATGCCGGAGTGGTCTTCGTCGCCGATCGCGGTGACGGCGTCAAGGTCGGCCGGGACGCGGACCTTGCCCTGCTCGTCGTCCTCGGCGGTCATGCGTCCGAGGTTACGTGTCGGCGCCTGCGAACTATCTGTGGGCCGTCGCCGACTAGCATTGAGGGACTGGCCATAGAAGCAGCAAAGACTTAAGTTTAAATCCTCGGCGGGGCACCAAGCCCCGGCAATTTAGCTGTGGAGTTCACAATCTCGCCGGGCATGCAAGGCAAGGTCCGGTGGGTAGTGGCCCAAACTGCCCACCGTAGCGGTGTGCTGATGTTCTAATAATCTCCTGGCTGGCTTCTCAATCCGAGAATAGCTTTTTAATCCATTGATCGAGGAGAGGTTATGGTACTCCTACTGGCCCTACTCGTGAATCTGCCGTTGATTATAAAGGTGTTCGGCTTCTATGCCCGACCGCTGACGGTTAGCGAGGATGCCACTGCACTCGCCGGCAAGTACAGCGGCTGGAAGCTTTCCAACGTTACCGGAAGGGTTGTTGCGGCGAGTGCCACAACTCGGGTCTCTGGCGGTTATTACCACGACGCCTACTCAGGCACGAGCCAGGGTCGGATCCGAACAGACGTCACCGACAATATGCGTCTACAGTTTGCGAACGGCCGGCAGGACGATGTGCGATTACTCAACTTCAACGTCAGTCCGCAAGCAGGAGATGTCGTGACCGTCTCTCATGCGAACAAGGCCGACAAGTGGGTCACGGTGGCGGTACTCAACCACACGGTCAATCGGCCGTTTGTCAACGACGAAAACCTGTTCAAACTCCTGGAGCCGCATGGAGTCCTGTGGTTAATTCTGTCGATCGTCTTCACGTCCTTCGCAATAATGTTCGGCGCGTTGATATTTGTCATTCTGTGGATTCCGCTGATCGTCTTTTACCTTCGCGGGCAGAAGCACGCACGGCAGAAGTTCGCCAGTTCAGGCATCGCGCCGCTGTGGCTACAGAGCAGAGACCAGGCGCAAAGCTTGTTAGCGCAGTAATCTCCTCACTCCGGTGACCCGATCCACACGCACATTGCAGAAGGCGTACAACAGCCACTACAGAGGCACCTTTTTCACCGGGCGCGGCGCAGACAGAGCCAGTGGGCCGAAGGTTATCGCGATGTTGCAGGAGCGCCTTCTAGAGGGACCCGAAAAACTCCTACGCGACGACGACGAAGACGACGATCCGTAGGCGCCTAATGCAGCGTCGGCGCGTACCGGAGCACCGCACCGATTCCGTCGGCCGGGGAGATTCGTTCGTCGGCGCGGACCAGCGAGGCACCGACCGATATCGCGAACATCGGCAGCGCCTCGTCGGCTCGCAGCGTTCGAGCTGCCGCAGCGCCCTGTTCGGACAGCACCTCGGCGTTGGGCGCGACGGTAGTTAACTCGTCGTCGGCGACTACGGTTTCCTCCCCGATGTCGCCGATGATCAGGGTGTCCACCGCGCCTTGACGCAGACCTGAGCAGACCGGCCCAAGCCCCTCGGCGGCTAACCCCGATTGCCGACCGACCTCGGCGGTGAATCGTTGCGCCGCATCGTCGATCACGGCAAGTCGGCGCTTGAGCAACGCGGCTTCGATCGCGTTCTGCACCTCGTCGAAGTCGTGTCCGCTATCCCGGGCTCCGACCTGCAGCTCAACCACGAGGGCTTTGACTCGTTCTGGCAGCGTCGCAAGAAGATCCGAACGTGATCGCACCTCACCGACCACGAAAACCGCGTCGGTGGCTCCCGCGTCGACCAGCTCGCCGACGCGGTCGGCCACCGCACGCATGTTCTTGCGCGCGGCTTCTTCGGTGCGCAACTGCGGATCCCCGTCGCCGGCTTCGACACTCTCCGTGCGCAGCTTGCCGTCAACGTGGAGCGTGATGTCGGCGCCGGCGTGATCGACGGCGACCAGTACATAGTTGGGGTCCTCGAAACCATGCTCGACGATCGGGACGAGGTAGGGCAGTTCGGACACTCGCACGATCGGCGCGGCGGTGGGGCGCAGCAGGTGCTCGTTGAGTACCACGCCGTCGGCGCCTGCGACAACCGCGCGGCCACTGCGGCCGACCGGCGGGCGCAAGTCCATGACGGCGCGTCCGATATCGGCGGTCACCGATTCGTCGACGTCCAGCTCTTCGAGCTGTTCGCGGAGACCGCGCCATCTGAGCTCGAGTTGGGCGTCTGCGTCTTCGGTGTCGTGCGAGTCCTCGAAGTAGACCGATGTGAACGGTCCGGGAGCAGTCAGTAAGGGTCGAAGCCGTTGGGAATCCATACCATTTTGGGTTGCCCGCGAGTGCGGCGGACAAACGTCATCGGCTAGAGCTCCTCACGGCCCTCTGCGCGGGCCGTATCGTCATCGGGCTAGGGCCGGTCGCCCTCGGTGTCGTCGAAGAACTGCCAGTCGCCGTCGACGTTGACTTCCATCCGCCAGCCGAGTTCGGTGTTGTCGGCTTTGGCGTCGACGAACCACGCGTGCGCGTCGTCGGCGCTGGCGATGTCCTTGGTGTCGACGACGTCGCCGTGCGGGTTGAGCACTCGGTAAGTAGACATACCCGAGGGTTACCCGCGATCGGGATACCGAATCGTGCTATTCGCCGGTGAACTGCGGCGGCCGTTTGGCGAAGGTCGCCGAGATGCCCTCCGTCAGGTCTTTGGACGGCAGGAACGCGGCGTTCCACGCCGCCACATAACGCAGACTCGCCGACACTGCCGAAATCCGTTGCTGGTCAAGGACATCCTTGATACCGCGGACAGTCAGCGGCGGGTTGGCGGCGATCTCGGCGGCGGTGGCGTGGGCACCGGCCAATGCGGCGTCGGCGTCGGCGAAGACATCGTTGACCAAGCCGATCTTCTCGGCGCGGGCGGCGTCGATGTCCTTACCGGTCAGCGCGAGCTCCCGCAGGTGCCCGTCGGAAAGGATCAGCGGCAGCCGGGCCAGGCTGCCCACGTCGGCGACGATCGCCAGCTTGACCTCGCGGACCGAGAACTTGGCGTCGGCGCTGGCATAGCGGATGTCGACCGCGGAGATCAGGTCGACGCCACCGCCGACGCACCAGCCATGCACCGACGCGATCGTCGGGGTGCGGCAGTCGGCGACGGCGCTGATCGTGCTTTGCATGCGCAGCACCTCGGCGTGGAAATCGGTGCGGGGCCCGGCCAACGCGCCGTCAGCCAGGACCGGGGCCATCGTCCCGCCCATCGCCGGCAGGTCCAGACCGTAGCTGAAGTTACGGCCCGACCCGGTGATGACGATGGCCCGCACGTCAGGGTCGGCGTCCAGGGCGGCGAACACCTCCGGAAGCTCCGACCAGAATGCCGGCCCCATCGCATTGCCCTTGCCTGGTCCGATCAACGTCACCTGTGCGACGTGGTCTTTGGTCTCGATGGTGACGGATTCGTACGGCTGACCCATGCCGAGACCGTACCGTGGACGCCATGCCTTCCGACCTGCGGCCCGGGCCCGACTCACCTCCCACCGACGAACTGGCCAGCGCAGAAGCCGCGCTGAGCGTGCTGCAACAGGTCCTACATCCGATCGCGCGGGACGAGCTGTCCAAATCCACACCGTGCCCGGAATACGACGTGGGGCAGTTGACCGACCATTTGGTCGAACGACATGGCCCTTCTCGGAGGCGCTGTGGGCGCGAAGCTCCCGGAGCGCGACGGCGACGACTCGGTGGAGCGGCAGGTTATCGGCGCGGCCCGTCCCGTGCTGGATGCGTGGCACCGCCGCGGCCTGGACGGCACGGTGACGTTGGCCTCCAACGAACTGCCCGCGACGTTCGCAGTCGGCGTACTTGTCGCTCGAATTTCTGGTGCACGCTTGGGATTACGCGACGGCGACCGGCCACCCGTTGGACGTTGCCGAGTCGCTGGTCAACTACGTGCTCGGGCTGGCCACGACACTGATTCCGACGGAAGCGCGAGCGGAGCTGGGCTTCGCGGACGCGGTCGCAGTACCCGATGACGCGCCCGCTCTCGACCAGCTGATCGCTTTTACCGGGCGCGATCCGGCGGCGGCGGTCTAGACGCGCTCCAGATAGAAGTAGAAGTACCGGCCGTCATCGACGACGCCCTTGCCGTTCATGATGCCCATCACCGCGTTGTCGTCGATCGCCTTGAAGTGATCGTGCACAGGTTGGCCGTCGTAGACCATGGTGGCGGTGACTTCGCCGCGGAACTCCTCCAGCCATAGGCTGGCTTCGCCCTTGCCCATCTTGACGTTGGAGAACCGGTTTCCGTCCTCGTCGAGGCACACCAATGGCTGCACGTCAGCTGGGCGAGTTGAACGTCTTGCCGAACCAGCGAGACTTCTCCAGTTGGCCGTTCATCCGATGGCCGGTGACGAATTCGCCGCCCTTCCACTCGCCGAGCATGCCGTCGATGGTGGCCGGCCGCAGACTTGCCCAGTAGTCGTCGAGCTCGGCGTCGGTGACGGCGTCGGTGCGCTCCTTGAACTCGGTGAACTTCTTGCGGGCCAACGCATCACTCATGGCGTATCTCGTCAGATCCAGCCCTTGGCGAATTCCAGCAGGGCGTCGTTTTCCTCCGGCGCACCGATCGTGATCCGGACACCGTCGGTGCCGTAGGGGCGGACCACGATGCGCGCGTCGGCGGCCTGCTTCCACGAAGTGGAGGGTGCGCATCCCCAGCGGCAGCCAGATGAAATTCGCCTGCGACGGCGGCAGCGTGAAGCCTGCGGCACGCAGCGTGTCGCTGACTCGGGCGCGTTCGGCGACCACTGCGTCGGTGCGGGCCATCAGCTCGTCGGCGGCGTCCAGCGAGGCGATCGCAGCGGCCTGCGAGACATTGGTCGTGGTGAACGGAACGGAAACCTTGTTCAGCGCGGTGATCACCCGTGGGTCGCCTACTGCATAGCCGACCCGCAGACCGGCGAGCCCGTAGGCCTTCGAAAACGTCCGCAGCACAACGACATTGCTGTACGAGCGAACCAACCCCAGGCTGTCGGGCAGCATGCCGTCGCGGATGTACTCGACATAGGCCTCGTCGATTGCGATCAGGATGTGCGACGGCACCGCCTCGACGAACGAGGCCAACGCCTGTGGGTCGACGACAGTGGATGTCGGGTTGTTCGGGTTGCACACGAAGATCAGCCGAGTGTGGTCGGTGACCGCCGCGAGCATCGCATAGAGGTCGAACGTCTCGTCTTTCAACGGTATTTGGATCGGGACGGCGCCGGCGACCCGCACCTGCAACGGGTACATCTCGAAGCTGCGCCAGCCGTAGAGCACCTCGTCGCTCACTGACGCCGTCGCCTGGATGAGGCGTTGGCACAGATTCACTGAGCCACCGCCGACGGCGATGTGCTCGGCGGCGAAGCTCGCGCCGACGGCGGCGTTCAGGTGCTGCGCCAGCCGCGACTTCAACTCCGCGTTGTGGTTGTCCGGATAGCGGTTGACCGTGGTTATGGCCTGGTCGATGGCCGCGCGCACGCTGGGCAGCGGTCCGTGCACAGTTTCGTTGCTGGCCAGCTTGATCGCGCCGGTAACCGTCTTGCCCTCGACGTAGGCTGGTATCTCGGCCAATTCGGGGCGCAGGCGAGCGGTCATTTCGACAGCATATGTCCGGGCTGTGTACGCTGTGCTCCGCGGCGGTTCCGGGAGCCCGGGGATGGTCCGGTACCCTCAGGAAATCCAAGGAGGCGTGCCAGAGCGGCCGAATGGGACTCACTGCTAATGAGTTGTCCTCTTACCGGGGACCGGAGGTTCAAATCCTCTCGCCTCCGCCAGGGTGAAAACTGAACACATGCGCCCGTAGCTCAACGGATAGAGCATCTGACTACGGATCAGAAGGTTGGGAGTTCGAATCTCTTCGGGCGCGCTTCCTAGTCGCCGGTGATGCGCAACGCCACGATCAACCGGATCTATAAAGCCACGAATCGGATTCAGCGCCCGGTCATTGTCGCGGGCGCTGCTGCCGCTGATTCTCGCTGCGTTCGGCCTCGATTCGCCTACCGGAGGTCGGCGGCCTTGGCGCGCCTGAGCCACGGCCCGATACCCGACGACAGCCGAGGGATCAGGGCGGTGTGAATCCGCAGGTCAAGGGCCTTGGGGGTACCGGTGGCTAGCAACAGCGGGGCGACCTCGCCGATCGCCGCCCACTTCGACTCGTGCTGATCGCTGCTCGCGGCAACCATCCGCACCGCGCGCTCACGCAGGTCAGAGGGATATCTCCTCGAGGAACTACCTGACAAACCGCACGGTACGTTCACGACCATGTCTGGCGGGAATACTGATGCTTTCTGCCGCCGGACAAACTAATTGTTGGCTTTTAGGTACTGTTATCGTCCAATAGTATGTAAGCTACCGCTCAGGTACATCATCGGTATACGCATACCCGCACTCAATCGGCGGCGTGACGACCCCGGGTTGGGCTGTCTCCGTTAGGAGGAGCACATGTCGTTGGTGACCGCACAGGCGGAAATGCTGGCGTTGACGACTGGAGACCCCGGGCCGCCCTCCTTCACCAGCGACAACACCGCCGGTGGTGCACCCGAGATCATCGCAGCTGTTGCAGCAGCAGCCTCTGGGCAGGCACCGCCCTATGGCACCGACAGTTGGACTCTGAGCGCACGACGCCGCTTCAGCGAGGTCTTTGAATGCGAAGTCGATGTGCTCCCCGTTTCGACCGGCTCGGCGGCGAACGCATTGAGCTTGGCAGCGCTGACCCCACCGTGGGGCAGCGTGTTATGCCACCGCGACAGCCATATCAATAACGACGAGTGCGGCGCACCGGAGTTCTTCACAGGGGGTGCCAAACTCGTTGCCCTTGGCGGGGAGAACGCCAAGATCGACGCTGACGAACTGCAGGCCGCGGTGCACCGCAAGGTCGGAGACGCGCACAGCGTGCAACCCTCCGTGCTGAGCCTCACCCAGGCAACCGAGACCGGCGCGGTATACACCCCCGCCGAGATCGAACACCTGGCCTGCATTGCGAAGCACGCGGGCCTGCGCGTTCACATGGATGGCGCCCGCCTCGCCAACGCCGTCGCCGCATTGGGCAGCAATCCCGCCGAGCTAACCTGGCGCGCCGGCGTGGACATGCTGTCCTTTGGCGCCATCAAGAACGGGAGCATCACCGCCGATGCGATCGTCGTATTCGAGCGCTCCGTGACCACCGAACTCAGCTTCCGGGCCAAGCGAGCCGGACAACTCGCCGCCAAGATGCGTTTCGCCGCCGCCCAACTCGACGCTTACCTCGCCGACGATCTGTGGCTGCGCAATGCCCGGCGCGCCAATGCCATGACCGCGCGGCTCGAAGAGGGGCTGAAGTCCATTCCCGGCACTCGCCTTGCGGGCACGCCAGAGGCGAACATCCTGTTCTGCCGTCTGCCCCAGCAGAGCATCGACGGACTTTTGGACCAGGGTTACGGCTTTTACCACGGCCGTTGGGAACCAGGTGTCGTCCGTTTCGTCACCTCCTTTGCCACCACGACCCGCGATGTCGACGAGCTGGTACACGCGGTCCGCCGACTCACCGCGGCCGCGCTCGAGGAAAGCCGGCCTCAACGGCCTCCAACGCAGAGATCAGCCAGGGGCCGCCGATCGGAGGTGGCGTGTATGGGACGCGTCCGATGATCGAGATGGCCATCGTGGGGCTCGGCTCGTGGGGCCTGTGCGTCATGGAGCGGACGGTGAGCCGGGCTCGACGGGCAGGGACCCCCGTGCGGCTGCACGTGGTCGAACCTGCTCAGCTCGGAGGCGGGGTTTACTCCGCCGAGCAGCCCGACTTCCTGGTGCTCAACAACGCCTGCGGCCAGCTCTCCCTCTACGCTGCCCCCGACGGGGACGCCCTCCCCCCGTACGCCATAGGCCTGCACCAGTGGGCGGTGTGCTGCGGCTACCGCTGGGTGGGTTACGAGTGCCGCATCGGCGCCGGGGGTGACCCCATCCGGCCCACCGACTACCTGCCCCGGCGGTTGATGGGCGAGTACCTGGTCTGGTTCTACGACACTTTGGTGGACTGGGCCCCGCCCAACCTCGAGATCGTCCGACATTACGCGGCGGCCGTCGACATCTCGCCGGCTCTGCAGGGGCGCGAGGCGGTACTGCTCGACAACGGCACCACCCTCACCGTCGACCACGTGGTGCTGACCTCGGGGCACACCTGGAACCACGAGCTCGGGTCTGACGGGGGCGTGCACTACCAGCGGGCCTACCCGATCGAGTCCTTGGATCAGAGCACTCCGGCCGGAGCCTCGGTAGCTGTGGCCGGCATGGGCCTGGTCGGCTACGACGTCCTCGCCGCCCTTACCATCGGACGAGGCGGGACTTTCGAGGACCGGTGCGACCGGGCCGACCGGTTGCGATACGTGCCCTCGGGCCGGGAGCCGACCATCACCCTCTACTCGCGCTCGGGCGCGCCGTACTGCGCCAAGTCGGCCACCGGCGTCGACCCCTACGGCCAGTACCAGCCGGTGGTGTGCACCCCCGAGGAGTTCGCGGCGCTTACCAATCCGGGCGGGTCGCCGGTGCGGCGGCACGTGGACTTCCGGGCCGAGCTTCTCCCGCTCATCTTCGCCGAGATGCAGGCGCGCCACTACATACAGGCCGCCTTGCTGGCCGGAGGCGACGTCGAGTCGAGCGAGGTCCGCGCCGTCCTCCGCCAAGGCTGGGTTGACGGGCACTACGAGAAGATCGTCGACGCCCTCGAGCCGCGCTACGGGCGCTTCGACCCGGCCACCCACCTCTTCGCCGGGACAGACCGCCACTACACGTCGGCGGCCGACTACCAGGGCCAGGTCTACGACATGATCGAGGACGACCTCACCGAGGCCCTGCGACCCGGGGGGAGCCCGGTCAAGGCGGCCCAGGAGGTGCTGCGCATCCTCCGAGACCAGCTGCGTTCGGTCATCGAGTTCGGTGGTCTGTCCCTCGACTCCTACATCGAGTTCCAGTCCAACGTCCGGGGCCGCATCAACCGGCTGGAGGCGGGCGTGCCACCCATGCGCTCCCAGCAGCTGCTGGGGCTGCTCGACGCCGGAGTGGTGCGCATCCCGCTCGGACCGAGCCCGGAGCTGGCCGCCTGCCCCGACGGCGTCCGCCTGAGCTCCACGGCCCTCGAAAAGCCGACGGCCATGACGGTCGACGGGGTGGTGCGGGGCTATCTCGACATGCCCTCGCTGGCCCGGTCGGGCTCGCCCTTGCTCAACCGTCTCTACGCAAAGGGAAGGCTGACCCAGCTCAGCTACGGTGACACGCCCGTGGGCAGCGTGGCCATCAACGAGGACTTCCACCCCTACGACACCGAGGGCCGGCTCCAGCCGAACCTCTCCGTGCTGGGCGTGCTCACCGAAGGGGTGCGCTACTTCACCCACTACCTGCCCTCGCCCCGCAGCCGCCTGCGGGCCGTCTACGACGCCCAGGACTGCGTCGAGGCCGTGATCGGCTGAGCACATGACGGATTCCACGACTGGACGGGCTCGGCCATTGGTGGCGGTGGGCTACGGGCCGCGTTGCGTTCCCGTGATGCAGCTGGCCGAAGCGGCGGCGGGCCTCTGCGACCTGCTGTGGATGATCGACACGGCCGTGCCGGGGATGCGTGAGATGACCGATCTCCTCAAACGATTCGGCCCCATTGTCGACCTCGAGGGCATGAGCGCCGAGCAGGCGGTCAAGATCCTGGCCGACTGGGAGCCCGACGGCATGACCACTTACCTCGATGCCGGCATGGTCGAACTGGCCCAGGTGGCCGAGGGACTGGGCCTCCCCTTCCACAGCCCGGCGACTGCCGCCGCCCTCACCGACAAGGCCCGTCAGCGCCGGGCCCTGGCCGCGGCCGGCCTCGACGTGCCTCCCTGCCACCTCGTCCGCCCCTACCAGTCCGAACCCGAGCTATCGGCCGTCGAAGCCGAGGTTGGGTGGCCCGCCGTCCTCAAGCCCCGCTCGGCCCAGGGCAGCCGCTGCACCTTCCTGGCCCGCGACCGCGCCGAGCTTGCGAACCTGCTCGTCGCCCTTGGCCCGGGCCGCCGCGACATGGTCCTCGAGGGTTACCTGGCCGACGATCCGGGCCGGGCCGGCGACCCCTACGCCGGCTACGTGTCGGTCGAGAGCGTGGTTGCCGACGGCGCCATCAGCCACCTGGCCCTGACCGGCCGCTTCCCGCCGGCCGAAAACTTCCGTGAGACCGGGTTCTTCATCCCGGCCGCCCTCGACGCACCGAGCCGCTCGGCCGTCCTGGAGCTGGCCACCCGGGCCATCGACGCCCTCGGGGTACGCGCTGGGTGCCTGCACACCGAGGTCAAGTTCACACCCGACGGGCCTCGCATCATCGAGGTCAACGGACGGGTGGGCGGCGGTGTGCCCGAGATGCTGGAGCGGGCCGCCGGCGTCAGCCTGCTCGACCTCACCCTGCGGGTGGCGTTGGGCGAGCCGGTGTCCGTCGACGGGCCCGTGGCCACCGAGCGCATCGGCTACCGCTTCTTCCTCCAGCCGCCGACCGTCTCGGCCACGGTGACGGCCATCGAGGGCATCAACGACTTCACCGACCGCGCCGAGGTGGACACGGTCAGCGTGCACCAGGGCCCGGGGGCCGCCCTCGACTGGCGGGACGGGTCCGGCAACCACATCGTGGCCGTGGTCGGCTCGACCGACGACGAGGAGCAGTTGCAGGCGGCCTTCCGGCTCCTTCATCAGGAGGTCACTGTCACCTACACCGACGTGAGGCATTGAGATGACGGTGAGCGTTCGACTGGCCGGGACCCTCGACCCGGGGGCGGTGCCGGACCGGGGACCGGTGCGGTGCGCCCTGGTCAACAACATGCCCGACGCCGCCTTCGGCGCCACCGAGCGACAGTTCGTGGGCCTTCTAGAGGCCGGGTCCGGGTGCGAGACGGTCGCGCTGACCCGCCACACCATGGCCGGGGTGCCACGGGGCGAGCGGATCCGGGCCCGTATCGCCGCCGAATACCATCCCCTCGATGACATCTACTCGGAACCTCCCGATCTGCTGGTGGTGACCGGCTCCAACCCGATCGAGGCCCGCATCGAGGACGAGCCCTACTGGTCCGATCTGCACGGCCTGCTGAAGTGGGGGAGCGAGAACGTGCCGGCCATGGTGCTGTCCTGCCTGTCGGCGCACGCCGCCCTGGCCGTCTTCGACGGCGTCGAACGGACCACCCTGCCGGTCAAGTGCACGGGCGTCTTCGCCCAGGAGGCCGACCCGACCCACCCGCTGGCCGCCGGATTGGACAGTCCCGTCGTCCTGCCCCACTCGCGGCTCAACGCCGTGCCCGTAGAGGTGGTAGCCGCCGCCGGCTACGCGGTGGCCCTGCAGTCGCAGGAGGTGGGGTGGAGTGTGATCACGAGGACGGTGGGCCGGTCCCAGGTCGTGCTGGTCCAGGGTCATCCCGAGTACGACCCGTCGAGCCTTGTGCGCGAGTACCTGCGGGACGTGCGGCGCTACGCCGGCCGCGAGCGCGACGAATTGCCTTGTCTCCCAAAGGATTGCGTGTCCAGCCCGGACTGGGATGGGCTCCGCCAGCTGCATGAGCGGGTGGTGGGCGGTGAGCGGGACCCGGCCCTGGTGGCCGCCTTCCCCTTCGACGACGTCGGCGCCCGCGCCCCCTGGCCGTGGCGGGGCGCGGCCCTGCGTCTGTACGCCAACCTGTTGGGCACCATCGCGAAGAGGAGCGCCTGAGGCCATGCACGACGAGACCATCGCCATCCACGGTGGCTACACACCCGACGGGACGCGGGCCGTGGCCGTGCCCATCTACCAGACGGTGGCCCACGACTTCATCGACGCTGCCCACGCCGGTGCCGTGCTCGACCTGGAGACGCCCGGCTTCCACTACAACCGGCTCAACAACCCGACCTTAGACGTCCTCGAGCAGCGCATCTGCGCCCTCGAAGGGGGGACGGGGGCCCTGGTGGTGGCTTCGGGCATGGCCGCCGTCAGCTATGCCATCCTGACGGTGGCCAGTGCCGGCACGAACTTCGTGGTGGCCCCCCAGCTCTACGGGGCCACCTTTACCTACTTCGCTCACGTGCTGCCCACCCTGGGCATCGAGGCCCGCTTCGCCGTCGACGACCGAGCCGAGTCGATCGCTCCCCTCATCGACGAGAACACCCGCGCCGTCTTCTGCGAGTCCATCGGCAACCCGGCCGGCAACATCGTGGACCTCGAGGCTGTGGCCGCCGTGGCCCACGCGGCCGGCGTGCCCCTCATCGTGGACAACACGGTGGCCACGCCGCTCATGCTCAAGCCCTTCGAGCACGGGGCCGATGTGGTCGTCCACTCCCTGACCAAGTTCGTGGGAGGCCACGGCACCACCCTCGGTGGGGCCATCGTGGACGGCGGCCGGTTCCCGTGGGCCGACCATCCCGACCGCTTCCCCATGTTCAACCAGCCCGAGCCCGCCTTCCACGGCGTCGTCTTCGCCCGCGACTTCCCCGAGCGGCCCTTCACCGTGCGGGCCCGCTCCACCCAGCTGCGCAACAGCGGCGCCACCCTCTCCCCCTTCAACGCCTTCCTGCTTCTCCAGGGCCTTGAGACGATGGCCGTGCGGCTCGAGCGCCACGAGGCCAACGCCCGAGCCGTGGCCGACTACCTGGCCGCCGACCCCCGGGTGGCCTGGGTGAGCTTCGCCGGCTTCCCCGAACATCCCCACCACCACCTGGTGGAGCGCTACCTCCGGGGGCGCGTGCCGCCCATCGTCACCTTCGGGGCCGAGGGCGGCTACGAGGCGGGACTGGCCTTCTTCGATGCGCTCCAGCTCGTCAAGCGGCTGCTCAATTTGGGGGACGCCAAGACCCTGGCCATCCATCCGGCCTCCACCACCCACCGCCAGCTGTCCGACGAGGAGCTGGCGAAGGCCGGTATCCGGCCGGAGACGATCCGCCTGTCCATCGGGATCGAGCACATCGACGACATCATCGACGACATCGACCAGGCCCTGGCCAAGGCCACGGCCAACGCCGGCTGAGCTGAGAGGTAACAACATGTGCGGCATCACCGGCTGGGTGGACTTCTCTCGGGACCAAACCCGAGAGCGCGTGGTGATTGACGCGATGATCGAGACGATGGCATGCCGTGGCCCCGACGCGTCCGGGGTCTGGTCTGACCGGGACGCTGCTCTCGGCCACCGCCGCCTCGCCGTGATCGATCTGGCCGGTGGGGCTCAGCCGATGTCGGTGTCCACCGCCCACGGCGACGTGGTGATGGTCTACAGCGGTGAGGCCTACAACTTCAAAGAGCTGCGCGACGAACTGACCCAGAAGGGCCACAAGTTCCAGACCTCCAGTGATACCGAGGTCGTGCTCCGCAGTTACCTCGAGTGGGGTGAGACGCTGGCGGATCGGCTCAATGGCATGTATGCGTTCGCCATCTGGGACGCGCGTGCACGCCGGCTGGTGATGATCCGCGATCGGATGGGCATCAAACCGCTCTACTTCTACCGCACTCCCGACGGCGTGCTGTTCGGCTCGGAGCCCAAGGCGATCCTCGCCAACCCGCTGGTCAAGCGGGTCGTCGACGTCGACGGTCTGTGTGAGATGCTCGTCCCGCTCATCAAGACTCCCAAGCACGCGGTGTGGAAGGGCATGCAGGAGGTAGAGCCCGGCACTATCGTCACCGTCGACGAGCACGGCGTCCGCGAGCGCACCTACTGGCGGCTGGAATCGAAACCGCACACCGACGACCGCGACACGACCGTCGCGCGGGTACGTGAGCTGCTTGACGACATCGTCCGTCGTCAGCTGGTCGCCGACGTTCCCGAGTGTGTGCTGTTGTCCGGTGGCCTGGACTCCAGCACCATCACCGCGCTGTCCGCACGCGAACTCAACAACCCGGTCCGTACGTTTGCCGTCGACTTCGATGCACAGGTCGAAAACTTCAAACCCAGCGAGCTCCGGCCGACCATGGACACGCCGTATGTGCACGATGTGGCCAAGCACGTCGGTTCGGACCACACCGACATCGTGGTTGATCACACCCAGTTGGCCGACCTCGACCTCCGGCGCAAGGTTGTCATGGCCCGCGACCTCCCGATGGGAATGGGCGACATGGACGAGTCGCTTTATTTGCTGTTCAAGGCGATCCGGCAGCAGTCGACCGTGGCGCTGTCCGGTGAGTCGGCCGACGAAATTTTCGGTGGCTACCGGCAATTCCACGACCCAGCGGTCCAGAACACTGATGCGTTCCCCTGGATCGCCATCGGAGACTCGGCAAGCCCCTCCCAGGGCGGTCTTCCTGGCAGTGCAGCGCGGCGTGGTCGCCTAGTTAGTTTGATGTACTCGGCCCGCGCCAGCGACATGTTCACGCCGGCACTACGCTCCGCCGTCGACCTGGACACCTACCTGCAGCAGCGCTATACCGAGGCAGTCAACGAGGTCGCGCGGCTCGACGTGGAGGACGACTTCACCCACCGGATGCGGGTGATGAGCTACCTCCACCTGACCCGGTTCATGCGGATCCTGTTGGACCGCAAGGACCGGATGAGCATGGCGGTCGGCCTGGAGGTGCGAGTTCCATTCTGCGATCACCGCCTCGTCGAATATGTCTACAACGCGCCGTGGTCGCTGAAGACCTATGACGGCAGAGAGAAGAGCCTGCTGCGCGGCGCGGTCCGTGACGTGCTGCCCGAGTCGGTGCTGAAGCGGGTCAAGAGCCCGTATCCGTCCACCTCGGATCCGCAATACGATGCCGCCCTCCAGGCGCAGGCAAAGGATCTCTTGGGCACCGGCGATGATGTGTTGTTCGGTCTGATCGACCGGGCGGCGCTGGAGGAGTTGACGCGGCTGGACCCCCAACGGATGCGGCCGCTGGACAGGGAGCGGCTAGAGCGCGTCCTCGACCTGTCGGTGTGGATCGACGCATATCATCCGGAAGTCGTTTACTGACATCGACCAGATCGTTCTCATACGGTTCGCGCTCGCTGCACCGCTTGGGCAGCGTCTTGGTGTCCGTCGGTGATTAATCCTGAGATCACGCCATCGACGTCAGCGGCTGGTCGATTCTGGCTGAGCTTGAACGTCGCTTCGATGCGGGTGATCGCCAGTTCGACTCCTACGATGGCGCGCAGCTGACCCTCGATGAACTGTGGCGGCGCGTCGTCGACGGACCATGGCTGCGGCCGTCCAGCCTCGTGGCGTTCGGTTAGGTCACGCACATTCCGTTCGACCCAGGCCGGGTTGTCGTGCACCGTGAGCCGCCCATAGACGTGCGCAGTGACGTAGTTCCAGGTGGGCACCACACGTCCGTGCTCGGCCTTGCTCGGATACCAGGCCGGGGAAATGTACGCATTTGGTCCCCGCACGATAACCAGAGCCTCGCCAACCACCGGCTTTCGCCACTGGTCATTGTTGCGGGCGAGGTGACCACGAAGGGTCCTCATGCCCGGGTCATAGACGAACGGCAGCATAGTAGCGACCACGCCCTCGGATGTTGCCGTGATCAGGTCAGCGGCCCCGTGGTGAGTGAGCAGGTCGTCGACGGCCTGCTCGTCGGCGGCGAAATGGCCGGGAATGTACATGTTGTCCAGTATGTCGGCCGGTGATTACTTCTAAACTGAGTTGCAATGACGCCGACGGCTCAGGTCCCTTCGTTCGGCGGAGACAAGCCAGCCTCCTTCAGCAGCCGTCGCTCGTCGACCTTGCTGGAAGACGTCAAGGGCAAGTCGGCCACCAAGACGAATTGATCAGGCAGCATCGTCTCCGGGAGCCGTTCGCTGGCGGCCTGGCGAATGGCGAGAGGGGTGAGCTCGCCGTCCGGCACCACGAATGCGACGACCCCCAGATCGCCTTCCAGGTCGAAGGTCGTGCACGCGGCGGATGCGACCCCGTCGGTACCACCGAGCGCCTCGGTCACCTCGACCAGCGACATCCTCACACCATGTCGCTTGATGACGCGGTCCGAACGGCCCGCGTATACGTAATTGCCCCGGTCGTCGCGGAAGACTAGGTCACCGGTGCGGTAGACGGCGGTTCCTTCGACGATGTCCGTCCGTAACACAGCTGAACTCTGCGCCGGGTCGTTCAGATATCCAGCCATGAGCTGCGGTCCACCGATGTACAGCTCGCCGACCACTCCAGGACGATCCACCAGCCTTCCCTGCTCATCAACGAGGTAAAACGAGCTCCCGGGATGAGGATGACCGATCGGTACCAGCCCCGCGTCGAGCAACTCGGGCGTCAGTTCCAGGTGGGCGACGGCGATGGTCGTTTCGGTCGGACCATACCGGTTCACCACCCGCAGTCCCGGACTGGCGGCCCACACCGCCTTGATGTCGGCCGTCGACGGCGCTTCGCCGCCCAGGGCCATCACTCTCAGCGGGGTGTCAGCCAACCGCGCCAGACGGCCGCTGGCCCGGAGCAACCGGAGGTAGCTGGGAGAGAAGCTGGTCGCCGTGATCCCCTCGCTGCCGACAATCGAGAAGAACCTGCGCGGGAACAGGAGGGCTTCGCGGTCGGGGATGACGAGCGGGACGCCGCGAACCAGCGGAGGGAAGATGGCAGAGAAGGACCCGTCGAAGTGCACGGGCGAAACGCATAGGCCCCTGTCGTCGGCGGTGAGTCCGACGGCGTCGGCGCATGCTTGCACTGCGGTGAAAAAGGCCTCCGGGGAAATCTGCACGCCCTTGGGGATACCGGTCGTCCCCGAGGTGTAAATGATGTAGGAGATGGGGCCCGTTACGGGTGGTGGCGTGCGCCCATCTGCGACGCTCAACGCCGAAAGAGAGGTCCACGCCGTGCCGACGGGAAGTCCCGATGGCGCCGTTTGGTCCGAGCCTACGGTGATTACCTGTGCGGGGCGGCAGTCAGCCACGATCTGCGCCCGCCGGAGATCTGGATCGGTGATCGCCAGCGGAACGAACGTGACCCCCGCCCACAGACAGCCCAGCGCCGCCACCACGAAGTCCACAGAATTGCCGATCAGCAGGGCAACCCGATCCCCTGGCTCGACGCCTTTGCGAATCAAGCCAGCGGCCACTCTGCCAGCTGCGGCGCGCAACTCGCCCCGGGTCAACGCGCGATCCAGGTCCTTGACAGCGGGCCGATCCGGGGCTCGATCGGCGTGGTCCAGCACCGCACCGAGCACGCCGTGGTCCGTCACGCCTTCTCGCAGGTGCTGCACGCTCGCTATTCTCGCTTACCGGGTGAAGGTCACCGAAGCACGTCGCGAAAGTCCGCTCGTCCAGCCGTCGCGGTCGCCTACAGGTGACGATCTGTGCCACCTGGGCCTCCCGGCTCACAGCGCGGGGACAGACCAACCCCGGCCCTGCTCCTGGCCGCCTGTTCCCCGCATGGCTGGATCAGGGTTCGCCCGGAGTGCGCTCGAGGACCCACAGCGGCCCGTCACTGCACTCGACGCGGACTGCGAGCCGGTCGTTGGGCACCGGCGGTTGCAGCGTGGTCCGGAGCACCCGGTACCGGGTCCCGTCGATCTCTCCGAACGGACCTGACACTGATCCTGTCCCCGGCGTAAACGACCACGCCCGAACCTGATCGTGGACGAAACGGGCTGCGTTGGTCCAGTCGATCGAGGCGTAATCGTCGCCGAACGCCGGCGCTTGCGTGGCGCCTTCCGAAGGCTGCGGCTCGCCTGGATCACCGGCTGCTACCCGTTCCAGCACACTAGGAAGCATGCGTAGCCCGAGCCGGCACAGGCGCATATAGACCTCGTGAGCGGCGTCCTCCTCTAGCACCGGGGTGGACTCTTGAGCCAGAATGGGGCCGCTGTCGTACTCGGGCGCCATACGGTGCCAGGTGACGCCGAAGTGACTGTCGCCGGCCCGAATCGTCCATCCCAGCGGGTTCGGTCCCCGATGGCGGGGCAGCAGCGACGGGTGATAGTTGATCGAGCCTTGGGGCGGCATGCTCAGCAGGTCGGGAGATAGCCGCCAGGGAAACGACCAAGTCAGAAGGAAATCCGGACGGAACGCTCCGGCCACGGATGCCACGGCCGCTGGCGATGACGCGATGGTCACCGCGCTCCCTTCGATGTCCGTGTCCTCGTTTATGGTCTCCATCCCTTTGGACGCCGCCTTGCTCCGGGCGCCAACCACGGCGACTGGCTCGTGGCCGAGTCGGCGTAGGGCGTCTGTCGTGAAACGAGCCACACCGGGGTAAACGGTGAGAACGACGACCCTCCAGCCGGTCCCGGTCATGGCGTCAGTCTCCGGTCTCGGTGACAGTGACCGACTCGATGGTGACCCGCTCCTTGGGCGTGCCTGAGGATGACCCGGTCGGATGACTGGCTGCCGGCCAAGTTGGAGTAGACGCTGAGCTCGCCGCTGAAGGCCGTCCACCACTCCGGTTCCACGGTGTGATGGCCCGAGGCGAACGACAGGCAGGCGGCCGCGCGAAGTCCCGCCTCAACTCGATCGGAGTCCGCACATCCCGGTGGATGGTACCAGGACCGGGGCCGCCGACGCCGGTATCCCGGGGACAGCACCCCACACTTCACGCCCGCGGACGTCGGTCGTGGGAGCAGCGGTTGCTGGACACAACACTGGTTTAATAGCTAGACGTGAGGCTTAATCGGGTTAGACGTGAGGGGAAGTGTGATTCAGGACCAAATTCGTGACGTCCTAGCTGCTCATGGCCGTATAGCGGTCGATCCACGCGAGGTGGACAGTCAGGCCGACCTCTACGAGCTCGGCCTGACGTCGCATGCGTCGGTCAATGTCATGCTTGCACTTGAGGATGCATTCGGCATCGAGTTCCCCGATGAAGTGCTCAAGAAGGCCACCTTCGCTTCGGTGCACAACATCGAGCAGGTGGTCGAAGACCTAGTCAAGTCATCTGCGTGATGCCGCGCGCGGTAGTAGTCGGCCCGCCGGAGCAGGCGACACGGTACAGCGTTCGGCTGCAACGATGCTATGACCATGCTGTGCCGCTGGGTAAAGTCGCATTGGTGGATTCCCTTGGTAGCGCAACGATTACAGCGAGCACATGATTACCTTGCCGGGCGAGGTTGACGGGCACCGCGTCCGCGTCGGATGCGATGTCGTGGCCATTGACGATGTCCAGGACTCGCTTGCGGCGTTCGGGCACCGGTACCTGCGCAAGGTATTTACCGCGAGCGAAATCAACGACTGCCAGGGCCCCAACCGGGTGCACGGACTGGCAGCCCGGTTTGCGGCCAAGGAAGCAGTGATCAAAGCATTCGCAGAACCCGACATGCCGTTTCCCCTGCGCGAGATCGAGGTAACACGGGATGGTCCGCTGCCTCTGCTGCGTCTGCGCGGAGCGGTCGCCGAGCGGGCACAACACCAAGGCTGGCTCAGCTCGTCTTTGTCGCTTTCGCACGCCGATTGCCACGCAGTGGCCGTCGTTCTCGTGGTCTGTAGTCCGGCCGAGTCCGAGTAGGAAACTTCATGCCAATCAAAGGCAATCGCACCAACCATGATCCCCACCATCGTGATGTTGATGTACCGATGCTTCGAGGTGTCAATGGCATCGAATATCAGGAACTACTGCGCCTGCTGTTCGATGTTTAGTTTTCTGATGATCTAACTCGGTGCCGGATAGCATGGGTCTCTGCTACTGCTTTGGTTTGGGACGGAGCTCACCGCTGACATGTTCGAGCAGAAGGATCGCTCAGCAAAGCAACCCATTTCCCGGCCTCAGTCGACAGCGTTGTTAGGCAACGGCGGTACTGGCGGGAGCGGCGATCCAACGGTCACCATTAACGGCGGCGACGCCGGGGCGGGCGCGATGACGCGCAGACATGATCCGGCATGGGTTTGGATGATCGGCGCGTTCGGCAGCGCGCTCGCGCTTGCCGTAGCCGTTCTGGCCGGTTACGGCACCGGTCCCGATGGCCTCAGGCTGGCGGTGCGCCTCACGGCACGCTGGTCATTCCTTTTTTTCTGGCTTTCCTATGTCGGCAGCGCGATGGCCATCCTGTTCGGCCCAGCCTTTGCGGGGCTGGCGCGCCGGGCCCGAGCGATGGGCTTGGCCTTCGCCACCGCGCTTCAGGTCCATATCGGACTGGTCGTCTGGCTGGGCGTCGTCATCGGCCAGATTCCGCTGCAGGGCAGCGTGTTGTGGTTCTTCCTGGTCGCACTGTTCTTCGCCTATCTGCTGGCGCTGCTGTCCTTCGGAATCGGAACGCGCAACCTGGGACATCTGTGGCGGCCACTGCTCTTCCTGGCCACGACTTACATTCTGATCGCCTTCGGCTTGGATTTTGTGCGGGGCGCACTCAACCAGAAGACACAGCATTGGCTCTACGCCGTCGAATATGTGCCGTTCGCCCTGTTGAGCCTTATCGCAATCCCGCTGCGCCTTGCCGCGTTTCTTCGCCAGCGCTTCGGCTTGCGTTCCGCCACTGCCTGACGCACCTCGCCAAACTGTTTCATTACGGAACGAAAATTTCGGCACTTTGCCGCCTGGGATCGTGCCGGAGTGGTGTGCATAGTTCCAGCGCCGCATTCGGGCTTTGCGATTTTGCGGGCCCTTACCGGGCTGCGCCACCTGCAGGGATCGAACGCGCAATGCCCAGAATCCTCCGAGGTGTCTGGGGCACTAGCGGATTCGTCGACTCTCAATCGACGTGATGTCCGATACGGGGTTGTGCTCCGATGGGGAAACGGCAGCTTCCGGCGACACCGCGTCGCGGATCGCCGCCAATATAGCCGGGTGATGGCCGGAATGATCGCCGGTGGGTGTGGCGATCAGGCGGGGTGGCTGCGACGTGCGTTGCAGCCGGTCAAGGGCTGCTCGACCGCCTTTGGCAGTGAACTGCTCCGCATCCTCGGGCGAGGCAATCAGCGTCACGTCGGTTCCACGGTGGGCAAGCGCTGTCAGAACATCCTCCGGCAGGTACACGAGTCCGACCCAGCTCAACACCCGCAGGAGGTATCGCGGGAGGTGTTTGTGGATAAGGCTTTTCGTCGGCTTGCGAGCCGGGTTGACAAGTGCTTTGAGGCGCTTTCTTGGCCTGGATTCGCCAGCGCCGCCGCCCGTGTCACTAGCCGCGTTGGCGTTTAGCGTTTTCTTCCGGAAGCCCCACTGCAGCAGCAAGGTGGGGGTGACGCGCCAATTCCACACCACCTGGTTGACTAGGATCGCCGACTGCGCACCGATATTGCGCGCGGCATGAGCGGCGTACCACGCGCCGGAGCAGATACCGACAAGCTCGAGTTCGCGGGCGTCTTGGCACGCATGTCTGGCCACCGCTATCGAGTCGGTGATGTCAGCCTTGGAATACAGCCTGCGCCAACGGTCCCGGCTGATCTGGCCCGACAAGCCCTGTCCTGCCGGGTCCCAGCGCAACGCCTGTGACCCGGCCGCTGCAATGCGACGTGACAATTCGACCCACTCCCGGGCGGGTCCTACGTGCAAGTCCTTGGCCGTCACGAAGAACAACACGGTCTTTGCGGGCGCGGGACTGCGGCGTCGGGGCAGCGTGCGGATGGCGAATAGGCCGTTCGGCTCGATACGTTCGATGCTCTCGAAAACGTCGACCCCGTCGGGTCCTTCGGCCGGCATCGTTACCGTTGTCAGGTATTGGGGTACGGCGCGATGGGTGCGAGAGGGAACGTTTCCGTCGATCCACTCGATGATCGAATCGACCGCGGTGAACGGGATCGGTAACAACATCTCCCCGGCGTAGGACCGGCACATTCCGGCAGACCGCCGGCAATGATCGAATCAACTCCCTCGGCCGACGCCAGGGCGGTGACGCGCTTGTCGGTCTCGGCTGGTCGTCCCACCAGAAGTACGTTGTCGACGCCCTGGGCGCTGACTGGTTTGGCACCCATCCGCAGCGCGGCGAATTCTGCGGCGGCATGGTCGCTCAACCGCCCGCCGATGATTGACACTTCGCCGGGCGTATCAGCGTCCTCGCCCACCGACAACCGGAACAGCGTGCTGTGTTCCCGAAGGTAACGCCTGCCCGTTCCATAGGGATCGAGATAGACCACGCGGTTGACGGTGTGGGATTGGGCCAGGTACTCGTTGAGGATCAGGCACCCGGCACGTATGCCGATAGCGGTCGCCGACTCCGCGCCGATCAGCGTGAGGTAGTCGAGCGCGTGGCCCACGCTTGCCACCCAGTTGGCCACCGCGTCATCACGGAGCCTGAGCGTATGCAGAATCACCCAAGCCCAGATAGTCAAAACGCAGCACGCCGAAACCCCGGCGCGCCAGGCTGTCGGCGAGGATCCGGTGTAGCCGGACACTGTCCATCCCCTCCTTTCCGAGCGAACCACAGATCAGTACCCCGCCCCTGATCTGGTTATCGACCGGCAGATGAACCACGCCGAACAATGGCGAATCAGACGGTCCGAAAAATGTCGGCACCTCTGTCGTCGTCAACGGCATGTGCGCTGGCTCCACGGTCGGCTTCCGCCGCTAGGCGGATAGTCGTTCTCTAGATGTTCGTTTTGCTGATTTTAATCACTCGGTCCGACCGTACTCGCGTCGGCCACATCGCTGGCTGGAAAAACGTGCGACGGGATGAGGCGCAACACAATTCGCTAGCCGAACGCCTCGCCGAAATGCTCCCGGTGGCAATTTGCCGAGAACAACGGCCATGCTGTCATCGAGGTCGTCGGAGAGTCGCGATCAGTTCGGTCTTCAATTCCCGCTGGGGAACGTGCCCATGGATCACAAGGTTGGGAGTCCGAATCACTTCGGGCGCGCTGTTGCGTGGTATTTCTCCGGCTAACGCGATCCGACGCGGGCGCCCGGTGAAACCCGCGGGTTGCGACACGGTCACGGATGTATACCTTTTGACTACTCACTGGTCACAACAGCCACATCGACAACTATCGTCACATGAGCAACTGCGGACGTCAATGCCCGTCAATGGCGACGGCTCGCTCCCTCGAAAGGTGGGACATGTCGGCGATTCGTCGAATCGTTTCTTTATCGGTGGCGTCGGCGACCGCTATCGGACTCATCGTTCCGATCGGCGTCGCACCGCCGGCGTTCGCGACGCCGTGCACGGCGCCGGAGGCCAACGTTCCGGCTCCAGCAGCGTTGCCGAATATGCCTGAGCCCGCGCCGGTCGTGGCACCACCGACTGGACGCCGGCCTCGGGGCGCGCATGACAACGCGCCGCTACCCAAACTGGGTCCGTTGATCCAGTCCTTCGGTAACCTCCTTAAACCCCTGACACAAGCCCAAAAGCAGGCGCAACTCCAGGCGGCGGTAACGCCCGGGCCCACTCCTCCCGGCGCGGCCATCCAACAACCCCCGAACGTCAATCAGGCGGTTCCGAACGCCGCCCCGGCGCCTCCGCCTCCCGCCCAGATCGCGGGGGCTCCGACCTCTCTGGTCAACTTCGTCACCGGTCCGAACAGCCCGAACAAAACCCTCGAACGTTTCGGCATCTCCGGGACCGACCTCGGGATTCCTTGGGACAACGGCGATCCCGGCGGTCATCAGGTCCTCATGGCCTTCGGTGATACCTTCGGCTATTGCAGCGTTCACGGCCAACAATGGCGGTACAACGTACTTTTCCGCAGCCAAGACCGTGACCTGTCCCAAGGAATCCACGTGGCGGATGGCGTGCCGAACAATCCGTACTCCGGCTCACCGGTGTGGGCGCCGGGCCTGTCCAAACAGGTGCTCAACAGTATCCATAAGGCCGGGCACGAGACCGGGATCATTCCGACCTCCGCCATTTCCCTCGGGCGAACCCAATACATGAACTTCATGTCGATCAGAAATTGGGGCCGCGACGGCGAATGGTCGACGAACTACTCGGGAATCGCGAGATCCGTCGACAACGGCCAGAGCTGGGGGATCTTCCCCGGCACCATCCGCGCTGGCCTCCGCCGACACCGTCCCGGGCGGCCACTACTTTCCGGGCAATGAGAACTTCCAGATGGGCGCCTTCATGCGAGGCAAGGACGGTTACCTCTACTCGTTCGGAACCCCGTCCGGACGCAGCGGTCCAGCGTTTCTCTCGCGAGTTCCGCCGAACCAGTTGCCCGACCTCACTAAGTATCAGTACTGGAACGGTGAAGGCAAGGGATGGGTCCCGATGAATCCGGGGGCAGCGACGCCGATCTTCCCAGGACCGGTGGGCGAAATGTCTGCGCAGTACAACGACTATCTCAAGCAATATCTGGTGCTCTACACCAACGGTGGCAGCAACGATGTGGTGGCAAGGACTGCGCCGAGCCCGGAAGGCCCGTGGAGTCCTGAGCAACCGCTGGTGTCCTCGTTCTCGATGCCGGGCGGCATTTACGCCCCGATGATCCATCCCTGGTCTTCGGGTAGGGACCTGTACTTCAACCTGTCGCTGTGGTCGGCATACGACGTGATGTTGATGCACACCGCGCTGCCCTAGCCGCAGCGCTTATTCAGTCAGTTTGCGCCGACATCGCTCCCGATAATCGGAAGCTCATGTCGACCGTGGTGCCGGACGGGGTGCACTCCATCTCGAGCCCGTCGCTCACCGCGCGCATCAGCAGCAGTCCCCGCCCGCGACCGCCGGGATCGGTAGGTGCGGTTTTCCAAGAGCCGGTATCGCTGACCTTCAGATGGACTCGGGCGCCATCGTTTTCGCCTTCCACTCGAACTCTGCCCGGCTTGTGTCCTCGGTAGGCATGCTCGATGCTGTTGGCACACGCTTCGTTGACCGCCAAGACGACGTCGGCTACCGGACCGTCCGGGATCGCGGCGGCTCGCATCCAAGTAGCGAGCTGATGCCGGATATCGCTCAAATGATCGGCTGACGAGGCTTTTTCAATCACGAGCGGGGCATACGGTTGGCGATAGACGACGATGGCGATGTCGTCGTCATAGCCGGCCGGCGGCGCCATCGCACTGAGAGCCGCATCCGCCACACCGTCGACAGGCAGATTCATTCCGGCTGCCACTGTTTCGCTGAGACGCGCGATACCGTCGTCGATCGACACATCGCGCCGCTCAACCAGACCGTCGGTGTACAGCATCAACGTCGACCCCGGCGGCAGGACAACACACTCTTGTGGACGAGGATCCTTGCGGTGCACAGCCAGCGGCACCGAACGGGCGTCGGAGAGCAGGGTCGGCCCGGACTGCGGGGCGACCAGCACGGCCGGCAGGTGGCCGGCGCAGCTGTAGCAGAATTCACCGGACTCGGTATCGAGGATCGCCAGAAAAACGGTGGTGCAGAACGCATCCGGGATCAGCTTAGCGACGGCATCGAGATCTTCGAGCAGCATCGCGGGCTCGGCACCTGTCAGTAGCAACGCCCGCGCAGAGCTGCGCAGCTGGCCCATCACCGCCGCGGCGGACAGGCCGCGTCCCACACAGTCGCCGACGATGATGCCGATGCGGTGGTCGCCGACCCGCAGCACGTCGTACCAGTCGCCGCCGATCTCCAGGGGCGGCACTGCGGGTTCGTAGCGGACCGCGAAGCCGGGCGGAAGCTCCGTCGGCGCCAGCATCGCGTGCTGCAGTGTCAGCGAGGTCTCACGCGCGGTCTCGAACTGACGCACGTGTTGTATTGCCAGCCCGAGGTGGCCGACGAGCACGGTGACGAGCAGACGATCCTCTGCGCTAACCAGGCGAGGGACCCGGAGTTCGAGCCACAACGCGACGTCGCCCCCGCCGGTAAGAACCGCGACGATTCCATGCGACGTGCCATGGGCATCCGGCGACGAGATCGGTTGCACCGTCAGGGGCAATTGATGACGCGCCTGCTGAAATATTTGGCGAAGGAGTGAATCAAGTTGGCGCCAGGGCACAGTGGCCTCCCCGCCGGCCACCTGGATGGTGGGGTCGCCACCGTTCGTCGGCCACACCGCGGCCACCACTCGGTGGACGTCGAGCGCGAGGCGGCACTCGTCGAGGGTGATCGAGAGTACCTCGGCGACACTTTTGGCTACCCCGACCGCTGTGGCCAGCCGTAGCACCGCGCTTTCCCGCGCCGCGAAGGCGCGCTCGGCGGTGATGTCGCGAATCGTTCCGACGAACACGTCGCCATCTGCGGCATCCGTGGTGACCCGATTGATGTTGCACGTCACCCACACCAGCCGGCCGTCGCGATGCCGAATCGGGGTCTCGTATTGGACCTGGTTTTCCTGGCGGAGCCTGGCTTGTTGTAGCCGCGCCGCCTTCTCGTCGACCAGCCACGGGTGCGGCCACCGGAAGGGGATGCCGTGCGCGGGATAGCCGGTGATCTTGGTGAAGGCGTCGTTGATCTCGATGACGGCGCCAGCACGATCGGCGACGAAGAAACCCTCCTGCAGCGAATTCACCAGCGCGCTTCGGAACTCGTCGCGATCGGCGAGATTGTCGGCACGGGCCCGCTGTTCCTCGTAACGCTTTGTGCCGTCAAGGAATCCGCGGGTGGCCACGTCGAGTGGGGCAAGCGTTTGCAACAGGAAAGCCAGCGCGGCCGCTAGGTCGACGCCGCTCGAATTCTGCGCCAGCTCGCTGACCAGCCAGGAGTGATTCTCGATGATGTCCAGCACGCTGATGCCGTCTTGCAGAGCCCGGCGGCCCAGTTCGTGGCCGACGGCAAGGTCCTCTTCGCCGCGCGCCTCCAGGTAGGTACGCAGTGCGGCGGCGTACCCGACGTGGAAGTCGCCGGCCTTCGTCATCGGCGCGTCATCCCGACGCGCCTCGGTGCCGCGCGGCCAGCACCAGCGCGTCGTCATTGGCCATGCCGTGGCTGCGCAGAATATGGTCCGCGATCGCCAGAGCCGTTGCCGAGAAGTCGATGTCGTCCAAATGGCCTTCGACGATACCGTCGCTGGCGACGACGAGCAGGTCGCCTGGGCGGATCGGAACTTTCTGCGGCGTCAGTGTTTCGGGTATCCGGTAGCCGACGATTCCGCCGACAAGACGCGCCGAAGATCGTAACTCGACACCGGCCGGGTGTTTGGCAACGAGGTCGGCGGCGACGTTGCCGATCCCGACCCAGCTCAGTGTGTCGGTCTCAAAATCGATGCGCGCCAACGTCATCGCTGCCCCCCGGGTGCCCGACAGGGCGCGGTGACAGCGTTGGACCAGCGTGTCGAGCGGGTCGGCGCGGGCCGCCTGCAGGACTTCAGCACCGCGGTTTGCCGCCTCGGCGGCCTCCGCGCCGTGGCCCAGACCATCCAGCACGCCGACGAGTGCGCCGGTACCGTTCACGTCGACCGCGATCATGCGGTCACCGCAAACGTGTTCGCCCGGCCGCGGGCGAGCCTTGGCCGCCCATTCGATCGGGCCGAGCCATCCGTGCTCAGCCATTGCGCGGAATCCACTTCCACATCTCGATAACCGTCCCCTGACCCGGTGTGGATTCCACCACCAAGCGGTCCATCAACCGGCGTGCGCCGGGCAAACCGAGCCCTAGGCCGCGCCCCGTCGAATAACCGTCCTCCATAGCCCTTTCGATGTTGGCGATACCCGGACCGTCGTCTTCGGCACGCACCACCAGCGCCTGCCTGCCCTCTCGATCTAGCACCGCAACCCGAATCTTCCCGTAACCGGCGTAGCTGGTGATGTTGCGGGCGACCTCAGAGATCGCCGTGGCGATCATCGTGACATCGGTCAACGAGAAACCCAGCTCGCGGGCCATCTGATGGCCCGCCTGACGCGCCGCGACGATGTCGTCGGGGTTGCCGACATCGACGATGACGTCATCCGCCACCGTCGAGTCCGATCGATTTGCTCAGTCCCAGTTGTCTATTCAGCAGCGCCAGACCCTCCTCGAGGTCTAGCGCTGTGTACATATCGTCGAACATCAACCCGAGCTGGACCATGGCAAATGCCACCTCCGGCTGCAGGCCGACGATCACCGTGTCGGCGCCGCGTAGCCGGGTCATGTGCGCGATCGTGCGCAGCGAACGGGCGGCGAATGAGTCCATCACATCGATGGCGGTGACGTCGACGATGATGCCCTGTGCGCGAAACCGGCTGACTTGCTCCATCAGATCTTGCCGGAGGCGTTCGGTGTCGGAGTCGGTCAGCGCCGCCTGCACCGAGGCAATGAGGATTGCGCCCTGCTTCAGGATCGGTACTGGCATGGCGCGCTCGCGTTAGTTCTCAAAGAAGTACCGTCTATACGCCCGTCTCGCCGGTGCGAGTGACCTCGTACCCCAGCAGACGTTCGGCTTCTTCGATGCCACCCTGCAGGTCGCCGACTGCGTTCATCTTGGAAAGATCGAGCCCGATCGTCACCAGGGTGAGCGCGATCTCCGAGGACAGGCCGGTGATGATCACGCTGGCGCCCATCAAGCCTGACGCGTCGACGGTCTGCACCAGGTGGTTCGCCACTGTGGAGTCGATGGTGGGCACACCGGTGATGTCGATGACGACGACCTTGGCCCGGTTGGCGCGAATAGCCCGCAACAGTTGCTCGGTGACCTGCCGCGCGCGCTGATTATCGAGAACGCCAATGATCGGCAAGATCAGCAACTGCTCGCGGACCTGCAGCACCGGCGTGGACAGCTCGCGGATGGCCTCTTGCTGCTGCCGGATGATGCGCTCGCGTTCCTGCACGAAGCCGACGGCGACGGTGTTGGCGATGCGGTTGGCCGCGGGTTCGTAGGCGTCGAGCACCCGGTTAAGGAGGTCGAAGTCCGTCTGATACTTCTCGAACAGCGAACGGGCCAGCACGTCGCGCAGCAGCAACACGATGCCGACGACCTCGTTCGTCTCCACGCCCCGCGGAATGATGCGCTCGGACAAGTCGCGTGCGTAGTCTTGCAGCGCCTCGACGCTACCGGTCTCGAGCACCTCGACGTAGCTGTCGTACACCGTCGTTGCCTCGGAGAAGATCTCCTCCGGCGACATCGCCGTGAGCAATTCGGCTTCGGTAATCCTGCGAGCCCATTCCTCGCGCAAAGCTGTTCGGTTCTGGCGCAGGTGCTGCACTAGCTGTGGTAGCAGCAAACCCTCACTCGAGATCGCCGGCGCCTGATTGACGACGCTGGTTCCCGACAAATCCATCGTTTGATCCGACATCGAACCTCCCGGCTCTTGGCAGCGGGCCTAAGTCCCGCGCCAAGACTAACCGAGCCTCGTCGGACGAGGAGTTGAAGTAGTATTTCTGCCAGTTTTGCGACTGCGGCACCGGGTCGGCACCAGGTCCGCCAGGCGCGGGTAGACACCAGACTTAAGGATGGCCGTTGTCAGCTGCGGATCCGATCACCACCTCCATCGCTCACCGCGAAGGGGTCGCCGTAGTAAGCATCGGCGGTGAAATCGATCTGAGCACCGCGCCGGCTTTTGAAGCGGCGATTGCCGGAGCGCTTGACGATGATCCGCCGGTTCTGGTCATTGAGCTTTCTGGAGTGCGATTCATGGCATCGGTCGGCCTTCGGATCCTGGCCGCCGCCCACGAAAAGGTCAGCGAATCGGCTCAGGTGGCGATAGTGGCCAACAACCCGGCGACAAGCAGACCGATAGAGCTAACCGGTCTCGACAAACTCATCTCGTTGTACCCGACGCTGGATGACGCATTGACCGCGGTGGGCGTGGCCCCGAAAAATTAGCGCAGCACCTGACGGGCGATCGCGTACTTGTGCACCTCGGTTGGGCCGTCGTCAAGGCGGAAGGCCCGCACGTCGGAGAAGATCATCCCGACCGGTGTCTCGTCTGAGATACCCATGCCGCCGAGGATTTGCACGCAGCGGTCTGCGACCTTGAACAGCTCCTCAGACACGTGATTGTTCAGCGGCCTTGACCATCGAGCTTTCGTGTCGGCCGGTGCGGGTTGTTCGCGGTGCGACGGCTCCCGACCACCAAAACGCTTGGGCGCCTGGAGCGTCAGCAACCCGTCGTCGGGGACCCCCCAAGTGAGGCGGGGATCGCTCTCATACGGCACGATCTGTTCGGTGACAAATGCGCGGATCTCGTCGCGCAGCGCGGCCAGGTCGGCTGGTATGTCGAAATCGATCATTTGGTGTCCATCAGCGTCAATGCCTGCTCGAAGAGGCGGACCGTGGCCGCGTGCAGTAGATCGCCAATTTCCCGCGGTGCTTTACCGGCGCTGGCTCGCGCCAGTGTGCCCTCCAGCACGATGCCGAGCTTGAAACACGCCAGCACGGTGTACCAGGTGATGTGCGACAGGTCGCGGGTGGTGTTGCGGGCATACCGCTCCACCAAGTCGCCGCGGTCGGCCAATCCGTCCATCTCGGCCAGCGGGCCGCCGAACACGCCACCCCCGCCGGACCGGTCCCAGGTGGCCAGCAACCAGCCCAGATCCAGCAGCGGGTCGCCAATCGTGCACATCTCCCAGTCGACGATGGCGACCACTTCCGGACCGGTCCGGGAGAACATCACGTTCGCGGCGTGGTAGTCGCCGTGCAGGATCCCGGGCGTCCACGACGACGGCCTACCCTGTTCGAGCCAGGTGGCGACATCCGCCACCCCGGGAATGTCGGGCCCGGGGTAGTTTTCGAACTCCCGATACGAATCCAACTCCGAAAGCCACCGTGGCACTTGTCGTTCCAGGAAACCTTCCGGCTTACCGAAATCACCGAGCCCGACGGCGGCATGGTCGACAGCCCCCAGCTTGGCCAGGGCATCGGCCATCGACAGTCCCATCTGGAAACGCACCGCCGGGTCACCGGCGTGCAGCGCCGGTAACTCTTGGCCGGCGTTAAACCCGTCGATGGGCTGCATCAGATAAAAGACTGCGTCGCCGAGCACGCCGAGGTCGTCGCAGCTGGCGATCAGGCGCGGATGCGGAACGTCGGTGCCGGCCAGCGCGGCCAGCACCTGGGTCTCCCGCATGATCACGATGTTGCTGCGCGGGCGTAGGTGCTTCGGCCCGCGTCGCAGCACGTATGGCCGAC
Organism: uncultured Actinomycetota bacterium; assembly: GCA_963744835.1. GTDB lineage: Bacteria > Actinomycetota > Actinomycetes > Mycobacteriales > Mycobacteriaceae > Mycobacterium. Next base: position 1,141,569 of record CAVUVB010000006.1, read on the forward strand.
CCGACCTGGTGAACCGCAACATGATGTTCTGCGTCCCGCCGCCGATCTCCGAAACGTCTTCCAGCGGGCCGTCACCCAGACCCTGCTGCGACATCCACTCGGCGACGGCGTTCAGGGCATTCGAGTCCACTCGCCAGAACCTACTACTAGCCGGCCGGGGGCTGAGTCACACCGGCTCCCAAGGTTCCGGGAGTACTGTCCGGAACTGCCGGCGATGGCTGGGGATAGGAGTAAGACGATGCCGCGAACCGACAATGATTCCTGGGATATCACCGAGAGTGTGGGCTCGACGGCCCTTGGGGTTGCCGCGGCTCGCGCGGCCGAAACCGAAAGCGACAACCCGCTTATTCATGACCCCTTCGCACGGGCATTTCTGGAGGCAGCCGGGGAGAGCAAATGGGCCTTGGTGGCGAATCCCGCGATGGCGACTGAACTGGGCGACTTAAAAGACATAGACCCAGAGCTGCGGGCCCACCGGCAGGTGATGGTCGACTTCATGGCGGTGCGGACAGCGTTTTTCGACGAGTACTTCCTCAAAGCCGTCCAGGCCGGCATCCGGCAGGTGGTTATCCTCGCGGCCGGCTTGGACGCGCGGGCCTGGCGGCTGCCATGGCCCGACGGGACCACCGTGTATGAGCTTGATCAGCCCAAGGTCTTGGAGTTCAAGTCAACCACCCTGCAGCGGCGGGGCGCACTGCCGACGGCGCAGCTGGTGAGTGTCGCGGTGGACCTGCGCCAAGATTGGCCAACCGCATTGCAGCAAGCGGGCTTTGACGCATCCCTGCCAAGCGCGTGGTCCGCCGAGGGGTTGCTTCGCTACTTGCCCGCGCAGGCTCAGGATCTGTTACTCGAGCGGGTAAACGCGTTGAGTCCGTGCGAGAGTCGGCTGGCGGTCAACGCACCCGCAAAAAGTGCATGGGATCCCGATCTGAATGCCCGCCGGCGTGAACAATCGCAACGTGTCCGCGCCGTGATCTCTCGTGTGCTCGACACCGAGATGCCCGACCTCGATGATCTTTGGTACCCGGAGGAGCGCACCGACGTGACGGACTGGCTGGGTGAACACGGCTGGGAAGCATCGGCAATGACCATGGCCGAGATGCTGTCCCGCTACGGCCGCGAGGTCCCCGGAGACGACAAACGGCCGCCGACAGATTTCGTGTCCGCGCGACGGTTGTGACGGCTGACTCGGTACCGTCCGAGCGTCGGGCGCGCAGTGCGTCTCGTTTCGACGCGCCGGAGGCTGGGTAGGCGACGCGGAGGAGGTAAGACGTGGAGTTGACAACACTGAACCGGCACGGGGTCTTCGAGCACGAACCACTCGTGCCGCAAACACCGGAACCGGTTACGCCCGCAGAGCAGCCGGAGCGCCTGACGCCCGCCGAGGAGCCGGAGCGCCTGACACCGCCACCGCAGGAGCCGCCGGACTAGGCGAAAGCCGAGTTCCACGTTTCAACGCCTCAAAATTCTTGTACCGCAGTACTAGTCGGGCTGCACCATGCCTGCATCGGTTCACGCGCGGGTGCCGCGGCCTCATTCAGCCTGCTGACCTGCGGCATTCCACTTGTGTAGAATTGCGATGTTTGAATGCGCGCCGCTGCGGGTATTTCCAGCATCGCTATTTTGTCCGGCGGTGTTCCGACATTGATGGAGGCCAAGATGCGCGGCGGAGGTTTAATCAGTGCAATTGTGGTGGTCTGGTTGGTGATCGGCGTGATCGCCGCTTTCCAGCGGGGCTACTTGAAGAATACTGACCAAAATTGTGCCTCATTGGGCACCATTGCAGTCACTGTGCTCGTGGGCCCGCTGAACTACGCGGGTGTCAACCCCAAGGTGGGCGATTGTCATTTGCCGCAGCCCAGTTCGATGCCTGCCATCGACATGGCGAACGTGATCGGAGCGGAGGCGTCATGATTGTTCTCGGCATCATCCTGCTGATATTGGGATATGTGCTCAAAGTCCCCATCCTGGGCACGCTAGGCGTCGTTCTGTTGGTGATCGGGGCAGTGCTGTGGGTTCTGGGCTCCGTCGGTCGACCGGTGGCTGGCCGGCGCTACTGGTACTAGCGGAAATCGACAGTGTTACAAAATTTCTCAGTGTCCACGGAGGCGACAGCCTAAAGCGTAATTGCTCGCAGTGATGCGCAATGTCGATCCGCCAATGACTTGTCCACCACACCACCAAACTAATTGAACGGAGTCGTTATGATCATCCTCGGCATTATTTTGATCGTCGTCGGATATCTTGTCCCAAGCCTCAGCATCTTGTACACAATCGGCGGCATTCTCGTTGTCGTCGGCGTGATCCTCTGGATCCTGGGCGCAGTCGGTCGCCCCGTCGCGGGCCGACGCTATTGGTTCTAAGCCCAGAGCCGTAGCGCGCTAGCTCACAGCCAACGCATAGGAATACCATAGCGACGGCTCATTGCCGTGCGCATACTTAATACCTGTGAGCCAACCCCATGCACCGGCCGAGCGCGTCGTCATGCGCCGTGCCGATGGAAACCCGATCAATGTGCTGGTGGTCGACGACGAAGCCGTCCTCGCCGAGATGGTGTCGATGGCGCTGCGTTACGAGGGCTGGAACATCGCCACCGCCGGTGACGGTGCGGCCGCGCTGGATTCCGCTCGGTCGCAACGGCCCGACGTTGTCGTCCTCGACGTGATGCTGCCCGACATGAGCGGGCTCGACGTACTACGCAAACTGCGCGAACAGAATCCGCAGTTGCCGGTGCTACTGCTGACGGCCAAGGACGCGGTGGAAGACCGCATCGCCGGCCTCACCGCCGGTGGTGACGACTACGTGACCAAACCGTTCAGCCTTGAAGAGGTCGTGCTGCGGCTGCGGGCATTGTTGCGGCGCACCGGAGTAACGACCGAAGACAGCGGTGCGCAGCTCGTCGTCGGCGATCTGGTGCTCAACGAGGACAGCCACGAAGTGACCCGGGCGGGCGCGCCGATCTCGTTGACGTCCACCGAATTCGAGCTGCTGCGATTCATGATGCGTAACTCCAAGCGGGTGCTGAGCAAGGCGCAGATCTTGGACCGGGTGTGGAGTTATGACTTCGGCGGCCGGTCCAACATCGTCGAGCTGTACATCTCGTATCTGCGCAAGAAGATCGACAACGGGCGCGAGCCTATGATCCATACCCTGCGTGGCGCCGGCTACGTGCTCAAGCCGGCCCCCTAGTATGCGGCGGGCTTGGTCCCTTCGGCTTCGGCTGTTGGTCGGGCAGGTCGTGGTGCTCGCCATCGTCTGTGTCGGGATCGGCGCGGTGACCGAGCTCGCGTTGTACCGATACCTCATTGGACAGCTCGACATGGAAGTGAGCGATGCCTCGCACCGGTCGGTGCGGATATTTAGCGACCCGCCGCCGTGGTCACATCACCCCCGGCTCTTTCCCAGGCCGGGTCCGGGCCCGAATTTCCTTGACGCTCCCGGCCAGCCGGTGGGCACCGTTGCAGCCGTGATAGGCGACAACGGGACGGTCGACGCGGGATACCTGACCGATGCCGCGGGCAGGGCGGCGTTGACGGACGCCGCTAAGGACCAATTGCGCACGATTCCGGTCAACCGCAAGCCGGTGACCCGTGATCTTGACGGCCTGGGTCGGTACCGCATCGAAGCAGCGCCTGCCAAGCGCGGTGGTGACGCCGTCATCATCGGTCTGTCGATGGCCAACGTGGACAACACCATGATCCGGGTGTTGCTGATCTTCGCGGTGGTCATCGTGATTGCGGTGGCAGCAGCCACGACGGCTGGCATCGTGATCATCCGCAGCGCTTTGGCGCCGTTGCGCCGCGTCGCGCAAACCGCCGGCGGGGTGGTTGATCTGCCGCTGCACCGCGGGGAAGTCACGCTGCCGGTGCGAGTGCTCGAGTCGGATGCCAACCCGCGCACGGAGGTTGGCCAGCTGGGGTCGGCGCTGAACCGGATGCTCGATCACATCGCCGCCGCATTGTCGGCGCGGCAGGCCAGCGAGACGCGGGTGCGCCAGTTCGTCGCCGATGCCAGCCATGAGCTGCGCACGCCGCTGGCCGCGATCCGCGGCTACACCGAACTGGCGCAACGTGTGCACGGCGACACCGATGCGGTGGCGCATGCGATGAATCGGGTGCAATCCGAAACCGAGCGGATGACCCACCTGGTCGAGGATCTGCTGTTGCTTGCCCGGTTGGACTCCGGGCGACCGCTGGAAAGCGAATCGGTCGATCTCTCGCGGGTGGCTGTCGACGCGGTCAGCGATGCGCACGTCGCTGGCCCAGATCATCAGTGGGAGCTCGATTTACCCGAAGAGCCGGTGATCGTCTGCGGCGATGCCGCCCGGCTGCATCAGGTGATGGCCAACCTGTTGGCCAACGCCCGCGTCCACACCCCGCCGGGCACCGTCGTGACCACGCGACTGGTTTCCGACACGACGAATGCAGTCCTGACCGTGACCGATGACGGGCCGGGGATTCCACAGCAGTTGCAGTCGGAGGTGTTCGAGCGGTTTGCTCGCGGCGATACTTCGCGGTCCCGGAAGGGCGGTAGCACCGGCCTTGGCCTGGCGATCGTCTCGGCGGTGGTCAAAGCTCATCACGGCACGATCACGCTGGAAAGCACGCAGGGCCACACCGAATTAACGGTGCGGCTGCCCCTGACAGCCGATGCCTGACATCCGCTGAATGGCCCTGGGCCGCAGACAATGACGGCTGCGCCCGCTGAGCAATCCTGGGCGCAGCCGTCGTATTTGTGTGACTACCGGGTGATCTCGGTCCTAGGGGCAGGTCACGTCGATTTCGAAGGACTCGTTCACCGGCTGCATCGGGTTGGACATGTTGACCCCGGTCGCCGTCCCGGTGATCTTGTAGGTGCTGCCGCTCTTTGTCGCGGTAGCGTTGCCCTGACCGGTACCCGGCGTGTAGCCCAGCGAGACGCCGTTGACGTTGCCCAGCCCCACCGATTTCACTGCGGGCGGGTTGGCGTCGGTGAGGACGGCGCCGATGCCGGTGGCTGCTCCACCGATGGCGATGTTGACGTTGCCTGCCATCGTGTTGCAGGCGACTGTGCCTTGGACGTTCTGGTCTTTGCCGCCGATCACGACTTTGGCTGTGGTTGAGCCGCTTGAGCCGGCTGGCGCCGCACTGCTCTGCGGCGACGAGGACCCAGAGCTGCTCGTCGATGACTTATTGCTCGAACATCCGGAAAGACCTACGACGACGATCGCCGTCGCTGCTGCAGCGACCGTAACTGAACGCTTCACTCGTGCTCCTTTGCCGTTGTGGCGGTCCGTAGGCACTTCGCGGACCGTTTCGGCAGTATGCAGCGTTATCGAACGGTCGGTATCGGGTTCGTCAAAAAATTGTTTTCTGGACAACAGGCCTCATTCAGGCGCAAATGGGCATTTGCTGGTCGGCTCATCGATCGGGTTGTTCTGTTCCGACCTGAGGCAATTAGTGGCAGTGTCAAGCCAGTGGATCAGAAGCCGCCAAGCGCCGACACAGCGGATTTCGATGACACCGACCGGGGGTTCATCGGGGCGCTGACACCCTGCGTCGTCAAAGCCGCGGACGGTCGCGTGGTGTGGGACAACGACGTCTATTCGTTTCTCTCCGGCGACCCGCCGCCATCGGTGCATCCCGGTCTGTGGCGGCAGTGCACGCTGAACGCCAAGCAAGGTCTGTACGAGGTCGTGCCGGGTATCTACCAGGTCCGCGGCCTAGACATCTCCAACATCAGCTTCGTCCAAGGCGACAACGGTCTGATCGTGATCGATCCCTTGGTGTCGACCGAGGTGGCGGCAGCAGCCCTGCAGCTGTACCGCATGCACCGCGGTGACCGGCCGGTGGTGGCGGTCATCTATACCCACAGTCACGTGGACCATTTCGGTGGCGTACTGGGCGTCACCTCGCAGGCAGACGTGGACGCCGGAAGGGTTGCCGTGCTGGCGCCCGAAGGCTTCGTCGAGCATGCCGTGCAGGAGAATGTCTACGCAGGTCCCGCCATGACCCGTCGCGCTACCTACATGTATGGCAGCATGCTTGAGCGCGGGGCGCGCGGGCAGGTCGGCTGTGGACTGGGTCAGGTTCCGTCGTCCGGTGAGATAGCGCTGATCACTCCGACCGTCGATATCCGCGCGACAGGCGAAACCCATACCATCGACGGCGTCGAGATCGAATTCCAGATGGCACCGGGCACCGAGGCGCCGGCTGAGATGCACTTCTATTTCCCGCGATTCCGCGCGTTGTGTATGGCCGAGAACGCCACCCACAGCATGCACAATCTGTTGACACTTCGCGGCGCGCTGGTTCGCGACCCGCACGCCTGGTCGGGATATCTCACCGAGGCGATCGACACATTCGCCGACCGTGCCGACGTGGTGTTCGCCTCCCACCACTGGCCGACCTGGGGTCGCGACCGCGTCGTCGAATTCCTTGCGCTGCAACGCGACATGTACGCCTATTTACATGACCAGACGCTGCGACTGCTCAACCAAGGTCACACCGGCGTCGAGATCGCCGAGATGTTCCAGATGCCGCCGGCGCTGGACAAGGCGTGGCACACCCGCGGCTATTACGGCTCGGTCAGTCACAACGTGAAGGCGGTATACCAGCGCTACATGGGCTGGTTTGACGGAAACCCGGCCCGGTTGTGGCCGCACCCGCCGGAAGCCCTCGCCGTCCGGTATGTCGAGGCGATGGGCGGGATTGACCGCGTGGTCGAACTCGCTCAGCACGCAGTCGACAGCGGTGACATGCGATGGGCCGCAACCCTGCTCGATCATGCGGTGTTCGCCGACAGCACGCATGCCGCGGCGAGCGCGCTGTATGCAGACACGTTGGAGCAGTTGGCTTTCGGTGCCGAGAATGCGACGTGGCGTAACTTCTTCCTCTCTGGCGCCGTCGAGTTGCGCGACGGCAACTTCGGCACCACGCTGCAGGCCAGCTCTCCGACACTGTTGTCGGCCCTGACGCCAGAGCAGATCTTCGACGGGCTGGCCATCACCGTCAACGGTCCCCGCGCCTGGGACGCGGACCTAGCGGTCGACATCACGTTGACGGACCTGAACACCAACTACCGGCTCGACGCTGCGCAACGGTGTGCTTGTGCATCGCAAGACCGCCGCCGATCCGGTGACCGCGAACGTAACCGTCAAGCTGGACAACGCGTTTCGCCTGATCAGGGCAGCGATGGGTGATGTCGGCTCGCCCGGGCTGGAGATATCCGGTGACCAGAGCGCGCTGCAGCAGTTGCTGAGTGTCCTCGACAGACCCGATCCGGCATTCAACATCATCACGCCGTGACGTCGATGATCACCTTGCCGATCGCCTTGCGTTCGGCCACGTGTCGTAGCGCCATCGCGGTGTCGGCCAGCGGGAACCGGGCACCGATATAGGGGCGGATCCGACCCTGGGCAAACATCTGTTGCAGCTCACGCATGTCGCGTAGCGAGTCGTCGGGGTGATCGGCCACAAAAGTGCGAATCTCCATGCCGCGGACGGTAATTCCCTTGAGCAGGATCAGGTTCAGCGGAATGGAAGGGATCACGCCGGCAGCGTAGCCGAGAGTGACAAAGGTCCCGCCCCGGGCGAGACCGCGCAGCGACGGTTCGGCATAGGCTCCCCCAACCGGGTCGAGAACCACGCGGGCGGCGTCACCGGTGAGCTCACGAATACGGGTCTTCAGGTCTTCCCGGTCGTAATCGACCGTCGCCTCCGCGCCGCGCTGCCGGCACAGCTCGAGCTTTTCCGGACTCGACGCAGCGGCCAAGACCCGGGCCTTCATCGCCACCGCCAGATCCACGGCGGCCAATCCCACCCCACCTGCGGCGCCAAGGATGACGACCCAATCCCCTTCCCCGACTGGGGCAACCGACCGCAGCGCGTGATATGCGGTGCGGTAGGTCACGCCGAACGCCGCAGCGGCGGCGAAGTCGGAACCGTCGGGCATCGCTGACACTTGGTGCTCATCGAGTAACGCCAGCTCGGCGAACGCGCCGGTGAACGCGGCGGCGGAGACGTGCTGGCCCGGGTGAAACGGCACCCCGTCGCCGACGGCCACCACTTCGCCTGCCATCTCGCTGCCCGGGGTGAACGGCACCGGGATCTTGACCTGGTACTTGCCGGCTATCAACAGGACATCGGGAAAATTGACGGCCGCGGCGTGGACCCGCATCACCAGCTGGCCCGGACCGGGCGTGGGATCGGCGAGATCTTCGACGACCAAGTCTTCCGGAGGACCGTAGGAGCGGCAGACCACGGTGCGCATCAGCTGACCCCTAGCCCGCGTAAACAGAACCCGACCACATGCGCGATGTCGTCGGGGCCGAGCCGGTGAGCCGAATGTACATATCGCCGCAATGTTGCGGCAGTGCAACAGAACACCGCCTCGACGTCGCGGCCGGCATCGCGACTTCCCAGCGCGGTGACCGGCTCGATCAGCAGATCGCGCACCGGCTGCAGCATTTCCTGGTCAGCCGCCAGCCAATTGACTCCTGCCGGCATCTGCTCGGCTGCCGCGCGGCTCTTGCTGGTCAATTGCGGATCCGCCACTTGCGCCAGCGTGCCCTCGATCCAGCACGCGATCTTATGCTGCGGTTTGGACTCTTTGGCCATCTGATGCTGAAGATAGGACACCACGATCCCCACCCCGCGTTCCATGACCGCCAGGATGAGCTCATCCTTGCCGGCGAAGTACCGGTAGAACGCCTTGTTCGACGAGCCGGCCTCGGCGACGATGTCGCTTACCCGCGGCGGTTCGGGCGCCACGCGTTCCATTACCCGAACCGCGGCGGCGAGGATACGTTCAACCTCTTCGGTGGCCTCTCGCTGACGATCGTCGAGAGCGCGCTCGACAGCTGCGGTGACCCTGCTACTGGTCAACGAGCTCACCGTATTTGGCGCGGGCTGCCTCACGGCGGGTGTCCAGCATTTCGCTGGGCCACTCGGGGCTCTCGGCTTCGTAGCTCTTCAGCAGCATTCGGGCCAGGTTGACCTTGTGCGCCTCGGTCGGCCCGTCGGCCAGACCGAGCGCGATGCCGCCGAGCAGAACATTGACCAGGGGCAGCTGATTGGTGAGTCCGAGTGCGCCGTGTACCTGGATCGCCCGCAGTGCAATCGATTTCAGTACCTGCGACGCCAAAATTTTGCAGGTAGCTATCTCAGCGCGGGCAGCACGCTCGTCGCCGTTGTCAATCAGCCACGCGGCGTGCAGCACAGTGAGCCGGAAGGGTATCAACTCGGTGTGAGAGTCGGCAACGAACTCCTGCACCATCTGCTTATCGGCCAGCGAACTGCCCTGAGTGAATCGGCTTTTCGCCCGTCGCGCCATCATGTCGACCGCGCGTTGCGCCATCCCGATCGACCGCATCGCGTGATGCAGCCGGCCACCGGCCAACCGCGTCTGCAGAATCAGAAAGCCCTGCCCGGGTTCACCGAGCAACGCGTCCGACGGCACTCGCACGCCGTCATAGTGCACCAGGGAATGCCCCGGTTCGTGGGGATCCGCTCCGACCAGATGATGGGTGGCTTCCACGTTGAGGCCCTTGGCACCCGCCGGGATCAGGAACGTCGAGGCACCGTGGTGCACGGGTACGTCAGGCTCGGTGATCGCCACGACGATGAAGAACGAAGCGACAGAGGCGTTGGAGGAAAAGTACTTTCGGCCGGTGATCACCCAATCGTCACCGTCACGCACGGCGCGGGTCGTGAAGACCCGCGGGTCGGCGCCGCCTTGCGGCTCGGTCATCGAAAAACAGGAGAAGATCTCGCCGGACAACAGCCCGGCCAGGTAGCGGTCCTTCTGGTCTTGGGTGCCGAAGCGCGCGATGATCTCCGCATTACCGGTGTCGGGCGCTTGCGTCCCGAACACGATCGGCGCCCAGGGGCTGCGGCCCAGGATCTCGTTGATCAGCGTCAGCTTGACGGCGCCGAAGCCCTGCCCGCCGAGTTCCGGCCCGAGGTGCGGGGCCCACAATCCCTGGTCGCGAACCTGCTGTTTGAGCGGATCGACGATCTTTCGACGCTCGTCGTTCAGCGGCAAGAACTCGCAGCCGGGGAACAGCACCTCCAGCGGCTCGACCTCTTCACGGACGAACTCGCGGATCCAGTCGAGTTTCTTCTCGAATTCCGGCTCGGTAGAAAAATCCCATGCCATATCGAATACTCCTAGGTCCTGGGGGATATCAGGGGATTCCACCGTCGGCCCGCAGAATTGAGCCGGTGGTGAAGCTGGACGCGTCGGATGCCAGAAACAGTGCGGCGCCGACGATTTCGCATGGATCGCCCGCGCGTTTCAAGAAAAGGTGACCGAAGTCGTTGGTCTCGCCGTCGCCAAGATTCCAGGCCTTGCTGATGTCGGTCAAGTAGGGACCCGCCATCAAGGTATTCACCCGCACGGTCGGTCCGAAGGCCTGCGCCAGCCCCTCGGTCATCGCGTTGAGCCCGGCTTTGGCCGCGGCGTAGGGGATGATGCCGCCGTTGGGACGCAGTGACCCGGTGGAGCTGACGTTGATGATGCACCCGCGGCCGGCGGCCACCATTCGTTCGCCCACCAACGCCGACAACCGGAAAGGACCCTTGAGGTTGAGGTTGACTACCGCGTCGAACAGCTTCTCGGTGACGTCGCTGAGCTTGTCGTAAAGCGGCGACATGCCGGCGTTGTTGATCAACGTGTCGATCTTGCCGAACCGCTGGTAGGTCGCTTCAACCAATCCGTCGAGCTGGTCCCAGCGTCCCACGTGCACCTGATATGGCATGGCCGCGCGACCGGTTTCGGCCTCGATTTCCTTGGCGGTGGCCACGCAGTTGTCCATGTTGCGACTGGCGATCACCACATCGGCGCCGCAGTGGGCGGCGCCGAACGCCATCTCGCGTCCCAGTCCGCGGCTGCCGCCGGTGATCAGGATGACCCGGTCGGTCAGATCGAAAAGCTGGTCTGCATAACCCACTGCCCGGCCCTCCTCATCGCCCATCGCTGGATAGCGACCGGGCTAGCTCGGCCGCTGTGGCGATCAGCTGCGGGATCATCGCTCCGAAAGCGTCCTGGATCTTGGGGTCGACCTTTCCGGTGCGCACCCCGGCGGCGTAAGTCTTCTCCAGCACGATGCCGAGTTTCCAGTTGGCCAGCACCAGGTAGTAGTCGATGTTGTCGCATGCTTGCCCGCTGACCTTCTCGTAATGCTCGAGCAGTTCGCCCCGGGTCGGCATGCCTTTCATGTCGAGATAAAACCCGTCCTCGCGGGGGTTTTCGCCGTCGTAGCCCAGCAGGCACCAGGCCAAGTCCAGCAGCGGGTCGCCGACCGTGGTCATCTCCCAGTCCACGATGGCGGCCAACTGAGCCGGGCCGCCGTGCGCGAACATCACGTTGGCGAACTGGTAGTCACCGTGCATGATGCCCGGCGTGTAGTGCGCCGGCCGGTTGCGGCGCAACCAGTCGGCGGCGTCGTCCAGGCCGGGAAGGTCGCGCACCTTGTAGGCATCCAGAAACGCCAGCCAGCGATCGACCTGTCGCTCGTGGAATCCGTCTGGGCGGCCGAAGCCCTCCAGGCCTTGGGTGCGCCAGTCCACCCGGCCCAGCTTGGCGGCGCCTTCGACGAGCTGGAAAGCCAAGCCGCGGCGCGCGGTCAGGTCGGTGTCGAACGGCGCCTCCCATCCGCCGTCCATCGGACTCCATCCATCGATGGCACGCATGACGTAGAAGGGCATGCCGAGCAGATCGCCGGCATCGTTGGCGGCGATCAGCTCGGCATGTGGCACGTCGGTGCCGCGCAGCGCGCGCACCAGTCGGATCTCGCGCAGCAGCCCATCAATTCGGGCCGCGTCGGCTCGGGTGCCGGGCATCCGCAGCACCATGCGCTCGTTGCCACGCTGGATGAGATACAGCGTGTTCTGCGAACCTCCGGACAGCTGCTCGAGAATCGGCTCTTCACCCTCGCCGGGTGCACCGTTCGCGTCCAACCAGCGTCCGAGAACGCTCGCATCCAATGGGGAGCTGCTTTCGGTCCTCGTCATCGCACACCCCACTCTCTGTCCGGAGAATAGCATTCTCCAAGCCGGCAGCCTAGAGGCTAGGCGGATCGTGGTGTCAGGCGGATGATCGGCAGTTCACGGTCGGTCTTCCGCTGATACTGCGCAAAACGCTCTGCTGACGCGGTGATCTGCTGCCACGCCTCGTCGCGCGCCGCGCCGTGGAGTTGCTCGGCGGTCACCGCGATCGTGCGGCCGGCCGTCTCAATCTGGACCTTGTCCGGGTGCGCGGCGATGTTGTAGTACCACGCCGGATTCTTCGGCGCCCCGGCTGCCGACGCCACGATCAGCCAGCCGCCGTCATCGTCGGAAAAATAGCCGACGGGAGAGCTGCGTTCGACTCCGCTCTTGCGGCCGACTGTCGTCAGCACCAAAGCGTTCATCCCGCCCATGAACTTGCCACTTTTGCGGATCCGGTTCATGGCAAATGTGTTGAACCACCGCATCAGTCGTCCGGCGCGAGGCTGACGAGCACCCTTGGTTCCGTTGGGTGTATCGAAGCTCATGTGTCAAGGCTTCCGCAGTTCGAAGACCGGGATGATGCGCTCGGCAGCTCTCGCACTTCGACATCGTATGCTTCCGTGCCGATTTCGATGTGTGCAGGGCGATCAGCCATTTCGTGTCCTCCTGGATCAACCGGGCTTATGGGCGCTGAGTAGGAGACCGGGCACCACAAAGTGGCCTTCGTTGTCACGGTCGAGGTTGGCAAAGTGACCCTGAGAAAGGCCAAGGGGCGGACTGTCGTTGCCGTAGAGCTTGGCGGGGCGGATATCGTCAACCTCCCAGAGCGTCGAGACCACCGTGCGTAGTTCGGTTTCGGTCAAGCCACGTGGGCCCGGCCGGTCGACGGCCTCCTCGTCGCCGAATGCCTCGGCAGCGAAGGCCAGAATGTACAGCGATGCTCCCGGCGAGGCCGCCCGGGAGATCGATTGCAGATAGTCCTGGCGTTTCTCGATTGGCAGCGAATGCAAGCAGCCGCTGTCCAGGATGCTGGTGAAGCGACCGTCATACCCACCAAACGAGGTGATGTCAGCCCGCGCAAAGGTCGCGGTGGTCAACCGCTGCTCGGCCGCAGCTGCGGCGGCGGCCGACACTGCAGTTCCGCTGGCGTCCAGACCGACCACGGTGTACCCGCGTGCAGCCAAATCCAGCGATAGCGCCGCGTGCCCGCAGCCGGCGTCCAACACATCGCTGTGGACTTTGCCTTGATCGATCAACGCCGCCAGCTCGGGCTGCGGTCGGCCGATGCTCCACGGAGGCGCTGCTTCTTGCCGGTAGGCGGCGTCCCAATCCACGGGTGGCTGCGTCACCTGTCCTCCTCAGGGGTCGAGACCTTCATCGACGACGCAATTCTGGCAAAATTTCTCACCGCTTGGGAGATGGTCGAAAGGGGCGCGGAATGCAATTGCTTCTGGTCCGGCATGCGTTGCCGCTTCGCAGCGAGCCCGGAGAAGGGGCCGACCCCGACCTGTCCGACGAGGGGCGAGCGCAAGTAGCCCGCCTGCCGGACGCCCTGGCCAGGTTTCCGATCTCCCGAGTGGTCAGCAGCCCGCAGCGCCGCGCGATCCAGACCGCGGAGCCGGTCGCCACGGCCCGCGGGCTGACGGTCGAGATCGACGACCGCTTCGCCGAATACGACCGCGAGCTACCCGTCTACATCCCGATCGAGCAGATCCGCGACGAGAACCCGCAAGAGTGGGCGCGAATGGCGGAGGGACACCTGCCGAGCACAGTCGACGAGGACGCGTTTCGCGCCCGGGTGCGTGCAGCCGTTGACGACGTTGCCAACGCCGCCGAGCACGAGGACACCGTGGTGGTATTCAGCCACGGCGGGGTGATCAACATAGTGCTGCACGAGATTCTGGGCACCAAGCGGGTGTTGTCGTTCCCCATCGACTACGTGTCGGTGACCCGGCTGCTGTTCTCGCGGTCCGGTCAGGCCAGCGTGGTGACGGTAAACGGCACCGAACACGTATGGGACCTGCTGCCGCGGAATCAGCGTGCCCCCTGATAGACACGTCCGGTGACTTCTTCGCCGCTTGACGGGCTCGACTTGACCGCGCTGGACGGCTATCTACGTTCGGCCGGCATCGGCCGCGACGGGCAACTGCGGGCGCAGCTGATCTCCGGCGGCCGCTCCAACCTGACCTTCCTGGTCCACGATGATTCGTCGAAGTGGGTGCTGCGCCGTCCGCCGCTGCATGGGCTGACCCCGTCGGCGCACGACATGACACGCGAGTACAAAGTCGTCGCGGCTCTTGGGAATACCGCGGTTCCGGTGGCTCGCGCGGTCGCGTTGTGCAATGACGATGCTGTGCTCGGTGCGCCGTTCCAAATGGTCGAATACGTTGCCGGACAGGTGGTCCGCAGCCGCGCTGAGCTCGAGGCGCTGGGCGACCAGCAGGTCATCGAAGACTGTGTGGACGCACTGATCCGGGTGCTGGCAGACCTGCACGCAGTCGACCCGAATGCCGTCGGGCTCGCCGATTTCGGCAAACCCAGCGGGTACCTGGAACGTCAGGTCCGCCGGTGGGGTTCGCAGTGGCAGCTTGTCCGGCTACCTGACGACGACCGCGACGCCGACGTTGCCCGGCTGCATTCGGCGCTGCAGCAGTCGATTCCGCAGCAGAGCCGCACGTCGATCGTGCACGGGGACTACCGCATCGACAACACCATCTTGGACGCAACGGATCCGGGGCAAGTGCTTGCCGTCGTGGACTGGGAACTCTCCACCCTCGGAGATCCGCTCAGCGACGCGGCGTTGATGTGTGTCTACCGCGACCCGTCGCTGGACCTGATCATCAATACGCAGGCCGCGTGGACATCGCCGCTGCTGCCGGTTGCCGACGAGCTGGCGCACCGCTACTCGCTGGTCTCCGGACAGCCGTTGGCGCACTGGAACTTCTACATGTCGCTGGCCTACTTCAAGCTGGCGATCATCGCCGCGGGCATCGAGTTCCGCAGTCGCATGTCGGGCCACTCCGACCCCGACGCCTCCGACCGGGTGGGGGAAACCGTGGCACCGTTGACCGCGCGGGGACTGGCCCAGCTGCAATCCTGAAATGTCTAAGCTCAGGCGTTCAGGCCGCTGCGGAACCCAACGATGTCCTGCCATCGGTTTCCGGTCGTTTCGACGAACTGGAAACCCTCCGGCTCAGCCAGGTCTCGCAACTGGCGCACACTAAGCCGATCGGGATCGGGAAACAGCTCGACGAAGACGAGTCGTCCGCCCGGCTTCAGCACGCGACCCAGCGCACGGATGCACGCTGGCTTGTCGGGTACCTCACCGATCACCGCCGACAGGAAAGCGACGTCAAACGTGTTGTCTGGGAAAGGGAACCCGTCGCTTGCCTGTCCCGTCGTGAAGCCGACGTCCGTCAGACCCGCCCGTTCGAGTTGGTGCCGGGCCTTCTCGAGCATTTCGGGCTGAATGTCGAATAATTCCAGTCGGCCGTCAGGGAGCCGACGGGCAATCTCCACGCTGAAGAAACCGGGGCCGGGCCCGAGTTCGAATACCCGCTCAGAACCGGACAGATCGAGCTTGTCGATAATCCGCGCCGGCTTGATCAGCGCTCGGCGGATGGGATTGTTGATCAAGAACGCCGCCTGGTGCGGGAACGGTGACTTTCCTTGTTGACGCGACTTGTGCAGCAGCGCGCCCACCCAGGTTGATGTCATAAGGCCTCCTTACTGTCAAAGTTAGGGTCCCTAAGTGAGTGCGCGCGGGATGGCGTCTTAAAGGCCGGCAGCCAGGTTCTTCTTTGCCGCACGCCGCAACTGGAAAATCCGTGCCGTGCCGGCGAGCACGGTGATCAGCCCGCCGCACACCGCGGCCAACAGAATCGCCACCCCCAGTGGCAGGCTCCAGTGCCAGCCGAGGAAGGCAAACTGCGCCGACACGGTGTTCTGGGTGATGAAGATCAGCAGGACGATAAGAATCAGGAAGCCAGCGGTCAGCGACGTCCATAAGCTGGCAGCGCGAGTGAACTTCACCGCCGACTCCGGCGGCGGCGGGGCGGGGGGCCGCGGCGGCGCAGCGGGGGATTGCGCCGGCGCGTTGGCTGCAGGTGGTTGATCGGGCGATACCGACGGATCGCTGCTCATGGTGTTACGTTTACCCGTTCCCGCGCGGAAAGGAACCATCCCCAGACCGAGAAACGTGGAAGATCTGATTGCGGGTTGCCGAGCCGACACGATGTTACCCGCAGTCTGGCGATAGTGTCGGTTGCTATGGGCATGCTGCGACGGCGCGGACACCGCGCGGCAGCGTGGATTGCGAGCGTATGTCTGGTTGTCACGGCCTGTGGAAGCTCGAATCCGCTCGGTGGGGTATCGGGCAATGTGAGCTCCATCGTGGTCGGATCGGCAGGCTTTCCGGAGTCGAAGATCATCGCCGAAATCTATGCACAAGCCTTGCAGACCAATGGTTTCACCGTCGGACGACGGTTAGGGATCGGCAGCCGCGAGAGGTATATCCCCGCGCTGAAAGACCATTCGATCGATCTGGTGCCCGAATACATCGGCAACCTGCTGCAGTACTTCAAGCCGGATGAAACAGTGACCATGCTTGATGCCGTCGAGTTGGAACTCTACAAACGGCTTCCGGGCGACTTGTCGATTCTGACGCCGTCGCCGGCGTCGGACACCGACACGGTCACCGTCACCGCCGAGACCGCTGCCAAGTGGAACCTCAAGACGATCGCCGACCTGGCCGCACATTCACCCGACGTGAAGTTCGCGGCGCCCTCGGACTTTCAAGTCCGGGTGTCGGGTCTGCCCGGGCTCCGGCAGAGATACGGGCTGGAAATCATGCCCGGTAACTTCATCGCCATCAGCGACGATGGCGGGGCGGTCACCGTGCGCGCACTGGTGGACGGGACGGTCAACGCCGCCAACATCTTCAGCACCTCGCCGGCCATTCCGCAGAACCACCTGGTGGTGCTGGATGATCCAGAGCACAATTTTCTGGCGGGCAACATTGTGCCGCTTGTGAATTCGCAGAAGAAATCTGACCGGCTCAAAGACGTGTTGGACGCGGTATCAGCCAAGCTGACCAGCCGCGACGTGGCTGATCTCAATGCCTCGGTGTCGGGCAACTCCGGCATCGACCCCGACCAAGCCGCCCGGAACTGGCTGCGGGGGAATGGCTTCGATCATCCGATTCGAGGTTGAGGCGTGATCAGCTTCGACGACGTCAGCAAGGTCTACGCCGACGGCACCGTCGCCGTCGATCACCTGACCCTGGAAGTACCGGCAGGCACCCTGACGGTTTTCGTCGGTCCCTCCGGCTGCGGCAAAACGACCTCGATGCGGATGATCAACCGGATGGTCGAGCCGACATCGGGCACCGTCATGGTCGATGGCGCCGACGTCGCGGGAGTCGATCCGGTGCGACTGCGCCTCGGCATCGGCTACGTGATTCAGGGCGCGGGTCTGATGCCCCACCAACGGGTGATCGACAACGTCGCGACCGTCCCGCTGCTCAAAGGCGCCTCGCGGCGGGCCGCGCGGAACGCCGGGTACGCGGCGTTACAGCGGGTCGGCCTGGACACCAAGTTGGCGACCCGTTATCCCGCGCAGCTCTCCGGAGGTGAGCAGCAGCGGGTCGGCGTAGCGCGGGCACTCGCCGCCGAGCCGCCGATTCTGTTGATGGACGAAGCGTTTTCGGCGGTTGACGCGATAGTCCGCCACGAGTTGCAGCGCGAAATACTGCGGCTGCAAGCCGAACTGCACAAAACGATCGTGTTCGTCACCCACGATATCGACGAGGCGCTGCGGCTGGCCGATCGCGTCGCGGTGTTCGGTCCGGGTGGTTCGCTGCAGCAGTACGACCGGCCCGCGCGGCTGCTGTCGCGTCCGGCTAACGATTTCGTGGCACGGAGGATCGGCGCGGGTCGCGGCTATCGGTGGCTGCAGTTGTTGGACGCCAGCGGATTGCCGGTGCACGACATCGCCTGTGTCACCGA
Organism: uncultured Actinomycetota bacterium; assembly: GCA_963744835.1. Classification (GTDB taxonomy): domain Bacteria; phylum Actinomycetota; class Actinomycetes; order Mycobacteriales; family Mycobacteriaceae; genus Mycobacterium. Next base: position 1,159,543 of record CAVUVB010000006.1, read on the forward strand.
GGCCGGCATCGGGGATGCGCAATTCCGCGACGGCTGGGCATTGGTGGTCAGACCCGATGGCACGCCGCTGGGCTGGATCGACGCCACCGGGATGCAGAAACACCGCAGCGGCGCAGAGTTACGCGACAGCGTCACCGCGGTCGGTTCGCTGTTCCGACCGGGCGCCAACCTCAGCCAGGCGTTGGACTCCGCATTGTCGTCCCCGGCGGCGATGGGCGTGGCCGTCGACGCGGCGGGCAAGGTCATCGGGGGAGTGCGAGCCGACGACGTGCTGGCTGCAGTGGAATCCCGACGGCAGGACTAGGCGTGCACTACCTGCTCACTCACCTGCCAGCCGCCTGGGCGCTGACCGTGATCCATCTGCGGCTGTCGCTGGTACCGGTGCTGGCAGGCCTGGCGATCGCACTGCCGCTGGGTGTAGGGGTGTGGCGCAGAGCCGTACTGCGACGCCTCACCACGGTGGCCGCCAGTGTGGTGTTCACCATCCCGTCGCTGGCGTTGTTCGTGGTGTTGCCGCTGCTCATCCCGACCCGGATCTTGGACGAGGCCAACGTGATGGTCGCGCTGACCCTGTACACCACGGCGTTGTTGGTGCGGGCGGTGCTCGAGGCGCTGGACGCCGTGCCGGCCCAGGTACGTGACGCGGCCAGCGCAATGGGCTATCGGCCGATTGTGCGGCTGCTCAAAGTTGAACTACCACTGTCGATTCCGGTGCTGGTGGCCGGGTTACGCGTCGTGGTGGTGACCAATATCTCGATGGTCTCGGTGGGCGCGGTGATTGGGATAGGCGGCCTGGGCACCTGGTTTACCGAGGGCTATCAGGCCAACAAGAGCGATCAGATCGTCGCCGGGATCATCGTCATCTTTGCGCTGGCGATCGTCATCGACCTGCTGATCATGCTGGCCGGTCGGCTGGCGACGCCGTGGGAGCGTTTATCGCGTCCGGGCCGTCGGCTGCTGAGGGCTCCGGTGGTGGGGGGCTCGCAATGAATTTCCTTGCCCACGCGCTGTCCTTCTTGTTCACCGCCGCCAATTGGGTGGGCCCGGTGGGCCTGGCGGCGCGCATCGTGGAGCATCTGGAGTACACCGCGACTGCGGTGGCGGCTTCGGCGCTGGTGGCCATCCCGGTCGGCCTGATCGTCGGCCACACCGGCCGCGGCACGGTCGTGGTGGTGAGCCTGGTGAACGCGCTGCGCGCATTGCCGACTTTGGGTGTGCTGCTGTTGGCGGTCCTGCTGTGGGGGCTGGGTCTGGTGCCGCCGATCGTGGCGCTGATGCTGCTGGGCATCCCCCCGCTGTTGGCCGGCACGTATGCCGGAATTTCCGCGGTGGACCGAACAGTCGTCGACGCTGCCCGTGCGGTGGGTTATAGCGAGTTGCGGGTGATGCTGCGTGTCGAGGTGCCCAATGCGCTGCCGCTGATTTTGGGCGGGGTGCGCACCGCGACGCTGCAGGTGGTCGCGACCGCGACGGTGGCGGCCTACGCCAGCCTGGGCGGGCTGGGCCGCTACCTCATCGACGGCATCAATGCGCGCCAGTTCCACATCGCGCTGGTCGGTGCGCTGATGGTGGCCGCGCTGGCGTTGATCCTTGATGCTGCGATGGCATTTGCGGTATGGGCCGCAGTGCCCGGTACCGGCCGGCTGCGCCGGACGCCCGCGGATAGCTCCAACGTGACCGATTACGCCTCGAAATCAACCGGGCGGTCGCCTAACGTAGACCCGTGAGCTCAGCTCCTTCGGATGCGACGTCGAACTCCTGGTCGACGATCTTCACCTGGCGGGCACACGACGCCAGGCGGATGGAATCGGTACGGGTGCAGTTGTCCGGCAAGCGAATCAAGGCCAACGGCCGCATCGTCGCCGCCGCCGCCGAGACCAACCCGGCGTTCGCCGCCTACTACGACCTGCAAACCGACGATCGCGGCGCGACCAAGCGACTTGGCATGACGGTCACGCTCGCCGAGCGAGAACGTCAGCTCGCGGTCGCGCGCGACGAGGAAAACATGTGGATGGTCACCGACCACCAGGGCGAGTCTCGGGCAGCACTCGACGGCGCGCTCGATGTCGATGTGGTGTTCAGCCCGTTTTTCAACGCGTTGCCGATCCGCCGCTGCGGCTTGATGCAGCGGTCCGCGTCGATCACGGTGCCGACGATTTACGTCAGATTGCCGGAGATGTCGGTGACCTCGGCACTGGTCAGCTACAGCAGTCCAGCCCCGGGAAGTGCCGAGGGGATCAAGGTGCACTCTCCGGTTTCCGAGACCACCCTCACTGTCGACGCGGACGGCTTCATTGTGAACTATCCAGACTTGGCAGAGCGGATCTGATCACCCCGCCGGCGCGGCCTGCAGCAGCCAGCTCTTGGCGCCAGTTCTCCGCACCCACGAACACGGTGACGATCTCCGGCCGCGAGAAACTGTCGTAGCGTTTGCGTGCGGCGTGTCCGGCCTCGGTGAGTTCGGCCACGGAGTTGTTGTGCGCCAGCGACTCCCGGGCATCGGTCAGCAATGCGATGGCACGATCCACCGCCGGCAGCAGTTGGCCAGCGTTGGCTTCGCACATGGCCCGCACCAGATCCGGCGCGCTGGCCGCCACCCGGGTGGCGTCCCGGAACGACCCTGCGGCCAGTGCGAACGCCAGCGGAACCTCCGAAGCGGTGACGGCCAGGGCTTCGGCCAGCAGGTGCGGCAGATGCGAGATGGCGGCCGCGGCGGCATCGTGCTCGTCGGATCGGGCCGGTACCAACACCGACCCGCAGTCCAGCGCCAGCTGCATCACCATCGACCAGACGCCAGGGTCGACGTGGTCGTCGACGCTGATCACCCACGGGGCGCCTCTGAACAGCCGGGCATGACCGGCGGCCCAACCCGAATGCGCCGTGCCGGTCATCGGATGTCCTCCGACGAAGCGCGTCAGCAGACCGGCGGCGTTGACCTCATCGAGCACCGCGGTCTTGACGCTGGTGACGTCGGTAAGCGGACAGTTCGGGGCCGATTCGCTGATATGGGTGAGCAGGATCGGCAATGCCGGCACCGGCACTGCGAGAACGATCAGCGCGCCGCTATCGGCGGCGCGAGCGAGCGCTTCGGTGAGGTCGGTAGTGGCGTCGAAGCCGTCGAACCGGGCGGCCTGGACGCCTTCCACCGAGCGGTTATAGCCGAAGCCCTGGCGGCCGGCTGCCGTGGTGGCACGCAAGATCGACCCGCCGATCAGCCCCAGGCCCAGCACGCACACCGGTGTCTTGAAAACAGGGCTAGCCACCCCCCAAGGTTGGCACATCCGCCGGGACGTCCGCCGCCCGATAGCTGGCAGACGCGGTCCCGATCCAGCGCCGCTCTGCTGGTCATGTGCTGGTCGTGTGCTGGTCAACGGGCTCCAGCGGGACTAGCGTAGGCGCCCATGGGAGCACAGCGGGCTTCCGCGCAGGCCGATACGCCGGATGGATTCGGCGTGGCTGTCGTGCGTGAGGACGGTAAATGGCGCTGTTCTCCCATGCGGTCAAAAGCCCTGACCAGCTTGACTGTAGCCGAGACCGAACTGCGTGAGTTACGCAGCGCCGGGGCGGTTTTCGGGCTGCTCGACATCGACGACGAGTTCTTCGTCATTGTTCGGCCGGCCCCTTCGGGAACCCGGCTGCTGCTCTCGGACGCCACCGCGGCGCTGGACTACGACATCGCCGCCGAAGTGCTGGACAACCTGGACGCCGACATCGATCCCGATGATCTTGAGGACGCCGACCCGTTCGAGGAGGGTGACCTCGGATTGTTGTCCGATGTAGGGCTGCCCGAGGCGGTGCTGAGCGTCATTCTCGACGAGACCGATCTGTACGCCGACGAGCAGCTGGGCCGCATCGCGCGGGAGATGGGCTTCGCCGACGAGCTGTCGGTGGTGCTCGAACGTCTCGGACGGTGAGGTCCGACGAAGACCTGATCCGCGCCGCGCTGGCGGTTGCCGCTACCGCGGGTCCCCGCGACGTCCCGGTGGGCGCGGTGGTGGTCGGCGCCGACGGAACCGACTTGGCCCGCGCGGTCAATGCGCGTGAGGCACTCGGCGATCCGACCGCCCACGCCGAGATTCTGGCCATCCGGGCGGCCTCCGACGTGCTCGGCGACGGGTGGCGGCTGGCCGGGGCCACGCTGGCGGTCACCGTCGAACCATGCACGATGTGTGCCGGTGCGCTGGTGATGGCGCGGGTGGACCGCCTGGTGTTCGGGGCCTGGGAGCCCAAGACCGGAGCGGTCGGCTCACTCTGGGACGTGGTCCGCGACCGGCGACTCAACCACCGCCCAGCCGTCCGCGGCGGGGTGCTGGCCGACGAATGCGCCGCCCTGCTGGAAGCCTTCTTCGCCCGCCAGCGATTGGGGTGAGCAGGTCGGTGTTCGGTAAGCTGTCCGGCGGTGGCGTGTCCGAGCGGCCTAAGGAGCACGCCTCGAAAGCGTGTGACGGGTAACCCCCGTCCGAGGGTTCAAATCCCTCCGCCACCGCCATAGCTGTAGACGTGTTCGCGCAGTTAAACAGCGCTTTTGCTGTTCGCTAGAGGGCATCATTTCGTCCCTGTGGCCACATTTTGGCCACACTTTCAGGTGAATACCGGCTATCCAGAGTCATTGCGACCGCGTCCAGATCGTCGTCGAAATAGATCCGCATAGGTGTCCAGGGTGACCTTTGCCGACGTGTGCCCGAGCATCCGCTGGAGTGCCAGGATGTTCACTCCGGCTGACGCAGCCAGCGATGCGCATGTGTGCCGCAGATCGTGGGGTGTGATCTCTGGACCTTGGCTTTGGTAACCGCTGCGGCGAACCACCCGGCTGACGACTTGGGCCGGGGGAGGTACCGCCCGTCGTGTGCGGGGAACACCAGGTCGCTGGGAGCCTTGCCCTGACACTGCACCGACAGCTCATCGAGTACGAACGCTGGCACCGGCACCGAGCGCGCTTTGCGCCCTTTGATGGGACCCACAGCATGGCTCACACTGAGCTGTACCGCGTTCTCCGATACCGAGAGCCGTCGCCGCAGAAACTCGACATCGCGCATTACGTAGAGCGATCGCTTCGCCCCACCGAAGTCCGCAGTAGGCCAGCACCAATACAAGCGCCCGGTGTTGGCCGGATTCGGCGGCAAGCCGGTAGACGTCTTCAGCGGACAGGTAGACGCGACGCTTGCCCATCTTCCTCGGTAGATTCTCTACGCCCCTGGCCGGATTTGCCGACAGCCTTTTTGGCCTTTACTGCGTCGGCCAGGATGCCGATAGCACCGTGTGCTCGCAGTATCGTCGTAGCACCGGCACCCTTGGCTCCCATACTGGCGAGCCATGCCTCGACTCCAAGGCGGTCGATGTCGGCCACCGCAGCCTTTCCCCACCGTGGCTCCACGTGGACACGCCAAGCAGACTCCAGCATCCGGTAGTAGGACGGTGCCGTGTATTCCTTCTTGCGGCTCAGCCACCCGTGAGCCAATTCAGCCACCGTAACCCGGCCCAGCGAGCAGGCTGACCCCCGTAAGCGCGGAAAGCCCCTTGGCGCGGATCTCAACACACCGTCGCCCAGATCGAACTCGGCGAGCATGAAGTAGGTCTTGACGGCGCTGGGACTGAGATTCTTGACGGTGGTGCAGTCCAAAATTATGCCTCGGCCTCCCCCCTTGCATTCCCCACCAGAGCAAGTTCACTGCCCCGAGATAACTTCTGGTGCAACGCTTCTAACCCCTTAGCGGTGATGCGGATTGTCGGGTCGGCCAGCACGTACTCCTTGGCCCAGGGGCTAGCGTCCTGCAGTTTCTGGGCGGTCGAAATCCCGGCGGACGGCGGCAGCCCGGCCAAAGAAACTCGCCAAGGGTCTTTCAAGAATCCTGGCGTACCTACGCAATGTCTGCCACCACGACCGACCTCGGCGCATGATGGAGCACATCGCGAGAAAGGACTCCCACATGGCCAGCCCCTGGTGGATCTGGATCGTGGTGTTCGGCCCGGCGGTGATCTGCCCGCTAGGCGCGATGATCGCGGGGAGGATCGCGAGCAACCGGAGCGGACTCGATAAAGAGGAGATGGCGATCGTGCGTCGAGCGGCGAGGGTCGGCGGCGGTGAACTCGTCGGCCGCACGTTGGGGTACGGTGTTTTAGCCGCTCTGCAAGTGCCTCCCCCCTCGATCTGCGAACCTTCCGGCACTCCAAGCTCCGCGCCGCCGCCAAGAAAATCGTCGGCTCCAACCCGAAAAAACAGAACCGCGCGGACGGTGTCATCTTTTGGTTCTACGAGCTTCGTCTAACTAGGACCGAGTTGATCAAGGGCTACGAGGAGAACGCCCAGCGCATTCCGCTGCGAGGGCTCACCGCCACGGTCACGACGGGCCAAACTGTCTATATCACAATCGAAGGGCCAGACACGAAGTTCGTTTACCGCAACGCGTTTGACGCCGAATCTAACCTCAGGCGCGCGCAGCAGTTCGCCGCCCTCCTGAATTACGAAGCGAGCCTCCAAGGTGCACCCCTATGACGGCACTCGATAAAAAAGGGATCGCGATACTGCGTTATGCCTTGCTTTTGGTGCCGTTGCTGGTCTCTTGGCTCTTGGCTCTTGGAGTTGGCGGCGCCACTGTAGCAGGGATGGTTGATCCAAAAATTGCGTCCGCTACGGGTGGCGCCGCTGGCCTTCTCACTGCGGGCACCATCGCCGCTTGTGGTGGCGGTGGCGGTGGTGGCCATCGCCACGCCTACCAGGGCGGCTACAACGAGGCGCTCCGGGGAGGCTCTCAAGCCGCAGGTCAGACAAGTCACCGCCGAATTCTGGTGTGGAGGCCGCTCAGCGGCCTATCAGGGTAGTGACAGTGATCGGAACGATTACGCCGCGGGTTGTAAGGAAGGCTTCGCGACGGGACGATCCCACTAGCCCTCCACAACCACGACTTAAGGAGGCACAGATGCAGCCCATGGCAGGACAGAAAAGGAGTAGCGAGACGAAGCAGGAGTAAGGAAGAGGAAATTACTACATCACCGCCACCGCAACCACCCCCAGGTTGGTACCCGGACCCGAACGGCAAGCCCGGACAGAAGTATTGGGACGGACGGGCATGGACAGACATTCCAGCTCTCGACATCCCCGCGATACCCAAGGCCGACAGCCCGGCGACAACACCCAAGGCCGACATCCCCGCAACGCCCGAGGCCACGCAGCCACCCGTATCGACGAAGGGTCCGTCTGGCCTAGTCTGGTTCGTTCTAGCTGGGCTGGCCCTGCTAGCCGTTGCCGCCTTCTTACTGGTCGGGAACCCGACACAGCGAGGAGTCCTGATCGCTGCTGTCGCGATCGTGATCGTTGGCGTGTGGATCGCGGACCGGTCGGGTCAGTTTGCCGCACGCACAGTCATGTTCGTTATGGCCGGGCTTGTAGCGATAGCGGTATTGGTAGTTGCTAATTACCCGTACCTGTATAAGGCATACTGCACCAATACGCCGACGTGCAGGTATTACGGGCCGTGGTCCTCTCCGTCCTCCTCGTCGCCAGACTCCCAGCAGTCCCAGTCCCCGTACTACCAAGAGGGTTATAACAGTGGCACTTCCGGCCTGGCACGCAAAGGCTACGGTTTCAACATGTACAACACCGGCGCCACCGTCGCCGAGATGGAACACCAGGCTTGTGCCGACGCCATCAACAACGAGTCCAACCTCGCGTCCATCCAGGATTCGGACCATCCGGCGAATCAAGACGACTACATGAGAGGCTGCCTCGACGCCTTCCATGATCATCCCCCAACGGGGCAACCAAAACCGGGGCCATTAAATCCCTACCGATAAGGGCTCCGTCACTTGGGCCGCCCCAACATCTTCCCAGAGCAAGCTGCATGTTCCTACGTTTGTACACATCAATGGTTGTGCATGGACATCCCTAGGGGAGTGCTGGTCAATCCTGCTATCTCCGATGGGATTTGGAAAGCTTTTGTAGTTTATGTTTCGGGAGGTCAGACTCGCGTCAATGCCTGGGCCTCCGCTTTAATTATGGGGAAGGGGTGGCAAAATCGCCCCCACCTCGTTCATTGTGTCCACACATTGAAGTTGTCTCCCCAGCGTCCTGCGTACTTTCAGTGACAGAAATGGAATACACGGAGACATCAGATGGACGAGCAGCTCGGGCCCCCACGGACGGAAGGACGCGCTCGACCTAGCTAACTGCTGTGTTCTGGAGTGGGAGAGAATCTTTCAACAGAACAATCTCGACCCCGAGGGCTAAAAGGTGCCAGCGCTGTTTGCTGGAAAAGGAGGCCGGACTCCTCCGCCCGTACATCGTGGTGCGTTGCCCCCTCATTACCGCGACTCTGGGCTGAGAGGCCACTCAACCCGAATTCAGCCCTCGGTCATGTGCCCCGCAGGTCCGTCGTTAATACCGACTCCCGCGCCTTCAAAACCTTCAAAGTCCTGAAGAGGGTGCTTCGGCTAATCCCAAACATAGTGGTCAATTCGCTCACGGGTTCACCCTGCTGATATAAGCGCAGAAGCCGTTTCTGTTGTGCCGCATCCAGTTTCATCGGCTTGGTGGCGGCTAGGCCTCGCGCAATCCGGGCCTCTCGGGAAGCTGCCCGGCGCTCCTTGCCGAGTTCCAGCTCCAGCTCTGCAATGGTGGCCATGATACTGGTGACCGCACGCCCCGTCGGGGTGCTGGTGTCCACCCCTTCGCGCAGCGACCGGACATAGATACCGCGAGTGGTCAGCTCGTGCAGAGCATTGGCGACTTCCCGAACGGATCGCCCGAGTTGATCTACTGCGACGACGACGAGTTGGTCGCCTTCACGGAGCCAGCCGATGCACTCCGTCCAACCTGGACGGTTACTTCCGGCGCGCCCGGAAGCTATGTCAGCGAACACCCGATCAGGAATGATCCCTGCAGCCGTAACGGCATCCTGCTGCTGGTCGATGGATTGTTGTCCGGTAGAGACGCGAAGGTAGGCAGCACCCACCGCATCCAGATGGTCCACCGCGATATCAAACCGGCCAACATCCTGCTCACCGACGATGACTTCGCCTGCCTGGTCGATTTCGGGTTGGCCAACGCGGCCACCGACGCGAAACTGACCAGCTCCGGCATGACGATCGGGACATTCGCGTACATGGCCCCCGAGCGATTCAGCAACACCGACGTTAGCCATCGCGCCGACATCTATGCGCTGGCCTGTGTCCTGTACGAATGCCTGACCGGATCGCCGCCCTATCCGACTGGCGATCTGCCGGCGTTGATCAACGCGCACCTCACCGCGCCAATCCCGCGCCTGAGCCAGCAGCGGCGAGAGGTTTCGGCCGTTTTCGACGATGTCATCACGCGCGGCATGGCAAAGAAACCTGAACACCGTTACGGCAGCGCCGGGGAGCTGGCGCGCGCCGCCCACCGCGCGCTGACAGTACCGCAGCAAGACGACGCCAACACCATCGTGGCGAGCACCCAGGCCGCTCGCCAGCCCGACATAGCCGCAGCCCCTACCAGAGTCAAGCCACCAGCTAGCCCAACCCCGAAGAGCCGGCCAGCGGGTAAAGCACCAGCCAAAAGCCGCGGCCAGTCAGCGAAGCCACCGACCAGCATCAACCAACAGCGGCGTGCGCTAGCCAAGCGGGAACTTGATCAACAGCTCGCGCGTCGCGCGGCGCAGGCTAGGGTGCGCCGGGGGTGGACCATTGGTTTATCGGCGGTGCTCGCCGTCACCGTCGCAGCGGTGATCGTAGGCATCGTGGTGACGGTCAGGAAGTCAGGCACCAAATCGACCGCCCCAAGCAGCGACACACCCACCGCCGAGGCTCCGCAAACGCCGGGAGGGGCGTCATTACCGCCGTTCAACCCGCCGGCCGATCTGGGCGCGAACTGTCAATACGCGCCTTCGGCGGAGCAGGCCAGCAGGCCGGCGGAGCTGCCGAGGACCGGCAGGGTGCCCACCGAGCCGGCTACGGTGAGCGTCAGCATGGTCACCACTCAGGGCACTTTCGGCCTTTCGCTCTTCAATAACGAATCACCTTGCACCGTCAATAGTTTCGTTAGCCTGGCACAGCAGAAATTCTTCGACGGCACCAAATGCCATCGGCTCACCGCCTCGCCGACCTCGTCGGTGCTGCAGTGCGGGGACCCGGGCGGCGACGGCAGCGGCGGACCGGGATATCAGTTCGCCAACGAGTATCCGACTGACCAGTACGCGCCTGATGATCCGGCCCTGCACGAGCCGGTGGCCTATCCGCGCGGCACCCTGGCGATGGCCAACACCAACGGCAGCCAGTTCTTCATGGTGTACAACGGGGCCATGTTGCCGCCCGAATACACCGTCTTCGGCGTTGTCGACCAGACGGGGCTGTAAACGCTAGACAAGATCGCCGCCGCCGGGGTGGCCGGCGGCGGTCAGGACGGCCAACCAGCCATGGGAGTCACAATCAGCTCAGTCCGGCTCGACTGAGCCTTTGGTTCTTCTCAATTGTGAGAGCTGTATAGGGTGTATAGGACCGCCACCATGCTTGACATGATGTATCGCAACGCCCGCAGTCGACAATCCACGCCGCCACGTCGGTGTCAGTCTCGTGGAACATTTCCCACTTCGGAGGTGTAGGCCTCCCACCGGTCCAGCGACGCCAGATCCAGCTTCACGGCAGCGGCGTTATTTGGACCAGGTCCCGTGATCTATGCGCAAACGGATTTGGCCTCAATTGGTTTCGGTGACGGCGGGACGCCGCGTACGTTAAGGCCGTGTCGTTAATTAATACCGCCTTGTTGCCGATCCGGATCGCACATCGGATCGCCGATGCGTTCCTCGACGTCGTCACACCGTCGCCGGTGCCGGCCGGCGAGCCAGTGGTTGTCGGCGGCATGCCCGAGGGTGTGCCGCTGGCGGCGATGCGGGCAGAGCCGACGTTGCCTGCCCCGGCGGGATGGCCGTTCGGCGAGTACTTTCCCCGCACCTGCGGCACGAGCCGCCTCACCGGGGGCGCGCTGTTCTGGACAGACTTCATCTACGATGACCACGGCGCCACCGGCATCCTCATCGACGTCCCGACTGGGGGTTTGGCGCCGCCGCGCGGCACATACATCTACCCGCCCGGTCCGTCGGCCCGCAACGGTGCCGACATCTTCCGCGTCGGCATCGGGCTCACTGACACCGAAACCTGGTGGCGCATCGACTGGAATACGCTGCTCGACGCGTCGGTACCAATCGGGCTGTTTACGTTCAACACCCACCGCGGCCGTAGTGGAACCGACCAGTGGCCGGCCGGGGCGCGCGTGCGCTCGGAAGGCATCGACCTGGCGCTGCTGATCTCCGCTGCAGGCGCGTGGCTGATCGACCTGAGGACCGACACCCGAACTGCTATCGAGCACTCGGTGGACATGAACTCGCGCTCGTTTCTGGCGCGGATGCCTCGCTCACTGGTCGAGCCGACCGGGACCTGGACGGTTCGGCTGGGTGCGGGCCTGGCCAACGCTATCGGCGACGGGTTCGCCGACGTGTACGGCGGCGCGCTGGACGGGCAACCCAGGGTCTACAACGTCGCGTTCCGCACTCATGAGCAGGAGACAGCGCTGCTGAACCTGTGGTCGGAGGCGGCGCAGGCGGGCGCGCTCACCGATGGCGACGTGTCAGAGTTCTCTGTGGCGGTGGGCTGGGACGGGCTGGCCGCCGGCACAACCACCGACGAGCCCGTGGTCACTGGCAGCTCGATTCGCTGGTATGTGTCCTCAGCCGACCTGGGGCAGGGCGTCGCTGCCACCAACGTCTTGAGCACCAAGCCGCAGTTCCTCGGCCGGGTGCAGCCCTACTCCGTGTGTCTGCCCGCGACTTACACACGGGGAGAGAAGTTGCCGCTGACCTTGCTGCTGCATTCGCTGGCGTTGGGGCAGAACCAGTTCACGGTGATCGATCCGCGGCTTCTGCACGAGGTCTGCGATGGGAGGAATTCGATCGTCGTCACGCCGCTGGCCCGTGGGCCGTCCTGCTGGTATTTCGACGAGGGCGAGCTCGACGTCTGGGAGGTGTGGGCGCGGGTCGCCGAACAACTCGGCGTCGACCCCACTCGCACCGTGATCGCCGGCTACTCAATGGGTGGCTACGCCGCGTATAAGCTCGGGCTGAGCTATCCGGAGGTGTTCGGGCAGGCCGTCGTGCTGGCCGGCCCGCCGGCGTGCGGGGTTAAGCTTCCGCCCGACGTCGATATCTCGGCCAACCTCGACCCGGCTTCGCACTGCGGGGCAGAGGGTGACACCTACTGGCTGCTGGAGAACGCTCGCTGGCTTCCATTCGTCATCGCCCACGGCATGCTCGACGAGCTGGTGCCCTACCTTGGGGTGGTACAGCAGGTGCTGGGGCTGGACCGGCTCGGTTACCGATACCGGTTCACCAGTTACCTTTTCGAGGACCACATCGTCTTTGCGCTGCAGGACAGGTTTGAGGACCCGATCTCGCATATGGGCACGGGGTTGCGCCAACCGGATCCGGGGCACATCACCTTCGCCTGGTATCCGCAGCTGGTGCGGTCCGACCTCGGCATCGGGCCGGACAGGGTGTGGTGGGTGTCGGAGCTGAAGGCCGACGCGTTGGTGACAGCCCGGCGGGGCGCGTTGGCCAAAGTGGACGCGCGCTCGCATGCGCGGCCGGACCCGGTTCGCACGGCACGGCGGCATGGCAGCTTTCTGCCGCACCTGATCCCGACTCCTGGGGTGGTCATCGAGCAGAACTGGGTTGGCGGGACGGCTCCTGCGCCGCAGCCCTTTTTGACGCTGGATCTCAGCGGGGTTGCTTCACTGACCATGGACGTCGCCCGCGCTGGGCTTGCCTCGTTGGCGTTGTCGACGATTGCAGTGTCGACGGACGTGGCGGTGGAGATCACGTTGGCTGCGCTGCCGGCCGGGGTGAAAGTAATGTTGGACGGTAACTCGAGTGGGGCGACGGTGAAGGTGGGCGTGGGGCTGCATCAAATTGTGTTGAAGAGGGCGTAGTGGGCAGCCGCGCCTACCTCGGCGCTCGGCACCGGACGCTCAGTTTTCAAATTTGAGTCATGATTCGTTTCGGTACGTGTGAAACGGCCTACTAACTACCTGGCTTACCGACCACGACGCCGAGGCGTCGCCGGCGGTAGCCGCCGAAGCAAGCCACCTGATGTCGGGGCCACTGGCCACGAACGATCAGCGGATCGATTGAGAACCGACAACTGTCGCCCGCCCAGGTGTCAAGTTGCGGGCGCGATCGGCCACACCGCCCACTTGCATGGTCGAAGATCGACGTTATGGTCAGCGACACTAATGTGGGCTTGCAGCGTTGGATTGAGCGTCTCGTCGCCGCTGTCGAATCGGGCACACCAATCGATGCTCCTATGTTTGTCAAGCGGCGGTCTGGTGGGGTTCGGCTGCTGATGTTGAGGTTTCCTGTGGGCGTGGGAGATTGGCGTAGATTTCGCGGGCGATGTAGCGCTTGAGACAGCGGATGATCTCGCGTTTGGTGAGTCCTTCGTTGGTGCGGCGTTCTACGTAGGCGCGGGTGGGTTCGTGGTGTCGTAGTCGCACGATGGTCACGATGTAGAGGGCGCTGTTGGCGGCCCGGTCTCCGCTGCGGTTAAGCCGGTGTCGGCCGGTGGTGCGTCCGCTGCTGGCTGGTTGCGGTGCCACGCCGCAGAGTTTGGCGAAGGCGGCTTCGTTGTGGATGCGTTCGGGATTGTCTCCGGTGGTGACGAGGAATTGGCCGGCCAGCTCGACACCGACGCCGAAGAGTTCGACGAGATCGGGTGCGACGGCGCGAACGACGACCTCAATTTGTTTGTTCAGTGCTTTGATTTCGCCGTCAAGGGCCTTCCACCTGCGGGCCAGGTCGCGAAGGGCGGTCTTGATGCTGGCCATCAGCAGGCGCTCGGGGTGAGCACGCAGGTGAGCGAAGTCGGTGGTCTCGGGCCGAAGACCGAGGCAGCGGTTGATCAGGGTCCGCTTGGTCAGCGTGACGAGCTCGTCGCGCAACGGAGATGGGGCGCCGATCATGATCCCGAACAAGGTGTTGAAAGTTTGGGTTCGGGCCTTGACTGCGCTGCTGCGGGTGACACGTAGAGTCCGGATCACTTCGACCATGCCGCACTTGGACTTTGGTGTGGCGGTCGAGGTTTGGCCGAGTACGGCACGGGCGATCTGTTCGGCGTCGAGACGGTCAGACTTGCCGTCCATTCGCCGAGCGATGCGGTTAGGTCGGTTGACCTCGATGACTCGTTCGCCGGCGGTCGTCAGGGCGCGAGTCAGCGTTGCGCCGAATGATCCGGTGCTTTCGACGCCAATGGCCTCGAGTGATCCGTGCGTGCGCATCCAAGACAGCAGCGCGTGGTAGCCGGCGTCGGTCGCCGGGAACTGCTGATGACCGAGCAACCGACCGTGCTGGTCGATGACTGCGGCGTAGTGGGTGTGTTTATGCGTGTCAACGCCACCGATGACAGTCTCGACTTCTGTTGCGATCATGGAATTCGCTCCTCCGTTAGGGCCAATCTGACGGGTGGGCGAACCGGCCGGATGGAGCGACAGGTCTGTGACGGGGCTTCTAGTCCAAGCTCCATCAGGTCAGATCCATCTGGCCGGTGCGCGCCGCGACGCTGCACCGGTGTCGACCGACAAATCGAACGAAGGACACCTTGGTCACACCTTGGCCGGGGTCAGGCCGAACCAGTGCAGCGTCGTGGATAAGTCTTCACAGACCTTGCCCCACGGACGCGGTGCGATCCGCGGTATTCGACACGTGGAGCCGCGAACGCACATTGCTCGCGGCCGCGCTGCGCGAGGTTCTAACCCGTCGGGATCTCCTCGTCGATCCGGGTGGGTTGCGTATCCGGGGCGCCCGGACTGCCGGTCGTCTCGATCTGTCCTACGTCGCGTTCAGATACCCGCTGCATCTCACGCAGTGTTATATCGAGGGCCCTATCTACATGAATCACGCTGCGTTGAGGGCAGTTAAGCTCGACGGTACACATACCCACGACCTCGCCCTCGATGGTGCGAAGATCGATGGGCCGTTGCAAGTCGCGGACTGTTTCACAGCCTACGGTGAATTCCGTGCGGTCGGCGCCCATATCGAAGGCATGCTGGATCTGGTCGGCGCGAACCTTATCAACCCGAAGAGCGCCGCGCTGATCCTAGGCGATACTTGCATCGGCGGCAGCATGCTGGCTAACGGCCTGCGAGCTGAAGGCGCCGTTCGCGCTTACCTCGCTCACATCGGAGGCGCGCTGGTCCTGTCCAGCGCAACCCTGCGCAACCCAGACGGCGAGGCGCTGGTGCTGAACGGCGCCGAGATCACCGGCGGCTGGGTCGGCGGTAATGGCCTTCGAGCTGAAGGGCGCCAAATCACCCAGCCGCTTGACGTCGTCGCCAATCACCGCGGCCTGCCCACTACCACCACTGAAGTGTGGGCTGAGGCCCTAGGCTGGCGAGCATCGCTCGGCCCAAGGAGATTGTGATGCGCCGCGGAATATTCGGTACCCCGATAGTGCCCGCCTTTAACGCTGTCGCGTCCAAGCTCGTCGATGTGCCCCTGTTGGGCAACGTTGTGCGCCGAAACCTGGTGATGATTTCCTACGTCGGCCGTCGCTCAGGCAAGACGTTCAGCACACCGGTGAATTACCGGCGGGTCGGTGATGAGGTTTTCATCCGTGTCGGGCTTCCCGGCGCCAAGAACTGGTGGCGAAACTTCCTGGGCGGCGGCGGCCCGATTACGCTGCGGCTCAACGGCACCGACCGAACCGGGCACGCCGTCGCGACCCGCGACGATCAAGGCCGGGTGACCGTCACAGTCAAGCTGGACGACCGGTAGGCGCGATTTCCGAGTCCATTGCCTTCATCCAGGTCGGCAACGGCCCAGCCCGGGTGGCGGTCAGGCCCAATGACACCCGACAGTCGGCTGATCACTTCCGCCGAGCGCTACCAGCTTCTCCGCCACCGCGGAAGTCGGCGTGTGTGGACGCCGTCGACGCCGCAGCCGGCAGCCCTGCAGTTTCGGCACTTGCGAGACCGTTGATGGTCGTCTCACCGTCATCACCGGACGCAGGCGGAGCCCATGGCCATTGGAGCGGTGTATTCCAACACCGTGCGTCAGACCGTCGCGGTGGCAGTGACATCCTTGGGAGCACATCAATTCTCAGCCCACACTTCTGGACGGGTACCAATACCCACGGCGCCGTTGATTGTCTGGCGGGGGAGTGAGCGGTGATCCGGACCGCGGTGCGGGTTTGCCCGCGGGGGATGCGGGTCAATCGAATTCTCGAATGGCAGTGGCTGAGCGGTTCCTGCTATCCGGCCCTCCGCCACCGGCAAAGCTGTGCAACTCGATGGGCAGGCACTTGATGCCTTTGCGTGTCACGCTAAACCGCTCTCTGTGAGGGCGGTGGTACCCAGGCTTGCAATGCTCTGCGCCCAATCAGTTGGCAACGATGGGTATAGGCCAATTGTCTTGCAGCACTGGTGAACTCCTGGTTGCTCACGACAATGCTTCTTGTGCAGCCGTGGTGCATTGCACCCGAGACAACCTGCTGGACGGCAGCGACACCCACCGATTTGCCGTGCCGTTTGCACTGGATCGCCACCGACTGGCCGTCCTTTTCGGCGATCAGGTCGACGCCGTAGTCACCGACCGCCGGGGTGAACCTGACCTGCCAGCCCGCATGGTGCAGCCGGGCGGCGACGTAACCCTCAAACTCCATCCCATTCATGGCGTCTATTGCTGTCATGCTGGCGTCTGGGCGCTCGCGCCGCAGCAACAGTGCCAAAAGCATGCCGAAGGTGGCTCCCGTCAAGCCCAACCAGATGCTGTGGCCGATGACGCCGACGATGAGCCCGAGGTAAAGCGGCAGGAAAATCAGGGCAATGTTCATGCCAGCCGTAGGTCCGTGAGCCAGGACGCCCTGTGCATGAGCTGATAATAAGGATGGCAACGACAACTTCGGGCTAGCCAACGAGGCGATGCTGTACCAAGACTGCGGTATCGGCGCTAGCGCTAAGTTTAACCGATGGTGTTTCTACCATCGACATCGCGAACCGGTACGACTTCTTCGCTGACTTCCCGCAATACCCGATCAACGTTGTGTCCGACCTGAACGCCGTCTTCGGCATCATCTACGCGCACGCCGCCTACGGGGATTGGCCCACTTCCCGAGCAGATTCCGGCGATCTGGCCGGCTCGGAGCCGCTGACGGGTCCCTATGCCAGCGAATACGTGCTCGGTTCCACCCAGATCGTCCAGCAGGTGGATGGCCATACCACGTTCTATTTCGTCCCGACCACCGAGTTGCCGCTGCTGGATCCGCTGCGCAGTTTGGGTGTGCCCGAGTCGTGGCTCAACATCGTGCAGCCGGCGCTGCAAGTGATTGTCGAGGAGGGTTACGACCGGTCCATTCCGTTCGGTGATGCGACGCCGGCGGAGTTGATTCCCTCGATCGATCCGGTCACCTTCCTCCTTGAACTCGCCAACGGAGTCGTCCAAGGCGCTAACAATGCCTTCGAGTTGTTCGGTGCCCAGCTGCCTGACTTCAGCGGGCTAGAAACTTTTTCGCTTCGGCCGAATCCTGGTCCGAGACGAACGTCGGGATGCCCTACGACCAAGTCGTGACGGAACTCAACAACGCCTTCGACCCGTTCACCCTCTTCTCTGAACTGGAGGGACCGATCCGGTCAAGACATCGAGAACGTCTTGCAGGAGACCAGCATCCAACAAGACCTCATTGACCCGATCCTCGGACTCTTCGGGCCTCCTGGGGGCTTGTTCACCAGTTAAGCGATCGCTCATCGTTGAGGAGTTGCCCCGTGGGACTCGACCGGCGGGCCTGCTGCTCGCTGACCCTCGCCCTGTTGGCCGGCGCTTGGACGATGCTGGTGACACTGATGTCGATGCTCTCGATACCCATCGGCAAAGCAGACAACGCGGACGGCGCCTTGAACGCGTTGATGATGGGCGGCTGGTTTATGCCATCTCCCAGTGTTCTGTGGCAGGACACCATCATCACCGACTACATCGACCCCGCCACCGGCGGCAACTACACCCCCGTGCTGATCCCCACGCCGAATCATTCGCCAGCACCTCGATGCCGACCGGTCTGGCCGACCTGCAGGCCGCGATGGCTGCCCAGCAGCTGAACTACCCGGGCGACCCCTACCTCGTTGAAGGTTATTCGCAGAGCGCTGCCATCGCGATTTCGGAGAAGGGCTGGTGCTGCTCAACTGATGCCGGTTGTGCTACCGGGTAGGGTCAAGGGATCAGGCCGGGGGCGCGTGGGGTGTTGCGGCGGCGGATGACCGCGCAACTGCTTGGAGGCGTTGTGGACATCGTTTTTGGAGTGTCGATGGCACCGTCGACAGTCCGAATGGTGCTGGTCGAAGGGGAAGACGGCGAGGGTGCCACCGTCGACCAGGATGGCTTCCCTCTCGCCACCGCAGCAAATACCAGCAACGCCGCAACCTCGAGTGCGACGGATCAGGTGGTGGCGGCGATCCTGGGCACTCGAGAAGGCGCCGCCGAGGGCGGTTATCGGCTGGCATCGACCGGTGTGACTTGGGCGGATCCGGTCGAAGCCGATGCGTTACGGGATGCCTTGGCTGCCCACCGGGTGGAAAACGTCATGCTGGTATCGGCCTTTTTGGCTGCGGCCGCGTTGGCTCAGGCATACGGCACCACCATCGGCTACGCCCACACCGGGTTGCTTTTCATCGAGCCGGACTGTGCGACGCTAGCTGTCGTCGACTCCACCGACGGTGCGGTTACCGATGTGCGCCGGGCGTCGTTGCCGGATGATGACGCGGATGCCGTGGCGGAGCTCACCGCGCTGGCCGCCGACGCGAGCGGGCTGCAACCACTTCCGCAGGGCCTGTTCGTGGTGGGCTCCGGTGGTGTTGACGTTGGGATCATCAAGGCCGAGCTCGATGCCGCGACTCCGCTTACCGTCAGCGCGCCCACCGAGCCGGACTCGGCGCTGGCTCGCGGTGCGGCGCTGGCGTCCGCGCACGCGCCGCTCTTCGATTGGTCAACTTCCGCCCTGGCGTATGCGCAAGATCCCGGCACCGGGGCGGCGTTGGACCCGGTTGTGTCGGTTGATGACGGCTGGCACAGCCAACAACGCGCTTACAGCGCCGCGCCCGACGACGCCAACTTCTACATGGCTGGCGAGGACGCTGAATTCTTCGCCGAGGAAACCGAGCCGGGCCGTCGGCCATTCCTGGTCGCACTCGGGGTGCTGATGGTCTTCGTTTTCGGTGTCGCGGCGCTGACGCTCTCGCTGGCGCTCGACATCCGTCCATCGGTCAGTAACCGGCCCAGCCTTGGGAAAAGTGTGGTGGCTCCGGCCAAGCCGGTGCCACCACCGGTGCAGGCGCCGGCCGTTCCGGCGATGGCCCCGGCCGCTCCAGGTGCGCCCCGCAGCCCCGGCACCCGCTCCGGCCGCTCCGGCACCCGCGCCGGCAGTTCCGCCGGTTATACCCGTGCCGATTGCTCCGCTAGCCGGCGCCAGAGCTCCCGGCTCCCGGGCCGCCTGCACCCCCGCGACACGGGCCCGGGCGATTGGGTCCTGGACCCATGCCAGGGCCGGCCGGTCTTGGTCCCGCTGCCGGGCCCCCGCGGACCGGGAATTCCGGGCTTCCGGGCATCCCGCACGGGCCCGGGTCTCCCGGGGCTTCCCGGTCTCGGGGGCTTTCACCTCTGAGCTCGGGCTAACCGCCGATCGGCGAGATCGGCCGAATCCGTTGTCGCCGGCGTTTAATGGGGCGATGGACCTGATGAGCCCCACCGACTCGGTTTTTCTGCTGACTGAATCCCGCGAGCACCCCATGCACGTCGGCGGTCTGCAGCTGTTGGAGCCGCCGGAGGGTGCCGGACCGGAATTCGCCCGGGAGGTCTACGAGGCACTGGTCGCCAATCGCGATTTCCAGCCCACCTTCCGCAAGCGACCTTCCTGGGTCCTCGGTGGACTCGCCAACGTCGCTTGGACCTACGACGACCCGGATGACATCGACCTCGACTATCACGTGCGGCGGTCGGCGCTGCCGTCCCCGGGCCGGGTGCGCGACCTGCTCGAGCTCACCTCACGGCTGCACAGCACTCTGCTCGACCGCCACCGCCCGTTGTGGGAAGCCCACTTCATAGAGGGGTTGAACGACGGCCGGTTCGCCCTCTACACCAAGTTCCATCACTCGTTGATCGACGGTGTGTCCGCGCTGAAGCTGATGCAACGCGCGCTGTCGACCGATCCGGACGATCCGGATATCCGGGCGATCTGGAGCCTGCCTCGTCGTCGCCATTCGGCTAGCCCGTCCCGGTCGCGCTGGCAGACCCTGCGACAGTTGGCGGGATCTCTTGCGGCGTTTGGGCCTTCGACGTGGTCCCTGGCCCGGGCCGCGCTGGTGGAACAGCAACTCACCCTGCCGTTCGCCGCGCCGCGCACCATGCTCAACGTCCCCATCGGCGGGGCGCGCCGGTGCGCTGCTCAGTCGTGGTCGCTGGACCGCATCAAAAGCATCAAGCGGGCGGCCGGGGTGACCGTCAACGACGTCGTCCTGGCGATGTGCTCCGGTGCGCTGCGCTACTACCTGACCGATCAGCATGCGTTGCCGGACACGCCGCTGGTTGCGATGGTCCCGGTCAGCCTTCGTACAGCGGAGGAGGCCGACAGCGGCGGCAACTTGGTCGGCAGCATTCTGTGCAATCTGGCCACCGACGTCGAGGATCCGGCGAAGCGGCTCGAGACGATCAGCGCATCGATCAGGGGCAACAAGAAAGTCTTCTCCGGACTGCCTCGACTGCAAGCACAGGCATTGTCGGCTTTCCTCATCGCGCCGTTGGGACTCGCCGCGGTGCCGGGCTTCGTCTCGTCGGCGCCGCCGCCGTTCAACATCGTCATATCCAACGTGCCAGGACCGACCGAGCCGATCTACTGGGGTGGCGCGCGTCTCGACGGGAACTATCCGATGTCGATCGCGCTGGACGGGCAGGCGCTGAACATCACGCTGGTCAACAACGCCGACCAGATGGACTTCGGCTTGGTCGGATGCCGGCGAAGCGTGCCGCACCTGCAGCGACTGCTCGGCCACCTGGAAAGCTCGCTGAAAGATTTGGAACGCGCGGTCGGGGTTTAACCGGCGTGCCCAAGCTCAGCGCGGGGTTGCTGCTGTATCGGGTGCATGACGGCGTCGTCGAAGTTCTCATCGGGCATCCGGGTGGGCCATTTTGGGCTCGCAAGGACGACGGAGCCTGGTCGATTCTCAAGGGGAGTACACCAACGGCGAAGATCCCTGGGCGGCAGCGCAGCGCGAATTCGAAGAGGAGGTGGGACGGAGGCCGCCGCCCGGACCGCGCCTCGATCTTGGTTTGGTCAAACAGCCCAGCGGCAAGGTGCTGACTGTGTTCGCCGTGCATGGCGATCTGGATATCACCGACGCGCAGAGCAACACCTTTGAGATGGAATGGCCACGGGGGTCGGGCCGGATCCAGGACTTCCCGGAGATCGACCGGCTTGGCTGGTTCCCGGTGGCGCAGGCCAGGATCAAGCTGCTCAAAGGCCACGGCCCTTTTCTGGATCGACTCATGGCACATTCGACCCTGGCCGCTTCGCGCCAAGGCGAATGAACCCGGCGTAAGTTCAACCGCATGCAGACGCGGCGAACACCCGACGAGCACTTTGCTGATCTACCCGAATTTCCTTATCCGCCTGAGTATTGCGAAGTCTCGGACGGTGACGGCGGCACACTGCGGATGGCTTGGGTTCAAGACGGTCCCGCCGACGCCGACCCCGTACTCATGCTGCATGGCGAACCGTCGTGGTCGTTCCTGTACCGCAAGATGATTCCGGTGCTGACCGCTGCCGGGCATCGCGTCGTCTGCCCAGACTTGATCGGGTTCGGTCGTTCCGACAAGCCAACTCGCCGCGAGGACCACACCTACGCGCGTCATGTCGAATGGGTGCGGGCGCTGGTGTTCGACACCCTGGACTTGCACCGGGTGATCCTGGTGGGCCAGGACTGGGGCGGGCTGATCGGGTTGCGGCTGGCCGCCGAGCATCCTGAACGCTTCAGCAGGCTCGTCGTCGCCAACACCGGCTTACCCACCGGCGACATCCCGATGCCGGAGATTTGGTGGCGGTTCCGTGAGGCGATCCAGGGACTACCGTCGATCGACATCGGCCGGTTCGTGCAGGGAGGCTGTCGACGGCCGATGAGCGACGAGGTGCGCGCGGCCTACGATGCGCCCTTCCCCGACGACACCTACTGTGCCGCAGCGCGAGCCATGCCCGGCTTGGTTCCGACTTCACCGGATGACCCCGCCGCACCGGCCAACCGCTCGGCATGGGCGAAGCTCTGCGCGAGCCCGACGCCGATGCTGGTCGCCTTCAGCGATGGGGACCCGATTACCGGCGGAATGGCACCGATCTTTCAGCGCGAGATGCGCGGCGCACAAGGGATCGACCACCCGGTCGTGCACGATGCTGGACACTTCCTCCAGGAGGACGCCGGGGAAGAGTTCGCCGGGCACATCGTCGAATTCCTACGCGGCTGAGCTCCCTGTCAGCAAGAGACGCGTAACTCGAAGGGTTCGGTCGTCCGGTCAATCGCCTTGGCGCCGGCGTAACCGACCGCGGTACCGGCGATGCGATAGGTGGGACCCCTCATCGCGACCGCGGCTTCGCCTTGCAGATGACGGTCGTAGCTGCCGGTGAAGCCGTCGAAGTTGTGGAACCGGACGAATTCGGCGACCAGCTTCTTCGCGTTGGAAACCATCACGATCACGCCCGAAGCCTCGTCGCCGGCCTCGATCGTTGTCAGCCAGTCGGTGGTGTCGCACTGCACCGCGTCGGTGACCCGGATGGGCTTGCCGGCGACGCTGAGTTCCGCGGTGCCGGCCGGCAGCGTGCCGGGTGCGGGCTTGATCGCTTGGTGCGATGAGCAGCCGGCCGCACCGATCACTAAGACCGCCACCGCGACGACAACCCGCCTAACATTCACGACGATCCCCTCACTCGCGAGCCCTCCTGGGGAATCTAGCGCCGCGCATCAATGCCTGCACAATGAGTGCATGACAAGTGCGTCGAGCGTCGCCGAACCGCAGGCACTTCTGCTGCAGCTGCTGGACCCGGCCAACCGGGCCGACCCGTATCCGGTGTATGCGCAGTTCCGTGACGGCGGCCCAATGCAGCTGCCCGAAGCCAACCTCACCGTCTTTTCGACGTACCGCGACTGCGACGAGGCGCTGCGGCACCCGTCGTCGTCTTCCGACCGGGTCAAGTCGACGGTCGCCCAACGCCTGCTCGCCGAAGGCGCGACCGCGCGACCGATGGGGCCTCCGGGCTTCTTGTTTCTGGATCCGCCCGATCACACCCGGCTGCGCAAACTGGTCAGTAAGGCGTTCGTGCCCAAGGTGGTCAATGAGCTGCAACCCGACATCACCGAGCTGGTCGACGGATTGCTCGACCGCATCGCCGAACGGGGCGGGTTTGACGTGATCAGCGATCTCGCCTACCCGTTGCCGGTGGCGGTCATCTGCCGGCTTTTGGGGGTTCCGCTGGAGGACGAGCCGGGGTTCAGCCATGCATCGGCGCTGCTGGCGCAGGCTTTGGACCCGTTCTTCACGATCACCGGTGAGCCGTTGGAGGGCATGGACGAGCGGATTCGCGCCGGTCAATGGCTGCGGGGATACCTACACGACCTGATCGAGCAGCGCCGTTCACGACCCGGCGACGATCTGATGTCGCGGTTGATCGCGGTGGAGGAGTCCGGCGACCAGCTGACCGAGGATGAGATTGTCTCGACGTGCAGTTTGCTGCTCATCGCCGGGCACGAAACCACCGTGAACCTGATTGCCAACGCGGTCTTGGCGATGTTGCGCCACCCCGCGCAGTGGGCGGCGCTGGGCGCGGATGCCGATCGTGCGCCCGCAGTCATCGAGGAAACGCTGCGCTACGACCCGCCCGTGCAGTTGGTGGCCCGAATCGCCGCCGACGACATCATGATTGGGGACACCACGGTCGTCAAGGGCGACTCGATGATGCTGCTGCTGGCCGCAGCTCAGCACGATCCCGCCGAGTTCGAGCGACCGGAGACCTTCGACCCGGATCGAAACGCGTTCCGGCACCTGGCATTCGGTCGAGGACTGCATTACTGCCTGGGTGCGCCGCTGGCTCGGCTGGAGGCCGCTGTCGCGCTGACGGCGGTGACGGCGCGGTTCCCTGACGCGCGGCTGGACGGTGAACCGGTTTATAAGCGGAACGTCACGCTGCGCGGATTGTCATCATTGGCGGTGGCGGTCTAACCGCCGGTTACCCACAGTTGGTGGGTTATCCACAGGCCGTGGGCCGGGTCCGGAGGATCTGGCTGGCGCCGATGACAGCATGGTGGTCGCGGCGATCACTGGTTGGGGGGTCACGCGGTCTGGAAACGCTGGTGATCTTATTGATCCTCGTGCACCCATGTGCGTCACCAGGCCGAGCGCCGTCCCCGAAGTCTTGAAATGTTCTTTAGCCATTTCGGTGCCACAAGACGTTAGTGCAGCCAATACATGAGTGGGGACCAGCTGAACTCCACGCTTTGCTAGCCCTCGTCGGGCCAATAGCCTTGCGCGTCAAGGCCATCGCCCCAGTCGTCCCAGGTGTCGTGGCGTCGGTCGCGAGGCCGCATGATGCGGCGACGCAACTCCAGCAACAGCTCCTCGGTCGAGGCGCGCGAGAGCGCGGCGCCAGTGTAGGCATGGGTTCGAGGGGTGGGCGCAGTGGGGCGCAGCTTGACCACTAACTCTTTGGGTTCTCCGCCGGCCAGGATGGTGTCGATGCTGCCGGGTGCCCACGCGAGCTTGTTTTCCAGCATGGCGTAGGTGCCCGGGCTGGCCTTGCGCACACCGTTTTCGATGTCGGAGAGGGTGCGCACGGTGAACTGCAGGCTGTTGGCCAGGCCGGTGCGGTTGCGGTAGCCCAGCGCGACGCGCCTGCTCACGATGTGGTGGCCGAGCCGTCCCAACGCATGCTGGTCCACGAAGCGATCATGACGCACCACGGGCGGCAATGTCGAGTCGCCATGCCCAGTTTTTTCCATCTCCTGCATAAATAGGCGGAAACTATTTCCGAGGCACTCCCGCCAGATCGGCCCTGACCTGGGTGATCGTGTCCCAGAACAGTTCCTCAACCTTCTCCCGCGACAGGCCTGCCACCTCCACCCTGGGTAACCCGGCCAATTCGCGGCGCACCACCTTGGCATCCGGCAGCGCGTCCCCGGTCCACCACTCCTGGCGGATGTCGAAGTCGTCGAAGCGTTCGCCGTCACGGGTATGCCGCAGCTGACCTCGGCGCTTACTGACCGGCACACGCGCCCACCACTCCGCCCGCCAATACGGGCCGTCGTAGGCCCCCGGCGGGGCGCCGGTCTCCCACTCCTCGACCTGAACAGGCTCAACAGGTGCAATACCGTTGTAGTCCTGCGCGAACCCGTAGGCCTGGTCGCGGTCGAGGTAGACCCGCTCGATGCGGTAGGTGTCGCCGCTACCCGCCGTGACCACGTACACCGTCGTCATCGACGCCTCCCGTACCTGCTGGTGCTGGACCTCAAGTCTCCCACCGTGCGTATGGCCGCGTCCGACAAACCGCAGGTCGCGCTTGGGCAACCCGCGTAGCTCTACCGCGGGTCGCTATCGGTGGTCGCGGTGTGAGCGGAATCACGCGGAACTTGTTTCCGCAATATTGATTATTATTCTGTCTGGTTCCTATCATTGCTGTCACGGACGACAGGCATGTCACATTCGATGCCGTGTTCAAGTGCGAGCCGGCCCTCGGGCTGCAGGCCGCATGCGCGGGGAGGTCGTCAAGGTAGGCGTCCGCTGGCTCGAATGGGGTCGCGGCACAGAGCCGAGGCATGGGGAAATGGACATGGCAATGAAAGACATGGAAGAAGCTGATCATCGGCGTCGTGGCCGGTGGGCTGATGATGCCAGACCGCCATCGGTATTCGATGACATGAGCACGAGCAATCCCCATGATTCAAAGCCGTTGCGGCAATTCGATCAAGCATTGCGGAACCTGCCCTACAGCAGTCTGGTACCGTCTCCTATTCCGCATTGCCACGGCGTCGAACACCTTGCCTACCTTAAGGCGGTGGCGATATGGATGGAGAAGTTGGCCAAGACGCAGTGGCAATACCTGGGAGCGACGCACCTGGACGACTACCCGGAGCCGACGCCATGATGAACGTCATTTTGCGTGGCCTGCTGTTCGGCGGCGCGGCACTGGTGATCGGAACAGGGATCGCCAAGGCGGAAATCCTCGGGTATGAGGGCGACCACGACGTCGACGCCTTCGTGGCGGAGAGACCGGGGAAGCGGTGCAGATCGACCACATCGTGCCGCTCGGCTACACCTGGGACATGTGAGCTCGACGACGCGCCACCGAACACGAGACCAAGACCGCGCGTACCGCATCGACGCCGAACGCGCTCTTAACGCCGCCCACGTCGCCGAACGAAATAAGCCGCCGCCTTTCTAGACGTTGCCCAAACCGGGGACGATGTCGCCAAGGCGAAAAGTGACCGGGGTTTCGAGTTGCGCGTAGGTACATGACCGCGGGTAGCGGTCGGGGCGCCAGCGGTTGAACTGCGCGGTGTGGCGGAACCGTTCGCCTTCCATGTGGTCGTAGCGGACTTCCACCACCCGTTCGGGTCGCAGCGGTACGAACGAGAGATCCTTGCCGGCGTTCCAGCGGGAGAATTCGTTCTTTCGCGGTGTGCGTTCACCTGCTTGGTGCGCAGCCCAATTCCACGGGTGGTCATCGAAGCTGGTGACGAGCGGCTGCAGCTCAGTGAATAGTCGTCGCCGCTCGGCCATCGGAAACGCGCCGATCACGCCGACCGATGCGAGGGTGCCGTCGTCCTTATAGAGCCCGAGCAACAGCGAGCCGATCGCCTCGCCGCCCGATTTGTGCACGCGATAACCGGCGACCACG
This sequence comes from uncultured Actinomycetota bacterium, assembly GCA_963744835.1. Taxonomy (GTDB): domain Bacteria; phylum Actinomycetota; class Actinomycetes; order Mycobacteriales; family Mycobacteriaceae; genus Mycobacterium. Next base: position 1,186,471 of record CAVUVB010000006.1, read on the forward strand.
CAGTCGGCGGTGCGCTGGTGCTTGATCTTGAACATGACACGCTTGTCGGGCTGGTAGGTGATTCCCAATGGCTTGGCGATCACACCATCGAGGCCGGCTCCCTCGAACTCGTCGAACCAGCGCTGCGCGGTTGCCAGGTCGGTTGTCGCGGGTGTGACGTGGATCGATGGGCCCGACTGGGCTAACGCGTCGACGAGGGCGGCGCGGCGCTCGGAAAATGGTCGCCCGGTGTAGTCGTCATCGTCGAGGGCAAGCAAGTCGAACGCGATGAAGGACGCGGGGGTGTGTTCGGCGAGCATCCGTACGCGTGAATCGGCCGGGTGGATGCGCTGTTGCAGTGCTTCGAAGTCCAAGCCGTGGTCGGCGGCGATGATGATCTCACCGTCAATCACACATCGCTGCGGCAACTCGGCGTTTGCGGCCGCGACCAGTTCGGGAAAATAGCGGGTCATCGGTTTCTCGTTGCGGCTGCCCAGTTCGACCTGATCGCTGTCGCGGAAGCAGATGGACCTGAATCCGTCCCATTTCGGCTCATAGGATGAATCGGGTGGGATCGATGGAACCGATTTGGCCAGCATCGGCGAGATCGGCGGCATCACGGGTAACTGCATCCGTTCATTCTCGCGTCCCGACGGCCGATGGCCTCGGCGGCGTGCTGGAATCCTGATATGGCTGCTGCAGCAGAAGAGCTCGACGTCGACGGGATCACGGTCCGGCTGACCAACCCGGACAAGGTGTATTTCCCCAAGCTGGGCACCAACGGAACCAAACGCAAACTCGTCGAGTACTATCTCGCCGTCGCCGACGGGGCCGGTGGCCCGATGCTCACCGCGCTGCGCGACCGCCCGACCCATCTGCAGCGCTTCCCCGACGGCATCGACGGCGAGGAGATCTACCAGAAGCGAATTCCACAGCACCATCCCGACTATCTCGAGACGTGCCGAATCACGTTTCCGTCCGGGCGGACCGCCGACGCGTTGAAGGTGACCCACCCCGCCGCGATTGTGTGGGCGGCACAGATGGGCACGGTCACACTGCATCCGTGGCAAGTTCGCTGTCCCGACACCGACCACCCTGACGAGTTGCGCGTCGACCTGGATCCCCAGCCCGGCACCGGTTTTGACCAGGCCCGTGCCGTTGCCGTCGAGGTACTGCGACCGCTGCTCGGCGAGCTCGGACTGGTCGGCTACCCGAAGACATCCGGGGGACGTGGCATTCACGTCTTCGTGCGGATCAAAACGGATTGGGACTTCATCGCGGTGCGCCGTGCCGGCATTGCGCTGGCCCGCGAGGTGGAACGCCGTGCGCCAGAAGCGGTAACGACCTCGTGGTGGAAGGAAGAACGCGGCCAGCGCATTTTCATCGACTTCAACCAGAACGCCCGCGACCGCACGTTCGCGTCGGCGTATTCGGTGCGCCGCACCGCGATCGCGACGGTCTCGACTCCACTGACCTGGGAGGAGCTGGCTGGCGCGGAACCGGACGACTACACGATCGCCACTGTGCCCGAACTGGTCGCCAGCCGAGACGACCCGTGGGCCGATATAGATTCAGTCGATCAGTCGATTGCGCCGCTGCTGGACATGGTCGCAGCCGATGAAGAGCGCGGACTCGCCGATCTGCCGTATCCGCCCAACTACCCGAAGATGCCGGGGGAGCCGAAACGTGTTCAGCCAAGCCGAGATACGGATCGGAAGAGGGAGCGCTAGAGCCGACCCGCGACGAATGTCGCGGCCTGGTTGGTCGCATCGGGAACATACGCGAGGTGTGCGAGCATGCTCCCCCCGTCGGAGCAGACGATGTCGTTGGGAAGGCATATCGCATCCGTCTTCGGCTGATAAGCCGCGTTGATCGGCGGGATCTGGTCGGCGCCCAAGCGCGTCGAGTAGCTGCTGGACGTGGACGGATTGCCGAACAGGGCGACGGCGGCGACATGACCACCAACCGAGGCAGGCATGTCATTGGTCGTCAGATCCATGACCGCAGCGCCTTGCGAATATCCACCAAGCACCATCTTGGTGTTAGGGCAGCTGGCTGCCATGTTCTGGATGTGGGCACCCGCATCACCGGCACCGGACTTCGCGCTGTTGACGTAATCGTTGGTCGCCGGGTAGTTGACCGGGTAGACGCCCACGGACCGCCCGGACACCTGCCCGGTGAGAGAGTCGATGAAGGCCTGGCCCGTCCCGCCGACGCCAGGCGGCTCGCCGGTGCCGCGAGCAAACACCACCTCGGCGTCCGGGCATGGATCGGCCAAGGCAACCCCAGCGCCCGCGGGCGCGGTTGACAAGGCCAACACCATCACCAGCGCGGTACTGACGATGCGAGCAAAGCTACGACGATGCATCTCTAGATCCTGCCATCTCGCCGGAGGTGTCGAAGCCGGCGGTTCCTGTGATCGGACACCTTATGAGTAATAACATCACGCCATGATCGGATCGCGGCGCGGCGATGCGGGTCAACCAAGATCTGCGCCATAGCACAGTGGCCCAAGCGTCTCTTCTCCAAACCGAAAGCGGCCTGCCACGCGGCGTCCGCGGCGCCGCCGATCCGCGTTTCGCAAACGCGATCCGGTTATTCGCCCAGCTGTTTCCCGGACGCCGCTTCGGGGGCGGGACCCTGTCCGTTTACATCGAGGGCCGCCCGGTCGTCGACGTCTGGACCGGCTGGTCAGATCGGTCAGGCGAGGTGCCTTGGACGGCCGATAACGGCGCGATGGTGTTCTCCGCGACCAAGGGCGTCGCATCCACGGTGATTCACCGGCTGGTCGACCAAGGCCGGCTGGACTACGACACGGCCGTTGCCGACTATTGGCCGGAGTTCGGGGCCAACGGCAAAACCGACATCACGGTCCGCGACGTCTTGCGGCACCGGTCCGGACTTTCGCACCTGAAAGGTGTCAGCAAGACGGAACTGATGGATCACCGCCTCATGGAGCAGCGGCTGGCTGCCGCACCGGTCGACCACCTGCGGGGCGCCCCGGCCTATCACGCGCTGACCTACGGTTGGCTGCTTTCTGGTCTGGCCCGATCGGTCACAGGTCTCGGCATGCGCGAGCTTATTCGCACAGAGCTGGCGCGTCCGCTCAACACGGACGGTCTGCATCTCGGCCGACCGCCGGCCGGCGCGCCGACCAAGGTCGCGCAAATTCTGGCCCCGCAAAGCGCCCGCCCCAATCCGCTATTCAATTTCGTCGCACCACGGGTGGCCGGTCTGCCGTTCTCTGGCGCCTTGGGCGCCATGTACTTCCCGGGCATCAAATCATTTGTGCAGGGCGATATCCCGTTCCTGGATGGCGAGATTCCCGCGGCCAATGGTGTGGTCACTGGTCGGGGCCTGGCGAAGATGTACGCCGCACTGGCCAACGACGGACGCATCGACGGAACACAGTTCCTGTCGTCGGAGTTGGTCAATGGTCTGATCGGCAAACCACGGGTGCTACCTGACTTGAACATCATGGTGCCGATGCCGTTTCACCTCGGGTATCACGAATCGCCGATTCCCGGTCTACTCAAGGGCTTCGGCCATATCGGTCTGGGGGGAACCCTCGGATGGGCCGATCCCGAGACGGCCAGCGCGTTCGGTTTCGTACACAACCGGCTGTTGACGCCGATGGTGTTCGACATGGCATCGTTCGCGGGCCTGGCTCGTCCCCTGCGCAATGCCATCACGGCTGCCCGTCACGCCGGTCCCCTTGAGGTCCCGCAGTTCGGCGCCACCTATGCCGAACCCGGAAAGCGAAGGCCGGTGGCAGGCAAGGCGGTTTCCGGCAGGCGTTAGCTGGGAACTCGTAGTCCAGGAGGCGCCGATTCCAGGCGCCGATGGGACAGGAGCAGCAATGACCTCAATAGTTCTTGCCATTATCGTGGGAGCGATTATCGGCGTAGTGGCGCGCCTCATCATGCCGGGCAAGCAGAAAATCGGCATGATCATGACGGTTCTGCTCGGCGCCGTCGGCGGCTTGATCGGCTCAGCGGTGGCCAGCCAGCTCGGTTACCACAATGCCAACGGTGGAGTCGCCTGGATTCCGTTCTTCATCGGAATCGTTGTCGCCGTTTTCCTGATCGCGGTCTACCAGGTGTTAACAGGCCGCCGCAGCAGGTCGCTTCGCTAGGGCTCGTCTAACAGCCGTAGCGGGTGCAAGCCGTCAACCGCGCCGACAAACGGCGGATGGATGCTGTAACCGAGCATGCGGCGAATGTCATCAGAGACCGCGCGAGCGATCTCGCGCGAGATCGACAGGGTGAAGGCCTCCATCGGCCGCAACCATGGTTGGCAGTATTGCGCGGTGACCGCAAGACGGTCGCGGGTAGTGGTGTTGGCACCTCCGCCATGCCAAAGCGTGCCCACGAAGAAGACACACGAACCAGCGGGCATGACCACAGGCAGCACCTGATCGTCGGGACCGGGTCGCCGTTTGCCCCACCGGTGGCTGCCGGGAAACAGCACGGTGGCGCCATTGTCGGCGGTGAAATCGTCGATCGCCCAGATCGTCGCGGCCGCCAACGGTCCGCGCGGACGCGGAATCGGATAAAACCCGTCATCGTGGTGAGCCAGCTGCGCGGACTCTTCTGGCTGAATATTGATGGCCTGCAACGCCGAAAGCAGATAGTTGGGCATCAGCAACTGATCGAGCACCGCCAGCACCCGCGGGTGATCGACAAGCCGGTCGCACACCCGAGTCCTGCTCAACACGCTGTAGATGCGTTGGGTGCGGCGGCCCTCGAAAGAGTTGCGGCCGGTATGCCCCAGCCAGGGGAGGACCACCTCGCGAATCTGCCCGCATTCCTCGGCACTGAGCAGGTTCTCCCAAATGACGTAGCCGTCGCGGTCGAGGTTGGCCATGTCGGCCTCAACGATCGCGCGCTCGACCGAGGCGCCGCCGCTCGGTGCCCACTTGTACCGAAGCGCCAAATCGGTCCGCAGGTCTTCCAGAGTTGTGACGGACTCGTCGTCGGTGTTCATCTGCTCGTCCTTATCCGCTATGACCACACAGTAACTCCGTCAACAACCCCGCCGTTAGCTGTTTAGCGCCCTATCCTGACAGCACGGGGGTCGAGCGGCGGAGGCGCGCGTCGAAGGCGTGAATTACCTGGAGTTTGTGAATCGCTACCGCGACATGGCGACGTCGCTTGGCTTCGAGGGGCACATCGCCTGGGCCGAAGCCATGTCGTGACACCGAACGAGAGCTGAAACATAGCCAAACCCGACCCAAGAATGCCTGGTCGTCGGTACTGTCGCGGGCATGCTTTCGGCGGCCTTGCGTGACATGCAATGGCGTAGGCGGCGCCTTGTCATTGCGATCGTCAGCACTGGATTGGTGTTTGCGATGACCCTCGTTATGACCGGACTGGCGAACGGCTTCCACGTCGAGGCGCAGCGAACCGTCGACTCGATGGGCCTCGACGGGTTTGTGGTCAAGGCCGGCGCGGCCGGACCCTTCCTGGGCGCAACACCATTCGCCGAAGTCGACGTGCCCCGGGTGGCCGCAGAGTCCGGCGTCGTGGCCGCGGCGCCATTGGCTACTGCGGCGATGACTATCAAAGAGGGCACGGCGACGCGCAATAGCACGGCCTTCGGCGCGCCGGAGCACGGACCCGGGATGCCGGGTGTCTCGTCGGGTCGAGCACCGTCGACGCCGGACGAGGTCGCGGTGTCGAGCACGCTGGGCCGGAATATCGGTGAGGATCTGCAGGTCGGTGCGTACACCTTGCGGATTGTCGGCATTGTGCCCAATTCCACCGCATTGGCGAAGACGCCCAATATCTTCCTGACAACCCAGGGTCTGCAGCGGCTGGCCTACAACTCGCAGCCGATGATCACCTCGATCGGGATCGTCGGCACCCCACGACAGCTCCCCGACGGCTACCAGACGCTCGACCGAGCGGCCGGTGTCAATGACCTTTTGCGGCCGTTGAACGCCGCGGTGAGCGCGATCACGATCGTGGCTGTGCTGCTGTGGGTCGTGGCGGTGCTGATCGTCGGATCGTTGGTCTACCTCTCGGCGCTCGAGCGCATACGCGACTTTGCAGTGTTCAAGGCGATTGGCGTGCCGACGCGGTCGATCATGGCGGGGCTGGCGCTGCAGGCGGTCGTCGTCGCGCTGTTCGCAGCGGTGCTAGGCGCCGTCCTCTCGCAGGTGCTGGCACCCATCTTCCCGATCACCGTCGCGGTGCCGATGCGCGGCTACCTGGCGCTACCGGGAATCGCGATCGCGATCGGTCTGCTGGCCAGCCTCGCTGGATTGAGGCGGGCGGTGACGGTCGATCCCGCGCTCGCTTTCGGAGGTCCCTGAGCCATGGGCGATCTCAGCATTACCGACCTTGTCGTCGAATACTCCAGCGGTGGGTACGCGGTACGGCCGATCAATGGCATGAACCTCGATGTGCCAGCGGGATCGCTGGTGATCCTGCTGGGGCCCAGCGGCTGTGGGAAGACGACCCTGCTGTCCTGCCTGGGCGGCATCCTGCGTCCGAAGTCCGGATCGATCACATTCGGTGGCGTCGACATCACGGCGCTGGATGGCGGTGCGCTGGCCAAGTACCGTCGCGACGAGGTCGGCATCGTATTCCAGGCGTTCAATCTCGTGCCAAGCCTGACCGCTCTCGAGAACGTGATAGTTCCATTGCGTGCGGCCGGCAACTCACGGGCCTCGGCGCGCCAGCGCGCCGAGGAACTGCTGACGCAGGTCGGTCTCGCAGACCGTCTGAAACACCGACCGGGTGATATGAGCGGCGGCCAGCAGCAACGAGTCGCAGTCGCTCGCGCCATCGCGCTGGACCCGCCGTTGATCCTCGCCGACGAACCGACCGCGCACCTCGACTTCATCCAAGTGGAGGAGGTGCTGCGGCTGATTCGTTCGTTGGCCCAAGGTGAACGGGTGGTGGTGGTCGCCACGCACGACAGCCGGATGCTGCCGTTGGCCGATCGCGTCGTCGACTTGGTGCCCGCCGTCGCGTCGACGAGTCGGCCGCCGGAAACCGTCCACCTGAAGGCCGGCGAGGTGCTGTTCGAGCACAGCACGATGGGCGATCTGATTTACGTGGTGTCCGAAGGTGAGTTCGAGATCGTGCGCGAATTAGCCGATGGCGGTGAGGAATTACTCAAGGTAGCCGGCCCCGGTGACTACTTCGGCGAGATCGGTGTGCTGTTCAACCTGCCTCGTTCGGCGACCGTGCGCGCCCGAACCGATGCGACCGCTGTCGGCTACACGGCGCATGCATTCCGGGAGCGACTCGGTGCGACGGGTCTCGGTGAGCTGATCGAGCGCCGCGAGCTTGCCAACGACTAACGTGCGTAAATTCCGTCACTTGCTCAGTGAGCTGCCCGGCCATCCGCGGCCCGTCGTCGCGCGGCCGTTGTGCGCCAAGTGCGGCCGACCGGCGACATTGGCCGAATTGGTTCCGCCCGGCCAGTTGCCCCACGAGTTCGATACTTGGCCACAAGACTTGCGCTCGCTCTACAGAACACATCATGGCGGTAACACCAACTGGCACTTCATTTTCAAGGGTATCGAGGGTGGAAACGGGATCGGCGACGACATCGACGCAGAGCGGGCCGCGCGGATCGCCGGGGCTTTTACCGAGCCCTACACGTTCGCGAAAGTCCACAGTGCCGGCTTGTTCGACGACGCGGGATTCTGCGCAGAGTGCGGCGAGCCCTACTGTTACACACATTGGCATGACGACAAGGTCGGGCAGTTCCGCTGTCCACGCGGACACTGGAAGAGCCTGGACCCGCACTGGTCACCGGACTGAAACGACGAGGGATGACTGCCGTAATGACGTGCCACGCGTGTGGTACCGAACTCCTCGCGAACGCTCGGTTCTGCCACGGATGCGGTTCACCGATTGCCGAGGCCGACACACACGCGGAGTACAAGCAGGTTACGGTGCTGTTCGCCGACGTGGTGCGGTCGATGGATATCGCGGCAAAAGTGGATACCGAGCGGTTGCGCGAGATCATGACCGAGCTGGTCAGTCGTGCGGCGACGGTCGTCAAGCGGTATGGCGGCACGGTCGACAAGTTCACCGGCGACGGCATCATGGCCATCTTCGGAGCGCCGACCGCATTGGAGGACCACGCGTTGCGGGCGTGCCTGGCCGCGCTGGGAATTCAAGATGAGGTCAAGGCTCTCGCGCCGGAGGTGGAGCGCCGCGACGGCATCACACTCCAGCTGCGGGTGGGCCTCAATTCCGGCCAAGTCATCGCTGGAGATATCGGTTCGGGTGCGCCAGGTTATACGGCCGTCGGTGAGCAGGTGGGGATGGCGCAGCGGATGGAGTCGGTGGCACCCCACGGCGGGGTGATGCTCGGTGAGTCGACGGCTCGGCTGGTCGAGGGCGCGGCGGTGCTCGGCGAGCCGGAGCTGGTGCACATCAAAGGAGCCGATCAGCCGGTGCCTGCGCATCGGCTGCTGAGTATCGCCGCGCAGCCCCAGCGGATCGGTGCGGTGGAACCGACGTTGGTCGGTCGCGACTGGGAATTGTCGACGCTGGCCGCGATGCTGGATCGATCGATCAGCGGACGCGGGCCTGTGGTTGGCGTGGCCGGTCCTCCCGGTATCGGGAAGACGCGACTCGCCCGTGAAGCCGTGCAGCTCGCGAAAAGCCTTGATTTCGATGTGTTTTCCACTTTCTGCGAATCGCACGCCACCGACGTGCCGTTCCATGTGGTCGCGCGTCTGCTGCGCGCGGTTGGGCAGATCAGCGGTCTCGACGATCAAACCGCTCGCGAGCGGGTGCGGGCCCAGATCCCAAACGCCGATCCAGAGGACATATTGCTGCTGGATGACCTGTTGGGCATTGCCGATCCTGATACCGCGTTGCCCACGATTGATCCGGATGCGCGGCGACGTCGGTTGACCGCGCTGATCAACGCGGCTCAGCTGGCCCGCATTAAACCGGCGGTCTTTGTCGTCGAAGACGTGCATTGGATCGACGAGGTCAGCGAATCCATGCTTGCCGACTTCGTGTCGGTGATCCCCCAGACGAACTCGATGGTGCTGATCACCTACCGCCCCGAGTACCGCGGGGTGCTGCAGCGTGTCGCCGGCGCACAGACCATTGCCCTTGCGCCGCTGACTGAGTCGGAATCCTCGACGCTACTGGCGGAACTGCTGGGGAACGACCCGACGGTGGCCGAGATCAGCGGGATCATCGCCGAGCGGGCCGCGGGTAACCCCTTCTTCGCCGAAGAGATCACCCGCGAGCTCGCCGAACGCGGCGTGCTCGGTGGTGAGCGTGGCAGCTACGCCTGCAACGCCGATGTCGGTGAGGTTGGTGTGCCGGCAACGCTGCAGGCAACCATCGACGCTCGCATCGACCGGCTCAGCCCAGCGGCCAAGAAAACACTCGCCGCCGCGGCCGTCATCGGGTCCCGGTTCAGCCGTGATCTGTTGACCAGCCTGGGAATTGATCCGTGCGTCGACGAGCTGATCGCCGCCGAGCTCGTCGATCAGGTGCGGTTTACCGAGGGCGCCGAGTATGCGTTTCGGCACCCGATGGTCCGGACCGTGGCCTACGAATCGCAGCTGAAATCCGATCGCGCCCGGGTACATCGGGCGTTGGCCGCCGCGATCGAAACCCGTGAACCGCAATTGGCTGACCAGCATGCCGCGCTGATCGCGGAACATCTCGAGGCGGCCGGTGATCTGCACGCGGCCTACGGCTGGCACATGCGCGCCGCGACGTGGGCGACCAACCGCCACATCGCCGCTGCGCGGCTGAGCTGGGAGCGGGCCATCCGGATTGCCGACGCATTGCCCGTCGACGACCCCGACCGTGCCGGTATGCGCATCGGGCCTCGAACCATGTTGTGCGGATTCGCCTGGCGCGTGCATATGGAGATCGCGGGCGCCCGCTTCGACGAATTGCGTGAGTTGTGCGCCGCCGCCGGCGACAAGGCCTCACTGGCCGTCGCGATGGCGGGACTCGTGATGGATCACATGTACCGGGCCCGGATACGCGAATCGTCGAAGCTGGCATCGGAAGCCATGACCCTGATCGAGTCGATAGGCGATCCGACCATTACGGTTGGGCTGTCGTTCGCGCCGATCTTCGCCAAGATGGAGAGCGCGGAGTGGTGCGACGTGCTGCAGTGGTCACAACGAGCGATCGACTTGGCCGACGGTGACCCGTCCAAGGGCAACTTCCTTTTCGGATCTCCGCTCGCGGGCGTCCTCACCTCGCGGGCTTGTGCCCGCTATTGCCTGGGGCGTCCTGGATGGGCCGACGACGTGCGGGAGGCGTTGGCAATCGCACGCGGTGCGGACCCCATGTCATATGCCACCGTGGTCAGCCTCATCTACCCCGCGGGCATATCCCTCGGCGTGCTGACACCCAACGATTCGGCGATGCGCGAGATCGAAGACGCTTTACAGATTGCCGAGCGGTCCGGTGATGACATCGCGTTGGCGCTAGCGCGGATGACCCTCGGCATTGCGCTGGTACACCGCCAAGTCGAAGATGATCGTCAGCGCGGGCAGCAATTGCTTGCCGATGTCAGCGAGGTGTTCCAGCGCCGGCGCCATAACCTCGGCGAGTTGCCGTTCGTCGAGGTGTACACGGCGCGCGAAAGGGTTCGGCGTGGGGATCGCGATGACGCGGTACGGCTCATGCGTGCCGGTGTCGAGCAACTGTTCACCGATGGCCGATTATTGGCGTTGGGACTTCCCGCGACAGGTGTTCTGGTGGAGACACTGCTCGAGCGCGGCGCCGACGCTGACATAGCCGAAGCCGAGGCCGCGATCGAACGGTTAGCGGCCGCGCCGACCGACCAGGGTGAAGCCGAACCTGCACGCGATATCTGGCTGTTGCGGCTGCGGGCATTGCTGGCACAGGCTCGCGGCGACACCGCAGCGTATACGCCGTTATGCGGCAACTACCGGGACATGGCGCGAAGCCTGCAGTTCGACGGGCACATCGCCTGGGCTGAAGCACTGCCGTGACGCTGGCAAGCCGGTCAGCGGATATAAAGAAGAGCGTGACACTTAGTTTTCAGGACGTCATCAAATCCAAGTACCTGCTGTTGACGACGTTCACCAAGGATGGCCGCCCCAAACCGACGGCGATCTGGGGGGTGCCCGACGGTGACCGGCTGCTCGTCATCACCGACGACGGGTCGTGGAAAGTCAAACGGATCAACAACACTCCCAGGGTGACGATCGCCAAGAGCGGAGCATTGGGTAAGTCGAAGAGCGCAGAGGTCGAGGGCATCGCTCGGGTGCTGCCGAAGTCGGAGACCCGGCGGGTTTACAACGCCGTCCTCAAGCGGTACTGGTACCACGCCCCGTGGTTTTACGCTCATTCGATCGTGCGGGGCGGTATCGACAAGGTGCACGTCGGGCTCGAAATCAAAGCTGCCGGATAGGTACTTTGGTCACCTAGGCACGGCCTTTATCGAAGCGTTATAGTAGCCGCATGCGTCTTTCTCGTCTGGGCACTGCCGTCCGGGTCGGCGTTGCGGTGCTCGCCCTCGGTGCCGCCGCCACCGCCTTTCCCCGGGTCGCGGTGGCCGATCCTGGGTTCCAACCGTGCAACGGCTGCTCGTCGAACGATTCCACCGACGACTTTCCGATCCCGCGGAGAATGATCGCGACCACCTGCACCGCCGAGCAGATCTTGGCCGCCGCAAGGGATTTCGAGCCGGTGTATTACCAGCGGTACATGACCGACTACGATAACCACCCGAACGTTCAGCAGGCCACCCAGGACAAGGTGCACTGGTTCTACTCCTTGTCGGCGGCGGATCGCAGGGCTTATTCGGCAAACTTTTACGCACCCCAGATCGATCCGCTGAATTTGGCCTGGCCCAACCACATGAAGATCTTCTTCAACAACAAGGGCGTCGTCGCCAAGGAAACCGAGAACTGCGCCAACTATCCGGCCGGCGACATGTCGGTGTGGAACTGGTAGGTCTACTCCCGGGGCTCGGCCATCAGGCCGACGCAGGTCGCGGTGATCAGGCGCGTCAGCGCGGATGTGAAGTCAATGTTCCAGTCCGGCGGCAGGTCTGTCGCCTTTGCCTCCGCGTAGGCGTCGGCGAGCTTTTTCGGCGGGTTGGCGAGCTGCCACAGCGGCGCCGCTAACGAGTAAGCGGCAAGAATGACGTCGTATGCGCCCGGGCGTCCCAGCCCCGGCAGCGCCCGTTCGATCGCATCGGCGAGCGACGCTACCGCGGCCGTGCTGATCTGCTTGACCTCCAGAACCCTGTCGATTTCCACCTCGTGCTCGAGGTGGAGATGCAGGTTGGCGAGTAGGTCGCAGAACAGCGGGTCGGCCGCCAGACCATCGACTAACTCCTTGGCGACCCGCGACGGCGACATCCGACCGGGGTCGCGCAGCTTCTCGCACACCGTGTTCGACCACCGCACCCATCCTTCGGCGGCCAGATGCAGCAGCACCTCTTTGTGAGACGTGAAGTACCTGCGAACGGCGGAATAGTGAACTCCGGCTCGGCTAGCGACGTCGGTCAAGGTAACCGATGCGACACCGGATTCCAGCGCCAGCGAGCGTGCGGCTTCCACCAGCGCCGCCGCGCGTTGGCGCTTCTTGTCCTCGGTGCGGGCGCGCTGGAAGGTGAGCTGCGGCACGGCGCGAGAATAACGCACGTCGACTGATTGCGGGTGGGCGTGGAACCCGGTACCGTCCGTTTACGCACATAACATGCGTTACAGTCGCCCGCACTCAGGCGACGGAAAGGAGCCAACAATCCGAGTCGACGGCATGATTTACTCGTGCCAGGCGGGCCGAAGACCTCGTAGGTCAGCCGCTTGGGATTGAAAGGCTTACTGTTATCGGTCTGGCTATCGGTATACCGCGGGCGCTTATCAGAGCCGAAAACGCCGTGAATCCGCCACACCGTGAACCCTGAAAACGGGCATCATCCGTGCGATGGGCGGCACCGGCAAGGTGGTGACGTCCGCGGGTCTGGTGTTCGCGTTCACCATGGCCTCCATGGTGGTCAGCGACCTGCGGATCATCGGTCAGGTGGGCACGACGATCGGCTTGGGTCTGCTGTTCGACACGTTGGTGGTCCGCTCGTTCATGACGCCGTCCATCGCCGCGCTGCTCGGACGCTGGTTCTGGTGGCCGATCAAGGTGCGACCTCGGCCGGCCAGCTACATGCTCCGAGCCACCGGGCGGCGTCCGCTGGTTCGATCCCTCTTGGGTGAGGGCGACGGCCAAGGTGCCACGACGGCGCCGCTGCCGAAGTGCGCCGTCGGAGTAGATCCGCCGGCAACTACCGCTGTTGTACCAGCCCGCCGGGCGGATGTTCGTCGACATCCTTCAGCAACAAGTCGCGAACGAGCGGCCGAGCTCCGTACGGGCGGAGCATCGTGCTCGCGGGCCGCGGGCGCACGTGTTGCGGCCACCAGAACCACCGTCCGAGCATCGTCGCCAGCGAGGGTGTCATGAATGAGCGAACGATCAGGGTGTCGAATAACAGACCCAACGCGATCGTGGTACCCACCTGAGCCATGACCTTCAAAGGGCTGAACATGAACGTGGCCATGGTGGCGGCGAACACCAGACCGGCAGCGGTCACCACCGAGCCCGAGCCGGCCATGGCGCGGATGGTGCCCGTCTTGAGCCCGGCGTGAATTTCTTCCTTGAACCGGGATATCAACAGCAGGTTGTAGTCCGACCCGACCGCCAACAGCAGGATGATCGCCATCGCCAGGACCATCCAGTGCAACTTGATCCCCAGAAGGTACTGCCACACGAGCACCGAAAGCCCGAAGGAGGCGCCCAGCGAGAGCAGGACGGTGCCCACGATCACCAAGGCCGCGACAACGCTTCGGGTGATCACCAGCATGATGATGAAAATCAATGTGGCCGCGGCTATTCCCGCGATCATCAGGTCGATGTTGGAGCCGTCGCGCATGTCCTTGTACAGCGCGGCGGTGCCACCGAGATAGACCTTGGCGCCCTCCCACGGGGTGCCCTTGATGGCCTCGTGCACCGCCTGCTTGATCGGGTTGATAAGGGCAATACCTTCAGGGCTCGCCGGATCACCTTCGTGCGAGATGATCAAGCGAACAGCATGGCCGTCGGGTGACAGGAACTGTTTTAGACCCCGCTTGAAATCCGGGCTTTTGAAAGCCTCCGGTGGCAGATAAAACGTGTCGTCGTTCTTCGCTTTGTCGAAGGCGTCTCCCATGGCCGTGGCGTTGTCAGACAACGCCTTCTGTTGGTCGTTGAGACCCTTCGTCGTCGCGTAGTTCGACATTATTGTTTGGAGATTTGCTTCCTGGCTGGCGATCTGCGGTGGTATCAACGCCACCAGCTGCGGCTGGATTTGATCCAATTTGTCGAGATTGGCGCTGAGCTTCTCGATGTTCTCGCTCACTTGGTCGATGCCGTCAAGCGCGTTGAAGATGGACCGCAGCGTCCAGCACGCCGGGATGTCGAAACAGTGCTTCTCCCAATAGAAATAGCTGCGGATCGGCCGGAAGAAGTCATCGAAGTTGGCGATGTCGTCGCGCAACGCCTCGGTGATCTGCACGGTCTCTTTCGTGAGAATCACAGTTTGATGCGTCGTGTTGCTCAGATCCTGGGTAACCTGCATCTGTCGGTGCAGGGTTGCCATCGTTTTCCCGAGCTCGTCCGCTTGCTTCAGCAGGTTCTCGGCCTGCTCGTCCTGGTAATGCTCGGTCTGGATTCGGCCGGCGCTTTGCGCGCTCATCTGAAAACCAAGGGTGCTGTGGTCGAGCGGGGTGCCCAAAGGCCGGGTGATGGTCTGCACACGGCCGATACCGGGGATGTGGAAGATAGCTTTTGCCACCTTGTCCAACACGAGAAAGTCGGCCGGATTGCGCAGGTCGTGGTCGGTCTCGATCATCAGCAGCTCGGGATTCAGCCGGGCTTGGTTGAAGTGTCGGTCGGCGGCTGCGTAGCCGATGTTGGCCGGGGTGTCGGGCGGCAGATAGTGGCGGTTGTCGTAGTCCGTTTTATATCCGGGCAGCGCGAGCAGGCCGATAAGGGCGATCGCTATCGTCACCGCGAGTATGGGTCCGGGCCAACGGACGATCGCCGTGCCGACGCGTCGCCATCCCCGGGTTTGCAATATTCGCTTCGGGTCCAAGAGCTTGAAGAAGCTGGCCACCGCGAGCACCGCCGGGCCAAGGGTAAGTGCTGCGAAGACCGCGACAAGCATGCCGACTGCGCAAGGCACGCCCAAGCTCTGAAAATACGGCAACCGGGTGAAGCTCAAGCAGTACATCGCACCGGCGATGGTCAGACCGGAACCCAGCACGACGTGCGCGGTACCGTGAAACATCGTGTAGAAGGCCTGTTCTCGATCCTCGCCGAGGCCACGGGCCTCGTGATAGCGGCCCATCACAAAAATCGCGTAGTCCGTTCCCGCGGCGATCGCCAATAACACCAGCAAGTTGTTGGCGAAAGTGGACAGCCCGATGATCCCGTAGTTCCCGAGGAAAGCGACGACACCCCGGGCCGCGGCCAATTCGACGAAGACCATGAACAGCACGATGAAAACAGTGCTCACCGAGCGGTAAACAAAAAGCAGCATCACAATGATCACCAGAAAGGTGACGAGGGTGACCTTCTTCACGCCTTTCTCGCCCGCATGGGACTGATCGGCGATCAGCGGACCCGCCCCAGTGACGTAGGCCTTGATCCCCGGTGGCGCGGGCACCGAGTTGACGATCTTGCGGACAGCATCGACGGACTCGGCGGCTAAACTCTCACCCATATTGCCGGCGAGGTAGACCTGGACATACGCCGCTTTGCCGTCCTTGCTTTGTGAGCCCGCAGCCGTCAGCGGATCGCTCCAAAAGTCCTGGATGTGCTGGACGTGTTTGTGGTCCGCTTTGAGCCGTTTGACGATTTCGTCGTAATACTGGTGCGCGGCAGCCCCGAGCGGCTGCTGGCCCTCCAGGACGATCATCGCCGAGTTGTCGGAATTGAATTCACGGAACGTCGTTCCGACTTTCTTCATCGCGATCATCCCGGGCGCGTCGTTCGGACTCTGTGACACCGAGTGATTTTTGGCGACGACTTCCAGTTGCGGCACCGCAACATTGAGAAGCACGGCGAGACCCAGCCACAACAGCACGATCGGCAGCGCGAGCCGATGGATCATCCGCGGCAGAAACGGCGGGATCAACGGCTGCGAGACAGGCTGTGCAACCTCGGTGGTCTCACTCATGCGGACTTGTTCAGGCAGAAGGTGAAGGCACGCACTGTTTCGTTGACGGGGGATTGATTTGTGGCCTTGACGACCGGTCCTCGCCCGTCGTTATCGTCCAGGGTGATTTTGCAGGCGATCCAATCGCCGCTTCCCTGCGCCACGAGATTGGCGGGGAGGGAAGGCTGCGTTGTTGTCAGCTCTGTCGACCAGGGCAGGGGTACGTTGAGGACCTGCTGCGGATGGGAATCTTTATCCAGATAGTTGATGGTCGCCACGCTGCCTGGTGGGCCCCAGACCTCGAGTGTTAAGACTTTGGGGTTGAACGGGACGATCTGATCAGGGACGGCACCGCCACCGAACGTGTTGCGATGGACGCCGAAGATGCCGTGCAGCCGATACACGCAGAACCCCGAGATCGCGACTACGGCCGCGATCACGAGCACAATCCAAAACCGTCGAAGCAGGCCGAACAATGAGGTTTTAGCGACCCGGCGCACGGAGGTGACCTTATCTTCGCGGCTACTGTCCACCTGAGTGGGCAGCGGCTCGGTCCGCGGCTCGGTGGTCGTCATGGGTTGTTCCATCCTTAACCAGGGGCGAAGCGCGCCTAACTACTTAGCTTGTGTGTAACCTTAGCTACTCTAATCGGAATAGGCGATACGGAAAAACCGGCGGGGGCGCCTCGCGGCGCACTCGTGAGGCTTGCGCGCTGGCAGTCTCGGACGGGCGAGGAGGATCTGTGACCATGGTTACCAGGATGCGAACTCGATCTGCGGGCAAGACTCGGAGAGGTACGATCCAGCCCATGAAGGCTCCACGGTCTGCGGGATTTGCCGCGCTCGCCATCGCCTCGGCAATCGGGTGGGCGATCGGGCAGGCCGCGCCGGCCTCCGCCGACCCCGATACCGACTTCGACAACCAGATCGCGGGTTACGGCATTTACGGGCCGCATGACTACAACCCGTACCTGGCCAAGATCGCGTGCAGACGACTGGGTCAAGGCGTCGACCCTGATGCGGCTGCGTCCGCCCATTTCCTGGAAAAGAACCTTCCACGGGGCACTAATCAAGTTCAGACCTACCAATTCCTCGGCTCTGCCATCAGCATCTACTGCCCCGACTTAGCGCCTAAGCTGCAGAACATTCCCGCCCGCTAGGTTTCTGTGCGGCGACCCGCGGCGCCCGGCTCCGGCGCGCTTGCGATCGCCGCGGGGACGACGCCGCGAGGCAGCGTCAACGGCAGATCGGCGTAGGTGACGATGCCCGGTGCCGCTGCGACGACGGCGGGGATCGCGTTGATGGCGGGCATCGCCGTCATGATGTGGCCGAGGTCCATGAATTCCTCGAGCGTCGTGGCCTCGAAGTACGGCGGTGGCAGGAAGCCGACCTTGGTTGTCACCGTTGGCTGCCCATCGATCTGGATGACCCAGCCATCCTGTTCGATCTTCCAGTCGGGCTCAAGCGTCTGTCCCTTGCGCCACCGGACATTCAGGTCGATTACGGTTCCGCCGCCGACGATGCCCTGCCAGCTGATGTAGACGCCCGCAACGCATCCCGCGGGTATGGTCCAGGACGCCATTTCGAGGTCAGCGGTGGTCTGGGCAAACTCGGCCACACACCGCACATCGTCGAGCTCGACGCCGAGCGCATCGCCCACCAGCCGGACGGCCTCGCCGAAGATGGCCGTTCCCTTTGCCGCCATCGCCTCCAGCTCCGGGTGGTCGATCGGCTGGCCGAAGCCCACCGGCTTCTCGGTCTCCGGGGAGTCGTAGAAGGTGGTGTCGGCGGCCTCGTTGACGGTGACCTTGTCGACGCGGTTGCACACCATTGCCGACACGATGGCCAACAGCTCGGCGAAACCGGGGCTGACGCCGGAGCCGAAGATCGTGGAGCCGCCTTTCGCGCAGGCCTCCGATATCCGGTCGCGGCCCTCGCCCAGGTTGTGTCCGGTGATGAACGACGCCGTGGTGACCACGTTGACGCCCGCGGACAGGATGCGCACCAGGTCGTCGACGTCGATCCACATCGGGTTGTAGACCACGCAGTCGGGTTTCAGGGCGAGCAGCGCGTCGACGTCGTTGGTGGCCGCAACGCCCAGCGGCGGCATCCCGACGAGTTCGCCGGCGTCGCGGCCGACCTTCTCCGCCGACCAGGCATAGCACCCGACCAACTCAAGTATGTGGTTGGCGACGATCGATTTCAGCGAGCTCTTGCCGACGTTTCCGGTGTTCCACTGAACGACTCGATAGGTGTTTGGCACTCGCTCAGCATAGGGTCGCGGACGCCACGCCGGTGAGGACTTGGTTGACCAGCCGTTCGGCGAAGTCGTCGTCGACGGGTTCACCGGTCAGCAGCAGCCGGCCGTGGATCGGGGCGACCAGCGTCTCCAGCAGCAGTTGGGCGTCGGTGTCGGCGCGCAGATCACCACGCTCGATACCGCGCATCACCACCGGCGACAGCGCGTCCAGCCGTTGTGCCCAGAAGGCATGGCGCGCATCGGCATAGACGTCATCAACCGGTAGCATCGCCGCGCGCAGCACTGCAGTCCCCGTCGGCGAGCGCACGTAGCCGATGACGCCGCGGACAATCGCCAGCAGATCCCCCCGGGTCGAATCGGTGTCCGGGGCCGGGATGGCGTCGGCGCTGCGGTTGAGCAAGGCCGCCACGAACAAGTTCTCCCGGGTCACCCAGCGACGGTAGACGGTGGTTTCGTGAACGCCTGAGCGCTTGGCCACCCCGGCGACGGTGGCGCCGTTGAACCCGTGGGCAACCAGCTCCTCGAACGCCGCGGCCAACACGCTCTGGCGCACGTGCTCACCGCGACGGTGTGATGCGTCAGCACCCATGCGGCCAACCTTATCGCAACTTTACTTGCAATACGGCCGGCTGGGGTGCATCCTATTGCAAGGAAACTTGCAATAGGATGCCGCGATGGACACAACAGCACCCCGGATCGACTGCACCGGCGCCACCCCGCCGATCGGCTACCACCACTTCCACTCCGATGTCAGCATCAACTTCCAGTGCAACCGATGGGTGCAATGGATCGGCCCGTCGGCCATCGACGAGGTGGCCGAACTGGCGGCGCACGCCGACACCTACCCGGAGTGGATCGACGGTTTTCTCGGACTGGCCGATCGGGCCCGCGCCGCCGATCGCCCGCTCGCCGGCGCTTACTACGATCGGGCAGCCGAGTTCTTCATGACTGCCACCGACTCGCGCCGCCCGGCCACCCGAGCCCGGTTCCTGCAAGCGATGCGCACCATCTACGACGTCGCACCCGAATTCGTCCCGTTCGGCTCCGGTGCCCTGCCGGCCTACGACCTGCGGCCGGAACGCCAAACCGGCGCCCCGATCGTGATGTTCGGCGGCTTCGACAGCTACATCGAAGAATTCCTGCCGATGATCGCCGGCATGGTCGACGCGGGTCGGCGCATCGTCGTGTTCGAGGGCCCGGGCCAAGGCAGCGCACTGGAGGACTTCGGCCTGACGCTGCTCCCGGAGTGGGAGCGGCCGGTGGCCGCGGTGCTTGACCACTATGGCCTTGAAGACGTTGCCGCCGTTGGACTCTCGCTGGGCGGTGGCCTGGTGATCCGCGCAGCTGCATTCGAGCCGCGAATCAGCCAGGTGGTCGCGTTTGACATCCTGGATGACTTTTTCGAGGTGATCGCGGGCCAAATCGGCCGGGGCGCTCGAATTCCTTTGCGCGCGTTACTTACCGCACGTGCCGGCGGGGTCGTCAACACCATCGCCGACTGGGCCGTTCCCCGCAAGCCGGTCTCACAGTGGGGATTGCAGCAGGGCATGCACGTCACCGGCACTGGCACGCCCTACGACTTTCTGCGTTCGACGACCGCGATGACCACTCGCGAGATTTCTCACCGGGTTCGCGCCGATGTACTGCTTCTCGCAGGTGCAGACGATCACTACGTGCCGCTGAAGCAGCTAGGCCGCCAGGCGGGCAACCTGACTCACGCGCGATCGGTGACCACCCGGGTCTTCACCGTCGCCGAGCAGGCGGGCAACCACTGTCAGCTCGGCAATATCGGCGCTGCAGCTCGCCTGATGACCGCGTGGTTGGACCTGACGGCGGTGTCATTCTTCGACGGCGACGCCACCGCGGCGCGTGCGTCTCCGCCGCTGCCCCGATGACGATTTGCCGCTCGGGCGCCGGTTGCGTAACCCGCCCTGAGGCGTCTCGTCGGCGACGGTGTCCTCCAGGGCGGGCGCCTCTTCGGCCGTCGACTCGACGTCGGGCTCTTCCGCAGTGACCTTCGCGGGCTCGTCGTCCTGATCCGGCGTTTCGGCCGCCTCGGCGTCCTCGCCGTCAGCCGCGGCGTCTTCGTCGGCTTCTGCTGCGGTGTCTTCGGTTTCGGCTTCTTCGCCTTCGTCGGTTTCGGCGCCCTTCTTGCCGCGCCGCCGGCGCTGCTTTTCTTCTTGGGCTTGATCGGTTTCGGCGGCGGTGGCGGCAGCTCGGCGACAAACGACAGGTAGAACGCGAGAATGCCGAGCACCGCAATCGCCGCTGCAGCGCCGTAGACGCCGAAAAGCCACTGCCCGACGCTGTCGAGGTTCAGCCAGATCTCACTGATCGCAGTGCCCACGATCAGCACGCCGGCCAAGACGTGGGCGACGATCGAGCAGATCTGCAGTGTCAGGGCCAGCCGCGGCGTGCCGTACTCCGGCTTGCGGTTCCGCAGCCAGGTGAACACCACCGGCAGGGCGGCCAAGGCGATCACCACACCGGCGACGACCCGCACCGCGGTGCCCAGCGCGTGGGTGGTATCGCCCATCAGCTCGGGCCACCGCGGCAACACGAAGAAGAAATAGAGAAGACCGGCAACAACCGAGAGCGTCGCGTGCCAGAACACGGCAGCCTTGCGTCCCATGCGCCTCCTTGAGCCGGTATCCGGGAGCGACCCGACCCTCGTCGATCTGGGCTGGTCACACCCGAACTGAGTGCGGAGGATGCGGGATTTGAACCCGCGAGGGCTGTTAACCCAACCCGCGTTCCAGGCGAGCGCCATAGGCCACTAGGCGAATCCTCCGTCGGCAATGGTAGCCGAGCCCACCTTGGAGTCTTCCGGCTGTCGCCGATTGACTGGCTTCGGGTACTACACTCGCGGTGGACCCCGCGCGGCGTCTAACCTGTGAACTCCCCCAGGGCCGGAAGGCAGCAAGGGTCAATGGGCTCTAGCGGGTGCGCGGGGTCCCCTGTCTGGCCACCCAGGTCTCGACGATGAAAGGCGGATGGTGTCGTACGGCTCGTTCAGCTCGCTAGGCCGTACCGACCTCGAAGCTCTACACGCCCACCATCAGCAGGATTACGCGGACCTGCAGTCCAAGGAGCTGGCCCTCGACCTCACCCGCGGCAAACCATGCAGCGAGCAGCTCGACCTGTCCAACGCCCTGTTGAGCCTGCCGGGGAATGACTACCGCGACGGCGAGGGCACCGACACTCGCAACTACGGCGGGCAGCATGGTCTACCCGAACTGCGAGCCATCTTCGGTGAGCTGCTCGGCATCGGAGTGCCCAACCTGATCGCGGCCAACAACGCCAGTCTCGAGCTGATGCATGACGTCGTCGTGTTCTCGATGTTGCACGGCGGGGTGGACTCGCCGCGGCCTTGGGTACAGGAGCCGGGCGGCGTCAAGTTCCTGTGCCCGGTACCGGGCTACGACCGCCACCACAACATCACCGAAACCATGGGCATCGAGATGATCTCGATTCCCATGCGCGACGACGGGCCGGACGTCGACATGATTGAAGAAATGGTCGCCGTTGACACGGCGATCAAAGGCCTGTGGGCGGTTCCGGTGTTCGCCAATCCAACCGGCATCACCTACTCGTGGGAAACGGTTCGCCGGCTCGTCCAGATGCGCACTGCGGCAGAAGATTTCCGGCTGTTTTGGGACAACGCCTATGCGGTGCACACGTTGACGCTGGACTTCGTCCACCAAGTCGACGTGCTGGGCTTGGCCGCTGCCGCGGGCAATCCCAACCGGCCTTACGTCTTCGCCTCGACGTCGAAGATCACTTTCGCCGGCGCCGGTGTCAGCTTTTTTGGCGGATCGCTGGGCAATATCGCCTGGTACCTGCAGTACGCCGGCAAGAAGTTGATCGGGCCCGACAAGGTCAACCAACTGAGGCACCTGCGGTTCTTCGGCGACGCCGACGGCGTTCGCCTGCAGATGCTGCGCCACCAGCAGTTGCTGGCGCCCAAATTCGCGATGGCGCTGGAGATCCTGGACAAGCGTCTCGGTGATTCCAAGATCGCCTCCTGGAACGAGCCCAAAGGCGGCTACTTCATCAGCCTCGACGTGCTACCCGGCACGGCACGACGCACTGTCGCGTTGGCCAAAGATGCCGGCATCGCCGTCACCGATGCAGGCGCGTCGTTCCCCTACCGGAAAGACCCGGACGACAAGAACATCCGGATCGCCCCGACGTTCCCGCCGATATCCGACCTGCGCAATGCCATCGACGGGCTGGCGACCTGCGCATTGCTGGCCGCCACCGAGTCGCTGCTGAGCCGGCGTTAGGACGAGTCAGACGGCGTCGGTAGCGTGGGCGAACGTGGCCCTCTACCGCAAGTACCGACCGGCGTCCTTCGCTGACGTGGTGGGGCAGGAACACGTCACCGAGCCGCTGTCGACCGCGTTGGCGGCGGGTCGAATCAACCACGCATACCTGTTTTCCGGCCCGCGCGGCTGCGGCAAGACATCGTCGGCGCGCATCCTGGCCCGCTCGTTGAACTGCGAGCAGGGGCCGACGGCGACGCCTTGCGGGGTCTGCGAGTCCTGCGTCGCGCTGGCACCCAACGGACCCGGCAGCATCGACGTCGTCGAACTCGACGCGGCCAGCCACGGCGGCGTGGACGACACCCGCGAGCTGCGTGACCGTGCGTTCTACGCGCCGGCCCAGTCGCGCTACCGGGTCTTCATCGTCGACGAGGCCCACATGGTGACCACTGCGGGGTTCAACGCGCTGCTCAAAATCGTCGAAGAGCCGCCAGAGCATCTCATCTTCGTGTTCGCCACCACGGAGCCGGAGAAAGTGCTGCCGACGATCCGCTCGCGGACTCACCACTATCCGTTTCGCCTGCTGCCGCCGCGGACCATGCGTGCGCTGATCGAACGGATCTGCACGCAGGAAGGTGTCGCCGTCGACGATGCGGTCTACCCGCTGGTGATTCGGGCCGGCGGCGGTTCACCCCGCGACACTCTCTCGGTTCTCGATCAGCTGCTGGCCGGTTCGGAGGCCGGTCCTGACGGCAACCGGATCCACTACCAGCGGGCGTTGGGGCTGCTGGGTGCCACCGACGTTGCGTTGATCGACGAGGCCGTCGACGCGCTCGCCGCCGCCGACGCCGCGGCGTTGTTCGGGGCGGTCGAATCGGTGGTCGACGCCGGCCACGACCCGCGGCGGTTTGCCACCGATCTGCTGGAGCGGTTCCGTGATTTGCTTGTGCTGCAAGCGGTTCCCGACGCCGCCGCTCGCGGCGTGGTCGATGCACCAGAAGACGTGCTGGACCGGATGCGCGATCAAGCGGCCCGGATAGGCTCAGCGACGCTGACCCGCTACGCCGAAGTCGTACATGCCGGCCTGACCGAGATGCGTGGCGCGACCGCACCCCGGCTGCTCCTCGAGGTGATCTCCGCGCGACTGCTGCTGCCGTCGGCCAGTGACACCGAATCAGCGCTGCTGCAGCGTGTCGAGCGAATCGAGACCCGGCTGGATATGTCCATCCCCGCCGACGACAAACCGCAGCCGTCCAGACCGGTCGAGCCGGTGCCCTCGGCCAGACAACCGAACCGGCGAGCCACCGCCGAGCCAGCGCCCAAACCGGAGCCGGAAGCCACGCCAGCGCCCGAGCCGACCCAAACCGAGCCGGCGCCGGCTGCTGCGGGACCGGGCGAGCCGGGCGCGGCCGCGGTGCGCACCTTGTGGCCCACGGTGCGCGACAAGGTGAGACAGCGCAGCCGCACCACCGAGGTGATGCTGGCAGGTGCCACCGTGCGCGCGGTCGAGGGCAACACATTGGTGCTGACCCATGAATCGGCGCCGTTGGCCAAACGGCTGTGCGAACAACGCAACGCCGATGTCATCGCCGAGGCACTCAAAGATGCGCTGGGCGTCGACTGGCGAGTGCGTTGCGAAGCCGGTGCACCTAACCCGACTCTGGCCGAGGCACCGATCGAGACCGCCGTTGACGTCGATCCCGTCAGGCGGGCCGCCGAGGCCGAAGAAGAAAGCATGCTGGCCGAGGCCGGTCGTGACGACACACCGGCGGAGCGCCGCGATCCCGAAGAGGCCGCGCTGGAATTGCTGCAGAACGAGCTGGGCGCCCGCCGCATCGACAATAGTTGAGCCTGGCTAGCCGTCGCGGCCGCGCAAGTAGTCGTCCATGGTGTAGGTCTCGCCGCGCAACCGCTTTTGCTCGGCTTCCTTGAACGCGCGGGTGTGTTCGGTCCAAGGCTCATCGCGCAACTGCAGGTACACCTCGTTGTCCATCGCGTATACACCTGCAATCGGTTTTTGTAGGTGCCGAAGATAGATGGCGTCGGCATATGCAAGGGGATCATCACCGGTGTTCTGACGTCGAATGAGTTCGTCTCCGAGCTTCTCCCGTGCTTCGGCCTCGGTTGGCGCCGAGACGGACCAGTCCGCTCCGGGATACGACCCCGTCCACGATTCACCATCGTCGGTGAAAACCGGTTCCATCTGAAAAGCCCACTGTTGCAAGGTTTCATACTCGTCAGGCGTCGTCATGGCAGGCTCCCTCCGCTGTCATCGGTGAGACTCCAGTAGCTCCTGACCACGCGATCCGGATACAACACCGAACACCGCCACTTCCCCGAGGTCCCACCGGGTTGGATGCACCAGGTGGTGGGTCCGCGTGGCACAAAGCCACCGCCGAGCAGAGGGGAACCGAAGGCGGTCGCCGACGGTGCCGTCGCTGAGTAGGACGGACGCAGGGACCGCAGCACGGCCGCGGTGGATGTGGAATCCGCAACAGCTTCGGCTACCACTTGCTTGATGTCTTGAGTCTTTCCGTGCAGGAACCTCGAGAAGCTCAGCGCGCCGGCCGGCGTATTTAGCGCCAGCGCCTGTTGGTTGGCCACCGCGCATTCGATCTCGGCTGCAATGACGTCGAGTCGTCCGCGGCCGCGCATGGCGCTTTGGTAGGCGCGCATCACCGGGGCGGGCACGGCTCGATCCGCGATCGATGCCACACCGAACCGCTGGGTCAGCGATCCTTCCCGAGCACGCGCCGCGTCAGCAGCGAGACCGACCTCTTCGGGCATGCCGAAACGGTAAGCGTGCTACGTGACCGCCGACAAGTCACCTTAAGGCTGCCACCAGGGCCGCAGTGGCAGGCCACCATCGCGGCCGCGCTCGTCGAGTTTGGTGGCCAAGACGTGATGCAGCTGAAGGTTGTTCTGCTCGAAGCCCACTCGCGAAGCTGCCATGTACAGCCCCCACACCTTGGCGACCGGCAGACCGACCTCGGCGACCGCTTCATCCCAGTGCTCAACCAGGTTGCGGCACCAGTCGCGCAGCGTCATCGCGTAGTGGTTGCGGAAGTTCTCGGCGTGCAGTACCTCCAAGCCGACCTCTTGGATTTCGGTGATGATGCGACCCGAGCCGGTCAGCTCCCCGTCCGGGAACACGTAGCGGTCGGTAAAGCTGCTGGCCCTAAACGCCGACCTGTTGTCGTGGCGGGTGATGCAGTGATTGAGCAACAAGCCGCCGGTGCGCAACTTCGACTTGAGAAAGCCGAAGTACGACGGGTAGTTGCTCACCCCGATGTGCTCGGTGAGGCCAATCGACGAGACGGCGTCGAACCCGCTCTCGCGAATGTCGCGATAGTCGGAGTGTCGCACCTCGGCCAACTCGGTCAGCCCCTCGGCTTCGATCGCCCGCTGCGCCCAGGTGGCCTGCTCGGCTGACAGGGTGGCACCGATCGCCCGGACACCGTGACGCGCGGCGTAGCGAACCATCCCGCCCCACCCGCAGCCGACGTCGAGCAGCCGATCACCCGGCCGCAAGCGCAGCTTGTCAAAGATCAGCCGGTGCTTGTTCTCCTGGGCTTCCTCAAGCGTGGCTTCAGGATCGGAATAAACCGCGCAGGTGTAGGTCATCGACGGCCCGAGCACCCATTCGTAGAAGGTGTTGGAGACGTCGTAGTGGTGATGGATGGCTTCCGCATCGCGGGTTTTGCTGTGCCGCAGGCCCTCGAATATCCGACGCCAGTGCGGGAGGGCCTCCTGCGGAGGTGGCGGGATTGGCACCAACAGTTCCAGATCGATGGAGCGGACGATGTGGGCCAGCATGCGGGCCGATGGCCGCTTGAACTCAACCTTGTATGCCAGGGCGTCGAGTAGCTCGTAGGGATCGCCGGAGTGCACGCCGCGCAGCTCCAAGTCGCCGGAGATGTAGGCGCGGGCCATCCCTAACTCGCCCGGCGCGGTGACCAGGTAAGTCGCGCCCCGCGGCGTGAGCAGGTTTATGCCCAGTGCGGCATCGTCGGGTCCCGCGGTGCTGCCGTCGTAGGCAGTGATTTTCAGCGACTGCGGGCCACTGCCGGTACTGTCGGCGAATACTGCCACGATCTCGGCCAGGCTCATCCGCTGGCTCGTGGAAGAAGGCTGCTCCCTGGTGGTCGTCATCGTCGTTGCACCGCCTTTGCGTACAGGTCAAGGAGACGCGAATCCGGGTCGTAGGTTTTCTTTACGGTTTTGTAGGTCTCTCCGCCGTAGAGTTCATCGAATTCGTCACGGGTGTAGTAGGAGTCGGAATACAGCGACTTGTGTCCGTCGAGCGAACCGACCTTCGCTTCGATCAATTTGTTTGTCGTGCCTTCGGCCGCACCGACTGGAACAGAGGACCAGAACCCGACGTTGACGTAGGTGCGTCCGGGCCGGATCGGATACAGCGGCCAGCCATCCTGGTCGCGTAGTCGCAACGGGCACAACCAGATTGGCGTGATCGGCACGGTGTCGAAAAACCACTCCAGGTAGTTGACCGTGCGTTCGATGGGGACCTCGATGTCTTGGACTACCCGTTCGCGGGGTGGCCGGCCGTTATGCTTTTCGATCCGGTCGCCGATACCGAAGCGCTGGTCGAGCCCCGCCAACTTCCAGTACACGCTGCTACGCCGGTAGCGGCGGGGCCAGAAACGCCGCACCCGCGGATTCTGCGCGCCGAAAGCACTTGAGCACCAGAACCAATCGGTGTCCCACCGCCAGAAGTAGTCGTGCATCGTCAACCGGTCTTCTTTGATGCCGGCGTGGTGCTGGATGGAGCGGTAGAAGATGCCTTGTCCGGTGTAATCGCTGACCGGGCCGGGGGTGCCGGTACGCACGCCGACGCACAGGTAGCTCTCCTCGGGACCGAACACCACACCATCGAGATAGTCGACCGGCATACCGTCGAAACCGCCAGTGTCGACGATGCGGTCCATCGCTGCCACCATCTCGGACAGCGCCTGAAACCTGACGTGTCGTAACGCCACGAAAGGCTTGATGGGTTCCAGCTCGATTCGCAGTCTCGTCGAATAGCCCAGGGTGCCATAGGAATTCGGGAATGCGCGGAAAAGGTCAGGATGTTGCTTGGGGGAAGCCGTGAGCAATTCGCCTGCGCCGGTGAGGATATCCATCTCCAGCACCGCCTCGTGCGGCAGGCCGTTGCGAAACGATGCCGACTCGATGCCTAGCCCGGTGACCGCCCCGCCCAGCGTGATGGTCTTCAGCTGCGGGACTACTGACGGCGACAGGCCATACGGCAGGGTCGCCGCCACCAGGTCCTCGTATGTGCACATGCCGGCGACGTCGGCTGTGTGCGAGTCAGGATCAACCGAAATGACGTTGGTCAGGCCCGATGTGTCCAGCCCGGGTCCGTGCCGTTTCGCGCGGGCGCGAAACAAATTGGAGGTGGGCTTGGCGAGCCGGACGGACGCCGTCGCGGGAATCGAACGATAGCTCGCCAACAACCGCTCGACGCCCACCCGATGAGCCGCCGGTGCGGATGCAGGGACAGGCACCACATATACGCTAGTCCCCGACAGCAGCCCGCGCAGGCACACCGTACCGCGCGTGGCATCGGCACACCCCGCGCAGAGGAGTTTCACCAGATGGGACAGGTCCGTGCAGCCAGCACCATCTTGATCAACGCTGAGCCCGCGGCCGTGCTGTCCGCCGTTGGTGACTACCAGGACGTCCGCCCCAAAATCCTGTCTTCGCACTACCGCGACTATCAGGTGCTCGAAGGCGGTCACGGCCAGGGAACGGTGGCCACCTGGAAGCTGCAGGCCACTAAATCCCGGGTCCGCGATGTCCGGGCCAACGTCGATGTCGCCGGCCACGCCGTCATCGAGAAAGACGCCAACTCCAGCATGGTCACCAACTGGACGGTGGCCCCGGCTGGACCGGGCTCCAGCGTCACTGTCACGACCACCTGGACGGGTGCGGACGGTGTGAAGGGATTCTTTGAGAAGACGTTCGCACCGCTAGGGCTGAGAAAGATCCAGTCCGAAGTGCTGGCAAACCTGAAAAAAGAACTCGAGAGCTAGACGCCCGGCGACGATGCAGGCCGGAACGGCCTGAGGTGGGGGTACCGCCCGATTGCGGGGGAGAGGCGGGCAATCGGGCCTGAGTTCAGCGGGCCTGGGCCTGGCTGCCCAGGAAGCCGGCAATGCCCTTGACCACCGCGTCGGCATACTTCTGTCTGCCCTCAGGCGACTCCATCAGCGCCGAGTCGACCGGATTTTTCATGTTGCCGCACTCGACCAGGACCGACGGATACTGCGCCAGGTTCAGCCCCGCCAGGTCCGAACGCCCGTATAGACCGCTCTGGCCGATGTAGTTGGCCGGCGGAATACCTGAGGACTGCATTTGGTCGCGCATGATCCGGGCGAATTGCACCGAAGGCCCCGCCTGTACCTGGTTGAGCGGGGGCGCTGAATAATTCACGTGAAATCCCCGGCCGGTCGGCGGACCGCCGTCGGCGTGGATGCTGACCACGGCGTTCGGGTGTAGCGCGTTGGCCATCGCCGCGCGCTGGTCGACGCAAGGGCCCACCGAACTATCGTCGCCGCGGGACATGGCCGTTCGTGCCCCCAACGCGTTGAGTTCGGCGCGGATGCGCAGCGTGGTGTCCCAGGTGAAGGTGTGTTCTTGGTAGCCGTCGTTGGTCGAGGTGCCGCTGGCCTGGCAGTCCTTGGTGCCGCCGCGGCCGGTGGGCACCTGCCTGCTGATCGATGCGTCGTTGGCGCCGTTGTGACCGGGGTCCAGGAACACGATCATGCCGGCGATGTTGGCTGGGGCTGCGGCGGTGTTCGGCGCCGTGGCGACGACGGTGACTGCGCCGACGGCCATCGCGACCCCGACACGCAGGCAATCTGATACGCGCACGCCGCCACGGTAGCTTGGCGCCGTCTACCCTGGGAGTTTCGAACCGCCCGTGAGCCGCAGGCGAGACCAAGTCGAGACCAAGACGCAAGGGGACTGTCATGCAACCCGAAGGCCCGCCCGACATGTCGGCGTTGCTCGCCCAGGCACAGCAGATGCAGCAACAGCTGATGGCCGCCCAGCAGCGACTGGCCAATTCCGAGGTGCACGGGAAGGCCGGCGGTGGTCTGGTCGAGGTCACCGTCAAGGGCAGCGGCGAGGTGGTGGCGGTGAAGATCGATCCCAAAGTCGTCGATCCCAGCGACGTCGAGACGCTGCAGGACTTGATCGTCGGCGCGCTGGCCGACGCCTCCAAGCAGGTCACCACGATGGCGCAGGAACAGCTGGGTCCGCTGGCCGGCGGGATGGGCGGCGCGCTGGGTGTTTGAGGGACCGGTCCAGGATCTGATCGACGAGCTCGGCAAGTTGCCGGGTATCGGGCCGAAGAGCGCGCAGCGCATCGCGTTTCATCTGTTGTCCGTCGAACCACCCGACATCGACCGGCTGACCGCGGTGCTGGCCAAAGTCCGAGACGGCGTGCGGTTTTGCGCGGTGTGCGGCAACGTCTCCGATGACGAGCGGTGCCGCATCTGCGCCGACCCCCGCCGCGACGGCTCGCAGGTCTGCGTCGTCGAGGAGCCCAAGGACATCCAGGCCGTCGAGCGCACGCGCGAATTCCGCGGCCGCTACCACGTCCTGGGCGGGGCGTTGGATCCGCTGTCCGGGGTAGGCCCCGAGCAGCTGCGGATCCGTGAGCTGCTGAACCGGATCGGCGAGCGGGTCGACGGCGTCGACATCACCGAGGTGATCATCGCCACCGACCCGAATACCGAAGGCGAGGCGACCGCCACTTACCTGGTGCGGATGCTGCGTGACATTCCCGGTCTGACCGTGACGCGGATCGCGTCCGGGCTGCCGATGGGCGGCGACTTGGAGTTCGCCGACGAGCTGACGCTGGGCCGCGCGCTGACCGGCCGCCGCGCCATGGCCTGACGCCAGGTCACCGGCGCCTCCCCGAGAGGTAAACCACGGTGAACCTCAGCGGCGTGTCGTGTGCGTGGTTTACGTGTCGCGGAAGAAGAACCGAAAGAACTCAGGCCCGCCGGGCCTTAAGCCCGCAGCCGCTCGCGGCGCAGCAACTGCACCTCGGGCAGGTCCAGCGGTGCCAGCTCGCCCACCACGTGGCCCAGCAGCAGGTCAGCGAGTTCGGGGTTGCGGGCCAGGCAGGGCCCGTGCATGTAGGTGGCGATCGCGCTGCCCTGCACGACGCCGTCGAAGCCGTCACCGGCGCGGTTGCCTGCGCCCTTCTTCACCGCACCCAGCGGCGTCGCCGCACCGCCGAGCACCGTGCCGCCGCGATGGTTCTCGAACCCGGTCAACGGTTGCGTCAGCCCGGCCAGTAGCGGCGTGTTGACCACCTCACCGATGGTTCGGACCTGCTGCGGCGAAGTCGTCACATCGAGCAGACCCACTCCGTCGACCCGTTCGCCCGACGACGTCTCATACCAATGGCCGAGCACTTGGATGGCCGCGCAGATCGCCAACACCGGTGCGCCCCGGGTCGCCGCCCGTTGCAAGCCCGGGTATCGGGCGAGATGCTTGGTCGCCAGCCGCTGCGCGTAGTCCTCGGCCCCGCCCAACGTGTAGAGGTCGAGGCTGTCTGGCACCGGGTCGGCCAGCGTGATCTCGACGATCTCGGCGGCGATGCCCCGCAGCCGCAGCCGTTGCCGCAGCACCGCCGCATTGCCGCCGTCGCCGTAGGTGCCCATCACGTCGGGCAGTACCAGCCCGATTCGCACCGTGGAGTCAGCCATGCCGAGCCAATCTGCGTTGCAGTTGCAGGAACGCGGTGTAATTGGCCACTACCTCGATGGGCCCGGGCGGACACGATGCGATGGCCGCGAGCGTGTCGTGCACCAGCGTGTGTTCCACGCCGGCATAGCCCAACCGCACCGCGAGGTCGGTCCCGCGTTCCCCGGCGGCCACCACGGGGATCTGTTCGAATTGCTCAAAACGCACGTCCCACAGCCAGGACAGGTCTTCGCCGTCGGGCACTCGCCCGTTGACCGCGATCACCACCCCGGCGGCGTCCTTGTCCACCATCGACAGGGCTTCCTGCCAGCCGGCGGGGTTTTTGGCCAACAGCATTCGCACGGTGTGCGCGCCGACGTCAATGGTGCGGTACCGACCGGCGACCTCGTCAACGCCGGATACGGCGGCCACCGCCGCCGCAGGATCGGCACCCAGCGCGACGGCGGCCGCCACGGCCTGGGCGGCGTTGCCCCGATTCACCGAGCCGGGCAGTGCCAACCGCATCGGCAGCGCCAGCCCGTCCGGCCCGTAGAGCATCTCGTCGTCGAACCACCAGTCCGGAGTGGGCCGTTTGAAGTCGGCTCCCGTGGAATACCAGTGACCCTGTTCGCGGACGATCACCTCGCCGCTGCGCGGGCAGCTGACCGAGTCGGCGGCCCAGCTGCCACCGGCGGCCACCCACACCACGTCGGTGCCGCCATAGGCGGCCGAAGTCATCAGCACGTCGTCGCAGTTCGCGACGACCACGGTCTGTGGGTGCACGGACAGCCCGGCCCGCAGTCGGCGTTCGATGACGTTGATCTCGCCGACCCGGTCCAGCTGGTCGCGGGACAAGTTGAGCAGAATGACCACGGCGGCTTCAACCGCATCCAAGACGTGCGGCACGTGCATCTCGTCGACCTCGAGGACCGCCAGCGCGGCGTCGCGGTCGGCGGCGAGCGCGGCCACCAGCCCGGCGTCCATGTTGGCGCCCTCGGCGTTGGTGGCCACCGAGCGGCCCGAGCCCAGGGTGCGCAGGGCGGCCGCGGTCATCCGCGTCGTCGTCGATTTGCCGTTGGTTCCGGTGACGACGACGGTGCGCCGGCCGGTGCCGAGCTGACGCAGAATCGAGCGGTCCAGCGTCATCGCCACCAGGCCGCCGATCATCGCGCCGGCGCCGCGGCCGGTCACCCGCGAGGCCCATCGCGCGCCCGCGCCGGCGGCGAGGGCGAGACGTCCGCGGGCGGTGATCACCCGGGAAGTTTAGGTCGACGACACGACCCGCAGCGACCCGGCGATGTCGGTTTGACGTGCCATCCTCCATTCATGCGGGACATTTCGGTGGTAAGCCCGACGAGGATGACCTGGGGTCGGCCGGCCACCGAGCCCGGGGCCGGTTGGGCCGTCATCGACGTCGAGACCTCCGGCTTCAGACCAAGCAGCGCCCGGGTCATCAGTCTCGCGGTACTGGCCCTGGACCCCGACGGCCAAGTCGAGCAATCGGTGGTCAGCCTGCTCAATCCGGGGGTGGATCCCGGACCCACCCACGTGCACGGCCTGACCGCCGCGATGCTCGAGGACCAGCCCCAGTTCGCCGACATCGTCGGCGATGTGGTCGAGCTCTTGCGTGGCCGCACGTTGGTGGCGCACAACGCTGCGTTCGACTACGCCTTCCTCACCTCAGAGGCCGAAATGGCCGGCGTTGAACTGCCGATCGACACCGTCATGTGCACGGTTGAGCTGGCCCGGCGGCTGGAACTGGGTATCGACAACCTGCGGTTGGAGACGCTGGCCGCGCACTGGGGCGTGACTCAACGGCGGCCGCACGACGCGTTCGACGACGCCGTGGTGCTGACCAGCGTGCTGGCGGCAGCGCTGGAGCGGGCCCGGCAACGCGACGTCTGGCTACCCGTGCGGCCGGTCACCCGCCGGCACTGGCCCAGCGGCAGAGTCACCCACGAAGAGCTGCGACCGTTGAAGATGCTGGCTTCCCGGATGCCGTGTCCGTACCTCAACCCCGGCCCCTACGTCGGGGGCAGGCCGCTGGTGCAGGGCATGCGGGTGGCGCTAGCTGCTGAGGTCGAGCGGACGCACGAGGAGCTAGTCGAGCGCATCCTGTACGCCGGGTTGGCCTATGCCGACGCCGTCGACCGGGAAACCTCACTGGTGATCTGCAATGAACGCCGTCCGGCACACGGCAAGGGCTACCAGGCTCACGAGCTGGGTGTGCCGGTGGTTTCCGACGCGAAGTTCATGGATTGCGTCGGCACTGTCGCAAATGGCACCGGTGTCGAGGAATTCATCGACACGGCGCGAGCCGGCGAACAGTTCGCGTTGTTCTGATCCGGTGGCCGACCACAAGAAATCCCGGTGGGCTGCGCTGGTAGCGGCCGCGGTCGTGACGGCGGCGTGCGGCTCAAACAGCGGCGACGCCGGCTCAGCGTCGAAGTTCGGCGTCGTGCACGTTCCAGCGAATTTCTGTGGGCTGCTGAGCGGAGCCGACATCAGTCAAGTGATGGGCAGGGCGTTTCCGCCGCCGCAGGGCACCCAGTCCACAAGCGAAGCGGAGTGTGATTCGGCGCCGGCGACGGGCAACGACGTCAGCTTCAAGCTGTATTGGAACAACCTGTACTGCCAGGACGGCCAGCGCGCCGATGAGCAGTGCCTCAACTCGCAGTCGAAAGGATTCGCCACCAACAAGCAGACCGCCGGCCAGGTGCAGAACATCCCGGGTCTCGGCGACCAGGCGTTCTGTTTCGTGGCACCTCCCGCGACGCTCGACGTGCTCAGCGGCTGGATCTACCTGATCATCGGAGCCGACAGCTGCGTGCAAGCCCAGACCTTGGCGGGAATGCTGCTGGCCAAAATGCAGGCCTGATGGCTCAGTTGCGCGCGGCCCTGTTCACCGCCGACACCACCGCACGCAGCGACGCGGTGGTAATCGACGGCGCGATGCCGACACCCCACACCGTGCGCCCGCCCACCGAGCCTGATGGGGGAGGACCCGCTTCGCCCGGCTCCGCCGCGCTCGCGATCCTCACCGAAGCTTCGACGTAGGCCGCCGCCTGGGCATCGTCGCCCGAGCTCATCGCATGCTCGGAGTAATCCAGCACGGCCACGTCGAAACCGACGTGCCCCAGCGCGTCGACGAACGCTGCCAGCGGGCCGTTGCCGGCGCCTTCGATCTCGCTCTCCACGCCGTCGACCTTGACGGTCGCGGCGATTCTGGTGATGCCGCCATCCTCTTCGGCGGCTTCCACTCGCTGCGTCATCCGCTCCAGCGGACGCACCGGCACCAAGTACTCCTCGGCGAAGGCGTCCCACATCTCCTTGGGACTGACCTCGCCGCCCTCTCCCGCTGTGCCCTCTGCGATCTTTTGGATCACGCCCGAGAACTCGATCTGCAGCCGTCGTGGCAACGCCAGCCCGTGGTCGGCCTTCATGATGTAGGCCACCCCGCCTTTGCCGGACTGCGAATTGACCCGAATCACCGCCTCGTAGGTGCGTCCGACGTCACGGGGATCGATCGGCAGATACGGCACCTGCCAGAGCATGTCGTCGACATCGGACTCGGCGGCATCCGCATCGATCTTCATCTGGTCCAGGCCCTTGTTGATGGCGTCCTGATGGCTGCCGGAAAAGGCGGTGTACACCAAATCCCCGCCGTAGGGGTGACGTTCGTGCACCGGCAGCTGGTTGCAATACTCCACCGTGCGCCGGATCTCGTCGATGTTGGAGAAGTCGATCTGCGGGTCCACGCCGCGGGAGAACAGGTTCAGTCCCAGCGTTACCAGGCACACGTTGCCGGTGCGCTCGCCGTTGCCGAACAGGCAGCCCTCGATCCGGTCGGCTCCTGCCTGGTAGCCCAATTCGGCCGCGGCAACGGCTGTTCCGCGGTCATTGTGCGGATGCAGGCTCAAGATGACGGCATCGCGGCGCGCCAGGTTGCGGCTCATCCACTCGATTGAGTCGGCGTAGACGTTAGGAGTGGCCATCTCCACAGTTGCGGGCAGGTTGAAGATGATCGGGTTGTCGGCAGTGGGCGCGATGACGTCTCCCACCGCGTCGCAGACCTGTTTCGCGTACTCCAGTTCGGTACCCGTGTAGGACTCCGGTGAGTACTCGAAGCGCCACTGAGTGCCGGGGTACCTCGCGGCCTCCTCGACGCACTTGCGGGCGCCGTCGGTGGCGATGGCCTGCACGGCGGCCCGGTCAGCGCGGAAGACGACCCGGCGCTGCAGGATCGACGTCGAATTGTAGAAGTGCACGATGGCCCGGTGCGCACCCTCGCACGCTTTGAAGGTGCGTTCGATCAGTTCCGGGCGGCACTGCGTCAGCACTTGGATGGTGACGTCGTCGGGGATGGCGCCTTCGGTGATGATCTCGCGGACAAAGTCGAAGTCGGTCTGGCTGGCCGACGGGAACCCGACCTCGATCTCCTTATAGCCCATCCGGACCAGCAGGTCGAACATCCGGCGCTTGCGGGCCGGGCTCATCGGGTCGATCAGGGCCTGGTTGCCGTCACGCAGGTCAACCGCGCACCACATCGGCGCGCGAGTGATCACCCGGTCGGGCCAGCTGCGGTCGGCAAC
The DNA here is from genome assembly GCA_963744835.1 of uncultured Actinomycetota bacterium. Taxonomy (GTDB): domain Bacteria; phylum Actinomycetota; class Actinomycetes; order Mycobacteriales; family Mycobacteriaceae; genus Mycobacterium. The sequence continues at coordinate 1,222,460 of CAVUVB010000006.1, forward strand.
TCGGACCGGTTCGACTTCCTCGGCGAACGGGCGGTACCGGCTGATCGGCATCGACGACCCGCGCTGGGTGTTCCAGGCAGGTTGGCCGGCGTTGGGCTGGCCGGCGGGTTTGGTGATGGTTCGAGTGGATCTGAATGCGTCGGGGGAGTCGCCCAGATCGGGGGAGGTAAAGCTAGTCACGGTGATTGCTCCGGGGTTATCAAAAGGGGACGCCTATTTAGGCGGCGACCGGCGCATCGCGAACACCCGCGACGGGAAGCCGGTCTGGATCAGGCCCCGTCGCGGCGTCCGAGAAGGAGCACCCGCTGCACGCCCTGTACTTTACCGCTCGTGCGCGTTTGCCCAAAACTCCAGGCCGTCAGCCCCCGACCGGGACAATCTTGACCGGGATATCGGTGTTCTCGTCGGTGTGATAGCTCGCGCACACCCGGTGGTAGCCGTCGGCGATTTGTAAGGCCACGTCCTTCGTCAGGTCGCCGCGGACAACCAGAATCGGTGACAGCTGCTTGCCCTTCTTGATCTTTTTGAGATCCGCCGCCACGTGGGGGTTCTTTGGCGGCAGCAGGGCCAACCGTGATGCGCGCAGCAGATCTTTGGCCTTTTTGTACACGATCGGCGCCTTCTTCAGCGCGTCCACGACTTCGCTGATCTGCGCGGGCGTAGCAATCAGCGCCAGGTAGTCCTCCGCTGCCGGATAGTCGTGCTCGTCTGGTTCGGTACCCCACAACACCTTGATATCCCCGGCCATCGCGACGATCCCTTCCTCACCACATGTCCGCCGGTCGTGCGCCGGCCCTTATTGAATATCACCGCACAGTTGCCGACTGCCCGCCCGACATCGTCGTTCGGTCAATCCACGTATTCTGTTTTTCGACCTAAACCTCGCCCCACAGGCTGGAAAGGATCGAAGTGGCGCTCGTCGTGCAGAAGTACGGCGGATCTTCGGTGGCCAACGCCGAGCGGATCCGCCGCGTTGCCGAGCGCATCGTCGAGGCAAAGAAGCAGGGCAACGATGTCGTCGTGGTGGTCTCGGCGATGGGGGACACCACCGACGGGCTCCTCGAGTTGGCCCAGCAGGTGTGCCCGGCGCCGCCGGCCCGCGAGCTGGACATGCTGCTGACCGCCGGTGAGCGCATCTCCAACGCGCTGGTGGCGATGGCAATCGAATCGCTGGGCGCGCACGCGCGCTCGTTCACCGGCTCACAGGCCGGTGTCATCACGACCGGGGCGCACGGTAAGGCCAAGATCATCGACGTCACCCCGACCCGGCTGCAGTCGGCACTTGAAGAAGGGCTGATCGTGCTGGTCGCCGGATTCCAGGGCGTCAGCCAGGACACCAGGGACGTCACCACCCTGGGCCGCGGCGGCTCGGACACCACCGCTGTCGCGCTGGCCGCCGCGCTGAGCGCCGACGTCTGCGAGATATACACCGACGTGGACGGCATTTTCAGCGCCGACCCGCGGATCGTCCCCAATGCCCGCCATTTGGACACCGTCACCTTCGAAGAGATGCTCGAGATGGCGGCCTGCGGCGCCAAGGTGCTGATGCTGCGATGCGTGGAATATGCGCGCCGCTACAACATTCCGGTGCACGTGCGCTCGTCGTACTCCGACAAGCCGGGCACCATCGTTACCGGATCGATCAAGGACATTTCCATGGAAGACCCCATCCTGACCGGCGTCGCACACGACCGCAGCGAGGCCAAGGTGACCATTGTCGGCATTCCCGACTACCCGGGCTACGCGGCCAAGGTATTTCGCGCGGTCGCCGACGCCGACGTCAACATCGACATGGTGTTGCAGAACATCTCCAAGATCGAAAACGGCAAGACCGACATCACGTTCACCTGCCCCCGCGACAGCGGTCGGATCGCGGTGGAGACGCTGGACTCGCTCAAAGACGAGATCGGGTTCGCCCAAGTGCTTTACGACGACCACATCGGCAAGGTATCGCTGATCGGCGCCGGCATGCGCAGCCACCCGGGGGTCACCGCGACGTTCTGCGAGGCGCTGGCCGGTGTCGGCGTCAACATCGACTTGATCTCCACGTCGGAGATCCGGATCTCGGTGCTGTGCCGAGACACTGAGCTGGACAAGGCTGTCGTCGCGCTGCACGAGGCGTTCGGCCTCGGCGGTGTCGAGCAGGCAACGGTATATGCCGGGACGGGTCGCTGATGGGCGGTTTATCGATCGGGGTGGTCGGCGCCACCGGCCAGGTGGGCCAGGTGATGCGCACGCTGCTCGACGAGCGTGAGTTCCCGGCAACCAGCGTGCGGTTTTTCGCCTCGGCCCGCTCGCAGGGCCGCAAGCTGACCTTCCGCGGCCAGGAAATCGAGGTCGAGGACGCCGAAATCGCCGACCCGGCCGGCTTGGACATCGCGCTGTTCTCCGCGGGCGCGGCGATGTCGCGGATACACGCGCCGCGGTTCGCTGCCGCCGGGGTGACGGTGATCGACAATTCGTCGGCTTGGCGTAAGGACCCCCAAGTGCCGTTGGTGGTGTCCGAGGTGAATTTCGATGACGCGCGGACCCGGCCGAAGGGCATCATCGCCAACCCGAATTGCACGACGATGGGCGCGATGCCGGTGCTCAAGGTGCTGCACGACGAGGCCCAACTGGTGCGTATGGTCGCGTCCAGCTATCAGGCGGTCTCCGGCAGCGGGCTGGCCGGGGTCGCTGAGTTGGCCGAGCAGGCCCGCGCGGTGATTGACGACGCCGAGCAGCTGGTGCACGACGGCAGCGCGGTGACATACCCGCCGTCGCACACCTATGTCGCACCGATCGCGTTCAACGTCGTCCCGTTGGCCGGGAAGCTGGTCGACGACGACTCCGGCGAGACCGACGAAGACCAGAAGCTGCGCAACGAGAGCCGCAAAATCCTTGGTATCCCGGACTTGCTGGTCAGCGGCACGTGTGTGCGGGTGCCGGTGTTCACCGGTCACTCGCTGTCGATCAATGCCGAATTCGCCCAACCGCTTTCGCCGCAGCGCGCCGGTGAACTCCTCGCCGGTGCGCCGGGTGTGACGCTGGTTGATGTGCCGACGCCGCTGGCCGCTGCCGGTGTCGACGAATCTCTGGTAGGCCGCATCCGCCACGACCCCGGTGTACCCGACGGACGCGGTCTGGCGTTGTTCGTCTGCACCGACAATCTGCGCAAAGGCGCGGCATTGAACACGATTCAGATCGCCGAGTTGCTGGTCGCCGAACTGTGACCCGCGGGTGAGCCCTGCCGACTCCCGCCGGATCGCGCGCTGCTCGCTGATGGCCGCGTCTGTGGTGTGTCTGCTTGCCCAGCACAGCTTTTCGCCCGCTTATGCCGATCCGCCGGCTCCGGTGCCCGAGCCGGTCCTGCAACCGTTGGCGCCAGGTGAGGTGATGCGGATCGGACCCACGGCCGGGACCGGCACGCCCACCCGTGACTACGGCATCGGCGCCACCGACTTATGCGCGTTCATGGAATTCCCGACCGAAGTTCTGCAGGTCTGCGGCGACAGCTTCGGCGGTCAGGGTGTCGGCTTTGGCGGCTATTACTCGCCGATCGCCTTGCAGGTAGACACTTCCTCGGTCGATGACCCAGCAGGAGTCCGCTACACCAGCGTCACCGGTATTGCCGAGCCGCTGCTGGCTGACCCGACGCCGCCGGGCGCATCGCAGTTGCCTGCGGGTGTGGTGCAGATCAACCGACAGAATTATCTACTCATCACCACCACCGTTGAACTGGTCCCGCAGAGTTCGCGGCTGGTGAAAGCCGAACCGACGCATGGGCTTTGGCAGACTGTTCCAGGTTCGGTGCGACAGGCCGCGTACCTGAGCGGCCAGCAGTCACAGGTCAGTGGCTACTACGACCCGATACCGACAGCGGAGTCACCGACCGGGTGGGTCTACATCGTCGCCGACGACTTCGACCGCAGCCAACCAGTGATGCTGTACCGGGTCGCACCGGAGAACTTTGGGGACCGGTCTCGGTGGCAAGGCTGGGCGTCCGGCTCCGACGGCGGCTGGAACAAGCCGCCAACACCGTTGTGGGGCGATCTAGTTGGTGAGATGAGCTTCAAACAGGTTGACGGCAAGGCGGTGCTGTCCTATTTCAACGCCAGTACCGGGAACATGGAAGTCCGAGTAGCAGACGACCCGACGTCGCTGGGCACCGCGCCGGTGACCACCGTGGTGCAACATGAGGACGAGTGGCCGGAGCCTGCGGAAAGCCTGCCACCCCCGTATGACAACCGGCTGGCCCAGCCATATGGCGGGTACATCTCGCCGGGCTCGACGCTGGACGAGTTGCGGGTGTTCGTCAGCCAGTGGCATAACAGCAATCCCCGGGCCCGAGCGCCCTATCGCGTAATCCAGTTCGCGGTGAACCCGTTTAAACCCGAATAGCCCCGCTACGACTCATAGCTGTTTCATAGCTCGGACCTAACCACCACTATCGGTTGCCCACGCATCATTCGAGGTATGAGCGAAACACCTGAAACCCCAACCAGGCCGACCACGGTCGCCACTACCCCAGCGACGGTACCTGTCAAACCCTATTGGCTGTACAGGTTCGCGGCATGGGTAGTGATCGTGGCCGGGATCCTGTTCATCGTCACGACCGTTTTCTTCGCCGGCTTCAAAATCGCCGGCCACGGTCACCATGGATGCCACCACTGGCACCACCCCGCCATGGGCCATTCGGCCATGCACCATGGTCCGGGCTCTGGTTTCCACGGTGGGCATGGTGGCCCCGGTGCTCTGGGCCCCTCGCAACCCCCCGGGTCCGTTGCACCGTCGCTGGCTCCGGCACACCCGTAATCGGGCAGTTGCGGTTGCTTCACTATGCCGCAGTTGCTGTAATCCGTTTCGGGTGAACGGTTTCGGAGGTATCCATCCGACGATTCCGCGGAGTATCACAATTACCACGAGCCCGGCGTCCCCGCACTGGGGGCGCCGGGCTCCCGACTTTGCGGCGGGAACTCACCGACGCTTCAGGGCCGCTCTCCGCTCGCAGCCCTCGCCGACCTGAGGCATTATGGCCAAGCATGAGCGAGACAACTCAGCCGTCGATCCCACCGACTCCCGCCGCGCCGCCACCGGAACATGAACGGCTCTACCAGGTCGCGGCCTGGGTGGCGATCATTGCCGGAGTCACCCTGATCGCCGTGGTTATCCTGCGGTTCGTGTGGGCCTTCTGCTGCTAGGACGAAAAGCTGCCTCGTGACTTGCTGAAGGCGGTGTTTGATGACTGGCGCGTGCGTCGGCATTATCGAGACATGACCCAAGCACCTGAACCCCAGATCCAGCCGCCTCCTGCGGGCCCGCCCCTGCCGCCGCAGCATCTGCATGGACCGAGGCCGTCGCGGCTTTACCAGGTTGCAGCGTGGGTGGTGATCGTTGCCGGCATCGTTTTCGTGGTGGCGGTTATCTTCTTCTCCGGCGCCGCCGTCGCGGTCCATCACCATCATCACCACCACCATGGCATGTTCGGCCCGTTCGGTCCCGAAGGTCCTGAAAGCCCACCGCCGGGAGAGTGGCCGCCGTTCTCCCCAGGTGGACCATTTCCCCCGGGCATGGGCCCCGGTTGGCCCGGTGGTCCGCCGATGCCCCCCTTCGGCCCGGGCGGTCCAGGTAGTCCCGGCGGTCCAGGTAGTCCCGGCGGTCCAGGTGGTCACGGTGGTCACGGCGGACATGGCGGTCATGGCGGCCCCGGCGGGCCCGGCCAGCCGCCACCGCCTCCTGGAACCCCGTAGCCTTCTGTTCGAGTGGGCCAGTTGGCATGATCGAGACCCATGACTATCGATGCCGCCGTCGCGGTTGAGGCCTAGGTCCGTTGGGTCAGGCGAGGCGGATTGCCGCGGCGGCGGGCCCAATAGGCGTGGCAGTCGCGGCGCTATACGCTGCCCCGGTCGCGGCGGCCCGACCTTCGGACCCGGGCGTGGTCAGCTATGCGGTCCTCGGCAAGGGCTCGGTGGGCAACATCGTCGGCGGCCCTATGCGGGACGAATCAATATTCACCCAGCCGTTCCAGTCGTATTACGTCGACAATCCGGTGTGCAATAACTGGGCCGACATCGGGTTGCCGGAGGTCTACAACGACCCCGACCTGGCATCGTTCAACGGCGCGAGCACGCAGACGTCGCCGACCGACCAGACCCACTTCGTCAAACAAGCGGTCGGTGTCTTCGCAACCGGGGACGCCGCCGGCGCGGCATTTCACCGGGTGGTGGACCGCACGGTCGGCTGCTCCGGGCAGACCACTGCGATGCACCTGGACAACGGAACCACCCAAGTGTGGTCTTTCGACGGCGGACCCCCGGGTGCCGCGGACGCGGCGTGGACCAAGCAGGAAGCCGGTACCGATCGTCGATGTTTCACCCAGACGCGTCTGCGGGAAAACGTGCTTCTGCAAGCGAAGGTCTGTCAGTCCGGCAACGGCGGTCCCGCGGTAAACGTGCTTGCCGGTGCCATGGAAAACGCGTTGGGTCAATAAACCAAAACCGCGGCCGCTCCGAACTACGGAATATGTCAGTGCCGTCTGGAAGATGGAGTCGTGTGACTATCGTTAAGTAGCCGCGCGCAACCAGCGGTCCGCGACCGACGGTCCGGGCCCCGAAGGGATCGGGATTATGGCGTTTGCCGTCGCGTCGCAGCTCGATCACACGCGCCTGGCAGACGGCGAGCTGGCCGGTTCGGCGGCTGCAGCGCAGTACATCACCGACGCTTGTTTGATCGACGGTCCCGTGGGGCGGGTCGGCCTGGAGATCGAGGCGCATTGCTACGACCCGGCTGAGCCGCACCGCAGACCGACCTGGGATGAGATCACCGGCGTTCTGGAGTCGCTTCCGGCAATGCCGGGCGGCGGCGTGGTCACCGTCGAACCCGGTGGCGCCGTGGAACTCTCCGGTCCACCCGCTGGTGGCGTGATGTCTGCGATCGAGACGATGACGATCGATCAGGTCGTGCTTGGAGCAGCCTTCGCCGATGTCGGTTTGGGGCTAGTGCTGCTTGGTGCGGACCCGCTGCGACCGGCCAAGCGCATCAACCCCGGGGCCCGCTACCGCGCCATGGAACAGTTCTTTGCGGCCAGTCACTCCGGCGTTGCGGGCGCGGCGATGATGACGTCGACGGCCTCGGTTCAGGTCAACCTCGACGCGGGGCCGCAGGCCGGCTGGGCGGCACGGGTCCGGCTGGCACACGCCCTGGGTCCCACCATGGTTGCCATCGCCGCCAACTCGCCGCTGCTGGGCGGAAAGTTCTCCGGCTGGCGATCCACCCGGCAGCGGGTATGGAGTCAGCTCGACTCAGCGCGATGCGGACCCATCCTGACCGCCAGCGGTGACGATCCCGGAACTGACTGGGCGCGATACGCGCTGAAGGCGCCGGTGATGCTGGTGCACAGCCCCGAGGCGGAGCCGGTCACGCACTACCTGCCCTTCGCCGACTGGGCCGACGGTCGCGAGTTGCTCGGTGATCGTCGGCCGACCCGTTACGACCTGGAATACCACCTGACCACCCTGTTCCCGCCGGTGCGTCCACGGCAGTGGCTGGAGATCCGCTACCTCGACAGCGTTCCCAATGCCATCTGGCCGGCCGTGGTGTTCACGCTGGTCACTCTGCTCGACGACCCGGTTGCCGCCGATATGGCAGCCGAAGTTGTCGAGCCCGTCGCCACTGCCTGGGACACCGCGGCCCGTGTCGGGCTGAACGATCGGCGGCTGCACGCCGCGGCTAACCGGTGCGTGGCCGTCGCCGCCGACCGCGCGCCCGCCGGGCTCACCGATGCGATGCAGCGCCTGGTCGACGCGGTCGACCGGGGTCGCTGTGCCGCCGACGACTTTTCCGATCGGGTGATCGAGAGCGGCATCGCGGCGACGGTCACCGCGTTGGCGCAAGGGGAGCGGTGACGTCGCGCGAAGCGCTGGCCCGCGATCTGGACCGGGCGCGGGACCGGACCCTGCGGCTGGTCGACTTCGACGACGCCGAACTCTGCCGCCAGTACGACCCGCTGATGAGTCCGCTGGTATGGGACTTGGCGCACATCGGTCAGCAGGAGGAATTCTGGCTGCTGCGCGCTGGCGACCCCGATCGCCCGCGAATGTTGCCGGAGGCGGTCGACGACCTCTACGACGCTTTCGTGCACTCGCGGGCCAGCCGCGTCGAGTTGCCGCTGCTGTCCCCGAATCAGGCGCGGGCGTATTGCCGGGCGGTGCGATCGGCGGTGCTGGATGCTCTGGATGCGCTGCCCGACGAGCCCGGTCGGAACTTCCCGTTCGGGATGGTGGTCAGTCACGAAAACCAGCACGACGAGACGATGTTGCAGGCGCTGAATCTGCGCAGCGGTCCGCCGCTGCTGCACGACGCATCCACCCTGCCGCCCGGCAGGCCGGGCCTTGCCGGCACCTCGGTGCTGGTGCCCGGCGGTCCGTTCGTCCAGGGCGTCGACGCGGACACCGAGCCGTTTTCACTGGATAACGAACGCCCGGCCCACGTCGTGGACGTTCCGGCGTTTCGGATCGGCCGGGTCCCGGTCACCAACGGCGAGTGGCGGCAATTCATTGACGACGGCGGGTACGCGCAGCCGGGGTGGTGGTCGGTGCGGGGCTGGGAGCACCGCCAAAGCGCCGGCCTGACGGCGCCGCAGTTCTGGAACGTCGACGGACAGACACGGACCCGGTTCGGTCGAGTCGAGGACATCCCCGCCCACGAACCGGTGCAGCACATCACCTACTTCGAAGCCGAGGCCTACGCCGCGTGGGCGGGTGCCCGGCTGCCCACCGAAACCGAGTGGGAAAAGGCGTGCGCCTGGGATCCACAGGCCGACTCTCGGCGACGCTATCCGTGGGGCGCCGAGGAGCCGTCGGCTGACCATGCCAACCTCGGCGGTGAGGCACTGCGGCCGGCGCCGGTCGGCGCTTACCCGGCCGGCGCGTCGGCCTACGGAGTCGAACAGATGCTCGGCGACGTCTGGGAGTGGACTAGCTCAGCGGTGCAGCCGTGGCCGGGCTTCACCCCGATGTTCTACCAGCGCTACTCCCAGCCGTTCTTCGGCGGGGACTACCGGGTGCTGCGTGGTGGATCGTGGGCCGTGGAGTCGGGCATCCTGCGACCCAGTTTCCGCAACTGGGATCACCCGTATCGGCGGCAGATCTTCTCCGGTGTCCGGTTGGCGTGGTCGGTTGACGACGACCGAGTCGGGGGCCGTGCCTGATGTGTCGCCACCTCGGCTGGCTGGGACGCGAAATCTCAGTCTCCGCACTGGTGCTCGATCCGCCGCACGGTCTTCGGGTGCAGTCGTACGCCCCGCGCCGGCAAAAGCACGGCCTGATGAACGCCGACGGCTGGGGCGTCGGCTTCTTCGACGGTGCGACGCCGCGGCGCTGGCGCAGTGCCGTACCGATGTGGGGAGACACCTCATTCGATTCCGTTGCACCGGCGCTGCGCAGCCACTGCGTCGTAGCAGCGGTGCGCTCGGCGACCGTCGGCATGCCGATTGAAGCCAGCGCGACCGCGCCGTTCACCGATGGGCAGTGGCTATTATCGCACAACGGGATCGTCGACCGCGCTGTGCTGCCAGCTGATTTGTCGGCCGAATCAGTCTGCGACAGCGCAGTTCTCGCCGCTCTGATCTTCGACCGTGGCCTCGATGCGTTGGGAGAGACGATCGTAAAAGTGGGAGCTGATGATCCCGACGCACGACTGAACATCTTGGCGGCCAACGGCTCCCGAGTACTCGCCACCGCGTGGGGAGACACGCTGTCGATGTTGCGTCGCGACGACGGACTGGTGTTGGCCAGCGAGCCGTATGACGACCACCCCGGCTGGGAGGACGTTCCCGACCGCCACCTCGTCGAAGTCACCGCCGAACAAGTCACCATGACCACGCTTGATCCTTCGAAGGGCCCTTGATGACGCTGTCGCTGTCCAACCACCTGGCCGCGGACTCGGCGTATCAGGCCCTGCGCCGCGACGTGCTCGACGGCCTGCGAAGTTCCCCGAAATCACTGCCGCCGAAATGGTTTTACGATTCCGTTGGCAGCGACCTGTTCGACCAGATCACCCGGCTGCCGGAGTATTACCCGACGCGTGCCGAGGCGGAGATCTTGCGTGCCCGCGCTACCGAGGTGGCGTCGGTTACCCGTGCCGACACCCTGGTCGAGCTGGGCAGCGGCACATCGGAGAAGACCCGCATACTGCTGAAGGCACTGCATGACGCCGGTGCGCTGCGCCGATTCGTGCCGTTCGACGTCGACGCCAGCATGCTTTCCGCGGCCTCGACTGCCATCCAGCGCGAATACCCTGACATCGAAATTGCCGCTGTGTGCGGTGATTTCGAAGAACATCTGTCGGAGATTCCCGGTGGTGGGCGGCGGCTGTTCGCATTTTTGGGGTCGACGATCGGCAACCTCACCGCCGGCCCGCGTGCGGAGTTCCTCGCGGCGTTGGCGGCGGTGTTGCGGCCGGGCGACAGCCTGCTGTTGGGCACCGACCTGGTCAAGGATACCGACCGGCTCGTCGCGGCCTATGACGACTCCGCCGGTGTCACAGCACAGTTCAACCGCAACGTACTCACGGTGATCAACCGGGAACTCGACGCCGACTTCGACGTCGACGCCTTCCGGCACATCGCCCGCTGGAACAGCGAAGACGAGCGGATGGAAATGTGGCTGCGCGCCGGGCACAAGCAGCGGGTGCATATCGCCGCCTTGGATCTGACCGTCGAGTTCGCCGGCGGTGAAGAGATGCTCACCGAGGTGTCCTGCAAATTCCGTGCCGAATCGGTGGCCGCCGAGTTGGCCCAGGAAGGGCTGCGGCGCACCCGGTGGTGGACCGACGACGCCGGCGACTTCGGGTTGTCGCTGGCGGTCAAGTGAGCGGAGCCCTGTCCGGCCTTTCTATGGCCTGGCGTATGGCCCGACCGCCGGTGGCCGGGTTACACCTGGATAGCGCGGCCTGCTCACGACAGAGCTACGCGGTACTCGACGCCGCCGCCCGGCACGCGCGCCACGAGGCCGAAGTCGGCGGATATATCGCGGCGGAAGCGGCCAAACCGGCTCTCGACGCCGGACGCGCCGCGGTCGCAGCGCTGGCCGGCATGCCCGACGCAGAGGTGGTTTTTACCACCGGCTCGCTGCACGCGCTGGACTTGCTGCTGGCCAGTTGGCCGCCCGGCGGCCGCAGGCTGGCCTGCCTACCCGGCGAATACGGGCCCAACCTGGCCGTCATGGCCGCCCATGGCTTCGCCCGCCGCCCGCTGCCGACCGACGGCGATGGCCGGGTCGCCCTCGACGAGGCGGCTGTCGGCCTGGCCGCCGACCCGCCTGACCTGGTGCACCTGACCGCGGTGGCCAGCCACCGCGGCGTGGTGCAACCGCTACATCAAATGGCCCAATTGTGTGGTGAATTGGGCCTACCGCTTGTCGTTGACGCCGCCCAAGCGCTCGGGCAAGTGGACTGCGCCGTCGGCGCCGACGTGGCCTATGCATCCTCGCGCAAATGGATTGCCGGCCCGCGTGGCGTCGGCGTTCTAGCCGTGCGTCCGACCCTGCTGCAGCGGCTGCGGCCGCGGCTGCCGCCGCCGGAGTGGGTGTCGTCGCTATCGGTGGCCCAGCGCCTTGAACTCGGCGAAGCCAATGTGGCGGCCCGGGTGGGGTTTTCAGTTGCACTCGGCGAATACCTGGCGTCCGGCCCGGCTGCGGTCCGCCAAGGCTTGGCCGAAGTCGGCCGCACCAGCCGGACCGTACTCGCCGATGTGCGCGGCTGGCGGGTGGTCGAATCCGTCGACGAGCAAAGCGCTATCACCACCCTGGAGCCCGTCGACGGCGCCGACCCGGCGAAAGTCCGCGCATGGCTGATAGCCGAACGTCGCATCCTGACCACTTCGGCGGGGGTGGAGCGGGCGCCGCTGGAACTGACGACGCCCGTGCTGCGGATATCGCCGCATCTGGACACCAGCACCGACGACGTGGCGGCCTTCGCGGCGGCGCTCACCGACGCCACCGCGGCCGTATAGCTCGCTAGCCGGCCTTATGCGCGGTGAGCAGGTAAGCAGGCAACTTCATCCTGCCCTTTTCGTCGCGGTCATGGGCAGGCATCGGAACATCGGAGTCCGGCGGCGCCGGCGGGATGTTGGCGTGAATAAAAGCCGGCCGGATCTCGTCGACGTGCCAGTACTTGCTCACCGCGGCGCGTAACTCGTCCTCGTCGACCTCGTTCGGCTTGGTCTCCCATTCGGCCGGGAACGCTCCCTTGCCGAACACCAGTACGTAGTAACTAGCCCCGTCGGCAGCCGCACGATGTACCGACTGCAGATAAGCGTCGCGGCCTTCGACCGGCAGCGAATGGAACAGCGTGCTGTCAACCACGGTGTTGAACTGGCCGTCGTGACCGCTGAACGAGGTGATGTCGGCCTGTTCGAAGCTGGCGCTGCTCAGCCCGCGCTCCTTGGCGGCTTTGGTGGCTGCGGCGACTGCGGTCGGGGTGAGGTCGACGCCGACCACGGTATAGCCTTCGGCGGCCAAGGTTAGCGATAGCTCGGCGTAGCCGCAGCCGGCGTCGAGCACATCGCTGCGGAACTTGCCGGCGGCCAGCAGCGCGGCCAGTTCCGGCTGCGGCTCACCGATGTTCCACGGCGGCGGGCCTTCGAACCTGCCCTGCTCGCGGTATGCGCTATCCCAGTCCATTACCTCATTTGCCATGTGTTTCAACCTACTCCGGGTGGCCCGGGCCGTGCCGCACTGCGTGACCTAGTTACGCCGACACTGCAACGGTCACGTCAACCGAGAGCCGCTCGCCAATGGCATAGACAACAGCTGGCCAGTCGCCGCTGCGCACCGCTGGGCGCGATCGCATCACTGGTGGAGTCGCTGTTGCAGCGCGACGCCGCCGGCGACGTTCAGACCGCGCAGGAAGTGATCGACCCGCTGGCTGCGGTGCCAACCGACCCCGGGTTTGTGCTGCACGAGATTCCGCTGCTGCGCTTGCGGGCGTTGGTGGCACGCCAAGGTGGCGATCAGAGCGGCTACCGCGATTGGGTAGATCGCTATCGCGCCACGGCGACGGCGTGCGGTTTTCAGGGGCATATGGCAATGGCCGAGGCCATGCGATGACCGTAATCAGGGCTTTCAGCCGGCGCCCACAGCGACATTCAGCACCCACAGGTGTTCTCCGCGGCGGGACTCGCTAGCTGATTTCCCAGGTGTGCACCGGTTCGTTGGTGTGCATGTGCTCGCAGTAGCGCCGCAGCATCTCCGCCAGGGCTGCGGGCCGAGTCATACCGCCCTCCTGCAGCGCGTGCACGGTAGACACCTGCCAGACCGCACCGTTGCGTCCGCTGCGGGCACGCCCCTCGATCACGCCGAGAAACCGTTCGCGGACCTCGGTGGCGACGCCCCGGCGCTCAAGGCCCTGGTGCGCCATCGGCAGCAATTCGCCGAGCACCAATTCTTCGGTGGTGACCTCGCCCAACCCCGGCCAGTACAGCCTTGCGCCGATGCCGTGCCGAGCGGCCTGCCGGAAATTCTGTTGCGCCGCAGCGAAGCTCATCTTGGTCCACAGCGGGCGGTCTTCTTCGGACAGCGTGCGCAACATGCCGTAGTAGAACGCCGAGTTGGCCATCATGTCGATGACCGTCGGCCCCGCAGGCAGCACTCGGTTCTCCACCCGCAGATGTGGCCGGCCCACCCCATCCACTTCGACGACGTCGTAAACCGGCCGATTCCATCGGTACACCGTGCCGTTGTGCAGGCGTAACTCCGACAGATGCGGGGTGCGTCCGGCGGCGAGTTCGGCGACCGGATCTTCGTCGGACACCTCCGGCAGCAGCGACGGGAAGTAGCGAACGTTCTCCTCGAACAGGTCGAAGATCGACGTGATCCAGCGTTCGCCGAACCACACCCGCGGCCGCACACCCTGGATTTTCAGCTCGTCGGGACGGGTATCGGTGGATTGCGCGAACAGCTCGATGCGGGTTTCCGACCACAGCTGATGGCCGAAAAAGTAAGGCGAGTTCGCTCCGAGCGCCAGCTGCGGCCCGGCCAGCGCCTGCGCGGCATTCCAGTTGCTGGCGAAATCATCCGGCGACACCTGCAGGTGCAATTGCATACTGGTGCAAGCCGATTCGGGAGCGATGGACGCCGAGTTCAGGCTGAGTGGCTCCGGGCCGCTGATGTCGATCTGGATTTCTTCGCCGCGGGCGTTGAAGATGGAGTCGTTGAGGGCCACATATCTGCTCGACTCACTCATCCATCCGTCGGCCAGGTGCTCGGGCATCAGCGTCGGCAGGATGCCGATCATGACGATGTGGGCGCCCCCGGCGTTCGCCTTGGTCTCAGCCGTGTTCAAACTGGCCCGCACCTCAGCTTCCAATTCCATCCCGGTGCGGCCTCCCAGCGGCCGGGGTGGCACATTGAATTCGATGTTGTAGGCGCCTAATTCGGTCTGGTAAGCCGAATCGGCGATGGCGGCCAGCACGTCCTGGTTGGACATCGCCGGCTGATAGTTGTCATCGACCAGGTTGCATTCGATCTCCATCCCGGTCAGGGGTAGGTCGAATTCGAAGCTGGACTGGGCGAGCATGGTCTCGAAGACGTCCAGGCACAGCTGCACCTTGCGCCGGTACTCCTGCCGGTGTACGCGGTCGTAGGCGGTCCGCTTGACCTCTTCACCCACATCGCCGATGGAACCGCTTTACGCAGACCTACGCAAGCGACGGGCCGTCGCGACTTGAAAGCTGCGCGTCGATATGCCAGTGATCTGGCCGCCCGGTAGACCATCATGGACGGTTACAGGCAATGATCGCCACCATCCCGCGGAGGAAAGCAAGTGGGCGAATTCGCTGATTTCATCGCTTCGATCGACCAGGGCACCACCAGCACTCGCTGCATCATTTTCGACCATGACGGCACCGAGGTGGGCCGTCATCAGCTTGAGCATGAGCAGATCCTGCCGCGCGCCGGCTGGGTCGAGCACGACCCGATCGAGATCTGGGAGCGCACCACCTCGGTCCTGATGTCGGCGCTCAACAGGACCAGCCTGTCCTCGAAAGACATTGCCGCGCTGGGAATCACAAATCAGCGAGAGACGACACTGGTCTGGGACCGGCATACCGGTCGGCCGTATCACAACGCGATCGTCTGGCAGGATACCCGCACCGACCGCATCGCGTCGGCGCTGGACCGCGACGGCCGCGGAGATGTGATCCGGCGTAAAGCGGGTCTGCAGCCGGCAACCTATTTCTCCGGCGGCAAACTGCAATGGATCCTGGACAACGTCGATGGCGTGCGCGCCGCCGCCGAGCGCGGTGACGCCGTGTTCGGCACCCCGGACACCTGGCTGCTGTGGAATCTGACCGGCGGTCCTCGAGGCGGAGTGCACGTCACCGATGTCACCAACGCCAGTCGGACCATGCTGATGGATTTGGAGACACTGGACTGGGACGACGAACTGCTGTCCTTCTTCGATATCCCGCGCACGATGTTGCCGTCGATCGCAGCATCGTCGCCGCGCCAGCCCTACGGCGTCACGTTGGATGCCGGACCCCTCGGCGGTGAAGTGCCGATCACCGGCATTCTGGGTGACCAGCATGCGGCAATGGTCGGCCAAGTGTGCCTGGATCCCGGAGAGGCCAAAAACACCTACGGGACCGGAAACTTCCTGCTGCTCAACACCGGTGAACAGATCGTGCGGTCGCGCAACGGCCTACTGACGACGGTGTGTTACCAATTCGGTGATGCCAAACCTGTTTACGCCCTGGAGGGTTCGATTGCGGTCACCGGTTCGGCGGTGCAATGGCTGCGCGATCAGTTGGGCATCATCAGCGGGGCCGCGCAGAGCGAGGCGCTGGCCCGCCAGGTCGACGACAACGGTGGGGTGTACTTCGTCCCGGCGTTCTCCGGGTTATTCGCACCGTATTGGCGCTCCGATGCCCGCGGGGCGATCGTCGGCCTGTCGCGGTACAACACCAACGCGCATTTGGCCCGCGCGACGCTGGAATCGATCTGCTATCAGAGCCGTGATGTCGTCGATGCGATGCAAGCTGATTCGGGTGTGCGCCTTGAGGTACTCAAGGTCGATGGCGGGATCACCGGCAACGAGTTGTGCATGCAGATCCAGGCCGATGTGCTGGGTGTCGACGTGGTGCGCCCGGTGGTCGCCGAAACCACCGCGTTGGGCGCGGCGTACGCTGCCGGGCTGGCCGTCGGCTTCTGGGCTAGCCCGAACGAGCTGCGGACCAACTGGCAGGAGGGCAAGCGGTGGACGCCGGAGTGGAGCGGCGACGAGCGCGCCGCGGGATATGCGGGCTGGCGCAAAGCCGTACAGCGCACGCTGGATTGGGTCGAGGTGTCCTGACCTCTCCCGCGAGCGTGCGTTGCTTTGCCCACGACACACCGAGTGTCATACGGCATTGCACGCACGCTCGCGGTGCCGCCGTCAGTCGTCTTGGCCGAGGATCGTGTAGATCTCGCGGCGGGCATTGTTGACGATGTCAATGATCCGTTGCTGCTGCTCAGGTGTGGCAGCGTGAGCGGACTGCGCTACGGCGCCGAAAAGTTGGCCCGTCGCGGTCCGCAAGTTGATGTGTGCGGGATCGGCACCCTCGGTGATCTCGTCCCACGGCGGCGTCTCGACCTTCTCGGCGGCGGCTCTGCCGGCCTCGGTCAATTCGAAAAGCCGCTTGCTGCCTTCGGTTTCGGAGCCGGCAATAAGGCCCTCGTCGACCAGCAGCTGCAGCGTCGGGTATACCGAGCCGGGGCTGGGCCGCCACAGGTCCTGACTGCGTTCGGCGATCTCCTGGATCATTTCGTAGCCGTGCATTGGGCGTTCGGCAAGCAGGACCAGGATGGCAGCACGGACGTCACCGCGCCGGCCGCGCCGGCCGTGACCGCCGCGCCGTCCACCGCGTGGGACCGGACCGAAGCCGAATCCGGGACCGAAACCGCGGCCGAAGCCCGGACCGAAACCACGGCCGAAACCGGGCCCGAACGGCCCGTCATGGCCGGCGTCGTGGCCCCGGACCTGGTCACGGAATTCGCGGTTGCGTCCGCGGGCCTGCCGACGCTGTTGGTGCAGTGCGCGCCGTTCCTGCGGACCGAAGCCGAAGCCCAAGGGCCCCGGACCGCCCGCGAACGGCCCGCCCACATGGGGAAAGGGGTTGCTCATATGTCTGTCTCGTTTCTGGAAAGGTAACACCGGGTGCGTTACCGATACGATCACGATATATCGAAAACTATCGTGATGCAACGATGAGTTTTGATCCCCTGGGCCGCGGGTTTGTGGCGCTCAGTAGCGGGGTAGCACACCAGTGATGAACGAGGAAAACAGCAACGTGACGACCGACGCGGGTGCCGGCCGCGACAAGCAGCCCGCCTCGACCGCCCACCCCGAGCGCAGCAAGCGTCTGCGGTTATGGGTGAACTGGGTGCTGGCGCTGTTGACGGTGCTCGCCGCGGCGGTTGTCGTGGTTTATTTCTTCAGCGCCGTTATGAGCACTGCCGGCTGCAGCGTAAGGACATGCCGGCATGTTGGACCCAACTGGGTCAGCCCTGACGTGCTGCTCTACGGACCTCCGGTAGTGGCTGCATTGACCATCGTCGTCTCCTTTTTCACCGCGCGGCGCCGATGGGGCATCGTGGTGCCGGTAGTGGCGTTGGCATTGCTGGGGGCCGACGTTGCGATTCTTGCTACCACGGTCGCGCAGTAGCGTCGCTGCCTAGCTGGGTGGTGTGAAGCCATCCGATGGCGGCGCCGTGGGCTGATAGGGCGGTGGATGCCACGCAGACGGCCCGGCCGGCGGCCACGGTGGCGGCCCGTTCGGGGCGGGTCGTAACCGCGCGAGTTCCCGACGGTGTCGCTCGGCGAGCACCGCGGCCAGGGCGAACTGCGACGGGGTTCCGGGCGGCGGCGGAGGGGCAACGCGACTCAGCACGTCACCGGCAATCCGATTCGCCATCTGATCGCGTAGCTGCGGATCGAGCTGCCTTGCGCGGGCAAGGAATTGGCGTGCAACCTCGGCTTGCTCGGCGCTGAGCCCGGAGAGCTGCAGCGACCCGGCCCACCATGCCAGCGATGGTGGCATTGTCGGCGGTGGCCCCAACTTCGGCGCGCGTTCGCTGATCACCACCGTGCCCGCGAAGATGTCGCCGATTCGTTTGGCTTTCGGCGAGAACATGCTGCAGATCACTGCGGGGCTGCCCAACAGCATCCAGATCTCTACGACCGACGCCAGGGAGCGAAACAGTGCTTGGCGGAAGCGCTCCGGGCCGCCGTCGTCCGACACCACCCGCAGGCCCATCACGATTTTGCCCACGGAGCGACCCCGCGTCGTGGTTTCCCAGACGAGGGGGTATCCGACGAACACCAGCACGGTGAAGATGATCATGATCGCCGCGGTCGCGGCGTCGCCGAATTGGGTCAGGGTGGCAGCCCACAACATCAGCGCCAACAGGTAGCCGACGATGATGACGACGATGTCGATCAGTGCGCCGACCGCCCGCACTGGCAGTTGGGCGATCCGCACGTCGAGCACCACGGCATCCCCGGTCACCACCTCCGACACACTGCGAACGCTACCCCGGCGGCTAGGCTTGCAGTGGTGGACGTCGACGCGTTCGTGCTTGCGCACCGCGACACCTGGGATCGTCTGGAACGTTTGGTGAAGAATCGCCGGCGACTGACGGGCGCCGAGATCGACGAACTCGTCGAGCTCTACCAGCGGGTGTCGACCCACCTGTCAATGCTGCGCTCGGGATCGTCAGATTCGGCCTTGGTTGGCAGACTTTCGTCTCTGGTGGCGCGCGCCCGCGCCGCGGTTACCGGTGCTCACGCCCCGCTGTCCAGTGAGTTCACCCGATTCTGGACGGTGTCATTTCCGGTGGTGGCCTACCGCGCGTGGCGGTGGTGGCTGGCCACGGCAGTGGTGTTCTTTGCCGTCGTGACCGTCATCGCGCTGTGGGTGATGGGCAGTCCGGAAGTGCAATCCACTATCGGAACCCCCAGCGAAATCGACGATTTGGTCAACCACGATTTCGCCTCGTACTACAGTCAGCACTCCGCCGCGGCGTTCGGGCTGAAAGTGTGGGTGAACAATTCCTGGGTGGCCGCGAAGTGTATCGCCTTCTCGGTGCTGCTGGGTGTCCCAATCCCGTTGGTGTTATTCGCGAATGCCGCCAATCTCGGAGTAGTGGCCGGTCTGATGCTCCAGGCCGGAAAGGGCGACGTGATGCTCGGATTGCTGATACCGCACGGCCTGCTCGAGCTGACCGCGGTGTTCCTGGCGGCTGCCGTCGGCATGCGACTGGGGTGGTCGGTGATCTCGCCGGGGGATCGCCCGCGAGGGCAGGTGCTTGCCGAGCAGGGCCGCGCCGTCGTCGCGGTTGCGGTGGGATTGGTCGTGGTGTTGCTGATCTCGGGCGCCATCGAGGCGTTGGTTACCCCGTCGCCGTTGCCGACATTTTTGCGGATCGGCATCGGGATCATCGCCGAGGCGGGCTTTTTGACATACATCGTGTACTTCGGTCGACGTGCGGCCCGGGCCGGGGAGACCGGCGATATCGCCGATGCGCCGGACGTGGTCCCGACCGGCTGAATCAGAGCCGCCCGGCGGCTTTCATCGCCAGGTAACAGTCGGCGAGCGCCGGCGCGATTTCGGTGGGTGCGGCGTCTATCACCTGCACCCCGCTGTGGCGTAGCCGCGAGGCGATAGCTCTGCGGTCGTTTCGTGACCGCTCCGCGGCCGCCGCGTCATACACCGCGGCCGCATCGGCACGTCCTACGGCCAGTTGTTCGACGCGCGGGTCGGCGACCGCGGCGACGACCACCTTGTGCTTGGCCGAGAGCTGGGGCAGCACGGGTAGCAGGCCCTCGTCGAGTGCGCTCGCGTTGAGATCGGTCATCAGCACGACCAGTGCCCGCCGGCGCGCTCGGCGAGCGATGGCGGAAACCATTGCCGTGGCATCGGATTCGACGAGTGCCGGTTGCAACGGCGCCATCGCCTCGACCAGGCGGGCCAACAGGTCGGTTCGTGACGCACCGAACACACCGGCCCGGGATACCCGGTCATGGGCCAGGAAGTCGACATGATCGCCGGCTCGCGAAGCGAGCGCGGCTAGCAGCAGCGCAGCATCCATCGCCCAGTCCAGCCGGGGCCAACCGCTGGGATCGGCAGCGGTCGGATCCACACCGACGCGCCCGGCGGCCGTGCGCCCGGTGTCGAGCACGATGACGACCCGCCGATCACGTTCGGGTCGCCAGGTCCGCACCACGACGTCGGCTCGACGGGCGGTTGCCCGCCAGTCGATTGACCGGACATCGTCGCCGACGACGTACTCCCGCAGCGAGTCGAATTCGGTGCCCTGCCCTCGGGTCAGGGTCGGCAGCAGGCCGTCGATCTCCCGGAGTCTGGCCAGCCGCGACGGAAGGTGCTTGCGTGACAAGAATGGCGGCAGCACCCTGACCTGCCCGGGCACCGGGCGCGACTTCTGCCGGCCCGCCATCCCCAGCGGCCCAATCGAGCGCGCAGTGACCACCGCCGACCGCTGATCACCGCGGCGGACCGGCCGCAAACAGGTCTCCAGGCGCTGGACCTGTCGGGCGGCGATGTCGACGGCGTGGGAATGCGGTTCGGCGCGTGCGCTAGGTGCCCAGGCGTCGCGAAGCTGGCCGCGGAACCGGCGGCGGCCAGCATTGCGGATCAGCAGACCCGCAGTTGTCGCCTCGCCGAGTCGCACCGAGCCGTTCTGCACGCGGGTGTACTGCAGCTGGGAGGGGCTGGCGGCAAGACCGACGTCAGCGATTACGCACTGTCGCCAGCAAGGCCACCAGCGCAACGAAAGTTGTTGCTGGCCAGTGTGACAACGCAATGGGCACGACGCAGAACAGTGCGATCAGCCCGGTGCGCCCGGTGACGATCACTACCGCGGCACCGGGACCGAGGCCAAGATGCCGTCGAGCACCCCATCGGCGGTGGCGCCCTCCAGTTCTGCCTCCGGACGAAGCATCACCCGGTGCCGAAGCGTCGGGCGGGCCATGGCCTTCACATCGTCTGGCGTGACGTAGGTGCGTCCGGAGAGCCACGACCACGACCGCGCGGTGGCTAGCAATGCCGTTGCCCCGCGGGGTGAAACACCCAAATGCAGCGCCGGTGAGTGCCGGGTGGCGCCGACGATGTCGACGATGTAGCCCAGCACCTCGTTGGCGATCAGGACCCGGCGTACCCCGTCGCGCCCAGCGGCCAGCTCCGTCGGGCCGGCAACGGGTCGGATCGCCGACAAGTCACGCGGATCGAAGCCGTGCGCGTGCCGGCCGAGGATCGCGATCTCCGAATCGCGCGGCGGCAGTGGCACAGTCAGTTTCAGCAGAAACCGGTCGAGCTGCGCTTCCGGCAACTGGTAGGTGCCCTCGTATTCGATCGGGTTCTGTGTCGCGGCGACGATAAACGGGTCGGGCAGCGCCCTCGGTTCGCCGTCCACGCTGACCTGACGCTCTTCCATCGCCTCCAGCAGAGCCGCCTGCGTCTTGGGCGGTGTGCGGTTGATTTCGTCGGCCAGCATGAGATTGGTGAACACCGGGCCGTTTCGGAACACGAACGCAGCGGTGCGGGTGTCGTAGACCAGCGATCCGGTGACGTCGCCGGGCATCAGGTCTGGCGTGAACTGGACACGCTTGAAGTCCAATTGGAGCGCCGCAGCCAACGATCGCACCAGCAGTGTCTTGGCCACGCCTGGGACCCCTTCGAGTAGCACGTGGCCGCGGCAGAGCAACGCGATCACCAAACCGGTGACCACCGCGTCCTGCCCGACGACGGCCTTGCCGATCTCGGCGCGCAAGTTCAGCAGCGCGTGACGGGCCGATTCCGCCACCGGCGGCTGAGCGGAGGTGCGGGACGGTTGAGTCATGTTTGTGCGACCTGTCTTTCGATGTCATCGAGTGCGCGGGCAAGCTGTACCAAGTCGGCATCGGTGGCCGGCGGCGGGCCAAACAAGATATGCCGCACCGACTCCGGGTGAGATCTGCTGCGCTGAGCAGTGGCGATTATCACCGCAGGCGTCGATGTGTCGGCTGCTAGCCCGAGCCGGGGCAGCAGCCGCTGGAGCGTGGCGGCGCGCAATGCATGCGCCGCGCGGTCGCGGGCTCGCCGCGACCGGTACAACCGGCCGCGGCCCTCGACGGTTTCCGACGCGCGAACGACGACGGGCAACTCTTCGGCGACTAGCGGACCAACCCGACGCCCCTTCCACAGGGCAACCAGTATCACGGCGAGCGACAGCTGCACGACCATCCAGATGACGTTAGCTGGGATCAGATCGAAGATCGTCGCCGAACTCGACGTTCCACCTTCGATCCGCTGCGGTGCATACCACACCAAGCGGGGATGCTGGCCCGCGAGGTTCATTGCCAGCGCGGCGTTGCCGGCTTGCAAGAGACCTCCGTTCGTCATGAAATCGGTACTGCCGACCACTGTCACGGTGCGCTCGCCATCGCGGTAGCGGACCAGAGCTCCGCCATAGCAACTGGTCATCGCTTGATCGGCGATCGTGTGGTAGGTGCTGGTTGGCCCGAGATCCACCGAGCCTGCTTTGTTCGCCTCGCGCAGAGCGCAATTCGGCATGTTGTCAGGTACGGCTGCGCCGGTTCTGCGGATACGCGGGGCGAGCACGGCGCGGGCGTGCGACGTCGGTTCCACCAATAGCAGATCGCCCTGAGTATCGGCCAGCCGCTTGAGCAGCGCCTCACTGGTGACGCGCTGAGTTTGGGCGAACAGCAGCAGTGTTCCCGGGTGGGCAGCCTTTTCCACGTCGGCGACGCTGTCGGCAACCACGACAGAGACGCCCTGGTCTCGCAGCAGCGCGACCAGCGCATGCGCGCCCTCGGGCTGGGTGGAGGCTGGGTCCATCCGGCCGCCCGGACGCGGTGCGGTCAGGTAAGTGCCGATCGCGGCGACGGCGCCGATGGCGACCAACGCGATCAGGACCCAACGCCACGAACGCCGGCGCGCCTGTGCCGACGCCTGCGCTGCCGTCACCGAACCGGCGCCCATGAGTTGACTGTGGCCGGCTGATTTGGCTCGGGCGGCCCAGCTGCTGAACGGAATCGCAGATGATCGTCGAGATCGACAATCATCTGGTAGGCAACCGACGTTCCTGGTCGTTCACCGTAGGTGACATCGTTGAATACACTTGCTGCGCCCGACAATTCGGAGGTTAGATGAGGTATGCGTTCGCTGGCATCGCGGGCCAGCTCGTTGGCGGTGCGGCCGGGAGCCGGATTCAGTGTCCCGGCCTCCTCGAGGCGGCGGGCCACCGCGCGTAGCCGATGCCGAATTGCTGCCGTCCAATCTCCTTGAGCAGCAAAGCCTTCCGCAGTGGCACGGTGCTGAGCCGCGCTGAGCTCGCCGCTATCGAACAGTTGAAAGTCGCCGCCGCGACGGGTGCGTATGGTGCGCCGTGCGATGCGGACGGCGACCACTACGGCGACAATGACCAAGCTGACCAGCACGCTGATGGTGAACCAGCCGCCAGGTATCGAAGAGCCTTTTTCCAGCAGGCGGTAGAGCAACTCGTGGATCCACTCGTGAATCCGCTGTGTCGGTCCTTCCTTGGGATAGATCGGTTTGTCGAGTTCGCGTCGTGCCGCCTCGTGTGCGGCATCGTGGTCGATGTCGATAGCGGGCATCCTCGGCTCGTCCTTACACCGGCCGCGTCAGCCAGAGGTACTCGGTGGACGCTGGCGCCGCCGCCGGTGCGGTGGCGGCGCCGGTCTGCAGAACGAGATCGAATGCCTCGGCACGGATCCGACGGTCGGTATAGAGCAAGACATCGACGCCTGCGCTAAATGGGGAGGTGATGATCCGGCCGATCGCTGATCCGATGGCCCCCACCGTCAGGCCGACAAACAGCGGGCCGCTGGATCCGGTGAGCAGGTGACCAATGAAGTTGAAGGGCGCCCCGATCGCTCCCGCGATGAAATACGCGACGATCCAGGTCAGCACCCGGATGCCGAGGACTCGCCAAAAGCTGTTGCGAACCAGCGCAAATGATCGGGTGATCGCATCGAACACCCCCAACCGCTCGAGCACGACCAGCGCCGGGGCAAACGACAGCACCGTGTACAAGTAGACCACCGTCGCGATCGATGCCAGCACCAGCGGGAGACCGATGACAACGGCCGCCGCGGCGTTGCCGGCGGCGGCGATCGCTCCGACGATCAAGCCGACCAAGCCGCCGAGCAATAGCAGCCCGCCGCACTCCAGGGCCATCAGCCCGACCAACGCGAGCAGCCGCCCACGGATCTTCGCCCATGTTTCACCGAAGCTGATCGTTGAGCCGAACACCGCCCGGCCGACGACGACCGCGAGGGCACCGCTGAGCATGATGCCGGACAGCCAGCCGATGAGGCCGGCGAACGCGCCTGCAAGTATCGAAGTGGAAAGGTCGCCCCAAGTCAGTTCGTCGGTCGGGGTCGTCCTCAGTCGACTTGCCGCGGCGAACGGTCCGGTCAACGCGATCAACGTGATGATTTGAGTGACTAAGACGACGATCGCGGTCAGTCCCAAGGTGGCCTTCGGATTGGTCCGGATGTAGGCGACTGCACCGTTGAAGATGTCGCTGAGGCTCAACGGCCGCAACGGGATTATCCCCGGGGCGAGCGCTGCCGGACGCTGCAGTGGCGGACCGCCATAGCCGGGCGCCACCCCATAGCCCGGCGCAGGGGGGTAGCCAGGAGGCGGGAACCCGTAGCCCGGCGGCGGACCGGTGTGGCCCGCAGGAGGGTAACCGGGCGGCGGGTAGAAACCGTAACCCGGCGGCGGAGGGCTGGGCGGCGGATACGCAGTCGGTGGGCCGTAGCCCGGCTGCGGATAGCCCCACGACGGATAGCCCGGGGGGTACGCAGGGTGCCCGTAAGCGAGCGGCGGATAGTCCGGTTCTGGGTAATCCGGGTAATCGGGCGGTGACGCGCTCACCAGGTAGAGCCACTGTCGTTGTTGATCATGCGCCGCTCCTCCTCATCGCTTCGCTCTGCATCGTCGCCGGCGCGGATCATGGCTCCATACTGTCGGCCGCCGGATCATTTCTCAACGTGCTGCGACCGGCGCGGTCTTCGCTGTCTGAGGGTGGCGCGGCGCGTAGCGTCTGGGCTATGGCGGAACTCAAGTCCCGGCTGCGGGCAGATTTGACCGACGCGATGAAGGCACAAGACAAGCTACGTACCGCGACGCTGCGCATGCTGCTGGCCGCGATCCAGACCGAGGAAGTCTCTGGCAAGCAGGCTCGGGAACTCTCCGACGACGACGTGCTCAAGGTGCTGGCCCGGGAGGCCAGGAAGCGCAGTGAGGCAGCAGAGATCTATACCCAGAACGGCCGCGGCGAGCTCGCGGCCAACGAGCACGCGGAAGCGCGGGTCATTGACGAGTATCTGCCGACACCGCTCACCGAAGCCGAACTGGCCGATGTCGTCGACACCGCGATCGCGCAGGTGGCCGAGCAGGTGGGCGAGCGGCCCGGCATGAAGCAGATGGGCTTGGTGATGAAGGCGGCGACCGCGCTGGCGGCCGGGAAGGCTGACGGGGCGCGGCTGTCCGCGGCGGTCAAGGACCGCCTTTAGCGCTATTTCGCCGTCCTCCGCAACCGGGGGTGCCTTCACCGACGGGTCGTTTGCCCTCGGCGTACCGGGGTATTCGTAGGGAATGACGCGGTTTGGCTACACCCTGATGACGGAGCAGAACGGCCCCAAAGATCTTGTCCGGTACGCGATTTCGGCTGAACGCCGGGGCTTCGACTTCGAAGTCAGCAGCGATCACTTCTCGCCGTGGCTGGCATCGCAAGGCCATGCGCCCAACGCATGGGCGGTGCTGGGAGCAGTAGCGCAGGTCACCGAACGGGTGGATCTCTACACCTACGTGACCTGCCCGACGATGCGTTATCACCCGGCGGTTGTCGCGCAGCAGGCGGCGACCCTGCAGATCCTCGCGGACGGGCGATTCACATTGGGACTGGGCAGCGGCGAAAACCTCAACGAGCACGTAGTCGGCAAGGGCTGGCCGGCCATCAGGCAGCGTCAACATATGCTGCGCGAGGCCATCGAGATCATCCGCGCACTGTTCGCCGGTGGCGTGGTCGACTGGCGCGGCGACTACTACCAGGTGGATTCCGCACGATTATGGGATCTACCGGATGTTCCGGTCGGCATAGCGGTAGCGATGGGCGGAAAAAGAGCCATCGAGAAGTTCGCTACCCTCGCCGACCACCTGGTCGCAGTGGAACCCAACGGAGACTTGGTCCACGAATGGCACTCGGCGCGCCAGGCCATCGGCATGGCCGGCGGGGGCCGGATAGTCGGGCAGATACCGATCTGCTGGGATCCCGACCGCGACGCCGCCGTTGAACGCGCCCACGACCAGTTCCGTTGGTTCGGCGGTGGCTGGCGGGTGAACGCCGACCTGCCGACGACGGCGGGTTTTGCCGGCGCAACGCAGTTCGTCCGGCCCGAAGATGTCGCCGAGAGCATTCCCTGCGGCCCCGACCTGGACGCAATCGTCGAGGCCGTGAAGCCTTACTGGGAGGCCGGCTTCACCGACGTCGCCCTGCTGCAAATCGGCGGCGAGGCCCAAGACTTGTTCTTGAAGGAAGCCGCTGAGCCATTGCTCGCGGCGCTCCGGTCGGCCGCCAGTAGCGGGAGCAGCGATGAGTGACCCGTCGACTAAGACCACAGCAACGTTGATCAAGGGGCTCGGCGGCGCCAGCCTGGGGCTCGGGCTCAGCGAAATCCTGGCGCCGGGAAAAGTTGCCGCTGCAGTCGGCATTGACGAGACCAGCCGATCGCGGTCCGTGATCAGGGTTCTGGGCCTTCGCGAGTGCGGTCACGCCGCCGCCTTGCTGTTCGGGTCGAGCAAGCTGGTGTGGACGCGGGTCGTCGGCGATGCTTTGGATCTGACATTGCTGGGTGCGGCGTTCGCGAAAAGCGGAAACGGGCGGCCTAATCGACGGCGTCGCGGTGTGGCGTCGGCTGTCGCGCTCGCCGGTATCGGTGCAGCCGATCTTTATGCGGCGCTCCGGACCACCCGCCACGGCGGTCGGCACGCGGGTGGATCGCACCCCAGCAGTTTGCAGGCGGCAACCACGGTGCGGCGTCCGCCGCAGGATGTTTACCGATTTTGGCGTGATTTGGAAAACCTGCCGTCGTTCATGCACCACCTGCAGTCGGTCACCGAGTCCGGTGATCATTCGCACTGGATTGCCAACGCCCCGGTTGGGCAGTCGGTGCAATGGGATGCGCAGCTTACTGGTGACGAACCCAACAAGCGCATCGCCTGGCAGTCGTTGCCTGGCTCGCGCGTCGAGAACGGTGGCAGTGTCGAATTCAGCCCCGCACCCGACGACAACGGCACCGAAGTCCGGGTAACCATGAGCTATCGGCTACCGGCGGGCGTGCTTGGCAAAGCCGTCGCGACAGTGTTCGGCGAGTCGCCGGAGCAACAGGTTAACGACGACCTTCGTCGGTTCAAGCAAATCCTGGAGACAGGCCAGGTTTTACGGTCTGACGGATCTCCGGAAGGACCTGTCGCGCAACGCCAAATGCATCAACAGCCCGCTCACCCGGCCACCGGCGAGAAGGGAGCACACCGATGAAGGCCACCGTATGGGCGGGACGCAACCGCGTTGAGGTGCAATCAGTTCCCGACCCCAAGATCCTAAATGACGGCGACGCCATCGTGCGAATCACCTCTACCGCGATCTGCGGCTCCGATCTGCACATCTACGACGGCTACATCCCCACCGTCAAGCACGGCGACGTGCTTGGTCACGAATTCATGGGCGAGGTTGTCGAAGTCGGTAAGGCCGTGACGAGACTGGCTGTCGGCGACCGCGTCGTCGTGCCCTTCCCGATCGCGTGTGGTGCCTGCTGGGCTTGCGAGCATGAGCTCTATTCGCTGTGCGAAAACTCTAATCCCAACGCGGGCATCGCCGAAAAACTCATGGGTCACTCACCGGCAGGACTGTTTGGCTATTCACACATGCTGGGCGGCTTCGCCGGCGGGCAAGCCGAATACGCGCGGGTGCCCTTCGCCGATGTCGGGCCCCTGAAAATTGAGGACGACGACCTTAGCGACGAGCAGGTGCTTTTCTTGTCCGACATCCTGCCGACCGGCTACATGGGCGCCGAAATGTGCGACATCAAACCCGGGGACGTCGTCGCGGTCTGGGGCGCCGGCCCGGTCGGCCTGTTCTCGATGCTAAGTGCCTACCTGCTGGGCGCCTCGAAGGTCATCGCCATCGACCGGGTGCCATACCGGCTAGAGTTGGCCGCTGAAAAGGGCGCGATACCAATAAACTTCGCCGAAACTTCGGTGCTTGAGTCGCTACGCCACCTGACCGGCGGCCGCGGGCCGGATCATTGCATCGACGCCGTTGGGATGGAGGCTCGAAACGGCTCAACCGTCGTAGACGCCTACGACCGGGTCAAGCAGGCGGTCCGGCTGGAAACCGAACGGCCGCATGCACTCCGGGAGGCCGCGATGAGTTGCCGCAACGGCGGCACCATCTCGATCATCGGGGTATACGGGGGTTTGATGGACAAGTTCCCCATCGGGGCGATCATGAATCGGTCGCTGACCATCAAAACCGGCCAATGCCATGTACATCGGTATATGCGGCCCTTGCTCGATCGGATCCGCAACGGCGAGATCGACCCGACCTTCCTGATCAGCCACCGGCTGGGGCTGGACGAGGCGCCGCACGGCTATGAGATCTTCAAACACAAGCGAGACAACTGCACAAAAGTGATCCTCAAACCTTAAAGGGAAACAAAATGTCAAACGCATTGCAAGGCAAGAAAGTCGCCATCCTGGCCGCCGATGGCGTGGAGAAGGTTGAGTTGGAGCAGCCGCGGGCTGCCCTTCGCGACGAAGGCGCCGAAGTTCAGCTCCTGTCACTGAAAACCGGTGAAATCGAGGCCCGTAACCACGACTTGGAGCCGGCGGGGAGTTTCCCCGTCGACCGAGTGGTCTCCGAGTCGTCAGTCGAGGACTTCGACGCTCTGATTCTGCCCGGCGGGACGGTGAATCCGGACAAGCTACGTCTGGATGACTCGGCGGTCAAATTCGTGCGCGACTTCGTGAACTCGGGGAAGCCGGTCGCTGCGATCTGTCACGGCCCGTGGACATTGGTGGAAGCCGGCGTCGTGGCAGGACGGAGGGTGACCTCATATCCGAGCATTCGCACCGACCTCCGGAACGCCGGCGCCAACGTGGTTGACGAGGAAGTCGTCGTCGACCGGAATTTGGTGACCAGCCGATCACCATCCGACCTACCGGCCTTCTGTTCGACCATCGTCGACCAGCTCGTCCATGCACAGTCGGGTGTCTAACTACTTCGCTGCCGAATCCGGTTTCGAGGCCGTGAATTGTGGGCATCAGTCACGTTAAGCGTTGATCGCCGAGGCGATCATGACCTCGGAAGGGCTGAAGTGACCATCGCCTACCCCGCATCATGCGATTCGCTGGACATCGAGGGTGTTTACCCACCGCAACACGACTCGCAGTTGCTGATCGACACGCTCGAAAAGACCGAGTTGGCTCAGGGTCGGCGGTTGTTGGACCTGTGTACTGGCAGCGGTGTCGTCGCGATCGCTGCGGCCGAATTGGGGGCGGCCAGCGTGACCGCGTTTGATATCTGCCCACATGCGGTGCGGTGTTCGCGGGTTAATGCCGTGCGCGCCGGTGTCGACATCGGCGTCTATGAGGGATCGTGTTCGCGCGCGCTGGATTACGCGCCTTTTGATGTCATCGTGTCCAATCCGCCTTACGTGCCTACTCCGCCGGCGGGCGACGTTAAGGTAATCCCGCTTACCGCAGGCCCCACCTGGGCCTGGAACGCAGGCGTGGACGGGCGGATGGTCTTGGACCCGCTGTGCGAATCGGTGGCCAGCTTGCTGTCTGCTGGTGGCTCGATGCTGTTGGTGCAGTCGGCGCTATCCGGCGTTGAACAGTCATTGGAATCGTTGCAATCAACTGGGTTGCACGCTGAAGTCGTGGCTTCCCAGTTGATTCCCTTCGGTCCGGTGTTGTCTGCGCGGGCCCGTTGGCTCGAAGTCACCGGCCGGATTCAACGGGGTTGTCGCACTGAGGAATTAGTGGTAATCCGGGCGGACAAACTATGACTGATCGCACGCGCGTGCAAGTGATCCCCAACGGACCGGTGCTGGTATCCGGGCCGGTGCGCATCGAGACGCCCGGCGGCGACGTCGTCGAGTCTGACCGATTCATGGTGGCCATCTGTACTTGCCGGCGCAGCAAGAATTATCCGTTATGCGACACCAGTCATCGGCGTTGTCGACCTGCCCGCTCGCCGCCCTCGAGCCAAGGGAGCGTCGTAGCGACGTTTCATCGGCCTTCCACGACGCCATGATGACATCGGCAAGCCGATCCTCGACCGTAGCGTGAGCGCGGATACCAAACACCACGTCGCGGTCCAGTTGCGGCTCTCGCCCGACCAGATCTCCCACTACGTCGATGCGGACCACCTGTTCATGTACCGCGTCGGCCTCGACATGCTCGCGGTAGAACGCGACGCATTCCGGCGGGGCGTTCAGCCGTTGCAGCGCCTCGACCAGCCGGCGCGAGCCGGGTGGCGAGGTGATTTCCGTTGCCGCGAAATGTCCAATGGCCGCACCGCGTAACCACCGGTGCAAACCGAACAGCGACATCAAGTTCACTACCGCCAGCGATTCGGCGGGAACCGCGTCGAGGTAAGCTAGATAGGTTGAATCCAGGCCCGCGGCGGTCAACAGATCGGCGAAAAGCTGCTGATGGACTTGCGGACCTCGCCCGGCGCCGTATTCGTCGAACTCGACCGCAACGAACGACGCCTTGGCCTGCCCGGTGATGCGAGGGATCGCCCACGCGTGCGGATCGCCCTCCTTGAGGTGGTAGAGCGAGCGGTGCACGAAGTATTCGCGCATCTGCTCCCACGTTCCGTTGTCGCGCAGCCAATACGACGGGCCGGCTCCGTCAGCTGATTCGATTGAGAGGGAACCCATTTCGGCCTCAGCGGTCTGGTCGGGCTCAATAGGTCCGACGTCGCGGCGCACGCCGGCCAGAAAGGTCCGCTCCAATTGCCCTCGCAGATGCAGTAGGCCGGGATCCCATTCCCACGTGGGATCGACGCCGGCAAAACCTCGGTAGTGCAGCTCATAGCACATGTAGAGGGCCAGTTGCAGGTCCAGGCCGTAAGGGTCGGAGTCACGCACCGAGGCATCGATGCGAGCCAGTTGATCGCGGGGCGCCGGTTCGGTGAGACTGCGCCGAACAGCCATCGACAGCGGTCCGTGCGCGGCGGGCAGCTGAGGTTCGACCATCGTTTGTGCGTGAGGCATTACCCAGCGTATTACCCGCGCATCCACATCCGTCAAACAGCCGACTCGCCGAAGACCTACTCAGCGTCGCTGTTCTGCCAGTCGCACCCGGTCAGCTCAACGGACAGTTCCCACAACCGACGCGCCATCGCGGCGTCACGGGCCTTCTTGCGCAGCCTGGTCACCTTCGGCTTGCCCCACTGGCTGAAGCGCGGTGCGAGATAGCTGCCGCTGGGCAGGTCCGTGGTAACCGCCTGAATGCTGGCCCGCGCGCCGGTGGCCGCGCTGTGCGCCGGGAACCGGCGGAAGGTGTGTTCGCGCGCCCAGGGCAGCACACCGGTGGTATCCCGGGTGATGTCCGTGTCCGTCGCGCCCGGATCGGTCATGTACGTCCGCACACCGCGGGTGGCGAGCTCGTGGCTGAAAAGCATGATGGCCAGCTTGGATTCCCCGTATGCTGCCCACTTCGAGTATTCGCGGGTGTGCCAGTTCAAGTCGTCGATGTGCAGGCGGCTAAGGGCATAGGCCGAGCTGACGACAGAGATCACCCGGTCCTTGATCTTGTCGCCGAGCAGGCACGTCAATGCGAAATGGCCGAGATAGTTGGTACCCATGTGCGTCTCGAATCCGTCGGCCGTACGGGTCAGCGGTAGACCCAGCACGCCGGCGTTATTGATCAGCACGTCGACGCCATCGACCGAATCGGCGAACTTTCGCACACTGGCCAGGTCGGCGAGATCGAGGTGGGCTACCTGGACGTCGCCCGACATCGCCGCGGCGGCTTGCTCTGCTTTCGGGATGGTGCGGCAGGCGATCATGACGCTGTGACCGGCGGTTGCGAGTGCCGCTGCGGTCGCCTTGCCGACGCCGCTGTTACCGCCTGTGACGATGACTCTCACCCGGCGATCATCCGATGTTTCTCGCAGTCGTGCAGTGGCTTTGGGCCAAGCCGCCGATGTCGCCCTGAAACGCGCATTTCAAGTCGAATCGTCTTTGACGACAATTTCTGCTGCTTGCCAGCAACAGCGGCGGCGGAGAATGATACTTGCGCGGTCACGCGTCGCGAATCGGGGCGAACGTTGACCTGTTGCCCCGCCAACAGGTTCCATGGGAGGCGCCATATGACGTATATGGGAAAGCCTTATTACCCCGAGTGGTTGGACAACCTGGACGCAGCACGTCTTGGTGAATCACCGGCCACGCAGCGCGATGCTGCAATTTTCGCGCTTGATGTTGGAGAAGTTCGCTGACACTCCGTATGCGAAGCACTGGCAAGGCACACCCTAAGGAGGCCCGCATGACCTATATGGGCAAGCCTTATTACCCGTTGTGGCTGGGCAACCTGGCCGACGATGTCACCGGCGAGGGTCCGGCGTGGGAGGGAGCCATACAAGGCGCACAAGCAGTCCACGAGGTCGTGGTCGCCGCCCGCGAAATCTATGAGTTTCAAGACTTTCATTACGCCGGTCCCTGCGCCGAGAACAGCTTCCTAGAGGATTACTCCTCTTCGGTGCGTGGCATGCCGCTGCGCGTCATCGTCTTGGTTACCTTCAACGCCGCCGGGAAGACTCAGCGGCTCGTCGTAAATCATCGACCACGCAGCGCGGTGCTGGAGTTGTCCCGGGCCACGTATGAGAGGTTCGCTGGCACTCCGCTCGCCAAGCATTGGGAAGGTACACCTTAAGGACCGGGGGCATGAGGACTCCGTTGTACTTGATCACCGGGGCCGGAGGCGGCAACGGTAGCGTCAGCCGTCAGGTAGTTGAGCAGTTGCGCGAGCGCGGCCATCGCGTTCGCGCGTTGGTTCACCGCGACGACTCCCGAGCCGAACCGTTGCGCGCAGTCGGAGCCGAAGTTGTCGTTGGCGACCTCACCGAGCCGCGAGATGTGGTCGGCGCGATGAATGGTGCCGACCGCATGTTCTTCTCGATGGGCGTCTCGCCCGACTACCTCAAGGCGACGGTCATTGTCTGTGCCGCCGCTCTGGAATACGGCCGCCTCCAAGTATTTGTGAACATGTCTCAGATGACGGTGTCTCAGATGACGTTGACCAGCGTCGGGGAATCTCACCAACATCGGTTGCACTATTTGGCTGAGCACGTCGTGAATTGGTCGGCTGTGCCGGTGGTCCACGTCAGGCCGACTGCCTTTCTGGACAACCCGATATTCACATGGATGGCTGCACCCTCGCTGCGCACCCAAAACCTGTTGGTGCTCCCTTTCGGCACAGCAAGAACATCACCGATCACCGCAAGCGACGTGGCTCGCGCGGTGGCGGCGGTGCTCGTCGACCCCGAGCAACGCATCGGCAAGGTCTACGAGTTGACCGGCCCCGTGAGCCTCGACATCCAAGGGCTTGCCGCCGAATACACCCAAGGACTGAACCGACCGATCCGCGGTATCGACATCGCGCATGAAACCTGGGTCGAGGAGATCCTCAAGCCGCTTGGCCTACCCGCCCACCTAGAGCAGCACCTCGAAACAATGGCCCTGTTGCACCGCGCTGGTCGATACGACCGGGCTACCGACGATGTCGAGACGATCACTGGCCAGCCTCCTTCCACTGTAGGGCGATACATTGCCGACAACCCGAAGCCGTTTTCGTAGAACCAATTGACGCACCCGCGGCGTGACCTGGGGCCGCGTATCGCGGTTGCCATAACTCTGGGGAGAGAGACGGTGCTGGGCCGTACAAGGCGGGTGCCGAATCAGGAAGGGCTCACTCCCAATCCTTCACACCGACCCAGTCGATGCGAACGAGTCGACTTTCGCGTTTGCAACGGTTGGCCGGGTTGGGCGACGAGAACCGCCAGGTCAAAGGGTTGGAGACGTTGGCGATCAGCGACGCTTCGTGGAGGCGGACGCACTGCGGATGGCATTCTCGTTGAGAGGCTTCGGTGGCGGGCGAGGGTGTCAGGACGAGGGTGCTTGATCAAAGAAATCGGCGCCGAGATTCGCGATGTCGACCGAATGATGCAGGCCCTGCAGCGTCGACTACTGCGGAGTCCCAACGGAGGGCACGCCGCCGTTGTTGGCTTGAGGCCGTCATGGCGGTGTTAGGCGGCGCGTACGCTTCGCGCTCACCGACGAGGGCCCCCGCTGGTTTCGAAGTGGGAGCGGGTGGCCTCGACGTAGTCCTCCACGGTGATGGGCTTGACTCCCCCGATCACCTCGACGAGGTTGTTAATGCCGGCGAAGACGCCGTCGCGGTAGTCCTGCGCCACGGCGCTGATGTGCTGCACGAAATACGCCGAGGCGCCGGCGGCGGTCAGGCCGGCGGCGAAGGTGGGAATGTCGATGGGCTCGTAGCGCACCGGGATACCCAGGGTGTGTTGGACTTTCGCGGCGATTTCATGCCAATTGAGTTCTTCGTCGCCGAACAGTGGGTAAGTCTGGCGGTCATGCGGGTCGGGGTTTTGAAGGATGGCCGCGATGACATGGGCTTGATCGGCGGCGTCGATGGGGGCGTGGCGGGCATCGGCGAAGGGCAGCCGATAGATCCCTTCGTCGTTCTCGCGGATCCAGAACATGTTCAGCAAGAACGTGAAGAAGGTGGGCCGCAGATGCGTGGTGATCAGCGCGCTGCGGTCCAGCAGCCGCTCGGCGATCCAATGCGCCCGCGCGGCATTGCTTTTGGCTTCCCGGCGTGCCGGGATCTGCGACATGTTGACCACCGCGTGCACGCCGGCCTCGCTGGCCGCCTGCACGAAGTTCGCGGTGGCCTCCACCAAGCCTGGGGCTACGGGGTAGTTGAAGTAGGCCGCACTGACCCCGGCTGTGGCCGCGCTGATCGCCGGAAAGTTCAGTAGATCGCCTTGCACGACTTCGGCGCCCAGTTCACGTAGCCGGTCCGCGCGCTCGTCGAGGGAGTGCACGAGCGCGCGGACGCGCAGACCACGTTCGCGTAACAACTTCACGGTGTGCGCGCCGGTGTTGCCGGTGGCGCCGGTGATCAGGAACAACTCGTCGGTGTCGGTCATGTTCTTCGCCTTTCTCGCGGATGAACCTGCGCTGGCGCCACGCACTGCCCGAGTAGACCAACGGGCAGTGGTGGGCGCCGCGAGCCCTTCTTTCAAACTTCTGCCACGCTTGCGCCGCTGCGGGCTTGGATGGCCTTGACGCTGGTGGCGAACGCCTTCCGCAGCGAGCGCTTGCCGACGGTTCCGAGCACGCCCGCGAGCACCTTTCCCTTGAGGTTTTTGCCCTCGCGAACGATGACGACATCTACGTCGGTCATTCCGTTGGACTGCCGCGTCAGGGTGTAGGTGTAGCCCGAGGCGCCGCCAAACATGTTGGAGTCGGTGGTCGTGAGCTTGACGTGGTTGGGATCGGACCAGTCGTAATGTAGGCGTTCCCAGATGCCGCCCGAGCCCTCGGTGACGTCGGCCTCAGCCGGGCCCTGGTGATGCACCTTGAGGTACCGATCGGCGCTGTTCGGGAAGAGCTTCGAGCGGCCCGGTCCGAAGTCGGTGAGCCCGGCTATGAACTGCTCGGGGGTTGAGCTGGTCGTCTGGTGGAAGTGGATCGTGGACATCGCGTCCTCCTTGATTTGGGTGAGCCGATACTTCTGACCACCATGAGCGCACCGCACACGCTGCGAATTCCGGCAAACGGATCGGCAGCCAGTCCCAATTAATCGTGGTAGTGGCGGGGACAGCCTTACCATCAGGCGGTGGGACCCAAGGCCAGCGCGCTGGGTGATTATCTGCGTGCGCGGCGCGAGCAGGTCCGTCCCGAAGACGTCGGCTTGGCCGCTGGAGCACGGCGGCGCGTTCCGGGTTTGCGCCGCGAGGAGCTTGCGACCCTCGCCGGCATCAGCTCGGCCTACTACCTACGACTCGAGCAGGGTCGTGACACCCGTCCATCCGCACAAGTTGTGGACGCGCTCGCGCGCGCTCTGCGGCTCGACGTCAAAGCGACGGAATATTTGCACCGGCTGGCCAGTGCGCCGGGCAGCCGCCGCGCCGCACTCCGCTGGAGAGACAGTTGCGAACGGGCTGGATCAACTGATCGATCAGTTTCCTATGCCGGCGATTGTGGCCAGCAGATGCCAGGACGTGCTGGCCGCGAATCCCTGCGCCCGAGCGCTGTCACCCGGCTTTGCACCCGGACAAAACTTCCTGCGCTGGCGCCTCCTCGACCCCGCCGCCCGCAAACTCTACGTCGATTGGGATGAGGCGACCGAAATAGCGGTGAGCGGGTTACGTGACGTCGTCGGCAGCGATATAACTGATCCTCGGTTGCGCGCGTTGATCGACGAGCTGTCGGCTGCCAGTCAGCGTTTCCGCGAGCTGTGGGCGCGCGCGGATGTCGGCTACCGCCCCGGCATTATCCACATGCGTCACCCCCAAGTTGGCGAGCTTTTCCTCCATCGAAGCAGCCTCAATGTGCCCCATCCCGGGGGACAACATTTGCTGATTTTTTACGCTGAGCTCGGCAGCGAGTCCGCCAAGGCGCTCGAGGAACTCCGGTCCCTTTCGGCTGAATGAGGAATGCCCGACGTTAGTCTGCGTCTTCGGCCAACACCCGATAAACGGTCGCACGCATCACGCCAAGTGTCGCAGCAACAGTACTAGCCGATTCATCGCTAGTGTGCATCCGTTGCGCGAGGGCGGCTTTCGACGCATCTAACGCCTTAGGACGACCAATTCGAGCGTTTGGGCCAGGCGGCTTCGCAGTCTCAGACCAGCAGGACACACAGAGTCCCCATGCAGCCTGGGGGTGTTACGCCACTTTCAGCAGGATCTTGCCGCCACGGAGGAGATGCTGCACCGCGTCCTGGATGTGCTCAAGGGGGTACACGCCCGCCACGGGGACAACGAGGGCGCCGTCGGCCACCAGCGGTGCCGCCTCACGAATGACAGGCACCACCTTGTCGCGGTAGTCGAAGTCGCCGACAAAGAATCCGCGGACGGTGAGGTGCTTGCCGACCAGTGTCGAGGTGTCGACCCACATGGGTTCGTCCCTGGCCCAGGAATAGCTGACCAACCATCCACCGTCGGACAGCAATTCGAGCAGCCGCGCCACCCCCGGACCACCGACGGCTTCCACTGCCAGCGCCACTCGCGCGTCGCCGATCACTGCTCGAACATCGCCGACCGCATCGGGGTCATCGACGTGGACCACGTCGGCCCCGGCTGCTGTGAGCTCGGCGAACGTTGTGTCGTCACGGGCCAGGTTGATCGTCTTCAGTCCACGAAGTTTGGCTAGCGCGATCAATGACCGTCCCACACCGGAGTTCGCGGCGTTCTGAACCACCCAGTCACCGGGCTGCAGGGGGGTGCATTCACTGAGCATCAACCCTGCCGTCGGGGGGTTGCTGCCCAGCATCGAGTACTGCTCGATGTTGCCGCCGGCGGGGAGTGCGAACAGGCTGTCGGCGGGCACGACGAGCCGCTCACGCCACGCACCGGCATACAGGGGTAGCACGACCAGATCGCCGACTTGAAGTCCATCGACCTCGGCGCCAGTGGCAAGCACGCGGGCGACCCCCTCTGCGCCTGGTATGTGGGGCAGGGGTGGTCGCGCCAGCATGCCGCTGACAACCAGTAGGTCGTGTTTGTTCAACGGCGAGACCTCAACGCTCAACAGAACCTCATGCGGACCCGGTGGCGGCGGCTCCTCGATGTCGACGACGCGGAGCACCTGCGCGGGGTCGCCGAACTGTTCAATCTGGATGGCGCGCATATTAATTCCTCTCCATCGAAGGTCAGGCCGCTGTGTGAGCCTGCCTAACGGATACGTCCTATTACTCCGCGAAGTGCGGTCTCGCTACTGTGGCTGCTCACCGAGTCTGCAACGTTGGCAGCACGGGCCTGCTGGCTTGCGTGCCATGCGTAGGCCGCTCTGGGCGATCGCGATTCCATGCTGGCGCAGCCGGTCGGGATTGTTCGCTTCATCTCAGCCCCCACGGTTGAACACGGAGGGCCTGGGCGTTGCAGGCCCATCCCGTAACTATTCCAAGCCAGGCGATCTTGTAGTTTTAAATGGTCTGACGGCTTACGCAATATTCCGTGGCGAGTGCGGTGGCAGACTCGCCCTTGCGAGGCGCTCGCGCAGCTCACTGGCCTGAGTCCGCGAAAGTGACGCTTACGTTGGGACTTGCTCAATGATTTTCCGAAGGTGACGCCGCACGACCTGAGGCAACACAGCCGCCAGCTTGGCGGTGTCTGCAGGTGGCAACGTTCTGGCGCTGGCAAGGATGTTGGGTCATGAGGACCCGAGCCTCACCCTCCAGACCTACGCCGATCTCTTCGACTCGGACCTGGATGCGTTGGCAGATGTGCTCGACCAACACCGTACGGCTGCACTGCAACCCTCAATTGCCAACAGTGACAGTGAAACCGACGGAGAAAACGTACCGTGTACGCTGCCGCAATCGGCATAGCCTGCCTTCTAAGCCTGCTACCAGCTACAACGTGGGTCGGGGTGGCGGGATTCGAACCCACGGCCTCTTCGTCCCGAACGAAGCGCGCTACCAAGCTGCGCCACACCCCGCTTGAAGCCACGACAGCGTATCGCACCGACCGGGCGCCTCGCCAAAGCGGACCGCCGACAGGGGGCCGGTGCTATGCAGATCACACCAAGCTTAACCAGGGATTTACACCACATTAGCGCGTGGAATAACCGGAATGTCGGCGCCGCTAAATAAACTGATTGGTGCACGACCGGTGCAATGGAAGCGAGACAATCATGACGGTGTTAGGCGCCGTGGTGTTCGGCGGACTCTTGGCCCTCGGGGTGCTATGGCTGCTGGTTACCGCTCCGGGCAGCGATGTCGATGATGCCTGGGGTCAACCCCAGTGGCCCGAGCGTTCGAATTCGGTCAGCGCCGTAGCGGGGGTGGACGTGTCCAGCCCTTGGTTCTTAACCCACTCGTCG
This sequence comes from uncultured Actinomycetota bacterium, assembly GCA_963744835.1. Classification (GTDB taxonomy): domain Bacteria; phylum Actinomycetota; class Actinomycetes; order Mycobacteriales; family Mycobacteriaceae; genus Mycobacterium. Next base: position 1,261,664 of record CAVUVB010000006.1, read on the forward strand.
CAGAAGTAGGTTTCGGCATAGCGGTCACCACTGTCGGCGAGCAGGGTGACTACCGAGCCGCTACGCCCCTCGGTGGCCATTTCGGCGAGCAAGCCGAAAGCTCCCCACAGATTGGTGCCGGCGAGGCACCCACACGGCGGCCGAGCACCGCACTGGCATGGCGGGCAGCGGCGATCGATGCGGCGTCGGGCACCGACACCATCCTGTCAACCACGTCGGGCAGAAAAGACGGCTCGACCCTGGGCCGGCGAATACCCTCGATTCGCGAGGACGCCGTAATGACGATGTCGTATCGAGATTCCGCGTAGGCGGGATAAAACGCAGAGTTCTCCGGATCGACCACACATAACCGGGTGGCATGCCGTCGATAGCGGATGTAGCGGCCGATCGTCGCGCTGGTTCCCCCCGTGCCCGCACCGACCACGATCCAGTCCGGAACCGGATGCGTTTCGTCGCGCATCTGGAGGAATATCGACTCGGCGATGTTGTTGTTGCCGCGCCAGTCGGTGGCTCGTTCGGCGTTGGTGAATTGGTCCAGGTAATGCCCGCCGGTCTCCTTGGCAACTCGTTCGGCCTCGGCGTAGAGGTCGCTTGAGCTCTGCACGAAATGACAACGGCCGCCTTGCGATTCGATCAACGCGACTTTGGACGCACTGGTCGACGAGGGCATCACCGCAATGAACGGCAGACCCAATAGCGCGGCGAAGTAGGCTTCCGACACCGCCGTCGATCCCGACGATGCCTCGACCACGGTGGTGCCCTCGCCAATGCAACCGTTGCATAGCGCATAGAGGAACAGCGAGCGGGCCAGCCGGTGCTTGAGGCTGCCGGTGATGTGTGTCGTCTCGTCTTTCAGGTACAACGCAACATCGGCGTTGTCGGACCAGGCCGACGGCAGCGGGTAGCGCAGCAGGTGGGTATCGGCGCTGCGGTGGGCATCGGCTTCGATCAGCCGGATCGCGTTGTCCGCCCAGCCGCGTGGTCGGCTACGAATTGCGACCCGGGCCGGCGAACTCACCGTGCTGAATACGTTGGCTGCGAGCGGCCCAGATCGCTGTGCGCGTCGCGTCCGCCAATCGGCGCCGCAATCAATGTCAGCAGGGTGGCTTCGGGCCTGCAGCAGAATCGCAGCGGCGCGAACGGCGAAGTGCCGATCCCCGCGGAGACATGCAACCGCATGCCGGCGCCCCACTGCGACTGTCCCTTGGCGCGGGAGCGGTCCAGCCCCGAGTTGGTCACGATGGCGCCATAGAACGGCAGGCACAGCTGTCCGCCGTGGGTGTGTCCGGCCATCACCAATTGGTAGCCATCAGCGGCGAAGCGGTCCAGTACTCGCGGCTCCGGCGAGTGGGTCAGTCCCAGCCGCAGGTTGGCGGCCGGGCTCGCCGGTCCGGCGATCGTCTCGTAGCGATCGCGCGCAATGTGGGGGTCGTCGACGCCTGCGGCCGCGATGTGCAGTCCGGCCACCTCGAATTCGCGACGGTTGTGGGTGAGGTCCAGCCAGCCGCGCTCGGTGAATGCCGCCCGCAGATCCTGCCAGGGCAGTGGCTGACCGTGCACGCGGTGACCCGGGTTCGTCAGATAGTTCAACGGGTTCTTCGGGCGCGGCCCGAAATAGTCGTTGCTGCCGAAGACGAAGATGCCCGGCAGCGATAACAGGTCGCCCAGGCTCTGAATGACCGACGGCACTGCCTTGGGGTGTGCCAGGTTGTCACCGGTGTTGACGACCAGGTCGGGCTCCAAGCCGGCGAGTTCGCGCAGCCAGGACTGCTTGCGGCGCTGGCCGGGCCGCATGTGTAGGTCGCTGACGTGCAGCACCCGCAGCGGCGACGAACCCGGCGTCAGGACCGGCATGGTCAGCTCGCGCAGGGCGAACGCATTGCGTTCGATGATCGAGGCGTAGCCGATTCCGGCAACGGCCGATCCGAGTGCGATGGCGCCGGCAGTTGTCAGAGCGGTGGCACCACGGCGACGATGCGGCCCGCGGGAAAGCCCGGTGATCGGATCTTGGGCGGATGGCATGCAGGCCAGCCTACTGCCGGTTGTCGGTCGGCACCGCGCCGCGCGTCACCAACTGCCTACGGCGGCGGCTGGCCTGGTGGCGCCAGAAGGGGAATCGTGATCGGCGGGAGCCCCGGAATGTCGATCACCTGGGAGCCCACGGGCACCGGGCCACCTGGGCCGCCTTCTGGCGGCGGGGGCGGCGCCGGCGGGACGCCGTTGCTGGTTTGAATCGTGATGACCGCGCCCGGGATCGTCTGGCCATTGGGCGACGTTCCGACCACCTCGCCGTACTTCGCGCTGCTGTTGACCGAGGCGGCCTGCTCGGCGACTTGGAAGCCAGCGTCCTTGAGGCGCTGGCGCGCCTCGTTGACGTCGAGCCCCACCACGCTCGGCACCCGAGAGCCGGGACCGCCTTCGACCCATTCCGGGTCGGTCGGCGGTAGCTTGATGTCGCCGAAAATAGTGGCGATCGGCTTCATCGCGGTGAACCAGGTGCGGGCCGGCTCGTTGCCGCCGTAGAGGTTGCCGTCGCCGCAGCGCCGCAGCGGTCCCGAGCACAGGTCTGACGGCGAAGTGGAATCGTCGTAGATGTAGTTAGCAGCGGCGTACTGATTGGTGAAACCCACGAAGCCCGACGAGCGGTGTGCCTCGGTGGTACCGGTTTTGCCCGACATCGGCAGGTTCCAGCCCGCCGCAGCGGCAGACCCCGAGGCAGTGCCGCCGGCCTGCGCGTCCTTGCTCAGCGCATTGGCCAGCGTGTTGGCCAGCCCTTCTGGTACGACTTGGTCGCAGGCCTCGTTGCTCACGGCGACTTCGTTGCCGTTACGGTCGATCACCTTGTCGATGGGGTTCGGTGGACACCATGTGCCGCCCGAGGCCAGCGTCGCCGCGACGTTCGAAAGCTCAAGGGCGTTCAGCTCGAACGGGCCCAACGTGAACGACCCGATGTTCTGCCGCTTGATGAAATCCACCAGGCTTTCGTTGCTGTCCGGGTCGTAATCGCGGGCAGACCCGGGCTCCGCATAGGACCGCAGTCCGAGCTTGACCGCCATGTCGACCGCGCGTGGTACCCCCACCAGCTGGATCAGCCGCGCGAACGCGGTGTTGGGCGAGGTGGCCAGCGCGTCGGTCACGTTCATCGATCCGCGATAGTTGCCGGCGTTGATCACGCACCAGGTCTCTTTGGGGCAGCCCTTGGCGCCGCCGCTACCCATACCCTTGGCCTGGAACCTGCCCGGGACGTCGAGTGTGGCGTTGATACCCATGCCCATCTGCATCGCCGCGGCAGTGGTGAAGATTTTGAAGATCGACCCGGCGCCATCGCCGACCAGAGAGAACGGCTGCGGCCGCATAGTCTCGCCGGCATCGGTGTTCAGCCCGTAGGTGCGATTGCTGGCCATCGCGATCACTTTGTGCGAGGTCTTGCCGGGCCTGATCACGCCCATCACGCTGGCAATACCCTCGAGGCTGGGGCTGGCGTAGCTGTCGATCGCGCTCTTGATCGATCCCTGCACATCGGGGTCCAAGTTGGTGCGGATCAAGTAGCCGCCCCGGGCCACCTGGTCTTTGCTGATGCCGGCGCGGGCCAAGTAGGCCTGCACGTAGTCGCAGAAGAAGGCCCGATCGCCCGCGGCAATGCAGCCACGCGGTAGCTCTTTGGGCTGCGGCAAAATCCCCAGCGGCTCAGCCTTGGCGGCGCGCAGCGCGTCGGCCTCGTTAGGGAGGTTTTCGATCATGGTGTCCAACACGAGGTTCCGGCGAGCCATCGCGCCGTCCGGGTTGGTGTAGGGATTCAGGGTGCTCGTCGACTGGACCATGCCGGCCAGCAGGGCCGACTGTTGCCAGTTCAGGTCGGACGCGTTGACGCCGAAGTATGTTTGCGCCGCATCTTGGACGCCAAAGGCGTTGTTACCGAAGGACACCAGGTTCAGGTAACGAGTCAGAATCTCGGATTTGGTGAAGGTCTTGTCCAGGGTGAGTGCCATCCGGATTTCGCGCAGCTTGCGCGCAGGCGTGGTCTCGATGGCCGCGCGTTTTTCTGCGTCGGTCTGTGCGATTACCAGCAACTGATAGTTCTTTACATACTGTTGCTCGATCGTCGAGCCACCGCGGGTGTCGACGTCACCGGAGGCGTAGCCGGCCAGGCCGGTCAGCGTGCCCTTCCAGTCCACCCCATTATGTTCGGCAAACCGCTTGTCCTCGATCGAGACGATTGCCAGCTTCATGGTGTTGGCAATCTTGTCGCTGGGCACCTCGAACCGTCGCTGTGAGTACAGCCAAGCGATGGTGTTGCCCTTTGCGTCGACCATCGTGGTCACCGCTGGCACTTCGCCCTCCAGCAGCTGAGCCGAGGCGTTGCCGACCACTTCGGAGGCCCGGTTGGATACCAGCCCGATACCACCGACCACGGGGAACAGCAGGGCCGCGACCACGACGCTGGCCAAAACGAGGCACCCCGCGAGCTTGGCGACTGTCACCGCAGTCGTAGGGCGCTCGGGCATGGCTACTAGACTAGCGGCGCCTCGACCGAAGTTATCCCGCGTGGTCTGCCGGCCCAGTTTTCTCCGGCGTCACGGCTTAGCTTTCTCTCAGCCGCAGCTCAGGGCGGTTTCAGTCGCCCCGTCGCCCCGTTTTGACAGCCTCGCGACGATCGGACTGCACGGTCGTCCCAAAAAAGGGAGATTCAGACTGTTGCGTAATTGGTACCTGACCACGTAGCTTATGCACACAATGAGATACAGGTAACACCGACGTGCATAGTGTGGCGCAGGTCGCATCGCTGGTCTGAGTCGAGCACAGAGCCGCCGCACCGGGGTGGGCAAGAGCGAAGGGGAATCGCTGGTGTCAGGTATACGGACCGCGGCGCGTAGGACGAACGCAGCTCCGATCAACAATATCCTTTATGGAGCCGATGCCGAGCAGAGGATCGCGTGGGTGTCTAAGGCCTTGTGCCGGGCCGCCGATCCAGACGAGTTGTTTGTCCGGGGGGCTGCACAACGCAAGGCGGCGGTGATCTGCCGACACTGCCCGGTGATGTTGGAGTGCGGTGCCGACGCGTTGGACAACCGTGTCGAGTTCGGCGTCTGGGGCGGTATGACCGAACGCCAGCGGCGGGCGCTACTCAAGCAACACCCCGAGGTTGTGTCCTGGGCGGAGTTCTTCTCTCTGCAGCGCAAGCACCGCAGCGTCGGCTGAGTCGCCGGACGACTCAGCCGGCCGTGGTTTGTTGGCGAGCTGTCATCTGGTCCGCGATTGCACGCAGCGCCTCTAGATCAGAGACGTCGAACGGCAGCGACGGCACGCCGACAATCGCGACGTGGGGGTTGGCCCCAGTAAACCGAGACAGCAACCGAATCTCGCGCTTGGAAATCGACGCCCGGTCAGCATGAATCTGCAGCACCGCCGTCGCCAAGGTCTTAGCTCCTGAGGCGGCCGACGCCTGGGTGGCTTCCGGCTCGCTTTGGAGCGTCTCGGCTCCGTCGATGGCCCGCTCGACCGGCAACGAACACAACATCGGATGGGTCCGGTTCAAGATGAGGCCCGCCAGCGGCATGCGTTCCTCGGACAGCCGGTCCACGAAAAATGATGCCTCTCTCAGCGCATCCGGTTCGGCGGCGGACACCACGATGAATTGGGTACCGCGCCGCTTCAGCAACGCATAAGTGCGGTCCGCCTTCTCCCGGAAGCCGCCGAAGGTGGCGTCCAGCGACTGTACGAAAGCCGCGGCGTCGGAAAGCATCTGCGAACCCAAAACGGTCGATAGCGCCTTCATCGCCAAGCCAACCGCGCCGGTGACGAGTCGCCCGATGCCGCGCCCAGGCCCCAACAGCAGTCGCCATAGTCGGCTATCCATGAAGCTACCCAACCGTTGCGGCGCATCAAGGAAGTCCAGCGCGTTACGTGAAGGTGGGGTATCCACTACCACGAGATCCCAGCGGTCCTCGTTCAGCAGCTGGCCGAGCTTTTCCATCGCCATGTACTCCTGGGTGCCAGCCAGCGACGTAGCGACTGTCTGATAGAACTGGTTGTCCAGAATCGCTTGTGCCCGTTCCGGTCCGGAATACTGGATTACCATCTCGTCGAATGTGCGACGCATGTCGAGCATCATCGCGTACAGCTGGCCGGGTACCTCCGGAGCCAGCGGCACTCGTTGCGGCGAGTTTCCAAGATCGTTGATTCCCAACGCCTGCGCCAGCCGCTTCGCGGGGTCGATAGTCAAGACGACTACGGTGCGGCCGTATTCGGCTGCACGAAGTGCCATCGCCGCAGCGGTTGTGGTCTTGCCGACCCCGCCCGCGCCGCAGCACACCACGACCCGATTGGTGGTATCAGCCAGGATCGCGGCAACATCCAGTGTGGGCGGTGTGGTACTCATCTAACCCCCTGCTGTGCAAGGGATTCCGAAAGTTCGTAGAGGCTGCCGAGGTCGACACCGTCGGCGATGGTCGGCAGCTCCAGGCGCGGTACCTTCAGCTCGTCGAGTTGCTCGGCGGTCGCCGCGCGCGCGGTGATCCGGGTGGCGTGCTGGATGGTCTCAGTGAGCAGGCCCGCGAAGTCTGCATCGCTGAGCTTGATCCCGGCGGCGGTCAACCCCGTTCGCACCGCGTCTGCATCGACATCGCCCTCGGCGGCTTTGGCCAGGTCGTCGGGCTGTAGATAAGCCTCGATGTTGCGGTTGACGATCACAGAACCGATCGGGAGACCCAACTCCTGCAACTCGTCGATCGCTTCCTTCGTCTCCTGCATCGGCAGCGCTTCCAGCAGGGTGACCAGGTGGATGGCGGTCTGATCCGAGTGCAGGATCTTTACCACCCCTTCGGCCTGTGAGTACACCGGGCCGCCCTTGGCGAGATCGGACACCGCCCGGGTGACGTCCAGGAAGCGGACGATGCGACCGGTCGGAGGCGCGTCGACAACAATTGCGTCGTAAACCGGCAGCCTGTTCTTACCGACCCGTATCACCGATTCTTTGATCTTGCCGGTGAGCAAGACGTCACGCAGGCCGGGGGCGATGGTGGTGGCGAACTCGATCGCCCCGATGCGCCGCATCGCTCGGCCCGCGATGCCGAGGTTGTAGAACATGTCGAGGTATTCCAGGAAGGCGGCCTCGATGTCGATCGCCAGCGCGTTGACCTGGCCGCCGTGTTCGGCAATCGCGATCTTGAGCTCCTTGTAGGGCAGCGGCGGCACATCGAAGAGTTGCGCAATCCCTTGGCGCCCTTCGACTTCGACGAGGAGGACCTTGCGTCCACCGGACGCCAGAGTCAGCGCGAGCGCGGCGGCTACCGTCGACTTGCCGGTACCGCCTTTGCCGGTTACGAAATGCAGACGGGCCTTCGACAATCGCGATGGCCAGCGGACGGTACTGCCGCCGCTCGATGTGATCGCCACCCATGCATGCTAACCAGAGGCACCGTCGGGGCTGCCGATAAGCTCGAAGAATGAGCCAACCCACCACATGGGAGTACGCCACGGTCCCGCTGTTGACACACGCCACCAAGCAGATCCTCGATCAGTGGGGTGCCGACGGTTGGGAGTTGGTTGCCGTGCTGCCCGGACCTACCGGTGAGCAGCACGTCGCATATCTCAAGCGCCCGAAATGAGCGTGTCTGCCCGGCTCACTGAACTGGGGATCGAGCTCCCGGAGGTGGCAAAGCCGCTGGCCTCTTATGTTCCGGCGGTGCGCAGCGGCAACCTGGTGTACACGGCGGGCCAGTTGCCGATGCAGGCCGGCAAGCTGGCCGTCACGGGCAAAGTTGGCACCGACGTCGCCCCGCAGGTAGCCAACACGCTGGCACGGATCTGCGCGCTCAACGCGCTGGCCGCGGTCCATTCGTTGGTGGGTATCGACGCGGTGACTCAAGTGGTCAAGGTGGTCGGATTCGTCGCATCCGCACCGGGTTTCAACGGTCAGCCCGGCGTGGTCAACGGCGCATCGGAGCTGCTCGCCGAGGTGTTCGGCGATCACGGCGCGCACGCCCGCTCGGCAGTCGGGGTGTCCGAGTTGCCGTTGGATGCGCCCGTCGAGGTCGAGCTGGTGGTCGAGGTCGGGTAGCGACCGTGACCGTCGACGCTGAGCCGCTGACACATCCCGCTTACGGCCGGTTGCGGCCGGTCACCGCCACCGCATCGGTGCTGCTGGCCAACAATCCTGGCCTGATGACGCTGGAGGGCACTAATACCTGGGTGCTACGCGGATCGGGCAGCAACGAGCTGGTGATCGTCGATCCCGGACCCGACGACGACGAGCACATCGCCAAAGTGGCCGAACTGGGCCGCATCGCGCTGGTATTGATCAGCCACCGGCACGGTGACCACACCGATGGGATCGACAAGCTAGTCGAGCTGACCGGTGCACCAGTGCGCTCGGCAGGCAGTGGGTTCTTGCGCGGCCTGTCCGCCGAGCTGACCGACGGCGAGGTCATCGACGCTGCCGGCCTGCGGATCACGGTGTTGGCGACGCCCGGCCACACCGCCGATTCGCTGTCGTTCGTCTTGGAGGATGCGGTGCTGACGGCCGACACCGTGTTGGGCCGCGGCACGACCGTCATCGATACCGAAGACGGCAGCCTGGCCGACTACCTCGAGTCGCTGCGCCGGCTGCGTGGGCTGGGCCGACGAACGGTGCTACCCGGCCACGGGCCCGACCTGGCCAACCTGGAAGCGGTGGCCACGGGATACCTGGCGCACCGCGAGCAGCGGCTCGAGCAGGTCCGCTCGGCACTGCGCACTCTGGGCGACGACGCCACCGCACGTCAGGTTGTCGAGCACGTCTACGTCGATGTCGACGAGGAACTCTGGGACGTCGCCGAATGGTCGGTGCAGGCCCAGCTCGACTATCTGCGTCGAGATTGACGCTTTGCAGCGAAATTACGAGTAAACGTCTGCAACACGTCGATCTCGGGAGCTAGCGGGCGCGCCGTGCCAACCGCTCGGAGTCCGAGATCAGCACGCTCTTGCCCTCCAGGCGGATCCAGCCGCGGTGGGCGAAGTCGGCCAGCGCCTTGTTCACCGTCTCCCGTGAGGCGCCGACCAGCTGGGCGATCTCCTCCTGCGTCAGGTCGTGAGTCACCCGCATCGCGCCACCTTCCTGGGTACCGAACCGCTGGGCCAGCTGCAGTAGCTGCTTGGCGACGCGGCCCGGTACGTCGGTGAAGATCAGGTCGGCGAGGTTGTTGTTGGTGCGCCGCAGCCGGCGGGCCAGCACCCGTAGCAACTGCTCGGCGATTTCGGGACGATCGGCAATCCAGGCCCGCAGCGCGTCGCGGTCCATCGAGACTGCGCGCACCTCGGTGATGGTGGTTGCGCTGGACGTCCGCGGCCCCGGGTCGAAGATCGACAACTCGCCGAACATGTCCGAGGGACCCATGATGGTCAGCAGATTCTCCCTGCCGTCGGGTGAACGACGGCCGATCTTGACCTTTCCGGAAATGATGATGTACAGCCGATCACCCGGCTCACCCTCGGCGAAAACCGTATGTCCGCGAGGAAAGTCGACGGGCTGCAGCTGTTTGGTTAGCGCGGCGACGGCGCTCGGTTCAACCCCCTGGAAGATTCCGGCCCTCGCCAGGATCTCGTCCACGTTGCCCCTTAGCTATTCGACTCTGATACGCAAAGGTACCTCCACGCACTCGCAGGCTGAGTGTAGAGGCAAGCCATCAACTCGACGTGCCAACGCTACACACGATTGGCATACAGAGGCGGCCCAAATTGCGGATTGGTCCGCGAATTCCTATGCGGTTGTCTCGAGAAACCGGGTTGATTGGCGGCGGAAATAACGGCTGCCATCAACAACCGATCTGTGGTCGCTTCCGGGTCGCTGGATCGCTGGGTGGGCTCGTCGGTCACCCGGCCAATGCGGCGGTGCAGGCAGTCCAGAGCCTGGGGCATTCCTTCCCGGGCCAACGTGCTCACGTCGATAGGCTCGGCCTGCTCGAGAAATTCCGCGACATCGCTTGCGGTAAGCGTGTTCTTCGCAAAGCCCGCTTCCAGTCGTTCCAGCCCGAAAGTCGCCAGCATCAGCAACCCGGGGATGAATGCGACGAGCAACCAAGACACAAAGAGCAAGTAAACACGGCTAAGGTCTCAGCGGGATCACGAATTAGTACTCTGTCGAGGGTGACAATGGGCAAACCTTCTCGCGCCGCCGCCCAAGGGTCCGCCGTGGCCGGTGCCGCCGTCGCACACCGTTGGTCGTCGGAAACCCGTTTAGGTTTGGTACGACGGGCTCGCCGTATGAATCGCAAGCTGGGACAAGCGTTTCCACACGTGTACTGCGAGCTGGATTTCACCACGCCGCTGGAGCTCACAGTCGCCACGATCTTGTCTGCGCAAAGCACCGACAAGCGGGTAAATCTCACCACCCCGGCGCTGTTCGCCCGCTACCGCACCGCGCTGGACTACGCACAGGCGAACCGCGAAGAACTCGAAACTCTGATTCGGCCCACCGGCTTCTATCGGAATAAGGCGACGTCGTTGATCGGCCTCGGGCAGGCGCTAGTGGAGCGCTTCGACGGCGAAGTGCCTGCCACCATGGACGAGCTCGTGACGCTGCCCGGGGTGGGCCGCAAGACCGCCAACGTCATCTTGGGGAATGCATTCGATGTCCCCGGAATCACCGTCGACACCCACTTCGGCCGACTGGTTCGGCGTTGGCGCTGGACTGCCGAGGAGGATCCGGTCAAAGTCGAGCGTGCGGTCGGTGAATTGATTGAGCGCAGCCAGTGGACCGTGCTGAGTCACCGGGTGATCTTCCACGGTCGCCGGGTGTGCCATGCCCGCAAGCCGGCATGCGGAGTCTGTGTGCTGGCCAAGGACTGTCCCTCGTTCGGTACTGGGCCGACCGAACCGGGCATCGCCGCCGCCCTGGTACAGGGCCCGGAGACCGAGCACCTGCTGGCGTTGGCCGGCTTGTAGCCCACCGACCAGCATTGACCACCTTCACTCCTCGAACCGTCCGCTGGACCATCGCGGTCCTGGTGGTGGTGGCGGCGTTGCTGGTGGCGTTACTGGTCGAGCTACATGACTCCTCGCACTCGTCAACCGCCCCGCCGACCGGCCCTGGCCGCGAACACCGCGACGCCGACTCCCCGGCGGCGCTGGCCGGGCCACGGCAGCGCGCCGATCTGTCGCCATGCCCGCGACCGGGAGACGAGCCCGGGCCGACGACGTTGCGCGGCGTGATGGTGGAATGCGCAGCCGACGGCTCGGTGGTTGACGTCGGGCCCGCGCTCGTTGGGCGTCGCGTCGTTCTCAACTTGTGGGCGTACTGGTGCGCACCCTGCGCGACCGAACTCCCGGCGATGGCCGAGTATCAACGGCGGGTCGGGTCGGATGTGATGGTGGTGACGGTGCACCAGGACGAGAATGAGACGGCTGCCTTGCTGCGGTTGGCGGAGCTGGGTGTCCGATTGCCGACGCTGCAGGACGGTAGTCGCCGGATCGCCGCGGCCCTGGCGGTGCCAAATGTGATGCCCGCGACGGTGGTACTGGGTTCGGACGGTAGCGTTGCGCAGACCCTGCCGCGTGCCTTCGCCACTGCCGACGAGATCGCGGCTGCGGTCGGAGATCAGGTGCGATGACGGCGGCAGCGATCCGGGCCAGATGTGGGGATTGGGACGGAAGGAGGTGCCGGTGAGCGCAGGGGGCACGAGCACGTCCCAACCGCGCGGGGCGGGTCCCGCCCACTCGCCCGAGACCATTGCGTTGACACCCGAGCTCGGCCCGTCCTGGCTGCGTCCGCTGGTCGACAATGTTGGTCAGGTGCCCGAAGCTTTTCGCCGCCGCCTGCCCGCCGACGTGCTGGCCATGGTGACCGCCACCAAGGCGACGGCGAAGATCCGCAAAGACGGCCGCGACGCAGCAGTGCTGGTGCTGTTTTCCGGTCCGGCGTCGGCGCAGGCCAACGGCGCTCTTCCGGACTCCCCTCCTGATGAAGTCGACCTGCTGCTCACGGTGCGGGCTGCCACATTGCGTCACCACGCGGGCCAAGCTGCCTTCCCCGGCGGCGCGTCGGATCCCGGTGACGACGGGCCGGTGGCCACCGCGCTGCGAGAGGCGCGCGAAGAGACCGGCATCGACACCGCCAGACTGCACCCGCTGGCCACGCTGGAGCGAACGTTCATCGCGCCGTCGGGTTTTCACGTCGTCCCCGTGCTGGCCTATTCGCCGGATCCGGGGCCAGTGGGAGTCGTCGATCCGGCTGAGACAGCGATCGTGGCCCGGGTTCCGGTACGAGCTTTCATCAATCCGGCGAACCGGCTGATGGTGTATCGGCGCACCTTCAGCCGCCGCTTCGCCGGTCCGGCGTTTCTCCTGAACGAGATGCTGGTTTGGGGATTCACTGGCCAAGTGATTTCGGCGATCCTGGACGTGGCCGGCTGGGCGAAGCCCTGGGACGCCCGTGATGTCCGCGAGCTGGACGAAGCGATGGCCCTGGTCGGCGATGAGGATGATGCCTGATGACCTCCTCACAATGGCTCGACATCGCTGTACTTGCAGTGGCTTTCATCGCGGCGATCTCCGGTTGGCGTTCGGGCGCGCTTGGCTCCTTACTGTCATTTATCGGTGTGCTGCTCGGTGCGATCGCCGGCGTCCTGCTGGCCCCACACCTGGTGGCCCATATCAGCGCCCCGCGGGCCAAACTGTTCGCCGCGCTGTTTTTGATCTTGGCGCTGGTCGTCGTCGGTGAGGTAGCAGGCGTGGTGCTGGGCCGCGCCGTCCGCGGCGCGATCCACAGCAGCTCGGTTCGATTCTTCGACTCGATGATCGGCGTGGCGGTGCAGCTGGTGGTGGTGCTGGTGGCGGTATGGCTGCTGGCGACTCCGCTGACGTCGTCGTCGGGGCAGCCCAGCCTGGCTGCCGCGGTGCGGGGTTCGCGGGTGCTGGCCCAGGTCAACGACATGGCACCGGAGTGGCTCAAGACCGTTCCCAAGCGGTTGTCGTCGCTGCTGGACACTTCCGGCCTGCCCCAGGTGCTGGAGCCATTCAGCCGCACGCCGGTGGTGGCGGTGGCGGCCCCGGACGCGGCGCTGGCCAACAGCCCGGTGGTGGCGTCCACCGAACCCAGCGTGGTCAAGATCCGCGCGATTGCGCCAAGCTGCCAGAAAGTGTTGGAGGGCACCGGATTTGTGCTCTCCCCAGATCGGGTAATGACCAACGCGCATGTGGTTGCCGGGGCGAACAGTGTCACCGTGGAAGCCAGCGGCAACCCTTATGACGCCACCGTGGTGTCCTACGACCCGACCGTTGACATCGCGATCCTCGCCGTGCCCAACCTGCCGCCGGGCCCGCTGGCCTTCGCCAGCGCGCCGGCGAAGTCGGGCACCGAGGCAATAGTGATGGGTTATCCCGGCGGTGGCGGCTTTGTGGCGACTCCGGCGAGAATCCGGGAACTCATCGAACTGAGCGGGCCCGACATCTACCGGACTGCGACGGTTAACCGCGAGGTCTACACGGTCAGAGCTAGTGTGGAGCAAGGTAATTCAGGAGGACCGTTAATAGACCTCGACGGTAACGTGCTCGGTGTGGTGTTCGGCGCGGCGGTCGACGACAACGACACCGGTTTCGTGCTGACGGCCAAAGAGGTGGCCGCTCAGCTGGCAAATATCGGCGACACCGCGCCGGTGGCCACCGGGGCGTGCGTCAGCTGAGTGGCGACCTGTACACCCGCTCAAGAAAGCGCATCAGGTGGCCATTGACTTCCTCAGGTGACTCTTCGTGACTGAAATGTCCTGCGCCGGCGATTGATACGTACCGACCGTGCGGGGCGTAACGCTGCGTTCGTTCGACCGGATCGTCCAGCACGTACGGATCGGCATCACCATGGACGTGCAGCATCGGGATTCCGAACGGCCGGCTCATCAACCTCATGAAGCGCCTGCCCTCGTCGCGCAACTGGCTACGCACCGCCCAGCGCTGATACTCCAGCGCGGAGTGCGCTGCTGATGGAATTTGGATCGCCTGTCGCAGATGACCGACCGTCTCGGAAAAGTCCTCGGATGCAACCCATTTGGCGCTGGCGCGGCTACGTACCAGGTGCTCGACCTCCTCGCCGTCATGCCGGGTCAGCGTACGCTCCGGCCAAATCGGCACCTGGTAGCGCAGCAGCGTTGGCAACAGTGCCCGGCCCTGGTCGCGGCGGGTCAGCGCCGACCTCCGCAGTGCGGCGGGGTGTGGCGAGCTGATCACGGCGATGGCGCGCACCAGCCGCGAATGCAGCACTGAGGTGGCCCAGCAGACCAGGCCGCCGTCGGCATGACCGACCAGTGTGGCCGATGTGTGCCCCAGCGCCCGGATCAATCCGGCGGTGTCACCGGCCAGCGTCCAGCCGTCGTAGCCACGAGGTGGTTTGTCGCTGCCGCCGTAGCCGCGTAAATCCACCGCGACCACACGGACTCCGGTCAAGCCGCGAAGCTGGTGACGCCACGACCACCAGAACGAACCGAAGCCGTGCAGCATGACCACCAGGGGTCGCGCGGTAGGTGAGGTGGCCGGGCCCTGGTCGGCGGATGTTGCCTCCACGACATGAAACCGGATGCCATTAGCGTGCACGTCCAGATGGCGCCATGGCCCGTCGATACGGGTCACCGACGGGTCTGGTGGCGCCATCTACCAACCCGAGGGATCGGCCGGCGTCCCACCTTGCGATGTAGGAAGCGCCCGTGCCGGGGACTTGTCGTGGCCCGGCGTGAGAGCGGTCCGCGTCTCCTTGACCGATTCGATGGTCTGCTGTGGTCCGCGGATGCGGCGCACCTTCAAATAGCCGAACAACGCCAACACCGCGGTAACCGCCACCATGATCCCGAAGACGATCAGGAAGGCGACCCAGCGCCACAGCCAGGTATCGAGCAGTTCGGCGAGGAAGAAGAAGAAAAAGAAGGTTGAGTAGAACAGCACCACCAGCGCCGAGATGAAGAAGACGCTGCCGGTCAGCCCTTTCTTGACGTCGCGGGTAATTTCCGAGCGGGCCAGTTCGACCTCGGCGCGCACCAGTGTCGAAATCTGCGCTGTGGCGTCCTTGACCAGCTCACCGATCGACGGTTCCGCGGACAATGCGTGCGGGTCGGTCAGCGGAATCGTGGTCAGCGTGCGGGGAACCCCATCCTTGCGGTCGGCGTTCTTTCGCTCTGGCTTGCTCACGGATGGTCCTCCCGGTCTCACTAGCCCGGCTTGCCCCCGCAAGCGGGGGAACCCCCACCTCGAGCCACCATATCGTCGCCGGGCGTTGCCTGTCGTCGCGGTTCATGTTGCCATGCGGCCCGGTACCAGACGAGGTCAACCGGACACCGGACGCCCGGCGACGATGCAGCCAGCACTGCTGGCTGAGATGGGGGTACCCCCAGCCGCGCTGGGGGCACCGCCCGCTTGCGGGGGACGGCGAGGGGGCGAGGCGGGCTACCAGCCGAGACCGTTTGTGGATCGACGCCGGCGGGCATCGATAACGCTAGACTGGCCGCCGTTTGGGGTGCGCGTCCGGACTTGCCTACGGGAGTATTGCTTTGCAGACCAGGTACCGCCGGCTGTTTCGTGTCGCGGCGGCCTTGGTCGCGGTGATACTGGTGGGCTTGGGTCTGCAGGTCGGCTTGCGCGCTGCGCCGGCGGGAGCCGACGACAAGCTTCCGCTCGGGGGTGGAGCAGGCATCGTCGTCAACGGCGACACCATGTGCACGCTGACCACCATCGGCACCGACAGCAAAGGACAGCTGATCGGCTTCACGTCGGCACACTGCGGCGGCCCGGGTGCCCCGGTGGCGGCCGAGGCGGCAAAGCAGCGCGGCCAGCTGGGGACCATGGTGGCCGGTAATGACGGTCTGGACTACGCGGTCATCCAGTTCGATCCGGTCAAGGTCATACCGGTCGCCAACTTCGGTGGCTTTGTGATCACCGGCATTGGGCCCGACCCCGCCTTCGGTCAGATCGCGTGCAAGCAGGGCCGCACGACCGGTAACTCGTGCGGCGTCACATGGGGGCCCGGTCAAGACCCGGGCACCATCGTCATGCAGGTATGTGGGCAACCGGGCGACTCAGGCGGGCCGGTGACCGTCAACAATCAGCTGGTCGGGATGATCCACGGCGCCTTCAGCGAAAACCTGCCGTCCTGCATCATCAAATACATTCCGCTGCACACCCCGGCGGTGGTGATGTCGATCAACGCCATCCTCGCCGACATCAACGCCAAGAACCGCCCTGGCGCGGGCTTCGTCCCCGTCCCTGGCTGATTATTTGGCGTCGCGGATCGCGTCGAACACGCTCGGATCGAGCAGCGTCGACGTGTCGCCGAGGTCTCGATCCTCGGCGATGTCGCGCAGCAGGCGCCGCATGATCTTGCCGCTGCGGGTCTTCGGCAATTCGGGTACCACGTGCAGTTCGCGCGGCTTCGCAATCGGCGAAATCACCCGGGCCACTTCGGCGCGCAGCTCCTCGATGATCTCCTCGCCCGTGGTCTCGGCGTGATCGGCCTGCAAGACCACGAACGCGCAGATCGCCTGACCGGTGGTGTCGTCGGTGGCCCCCACCACCGCGGCCTCGGCCACCCCGGAATGGCCGACCAGCGCCGATTCCACTTCGGCGGTCGAGATGCGATGCCCCGATATGTTCATCACGTCATCGATGCGGCCCAAGACCCAGATCGCGCCCTCGGAGTCGTAACGCGCGCCGTCGCCGGCGAAGTACCAGCCTTGTTCGGCGAACTTCGACCAATACGTCTCGCGGAAGCGGTCCGGATCGCCCCAGATGCCGCGCAGCATGGACGGCCAGGGCTGATCGAGCACCAGGTACCCGCTAGCGTGCTCGCCCTCGTCGGTCGACGGGGGGATGAGTTCGTCACCGTCGTCGTCGACGATCTTTGCCGAGATGCCGGGCAGTGGTGCCATCGCCGATCCCGGCTTGGCCGCCGCGACGCCGGGTAGCGGCGAGATCATCGCCGCGCCGGTCTCGGTCTGCCACCAGGTGTCCACCACTGGAGTGCTGTCGGCGCCGATGGCGTTGCGATACCAGCGCCAGGCCTCGGGATTGATTGGCTCGCCGACCGTCCCCAGCAGGCGCAGGCTGGACAGGTCGTGGGCGTCCGGAATCTCGCGACCCCACTTCATGAATGTCCGGATCATCGTCGGTGCCGTGTAATAGATTGTCACGCCGTACTTTTCGATGATCTCGAAATGCCGATGCTGATTAGGTGTGTCCGGAGTGCCTTCGTAGAGAACCTCCGTCACGCCGTTGGACAACGGGCCGTAAACGCCGTAGGTGTGCCCAGTGACCCAACCGATGTCGGCGGTGCACCAGAACACATCGGTTTCCGGCTTGACATCGAAGATGTGGTGGTGGGTGTAGGAAGCCTGGGTGAGAAAGCCGCCGCTGGTGTGCACGATGCCTTTGGGCTTGCCGGTGGTGCCCGAGGTGTAGAGCAGGAACAGCGGATGCTCGGCGTCGAACGCCTCGGCACTGTGTTCTGCAGATGCCGAGTCGACAACATCGTGCCACCACAGGTCACGCCCTTCAGTCCACGGCACGTCGATGCCGGTGTGCTGAACCACTAGCACGTGTTCGACAGGGCTGGCGCCGTCACCATCGGGCTCGACCGCTTCGTCCGCAGCCTCCTTGAGCGGTGCTGGCTTTCCCCGCCGGAACTGACCGTCGGCAGTGATCAGCAGTTTGGCTTCGGCGTCGGCGATGCGGGCGCGCAAAGCGGTGGTGGTGAAACCCGCGAAGACCACGCTGTGCATGACCCCCAGCCGTGCGCAGGCCAACATCGCGACGATGGCTTCCGGGATCATTGGCAGGTAGATGGCGACGCGGTCGCCGGCGACCAGGCCCAGATCGCTCAGCGCGTTGGCGGCTTTGCATACCTCGGTCTGCAAGTCGCGATACGTCAGCGTGCGGTCCTCGCCGACCCGCTCGCCCTCCCAGTGGATGGCGACTCGATCGCCGTTGCCGGCTTCCACGTGGCGATCCACGCAGTTGTAGGCGACGTTGAGGGTGCCACCGGTGAACCACTTGGCAAACGGCGCTTCCGACCAGTCCAGCACTTCATCGAATGGCTTTGACCAGGACAGCCGGTTGGCTTGTTGGGCCCAGAACGCCAGCCGATCTTGCTCCGCCTCCCGGTAGAGCTCGTCCCCGGCGTTCGCCTGCGCGGCGAACTCCCCGGACGGTGGATATGACGTGGTCGCGTGGGCATGCGTTTCGGTCACGTGCACGAGGGTAACCGGGATCGCTCGGCGTCATGTCCGGCCTTGGCTCAGTTAAGAAGAAGTTTGCTTGCCGAGCCAGCAACAACAGCTACCGCAGTAAGCCGGCTCGGCTGAGGGCTCTAGGGTCGGGCTCATGCGTCGGATGCGAGCCGCCGCGGCAGCGATTGGTTGCGGAATAGTTGCCGCGGCGACGCTGGCCGGCTGCGGTGCGGGCAATGTGCGTACCGATGTGGTGATCGTCAATGCCGGTGAGCCGCAGAACCCGCTGATCCCGACCAACACCAACGACACTAACGGAGGCCGCATCATCGACCGGCTCTTCGCGGGCCTGATGTCTTACGACGTCAAGGGCAGGCCCGAACTGGAGGTTGCCCAGTCGATCGAAACCACCGATGACGTCAACTACCGGATCACCCTCAAGCCCGGGTGGACGTTTACCGACGGCACAGCAGTGACCGCGTACTCGTTCGTGGATGCCTGGAACTACGGCGCGCTGGCCACCAACGCGCAGCTACAGCAGAGCTTCTTCAGCCCGATCGCCGGTTTCGACGAGGTGGCCGCACCGAAACCGGCGGCGACCACGATGTCCGGATTGCACGTCGTCGATGACCATCAGTTCACTGTGCGGCTCAAGGGTCCGACAATTGATTTCACACTACGACTTGGCTTTTCGCCGTTTTATCCACTGCCGATCGCCGCGCTCAAGGACATGACGGCCTTCGGTCAGCACCCGGTCGGCAATGGTCCATACAAGTTCGCCGATGTGCCCGGTGGTGCGGCGTGGCAACACAACGTCAAACTGGATCTGGTGTCCAATCCCGGCTACCACGGTAACCGGATACCGCAGAACAAGGGAATTCGTTTCGTCTTCTACGCCAACCTGGAAACCGCGTACGCCGACCTGCTGTCGAGCAATCTGGATGTGCTGGACACCATTCCGTCCAGCTTGCTGTCGGTGTACCGCGAAGATTTGGGCGATCGTTATGTCAGCGCTCCGGCAGCGGTGAACCAGACCCTCGACACCCCGCTGCGGCTGCCTCATTTCGGCGGCGAGGAAGGCAGGTTGCGCAGACTGGCGCTATCGGCGGCCATTAACCGGGAGCAGATCTGTCGCCAGATCTATGCCGGAGCACGAGCGCCGGCCCGTGATTTCACCGCAAGTTCACTGCCCGGTTTCGACCCGCACATCGGGGGCAACGAAGCGCTCAACTTCGATCCCGACCGTGCCCGGCGGCTGTGGTCGCAGGCCGATGCCATCTCCAAATGGACCGGCCGATACGCGATCGCCTACAACGCCGACGGCGGCCATCAGGAGTGGGTGGACGCGGTGGCCAACAGCGTCAAGAACATTCTGGGTATCGACGCGGTCGGGGCGCCGCAGCCGACCTTCGCCGCGTTTCGCACCCAGATCACCACCCGCAGCATTACCGCGGCTTTCCGCGCCGGCTGGCAGGGCGACTTCCCGTCGATGCTGGAGTTCTTGGAGCCGCTGTTCGTCACCGGTGCCGGCGCTGACGACGTCGGCTATTCCAACCAGCGGTTCGACGCCGCGATCGCCGCGGCCGAAGCCGCGCCCGACTTGAAGCAGTCATTTGCCCTCGCCAACGCTGCGCAGCGAATCCTGTTGCGGGACATGCCCGTCGTACCATTGTGGTACACGATCAGCGTGGCCGGCAGATCATCGGCGGTCAGTCACGTCGCGCTGACCTGGAATGGTCTGCCCGACTACGAGCGCATCGCCAAGGCCTGATATGGGCTGGTATATCGCTCGACGTGTCGCGATCATGGTTCCGGTTTTTCTGGGCGCCACCCTGCTGATCTACGGCATGGTCTTTTTGCTGCCCGGCGATCCCATTGCCGCCCTGGGCGGTGATCGCCCGCTAAGTCCCGCGGTGGCCGCGCAACTGCGCGCTCAGTACCACCTGAACGACCCATTCTTGCTGCAGTATCTGCACTATCTGGGCGGCATCGCGCGCGGCGATCTGGGGCGCGCTTACTCGGGGCTGCCGGTTAGCGTCGTTCTGGGCCAAGCGTTTCCGGTCACCATCAGGCTGGCGTTGATCGCCCTGGCGGTGGAGGCGGTTCTGGGGATCGGCTTCGGGGTGATCGCCGGGCTGCGGCAAGGCGGGATCTTCGACGCCGGGGTTCTGATCACTAGTCTGATCGTGATTGCGGTCCCGATCTTCGTGTTGGGGTTTTTGGCCCAGTTCGTTTTCGGGGTCCGGCTGGGCGTCGCCGCGGTCACCGTCGGCGACCAGCCGACCTTCGGGCGGCTGCTGCTGCCCGGGGTGGTGCTCGGATCGGTGTCGCTGGCTTACGTGGTGCGATTGACCCGCTCGGCGGTGGCTGCCAATGCGCACGCCGACTATGTGCGCACGGCGACGGCCACCGGCTCGTCGCGGGCCCAGGTGGTCACCGTGCACATACTGCGCAACTCGCTGATCCCGGTGGTGACGTTCCTTGGCGCCGATCTCGGGGCGTTGATGGGCGGAGCGATCGTCACTGAGGGGATCTTCAACATCCACGGTGTCGGGGGCGTGCTCTATCAGGCCGTCACACGTCAGGAGGCACCGACGGTGGTGTCGATCGTCACGGTGCTGGTGGTGATCTACCTGGTAACCAACCTGGTGGTGGATCTGCTCTACGCTGCGCTTGACCCCAGGATCCGCTATGGCTGACCGCGACGTGCAAGCGCCTGACGGCCAAGGGTTTTGGCGTGATACCTGGCGTGGCCTGCGGCGGCGCCCGAAATTTGTCGTCGCCGCGACGCTGATCCTGCTCTTTGGTGTCGTGGCAATGTTTCCGGCGTTGTTTACCTCAGCCGATCCCGGCTACGCCGACCCCTATCAGAGCCTGATCGCACCGTCGGCGGCGCACTGGTTCGGTACCGACCTGCAGGGCCATGACATCTATGCCCGCACTATCTACGGCGCGCGCGCCTCAATCACCGTCGGCGTAGGCGCCACCCTGCTGGTATTTGTTATCGGCGGGGCGCTGGGCGCTTTGGCCGGCTTCTACGGTGGCTGGATCGACGTGCTGGTGTCCCGCGTCGCCGATGTGTTCTTCGGGATCCCATTGTTATTGGCCGCCATCGTGCTCATGCAGGTCATGCATCACCGCACGGTGGGGACGGTCATCGCGATTCTGGCGCTGTTCGGTTGGCCGCAGGTGGCCAGGATCGCCCGCGGCGCGGTGCTCGCCGTACGTGGTAGCGATTATGTGCTGGCCGCGCAGGCCCTGGGGTTGAACAGGTTCGGGATTCTGATACGCCACGTGGTGCCCAACGCTCTTGGTCCGGTGATCGCCGTCGCCACCATCTCGCTGGGTTTGTTCATCGTCACCGAAGCGACGTTGTCCTACCTCGGTGTGGGGCTGCCACCGTCGGTGGTGTCGTGGGGCGGCGACATCAATGTGGCACAGACACGGCTGCGCGCGGGCTCACCGATTTTGTTCTATCCCGCTGGGGCTTTGGCGCTTGCGGTACTGGCGTTCTTGATGATGGGCGATGTACTGCGCGACGCCCTGGATTCCACGTTACGGACGTGGCGGTCTTGACCACCCCCGAACAGCCACTGCTGAGTGTCGCGGGCCTCGAAGTCAAGTTCGCCGACGATGCGCCCGCCGTCCGCAACGTCGAACTCACCGTGCGCAGCGGGCAGACCGTCGCCGTTGTCGGTGAATCGGGCTCGGGAAAGTCGACAACTGCAGCCGCGATTCTCGGGCTGCTGGCGCCGGGCGGTCGAATCACCTCCGGCCGCATCGTGTTCGACGGTGTCGACATCACGTCGGCGGATGTACGTCGACTGCGCTCGATTCGGGGGACCGGCATCGGTTATGTGCCGCAGGACCCGGCAACCAACCTCAACCCAGTGTGGAAGGTCGGCTTTCAACTACGAGAGGCATTGCGCGCCAATAATGTCAGCGAGACGAAGCAACGATCGCTGCAACTGCTCAAGGAAGCCGGCATGCGGGACCCCCCGACTCAGGCCAGGCGGTATCCGCATCAGTTGTCCGGTGGGATGTGTCAGCGCGCGCTGATCGCCATCGGGCTGGCGGGCCGGCCGCGCTTGCTGATCGCCGACGAACCGACTTCTGCACTGGACGTCACCGTGCAGCGACAGGTGCTCGACCATCTTCAGTATCTGGCCGCAGAAATGGGTACGGCGGTGCTGCTGATCACCCACGATCTGGCGCTGGCAGGCGAGCGCGCTGGACAGCTGGTCGTCATGCACCGCGGCGTCGTCGTAGAAACCGGTGCAGCACAATCGATCTTGAACGACCCACAACATCCCTACACCCGGCAACTGGTCGCCGCCGCGCCGTCGATGCACTCAGCCGGTAGCGCGACGGCTCGACCGCGGGCCGACGATGCGGCGTCCGCCAAAGAATCCGACGACTTCCTGATCGCCGCCGAGCTGACTAAGGTCTACCGCTCAACCCGCGGAACGCCCTGGCGGAAGGCGGAATTCCGCGCTGTCGACAGCGTGTCATTTCGGCTGCGCAAAGCGACCACTCTGGCGATCGCGGGCGAATCCGGATCTGGGAAATCCACCCTGGCGCGCATGGTGCTCGGCTTGCTTCCGCCCACCTCCGGTACGGTGACGTTCGACGGCCGAGACGTTGCCGCAATGAGCCGACCAGAGGCCCTGGCGTTTCGGCGGCGAGTGCAGCCGGTCTTTCAAAACCCGTACAGCAGCCTGGATCCGATGTACACGGTGTTCCGGGCTATCGAAGAACCGTTGCGGATCCACCGCATCGGTGACCGCAAGCAGCGGCGTGCGGCGGTGCGAGAGCTGATCGAACAGGTGGCGCTTCCGTCGGGGGTGTTGGACAGGCGCCCTCGCGAGCTGTCGGGCGGGCAACGGCAACGGGTCGCGATCGCGCGAGCGCTGGCGTTGCGGCCCGAGGTGCTGGTCTGCGACGAGGCGGTCTCGGCGCTCGACGTGTTGGTGCAGGCGCAGATACTCGAATTGCTCGCCGGGCTGAAGGATGCGCTTGGTCTGAGCTATCTGTTCATCAGTCACGACTTGGCCGTCATTCGGCAGATCGCCGATGAGGTGCTGGTGATGCAGGCGGGCCGAGTGGTCGAGCACGGGTCGACCTACGAGGTGTTCACCCAGCCGCGTCACGACTACACCCGCCAGCTGCTGGCCGCGATTCCCAACACTTATGGTGAGCGCTCGTGACCCGCGCCGGCGACGATGCAGAGCAAACGATGACGAGGAGCGGCGCTCGTGACTACTGATCCGTTGGCCCCGCTGATGGAACTGCCGGGTGTCGCCGCCGCCAGCGACCAGGCCCGCGATGCGCTCGGCCGAGCGCATCGCCATCGCGCCAACTTGCGGCGCTGGCCAGTCACCGCTGCCGAGGCGGCGTTGCGGGCGGCGAGGGCGTCGGCGGTGCTCGACGGCGGCGGGCTCAAGCCCGATGAGCAACTCGACGTCTCGGCGGCTCGCGACCCGGTATTTGCCGGTGCGCTGCGAGTTGCGCAGGCGCTGGAAGGCGGCGAGACCAATCTGGTCGGTGTCTGGCAGCGGGCGCCGCTGCAGGCGCTGGCACGACTGCATATGCTCGCCGCCGCCGACCTGGTCGATGAGAGCCGGTTGGGCCGGCCTCGCGCCGACGCCGACGTCGGGCCCCGCCTCGAGCTGCTGGCAAAGGTGGTGACCGGTGGCACCGGGACCCCGGCGCCGGTGATCGCCGCGGTAGCGCACGGTGAACTGCTGACGCTGGCTCCGTTTGGCAGCGCGGACGGCGTAGTGGCCCGGGCGGTGTCCCGGTTGGTGACGATCGCGACCGGACTGGATCCGCACGGCCTGGGCGTGCCGGAGGTCAGCTGGATGCGCCGCGCCGCCGATTACCGCGACGCCGCGGGCGGCTTCGGCGCGGCTACCCCTGATGGCATCGCCGCCTGGTTGGTGCTGTGTTGCCGGGCCATGCGCGACGGTGCGCAGGAGGCGCTGTCCATTGCCGAATCGCTTGCCGAGTAAGTTGCCGAAATCACGTCGCGGTGAGCGGTTCAATCTCGGTTCAAACGAACAAAGCGGGCGACGATCCGAAGAGATTCGGCTCGCCGCCCGCTAGCACGGAACTCGGTTACCAAGCGTGCAACTCTGGGTTGCGTGGGTGGCCTCGGCGATCTTGCGAGGCTTCCGGCTGCGACCCCACCCAAAGAGCCGTCGATACCGTCCGCTTTTCGCAATTACGCAAGCCCGCAACACTTCTGCCATTTTCGCGGCTGTGACTCCGCGTGGGTGCCGGGAACCGTGCTGGGTTGCCCAGTTCGGGAGATCGATCCTTCTCTTCTGGCTCGATCTTGGCCTCGCCAGGCTTCCGTGACTCCTTTGTACTACGTGACCCCCATCACATCAAGAGTCAATTGCGTTAAAGACGCTGAAGTGATGCTGACCGCTGACGCCGCCGAGTTTGCTGGCGTGCCATGCCGTCACGGCGAGAATCGACGGAACAGGGAGTAGGTCAGCGCGCCGGCAGCCAGCGCGCTGACACCGACTGCTGCCGTCGTGGCCACCGCGGCCCCGGAGGGGGCTGGGATGCGGTCGCGCAGCGACACCGGCCGAGAGAAGGCCAGCACCGGCCAGCCGCGAGCGGTCGCTTCTCGGCGCAGGGCGCGGTCGGGGTTGACCACGCTCGGATGGCCGACGGCGTCGAGCATCGGGAGGTCGGTGATCGAGTCGGAGTAGGCGTAGCAATGCTCGAGCGGATAGCCTTCACGTGCGGCCAACTCCCGGATCGCCTGCACCTTGCCTTCGCCGTAGCAGTAGAAGCCGATCTCGCCGGTGTACTTGCCGTCCTCGACGACCATGCGGGTCGCCATCGCATGGGTGGCGCCCAGCGCACGCGCGATCGGCGCCACCAGCTCCTCGCCGGATGCCGATACCACTACGACGTCGCGGCCACAAAGCTTGTGGCTGGCGAGCAAATCGGCAGCCTCGGCGAACACCAGCGGCGTGACGATGTCGTGCAGGGTCTCATTGACGATCGACTTGACCTGCTCGACATCCCAGCCGGTGCACATGTTGGTCAGATGGATGCGCATGCGGTCCATCTGATCGTGGTCGGCGCCGGACAGCAGGAACAAAAACTGGGCGTAACTGGACTTGAGTACCGCACGGCGGTTGATTAGCCCCTGATTGAAGAAAGGTTTGCTGAACGCCAGTGTGCTGGACTTGGCGATGATGGTCTTATCGAGATCGAAAAAGGCGGCGGTGCGGGGAGTGGAAGCGGTGGTCGTCGATGATGTTTGCTGGTCAGCGGCCGAGTTGGGAACGGTCACCGACCCAGCATAGGGCGGCGATGTGCCAAATCGCGACGTTGCCGGTAAAACAGCCGGTCAGAGATGGTTTGGTTGCTCGAGGCGGCCGCGAAGTGCGGCTCAGCGTGGTTGGCCCGGTTACTTTCTCGTCCAAGCAGTACTTGCGCCGCGCAACACTGTCATGTGTATAGTAAGCAGTAACTCGGCGCATGCCGAGGTGTATCAGCCCGACCCCCCGGGGCTGATACACGACGACCCTCGCCTCCTCCCCCCCTGGCGGGGGTCGTCCCTTATCTCAGGTAGTTTTTGCCGGTCTGCGGCCTGCGATGACGTGTGCCGAGTCGGCGACTTGTGCACAGATTGCGCGTTGTCCACAGATCGTCATTCGCGGCTGGCGGCAAACGGTTGCACCCGGCACGGTGGCCCAATGACCACAACGCCCGGCACCGGCGGCGCCCGCGGGATCCTGGCCGTGCTGGCCGAATCCGCACTGTGCGACGAGGTGGATCGGGTCGCGGCCGCTGTCGGTGTGCGGGCCGTGCATGTCGGCAGCACATCATCGGTGAGCCGGAAAACCTGGTCGGCGGCTGCAGCGGTGGTGCTCGATGAGGCCGCCGCGAAAGTCTGCGCGCACACCGGACTGCCGCGCCGCGCGCACGTGATTGTCGTGACGGGTGGCGAACCGGCATCGTCGACGTGGGCCGCGGCCATCGAGGTGGGTGCCCGACACGTGCTTCGGCTACCCACTCAAGAGGGTGAACTTGTTCGCGAGCTGGCGGACGCCGGTGAATCGGCGCGCGACAACGACGCCCGCGGCCAGGTGGTGGCAGTTATCGGTGGGCGTGGCGGTGCCGGTGCTTCGCTTTTCGCGGTCGCATTGGCGCAGCTGGCCCAGGATTCGCTGTTGGTAGATCTCGATCCATGGGGTGGGGGCATCGATCTGCTGGTGGGCTGCGAAACAACGCCCGGCGTGCGGTGGCCAGACCTCGCACTGCAGGGTGGACGCCTGAACTGGTCGGCGGTGCGCGAGGCGCTGCCGCGACACCGCGGGGTGAGCATGCTCTCGGGCACGCGCCGCGAATACGAAATTGATGCGCGCGCAGTGGATGCCGTCATCGATGCGGGTCGCCGTGGCGGGGCGACGGTCGTCTGCGATCTTCCGCGCCGGTTGACCGACGCGGCTGAAACCGCGTTGGACACAGCGGACCTCGTTGTCGTGGTCAGCCCATGCGACGTGCGGGCGTGTGCGGCGACGGCGACGATGGCTCCGGTGCTCTGCGGCATCAATCCCAACGTCGGACTGGTCGTGCGGGGTCCTTCGCCGGGCGGCCTGCGCGCAGCGGAGGTGGCTGCTATTGCGGCCGTGCCGCTGCTGGCCTCGATGAAGCCGTACCCGCGGCTGGGCGAGCAACTCGAACGCGGCGGTCTGCGGTTGCGGCGGCGCTCCGCGTTGGCGGTGGCGGCCCGCCACGTCCTTGCCGTGCTGCCGCCCCGCCCGACGACTGGTGCGGAAGTCAAGGTGGCATGACCGGTTCTCTCATCGACCGGGTGCGTGAGCGGCTGGCGAAGGAATCCGCGCCGCTGCGTCCCATGGTGGTGGCCGATGCGATCCGCGCCGAGTCCGGCGGGGTGCTCGGCGACACCGAGCTGCTGAACAACCTTCGGGTATTGCAGACCGAGCTGACCGGCGCCGGGATCCTCGAGCCGCTGCTGTGCGCGGATACCACCACTGACGTGCTGGTCACCGCACCGGACGCGGTGTGGGTTGACGACGGAAACGGGTTGCGGCGCACTGATATTCGCTTCGACAATGAAGCCGCCGTGCGACGCCTGGCGCAGCGGCTGGCGCTGGCAGCGGGCCGGCGTCTCGACGACGCGCAGCCATGGGTGGACGGGCAGTTGACCGGAGTGGGCGCCGGAGGTTTCGCGGTCCGGCTGCATGCCGTGCTACCGCCGGTTGCCGTGGGCGGTACCTGCCTGTCTTTGCGGGTGCTGCGGCCGGCCACCCAAGATTTGGCCGCGCTGATCGCGGCCGGTGCCATCCCGCCGACCGCCGCCAAACTGCTCGCCGAGGTCATCGCCGCGCGGCTGGCATTCCTGATCTCCGGCGGCACCGGAGCAGGTAAAACCACCCTGCTGTCGGCAATGCTGAACGCGGTAGCGCCAGACGAGCGGATCGTGTGTGTCGAGGACGCCCCTGAGCTGGCCCCACCGCATCCGCACCTGGTCAGGCTGGTCGCGCGGTGCGCCAATGTCGAAGGCGTCGGCGAGGTCACGGTGCGCCAACTCGTTCGCCAAGCGCTGCGGATGCGGCCCGATCGCATCGTCGTCGGAGAGGTCCGGGGTGCCGAGGTGGTCGATCTGTTGGCGGCACTGAACACCGGCCACGATGGCGGTGCGGGCACAGTGCATGCCAACAATCCGGGAGAAGTCCCGGCCAGACTGGAGGCGTTGGGCGCTCTTGGTGGTCTGGATCGCGGCGCACTGCACAGTCAACTGGCCGCAGCAGTCCAGGTGCTGTTGCACGTTGCCCGCGACCGGACCGGACGACGCCGACTCGACGAGATCGCTGTGTTGCGTCAATCGGATGGCAGGGTGGGCGCGGTCACCGTGTGGCATGGCGACCGTGGCCTGACCGATGAGGTGGCCGGCTTTCGGCTGCTGTTGGCAAGCCGGAAACCGACATGACTGGACCGGTGGCGACGGCGCTAGCGTTGTCAGCGGCTGCGCTGGCGTTGCCGTCGTCATCGCGTCGACGGCTTGCTCGGCCTGGCGGGGGCCGGGCCCGGCTGCCGCGGGCCGCTGTCGGCTGGTCTGCCGTCGGCGCGGCGGCTGGCGCTGCCGCATTGCTTCCGGTGACAACGGTTCTCGCTATCGCGGTGATCGCCGCTACGGCAAGGCTGCGCTACCACCGACGTCGGCATAGCCGCCGCGGGACGGATGAGAGCAGAGAGCTCGAAACGGCGATTGATGTGCTGGTGGGTGAACTGCGGGTCGGGGCGCACCCGGCTCACGCGTTCGCCGTCGCGGCAGACGAAACGGCGGGGCCGGTCGCGGACTCGTGTCGCGCGGTCGCGGCGCGCGCCCGCCTGGGCGCCGACGTCACCGCGGGTCTGCGCAGCGTCGCCGAGACGTCAGCGCTGCCCGCGCAATGGGATCGGCTCGCGGTGTGCTGGCAACTGGCCGCCGAGCACGGTCTGGCGATGTCCACCCTGATGCGTGCGGCTCAACGCGATATCGCTGAGCGGCAACGGTTCTCGGGACAGGTGATGTCGTCGATGGCTGGTGCCCGCGCCACCGCGGCCATCCTGGCGAGCCTGCCAGTGCTGTCGGTGCTGCTGGGCCAGCTCATCGGGGCAGACCCGGTGGCGTTTTTGCTGCGCGGACACGCAGGCGGCTGGCTACTGGTCGCCGGTATGACGCTGGTCTGCGGCGGGCTGCTCTGGTCGGACCGCATCACCGCTCGGGCGGTGTCATGAGTCGCGCCGGCGACGATGCAGTGGGGGTACCACCCGCTTGCGGGGGAGAGCGGCGCGCATGAGCACCGCGGCGATGCTGCTGGCTGCCGCGCTGTTAACGGGCGCCGGGTCGTCGACGGTGAGGGCGCGCGCGGCACCGGCCGCCGCGCCCCGCAAAGCGCGGCGGCGGGTGCGTGGCCCGGACCCGTTGGCCATCGCGTCGAGCCTGGATGTGCTGGCCGTCTGCCTGGCGGCGGGCATGTCGGTGTCGAGCGCCGCGGCCGCGACTGCGCCGTCGGCGCCGGCACTGCTGGCCCGAGTGCTGCGTCGCGCCGCTGACCTGCTGGCACTCGGCGCCGACCCGGCCGCCGCGTGGTCGGCACCGCCGGATCTGCCGCCCGGTTCTCTCGACAGCCAGACCGACGCGTTGCTGCGGCTGGCGCGACGGTCAGCGGCCTCAGGCGTGGCGCTCGCCGAGGCGGTGACCGACCTTGCCACGCAGTGTCGGCAGGACGCCGCACATACCGCGTCCGCGGCTGCCGAGCGTGCCGGTGTCCTGATCGCCGGTCCGCTCGGACTGTGTTTCCTACCCGCCTTCGTGTGCCTTGGCATTGTTCCGGTGGTTGCCGGACTGGCCGCTGATCTGCTGCGGTCGGGCTTGCTGTGACGGCGGACAGGACTACCGGAGTTGGAGGAGGAGAATATGGAGTCAGACAACATGTTTCGTGGACTGCGGGCGCGTGTGACGCTGTTGGCGGTGGACGAATCGGGGATGTCGACAGTCGAGTACGCGATCGGGACGATCGCAGCGGCGGCATTCGCGGCCATCCTCTACACGGTCGTCACCGGCGACTCCATCGTCGCGGCGTTGACCAACATCATTGCCCGCGCGCTCAACACCAAGGCCTAATCGGCGATGCCGGTGCGAGCACTGTCGAGGCGGCTCTGGGTGTCGCCACGCTGGTCGCGGTGCTGGTGCTGTGTCTGGCGGGTGTCACAGCGGTGTCCATGCAGGTCCGCTGCATCGACGCGGCCCGCGAGGCTGCCCGGTTGGCCGCACGCGGTGATGAGCGCTCAGCCGTTGCCATCGCCCGCGCTATCGGTCCCGGCGGCGCTGCGGTGCAGCTGCGCCGAGACGGCGATTTCGTCGTCGCGACGGTCACCGCGCGGTCGAATCTGCTGCCGGCGCTGGGCATCGCGGCCACCGGCGTTTCGGCGATGGAGCCGCCGCGGTGAGCTCGGCTCGGCCACCGTGATCGCGGCCGCGATGGTCGCGGCGTTGCTGTCTATCACCGCCGGCGGGGTGTATCTGGGCTCTGCGGTGGTGGCGCGCCACCGGGCCCAGGCGGCTGCCGATCTGGCGGCGTTGGCCGCCGCGGCGCGGCTAACGGCCGGACCCGAGCCAGCCTGCGCGCAGGCCAAAGCGGTAGCCCACGAAATGCGGGTGAGCACCGCCGGCTGCGCAGTGCACGACCTAGACGTCGTCATCACAGTCGAGGTGCCTCTCGCGGTTGGCGGATGGGGCACAGCGCAGGCCGCCGCCCGGGCAGGCCCGGCCGAAAACCCTTAGCCGTCGGCTGGATCGGGATCGGACAGCCCCGCGTCCGCGAGTTCGATCTCGTTGGGCAAGCGCAGGGAGACGAGTCCGGCGAACGTCTCCTCTTCGACCTCCACCCGGGTAACCGTCACATGCACTGGGACCCAGCCGCCGTCATGGCCGGGCATGCGCAGCACCCCGGTGGTGCCCCCGCCGGCGAACTCCGCGGTCATGGCTGCCATCTTCGCCTGGTCGCTGGGATGCATCCGCTGGGCATCAGTCGCGATGCGTCGCCAGTCATAGAAGGGGCAGGGTTCGTCGAGCCATTTCAGCATGGTCCAGTTGTTGGGATCGAACAATGCCCGGTGTACACCCGGCTGGGCCAAGCCGTGCAGGATCTGCTGGGCGAGTCGGTCGGTCGGCTGCGCCGGGTCGGCCAGTTCGGCGCGCCAATTCATCCCCCGCGCGATCACGTGGTCGCGGCCATCCGGTCCCGGCTCGAGGCCATTGCGAGCAACGAAGCTCACCCGGATATGATTGCCCTGCCAATCGGTGCTGTCCCAGGTGTCGCACAGCGTGTGACCCGGTTGCGACTTGACCGCCGCCGCGAGCGCCTTGCTCTCGTTGCGCTTGAGGTCACCTGACGGCCAGCTTTCCGCGAACGCGCGGCGACCCTCAGGGTCTTTGACCTCGAGATCCCGGCCACTGTTGGCCAGCGACTCCGGTGTATCGGTGGCCACGCCGAGGGTCATGTTCCATTTCAGCGGACCTGGGATCGGTCGCTCCGGCGGTTCGGCCTCGGCCGGTCCGCTCCAGATATGCAGGCCGTGCATCCGGCCGTCGGACATCAGCACCGGTTCGGTGCGGATCACCCGGTCCTTTTTGGGTGTGATGCTGACCAGGCCCTGGCTGGTTTGCAAAGACTCGGCGATCGCGCTCTGGATGGCGGTGAGATGGGGATTACGCCGCAGAAACGCGCTAATAGGGACGAGATTTCTTAATTGACGGCCCAGCGCTACTACAGCCGGTTCCTTGCCCAGCGTTTCCACCAGCAGCCAGTCATGGGCCATATCTCTACATTTAACAGGCCACGGAGAGGATAAACCTCTGGGCTTGCCAACCCAATCCAGCACTATTGGACAGCAGTTGAATTGGGCGTGGGCTAGACATGTCAACCGCTAACTTGCGCAGGCCGCCGGCGCCGGGTATTTTCCTGCTGCACCCATAGGGATTTGCGAACGGATCGCGATGTCCGACCGTTCGTCGCGCTGCTTTGTAGTTCGGGAAGCGCGTGTTCTTCAGCAGCGAGGAATGCGTTTCATCGCGGCTGTCATGACACAGACACGTGGAAGTCGACCGTCGAGGGGTCGGTCGTCATCCGTATGTCTGGACCTCGTGAGCCAGTGCAGCGAGCACCAAGCGCAACACGCGCACAGCCCCGGCCTTATTCAGCGGTTCGTTTCCACTGCCACATTTCGGTGACTGCACACATGACGGGCAACCCGACGGGCACTCGCACGCCTCGATAGCGGCAGCGGTGGCACCCAGCCAGGTGCCCGCCCGCCGGAAACCCTGTTCGGCAAAGCCCGCCCCGCCCGGGTAGCCGTCGTAGACGAAGACGCTGGGCAGCCCGTCGGACTCGGGGCCCACCGCGGTGGACAACCCGCCGATGTCGCCGCGGTCGCAGCTGGCCACCAACGGCAGCAGTCCAATCGCAGCGTGTTCGGCGGCGTGCAGCGAGCCCGGGATCTGGGGCGCGTCGATCCCGTTGCGGCGCAGTGCTTCCGGCGTGATGGTGTACATGACCGCGGTGGTGGCCAGCGTGTGCGCCGGCATATCCAGCTCGACGAAGTCGATGACCTCTCCGGTGATCCGGCGGCGTAAATAGCCGATGACTTGACTGGTGACGCTGACCGGCACCAAGCCCAGCGTGACCGATCCGAAGACCCGGCGCTCACCTGCTCCGGTGACCGCAATGTCGGTCAGTTCCCGTGCGAACGTTGCGTATCCGGGATCTTCGGTGTGGACAAAAGCCATTCCCTCTTCGAAGTCCAGCGAATCAACGACATAGCTCTCGCCCTGGTGCAGATATACCGCCCCAGGGTGCACCGAGGCCGCGGCCTGGCCGACACCGGCCGTCCCCAGCAACCGCCCGGTCTCGTTCTCGACGATGACGATCTGCCCGCCTGTCGGACCCCGAATGTCCACCGCCGGATGCGGATCCACGCCCGGCGCCGGGTAGTACCTGCTGGATCGCCGCCGGAGCAGCCCGTCGTCGACAAGCCTGCCCGCCAAATCCTCGGCGCCCAAAGCCCGAACTTCGGCTTCGTCGAGTGGTAATTCCATTGCAGCGCACAATAATTGCGGGCCC
The DNA here is from genome assembly GCA_963744835.1 of uncultured Actinomycetota bacterium. Lineage (GTDB taxonomy): Bacteria > Actinomycetota > Actinomycetes > Mycobacteriales > Mycobacteriaceae > Mycobacterium. The sequence continues at coordinate 1,294,497 of CAVUVB010000006.1, forward strand.
AAGATGTACGGGTTAGCCGGATCGATCACCACCCGCTCGATCGGCCTGTCCAGCAGCGCGGCGGGGTGATGCACCAGATAGGTGTCCAGCGGATCATCACGGGCGATCAAAACGACCAGCGCGCCCTGGCCGCGTCGACCCGACCGACCGGCCTGCTGCCAAAACGACGTGACCGTCCCGGGAAAGCCGGCCATCAGCACCGCATCCAGCCCCGCGATATCGACACCTAACTCCAACGCGTTGGTGGTGGCCATACCGCGCAATTTCCCGTCTAGCAACGCGCGTTCGAGCGCGCTGCGGTCCTCGGGCAGATAGCCCGCCCGGTAGGAGGCGACCGTCTCGATCAGCTGCGGGGCGATGTCCTCCAGCCGTGCGCGGGTTGCCAGCGCGGTCAGTTCGGCGCCCCGCCGCGACCGAACGAACGTCAGGGTTCGCGCCCCTTCGGCGACCAGGTCGGCCATCACACGTGCTGCCTCACTACCGGCGGATCGCCGCACCGGAGCGCCATTTTCGCCGACCAGGTCGGTGCGCAGAGCCGGCTCCCACAACGCCACCGTGCGGGCACCCTGCGGCGAGGCGTCATCGGTGATCTCTTCGACCGGCTGGCCGATCAGCGCGGTGGCAGTGGCACCGGGCGCTGCGGTGGTCGCGCTGGCGAAGATCACCGTCGGCATGGCGCCCGGGTGGGCCGAGTAGCGTGCGCACAGTCGCAGCAAGCGGCGCAGAACCATTGCCACGTTCGAGCCGAAAACACCACGATAGTAATGGCATTCGTCGACAACCAGGTAGCGAAGGCCGCGCAGAAATACCGCCCAGCGGGCATGGTTGCGTAACAGTCCCAGGTGGACCATATCGGGGTTGGAGAACAGCCAACGGGAGCGCTCTCGCGCGAAGCGCCGCACTTCGGCGGGACTGTCGCCGTCGTAGGCGGTGGGCGCGACGTCAGCCAGCCGGGGTATCGCCGCGGTCAGTGTGTGCGCGGCGCGGAGTTGGTCGTGGCCAAGGGCTTTCGTCGGCGAGATGTAGAGCGCCCGGGCGCGAGGATTGGTTGCCAGCGCATTGAGGATGGGAAGTTGATATGCCAGCGATTTTCCCGATGCGGTGCCGGTGCTGATAACTACGTGCCGGCCTGCGTGGGCCAGCTCCGCCGCGTCAACCTGGTGTGCCCATGGCGAACTGATATCGCGCTCGGTGAACGCGCGAACCACGTCGGGTTCGGCCCATGTCGGCCAGGGCCGTGGACGACCCTGCCGTGGCGGCAGCTCGGCGACGTGACGCAGCGGACGCTCTCCCGGCTGGCTGCCGGCGACAGCGGCGGCGAGCAGTTCGCTGCCGTACGTCACCATAGGTTTTGCGCCTCCTGATGCGATCTCAGTGTCGAACACCTGAGCCGAGGCAAGCCCGCGGCCAGGTGTTTTGACTTCACTACTGAATTGTTTACCTCGTGGTAGCTGAATTGATCACTTGAGGCTGTCGCTGAGGCGATGAACGTGATTGACTGTTTTGCGGTCGCAGCTTCTGTGTTCGTGTCAAACTTTCGCAGGATCGACGTTGCGGTCGCGGTTCCTGCGAGGTTGTAGGTCGGGTGAAGTTCCGGCGACTCGGCAAGGTATGGCGGTCGGAACGGGCCACGGGGCATCGAAAGGCGATGCTCCGCACCCGAGAAGTAAAGGAAAGATCGAGAAATGCCACAGGGAACTGTGAAGTGGTTCAACGCGGAGAAGGGATTCGGCTTCATCGCCCCAGAGGACGGTTCGGCCGACGTGTTTGTCCACTACACGGAGATCCAGGGAAGCGGCTTCCGCACCCTCGAGGAGAACCAGCGGGTCGAATTCGAAGTTGGCCAGAGCCCCAAGGGGCCCCAGGCCACCGGCGTCCGCTCCATCTGAGCAGCTTCTGACGACAACCCCCCGCGCGGTCCGGAGAGTTACCGGAATCGGTCGGGGGGTTCTCGCTGCGGTCGCCCGCCGCGGCGCATCGCCACCGGGCTTGACTTGATTGCCCGGTCCTCACGCGCCGTGGCACGGCGCGCATCGTTATCCGGGCGCCTACTGTCGGTGACGTGAGCCAGCTCTCCTTCTTCTCGGCTGAGTCGGTGCCGCCTGCGGTCGGCGACCTCACCGGGGTGCTGGCGGCGTCGGGCCAGATTGTGCCGGTCGGCGAGGGGGCCAGGCTGTCGGTGGTGGTGGATCAGCTCTGGCGGGCTGAGGCGCTGGCCGAGATGATCGACGAGGCCGGTCTGTTGGCCGAAATCACCCGCACCGACGAGAACACTCCGCTAGTACGGACGGCGGTAGACGGCAGGCTGCGTTCCTTCGCCGGCGAATGGACGCGGGGCGCGGTGAAGACCGTGCCACCGCTGTGGCTGCCCGGCCCCCGGGAACTGCGGGCATGGATTTTGGCGGCTGGCAGCCCGGAAGCCGAGCGTTATCTGCTCGGGCTGGACCCGCACGCACCGGACACCCACTCGCCGCTGGCGTCGGCGCTGATGCGGGTGGGTATAGCGCCGACCCTGATCGGCACTCGCGGGGCTCGGCCGGCACTGCGGATCAGCGGCCGGCGAAGGCTGTCGCGCCTGGTAGAAAGCGTGGGGGAACCGCCTGCGGCCGCCGAGGCGTTGCCGTACTGGCCGCATGTCTAGCGGCGATTAGCGGGGCTGCCAACGGGGGGTCGGTTTGCGTCGGCCCATCTCGGGTGCCACATTGTCAGGTGTCCGCAGGGCCGCAGCACACCGGGGAAACGACACCGGCTGTCACGAAAGCGTGACCCGCAGGACTGACTCGGGCCCGGACATGGCTCGGGGCAATGGAAAGTGAGCGGAACGCAGATGGCTATGGGCGACGGTGGTGGCCCTCGAAGTGGGCGGACCAATGGAACCGCGCGGCGACTCGTCATTGTCGAGTCGCCGACAAAGGCGCGCAAATTAGCCGGCTACCTGGGCGCGAACTACGTCGTCGAGTCCTCGCGGGGACACATTCGCGACCTGCCCCGCGCGGCGGCCGACGTGCCCGCCAAGTACAAGTCGCAGCCATGGGCGCGGCTGGGGGTGAATGTCGACGCCGACTTCGAGCCGCTCTACATCATCAGCCCGGACAAGAAGAGCACGGTCAGCGAACTTAAGGGCCTGCTCAAAGACGTCGACGAACTCTATCTGGCCACCGACGGTGACCGCGAAGGCGAAGCCATCGCCTGGCATCTGCTGGAAACGCTGAAACCCAACGTCCCGGTCAAGCGGATGGTGTTCCACGAGATCACCGAGCCGGCGATCCGCGCGGCTGCCGAACACCCACGCGATCTGGACATCGACTTGGTCGACGCCCAAGAGACCCGCCGCATTCTGGACCGGCTGTACGGCTACGAGGTCAGCCCGGTGTTGTGGAAAAAGGTCGCGCCCAAGCTGTCGGCGGGCCGGGTCCAGTCGGTGGCCACCCGCATCATCGTCCAGCGTGAGCGCGACCGCATGGCGTTCCGCAGCGCCGCCTACTGGGATGTGGTGGCCGAGCTGGACGCCAGCGTGTCCGACCCCAAAGCCCAGCCGCCCACCTTTACCGCGCGACTGACCAACGTCGACGGCTTGCGGGTGGCGACCGGACGCGACTTCGACTCGCTGGGCATTGTGCGCAACCCCGACGAGGTCGTCGTCCTCGACGAGTCCCGCGCCAATGAGCTGGCCGCGGGTTTGCGCGGCGCGCAGCTGACCGTCGCCTCGGTAGAAGAAAAGCCCTACACCCGCCGTCCGTATCCGCCGTTCATGACCTCGACTCTTCAGCAGGAGGCCGGCCGCAAGCTGCGGTTCTCCTCCGAGCGGACGATGAGCATCGCGCAGCGGCTCTACGAGAACGGCTACATCACTTATATGCGCACCGACTCGACGACGCTGTCGGAGTCGGCGATCAACGCGGCCCGCACCCAGGCCCGCCAGCTTTACGGCGAGGAGTACGTCTACCCGTCGCCGCGCCAGTACACCCGCAAGGTGAAGAATGCCCAAGAAGCGCACGAAGCGATCCGGCCGGCGGGTGACACGTTCGCCACTCCGGATGCGGTGCGTCGCGAACTCGCCGGCGACGACTTCCGGCTCTACGAGCTGATCTGGCAACGCACGGTGGCCTCGCAGATGGCCGACGCCCGCGGTACCACGCTGAGCCTGCGGATCGGCGGCCAATCCGGAAGCCAGCAGGTGGTGTTTTCCGCCAGCGGGCGCACGATCACCTTCGCGGGCTTCCTCAAGGCCTACGTGGAAACGGTGGACGAATTGGCCGGCGGCGAAGCCGACGATGCCGAGCGGCGGCTTCCGCACCTCACCGAGGGGCAGCGGCTGGACGCCAACGAACTTACCCCCGATGGCCACTCCACCAACCCGCCGGCGCGCTACACCGAGGCATCGCTGGTCAAGGCGCTCGAAGAGCTGGGCATCGGCCGTCCGTCGACCTACTCATCAATCATCAAGACCATTCAGGACCGCGGCTACGTGCACAAGAAGGGCAGCGCTCTGGTCCCGTCGTGGGTGGCATTCGCGGTCACCGGGCTCTTGGAACAGCATTTCGGGCGGTTGGTCGACTACGGATTCACCGCTGCGATGGAAGACGAGCTCGACGAGATCGCCTCCGGTAACGAACACCGCACCAACTGGCTCAGCAACTTCTATTTCGGCGGCGACCACGGCGTGGCCGACTCGGTGGCCCGCTCCGGCGGGTTGAAGAAGTTGGTCGGGATCAACCTCGAGGGGATCGACGCCCGAGAAGTCAACTCCATCAAATTGTTTGACGATGAGCAAGGACGCGCCATTTATGTCCGGGTGGGCAAGAATGGGCCTTACCTGGAACGGATGGTGCTCGGCGAGGACGGCGAGCTGAAACCGCAGCGGGCCAACCTCAACGACGCGCTTACCCCTGACGAGCTGACTCTGCAGGTGGCCGAAGAGCTTTTCGCCACGCCTCAGGAGGGCCGGACGCTCGGTATGGACCCAGAGACCGGTCACGAGATCGTCGCCAAAGACGGCCGATACGGGCCGTATGTCACCGAGATCCTGCCCGAGCCGCCCGATGATCCAGACGCCACCGCAGCCAAGAAGGGCAAGAAACCCACGGGTCCCAAGCCGCGTACCGGCTCACTGCTGCGCAGCATGGATTTGCAGACCGTCACGCTCGAGGACGCGTTGAAACTTCTGTCGCTGCCCCGGGTCGTCGGTGCCGATCCCGAGTCGGGCGAGGTAATCACTGCGCAAAATGGCCGCTACGGGCCGTACTTGAAACGCGGCAACGACTCTCGATCGCTGGGGACCGAAGATCAGATGTTCGATATCAGTCTCGAGGAAGCGCTGAAGCTCTACGCGGAGCCGAAACGTCGTGGTCGGCAGGGCCCGGCAACGCCGCCGCTGCGTGAGTTGGGCACCGACCCAGCGTCCGGCAAGCAGATGGTGATCAAGGACGGCCGATTCGGCCCCTATGTCACCGACGGCGAGACCAACGCCAGCCTGCGCAAAGGCGACGACGTGTTGTCGATTACCGACGAACGCGCCGCGGAACTGCTGGCCGACCGGCGCGCCCGAGGGCCGGTGAAGCGTACGGCTAAGAAGACCGCCCGAAAGAGGCCGGCCAAGAAAGCGGCCAAGCGCAGTTAGCTGCGTCGCTTGAGGCGGATGTGACCTGTGCTAACTCACGCTCGGCCGAATGCTTAATTTTTTCTTCCAGATTGTTATTTAAAAAAGGGTGATTCTCAGCCAGCTCTCAGATACAGTTACCTCGGGACCACTGTGAGCCCGTCATGGTGGCATTCAGGGAGAGATATGCGGACCGCTGCCCGTTACCTGGTCACCGTGGGTATTGCCCTCGGTGGGGTTAGCGTGATCGTCGCTGCGCCCGCGGCGCCACCGCTGCACGACTTCCAGGTACCCGCGGTGCGCCTCTCCGGCAACACTCACGACAACCCGGACGCGACGGGTCCCTCGATCGCGGACTTGTTGCAGTTCATGAACCCGTTGGAGGGTTCAGTAGTGGTGCAGAACATCACCGAGTCTGACACCGGATCCGTGGACGGCGACCAGTCATCGAATGCACCGGCGCTCAGCGAGCTGTTGAACCTCGGCAGTGACCCCGCCGACGGCACCGCGGGCCAGTTCGACAAGTCGTTCGACATCGGCCCGCTGACGCCGGGCGATCTCTCCCCGGCTCAGGCTGGCCCCCCGTCGCCGGGGAGCTAACGGCTGAGCTCGCTCGATACCTCTTCCGACGCAGCCAGATTTAGCGGTCGGGCCAGCTGAGTCGGCGCGATACGGCCCCGCAGCGCGACGACTTCGGCGACGTCCCAGCACAGGGCTTCGGCGTCCAGAGCGCCGCTGACCGCGACCGCCGAGGCCAGCACGTGGCCGTCCTCGAGCTTGGCCAACTCGGTAAGCCGCGCGGCCTCGTTGACCGGGTCGCCGATCACGGTGTACTCGAAACGGGCCAGCGCGCCGATATGGCCGGCGATGGCGCGTCCGGCGGACACCCCGATGCCGAAGTCCGCGGAGCCGATCACTGGGAGGAGCTCGTCGTGCAGTTCGCGGGCCGCCGCCAGCGCCCCACCGGAAGCGTCGGGATGCTCGATGGGCGCCCCAAAGATGGCCAGCGCGGCGTCACCCTGGAATTTGTTGACGAAGCCGCCGTGCCGACCGACGGTGTCCACCACCACCCGGAAGAACTCGTTGAGCAGGTTGACCACCTCGGACGGCGGGCGCGTCGACGCCAGCTGGGTGGAGCCGACCAGATCGACGAACAGCACCGCGACATCGCGCTCCTGACCGCCCAGCTCGGTGCCGCGCTCCAGCGCGCGGCGGGCAACGTCTTCACCCACGTAACGGCCGAACAGGTCGCGCAGCCGTTGGCGTTCGGACAGGTCGCGCACCATGTCGTTGAAACCGGCCTGAAGCAGCCCCAGCTCGCTGGCGTCGTAGATCTGCATGTGCGCGTTGTAGTTACCCCGTTGCACCTCGCCGAGCGCCCAGCGCAGCTGACGAAGCGGGTCGGCAATCGACATCGACACCAGCAGCGTGCTGGCCAGCCCGATGCCCAACGCCAGCAGAGCCAGCAGCAGGATCGGGTTCAACAGCTTCTCCGGCGGCCCATGAAGGTACTCAGCCTTATCGGCGACGACGGCCAGCACGATCGCCAGCAGCGGCACCCCGGTGGACAGCGCCCAGGCCAGCATCTGGCGCCCGATGACACCCGAAGCCCGGATGTTCTCCGGCAGCCCGCCCCGCAGGGCAGCGACGGCAACCGGTCGCAGCACCCGCTCGGACTGCAGATAGCCGATGATCGCGGTGGCGGCGGCACCCAGGGCGGTGGCGACGGCCACTACCGGCGCGGCATGCTTGGCCACCGGCCAGCTCGCGATGATGAAGACCACGCCGCCGATCAACCAGGTCGCCAGGTTGATCACCGTGCGGTAAAACGGTGTCCGCAGCGCGCGACTCCGCGCCAGCTCGGTGGCGGCCGGGTCGGTGTCGGTGAGCAAACCGTCGCGACGCTGCCACCGGAACACCGGCACCAGCAACCGCACGCTGATCGAAAATCCGACGAAGAACAGGAAGACGACCGACCCGGCGAAGATCGCCAGGTTGATGGTCGGGAGGTCCTGCAGTTCGATGCGGTCTTCGGGTGGCAGCCCGTAGCGCAGGAAGCCCAGCACGAGAAGTGCCCCGATGATGTCGGCTTGGAGCTGGCTCAGCGAGAAAACCGGCCACGGTGTGCGCACCAGCCACTGGGCGAATCCGCTGATCCGCCCAGGGAGTGCCGATGCCGTGCTCACCAGCCCACCGTATCGGTCGGTGACGACCAAAAAGTAGCCAAAAGGTTCCATGTGCTCGCCGCAGATGTCGCGGTGATGTCAGCAATGACCACTACTGTTGCGGGTGATGTCGCGGGTATTCGCACGGCTGGTCGGCCAGCAGGCGGTTGAGGCCGACCTGGTGGCCGCAGCCCAGGCGGCTCGCGGTGGTTCGGCTCACACCGCGGCGATGACGCACGCCTGGCTGATGACCGGCCCGCCCGGCTCGGGCCGCTCGGTGGCGGCATTGTGCTTTGCAGCCGCATTGCAATGCACGTCTGCCGGGGTCCCCGGCTGCGGCGAATGCCATGCCTGCACGACGACGATGGCCGGCACCCACGCGGACGTGCGGCGGGTCATCCCCGAGGGACTGTCCATCGGCGTCGACGAGATGCGTGCGATCGTCCAGATCGCATCGCGCCGGCCGAGCACCGGTCGCTGGCAGATCGTGCTGATCGAGGACGCCGACCGGCTGACTGAAGGCGCGGCGAACGCTCTGCTGAAAGTTGTTGAAGAGCCGCCGCCGTCGACGGTGTTTCTGCTGTGCGCACCGTCGGTGGATCCCGAGGACATCGCGATCACGTTGCGGTCTCGGTGCCGGCATATCGCGCTAGTAACACCTTCGCCGGAGGCCATCGCCCAGGTGTTGCTCGACAGCGACGGGCTGACGGCCGACACCGCGAATTGGGCGGCGTCGGTTAGCGGCGGCCATGTCGGCCGGGCCCGGCGGCTGGCCACCGATCCGGAGGCGCGCGAACGGCGGCTGCAGGCACTGGGGCTGGCCCGTGATGCGGCGACGCGATCGCGGGCCTACGCCGCCGCCGAAGAGTTGGTGGCCGCCGCGGGGGCCGAGGCCGCGGTGCTCACCGCCGGACGCGACGAGGCCGAAGCCGAGGAGCTGCGCACTGCGCTGGGTGCGGGAGGCACCGGCAAGGGCACCGCCGGTGCGCTGCGCGGTGCCACCGGGGCGATCAAAGACCTTGAGCGACGGCAGAAGTCGCGTCAGACCCGGGCGTCGCGGGATGCGCTGGACCGCGCGCTGATCGACCTGGCCACCTACTTTCGGGACGCACTGGTGGTGTCCGCCAACGCCGTAGGCGTGCGGCCCAACCATCCCGACATGGCCGAGCGGATCGCGGCAATGGCCGCCCACGCTACGCCCGAGCGGTTGCTGCGCTGCATCGAAGCTGTGCTCGAGTGTCGCGAAGCGCTGGCGGTCAACGTCAAGCCCAAGTTCGCAGTCGACGCGATGGTCGCCACCATCGGCCAGGCGCTGCGCGATTGAAGTTGGGCCGCTCCTGGGGGCTGCCGTAGACTCGTCCCGCCCGACAGGGCACGCCACCTTAGCTCAGTCGGCAGAGCGGCTCACTCGTAATGAGCAGGTCAGGAGTTCGATTCTCCTAGGTGGCTCAGCTCTCCCGGTCGCGAGCGTGCGTGTTTGCGCGTGGACACGCGGCCGTGGCTGGCATTCTGCGCACGCCCGCGGGCTACTTGGGCACCGCATAGCCCACCGGCCCGGCTGCGACGCACACGGCGAGCGCGGTGGTGTTGGCTCGCACGGTGATCGCGTCGCCCGCGCCCGGCAGCCGGATATAGACCCGGTTGAGTCCGGGATGCACCGGAACCTTAGCGTCGGGCCCCTCGGACAGCGACAGCGTCATCGAGCCGTCGTTGTTGGCCAAGTAGTTGATCTCGGCAGTCCAGTCCGCCGGCAAGAGCGGACCGTCGAGACCAAGCCGCACCGGACGGTCGGGCTGGACAAAGTACCCACACTGCGGCACCGGCCCCGGCACAATGGTGCGGACCCAAGTCACCACTGCGTCAGTCAATCGGCCTGAGCTGTCCAGTGCCCGTAAATGCGTTGTTGCCGAGGCGAATTCCGGACGGTCTGGCAGCAATGCAAACAGATGGCTGGCCAGGTTCTCCGGCCAGGCCACCCGGCCGAGTACAAGCGGATCGACTTCTTGATCAAGCAGCGCCGCATTCGAGGCGGCGTGCGCAGCGGCCAAACCGCGGCGGGCGTTCTGCAGATAGGGCTGGGCGGGGTTGTCCCGCCATGAGGTCAGAAACGTCGCCGTCGAATACCAGCTGCTGGCCACGAACAATGACCCCACGGCCGTCGTCAACACGGCGCGGGGCGTGGACGCATCCAGCCAGCGAGACGACGCGCGGTTGGGTGCGCAGAACCCGACCGCGGCCAGCAGCGCCAGCACTACGACGAGGTCGGGGAAGTAACGCAATGTCTGCGCCAACTCGAGGGCGGTGAACCGCGATGAGCGCATCAGATAGATCGGCACCTGGCAGGCGACCACGTAGCCGGCCGCGGTCAGCCACACCGGCACGATGCGCCGTTTACGTATCAGCGAAACCCCTATCGCCGCGGCCAATACCAGCCAGCCGAGCACTCTGACCGTCATCGGCGGGGTGGCCCACGGCGAAGCGGGCGCCCAACGTGCCCAGCGCCACGGCCCCCCGGCCAACCCGGGCACAATTCCGTGGGTTACTGAGCGACGCAGCAGATCCCAGGTCATCAGCAGATCCGAACTCCACCGCTGCTGGTTCACCACGACCAGGTACACCGCGATCCAGCTGGCGGTCAGTGCCAACGACACCGTCCACAATCGGACACCACCTCGCCAGACCGCTGCGAGTGCCGCACGGTCACCTTGCACATGGCACAGCAGTGCGGCCAGTGCGAAGGCGACGAACGGAATCGCCGCGGCTTTTTCGAAGAACAACAGTCCGCCGAGGTAAACGAGCACGCCGGTCACCGCATAGCGCTGGTTTCCGGTTCGCACCAGCAGAATCGCGTCGGCACAGACCCAAGCCAGCGCGGCCAGCATCGGCAGCGAGTTCAGCGCCGCCGCCCACCAGGCGAACCCCGGCACTCCTAGCGGAGTGAACAGCGCAAAGGTCAGCGGAATCAGCAATACCGGTCGCCAGCCCAGGATCACGTACAGCGCCCGCAGCAGCGCCAGCGAAGCCAGCAATTGCAGGACCACCAGGCTGATCGCCGGTCCGGTCCAATTCAACGGCGCCAGCCGGGTGATGGTGCCTGCGACCAGGAATGCCGCCGGCATGACGTGTCCGTCGTGGTCGTCGAACAGGTACGACGGCGACAGCAGATTATGCGTGCCGGCCCGACCCACCAGGATCAGGTCATCCCAGTAGAAGTAGCCGCGAAACGCCAACACCGCCCGGATCACCAACTGCACCGCGATCAGCGCGGCGGCGGCCAGCGCCACCGTCGGTACCCCGGCAGCCCGTCGGTATGGTGGGCCGGTGCGCGCACTGGTCACCGGGGCAGCCGGGTTCATCGGGTCGACGCTAGTCGACCGGTTGCTGGGCGACGGGCACAGCGTCGTCGGCCTGGACAACTTCGCCTCCGGGCGGGCCACGAACCTCGAGCACTTGGCCGACAACCCCGATTTTGTCTTCGCCGAGGCCGACATCGTGACCGCAGATCTATCGGCCATCCTGGACGACCACCGCCCGGAGGTGGTGTTTCATCTGGCCGCGCAGATCGACGTGCGGCACTCGGTGGCTGACCCGCAATTCGACGCGTCGGTCAACGTGATCGGCACGGTTCGGCTGGCCGACGCATCTCGGCGTTCGGGTGCGCGCAAGATTGTGCACACCTCGTCGGGCGGATCCATCTACGGCGTCCCGCCGAGCTACCCGACCAGCGAGGCGGTGCCGGCCGACCCGGCGTCGCCTTACGCGGCGGGCAAGGTGGCCGGGGAGATCTACCTCAACACGTTTCGCCATCTGTACGACCTGGAGTGCTCGCACATCGCGCCGGCCAACGTCTACGGCCCGCGTCAGGACCCGCACGGCGAGGCCGGGGTGGTCGCGATCTTCACCCAAGCGCTACTGGCCGGCAAGCCCACCAAAGTATTCGGCGACGGTTCGCACACCCGCGACTATGTGTTCGTCGACGATGTGGTGGAAGCGTTCGTCAAGGCGTCTGGTGCGGTCGGCGGAGGGCAGCGGTTCAACATCGGCACCGGCGTGGAAACCTCTGACCGTCAACTGCATTCAGCGGTGGCGGCTGCAATCGGTGCGCCTGACGACCCCGAGTTTCATCCACCGCGGCTGGGCGACCTGGAACGGTCTTGCCTCGACATCGCCTTGGCCGAAAAGGTTTTGGGCTGGCGCCCGCAGGTGGCACTCGATGCGGGCGTGCGTCGCACCGTGGAGTACTTCCGCCGCATGCACACCCTCTGATACTCCGCGACAGCCAAAGCAGTTGCAGGGAAGTGGGTACGATTTCGTTATCGAGCGGGTGACCAGTCCCACACGGATGGGTTATCGGGGGGATAGTCGGCGCAGTGGTCGGTTTCTTTGGCGGCGACGCCTTTGTTGTTGAAGAAGATCTTCGCCCAGTTGGGCCACGCCGCCGTCGTGGGATCGGCAAAGTTGGTGACCATTTGTTCGGAATAGGCTCTGCGATCGGCAGTGTTGAGCGAATAGAAGTAGTGCGCACTGTCGGTGGCGGCCTGTTGAACCTGGGGCGGCTTGTTGTGCTTGTCGATCATGTAGCGCTCATAATAGATTGGTGTGAAATCACGTGCGGCGGCAAGGATCTGCTCGGCGGTGCAGGTGGTGACGATCATCCGGCGGGGGATCGGGTAATCGTCGGTCGAGTCGGCCATCGCGGTGGCGGGCAACGCCGTCGTCGCGACCGTGGCGGTAAGCGCGGCGATCCCGGCTTGCAGAACCGAACGTGCTCGCGGTCGCCTCGGTCGGTGCATGGCTATCTCCTGTCTGGTTGATGCGGCGCGTTGGCCTCGTGGACTGGGCTGCAACATCATTGGTGAGGTGCGGCCGCCGAGGTCAGGATCGGTACCTGGTCGGGGCAGTAGGTGCTGATTGCGGCGGCGAGGAATTGGTAGCTTTGGGCGGTGGTGGTACCGCGCGGCAGGTTGACGAACGCGAAGCGGGCGGACTTGTCCGCAGTGGTGTCTAGGCCGTTGTGTAGTCGTTCACACGTGATCTTGCCCAGCCAGGCGTTGTAGTCAAGGGGACCGTAGATGCCCTGCCCGTGAAGCTGATTGGCGAAATCGGTATCCGGGTCGGCTTGCGTCGGGGCGGCCAAGGTGACCATGGCCGCCGCGACCGTTGCCAGCACTGAGAGCTTCGCTAATCTCATTGCGGTCCTTGGTGACTCGTCGCACCCACGCGGAGCGGCTGGGTCGTGGCCGTCTCGTCGGTAGGCTGCTGAATCCGGGGCCGGTTATGGTCGCCGCGGGGGTAGACGACTTGCGGCCACCAGAACCACCGTCCCAGGAGTGTGGCGATCGAGGGCATCAGCAGCGAGCGCACGATCAGGGTGTCGAGTAGGAGGCCGATGGCGATAGTGGAACCCAGCTGAGCGACAATGATCAGACTGCTTCCGAGCATGGAGGCCATGGTGACGGCGAACACCAGGCCCGCAGAGGTCACCACCCCACCCGTGCCGGCCATGGACCGGATCATTCCGGTCTTGAGTCCGGCGTGGATCTCGTCCCTGATCCGGGAGACCAGCAGCAGGTTGTAGTCCGATCCGACCGCTAACAGGATGATGACCGACATCAGCATCACCAGCCAGTGGATTTTCATGCCGAAAAGGTCCTGCCAGATGAGGACCGAGAGCCCGAAGGATGCCGCAATGGAGCTGGCCGCGGTGCCGACGATGACGGCCGCAGCGACCAGGGCTCGGGTGAGGATCAGCATGATCATGAAGATCAGCGTGAGCGAGGACACCACCACGATCATGAGGTCATATTTGGCGCCGTCGTGCATGTCTTTGAAGGTGGCAGCGGTACCACCCAGATAGATTTTGGCGTCCGACAGGGAGGACATTTTCAGCGCGTCCTGGGCGGCTTTTCTCTCCGCGTCGACACGCGCGATTCCCTCCGGGGTCATCGGATCTTCCTGGTGGGTGATGAAGAAGCGAGCGGACTTGCCGTTGGGTGAGAGGAACATTTTCAAGCCCCGCTGGAACTCGGGGTTTTGGAACGCTTCGGGTGGCAGGTAGAAAAGGTCACCGTTCTTGGCGGCGTCGAAACTCTGCCCCATGACGATCGCAGTGTTATTGAGCGCCGCATTTTGGTTCTGTATTGCCGACATGGTGCTTAACGTCGACAGTATCAATCCCCGGGTGTTCTTCGTGGTCTCGATAATCGGGATCAGCAGCGCGAGGGTCTGCGGCAAGAGCGTATCCAGTTTTTGGGTGTCTTGGTTGACGTTGTGCACCTTCTCGGTGAGCTGATCGATGCCGTCCAAGGCGTCGAATAACGACCTTAGCGACCAGCACACTGGAATATCGAAGCAGTGCTTGTCCCAATAGAAGTAAGACCTGATCGGCCGATAGAAATCGTCGAAATCCGCGATGTGATCGCGCAATTCGTCGGTGACACCCGTCAGGTCGTTCGTGTTTTGAGCCAGGTCGTGAGTGGTGGCGACGACCTGGCTCAAAACATCGTACAGCCGCTGGGTGTTGTCGGTGAGGATCTGCAAATCGTCGGCCGTCTTCCGCAGATTAGCGATGGTAGTTTGCTGGAACGGATATTGCTGCATGGTGCTCTGGCCCCCCATGCTGTTCTGGAACGGTATCGAGCTGTGCTGAATCGGAATTCCCAGCGGCCGGGTGATGTCCTGGACCATGGCGATACCCTCGGTGTTGAGGACGTTTCTGGCCACCCTGTCCAGAACCAGCATGTCGGCCGGATTACGCATGTCGTGGTCGGCGTCGACCATCAGGATGTCGGGATTCATCCGGGCCTGGGTGAAGTGGCGGTCGGCAGCGGCGTATCCGAGATTGGCCGCGGTACTGGCGGGCTGGTAGTAGCGATCGTTGTAGCTCGTCGTATATCCGGGCAGGGCGACCATGCCGATCAGGACCACGACCGAGCTGGCGACCAGGATCGGGGCGGGCCACCGGACCACCGCGGTGCCCACCCGGCGCCACAGCTGGCCGCGCGCCGCGCGCTTGGCTTCGAAGAGACCGAACCGGCTGCCGACGAAAAGAACAGCCGGCCCCAGCGTGATCGCGGCCGCCACCAAAACGAGCATTCCGATCGCCACGGGTGCACCCATCGTGGTGAAGTACGGCAGCCGCGCAAAGCTCAGACAGTACGTCGCCCCGGCAATCGTCAGGCCTGAACCCACGATCACCGGGCCAACCGACCGAAAGGTGGTGTAGTACGCGGTTTCCCGATCCTGACCGGCCCCACGCGCCTCTCGATAACGGCCGAAGATGAAGATCCCATAATCCGTCGCGGCTGCGATCGCCAGCATGGTCAAGATATTCGATACGAACGTGGTCAGCCCGAAAATGTTGTAGTTGCCTAGAACCGCGACAAATCCCCGGGACGACTGCAACCCGATCCCGGTCAAGAAAAGCTGGACCAGGGTGGTGACGATGGAGCGGTAGACCAGTAGCAACATGACCGCGATCGCCACCAGAGTAAACAATGTGATCTTCTTCAGGCTGCCATTCCCGACGACGTGCTGATCAAAGGTGAGCGCGGCCGGGCCGGTGACATAAGCCTTCACCCCGGGCGGGGCAGGCGTTGCTGCCACGGCCTTGCGGACAGCCTCGACGGATTCGTTGGCCAACGTCGTGCCCTGTTCACCGGCGAGATTGATCATCACGTAGGCGCCCTTGGCGTCGGCGCTCTGGGCTCCGGCCGCCGTTAACGGATCCCCCCAGAAGTCCTGAATATGCTGAATATGCTGGGGATCCTGCCGCAGCTTGCCGAGGATGCTGTCGTAGTACCGGTGAGCGTCCGGGCCGAGCCGCTGCTGGCCCTCGACGACGATCATCACCGTGCTGTTGGAATTGAATTCCTTGAAGTTATGACCCATCAGCATCATCGCCTTCAGGGATGGCGCATCTTTGGGGGCCATCGGCGACGAATGCGTCTCCCCGACCACTTCCAATGAGGGGGCGATCGTACTCACGATGACGGCGATGAGGACCCACCCCAGGATGATCGGCACCGCCAACACGCGCATGGCATGGGCGAAGAACGGCCGCTTGGCGTGCGTCTTGCTCGTCTCGGTCATGCGGACTTCACCAGGCAAAAGGTCTGCGCGTTAACCCCATCGGTACTTTTCTCATCCCGGACCGTCCCGTCCACGGTGATACGACAGCCGATGTGATCGCTGTCGCCCTGCACCATGATGTTGGCGCTGACCGCGGGCAGGGTCGTGGAAATCGTGGTCGACCACGGCAGGGCCGTATTGACTTCGTGGGTGTTGGCGTCCGCGTCGATGTAGTCGATCGTGGCGGTGGTCCCTGCTGGGCCAAATACGTCATAGACCACAATCTTCGGGTTGAACTGGACGATCTCGATACCGGCGCCGGCGTTGGCATTGAGGTCCTGGGAGCCAAAGATTTTGTGCAGCCGCATAACGATCAATCCCGAGACAGCCAACACGACCACGAGCACCAGCGGTATCCACACTCGTGCGGCCACGCCGGTAACTGGAATAGCCTTCACCTAAACACCTTTCGCTGACCAATCAGTAACGCGCCGGTCGCCAGCACCCCTTGTCAGCTGTGACTAGCACCGCAAAGCTCCGGCAGCTACCCTGCCCGCCGGCCCATAGACCTTGCAGATCATGCCCTTGGGTTTGAACCGGACGATCAGATCAGCGGTGCCCGAATCCGGAACCGACACGCATGAGCCGAAACCCCGCGAAGCCGCGAAACACTGAACGCCCTAACAGCCACCACGACCATCGGTACCCAAGCGCATCCGCTGAGTTTTGTCATTGCACTCCTTTCCTCGGGACCGCCTGCTGCCGTGCACGGCGTCGAGGTCGAAACAGCTTCGGCCCGAACACGGTCCGCGCGCCGACCTGCAAGGCAGGCGGAGGGCGTCCCGCGCCGTCACAGTCGGTCCATCGCCCGAGACATCCGCCCCGCCTCGAAATACGCGAGCTCACGGCGCGGGTGGTGCGGCCGTGACTGTGTCAGTGCGGTGTGGATGCGGCCGAGTCCGCCCATCAGCGTTGTGTCCAGCCACCGGCGGCGGGTCGACCCGACTGGTGCGGCCGCTGCCGTGCTAAATGCAACTTGGTTCGCGGTAATCAGGACTGGTGCGTGCTTCCGTGGCGTGGAGGCTGCTGTCGGCGGACCCGACTCGGTGTCTGAAGGTGCAAGAGGCGCGGGTGTCACGTGCGACATGCCAGTTCTCCTGCGAATGGCCCCTTATCAAGGGTCTTCTGCATACCTTGTGGGCTGTAGAGTCCGAGGAGGCCGGGGAATAGCACTCCGCCGGGATCAATGGGCGCCGAGTGGGCCAGCGTGCCGACTCGGATCGGCGCAAAGCCGGTTTGGGTGATGATTTCGGCGGTGATCCAGGCGGTGTCGTTGTCATCGGCCGCGTACCCGATCCCCCATCGGCCAGGTTCCCGGCGGCCTCGCAGCCACAGCGTTTCGGCGAGCTGGTGTGAGAAAGCGCGTGCCACCGATGATTTCGGGAACAACTCAGCGGTCACTGTTCCGGAAGTCTTGCCGCCGAGATCCTTGATGGTCATCACGCCGTCGTCGTGCCAGCGGAACGGGTTCGAAGGATCGATGATGACCGCGCCCGCCAGCCGATCGCGATAAACCTCGGCCAACGACGCGACCGCCGCGTTCGGGATCGCCAGGATCGCCACTTCCGCCCCGTCGATTGCTGCCTCAATCGTGCGGACCGGGTAGTCGATGTCTTCCCACTGATAGTCGGGTGGAGTGAAGGCGTCCGGGCGTCGCGTTCCAATGGTGACGTTGTTTCCGGCCAGGATCAGGTGACCGGCCAACGCCGACCCGATCGGCCCTGCGCCGACTATCGCGATCCGGTGCGGCAGTCCCATTGGCATCTGTGTCCTTCATCCTGACAAAAAACGAAAAATGTCAGCGGTCAGTATGCACCCATCGATGGCGACGTGTCAAGCAGCACAACTACGTAAGACGGACCGCGTTGATGTCACCAGACGACTGACGTACCTAGTAACATGGCCTTTATGCCTCGACGATCGCCCAGTCAACAAATCGCACCTATGAGCACAGACGACGCGCGCGAGCGCATCCTGGCCGCCGCTGAACGCTGCATTGATCGCCACGGAATCCGCAAAACCACGATGGACGACGTCGCGTCTGAGGTTGGATTATCGCGGCCCAGTGTCTACCGCTACTTCGCTGACCGCGACGATCTGCTCATCGAGCTGATCACCCGGCACGCGCGGGCATTGCTTGACCGTGCACGCAAATCGATCGCCCGGCGCACCAGCCTTCCGGATCAGATCGTCGAGACGGTCCTCTACACCGCGGAACACGCCCGCCGCGACCCCCTGACACGGCACGTCATCGACCCCGATGCCACGAGCCTGGGCCGACGAATGATCGCTTCGGGAACCACGGAGATGATGCGAGCCGAGATGTGGGATCCCGTTCTCGACCGGGCCGTGGCGAACAATGAACTGCCAGCCGGGCTGCCCCGGTCGGACATCCACTTGTGGCTGGGCGACGTCACGTTGATGGTGATGCGCGGCCTCGAGGATGGTGAGGGCGACGTCAGGCGCTACCGATCCATACTGCGTCGCTTCGTCGTTCCTGCCTTCGCCAGCGCAAACCGCACCGCCATCGCCGAAGTCACGACATTCTGAACTCCACACCGACACCTCAAAAACGCCACAGGTTGCGACGGTGCTATCGAGTCGACTTGCTCGGTATCAATCGGGCGGAGTGAATACCTTGTCCAAATGCTCTGGGCGCCGGTAGGAATCGGCACAGGCTTTTGGCGGTAGGTACTGGTGCACTGGGGCGTCGGGGCCGGCTGATCAATCGGGGGATTGCGCGCCCTCGAGCGCGACTGCGCGGGCGAGTCGCGCGTAACGCAGTTCCAGGTCTTTGAATCGCATATAGGTGCTCAATGTGGTGAAGCTGAACGCGATGATCAGCGCGTAGAGCATCAGATCGGTGCCGCGGTCCACCCCGAGCCAATGCGCAACCACCGTGGTGTCGTTCGGCCGCAGGACGGCGTAGACACCGCCCAGCACGAAAACCAGATAGCCGACTTTGACCCAGGCCTTCGACTGCGCGCTGCGACGCGACCTCAGCAGGTAAACCAGCAACGCGATGATCGACGTGATCAGCAGACCCTGAATCCAGTTCAACGCGGCATCCTTCCTCGCAGGAATCCGTCGAAAATGATGTTGACGCCATTGAGCAGCGGCTGACCCTTGGACCTGGAGTATTCGGTGTAGAGCACCTCGACGGGTTCCTCGGCGACACGCCAATGGTTTTCGGCGATCAGCATGATGAACTCGGTGGCGTGGCTCATCCCGATCATAGTGATGTCCAGACCGTCGGCGACGGTCTTGTTGAACACCCGCAGGCCATTGTTGGTGTCGGTCAATCCCAGCCTGCGGCCCCGCGGACTTAGCCGGGCGGCGGTGCGTAGCACGACACGCTTAAGCAGGGGAGGCCTGGTGACGCCCGGGCCGAAACGCGTTCCGATGACGACGTCTACGTCGCCGACGCGCAGCCGGTCGATCATCGTGATGAGATCCTTGACGCGGTGCTGGCCGTCGCCGTCGAAGGTGGCGAAGACCTGCGCGCCGGGCTGGCGCCGGGCGTACTCGACGCCGGTCTGGATGGCCGCACCCTGGCCCAGGTTCACCGGGTGGCGCACCAGATGCGCGCCGGCCCGCAGCGCGATGTCGCCGGTGTCGTCGCCGCTGCCGTCGTCCACGCACACGACGTGGGCGAAAACCGAGCGCAGATCGCCGATGACGGCGCCGATGACGCCGGCTTCGTTGAAGGCTGGGACGACGATCCATACGTTGAGCGTTTCGCTGAGCATTTCAAGGCCACAAGGTACACGCCTGACCGGCCAACTCAGCCTGATCAGCCGCCCCGACGCGCCAGCGCGGCCAGATGCACGCCGATACCCACCAGCGGACCGCACAGCAGCGCGACCACCGTGCGGGTCTCCAGCGGCAGCGGCAACAACAGCAATAGCGTCGACGCCACCGTCGCGCTGACCCAGCCCAGCGCGTAGGCGCGATGCAACGCGGCCGCGACGGTGGCGGCCCCGGTGAGCGTCAGCAAGGCGATCGCCACCGCCGCAGCAGTCAACCAGGCCAGCAGTGCGTGGGCTGCGTGGTAGTCGGGACCGAAGCCGACCCGCAGCAGCCACGGGCCGACCAGGCCCGCCGCCAGCACGCCGATCGCACCGATCCCTCCGACCAGCGCGGCCGGAGCGATCAGCGCCCGCAGCCGCTCGCTGCGCTCGTCGACGAAGTGCGCGATCAGGTTGCCCTGCATGGCGGTCAGCGGCACTAGCAGCGGCGCACGAGTCAACGTGACCGCCAGGATGACGACCCCGCCTGCCGCGCCGAGTTGGCTGGAGGTCACCTTCAGCAGCACCGGAAAGCCCATCACCAAAATCGCGCTGGCACCGGCTGCGGTGATCGAATGGGCCGCCCCACGCAGAAACGTCGCCGTGCCGCCCGGTGTCAGCAGCCGGGCCGCGGCCCGGGTCGTCGGCGAGGCCACGATCATGATCAGCCAGGCCACCGCGCCCGCGACGGTTGCCCATAAGAACCCCACCAAACCCCAGCCGATCACAAACGCGGCCACCGCCACCGCCACCCGGATCACCGCATCGGTCACCATCAGCGCCCCGTACTGGGTCCAGCGATTGACACCGGCCAGCATGCCCAGCAGGGTCGCGTGCAGGCAGAATCCGGCCAGCCCGACGCTGAGCAAGCCCACCGAAAGCCATCGAGCGTCGCCGAATACCCGGCTGCTCCACAACACTGAGCTGCCGGCGATCAGCAGGGCCGCGCCGACCCCGACCATCCCGGCGACCCGCATCGGATGGGTACGCCGGCCTACCACGACCTCGACGTAGCCGGCGGAACGGACCTCGCGTGTGGTCTCCTGCAACAGTCCATTGGCGGCCCCGGTCACCAGGCCGAACGCTCCCCAAAACACCGCGAAGACCGAAAAGCCGGCCGGAGCCAGGTCGCGGGCGGCCAGGTAGACCACCGCGTAGCCGCACAGCGCCGTCACCACGGTCGCGGTACCCACCCGGGCCATGCTGCCGCGTGCGATCGGGCTGCTAGAGGCCCCGATGCCGGCGGTTCCGCCGCCGAGTTCGGTCACGCTGACGCCACTTCAGTCGACCTCGGGCATCGCCACGGTTCCGAAAATACTCAGGGTCATCGGGGACTTGCGGGAGGCACCGATGATTGCGACCTGTCAGACTGACCGCAGAGGGGAGTATTCCTCCGCCGCGGTGTCGTCATCACGTCACCCACGATCGGGCGACCGTGCCGCGGGCCGTTGCGACTGTGGACGCGACGGCGGAAGAGACCTCGGGCGTTGCAGTGCACTTCAGCGACCGGAGGCCCCTTTGTTCGTATCTGTGCTCGAATGGCTCGCCATGTCGGCGGTGACGATGGCGGTCTTCGCCTACGACGTTGTCGTCGTCGCGCGCCGACCCCGGGAACCGACGATGCGTGAATGCGCCATCACGTTGTCGATCTATGTGGGACTTGCGGGGATCTTCGCAATCTGGGTCTGGCTGTTCCACGGCCATCGGTATGCGATTGAATTCCTGGCCGGATGGGTCACCGAGTACAGCCTGTCGGTCGACAACCTGTTCCTCTTCATCATCGTGATGGCAGCCTTCAAGGTGCCCAAGGTGCACCAGCAACAAGCCCTGCTTGTCGGCATCGTCATCGCGTTGGTGCTCCGCGGCATCTTCATTCTGCTTGGCGCACTGGCGATTCAGCGGTTCTCGTGGGTTTTCTACATCTTCGGCGGGTTTCTCACCTACACCGCCATCAGGTTGGTTCGCGACGCCCACCGCGATGTCGATGCGGGCAACCCGGTTGTTGAGTTCGTCCGCCGTCATTTGGACACCGCTGACACCTGGGATGGGCTCAAGCTCTACGTCAAGGACGGCTCGCATCGGCGGTTGACGCCGATGTTGCTGGTCGTCCTGGCGCTCGCCGGTACCGATCTCTTCTGCGCTCTCGATTCCATCCCGGCAATTTTCGGGCTCACCCGTGAGCCGTACCTGGTGTTCGCCGCCAACGTGTTCGCATTGATGGGCCTGCGCCAGCTGTACTTCATGCTCGGAGGTCTGTTGCAGCGACTGGCGTATCTGTCGCTGGGCCTTGGCGTCGTCGTGTTGTTCATCGGGGTCAAGCTGATCCTGCAGGCGTTGCGGGAAAACAATCTGCCGTTCATCAACGGCGGCCAGCAGGTCAATGTCCCAGAGATTCCGACGCTATTGAGCCTCGCGGTGATCGTGGTGACCCTCGCGGTCGCCGCGGTCGCTAGCCTCTACCGCACCCGCGTCAGCGACACGGAACCAAGTTAGGCCTCGATTGCGCCGGCGATGCGCCGTTCGATGCTGGCCCGGGTCGGGGCAGGCAACACGATCAGCCCGTCGAGCTCCTTGCCGGCCCGCGCATAGGCGTTTTGCCGTTCTTGCGGCGAAGCCGCGGTGTCTTGAGCAAGCTGCAGCAGGTGCTGGGCTCGCGCCAGCCGTTGTTGGTCGTCTGCGGAGAAGTCGCTGCGACGCCGGCGAATCGCTTCGGCCTCGGCGATCTCGAATGCGCTGACGTACTCGTGCACGGCGTCGCGGTAGTCCAGTTGCGCGTCTCGGTCGCTGATCAGATCCTCGGGCCGCTCCGGGCGCAGCAGGTCGGCCTGTCGCTTGGCCTTATGGAATGCCACGCTCAGCGGATTTCGCATATCCGTCATCAGGGGAAAGTCGAGGAGTTTGGCGATATCGATTTCGTACTCCAGCCACCGGGCATCGGTCTGGTCGTGCACGGCAAGCAGTTTGACGATCTCGCGCCGCTGACCCTCCTCGTTGTTTCGCTTCCGCCCGGAAGCTTCCGCGATCGCGATCTTTGCCTGCTGCTTCAGCCGATACCGTTCGAGCCGCCGGTCGGCGCGGCGTTCGTTGGCCGCGGCGATCGCGCGTACGCCTCCGCCGATCACGCCGCCGAGCGGGAATACCAGCCACCAGAAATTCGCGGCGAAATGAAACAGCGGGCCCACCTTGTCAGGATGCCACCGAAGCTCTCGGGTGGCGTCGCGAGCTTCAGTGTTCGCCGGTCTTGAAGCGCTCCACCGAGCGCGCCACCTCTGCTTCGGCTTCCTTGCGGCCCACCCAATCGGCGGCTTTGACGAACTTGCCCGGCTCCAGCGCCTTGTATTGCGAGAAGAAGTGTTTGATGACGTCGAGCTCGTAGGCCGGAACGTCGCCGATGTCCTGGATGTGGTCCCACCGGTGATCGCCGGCCGGAACGCACAGCACCTTGTCGTCGCCGCCCTGCTCGTCGGTCATCTGAAACATTGCCACCGGCCGCGCCGTCAGCGTCACGCCGGGAAACAGCGGCTCCGGCAGCAACACCAGCGCGTCGAGCGGGTCACCGTCCTCGCCGAGGGTGTCGTCGATGAAGCCGTAGTCGGTCGGGTAAACCATCGAGGTGTACAGGTAGCGGTCCAGGCGCACCCTGCCGGTCTCGTGGTCGATCTCGTATTTGTTTCGCTGACCCTTCGGGATCTCGATGGTCACGTCGAATTCCACCGTCTCGGCTCCTTCGGGTGGGCTGGTCGCCGCTCGTCGGCCTATTCGAGCGTCAACCCTAGTCCAGCGATGATCGGCGCAAAGTGGCTCCCGCACCGGTTGGTTCCCGGATAGTTCGGCACAATGGGCGCAAAGCAGTCAGGAGAGTCATGCGTCCCACCCAGTGGCGGCCGTCTACGCACCTGATCGTTGGAGTAGGCGTGATCGCGATCATTGCCGCCGTGCTGGGCGCAACCGCCCTGATGACGGCGAGCGGTCGCGGCGCAAGCGGCGTCCAGACCACACCCCCGCCGCCGCCTGTCACCGCCAAGCCGGGCATCGTGCCGGTGGCCGCCAGCGCGCCGACGCCGACCACACCCGCGCTGGCGGCAACACTGGCGATGACGGCGGCCGACCCCAACCTGGGCAGGCTGGGCGGTCGGGTCACCGACGCGATGACCGCCAAAGAACTCTGGCAGCAACAAGACAACGTGCCACTGCTGCCGGCGTCGACAAACAAAACGCTCACCAGCGCTGCCGCCTTGCTGGCGCTGGACCGCGAGGCCCGGGTCAGCACCCGCGTTGTCGCCGCCGATCAGCCCGGGACCATCGTGCTCGTGGGCGGCGGCGACCCGACTCTCTCGGCGGCTCCGCGCGGGCAGGACACCTGGTATCACGGCGCCGCGCGGATCAGCGATCTGGCCGATCAGGTACGGCGCAGCGGCGTGACGCCAACGGCAGTGCAGGTCGACACCTCGCTGTTCGGCGGTCCGACCATGGCGCCCGGCTGGGATCCGGCCGACATCGAGGGCGGCGACATCGCGCCGATCCAGTCGGTGATGCTCGACGCCGGACGTATCCAGCCGGCCACCGACGAATCCCGACGGTCGCTGACCCCGGCCCTGGACGCCGGACACGCGCTGGCCGCCGCCCTCGGCGTCGATCCGCAGCGGGTGACCATCGCCGCCCATCAAGCGCCGACCGGCGCGCGTCAGCTGGCCGCCGTCCAGTCGGCCCCGCTGATCCAGCGGCTTTACGAGATGATGAACGTTTCCGACAACGTAATGGCCGAATGCATCGCCCGGGAGGTGGCGGCGGCCATGCACCGGCAGCTAAGCTTCACCGGCGCCGTCGACGCGGTGACCAATCGACTAAACACCGCGCACATCGACACCAGCGGCGCGTCATTGCACGACTCCAGCGGGTTGTCGGTCTTCGATCGCCTCACCGCCAACAACCTCGACGGCGTGGTGCAGGCGGCAGCCGGACCGGATCAACCGGCGTTGCGGGCGCTCCTGGACTTGTTGCCGATCGCCGGTGGCAGCGGCACCCTGTCCGACCGATTCCCCGATGGGACTCCCGGCATCGGGCCAGCCGGATGGTTGCGTGCCAAAACCGGCTCACTGACGGCCATCAACGCGTTAGCTGGAGTGGTGACCGACCGCAGTGGACGGGTGCTGACCTTCGCGTTCATCTCTAATAACGCCGGCCCGAGCGGCCGCACGGCGATCGACTCGCTCGCCACCGCCCTATGGTCGTGTGGATGCGTAACATGACTGCGTCAGCAGAGCTGACCGTCGGGCGCACCGTCGACTGGGGATTCGCGGCCACCGTCGGCCAGTGGCTGGCCCGCCCCGGCCCGCCGTCCACCGACTACACCCGCCGCCAGGTGGTCGAGAACCTGGCTACCGCGGCCAAGGCGGCCGAACCGCCGGTGCGCGACGTCACCGGTTTGGACACCGGCGATGTGATTCCGGACGCCCGCATCGTGGACCGCCCGGGGTGGATCCGGGCGGCGGCCGAGTCGATGCGGGTGATGACCGGTGGGACCGACAAGCCGCGCGGGGTGATCTCCGGACGGCTCACCGGCGCGCAGACCGGTGCCGTGCTGGCGTTTGTCGCGTCGGGGATCCTCGGCCAATACGACCCGTTCGCCGCCCCCAATGACGGCGGCGCCTTGCTGTTGGTCTATCCCAACGTCATCGCTGTGGAACGCCAATTGCGGGTGGAGCCATCCGATTTTCGGCTCTGGGTGTGCCTGCACGAGGTCACCCATCGGGTGCAGTTCACCGCCAATCGGTGGTTGTCCGGCTACATGTCGCAAGCGCTGGGCGTCTTGACTCAGGAGAGCAGCGACGACGTGGCCCAGGTGGTGAGCCGGCTGGCCGACTTCGTGCGCAGCCGAGGCCAATCGCTATCCGGCCCCGACGAGCATTCGAGGGGCGTTCTGGGATTACTGCGTGCCGTACAGTCTGAGCCGCAGCGCGAAGCTCTGGATCAGCTGTTGGTGCTGGGCACATTGTTAGAGGGTCATGCCGATCACGTGATGGATGCCGTTGGGCCAGTTGTGGTCCCGTCGGTCTCGACCATCCGGCGCCGCTTCGACGAGCGTCGTCACCGCAAGCAGCCACCGCTGCAACGGCTGCTGCGCGCGTTACTGGGCATCGACGCCAAACTGAGCCAGTACACCCGAGGCAAAGCGTTCGTTGACCATGTGGTGGGCCGGGTTGGGATGGAGCGGTTCAACACCGTATGGACCGGTCCGGACACACTGCCCCGGCCGACCGAGATCGAATATCCGCAACGATGGATCGACAGGGTGCTGTAGCGCAGCTCCGCGCGGCGGTGGCGGCCTTCGCCAAGGAGTACCTCGCCACCGCCGATCGCTGGTGCGTGGCGCTTTCCGGCGGCCCGGACTCATTGGCGCTCACCGCCGTCGCGGCCGCCATCCGGCCGACCACCGCGCTGATCGTGGACCATGGTTTGCAGTCGGGTTCGGCAGCGGTGGCCGCGACCGCCCGAGCCCAAGCTGAGGAATTGGGATGCGCTGATGCCCAAGTGCTTTGCGTGCGGGTAAGCGGTGACGGCGGTCCGGAGGGCGCTGCGCGCAGCGCGCGCTACGGTGCGCTGGAGGCGGCGCGTCGCGATCGCCCGGTGCTGCTGGCCCACACGCTCGACGATCAGGCCGAAACCGTGTTGCTCGGCCTGGGCCGGGGTTCGGGTGCCCGCTCGATCGCCGGGATGCGCCCCTACGACCCGCCCTGGTGTCGGCCGCTGCTGTGTGTGCGGCGCGCCGTGACTCACGCCGCATGCACGGAGCTGGGGCTCTCTGCCTGGCAGGACCCGCACAACACCGACCGTCGCTTCACCCGGACCCGGCTGCGCTACGAGGTGCTGCCGCTGATGGAAGAGGTGCTCGGCGGCGGCGTCGCCGAGGCACTGGCACGCACCGCGACCGCGCTGCGCGCCGACACCGAGCTTGTCGATTCGCTGGTCGCGCAGGCGCTGACCACTTCGGCAACCGCTGACGGGCTCGACACCCGGGCGTTGACCGCGCTGCCCGAGTCCGTTCGTCGCGGTGTTATCCGCAGCTGGCTGCTGGCCGGCGGCGCGATTGGGCTGACCGACAAGCAGATTCGCGGTGTGGACAGGCTGGTCACCGATTGGCGTGGTCAGGGCGGGGTGGCGGTCGGGTCCGCATTGCGCAAACAGCGGTTGTTCGCCGGCCGTAACGGGCAGCTCTTGACGTTGCGTGCCGAGCCGGCTTAGCCGACCAGCGTTGGTTCTTCGCACGTCGGCATGGCACGCTGTGGGCGTGGCAGCGGAATCGCCGGAGCTCTACCCCGGGGACATCAAATCGGTGCTGCTGCGCGAGGAGCAGATCCAAACCCGCATTGCCGAGCTCGGCGCACAGATCTGTGCGGACTACCGCGAAATGTCCGGCCCCGACAACCAGGATCTGCTGTTGATTACCGTGCTCAAGGGCGCGGTCATGTTCGTCACAGACCTAGCCCGCGCGATCGCGTTGCCGACCCAGTTCGAGTTCATGGCGGTCAGCTCCTACGGATCGTCGACGTCCTCGTCGGGAGTGGTACGCATCCTCAAAGATCTCGATCGCGATATTAACGACCGGGATGTGCTGATCGTTGAGGACGTCGTCGACTCCGGGCTGACGCTGTCGTGGCTGTTGCGCAATCTGGCCACTCGGCGTCCGCATTCGCTGCGGGTGTGCACGCTGCTGCGCAAACCCGACGCGGTGCGCGCCAACGTGGACATCGCGTACGTGGGTTTCGACATCCCCAACGAGTTCGTCGTGGGCTATGGCCTCGACTATGACGAGCGGTACCGCGACCTGCCCTACATCGGGACCCTGGATCCCAGGGTCTACCAGGACTAGTGGCCATCGCAAGGCCGGCGAAGCCGGGCGCTGGGGGTACTCCCCAGCTTCGCGGGGACCCCACCCGCTTGCGGGGGACGGGTCGCCACCAGAATGTGAGCGTTACCCCAGTTCCCAGACCGCGGTGACCGAGAAGCTCACCGTCTGCTGGCCGGGCTCCAGCGGAACATTCGACGGCATGGCCCCGCCTCGCGGAGCCGGAGCAAGGGTGGGCGCCGCGCCTCCGGATGCCTCCGAGATCGAGATGATCTTGCCGAGCTTCAGCCCGGACAGCTGCGCGTACTGCTCGGCCCGGTCTTTGGCGTCCTGGAAGGCCCGGGCACGCGTGTCCTTCACCAGCGGTGAGTCGTCAGCGATGGAGTAGCTGACCGATTTGATCCGGGTGGCGTCGCCACCGGCACCCACGATGATTGCCAGCACGTGCGACGCCGAGTCGGCTGGGTGGATCTTGACCTGGATCGAGTTGTCGGCGCGGTATCCGGTGATGTTGCCGCTGGCGCTGTCGTACTGCGGTTGCAGGCCCACCTTGGTGGTGCTGATGTCTTTGCGGTCGACGCCGGCGCCCACCAGGGTATTGATGACAGCTTGTTGGCGGTCGTTGGTCCGATTCATCGCCGCAGTGGCATCCGCTGCGGTGAATTCGATACCGACGTCGGCGGTGAGTGTGTCGGGGACGCCTTGGACTTGTCCGGAGCCGACGACCGTTACCTGACGTGTGTTGACTGCGTCTCGTTCCGAGTGGCTGTCGCAGGCAGGCAGGGCGGCGGCCATCAGACTCAGCGCGAGCACGATTCGTAGTGGTGGTTTGGCGCGGTCGCGGATGTGCATGATCGCACCCTAAACCCTCCTCAAATTGGCGATTCGGCGTTCAATCCCTACCCTCACCGGGTGGGGGCGATTCTAAATAATGCTATCTACGTACGGAGATAGTAGGCTTTCTCTGCGGCGAGCAGACTTCTCAACGGGCACCCGTCTCCCTACTCCCGCGCCGATTCAGTGACGGGCTAACCACCGTTCGCGGCAGGAAGGACAGGGAAGTCATGAGACAACCGTTGGTGAGGCTAAGTGCGGCCGCAGTCGTGGCCGCCGTGACGCTGAGCGCATGTAGCAGCTCAGGTAATCAGGACGCGACCAGCCCGTCTGCCAGCGCGACCGGGTCGTCCCCCTCGGCGCAAGCACACAACTCAGCTGACGCGACGTTTGCCCAGAACATGATCCCCTGCCATAAGCAGGCCGTTCAGATGAGTGACATCATCCTGATCAAACAGGGCATCGACCCGCGGGTGATACAGCTGGCAAACCAGATCTCGGGTGCGGAGGGCCCCGACATCCAGCGGATGGAGAGTTGGCTGAGCCAGTGGCGACAGCCGGCGACGCC
This sequence comes from uncultured Actinomycetota bacterium, assembly GCA_963744835.1. Classification (GTDB taxonomy): domain Bacteria; phylum Actinomycetota; class Actinomycetes; order Mycobacteriales; family Mycobacteriaceae; genus Mycobacterium. The sequence continues at coordinate 1,323,427 of CAVUVB010000006.1, forward strand.
AATGTCGCCCGGCCCGACCGCCGGGATGCCCGCAATGCAAGGAATGGCGGGGATGATGTCGCCCGCGCAAATGACAGCGTTGCAGAACGCCCAAGGCGCCGATGCCAGCAAGCAATTCCTGGCGATGATGGTCCAAAACCATCAGCACGCAATTATGTTGGCGCAGAACGAAATTCGTTCCGGTCAGTACTCTCCGGCTGTTGCGATGGCGCATTCAATCGCCACGAGCGAACAACAGGAGGTCAACACTATGCAGGGCATCTTGGGGTAGATGACGCGTTGGGCTACGCCGGTTCGATCGTCAGACGCGAACAGCAGCCAGGACGAGAATTCGGTTGCAGATCCAATGTATTGGGCGTCCAACCGCTCATGGCGGTCCCATCATGCCACCCGGTCCCATCATGCGCGGTCCCATCATGCCGAGACCTAGGTGAGCGCAGCACGTCTGGTCATTCGCCGCTGAGACCGCTTGGCGTTCAACGCATTGCCGGCCCATTGACGGTATCAAGCAACGTGTTCTCGCTATCTGGTTCTGGCTAGCCGGTTTTGCTGGGCATTGGCATGCCGCTGGGCATGGGCATCCCGCTGGGCATGGGCATCCTGCTCGGCATGGACATGCCGCAGCACATGGCGCCGGGCTTAGAGGCACCTGGTGTGGGCGGGTTGTTGGGGTGCGGGGCTGAGGTCGTCACCGGGTGTGGTGCCTGGATTTCCGGGTAGCCAACCCAGGTCCCGGCTAAAAAGCTGGCCACCGCGATACAAGCAAAAGCCAAGGCGGCGCCGATCACACGCTTGCGCTCGCGGAGCCTGGAACCCAGCTCGCCAAAAAATCCCATCGTCGATTCCCTTCGTTCGGTTTGGCGGGGCACCCTCAGCACACGGAGTGCATCGCCGGCGAGCCCCTAACCGTTCGATCTACTATCGAACTACGTAGATCGTAAGCCCGGGCTGGGAGTGCTTGCAAGCGGAGGCTGGTCCACGTCGTCCGCGTTGGTCTACTATATTGGTACGTAGATAGAAACAGTGTGTCCGAGCTGTCGCAGTTTCAGTCCTTCCGATCAACCTCAGCGGCGTCGCGATAACCAGGAGATCAGCAGTGCGGATTCGAGGATTCGGCGAACTCGAGGCAGTCATCATGGATCGAATATGGAGCCGCGACTCCGCGGTACCGACCACGGTGCGTGAGCTTTTTGATGAACTCGCCGCCGAGCGCACCATCGCCTACACCACCGTGATGTCCACGATGGACAACCTGCATACAAAGGGCTGGCTAGCCCGGGAACGTGACGGTAAGGCCTACCGGTATTGGCCGACCCTGTCGCGTGAGCAGCACAGCGCGCGGTTGATGCGCGAGGCCCTCGATGGCGGCGGCAGCCCCGAATTAGTCCTGCAGCATTTCGTCGAACAAATCGGCGCCGAGGAATCCGAGCGCCTGCGCTCTGTTCTGCGACGGCTATCCGAAGGAACCAACCAGTGATCAGCGTTGTGGTTGGCCTGCTGCTGTATAGCGTCGCGATGCTCGTCGCGGCGCCTCCCCTGCTGAAGGCACTGACCTGCAGCGGAAACGCCCCCCGCCTTGGGGTGCTCACATGGTTGAGTGCGATCGGCACCGTTGTGGGTTCCTGGCTGGCGACCACGGTGATGGTCATCATCGAAGCGACAAGCCGCTGGACTCATCCCCGTACGGTTGCCGCGTCCTGCCTGGCCCGCCTGCAGCACACGATCAGTGGAGATGCCGGCATTGCGCCGCAGATCATGCTGCTCGCGATCGCTGCGGGGGCTACGGTGGCGGCCGCGATCATCGGTGTGCGGCTGGCCACCGCCGTGCTGGGAATGCGTGCTCGCGCACATGAGCATGCTCGGGCTGTGCGGTTGGTCGGTCATCGCGCCGGCGAAGCCGACGTGGTGATGGTCGAGGCCGCCAAAGCTGCCGCCTACTGTGTCGCGGGTCGACCGCCGGCCATCGTAGTGACCAGCGCGGCCCGAGCTGCCCTCGATGATCGTCAACTGGCCGCGGTGCTCGCCCATGAACGCGCCCACCTAGCCGGGCACCATGCGGTGATCGTCAGCGCGCTGCGCGCTCTGGCTGCGATGTTTCCTCGGCTGAGCCTATTTACCTATGGGACCCAAGAGGTTTCACGATTACTGGAGATGTGCGCCGATGATGTTGCGGCGCGCCGGCACAGCAGCAAGGCTTTGCTGACAGGGCTGATCACGCTGTGCACGGCGGCTCCCGCAGAAGCGCTCGCGGCGGCCGATTTGGCGGTGCTTGCGCGTGCCGAACGGCTGGCGAGGCCGCCGCAGGAGTCGGTGAAAGTCAAGACTCGCGCTGCGCTAGCGAGCGTCATTGCCATCATGGCCGCCGGGCCGCTGATTGCCGTGGCCGACTGCATCTGGCGTTCTCATGTGTGGGGTTCGGGCATGGATGCAAACGCCAACACGCATGCCGGAGGACCAATCGTCATGGCATCTCCGTCGAAAGCTTTGGGAAATAATGAATTTCGAAAGGCGGTCTCGACGATGATGATGATGGACGACGGTCACTGGGGTTGGGGCAGCTGGATCCTCACCACCGGAACGACGATCGTGTTCTGGGCGCTGGTAATCACGGCCGTGGTGCTGCTCGCGCGGTATCTGCTGTCGTTGTCGCAGCGGCCGACCGGAACGACGCGCTCCGCCGGGGTAGGCAACGCAGAGCAAGTGCTCGCCGAACGCTACGCGCGCGGCGAGATCGACGACGATGAATACCAGCGCCGGCTGGGGCTGCTGCGCCAAAATGCGACCTCAGCCACGTCGCCCTGATCCCATCAGCGCTCGACCCGCCGCCGGGCAACCACGCCGCACGATTAGGTGACATCGTCGGTCATGGCCACGGCCGGTGTGTCGCCGGTCCCGATGGCGTTGAGTGCGCTGTGACGACGGCCCCAGACCAGGTAGAAGATTAACGCCACCGCTACCCAGGCGCTGAACGCAATCCAGGTGTACCAGTGCAGGCTGAAAAGAATGTAGCCGCACGCCGCCATCGACAGAAACGGTGTCACCGGATAGCCGGGCACCTTGAAACCGCGGGGCAAATCCGGTTCCTGAACCCGCAGGACGATCACTGCCGCCGACACCACGATGAACGCGGTCAGGGTGCCGATGGAGACGATTTCGGCCAGACGGCTCAACGGCACCAGCGCGGCCAGGATCGCCACCACCACCGAAACGATCACGGTGTTCTGCACGGGTGTCATCGTGCGGGGGCTTACCTTTGCGAACGTCGCCGGCAGCAGGCCGTCCCGGCCCATCGCGAACAGGATCCGCGTCTGGCCATACAACGTCACCAAGGTGACCGAGAAGATCGATATCACAGCGCCGCCAGCCAGAATGGTGCTGCCAACGGTGTTTCCGGTGACCTGGTCCAAGATCACGGCCAGCACTGCGTCTTCGCCCTTGAATTTCTGCCACGGCTGGCTGCCCAACGCGGCGGTGGCGACGAGTACGTGGATGGCTGTGACGATCAGCAGCGCGGCAATGATTGCCCGCGGCATGGTGTGTTGCGGGTCTTTGACCTCATCACCGGCGGTGGATACCGCATCAAGGCCGATGTAGGCGAAGAAGATCGTGCCGGAGGCCAAGCTGATGCCCGAGATGCCGAATGGCGCAAGGTCAGCGAAGCGGTCCGCCTTGAACGCAGTGAACGCGATGGCCGAGAACATCAGCAGCACAACGATTTTGATCACGACCATCACGGCGTTGGCCTTCGCCGATTCACTGGCGCCGCGGAGCAACAGGACAGCGCACATCGCCACCAAGACGATGGCGGGCAGGTTGATGACACCGGGTTCAACGTCCCACGGCGCTCCCGAAATCGCCTGCGGCAGATGAATTCCAAAGATGTTGTCGAGCAACTTGTTCAGATACTGGCTCCATCCTACGGCCACCGCGGCGGTGGACACGCCGTACTCGAGCAGCAAGCATGCCGCGATACCCATCGCGGCGAACTCGCCCAGGGTGGCGTAGGCGTATGAATAAGCCGATCCGGAAACCGGTACAGCAGAAGCAAGCTCGGCGTAGCAGATCGCGGCCAGACCCGCTGCGATGCCGGCGATGATGAACGAGATGACTACTGCCGGACCGGCTTGCGGCACCGACTGGGACAGCACGATGAAAATACCCGCACCGACGGTCTCACCGACGCCGAACATGGTGAGCAGGAAGGTGCCAAGGCTGCGCTGCAGATGATCTGAGGCCCCGTCGGCGATCGGGCCGCCGCTTACCGGTCGGCGCCGCAGCATCTGCCGAGGCAGGCTGAGCGCCGGCGTTGGCACGGTGCCTCCTCCGCGGGCTCTGTGGCGCCCGGTAATGAGCTAGCCAGCTTGGCTCAACATAACGCACGGACCATGCGTTTGCCCGCCAACGGCAGGGATGACGCGAGGCCTACGGCGAAACCAAGATCTTGCAGTGCCGTTCGGGGTCGGCGAGATCATCGAACGCGGCTCCGACCTGCTCGAGTCCGACGTCACCGGTGATCACCGGAGTGACGTCGATGTCGCCTTCGGCGATCGCGCGCAACGACTCGGCGAATTCGTCTGGGCTATAGGTCACAACGAACTGGACGTTGATCTCTTTGGCAATGGCGAAGAATGGATGCACGGTGTCGGGTTGCATGCACACGCCCACAACGACCAGCCGGGTGCCGGGCGCGGCCCGGCGCAGCACGTCATCGATGATGCCAGGTACCCCGACTGCTTCGAAGACCACAGCGGGAGTGACGGTGTCGAACGGTGAGCCCTGTGCCGGATCGATTGTCTGATGTGCGCCCATCGTGGCGGCCAGTTCCCGTCGTCTCGGTGAAAAGTCTGCCGCCGCAATGGTTTCGACTCCGCGATTACGTAGCGCAGCGATCACGGCAATGCCGATCGGACCGCAACCGAGCACCAGCGCGATCTCACCCGGTTTGATGCTCGACTTGTTGACCGCGTGCAACCCGACTGCCATGGGTTCGGTCAGAGCGGCGTGTTTGGCGTCCAGGCCATTGGGGATGGGTAGCAGCAGCGGCGCCGAGAGCAGCATCCGCTCCGCGTAGCCGGCCAGCGTCGTGTTGCTGTAGATGATCGGTTCGACCTTCTTGCCCGAGATCAGCACCGGGAGCGAGGTGACAAGCGTCCCCGCCGGATGGGTTTCGGTGTCGGGGCCGGCCTCGAGGACTTCCGCGCTGAACTCGTGGCCCATGAAGATGTCGCGGCCCAACTCGACGTTCGTGCCACCGGCGCCGAAACCGCTTGCCATTTGCTCGGTCAGCGCAAGCACTTCGGCGCCGTGGGCGGCGAAATGCAGGTCTGAGCCGCAGATTCCACACGACCGTACCGCGACCAAAACCTGACCCGGACCTGGGATGGGGTCGGGTACGTCGTCTCGGCACACCATGCGGCCGTCGCGCAATACCGCGGCCCGCATCAGTTGTTCTCGCTTTGCATCTTGAGTTCGTCGGTGTGCTCGGTGATTGCCTTCACTACCGCCTCGCCGGCGCGGCCAAGCAACTGATCGCGCATACCTCTGGCCCATTCATGCGAGGCCCGCGGCGCCTCCAGCTGCGCTTTGAAATGCGGAATCACCTTGCGGGCGAACAGATCATAGGAGTGATATGTCGCCTCCGGCGAGGCCCAGTCGTGGCCGAGCAACAAGAAGGTGCCGAATCCGCCGGACCGGGCCAGCAGATCCTCGATGTGGCCGATTGCATCCTCGGGCGTGCCGATGCAGCAATTGCCTTTCGAGGCATAGTCTTCGACGAATTCGTGGGGCGACTGCGCGCCCTCGACCAGGTTGGCCAGCGGCACGAACCCGGCCGCACCGAAGTACTTCGCGAAGTCCTGCAGGCCGTAGGTGCAGTCGTCGATCGCCTGATTTCGACTGTCGGCCAGATGCAGGATGCCCAGTACTCGCCAATTCGCCCGGTCGGGCTCGTCGTGCCCGGCCTTGTCGGCTTGTTCGCACACGACTTCCCAGGTGTTATCCAGCGCCGCATAGCCTCCCGGTACCGACATCGACAGCGACAGCAGCGACGTGTTCAGCGCACCGGCCAGCCGCGGGCCGGATGGCGAAATCATTGCCGCCGTCGAGATTTCCGGGTAGGGCCAGGTGTAGGGGCGGATGTGCAACTGGGCATCGCGCAGGGTGAACCAGTCCGAATGACGGTCGATCCGCTCACCGGGTGCGGCGCGGAACAGCGCCAGGATCGCCTCCAAGGATTCGTGCATCATCCGGCGCTGCTCGACCGGGTCGATGCCCATCATGTAGGCGTCCGACGGCAGGGCGCCCGGTCCAGCACCGAACATCACCCGACCCCGGGTCAGATGGTCCAACAGCACCCAGCGGTCGGCGACCATCAGCGGATGGTGGTAGGGCAGCGACACGACACCGGTGCCCAGTCGGATGTGCTTGGTCCGTTCGGCCGCCGCGGCGATGAACACCTCGGGGCAGGCGATCAGCTCATAACCGCCAGAGTGATGTTCACCGAACCATGCCTCGTCGAAGCCCAGACGATCCAGCGCGACCACCCGTTCCATGTCGTATTCGAGTGCCGCCGTGGGAGATTGGCCGGTGGGGTGAAACGGTGTGATGAAGACACCGAAGTTCAGCGGGCGATTCATGACGGCTCCGAACCGCTCTTCAAACCAGCCAAGAAGTCCAGCAGGACCTCGTTGACCTGGTCGGGCCTTTCCTGCTGCAGCCAGTGCCCGGCGCCTTCGATCATCACCTCCCGGTAGGGGCCGGTCACCACCTCCGTTATGCGGTCGTGGCGCATGAACCCGAGCACGGGATCTTCGGTACCTGCGACGAACATCGCCGGCACCGCGATGGTGGCGGCCGGCGGGTCAGCCTGGATCTCCCAGTTGCGGTCCAGGTTCCGGTACCAGTTCAGTCCGCCGGTGAAACCGGTGCGGGTGAACTCGGCGATGTAGTGGTCGAGTTCCTCGGCGCTGATCCAGCTCGGCAGACCGTCGGCTTCGGGCAGCCGCTCGACAAAGCCCTCCGGTCCGGGTCGGAGCATCCGCAGTGCGGCCGCGTGGTCACCCGGTGACTGCAGACCCGTCATCATTCGCCGGATGGTCTTGGCCGGGTCGGCACCCAGTTCGGCGTCGGCGACCCCTGGCTCTTGGAAATAGAGCATGTAGAAGAAGTTGTCGCCGAACAGCATGCGAAACGCCTGCGTCGGCGGTACCTGGGCACGCGGCACCGGCGGGACGCTCAAACCGACCACGGCGGTTACCCGGTCCGGATGCAGCTGGGCCGAGCCCCACACCACCGGGGCGCCCCAGTCGTGACCGACGAGCACCGCCCGCTCGGCGCCGACGTCGTCGAGCAAGCCGATCAGGTCGGCGGACAGGTCGGCGACGTTGTAGGCGGAGATCGCCTCGGGCCGTCTGAGCGGCCGTAGCCACGCTGATCTGGGGCCAGCACGTGGTATCCGGCGGCGGCCAGCACCGGGATCTGGTGGCGCCATGAATAGGCGAGTTCGGGAAAGCCGTGGGCCAGCACCACCACGGGTGCGCCGCGCTCACCCGCTTCGACGGTGTGCAGCCGCACGCCATTGGTTTCGATAATGCGCTCGTAACCGGTAAGGTTGTCAGGCACCGTCTCACCAAAGCACACGCCCGGTCCGCCCAAAAGGTGTTCGGGCAGTTGGGTGGGGCTGTGATGACAACCTCGGGAACCGCAATTCGTTGTTTCTGCGGCAGATCTAAATGGCACGATTTCCGGCTCATGTGGGAGTTTCTCTGCTGATGGAAACGAACACTTGGATTCGGACGTGGCGGCCCGCCTGCGGACGGATCGAGCCGGGCGATCAGTCCAGCGGTAACCTGGACTATTCCAGCTGCGTGTATTGGGAAGGACCTGGCCGGCTACGGCCGATGATTGATGAACCGGAAAAACGTGATCCGCACGCTCACGGCGATTGCTGTCGTGCTGCTGCTTGGTTGGTCATTCTTTTACTTCAGCGATGACACCCGCGGCTACAAGCCGGTCGATACCTCCGTGGCGATGGCCCAGATCAAGGGCGGCAACGTCAAGAGTGCTCAGATCGACGATCGCGAACAACAGGTGCGGTTGACGCTGAAAAAGCGCCAGTAGCGGCACTGACGGGTCCGACAAGATCATCACCAAGTACCCGACCGGCTACGCGGTTCCCGCTGTTCGACGCGCTGACCAGTAAAGATGCCCAGGTCAGCACCGTCGTCAGCCAGGGCAACATCCTGGGCTCGCTGCTGATCTACGTGCTGCCGCTGCTGCTGCTGGTCGGCCTGTTCATGATGTTCTCCCGCATGCAGGGTGGCGCTCGGATGGGCTTCGGCTTCGGCAAATCGCGGGCCAAGCAGCTCTCCAAGGACATGCCCAAGACCACCTTCGCCGACGTCGCCGGCGCCGACGAGGCGGTCGAGGAGCTCTACGAGATCAAGGACTTCCTGCAGAACCCGTCGCGGTATCAGGCGCTCGGCGCCAAGATCCCCAAGGGTGTGCTGCTCTACGGGCCGCCCGGAACCGGCAAGACGCTGCTGGCGCGGGCTGTCGCGGGCGAAGCCGGAGTGCCGTTCTTCACGATCTCCGGATCGGACTTCGTCGAGATGTTCGTCGGCGTCGGTGCATCACGGGTGCGCGACCTGTTCGAGCAGGCCAAGCAGAACAGCCCGTGCATCATCTTCGTCGACGAGATCGACGCGGTGGGCCGTCAGCGCGGCGCCGGGCTGGGCGGCGGCCACGACGAACGCGAGCAGACGCTCAACCAGTTGCTGGTCGAGATGGACGGCTTCGGTGAGCGCGCCGGAGTGATCCTGATCGCGGCCACCAACCGGCCCGACATCCTCGACCCGGCGCTGCTTCGGCCGGGCCGATTCGACCGTCAGATCCCAGTGTCCAGCCCCGACCTGGCCGGCCGTCGCGCGGTGCTGCGGGTGCACTCCAAAGGCAAGCCTTTCGGCCCCGACGTCGAGTTCGACGGGCTGGCCAAGCGGACCGTCGGCATGACCGGCGCCGATCTGGCCAACGTCATCAACGAGGCGGCGCTGCTGACTGCCCGCGAGAACGGCACGGTGATCACCGGCGCCGCGCTGGAAGAGGCGGTGGACCGGGTGGTCGGCGGCCCGCGCCGCAAGAGCCGGATCATCAGCGAGCAGGAAAAAAAGATCACCGCCTACCACGAATCCGGCCATACGCTGGCGGGCTGGGCGATGCCGGGCGTCGACCCGGTCTACAAGGTGACGATCCTGGCCCGGGGTAGCACCGGCGGCCACGCGCTGGCGGTGCCCGAGGACGACAAGGGGATGCACACTCGCTCGGAATTGATCGCCCGGCTGGTGATGGCGCTGGGCGGGCGGGCCGCCGAGGAATTGGTGTTCCACGAGCCCACCACCGGCGCGGTGTCCGACATCGAGCAGGCCACCAAAATCGCCCGCGCGATGGTCACCGAATTCGGCATGAGTTCCAAACTCGGCGCGGTCAAATACGGCACCGAACACGGAGACCCCTTCCTCGGCCGGACCATGGGAAACCAAGCCGATTACTCCCATGAGGTCGCCCGCGATATCGACGACGAGGTGCGCAAGCTCATCGAGACCGCGCACACCGAGGCGTGGGAGATTCTCACCGAATACCGCGACGTGCTCGACACGGTGGCAGGCGAGCTGCTGGAGAAAGAAACCCTGCACCGCGCCGAGTTGGAGGCGATCTTCGCCGACGTCGAAAAGCGGCCCCGGCTGACCCTGTTCGACGACTTCGGTGGCCGCATTCCGTCGGACAAGCCGCCGATCAAGACACCCGGCGAATTGGCGATCGAGCGCGGCGAGCCGTGGCCCAAGCCGGCGCCGGAACCCGCATTCAAGGCCGCCATCGCGGCGGCCGCGCGGGATGCCGCCCAGGCTGAGTCTGATCGAGTCACCAACGGCGCCAACGGTTCTCACGGCGCGCCGGGCGGTCCCGGCGAAGGCCGAGGCGGTCAAGGCGTTGCGGACGCGGCAGCGCAGCACTCCACGCAGCCCGACTACGGCGCACCGGCCGGCTGGCACGCTCCTGGATGGCCGCCAACGCAACAGGCGCCGGGCCACTGGTACCCGCCGCCATCGCCGACACCGCCGCCGCACTGGCCGCAGCCACCGCACAACTACCCGGGCGCCTCAGGCCAGCCGTATCCCCCGTATCCGCCGTATCCGCCGCCGGGCGTGCCCGCGCCCGATGCCGGCAAGGCCGTCGACCCGCCGGGCGGCGATCCGAGCCCGTCCAACCCGTCGGCACACGGCTAAAACGAACGGGAGTCAAATGGCATCAACAGCGCAGCCGAATTCCCGAACAGTGACCCTGCGCACCCCGGTCTTTGACCAGCCGCGTGCCGAGGCCGCGGTCCGAGAGCTGCTGTATGCGATCGGAGAGGACCCGGACCGGCACGGTCTGCAGGACACCCCGTCGCGCGTCGCCCGCAGTTATCAGGAGATGTTCGCCGGTCTCTACACCGATCCCGACACCGTCCTGGACACCACGTTCGACGAGCAGCACGACGAGTTGGTGATGATCAAGGAGATCCCGCTGTATTCCACCTGCGAGCACCATCTGGTGGCGTTTCACGGTGTGGCGCATGTGGGATACATCCCCGGTCACGACGGCCGGGTGACCGGGCTGTCCAAAATTGCGCGGCTGGTCGATCTCTATGCCAAGCGGCCGCAACTGCAAGAGCGCCTTACCGCCCAGATCGCCGATGCCCTGATGCGCAAACTCGATCCCCGCGGGGTCATCGTCGTCATCGAGGCCGAACATCTGTGCATGTCTATGCGGGGTGTCCGCAAACCCGGTGCCGTCACCACCACGTCGGCTGTGCGCGGACAGTTCAAGTCCAACAGTGCATCTCGAGCTGAGGCGCTGGAACTGATCTTGCGCAAGTGAGTACGACGCGCGTCCAAGTCATGGGGGTGGTGAACGTCACCGACGACTCGTTCTCGGATGGCGGGCGCTATCTGGACGCTGACCGCGCCGTCAAGCACGGCTTGGCGTTGGCTGCCGACGGCGCGGCGATCATCGATGTCGGTGGGGAGTCGACCCGACCGGGCGCCGACCGAATAGACCCGCGAGTGGAGGCTGTTCGCGTCGTCCCGGTCGTCAAAGAGCTTGCTTCACAAGGCATTACGGTCAGTATCGATACCATGCACGCGGGCGTGGCGCGGGCGGCGCTGGAGAGTGGCGCCCAGATGGTCAATGACGTGTCGGGCGGACGCGCCGATCCGGCTATGGCCGGTCTGCTCGTCGAGGCCGATGTGCCTTGGGTGTTGATGCATTGGCGACCGGTATCGTCTGACCGTCCGCATGAAGTACCGCGGTATCGCGACGTGGTGGCCGAAGTGCGCGCCGAGCTGCTCGCCAGCGTCGACGACGCGGTCGCCGCGGGCGTAGATCCAGAAAAGCTGATCATCGATCCCGGTCTCGGATTCGCCAAGACCGGCCAACATAATTGGGCGTTGCTGCACGCGCTGCCGGAGCTGGTGGCGACTGGTGTTCCGGTTCTGGTCGGGGCTTCGCGGAAACGATTCCTCGGTGCCTTGTTGGCCGGCCTCGATGGAGCGGTACGGCCACCTGACGGGCGTGAGACAGCGAGTGCGGTGGTTTCGGCGCTGGCTGCGCTGCATGGCGCCTGGGGTGTGCGGGTACACGACGTGCGGGCCTCGGTCGACGCCGTGAAGGTCGTCGACGCATGGACGCAAGGCGGGGGTGGCGGATCCGATGGCTGATCGAATTGAGTTGCGCGGCTTAACGGTTCGCGGCCGCCACGGGGTCTTCGACCATGAGCGTGCCGACGGCCAGGATTTCGTCGTCGATATCACTGTCTGGATCGACCTGGTGGACGCCGCGGCTAGCGACGACTTGGCAGACACCTACGACTACGGTGTCCTGGCTGAGCGCGCGGCCGCTATCATCGCCGGGCCGGCCCGCAATTTGATCGAAACCGTGGCTGGCGAGATCGCCGAGGATGTGATGAAAGACCAGCGGGTGCACGCCGTCGAGGTGACGGTGCACAAGCCGCAGGCCCCGATTCCGCAGACCTTCGCCGATGTGGCGGTGGTGGCGCGACGGTCGCGGCGCGGCGGACGGGGTTCGGTGGTTCCCGCGGGAGGGGCCCGATGACGCGCGACGACGACGAAGAGCCGGCGCAGCCGGGGTCGAGGAGTGGAGCCGATGACGCGCGACGACGACGAAGACGCCGGCGCAGCCGGGGTCGAGGAGTGGAGCCGATGACGCGCGACGACGACGAAGACGCCGGCGCAGCCGGGGTCGAGGAGTGGAGCCGATGACGCGCGACGACGACGAAGACGCTGGCGCAGCCGGGGTCGAGGAGTGGAGCCGATGACGCGGGTGGTGCTGTCGATCGGATCCAACATCGGTGACCGGCTGGCCCGGCTGCAGTCGGTGCTCGATCGCCTGGGCGCGGCGGTGCGGACGGTCTCTCCGGTGTATGAGACGGCCGCGTGGGGCGGTGTGGAACAGGGTCCGTTCCTCAACGCGGTGCTGATCGCCGAGGACCCGACGCTCGATGGACACGGTTGGCTGCGCTCGCGCCCAGGAGATGGAGCAGGCGGCGGATCGCGTGCGGGGGCAGCGTTGGGGTCCGCGCACTCTCGATGTGGATTTGATCAGCTGCCGCCAGCCGTCGCCAGCCGGGGACATCGAAGTGTTGTCCCTGGACGATGGTCTGACCCTGCCGCATCCGCTGGCTCATCTGCGGGCGTTCGTGATGATCCCCTGGCTGGACGTCGACCCGGACGCGGAGCTGACGGTGGCCGGCGGAAAGCAGCCCGTCGCAAAGTTATTCGCCCAGCTGGATCCAGCAGACCGCGCCAGTGTGCAGCTGACCGGGCTGGTTCTCACACCGCGAGGCGAAAGCACCGAGCCCGGCGCGGTCCCGGGAACCTGATGGGCCCGACCCGAAAACGTGACCTGACGGCTGCGGTGATCGGCACTGCGGTGGTGGGATACCTGCTGGTCGTGTTGCTCTACCGGTGGTTTCCGCCGATCACGGTCTGGACGGGTCTATCGCTGCTGGCGGTCGGCGTCGGCCGAGGCGCTGTGGGGACGTTATGTCCGGGCCAAGATCAGCGACGGCGAGATCGGCGACGGGCCGGGTTGGCTGCATCCGCTGTCGGTGGCCCGCAGCCTGGTCATCGCCAAAGCGTCGGCCTGGGTGGGCGCGTTGGCGCTGGGGTGGTGGGTCGCGGTCCTGGTGTACTTGCTGCCGCGGCGGTCGTGGCTGAGGGTGGCTGGCGAAGACACCGCAGGTACGGCGGTAGCGGCCGTCAGCGCGCTGGCTTTGGTGGTTGCCGCGCTGTGGCTGCAACATTGCTGCAAGTCGCCGGCGGATCCGACCGAGCACGGTGAGGGCGTGGAAAATTAGCTGAGCCGGGTGACGAGTCGGCCCGAGGTGGGGGGCGCGGGGTGCGGGGAGGGGCCGGGCAATGAGCACACAAGAGAATCGCCGGAACGCGGCGACACGCGGAGTGACCTCGGGCCGGTACAGTCGGGCCATGACCGATCTGTCCCGCGGCGCCCGGGTTCGGCGCGGCGGCCGCAGACCGGGTTGGGTACTGCTGACGGCGTTGCTGGTGCTCGCAATCGGCGCCAGTTCCGCGCTGGTTTTCACCAACCGAGTAGAGCTGCTCAAGCTTGCGGTGATCCTTGCCCTGTGGGCAGCCGTAGTCGCTGCATTCGTGTCGGTGATCTACCGCCGGCAAAGCGACGTGGATCAGGCCCGGGCGCGCGACCTGAAGCTGGTTTACGACCTGCAACTGGACCGGGAAATCTCGGCCCGCCGCGAATATGAGCTCACCGTGGAGTCCCAGCTGCGTCGCGAGCTGGCCAGCGAACTGCGCGCCCACGCCGCCGACGAGGTGTCCGCCTTGCGGGCCGAATTGGCGGCGCTGCGCACCAATCTGGAGATCTTGTTCGACGCTGAACTCAGCGAGCGGCCGGCAATAGAGACCGAGCGCAAAACGGTGCGTGGCTACAGCGACTGGGACGGCGAGAACGAAACCGCACGCGAGCGAACCAACCGGGTCACCTCGGTCCGCGCCGAAGAGCCTGCTGCGGGGGTCGACGACACGATCATCGACGTGCCTGAAGAACCGCTGATCCCTGTGTCGCACCAGCCGGCGGCGGACAGTTACCGCCGGCCGCCTATGCGCACCAGTCCGCCGACGCCGAGCGAGGTGCGCATCGGCGTCTAGCTGAGCGTGACACTCAAGATGAGCAAGAGCAGGCGACGCCGCCCACCGGTTGGGCCGTGCCGGGGAGTTCGCGCGCGAGCGCGGCAGAACGACGGCATGAGGGCCGTCCTTGGGCCCAACCCGACCATCCGTCGCAGACCGGCGGATGGGCCGCGTCGGAGGTTCCGTCTGCGAGCGGGGCCGAGCGCCAAGAACCCGAGCCGTCGCGGCGTTCGCACCGGCGGCCCGAGGCACCGCAGCAACCCGAGCCGCCACCGGAACAGCAGCGGCCCTGGTCGCCGCCTCCTTCTGAGCCTCCCGGCCATCGAGACCCGCTTCCCGGCTGGCAACCAGTGGGCACCGAGGGACAGTGGCTGTCAGCCGGGGCACCAGGCAGCAATTGGACTTCCGATTCTCGCGACAACGGCGGCCCCGGGTCTTGGGTGTACGACAATGCTCCGTCCCGCGACAGCACTTCGCTCAGCACGCCCAGCGTCGGCGAAACGACGTCGGCCGCAGTGTCGTCGGCTGATCGGCGGGGCCGGCATTCCAGCACGACCGAACCGCCGGGAAGCCCGCGCGCGGCGGCCCGTCATTCCAGTGAAAACTCCGAATACGCCGACCCCGGTATCGAGGGAGACGCGACGCCAGCACCGGCAATGTCGCCTCCACCGCCTCCGATGCCACCGCCGCCGCCGTCACCGTCGGAGGCCCCCGACAGACCCGACAGGGGCCCGGCGATGTCGCCACCGCCCTCGGCGCCGGTGGCGCGGCATCGCAGCACCGATCCGGACACCGAAAGCACGCCATCCGGCGGCCAATCGGTCGCCGAGCTGCTGGCACGTCTGCAAACGAGCCCGTCCGGGGGCGGCCGGCGCCGACGCCGCGAGGACTGAGGCGAACGCCACAGCGCATCTCGTCGCCGCCGCGGTAAAGTCTTAACGACCGTCCGGTACCCGCAGCGCGGGACTGGAACGAAACCAAGAGACTTGTGAGGGTCGTCTGCGATGGTGCAGTTCGACGGGTTGCGCCCAGCCCGGCTCAAGGTCGGAATCATTTCCGCCGGTCGAGTGGGCACCGCCATCGGGGTCGCGCTGGAGCGTGTCGACCATGTGGTGGTGGCGTGCAGCGCGGTTTCGCGGGCATCGCGGCAACGCGCCGAGCGTTGGTTACCCGACACTCCGGTGTCGCCCGTACCGGATGTTGCCGGTAACGCCGAGCTGCTGCTGTTGGCCGTGCCGGACACCGAGCTGGCGGCGCTGGTTTCGGGGTTGGCGGCCACATCGGCGGTGCGGCCGGGCACCATCGTCGCCCACACCTCCGGCGTCAACGGCATCGGCGTGTTGGGGCCGCTGAGCAGGCAGGACTGCATACCGCTGGCCATTCATCCGGCGATGACCTTCACCGGCTCGGAGGAAGACATCGCCAGGCTGCCCGACGCCTGCTTCGGGATCACCGCGGCCGATGAGGTCGGCTACGCGATCGGCCAATCCCTGGTGCTGGAGATGGGCGGCGAGCCGTTCCGGGTCCGCGAGGACGCGCGGCCGCTGTATCACGCCGCGCTGGCCCACGCCGGCAATCACATCGTCACGGTGCTCGCCGACGCCCTGGAAGGGTTGCGGGCCGCGCTGTCGGGGACCGAGCTCCTCGGGCAACAGCTGGTCGACGATCAGCCCGGCGGCATCGCCGAACGAATACTGGGACCGCTGGCCCGCGCGGCGCTGGAAAACACTCTGCAACGCGGGCAGGCGGCGCTCACCGGTCCGGTCGCCCGCGGTGATGCGCGCGCGGTCGCCGATCACCTCAGCGCGTTGGCGGCGGTCGACCCGCAACTGGCTCAGGCTTACCGGGTGAATGCCCTGCGCACCGCGCAGCGCGCGCATGCGCCCCAGGATGTACTCGAGGTGCTCGCACCATGAGCACCGCAAGGCCGCCGAAGTTCCATGCCGGCGAACTCAACGTGTACTTGAGCCCTGCTGATGTCGGTGAGGTCAGCCGCGCGCTTCGGCACACCGGGCGGCGGGTGATGCTGGTGCCGACCATGGGCGCGCTGCACGACGGGCACCTGGCCCTCGTCCGAGCCGCCAAACGCGTGCCCGGCGCCGTGGTGGTGGTGTCGATTTTCGTCAACCCGCTACAGTTCGGCACCGACGAAGATCTCGACGCCTATCCCCGATTCCTGGAAGCCGACTTGGCGCTGCTGCGCGGCGAGGGAGTTGAAATAGCCTTCACCCCAAGCGCTGTGGCGATGTATCCGGAGGGCGCCCGTACCGCCGTACATCCGGGTCCGCTGGCATCCGAACTCGAGGGCGCTGCCCGGCCCACCCACTTCGCCGGCATGCTCACCGTGGTGCTGAAGCTGCTGCAGATTGTGCGTCCGGACCGGGTTTTCTTCGGCGAGAAGGACTATCAGCAACTGGTCCTGGTACGGCAAATGGTCGTCGACCTCAACGTCGATATTCGGGTGGTCGGTGTGCCGATCGTGCGCGAAACCGATGGACTGGCGATGTCGTCGCGCAACCGCTACCTCGAGTCTGCCCAACGCGAACTGGCCGGTGTCTTGTCGGCCGCTCTGCTGGCCGGCAAGCATGCCGCATCCGGTGATGCGGATGCCGCGCTGCAGGCAGCCCGCGCTGTGCTGTCGGAGGTGCCCGCGATCGACGTGGATTACCTCGAAGTGCGCGACGTTGCTTTAGGGCCTGCTCCACTCGTCGGCGCTGCCCGCTTGCTGGTCGCTGCACGACTTGGCAAGACCAGACTGCTCGACAACGTCGCGATTGAAATCGGAACTTCCGCCGACACCCAGGAGCGCACGCTCGTCGGGTCGGACGGTTATCTCGAATCACGTTGGAGGAAATGATGTTACGAACGATGCTCAAGTCGAAGATCCACCGGGCAACCGTCACGCAGGCAGACCTGCACTACGTCGGCTCGGTGACGATCGACGCCGACTTGATGGACGCGGCCGACCTGCTCGAGGGCGAACAAGTGACCATCGTCGACATCGATAACGGCGCCCGGTTGGTCACCTACGCCATCACCGGTAAGCGTGGTAGTGGCGTAATCGGGATCAACGGGGCCGCAGCGCATCTCGTGCATCCTGGTGATTTGGTCATCCTGATCGCCTATGCGACCATGGAGGACTCCGAGGCGCGCAGCTACCAGCCGCGGATCGTCTTCGTCGACGCAGAGAACCGGCCGATCGATCTCGGCCACGATCCAGCCTTCGTGCCTGCCGACGCGGGGCAGTTGGTTTCGCCGCGATGAGGGTCTGGTAGCCGTGCTGCTGGCAATCGACGTCCGCAACACACACACCGTCGTCGGACTGCTCTCTGGTTCGAAAGAGCACGCGAAGGTAGTGCAGCAGTGGCGGATTCGTACCGAATCCGAAGTCACCGCCGATGAACTGGCGCTGACCATCGATGGCCTGATCGGTGACGACTCCGATCGGCTCACCGGCGCAGCCGCGCTGTCCACAGTCCCGTCGGTGCTGCACGAAGTGCGAACGATGCTCGACCAGTACTGGCCTTCGATACCGCACGTGCTGATCGAGCCCGGCGTACGCACCGGCATCCCGCTGCTGGTCGACAATCCGAAGGAAGTCGGAGCCGATCGAATTGTCAACTGTCTAGCTGCCTTTCAAAAGTACGGGACCGCGGCCATCGTGATCGATTTCGGCTCGTCAATCTGCGTGGACGTGGTGTCTGCCAAGGGCGAATTCCTGGGTGGCGCCATCGCACCGGGAGTGCAGGTCTCCTCCGACGCAGCAGCAGCGCGCTCCGCGGCATTGCGGCGGGTTGAGCTGGCCCGGCCGCGCTCTGTGGTCGGCAAGAACACCGTCGAATGCATGCAGGCGGGTGCGGTTTTCGGTTTTGCCGGGCTGGTGGACGGTCTGGTCGGCCGCATCCGCAACGACGTGGACGGTTTCGCGGGCGACGACATCACAGTCGTGGCCACCGGGCACACCGCGCCGCTGCTGCTGGCCGAACTGAATTCCGTCGATCACTACGACCAGCACCTGACCCTGCATGGGTTGCGGCTGGTGTTCGAACGCAACCGGGACAATCAGCGGGGACGGCTCAAGACGGCGCGATA
Source organism: uncultured Actinomycetota bacterium (assembly GCA_963744835.1). GTDB lineage: Bacteria > Actinomycetota > Actinomycetes > Mycobacteriales > Mycobacteriaceae > Mycobacterium. The sequence continues at coordinate 1,341,741 of CAVUVB010000006.1, forward strand.
GGCCTGACGACCGCTGCTCGTCGACTGTGCATGGCTGGATTCCAGCGTGAAGGCTGGGCGGGCCTAATCGTAGATTTCTCGCCCCTCATTCACGGTCGGCGCCGTGACCGCACACTCGATGGGGAGCACGTTCATTAAGCTGGCAGGTCGTGAGCGCCGGCGGCCAAGATGATACTTCTCATCAAGACATTCCCGAGCAATTCCGGATCCGCCGGGATAAGCGCGCGCGCCTAGAGGCGCAGGGCCGCGACCCCTACCCCGTCGAAGTCGAGCGCACCCACACCCTGGCGCAGATCCGGGCCGCCTACCCCGACCTGCTGGCCGATTCGACCACCGGTGACATCGTCGGTGTTGCCGGCCGGGTGGTGTTCGCCCGCAATTCGGGCAAATTGTGTTTTGCAACACTCCAAGAGGGCGACGGCACCCATCTGCAGGTGATGCTCAGCCTGGCCAGCGTCGGTCGGGAAGCGCTTGATGCGTGGAAGGCCGACGTCGATATCGGCGATATCGTCGGCGTGCATGGGGAGGTAATTAGCTCACGGCGCGGCGAGTTGTCCGTCCTCGGCGATAGCTGGCAAATGGCGTCCAAAGCGTTGCGGCCGCTGCCGGTTGCGCATAAAGAGATGAATGAAGAGTCGCGGGTGCGGCAACGCTACGTCGACCTGATAGTCCGTCCCCAGGCACGCACGGTTGCCCGATTGCGGATCGCCGTCATTCATGCGATACGGACCGCTCTGGAGCAACGCGGCTTTCTCGAAATCGAGACGCCGATGTTGCAAACTTTGGCCGGCGGCGCAGCCGCACGGCCCTTCGTCACCCACTCCAATGCCCTCGACATCGATCTCTACCTTCGGATCGCGCCGGAACTGTTCCTGAAGCGCTGCGTGGTTGGTGGGTTCGACAAGGTCTTCGAACTTAATCGGGTGTTCCGAAACGAAGGAGCCGATTCCACGCATTCACCGGAATTCTCCATGTTGGAGACCTACCAGGCGTATGGAACGTATGACGATTCGGCGATCGTCACCCGCGAGCTTATTCAACAGGTTGCCGACGAGGCGATCGGTACCCGAGAACTGTTGCTGCCCGATGGCAGCGTCTATGACATCGACGGAGAATGGCGCTCGATACAAATGTACCCGTCGCTATCTGAGGCGCTCGGCGAAGAGATCACCCCGGAAACTACCGCTGACCGGTTGCGGAGCATCGCCGAGTCGCTTGGAGTTGAAGTACCTGAAGGCCGGGGATATGGGCACGGCAAGCTGGTCGAGGAGCTGTGGGAACACGCCGTCGGTGCTCGCTTGAGCGCTCCCACATTCGTTCGGGATTTTCCGTTAGAGACAACGCCTTTGACGCGTCAGCATCGCAGTATCCCCGGCGTTACCGAGAAATGGGATCTGTACCTGCGCGGGGTAGAGCTGGCGACGGGATACTCAGAATTGATCGATCCGGTGGTGCAACGGGAGAGGTTCGCTGAGCAGGCGCGAGCGGCGGCTGCCGGCGACGACGAAGCGATGGCGCTCGACGAGGATTTTTTGACTGCCTTGGAGTACGCTATGCCGCCCTGCACGGGGACCGGAATGGGTATCGATCGGTTGTTGATGGCTTTGACTGGTCTGTCAATTAGAGAGACTGTTTTGTTCCCTATTGTTCGTCCGCATAGCAACTGACCTAAGTTGCGTGGTGTATTGAATACCGCGCCTTCTTATGGCAGATTGATGATGCGGGGGCGCGCCAACATCTGCACAGTAAGTGCTCAGGAAGAAAGTAAGAGGCTCAGCTAATGGCGAAGAAAGTGACCGTCACCTTGGTCGATGATTTCGACGGTGAGGGCGCCGCCGATGAAACCGTCGAATTCGGCCTTGACGGGGTGACCTATGAGATTGACCTTTCAACCAAAAATGCCACCAAACTGCGCCATGACCTGAAGCAGTGGGTGGAAGCCGGCCGTCGGGTCGGCGGACGTCGCCGCGGGCGGTCCAGCTCAGGCCGCGGCCGCGGCACCATCGATCGCGAGCAGAGCGCCGCGATCCGCGAATGGGCGCGTCGCAACGGACACAACGTGTCGACGCGGGGCCGGATCCCGGCCGACGTCATCGACGCTTTCCACTCAGCAACCTGACAGGCGAGTTCTCCGATCTCAGAGCGAGAGGCCGGACCAGCCCCGAGCGCGGGCGGGTCCGGCTTTCGCTCGTGGCGAACTAATCGTCGCTCGGCGGAGGAAACGTTTCGGAGTTTTTCCGCGTTGCTCTGTTGCGGCTGTGTTTCGTCGGTGAAGTTATGTGCTGCCGTAACGACAGCAAGTAGGAACGCAGGCCAGCTGCCCATTACAGTGGGATGGAGGTAAGCGGTTGTCGGCCCCTGTGCCGACAATGACGGAGTACCGATGGTGAGGGAGAGCAGGTAACCACCAATGTTTGAGCGATTTACCGACCGTGCCCGCAGGGTCGTCGTCCTGGCGCAAGAAGAGGCCCGGATGCTCAACCACAACTACATCGGCACTGAGCACATACTGTTGGGACTCATCCATGAAGGCGAAGGCGTAGCCGCAAAGTCGCTGGAGTCGCTGGGCATCTCGCTGGAGGGCGTCCGCAGCCAGGTCGAGGAAATCATCGGCCAGGGCCAACAGGCGCCGTCGGGGCACATACCGTTCACCCCGCGCGCCAAAAAGGTGCTCGAGCTGAGCCTGCGCGAGGCGCTGCAGCTCGGCCACAACTACATCGGGACCGAGCACATTCTGCTCGGCTTGATCCGTGAAGGTGAGGGCGTTGCTGCCCAGGTGTTGGTCAAGCTCGGCGCCGAGTTGACCCGGGTGCGTCAGCAGGTTATTCAGCTGCTGTCCGGCTACCAGGGCAAGGAGGCGGCGGAGGCCGGCACCGGCGGTCGCGGCGGCGAATCCGGCAGCCCGTCGACGTCGCTGGTGCTGGACCAATTTGGTCGTAACCTCACGGCGGCCGCGATGGAAGGCAAGCTCGACCCGGTCATCGGCCGTGAGAAGGAAATCGAGCGGGTGATGCAGGTGTTGAGCCGGCGCACCAAAAACAACCCGGTGCTGATCGGCGAGCCCGGCGTCGGCAAGACCGCTGTGGTGGAGGGCCTGGCCCAGGCCATCGTGCACGGCGAGGTCCCGGAGACGCTGAAGGACAAGCAGCTCTACACGCTGGACCTGGGATCGTTGGTGGCGGGCAGCCGCTACCGCGGTGACTTCGAGGAACGCCTCAAAAAGGTGCTCAAGGAGATCAACACCCGCGGCGACATCATCCTGTTCATTGATGAGCTGCACACGCTGGTTGGGGCAGGTGCCGCCGAAGGGGCTATCGACGCGGCGTCGATTCTGAAGCCCAAGCTCGCCCGTGGCGAACTGCAAACCATCGGCGCCACCACGCTCGACGAGTATCGCAAGTACATCGAGAAGGACGCCGCCCTGGAACGTCGGTTCCAGCCGGTGCAGGTCGGGGAGCCCACGGTGGACCACACCATCGAGATCCTCAAGGGTTTGCGGGACCGCTATGAGGCCCACCACCGGGTGTCGATCACCGATTCGGCGATCGTGGCCGCGGCGACTCTGGCCGACCGCTACATCAACGACCGGTTCCTGCCGGACAAGGCCATCGACCTGATCGACGAGGCCGGTGCGCGGATGCGGATCCGGCGGATGACCGCACCGCCAGACCTGCGTGAGTTCGACGAGAAGATCGCCGAGGCCCGCCGGGAGAAGGAGTCGGCGATCGACGCGCAGGACTTCGAGAAGGCCGCCAGCCTGCGTGACCGCGAAAAGCAACTGGTGGCTCAACGTGCCGAGCGCGAAAAGCAATGGCGCTCCGGTGATCTCGACGTTGTCGCCGAGGTGGACGACAACGAGATAGCCGAGGTGCTCGGTAACTGGACCGGCATCCCCGTGTTCAAGCTCACTGAGGCCGAGACCACCCGGTTGCTGCGCATGGAGGACGAGATCCACAAGCGGATCATCGGCCAGGTGGATGCGGTCACGGCGGTGTCCAAGGCGATCCGTCGTACCCGCGCCGGGCTGAAAGACCCCAAGCGCCCGTCGGGCTCGTTCATCTTCGCCGGCCCGTCCGGTGTGGGTAAGACCGAGCTGTCCAAGGCGTTGGCCAACTTCTTGTTCGGTGACGACGACGCGCTGATCCAGATCGACATGGGCGAGTTCCACGACCGGTTCACCGCGTCGCGGTTGTTCGGTGCCCCGCCGGGATACGTCGGCTACGAGGAGGGCGGCCAGCTCACCGAGAAGGTGCGGCGCAAGCCGTTCTCCGTGGTGCTGTTCGACGAGATCGAGAAGGCGCACCAGGAGATATACAACAGCCTGTTGCAGGTGCTCGAGGACGGCCGGCTGACCGACGGACAGGGCCGCACGGTCGACTTCAAGAACACCGTGCTGATCTTCACGTCCAACCTCGGCACGGCCGACATCTCCAAAGCGGTCGGCCTGGGGTTCACCCAGGGCGGTGGGGACAACGACTACGAGCGAATGAAGCAAAAAGTCAACGACGAGCTGAAGAAGCACTTCCGCCCGGAGTTCCTCAACCGCATCGACGACATCATCGTCTTCCACCAGCTGACTCGCGACGAGATCATCCGGATGGTCGACCTGATGATCGGCCGGGTCGAAAAGCAGCTCAAGGGCAAAGACATGGCGATGCAGCTCACCGACAAGGCCAAGGCGTTGCTGGCCAAGCGTGGCTTCGACCCCGTGTTGGGTGCTCGCCCGCTGCGGCGCACCATCCAGCGGGAGATCGAGGACCAGCTGTCCGAGAAGATCCTGTTCGAGGAGGTCGGTCCGGGCCAGATTGTCACCGTGGACGTGGACAACTGGGACGGCGAAGGCACCGGCGAGGATGCGGTGTTCACCTTCACCGGGGCCCGCAAGCCGGCCGAGCCGGCCGAAGCGGATTTGGCCAAGGCCGGGGCTCACGCCGCCGGCGGCCCCACGCCTACGCAATAGCCGTCGCCGAGTGGCCAGTTACGTCATAACTGGCCACTCGCGCCCAACGATGAGATCGGCAGAAGGAGTCTGCAGTGGCCAACCCTCGGACAACGATAAGCCCGACCCGATCGGTCGATCTCTCGGCAGCAAGCGCGGCACTTTGGCTGGCGGGAACCGTTTTCCTCGCGCTACTGGCGCTGTACTTCATCGGCATCGATCAAGGTGCGGTGTCGCTATTCGGCAGTGACTCACATGTGCACGAGTTCGTGCACGACGCACGCCATCTGCTTGGCTTTCCCTGCCACTGAGCCGGCAGCGTGGAGAGGCGTCTGATCGCACGCGGTCTCCTGGCGGGGGCACTCGCCGGAATTTTGGCGTTCCTATTCGCCCGCCTGTTCGCAGAGCCCGTCATCGGGCGGGCGGTCGAGTATGAAAACGGTCGCATCGATATAGCGAAGCTGCACGGCGTGCACGCGCACGGCGTCGAGTTGTTCACCCGCGGCATGCAGGCCAACGCCGGATTGGGTTTCGGCGTGCTGATCTTCGGCGTTGCGATAGGCGCGCTGTTCGCTGTTTTGTTCTGCATTACTTACCGGCGTGTGGGAAACGTTGAGCCGCGGCTATTCTCGGTTCTGCTGGCGGTGGGCGCTTTCATTGCCGTCTACCTGGTGCCGTTCGTGAAGTATCCGGCCAATCCGCCTGCCGTCGGTCAGGCGGACACGATCGGGGCTCGGACCGGTTGGTATCTGGGGGCGGTGCTGACGTCGGTGGCGTTGACAATCGCCGCCGTGTGGTTAGCCCGGAGGCTGGCGAACCGGCTGAGTGGTTGGAATGCTGCACTGCTCGCGGCCACGCTCTACCTGGTGGTGATCGCCTCGGTGATGTCTTTATTGCCGATCTTCGACGACACACCCGAGCCGATGCGAGACGCGACTGGCGCGATCATCTATCCGGGTTTCCCGGCCGACGTTCTCTACCAATTCAGGCTGCTTTCGCTGGGCACCCAGGTGGTGCTGTGGGAGACCATCGGCCTGGTCTTTGCGACGCTGGCAGGCCGACTGCTGGGTGAGCGAGCCGAGGACGGACAGACATCGACCTCAACGTTAGACGGGTAACAGCGAAAAGACTTGCTTGGCGATCTGCAGCATCCAACTGGTCACACTGGGCCCGTGGTCGCGAGGCCAGTTCAGCTGGAAGCTGACCACCCAGGGCTGCGTTGTCCGGTCCACGGCATACCAGCTGAACGTCAGGTCACCCGGCAGGCCACCGGCTTTCGCACCGACATACGACCAGTCGCGCCGATCCAGATCGATTCCGGGGGCGGTCGCCAAGATTTGCTTGACGGGGGCGGCTTTGCCGACCGCGCCGGTTTGCAGCGCCGCATGCACCCGGCAGATGTCCTGTGCGCTGCCGTACCATTCCGCGCCGTAACCCGAGGCCGGGACGTGCGCCCGATTCGGATCCGGTTGGTAGACATTTGAATTGGCCTGCTGCAGTAGCCGGGCCCGGGCTTGTGGGGTGGTAGCCCGCCTCCACTGCTCACGCAGATCCGGCTGCCCCCACGCGACGGAGAACAACTCGTACATGGTCGGGAACGGAATCATCGCGGCCGGATCGTGATGGCCGGCGGCGGCTAAGGCGTTCTCGACGGCCCGAGTGCCCACCTTCCCGATTAGCATATCGGTGGCCATGTTGTCGCTGGTGGCGATCATTTTTTCGGCGGCAGTTCGCACCGAAATACGTGCTCCCGGCGGCAATTCCATTCCAGAACCGACCGCCTTGCCCTTCTCGGTGACGGTCAGCTGATCGTCCCAGGACAGCGTTCCGGCCTTGACCGCGTCCTCGACGGCGTAGAGCACATACAGCTTGAAGATCGACGCCAACGGCAGTGACAGCGCGGTATTGGTGCCGGCGACCCGGTCGCACTGGCCGTCGTGGACTTTGGCGACCTGCCACGAGTAGCGGGCGCCGGTATTGCCCAACGCGGCATCGACGTCATGCCAAGAAGAAATCGTCGGCGCCTGTGTGATGACGTCGAACCGGTCCACCAGGGTGTCGTCGCCGGCGTGTATCCGGATCTGCTGCCTTCCCCCGTAGGACGTGGTCAGCTGCAGCGTGGCGGTGCCCGCTGTGATGTCGACTCCGCTGAGCGTGAAGGGACGGTCCCACCAGAGTTTTTCCATGGTGGCCTCTACCGGCTTGACCTTGTCGGCCGTGGCGAGGGTGGCAACTCCGACCGGGCCGATGGGCCAGTCAGAGTTGAGCATGTCCAGCGTCTGCTGAGCCCGCAGACCGGCCGGAGTCCTCATGTTGATCTGCCGACCGGCGCCCGCTGCGTTGGCGGACGGAGTCGGTGGGGATGCGCAACCCGGTGCCAGGGCGCCAACCAACGCGGCGGCGGCCGTCAGTGCCGCGACGCGGAGCCGGGCCTGGCGCGGATTACGCCTTCTCGCCGGAGCCGGCAACGTCCAACACAACCTCGAATTCCAACAGCGACGCGCCGGTCGCCACCGGGTTGGCCCGGTGGCCGGCGTGCGCCTCGATGGCCGGCCCGGTAGCCCACGCCTGGAAGGCCTCTTCGGACTCCCACTGGGTCACCACGAAGTACCGGTCTTCGCCCTTGATCGGGCGGAGCAGCTGAAAGCCGAGGAAGCCCGGCGAGTTCTCGACCGCATGCGCGCGATGGGCGAACCGCTTCTCCAATTCGGGGCCCGCGTCCGCAGGCACCTCGATCGCGTTGATCTTCACCACTGGCATGCCGTTAGGCTACCGTGCCGCCCAGGGACGATCGCAGGCCACGCAAGATAGGTGCATGGCGGCCGATCTGCTGACTCATCGCGGCGGACGAGGTAGCCCGGTGGTCTTGGTGCACGGCCTGATGGGCCGGGGCAGTACCTGGTCGCGTCAGCTGCCGTGGCTGACCCGGCTAGGTGCTGTCTACACCTACGACGCGCCCTGGCACCGCGGACGTGACGTCGCTGATCCATACCCGATCAGCACCGAACGATTTGTGGCCGACCTCGGTGATGCGGTGGACGCGTTGCAGAAGCCGGTGCGGCTGGTCGGGCATTCCATGGGAGGGCTGCACTCCTGGTGTTTGGCCGCCGAGCGTCCTGACCTGGTCTCGGCGCTGGTGGTCGAGGACATGGCACCGGACTTTCGGGGCAGCACCACCGGCCCGTGGGAGCCGTGGTTGCATAACCTGCCGGTCGAATTCAACTCTGCCGAGCAGGTATTCGCCGAATTCGGGCCAATCGCAGGCCAGTACTTCCTGGAGGCGTTCGACCGGACTGCGACCGGGTGGCGGCTGCACGGTCACACCGCTCGGTGGATCGAGATCGCAGCAGAATGGGGCACCCGCGATTACTGGGCGCAGTGGCAGGCGGTGCGGTCGCCTGTTCTGTTGGTCGAGGCCGGCAATTCGGTCACCCCCGCGGGCCAGATGCGCTCGATGAGTGAAATTGGTTACCGGTCTGGGTATTTGCATGTCTCCGGCGCCGGTCACTTGGTTCACGATGAGGCGCCGCAAGTTTACCGGCAGGCGGTGGAATCGTTTTTGACTGCGACTTGACCTTGTTTCAGGTTCTATTCAGCCCGCTTCGCCGACCAGAGCGAACCGTCCATCGGTCGTCTGTGTCACCAGTCCGTCGGCAAGCAGTGAGTTGAGCGCGCGGTCGCGCTGCTCGGTGTCGGTCAGCCACGCAACGTCCAGCTCGGCACGGGTGACCGGGAACTCGTTGGTGCGCAAGACATCCAGTAGCCGGCCCCGAACCTGTCTGTCAGTTCCGGCGTAGGTCTGCGGGCGACGCGCCGGACCTTGTGCGGGAGGGTAACCAGCCTGCCGCCACCGGCACGCACTCAGCGGGCACAGCCCGCACCGCGGCGCACGCGCGGTGCACACGGTGGCACCCAACTCCATCAGCGCCGCTGAAAACCGATGCGCTGATGAATCATTGGGCAGCAGCGCGGACACGTCGGCATGATCGCGGACCGTCGACGGTGCGGCAGCGTCGGCGCGGCCATGCACGACGCGGGCCACCACCCGGCGCACATTGGTGTCTACCACCGGCACCGGCTGATGGTAGGCGAAGCACGCCACCGCGCGGGCGGTGTAGCTGCCGACCCCGGGCAGCGTCAGCAGGGTGTCGACGTCGTCGGGAACCACGTCGGCGTGGTCGCGGGCGACCACGGTGGCGCACTCATGCAGACGTTTGGCCCGCCGCGGATAGCCCAGCTTGCCCCAGGCCCGCACGACGTCAGCCGGGCTGGCCGCCGCCGTCGCCGAGGCCGTCGGCCACCGCTCCACCCAGTCACGCCAGATCGGCAGCACCCGCGACACCGGCGTCTGTTGCAACATGAACTCGCTGACCAGGATTTGCCAGGCAGTCACGCCGGGGTCCCGCCACGGCAGGTCGCGTCTCGACCGGTCGTACCAGTCGAGAAGTTCACTTGGCGTTACAGAGAGCTTCATGGCCACCTGCGGCAGAATGAACGCCATGCCCAATACCAGTCCGGTAGCAGCGTGGAAAGCACTCAAAGAGGGTAACGAGCGATTCGTCGCCGGCCAGCCCGAGCATCCCAGCCAAAGCGTCGAGCATCGGGCCAGCCTGGCTAAAGGCCAGAAGCCGACTGTGGCGCTCTTCGGCTGTGGAGACAGCCGGGTGGCCGCCGAGCTCATCTTCGATCAGGGCTTGGGCGACATGTTCGTGGTCCGGACCGCCGGGCACGTGATCGACTCCGCGGTATTGGGCTCGATCGAGTTCGCGGTAGCGGTGCTCGGCGTGCCGCTGATCGTGGTCCTCGGCCACGACAGCTGCGGTGCGGTGAAGGCGACGCTGGCCGCGCTCGACGACGGTGTGCTGCCCGGCGGCTATGTGCGCGACGTAGTCGAGCGGGTGACGCCGTCGATCCTGCTAGGCCGCCGCGAAGGCTTGAACCGGGCAGACGAGTTCGAGGCGCGCCATGTGGTCGAGACCGGCGCCCAGCTGCTGGCTCGCTCGACGGCCATCGCCGAGCGGGTGGCCGCTGGTGAGCTGGCGGTTGTGGGCGCCACCTACCACCTCGCCGAAGGGCGGGTGGTACTACGCGAGGTGATCGGCGACGTCGGGGAAGAACCTGGCGAGAAGCCCTAAGTCGGATACCGCGGTGTGACGAGTCCGTGGTCGTAGGCGTAGACGATGGCTGCAGCTCGATCACGTAGATCCAGCTTGACGAAGATGCGACCGATGTGACTTTTCACGGTCAGCTCGGAAATTACGCGGCAGTGGTGGTGCTGGGGTGGATCGTCGCGGCCGCCGCGGGAAACTTGGCGGTCCCGCAGCTGGAGCGGGTTGTCGCAGCGCACGCCAGGTCGTTCATGCCCGCCGATGGGGCAAGCGCTGTGGCGGCAAACCAGTCAGCGAAAACTGTTCGGCAAGGCGCCCAGTAATAATCTCAATTACGTTGTCCTGGAACGTGACAGGCCGCTACGGCAGGCCGACCGGCGCTATTATGACCGGCTGGTGACGGCGTTGCGCGCCGACACCGAGCATGTCTATTCGATCACCGACCTGTGGTCGGATCCAATCACCCAATCGGCGGCGCAAAGCCGAGATGGCCGCGCCGCCGACCTGATGCTGCGGTTGTCGGGGATGTTGGGGACCTCGCAGGCCAGTGACGCCGTCGCTGTGGTTCGTGACACGGCTGATCGTCTCGGCCCGCCGCCGGGCCTGCATGTGTACATGACCGGACCCGGCGGCACGCTCACCGAACGAATTCGCCGCAATCGACCACCAGATTCGGGATCACGATGTTCGCGCTGGTCGGCAGCACGGTGCTGAACATCGAGCAGGTCGGCATGACGGTTGGCATCGGGCTGCTGCTGGACACCCTGATCGTCGGACTTTCTTGATGCCGTCCCTGGTGGCGCTGTTAGGGCGCTGGTTCTGGTGGCCCCGGCCACCTGCTCGGCCGGTCAGCCGGCGATTCGGCGCGCGGCGTGCCCAACAGACCTCAGCTAACTGGGCGACACGCCGAGTCGGGTCGGCCCTGTCGACGTGACCTGGGCTTACGGTGTAAATGTGCTGGATCTGGAACCGCATGGCCCCCTACCGCCGGAGATTTACTGGCGACGCCGCGGACTGGCGTTGGGCATTGCGGTAGTCGCAATTGGGATTGTGGTCGCGGTAATCGTCGCCGTGATGAGCGGGAGCGCTGGCGCAAACACCGCCGGCAAGCCTTCCGGGCAGGCCGCGCAGAAGGCCGCGCCGGAGGTCAAGACGCCGGTGCAGCCACCGGCGGGACAAGACCCCAACCAGCCGGCCGAGACGCCGACGGCAGCCGTACAGCCGCCGCCGGTGCTCAAGGAGGGCGATGACTGCCCCGACTCCACACTGGCCGTCTTGGGCCTGACCAACGTCCCTCAATACGTGATCGGCGACCAGCCGAAATTCACGATGGTCGTGACCAATATCGGGTTGGTGGCCTGCAAGCGCGATGTCGGAGCGGCCGTGCTGGCGGCCTACGTCTACTCGCTGGACAACAAACGGTTGTGGTCCAACCTGGACTGTGCGCCGTCCAACGAGACATTGGTCAAGACTTTCGCGCCGGGCGAGCAGGTGACGACCGCCGTGACCTGGACCGGTATGGGGTCGGCTCCGCACTGCCCGCTGCCGCGCCAGCCGATCGGCCCCGGGACCTACAACCTCGTCGTGCAGCTGGGAAACCTGCGCTCGGCAGCGGTTCCGTTCATCCTCGCGCCACCACCACCGCCAGGTGTGGTACCTCCGCCGCCGCCCGGGCAGCCCGGTCCGGCGCCGGTCGGGCCGCTTCCCGGCCCCGGCGGCTGACCGACTGCCCGGGCCGTATTACCCGGCTCGCCCCCGCAAGCGGGCGGTACCCCCACCTCATCGCGCTACGCGTCCCCCTCGCCGCTCCGCGGGTGGGGGTGCCCCCACTGCATCGTCGCCGGGCGGCGATCACCTGAGCGGGTCAGCGATGGTCGACTCGGCCAACTGCGACAGGCCTTCCCGCACGTGGCGGGCCCAGATGGCGCCGATCCCTTCGACCGCCTCCATGTCGTCGGCGCTGGCCGCCAGCAGGCCCTGCAGCGAACCGAATTCGCGGACCAGCCGGTCGGCGTGGGCGAACTGCAGCCGGGGGATACCGGCCATCGCCCGATAGCCGCGTGAGCTCATCGCCGAGTCCTGGGCCTCCGCTGTCGATGGGTAGCCGAAGACTTTGGCGAGCGCGGTGAAGTCGAGCAACTCGGTGTCGGTCAGCGCGTCCAGCTCGTCGAGTATGGCCGCGACCTCGGACTTGGACAGCGGCTCGGGGTTGGCGTGGTAGTCGCGCACGATCAACTCGCGGGCATCGTCGTTGCCCCCGAGTAGTTCTTCGAGCTGCAGCCGCAGCTGCCGTCCGTCGGTGCCGAGCTCGACGACTTCGTAGTCGATCACCAGACCGATGCGGCGGACCAGCTCGAGCCGTTGCACCACCGTCATTACGTCGCGCAGGGTGACGAAGTCCTCGATCTCGGCCTGGGAAAGTTGCCGGCTGACCTCGTCGAGCCGGATCTTGTACCGCTCCAGCGTGGCGATGGCTTGGTTAGCCCGGGACAAGATGGTTGACGAGTCGGCCAGCACGTGGCGTTCGCCGCCGAGGTAGACGGTGACGATGCTCATTGAATGACTGACAGAGATGACCGGGTAGCCGGTCTGGAGCGGCGGCCCGCTCGGCCGAGCGGTGCCGGGTCCCGGACTCGTCGGTGGGTATCGATGGGTCGGGTACCAGCTGCACGTTGGCCCGCAGGATCCGGCTGCCGTCGGTGGACAGCACCACGGCGCCGTCCATCTTGCACAGCTCGCGCAACCTGGTCGGCGCATAGCGGATGTCGAGTGAGAAGCCGCCGTCGCAGATCGCCTCGACGCTGTCGTCGTAGCCGAGGATTATCAGAGCACCGGTTCGACCGCGCAGGATGCGTTCTAGGCCGTCGCGCAACGCGGTCCCTGGCGCCAGCCGCGCGACGGCCTCACGCAGGGTGGGACGCGGCGGCGGCGCCTCGCCGTTCGTTGTTGCTTTGCGGCTAGTCATTGCCAATCATTGTGCTCCCTCGATGCCACATCCAGGCGATGTGGTGGCGCGGAGGGAGTGTTGCGATGTTCGGCGATGTCGAGCATGTGCTCCAACGCGGCGACGATGGTGGCCGCTTCCAAGGCCTGCAAACCGGTCGGCAGCGCGGCGCAGCCCGGCGGGATCAGCGCGGTGGTGAACCCCTGGCGGGCAGCTTCGGCCAGTCGGCGTTCCATGCCGGCGACCCGTCGCAGGTCACCGGCCAGGCCAACTTCGCCGATCATCACCGCCGTTGCGGGCAGCGGCAGATTGACGTACGCCGAAGCCAACGCAATCGCTACGGCCAGGTCCGACGACGGATCGGTCAGCCGCATGCCGCCCACCGTGGACAGGTAGACGTCGTTGACCGCGATCTTGAGGTGAGCGTGTTTTTCCAGCACGGCGGCGATCATGGCCGCCCGGGCATGGTCGATCCCGCTGACGGCGCGTCGCGGCGAGCCGCCCGAGGGTGTGGCCAGCAACGCCTGGACTTCGCCGATCAGCGGACGCTTGCCGTCGAGAGTCACCGTGATGGCGGTGCCCGCGACGGGCTGCGGTCGCTGATCCAGGAAGAGCCCGGAGGCATCGGCGACACCCTCAATCCCGTTGTCCTGCAGAAGAAAACACCCGACTTCGTCGGCTGCCCCGAATCTGTTCTTCACACCGCGGACCATGCGCAGTAGTGAGTTGCGATCGCCCTCGAAATGCAGCACCACGTCGACGAGGTGTTCAAGCGAACGGGGCCCGGCGATCGCGCCGTCCTTGGTGACATGGCCGATGAGGATCAGTGGCACACCGCTACTTTTCGCCGCGGCGGTCAGCGCGGTGGTCACCGCACGGACCTGGTTGACGCCGCCGGTGACACCGTCGGCGTCAGTGCTGGACATCGTCTGCACTGAGTCCACGACGACAAGGCCCGGCTGTACCGCCTCGATATGGCTGAGCACTGTCTGCAGGTCCGACTCGGCGGCCAGGTAGAGCTCATGATGGCTACAGGCGGTCCGGTCGGCACGCATCCGGATCTGGCCCCGCGACTCCTCGCCGGACACATACAGCGCGCGCCGCCCCGATGTTGCCCATTGGTGAGCGACCTTGAGCAGCAGCGTCGACTTACCCACCCCCGGATCGCCGGCCAGTAGCGTGACAGAGCCCGGCACCACCCCGCCGCCCAGCACGCGGTCGAGCTCATCAACCCCGGTAGGAAAATGCCGGGCGGTGCACGGCTCGATGGAACTGATCGGAACGGCAGCACACGACGGTGCCACCGGGTGGCGGCTGCCGCTTCGGACAGCAGAGAGCACCGCTACTTCGCCGACAGAGCCCCAAGCGCCGCACTCCAGGCAGCGACCTACCCACTTGGCGGTGACATGGCGGCATTCCGAGCAGCGGTACTGCGAACGTGCCTTGGCCACCCGGTGACCGTATCCGGCGGGTCCGACAGATCGGGCAGCTCTACGGTTCGAGAACCGGCGGTGCTGGTTCGCCCTGCCGTGGCGCCTCCCCAGCGGAAATCGGCACGGCCAGGTTGGTCGTCCCGGCCTTCTCGAAGTCGAAGGTGAAGTTGTAGTTCAGGCCGTTGGTGATCGGCTTGGACAGCTTCACTGTCGCCTTGACGTTGTCGGCGGCCTCCACGGCGTCCACGGCTTTCCAGTTTTGACCGTTCGGCGTGCCGACGAACAGCGTTCCACCGGCCGGCAACGTGGCATCACCGGTGACGGTCACTTTGCCGATATCACTGGAGATGCGGACCAGCTTGTCGCTGACATCCGGCGACTGATTGGTGACAACCAGCACCAGATCCACGGTCGTGCCCGGTTGAAGATAGTCACGGTTCTGCTGGGCCTTGATGTGAACATTGCGCAGCGCGACGTTATTGAGCACCGCCTGACTCCCGTCGACGGCGGACTCCATACTGGCGGTTTGCGAGAGCTGCCCAGTGCCGCAGCCGGTGAGCGCGAGGGCACCAATCAAGGCTCCCGCTGCCAGGACCACGACAGTAGAACGGTGGTTCGAGCGGCATTCCGAGTGGGAGTGGTCGACGCGTTTCACTCAAAGCCTCCTGCTCGGCCTGCCAACGGCACTGCGATTCGACTATGCACAGTAGTAGGTCGGTAGGGCAGGCGGTAGCTGAGGGCTCAGACCTGGGCCGTATGATCAAAACCACCCCGAACAGCGCACTCCTTGAGCCCTTCAGGGGACGCCGAACGGGTTCCCGATCGGCCGATGCCTTGCATGAATTTTCCAGTCTGTCAACCCCCTCTCTTCACCTGCGGTGCCCCTGACCTGCACCGTTGTTCCCCACGTGTCGGGCCCGCGTGTTAGCATGGAGTGACGAAAGGGGCTCGAAACTGATGATTTTCAAGGTCGGAGACACCGTTGTCTATCCACACCACGGTGCTGCGTTGATCGAGGCGATAGAAACCCGAACCATTAAAGGGGAGCAAAAGGAATATCTCGTCTTGAAGGTGGCGCAGGGAGACCTGACCGTTCGAGTACCCGCTGATAACGCCGAATACGTCGGCGTCCGCGATGTGGTCGGCCAGGAAGGTCTGGACAAGGTGTTCCAGGTGCTTCGGGCACCGCACACCGAAGAGCCGACCAACTGGTCGCGCCGCTACAAGGCCAACTTGGAGAAGCTAGCCTCCGGTGACGTCAACAAGGTCGCCGAGGTCGTCCGCGATCTGTGGCGTCGCGACCAGGAACGTGGCCTTTCCGCCGGTGAGAAGCGCATGCTGGCCAAGGCCCGGCAGATCCTGGTCGGCGAGCTGGCATTGGCCGAAAGCACCGACGACGCTAAAGCGGAGACCATCCTCGACGAGGTTCTGGCCGCCGCGTCTTGAATCCCTGACGCGCAGGGGCCGGGGTGACGGATACGGTCGCGGTGGTCCCGGCCGCCGGGACGGGCGAACGGCTGGCCGCCGGTGTACCCAAGGCGTTCTTTCACCTCGACGGACGCACGTTGGTCGAACGCGCTGTCAGCGGTTTGTTGGAGTCCGGCGTCGTTGACCGCGTCGTGGTGGCGGTGCCCGCCGACCGCACCGATCAGGCCAAACTGATCCTCGGTCACCAGGCGACCGTCATCGCCGGAGGAGCAAATCGCAGCGAGTCGGTGGGCCGGGCGCTGGCGGCGTTCGCAGACACAGAACAACCCAGCTTCGTGCTGGTGCACGACGCGGCGCGGGCCCTGACCCCACCCGCGCTGGTGGTGCGCGTGGTCGAAGCGCTGCGGGCCGGGCACGCGGCTGTCGTGCCCGTGCTGCCCCTTTCCGACACCATCAAGGCCGTCGACGCCAACGGTGTGGTGTTGGCGACGCCAGAGCGGGCCGGCCTGCGGACTGTGCAGACCCCGCAAGGGTTCGCCACCGGGCTGCTGCTGCGTGCCTATCAACGGGCCGTAACGGCAGATTTCACGGACGACGCGTCGATGGTGGAACACATCGGAGGTCAGGTACAGGTGGTCGAGGGCGACCCGCTAGCCTTCAAGATCACCACCCGCTTGGACGTGTTGCTGGCGCAGGCGATCGTGCAGCCATGAACGTCCGAGTCGGTCTGGGCACCGATGTGCATGCAATAGAAGCCGGCAGACCGTGCTGGCTGCTGGGCCTGTTGTTTTCAGACGTCGACGGCTGCGCCGGACACTCCGACGGCGACGTGGCCGTGCATGCCCTGTGCGACGCGCTGCTGTCGGCGAGCGGGCTGGGGGATATCGGCGACGTGTTCGGTGTGGACGACCCGCGCTGGGCCGACGTCAGCGGGGTGGACATGCTGCGCCACGTCGCCGATCTGATCGCCCGGCGGGGCTACCGGGCCGGCAATGCGACGGTGCAGGTGATTGGCAACCATCCCAAAATCGGTCCGCGCCGCGCCGAGTCACAACGGGTGTTGTCCAATCTGCTGGGCGCGCCGGTGTCGGTGTCGGCCACTACCACCGACGGGCTGGGCCTGACCGGGCGCGGTGAGGGCCGCGCCGCGATCGCCACGGCGTTGCTGATCGCCGTCGAAGGAACCACCCGCTAGCCGCCCCCAATGGCGGCCATCTTTCGCATCCCGGTGATCGTTTCCCTTGCCGGTGGGCAGGTATGCCCTCTCCGCCGCGCTGGTCACCGAGCAACGCGTATGGCCCGGTAAGCTGGCACGTCGTGACCGATCGCGGCCAGCTGCGGCTACACGACACGGCAACCGGTGCCGTGCGTGATTTCGTTCCGCTGCGAACCGGGCACGTCTCCATCTACCTTTGTGGCGCCACCGTGCAGGGCTTGCCGCACATCGGCCACGTGCGCAGCGGCGTGGCCTTCGACATCCTGCGGCGCTGGTTGATGGCGCGGGGCTGCGACGTCGCATTTATCCGCAATGTCACCGATATCGACGACAAGATCCTCAACAAGGCTGCTGCGGCGGGCCGGCCGTGGTGGGAATGGGCGGCCACCTACGAGCGGGCGTTCACCGCCGCATACGACGCGCTCGGCGTGTTGCCTCCGTCGGGGGAGCCGCGGGCCACCGGCCACATCACCCAGATGGTGGAGCTGATCGAGCGGCTGATCGAGTCCGGCAACGCCTATACCGGCTGCGGTGACGTCTATTTCGACGTGCTGAGCTACCCCGACTATGGCCAGCTGTCCGGACACAAGATCGACGACGTGCATCAAGGCGAAGGAGTGGCTACCGGCAAGCGTGATCAGCGGGACTTCACGCTGTGGAAGGGCGCCAAACCCGGTGAGCCGTCGTGGCCGACGCCGTGGGGGCGCGGACGCCCCGGCTGGCATCTGGAATGCTCGGCGATGGCCCGCACGTATCTCGGACCGGACTTTGACATTCATTGCGGCGGAATGGATTTGGTTTTTCCGCATCACGAGAACGAGATCGCGCAAAGCCGTGCGGCCGGCGACGGGTTCGCCCGATACTGGCTGCACAACGGCTGGGTCACCATGGGTGGCGAGAAGATGAGCAAGTCGCTGGGCAACGTGTTGTCCATTCCGGCCATGCTGCAACGGGTCCGGCCCGCCGAGCTGCGGTACTACCTGGGCAGCGCGCATTACCGCTCGATGCTGGAGTTCTCCGAGACCGCTTTGCGCGACGCGGTCAACGCCTACGTCGGGATCGAGGACTTCGTGCACCGCGTGCGTACCCGAGTCGGCGCCGTGGATCCCGGGCAGTGGACGCCGCGGTTCGGCGCAGCACTCGATGACGACTTGGCGGTGCCGGTCGCGCTGGCCGAGGTGCATCGTGCCCGCGCTGAGGGCAATCGGGCGCTCGACGCCGGCGACCATGACAGCGCGCTGGCCAACGCCGCGGCCATCCGCGCGATGATGGGCATTCTCGGCTGCGACCCGCTCGACGAGCGCTGGGAGTCGCACGACGAGACGTCGGCCGCGTTGGCCGCGGTCGACGTGCTGGTGCGCGCTGAGGTGCAGCGGCGCGAGCAGGCCCGCGAGCAGCGTGACTGGAAGCTTGCCGACGAGATCCGGGACCGACTCAAGGACGCCGGCATCGAGGTCACCGACACTCCCGACGGGCCGCAGTGGTCGCTGGGATCCCCGGCCGATGGCCGGTAACTCACGACGCCGCGGCGCGATACGCAAACCCGGCACCAAGAAGGGGCCGACGGTCGGCTCCGGCGGCCAACGGCGCCGCGGGCTAGAAGGCCGCGGCGCCACTCCGCCGGCGCATCTGCGGCCTTACCATCCGGCCGCCAAGCGGCGCAAGTCGCAGCCGCGCCGGCCGGCTAAACGCGTCGACGACGCTGTCGAGACGGTACTGGGCCGAAACCCGGTCCTGGAATGCCTGCGCGCCGGTGTTCCGGCGACCGCGCTCTACGTCGCCCTCGGCACCCAGGCCGACGAGCGTCTCACCGAATCTGTCACGCTGGCAGCCGATTCCGGTATCGCGATCCTTGAAGTGCCCCGCACCGATCTGGACCGGATGACCACAAACGGCTTGCATCAAGGGATCGCGTTACAGGTACCGCCTTACGAGTACGTCCATCCTGACGAGCTGCTCGAGGCGGCCATGGAAGTCCCGCCCGCGCTGCTAGTCGCGCTGGACAACATCTCCGATCCGCGAAATCTGGGCGCGATCGTTCGTTCGGTGGCGGCGTTCGGCGGGCATGGGGTGTTGATCCCGCAGCGTCGCTCTGCCTCGGTGACAGCCGTGGCCTGGCGAACCAGCGCCGGCGCCGCGGCGCGGATTCCCATCGCGCGCGCCACCAACCTCAATCGGACACTGAAGGATTGGGCCGGTCGCGGCTTGCAGCTCATCGGGCTGGACGCCGACGGCGACACGACGCTTGACGATTTGGACGGCTCGGGCCCAGTGGTGGTGGTCGTCGGATCGGAAGGCAAGGGGCTCTCGCGGCTGGTACGACAGAATTGCGATGCGGTGGTGTCGATTCCTATGGCCGGCGTAGGCGAATCGTTGAACGCGTCGGTGGCAGCCGGGGTGGTGCTAGCCGAGATCGCCCGGCAGCGGCGACGCTAGCCTGAGAGGTGTTGGCGGCCCGGGTATCCAATGAGCGGCCGCGATCAGCCGGTGCACCAGCGATTCGATGGTGGTCACCACCACCCGGGCACGGGACGGTTCCAGTACACTGCGTCAGGTGGCGTCCGGCCCCGGGTTTGAAAACGCGTCACCGGCTCGCGTGGCGGCTAGCAGAGCCCGGCCCAAGACGGTTCAAGGGCAGGCCACCTCGCACGACGTACACCTCCCGCCGACGACCCCCGGTGTGCGCCCGTCGCGCCTTCCAGTGACACAGCCGGGGGACTCGCTGGAACAGCGCGCCGAGACGATCGCGGATCGAATCGCGCCGAGACCGGTGAACAGCGCACCAACCCGACCGTCGCCCGTATCCGTGGCACCGTCAGCTGTGTGGAGCGTGCTTGAGTCGCCGGGTCGTCCCCTCACAGCGGCTGAGCGGCCCGCTGGTCTCGGGCTGGACTTCTCGTCCGTGCGGGTCCACAGCGGCCCGATGGCAGCCGCCTCCGCTCGCTCGCTCGCCGCCAGTGCATACAGCATCGGTGACGACATCGTGTTCGGGACTCCACTCGACACCAGCTCGGTCGTCGGTCGTCGCCGACTCGCCCATGAACTCGCGCACGTCGTGCAGCACCGCGAGCGACCCGACCGCCCCATCCTGGCACGCGACGGGAGCGGGGAGGCAGGGTCAGCTGCGCCGGTGAGCGACACCCTGACGTTCATCATCCGCAGGCCCGACGACAAATTCATCCAAGACGAGACCAGCTACCAAACGACGACGCGGCACGGTGAGCAGTACATCGAGGTGGACAACCTCGACGATATCTGTGCGCAGGCCGCAGCGATCACAAAGAACGGCACCCAGTTCCAGCACCTTCGGATCGTGACCCACGGGCAGTCCAACATCGGCGGGATCGGCATGACGCCGGCGGGCGAGAACGAATGGCGATACGTGCCGCCCGATGAGATCGCCAAGTACGCGGGGAAGCCAGGGTGTCAAGCGCTGAGCAAATTGCTCACCGGCAGCGGTGACGTCACGTTCGTCGGCTGCTACCTCGGCTCCACCCCGACGGCCGGGAAGACCCTGGAGACGGTGTTCGGACATCCTGTGCACAGCACGTCGCGTGCGTACCACGTGGCCTTCGCGGAATTCATGTTCCACGACGCCAAGCAGAAGAAGGACATCAAGGCCAACAAGGTTGCCGATGTTCCGACTGACAAGCAGACCCAGAAGCAGTTCACCGCGTGGCTCAAAAAACAGTACACGGCGATGCGTAGCGCCGGCGACGCACCCAAACTCGACTCTGAAGACCAGCAACTCAGCTTCATGCACGATCTGTTTGACCGATCCGGCGGCACCCTGCGTTGGAGCATGACGACCGCCAAATGACGGCGGAATCAACTGGCGGCGCCTGGTCGACTCCGGTGCCCGTCTGAACGTCCTACCACCGCTAGACACCGAATATCCGCACACCGGCCCACAGCGCCAGCACCGCTGCCGCCAACGCGGTGGGCACGGTGCACAACCCGAGCCGGGTGTACTCGCCGACGCTAGCCGAGACGTCGTAACGGCGCAACACGCTGCGCCACAACAGGTTCGACAGCGACCCGACATAGGTCAAGTTCGGGCCGATGTTCACCCCGATCAGCACGGCCAATATCGCCGCCGGCCCACTGGGCGCCACCAACGGCACCAACACCAATGTCGCGGGCAGGTTGTTCACGACATTGGCCAACACGGCGGCCACCACCGCGAACCCGAGCAACGCGGGAAGACTCGACCCGGATGGCAACACCGCGGCCATCCGGTCGGCCACGCCGTTGCGCATAACCGCTTGCACCACAACGCCCAACGCCAGCACGAACACCAGAAACGGCAGGTTCACCGCGCGCACGATCGCCATCGCGGTGGTGTGGCGTCGGGTCAGGCTTCGGACCGCCATCACCGCCGCCCCGGCGAGCGCCGCCCACGCCGGCGCCACCCCCGCGGCCTCCGCGATGACGAACCCGGCCAGCGTCAGCGCCACCACCACTAACGCGAATACCGGTGTCGGCGGCGCGGGTTCGGTCTCCTGGCGATCGGGCTGCACGCTGAGGTCGCGGCGGAAGAACACCCGGAAGATGACGTAGACGCTGGCCACCGCGGCCAGCCACGGCAGCGCCATCACCAGGGTGAACTTGGTGAACGACACCTTCGCGACGTGAAACGCCAGCAAGTTGGTCAAGTTCGACACTGGCAGCAGCAGCGACGCGGCGTTCGCTAAGTGTGCGGTCGCGTAGGCGTGTGGACGCACCGGGGCTCGCAGTCGGCGCACCGTGCTCAGCACCACCGGTGTTAGCAGCACCACGGTCGCGTCCAGGCTCAGCACCGCGGTGATCGTCGCGGCGATCACGAACACCTGCCGCAGCAGGCGATGTGATCCGACGGCGCCGCGCGCCATTGCGGCGCCAGCGGCCTCAAATAGGCCTTCGTCGTCGCACATCTTGGCCAATAACAGCACCGCGCCCAGGAAAGCGACGACGCGCGATAGCCGGGCCGCCTCGGCGGTCGCGTCGTGCAGCGAGATCGCGCCGACGGCGATCAGGACGATGACGGCCGGCACGGCGGCGAATGCCTCCGGCCACCCGCGTGGACGGGCGACTGCGAACGCGAGAACCACTGCCAGTGACAGAAGAGCCAGAACCAGGGTCAAATTCAGGCCCACGGGTCCTCGCGCCGCCACGCCGTCGGCATATCCAGCGCGATATCGTCGTCGGCGGCCAGCTTGCCCAGGACATCAAGCGAAAAATCCAGGTCATCGCCCGCATAGGGCAACGCCCGCAACGGCTTTGACAACGGGCGGAAGAAATCGTCCCAATGGATCAACACCACGCGGCGCGCACCCACGGTGCGCACCGTCTCCGTCCAATAGTCGACGAGGTAAGACTCCGGCAGCAGGCCAAGCTGGCCGACGCCGAGATAGACCACATCGGCACGGCGGCCGGCGAGCGCGCCTGTCACGAAGCCCGCGCTGCCTTGGATCAACAGAGACCGATCCGACGGACGGTGATGCACCAGCGTCGACCAGGCCTCGCCGCACCGGTATGTTGACACCTTCACTGGCGGGATCACCGGCGCAGCGATCTCTCCGGGAAACCGATCGGGCGGGCTGTGATGCGAATTCACGAGTGTAACTTCGAAGGCGCCCAAGCGAATTGGCTCACCCGGCTCGGCGACAACCAGGCGGTCCTCCGCGAGCCCGTAGCCACGGCCGACGTTGGCCGCCGACTCGCCCCCGACCAGCCGTGCACCCGTGCGATCTGCTACGAGCGCAGAGTCCAACACGTGGTCGAAATGCGTGTGCACCGGCATCACCGCATCCAGCCGAGTTACTTTGGCCCGCGCCAGGCACCCGTCGACTCGGGCGGACGACGGCGACAACTTGCCCAACGCCACCCGCGCCAGACTGGGGCGGGAGAAGAAGCCGTCGGTCATCAGCGTCGAGGACCCGTCGTCGAGCAGCAGCGTAGTCACCCCCAGCCACGTCACAGCCAGTGGCGCACCGGATGCGGCAGCAGGCACGCTGAACCGGTGCGAATGCCGCGCGATGTCCGGCCGTCCTAAACGCAGCCGCATCAGCAAAATGCCTTCACGTCAATCCCGTTAGCCTTCAGCCGGTCCCGCACCGCCGTGGCTATCTGCACCGCACCGGGTGAATCACCATGCACGCAAATCGATTCCACGTCCACCTCGATCGTGGACCCGTCGATGGCGGCGAGCTGTCCGGTGGTGACCATGGCCAGCACCCGTTCGGCGATGGCGACCGGATCGTGTAGCACCGCGTCAGGCTCCCGGCGGGACACCAGCTGGCCGTCCGGCCGGTAAGCGCGATCGGCGAAAGCCTCCGCGACGGTGCGCAGGCCACGCCGGTGGGCTTCCTCGAAAAACACCGACCCCGTCAGGCCAAGCACCGGCAGTGCGGCATCCACCATGTGCACCGCCTCGGCGACGGCGGCCGCCTGCTCACGGTTCGTCATGATCGTGTTATACAGCGCGCCATGGGGTTTGACGTAAGACAGGCCTGCGCCGGCAGCCTGGGCAAGTCCATGTAATGCGCCGATCTGATAAACGACGTCGGCGAGCAGGTCCTCTGGCGTGACATCGATGAAACGTCTGCCAAACCCGGCCAGGTCGCGATAGCTCACCTGTGCGCCGATGCGCACGTCGCGCTCGCTGGCCAGCCGGCACACCTGCAACAGGCCAGCCGGGTCGCCTGCGTGGAAGCCGCAGGCAACGTTGGCGCTGGTGACAATGCGCAGCATGGCGTCGTCGTCACCGAGTCGCCAAACGCCGAAGCCCTCGCCCAGGTCGGCGTTGAGGTCGATGGAGGCCACGATCGCTAGCTTAAGGCGGGCGCGTGTCGGCGACGCCCGACCATCCAACAGATCAGATAGATCAGGAACGAAATGGTGGCGACGAACACCGATACCGGCACGCCGGGCGCCAACGACAGCAGGATGCCGCCGACCGCCGAGGTTTCCGCGAACAGCACCGAGGCGACGATCGTGGTGGCCGGTGATCTGAAAACCCGTGCGGCAGCCGCTGCGGGTGTGATCAACAGCGATACCACCAGCAGGGCGCCGACGATCTGCACGCCCTCGGCCGCCACGACGCCGACCAGCGCCGCGAACACTATGCCGAGCGCACGCACCGGCACGCCGCGCGCAGCGGCGACCTCGGGATCGACGGTGGCGAACAACAGCGGGCGGTAGCTCACCGCCAGCACGACGACGACGGTGACGCTGATCACCGCAAGGATCACCAGCCCCGGGTAGCCCACCCCCACGATCTGCCCGGTCAGCAGCGCGAAGCTGGTACCGGTGTGTCCTGGATAGAGGTGGATGAACAGCACCGCCAGGCCCAAGCCGAACGCCAGCACCACCCCGATCGCCGAATCCCGCTCGCGGGCACGCTGACCGAGGATCCCGAACAATGCGGCGGCCAGGGCGCTGCCGACCAGCGCGCCCGCTCCCACCTGCAGACCCACCAACAGCGCGAAAGCAGCTCCGGTCAGCGACAATTCGCTCGAACCGTGCACGGCGAACGACATCTGGCGCATCACGATGAACGGCCCGACTATTCCGGCAACCAGCCCCAGCAGCGCGCCCGCCATCAAGGCTTGCTGGACGAAGTCGTGGCTCAGCAGGTGGGCGGTGATACCGAAGTCGAACAGGTGTGACAACAAGTCTGTGAGCCGGTCATTCATGAACGTCTCCGGCTGTCTCGCCGACCACGACATAACGACCTTTGACCTTCACCACCTCGATGTCGGCGTGGTAGAGCGCAGACAGCGTCTCGGTGGTCATCACCGCCTCGACGGTGCCGATCCGGAACCGACCGCCGACCAGGTAAAGCACCCGGTCCACAAAACGCATGACTGCGTTGAGGTCGTGAGTGACGAAGATGATCGCGGTGTCGGCTGCACGGCGCCGACACTCGATCAGCCCGGCCACCAGCCTGACGTTGGCGGGGTCCAGCGTCAGGAGCGGCTCATCGCACAGCAGCAGCATAGGATCGCTGGCCAGCGCCTGGGCGATGCGCACCCGCTGCAATTCGCCACCAGACATCTGCCCGACCGAGAGGTCCGCCAGGTGTTCCCCGTTCACCTGCTGCAGCGCCTGCCGCACAGCATCGCGGCGGCGAGCCCGGTCGGCCGCCCGTAGCGGCATGGCGCCCCAGCAGTGGCCATCAACGCCCAGCCGAACCAGGTCCCGTCCGCGCACGGTCAATTCCCGGTCCATCGGCCGGTGTTGTGGCACATAGCCGATTCGCTTTCCGACCCGGGACACTCGCTGCTCGCCCACCCGGGCGGTGCCCGCGCTGAGCGGAAGCTGCCCGAGTAGCACCCGCAGCAGCGATGTCTTGCCGCTGCCATTCGGGCCGAGCACCGCGATGAATTCCCCGGGCGAAACGGTCAAGTCCAACTGGTCCCACAACACTCGGTCGCCGAACGCCAGCCGGGCGCCGGTCAGCGACACAGCGGTCATCGGCCAGCCGTCTGGAGTGCGGCGGCCAGGTGATCGACGGTGCTGCGCTGCCAGCTCAGATAGTCACTGCCGGCGGGCAATGTCTCGGTCACTTCGGTCACCGGCACACCGACATGCTGGGCCTCCGCCATGTAAGTCGCGGGTTGCCGCGGTCGCGGTTTGCGGGTTGATCAACACCGCAGTGACCTCGTGGTTATCGATCATGTCGAGCACTGTTGCCATGTCGGCCGGGGACGGATCGTCGTCGTTTTCGGTCGCCGCGGTGAAGGTGGCCGGAGTCTTGTTGACCAGATCGGACGCCGCGAGCAGGTAATACGCCACCGGCTCGGTCGCAATGACACCGGCCCGCGGGTGCGCGACGGCGATGGCGCGCTCGGACTGGGCGATCGCGTCGGCGCCGCGGGCGAATTTTGCCGAATTGCCCCAGTAGTCGGCTCCGTGCGCGGGGTCGATGGAAGCCAGCCGGTCGGCGATCCGGGCCGCGACGGCCTTGACGACGTTCACGTCGTAGAAGACGTGCTCGTTGGCGGCGGGCTTCCCGCCGCGGGACCCGATCAGCGAGTAGGCGTTGACCGATGCGAAGGGGGGGTGACCGGCCAGCACGTCGTCGACCCATGGGTCGTAACCGCCGCCGTTGTAGACCACCAGCGCGGCGTCGACGAGGGCGGCGGCCTCGTCGGCGGTGACTTCGTAGGTATGCGGATCGGCGTCGGCACTGTCCAGGATGGACTTGACGCTGACGTGCCCACCGGCGACAGCGCGGGCGACGCTGCCCCAGACATCGGTGGAGGCCACGACGACGGCGGCTCGCGGGTGCCGTGACGTGCCGGCGTTGCAGCCGCTCAGCACGGTCATCGCGCCGAGACCGAGCGCGGTGGCGGACAAGCTGATCGCCACGCAGGCTGCCGCCGTCCGCACTGCCGGGTTTCCTTCCTGGGCCGTCCAAGCGCCAGCCTAATGAAAATCGTTTCCAAAAATGTAATGATCGCCCGCCGTCGCACGCAATCCTGCCCGCATAGTCGCCGGGCGATGCCCGGTAGCCTCTGATTGCATGAGCCCCACGCCGCGACGGCGGGCGACCTTGGCGTCGTTGGCGGCTGAGCTCAAGGTATCGCGCACCACCATCTCGAATGCCTACAACCGGCCCGATCAGCTCTCGCCCGCGCTGCGTGAACGGGTGCTCGCCACCGCCAAACGCCTGGGTTATGCCGGACCCGATCCAGTGGCACGGTCGCTGCGCACGCGTAGGGCCGGTGCCGTGGGTCTGGTGATCACCGAGCCATTGACCTACTCCTTCAGCGACCCGGCAGCGCTGGATTTCGTTGCGGGACTTGCCCAGTCGTGTGAGGAGCGTGGTCAGGGGCTGTTGCTGGTGGCGGTTGGCCCCAACCGCAGTCTCACGGACGGCACGGCGTCCGTGCTAGCCGCGGGGGTGGACGGGTTCGTGGTGTACTCGGCAGCCGGAGACGACCCGTACCTGCAGATCGTGCAGCAACGGCGGCTGCCGCTGGTGGTGGTCGACCAGCCCAAAGACGTTCCGGGCGCATCTGCGGTGGGCATCGACGACCGGGCGGCGATGCGCAAGCTCGGCGATTACGTACTCGGTTTGGGGCACCGGGAGATCGGGCTGCTGACCATGCGATTGCGCCGCGACCGTCGTCAAGGCCTGGTCGACCCCGAACGCCTGCGCTCACCGACGTTTCATGTGCAGAGCGAACGCATCTGCGGCGTCCGCGACGCGATGGCCGCGGCAGGCGTCGACCCGGACTCGTTGACGGTCGTGGAAAGCTACGAGCACACCGCGGCGTCGGGTGGTGTGGCCGCCCAGGTGGCGCTCGAAGCCAATCCCCGGATCACCGCGCTCATGTGCACCGCCGACGTGTTGGCTTTATCGGCAATGGATAGTCTGCGCGGCCGCGGGATCTACGTTCCCGGTCATATGACCGTCACCGGGTTTGACCTCATCGGCGAAGCGCGACGCCGCGGTCTGACCACGATGGCACAGCCGAGCCTGCAGAAGGGCCGCCGCGCCGGCGAGCTGTTAAACAAAGGCGATATACACCCGACCGTCGAGGTGCTCGATACCGAGCTGATTCGTGGACGGACTGCCGGGCCGCCGGCCTGACCGATGTGACCGTCAGCGGTCAGACTTCGAAATGCTCCCCATTGCCGATCAGCAGCCGCACCGCAAGATCGAGTCGCTTGCTGACGTCGGTGGCCGATGCCCTGCGGGTAAGCCAGGCCAGCAGATTCGATGTCCACACATTCGAGATCACCCGGGCGATGTGGTACTGGTCCTCGGTCGGTTCGCCCTCGCTCATCGCCCGGGCAAACATCGAGTCGATGATCTTCTCGGCGTGGTCAACCTCACCGGCGGCCGACGCGTCGGCGAAGACGTAGGCACGCGTCATGGCCTCGGTCAGCAGCGGGTTGCGCTGCATCGCGCGGTTGAGTTTGCTGACCACGAAGCTCAGCCGCTGGTAGGGCGTCGCCCCGGTCAGTGTGGAGCGGTCGGTCTTGGCGTCGATCCGCTCGAATTCCCGGCCCAGCGCGGAGACCAGCAGATGCACCTTCGAAGGGAAATACCGGTACAGGGTGCCCACCGCAACGTCCGCACGGTCGGCGACCGCGCGCATCTGAACTGCCTCGTAACCTCCCTTGGAGGCAATGGCCATCGTCGCATCCAGGATGCGTTTGCGACGCTCGCGTTGCGCCTCAGACCCGAGCTCGGACTCGGCCAATACCGCCACGTTCATCACCTCACGGGGCTGCGCAGTGGACGGGCTCGAGGGTTGACCCGAGTCGGTGTTCGCTGGCTCCGAAATGGAAGCGGACATCTGACGGGCAGCTCCTTTTCTTGCGTCCTCGCTCGAAACGATACGCATGCCGAGCGCGAATTTCTCACCTCCGTGCCGCCGGGACACTCCGATGTCCTGCTGCGATGGCGTTCGACTTGAAGCTCGATCGCTGGCACTATTAGAACACGTTCTAGTGCTGCGCGCGGCTGCTCGCAGCGGCTTTTGACGTCGACCGAGGAGTCCGGGTGGCATGACGATGGGCAAGACCATCACCGACGAACAGTTCGCGGCACGTGAATTGGTGCGCGACTGGGCGGCCGGGTCCGGTGCGACGGCCGTGGTCCGGGATATCGAACAGGGTGAGCCGAAAGCCTGGCAGTCGGTTTTCGAGGGCCTAGCCGGCCTCGGATTGTTCGGTGTCGCGGTGCCCGAGCACTTTGGCGGCGCCGGCGGCAGCATCGGGGATCTGTGCGCGATGGTCGAGGAGGCCGCCAAAGCCCTAGTTCCTGGCCCGGTGGCGACCACCGCGTTGGCCACCCTGGTGGTCGACGACCCGCAACTGCGCGCCGGGCTAGTGTCCGGCGAACGCACCGTCGGGGTGGCGCTTCGCAGTGAGGTCGACTTTGACGACGCGACCTCGCGGGCCTCGGGCACGGTGGCCCGGGTGCTGGGCGCCTCGGGCATTGTGCGCGACGGCTTGTTGTTGGTGCCAGCTGGCGGGAAATGGCTGCTCATCGAGGCCGGCGACGACGGTGTGGCGATCGAATCGCTGCAGGCCACCGACTTCTCCCGGCCGTTGGCGCGGGTGGTGCTGACGTCGGCGCCGGCCACCGTGCTGGAGGTCGCAACGGACCGGATACCGGACCTGGCTGCGACGGTGCTGTCCGCCGAAGCGGCCGGAATCAGCCGATGGGCGCTGGATACCGCCGTTGCCTATGCCAAGGTGCGCGAGCAGTTCGGCAAGCCGATCGGCAGCTTTCAGGCGATCAAGCACCTGTGCGCCGAGATGCTGTGCCGTGCCGAGCAGGCGGCGGTGGCCGCCGCCGATGCCGCCGTCGCCGCCGGCGATAGCGATGGCCGCCAGTTGTCCATTGCCGCGGCTATTGCCGCCAGCATCGGGATCGAGGCCGCCAAGGCCAACCTCAAGGACTGCATCCAGGTACTCGGCGGCATCGGCATCACGTGGGAACACGACGCACACCTCTACCTGCGTCGGGCTTATGGAATCGGGCAGTTTCTCGGCGGATCGCCACGCTGGCTGCGCCGGACCGCCGAGCTGACCCAGGCCGGTGTGCGCCGCCGATTGAGTATCGACCTGAGCGAAGTCGCCGAGCTGCGACCCCAAATCGCCGAAGCGATCGCCGCGGTCGCCGCACTGCCCGACGACAAGCGTCAAGTGGCGCTGGCCGAAGCGGGGCTGTTGGCGCCGCACTGGCCCGCTCCGTATGGCCGCGGCGCCGGGCCGGCCGAGCAGCTGCTGATCGATCAGGAGATGTCGTCGGCGGGTGTGGTGCGTCCCGATCTGGTGATTGGTTGGTGGGCGGCGCCGACCATTCTCGAACATGGCACGCCCGAGCAGGTGGAGCGCTTCGTGCCGGCCACCATGCGCGGCGAAGTCTTTTGGTGCCAACTGTTTTCCGAGCCGGGCGCCGGCTCCGATCTGGCATCACTGCGTACCAAAGCGATCCGGGTCGACGGGGGCTGGGAGCTGACCGGCCAGAAGGTGTGGACGTCCTCGGCGCACAAGGCTCAGTGGGGTGTATGCCTGGCCCGCACTGATCCCGACGCGCCGAAACACCAAGGGATCACCTACTTTCTGATCGACATGAGTTCGCCGGGCATTCTGATCCGGCCGTTGCGCGAAATCACCGGCGACGCGCTGTTCAACGAGGTCTTCCTGGACGGCGTGTTCGTCCCCGACGAGATGGTGGTCGGCGACGTGAATGACGGCTGGCGGCTGGCCCGCACCACGCTGGCCAACGAGCGCATCGCGATGGCCGCCGGCACCGCGCTGGGCAACCCGATGGAAGAGCTGCTCGCGGCGGTCGCTGAAATGGAACTCGATGTCGCCCAACAGGATCGGCTAGCTCGGTTGATCATTACCACGCAAGCCGGCTCGCTGCTCGATCAGCGCATTGCGCAGCTCGCTGTCGGCGGCCAGGACCCGGGCGCAGAATCCAGCGTCCGGAAACTCATTGGGGTGCGGTATCGGCAGGCGCTGGCCGAGTACCGGATGGACCTGGACGACGGGGCGGGCGTGGTCGAGGACAAGATCGTGCACGACTTCCTCAACACCCGGTGTCTGACGATCGCCGGCGGCACCGAGCAGATTCTGCTCACAGTGGCCGCGGAGCGGTTGCTCGGTCTGCCGCGCTGACCGTCCGCTTGTCTAATCCGGAGGCTTGTTGGCGCAACGCTGCCCAAAAGCTCGCAGCGGCAGCGACGTTGATAATTGTCGCTCCAGCTAATTTCCGTTACGTAATCGTCACGCTTAATTCAGATGAATGCTTGTACTGGTTGGCAAGGATTGTCTATTATCTGCGCTCGGGACCGGTTGTCGGCGCTCGGGACCGGAAACCGTTTTGTAACGTCGGCGCAACAAATTTTGTGGCATGGACTGGGCGATGACAACTGTGCCATGGCGGACAGGGGGGTCAACAATTAGCTGCGGGCGGATGCGCGAGATCGGTTGTACGCCGCTTTTAACGGGGCTGTAAGCCCCCTCGATCCTAGTCACGCGCGGAAACGGACTGGCCGGATCGCCTCAAATCTAAATGAATTCCTGACGAACGACACGACCGCGTGTCTGCAATTTTCTTCATGGGTGGTTTGCTAGCGTGATTCTTGTGGCCGTTGATGCATGTGACGAATACTCGAGCGGAGGCGATTGAGCCGTTGTTGTACCGTGCTTGGATTGGCCCCGAGATCGGGAATCTTGGACCATTGCCCGGCGACACCGTGACCGCGGAAATGGGCACGAGGCCTAACACGCCGGCCGCCGATGCCGCAGACTGCGCGGCAGCTGATCCCGCCACTAGCTATGGGCTGCTCAACCGCGGGACGGTGCCCGCACTTGCGATACCAACCCTGGGCATCGGCCTAACCGCACTGATCGTGTTCATCATTTCGACAATCGCCGCAACCGATGCCGCCCTCCAAATTTGGGTCACCATATCCGTCAACGCCGCGGTGACCTTCGTGATGTTCTCCGTGGTGCACGAGGCGGTGCACAATACGATCAGCCGCAAGCGTTGGATGAACGCGCTGGTCGGCAGGCTGGCATGGGTCTTTGTTTCGCCGGCGTTTTCCTTTCCCTCGTTTGTGTTCATCCACCTCGCCCATCACCGGTACGCCAACGACCGCGGGAATGACCCGGACGCGTTCGCATCCCACGCTCGGTTATGGCAGCTGCCGTTTCGCTGGGCTCTAGCAGATGCTTTCTATGCGGCCTACTACATCCGTCGCATGCGAAGCAGACCCCTGAGCGAACTCGCCGAGACGGCACTGATGCTCACTATTAACGTGACCGTGTTGGCCGCTGCGACCGTCACCGGAAATCTGTGGTTGTTCGCGCTCGCGTTCGTAATCCCGCAGCGCATCGGCATCACCGTCCTGGCTTGGTGGTTTGACTGGCTGCCCCACCACGGCCTCAACGACACACCCGCCAGCAACCGCTATCGCGCAGCCAGAGTTCGCGTCGGCATGGAGTGGTTGTTCACGCCGTTGATGCTCTCGCAGAACTACCATCTGATACACCATCTGCACCCGCGCGTGCCCTGGTACCGGTATGCGCGGACATGGCGGGCCAACGAGACTGCGTACCTCCAGTGTGATGTCGCGATCGCCACGGTTACCGGCCAGCGGCTGAATTCGGATCAATTCCGGGAGTGGAAACGGGCCAAACGCAAGCACAGGCAGTTGCTGCCGGTGCGTATGCCGACGATATCGAGTTCCTCCGCACACGGTTCTCCACCAAATTCCGGTGGCTGCCGTCGGTCCCGCTACGCCCAACGACATAATTTGCGCCGAGGGGTCCCCAGCGTAATGGTCGTGCCGATTTGCCGCGGTTGCGATGCGCGCGAGGGATACGATGGCTGACGCTTTCGACGTGGTGGTAGTGGGGTCTGGGCCCGCAGGCTCTTCAGCGGCAATACTGCTCGGCCGCAAAGGCCTTCGGGTGGCACTGCTTGAAGCGCATCGGAACGTGAGCCACTACAAGCGGCTTTGCACGCACAGTATCCGGGCGAGTTCACTTCCCACGCTCAAACGGCTCGGTCTCGACGGGCTGTTGGAGGAGCGAGGCGCAGTCCGCAGTTACGACAGTGCTTGGACCAGACATGGCTGGGTACGTCGGACCCACGCCGCCGAGGTTCATGGGCATGGCTACAACATCAGCCGCCGTCTGATGGATCCGTTGGTGCGAGTCACTGCTGCGGGTGTTTCAGGTGTGGAGTTGATGCTGGGCGCCCGTCTCACCGAATTGACATTTAGCGAGAACGGTCGGGTCAACGGAGTCGTGGCCGATGTGGGCGGTTCGGTACGCCGAATCGGCGCACAACTGGTTGTGGGCGCCGACGGGTATTCTTCAAAGGTAGCCGAATTGGCGTCCCTGCCGGGAAAACTGTCGCCCAACAATCGGTTCCTCTATTTCGCGGAGTATCGCAATGTCGATGTCCCGGAGTGGTCCACAACCACGCTGTGGCTGCTCGAGCCCGACGTCGCCTATGTTTTCCGCAATGACGATGCAACTTTGCTGGTGGCAATGCCAGCCAAAGACCGCTTACCCGAGTTTCGTCAAAACCGGGAGGCTGCAATATTGAAAATGTTTACAGGTCTGATCGGTGGCCCCGACCTAACGGCGGCGGAGCGGATTTCCGAAGTGATCGGGACAACGCACTATCCGAGCATCACCCGCAAGCGCATCGTCGCCCCTGGCGTGGTGTTGATCGGAGATGCGGCATTGGTCAGCGACCCGTTGTGGGGCACTGGCTGCGGATGGGCATTTCAGAGCGCAGAATGGCTATGCGATGCCGTTGCCGACCGCCTGCTGGAAGGATTCTCTGGCAGCGTCGATGCGGCCGCACGTCGCTACCAACGCCGGCACCGTCGCAGTCTCCGGTTCCATCAAGTGATGAATATCGACTTCAGCCAGCGGCGCAACCTGCACCCCATACAACGCCTCCTTTACGCGGGCGCCGCCCGGGATCCGAAGGTGGCCGATCGCCTACTGGCGGTTGGCTCCCGCGATTCTTCGCCACTCGTTCTGGGCTCACCGTTAACTCTGGCCAGGGCGGCAATTGCCCAGTGCAGGTCACAAACCTTTCCTGAGCACCGCCTCGAGGTGTGTCTGTGAATGAGCTCGGTGGCGGGGACATGAACTAGTCCGCAGCCGCACCCGGGCCCAGGAGACCCGGCGCGGAATCCAGTGTGCGGAAGCTCATCGGCGTGCGATACGGGCGGGTCGCCGAATACCGGATGGCTCCGACTGAGGGCGCGGGCGTCGGACCCGGCGGCGTACGACTTCCTCAACACCCGCTGCCTGACGACCGCCGACGGCACCGAGCAGATCCTGCTCCCGCTGGCCACCGAGCGGCTACTTGGCCTGCCGCGCTAGGAGATGACCCATACAACCGCGTGGAATGCGGCAACACGGGTCGTAAGCTCAGACTTCACCGATGGGTACCGTGCTGATCCCGATTCCGGATCGCGACTTCGACCCGACCGAGGTCGCGGTCAGTTGGCATGTCTTGTCGGCAAACGGTCACCGGGTCGCCTTCGCCACCGAAAGCGGCGCACCCGGGGTGGCCGACGACATCATGGTCACCGGCCGCGGCTTGGACTTCTGGTCTGCGCTACCGGGATTGGGCGCCATCGCCGTCGTGGGGCGTGCGCTGCGGGCCAACAAGGATGCCCGCCTTGCCTATCAGGCCATGCTGCAGTCGCCGGAGTATCAGCATCCGTCGAGCTGGTCTGGAGCTTCGCTGGACGGCGTCGACGCGTTGCTGCTGCCCGGCGGCCATCGCGCCCGCGGGATGCGCTCCTACATCGACAGCGACACGCTGCACCGACTGGTCGTCGACGCCTTCGCCCGCCAGCTGATCGTCGCAGCGATCTGCCACGGTGTGCTGCTTGCTGCCCGCAGCATTGATCCCGCGACTGGTCACTCGGTGCTCTACGGACGCCGGACCACCGCGCTGACCTGGGCGCTGGAGCGCACCGCGTGGCGTATCTCCCGAATTACCCGGTTCTGGGACCCTAACTACTACCGCACCTATGCCGAGGAGCCCGGACAGGCGAAAGGGTACATGTCGGTGCAGTCGGAAGTGACCCGAGCTCTGAAAAACCCATCGGACTTCTGTGACGTCGCTCGAGGTTCGCCGCAGTGGCGGATCAAGACGTCCGGAATCGCGCGCGACACCGCAACCGACTCGCGGCCTGCTTTTGTCGTCGACGATGGCAGCTACGTGTCGGCACGTTGGCCAGGCGATACCCACACCTTCGCAACGGTGTTGTCGCAAAAGCTTTGACGGCTCAGGAGAAGTTGGCCTGTGCACAGGCGCTGGGCGAGGTGATGTTGACCCCGCTGTAGACCACCTGGATGTGCGTGCAGAGGATCACGTTGACGTTGGTCCGCGGTTGCCCGGTCCGCCAGTCCGTCGAGTCGATCCGGCCGGTGGTCTGGTATTTCTCCGGCGGCCCCTCACCCAGGTAGATCGTGGTGACCTCATCGGTTCCGCCATCTTTGTGGACCCGGTCATACTGAGCGTCGGCGTGCACGTCCATGTAGGCCAGCCGGTCGGTGGAGCGCACCTCGGAACTCTGCCGCGACCACAGATCGGACGGGAATCCGGTTACCCCGTCGGCTGCCCGCCGGTCGGCCCCGACAGTGAAGTCGCAGCTGCCGATCACGGGATGGCAGTCGAGCCGAGCATAGGTCTCCAGCTGGGTACCGTCCGGGAGGGGAAACAAATTGGAGGCGTTGTTGCTGGCAGCCCAAGAGACGCCGACGCCGACGATCGGCGCCGAGGCCAGCACCAGGCCGACGCCCATCAATGTCGTTGCCAGCCGCATGAGCAGAACTTACGCCGCAGCTACTCGTCGTAGGTAACTTCGACCGAATCAGTTTCCGGACGGGATTGACAGGCCAGGATCAGCCCGTCGTCGAGATCCTGCTGCTCCAGGACGTCGTTGACCTCCATGTTCACCTTGCCGCTGCGCAGGCTGCAGGCGCAGGCGCCACAGTGGCCCTCGCGGCAGGAGAACGGCGCATCCAGGCCGGCATCCAAAAGCACATCGAGTAGCTTGGCCCGCCGCGGCCACGACACGGTATGCGTCTGCCCGTCCAGTTCGACGACCGCGGTCGCCGGTGGTTCGCCGTCATCAGCGCCTTCTTTTTCGAGGTTCACCGCGGCGAACGGATCGGTGTCCAGCGACCGGAACACCTCGATATGCACTTGCTGTGCAGGCACTTTCAGAGTCTCGAGGGCCTCCCGCGCGGCATCCATGAATGGTCCCGGCCCGCAGATGAACGCCTGCCGCTCGGTGAAATGGGAGGCCAGGTGGGCCAGCGCGGTCGCTGATGGCAGCCCCTGCAGCGACTCCAGCCAGTGCACCACGGTCAGCCGGTCGGGATACTTGGCGGCCAGCTCGCCCAGCGCGTCGCCGAAGATCACCGAGCGGTCGTCGCGGTTGGCGTAGAGCAGCGTCACCTGTCCGCTGCCTTCGGACAGCGCCGACTTGCAGATCGACATGATCGGCGTGATCCCGCTGCCCGCGGCGAGCAGCAGAAAGTCGTCGTCGAGCGTCTTGGGTACGAACGTGCCCGACGGCGCCAGCACGTGGATCCGCATGCCGGGATGGGCGTGGTCGCACAGCCAGTTGGATGCGTAGCCGTCGGCGGTCCGCTTGACGGTGACGGTAAGTGCGTCATCGGTGAATGGCGAGCTGCACAGCGAATAGCAGCGGGCCACCGATCCGGTGCGATCGCTGGGGACACGCAGCGTCAAGAATTGCCCGGGCGCGTAGCGCAGCCGATCAGCGGGAATGTCGGCACCGTCCGGCACAGCGAACACCAGCGACCGGGCGTCGTCGGTCTCGGCGAGCACATCGGCCACCTGCAGTTCAAGCACATGGCTACCGAGCGGCTCGTCGGGGACCTGGTCGAGAGCAACCTCCGTCACGGCTCGCCCTCCTTCTGCGGT
Source organism: uncultured Actinomycetota bacterium (assembly GCA_963744835.1). Classification (GTDB taxonomy): domain Bacteria; phylum Actinomycetota; class Actinomycetes; order Mycobacteriales; family Mycobacteriaceae; genus Mycobacterium. The sequence continues at coordinate 1,378,265 of CAVUVB010000006.1, forward strand.
CATAACTAGAACAGGTTACAGAAAAGTCGCTAGGTATCGCTACCAGCCGCAGGAACAGCGTGCTCGACACAAATCGGAACGTGTTCTAGTCTCTGTCTAAAGTACGGACTCCCGGGAGGCAATGCAGTGACGTCCATTGAACAACGTGACGCCCAGTCGGTCTTAGACGGTATCGACGAGCTGCTGCCGAAGTTGCGGCAGCGCGCTCAGGAGACCGAGGACCTGCGCCGGTTGCCGGACGCCACCGTCAGCGAGCTTCAAGAAATCGGTTTCTTCCGGTTGCTGCAGCCCACACAGTGGGGCGGGCTGGAATGCGATCCCGCGCTGTTCTACGAGGCCGCCCGCCGGCTGGCTAGTGCTTGCGGTTCGACCGGCTGGGTGAGCTCGATCATCGGTGTGCACAACTGGCATCTGGCGCTGTTCGACCAGCAGGCCCAAGACGAGGTCTGGGGCGACGACACGAATGTGCGGATTTCGTCGTCCTACGCCCCGATGGGTGCCGGTGTCGTGGTCGACGGTGGCTATCTGGTCAGCGGCTCGTGGAACTGGTCGTCGGGCTGTGACCATGCCACGTGGGCGTTCCTCGGCGGCCCGGTCATCAAGGACGGGCGGCCGGTGGATTTCGGCAGCTTCCTGATCCCGCGCAGCGAATACCGCATCGACGACGTCTGGCATGTCGTCGGCCTACGCGGCACCGGCAGCAACACCGTCGTCGTCAAGGATGTTTTCGTACCCCGGCACCGGTTCTTGTCGTACAAGGCGATGAACGACGGCACAGCGGGTGGGTATGAGACCAACACTGCTCCGGTTTACAAAATGCCCTGGGGCACGATGCATCCCACCACCATTTCGGCGCCGATCGTAGGCATGGCTTACGGCGCTTACGACGCGCATGTCGAGCACCAAGGCAAGCGGGTGCGCGCGGCTTTCGCCGGCGAGAAGGCCAAGGACGACCCGTTCGCCAAGGTTCGTATCGCCGAGGCGGCCAGCGACATCGACGCGGCCTGGCGCCAGTTGAGCGGCAACGTCGCCGACGAGTACGCGCTGCTGTCCGCCGGCAAGGAGATCCCGTTCGAACTGCGGGCTCGCGCCCGCCGCGATCAGGTGCGTGCCACCGGTCGCGCGATCGCTTCGGTCGACCGGCTGTTCGAGGCCTCCGGGGCCACAGCGCTGGCTAATGACGCACCGGTGCAACGCTTCTGGCGTGACGCCCACGCGGGTCGGGTGCACGCGGCCAACGACCCTGAGCGGGCGTATGTGATCTTCGGGAACCACGAGTTCGGGCTGCCGCCCGGCGACACCATGGTCTGATGCGCGCCGGCGACGATGCAGTGGGGGCACCCCCGCTTTGCGGGGGACGCAGCAATGTTGAGGAGCGGCGCTAGGTGACGGCCACTGAAGAGTTGACCTTCGAGTCGACTTCGCGTTTCGCGGAAGTAGACGTCGACGGACCGCTGAAGCTGCACTACCACGAAGCCGGTGTCGGCAACGACCAGACGGTAGTGCTGCTGCACGGTGGCGGTCCCGGAGCGGCGAGCTGGACCAACTTCTCGCGCAACATTCCGGTGCTGGCCGAGCGTTTTCACGTGCTGGCCGTCGATCAACCCGGCTACGGCCTCTCCGACAAACGCGCCGAACACGCCCAGTTCAACCACTACGCGGCCATAGCGCTCAACGGGTTCTTCGACCAGTTGGGTCTGGGACGCGTTCCGCTCGTGGGCAATTCACTGGGCGGCGGTACGGCGGTTCGGTTCGCGCTGGACTACCCCGACAAAGCCGGACGCCTGGTGCTGATGGGTCCCGGCGGGTTGAGCATCAACCTGTTTGCGCCTGATCCGACCGAAGGTGTCAAACGGCTCGGAAAGTTCTCCGTCGAGCCCACCCGCGAAAATCTCGAGGCGTTCCTGCGGGTCATGGTCTACGACCAGAAGCTGATCACCCCGGACCTGGTCGAGGAGCGTTTCGCGTTGGCCAGCACACCGGAATCATTGACGGCTACCCGAGCGATGGGAAAGTCGTTTGCCGGGGCCGATTTCGAGCTTGGCATGATGTGGCGCGAGGTCCACCGGCTACGCCAGCCGGTGCTGCTGATCTGGGGCCGCGAAGATCGGGTCAACCCGCTGGACGGCGCCCTGGTCGCGCTGAAGACGATTCCGCGGGCGCAACTGCACGTTTTCGGGCAGTGTGGACACTGGGCCCAGGTGGAGAAGTTCGACCAGTTCAACAAATTGACCATTGATTTCCTGGGAGGTGCGTAATGAGCATCCGGTCACTGGGTTACCTGCGCATCGAAGCCACCGATATGGCGGCCTGGCGTGAGTACGGCCTGAAAGTCCTCGGCATGGTCGAGGGCAAAGGTGCGCCGCAAGGCGCCCCGGAGACACTGTATCTGCGGATGGACGATTTTCCGGCCCGGCTGGTGATCGTGCCCGGTGAGCAGGACCGGTTGTCTGAGACCGGCTGGGAATGCGCGAACGCGGCAGGCCTGCAGGAAATCCGGGACCGGCTCGACGTGGAGGGCACGCCCTACAAAGAGGCCACTGCTGCCGAACTCGCGGATCGCCGGGTCGACGAGATGATCCGGTTCTCCGATCCCTCGGGCAACTGCTCAGAGGTGTTTCACGGTGCCGCATTGGAGCACCGGCGGGTGGTCAGCCCGTACGGGCATAAGTTCGTCACCAATGAGCAGGGCCTCGGGCACGTGGTGCTGACCACCCGCGACGACGAAGAGTCGCTGCACTTCTACCGCGATGTGCTCGGCTTCAAGCTGCGCGACTCGATGCGGCTGCCGCCGCAGTTGGTAGGCAGGCCCCCCGACGGGGCGCCGGCATGGTTGCGCTTCTTCGGTTGCAACCCGCGTCACCACAGCCTGGCCTTCATGCCGGGACAGACGCCCAGCGGCATCGTCCACCTGATGATGGAGGTCGAGCAGGCCGACGACGTGGGCCTGTGCCTGGACCGGGCGTTGCGCCGCAAGGTGCCCATGTCGGCAACTCTCGGCCGTCATGTCAACGACCTGATGTTGTCCTTCTACATGAAGACACCAGGCGGCTTTGATGTCGAATTCGGTTGCGAGGGAAGAAAAGTCGACGACCACGACTGGATCGCGCGGGAGAGCACCGCGGTGAGCCTGTGGGGCCACGACTTCAGCGTCGGCTTTAAGAGCTAGCAATGGCCGAGCAGATCGACTCACACACCTTCCGGCAGGTGCTGGGTCAGTTCTGCACCGGGATCGCGATCATCACCACCGTGCATGAGGACGGCCCAGTCGGCTTCGCCTGCCAGTCGTTCGCGGCACTGTCGCTGGAGCCGCCGCTGGTGCTGTTCTGTCCGACCAAGGTTTCGCGCTCATGGAAGGCCATTGAGGCCACCGGCAAGTTCTGCGTCAACGTGTTGACCGAGAGCCAAAAGGACGTCTCGGCACGGTTTGGCTCCAAAGAGCCGGACAAGTTCGCCGGCATCGATTGGAGCGCATCGCCTTTGGGCTCGCCCGTCATCGACGGGTCGCTGGCCTTCATCGACTGCACGGTGGCATCGGTGCACGACGGCGGCGACCACTTCGTGGTGTTTGGCGCGGTGCAGTCCCTCTCGGAGGTGCCGAAAATCAAGCCCCGGCCACTGCTGTTCTATCGCGGCGACTACACCGGCATCGAGCCGGACAAGACCACACCAGCGCAGTGGCGTGATGACCTCGAGGCGTTCCTGACGACGACCACCCAAGACACCTGGCTCTGACGGGTCCGTCAACGTAACGCTGCCGCGATACTCGAGTTTGATATTTCGCCCTGAGGCTACGCTCGGCGATGTGATCCGGTTTGGTGTCGTCGCATTGCTGACGGCTGTCGCGGCGGCATTGGTTTTCTTGGCCGTGGTGGGGCCCTGGGGCTGGTGGATTCCCGCAACGGTGGTCGCGGCCTTCGCGGCCGTGGGCATCTACGACCTGGTTCAGCGCAAGCATTCGGTGCTGCGCAACTACCCGGTCCTGGGCCACATGCGGTTTCTCCTGGAGGCGATGCGCCCGGAAATCCAGCAGTACTTCATCGAGCCCAACTTCGACGGTCGACCCTTCGACCGTGACGTCCGTTCGCTGATCTACGAGCGGGCCAAGGGCACCGCTGCCGAACAGGCCTACGGGACCGAGCGCGACATCGACGAGATCGGCTACGAATATTTGGTGCATTCGACGGCTCCGGTCGAACCCCCCACCGAACCGTACCGAGTACGAATTGGCGGGCCCGATTGCGCGCGACCTTACGGCATGGCGCTGATGAACGTGTCAGGGATGAGCTTCGGCGCGCTGTCGGGCAACGCCCTACGCGCACTGAACAACGGCGCCCGGAAGGGTGGGTTCGCCCACGACACCGGTGAAGGTGGGCTTACTCCCTATCATCTCGGTGGCGCCGACCTGATTTGGGAGCTCGGCTCCGGCTACTTCGGCGCTCGCACAGCAGACGGCACGTTCGATCCGGATCAGTTCGCGGACAAGGCGGCTCACGATCTGGTCAAATGTATTTCGCTCAAATTGAGCCAGGGCGCCAAGCCCGGCATCGGCGGCGTGCTTCCCGCCGCGAAGGTCAGCAAGGAGATCGCTCACTATCGAGGCGTGCCGGTCGGCCAGAAATGTGTCAGCCCCGCGTCGCATTCGGCGTTCCACACCCCGCGTGAACTGGTCATGTTCGTGGCGAAGCTGCGCGAACTGGCTGACGGAAAACCGGTGGGTTTCAAGCTGTGTGTCGGTTCCCGGGTCGACGTGCTGGCGATCTGCAAGGCGATGCTCGCCGAGGGCGTGACGCCCGACTTCGTCATCGTCGACGGCGCCGAAGGTGGAACCGCCGCGGCGCCGCTGGAATATGAAGACCACGTTGGCCTGCCGCTCACCGACGGATTGATGACAGTCCACAACGCCTTGGTAGGAACGGGTCTACGGGACAGGATGCGGATTGGGGCGAGTGGCAAAGTCGCCACCGGAAATGACATCGTCAAGCGGCTGATCCAGGGCGCGGATTACACCAACTCGGCCCGGTCGATGATGATGGCGACGGGCTGCATCCAATCCCAGCGGTGCCACACCAACCACTGCCCAGTCGGCGTCGCCACCCAGGATCCATATCGGGCCCGAGCGCTCGACGTCGCCGACAAGAGCGAACGGGTGTACCGCTACCAGCAGGCCACCGTCGCACAGGCGATGCGCATCATGGCCTCGATGGGCGTCGCCGACCCGTCGACGCTGAACCCGCACATGCTGCGCAAGCGGCTATCGCCGACCGAGCAGCGTTCGTACGCAGAGCTTTACGAATGGCTGGCACCGGGAGAATTGCTCGACCACGTGCCGGCCGGGTGGCGATCGGACTGGGAGATCGCTGATCCGGATTCCTTCGCTCCGACCGGCTACGAAACCGGGCATCCAAGAAGAGGAGGAGCTTAGTGCCAGCGGGCCTGATGTTCGGCATGGGTGCTCAGGTAAGCACCAGGTGTGAAAAACTCGTCGTAGAACTCGACGTCAAGATGTTGCGCCTGAAGGTACATCAGCACGTGCACGGTCGGCACGGTTCCGGGCAGCTTTCCGAAGGCATCGTAAATGTAGGACGCTTCGACGCTGACGACTTCCTGAATGCCATCCGGTGGCAGCGCGGAGGCGCGCACCTTCGGTGTATCCGACCACGGCCCTTGCGTATCGGGGTGAAACGGCCCACCGGGGCCGTACTTTCGCGCAACCAGCTTTTCCACTCCGGCCGCCACCGACGGCACGTGCGGAGGGCTGAGCGTCTCGAAAAATCCGGGTAGCCCGGTGACATTGGGGAACGCCCAGCGCTCGTCGTCGACGGCAACGAAGCCCAACCCCGGTGCCTTCGGGTCGCCAGAGCCACCCAACACCGACAACCGATTGAGCCCGTCGTAGGTCCAGCCACCCAGACCCATCGCCTGCAATGCCAGCACCCCGTTGTTGGTGGCGATGGCGAGTTCCGCGCTCGTCTCGGTCAGCGTGTACTGCTCGACGAACGACAGCGGGATTGGGTCGTCGGCATGCGGCAGCGAGGAAAACCGTTTGAGGCCGGGGATATTGCGGCGATTGATGTCATCGAAGATCGGGTAGCCGTTGGCCGCGAAGAACCACAAGTTTTCCATTAGGTGCTCGGCGAGATCAGCCACCGGGAAGGCCAGCAGGCTGCCCGGATGGTTGCCAATCCAGATGTTGTGACCTTCCATGTGCGGTTCCTCGCGAGGCAGTTCGAGGCGGGTATCAGAGATCCGCACATAGGACTCCGCGGTATGACTGATCCACCTTTCGATGCTGTCGAATTCGCGGGGATGCTCGTCGCGGCTGGGCAAAAGATAGCTGCCGGTGTCATCGGTAAAGAACAGCTGGCTGGTGTGGAAGCCTGCGGCCGACGGGAAGGTTCGACCCGTCGCGCTGCCGGAGTAGTTGGGAAACGACGGCGCATAGCGAGGGTTGTGTGTGATACCGAAGTTCCAGCCGGTGACACCGCCGACAACCGAAACGAGCAGTGCCCGTTCGACTTCTGATAACGGCTGCACTGGTAGCCGACTGGTATACGCCAGCGCGCCGGCGGGAATCCGACCGCCGGCGGGGAATCGGCGCGAGCGTCTCCCAGTCATCGCGGCGAACAGCGGGAACTGCGCGAGCTCGGCCAGTGCGGCTCGCTCGGCCTCGGAGATAACCAGGTTCACCGGGCCGACTTCATCATTGTGCGTAGGTGGTGTCGGTGTTCGCGTCCTGGAACATCTCTGACACGATGACCCACGATCCGTCAGGCTGACGCTGAAGTGCGCGAAGCGAGAAGTTGTCCCGGTCAAGCGTTCCGCCGCCGACCAGGCCCTGACCTTTGATCCGCAGGTGTGCTGACACCAGAACGACCTCGGGCGTCAGCACCCGGAAACTGGTCTCGGGTGGGCCCTCGGGTTCGCCGCGGTTGAAGTTGTCATCGGCGAACAGGCCCCTCAGGTAGTCGACTATGTCCTTGCGTCCGCGTTTGACCGTGCCGAAGGCGTTGACCCAGTCGGCATCGTCGGAGTACACCGTGTCCAGCGCCTCCGCATCACGATTGCGGAAGCCTGTCAGCAACGTCAGAAGCGTTTTGCAGATCGCCTGCTGATCATCCGGCGGCAGCTCCGAGAACTCGGTCATGACGGGATGCTAAGCGCCGCGATGAACTTTTGGCCGACGTATCGCGTGGTAGCAACAAGAGGTTTTTAGAGAGGTTGGTAGATGAGTCCGCTGCTGATGGTCTACTTCTCGGTCGTCGCGCCGTTCGCCGGATTTGGCCTGTTGAGGCTGCAGGCGCGGCTCGAGCGGTGGGATTACCAACGGCACGCCGAGGACTAGACGGGACACCGGTTGAAGCTTCGATTTTGATCGTAGGCGCCGGTGTGAGCGGCATTTCCCTCGCCCGCGGGCTACTGCGACGGCTACGACGTCACCGTGTTCGATCAGCGACCGAACGTGACGGCAGGCGGGGGCGTCGTGACCAGTAGTACAGACAGCTTCACCCATCAGCGTGGTGGAGGCACGAGTCGCCTAGCTGCAGCGGCTATGAAGCCGATCTCGACCTAACCGGTCGTTGGAAGAGTAATTTCGGCGATCATGTCTATCGACGCTCACGCCGCCCACGTCATCACCGACGTCGCGAAGTTCTCGTTGCGGATCGGTTCCCATGCCGCCAGCTCGGGAATCGCAGCCGGCGAGCGAATCGGCGGCGACTCGATCCGGACGGGACTGCACCTCAGCGAGCGGGTGCTGGCCAAGTGTGTGGACGTTGGCGAGGAGATCGAGCGGCCCGCGGTGGCCGCCATGCGCGCCGCTGGGATCGAAGTCGAGTCGTTGCGCACCGACGCCGGCCGCAAGGTGTACTACGACTTTTTCGCCGGAGTGACTCCCGAGATCCTCAACCCTGGCGGCACATTGCCGGGCGCGAACCAGTGGGATCGGCCGATGTCGAAAGCCCATCCGAATCCGGTCATCCTGATGCACGGGACGGCCGGCGGAGCCCAGACCAACTGGGGCCTCTACGTGCCCCTGTTGGTGCAGCAAGGGTTCTCGCCGTTCACACTGACGTTTGGGGCAGTTAAGACCGCGCCGTGGCCATTGTCGGCGCTGGGCGGGATGGCGCCGTTAGAGGATTCGGCCACTGAGTTCGGCGAGTTCGTCGACAAGGTGCTCGATGCGACAGGTGCCGACAAGGTCGATGTGGTGGGCCATTCACAGGGGACCCTGGTTCCTGGCTATTACGCGAAGCTGTTGGGCGGCGCCGACAAGATCGACAAGTACATTTCGCTGGCGCCGCTGTGGCAGGGAACCGCGGTGTTCGCCAACAAGGTCGCGGGGCCCATCGAATTCCGCATCGCTCTCAATGTCGCCCACCACGTGCACTTCGCCGCCGCGGAGCAGATGATGCGTGGATCGGACTTCTTGGCGATGCTCAATTCCGACGGCGGACCATATCTGCCGGGCATCCGGTACGTGAACATTTCGACCCGTTATGACGAGTTCGTCCGGCCATACACCAGCGGACAGGTTCCTGGTGTCCTGCACGACGATGTGATCAACATCGTGGTGCAGGACACCTGCCACCACGACTTCAGTGACCACCTGGCGATCGCTGGCTCGCCGCGGGCGGCCACCATGGTGCTCAACGCGTTGGAAGGCAGTGACGACCCCGCGCGCGGGCCACGTGAGGTGCCGCAAAAAGTCGTGCCGCCGATCTTGGGCTGAACCCAGATACAGGCAGCAGGCTACGAGCCGATCAGCCAGGGCTCAAGTCGGCGCAACGCCTCTTCGATGTCGCTCGTCGGCCCGGCAAAGGAGAGCCGGACGAACGAACCGCCGTGCTCGGGATCGAAGTCGATGCCGGGTGCAATCGCTACGCCGGTGTCGGCCAATAGCTTTGAACAGAAGGCCATCGAATCCGTGGTGAAATCCGACACGTCGGCGTAGACGTAGAATGCGCCGTCGGTGGGTGCCAGCCGGTCGATGCCGATTTCGCGCAAACCGTCAAGCAGCATGGTGCGATTGACCGCGTACTGGTGCAAATGGCCGTCGGCTTCTTCGATGGCTTCAGGAGTGAACGCAGCGACGGCAGCGTACTGCGCCAACACGGGTGGGCAGATGGTGAAGTTTCCGGTCAGCCGGTCCACCGCCCGGCGCAGCTCCTGCGGCACCAGTAGCCAGCCCAACCGCCACCCGGTCATCGCGAAGTACTTGGAAAAGCTGTTGACTACCATTGCATTTCGCGATGTCTGCCAGGCGCAGCTGGTCTGCGGTGCGCCCGGGTAGACCAATCCGTGGTAGACCTCGTCGCTGATCAGTCGCACGCCCGAGCCATCGCACCAGGACGCGATCGCCGCGAGCTCCGCGGGCGGGATGACGGTTCCGGTCGGATTGGCCGGGCTGGCCACTACTACGCCCTGCACCGGCGGTTCGAGCTCGGCGAGCATCTGCGCGGTGGGCTGGAATCGCGTCTCCGAGCCGCATTCGATCACAACGACCTCGCAGCCAAGTGCTGTCAAAATGTTGCGATAGCAGGGGTAGCCGGGGCTGCTGACCGCCACCCGGTCGCCGACGTCGAAGCAGGAAAGGAAGGTAAGCAGAAAGCCCCCCGACGACCCCGTCGTCACCACCACGTCATCGACGTCGACCTGCAAGCCGTGCTTATCGAGATACGACGCCGCGATCACCGCGCGAAGCTCTGGAATACCCAGCGCGACCGTGTAGCCGAGCTGGTTTAGATGCAGGGCCGCCGCGGCGGTGGCGCGCACCGGCTCAGGGGCCCCGGCACTGGGCTGCCCGGCCGACAGGTTCACCAGATCGCCGTGGGTGCGCTGACGCTGGGCGGCCGCCAGCCAGACGTCCATTACATAGAACGGCGGGACCCCGGCGCGCAACGCGACGGAAAAGCTCATGCGGTCAACGTTAGAACACCTCGGATTCGAGCCGGCGCAAGTGTTCGCGCGCCGGGCCCAGCAGCTGCGAACTGCCATGCGCCCGTTTGAAGTACAGCTGCATATCGTGCTCCCAGGTGATCGCGATCCCGCCGTGCAGCTGAATGCCTTCGGCGGCCACTGTGCTGAACGCCTCGGTGGCCGCAACACGGGCCAACGCCGCCGACGTCTCCGACGGCTGTTCTAAAGCGTCGTTGACCACCGCACGCGCAGCCTGCACCGCGACGTAGAGATCGGCCATCCGGTGCTTGAGCGCCTGGAAACTGCCGATCGGTCGACCGAACTGCCGACGTTCCTTGGTGTACTGGACGGTGAGATCCAGGCAGCGCGCGGCGGCACCGATCTGTTCGGCGGCCAGCAGGATCGCGGCGAGGTCGACGAGACCTGGGTCCGTGCCCACCGCTGCGGTGCTCTGCGGTGTGACGTGGGCCAGCCGGCGGGTGGGATCCATGGTGACGACGGGCTCGGCGCTAAACGCCGTCCATCGGTCCAGATTGCCCTCGTTGGCCGCGATGACGACCTCGGCGATATCGCCGTTGATTACGTAGTCGGGGTCGAACACCACTGCGCCGATCGCCGCGCCCTCGATCAGCGACCCCAGCGCGTCGGCATCGGGCTCATCTGCGGCCAGCAACGCCAATTCGGCCAGCGTAGTACCGAGCAGCGGGCTGGGCACCAGCCCCTTGCCGAGTTCTTCGACGACGACGGCTGCGTCACCGAGAGTGCCGCCGGCACCGCCGTATTCCTCCGGCACCACCAGCGCCGCGGCGCCGACCTGCTCGCACAGTAGCCGCCACAGCGCCTCGTCGTAGCCGCGCTCCGATTCCATCGCCTCGCGCACTGCGGCCGGCGAGGCGTGCTTGGCCACCAGCGCCGCGACGGTTTCGCGCAGCAGTTCCCGTTCGTCAGTTGTGGTCACGTCAGCGCCTCCAGTACCCGTCGTCGGTGGGTGGCCGGGCCACCCCAGGCCGGACGCAGCGCCTGTACCCGCAGCAGCCAGAGCGACAAATCGTGTTCGGCGGTAAAACCGATGGCGCCGTGGGTCTGCAGCGCCGACCGGGCGGCCAGCAACGCGGCGTCGGACGCCGCGGCCTTGGCCGCACTCACATCGCGGGCGGTGTCGGGGGACTGGTCGGCCAGCGACAGCGCCGCCCCGTACACCAATGGCCGGGCCAGCTCGAGAGCGATGTGCACATCAGCCAGCTTGTGCTTGATAGCTTGGTAGGAACCAATGACCCGCCCGAACTGTGCCCGCTGCTTGGCATAGTCGACCGCGGCATCAAGGAGTGCCTGGCCCGCTCCGACAAGCTGGGCGGCGGTCGCCAAGGCGCCGAACTCATAGGCACGTGCGACGTCGGCTTGCCCCACTTCTCTGACAGGTTCGGCGTCGAACAGGTGTCGGCTGGGGTCGATGGACTCGTACCGGTCGCCTACCTGCGCTTCGCAGACCCGGCCATCCGCGTCGGCGGTCAACACCAGCCCGGCCGCCTCGGCGTCAACCGCCCGGGGCACCTGCGGTGGAATCGCGACGGTGACGATGAGCTCGCCGGCGGCCAGGGCGGCGCACCGGTCGTCGTCGGCTAACAGGATCGGTGCTACCGCAACGGATTCAGTGACTGGGCCCGGTACACACCAGCGCCCCAACCGCTCCAACGCGATAACCAAATCCACTGGGTGCGCCTCGAGGCCGTCGAACCGCTCGGGCACCGCTAACGCGGTGACTCCCAGGTCGGCCACCCGTGCCCATATCTTGCGACCCGGGGCGGTGTCGCCGCCGGCCCAGGCGCGTACCGCGCCGGGCACATCGGCCGCCGCCAGTGCCGCGTCGATACTGGCCGCGAAATCGCGTTGCTGCGCGTCGACGTCAAAAAACACAGCATCTCACCTTTTCTCCCTGGGCAGCCCCAACAGGCGCTCGGCGATGATATTGCGCTGAATCTCGTTCGTGCCCGCATAAATCGGACCGCCAAGTGCGAACAGCAGACCTTCGGTCCAGGGGCCGGATAGCTCGGCGTCAGCGCCGCGGATGTCCAGCGCGGTCTGGTGCACCGCGACGTCCAAGTCGGACCAGAACACCTTGGTCACCGAGGACTCCGCTCCGAGCTCACCGCCGTCCGCCAGCCGGGTCACGGTAGCGAAGGTGTGCAGCCGATAGGCCTGGGCCTTGATCCATGCGTCGGCCACCTGATCACCGAAGGCACTGTCGCCATTGGCCTTCCAAAGCTGCGCAAGGTGCTCAGCGGCGGCAAGGAAGCGCGCCGGGCTGCGCAGCGACATGCCACGCTCGTTACTCGACGTGCTCATCGCGGCCCGCCACCCGTCGTGCACCTCGCCTATCACGTCGTGGTCGGGCACGAACACGTCGTCGAGGAAGATCTCGCCGAAACCGGTGTCGCCGCCGAGTTGGGCGATCGGGCGCACGGTTATCCCGTCAGCTTTTAGATCGAACATGAAATACGTCAGCCCGCGATGGCGCTCGGCTTGCGGGTCAGAGCGGAACAATCCGAAAGCCCTGTCGCCGAACGGTGCCCGCGAGCTCCAGATCTTTTGACCGTTGAGCAGCCAGCCGCCGTCGGTGCGGGTGGCCGTCGAACGCAGCGAGGCAAGGTCGCTACCGGATTCGGGCTCCGACCAAGCCTGCGCCCAGATCTCCTCGCCGCTGGCCATCTTGGGCAGGACCCGATCCAGCTGTTCCTCGGTACCGTGGGCGAACAGCGTCGGCGCCAGCATCGAGGTGCCGTTGGCGCTGGCTCGCCCGGGGGCGCCGGCGCGGAAGTATTCCTCCTCGAAAATCACCCACTGCAATAGAGTTGCATCGAGGCCACCGTATTTCTGTGGCCAGGTGATGACCGACAGGCCCGCGTCGAAAAGCACTTTGTCCCAACGCCGGTGCTGCTCGAATCCCTCGGCGGTGTCGTAGGACTTGATGGGAAAATCCTTCCGATGAGCCGCCAGGAACTCGCGCACCTCCTGCTGGAATGTCAGAGTTTCGTGGTCGAAGTCAAGATCCATTTACGACATCTCTCGGAGTAGCGGTTTGACCACCTTGCCGCCTGCGTTGCGCGGCAGTGTGTCGACAAACCTCACCGAACGGGGGGCTTTGAAGTTGGCCAAATAGTCACGGGTGTAGGCGATCACCGCTTGCTCGTCGAGCCCGGACCCAGGCCGTGTCACCAGAAAGGCCCGGCCGACCTCACCGAGGCGCTCGTCGGGAACGCCGATCACCGCGCAGTCCAGCACACCGTCCAGCCGGGCCAGCACCTGTTCCACCTCGGCTGGGTAGACATTGAATCCGCCGCAGATGTACATGTCCTTGAGCCGGTCGGTGATTTGAAGATTGCCTGCGCCGTCGAGCTTTCCGATGTCACCGGTGTGCAGCCAGCCTTCGGCGTCCACGGTCGCCGCGGTGGCTTGCGGATCGTCGAGATAACCGAGCATCACGTTGGGCCCGCGCAGTAGCACTTCTCCTGTTTCGCCGCCTCGAGCGCCGTCGATGCGCAGCTCGAAATCGGCGATCGGCCGCCCGCACGTGGTGGCCACCGTGACGGCGTCGTCGTCGGCGCGGCACATGGTGCCGAACCCGTTTGCTTCGGTCAGGCCATAAGCGGTCAGCACGATGTCGATGTCGAGTTCGGTCTGCATCCGCTCGATCAGCACGACCGGCACCGTGGCCGCGCCGGTGACCGCGAACCGCAGTGAGCTCAGGTCGTAGCCGCCGCGGGCGGGATGGTCGAGCAGGGTTTGGTAGATGGTCGGCGGTCCGGGCAGCACGGTGATTCGGTGCTCGGCGACCGCGCGCATCGCCCGCTCGGGGTCGAAAGTCAGCTGCGGGATCAGCATGGCGCCGGTCTGCAGGCAGGCCAGGATTCCGGCCTTATAGCCGAAGTTGTGGAAGAACGGGTTTATGCACAGGTAGCGGTCGTCGCTGGTGATCTTGCCGCAGGCCGCCCATGCCGCCGAGCCGGCCAGCGATTGCCGGTGCGCGCACAGCACACCTTTGCTGCGGCCGGTGGTGCCGGAGGTGAACAGGACATCGGAGACGTCGTCGGGGTGGACCGCGGCCGCGCGGGCATCTGCGGCGCTGACGTCTGTGCCGGCGGCGATGAACTCGTCCCATGTCCCGTCGTCGCCGTCTACCGGCACCCGCACGATGTGGCGCAGATCGGGCAATGCAGCCCGGTCCAGATCGGCGATCTTGTCTGTGCGGAGGAATTCACCCATCGCCACCAGCAGCGGAGCACCGGTGCGGGCCAGGATGTCGGTGGCTTCGGCCGCGGTGTAGCGAGTGTTCACGGGTACGACCGTGGCGCCGGCGTAGTGGGCGGCCAGGCAGGCGACCACCCAGTGCCAGGTGTTCGGCGACCAGATCGCCACCCGCTCGCCGGTGCTCACGCCCAGCGCGATCATCGCCGCCGCGGCCTGGCGAACGTCATCGCGCAGCTCGGCGAACGTGAGGGTGCGATCTGGCGTGACCAGCGCTTTGTGGTCGGGAAGCTCGCGCGCGATGCGATCCAACACCGCAGGAATGGTCTGCGGATTGCTCCCCATCGATGCAAGCTCCTAACAAAGCAAGTGCTTGGTAGGTTAGCCTACAGGGGTGCAAGGCGTCGAGGAGTTCCGGGCCGAGGTACGCGAGTGGCTGGCCGAGAACTTGGTCGGTGAGTTCGCCGCGCTCAAGGGGCTCGGCGGCCCGGGCCGCGAACACGAAGCGTTTGAAGAGCGGCGCGCCTGGAACCAGCGTCTCGCCGCGGCCGGTCTGACCTGTTTGGGCTGGCCGGTCGAGCACGGCGGCCGCGGCCTGTCCGTCGCGCATCGGGTGGCCTTCTACGAGGAGTACGCGATTGCCAACGCGCCTGCCAAGGTCAACCACTTCGGCGAGGAGCTGTTGGGTCCGACCCTGATCGCGTTCGGCACGCCCGAACAACAGCAGCGGTTTCTTCCGCGGATCCTCGATGTCACCGAGTTGTGGTGTCAGGGATACTCCGAGCCGGGCGCGGGCAGCGACTTGGCCAATGTGTCCACTACCGCGGTGCTCGACGGCGATCAGTGGGTGATCAACGGTCAGAAGGTGTGGACATCGCTGGCCCACTGGGCGCAATGGTGCTTCGTGGTGGCCCGCACCGAGAACGGCTCTAAGCGCCACGCCGGGCTGTCATATCTGCTGGTGCCGCTGGACCAGCCCGGAGTGGAGGTCCGCCCGATCGTCCAGCTGACGGGTGATTCGGAGTTCAACGAGGTGTTCTTCGATGACGCTCGCACCGACGCCGAGTTAGTGGTCGGCGACCCGGGTGACGGCTGGCGGGTTGCGATGGGAACGTTGACCTTCGAACGCGGTGTATCGACATTAGGTCAACAGATCATCTACGCGCGTGAGCTGAGAGGGGTTGTAGAACTCGCCAAAAGCACTGGTGCCGTCGATGATCCACTGATCCGCGAACGCCTGACCCGGTCGTGGGCTGGCCTGCGGGCGATGCGCTCGTACGCCTTGGCGACCATGGATGTCGAACAGCCCGGACAGGACAGCGTCTCAAAGCTGTTGTGGGCCAACTGGCATCGCGAGCTCGGCGAGATCGCGATGGACGTCCAGGGTAAGGCAGCCCTGGCTCTGGGCACCGGAGACTTCGACGAATGGCAGCGGCTGTATCTGTTCACCCGCGCGGACACCATCTACGGCGGCTCCAACGAGATTCAGCGCAACATCATCGCCGAGCGTGTGCTTGGCCTACCCAGGGAGGCTAGATGACGTTAGCGGCCGCGCCGAAAGAGGTTGCCGGACATGGGCTTCTGACCGACAAGGTCGTGATTGTCACGGCTGCCGCCGGCACCGGCATCGGGTCGGCCACGGCTCGACGGGCTCTTGTCGAAGGCGCTGACGTCGTCGTCTCCGACCACCACGAACGGCGGTTGGGCGAAACCCGCGACGAGTTGGCCGGTCTGGGGCTGGGTCGTGTCGAGAGCGTGCTGTGCGACGTCACGTCCTCCACGCAGGTTGACGCGCTTATCTCGTCGGCCACCGCGCGGATGGGCCGCATCGACGTGCTGGTCAACAACGCCGGCCTGGGCGGCCAAACACCGGTGGCCGACATGACCGACGAGGAATGGGACCGCGTCCTGGACGTCACGCTGACGTCGGTCTTCCGCGCGACCCGGGCGGCGCTGCGCTACTTCCGCGACGCCGACCGCGGAGGCGTGATCGTCAACAACGCCAGTGTCCTTGGCTGGCGGGCCCAGCACTCGCAATCCCACTATGCGGCAGCCAAAGCCGGAGTGATGGCGCTGACCCGCTGCAGCGCAA
Organism: uncultured Actinomycetota bacterium; assembly: GCA_963744835.1. Lineage (GTDB taxonomy): Bacteria > Actinomycetota > Actinomycetes > Mycobacteriales > Mycobacteriaceae > Mycobacterium. Next base: position 1,394,517 of record CAVUVB010000006.1, read on the forward strand.
TCGAGGCCGTCGACTACGGAGTGCGGATCAATGCGGTATCGCCGAGCATCGCCCGGCACAAGTTCCTGGATAAGACCACCTCGGCAGATCTACTCGATCGACTCTCGGCCGGGGAGGCGTTCGGACGAGCGGCCGAGCCGTGGGAGGTGGCAGCCACCATCGCGTTCTTAGCCAGCGACTACTCCAGTTACCTGACTGGAGAAGTAATTTCGGTGTCGAGTCAACACCCATGAACCGGCGCGACGAGCTGTTGGCACTGGCGGCGACAATGTTCGCCGAACGCGGCCTGCGCGCGACCACGGTCCGCGACATCGCCGACGGTGCCGGCATATTGTCGGGCAGCCTGTATCACCACTTCGCTTCCAAAGAAGAGATGGTCGACGAGCTGCTGCACAGCTTCCTGGACTGGCTGTTCAGCCGCTACCAAAAGATCATCGACACCGAGTCGAATCCGCTGGAGCGGCTCAAGGGGCTGTTCATGGCGTCGTTCGACGCGATCGAGCACCGACATGCCCAGGTCGTCATCTACCAGGATGAGGCCAAGCGATTGCTGTCACAGCCCAGGTTCTCCTACATCGAGGACATGAACAAGCAGCAGCGCAAGATGTGGGTCGACGTGCTACACCAAGGCATCGAAGAAGGCTATTTCCGTCCCGATCTCGACGTGGACCTGGTTTACCGATTCATTCGCGACACCACCTGGGTGTCGGTGCGCTGGTATCAGCCCGGCGGACCGCTCACCGCCGAGCAGGTGGGTCAGCAGTATCTCGCTATCGTTCTAGGCGGAATCACCAAAGAAGGAGATTGAAAATGACAGGCGTCGGCGACGATGCAGAACGAAGTGATGAGGAGCGACGCAGATGACAGAGGCATACATCGTCGAGGCCGTCCGCACCGCTGTTGGCAAGCGCAACGGATCGCTTGCCGGCGTGCATCCGATCGACTTGGGTGTGGCCGCATTTCACGGGTTGTTCGAACGCGTGGATGTCGACCCCGCCGCCGTCGACGACGTGGTGGTCGGCTGCGTCGACGCGATCGGCGGGCAGGCCGGCAACATCGGCCGCAACGCATGGCTGGCCGCGGGCTACCCCGAAGAGGTTCCCGGGGTGACCGTCGACCGGCAGTGTGGCTCCAGCCAGCAGGCGATTTCCTTTGGTGCTCAAGCGATCATGGCAAATACCGCTGACCTGATCCTGGCCGGCGGCATGCAGAACATGAGCCAGATCCCCATCGCGTCGGCGATGGTGGTCGGCCAGGAGCTCGGATTCACCTCGCCGACCAGCGAGTCGAAGAACTGGCTGCACCGCTACGGCGATCAGGAGATCTCCCAGTTCCGCGGCGCTGAGTTGATCGCCGAACGATGGAACGTCTCCCGCGAGGAGATGGAGCAGTTCGCGCTGACCAGCCATGAGCGGGCGCTGGCCGCGATCCGGGGCGGGCACTTCGACAACGAGATTGTCGCTGTGGATGGGTTCCGGATCGACGAGGGGCCGCGGGAGACGTCGCTGGAGAAGATGGCCGCCTTGAAAGCGTTGTCGGAGGGTGGCCGGTTGACCGCCGCGGTGGCCAGCCAGATTTCCGACGGCGCCAGTGCCGTGCTGCTGGCTTCCGAGCAAGCCGTCAAGGACCACAAACTCACCCCGCGGGCCCGTATCCACCACATCAGCGCCCGCGGCGCCGACCCGGTATTCATGCTCACCGGGCCGATTCCGGCTACCCGCTACGCACTGGAGAAGACCGGGCTGTCCATCGATGACATCGACACGGTAGAGATCAACGAGGCGTTCGCACCGGTCGTGCTGGCTTGGCTCAAGGAGATCAAGGCCGACCCGGAGAAGGTCAACCCCAACGGTGGCGCGATCGCTCTCGGTCACCCGCTGGGTGCCACGGGGGCAAAGCTTTTCACCACCATGCTCAACGAGCTGGAGCGCACCGGCGGCCGGTACGGACTGCAGACGATGTGCGAAGGCGGCGGCACCGCCAACGTCACCATCATCGAACGGCTGTAAGACCGGCGATGATGTCGTCGACGGTGCGCTGAGCCAGCGACTCCGTTTCGCGGCGCCGCGCGCCGCGCAGTGGTCCACGCAGGGCCAGTTCGGCGAACCCGTGCACTGCCGACCAGCAGGGCCACTCGGCGCCGTCGCGCCGTTTCGGTGGCAGCACTCCGGCGGCTGTCATGGCATCGAGCGCCTCGACCAGTGCGACATACGGTGGGGCCATGGCTGTTTCGTTCGGAGCGTGGGATCCAAAGAATGCCACCGTGAACCAGCCAGGCTCGTCCAGTGCGAACCCGATGTAGCCGAGCCCGACCGCGCGCAGCCGATCGCGCGCCTGCTGCTGTGTTGAGCCGCGTCGGCGCGTCGAGCTTTGCATCCGCGTCACCATCCGGGATTGGATTGCCGCCGCAACCGCCGTTAGCAACGCTTCGCGGTCGGCGAAGTGACGGTAGGCGGCGTTGGGCGAAACCCCAACTTGCCGAGTCGCTTCCCGGATCGTGAGCGCCTCCGGCCCACCGGCCCGGGTGAGTTGTAGGCCAGCGTCGATCAACGCCGCACGCAGATCGCCGTGGTGGTAGCCGGGCCTTGAGTCAGTCAACCCTTGACCCTCCTCAGGGTCGAAGTGTACGGTGTGAACATTAAACCAATGTTGACGCCGTGAACATAGTAATGGAGGAATTGTCGTGACAACCGCAGGACTGCCACCCGTTGTGGATCAAGAGGCCTGGCAGCGCGAATTGGATGCGCTTCGGGTCCGGGAGAAGACAGCCACCCGCGAGCTCGACGCCATCGCCGCACAACGACGACGGCTACCGATGGTCGAGATGGCGGATTACGTATTGGAATCCGAGACCGGCCCGGTGCGGTTAGCGGATGTGTTCGACGGAAAACAACAGCTCATCGTCTACAACCACATGTGGTTCCCGGACGAGGAGTGGCAGTGTCCTGGTTGCACTGGATTCACTTCGCAGTTCACCCGGCTTGAGTTCCTGGACAACTACGACGCCCGATTTGTCATCGTCACGCAGGGACCTATCGACGGAGCAATCGCCTACAAGCGGCGGGTGGGTAATCAGATGACCTGGTATTCCACCGCTAATAGTTCGTTCGGTGCGGACGTCGGCGCACCACCGGGCGGCGGGTTCGCGGTGAATGTCTTTCTACGTCAAGGCGATAAGGTGTACCGCACTTGGCACACCGACGGGCGGGGGTGCGAACAGCTGAGTCACTCGTTTGCATTGATCGACATCCTGCCGTACGGGCGTCAGGAAGAGTGGCAGGATTCGCCGGACGGTTGGCCTCAGTCGCCGACGTACAGCCGTTGGGCAGGCTCTCAAGACATCGCCCGGGCATACGGCGCTGATGCCGGCACCGAGTCTCGTATGGCGTCGTAACCGTTACCCGAAGTCTGCAAGAACCAACCAACCAGGAGGGACAAGATGACCACCACGACAACCGGCCTGACGACGATCGGCCTGGTGTGCGTACCGACACCCGAGCAGGACAAAGCGGTCGCGTTCTACGAGTCGCTCGGGTTCGAGAAGCGCACCGACCAGCCGTTCGGTGGCGACTACCGATGGATCGAGGTATACCCACCCGAAGGCACGACCGGCATCGCGCTTGCTCCACCCCCGCCGGATGGCGGACCGGTGCAGCCGACCAACACCGGTATCACACTGACCACCAGCAACATCGACGCCACCCATGCGGCGATGAAGGAACTCGGCGTCGACGTCGACGCAGAGGTATCCCGAATGGGCGAGCCGGTTCCACCGATGTTCTGGTTCCGCGACACGACCGGGCACACGCTGATGGTCGTGGAGTCGGAGATTACGGGTGACCGGTCACTGCACGAGGGCCGCCGCGGCCTGTAGGTGTTTGACGGCTTCGGTGACGATCGTCTGGATCAGCTCGGCGCACGACGGCAGGTCTTCGACGATGCCAGCCACCTGACCGGAAGCGAGCACGCCGGCATCGGTATTGCCCTCTACCAGGCCAGCTTTGAGCAACATCGGCGTGTTGGCCGCCATCACCACCTGCGACCAGCTTAGTTCCTTGCCGTGCCGCATTGCCACGCCGTCGCGAATCATCGACGACCAGGTCATCTGCGACATCTTCTTGAACTTCGCGGCGTTGCGCACGGCTGCGGTGAATCCTCGTGCCCGGGAGCCACTTTCCAGCTTCTCGACCAGCCCGGTGCGCAACACGCGGTGCGGCATGCCGTCGACGCGGGTAGTGACGACGGTCCCGTCCAGTCCGGCCTGCAAATAACGTTGCTTGACCGCGTCAGGCACGGTGGAATCCGACGTGAGCAAAAACCGGGTACCCATGGCCACCCCGGCAGCGCCGTAAGACAACGCCGCTGCCAAGCCGCGACCGTCGAAGAAGCCACCCGCCGCGATAACCGGGATGTTTACCGCATCAAGCACCGACGGCAACAGCAGCGTCGTGGCGATCGGCCCGGTGTGGCCGCCGCCCTCGCCGCCCTGCACGATCACCGCGTCGGCGCCCCAAGAGGCCACCTTGCGGGCATGCTTCGCAAGACCGACTGATGGAATTACCACCGCACCAGCATCTTTCAGCTTGCCAATCAACTCTTGCTTGGGTGCCAACGCGAAGGATGCGACCTTGACGCCCTTGCGGATCATCAGGTCCACCCGGTCGTCGGCGTCGCCGGCGTCGGCGCGGATGTTGACGCCGAACGGCTTGTCGGTGGCCGCCTTGACTTTGCCGATCGCGGTGGCCAGTTCGTCGAGAGTCATGGTGGCCGACGCCAAGATGCCCAGTCCGCCTGCATTGGCCGTCGCCGAGACCAGCCGGGCGCCGGCGACCCATCCCATCCCGGTTTGCACGACTGGGTGCTCGATACCGACCAACTCGGTCAACGGCGTGCGCAATCTCATGACCGTATCTCCCGGTCCCGCAAAGCTTTAGGATCGATGGCCTCACGGATAAGGCGCAATTCGTCGTCGGTCGGCAGCCTCGTTTCGTCCGCCTCGTCGAGACCGTGCACCTCGAACGAGTTGTTCTCCCGCACGTCGTCTGGCAAAACACCCGGGTGCAACGTCAGCGCATGCATCGTACGACTGGGCCCGCTAAAGTCGAACACGCCGAGATTGGATACCACCCGGTAGGTGTTGGCGAACCGGAACGCCGGGTTGTCGGTGTCTACCTTGTCCCAGCCGATTCCGCAGACCACATCGACGGCGTCGCAGAACACCCGCTTCGAATGGTTTCCCACCCAATAGCTGGTGGCGTGGTTGATCGCATTTCCGGGCGCGCCGCGGAGGCCGAACATCTGCCGGGTCGGATGCTGCAGCGGACCGAACGCCGAAATGTTCTGATTGCCATAGCGGTCAACCTGATTTGCGCCCATCACCACATGCCGTCGTCCCCAGGCCAATGTCTCGAACACTCGACCGAAGGGCATCCAACCTTCGAAGGCCCCACCTGCGCCCAGCGCCGGGGTGTCCGCCAACAACTGAGCCTCTCCGTCGGTCAGCAGGATGTCGGGGGAGAAGGTCAAGCGCGCCAGCCTTGCGCCGACCGAGGCCATGTTGGTCATCGGGCTGACCATGATCTCGCCGGCGTCTCTGAACAACTCGGCGCAGGCGACCGCGCAGACCTCGGCTCGGGTGCTCGCGCTCTCAGTCACGAAGCCGCCTCCTCTGCGAAAGCCCGCACGGCGGCCTGGTATTCGTCTTCGCCGCCGGCCAGATAGATCTGCACGAACTTCTGCCAGCCCTCGTCGGTTGAGGCCGCTTCGGCGTAGTGGCGCTGAAACTTTTCGTCTCGGCCGTAATCCGGTGCGGCCGTGGTGAAATGTGCTCCAGCGGGTGCTTCCACGACCCCGTCGACCATCATCCGATTCACCAGCAGCGCCTGCGGCGGCACTGCTTTCATGAGTTCTTCGGTTGGGACGACCCGCTCCACCGACAGGTAACGCTTCTCGGCGGCCATCAAGAAGAGGTCGTCGAAATAGGGATCGATGCCGGTATATGCGGCATTGCCTCGCGAGTCACCGAGATTGAGATGCACAAAGGCAGCGTCCAGATGCAGCGCGGGCATCGCGATCAGTGTCTCGTGTGCGCCGTCCGGCGCCGGATACGGTGAGCGGACTGTCTCCAGCTCGCCTTCCCAGAAGTCCGGGACCGAGCTGCCAAGCCCGGCGCGGATCGGCAGGAACGGAAGCCGTTGTGCAGCCGCTTGCAGCCCGCAACGCAGCATGCCCTCGTCCATTTCCCTGGCCTCGATGGATCCGGCGGTGCGGGCCTTGGCGAACCATGGATCGTAGAACGGGGGGGAGTCCAGTGACACGAACCCGTAATAGACGCGCTTGACTTTGCCGGCCGAGCACAGCAGGCCGACGTCGGGCCCACCGTAGCTGACCACGGTCAAGTCTGTTATGTCGGTGCGCAACATGGCGCGCACGAACGCCATCGGTTTACGACGCGATCCCCAGCCACCGATGCCGATGGTCATGCCGTTGCGCAGTTGCGCGACGGCATCGTCGAGGGTGGTTCTCTTGTCGGTCTCGTTCATGACTTCTCGACGAACGCGTCGCGGTGCTCGTCGGAAACGCCGGCGAGATTGAGTTCGAAGGTAAAGCCTTGCTCCATACGATAACTGGTGTTGACCCGCTGGACATCGATCAAGTTCAGCGCCTCTTTGGCCGCGCGGATTACCCGAGTGTCTTTGGCGGCGATGTCGCGCGCCACCCGCAGCGCGGCTTCGTCGAGTTCGTCTCGCGGCACCACCTCGTGCACCGAGCCGAAGTGATGCAAGGTAGCGGCATCCACGGTAGCCGCGGTGAAGAACAGCCGCCGCATCAGGTGCTGTGGCACCAACCGGGACAGATGGGTGGCCGCGCCCAAGGCTCCGCGCTCGACCTCGGGCAGCCCGAAGGTCGCATCCTCGGAGGCCACAATCACGTCGGCGTTACCCACCAGGCCGATGCCGCCGCCGACGCAGAATCCATTGACCGCGGCGATCACCGGCACCGCGCACTCGTAGACCGCCCGGAAGGCGGCGAAGCAGCCGCGGTTGGCGTCGATCAGCGCGGTGAATCCCTCGGTTCGCTGCATCTCCTTGATGTCGACACCGGCGTTGAATCCGCGGCCCTCGGCGCGCAGGATCACCGCGTGGGTGTCGGGGTTGTCGCCGGCCGCGGTCAGGGCGTCGGCGAGTTCAAACCAGCCGCGCGACGGGATGGCGTTGACAGGGGGAAAGTCAACGGTCACCGCGACGATCCCCGGCTCGGCGGTGCGGGAGGTGATTGTCATCGAGATCCTCGGCCACTTCCTTGGGAGACGATTACCTAAGCAAGCACTTGCTTGGTACGCTAGCACAGTGACCCGCGCCGAAGCAGATCCCGCGATGAACTTCGGGCTTGCCGGGCGGGTGGCGCTGGTGACCGGCGGCGTTCGGGGGGTCGGCGCCGGCATCAGTTCAGTCTTGGCCGGCCAGGGTGCCACCGTGGTGACCTGCGCCCGGCGCGCGGTCGAGGGCATGCCCTATGAATTCCACTCGTGCGACGTTCGCGACGATGAAGCCGTTAAGGCGTTGATCGACGGGATCGTCGATCGACACGGCCGCATCGACGTCGTCGTCAACAACGCCGGCGGTTCGCCGTATGTGCTGACCGCGGAGTCCAGCCCAAAATTCAACCGCAAGATCATCGAGCTGAATCTCATTGGTGCTCTGCTGGTTTCGCAGTACGCGAACGACAAAATGCAGGCCCAGCCCGGCGGCGGGTCGATCGTCAACATCTGCAGTCTCAGCGGCAGGCGGCCGTCCCCGGGCACCGGCGCATACGGGGCGGCCAAGGCCGGCCTGGAAAGTCTGACCCAGACGCTGGCAGTGGAATGGGGGCCCACGGTACGGGTCAATGCCTGCGTGGTCGGCATGGTCGAAACCGAACAATCGGAACTCTTCTACGGTGACGCCGAGTCGATCGCCGCGATTTCGAAGAATGTGCCACTCGGGCGGCTAGCCAAACCTGCCGACGTCGGTTGGGCCGTAGCGTTTCTGGCGTCAGACGCGGCGTCCTACATCAGCGGTGCCTCGTTAGAGGTGCACGGCGGCGGCGAGCCGCCGCACTATCTGGCCACCACGACCGCGAGCGCGATCAAATAAAGGAGACGAAGACCATGGGTAGAAAATGGGGCTAGTTGACGGCCGTGTGGTCATCGTCACCGGAGCGGGTGGCGGTATCGGGCGCGCGCATGCCCTGGCCTTCGCCGCCGAGGGCGCGCGCCTCGTGGTCAACGACATCGGTGTGGGCCTCGACGGGTCACCCGCAAGCGGCGGCAGCGCCGCGCAGGGCGTCGTCGACGAGATCATCGCAGCCGGAGGCGAAGCCGTCGCCAACGGCTCCAACATCGCGGACTGGGATCAGGCGGCTGCCCTAGTCCAGACCGCCGTCGACACATTCGGCGGTTTGGACGTCCTGGTGAACAACGCCGGCATTGTGCGCGACAGGATGATGGCCAACACCAGCGAGGAAGAGTTCGACGCCGTCATCGCGGTGCACCTCAAGGGCCACTTTGCGGCGATGCGGCACGCCGCGTCGTACTGGCGCGGGCTCTCAAAAGAAGGCAAAACCGTTGACGCACGGATCATCAACACCAGCTCAGGCGCCGGTCTACAGGGCAGTGTCGGTCAGGGTAACTACAGCGCCGCCAAGGCCGGTATCGCGGCACTTACCCTCGTCGCCGCCGCTGAAATGGGTCGTTACGGCGTGACCGTCAATGCGATCGCTCCCTCGGCCCGCACCCGCATGACCGAGACCGTCTTCGCCGAGATGATGGCAACGCAGGACGATGATTTCGACTCGATGGCTCCGGAGAACATCTCGCCGCTGGTTGTCTGGCTCGGTAGCGCCGAATCCCGTGATGTCACGGGAAAGGTGTTCGAGGTCGAGGGCGGCATCATTCGCGTCGCCGAGGGCTGGGCGCACGGTCCCCAGATCGACAAGGGCGCGAGGTGGGATCCCGCCGAGTTGGGCCCCGTCGTCAGCGATCTACTCGCCAAGTCTCGATCTCCGGTGCCGGTGTACGGCGCGTAGCCGGACAGCAGCACCGGGACGGGTGTGCACTTCGACTGGGAGCAGTTGACCGACAGCGTGCATCGTTGTCGGCTGCCATTTCTCGATGTCACTGTCGGTCTAGTCCAGGGCCACACCGGGACACTGCTCGTCGACACCGGCACCACGCTCGTCGAAGCGCAGGCGATCGCCGCCGACGTGCAACACATCACCGGTCGCCGGGTGACCCATGTGGTGTTGACCCACAAACACTTCGATCATGTCCTAGGTTCCGGGGGATTCGATGAGGCCCAGATTTATTGCGCACCAGAGGTGGTTGATTATCTCACGTCGGCGACCGACCAGCTTCGCGCCGACGCGCTGCGCTACGGTGCGGACGTTGACGAGGTCGAGCGCGCTATCGCGGAACTGCGCCCGCCCCAACACGCCATCGACAGCGCTGTCGTCGACCTCGGAGATCGCAGCGTGCCGATCACTTATCTGGGCGGCGGCCACACCAAGTCGGATCTGGTCGTGGTGGTGCCCGGTGATGACGGCAGCGCGGCCGTGGTCTTTAGTGGCGATCTCATCGAGGAATCCGGCGACCCGGCGATTGACGCCGAATCCGATGTCGCGGCGTGGCCGGGCACGCTTGATCGCTTGCTCGCGGTCGGCGGTCCCGACGCCATCTACGTTCCGGGTCACGGCAGCGTCGTCGATGCGGAATTCGTCCGCCGGCAACAGGGTTGGCTGCTCAGATGGTGCCACCCAGAGCGGTGAAGATGTCATCAAACACCGAGACGGGGAACTGCGCGAGCGCCGTGTCGACTTGGCTGAGACCGGCCTGAAGCGCAGTCTCGATCGTCGTCGAATTGCCGGTGAGCAAGGCCTCGTAGATGTCGTAGCTGGCGAACTGCGGCGCGGTGATCAGGTCGCGCAGGTCGACGAACAGTTCCGTGGCCAATCCCGGATCCTGTGGCACCGCCGTCCCGTCCCAGCTAACCAGCGTCCAATCCCCGGGCGAGCCGTCGACCACGACTTGGCCTGTGTAGGGTAGCAACTCGCCGGTGCTAAGAAACTCCTGAAGGACAACCGAGAAATCGGGGTTGTTGACATTCATCAGTGCCCAGATCGCGATCGCGGCTTCGTGTGAGAACACCGCGTCCGTGATTGTGCCGGTGCCGCTTCCAACGCTGCCGTCGTAGATCGATTGCACCGCGCCGCTGAAACTTTCGTCGAACGCGATTCCGTTAGGGTCGATGGTGGAGCCCAGCTGTGGAACGAAGTCAAATCCGAGTGTCCAGGCGAGCGGGGCGAGCAGATACAGGGCACCACCCAACGGAAGGTCTCCGACGTTCGCCGGTATGCCTTCGAAAATGCCGGCATCGATTTCGTTCAGCCCGGGCAATATTTGGATTGGCAAATTCAGCGCCTCGGCCAACGGCGCCGCCGTCTCCTGCGACCTAATCATCGCCGATGCGTAGATGTCGTCTATTCCGCTGCCCGACAGCACATTCACCAGGGCGTGGGCCTGTTGTTCACCTGTGTCGGTAAGCTCGGGACCGGGCACCATCGTGTTGACCGCGGTCATATCGCCCGACTCCCCGTGTCGCACGAAGTCCAGCACGATCGACCCGTCGTCGGCCCAGGCCATCGCCGATCCCATGGACAGGAAAGCGGCAGACAGCAGTCCGACAACAAGGCAGCGGGGATTACGCATTACTCGGCTCAAATGCTGGCACCCAAAGCAGCGATGATGTTATCCGATACTTCGACCGGGAATTGGGTCAGCGCAGTGTCGATTTGGCTGAGACCGGTCTGAAGCGCATCCGCGATCGTCGTCGAATTGCCGGTGAGTAAGGCCTCGTAGATGTCGTAGCCGGCGAATTGCGGTGCCTCGATCAGGTTGCGGAAGTCGACGAACAGCTCCGTCGACAGCCCCGGATCCTGCGGCACCGCTGTCCCGTCGTAGCTGACCAGCGTCCAGTCCCCGGGCGAGCCGTCGACGACGATTTGGCCAGTATTAGGCAAGAACTGGCCTGTGGTGACCAGCTCCTGGAGCAGGACGGAGAAATCGGGGTTGTTGACGTTCATCATCGTCCAGACAGCCATCGCCCCTTCACTGGAGTAGGCGATGTCGGTCGGGGTGCCGCTGACAGCGTCCCCGGCGGTCCCGTCGTAGATAGTTTGAACCGCGCCACTAAAGCTTTCGTCGAACGTCACCCCGTTGACGCTGGGATCGCCAATATCCGGCACCAGGTCATACCCGAGGACCCAGGAAATCGGGGCCACGAAGTACAGGATGCCCTCGAGGCTGTTCGTTGGGTCGCCATCGAAAGTGCCGGCCGGTATCTCGTTGAGCCCGGACAAGGTCTGGAGCGAGATGACATCTCCGCTTTTTGCCAGGTCCGTAACCAACGGCGTCGCCGTCTCATACGTCCTGAGCTCTTGCGAGTCGAAGACTCCGACGATGTCGTTCCCATATTGGTTCTGGATTGCTTGCGCGACGGCGTCTGCCTCTTGCTCGCCAGTCGGGACGGTGAGTGCAGTTCCGGGCGGCTGCGTGTCGATGATGCCCGCCGCGTTGTCGACCGATTGACCGTGGCGGACGAGGTCCAGGATGATCGACCCGTCGTCGGCCCAGGCCATCGCCGAGCCGATGGACATCATGGCCGTCGAGAGCAGCCCGATGGCGACATAGCGGAGCCGATTGTTCATCACGTCTCCATTCGCCGTCCCGCCGGGGCTAAAGCAATTTACCGCAGCCGACCCCCCTGTTCAGGAAAATGAACTATGCCGGTTCGCACACCACCATCGGAATCACCCGGTCGGTGGCATCGCGGTATGCCCGATAGGGCGGGTAGATCCTGATCAGCGGCGGCCAGTAGCGTGCTCGCTCGTCGTCAGTGGCGTCGCGAGCGGAAAGTTGTAGCCGCTCGGCGCGGATCTGCACCTCGACGCTGGGATTCTTTTTGAGGTTCCGGTACCAGTTCGGGTTTTCGGCCCGACCGCCGAAAGATGCCGGCAAGATCACTCGGTCGCCGTCGCGCAGGTACAGCGTGGGTGTGGTCCGCGGTTCACCCGATATGCGTCCGATGGTGGTCAGCAGAGCCGCCGGAAACCACAGCAACCGGGCGCCAAGTCGGCCGTTGCTGCGCCGGTACACCCAGATGTGAACACGGGCAAAATATTTGAGCACCAGGGCGAGGAACCGCGAGTTGCGGATCCACCGCTGCCGGGTCACGTCACCGCGCGGGTTCGCAGATGACGATCGGGATGGTCCGGTCGGTCCAGGACTGGTAGTCCTCGTATGAGGGGTACATCTTGACCAGTTGCGGCCAGTACTGGGCACGCTCGTCGTCGGTGGCGTCCCGCGCGGTCAGATCGAGCACGTCTTTTTTGATCTGAACCGAAACCTTGGGGTCGGCCTTGAGGTTGAGATACCACATGGGGTTCTTTTCGGCGCCGACCTTCGATGCGGCGACGATCACCCGGTCACCGTCGCGCAGGAAATACAGCGGGCTGACCCGCGGTTGCCCTGTCTTGCGGCCGGTGGTCGTCAGCAGGGCGACGGGGATCTTTTGGAACGTGCCGCCGAGTCCTTCTCCGCCGCTGCGGCGGTACATGAAGGTGTTGAGGCGTGACATCCACTTGAAGAAGAAATCGATGAAGGGAGAATTCAGATACCGCGGTCGCGGTTTGGCGGGCATGATACCGATTTTAGGTTCGCTGAATGAATGGGTGGAAGCGAACCCTGATGTGCTGGATCGTGGCGGCGCCGGCCGGAATGACGAACGTTTCGTCGACCTGGGCAGCGACCCGCCGTCCGCCGAAAGAAGCTTTGGTCAGGACGTTGTAGACCGCTCGTACCTCATCGCCGACGATCGTGTACTCCGGCTTCGTGGTGCCGGCGATAATTCGGTACTGCGGGCCGCGGTTGAGGCTGCGCCGCAAGTGATTCCCGGAAAAGCCGGTCTTGATGCCCTGCTCGATCCGAATGCAGTCCGGCGCGAATGGGACCGCATCGCCGTTGTGGTTGACGAGTGCGTCGATGTAGGACTGGGCCGCGGCGATGCGGTCGTCGTCGGACACCGCCACCATTTGATTGCCCGCCTCCTCCTCATTGCGCTTCGCGCTCTGCATCGTCGCCGGGCTAGATGCGCTCGATGATGGTGCCGGTCGACAACGCCCCGCCGGCGCACATGGTGATCAGCGCCGTGCTTTGATCGGATCGCTCCAACTCGTGCAGCGCGGTGGTGAACAGCCGGCTGCCGGTGCAACCCACCGGATGCCCCAGTGCGATCGCGCCGCCGTTGACGTTGACCCGGGCCATGTCGGCGTCGTGCACCCGCGCCCACGACAACACCACCGATGCGAACGCCTCGTTGATCTCGACGATGTCGATGTCGCCCATCTTCATGCCGGCCTTCTCCAGCACCTTCGCCGTGGACTGCACCGGACCGTCCAGGTGGTAGTAGGGCTCGGCGCCGACCAGCGCCTGGCTGACGATTCGCGCCCGGGGGCGCAACCCCAGCGCGTTGGCCTTATCCTCGTCCATCCACAGCACCGCCGCCGCGCCGTCGGAGATCTGCGACGACGTGCCTGCGGTGTGGATACCGCCGTCGAGCACCGGCTTGAGCTGGCTCAAACCCTCCAGAGTGGTGTCCCGCAGCCCCTGGTCACGGCTCACCATGCGCCGCTCGCTGGTCGGTTGCTTCTGGTCGTCGAGGACCGGTGCCTCAATCGGTGAGATTTCCCGGTCGAAGCGGCCCTCGTCCCAGGCCTGCTTGGCATGCAGCTGAGAGGCCAGCCCGAACTCGTCGATGTCCGCGCGGGTGATGCCGCGACGTTTGGCGATGCGCTCGGCGGCCTCGAACTGGTTGGGCAGATCGATGTCCCAGGACTCCGCGCGCCAGTTGCGGTCGGGACCGGCGTTGGCGCCCAGCCCGACGCGGCTCATCGCCTCGATCCCGCAGGCGATGCCGACGTCGATGGCGCCGGCCGCGATCAGGCCGGCGACCAGGTGATTAGCCTGCTGTCCGCTGCCGCATTGGCAGTCGACGGTGGTGGCGCCGACGTGCTCGGGCAAACCCAGGGTCAGCCACGCCGTCCGGGTGATGTTGTTGGACTGCTCGGCGTACTGCGTCACGCAGCCGCCGATAAGCTGCTCGACCTCGCCGGGATCGATAGCGGCCTTGGCCACGAGCGCCTTCTGAACCGACCCCAGCAGTTCGGTGGCGTGCAGCCCCGACAACCATCCGGCGCGTTTGCCGATGGGGCTGCGGGTGGCTTCAACTATTACCGGGTTACCCATGAGGTCAGGCTAGAACACGTTTCATTACCCTGACAAGCGACGATGCTCCGACGCCTTTTGGACTGCGGTGAAGGCATGTTTTACTGGAACTAGAACACGTTGCATTGAGGAGCGCACTGATGCCTACCCCCAGTCTTCCCGCAGGGTTCGACTTCACCGACCCCGACATCTACACCGAGCGGCTGCCGATGGAGGAGTTCGCCGAGCTGCGCAGCTCCGCGCCGGTCTGGTGGAACGAACAGGCGCCCGGCAACGGCGGCGGCTTTCACGACGGTGGCTTCTGGGCAATCACCAAACTCAACGACGTCAAAGAGGTGTCGCGGCGCAGCGACGTCTTCTCCAGCTACGAGAACGGAGTCATCCCCCGGTTCAACAACGACATCGCCCGTGAGGACATCGAAATCCAACGGCTCGTAATGCTGAACATGGACGCACCGCACCACACCCGGCTGCGCAAGATCATCTCCCGCGGCTTCACGCCGCGCGCGGTCGAACGGCTGCGCGACGAACTCAACGAGCGCGCGCAGAAGATCGCAAAGGCCGCAGCCGCTGCGGGATCCGGCGACTTCGTCGAGCAGGTGTCCTGCGAACTGCCGTTACAGGCGATCGCAGGTTTGCTCGGCGTGCCTCAGGAGGACCGCGACAAGATTTTCCGGTGGTCGAACGAGATGACGGGCAACGACGACCCGGAATACGACGACATCGACCCCAAGGCCTCTTCCGCCGAGTTGATCATGTACGCAATGAAGATGGCCGAGGAAAGGGCCAAGAACCCGGGCGACGACATCGTGACTCAGCTGATCGAGGCCGATATCGAAGGGGAGAAGCTCTCCGACGACGAATTCGGCTTCTTCGTGATGATGCTCGCGGTCGCGGGTAACGAGACCACGCGCAACTCCATTACCCAGGGCATGATGGCCTTCGCCGACCACCCCGATCAGTGGGAGCTTTTCAAAAAGGAACGACCGGAGACCGCCGCCGACGAAATCGTGCGATGGGCCACCCCGGTCACCTGTTTCCAGCGCACCGCGCTGGAGGATTACGAATTGTCGGGCGTTGCGATCAAGAAGGGCCAGCGGGTGGTGATGTTCTACCGCTCGGCCAATTTCGACGACGAAGCCTTCGGCGACCCGTACACGTTCAACATTCTGCGAGACCCCAACCCGCACGTCGGATTCGGGGGCACCGGCGCGCACTACTGCATCGGCGCCAACCTGGCGAAGATGACGATCAACCTGATCTTCAATGCGATCGCGGACAACATGCCGGACCTCAAACCGGTCTCGGCGCCGGTGCGGCTACGGTCGGGGTGGCTCAACGGCATCAAGCACTGGGAGGTCGATTACACCGGGAAGTGCCCGGTGGCGCACTGATGGACTTCACGCCGGACCCGGCGCAGCAGGCTGTTGCCGACGTGGTCACGTCGGTGCTGGACCGGGATTTGAGCTTCGACGCGCTTGTCGCGGGTGGCGTCACTGCGCTGCCGGTGCCCGAGCGTCTGGGCGGCGACGGCGTCGGCCTGCCTGAGGTCGCGACGGCGCTGACCGAGATTGGTCGCCACGGCCTGATCAGTCCGGCGCTGGCCACCCTGGGGTTGGCTACCGTGCCGCTGCTGGACCTGGCCACCGAAGAGCAGCAGGACCGCTACTTCGGCGGACTGTCCAAGGGCTCGCTACTTACCGCCGCACTGAACGAACCCGGCACCGCCTTGCCGGAGCGGCCGGCGACGACGTTTGTGCACAGTCGACTGTCCGGCACCAAAGTCGGTGTCGGGTATGCCGAAAATGCCGAGTGGATGATCGTTACAGCCGACAGCGCGGTCGTCGTGGTGTCGCCGAAGGCCGACGGTGTGCAGCTGGCCAAGACGCCAACGTCCAATGGATCCGACGAGTACGTGGTCACGTTTGCCGACGTCGCGGTACGCGAAGGGGACGTGCTGACCGGGGCGACAGTGCAGCGGGTGAACCAGCTGGCGCTGGCCGCGATCGGTGCCTATGCCGCCGGCCTGGTCGCCGGCGCGTTGCGGTTGACGGCCGACTATGTAGCGAACAGGCATCAGTTTGGCAAGCCGCTGTCCACCTTCCAGACGGTCGCAGCGCAGCTCGCCGAGGTCTACATCGCTTCGCGCACCATCGATTTAGCGTCGACATCGGTAATCTGGCGGCTGGCGCAGGGGCGTGATGCCGGCGATGACCTGGACGTGCTTGGCTACTGGATTACCTCGCAGGCGCCGCCGGTGATGCAAATCTGCCACCACCTGCACGGCGGGATGGGCATGGACATCACTTATCCGATGCACCGCTACTACTCCACGATCAAGGACCTGACCCGGCTGCTGGGCGGGTCATCGCTACGTCTTGACCTCCTCGGAGGCCGCGACCTGGTGGGAGGGCAATGTTCATCGACCTGACCCCGGAGCAGCGCCAGCTGCAAGCCGAGCTACGCCAATACTTTTCGAACCTCATCTCGTCTGACGAGATGAAGGCGATGGAGCAAGACCGCCACAACGCCGCTTACCGAGCGGTGATCCGGCGGATGGGCCAGGACGGCAAGCTTGGTGTCGGGTGGCCAAAAGAGTTCGGCGGTTTGGGCTTTGGCCCGATCGAGCAGCAGATCTTTGTGAATGAGGCCCACCGGGCCGATGTGCCACTGCCCGCCGTCACCCTGCAGACCGTGGGGCCCACGCTTCAGGTGTTTGGCAGTGAGATGCAGAAGAACAAGTTCCTGCCCGCGATCCTGGCCGGTGAGGTCCACTTCGCAATCGGCTACACCGAGCCGGAGGCCGGCACCGACCTGGCGTCGCTGCGGACCACCGCCGTGCGTCAGGGCGACGAGTACATCGTCAACGGCCAGAAGATCTTCACCACGGGCGCCCACGACGCCGACTACATCTGGCTGGCCTGCCGCACCGACCCGGAAGCCTTGAAGCACAAGGGCATTTCCATCTTGATCGTCGACACCAAAGATCCCGGCTACTCGTGGACACCAATCATCCTGTCCGACGGCGCCCACCACACCAACGCCACCTACTACAACGATGTGCGGGTGCCGGCCGACATGCTGGTTGGTGAGGAGAATGCCGGATGGCGACTGATCACCACCCAGCTCAACAACGAGCGGGTGATGCTCGGCCCCGCCGGGCGGGTCGCCGGTCTTTACGACCGGGTGCACGCTTGGGCATCTAAGCCGGGTGGTGACGGCGTCACGCCGATTGATCACCACGATGTCAAACGCGCACTGGGTGAGATCTATGCGATGTGGCGGATCAACGAGCTGCTGAACTGGCAGGTGGCCGCCGCCGGCGAGGACATCAACGTGGCCGATGCGGCGTCGACAAAAGTCTTTGGCACGGAGCGAATTCAATACATTGGCCGACTTGCGGAAGAGGTCGTTGGCAAGTACGGCAACCCCGCCGAGCAGGATACCGCCGAGCTGCTGGACTGGCTCGACTCGCAAACAAAACGCAATCTCGTCATCACCTTCGGCGGCGGCGTCAACGAGGTCATGCGCGAGATGATCGCGGCCGCCGGCCTCAAGGTGCCGAGAGTGCCCAGATGACCGACATCCACGACGCCGTCGCAGAGATCAAAGCGGCCGGCGGCCCAAAGCCGCGCGCCGGTCGCGACCCGGTGAACCAGCCGATGATCAACAACTGGGTAGAGGCGATCGGCGACCGCAATCCGATCTATGTCGACGAGACCGCTGCCCGCGCCGTCGGCCATCCGGGAATCGTCGCTCCACCGGCGATGATTCAGGTCTGGACGATGTTCGGCTTGGACGGAGAACGTCCACAGGACGATCCGATGGGCCCCATGATGAAGCTGTTCGACGACTCCGGCTACATCGGAGTGGTCGCAACCAACTGCGAGCAGACCTACCACCGATACCTGCAGCCCGGCGAGCAAGTCAGTATCAGCTCCGAGATGGGTGACGTTATCGGCCCAAAGCAGACTGCTCTGGGCGAGGGCTGGTTCATCAACCAGCACATCATCTGGCGGGTCGGTGACGAGGATGTCGCCGAAATGAACTGGCGTATCCTCAAATTCAAGCCACGCGAATCTGATGCGCCGGCTTCAGTGCCCGAGGACCTAGACGCCGACGCGATGATGCGGCCCGCGCTATCGCGCGATACCACGTTTTTCTGGGAGGGCGTCAACGCGCACGAGTTACGGATTCAACGTCGCCCCGACGGCAGTCTGCAGCACCCGCCGGCGCCTGCGGTCTGGCAGGACAAAGCTCAACCGATCGACTACGTGGTGGCCAGCGGCAAGGGCACGGTGTTCAGCTTCGTGGTGCATCATGCGCCGAAAATCCCGGGCCGCACGCTGCCATTCGTCATCGCCCTCGTGGAACTCGAGGAGGGCGTGCGAATGTTGGGTGAGCTTCGCAATGTCGATCCCGACACGGTGCAGATCGGAATGCCGGTGCGCGCAACCTATATCGACTTTCCGGCCGGTGATAGCGGTCCGGAGTGGACCCTGCACGCGTGGAAGCCTGACGCATGAGCGCGCCGGTCGTCGACGTAGGCACCGTGCTGCCCGAGCTCAAGCTCTACGGTGACCCCACCTTCATCATCTCGACGGCGCTGGCCACCCGTGACTTCCAGGACGTGCACCACGACCGGGACAAGGCGCAGGCCAAGGGTTCGAAGGACATCTTCGTCAACATCCTCACCGATACCGGTCTGGTACAGCGCTACGTCACCGACTGGGCTGGGTCATCGGCATTGATCAAGTCGATCGGGCTGCGGCTCGGTGTGCCGTGGTACGCCTATGACACGGTGACCTTCTCCGGTGAAGTGACCGCGGTGCAGGATGGGTTGATTACGGTGAAGGTGTTCGGCCGCAATAGTCTTGGCGACCACGTCATTGCGACGGTCACGCTCACGATGGGGGATGGGTAGTGCTATCGGGCAAGGCCGCGATCGTCGGTATTGGTGCCACTGACTTCTCCAAGGACTCCGGTCGAAGCGAGCTGCGGCTGGCCGCTGAGGCGGTGCGCGACGCGCTCGACGATGCCGGCCTGACCCCCGCCGACGTCGACGGACTGACCACTTTCACCATGGACACCAACAAGGAAATCGCCGTTGCGCGCGCGGCAGGGATCGGTGAGCTGAAGTTCTTCTCTCAGATTCACTATGGCGGCGGCGCCGCGTGCGCGACCGTCCAGCATGCCGCGATGGCCGTCGCGACCGGTGTCGCCGACGTTGTGGTTGCGTACCGGGCTTTCAACGAGCGTTCCGGTATGCGGTTCGGCCAGGTGCAGACCCGGTTGGTGGGTGATGCTAGAGTCCAAGCTGATTCGACGTCGGCGGACAATTCCTTTTCCTATCCGCACGGCCTTTCCACGCCGGCGGCGCAGGTAGCGATGATCGCCAGGCGCTATATGCAGATGTCCGGTGCGACCAGCCGGGACTTCGGCGCCATCTCGGTGGCTGACCGCAAGCACGCTGCAAAGAACCCGAAGGCATACTTCTACGAGAAGTCGATAACCATTGAGGACCATCAGAATTCGCGTTGGATTGCTGAGCCGTTGCGCTTGCTGGACTGCTGCCAGGAGACCGACGGCGCAGTCGCGATCGTCGTGACATCCGCTGAGCGCGCGTATGACCTCAAGCAGCGGCCGGCGATCATTGAAGCCGCGTCGCAGGGCTCCAGCCCCGACCAATACACCATGGTCAGCTACTACCGACCCGAGCTCGGCTTGCCGGAGATGGGCCTGGTGGGCGAGCAGTTGTGGCAGCAATCCGGCTTAAAGCCGTCCGATATCCAGACCGCGGTGCTCTATGATCACTTCACTCCGTTCACACTGATTCAGTTGGAGGAGTTGGGATTCTGCGGTAAGGGTGAAGCCAAGGACTTCATCGCCGGCGGTGCCATCGAAATCGGTGGGCGACTGCCCATCAACACACACGGTGGGCAACTCGGCGAGGCCTACATCCACGGCATGAACGGCATCGCGGAGGGCGTGCGTCAATTGCGCGGCACGTCGGTCAACCCGGTACCCGACGTCGAGCATGTGCTCGTCACCGCGGGCACCGGCGTTCCCACCTCAGGACTGATCCTCGGCTAATTAGTGGCTGCACACTCGTCGAGGTGTGCATAGCTGAAGTGACGATGGCGGCGTGGCCTGTGACGCTGCCGTCGTGTCAGAACCATTCATCGGCAGTGAGGCCGTCGCCGCAGGGGTGTTGACCAAGGCCCAGTTGGCCACCCAATGCCGCCGACTATTCCCCGACGTCTACCTGGAACGTCACGTTGACGCCGACGCCAGATCACGTGCGCAAGCAGCGTGGCTCTGGACCGGACGCCGAGGTGTGATTGCAGGCTTCGCGGCAGCCGCCTTGCATGGAAGCAACTGGGTCGACGATCTTCGAGTCGTGGAGTTGATTTACAACAATCTCCGCACTCCGCCGGGTATTCGGACTTACCGAAACCATATCGAGGAGGACGAGATCGAGGTAGTGGCCGGTCTTCCAATCACTTCGCCGGCCAGGACGCCGTTGGACTTCGGCTGCTGGAACCCGATCACGACTGCCGTGGCGGGGATCGACTCGCTTGCCAGGGCGACGGAGATCAAAGCGGCTGATGTCGAGCTGTTGGCTCGAAGATATTCCGGTCGCCGGGGTATCGCGCGAGCGCGCCGGGCGATCGACCTATTCGACCCGGGTGCGCAGTCGCCGAAAGAGTCCTGGCTACGCGTCACCCTGATCCAGGCGGGCCTGCCGAGACCGCAGACACAGATCCCGGTGCTGAATGAATTCGGCAGTGCGATCGCATATCTCGACATGGGTTGGGAGGACGTCAAAGTCGCCGTCGAGTACGATGGCGAGCAACACCGTCGCGATCGCCGGCAATACACCTGGGACGTGAGGCGGCTGGAAATGCTCGAACAACTTGGGTGGATCGTCATCAGGGTGCTGGCGGGGAACCGACCCGCCGAGATTGTCAGCCGTGTCCGTGCGGCGTTGGCCCGTCGAGGGTGCGGCTAGCCGCACCGCCAAGGCCGGGGGTGCGGCTAGCCGCACCCTCGGGGCACGGCGCGCCTAGACCGGAACCAGCTCCACACCGCTGAGCACCACCGCGTCCTCGCGGGCGGGTGCGACGACGCTGGCCAACAACCGGCCGTGGTCCTTCCAGACGGCGGCCTTCAGTGTCTCGCCCGGGTACGCCACCCCGGTGAAACGGGCGCCGTAGGACCCTACGGCGGCGACGTCAGCATCAAGTAGCGCGTCGACCAGCGCCTTGCAGGTCATGCCGTAGGTGCACAAACCGTGCAGGATGGGCCGCGGAAAGCCTGCGGCAGCAGCGAATTCGGGATCCGAATGCAACGGATTGCGATCGCCGCAGAGTCGGTAGAGCAGCGCTTGCTGCGGCAGCACTGGTATGTCCAGCTCGAGGTCCGGTGACCTGTCCGGCGCGGCAGCAGACGTTGAAGGCCCGCGCTCCCCGCCGAACCCGCCTTCGCCACGGGCGAAGATCGACCGCTTCTGCGTCCATAGCGGCGTCCCGTCCGGCCCGGTCACTGTGGTCTCAGACCAGATTACTGCGGCCTTGCCCTTGTCCCAGATATCGGTAAATCGGGTCACGGCCCTCGCGGAGCCGGACGGTGGCAGCGGCGTCGGCGCGGTTACCTGCTCGCTGGCATGTAAGACCTTGCCCAGCTCGACGTCGATGCCGGGAAACTGCACGGTCGGCGGCTTGGTGGCATGGAAGGTGGCCGCCACGTTGCCGAAGGTCGGCAGCACCTGCGGGGTGTCATCGACCAGGTAGCGCAGCTCGCAAGGGTCCATCGGGTCGGCGCCCGCGCCCAATCCCAGGTGGTAGAGCTGCACATCACTGCTGCTCCAAGAGAATTCGATCGGATCGAGTTCGGCCGCCAGTGCGACTTCCGGGTTGATGGGCATCTTAGGCCTCGTCGGCGATGTGCAGCGCGGCCAAGTAGCCGAAGGTCATCGCAGGGCCGATGGTGCCGCCTGGACCGGGATAGGTATGTCCCATCACCGGGGCACTGACGTTGCCCGCCGCGTAGAGGCCTTCGATGATGCTGCCGTCGTCGCGCAATGCGCGACCGTGCTTGTCGGTGCGGACGCCGCCTTTGGTGCCCAGGTCGCCGGGCACCATCTTGGCGGCGTAGTAAGGCGGGTGGCTGATCTCGCCGAGGTTCGGGTTCGGCTTGTTGGTGGGATCGCCGTAGTACCTGTCATAGGCGCTCTCGCCGCGGTGGTAGTCGGTGTCGACGCCCGAGCGTGCGAAACCGTTGAAACGCTTCACCGTCTCGGTGAATTCGTCGGCCGGCAGGCCGGCTTTGGCTGCCAGCTCCTCCAGCGAGTGGGCCTGGACAATCACGCCGGAATCCAGCCACTTGCGTGGAATACGTTGTCCTGGCTGCAATCCTGCGAAGATGTACCGGTTACGGTATTGCTGATCGAACACCAGCCACGCCGGGATGTTCTCCCCGGGCCCCGGGCCCTGGCCGTACTCGCCTCCGTACATGTGGTGGCACGCCTCGACGTAAGGCATGGATTCATTCATGAATCGCTTGCCCGACATGTTGACGATGATCGAGCCGGGTGAATTGCGCTCCGACAATGCGAACCACGGTGCGCCCGCCAGCGGGACGGTCGGGCCCCACCACGCGTCCTCCATGATTTCGAGTGCCGCGCCGAGCTTTTCAGCGGCCAGGATGCCGTCGCCGGTGTTGGCCTTCGCGCCAACGGTCCACTTCGTGGTGATTGGTGCGCGCTGGTATTTGACCCGCATCTGTTCGTTGTGTTCGAATCCGCCGGAACCAAGAATCACGCCTTTTCGGGCCCGAATCAGTTGAGGGTCACCGGATTCGGGCGCCGTGGTGTCGCGCACGTAGACGCCGCGCACCGCTCCGTCCTCCACGTAGAGGTCGGTCAGTGCGGTGTTGAGCTGCACCGGGACGCCGGCCTTGCGCAGCCCGATCCGCAGCGGAGCGATCAGGGCGCGGCCCATGCCGACCAGGTTCTGGCCGGTCGCCTTGGCCCACATGGTCCGCGCACCTACCTTCAGGCTGCGCAGCACTCCGCGCGGATGGCGCTTGAGCTGGTTCAGTCGCACGTAGTCTTGTTGCATCACAACGACATTGAGCGGGACCTTACCGTAGGGCGGCTCCAGCCCGGGCAGGTCGGCTCCGAGCTTCTTGGCGTTGAACGGCTTCGGCTCGACGGACCGGCCGGCCGGGCGGCCGCCCGGAGCCTCGGGATAGTAGTCGGAGTATTGGGGCACCCAGCACATCTTGAGTGGCGTGTGCTTCAGCACGAACGAAAGCATCTCGGGCCCGCGCTGCAGGTAAGTGTCGATACGTTCCGGTTCGACGATGTCGCCGATGATTCCGTACAGATAGGTGCGGGCCGCTTCCGGCGTGTCCTTGACGCCGTCACGCTCGAGGACCTGGTTGTTGGGAATCCACACTCCGCCCCCCGAGCGCGCAGTGGAGCCGCCGTAGTGGGCGGCTTTCTCGATGACTATTGTCGAAAGACCCCGGTGGGCAGCAGCGAGGGCAGCAACCATGCCAGCGCCGCCGCTCCCGACCACGACGACGTCGAACTCCTGAGCTGTCATGTAGAACACGTTATAGAATTGCCGGGGCTGGGCGCTACCGGCCCGGTCACACCAACGAGGGGACTTCGGCGAAATGATCCCGGTTGCCACCCGTGATGAGCTGGCCGCCGACCTCGCGGAGGCCGAGCGGAGCCGCCAGGCGATCGCGCCGTTGACGGCTGCACACCCCGAGATCGACGTCGTGGACGCCTACGAGATCCAGCTGATCAACATCCGCCAGCGGGTCGCCGAGGGCGCGCGGGTTGCGGGACACAAGGTGGGCCTGTCCTCGCTGGCGATGCAGCAGATGATGGGCGTCGACGAACCGGACTACGGGCATCTGCTCGACGAGATGCAGGTCTTCGAGGACACCCCGGTCAAAGCGGCCAACTACCTCTACCCGCGGGTGGAGGTTGAGGTCGGGTTCATCCTGGCCCACGACCTGCCGGGCGCGAACTGCACCGAAGACGACGTCCTGGCGGCCACTGAAGCTTTGGTGCCGTCCATCGAGCTGATCGACACCAGGATCACCGACTGGAAAATCGCGCTGTGCGACACCATCGCCGACAACGCCTCCTCGGCGGGTTTCGTGCTGGGCGCGGCGCGGGTGGCGCCGTCCGATGTCGACATCACCGCGATCGATGCGGTATTGACCTGCAACGGTGAGGTGGTTGCCAAGGGCCGCAGCGACGCCGTACTGGGCAACCCGGTGACCGCGGTGGCGTGGCTGGCCCGCAAGGTGGAAAGCTTTGGTGTGCGGCTTCGGGCCGGTGACGTCGTGTTGCCCGGTTCGTGCACCCGAGCCATCGACGCCCGGCCCGGCGACAACTTCGTTGCCGAGTTCGCTGGCCTGGGGTCCGTCCGGTTGTCTTTCGAATAAAAGGAGTGCCTATGCCTTCGAAGGCAAAGGTGGCCATCGTCGGGTCGGGCAATATCAGTACCGACCTGCTGTACAAACTGCTGCGCTCGGAGTGGTTGGAGCCACGCTGGATGGTGGGCATCGACCCGGAGAGCGAAGGCCTGGCACGAGCGCGCAAGCTCGGGCTGGAGACCACCCACGAGGGCGTCGACTGGCTGCTGGCGCAGCCCGAGAAACCCGACCTGGTGTTCGAGGCGACCAGCGCCTACGTCCATAAGGACGCGGCGCCGAAATATGCCGAAGCCGGAATTCGCGCCATCGACTTGACGCCGGCTGCCGTCGGTCCGGCCGTCATCCCGCCGGCGAACCTGCGGGCGCATCTCGATGCGCCGAACGTCAACATGATCACCTGCGGGGGCCAGGCGACCATTCCGATCGTGTATGCCGTCTCGCGGGTTGTGGAAGTCCCCTACGCCGAGATCGTGGCGTCGGTGGCGTCGGTTTCCGCCGGGCCGGGCACCCGGGCCAATATCGACGAGTTCACCAAGACCACTAGCAAGGGCGTGGAGACCATCGGCGGTGCCACACGCGGCAAAGCGATCATCATCCTCAATCCGGCCGACCCGCCGATGATCATGCGTGACACCATCTTCTGCGCCATCCCCGAGGATGCCGACCGCGACGCGATCGCCAAATCCATCCACGACGTGGTCGCCGAGGTGCAGACCTACGTGCCGGGGTACCGGCTGCTCAACGAGCCGCAGTTCGACGACCCGTCGCTGCACTCCGGCGGCCAGGCCCTGGTCACCACCTTTGTCGAGGTCGAGGGTGCCGGCGATTACCTGCCCCCGTATGCGGGCAACCTCGACATCATGACCGCCGCGGCCACCAAGGTGGGCGAGGAGATCGCGAAGGAATCCCTGTCCGCCACGGCGGGAGGAGCGCAAGCATGAGTA
This sequence comes from uncultured Actinomycetota bacterium, assembly GCA_963744835.1. Lineage (GTDB taxonomy): Bacteria > Actinomycetota > Actinomycetes > Mycobacteriales > Mycobacteriaceae > Mycobacterium. The sequence goes on from CAVUVB010000006.1 coordinate 1,420,239, forward strand.
CCGACATCTTCTTCAACCCGATTTGGGACGTCCGGATGACCGACACATCCCTGCGGGACGGCTCGCACCACAAGCGTCACCAGTTCACCAAGGACGAGGTCGGCGCCATCGTGGCCGCCCTGGACACTGCGGGTGTGCCGGTGATCGAGGTCACCCACGGGGACGGTCTGGGTGGCTCGAGCTTCAACTACGGGTTCTCCAAGACGCCCGAGCAGGAGCTGATCAAGCTGGCCGCGCAGACCGCCAACGAGGCCAAGATCGCCTTCCTGATGCTGCCCGGAGTGGGCACCAAGGAGGACATCAAGGAGGCCCAAAACAACGGCGGGTCGATCTGCCGAATCGCCACCCACTGCACCGAGGCCGACGTGTCGATCCAGCATTTCGGTCTGGCTCGCGAGCTAGGGCTGGAAACCGTCGGGTTCCTGATGATGGCGCACACCATTCCGCCGGAGAAACTGGCCGCACAGGCGCGCATCATGGCCGACGCCGGATGCCAGTGCGTCTACGTGGTCGACTCCGCCGGAGCGCTGGTGCTGGAAGGGGTGCGCGACCGGGTTGCAGCGCTGGTCGCCGAACTCGGCCACGACGCCCAAGTCGGCTTCCATGGCCATGAAAACCTCGGACTGGGGGTCGCGAACTCGGTGGAGGCCGTGCGGGCGGGTGCCAAGCAGATCGACGGCTCGTGCCGCCGGTTCGGCGCGGGGGCGGGTAACGCGCCCGTCGAGGCGCTGATCGGGGTGTTCGACAAGATCGGCGTCAAGACCGGCATCGACTTCTTTGATATCGCCGACGCCGCCGAGGACGTGGTGCGGCCTGCCATGCCGGCCGAATGCCTGCTCGACCGCAATGCTCTGATTATGGGGTACTCCGGGGTCTACTCGAGCTTCCTCAAGCACGCCGTCCGCCAGGCCGAGCGCTACGACGTCCCGGCCCACCAGCTGTTGCACCGGGCGGGTCAGCGCAAACTCATCGGCGGTCAGGAAGACCAGCTCATCGATATCGCGCTGGAGATCAAGCGCGAACAAGCCAGTGGGCAAGCCGTCACACACTAGCCTCACAGCTTCAGCAAAGGCTGCGGTAACGCTGGTGCCGGTACTCTCGATTAGTAGATCGAAGTAATCCGATAGCCAATGCCCAAAAGGAGCAATCCGATGACCATGACATCCGGAACCCCATGGTCCCTTCGCCGCGGACTCTACGGTCTGCTCGCCGGTGGCCTGCTCAGCGCCGCCGCGTCAACGCTGATCGCGCTGCCTGTGGCGAACGCCCAATGCGATCAGACCGTGGGTAATTCCATCGACTCGTACCTACAGCGGCATCCCGACCTACACCAGCAGCTGCAGGCCAGGTCCGAGGCCGAGGGCGGTGGCCCCAACGTTTTAGATTACTTGAATCGGCATCCGGATGTGCGGCAGCACCTGATCGACCTGTCGCAGCAGTGCACGCCGTAGTCGGGGAGTGAGCGGGCCTCGTTTCTGCCCAACCCGGCGACACGGGGCGATGTTCGCCCATTGACGGAAATTAGAACACGTTCTAGCGTCGAGGCGTGTTCTCTCAGCCACTTACCGATGCGATTGCCGAGGCCGAAAAACTGGTCGCCGCCGCACCGCATATCGAGACCGAAGCCGACCTGCTCGAGGGGCTGCAGTACCTGGCGGGGTGTGTGGCCGCCTGCACGCACATGGTGTTCGACTACGAGCGTGATCACCCGATGCTGCTGTCCGGCACCGGGCCGTTCGCCAAGATGGGCCTGGACAACCCGGACACCCTCTACTTCGGCTGCCGGGTCCAACCCGACCATGATTATCTGGTCACCGGCACCCGTGGCACCACCACCGACCTGAGCTTTCAGTTGCTCGGCGGGGAGTACACCGACGACAACGTGCCGGCGAGCCAGGCCGCGTTCGACGACCGTGAGCTCGAGATCGCGCCGGACGGCAGCTTCCAATGGCAGGTGCGACCGAACAGCCCCGGCCAGCTGGTGATCCGCGAGGTCTACGGTGATTGGTCGCAGCGGCGCGGCACGGTGGCGATCGAACGTCTTGACACCGTCGGTACCGCTCCGCCGCCGCTGACCCGCGCTGCTATCGAAAAGCGTTATGCCACAGCAGGGAAACAACTCGTCAACCGAATCAAGACCTGGCTGCAGTTCCCGCAGTGGTTCTATCTCGACATCCCGGTCAACACCATGGTCCCACCACGCCTGACTCCGGGCGGTCTGGCGACGCAGTACTCCTCGGTCGGGCACTTCGAGCTACGGCCCGATCAGGCTCTGGTCATCACGCTGCCGGTAACCGATGCGCCCTACCTCGGCTTCCAGCTGGGCAGCATGTGGTACATCTCGCTGGACTACATCAACCGCCAAACATCGCTGAATTCCAGCCAGGCGCAAGCGGATCCTGACGGCAAGATTCGGATCGTGGTTGGCGACGAGAACCCCGGCGTCACCAACTGGGTCGAAACCGTGGGGCATCGACGTGGATTCCTGCAGTTCCGTTGGCAGCGGGTCTCGCGCCAGCTCACCGAGGCCGACGGGCCCAGCGTCGAACTGGTCGACTTTGACGCTGTTCCGGCCGCGTTGCCGTATTGCCAGGACAACAAAATTTCCGAAGATGCCTGGCGCGCACGAATTGCACAGCGCCAGCGACAAATTGCGGCAAGGATGCTGGGATGACCGAAATGCTCGACGGCAAGGTGGTGGTGATCAGTGGCGTCGGCCCAGGTTTGGGCACGACGCTGGCGCACCGATGCACACAGGAGGGGGCCGACCTAGTCTTGGCTGCCCGCACCCCAGAGCGCCTCGACGACGTTGCCAAGCAGATCGCAGACGCCGGAGGCCGGGCGGTGACGGTGCGCACCGACATCACTGACGACGATCAGGTCGCCAACCTCGTCGATGCCACCATCGAGGCCTATGGCAAGGTCGACGTGCTGATCAACAACGCGTTCCGAGTGCCGTCGATGAAGCCGTTGGCGGGCACAACATTTCAGCACATCCGCGATGCCATCGAACTAAGCGCGCTCGGGGCTTTAAGGCTCATCCAGGGTTTCACGCCGGCGCTGGCCGAGTCGAAAGGCTCGGTCGTGAACGTCAACTCTATGGTGATCCGGCACTCGCAGGCGAAGTACGGCGCCTACAAGATGGCGAAGTCCGCGTTGCTGTCCATGTCGCAGTCGTTGGCCACCGAGCTGGGTGAACAGGGAATTCGCGTTAATTCCGTTGCGCCCGGTTATATCTGGGGTGACACTTTGCAGGCTTACTTCAATCATCAGGCCGGCAAGTACGGCACCACGGCTGAGCAGATCTACCAGGCCACCGCGGCGAACTCCGACCTCAAGCGGCTGCCGACCGAGGACGAGGTGGCGTCGGCGATTCTCTTCATGGCCAGCGACTTGTCCAGCGGCATCACCGGCCAGACGCTCGATGTCAACTGCGGGGAGTACCACACCTGATGACTCAACGCACCGACATCGCAACCGTCGACGAACTGCATGCTTCGGCGACCAAGATGGTCGGCCTCGACGACTTCGGTGCCGACGACGACAACTATCGCGAAGCGCTTGGCGTGCTGCTGGACTCGTACCAGCGGGACGCCGGCCTTACCGTGTTGGGCAGCAAGATGAATCGCTTCTTTCTGCGCGGCGCACTGGTGGCCAGACTGCTGTCCGAATCCGCCTGGAAGCAACACCCGCAACATGTCGACGTCCCCGTCGAACGGCCGATCTTCGTCACCGGCCTGGTGCGCACCGGGACCACTGCGCTGCACCGGCTGCTCGGCGCCGATCCGGCCCATCAGGGGCTGCACATGTGGCTGGCCGAGTTCCCGCAGCCACGTCCGCCGCGCGACACCTGGGAATCCAACCCGCTGTATCGCCAACTCGACGCGCAGTTCACCCAGCACCATCAGGAGAACCCGGGGTACACCGGCCTGCATTTCATGGCCGCATACGAGCTGGAAGAATGCTGGCAGCTGTTGCGGCAGTCGCTGCATTCAGTGTCCTACGAGACGCTGGCGCACCTACCCGGCTACTCCAAGTGGCTGTCGCAGCAGGACTGGACGCCGGCATATCGCAGGCACCGCAAAAACCTTCAGCTGATCGGGCTCAACGACGCCGACAAGCGGTGGGTGCTCAAAAATCCCAGCCATCTGTTCGCACTGGACGCGCTGATGTCGGCCTATCCCGACGCGCTCGTCATCCAGACGCATCGACCGGTCGAGACCATCATGGCGTCGATGTGCTCACTGGCGCAGCACACCGCCGAAGGGTGGTCGACGACCTTCGTCGGCGCCCAGATCGGCGCTGACGCAATGGAAACCTGGTCGCGAGGTCTGGAGCGGTTCAACACCGCACGCGCCAGATATGACCCGGCTCAGTTCTACGACGTCGACTACCGCGAATTGATCGCCGACCCGCTCGGCACGGTGGCCGAGATCTACCGCCACTTCGACATCCCGCTGACCGACGAGGCCCAACAGGCCATGGAAAAGAGCCATGCCGAAAGCCAATCCGGCGAACGTGCACCCAAACACAGGTATTCGCTAGATGACTACGGACTGACCGCCGAAGCCGTCAAGGAGCGCTTCGCCGGGCTGTAGTCAGCCGTCGCCGGGCGGAGGGGTGGTGGACACCGGGTCCAAACAACCTTCGGCGACGGCATGTTCGATGCTGTCCGCCAGCTTCGGGCACGCTCTGGTGCGCGCGCTGTGCTCACCGGAGGCGCGAAGCTCCGCGAAGTAGGCGCAGCGCTGGGACGCGTCGGTGTTCCACTGCACCGCGGTGTGGCCGGGTCCCAGCCGCTTGACGTTGACCGTGGCATGGCAGAACCGGCAGCCCACCGGCTGCAGACCCGATGTCAGGTAACGGGTGCGGTCGGCCTGGGTGGCCTCCCGCACCGCGGCGGCCCGCTCCGGGTCATCGGCGAAAGCCGGTGCCTTAGACCAGGATCCACCGTGCCGGCCACCTGCGGCCGGTACCGGCTCGTCATGGCTGTCGTGATCACCATGGAGCATCAGCATCGACCGAGCCAGCCGGTCGACGTCGGGCGTCTGCTCGCGCGGAGTCATGTTGAGACCTGGGTCGGCTGTCCTTTTTCACCGGCCTGCCGGTGTAGGTTCTCGTCGACCTCCACGTGCCACTTCTCGTTGGCGATGGTGGTATCCACCTCGATCTCGAAGCGGTCGGTCATGTCCGGTGTGACGTCGGCGACGTCGACGTAGAACTGCTGATACCACCGCCGCATCTGGTAGACGGCGCCATCCTCCTCGACCAGCAGCGGATTGTCGATGCGGGTCTTGTGTTTCCAGATCTCGACGTCCTGTAGGAAGCCCTTGCTGACGCCCTCGGTGAAGACTTTGGCCAACTTCTCCGTCATCGCCTCGTCCATGCCTTTGGGTTTTTCGACGATGACGCCCCACTGCAGCACGAACGAATCCTGGGTTACCGGGTAGTGGCAGTTGATCAGGATCGACTCGGCCTTGTAGTCGCCGTACTTGTTGTGCAGCCAGTTGATCATGAACGACGGACCGAAGTAGGACGCCTCCGAATCCAAGTGCGCTTCACCGTATGAGGTGCCCAGATCGTTGACGTCGGGCCGCCCGACATTGTGTAGATACTGCGAGGCGACGTGGCCCTCGAAGACATTCTTGAAGTACGTCGGCAGACCGAAGTGAATGTAGAAGAAGTGCGCCATGTCGGTGACGTTGTCGATGATGTCGCGGCAATTGGAACCCTCGATCAGGATCGAGTTCCACCGCCAGTCGGTCCACTCGTCGCTGACGAACTCGGGGATTTCCGGTATCCGCACCTCCGGCTGTGGCGGGTTGCCCTCGTGGTCGTGCCAAACAAACAACAGGCCGCTGCGCACGTCGGTAGTCCAGGATCGGGTGCGGGCCAGCCGCGGCGTGCGCTTGGCGTAGGGCACCAGCTTGCACTTGCCGTCACCACCCCACCGCCAGTCGTGGAAGGGGCAGGCGATTTCGTCGCCCTTGACGGTGCCCTGCGACAGATTGCCGCCCATGTGCCGGCAGTAGCCGTCGAGGACGTGCAGATCGCCGTCCGAGTCCGCGAACACTACGAGATGAGTGCCGAACGCCTCGACCCCGTGGGGCTCGCCGTCCAGGTACTCCTTGACCGGGCCCAGGCAGTGCCAGCCGCGGGCATAGCGGTCGGGCAGGGTGCCGGCGTCGATCTCGCGAATACCCGCAGTCTCCGTAGCCATGACGCCTCCAACTTTGTCAGCTTCTGACTAGAACACGTTACAGTTTTCCCACCGGATCGCGCAACGACGGGCGCTCTGGGCTGCGGCATACCCCGTCTGGGGTATATCTGAACGATGCCGCTGTTTTCCTTCGAAGGCCGATCGCCCAAGGTCGATCCCACTGCCTTCGTCGCGCCAACCGCCACCCTGATCGGCGATGTCACGGTCGAGGCCGGGGCGTCGGTGTGGTTCAACACCGTGCTGCGCGCCGACTATGCGCCCGTCATCGTGCGTGAGGGGGCCAATGTGCAGGACGGATCCGTGTTGCACGCGCCACCGGGTGTCCCCGTCGACATCGGCCCGGGAGCAACGGTGGCGCACATGTGCCTCATCCACGGGGCCCACGTCGGAGCCGAGGCGCTGATCGCCAACCACGCCACCGTCCTCGACGGAGCCGTAATCGGCGCGCGCAGCCTGATCGCGGCGGGCGCAGTAGTGATCGGTGGCGCCAAGATTCCCGACGAGGTGCTGGTGGTCGGAGCGCCGGCCACGGTCAGGGGCCCGATCGCGGGCACCGGCGCTGAAATGTGGGTGAATGTAAACCCGCAGGCCTATCAAGACCTGGCCCGGCGCTATCTGACCGGCCTGGAACCCGTCTAGCAAGGCGATTCAATGCTGGGCTAGATACGACGCGCGCTCGCGGTCGCCTGGTCAACCTCCCAGTACGCGCGCAACGCCAGCAACTTGCCCTCGTCGTTGGCTTTGTAGGTGAACACCCCTTCGGCGGTGACCTGGTAGTCCGGCCGCCGTGATCAGGATGTGGCCGACGTTGGCTTCCTCGTTGCCGCACTGGTAGGTGTCGCGGAAATGGAACTCGATCTTGTCCGTCGGCACAATCGCCTTGTCCCAGAACGCCGAGATGGCATCGCGACCGCGATGCCCCTTGCCCTCGGGGTCGAAATGCGATGGGCCGATCGGGTCCTCGACGATGGCGTCGTCGGCGAACACCGCCAGCCACGCGTCCTTGTCTCGGGCCCCCACCGCATCGCGGGAACGCTTGCCGGCCAGGTGTGCGGGCGAGTCGGTCATTTCTCCTGCCATCCCGAGTGGATATAGGTGTCGGCGAAGCGTTTCAGCGAATCCTTCTTCTTCTCCAGCGGCGCGTCGAAACCGAGTCCCCCAAACTCGGGGTAAACCCAAGGGATGACGATGTTGTCGGTGACACCGACCTCCGCCAATTCGCGGTGACCGTCCACGCCGAACTTGTCGATGCAGACCGCCTGGTATTCGAATGGGACATCAGCGCGGTCGTATTCGGCAAGCAACGCCTTGAGTTTGCCGATGGTGTCGGCGAGCTCGTCGCAGGTCATCATGGCGCTGGTCCAACCGTCGCTCACCCGAGCGGCGCGCTTGAGCGCGACTTCGGTATGGCCGCCGACGTAGAACGGCACCGATTGGCTGGGCGCCGGACTCATTTGCAACCGGTCGAAGTCGTAGAAATCGCCGTGGAATTCGATCATCCCGCCGCCGAGCACCAGCTTGATGACCTCGATCATCTCGTCGACGCGCTGCGCCGCGGCGCTTGTATGGCACTCCGCACCATTCGAATTCCTCTGGCGCCCAGCCGATGCCCACGCCAAAGCCAAACCTGTTGTTGGTCAGGTTGGCCACCGAGCCGACCTGGCGCGCCAGCAGCAGCGGATTGCGTGAGCCCAGTTTCATCACGCTGGTGTAGAACCGCAGCGTCGAGGTGACCGCGCCCATCGCCGCGGCGGCGATCAGCGGGTCGACCCAGGGTGTGTTCTCGTCCCACATCCGTGACCCGTCGGGGGTGTACGGGTAATCGGCGGCGGCCTTCTCCATGTAGAACAACGAGTCTGGTAGCGCGATCGCGTCGAACCCCACCTCTTCGGCGGTCTTTGCGATGTCGGCCAACTGATCGATCGGCCCCATCGCAATGCTGCAGGTGTACTTCACGGCTTATCGGCCCCCACTACCCACATGGAGTAGTACTGCGAGCCGCCGCCGTAGGCGTGGCCCAGCGCCTTACGCGCATCCGGAACCTGATGGTCGCCCGCCTTGCCCATCACCTGGATAGCCGCCTCGGCGAACCGGATCAGACCGGATGCGCCGATCGGGTTCGACGACAGCACGCCGCCGGAGGCGTTGAGCGGAATCCGCCCACCGATCGCGGTCTCGCCCGCCTCGGTGAGCTTCCAGCCTTCGCCCTCGGGCGCGAACCCGAGGTTCTCCAGCCACATCGGCTCGAACCACGAGAACGGCACATAGATTTCGGCGGTGTCGATCTCATCGATCGGACTGGCGATGCCTGCTGCCTTCCACAGTGCCTTGGCGGCGTCGCGCCCGGCCTGCGGGTTGACTTGGTCGCGGCCGGAGAACGCCAGCGGTTCGGTGCGCAACGCGGTGGCGTGAATCCATGCCACCGGATGACCTTCGGCGACGCGTTTGTCGGCGATGTCCTCGTTACCAATCACCACCGCGCAGGCGCCGTCGGACGACGGGCAGGTCTCGTCGAAGCGAATGGGGTCCCACAGCATCTGCGACGCCATCACCTTCTCTAGCGTGATGTCCGGTTGATGCAAGTGCGCCAACGGGTTCTTGGCGCCGTTCTGCCGGTCCTTGACCGCCACCATGGCACCGATGTGAGTCGGCGCGCCCGATCGCCGGATGTAGGCGCGCACGTGCGGAGCGAAGTAGCCGCCGGCACCGGCGCCGACCGGCTTGGTGAACGGCACCGGAATGCTTAACGCCCACATGGCATTCGACTCGGACTGCTTCTCCCACGCCATCGCGAGCACGCGCCGGTACTTGCCGGACTGCACCAGGCTGGCCGCGACCACACCGGTCGACCCGCCGACCGAGCCCGCGGTGTGCACCCGGATCAGCGGCTTGCCGGTCGCGCCCACGGCGTCGGCCATAAACAGCTCCGGCATCATGACGCCCTCGAAGAAGTCAGGCGCTTTGCCGACGACGACCGCGTCGATGTCGTCCATGGTCGACGCGGAGTCGGACAACGCCTTATCGATGGCCTCGCGCACCAGGCCGTTCATCGAGACGTCCTGGCGCTTGGCGACGTACTTCGTCTGGCCGGTGCCCAGCACCGCAGCGAGCTGGCCCGCCATGATTATTTCCCTTCCAGCACGGCGACGAGATTCTGTTGCAAGACGGGGCCGCTGGTCGCATGGGCGAGCACCCGCTCTGCGGAGCCATTCCAAATATGTTGTGCCGCAAAGCCGATGCGCTCCAACCCGGCGCAGAACATCGGGTTGGCCGCCAGCGTGCCGCCTGACGGGTTGACCTTCGTCAACGACGGCAGCCCGATGGCCTCGGTCAGAATCAGATGCTGGTGCGTGAAGGGCGCGTAGATCTCGGCCACCTCGATCGAGGCAGCGTCTCCGCCTGTCGCGGCCTTGGCCGACGCCTGCGTCGACGGGGACGTGGTCAGGTCGCGGGCACCCAGGACCGGAGTCTCGATTCGGTGCTCGATCCCGGTGATCCACGCCGGGTTCTTTCGCAGCTCGCGGGCCTTGTCGCCGACGGCCAGCACGATCGCCGCCGCGCCGTCGGTGATCGGCGCAATGTCATGGCGCCGAAGGGGATCGGCGAAGAACGGCCGGGACAGGAGCTCGTCGATGCTCTTCGCCGGCACTTGCGAATCGGTGCGCTCGGCGACGGCGAACGAGTCAAGGGCGACCTGCGCCATCTGCTCGGCGGTCCACTTGCCGGAGTCCAGGCCGAACCGGGCCTGCAGCCCCGCCATCGACACCGAGTCCGGCCAGAGCGGCGCGACCGTGTACGGATCGGTCTGTAGCGAGAGCACCCGGCGTAGGGTGCCGGCCGAGGACTTGCCGAAGCCATAGACGAGCGCGGTGTCGATCTCACCGGTCAGCAGCTTGATGTAGGCCTCGTAGAGCGCCCACGCCGCGTCCATCTCCACGTGCGACTCGTTGATCGGCGGCACTGCCCCAATCGAGTCAATCGCGGAGATGAAGGAAAATGCCCGGCCGGCAAGGTAATCCGACGAGCCGGAGCACCAGAAGCCGATGTCGGTCTGCTCCAGCCCGAGTTCGTCGTAAAGCGTGTGGAAGCACGGCATCAGCATTTCGACGCCGTTGGTGGTGCCGTCAGTGCGGCGCACATGCGGCGCATGGGCGAATCCGACGACAGCTACATCACGATCGGTCACGTCACTCCCTTACAGGTGATGCTTGTAGGTGTCGTAGTCGGCGTCGGGTTCGCCGGTCGGCTTGAAGTATTCGATGTTGTCGATGCCGAGACCCCATTCCTCGCGGGGCTTCCACACCGCCTGCACCCGCATGCCCATCCGCACCTCGGAGGCGTCGATCTCCTGAACCAGGTGCAGGAACGCGATATCGGCGCCGTCGAGCAGGACGTAGGCCGCAACGTACGGCGGCTTGATGCGTTGGCCGGCAAACGGGATGTTGATGATCGCGAACGTCGTCACCGTGCCCTTGTCGGGCAGCTCGAGGTAGTTGTCGAGTTCGAGGCCGGTGGCGGGGTCTGCTTCCTTCGGCGGGAAGTACACCTTTCCGTCCTTGCCGGTGCGGGCGCCGAGCAGCTTGCCCTCTTCCAGACCGCGCAGAAACGCGCTCTCGGGAAGCGAAGCGGTGTGCTGGATTTCGATGCTGCTTGGCGTCACCTGGATCGTCACCGGGTCACGGTCGTCGGTCGTTTCGGGAACGGGCTCGGCCTCTTGGGCTTCTGAGCCGAGCGCGAAGTAGGCGATGTCGGTGATCGCGCCCGCCGGTTCGTCAACCCACTGCGCATGCACCCGCGCCCCGGTGCTGATCGCGTCGGACGATCCAGCATCAACGGCGTGCAGCAGTGGAATGTCGGCGCCGTCGAGCTTGATCAGCGCCCAGGCAAATGGCCGGTCCAGCGGCTGCCCCTCCAAGGGCTGGGGCTGCCAGGTCCACGACAGCACGGTGCCGACACTGGCCACCGGTACGATCTCGGTCAATCGTTCGTAGGTCACGGGGTCGAACTCGGCCGGCGGGACGTAGACCCGGCCGTCCGAACCCCGGACGCCGACGATGCGGCGCTCACGCAGGGCGGTGAAAAACTGGCTAAAGATGGGTCCGACTGAACGGGTGTAGTCGAAGGACAGCTTCAGAGGTGCCGAGAGAACCGGCTGATGGGTATCGATCTGGACCGGGCTGCTTTGGCTGGTGGTCACAGCATCGAGTAGAACAGGTTCTAAGAATGGATTCAAGATAAGGTCGGGACCTGCAGGAAAGGCGACGCTGATGAAGCTCGGACTCCAGTTGGGATATTGGGGCGCGCAGCCGCCGGAGAACCAAGCCGAACTCGTGGCCGCGGCCGAGGACGCCGGTTTCGATGCGGTGTTCACCGCGGAGGCGTGGGGATCCGATGCCTACACGCCGCTGGCCTGGTGGGGCTCGTCGACCCGACGGGTCCGGCTGGGCACCTCGGTGGTGCAACTCTCCGCCCGTACGCCGACCGCGTGCGCGATGGCGGCGCTGACGCTGGATCACCTTTCCGGCGGCAGGCACATCCTCGGTCTTGGGGTCTCGGGTCCGCAGGTGGTGGAGGGCTGGTACGGCCAGTCGTTTCCCAAGCCGTTGGCCCGCACGCGTGAATACATCGACATCATCCGCCAGGTGTGGGCCCGCGAGAAGCCGGTGACCAGCAACGGACCGCACTACCCGCTGCCGCTGACCGGGGAGCGCGCGACCGGCCTGGGCAAGCCGCTCAAGCCGATCACCCATCCGCTGCGCGCCGACATCCCGATCATGCTGGGTGCCGAGGGGCCGAAGAACGTCGCGCTGGCCGCCGAGATCTGCGACGGGTGGTTGCCCATCTTCTATACGCCCCGCATGGCCGACACCTACAACGAGTGGCTCGACGAGGGCTTCGCCCGTCCCGGCGCCCGTCGCAGTCGCGACGACTTCGAGATTTGCGCGACGGCCAACATCGTCATCACCGACGACCGCAGCGCGGCATTCGCGGCCATGAAGCCCTACATAGCCCTCTACATGGGCGGGATGGGCGCCGAGGACACTAACTTCCACGCCGACGTCTACCGCCGGATGGGCTATGCCGAAGTGGTCGACGACGTGACGAAGCTCTTCCGCAGCAACCAGAAGGACAAGGCCGCGACGATCATCCCGGACGAGATCATCGACGACGCCGCGATCGTCGGCGATGTGGACTACGTCCGTAACCAGATCAAGGCCTGGGAGGCCGCAGGCGTCACGATGATGGTCGTCAGCGGTCGCAGCACCGAGCAGATCCGTGAGGTGGCCACGCTGGTTTGATCAGGTCTTGCCCGACGAATAGAACACGTTCTAGATTGGCCCGATGACAGCCTCGCAGCACACGATCGCCGGCACGGTGATCACGATGCCGGTGCAGATCCGCAAGGCAAATCAGCACATGGCGATGTTCTCGGTGGACGCCGACGCCGCCCAGCACCTGATCGACTACAGCGGTTTGCGGGTCTGCCGTTACCTGCCCGGGCGCGCAGTCGTGGTCTTGATGTTGATGCACTATATCGACGGCGACTTGGGCCAGTACTACGAGTTCGGCACCAGCGTGATGGTCAACCCGCCCGGCTCGAGCGCAAGCGGGCCGCGCGCGCTGCAGGCGGCCGGCGCCTTCATCCATCACCTGCCCGTCGACCAGGCGTTCACGCTCGAGGCGGGAACCAAGATCTGGGGCTACCCGAAAGTCATGGCGGACTTCACCATTCGAGAGGGCCGTCGGTTCGGTTTCGACGCCCACATGGACGGGCAATTGGTGATCGGCATGGACTTTCGTCCCGGTTTGCCGATTCGGCTGACCCCGCGCCGGCAGGCGCAGCGCAGCTACTCGCACCGCGACGGGGTCACCCGCGAGACCGCCTTCGAACACACGCTGGACGGCGTGCGCACCCGACCCGGGGGAGTGCGCGTCCGGCTGGGCGATCACCCTTATGCGAAAGAGTTGGCGTCGCTGGGTCTTCCGAAACGCGCTATGTTGTCCAGCTCTGCTGACCAGGTACAAATGACATTCGGCGACGCTCAGGAGATTTCATGACAGTGACTTCAACGACCAAACCAGATGTCGATCTAACGGACGGCGCTTTCTACGCGGGTGACTCCCACGCGGTCTACCGCTGGATGCGAGAGAACGAGCCGGTCTTCCGGGACCGCAACGGGTTGGCCGCCGCGTCGACGTATCAGGCCGTCATCGAGGCCGAGCGCGACCCCGAGCTGTTCTCAAACGCCGGGGGCATCCGACCCGATCAACCTGGGGTCGAGATGATGATCGAGATGGACGATCCGCAACATCTCTTGCGCCGCAAGCTCGTCAACTACGGGTTCACTCGCAAGCGGGTGAAAGATCTGGAATCCAAGATTGGTTCGCTGTGCGACACGCTGATCGACGCGGTGTGTGAGCGTGGCGAGTGTGACTTTGTTCGGGATCTCGCTGCACCGCTGCCGATGGCCGTCATCGGCGACATGCTCGGTGTGCGTCCGGAGGAACGTGAGATGTTCCTCAGGTGGTCCGACGATCTGATGAACTTCCTCAGCAGCACCGCGGCGGAAGAGGATTTTCAGATCACCATGGACGCCTTCACCGCCTACAGCGAATACATGATGGGCATGATCGCGGCCCGAAAGTCCGAGCCGACCGACGATCTGGTCAGCGTCCTGGTGCACGCCGAGGTCGAAGGATCACGCTTGGAAGACCACCAGATCGTCACCGAAGTGCTGCTATTGCTGATCGGGGGCGACGAGACCACCCGTCACACGCTGTCTGGCGGCACGCGCCAGCTGCTATTGCGGTCCGACCAACACCGACGGCTGGTCAACGATCTGGGATTGCTGCCCAACGCGATCGAAGAGATGCTGCGCTGGACCGCGCCGGTGAAGAACATGGCACGCACCATCAACGCCGACACCGAATTTCACGGCACCGCACTGCACCAGGGTGAAAAGATGATCCTGCTGTTCGAGTCGGCGAACTTCGACGAGAAGGTCTTCGAGGATCCGGAGACCTTCAACATCGAGCGCTACCCGAACAACCACCTCGCATTCGGCTTTGGAACGCACTTCTGCCTGGGCAACCAGCTCGCCCGGCTGGAGCTGTCCATCATGCAGACCCGTCTGCTGCAGCGCCTTCCGGATCTGCGCTTGGCGTCAGATGCCGAGTTGCCGTTGCGGCCGGCGAACTTCGTCTCGGGCTTGGAGAAGATGCCGGTGGCATTCACTCCGAGCGCGCCGGTCGGCTGACGTGGCTTTGCCATGAGTGCACGCTCGGCGAAGATCAGCGTCCCTTGAACTGTGGAGTGCGCTTCTCCTTGAAGGCCAGCGGGCCTTCCTTGGCGTCGTCAGACAGGAAGACCGAGATCCCGAGTTTGGTGTCGATCTTGAACGCCTCGTTCTCGTGCATGCCCTCGGTTTCCCGTATCGCGCGCAGGATCGCCTGAACCGCCAGCGGCCCGTTGTTGGAGATCACTTCGGCGATCTCAAGCGCCCTGGTCAGTGCCTCGCCGTCGGGAACGACGTATCCGATCAAGCCGATCTCCTTGGCCTCCGGGGCGGTGATGTGTCGCCCGGTCAGCAGCAGATCGCAGGCATGAGTGTAGGGAATCTGGCGTACCAGCCGCACCGCCGAGCCGCCCATCGGGTACAGGCTCCACTTGGCCTCCGAGATGCCGAACTTGGCACTCTGGCCGGCGACCCGGATGTCGGTGCCCTGCAGGATCTCGGTGCCGCCGGCGATGGCCGGGCCCTCGACCGCGGCGATCAGCGGTTTGGTCAGCCGGCGGCCCTTCAGCAAGGCGTCGATGCGGGATGGGTCGTAGCTGCCGTCTTTGAACGAGTCGCCGGGCGGGCGCGCCGTCGCGGCCTTCAGGTCCATGCCCGCGCAGAAGTAGCCGCCGGCCCCGGTCAGTATGCAGCAGCGGATGTCCGGATCTTCGTCGACGCGGTCCCAGGCCTCCACCATGATCGAGAGCATTTCGGTAGAAAGCGCATTGCGGGCCTCGGGCCGGTTCAGCGTCAAGATCAGGGTGTGTCCGCGCTGCTCAATGATGGCGTCTGCCTTGTCACTGGCCTCTTTTTCGGACTCGCTCACGAGTGGTCGCCTTCCTGCACCGCTGCCACAAACTTGTCAAGAAATGTAACACGTTCTAATTTGGGGTCCGTGGCCCTGAATATTGCCGACTTGGCTGAGCATGCGATCGACGCCGTACCTGACCGCGTTGCCCTGATCTGCGGCGACGAGCAGCTGACCTATGCCCAACTGGAAGAGAAGGCCAACCGCCTGGCGCACTACCTGCTGGATCAGGGCGTGCAAAAGGACGACAAGGTCGGCCTGTACTGCCGCAACCGCAACGAGATCGTCATTGCGATGCTGGGCATCGTCAAGGCCGGCGCCATTTTGGTGAACGTCAACTACCGCTACGTCGAGGGCGAACTTCGCTACCTGTTCGAAAACTCCGACATGGTTGCCCTGGTCCATGAGCGCCAGTACTCCGACCGGGTCGCCAACGTGCTGCCGGACACCGCAGGAGTCAAGACGGTCCTCGTCGTCGAGGATGGTAGTGACAACGACTTCCAGCGTTATGGCGGCGTCGAGTTCTCCGCGGCGATCGCGCAGGGCGCACCCGAGCGTGACTTCGGCGAACGCAGCGCCGACGACATCTACCTGCTCTACACCGGCGGCACCACCGGTTTTCCTAAGGGTGTGATGTGGCGCCACGAGGACATCTACCGAGTGTTGTTCGGCGGAACCGACTTCGCCACAGGTGAATTCGTCAAGGACGAGTACGACCTCGCCAAGGCCGCCGCGCAGAATCCCCCGATGATCCGCTACCCGATTCCGCCGATGATTCACGGCGCAACCCAATCCGCCACCTGGATGTCGATCTTCTCTGGCCAAACTACGGTGCTCGCACCGGAATTCAACGCCGACGAGGTGTGGCGCACGATTCACGACCACAAGGTGAACCTGTTGTTCTTCACCGGCGACGCCATGGCGCGACCGCTGCTCGATGCGCTGCTGGCACATCAGGACGAAGACAACGAATACGACCTGTCCTCGCTGTTTCTGCTCGCCAGCACCGCGGCGCTGTTCTCGCCGAGCATCAAGGAGAGACTGCTGGAGCTGCTACCCAACCGGGTCATCACCGATTCGATCGGCTCTTCGGAGACCGGCTTCGGCGGCACCAGTATCGTCGCCAAGGACGCGCCGCACAGTGGTGGCCCGCGGGTGACGATCGACCACCGTACCGTTGTCATTGACGAGGACGGCAACGAGGTGAAGCCCGGTTCCGGCGTGCGCGGTCTGATCGCCAAGAAGGGCAACATCCCCGTCGGCTACTACAAGGACGAGAAGAAGACCGCCGAAACGTTCAAGACCATCAACGGCGTGCGTTACGCCATCCCCGGCGACTACGCGCAGATCGAAGAAGACGGCTCGGTGACCATGCTGGGCCGGGGCTCGGTGTCGATCAACAGCGGCGGCGAGAAGATCTACCCCGAGGAAGTCGAGGCAGCGTTGAAGGGTCACCCCGACGTCTTCGACGCGTTGGTGGTCGGTGTGCCCGACCCTCGATACGGCCAGCACGTGGCCGCCGTCGTGCAGGCTCGACCGGGATCGCGACCCACGCTGTCGGAGTTGGACAGTTTCGTGCGTTCGGAAATCGCGGGATACAAAGTGCCGCGCAGCCTCTGGCTGGTCGACGAGGTCAAGCGTTCGCCCGCTGGGAAGCCGGACTACCGTTGGGCCAAGGAGCAGACCGAGGCGCGTCCGGCCGACGACGTGCATGCCGCTCACGCAACTGCTTGACGCGCCGGGCTGCGTGAGCGACTTCGTCAAACATAACCAGAAAGCCCCCAGCGGGTTTTTTGCGTGCGAAGCTGCGGGGCTGCAATGGCTTTCAGATGTCGAAGGCGGCGTGCCCTGCGCACGGATTGTTTCCGTCGAGGCGACCAGCCTTACCCTGCAGCAGCTTGATTCGGTAGCTCCGAGCCCCGAAGCGGCATACGAGTTCGGCGGCCGGCTGGCCGTGACGCACGATGCGGGCGCCGCGGCGTTCGGCGCGGGACCGGATGGATGGGACGGGCCCGGATTCTTCGGGCCGTTGTCTCAGCCGTTGCCGATGTCGTTGCGGGGGCACCGACGGTGGGGTGATTTTTACGCCGACGAGCGGCTGTCTCCGATGGCTGAGCTCGCGGCGCCGCGGCTCGATGCCTCGACCCGAGCCGCGATCGACGCCGTGGCGGCACGCTGCCGAGCCGGCGACTTCGATGACGACGACCATCCCGCCCGGCTGCACGGCGATTTGTGGGGCGGCAACGTGATGTGGACGCCCGACGGCGTGGTGCTGATCGATCCGGCGGCGCACGGTGGTCACCGCGAGAGCGACTTGGCGATGCTGGCGCTGTTCGGCTGTCCGCACTACGAGGACGTCCTGGCCGGATATCAGCGGGTGCGACCACTGGAACGGGGCTGGCGTACCCGCATCGGGCTGCACCAGCTCTTTCCGTTGCTGGCTCATGTGGTGCTGTTCGGGGGCGGGCACGTGCGGCGGACGAGCGTAGTTGCCCGAGCCACACTGGACGCCTAGCCCGGCCCTGCCGCCGGCGTCGGGCGGGCGTTTACAGTCGATGCGTGAACGGTGCCCAGGCCCTCCTCAACACCCTGGTCGACGGCGGCGTCGACGTGTGCTTCGCCAACCCCGGTACTTCCGAGATGCACTTCGTCGCGGCGTTGGACGCGGTGCCGCGGATGCGTGGCGTGCTGGCCCTCTTCGAAGGTGTCGCCACCGGCGCGGCTGATGGCTATGCCCGCATCGCGGGCCGACCGGCGGCGGTGCTGCTGCACCTCGGTCCGGGGCTGGGCAACGGTCTGGCCAACCTGCACAACGCTCGCCGTGCCCGGGTGCCGGCGGTGGTAGTCGTCGGTGACCACGCCACGTACCACAAGCAGTACGACGCCCCGCTGGAATCCGACATCGACGCGCTCGCCGGCACCGTGTCGGGATGGGTGCGCCGGACGGCTGATGGCGCCGACGTCGCTGCCGATGCCGCCGAGGCGATCGCGGTGAGCCGCGCCGGCGCTCAGATCGCCACACTGATTCTGCCTGCCGACGTGTCCTGGTCCGACGCGGCCCAGCCCGCATCGACAGTGCCGGCGCAGCCAACCGGTGCCGACCCACTGCTGGCGCCCGCTGGCGGGCTAGTGGCGGAGGTGCTGCGGTCGGGCGAACCCACGATGATCCTGCTCGGTGGCGACGCCACCCGCGCCGCCGGACTGGCTGCGGCTTCGCGAATTGCCCAGGCAACCGGTGCGCGCTGGTTGTCCGAGACATTCCCGACCCGGCTCGAGCGCGGCGCCGGGATCCCCCCGGTCGAGCGGCTCGCGTATTTCGGCGAGGGTGCGGCGGCCCAACTCGACGGCGCCAAGCATCTGGTGCTGGCCGGTGCCAAGTCGCCGGTTTCGTTCTTCGCCTACCCCGGCAAGCCCAGTGACCTGGTGCCCGCTGGCTGTGAGGTGCACGTGCTCGCCGAGCACACCGGCGCGGCCGACGCACTACTCGCGCTGGCCGACGAGCTGGCGCCGGACAGCACCGCGCCGGTCGCGCCCGCGTCGCGTCCACCGTTGCCGACCGGTGCGCTGTCCGCCGCGGCGGTAGCCGACGTGATCGGCGCGGTCATGCCGGAACGAGTGATCGTGGTGGACGAATCCAACACGTCCAGTGTGCCGCTGGCGGCAGCGACCGCCGGCGCGCCGGCCCATGACTGGCTGACATTGACCGGCGGGGCCATCGGTTATGGCATCCCGACCGCGGTGGGCGCCGCGGTCGCCGCACCCGACCGGCCGGTGCTGTGTCTGGAATCCGACGGATCGGCGATGTACACGATTTCGGGGCTGTGGACACAGGCGCGGGAGAACCTCGACGTCACCACCGTCATCTACAACAACAGCGCCTACGACATCCTACGGATCGAATTACAACGGGTCGGAGTCGGCGAAGCGCCCGGCCCCAAAGCGCTAGATCTCCTTGATCTATCGCGTCCCACAATGGATTTCGTCAAGATCTCCGAGGGCATGGGAGTTCCGGCGCGTCGGGTCACCACCGCCGAGGAGTTCGCCGATGCCTTGCGCGCGGCCTTCGCCGAACCTGGGCCGCACCTGATCGACGCCGTGGTTCCGTCAATCCTGGGTTAGCTCAGCAAGGTGATCGACCAGCCAGTCGGCCAGCTTGTTGACGACATCGACGCCGGTCTCGAATACACCGTCGTGGGCTTCGGACGCTAGCGCGACGCCCACATGCGCGGGATCAGCGGGCACGATCGCGAACTGCCGGACCAGGTATTCGCCGTATATACCCGGGCCCCAACCGCCCTTGGCGGCATAGCCTTTCGCGGCCAGACCCCAGCGCTGGTCGGTAGCGAGGTTGCGCATCAAATCGATGATCCGGGAGGCCTCGGGAAGGCATGGCAGCCGCGCGGCGAACTGCGCTTGCCGAATCAGTGGCCACTGCGTTTGACCGAATGCGGTGTAACCGGGCCGAAGTCGGCGTGACTCGACCACGGTAGTCGTGTCGCCCGCGTCGCGGATGACAGCTTGTACCTGCTTTGCCGCCGCGGCCGGATCGCCGAGTTGCGACCATAGTTCTTCGGCGGCGGCGTTATCTGATTGCGCGATCATTTTGCTCACGAGCTCGGTGCTGCCCGCGCCGGCCCGCGCGGTCGCAATGGCCAACGGCACCTTGATCGTCGACCATGCGACGCCGGTCGACCATGGGCCGAACGACGCCACGGAGGCTTTGTCGGCAGAAGCGATTGCGATGCCAACGGTTGCCGGGACGGCTTTCGACAGTTCTTGAAAGCTGGTTTCAAATGTGCGCTTCACAGTGTCCGAACGTACCGACTACTGGATCGGTTCGTCGCCCAAAATGGTGGTGCGCAGCATCTCTCGCGGCGAGTGCGGGTCGTAGGGTGCCGCGCGGTGCAGGACGCCGCGGTTATCCCAGATCACCGTGTCACCGACCGACCAGCGATGGCGGTAAATCTTTTCCGGCACGGTGGCGCGGTCCAGCAATTCGGCCAGCAACGCACGACCCTCGTCGACGTTCATGCCCGCGATGTAGTCGGCCGACGCGCCCAGCACCAGCGATTTGCGGCCGGTCTGATGAGTCCACACCAGCGGATGCTCGTGGGTGCGCCGCGCCCGCCACTGCGCCAACTGCTCGGGCGAGGGATCGGGTGTGACGCGCCGTTGTGAGGCTTCCAGCGAATGAATGACTTTCAACGACGCATAGCGTCGCTTCTCGTCATCGGTCAACGCGTCATAGGCCGTATACGAACTGGAAAACTCGGTTTCGCCGCCTCGGTCGGCGACCTGCTTCGCGGACAGCAAGGTGGCCTTCTGGGGGCACTCGTCGTTGATCGGTGTACAGCCATCGATGTGCCAGTCGAAGGTGCCGCGCAGATAGGCCGCCGACGAGTTCTTGGACGGATCCAATGTGACTCGGTAGATGCCCGCAACCGAGTGATGGCCGTCGGAGGAGTGATCGACCGCGCCGAGCCGAGAGCAAAACGCTACCTGTGCCTCGGGATTCAGATTTAACCCGGGAAAGACCAACACGCCATTGTTCTCCAGCGCGTCGAGCACTGCTTCGGCCAGCATGTCGTCGGCAACGAGTCGATCGGGATCGATGCCGATCACTTCCGCGCCCACCGAGGCTGTGAGCTTGTTGATGGTAAGCAGACTCATTGCGCGTCCTTTTTCACGGGACCGGCTCGTTGATGCGAATCATGACCGCGTCAGCAGCGTCGGCGGGCCGGGGTTGATGCATGATCTCCACTGACATCGCGACCATGATCAGCGCGTAGATGAGGTGCAGCAGGTGCAGCGCGTCCCCCGGAAGTTCGTCCAGCGAGAACTTGTCGCAATACTCGATCGCCTCTTCCAAACGCGGAAAGAAGGCGTCGTAGAAATCCCGCATCTCGACCATGGTGCTGGCCATCCGCTTGTCCCACCGCTCAGATTCGGTTGGCAGGCACCAAGCTTCGGCATAGTGCTCGAGCTCGGCGAAAGCGCTGGGCAATAACGCGTCAGCCATGCTGCGCTCCCACTGGTGTGCGTTCGGCGTGATAATCCGCCACCCAGTCACCGACAACCTTGTGCAGATGCCGGACCAGGATCTCTTGATCGTTGAGCGGAAATTCGTCGATGATGCCAGTCTCCAGCGCGGCCTGGGTGCCGCCGAGCATCCCGGCGTCCTGCAGCGCGAACTCCTTGAGCACCACCGCGGCAACCTCATGCTCGATGCGCTCGCGCACGCTGCGAGCCGGGTGAAACGCGGTGTAGGCCTCGAACCGGTGAGTGTTGTGCGAGGTCGGCCAGTACCGATAAAGCAGATACCAACCCCCGTAGATCAGGATCTCCAGGTTGGGGAAGATCTGGAAATTGCTGATCCCCCAAGGTTCGATGCCGCCGGGGTTGAGTCCTGCAGGCAACTCACCCAGGTCTGGAGTTCGCCACGGCCCGACAAGCCCGCTGTGGGTGGCCCTTTCGATCGGGTACATGTATTCCGGCGCCATCAGCCAGCGGCGGGTGCCGGCGGTGGACACCACCCGATGCGGACCGTCGATCTGGAAATGGGCGCACTCGAATCCGGCGTTGGGATCGCGCACCTCAGGCGGAACCTGCTGGGGGTGCAGGGCCGGCACGTGGTAGTACTCCTGGAATGCGTCGGCGAAGATCTTCCAGTTGCTGTTGTTTTCTGCGACCCAGTCGTAGCGCTCGGTGAGCTTGTCGAAGGGGTAGTCGTCGAGTCCGGTGACCATCGGGCCGAGGAACTCTCGCAGTGTTTGCCGTGGCTCGGAATCGAAGTTGACGAAGATGAAGCCGTTCCAAACGTCGCAGTGCACCGAACGCAGGCCGTAGGAATCGCGGTCGAGGTCGAAAAACTCGGACTCCTGCTGTACAAACGTCAGTGCGCCATCGAGGTCGTAGCGCCAGCCGTGGTACTTGCAGGTGAACTGTCGGCACACGCCCCTGGTTTCTTCGTTGGGAAAGTCATTCCACATCAACTTGTTTCCGCGATGCCGACAAACGTTGTGGAAAGCGCGGATTTCCTGATCTTTGCCCTTGACCACGATGATCGACGTGCCAACCGCCGCGATGTCCTTGGTGAAGTAGCTGCCGACGCGAGAGAGTTCCTCGACACGTCCGACGTTGAGCCAGGCGCGTTTGAAGATCGCGTCGCGCTCGGCCGCATAGAACTCCGGCGACGTGGAATCGCGGAACGAAACCGGCCCGGTGCCCAGCTCGGGGTAGTGTTCGGTCCAGCTACCCGCTGCGGGCTTCGGCCATCGCGCCATGTGAACCTCCTGGGATCTTCTGAACTCTCACATCACGGCTCCGCCATTGACACCCAGCACCTGACCGGTGATGAAGCCGGCCTGTTCTGAGCATAGAAATCCGACGGCGGCCGCGATGTCGTCGCCGGTGCCAAGGTGTCCCAACGGGATACGTCGAGCCAACGCCTCGTTCGAGGGCAGCTTGCCCGCAGCTTGCGATTGGTGCTGCATCGGGGTCTCGATGCCCGACGGGGGAATGTTGTTCACGGTGATCCCTGCTGATGCGTACTCGTGCGCAAGCGATTTCGTCAACGTGATCACCGCGCCTTTCGCCGCCGCGTAGTGGGCCATGCCGGGGGAGCCGCGCTGAGCACTGGACGACGAGATCATCACGATGCGGCCCCAATTCGCGGCCAGCATGTCTGGCAGTGCCGCCTGGCAGCAGTGAAACGTCCCGGTGAGGTTGACGTCGACAATCCGCGCCCACGACTCGGGGGCGATCTCGAGGAACGGTGCGAAGGCCACCATGCCCGCGCTGGTCACCAAGATGCTCACTGGGCCGAGCTCACTGCGTACCTTGGCGAAGGCCTCGTCGACGGCGGGCCGGTCGGTTACGTCCACGCCGACAGCCAGCGCGCCAACCCCCTCGCCACGCAGACCCTCGGACACCCGCTGGGCGGCTTCGCTATTGAGGTCGAGAACCGCGACCTTGTGGCCGCGCCGACCTAGCTCATGGCAGGTCGCCTCGCCCATACCGGAAGCGCCGCCGGTCACCACCGCGACTCGCTGCTCACGCCCTCTCACTCGTAGACCACCCGTACCGTGCGACTGGTCGGCACCGATTGACAGGTCAGCACCCAGCCATCGGCGACCTCCTCTTCGTCGAGCGCCTCATTGTTGATCATTCGCACGCTTCCCTCCACCACGCGAGCCATGCACGTTGCGCAGGAGCCGAGTTCACATGACGAGGGCGGGTTCAGGCCAGCCACACGGGCGGTTTCCAACACCGTGTGACCGGCCCGGTACGGCAGTACCGTTGTCCGTCGGTTCAGCTGAATCGTGACTTCCTCGGTGAGGGCGTCGGGCGGGATCTGTTCCATCGTCCAGCAGAATATCAAGTACTTGTGATAAGTATCAAGTACTTGATTAGCGCGGGTCACGGTGATGGTCACGAGTCGGTGCGGTCAGCGAATAGCGGGTTACCGGTGCCTTGTTCGACCACCCGGGCCAGCAGATCGTGCAGCAGCTGTCGCTCGCCGGCGTCCAGAACACCGAAGACCTGCTCGTGGGCGGCCAGTGCGTCGGCGAGAACGGCGTGACTACCGCGCGACCTTGATCGGTGAGATAGGTCTGCAGGATCCGTCCATGTTGGGGGTCTTGCTTGCGCTCCACGAGGCCGCGTTGCTCCAGCGCGGTGATCGCCAACTGGACGCCCTGCGGAGTGATGAGCAGCCGGCGGGCCAACTCGGCCCCGGACAGGCCGGGTTCGTTGCCAACTGGCGCATCAGCCCGATCTGAGCGGTGGTCACTCCGTGGTTGCTGATCGCGTCATTGACGGTCTTCAGCGAGAAATGGAACGCCTGCTTGAGCAGCCACAGGATGTTGTCAGTCAGTTCCATACGTCATTCCTGCCTGCGCGCATCAGGGGCCCTTATAGATGCGGCCGTCCTTCATGACGAACTGCACATCCAGCGTGGCGGCGATGTCGTGTGACGGGTCGCCGGGTACCGCGATGATGTCGGCGAGGTAGCCGGGGCGAGCCGGCCGAGTTCATGGTCGGCTTCGATGAGTTCGGCGCTGATGACTGTGGCCGCGCGAATCGCCTGCATCGGTGTCATGCCGCGGTCAACCAGTGCGCGGAGTTCCTTGGCGTTCTGGCCGTGCGGGATCGCCGGTGCGTCGGTGCCGCAGGCGATCCGTACTCCGGCCGCAATTGCTTTGGGCAGCATCGCCTTTGCCTGCGGGAAAACTTCAGCCGCCTTTTTGCGCAGCTCGGGCGCCACCCGGTCGACCGCCATCGCGTCGGTCAGATAGGTCGTGGAAACCAGGAAAGTGCCGTGGTCGACCATCATCTGGAGCGTCTCGTCGGTGGCGAGGAAACCATGCTCGATGCAATCGATTCCGGCTCTGATGCAGGCGCGGATGGCGGTGTCGCCGATCGCGTGCGCGGCTACTCGGACGCCGGCGCGGTGCGCCTCGTCGGCGATCGCGGCGAATTCTTCGTCGGAGTACTGCTGCGATCCGGGTGCCGTGCTGTGCGACATCACCCCGCCCGAAGCCGAGACCTTGATCAACTTGGCGCCGTGGCGGATTTGGTAACGCACACAGGCTCGGACGTCGGGTACGCCGTTGGCGATGCCTTCGGCGACCGACAACGGCATGATGCCCGGCGCCAGCCGTTGGAAGACTGTCGGATCCAGGTGTCCGCCATAGGGCGTGACGGCGTGTCCGGCCGGCACGATCCGCGGACCGATGTGCCAGCCTTGGTCGATCGCCCGCTGCAGCGCCACGTCGAGCAGGTAACCGCCGGTCTTGACCATCAGCCCTAGATTGCGCACGGTGGTGAAACCCGCCTCTAATGTGGTGCGGGCGTTCACCGCTCCACGCAGGGTGCGATAGGCCGGGTCGTCCTGCACGCCATGCATCGGGGTCGGCAAACCCTCTGGCCCACCGGGGCCGCCGATGAGCAGGTTGAGTTCCATGTCCATCAGCCCCGGCAGCAGCGTCACATCGCCAAGGTCAATCTCGGTAGCCGAATCCGGCGGTGACTCAGCCGGATTGACCGCCGCAATCCGGTCGTCATCGACGACGACCACCGCCGGTGAGCGCACCTGGCCGGTGTCGACATCCGCCCAGCGGGCGGCCCGCAGACACGATCACGGTACGGGTTCGCAGACGCAATCCAACGTCGATGCGCCCGAATCAGGGACGCGGGGCTGCTTCCAGCATTCGACCGGGAAGGACACCATGACCATCGAGTACAGCAGGTGCATCAGATTCAGCACGTCATCGGGCAGATCGTCGAGGCTGAATTTGTCGCAGTAGGCCAGCGCGTCTTCAGCACGCGGCGTGATGGCGTCGTAGAAGGCTTGCATGTCGGCCATCGAACTGGCGAGTCGCTTATGGTAGCGCTCGGTTCGGTAGCCAGGCACCACTGCGAAAACGGTTCGAGATCGACGAATTCGGGTGGCAGCTTGGCGGTCATCGGGTCACACTCCCACCGCTGAGCGCCGGTAATCGTCGACCCACGCCGCAGTCTCGTGGTGCAGATGCCGCAGCAGCACCTCTTGGTCGTTGAGGACAAACCCGTCGACGGCACGCGACTCGATCATGGTCTGCGTTGCCTCCAACGTGTTGGCGTCCTGCAAGCCGAATTCTTTGAAGGTAACCGCCGCCAGCTCCTGCGCGACCCGCTCACGAGGCGTGCGCGGCGGCGGGAAGTACAAGGTGCCCTCGAAGACATGGCTGTTATATGACGTCGGCCAGTAGTGATACGTCAGATACCAGCCCTGCCCCCAGATCAGAATCACGAAATTAGGGAATAGCTGAAACGAGTCCAGCCCCCACGGGTTGCAGTTGGCCGGGTTGACGCCGACGGGCAGCGGACCGATATCGGGGCTGTCCCACGGCCCGAAAAGCCCGCTGCGGCAGATCTCGTCGATCGGCTTGCGCATATCGGCGTCCATCTCCCAGGTCCGGACACCCGAGGTACTAACCAGGCGATGTGGCCCGTCGATGCGATAGTGCGGCGCCTCGAAGCCGGCTTCGGCCGCTGCCTTCGAGTACTTGGTCGGCGACTGGTTCGCGTGCAACACCGGTGCGTGATAGAACTCCTGAAACGCGTCCAGGTATAGCTTCCAATTTGCCTTGACTTCCGAGCGGTAACACCACCGCGATGTCATCTGCCTGAAGGGATATCCTTCCAAGCCGAGAACCATCGGGCCCAAGAACTCCCGCAACGACTGCTGGGGTTCGGCGGCGAAGTTGACGAAGATGAAGCCTTCCCACACGTCGCAGTGCACCGGCACCAGCCCAAATCGGTTCTTGTCCAGGTCGAAAAACTCACCCTTCCTGCGGCACGTGGGTCAGGTTGCCGTCCAAGTCGTAACGCCAGGCGTGATACTTGCACCGGAACTGCCGGCAAAAGCCGCTGGTTTCCTCCAGCGGCATGTCGTTCCACACCAATTTGTTGCCGCGGTGCCGGCAGATGTTGTGAAACGCGTTGATCTCGCCCCCGGTATTGCGCACCAGCACAATTGAGGTGTTGGCGACCTTCAGTTCCTTGGTGAAGTAGCTGCCGTTGCGTGGAAGCTGCTCGACGCGACCGACGTTCAACCAGGCCCGCTTGAAGATCGCCGCGCGCTCGAGCTCGTAGAAATCTGGTGAAATGGAATCCTCGTAGGACACTGGCCCGGTCCCCAAATCAGGGTAATGCTGGGTCCAGCTGCCTTCCGGCGGCTTGGGGAAACGAGCCATACCTAACTCCTGTCGATCACGACCGCCCGCAGCGCTGACCGTATATGCTCTAGGGCGCAATCGCAAGTAGTTGATACTCGGGGGTCCTCGGCCAGCCGGGGAGGTTTACAGTATGTGTTACCGATGTTAACGTCAATCGGCGCTGCGCTTCCGTCTCGACGACGAGGAGAAGCTTTTGGCGGCCGAGTACGTGCCCTGCTACCTCCGGTGGAGCGCGGCGTCTACGAGGTGCACAGCAAAGCGTCGGCACCGCGCGTCAAGGTGGGGGCCGATGTGCTCCCGTGGTGGCCGGTACGGGGTGTGTTCCTTTTAGTCGAGCAGGAAGCTGCGCCGGTGACCGAATTGCTTGATGTCGAAGGCGTCACCGGCCTCTGGTCCGCTTCAGCGACCAACGTTGACTCAAGGTTGGCCAACGCGCGGCCAGGTCAGTGCATCACCTATTGCTTTCTGGACGACGACCCGGTCGACACCGGGTGGCGGCTGCAACAGGTGCTGGCGAGACGCTGGCACGACGCAAAAGTACGACCGCTGTTGGCCGCGCCGTTTTACCCTGTGGTGCCGCACGAGTGGGATCGTTATGTCCCGTAGTGCGAAAGGTTCGACGCGCATCGGCTTGATGGTCGGTTCGGACAAGGAGCGAGCACGCAAGGACCGCATGGCCGGACTCGTCGGCGATGCCCGTGCCGCCGAAGACGCTGGGTTCGTGTCGTTTTGGATGCCGCAGGTGCCCGGCTACCTGGATGCCATGACTGCGCTGGCGGTGATCGGCCAGGCCACCGATCGCATTGAACTAGGCACGGCGGTGCTGCCTGTTCAGACTCGCCATCCGATGATCATGGCCCAACAAGCACTCACCACTGCCGCGGTGTGCTCGGGCCGACTCACCCTCGGCATCGGGGCGTCGCATCATTGGATCATCGATGGTCAACTCGGACTGCCCTATGACAAGCCAGCCCAGCTGATGCGCGACTATCTGGATGTGCTGGCACCGTCGCTGGCCGGGCCCGGAACTGTCGACGTGGAGAACACCAGTTATCGCGTCCACAGTTCGATCGATGTCACCGACGTGTCAGAGACGCCAATCTTGCTCGCTGCACTCGGGCCCAAAATGTTGCGCCTGGCCGCCGAACGAACGCACGGCACCATTCTGTGGATGGCCGATGAGCGAGCGATCGGTGATTACGTCGCCCCGAGCATCACCTCTGCCGCGGATGCTGCCGAGCGCCCTGCGCCACGCATCGTCGCAGGGGTTCCCGTCGCGCTATGTGCGGCTGACGAAATCGAAGATGCCCGCGCCTACGCGAGCGAAGTGTTAGGACACGCAGACTTCTCGCCCAACTATGTCCGTCTTCTCGAGCACGGCAACGCCAAAGATGTCGGCGACACCATGGCCGCCGGTGATGAGGGGGCCATCCTTGCTCGATTGCGGCGCTACGCCGACACCGGTGCTACCGACCTGGCCTTGCGGATTGTCCCCATCGGAAACGACGCGACGGCCCGGGCCAAGTCGCGGCGACGAACACAAGAATTCTTGGCCTCGGTTTGTCCGGCGATTTAGTGATGTCTAATGGCGGATCGGCCACACCGGATCGGCGCAGTCGATGCCCTCGGCCGACAGTTCCCGCTTGAGCACCTTGAACGTCGCGGTGCGCGGCAGCGTCGTGCTGACGCGGATGTAGGACGGCCACTGCTTGGGCCCCAGGTCGGTCTGCTCGGACAGGAATGCGCGAAACTTGTCCGCGTCGAATTCGGCGCCCGGCGCCAGCACTAGCGCCGCCATCGCCTGATCGCCGACGGCCGGATCCGGAACCGCATACACCGCCACCTCGGTGACGTCCGGATGGCGCAACAGCACCCGTTCGATGGGCGCCGTGCCCAGATTCTCACCATCGACACGTAGCCAGTCACCAAGCCGCCCGGCGAAGTACGCGTAGCCCGCCTCGTCGCGATAAGCCAAGTCGCCGCTGTGGTAGACGCCGCCGGCCATCCGCTGTGCGTCGGCCTCGGTGTCGTTGTAGTAGCCCTCGAAACGCCCGGGGCCGCCGGCGTTCACCAGTTCGCCGATCACGCCGGCCGGGCACGGCGCACCGGTGTCGACGTCGATGATCTCGATCCCTTCGGGCAGCGGGCCCAGTGCGCCTGCCGGGGTATCGGGTGTGCGGCTGATCGCCACCCCGCCCTCGGTCGACCCGAACCCGTCGATGACCACGCACCCGAATCTGTTGGCGAAGCGCTCGATGTCGTCGGGTGCCCCTTCGTTGCCGTACACCGCCCGCAGCGGATTGTCCGCGTCGTCCGGTCGCTCGGGGGTGGCGAGCACGTAGGACAGCGGCTTGCCCACGTAGTTGGCGTAGGAGGCGCCGTAACGGCGGATGTCTGGCAGAAATCCGGATGCAGAGAACTTGCGCCGCAACACCATTGAGCCGCGGCACGCTAATGACACCGCCCACCCCACCAGCACTGCGTTGGAATGGAACAACGGCATTGACGCGTAGCACACGTCAGAAGGGCCGAGACTGAACCGCTCGGTCATCGTCACGCCGGCGATGCCCACCTTGCCGTGGCTACACATGACCGCCTTGGGATCACCGCTGGTGCCCGAGGTGAAGATCAGCATGAACAGATCGTCGGCCTCGGCGGACTGGAAGCGCACCTCGGCATCGTGGTGGGCGGCAACCTCGTCGGCCCATTCGCCTGCGTCGACATTGATGTGGTCGATATTGCCCAGCGGCGCAGCGGAATTCGAGTCAGCTAGCACCAGCTGGCAATCGGCATGGTCAATGTCTCGGGTCAGCGCGCCGCCGCGCCGCACCGGGTTGAGGCCCACCGGGACGATTCCCGACATTCCCGCGGCGACCAAGACTGTGGAGAAAAACGGTGTGTTCTCCAATAGCACTCCGACGTGCGGCGGCCGGGCCGGGTCGAGCCGAGCGCGGAGCGCCGCTGCTACCGCGGCGCCGTGCCGAAGATGATCACGCCAGCTGACGAACGAATCCTCGAAGTAGACGCCCCGATCCTCGACATCGACGAGCGGTCGCAGCAAATCGACGACGGTGGGGAGCGGTGCGGTCACTGGTTAAAGCGGGGGTGTCAGCCAGCTCACGGCCGATTTGAGCAATTGCCCGGTGGCGCCGCCCAGCGCGAACTCGGTTTGCTTGGCGGCCAGGAAGTACCGGTGCACCGGATGATCGGTGTCGATGCCGACACCACCATGAATGTGAACGATGGTGTGCGCCAAGCGGTGTCCCGCGTCGGCCGCCCAGAATGCCGCGGTGGCGACCTCGGTGTCAGCAGCCAGATCCTCGCTGAGGCGCCACGCTGCCTGGGTGAGGGTCAGCCGCAATCCCTTGACGTCAATGTAGCCGTCGGCCAGCCGTTGCCCCACCGCTTGGAAGCTGCCGATCGGACGGTCGAACTGCTCACGGGTGCGGGCATACTCGGCGGTCAGCTGCAGTCCGCGGTCCAGCACTCCAAGCTGGAACGCGGTGCGGCCCAGCACTTCCAACGTCCCGATCCAACTGACTACATCCTGGCCGCCGACTATCCGTTGGCGGCCTACCTCGACCCAATCCAGCTGGAGTTGTCCGATGCTGCCCAAGCCGGTGGTCTGCAGCGCCGTCACCGAGACTCCCGGGTCGCTGGCGGCAACCAGGAAAACGGCAGCACCGGTGTCGGTTTCGGCTGGCACCAAGAACCCGTCGGCCACCGGGCCGTAGCCAACCTGGGTGCGAGTTCCGGACAGACGGTAACCGTCACCGGACGGTGCGGCCTGTACCGGCCCGTCACCCATCTCGCCATTCAGCGCCACGGCAAGGATCTTCTCGCCGCTCACCGCGGGCACACCCCACTCTTGTTGGAGTTCGGCCGAGCCGAAACGGGCCAGTGCACCGGCGGCTAGCACCACCGACTCCAAGTAGGGCACGGCGGCCAGTTGGCGGCCCAGCCCGACCAACACCGCGCTCTGCTCGAGCACGCCGAAACCGCCTCCGCCCAACGACTCCGGTGCGGCGGTGGAGAGGATATCGGCATCGGCGAGTTTGCCCCACAGGTCGCGGTCGAACCGTTGATCCAAGCTGTCCAGCTGGCGCTGATGCTCGGGCGTGCACACCGCGTCGACGATCGTGTTCACCAAACCGCCGAGGTCAACAGCGGCTTCGGTTGTCGAAAAGTCCATGATCGAGAATCCTTTGCGCGGTTAGCGGTTGGCTCGGGGCAGGCCCAGCGCCACCATGCCGATGATGTCGCGTTGGACTTCGTTGGTGCCGCCGCCGAAGGTCAGGATCAGGCAGGCGCGGTGCATGCGCTCCACCCGGCCTCGCAGCAACGCCCCGGGCGAATCCTGTCGCAGGGTGGCACCGGTGCCCAGCACCTCCATCAGCAGCCGGTAGGCCTCGGTGGCCAGTTCGGTGCCGAACACCTTGGCCGCCGAGGCATCCGCCGGCGACGGCGAGGCCGACTCCGACGACGCCAACTCCCAGTTGATCAGCTTGAGCACCTCGACCTTGGCGTGCACCCGGGCCAGGTTGAGTTGCACCCATTCCGAATCGATGAGCCGGGCACCGCCGCTGTCCTTGGTGTTTTGCGCCCACTCGCGAACCTGATTGAGCGCCATGATGATCGGCATCGGTGAGACCAGTGCGACCCGCTCGTGGTTGAGCTGGTTGGTGACCAGCTTCCAGCCGGCGTTCTCCTCACCCACCCGGTTGGCGACCGGGACGCGGACGTCCTGGTAGTAAGTGGCGCTGGTGTCCACGCCCGCCATGGTGTGCACCGGCGTCCACGAGAAACCTTCCGAGCTGGTCGGGACTATCAGCATCGAGATGCCGCGGTGTTTCTTGGCTTCGGGGTTGGTGCGGGCCGCCAGCCACACGTAGTCGGCATAGGCGATCAGGCTGGTCCACATCTTCTGGCCGTTGATCACGTAGTCGTCGCCGTCGCGTAGCGCGGTGGTCCGCAGGTTGGCCAAGTCGGTGCCAGCGCCCGGCTCGGAGTAGCCGATCGAGAAGTGCAGGTCCCCGGACGCGATCTTGGGCAGGTAGAACTTCTTCTGCTCCTCGCTGCCGAAGGCCATGATGGTCGGCGCCACGCTATTGATGGTCAGAAACGGCACCGGTGCGCCGGCGATCGCGGCCTCGTCGGTGAAGATCAACGAGTCCATCGGGGAGCGGTCCTGGCCGCCGTACTCCTTGGGCCAGTTCAGGGTGAGCCACCCGTCCTTGCCCATCTGTGCGACCGTCTCGCGGTAGACGTTGCCTTCACCGACCTCGCCTGAAGTCGAGCTCAGCGCCTCGCGGCGTTCCGGGGTGATCAGCTTGGCGAAGTACGACCGCAGTTCGCGACGCAGCTCCTCCTGCTCCGGGGTGTAACTGATGCGCATCGCGGCCGCCCTCCTCCTCGTCGGTGAATCGTGCGGCAGCCTGCGTCAACGGCCACCCGTTCGCCTTCCTGGTTGTAACACGTTCTAGTCTGAGGGTCCAGCGGCGGTATCGCCGGATGTGCCCGCAGCTGGTCGTATGGTGGTCATACATACTCACGGCCACGTTCGAGCAGGATAAGGAGAACCTTGTGCGGGTGATAGTGGACCGCGATCGTTGCGAAGGTAACGCGGTGTGCCTGGGAATCGCGCCGGATATCTTCGACCTGGACGACGAGGACTATGCGGTGGTAAAGACCGACCCGATTCCCGCCGATCAAGAAGGGCTCGCCGAGCAGTCGATCGCCGAATGCCCCCGAGCTGCCTTGAAACGCGAAGACTAGAGGTATTCATAAATTGACTAGCAGCACGAACGCGACCGATCTGTCCGGAAAGGTCGCGGTCGTCACCGGCGCGGCCGCGGGACTGGGCCGGGCCGAAGCGATCGGCTTGGCCCGCGCCGGCGCCACCGTCGTCGTCAACGACATCCCCGCCGCGCTGGATGGCTCGGACGTCATCGACGAGATCACCGCCAGCGGCTCGAAGGCCGTCGCGGTCAGTGGTGACATCAGTGAGCGCGCGACCGCCGACGAGCTGGTCGGCACGGCCGACGGGTTGGGCGGACTGGACATCGTGGTGAACAACGCCGGGATCACTCGTGACCGGATGCTGTTCAACATGTCCGACGAGGACTGGGACGCGGTGATCGCGGTGCACTTACGTGGGCATTTTCTGTTGACTCGCAACGCGGCCACCTATTGGCGGTCGAAGGCGAAGGAGGCCGGTGGGTCGGTCTACGGCCGCATCGTCAACACCTCGTCGGAGGCGGGGTTGGTGGGTCCGGTGGGACAGGCCAACTACGGCGCCGCCAAGGCGGGCATCATCTCGCTTACCTTGACCGCAGCGCGGGGGCTGAGCCGCTATGGGGTCTGCGCCAACGCGATTGCGCCGCGTGCTCGGACCGCGATGACCGCCGACGTGTTCGGGGAGGCGCCTGAGGCCGGTGACGGCCAGATCGACCCGCTTTCGCCCGAGCACGTGGTCACCCTGGTGCGCTTCCTGGCCTCCCCGGCGGCTGCAGAGGTCAACGGCCAGG
Source organism: uncultured Actinomycetota bacterium (assembly GCA_963744835.1). GTDB lineage: Bacteria > Actinomycetota > Actinomycetes > Mycobacteriales > Mycobacteriaceae > Mycobacterium. The sequence continues at coordinate 1,453,793 of CAVUVB010000006.1, forward strand.
TCTTCATCGTCTACGGCCCCCAGGTGACCCTGGTCTCGGCACCCGTCGCGGAGCACAAGTTCACATCGGACGCCCAGGCATGGGACGCGCAAGAGCTCAGTGCCACGCTGGGAGATTACTTTGCTGGGCGAGACCCGGAGCACAATTTCGCGGCGACCAGGCTGATGGAGTGATCGTCCAGAACACACGACTTGAGGTCTCATGAGGCGGGAACTAGAACACGTTACAGGATGACCTGCGTCACAATAGCCCTGACCAGGTCAAACTACTAACTTTTGTCTAATTTTGCCGTTCTTTGACTCTCGAACGTGTTCTAGTTAGTATGATCCGGCTCACGCGGAGCGCTGTCTGCTGAGAACAAAGCGAAGGCGGCGCCAACCGGGGACGCAGAGGCTTCGCCTGAACTTGCAGACGCCCGCGCGAGAAGGGGAACAGGGTTGATCGAACAGCTCGCGGTCCCGGCTCGGGCCGTGGGCGGATTCGTCGAAATGTCGCTGGAGACCCTCCGCGCAACATTCCGTCGGCCGTTTCAGTTCGGTGAGTTCCTCGAACAGACCTGGATGATCGCCCGGGTCTCGCTGGTCCCGACGCTTTTGGTCGCCATCCCGTTTACGGTCCTGGTCGCGTTCACGCTCAACATCTTGCTGCGCGAGATCGGCGCTGCCGACCTGTCCGGGGCGGGTACCGCGTTCGGCACCATCACCCAGCTGGGACCCGTCGTCACGGTGCTGGTGGTGGCAGGTGCCGGCGCCACCGCGATTTGCGCCGATCTCGGGGCCCGCACCATTCGCGAGGAAATCGACGCGATGCGGGTGCTCGGCATCGATCCGATCCAGCGCCTGGTGGTACCCAGGGTGCTGGCGTCGACGTTCGTCGCACTGCTGCTCAACGGGCTGGTGTCGGCGATCGGCATCGCCGGCGGCTACGTCTTTTCGGTGCTGCTGCAGGGCGTCAACCCCGGTGCGTTCGTCAACGGCCTGACCGTGCTGACCCACCTCGGCGAGCTGGTGCTCTCCGAGATCAAGGCGTTGCTGTTCGGTGTGGTTGCCGGCCTGGTCGGCTGCTATCGCGGGCTGACGGTGAAGGGCGGACCGAAGGGTGTCGGAACCGCCGTCAACGAGACCGTGGTCTATGCGTTCATTTGCCTGTTCGTGATCAACGTGATCATGACGGCGGTCGGCGTTCGAGTTCTGGCCCGGTGACGCCATGAGTCGCGACATCGACGAAGATCCCGGCAAGGCCGGGATTGTGGGGGCACCACCCGCTTGCGGGGGTGGGGGCACTTCCCTGCAAAGCGGGGGTCCCACCCATTCATGGGGGAAGTGGCGCGCATGACCTACGACACCACGCTGCGCATCCGCCGCTTCTTCGGCCGGTTTGCCGGGCCCCTCGACAACTTCGGTGAGCAGGCGCTTTTCTACGGCGAATCGATGCGCTACATCCCGAATGCGCTCACCCGGTACCGCAAGGAGACGGTACGGCTGATCGCCGAAATGACGATGGGCACCGGCGCACTGGTGCTGATCGGCGGGACGGTCGGCGTCGCCGCGTTTTTGACCCTGGCGTCCGGCGGTGTGATCGCGGTACAGGGCTACGAGTCACTGGGCAACATCGGCATCGAGGCGTTGACGGGGTTCTTGTCGGCGTTCTTGAATGTCCGCATCGTCGCCCCGGTAGTGGCCGGTATCGCGCTGGCCGCCACCATCGGCGCTGGAACCACCGCCCAGCTCGGCGCGATGCGGGTTGCCGAGGAAATCGACGCCGTCGAAGCGATGGCGGTGCACTCGGTGTCCTACCTGGTGTCCACCCGGCTGATTGCGGGCCTGATCGCGATCGTCCCGCTGTACTCGCTGGCGGTGCTGGCCTCGTTTTTCGCCGCCCGGTTCACCACGGTGTTCATCAACGGCCAGTCGGCGGGCCTGTATGACCACTACTTCAACACGTTCCTTAATCCCAGCGATCTGTACTGGTCATTCCTGCAAGCCATCGTGATGTCGATTGGGGTGATGCTGATCCATACGTATTACGGCTACAACGCTTCTGGGGGACCCGTGGGCGTCGGTTTGGCGGTCGGTCAGGCGGTGCGGACGTCGCTGATCGTTGTGGTCGTGATTACTTTGTTCATCTCGCTGGCTGTCTACGGCGCATCCGGTAATTTCAATCTCTCCGGGTAAGGGGGGACGATGGCAAGCACCGGTGCACAACGCACCCACGTCAGGCTGGCAGCGACGCTGCTGGCCTCTCTGTTGGTGGCGTTCGCGGTGCTGACCTATCTGTCTTACACTTCGGCGTTTTCGTCGATCGACAACGTCACGCTCACCGCGCCGCGCGCCGGGCTGGAAATGGACCGCGGTAACAAGGTCAAGTACCGCGGCATTCAGATTGGCAAGGTCGGCAACATCAGTTACAGCGCAGATAAGGCGCACCTGACGTTGGACATCGCCAGCGGCGAGATGCGTTATATTCCCGCCAACGCCGTGGTCCACATCGCCAGCAGCACGATTTTCGGCGCTAAGTCGGTGGAGTTCATTCCACCCAAGTCACCGTCGGCGACAGCCTTGCGCCCCGGTGCGCATTTGGCCGTCTCGGCGGTATCGCTGGAAGTCAATACTTTGTTTCAATCGCTGATGGGTCTGCTGCAGAAGATCGACCCGGTCGAGCTGAACGGGACGCTGAGCGCGCTGGCCGAAGGCTTGCGGGGACACGGCAATGACCTAGGCGGGTTGCTGTCGGGCCTGAATACCCTTACGCAACAACTCAATCCGAAACTGCCGATCCTGCAGCAGGATTTCGCGAAGACGGCCGCGGCGGCCAACATCTACGCCGACGCGGCCCCCGACCTGGTCACGGTTTTCAACAACACGCCAACGATCGCCAAGACGATCGTGGATCAGCAGAGCAACCTGAACACCACCCTGTTGGCGACGATCGGGTTGTCCAACAACGCCTATGACACGCTGGCGCCGGCCGAGCAGAATCTCATCGATGCCATCAAACGGCTGCGGGCCCCGCTGAAGGTCACCGCCGACTATTCGCCGGAGTTCGGTTGCCTGTTCGGCGCCATTGACCGGGGCATCAAGGAATTCGCGCCGATCCTCGGTGTCAAAAAAGCGGGCCTGTTCACCTCGTCGAGCTTCATCCTGGGCGCGCCAACCTACACCTATCCGGAGAGCCTGCCGATCGTCAACGCCTCTGGCGGGCCGAACTGCCGCGGGCTGCCCGACCTACCCACCAAGCAGACCGGCGGTTCCTGGTATCGCGCGCCATTCCTGGTCACCGACAACGCCAATATCCCCTACGAACCGTTCACCGAAATGCAGGTGGATGCGCCGTCGACGTTGCAGTGGCTGTTCCACGGCTCGTTCGCAGAACGGGACGACTTCTGATGGCCGACGTCTTTGAATCGCACCGTTCGATGATCGTGAAGGTCGGCATCTTCACCGTCACCATGCTGCTGGTGGCCGTCGGCCTGGTGGTGATTTTCGGGGAGTTCCGCTTCGGCCCGTCAAATACCTATCACGCCAACTTCATCGACGCGACTCGGCTGAAGCCTGGACAGAAAGTCCGTATCGCCGGGGTGCCGGTCGGCTCGGTGAAAGACGTCAAACTCAACCCGAACAACACGGTGGACGTTGCTTTCAGCGTGGACAAGCGCTACACCGTGTACTCGTCGACGCGGGCGGTGATCCGCTATGAAAACTTGGTCGGCGACCGGTTCCTAGAAATCACCTCGGGCCCTGGAGAATTGCGCAAGCTGCGGCCAGGAGCGACCATCGATCAGCAGCACACCCAGCCGGCGCTGGATCTCGACGCGCTGCTGGGCGGGCTGCGCCCGGTGCTCAAGGGCTTGGACGCCAACAAGATCAACACGATCAGCAGCTATGTGATCGAGCTGCTGCAGGGCCAGGGCGGGGCGCTGTCCAACCTGCTCGCGAACACCAACGCGTTCGGGTCAACTCTGGGTGCCCGCGACCAGGTCATCGGCGATGTGATCAACAACCTCAACGCCGTGCTGGCCACCGTCGACGCCAAGGGAGCCCAGTTCTCGGCCAGTGTCGACGAGCTGCAGAAACTGATCACCGGGTTGGCCCAGGGCCGTGACGCGATCGCCGGGGCGATCCCGCCGCTGGCGACGACCACCTCGGATCTGACCGATTTTTTGAAACGCTCGCGCCGACCCCTGCAAGGCGTTCTGGAAAACACCAGACCGATCGCCAGCGAGATCAGCGATCGGTTCCCCGAGGTGAACAACGACATTGAGCAACTTGGCGAGGACTATCTGCGACTGTCTGCGCTCGGTGCCTACGGTGCCTACTTCAACATCTACTTCTGCTCGGTAACGATCAAGATCAACGGACCGGCCGGAAGCGACATCTCAATCCCGATGGGCGGCCAGGTGGATCCGAGCAAGGGGAGGTGCGCTTTTGTCAAATAGCGCTGACCGCAGACAACGCAGTGGTCGTGACCCGCTTCGGACCGGCATCTTCGGAGTGGTCCTGGTGGTGTGCATTGTGTTGGTCGCGTTCGGCTACTCGTCGTTGCCGTTCTGGCCGCAAGGCCGGCCCTACACGGCCTACTTCGCCGACGCCGGCGGGCTCGATTCCGGCGACGATGTCAACGTGTCGGGGATCAAGGTCGGCCAGGTGCAATCGGTTCAGCTCGCCGGCGACACGGCCAAGGTGGCGTTCACCATCGATCGCCACGTCACCGTCGGAAACGCGTCGTTGGCGGCGATTCGGACCCAGACCATCCTCGGGAAGCGGGCGATCGCGGTGACCCCGGCAGGGACGGGCGTCGCCACCACGATCCCGTTAAGTCGAACGACGACGCCGTATGCCCTGGGCGCCGCGCTCGAGGACCTGGGTCAAAACGCCGGCGACCTGGACAAGCCCCAGTTCGAGAAGTCGCTGCAGGTTCTCACCGACGCGCTGCGCGACGCCACCCCGCAGTTGCGTGGTGCGCTGGACGGGGTGACCTCACTGTCGCGCACACTGAATCGCCGTGACGAGGCGCTGGAAAGCCTACTGGCGCATGCTAAATCGGTGACCGCGGTGCTTGCCGAACGGGCCGGCCAGGTCAACAAGCTGATCGTCGACGGTAACCAGTTATTCGGAGCGTTGGATGCGCGCCGTGCCGCGCTGGCGGAGCTGATCTCCGGCATCGACGATGTCTCCGCACAGCTCTCCGGGTTCGTGGCCGACAACCGCAAGGAGTTCGGCCCGGCATTGGACAAACTCAACGGGGTGCTCGACGACCTCAACGAGCGCCGCGACTACATCAGCGAAGCGCTGAAACGGCTGCCTTCCTATGCGACCACGCTGGGTGAGGTGGTCGGTTCCGGTCCCGGCTTCAACGTGAACGTGTTCAGTGTGTTGCCAGGGCCGTTGGTCGCGACGATGTTCGACTTCGTTTTCCAGCCCGGCAAACTCCCGGCCAGCCTCGCGGATTATCTGCGCGGGCTGGTCCAGGAACGCTGGCGATTGAGGCCGCAGTCACCATGACCCTTTACTCGGCGATCCAGCAGCGTCACCGCGGGTTGCGGCTGACGCTGATCGTGCTGCTTGCCGCGTTCATTGCGGTGGGAGCCTTCTTGGTCTGGCCCGGTAGGGCGGGCAACAAGATCGTGGGTTACTTCAGCTCGGCGGTCGGACTTTATCCGGGAGACCAGATCCGCATAGTCGGCGTACCGGTAGGCAAGATCGTGTCGGTCGAACCGCGCGCGGAAGACGTGAAAATCACCATGTCGGTGGACCCGGACGTCAAGGTTCCCCGGGGCGCCCGGGCGATCATCATGGCACCGAACCTGGTTGCGGCACGTTACATCCAGCTTTCGCCTGCCTACACCACCGGGCCGGTGCTGCCCAACGGGGCAAGCATCGAATTGGCTCACACCGCGGTGCCAGTGGAATGGGACGAGGTCAAAGCCTCACTAACCGATCTGGCCAGGCAGTTGAGTCCCGCGGCCGGACAGATGCAGGGCCCGCTGGGCAACGCGATCAATCAGGCGGCAGACACCTTCAACGGCAACGGCGACTCATTCCACTCCGCGATCCGCGAGCTCTCGCAAGTCGCCGGCCGGCTGGGAGATTCGCGCACCGATGTCTTCGGCACGGTCAAGAACCTGCAGGTGTTGGTCGATGCGTTGTCGTCGAGCAACGACCAGATCGTCGCGTTCTCCGGGCATGTGGCATCGGTGTCACAGGTGCTTGCCCGGAGCTCAACCAATCTCGACCACACCCTGGCAACGCTCAACCAGGCACTGGTCGACGTCAAAGACTTTCTGCACCAGAACAACTCGACGTTAATCGGCACCGTCAACAAGCTCAACGACTTGACCCAGGTGCTGAGTGATCAAAGCGAAGATATCGAGCAGGTGTTGCACGTTGCCGGCCCCGGCATCGCCAACTTCTACAACATCTACGATCCCGCGCAAGGCACCTTGAACGGGTTGATATCGATCCCCGAGTTCTCCAACCCGGTGCAGTTCATCTGCGGCGGATCCTTCGAAACCGCGGCGGGGCTGTCCGCGCCGGAGTACTACAAACGTGCCGAGATCTGTCGAGAGCGGTTGGGACCACCGCTGCGTCGGTTGACGTTCAACTACCCGCCGATCATGTTCCACCCGCTCAACTCGATCACCGCGTACAAGGGTCAGGTCATCTACGACACGCCGGCCACCCAGGCCAAGGCGCAAACACCGATTCCAGACCTGAAATGGATACCGGCGCCCGGGACGCACCCGCCCAGCCCGACGGACCTGCAGGCCCTGATGGTGCCGCAGACCAATGGTCCCGTGTCGGGTACTTCTGCACCCGGGGCAGCCCAGTTCGGTCCGCTGCCAGGGCCCGCTCCCGGCGTGCCGCCGCGACCGCTGCCGGCCGAACAGGGGGCCGGGCGATGAGGCGGATCTGGCTGCGCGGCAGCGTATTAGCGGTTGGTAGCGTGCTGCTCGCGGGCTGCGAGTTCGGCGGATTGAACTCCATCTCGCTGCCCGGCACTGCCGGCCATGGCCCAGGCGCCTATTCGATCACCGTCGACCTGGCTGATGTCGCGACGTTGCCGCAGAACTCCCCGGTGATGGTCGACGATGTCACCGTCGGCAGCGTGTCAGGCATCGCCGCGATGCAGCGCCCGGACGGAAGTTTCTATGCCGCAGTTAAGTTGGCGTTGGGCAGCAACGTGGTGTTGCCGGGCAATTCGGTCGCGACGGTGGCACAGACCTCGCTGCTGGGTTCCCAGCACGTCGCGCTGGCGCCGCCGACGAAAGAGGCACCGAAGGGCAGGCTGGTCGACGGTTCGATCATCCAAGAGAACCACACCAGTCGCTACCCGACCACCGAGGAGGTGCTCTCCGCGCTCGGCGTGGTTGTCAACAAGGGCAATCTCGGTGCGCTGCAAGAGATCACCGACGAAACGTACCAAGCGGTGGCGGGCCAGGAAAGCCAGTTCGCCAACCTGGTGCCGCGGCTCGCCGCGTTTACGGCAGGTTTGAACAGGCAGGTCAACGACATTATTGGCGCCATCGACGGCCTGGACCGCTTCTCGACGATTCTGGCGAGCGGCAAGGACAGCCTGGGGCGAACGCTGGATTCGCTTCCTGAAGCGCTGCGAGTGCTCAACAAGAACCGGGACAAGATCGTCGAGGCGTTCGCCGGGCTCAAGAAAGTGGCTACGGTCGCGTCGCACGTGCTCTCGCAAACCAAGGTGGATTTCGCCGAAGACCTCAAGGCGATTTACGCCAACACCAAAGCGCTGGCCGACAACCGAAAGAACTTCATCACCTCGCTGCAGATATTGCTGACCTTCCCGTTCCCGAACTTCGGCATCAAGCAGGCGGTGCGCGGTGATTACCTCAACGTGTTCACCACCTTCGACCTCACGGTGCGCCGGCTGGGTGAGACGTTCTTCACCACGTCGTGGCCGCTGGACCCGAACATGCTGCACATGAAGGACATCGTCAACCCGCCCGATTTCCTGACCGGGGAGATGGCCAACCTATCCGGGCAGGCCGCCGACCCGTTCAAGATTCCACCAGGTACGCCGCCGGGGAACAACTGATGCTGGATCGCCTGACCCGAGTCCAACTAGCCATCTTCGGGGTGGTCACGGTGATCGCCGTCGCCATCATGGCGATCTTCTACTTGCGGTTACCGGCCGCACTGGGCGTCGGGACTTATCAGGTCACCGCCGACTTCGTCGCCGGCGGTGGCCTGTACAAGAACGCCAACGTCACCTATCGCGGCGTGGCGGTCGGCCGGGTGGATTCGGTGGGGCTCAACCCAAATGGCGTTGACGCGGTAATGCGGCTCAACAGCGGTACCGCCGTCCCGTCGAACGTCACGGCGTCCGTGAAAAGCGTGTCCGCCATCGGTGAGCAATACATCGATCTGGTGCCGCCCCAACATCCGGCGTCGACCAAGCTGCACAATGGATCTCGCATCGACCGAGACAACACCGCGATCGGTGTCGACATCGCAACGCTGCTGCACCAGTCGGAGACGCTGGTCAACAGCGTCGCCGACACCCGGCTGCACCAGCTGCTGCACGAAACGTTCACCGCATTCAACGGAACCGGTCCGGAGCTGGCCCGGCTGATCGAATCGGCCCGGCTGTTGGTGGACGAGGCCAATGCCTACTATCCGCAGACCTCTACAGCTGATCGATCAGCTCGGTCCGTTCCTGCAAGCCCAGATTCGCTCCGGCGGTGACATCAAGTCGCTGTCCGACGGGTTGGCGCGGTTCACCTCCGAGGTGCGGCAGTCCGATCCACAGCTGCGCGAGCTGCTGACGGTCGTTCCGCCCGCCGCGGACGAAGCCAACACCGCGTTTTCCGGTATCCGTCCGACGTTCCCGATGCTGGCGGCCAACCTGGCCAACCTGGGTCGAGTCGGCGTCATCTATCACAAGTCGATCGAGCAGCTATTGGTGGTGTTGCCGGCGCTGTTCGCCGCGATCATCACCGCGGCCAATGGCGAGCCGCAGGACGAGGGCGCCAAGCTCGACTTCAAGATCAACATCGACCCGCCGCCGTGCAACACCGGCTTCGTTCCGCCGCCGATGATTCGGACACCTGCCGACGAGACGGTGCGGGAGCTTCCGACCGACAGTTATTGCAAGACCGCCCAAAACGACCCGTCAACAGTGCGTGGCGCGCGCAACTACCCGTGCCAGGAGTTCCCGGGCAAGCGGGCCCCGACGGTGGCGCTCTGCCGTGATCCGCGGGGATACGTGCCAACCGGAACCAACCCCTGGCGCGGACCGCCGATCCCGTACGGCACCCCGGTGACGAACGGGCTGAACATTCTGCCGCCCAACAAGTACCCTTTCATCCCGCCGGGATCCGACCCGGATCCCGGAACACCTTATGCTCCAGGGTTTGTGCCGCCGGGACAAGTCCCCGGACCCGGTCCGGCCCCCAACCAGCCGTTCCCAGTACAGCCGCCACCCAATACCGGTGGGACGGACGGCCGGCAGGCCTGGATACCGCCGGCGCCGTACCCGCCACAGCCGCCGGCGATCCCATTCCCGAAGGCGGTGCCACCGCCGCCGCCACCGGAAGGCCTATCACCCCCACCGCCATATCCGCCGCCCGAGAAGCCGTGGGGCCCACCGCCGGGGCCGGTGCCGGCGCCGCAGGCGAACGGCGCCGCGTACACCACCTACGACCAGAGCACCGGAGTTTTCCAGGATCCCGCAGGAGGCACTGGTATCTTCGCGCCCGGCAATACATCGAGCGCCGAGAACTGGGTGGACCTGATGCGGGATCCGAGGCAGTTGTGACCGAAGTCGACCCGGGGACGCGATCCACGCGACGGCGGGCTTCGCGGGCAGCCGGTCCGGCCGGCGGTGAGATAGCCACCACCGCGGTCAAGGTGGACACGCCCGCTGAGCCCGTCAAACGGCGTCCCGCGCCGGTCGGTCCGCCACCCCGCCGGCCCGCACCTCGCCGCCTGGTGGGACTGATCGCGCTGGCCGTCGGATTGGTCGGGATCGCGGCGCTGGCAGGCGGCCTGGGATTCGAGATTCACCAGCAGCGCCAGGCCGACGCCGCACAGGCGCGCAACCAGCGCTTCGTCGATACCGCCACCCAGACGGTGGTGAACATGTTCAGTTACACGCCGGACACCATCGACCAGAGCGTGGCCCGGTTCGTCGACGGGACCAGCGGGCCGCTGCACGGCATGCTCAGCTCCAACAACAACGTCGAAAACATCAAGGCGCTGTTTCGGGATACCCAGGCGAGTTCGGAGGCGGTCATCAACGGCGCCGCGCTGGAGGACATCGACAGCGTCACCGACAACGCCTCGGTGCTGGTCTCGGTGCGCGTGACCGTCACCGACACCGACGGTGTCAACAAGCCGTCGATGCCCTATCGGATGCGCGTCGTCGTGCACGAGGACGACAAGGGGCGAATGACCGGCTATGACCTGAAGTACCCGAACGGAGGCAATTGATGCGGTGGTTGATCGCCGCCGTCGTCAGCCTGCTGACCACCGCCTTCGTCGGGTTAGCCGCGGCGAGCGGCTGGTTCTACTGGGAGCGGGTACAGACCCACGGCGAGCAGTCTGCCCGCGCGGTGCTCCCACCGTTGGCCGCCAAAGAAATCCCGCAGGTTTTCGCCTACGACTACCAGACCGTTGAGCGCAGCCTGGACGCCGCGTATCCACTGCTGACACCGGCCTATCGCAAGGAATTCGAGAAGAGCGCCAACCAGCAGATCATCCCCGAGGCTCGCAAACGCGAGGTGGTCGTGCAGGCCAGCGTAGTCGGCGTGGGAGTCATGGCGGCTCAACGAAATTCGGCATCGGTCATGGTCTATATGAACCGCACGGTGACCGACAAATCGCGGCAGCCGCTCTACGACGGCAGCCGGTTGCGGGTCGACTTCCAGCGAGTCGGCGGCAAATGGCTGATCAACTACATCACACCCATTTAGCCGGACTACCGCCTCAGCGGCATTGCCCGATCTCGTTGCAGTCCAGCGGATAGCGCTCGACCGGGTTGGGCAGCGGCCCCTGAAACGCCAACGTGAACGGTGTCTTCGTCATCGCGGGTTGCAGCCCGCAGACCTCGTCATGGATGCTGGTGTGGGTGCCGGACAGAGATACGTCGTCGAACGCGTAGGTTTCCGTCGACGCCGCAGTCGTGCCGTCCGGGACATGCCACGCCGTCCGACTTCGGGACCTGGAAGGTCCACAGATCGCTGGTCAGTCGAGCCCTACCGGTGTAATTCGCCATCTTGTCCTGATGACTGATCGGTGCCCGGGCCGTCGTGCTGGTGACGTTCAGCGCGCACAGGTCGGCCGCGATGACCGGGTCGGTGAAGTCGGGAATGGCGCGCTGACGCGATGGCGCGTCGCAGAGCGCCAAGACCTTCCACGTCGATGCAGGGACTCCTGCTTCGGTGAAGCTGTACATGCCGTCCGGCGGGGGTCCCAACGCCTTTGCGGGGCTGGCTGTTGATGCTGCGATGATTGCCATAGCGGTGGCGGCGGTCAGGCCGCGGGAGATACTCACTTTCACGCTCCCTTCGCGTGTAGAAGAGTATTGCAGCGCGGCTGCGGCCACACCACCGATTCAGCCGTTCTACGGATGCGCCTCGGCCAACGCGTCGAGAAACGACCGGGCCCAGCGGTCGACGTCGTGGGCGAGTACCTGGCGTCGCAAGGCGCGCATCCGCCGCCGCCCTTCCTCGGCCGACTGGTTGAGCGCTGCCTCGATCGCGTCCTTGACACCTTCGGTGTCATGCGGATTGACCAAATATGCCTGCCGGAGTTCGGCTGCGGCGCCGGTGAATTCGCTGAGGACCAAGGCACCGCCGAGGTCGCTGCGACACGCGACGTACTCCTTGGCCACCAGGTTCATCCCGTCCCGCAGCGGGGTGACCAGCATGACGTCGCTGGCCACAAAGAACGCGACGAGTTCGTCGCGGGGCACCGGGCGGTGCAGGTAATGCACCACCGGATGACCGACCTCGCCATATTCGCCGTTGATGTGACCGACCTGGCGTTCGATGTCGCTGCGCAGCAGCTGGTAGCTCTCGACACGTTCGCGGCTGGGCGTGGCAAGCTGAACCAGCACGGTGTCGTCGCCCTTGACGCGGCCTTCGGCGAGCAGCTCGGCGAACGCCTTGAGCCGCACATCGATGCCCTTGGTGTAATCCAGCCGGTCGACGCCGAGGAGCACCTTGCGGGGATTGCCCATCTCGGCTCGGATCTCCTTCGCCCGCTTTCGGATGTTGCGGTCACGGCCCTTGCGGTCGAGATCGCTGGAATCGATGGAGATGGGGAAGGCGCCCACCCGGACGCTGCGCCCGTCGACGTCCACCTCACCGAATCGCGACCGCACGCCGACCGAACCGCGGGAGGTGTTCGCACCGACCAGGCGGCGCGACAGAATGAGGAAGTTCTGGGCGCCGCCGGCCAGATGGAATCCCACCAGGTCCGCGCCGAGCAGCCCTTCGACGATCTCGGTGCGCCACGGGATCTGCATGAACAGCTCGACCGGCGGAAACGGGATGTGTAAAAAGAACCCGATGGTCAGGTCGGGCCGCAGTTCACGCAGCATCTTTGGGACCAGCTGCAGCTGGTAATCCTGTACCCAGACGGTCGCCCCCCGGGCAGCCGCACGTGCGGCCGCCTCGGCGAACCGCTGGTTGACGTCGACGTAGCGGTCCCACCATTCCCGGTGGTAAATCGGTTTGACGATGACATCGTGATACAGCGGCCAAAGAGTGGCGTTGGAGAACCCCTCGTAGTATTCGGCGACGTCGTCGGCGGATAGCCGTACCGGGTGAAGCCGAAGATCGGCGGCTTCGATGGGCTTCTCGTCGGCGTCGACAATCCCCGGCCAGCCGACCCACGCTCCTTGACGCCGGCGAAGCAGCGGCTCCAGTGCCGTGACCAGCCCTCCAGGGCTGCGCTTCCACGTGGTGCTCCCGTCGGGCAGCCGTTCCATGTCGATCGGCAGTCGGTTGGCGACTACGACGAAGTCGGAGTCCCCGGTGACAGCCTCCTTCGAGCGCCGGCCTCCGGCGGGGGGCATTTAGACCTCGATTTTCGCCGGCCCAATACCGAGCATGGACAAGAAGACGCGGCACTCATCGGCATCGTTCGCGTAGGCCGCTACTACGCGTCGGGCCTGGCTCGCGGTGCTGTCGGTCAGCTGCGCCACATCTTCGATTTCATGAGGATCAGGTTTAGCGGGCATGACATAACTGTAGGCGAAGTGCGTATTCACCTGCAGCCGGCGTAGCAACCCGCCGACGAACGCGTTACGGGCTGGCCGTAATGTGTAAGGGTGTCGCCCGGCGAGCGGCCCGAGGTGGGGGTCCCCCCGCTTGCGGGGGCAAGCCGGGCAATTGAGCACAGCCAGGTGAGCGAGGTGACGAATGGCACTCCCCAACGATGCGGACACCGACGCGGTCAATGCGACGCCGGAGGAGTTGGTGGCCTATGAGACGCTGGACGAGGGCCGCATCGCCCGGATCTGGCTGAACCGGCCCGAGGCGCACAATGCTCAGAGCCGCGGTCTGCTGGTTCAACTCGATGAGGCGTTTTTGCGCGCCGAGGGCAACGACGATGTGCGCGTCGTGATCTTGGCCGCGCGGGGCAGAAACTTCTCCGCCGGTCACGACTTGGGCTCAGAGTTGGCGTTGGCCGAGCGTATGCCCGGTCCGGCTCAGCTGCCCAGCTTCCGGATAAACGGCGCCAACCGCGATCCGGTAGCGGAGAAGACGTATCTCCAAGAGTGGCACTACTTCTTCCAAAACACCTGCCGCTGGCGCGATTTGCGCAAGATCACTATCGCCCAGGTGCAGGGCAACGCGATCTCCGCAGGTTTGATGTTGATATGGGCGTGTGATCTGATCGTCGCCGCCGACAATGCGAAGTTCAGCGACGTGGTAGCTCTCCGAATGGGTATGCCCGGTGTTGAATATTACGCGCATCCTTGGGAATTCGGTCCTCGTAAAGCCAAAGAGCTATTACTGACCGGCGATTCGCTGGATGCCGACGAGGCTTACCGGCTTGGCATGGTGTCCAAGGTCTTCCCGGTCGACGATCTGGCGGACAAGACTTTGGAGTTCGCGCGGCGCATCGCCGAGCGGCCCACGATGGCGGCGATGCTGATCAAGGACTCGGTCAATGCGGCATCAGACGCGATGGGTTTCACCGAGGCGTTGCGCCACGCATTCCATATCCACGAGCTGGGGCACGCGCACTGGGCAGCGCACAACGAGAACAGGTGGCCCGTCGGGCTGCCGCCAGATGTCGAGGACTGGCGCACGGCGAAGCCATCGAAGGTGGCCCGGCGGGATACCCCGTAGCGGGGCCTTGGCTCGTCGAGCGCTGCGCTGGCGTGACACTCGGCAGCCGCGGCCACGCTAGCGTGACGCTCGACAGAAGATGAAGGGGCTGGCGTGCAGCTTTCGTTCGAAGACCGGACTTACCTGGTTACCGGTGGTGGCAGTGGAATCGGCAAGGGCGTAGCCGCCGGGCTGGTCGCCGCCGGGGCCGCGGTGATGATCATCGGCCGGAACGCCGACCGACTCGCGGCCGCTGTCGAGGAGATCGACTCGGGCAAGGCGAGCGGTGGTGCGATCCGATACGAGCCGGCCGATGTGACCAACGAAGACGAGGTCGTCCGCGCCGTCGATGCCGTCACCGCGTGGCACGGCCGGCTGCACGGCGTGGTGCACTGCGCGGGCGGATCGGAAACCATCGGGCCGGTGACGCAGATCGACTCGGAGTTGTGGCGACGCGCCGTCGACCTCAATATCAACGGCACCATGTACGTGCTCAAGCACGCCGCCCGCGAACTGGTACGCGGGGGTGGCGGGTCGTTCGTCGGCATCTCGTCGATCGCGGCCAGCAACACCCATCGCTGGTTCGGCGCCTATGGGGTCAGCAAGTCGGGCGTGGACCACATGATGAAGTTAGCGGCCGACGAGCTGGGCGCGTCATGGGTGCGCGTCAACAGCATCCGCCCGGGCCTGATCCGCACAGATCTGGTTGCACCCGTCCTGGATTTGCCGGCATTGAGTGAGGACTACCGCCTCTGCACCCCACTGCCGCGGGTGGGTGAGGTGGAAGACATCGCCAACCTGGCGATGTTTCTGCTCAGCGATGCGTCCAGCTATGTGACCGGACAGGTCATCAACGTCGACGGCGGGCTGATACTGCGACGCGGCCCGGACTACTCTGCCATGCTCGAACCGGTATTCGGCGCCGACGGCTTACGAGGAGTCGTCTGACCCCGCTGGTGACCCGTCAAAACCTGTCCACTGACCGGGACGGTGCCCGGCCGCGAGGCCAAAGCCGGTTCATCATCGAGGCGTTGGAATAACGTCGACAGGAAGACACCATGGCCCGACGGGTAATCGACAACATCAAGGAGATCGCCGACCAGCTGCGCGATCAGGGACCCGAAGCCGAACGCCTCGGCCGGCTACCCGACGACACCGCAAAGTTGCTCAAATCAGCCGGGCCAATCAAGCTGCTACAGCCCAAGCAGTACGGTGGGTTCGAGGCTCACCCAAGGGAATTCGCCGAGACGGTGATGGCCGTTGCGTCGCTGGACGGCGCGGCGGGCTGGATCTGCGGCGTCGTGGGCGTGCACCCGTGGCAGTTGGCGTTCGCCGACCCGAAAGTACGCGAAGAGGTGTGGGGTGCCGACGACAACACCTGGATGGCCTCACCATATGCGCCCACCGGCGTCGCCGTCCCGACCGACGGCGGGTATCTGTTCAACGGCCGCTGGCAGTTCAGTTCTGGCACCGACCACTGCGACTGGATATTCCTCGGGGCCATGCTGGGTGATCCTGACGGCGGCATCACCGACCCGCCGACCATGCTGCACATGATTTTGCCCCGCAGCGACTACCAGATCGTCGAAGACTCCTGGAATGTGGTGGGGCTGAAGGGAACAGGCTCTAAGGACATCATCGTCCGCGACGCCTTCGTGCCGTCTTACCGGGTGATGAACGGCGACCAAGTCATCGACGGCACCGCGCAAAAGGAAGCCGGTGTCACCGAATCGCTCTACAAAATGCCGTGGTCGAACATGTTCCCGCTTGGCATTACCGCCGCGGTGATCGGCATCTCCGAAGGAGCGTTGGCCGCCCACCTCGACTACCAGCGCGGCCGGATAGGCGCGCAGGGCACCGCAATCAAGGATGACCCGTATGTGCTGTTCGCGATCGGCGAAGCGGCCTCCGACATCAACGCCGCCCGCCAGGAGCTGCTGGCCAACGTCGACAGGATGTGGGACATCGTGGAGTCCGGCAGGGACGTGTCTTTCGAGGAGCGCGCGATCGGCCGACGCGCGCAGATCCGGGCCGCGTGGCGGGCGGTGATGGCGGTCGACCAGATCTTCGCGCGCTCCGGCGGAAACGCGCTACGGATGGACAAACCGCTGCAACGCTTCTGGCGTGACGCACACGCCGGGCTCAACCACGCCATCCATGTACCGAGCACCGTCTACCACGCCGCCGCGTTGAGTTCGATGGGCATCGAGCCTGCCGAGCACTTGCGGGCGATGATCTAAAACACATGACCGACATCAAAAGCCTGGGCTACATCAAGATCCAGACCAGCGACGTGGACCGATGGAGGACATTTGCTTTCGACGTCCTCGGGTTCGCGCACGGGAGCGGGGCCGACCCCGACGCGCTGTATCTGCGGATGGACGAGCGCCCGGCCCGGATCATCATCGTTCCCGGTGAGACCGACCAGGTGGTGCACGTCGGTTGGGAGGTGCGCGACGGCGCGGCGCTGCAACGGGTTCGGGAGTCGCTCGAGGACGGCGGTGTCGCCGTCAAACCGTTGTCGGTCGAGGAGGCCGACGCCCGCAGGGTGGAGGACGTCATCGCTTTCACGGATCCGACCGGCACCACGACCGAGGTGTTCTTTGGTCCAGCTCTCGACCATAGCCCGGTGGTGACGCCCTTTGGTGCGACGTTTGTCACCGGCGCGCAAGGCCTGGGCCACGTGGTGTTGCCGACGATGGACCCCGTCGGCGCGTTCGCGTTTTACAACGACGTCCTGGGCTTCAAGCCGCGCGGGGCGATGCGATTGCCCGCGCCGCCGGAGTTCGGGCCGTTGCGAATCCGGTTCTTCGGTGTCAACGAGCGCCACCACAGCCTGGCGTTGTGTCCTGCGCCGCACGGCGGGGCGCCGGGCCTGGTGCACATCATGGTCGAGGTCGACTCGCTGGACGCCGTCGGCCGTGCGCTGGATCGCGCAGCGCAGCAGGGATTCTCGCTATCCTCGACGCTCGGCCGGCATACCAACGACAAGATGATCTCGTTTTATGTCCGAGCGCCCGGCGGATGGGACATCGAATTCGGCACCGACGGGATGAAAGTCGACGAAACCTACTACACGGCTGAGGAGATTACCGCCGACAGCTACTGGGGCCACGACTGGTCCGGCAGCCAACCGCTGGCGGCAATGTGACCGCAACGGTTGTGCCCGTCGGGCCCGTCAGTGCTCGCGATATCGCAAACTGGGATCTCGAGGCCGACGTGGTGATCGCCGGCTACGGCATTGCCGGCGCGGCGGCGGCGATCGAGGCTGCACGGGCGGGCGCTCAAGTGGTAGTGCTGGAGCGCACCGGCGGCTGGGGTGGCGCTGCGGCGCTGGCCGGCGGATTCGTCTATCTCGGTGGCGGCACGCCGATTCAAAAGGCCTGTGGATTCGAGGATTCCGTCGACAACATGCGCAACTTTTTATGCGCGGCAATGGGTCCGGGCGCCGACGAACACCGGATTGCCGATTACTGTGCCGGGAGCCTCGAGCATTTCGACTGGCTGGTCGGCTGCGGCGTTCCGTTCAAGGCCAGCTTCTGGGGTGAGCCGGGCTGGGAACCGCCCGACGACGACGGGCTGATGTACACCGGTGGCGAGAATGCCTTCCCGTACAACGAGATCGCCAGACCCGCGCCGCGCGGGCACGTGCCGCAGATGCAGGACAAGCGGACCGGCGAAAAGGGCGGCGGCTACATGCTGATGAAGCCGCTGGTGGAAACCGCGACCGCCCTTGGTGTTCACAGCATCGTGGATACAAAGGCGCAGCGGCTGGTCGTCGAGAGCGATGGGCGAGTGGTCGGAATCATCGCCCGCCAATACGGGGCAGAAGTCGCCGTTCGGGCGCGGCGCGGGGTAGTACTGGCCACCGGCAGCTTCGCCTACAACGAGTCGATGGTCGCGCGCTACGCGCCTCGGATCGCGGGCCGGCCGGCCGCCTCGATCGAGGAGCATGACGGAGTTGCGATCCAGATGGCGCAGGCACTCGGCGCCGACCTGGCCCACATGGACGCCACCGAAGTCGCGTTCCTGGTCGACCCGCAGCTGGTGGTGCGCGGCATCCTGGTCAACGGCCGTGGCCAGCGTTACGTCGCCGAGGACACCTACCCGGGTCGCATCGGACAGCTGACGCTCTACCACCAAGACGACACCGCGTTCCTGGTGCTCGACGCCGAGGCGCACGAGCAGGCGATGGAATCGCGGTCGGCAACCCCCTTCCTGCTGCGACCACCGACGTGGGTCTGCGAGAGCGTGGCCGGCCTGGAAGCCGAGATAGGTCTGCCGCCCGGCTCGCTGCAGGCCACCGTGGCGGCATACAACGACGGTGCCGCGCGGGGTGACGATTCTCTGCTGCACAAGAAACCGGAGTGGTTGCGCCCAATCGGCACGCCGGTGGGCGCCATTGACCTGCGCGGTCACACCGGCGGGTTCACGCTTGGCGGTCTGCACACGACGCTGGACGCCGAGGTGCTGCACGTCAGCGGCGAACCGATCCCCGGCTTGTTCGCGGCCGGGCGGGCCACCGCCGGGCTCGCCGCCTGGGGGTACGCCAGCGGGATCTCGCTGGGCGACGGCAGCTTCTACGGCCGCCGCGCCGGGCGCACCGCCGCCGCCTAACCCGAGCACCTTTCGCGAGCAGACGTGAAATCGGCTTTTACGTCGGCGCGTCGGGCGATTTTGCGTCTGCTCACCGGTGCTTGTGATCGGTACCACACTATGCTATCAATAGGAATATACCTATTAGGAATATAGGCGCAGGAGGAACCATGACAGCCCAGGCCGACGCCTGTACCCCGAACGCGGTGATCGACCGCGTGTCGCTGGTCTTGGACGCTTTCGACGGGCCCGGCCGGCTGTCGCTAGCTCAGGTTGTGCGTCGGACCGGTCTGCCGCGTTCGTCGGCGCATCGCATGCTCGAGCGGTTGGTGCAACTGCGCTGGCTGCGACGCCAGGGCCGCGACTACGAGCTGGGCATGCGGCTGGTGGAACTGGGATCCCTTGCGGTGCATCAGGACGGGTTACACCGCGCCGCGCAGCCATTCCTGCACGATCTGCATCGGGTCACTGGCCTTGTCGTGCACCTGGCCGTCCTCGATGGGACGGACGTCGTTTACCTGGAGAAGATCGCCGGCGGGTTCGGCGCCGCGGTTCCCACCCGCGTCGGTGGGCGCCAGCCCGCGCACTGCACCGCCGTCGGCAAGGCACTGCTGGCGTTCTCGGATCCAAGTCGGCTGGATGACCTCGACGTCGACCTGTTGGCCCGCAAAACTAGGTACTCGATCTCCACCCGGCGTCAGCTGACCGAGGAGCTCAAAGCGATACGCGCCCGCGGAGTCGCCTACGAGCGCGAGGAGTCTGTCGCTGGATTCGGTTGTGTCGCTGCGCCAATCGGCGAAATAAGTCAGTCGAACGAGCCGATAGCCGCTGTCTCAGTGTGCGGTCCGCTGGACCGAATAGCCTTCGACCACCGGTTGGCCGGGCCGGTGCGGATGACCGCACTAAGTATTTGGCGCAACTTCGACGACGGCGGCGCCATCCGGGTCCAGCCGATCCTGCAGCAGCCCCGCCCGCTGCACGGCCGGCAGGCGCTGTGCAAGCCAGCAGCCGCGACAGCGGTTCGCACGCTGCAGTACGCGTGAACCTCGACGCGGAGATCGCCGAGCTGCTGCCGACGCTCAACGCCGGGTTCCCGCCCGTTGAGACCATGGCCGCGCCGCAGCTGCGCGCCGTAATCTGCGAACGCGCGGTCCATCCGCCGCATCCCGAACCGGTCGGTCGGGTCGCAAACCAGAGCGTGCCGGGTCCCGCGGGTGAAATCAATGTACGGATCTATTGGCCGGCAAGATCCTCCGATTCGAAGTCGCTCGTCGTCTTCGCGCACGGCGGCGGGTTCGTGTTCTGCAACCTGGATTCCCACGACGAACTGTGCCGCGCGGTCACCAACGGTGTCGGCGCGGTCGTGGTATCCGTGGACTACCGGCTGGCACCGGAATCGCCCTGGCCGGCCGCCGCCGAGGACGTCTACGCAGTCGCGGACTGGGTGGCCCGGCAGGCCGAGCCGCTCGGTAACGACCCGGCACGCCTGATAGTTGCCGGTGACAGCGCCGGCGGCAACCTGGCCGCGGTGACTGCGCTACTGGCCCGTGACCGCGGAAGGCCTGGCATCGCCGGTCAGCTGCTGCTGTATCCGGTGATCGCGGCAGACTTCGGCACAATGTCATACCGACGCTTCGGCACGGGCTACTACAACACCGCCGCCGCGATGGCGTGGTACTGGGATCAATACGTGCCGGGGCTGGCGGACCGTAGCCATCCCTACGCCTCGCCGCTGCAGGCTTCACTGACCGGCCTGCCGCCGGCGGTGGTGATCACCGCCGGGTTCGACCCGTTGTGTTCGGAAGGCCACGCCTACGCGAAAGCACTTGCTGCTGCTGCGGTTCCGACGATTTACCGGGAGTACGAGGGCGCGATCCACGGCTTCATGACCATGGCCAGCCTCGGCGTCTGCGCGACGGCGCGAAAGCAGGCGTGGGCCGATATTTCAGGCCTGCTATCCCGCTCATTGGAATGAGGGCTTGCCGCTACTCGGGTCAACCGAGGAGGCTGGCTTTGATACGCACCAACGTCGGAGGACACCATGGCCGCAACCTGGGACACGATCGATCGGTATGTCGTCATCTCGACGGACACCCACGCCGGGGCCGATATCCGCGACTACAAGCCGTATCTACCGGCAGCCCTGCACGGCGAGTTCGACGCATGGGCCGAGACCTATGTCAGCCCGTTCGACGACTTGATCATCGCCACCGCCAACCGGAACTGGGACAGCGAAGTCCGGATTGCCGACATGGACGCCGACGGGGTGGCCGCCGAGGTGCTGCTGCCCAACACCGTTCCGCCGTTCTTCCCGACCACTCCCAACATCACCATCAGCCTGCCCCGTACCCGCGAGGAGCTCGAGAAGCGTTGGGCGGGCGTGCAGGCCCACAATCGCTGGCAGGTCGACTTCTGTTCGCTGGCCCCGACCCGTCGGCGCGGGTTGATTCAGATTTTTCCTAACGATGTCGAGCTGGCCATCGAGGAGATTCGCTGGGGTGCCAAGCAGGATTGCTTCGGTGGGGTGCTGATCCCGCCGGTCTCGCCCGGTGACCCGCACGTCGCCCCGCTCTTCCACACCCGCTATGAACCGATCTGGGCGCTCTGCGAAGAGTTGGACCTGACGGTCGTGCAGCATGCGGGCGCTGGGAGCCCTGAGATGCCGATGGACCAGCCGGCGTCCAACGCGGTGTTGATCACCGAGATGGCGCTTTGGGCGCAGCGCACACTGGGGCACCTGATCCTTGCCGGGGTGTTCGAGCGCCACCCGACGCTGCGGTTCGTCCCGACCGAGCAGGGCACGCTCTGGGTGCCTGGGCAATTGGGTGTCCTCGACGCCATGGTGCCCACCATGAAGTCCGAGGCCGGTAACCGCACCTACGGGATGTTCGGCGGGTCGTCCGTTGACGAGCTCACCATGACACCAAGCGAATACGTCAAGCGGAACTGCTATCTGGCCAGCGAGCTGGCGCCCTTCGACTCGGGGATGATCGATTTCATGGGCCCAGAGCACATCATGTGGGGCAGCGACTATCCGCACGAGGAAGGCTTCACGCCGCATTCCAAGCTCGCCATCCGGTGGGCTCTACACGACAAGTCCGAAGACGCCTGCCGAAAGATTCTGGGCGGCAACGCGGGCCGGTTATACCGGTTCGACCTCGATGCCCTGGCACCGCTGGCAGCCAAGATCGGGCCCACTGTCGCCGAGGTGCACACACGGCTCGAGGACACCGGTTATCGGGCCCCGGCGGCTTTCGGCTACCGCCCGTTTGAAGGCGGGCTGGCGCTCAAGCGATTGGCTCCCGCCCGCAGCTGATGCGACAGGTGTTAGGCGCGGCGCTCGGCGGCAGCGACACCGCCTTTGAGAAGTTCGTTGATGACCCGCTTGAGCACCGGCGCCAACAGCAGATGAAGGCCGGGAATCTTCGGCGTCGACCGTAAATGCCAGGTGACCTCGGTTCCGGTGCCCGACTCACGTAGCTCGACGGTGCCGACATGATCGCGGACAGGCGCGCCGGAGAGCAGCTTGTACGCGTAGCGTGTGGGCTGTTCGTACTCGATGATCTCCTCGACGATCGGGGGACCGACCGCCACCAAGCGCCTGACCGCACCGACACCGTTCGGTGCGGGCGTCCCTTCCCGATCCAACGTGCTGCGACGAACCGCCCATACGCAGTTCGCGATCCCGCGATGGTCGGTGATGGCGTCGAAAACCGTCTCGATTGGTGCCGTCGAAGTTCGTCTGAGGGTGAACTCAATCATCTAGCCTCCTTCATCATTCGTCTGTCTCAGCCTGCGTTCGCTTCTCGACTTCACGCCAGCGGCCCGGCCGTGGCGTCGGGAAGGCGCCGTGGGCATCCCGTTTGCCCTGCTTGAGGACTGCCTCGGCCTCGTCGATATCCTTGATCAGCTGTAACGCCAGCTCGCGCTCAGCCGCGTAGTAGCGCTCCGACCACTGCATGGCGATCCGCGGATAGGCCCAGGCCGGCTCCAGCGCCGCAGCCTCGGAGTCGGTCGCAACCCGCTGCCGCATGCTGTCGACGTAGGCGACGTGCTCTTGCAGGATCTGCTTCAATCTGTCCGGCTCGTTGAGGTGTCCGAGCCAAACTCTCAGCAGCACCCCGTGTTTGAGCATTGGCGGATCAATTGGGGCTTCGGTTGCCCACTTGCTGACCGCCTGTTGGCCCGATTGCGTGATCTTGTAGGTCCGCCGCCCGCGCAGGCCGCCGTCATGCTGCACCCGCGATGTCGCGTAGCCATGGGATTCCAGCCGCTTGAGCTCCGAATAGACCTGGCTGAACGACGGGCTCCAGTAGAAGTAGCTGACGCTCCAGTCCGCCCACTTCTTGATGTCGTAGCCGGATACCTCCTCGCCGAATGCGAGCATGCCCAAAACTGCCCAACTCGTGGGCGGAAGGTTCGGTAATTCGCTGGACCCCACGTCAAAAGGGTAGCAATCTGCGGGTGGCCGGAACGGCCGCTGACCACTCAGCGGGACGATGTGACGGACCGCCCCGCGCTGATGAGCTCGAACCCTTTGTAGCCCGCGGCGGCCACGTCCGCGATGATCTGGCCGTACGTGCCGAAGCCACCGACGAATGGCATGAAAACTCGCGGTTTGCCGGGAACGTTGGCGCCCAGGTACCACGAATTCGCCCGCGGCATAAGGCTCTCCGCCGCTCGCCGGGTGCACTCGTCGGTCCAGTCGGCAGCCGCCGCTTGACTGGCCTCCATTGCCGAGGCTCCGTGTGCGTCAAGGTAACCGATCGCGTTGGCGATCCAGTCGACGTGCAGTTCGGAGTGCAGCGCCATGTTGGCCAACACCGACGGGCTGCCCGGGCCACTGACGTTGAACAGATTCGGAAAGCCCGGAATGCCCAGCCCGAGGTAGGTGACGGGGCCGGACGCCCACGCCCGGTTCAGCGATTCACCACCACGCCCGACGATGTTCAGCTTGTCCAGCGACCCGGTCATCGCGTCGAACCCGGTAGCCAGCACCAGCGCGTCCAGGTCGTAGTGGGCGATAGAGGTGACGATGCCAGCGGCGTCCATGCGCAGGATCGGAGTGACCCGCAGGTTGACCAGTGTCACGTTGTCGCGGTTGAAAGTCTGGAAGTAGTTGTCGTCGGTGCAGATTCGCTTGGTGCCGATCGGATGATCGGACGGAATTAGCCACTCTGCGACCTGAGGATCCTCGACAACAGCCCGTATCTTCTCTTCCCAGAAGATGCGGGCGGTGTCGTTGGCGGCCATGTCGAGCATCTGGTCGGAAAACGTCTTGCTGAACAGCACACCGCCGAGCTGCCAGCGCTTCTCGTAGGCTGCCCGCCGCTCCTGCTCGGAGACCTCCAGCGCCGGCAGCGGGTGCGGCTGGTGCGGTGAACCGCCGCCGCTGGCCATCGACAACCGACGGCGCTCGGTATAGCCGGCCTTCTGCGCGCGTCGGGCTTCATCGTCGAGCGGCACGTTGCCGGCGGGAATGCTGTAGTTGGCACTGCGCTGGAACACATAGAGCTGATGCGCCTGCTCGGCGATACACGGAATCGCTTGAATGCCCGATGATCCGGTCCCGATCACGCCGACCCGCTGGCCGGAGAACTCGACGCCTCCGGGCGGCCAGTTCGCGGTGTGATACACGGTGCCGCCGAACGATTCCAAGCCGTCGATCGCCGGGATGTTCACATTCGACAACGGGCCGACAGCCAGAACGAGGAATTGGGCAGATACCACATCGCCTGTGTCGGTGCGGATTTCCCACCTCAGCGCCTTCTCGTCGAGGACGGCATCGGTGACGCGGGTGCCGAAGGTGATATCGGGTCGCAGGTTGAACCGGTCCGCGACGTGGTTGAGATAGGCAAGGATCTCCGGCTGGGTGGCGTACTTCTCGCTCCAATCCCACTCCTGCTGCAGCCGCACGTCGAAGGAGTAGGAGTAGTCGACGCTTTCGACATCGCAACGCGCGCCCGGATAGCGGTTCCAGTACCACACTCCGCCGACGCCGTCGGCGGCTTCGATCACCCGTACCGTCAAGCCGTCGCCACGCAGCCGGTGCAGCGCATAAAGCCCGGCGAAGCCCGCGCCCACCACCACCACATCGACGGTCCGGGTCATACCGTCGACGGTACGGGGCAGCGGACGCCTAGGGCGCCGATCGTCCCGCTGGGCGGGAACCACCGCGACCGCGCCACACCCGGTGTGATTGCCTGGGCGTATGCCGGCCGCGGACCAGGGCGAAGCCTGGGATCACCAGGTCGACTTCCTCGTCGTCGGGACCGGCTGCGGAGGTTTCACCGCAGCCCTGACCGCTGCTGCCCATGGACTGAACACCCTGATCATCGAAAAGGCCGGTGTGTACGGTGGCAGCACCGCGCTCTCCGGGGGCAACATCTGGATCCCGAACAACCCGACGCTGCGGCGTGTCGGGCTGGCGGATTCCCGGGCCGACGTCCGCAGCTACCTCGACGCCGTCGTGGGGAAAAGGGTGCCCGTGGCCAACGTCGACGCGTTCATCGACAACGGACCGCTCGCCATGGAGTTTCTCGAGCGCAGCAGCCGACACCTGCGCTTCCAGTGGTGCACCGGGTATTCGGACTATCACCCCGAAGCACCCGGGGGTCGCGCGCACGGACGCACCATCGAGCCGCTGCCCTTCGACCTGAAGAAGCTGGGTGACGACGAGAAGCAGCTGCGTCCCGCTGCGCTGGCAACCCCCGGCGGACTGTTTGTCACCTCAAAAGAATTCGCCCGGCTCAACATGGTGATGCGGACCTGGTCGGGCCGCCGCGCGGCCATGCGCACCGTGGGGCGGGCCGTCAAAAGCCTTCTGCTGCGTCGTCATATGGACACGCTTGGTCGGGCACTGATCGGCCGGCTCCGGCTGGCCGTGAAGGAGGCCGGTATCCCGCTGTGGCTCAACACGCCCCTGCGGTCGCTGATCACTGACGATTCCGGAACCGTCGTCGGCGTGCACGCATCGCGCGACGGCGCCGCGATCCGCATTGGGGCGTGCAAGGGTGTACTGCTGGCCACCGGCGGATTCGAGTACAACAATGAGATGCGCAAACGATTTCTGCGCGACGGTGGCAAGGACAATTACAGCGCCGGCTCGCCGGACAACACCGGCGATGGGATCACCGCAGGCCAAGCTGTCGGCGGCGCAGTCGATTTGATGGACGACGCCTGGTGGATGCCGGCGTTGAAGCGGCCCGATGGCGTGATGAGCGTGCTTGTCTCGGAGCGGTCTATTCCCCGCTCGATCATCGTGGACCAGAGCGGTCGGCGCTTCGTCAATGAGGCGGCGCCCTACGTCACATTCGTGCACCAGCAGCTGGCCGGCCGCCACGATCCGATCTGGTTCGTTTTCGATCGAAAAGCCAAGAACCGCTACCAGTTCGGTGGAGTGATGCCGGGCCAGACCTTTCCAAAGGACTGGTTCAGCTCAGGGCTGATGCACCGGGCGGGCACCCTCGACGCGTTGGCCGCCGCAATCGGTGTGCCCGCGTCCGCCTTGTGCGAGACCGTGCGCCGGTTCAACGGGTTCGTGCGCGACGGCAAAGACCCCGACTTCGGCCGGGGAGACAGCGCCTACGACAACTACTACGGCGACCCGACGCTGCCGCAGCCCACGATGGACGTCATCGACAGCGCACCCTATTACGCGGTCCGCATCCAGGCCGGCGACCTGGGCACCAAGGGCGGGCTGGTGTACAACGCGAACGGCCAGGTGCTGCGGGGCGACGGCACGGTCATCGACGGCTTGTACGCCACCGGCAACGCCTCGGCCGCGGTGATGGGCAACGATTACGCCGGTGCCGGCGCGACGATCGGTCCGGCGATGGTGTTCGGCTTCATCGGCGCACGGCACGCGGCCGGAAACGAGCGCAGGAAGTTGTTGATATGACGGATAATAACCCAGGGCAGCTGACCGGTAAGGTCGTCATTATCACCGGTGGCGCGGGAGGACTCGGCTCAGCGTTCGCACGCCACATCGTCGCGCGCGGCGGCAGCGTGGTGGTCGCTGATCTGCTCGACGACGAGGGCAAGCGGTTGGCTGAGGAGCTCGGCGCGCGGGCGCGCTACACCCATCTCGATGTCACCGACCCCGAGCAGTGGTCGGACGCGGTGCAGCTCACCCTCACCGCGTTCGGCACGCTCAACGGCCTGCTGAATAACGCTGGGGTGTCGACCGGTCAGTACATCGAGCACGAGCAGGTGGCACACTTCCGGATGGTCGTGGAAGTGAACCTGGTCGGGGTGTTCAACGGTCTGCAGGCGGTGATCGGACCGATGCGCTCGGCAGGCGGCGGGTCGATCGTCAACATCTCTTCTGCGGCGGGTCTATTCGGTCTGGCGTTCACTGCGGGCTACGGCGCCTCGAAGTGGGGTGTGCGAGGGCTGTCGAAGATCGCCGCTGTCGAGTTGGGTTCCGATCGCATTAGGGTCAACTCGGTGCACCCCGGCATGACCTACACCCCGATGACGGTCAATGTCGGAATCCAGGTCGGCGATGGCAACTACCCGAACACGCCGATGGGACGGGTCGCTGTGCCCGACGAGATCGCTGGCGCGGTGGGCTATCTGCTATCCGACGACGCCGCCTATGTCACCGGCGCCGAGATCGCGGTCGACGGCGGATGGACTGCCGGTCCGACTCTGAAATACGTTATGGGGCAGTAATACCGGACAGGAGTGCAGATGAAGCGACTTACAGGAAATCGGATCCTGGTGACCGGCGCCGCCTCGGGCATCGGGCAGGCCACCGCGCTACGCCTGCTGGATGAGGGGGCTGCCGTCGTCGCCGCCGACGTCGCCGCTGACGGGCTCGACAAAACCCAGGCCCGGGCGGGGGAGGCTGGGGTCGGCGAGCGTCTGACCACATTGGAGATGAACGTCGCCGACGAGAAGTCGGTGATCGATGGGGTGCGCTCGGCGGTAAACACATTGGGCGGCCTGGATTCGGTGGTCAACGCGGCCGGCATCCTGCGCGCCGCGCACACCGATCAGATGGATCTGAAGGCGTGGAACCAGATCATCGGTATCAACCTGACCGGGACCTTCCTGGTGGTCCGCGAGGCGCTGCCGACCCTGTTGCAGAACCCACGCAGCGCGATCGTGAACTTCAGTTCGACCTCGGCGTCGTTTGCGCATCCGTACATGGCGGCCTATGCGGCCAGCAAGGGCGGGGTCCAGTCCTTCACCCACGCATTGGCGCTTGAGTACGCAAGTAAAGGTCTGCGTGCAGTGTGCGTGGCACCAGGAAGTATCAAGTCCGGAATCACCGATGCCACAGCCGGATACATCCCTCAAGACGCAGACTGGAAACTTTTCACCAGGCTGATGCCGATCATGCCCACCTCGCAGGAGTCCAGCGGCGCCGGAATGGCCGATCCAACGGCCGTCGCAGGCGTCATCGCCATGCTGGTGTCCGACGACGGCGCATTCATCACCGGCACTGAGATCCGCATCGACGGCGGTACGCACGCGTGAGCGCCAACGACGATGCAGTGGGGGCACCCCCGGCCGCGCTGGGGAACCCCAGCGTAGCGAGGGGACGGCGAGGGGGACGAAGCGATGAGGTGGGGGCACTCCCCAGCTCTGCGGGGACCCCACCCGCTTGCGGGGGAGAGTGGCGCCGACAGCAGACCGTGACCTACGAGGACACGCTTCGCAAAATCGCCACCGACGCAGGCGTCTTGCGCTATCACGAGTCAGGTTTGACCGAGACAGGGCCACCACTGCTGCTGTTGCACGGATCTGGTCCTGGAGTCACCGGGTGGCGCAACTTCCGCGGGGTGCTGGGCGCGTTCTCCGAATTCTTCCGGTGTCTGGTCCTGGAGTTCCCCGGCTTCGGCGTCAGCGACGATTTCGGTGGCCACCCGATGATCACCGCGCTGGATGCGCTGGTGCGCTTCGTCGACGCGCTGAAACTGGACATTGTCGACATCGTCGGCAACTCGATGGGCGGCGGGGTCGCACTCAACTTCGCGATCGCTCATCCCGAGCGAGTGCACCGGCTGGTCACCATCGGGGGCATCGGCCGCAATGTCCTCAGTCCGGCTCCGCCGGAAGGTATTCGGCTGCTCCAAGAGTTTACCGAGCAGCCCAGCCGGGAGCGACTCGTCCGCTGGCTGCATTCGATGGTCTACGACCCGGCAACGGTCACCGATGAGTTGATCGAGGAGCGGTGGACGCACGCCACCGATCCGCAGACCCTGGCCGCGGCGCGGCGAATGTACAGCAAGGAAGCCTTCACGCAGCTGATCAAGGCCATGGAGTCGTCCAAGGGGCCGCAGCCGTGGGCGAACATGCACCGGATCACGGCGCCGACGCTAATCACCTGGGGCCGCGACGACCGAGTCAGCCCGCTGGACATGGCGCTGATCCCGATGCGCACCATCCCCAACGCTGAAATGCATGTGTTCCCCAACTGCGGGCACTGGACGATGATCGAGGCCAAAGACGCCTTCGAGAGCACCGTGCTGGCATTCTTGCTGCGAAAGGATGCCGCCGAGCTCAATTGACGCAGGGCACACCGCCGCCGTCGATCGGCGCACCCCGATCGGGGGTCGGATCGGTGGTGTCCGTGCTTGATTGGTGGTAACCGTAGCCGTAACCACCGGAAAGGCTGGAGGCCGAACCGGATTCGTCCTGGGAGCTGGAATCGTCTTGGGGCGGCGCGGAGTAGTTGTCGTCGACGACGACTTCGACGTGCCCGAATTCCAGGTTGCGATTCGGTTTGTCAGGTGCGTCGATGCCCAGCAGGGTGGCCAGGTTGCGCGCATCGATCTCGGCGCCGGGTGCGTACTCGATCGTGGTGGCGGTGGGCTCACCGCGCACGCGGTCGCGTATCGCACCGGTGGTGTAGCCGTCTTTCTTCAGCGTGCGGGCCACCTGGCTGGCGAGCCCGCTGGTGTTGCTCGCGTTGATCACGTCGACGACAGTCGACGGGCTCGGCTCGGTGGAGGGATCCATCGTCGTGTCCGGCGATGAGTCGCCGAACGCGGCGGAAACTTCGGCCTTGATCGCGGCGGGATCGATGATGTTGACGTCCTGACCGTTGATGTTGTCGTAGCGCACCACGGGCAGCGTTCGGTATTGGATGCCACCGCCGGCCAGCGCGCCCAGCCGACGGAACTGGTCCTCGTCCCAGCCCGACGACAAGACGACGTCCTTGCGCGCCACCGCCATCAGGCTCTTGAGTTTGCCGATATTGGTGAACGTGCCCGAATCTTGGAGCTGGCGCATGACTGAGGACAGAAAGGCCTGCTGGCGGTGGGTGCGGTCCAGGTCACCGTTTTCCAGGCCGTGCCGCTGCCGGACGAACGACAGCGCCTGCTCGGCATTCAGGGTTTGGCGTCCCGCCGGGAAGTCGGCGCCGGAATAGGAGTCGTACACGGCGTGCTTCAAGCACACCTCCACGCCACCCAGGCTCTGGGCCAGGTCGTAGAAGCCGGCCAAGTTGACCTCGGCGAAGTAGTCGATCGGAACACCGGTCAGGTTGCGCACCGCCTTTAACGTCGCAGCGCGGCCGGCTTCGCGGCCCCGTGTCTCCAGCTCTTTCTGGTCGCCCACGCCCTTGTTGATGAGTTTCTGCTCGACGTACTGCTTGGTGAGCCCGTAGGCCTCTTTGATCTTGATATGGTTGTAGCCGGGCACACCGCTGAACGCCACCCAGTCGTCACGGGGAATCGAGAACGCGGTCACCCGGTCGTCGGCGCCGACATGGACGAGGATCAGGGTGTTGGTGTTGTAGCCGCCGTCGTCGGAGTCGCCGGCGTGCAGGTGTTTCAGCAAAGCCCACGGCAGGTCGTCGCCGTCTTGGTCCTTCCGCGAGTCAAGCCCGATGAGCAGGATGTTCATCGCGCCGCCGCTGGATTTCGGATCGTCGGAACCCAGGGCCTGCGAAACGGTGATCCCGCCCAGCATCCCGTGGGCCGTCCACCATGCCGATCCGGTCGCCAGCACCAAGAAGACCGCCACCAGCGACCAGAAGGCATGCGCGAACGTGCGGCGCCGGCGTGCTACCGGCGTGGCACGATGGCGATGCTTAGCGCTAGGTCGCTGCAGGTCTCCCACCACAACCTCGACTGTCGAAGGGGTGCCGCGCGCGACCCCTGGGTTGCAGTTTGCGCGGGCTACGTTTCGTGCTTGGCGTCTAGTATGCGGCAGGTTGCTGTGCGACGCGTAGTGGGCCAAGTTACGGCCTCAAGTCTACAAGGTGGCTAAAAATGGCTGCGACCAGCGACAACGAGTCGGGATGTCACGACGAGGCCCCCTAATTGTGGCCAAATCGTGGTCTTGGATGCGGCTATAGCTGCAGAACCGCGCCGTCGGTAGCCGGGACGGCGGCGGCGAAGACCGCTTGGGCGGCCGCCGCCGTGAGCTCGGGCACCCCCGGCAACGGGTGGTTGTGCGTGAGCAGCAGACGTGACACACCTGCTTCGGCGGCGATCCGGCCGGCCTCCTCACCGGAGGTATGACCCCGCTCGGCATTGGCCGGTTCCCACGCCTCGTGCAGGAGCGTGGTCACCCCCGCTGCGCGGCGGATGGTCTCCGGGTCGAACTCGGTGTCGGTGCAGTAGGCGATGCGGTCGCCGATGCGGAAACCTGCCGACGGCAGCGTGTGCCGGGTTTGCTCCCAGGTTTCGATTTGGTGTCCGGCGAAGCCCAAGGTGTCCCAGCCCAGCTCCGCCCAGCGCGCCGATGCCACCGGCGAGGTCGTCTGCAATGGGGACGCCAGAAGCTGCGCCTCCACGATGGAGCGGGTGGGCTGGCCATAGGACAACGCGCCCGGGCCGGCAATCGTCAGCTCCCGGCCGCCCAGCCCCCGCGTACTGACGAAGCCGAGACCTGTGACGTGATCGAGGTGGAAGTGGCTGAGCACGATCGTGACGGTTTGCACGCCAGCCAGCAGGGACGGGTCGATATGCAGCGCGCCCAGTCCGGTTCCGGCGTCGAACACCAAGGCTTCGCTACCCGAGGTGATCAGGTAGCAGCTGGTCTGGCGTGAGCTGGTGGGAATCCACCCGCCGCTGCCGAGAACCGTCATCCTCATGGCTAGACAACCTACGTCGGCCATCGCGACTAACCGGGATGCGCATCGTCCCTAGTGGTGTCAAACTCAACCATGGCTGCGGGTCCGTTCCGTCCGATTCTCGCCGCCGCGGCAGCCGTACTGGCAGCGGCAGGTATCGCTCACGCCGACAGCCCGGATGACCAGTTTTTGGCGCTGCTCTCAAAAGATGGGATCAACGGCGCCCCGGATCAGATGATCGCCATCGCCCACGAACGCTGCGACGCCGCCGACCTTCCGCGCTCCGGCTTGTTTATTCCTCGCTTCGGCGCCCAGCCCGGCCCGTACTTGGCCGAGATCGGGAACATTTACACCGAACTCGAATCGCAGGGTTTGACGAGCGGGCAGGCTGCGCAGTTCATCAGGGACGCCATCAAGGTGTACTGCCCGGACCAAAGGGGCAGCTGACTCCGTTGCCTACTGGCGCGTGGAACCGGCCATCCGGCGAACATCACTACCATGGCGGCATGGGTGGCGTATACATACCTCGACGGCGTGCGGTCCCGCATTGAGAACGTTCAGGCTCGGCCCGTTCTGACTCCCCACACCGCTCGGCAACGAAATCACCAGTGAATCTGGTCCGGGCAGTACACGGTCATGCCGTCTCGCATGAACTGGTCCATCTGTGGTTTCCCCAAACCCTGCGATTGCAGTTCGCTGTAGAGTTTCGACACGGCGACAGTGAACGGGTCCTGCTGCCCGCCGAAGCGAAAGTTGTAAAAGGGGACGTGAGAAAGACCACCGTCGTCGCACCGTTCATGCGCAATGGCGATCGCCCGATCCGGTGGGCTGATGTTCAACCCGTCTTGCGACAGCATCCCCAAAAACTGGTCGTCGAGGTTGTCAGCGTGAGCGACAGCTGCCGCTGCAGCGGCAGCGGCAGCCAAAAGTACAGCTGCGGCGGCGGCGAAAGCCGGACGGTGCAGATTTACTGCGCCATGGTCGAGTTTGACACTTACCGCCGACAAGCGCGAGTCCAGGCAAAACGCAGTAAGACAGTGGGAGCCCCCTGGCGGTTGTCGCCGCATAGACTTCGTGTGATGGGAACTGTCACTACTAGCTGGGTGACGCGATGGGACAATCTCGGCCATGAGGACGCCCCGGCGTGGTAGAAGCGGAAAGCCGCCGCTACCCGTCCGCACCACTCTCGGTGGTCGCGGTTCCCCCAGCCAGTGCGGTTCCCGAAAGGCCGTGAGATGAAAGCACTCGGGATTGCGGCGGCAGCCGCCATGGCTTTCGCACCGCTCTCGGTGGTAGCCACCACACCGGGTGTGGCACAGGCGGCTCCATGTGCTGGCGTTGGGGCAAACCCGACATTCTGCCAGGAATGTCTGCAGTGGGTGGCGGAATATGGTATACGGACGCAAAGCTCGTGCTACGAAGCTGCGCCGTCCCGCCCGGCCCAGGCACCCCCGAGCAGGGTGCCGGTGCCGACTCCGGAGGCTCCGCCGGAGCCCGCGCCGCCGAGCGTGACGCCGGTGCAGACCCCACAGGTCTTTCCGCCAAGTCCCCCGCCCCCGAGCACGATTCCGGTGCAGACCCCGAAGATCAATCCGCTGGCCCCCGTGGCGCCAAGAAACGCCTCGCTGGTGACACCGCCGAAGGAGCTGGATGTGCCACCGCAGGCGGTCGCGGCCGCCAAGGCCGCACCGGCGACGCGGATTAACCCCGCCACCCCACCGAAGCCGCCGACGCAGGTGAACTTCAACCACCAGGTGCAGAACGTCGTCGGCGCCCACAGCGGCAACGTTGACGTCATAAAGGTCGACAATCAGGCGCTGGCCCGCCCCCGCCACTGGGACTTCATCGACTACAACGACGCCTACCACCGCCCAACCCTGTACAACCCGCTCACCCAGGCGATGACCTTCCGCTACTTCTACAACGGCGCCTACCGGGAGGCGTACGTGGCGGCCGGTGGCCAGATCGTGCTCGATGTCCCGACCGTTGGCCTGTTCCCGTTCACCGCGGTCGGCGACAGCTATGTGGTGTCGGGCAGTTTCTACGGCGGGGCCTGGATACCGCCGGACGGTTGGGACGGCCCACCGCCGCCGGACTACACCCCGCCGGCGCCCCCGGAGGTGTACCAGCACGTCACGGCCTATATCCCCGCCGATAACCAGATCGTGCAGGTCGGCCAAGTGGAGGTGGTGGGCCACGACGATAGCCAGCCCGCCGGCAGCCAGGACACCTTCCTGCTCGACGACACCATGCTGGCCTGGGGTCAGGCCAACGATCCCAGCAGTAGCGCCCAGATCAGGGTGACCAAGACCCAGTCGCTGCCGGGCGTCGGCCCGACCGACAATGGCAGCTTCTTAGCGGCGCTGGCCGCTCTGAAGGAGCCCACCCAACCCACCCAACCCTGGTGGCCCTCGGCGCTGGGCTACGGGGCGTTGGCGATAGCAGTGGGCCTTGCCGCCTGGATGATCAGTCGTAGAAACGGAGCGCGGATCTGACCGCTAGCCCCTAGCGGTCGGCACGGCGCCGAACGCAGTGACTTCGATTCGGCAGTTAAGCCTAGGCAGGACCCCGGCGACCCAGTCGTCGCCGGTGCGATCCTCGCATGTCGTGGTCGACGCCGACAGGGGTGGGCGCACGGTACCCGCGGCGAATCTTTCGGCGGGGGTGGCCATGTCCAAAGATTGATGCGGACGGCTGTTGTTGTAGTAATCGACCCATTCATCGAGGGCTTGCTGGGCGGTCTTGAGGTTGGTGAAAGGCCTATGCGCGCTGAGGAATTTAGCGCGCAGGCTGCGGTGAAACCGCTCGATGCTCCTATGTTTGTCAAGCGGCGGTCTGGTGGGGTTCGGCTGCTGATGTTGAGGTTTCCTGTGGGCGTGGGAGATTGGCGTAGATTTCGCGGGCGATGTAGCGCTTGAGACAGCGGATGATCTCGCGTTTGGTGAGTCCTTCGTTGGTGCGGCGTTCTACGTAGGCGCGGGTGGGTTCGTGGTGTCGTAGTCGCACGATGGTCACGATGTAGAGGGCGCTGTTGGCGGCCCGGTCTCCGCTGCGGGATAGCCGGTGTCGGCCGGTGGTACGTCCGCTGCTGGCTGGTTGCGGTGCCACGCCGCAGAGTTTGGCGAAGGCGGCTTCGTTGTGGATGCGTTCGGGATTGTCTCCGGTGGTGACGAGGAATTGGCCGGCCAGCTCGACACCGACGCCGAAGAGTTCGACGAGATCGGGTGCGACGGCGCGAACGACGACCTCAATTTGTTTGTTCAGTGCTTTGATTTCGCCGTCAAGGGCCTTCCACCTGCGGGCCAGGTCGCGAAGGGCGGTCTTGATGCTGGCCATCAGCAGGCGCTCGGGGTGAGCACGCAGGTGAGCGAAGTCGGTGGTCTCGGGCCGAAGACCGAGGCAGCGGTTGATCAGGGTCCGCTTGGTCAGCGTGACGAGCTCGTCGCGCAACGGAGATGGGGCGCCGATCATGATCCCGAACAAGGTGTTGAAAGTTTGGGTTCGGGCCTTGACTGCGCTGCTGCGGGTGACACGTAGAGTCCGGATCACTTCGACCATGCCGCACTTGGACTTTTGGTGTGGCGGTCGAGGTTTGGCCGAGTACGGCACGGGCGATCTGTTCGGCGTCGAGACGGTCAGACTTGCCGTCCATTCGCCGAGCGATGCGGTTAGGTCGGTTGACCTCGATGACTCGTTCGCCGGCGGTCGTCAGGGCGCGAGTCAGCGTTGCGCCGAATGATCCGGTGCTTTCGACGCCGATGGCCTCGAGTGATCCGTGCGTGCGCATCCAAGACAGCAGCGCGTGGTAGCCGGCGTCGGTCGCCGGGAACTGCTGATGACCGAGCAACCGACCGTGCTGGTCGATGACTGCGGCGTAGTGGGTGTGTTTATGCGTGTCAACGCCACCGATGACAGTCTCGACTTCTGTTGCGATCATGGAATTCGCTCCTCCGTTAGGGCCAATCTGACGGGTGGGCGAACCGGCCGGATGGAGCGACAGGTCTGTGACGGGGCTTCTAGTCCAAGCTCCTATCAGGTCAGATCCATCTGGCCGGTGCGCGCCGCGACGCTGCACCGGTGTCGACCGACAAATCGAACGAAGGACACCTTGGTCACACCTTGGCCGGGGTCAGGCCGAACCGGTGCAGCGTCGTGGATAAGTCTTCACAGATCTTGCCGGTCGTCGTCGGGCTTCTGGGTTGGGTCAGCAGATGCTCGATGCCGTGCTCGCGGCAGATCGCATCAAAAAGCACCTCAACCGGTCGATGGAAAAATCGGCCGGTGAAGACCTTGCCGTTGGCGGTGAGGATCTGCTCAGGGATTCCATAGCTGGCCAGGGCCTGTCGTAGTCCATCGCACACGGCGCGGGTGCGTTCACGAGCCATCAGCTTTGCCGACACGCACAACCGGGAATGGTCGTCGATGCCCGTTAAGGCCTTGGCGCTGGTGCCATCAGCCAGTGGGAATCCGCCGACGATGTCCATCTGCCACAACTCCATCGGGGCGCCGCGTTCCCAACGTTTCCACTTGCGCGAGCGCCGATCCCGCAGACTCGGGTCGATCATGGCCGCCCGCACCAGCGCTCGATAAGCCGCAGACTCTGAGGGCACCGGTGCCACCCGGCGTTTAGCCAGGGTTGCGTCCACCAAGGTGGTGTACGAGTCGGGCCGCGAGTTGAGGACCGGCGTGTCGTAGCCGGGTAGCAGAGGGTCATCGCGTGATTCTTCGAGAGACCGACCAAAGTCACTCGAGCAAAGGAATCAACGCGATGACCGCTGCCCACGATATCGACTGGCCACAGCTGCTGGCTGAACGACTCACCACCACCCACCCCGACGTGCTGCGCGAGTTGCTGGCCACGTTCATCCACACGCTGATGGGAGCTGAAGCCGACGCGGTGTGTGGTGCCGGATACGGTCTGCGCAGCACCGAGCGCACCAATCAGCGCAACGGCTATCGGCATCGCCAATTCGACACCCGGACCGGCACTTTGGATCTGGAGATCCCCAAGCTGCGGCATGGTTCCTACTTCCCGGAGTGGCTGTTGCAGCGCCGCAAGCGCGCCGAGCGGGCGTTGACCACCGTGGTGGCCACCTGCTATCTGCTCGGGGTGTCGACCCGGCGGATGGACAAACTTGTCGAAACCCTGGGCATCACCAGCCTGTCCAAATCGCAGGTGTCGGTGATGGCCAAGGAACTCGACACTGCCGTGGAAGCGTTCCGCACCCGGCCCTTGGATGCCGGCCCGTACACCTTCATGGCCGCCGATGCCCTGGTGCTCAAAGTCCGCGAGGCCGGACGGGTGGTCAACGTGCACGCCCTAATCGCTACCGGTGTCAACGCCGAGGGCTACCGCGAAATCCTGGGCATGGATGTCACCACCGCCGAGGACGGCGCCGGCTGGCTGACGTTTCTGCGGTCACTGACCGCCCGCGGACTCTCCGGCGTGCGACTGGTCACCAGCGATGCCCACGCTGGGCTGTTGTCGGCGATCGGGGCCACCTTGCCCGGAGCCTCCTGGCAGCGCTGCCGCACCCACTACGCGACCAACCTCATGGCCATCACACCCAAGAGCTCGTGGCCGTGGGTCAAAACCCTGCTGCACTCGGTATTCGACCAACCCGACGCCGCATCCGTTGCGGCGCAATACGACCGGGTCATCGACGCCTTATCCGACAAGCTCCCCAAAGTCGCTGCCCACCTCGAAGAAGCCCGGGCAGACCTCTTGGCCTTCACCGCATTTCCCAAGCAGATCTGGCGCCAGATCTGGTCCAACAACCCCCAAGAAAGGCTCAACAAAGAAATCCGGCGCCGAACTGATGTTGTTGGCATCTTCCCCGACCGCGACGCCCTGATCCGCCTGGTCGGCGCCGTGCTGGCCGAACAACACGACGAATGGGCCGAATCACGCCGCTACCTCGGTCTTGACGTCCTCAGCAAATCGCGGCTCACCACCGAAACCCCGACAGAACAGGAGGCCACCCCAGCGGCACTGACCGCCTGAACCACGAAGTCGAAGAATCACACGACGACGTCGTACACCACGTCCCTGGACTTGACCCAACCACAGACACTTTGCTGGCCGAGTTCGGTGTCCTGCAGAATGAGGCCGTGGGCGCGCAGACGGCTCTGGCATTGCTGCTCGCCGCAGTTGCCGTCATCGTGATGGTGAACTGGATCAGCGAGCGCACGGGAATCCCCAGCGCGGCGCTTCTGGTTCTCGTCGGCATTGGTTATGCGCTGCTGCCGGGGCCGAACATCAGCCTTGATCCCGATGTCGTGATGACCTGCATATTGCCGCCCCTGCTGTACAACGCGGCGCTGGAAGCGTCGCTTGTCGGGATTCGCCGCAACCTGCGCACCGTCATCAGCCTGTCGGTGATTCTGGTTCTGGTGACCGCGTTATTGGTCGGTCTCGCGTTCGGCCTGCTCGTCAGCGGTGCGACGCTCGCGGTGGGCACAGCGCTGGGTGCGTCGGTGGCACCCACAGATCCGGTGGCCGCGCTCGCCGTTGCACGCAAGGTCGGACTACCGCTCAAGATCGTCACCCTGATCGAGGGCGAAGGACTGCTCAATGACGCGACCGCGCTCACCACACTGTCAGTGGCCATCGCAGTGGCGAGGGGCGCCGGATTCTCGATGCTATCCGCGGTCCTGGAGTTCGTCCTAGCGGCCCTGGGCGGTCTAGCTGTGGGCCTCGTCCTCGCGTTCTGCCGCCGCCTCGTCAGACGCTGGACGCACGACGTGCTGACGGCCAATGCAATCTCCCTCGCCACACCGTTTGTGACTTATCTAGCGGCCGAGAAGGTCCACACCTCCGGTGTGTTGGCGGTCGTTGTTTGTGGGCTGATCGTTGGACACGACTCGCCACGATCGGAATCGGCTGCGAGCCGGTTACAGACCCGAGCCGTTTGGCAACTGGTCAACTTCCTACTCGAAGGTCTCGTGTTCTTGCTGATAGGTCAGCAGCTGCCGACCATTCTTGGCGGCCTCAACGGCTACGAACCGTCGACGATCATTGTGGCGATCACGATTACCGTCACGGTGGTGCTATTGATGCGGCCGCTGTGGTTGTTGCTCACCCAGTCGCTTCCCCGACCGCTGCATACCCGGCTCGGAAACGTCTCCGACACCGCGTCCGACGACGACACCCATACGACGGCGAGCCGCGGCCAGCGCGACCGCAACTCGGAGCGACTCAGTGGCCGTGAGATTTTCGTGCTGAGCTGGGCCGGCACCCGCGGCGTGGTAAGCCTCGCCGCGATTTTCGCGGTGCCATTTGTAACCGACAGCGGCGCACCGATTCCCGACCGGGATCTGCTGCTTTTCTGCACATTCGTGGTGGTGCTAGTGACGCTGATCGGGCAGGGAATCACGTTCGCTCCGGTGGTACGTGCCCTCGGCCTTCGCGCGAATGCCGTCGACGAAGTGCGTCTGCGCAATCAGGCTCGCACGGCTGCCGTTCACGCTGCACTCGACAGACTCGACGAGCTCGACCAACAGGACCGTGACGACGTTGATACTCGGGCAATCGACGCCGCGCGCGATCAGTTGTCCGGCCACCTCGAGCGATATCAACGTCGACTCGATCTGCTCGAGTCATCGGAGTCCGATGAGATACCCATCTCCCCTGGTTACGAGGCTGCCGCCGGAATACGCCGAGCGGCCATCGATGCCCAACGCGACGAACTCGTGCGCTGGCGTGACGCCGGCATGCTGCCCGACCGGAGTCTTCGTGTGCTTCAACGCGAACTCGATCACGAAGAGGGCACGCTGCCGATGGGTACGCCGCGATCCCGCCGGCGCAACCCTTGAAAGGCGCCTGCTCCCGGAAGCACCCGCCTCAGGTCAAGAAATTTATCGGTGTGGCCGACATTGAATGCTGTAGCCACGCCGAAGTCAAAGAGCTTGTTTCTCATAGGAATTGGCAAACCTGCCGACAATCTCAACCATGGCTCCTGGCCCACGACCGGTCTCAGCCATCGGCCCCTGGTCGTAGTAATCGACTAACCTAGCCGAGCGCCCAAACCAAAGATGCACATGGTGATTCCCGGTCACTGACGCCCGAAGCGCTTGCGGTAACTCGCGTCCGCGTTGTCTCGAACAGTTCTGCCGAAATCAAGGGATTCACCGCGCAGATACACGCGGCACGGCCGATCCCTGGTTACGCTGATGGTCAGTTCGGCATTGGGAGCGGCTCGTGATCAGTTTGGACCGCTTGGTGAATGTGCTGGGTGGTTATGGGGCCCGCTTGCGTTGGTCCTCGGTGCCCAGGTCGACTGAACTGGGCAGCGTGGTGATCCACGAAGCCGCTGCAGACCGCCAGGTGGTGGGCGATGTGTTGCTGGCGATTGGTGCCGGCTCGCTGCGGGAAGCGGCGCGGTGGGCGGCTTCGGCGCGTGCTGTTGTGGTCTTGATGCGCGGCGGTGAGGAACCGATAACGTTCGACGGTGTCGCCGAGGTTGGCGCGGTGATGGTGGTCGACGAGGCGTTATCGTGGAGCGAGTTGGCTGCGGTTGTCTATGGGCTGGTGTTTGAGGGCCGCGAGACTGAATCCGGCCGCGGCCCAACCGATTTGTTCGCGTTGGCTGACAGTCTGGCGGACGCGGTCGGCGGTGCGGCGGTCATCCATGATCGGCTGTTGCGGGTGCTGGCGTATTCACGCCTGCAGCAGCCCGCTGACCCGGCGCGGGTGGAGACAATCCTAGAACGGCAGACACCGGAGAAGCTGCGGGCATTCTTCGAGGCCCGTGGGGTATTTGCTCACCTGGCGGTCTCCGACGATCCGGTGTTTGTCGCCGCCGACGCCGAACACGGCGTGAACGGGCGCATGGTGGTGGCGGTGCGCTCGGGACGAGAACTTTTGGGGTCGGTGTGGGTGGCGTGTTCGGCGCCGCTGGACGGGACCGCGCGTACCGCCTTGGCCGACGGCGCGCACACGGTGGCCCTACATCTGCTGCGGTCACGGGCGAGCGCGGACCTGGAGGGCCAGGTCGAATCCGAACTGGTGATCCGGTTGCTGGAGGGTAGCGCTGATGGGGCCACGGTGGCCAGCAGGCTGGGCCTGCCGCATAACGGGCTGCGGGTGATCGCGCTGCAAGCGTTCATCGGCGCCGACCGCGATGCCGCTCTGCTGTTGGCGTTCGAGCGCGCCACCACCGGGTTCGGGTGGTCACGGCCGGGCCGGAGCGCGTTGGCGGGCAACACCGTCTACACCGTGCTTCCCGGCGAGCAGGCGGCGACAGCGCGGCGCTGGATCGCTGGTTTGCGGGCGGCCCTACCCGAACTGGCGACGGTGTTGGCCGGCATCAGTGGGACAGCCGAGGTGGCGGACCTCGCCGCCGCCCGCGACGAGGCCGACGAGTGCCTCGCGCTGCACGTGGTGACGTCCCGGTCCGCGCCTCCTGCCTACGACGAGTCATGGGATGAAATCCTGTTGCAGCGGTTACGCACCGCGTCGCGGTCAGGTCGTTCCCCAAACCGTGGGCCCGTGGCCGAGCTGCGCCGCCATGACCGCGCCCACGAGACCGACTACGTGGCGACATTGCGGGCTTGGCTGGAGGCCCAGGGCGACCCGATCGAGGCCGGCGAGCGTTTAGGAGTGCACGAGAACACGGTGCGAAACCGGCTGCGCAAGATGGCCGAGATCACCAACCTGCCATTGGACGACGCCAGAAAGCGGCTGGCCATGATGATCGAACTCGCAGCCACCGACACTGATTAACCGATCGGCGCTGTCGAACCGCGACAAAGCGAGGGCCCGCTGTTGTCCGGCTTCGGCAATGCTTGCTGCGGCCATGCAGGCGACGATGGAATCAACAGCTATCCGCCGATAGGACTTACCCGATGACCCCCTCGCATCCAGACCATCAACGCTTCACCGGCCACAGGCTGGACGAAGACGCCGCGATGGACACCTTCACCGTGCGCTTGCCACGGTGGCGCTCTATGCGGCTGTTTGGCCGCAACCCGCTGATACGCGCAGGCGATCGGGTCGAGGCACTGGTTGTGGTGTTCGCCGTGGTGGTAGTCCTTTTGGCTGCGCCAATCGCCGCCGCCGTGGGCACTGCGGTCTATGATTCCCGCAGCCACCACTACGCCGCGCAAGCCCAGAATCCGCGCACCGTCACCGCCACAGTCACCGGCGACAAGTTCGTCCGCCAAGATACGTTAGGCCAGATGGTCACCGTGCCTGCTCGATGGTTTGCTGCCGGGACCGAACACACCGGCACCGTCTCGGCACCTCCAGGAGTCAAAACTGGTGATTCGATTGACGTCTGGGTAGCTGAAGACGGTTCCCACATCGGCCCACCGCTTAGAACCGCCCTCGACGCGGCGGTGGCAGCAGCAGAAGCGATCTGGTTCGGCGCGGCCATGGCTGCAGCTGCGTTGGTTGCCGGCACCCGGGCAATCCTTAATCGGGCCCGCCACGCCAGGTGGCAAGAGGACTTCGACAAACTGGTCGAGTCATGAGCGGCGCGGTATGCCCGGGATCGTTCGACCCGGTGACGCTGGGCCACGTCGACATCTTCGAGCGTGCCGCCGCTCAGTTCGACGACGTGGTGATCGCCATCCTGGTCAATCCCATCAAAAAGGGCATGTTCGACCTCGACGAGCGGACCGCGATGATCAATGAGTCGACGTCGCATCTGCCCAACCTGACTGTGGAGGCCAGCGAGGGCCTGGTGGTCGACTTGGTTAGGTCTCGAGGACTGTCCGCCATTGTGAAGGGTCTGCGTACCGGCACCGATTTCGAATACGAGCTGCACATGGCGCAGATGAACAAACACGTCGCCGGCGTGGATACCTTTTTCGTCGCGAGCACCCCGCGGTATTCGTTCGTGTCGTCGTCGCTGGCTAAAGAGGTCGCGATGCTCGGCGGCGACGTGTCGGACCTGCTTCCCGAACCGGTGAACCGCCGACTGGCCGAGAAGTTGCACGACGCCAACGGCTAGCCCCAACCACTGGATATCGAGTTCGGCGTCAGCGGAAGAAGTGCCCGCGGCCTGAGTTAGTGGTGACCGCGATGGTGGTGGTCTCGGTATGCCTACCACTTACTGATCGAACTGCCCAAAATATTGGCGACCGATACGGCCTAACC
This sequence comes from uncultured Actinomycetota bacterium, assembly GCA_963744835.1. Lineage (GTDB taxonomy): Bacteria > Actinomycetota > Actinomycetes > Mycobacteriales > Mycobacteriaceae > Mycobacterium. The sequence goes on from CAVUVB010000006.1 coordinate 1,496,828, forward strand.
CCCGAGGAAATCGATGCGTTTGCGTCGCGGTCCTACCAACGTGCCGCAGTCGCGGGTGTGGCCGAGTCGGGTAGCCAAGGAGACCCACCAGGTCGACATCCCCGCCACCCGCAGAAGACCAGCAGAGGCGTGATCACGGGACGGCGTTGTCGGATGGCGACAATGGCCCACCACGGCATTGTCCGGTTCGGGCAAGCGCTACGCCACCCGTGCACACCACCATGGAATTAGTAGCCAAAGTTCAACTACGGAGGTGTGGTGATGGTGGGCGTCGAGCGGATCGACGGTGGACCTCGGTCGGTGATCGTGGTCGGCGCGGGCATCGTCGGATTGTCGACGGCGTGGTTCTTACAGGAACGCGGCGTCGAGGTTACGGTGGTGGACCGCACCGGAGTGGCCGCCGGCGCCTCCTGGGGCAACGCCGGATGGGTCGCCCCCGGGCTAACCCTTCCGCTGAACTCCCCGGGCATTCTGCGCCACGGGCTCCGCGCATTGCGCAAAACAACTGCGCCCCTGCACATACCGTTGGCCGCCGACATACGACACCGGGTCTTCTTATCGCAGTTCCTCGCCCACTGTCAGCGCTCGTCGTGGAAACGGGCCATGCGGGCCAACGTGGCCCTCAATGAGGACTGCATCGAAGCCTTTGACGTGCTGATCGCCAATGGGGTCGATGCACCGGTGACCGATGCACCAATCACCGCGCTGTTTCGCACCATTCGAGAGGCCGAGCATATGTTGTGGCAGCTAGGCCAGCTCGAAAAGGCGGGCCAGCCAATGTATGTCACCGGATTATCGGGCGAAGCGTTACGCAAGCAAGTACACCTGGCATCGCCGGCGGTCACTGCCGGGCTCAACATCAACGCGCAGCGCTTCGTCGACCCGCGCCGATTCGTGGAAGCCCTGGGCCGCTCAGTGGTGGACCGCGGGGCCACGATACGCAGGCTGGAAATCCGCGACGTACTCAGCTCAGGCAGCGGCGTCGCGGTGCACCCGCGCCGCCGCACGCCGCTGACCGCCGATGCCGCGGTGATCGCCACCGGCGCCCAGTTACCACAGCTGGCGGGCCGCTGGCTGCACGTACCGGTGCACGCCGGTCACGGCTACTCGTTTACCGTGCCCGTCGACCGCCCGATTCCGAGCCCCATCTACCTGCCGCACGGGCGGGTGGCGTGCACACCCTACAAGGGCGCCATGCGTGTCTCGGGCGCCACGGAATTCGGCCACCCGCACCGCCTCGTCATACCACAACGGTTGGAGGCCCTCGTCGCAGCGGCCAGTCCCTTGCTGGATGGCGTGCGCTGGGCCGAGCGCAGCAACCTGTGGGTTGGCGCGCACGCGGTCACCCCCGATGGCCGCCCGCTGATCGGTGAGGTGTCGCCCGGCGTGTACGTGGCCGGTGGACACGGCGTGTGGGGATTGGCGCATGGCCCGGTGACCGGTCGACTGTTGGCCGAACAGATCACCACCGGCAAGCAACCCGAAACCCTGGCCGAGTTCGATCCGCTGCGCCGAAGCGGCCGCTGGCACTCCCGGTACCCGCGGCTTTGAGCCGCGGCGAGATCTCGCCCACCAGGGCGCTCCAGTCGTCGGGGGCGGTTGCCCTACTTTGGCCCGCCCCTGACGACACCCCCTCGACACGAAAGGACACCAACCACAATGACCAGCATCCAACGCGTCAGGATGACGCGACAGGACTACACCCGACTGCACCAGGAACTTGCCGCGCTGCGCTCGCGGCGCGGCATCGAAGTTCCCGACGATTTCATGGATTTCGACGCGAACCTCATCGCGCGCCACTCGGCGCGACAAGCCCGCATCCGCGAGATAGAAGATGTGCTGACCAACGCGGTCGTCAGTGAGGACGTCTACGACCCTGTCGCCGGAGCGGGCATGGTTGTGACCATCCGCTACGAGCCCACCTGTGAGACCGAAACGTTTCTACTCGCCGGGCGTGCCGAAGACGCCGACATCAAGGTCTACTCAACGCTGTCGCCGCTGGGCCACGCGATCGCCGGCGCACGTCCCGGCGACCAGCGCATCTACTCAATCCCTGGTGAGACAGGGCGGCTGGTGACGCTGCTGAAGGCCGTGCCCTACGAAATGTACGTGGCGAAAAGCCCTGGGCCACAGTCTGTCCACCGCAACCGACGATAGCCGCGGAGCACCACAGACGATCAAGAACAGCCAGCGGCCGGAAACGAAGCATGCGCCGAGGCATCGCGTCACGCGGGGGCCGCTACATAAACCCACTGCCGCGTTTATGAAAGGGACGAATATGACCAGTACGCAACCCGTGTGGATCTCGACGCAAGCCCACGAGCGGCTACAACGGGAACTGGCCACCCTTCGTGTGTTGCATACCAGCGCATTCGCTGACGGTGAGTCCGATGAAAACGCCACCGCTGTCCGATGGGCGTGGCAGGCACGGTTTCAACAGATTCATGACCTGTTGGTCAATGCCGTCGTCGGCGAGGACCCACCCGACGACGGAATCGCCGAACCCGGCATGGTGTTGACCATCTGCTACGACGACACCGGTGACACCGAAACCTTCCTGCTGGGTGTGCGCGGCGCCGAATACGGCGACATCGAGGTCTATTCCAACCAATCCCCGCTAGGCGCCGCGATTGCGGGCGCACGCCCCGGCGAGCGACGCAGCTACACCCTGTCCAGCGGCGCCGCCCTGACGGTCACACTCCTTGACGCCGTGCCTTACGGCATGCACACGGCCGACTTGAAGTAACGGCCCACGTAAAAACGCAAGAACACCCCGAATAACCACGAGCACAACCAATTACGAGGTTACTGCCCATGTCTAACATCAATGAGACTTCCCGTACCGACGCCTACGCAGGTCCACCTGCGCGCAGTCGTATGGCGACCGCTCACTCCGAGATGTCGCTGCGCACACATTTCCAGCCGGACATCACCATTGTCGAGGTCGGGGGCGTGGTCGACGCTTACAACGCCGAGCGGCTAAGCGATTACGTCGCCGACCTGGCTAGCCCCGGCCGGCCCCTGATCCTGGCCCTTTACGGTGTGGATTTCTTTGGCGGCGAGGGCGTCCGAGCATTGGTCAGGATCGCCGAAAACTGCCAGCGGACAGGTGTGCGCCGGGCGTTGGTACCTAGCGAGGCGGTCGACCGACTACTGCATATCACCGACAACACCGACCGACTTCCCACCACGGCCTCGCTGGAGGAGGCCCTACAGCAGCTGGCACCACATAACCATGCATGGTCGCTACCGCAGCGCGTCACGCCACGTGAGGTAACCAGATGCTAAAGCCCATAGATCGGTCTACGAAAACCCTGCCGCCTCGGCGGCGGTTAGATGCGCGGGCATCCAACCCAGTGCGCCCGTCACGTGTTGTGACACAACCACCTACGCCAGTCGCGCGACACACCAGGCCTTAAATCACGCATGGCTAACGGACCCGCCAACCCAAAGGTGATCACATGATGTTCGATCTGATCGACCCGTTAGCGATGGTGTTTTTCCTGATTGCAGTGTTGGGCCTAATCATGGCCGTCGTGTACGGACGAATGTAATCGCCGACGAACATCAAACACCCAGATTCTCAAGCGTTTAACAGCGCCGCTTGCGTGAAGGAGACGACACACGAATAATCAACGCGCCCAAACGAACCCTGCACGAACAACACAAACAACGAGGTCCGGAGGGCCGCACATGGCGGCCACCAGGCGCCTGTCCTCGTCGCGCAGCAGGTTCTTCAGCAATACCTTCAGGCTGTACGGCAACAGCGCCGAGGCATCGACGCGATCCAACCGGTAGGTCATCTGGTACGCGGTGTCATCGACGGTAAGCCGATCACACGTCCCGAAACTGTCCGACGCGTTTCCTGGCGCCATGACAACTGCTTGCAGTTGAAGGTGGTTGTCTTTCAATCCAATTGCGGGTCAAGAGGTGGTCGATGCCGGTTGGTGCTCCGTGCGGCCAATATGCAGCTCGGCCCGCATCCGTTCCGTCATGTGCGGATAGTGCAACTCGAATGCCGGACGCTCCGAGCGGATGCGGGGCAGCTCGGTGAAGTTGTGCCGCGGTGGCGGGCAGCTGGTAGCCCATTCCAGGGAGTTGCCGTGTCCCCAGGGGTCGTCGACGATGACGGGTTCGCCGTAGCGCCAACTCTTGAACACGTTCCACATGAACGGAAGCATCGACGCACCCAGAATGAAGGCTCCGCTCGTCGAGACGACATTCAGCGGTTGGAAGCCGTCGGTGGGTAGGTAGTCGGCGTAGCGGCGCGGCATGCCCATGTTGCCCAGCCAGTGCTGCACCAAAAATGTGGTGTGAAAACCGATCAGCGTCAGCCAGAAGTGCAGCTTGCCTAGCCGCTCATCGAGCAGCCGACCTGTCATCTTCGGAAACCAGAAGTAAATCCCGGCGAAGGTGGCAAACACTATGGTGCCGAACAGCACGTAATGGAAGTGTGCGACGAGGAAGTAGGTGTCGGTGACGTGGAAGTCGATTGGTGGACTGGCCAGCATCACGCCGGACAGTCCGCCGAGCAAAAACGTCACCAGGAAGCCGACCGAAAACAGCATCGGCGTCTCGAAGGTCAACTGGCCCTTCCACATGGTGCCGATCCAGTTGAAAAACTTGATCCCGGTCGGTATCGCGATCAGGTAGGACATGAAGGAGAAGAACGGCAGCAGGACGGCGCCGGTGGCGAACATGTGGTGCGCCCACACCGCAGTTGAGAGCCCGGCGATGGTCATCGTGGCGTAGACCATTGTGGTGTAGCCGAAGATCGGTTTGCGGGCGAACACCGGAATGATCTCGGTGATGATGCCGAAGAACGGCAGCGCCACGATGTAGACCTCGGGGTGCCCGAAGAACCAGAACAGGTGCTGCCACAACAGTACTCCGCCGTTGGCCGGGTCATAGATGTGGGCGCCCAGGTGGCGGTCAGCGGCCAAACCGAACAGCGCCGCGGTCAGCAGCGGGAAGACTATCAAAGCCATGATGGAGGTGATCAAGATGTTCCAGGTGAATATCGGCATCCGGAACATCGTCATCCCGGGAGCGCGCATGCAAACCACCGTGGTGATCATGTTGACTGCGCCCAAAATGGTGCCCAGACCACCCACCGCCAGGCCCATGATCCACAGATCCCCGCCCACACCAGGGCTACGAACGGCACTGGAGAGCGGCGTGTAGGCAGTCCACCCGAAATCGGCCGCACCGCCAGGAGTGATGAATCCCGAGATCGCAATCAGCCCGCCGAACAAAAACAACCAGTACGAAAATGCGTTCAGCCGCGGAAACGCTACGTCAGGTGCGCCGATCTGCAACGGCAGCACCAGGTTTGCGAAACCGAACACGATCGGCGTGGCGTAAAACAGCAACATGATCGTGCCGTGCATCGTGAACAGCTGGTTGTACTGCTCGTTCGACAGGAACTGCAGCCCCGGCGCAGCCAGCTCAGCACGCATGAACAACGCCATCAACCCGCCAGTGAAAAAGAACGCAAAGCACGTGACCACGTACATGATTCCGATCAACTTGTGATCGGTGGTGGTCACTAACTTGTAGACGAGGGTGCCCTTAGGCCCTAACCGCGCTGGAAACGGACGACGCGGCTCAAGCCCCACCGACGGAGGCGCTTCGGCGGTCACGAGTTCGTCCTCTTTGGAGACGTGGCGCGCTTATCAACGCGACGAGGGTTGTAACGGTGCATTTGCTGCCTCGCTTCGCAGCCCCTCCCCATCAACCCGCTGCCGGTCGCGAGGGATGGGCCAGTGCCCGGCGATCGATCGACCCTGGCAACCATCACTTCGCCTCCTACCGCTGCTAATATAAATGGATAATATCCGTTAAATGTCGCGAGCGATAGGTCGCCGAAGGGGTGCCGGCATGATGGGTCAAACCGTCCGCCGGGGCCGCTGGCTGGAACGCGGGCCGCGTAAGCTGACACAAGACCGCGGCTGGGTCGTGCTGCCGGCACGGTACCAACGCCCGAAAGCTATTCGTCCAAGCGGTATCACGCGGCTGACCCGGATCCTGACCGATGCCGGGATGTGTAACGCATCCACTATCGCCGGCGCTGCCGTGGCCGCCGCAAAGGTGCGTGGTGCGAGCTTGACCGGCGGTCTGAAGACCCGCGTGCCGACAGCCAGGTGTATTCAACATGGCACTCCGGAGCGTGACCGGAGCGCCGATTCGCGCAAAAGCAGTCTAGGGCTGGCCGGTGTGTCCGTCGCCATCGCCGGCCAGATTGTCGAAGTCATCCTGCCATCGCGCGTGGCGGACCCGCTTAAGGAATGCCCGAGTGCCGACGATCAACGCCGCTGCGGCGATTGCCGCGCCTAACCAGGTCAGCGATGCGAACGCTACCGCCTCGTCGTTAGCGGTTTTGGGTGGTGGGCCCACATGCGAACCGTCTTCACCTACCCAGATGTCAATCGAATCACCAGTTTTGACTCCTGGAGGCGCCGAGACGGCACCGGTGTGTTCGGTCCCGGCATCAAACCATCGGGCAAGTACGGTGACCGTCTGGCCTAACGATTCGCGGTGGGTGACCGTGTGGTCGGTGACTATGGCAGTGACCACGTGACTGTTCTGGGCTTGCTCGGCGTAGAGGCGGCTGCGGGAGTCGTAGACCGCAGTGCCCACGGCGGCGGCGATCGGCACGGCAACGAGCGCCATCACCACGGCCAACACAACAACTAGTGCCTCGACCCGATCGCTGGCACGTACCAGCGGATTGAGGCCAAACAGCCGCGCGAATCGCCACCGCGGCAGGCGCACGGTGAAGGTATCCGACACGGCGGCTTTGTCCGACCGATGGCGCGTGGGCCGGTGACACTCGGGATGTGTGCAGTCATCGCATAATTCCTATCGGCGGGTCGCTGTGGCTTCATTCTCGCGTGCTTGGACCCGGCAAACTTTGCCGAAGTCCAACAACGGGGCTACGGCGCTTTGTTGCGTTTCGACAGCGCGATGGTTAATCGGTGTCTGTGGCCGCGAGTTCGATCATCATCGCTAACCGCCTCCTGACGTCGTCCAATGCAGCTCGATGATCTCGGCAAGCTTGTGCAGGCGGGTAACGCACCGTGTTCTCGCGCAAACTCAGCGTCGTTCTAATCCACCACCGTTTACCCTCGGCTATTAATGCTGCCCGCGATGCCTTCCAGCAGCCCGGGATGCCGCAGGAACGGGGTGATGATGTCGACTGGCAGCGGGAAGACCACCGTGGAGTTGTGACCCGCGCCCAGCTCCAACAGTGTTTGCAGGTAGCGCAATTGCAGCAACGCCGGGTTCGTCGACAGCGTCTTGGCTGCTGCACGCAGTTCCTCAGATGCCTGCAACTCACTACGGGCGTTGATCACCTTCGCTCGTCGCTCGCGTTCTGCCTCGGCCTCACGTGCCATCGCTCGCTGCATCGACTCGGGGATCTCAACGTCCTTGATCTCGACGATCCGCACCTCGACGCCCCAAGGCTCGGTCTGTTTTTCGATGATGCTGCGCAGGTCGCTGTTGAGGTCTTCGCGATGTGCCAGCAGGGGTGTCCAGGTCGGCGCGGCCAAGCAGCCAACGGTTGCGACAGGGCCGCCACGATCGCCCGCCGAGCGTGAGCCTCGTGCCGGCCCGCGCGGACCTGTCGCGCAACACCCACCCAGGACCGTGCGATCGCAGGCGTATCGCAAGCAATCGACACAACGACGGGCGCGGGATGATCCGGGCAAGGGCGGCCAGGATTTCAACCCGAAGACGGCCTAGTCTTTGCGCGACAGGGCCGCGCGGGGGCAATCGGCAATGGCCTGCTCGACGAGCGTCTCCTGCTCGACCGGGACGGGGTCGGCAGTGACCATGGCGTACTCGTCATCGTCGAGTTTGAACACCTCCGGCGCGATCCTCACACAGACGGCATTGCCTTCACAGCGATCACGGTCCACTACCACGCGCATGACTCCTTACCTTTCTTCCAGGGTGTTCGGGGTTGTCAGTTGCTCACCTTCGATCGACCACTCCACGACGCGGGAAAGCGCGCGTCGCGGGGTTGCCGGCAACGCATCCGCGTGGACCGGCGCCCAGCCCACCCGCAGCAGCATCTGAGGATATCCGTCGGTACCGAACACGTCGGAGCGGACAGCGTCCCGGGTTTTCGGGATCTCCAGAGGTTCGGTGATCGGGCAGCTCGCTAGCCCCTTCGCCGTCGCGGTCAGCAGTATCGCGCTGGTTGCCTCGCCGGCGCGCAGCTGAGCCAGACGGTCGTCGGCCTCGCTGCCGAGCACGAGGATGACAGCGTTGTCATCGGCGGCTGAGGCGCCCGGCGGCTGTGCCAGGCCAGGCCCCGCGAAGATGCGACAGGGTATCGGCGCACTGCAGTCATGCTCCGGGGTGTTGCGGGCCGGCACACCGGCGCGTGACCCGTATCGCCCGCTCCACATGGCGAGTTCGACGAGGTAATCACGGTTGGTTGCGTGGTCTCGGGCAGCTCGCCTTGCGATCTTGCTCAGCTTGTCCATGGCGTCGACCGGGCGCAGGATGACCCCCATCCGAACGGCTAAAGCATCCATCACGGCGATATCACTCGCCGGAACCGGCCGAGCACTGTAAATTCGCCGATCGGTTCGGCGCCGCTCGATTGCCGCCGCCAACCTGATGTCTGCGCGATCAGGGGTGTGTGGCCACACCTCGATGGCCGCGAGGTGGCTGGGGTCTGCCGGATCGGGTAAGCGACACACCTTGGCGTGCCAACCCATCGCGGCCAAAGCGATGACGCAATGGTTAAGCGTTGCACCGCAACTCAACATGAGGTCCCTGCCATCTGGGTCGGTGTTCGGTAGCTGCATACCTGAGTCCGAGTACAAGTGCAGACTCGTACGACCCACTCGCCACCGCCACGGCTGCGTGTTGTCGATGGACGGTGCCCGGGTAGCCAGCGCGAGGACGGCGCGGACCTTCTCGGCATCGGGAAGGTGGGTGCTCATTGCAAGGGGCCTGTTCGCTGCTCTCTTATGGACAATCAGGCGACCACGCCGCCAATACCAGAACGTAGGGCATGCCAGCCCCACCGCATTCTCGATGACCTTGGTTTTCACCATGGTGTCCGACACGATCCACCTCCGGTTTCTCTTCTGTCCCAGGCCTTCTCCGAATCGATCGGCACCGACACCGCCACCGGTCCTTCGTGGAATGTCGTCACATTCCTACGCGTCAGCCGCTCCTTCGCGGCGGGCGACGATGTAGCCTCTTGCGCCAACGGTTATTATTAATGAATAATATCCTTTAAATAGCTGGAAGGGCAACCGCCAACAGGACGCTTGGATGGATGATGATCGCTACGACCACGAAATCGCGGGCGCACGCCACCGGGCGCGACTGGCAAAGGCCAACGAGTCTTCGATGACCCTGCCAGGCAGGCGATTTGGTTGCCTTCGGCACCTCCACTGAGTTGCCGCGGCTGCATAGCTTTGACGAGGAAAGGGCTAGTCGGATGGATAAGATCTCGCTTACCGCTCTCGCACGCCAGCAACTCGCGGCGGCACGCCGGTCCGACAACGGCCGCGCCGCACACACGGTGTACGGCGGGCACCAGCACACCCTGCGGCAAACCCTGGTCGCATTGACCGCCGGAGCAGCGCTCTCCGACCACGAAAGCCCCGGCGAGGCTACGTTGCAGGTGTTGCAGGGGCGGGTCGAGCTGACCGCTCCCAATACGAGCTGGGACGGAGCTCCGGGCGACCACCTGGTGATCCCGGCAAGCCGGCACGGTCTACACGCCGTCGAAGACTCCGTCGTCCTGCTGACCGTCGCCAAGGCCGTTCGGCAGGGACCGACGTGAGCCACCGCGGTTGCGTGCGGGCGTTGTCCGAATTCCGAAGCTTCCCGGAGGTTAACCTAGCGGGCCAAGCTCAACTCGTCATTGATGTGGGGTAAGCAATGAGTGGTCATGTCTCCTATCGCAGGATTTACGACGAGGTTTCGCCATCCGATGGCGCACGGGTGCTGGTCGACCGCGTCTGGCCACGTGGCATACGAAAAGACGCGCTCGACCTGACCGAGTGGTTGCGTGACGTTGCGCCGTCGACCGAACTGCGGCAGTGGTATTCCCATGAGCCGGAGAAATTCGCCGAGTTCCGGCGCCGCTATCTGGCGGAGTTGAAGTCGCCGGAATGTCTTGTCGCTGTAGAACATCTCAGGGAAATCGCCCGCAAGGACGACCTGGTATTGCTGACGGCTACCCGCGACGTCGATCACAGTCAAGCCGCCGTTCTCGCACGATGGCTCGATGAAACACCCGGCCGCGGTCGCTGATCCGCCTCATTTGTCGTCGGCCCGTCACGAAGGATCTCGTTGGTCTCGACGGCGGATCTCGGTCGGTCGGTGCCAGCGGAGATCTGTGCCCGACTAAGCCTCACGCACCTGCCTGCCGGCAAACCCATCCATCGGGAGTGCGGCCGGTCTCGATGAAGCGGGTCAATTCCGCGCTGGTTTGCGGTGGCAGGTCGGTGTCGGCATGCGGATAGATGACTGGCTCCTCTTTGGAGTTGTGCTGGTCGAGTTGATCGAGCAGCTGACGGCAGATATCCCCTAGCCGCCGGCGGTCCTTTCCGTCAGCGAGCAGATCTGTCAGGGCGTCTATGGTGCGCCACAGCTCGCCATGCTCGCGCATAATCACGAAGATCGGCATCACCATCCCGGCCTCGCGGATCGGCGGGAACAGGAAGACCTCCTCGAGGTAGATGTGCCGGCGCAGCGCTTCCAATGCCGCGGTCAATAGTTCGGGCTGCACGCTGCCACACTCGAGCTTCTCGATGAAAGTCTCTATCTCACTGTCGATTTCGTGATGTTCCTGCTTCAGGGCGGTAGATAGCGCCAGGCTGGGCATCTGTGCTCCTCGGTATCAATCTGCGGGCCTGGGAGGTTCGGTCTCGTCGAGCTCGGCGTCAACACTGATCTCGGCGCCGGCGAACAATCGCGACACCGGGCACAGGGCAGCAGCCTGGTCCACCACGGCCGCGAACGCTTCGGCGTCCAGCCCAGCAACCCGCGCCCTGACCTTCAGCCGCGACGTTGTGATCGTCGGGATTCCGTCGACGGCATCCAGGATCACGGTGGCCGTGACATCGAGTCGCTGTGGCGGCGTATGGTTCTCGTCCAGCTTCAATGCCAACGCCATCGCGAAACACGACGAATGCGCTGCTGCCGCCAACTCTTCCGGACTGGTCTTCCCGCCCGGCCGCTCAGTCCGTGAAGCCCAGGTCAACGGCAGGCCATCCAGCGCCCCGCTGCTACCCTCCGACAGCTTGCCTTCGCCAGACGCCAGCGGGCCCTCCCACGTAGTCTGCGTGGTCCGCTCCGCAATGCTCATACTCATCGACCCCTTTCCCGGAACTCGCCGCGGGTTACTTTTTACAAGTCTAATTGTGTAAACTCTATACCGTCGGCGCGCGCGTTGGCTAGAGCGACAGTCAGGAGTGAATCATGCAAACGAAGCAGGCGGTCGATTGCCTGTCGGTCCCTTTACGACTTTCTGTACGGAACTCACTGAAGATAAGCGCTTTTCGACTGACGGACGGGCGCAGTGCGATTGCGTGAGCGAGCGGTAACGATGGGCCGGATCACTCACGTTTCGCGCAGATGCTTAATCTCTGATGCCCGAAAGGCGTACCCTGCGAACGTGTATCCGCAGGACAGCACCGCGGTGTCGCTAGCACATGTGACAGCCGGTGACATCATGACCTCGCCGGTGATCACTGTCCTGGCTGATGCTTCAACGCAACAGGTGGCTGACACCCTGGCTCGGCACCGGATCAGCGCGGCACCCGTGGTCAATCAGGCAGGCACGCTTTTGGGACTTGTCAGCGAACACGACCTGCTGTCGAAGACGGGTGCAGTCGCGAGTGACCTGATGACGACGGCGGTGATCAGCGTGACCGTGGATAGCGCTGCCGACGATATCCGACACCTTCTGATCGGCCGGCGTATCCGCCGGGTTCCGGTGGTGCAGGAGGGCCGCCTAGTCGGGATCGTGAGCCGCCATGACCTGGTGGCCGTGATGGCCACCGAGTGGGTCTGCCAGGTGTGTGGTGAGCCGGTGCGCGGTGAGCATTCCCCCACCACGTGTCCGAAGTGTCACGCGAGGAGCGCGCAATTCGTGCTGCAGGAGCAACCACCAGGTGCCTAAGCGGCCGTCTCGCCGCCCAACTCGTTGGGCGACAGCACCAAAGCAGGAGGGCAATGACAGTCCCGCCCACTCCGATCGATCCGAGAACCGGTCCCGATGCACCCGGTGAATTCCCGGCCGCCGAACCCGCGGAGACACTGCGCGACTATTACCGGCAGATGGCGCTGATCCGGGCATTCGAACTGCGGGCAGCGGAGATGTATCAGCGGGCCAAAATCGGTGGATACTGTCACCTCAACCTGGGCGAGGAAGCCACCGTGGTCGGCCTGATGGCGGCGCTGGAGCCCCGCGACTACCTTTTCACGACCTATCGCGAGCATGGATATGCCCTTGCCCGCGGGCTCGAGCCTGGCCGTGTCATGGCAGAGCTTTTCGGCAAGGCCACCGGCGTGTCCGGGGGCCGCGGCGGCTCGATGCATCTGTTCGACCGCAAGCTGCGCCTACTAGGGGGATACGGCATCGTCGGTGGCCAGATTCCGCCGGCCACCGGTGCGGCGCTTGCGCTCACCTACCGCGGAAGCCCCGGTCCCGACGCGGAGGCCGTGATGTGTGTGCTTGGCGACGGCACCACTAACATCGGCGCGTTTCACGAATCGCTCAATCTGGCCGGGCTGTGGCAATTGCCGATCGTGTACGTGATCGTCAACAACGGCTTGGGTATGGGGACTCCGGTGGAGAAGGCGGCCGCGGAACCCGACCTGTACAAGCGCGGCTGTTCCTACCGGATCCATGGGGAACGGGTCGACGGCGACGATGTTGTGGCGGTGCGCGACGCGGCCCGGGCTGCGCTTGGCGTGCTCGGACCCAGCGTCAGCCCGGTCTGATCGAGGCCGTATGCCAGCGGCTTCGTGGCCACTCGGTGGTGGATCCGGCCAAGTACCGCTCCCGCGACGAGGCCGAGCGGCTGCGCGGCTCGATCCCGTTCCGGCGTTTCGCCGGCGGCTGATAGAGGCGGGCGTCCTCGACGACAAGACGGCTCAAAACATCGAGGAACAGGCCGAGGCGCAGGTCGACGCCGCCGTGGATTTCGCCGATGCCAGCCCGCACCCGAGTCCAGGCCAGCTGTTCGACTACGTCTATGCCACGGCGGTAGCCAATGCGCCACACCAACTGCCAGGTGATCCTGTCGTTTCCGCCCGGTAGACCAGCCATGACCGCAATGACCTATCGGCAAGCGCTGCATGACACGCTGCGCGCTGAATTGTTGCGCGACGAGTCGGTATTTCTCATCGGCGAGGAGATCGGCGTCTTCGAGGGCTCTTACAAGATCACCGCCGGGCTGTTGGCAGAATTCGGGCCCACCCGGGTAGTCGACACACCGATCTGCGAGGAGGGATTCGTCGGTGCCGCGATCGGCGCGGCGATGCTTGGCATGCGACCGATCGTCGAGATCATGACGATCAACTTCAGCCTGCTGGCTCTCGACCAGATCGTCAACCATGCCGCCAAGATGCACGCGATGTTCGCGGGCCAGGTGTCGGTGCCGCTGGTGATCCGCACCCCGGGCGGCGGCGGACAGCAGCTGGCGGCGACCCACTCGCAGAATCTGGAAGTCTGGTACGCGCACGTGCCCGGGCATGAAAGTGCTCACCCCCGCCACTCCGGCCGATGCCAAGGCGCTGCTTACCGCCGCCATCCGCGACGACGACCCAGTGCTGTTCCTGGAGAATCTGGCGCTGTACAACACCAAGGGCGAGGTTCCCGACGGCGAGCAGATCGGCCAGATCGGGACGGCTTCGATTGTCAAGCCGGGCACCGACCTCACCGTCGTCGCCTATTCGCGCTCCACGGTGATCGCCCTAGATGTCGCCCGCCAGTTCGAGGCCGACGGCGTGTCTATCGAGGTGGTCGATCTGCGGAGTCTGCGGCCGTTGGACCGCGAGACGATCTGCGCCTCGGTGCGCAAGACCAGCAGGGCCGTCATCCTCGAAGACGACTGGCTCAGCTACGGGGTCGGCGCCGAGATCGCGGCAACGATCGCCGAAGGTGCGTTCGACTATCTCGATGCCCCGATCCGCCGGGTCGCCAGCGCCGAAGTGCCCCTGCCATACGCGAAGCCACTCGAGCTGGTAGCCCTACCCGACGCCGCCGATCTGACCAAGGTCATCGGCGAGGTTCTCGACGCCAGCCGGTTCGCCTACTGAGAGGACCGTTATGCCAGACGTGCTGATGCCACGGCTGTCGGACACCATGACCGAAGGCGTTGTCGGCCAATGGCTTAAGCATGAGGGTGACGTTGTCCAGCGTGGCGACATGCTCGCCGAAATCGAGACCGACAAGGCCACCATGGAGCTCGAGGCCTACGACAGCGGCGTGCTGACTCGAATCATCGTTCCAGCCGGCAGCACCGCCCTCATCGGCCAGCCCATCGCCGTTATCGACGACCAGGCAGCGATCACCGATGCTGAATCTGGCAGTAGGCAAGCCGTTTCCACTACGGCGACCGATGGCGCTCCGGCCGCGGTCGACACACCCGCGACCCTCGGGGCACCCGCCGAACCCGGTCGGGCCCAGACGCCAACGGCCGTGGCGCCGGTGCGCGCCACGCCACTCGTACGCAAGTTGGCTCATGAGCACGGAATTGACCTGGCCGATATGACCGGTACCGGCCCCGGCGGACGCATCGTGCGCGCCGATATCGAAGCCGTCATCAGCCAGCGCTCTGCTGCTGCACAGCCTGCAAAGCCTGCTGCGTCGACCGTGGTCCCGTCGGCTGGTACCGAAGGTGATGAGCAAGTACCGCTGTCATCGATACGCCGCATCACAGCGCAACGGCTCACCGAAAGCGCTGCGGCACCGCACTTTTACCTCACCTCGGTCGCTGACGCCGACGCACTGAGAAGCTGCGCGCCGAGTTCAACTTGGAATTCTCCGATACCGGGCCGAAAATCAGCGTCACCGATCTGTTGATCCGGGCGTGTTCCGTAACCCTACGTACCCACCTCGACGTCAATTCCTCGTGGGGCGGTGATCACCTTGTGCGTCACAGCCACGTAAACATCGGTTGCGCCGTCGCTTCCGATAACGGGCTCCTGGTGCCCGTTATCCGCGACGCGGACCGTAAGAGCCTCACCGAGATTGCCGTCGAGGCACATGCCCTCGTCGAACGAGCACGGGCCGGCAAACTCGCACCCGACGAATTGACCGGTAGCACCTTCACGATCAGCAACCTCGGGATGTACGGCATCGACCACTTCACCGCTGTCATCAACCCGCCCGAGGCCGCGGTCCTCGCCGTCGGCGCCGTCCAGCAAGAGGCCGTCGTCCGCGACGGTCAGCTCACCGCTGCAACCACATTGAAGCTCACCCTGTCCATCGACCACCGGGTCCTCGACGGTGCCACGGCCGCGGTATTCCTACGGGAACTGGTGAACCTGCTCGAACACCCGCTACGCATCGTCATGTGACGAGGATCTCGGCGCTGGGTCAACCGTGAAGCCGCTTCGCAATCACTTCGCGGGGCAACTGCCGGGGGCTCGGATAGGCAATGATCACCCGCTCTCTATCGGGATCGCAACCTTCGACGAAGTTCACCGGCTCTTCGTAATCGAGAGTGCACCTAGGCTCGGGATATCCCGGTGGTGGGTTCGTGTCGTTGAGCTGAGGTGGGCCTCGGTGGGTGACGATTCGGGTTCCAACACGCGACCACCACACCACCGAGGTGACCCATGCCTGAGGCTACTGCTTGCGCGCCGTCTGTTGTTGCCGACACGATCATGCGCACCATTGAGTTGGGCGTGATGATCACAGATGCCGCCGTCGACGAGGACCAGACAACGATCTTCTGCGCTCCAGTTGCGCGTGATGCGCGCTGCCCGGACTGCGGTCGCGACGGTCGTTACCGCGACACCGTCACCCGGCCACTGGCCGATCTGCCGGTCGCCGGCTACCCGTTGGTGTTGCGCGTGGCCGTACGCCGCTACCGCTGTACCACCATCGACTGTGGTCGCACAGTGTTCAATCAGGACCTCGGAAAACTGGCGGCGCCGCGGGCTTCGACGACCCGACGGTGTGCCCGGTATGTGTTGCGGCGGTTATTGATCGACCGCACCACCATCTCGGCCATCGCCGCCGAGTTGGGCGTGTCCTGGCGCACCGTGAGCACGATCGCGATGCGCACGACCGCCGGCCTGGTGGCCGCGGCCAAAGCTGATCGTCTGGCCGGGGTGCGAGTGATCGGCGTCGACGAACACCGCTGGGCGCCCCGACGAGTCGGTGCTGAGGGATTCGTCACGCTGATCATCGACCTCACCCCAGTGCACGATCGCAGCGGTCCGGCGCGACTGCTCGACATGGTCACCGGACGGTCAGCGACCGCGCTGGCCACCTGGCTGGCTGCCCAACCCGCCGACTTCGCCGCCGGAGTCGAGGTGGTGGCGATGGACGGGTTCGCCGGCTACAAGACCGCCGCCACCAATGTGGTGCCAGATGCGGTCACGGTGATGGACCCGTTCCACGTCGTCGCGTTAGCCGGGGCCAAGCTCGACCTGATCCGCCAACGTGTTCAGCAACGGACCCTCGCCCGACGCGGCCACACGGGGGATCCGTTGTATGGGATCCGGCGCATCGCCCGCACCCGCATCCAGCTGCTCTCAGCCCGCCAGTACAACCGTCTGACCAGCGTGCTTGACGCCGACGAACACATCGCCGTCAAGGTCGCGTATGTGATCTATCAGAAGATCATCGCCGCCTACGCTGACTCGAACCGTCGCCGCGGGAAACACGTAATGACCAGGCTGATCGATTCGATCCGCCGCGGTGTGCCCGTCGGACTCGAGGAGATCGCCCAACTGGGCCGCACCCTGTGGCGCCGCCGCGGCGACATCCTGGCGTTCTTCGACCATCACGTCTCCAACGGGCCCACCGAAGCCATCAACGGCCGCTTAGAAGCGCTGCGCCGCAACGCCCTCGGATTCCGCAACATCACTCACTATCGAATCCGTTCACTGCTGCACAGCGGCGCACTCCACGCACTCGTCAATGCGCTCTGAATTACGAAGGGCCGGTGATGGCACTGGTGAGCGGTGTTTTTTGGGCGTGCATCGGTGACTTATTTGGTGTCGGTGACGACGACGATCTGACGGATGAAGGTGTTTTCCACGGCGGAGTGAAGGAGAAAATCGGCGACGTTTGCGCGGGATGCTGAGGGGAGGATCGGCAGTTTTGTGACATTCTCGAGCACGGTAGCGGTGTATCGGGTGCTGTCCCGGTTGTTCAACGCCCCAGGGTATTCGAGGGTCCATTTCAGATCGCTCGCAGTCAAGAGAACTTCCGACGCGGCTTTGTCGGCGTATTTTTTGCGCAGCGCTGTGCGGAAGATCAGGCCAGCCAGAAATGATGCCTTGGCAAGAGAGTCGCCGACTCCGAACGCGGAGACGACGACGAAGCGATCGACCCCTGACGTTTTCGCAGAAGCGATGACGGCACGGATGGTGTCTGTGATCAACGTGGGGGTTTCGCGGACGTTTTTCACTCCGAGCGTGCTGATGACCGCGTCGTGGCCCTGGGCTGCCGTCGCGATCACGGCGGCGTCGGTGACGTCGCCCCTGACGATTTGAGCGCGAGAGTCAACGTTGGCGTCGGCCCGCCGAACGAGGGCGGTGACCTGGTGTCCCTGGTCGAGTGCCTTTTTGACGAAGGGGACGCCGGTGCGGCCGGTTGCTCCAAGGACAAGAAACTTCATAATATTTCACTTTCTGTTGAGGGATGAATGGGCGTGCTGGTGAATGGGGGTTTTGGGCCTGCATCGTGGCAACCACCCGTCCATCGCCGGAGAATCGTAAGAATCATTGACGATACTAGTCAACGAAGCTGACTAATGTCAAGGCGGAGTCGAAGCCTGCTGGCGCCCGCAGGCCCCTGGCGGCTCGGGCGAACGGGAAACGGGGGCGGAAGGCTCAGCGCGGCCGGGTTTACCGCTCGTAGGGGTCGGTGATCTCGCGGAGTTGATCCAGGATCTGGTGCAACAACGTGAAGTTGCGGGTGCCCAGGTAGGCCTTCCACTCCGAGAGGATCTCGTCGAGTGTCACCTTGGCCACCTCGCGCGCCCGCCGGCCACGTTGCTCGATCACGATCAATCGGGCGCGGCCATCCGTGGGATCGGGGACCCGGCGGACATAGCCCAAGCGTTCCAGTTGATCGACCAGCACGCCGGCGCTCTGCTTGCTCACTTGCGCCTGGTCCGCGAGGTCCGTGAGGCGCGAACCGTCCTGGGCGATGCGTTGAAACACCCGGCACTGGGCGAGGGTCCAGTCGTCGAATCCGGCGTCCTGGATGGCCCGGAAAATCCGGTCCTCGGTGTACCGGTACGGGATGAACAACGACACCCCTAGATCAACCCGCTGCTCGTCGTCCATGCCGCTCTCGGCTCCATTCGCCCACTCTGATCCCACGGGATTCACACCCCTACGCCAATGCTGCCGAGCCAGATCGCCGCAGACCCGACCGCGGCGGTCGCGTGCGCAGCGCTGCGCAAGCGCCATCTGGCCCTCAGCGAATTCGTACTTCTTGCTGCTGTCAACGGTACTGCTGTATGACTACGGTAGTAAAGATATCTTACTAGTGTGGCTGGTTGGAGGGTCGCATGACAAGGAGACCTGCCAATTCGCACCCAATGCAAACGTGCCGGAGATTACTGGTAACCCCGCGTATTCGTTTTCCGGCACTCTCGATTACGAAGAGCCCCCCAAACCGCGCCCTCGACATATCCATGCGTACTCTGCGACGGCTGATTTCAAGCGGCCAGCTACGTGCCTACAGGATCCGCAGAACCGCGTCGATCCGCATTGACCGCGAAGACCTCGCCAAGGCTATCAACCTGTGGTGACGTTATCCGACGGCACGGTAACTCATCCAGGGTACCCCTCCAATACGGCCTGAACCGCGATATGACCTCCTCGGCTCACTTCGCCGCGCTCTGCTGCCAGCGGTTCATCCGGGTGCCAGTCAACCGCCTGCTGGGGCGGTTGTTTGCGCGATACTCCATAAATGCAATCAACACGAGCGACTGGTGTGACAGCTTCGATATCGAGTGGGCGGACCATCATGGCGACCTTCCAATAAGACCTAACGACGCCGGATGGCGAATGAAGATCATGGACGGCGGCGTGCTGCTCTTCGAGGGGAAGCCAAGTCCAAGTGGAGCATTTCTCGTGTTCGCGCCTCACACGTGGACACGTCTGAAGACGCCCACGGTTGACCCCATGGCAATCAACACGAGCGACTGGTGTGACAGCGTCTACATCTAGTGGGCGGACGGTCACCAACACGACTATCCGCAACGAGTGCAGATGATGGACGGCGGCATGCTGCTCTTCGAGGACGAGGAGGAAGCATTTCCATTCCTCGTGGTCGCGCCTCACGCCTGGAGAGGTATCCATACGGCCTTCGACTTCTCTAAGAGGCACCGACCCTCAAACAAGGCGAACAAGACCCCCAGAGGATGACTGCTTGGCGGTGCTCCGAGCGCACGCCGAGATGTAATCCTCTTGCGTTCGGAGGTGATGGAACTTGAACACTAAGGCTGCCCCTTAGCGATCCCACCCGCATAACGAGCGGCTATCGAAGGCGTGGGATAACACGCGGAGCCGGGACTGGAGTGCTCTTCCTGGATGGCCACAGCTTCTCGCACAGGCGACGCTCAGCGTCCCGACGTTCCTGCTCCTCGGCCCGCTCCTTAGCCGCCGCGAGATGCCACCAGCGCATGCTGTAGCGCCAGTGCTTCTTCGCGGATCCAGTGATGTACGGGTTGTGATGCTCGCGGTAGTACGCCAGGATCTCCTCGTCGCTGGCGTCGTATTTCATCAACATGGCTTTAGTGGCGCGGTCGACCGGCGGCGTAGCGCCGGCCAGGTGCAGACCGTTGCCGTCCTGCTTGGACCGACCTGCATGGAAATGGGCACCAGGATAAGGGTATTCATTGAACCACCCCGGCGTCAGGTCGCCGGGCTTGAGTCCTGGTCCCCAGACGACGCCTACTGACCTTGGGTGATCTCCCACTGTGGCCTCCAGGTCACATGTCTGGGCTTTCGCCCGTGCTTGCCCGCGACCGGTTGGCCGGGGCCAGGTCTTCTCCGGAGGGCACCGTGTCGGGCGACGCGGTTGCCGCCAGCCCACGTCCGGAGGCGTGTGGGCTGAACTCTTGACCTGCGATAAATGGTAGCGGTCCAGTGCGAATGGTGTTCGATGCTGGATGATGGTGCCGTAACTACTGGTGGTACTGAATTGCGAAAGTACATTTCACGGAGCAGAGGTACGCCTGGACACCGAGTCGATCTGAACGGACGCCGTGCCGAGCAGCCCGACGAGGAGGCACCGTGAGCAGTAACGGCGCGCCTAATCAGCGAGCGTGATACCGCCCTACCTGGGAAAACACTCTACGGCAGTTCACGGAACGTCCCCGTCACGGCCGGCAGATTGTGGGCACGGCATGGGCACGGGCCGTGCTACCGACCTTCAAGATGGGACTTTCGGCTGTGGCGGCCCGCCATGGTCCTCGACGAGAATCGCGCCATGACACAACGTGAGCTCGAAGACCTCTCACCCGACGAGTGCTTCCGGCTGCTCGCTACCGCAGACGTCGGGCGACTCGTGTACCAAGACGACCTCGGACCGCTCGCCGTGCCCGTCAACTACGCCATGCAGGGGCACGACATCGTCTTCCGCGTCGAGGGTGGCACGAAACAAACGGCGGCTATGCAGCAACCCATGCTCGCCTTCGAGGTCGACCACGTCGACGAGGACCGGCATTCCGGATGGAGCGTGCTGTTGGCGCGGGCACGCAGTGAGGTCGACCAAGAACGGCTTCCTGCGCTGCTGCAAACGATGGAAGGCCATGTCCCGATGCCGTGGGCATGCGGCCACCACAACGTATGGCTTCAGTTTGTGCCCCACACCGTCAGTGGACGGCGGCTCGGTACGGAGTGGCGGATATTAGAACTGGGCCTTCGCTAGTAGCCGCCGCAACGGCATAGGGCTCGACGACGTAGGTGACGCCGTGCAAGCGCTAACACAGTCTGGACACAGTCACAGTTATCTAGGATTAGATAGGAAGAGGCTTGTGTGTGCAGGTCAGAATAGGTTCGGTCCCCTGACCAGGGCCACCCAGATCTCGCCGCGGCAGGCGTGACCAAGACGTTCTCCGACACCATGTCTGATGGCACGGGGTTGGTGAGACAAGCTGTCGTAAGGCGGACTTCTGAGACAACACGAACTGGGCGAATCAGTTGATCTGGCAGGCGAACTCGCGTGTCGCACATTGTGGTCTATTTCGAGGCAGTGGCAACCACCCTGCCTGATCACCGTCAAGGCATCCCCGGCCATCGCGATACTCCGCCGGGGCGGAGAGAGTCGTGATGAAGACTCTTGGTGGGCCTCGTGGTTGGGGGGCATCGCGCCCGTGCAGCAGCCGGTCAGGTGGGGCGCGCGATCGCGACCTGCGCCGCAGTCATCGGTCTCCCGCCTTGCGGGGCCACACGTCCTCGATCGAGGAGTGGGCCAATGGTAATCGGGGCATCGGGCGCGCCGGGCGGACCCTCTCTCGTCGCGCTTGGCGGCCCGCTGGCCCTGTGGGACGATAGGCCCGGTCGCACCGTCCGGACGCGGCGGTGCGTGCGGGAAGGAAGCGCCACGACATCACTCCGGCCTGAACTCTCGAGCATGGCGAACGACTATGCGCGACACGCCCTCTCGCAGCGCGCCTGCTTCGAAGCGACCCACCCTGCCGTGCTGGCCGCCGCTAAGCGGCTGGCGAACGAGCCGGTGCTCCGGGTGGCCGATCTGGGCGCCGCCGACGGGGTGAACTCCCACGGCCTCATCCGTGCTCTCGCGGCGCTGCGCGAGGGCCGGCCGCTGATCTACGCGCTCGTCGATCTTCCGACGAACGCGTGGGGCGTCGCCGCCCGGCACCTGCAAGACGCCTTCGCCCCGCCGGCCGACAACGGCCGGATCCTCGTGATCCCCGCGCCGGGCGAGGCCGGCCCCGGGATCACCGACACGGGCACCGGCGCCCACTACGCCGCGCCGGACGCCCACGGCGAGGCCTGCCGGCGGGCGCTCGACCGCGACCCCGCTGCCGCCACGGTCGTCTCCATGGCCGGAATTCCTCTCCACCAGGCGCCCTCCCTTCCACCGGGCACCGTCCACATCGCGGTGACCGGGACGTGCATGCACTGGGTCCCGACGCCACCGGCCTAGGCGTGAGCGGCTCGATCTTCCCCGGCCACCCCGATCATGTGGACGAGAACCAACGCCGCGCCTGGCGCATCGCCGCAGCGCGGAATTGGGAGCGACTGCTCGAGATGCGTGCGGCGGAGCTGGCGCCGGGCGGGTGGTTCATCGCCGCCATCCCGGCCTCCACCGCCCCATGCCCGCACCGGACTGGGCTCTACAACGAGATCGTCGGGCACATGAACTCGCTGCTCGCCGATTGGCGCCGCGCGGGTCGCATCAGCGGCGCCACCGTCGCCGCGGCCGTCGTACCGGTCTGGGCGCGCACGCTCGACGAGTTCCGGGCTCCCTTCGAGGCGGATGGCGGACGCTTCGCCGGGCTCGAACTCGAGAGCGCCGAGCTGTTCCATCTCGACAATCCCTACTGGCACGACGATCCCGCGGTGTTCGCGCGGGAATACGTGCAGAGCGTGGCCGCATGGGAGGGCCGCTTCTCCTGCGTGCGTTCGCGGGCGAGGGCGAGGCACTGGCCGCCGGTCTGCTCGCCGACTTCCTCGGAGAGCTCGAGGCGCGCGTCGCGCAGGCCCCCGACCGCTATCGCTGGGACTACGTCGAGGCCCTCATCATCTGCCGGAAGGCGGCGGACGAGGCGGGGCGAGGTCGCGCCCACGTCTCCTCGACA
>CAVUVB010000007.1:0-899973 GCA_963744835.1 uncultured Actinomycetota bacterium
TTGAGGCAGCTGCCCGCATCGATCGGCAGTGTGACACCGGTGATGTAGCGGGATTCGTCGGATGCGAGGAACAGCACCGCGTTGCTGATGTCCTCTGCCTCCACCCACGGGATCGGCAGCGTGTGGAACATCTGGCAAAACGGGGCCAAATCGTCGGGGCCGGGATTCTTCAGGTCGGGGCGGACCATCTTGTAGAGCCCCTCGTTCAATACCATCGGAGTGTTCACGAACGTGGGATGCACCGAGTTGACGCGGATCATGTGCTGACCCAGTTCGACTGCGAACGTCCGCATGAGACCAACGACACCGTGTTTGGCGGCGACGTAATGACCGAGACGGGGAAAGGTATAGGCTTTGAACCCGTTGACCGAGCTCGTCAGCACGATCGAACCTCCCCGGCCGCCCGCCAAAATATGGGGCACACCGGCCTTCACGGTCTTCCACACGCCCGACAGGTTCACGTCGATCATGTCCTGCCAGTCACTTTCGCTGACTTTATCGAGTGTGTCGCCGTCGTCGCTGCCGGCGTTGCTGATGCCTGCATTGGCCACGATGACGTCCAGCCGGCCCAGCTGCTCCACCCCGCTGTCCACTGCGGCTTTGAGGGCCTCGTAGTCACGCACGTCGATTTCGGCGGTGACGATGCGGCGGTTGTGGCCCCTGACCAGATCCGCGGTCCTGGCCAGATCCTCCGGCGTGGACGGCGGGTTCAAGAATCCTTCGATCGGCTTGCAGATGTCGATGGCAATGATGTCCGCACCCTCTTGCGCCAATCGCACCGCATGCGCGCGGCCTTGACCGCGCGCCGCCCCGGTGATGAACGCGACCTTGCCTTCGACTCGCCCAGCCATAATTACCTCAATTCTCTCTTCTTACAGCCAGGTTCAGTTCTGTTCGGGCCTGGTCGATTTGGTCGTAGGCGTACGTCACGATGGCGGCGGTGGTCATCGTCTCACCCTGGCGGGCGAGCGATTCGTAGGTCGCCTCACCGAGGACATCGCGCAGGTGGGTGATCGCGGTGGTGATTTCGGGGAACGCCGCCGAGGATAAAGGACTGAGCGCGAACCCGGCGACGGTGGCCGCCGGTTCGTAGCGTGCGAGCCGGTCGAAAAGAACGGCGAGGACGGCCAGCGGCCAGCGGATCGCGGTGGTGTCGCCCGCGTTGTAACAGTTGCGGATTACCAGAGTGAGGTGATCGAACGCGGCCAGCGTGTCGCCGTGCTCGGCCTCAAGTCGTGCCAGATTCAGCGCCAGGAGTGACGCTTGGGTGCGGTTGCCGCTGTCTTGAGCGATCACCAGACCCCGGCGCAGGGCGTTAAGCGCCCCGACGGGATCCGCGTCACGGAAAGCCACACCATGGGCACCGAGCGCCCCCGCGAGCCAGGACGGGTTGCCTGTTGCCTCCGCAGCCTCGATGAGGCCATCCGTGGCATCCATCGCCTCGCCACCGGAAGGGGCCACTGCGAGGGCGTAAACCAGCCATGACCGGATGAAGATGTGGGTGTCGCGGCGGCGTGCGAGCGGGGCGCGGCACCACTCGGCCAATCGCTCGGGCTGCCCGATGATCATGTACGACATTCCAAGCAAGCCTTCGGAGCCGTACGGCAGTGCATCGCGGCTCCTGCCGACAACGACCTGCCCGGCGTCGCTGTAGCCGACAGCTGCCTCGATCCGTCCGGTCCTGAAGCACTGCGACGCAATCACGTACAGGAACGCCAGCCGGGAGTGGTCGACCGCACCGGCGGGCTCGATCAGCTCTTCAGCCCAGGCTATCGGCTCAAGGGTTTGGACCCACAGGCCGAGGAACCCCGCATAGGTGGCGATGGTGGCGGCGGCGTCGAGGTCGCCTTGGTCGGCGGCCCAGCGAAACGCGGTGCGCAGATTGGCCAGCTCGACAGTGAACCAGTCGTAGGCCGCACGCTGGCGGGGGCTGTCCCACAGCGCCATGATGTCGGCTTCCCGCCCAGCGAAGTAGCGGGCATGCGCTGTGCGGGCTTCGGTCGCCGCCCCGCTGGCGGCGAGTTGGTCCTCGGCGAACTGGCGGATCGTCTCCAGCATCGAAAACCGGGTATGCCCAGAGGAGCGATCTGCCAGGAGCAGCGACTTGCGCACCAAGGCATCGAGCAGATCGAGAATGGCATAGTCGTCGGGGTCGTCAAGTCCTGCTACCGCGCAGGCACTTTCGAGGTCGAAGCCGCTGGCGAACACCGAACATCGGTCCAGCAGCACCTTCTCCGCATCGTCGAGCAGGTCGTAAGACCAGGCCACCGCATGATGGAGCGTCTGGTGGCGTGCCAGTCCGCGCCGCGAGCCGACTAGCAGCCGGAAACGGTGATCGAGGCGATCACGCACGTCGCTGGCGGTCATCGACGCCATCCGCGAGGCCGCCAACTCGATGGCTAACGGGATGCCGTCGAGTCTGCGGCAGATCTCGACTACAGCGTCGGCCTCGCCGGGCTGGGCCAGCGAGAAGTCCGACACGACACTTTGGGCGCGGTCGAGGAAAAGGTTCACCGCGGCGGATTCGGTTCCGGAGTTGACGTCGAGCGACGGGACACGCCATAACTGTTCTTCGCTGACCCCCAATCCTTCGCGGCTGGTCGCGAGAATCGTTACGGTCGCCGAGGCGGCGAGGATCGCCTCGACCAGATCCGCGACACGGTCGACAACGTGCTCGCAGTTGTCGAACACCAGCAACCGGACTCTGCCCTCCAACGCGGCAGCGACACTCTCGGCCACATTCTTGCCCGGTTGCTGAGTAATGCCCAGTACGGCAGCCACGGCGTCGGGCACCGCCGCCGGGTCAGCCACTGCAGCCAGCTCGAAAAACCAGACGCCGTCGGGGAACTCATCGGCCAGCCGGGCGGCCACCTCCAAAGCCAAGCGGGTCTTGCCGACCCCGCCCACCCCGGTCAACGTCACCAGCCGGTGTGCTTTCAGCGTTGTCTGCAGCTCGGCGACCTCGGACTCGCGCCCGATGAAACTGGTGGCTGCAGGGCGCAGGTTCCCAGCACTTGGATCGAGCGCCCGTAACGCAGGAAAGTCGGTCTGCAGGCCCTCCGCTCGGACCTGAAATACCCCGACCGCGGTGGGCAGATCCCGCAACCGCCGCGGCCCCAGATCCACCAGATCAACGCCGCTGAGCAGACCCGCCGTCGACTCGGCCAACAGGATCTGACCGCCATGCCCGGCGGCCATCACCCGTGCCGCGCGATTCAAAACCGCTCCGAAATAATCCCCACCCCGCAGCTCGGCTTCGCCGGTCGCCAGCCCCATCCGCACCGGCAACTCCAGCCCCCGCTGCGCAGCGACGGCGGCATCCACTGCTGATCGCGGCGAGGCGAACGCGGCACACACGCCATCACCGGTGTGCTTGAACAACCAGCCGCCGTGCGCTTGTATGGCCTCGCTCAACACCTCGTCATGGACGGCCAGCGCCACCCGCATGCCGTCGGCGTCCGCCTCCCACCGACGGGTCGAACCCTCAACATCGGTGAGCAAAAACGTCACGACACCCGAAGGAGCGGGCACCTCAGCAGAATGTCACAACAGATACGGTGCCAGCTTGCACATCGCCGGAATCGGCGCGGTCACCTGATGGCTGCTTAGGGAATCGATGCAGCGCATCCGAGTAGCGGCTCATCGCCAAATCGTGTGAGGATTAAATGCCTGCGGCCAACCGTTTGCACCGGTGGATGTTCGCCCAGCCGAAGGAAATAGATGACTCAACAGGTTGTTCTCATTACCGGCGCCCTCACCGGCATCGGCCGCGCCACTGCTGTGGCATTCGCCGGCAAAGGCGCCAATGTGGTCGTGTCCGGCCGGCACGACGACAAAGGCCAAGCCCTTGCCGCGGAGTTGAAAGCGCTTGGAGCCGAAGCAGAATTCGTTCGGGCCGACGTTACGAATGAAGACGAGGTCCGCAACCTTGTCGATAAAGCAGTCGCGAGATTCGGCCGTCTCGATGTTGCCGTCAACAACGCCGGCTTTGAAGGCGAGACGGGCCCGATCCAGGACGCGACCGTCGAAAACTTCAAGGCCGTCCACGACACCAACGTTCTCGGCATATTCCTGAGCATGAAGTACGAACTGCGCGCGATGGCCGGCCAAGGCAGCGGCAGCATTGTCAACATCGCCTCGACTTACGGGCATAAGGCGGCCGCTGGTGCGACGGCCTACGTAAGCAGCAAGTTCGCAGTGGAGGGTCTGACCAAGACGGTCGCGCTCGAGCAGGGGAACTCAGGTATTCGGGTGAACGCAGTCGGGCCGGGCCGATAAACACCGGCATGCTCGACCGCTTCACCGGCACCGCAGAAGGCAATGACGCGCTGATAGCGACAGTGCCTTTGCTCCGCAGGGGAAATCCTGAGGAAATCGCGAACGCCATTGTGTTCATTTCGTCTCCCGAAGCCTCCTACATCTCCGGCACGGTATTCGAAGTCGACGGCGGCATGTCGGCAGCCTGACCCCGTCGGGGTGCGACGGACCGTAGTGTCCAGAAAGCGTCCGATATAAAGTTCTGAGACTCTCGTAACTCGTCTATTTAGAGACATCCGCAAGGGCGTCACACCACTTCACGCGCGGGCGGCTTGGTCGATGCGGTCGCCACCCAGGGACACGATCACCCAGCTCGCAGAGTGCTTGCTTCGGAGAGCAGACCGCTACCGGCTCCGGGAATTCGGCATACACGAGTCGGACGGCGCTCCTGACGAAAAGGAGCGCCGTCCGAAGCACCAACCACCTGGTTACCAAGCGTCCATTATGGTGCGGTGAAATGTGGCCTC
Source organism: uncultured Actinomycetota bacterium (assembly GCA_963744835.1). Classification (GTDB taxonomy): domain Bacteria; phylum Actinomycetota; class Actinomycetes; order Mycobacteriales; family Mycobacteriaceae; genus Mycobacterium. The sequence continues at coordinate 4,785 of CAVUVB010000007.1, forward strand.
GGCGTCAGTTTTTCGCCTGACGCAGGCCCACCGCACGGTGCCCAGTTGATGGGCCTTGCTTCGCGTGGGTACCTAGTGCTCGTGCTGGGCGCCACAGCCGAGAGGAGGAATCTTTTCTTCCGGTCCGACCTTGGTCTGCCGTGGATCCGTACCTTAAGTCTACGCCTGACAGTAAGGAGTTGGGCCGAGCGTTCGACGGGGCAAGGAAGAGGAGTTGGGCCGAGCGTGGAAGGGCGTCGACGCCCCTGGTGCTCGCGCAGGTGGAGTGCTAAACCAGAAGGAGCGCAGCCAGCCGACACCCGTCGCGGTGGCGCGGTGCGGCAACCGACATTTAGGAGGTGGTCGCTGTGCTTCATCCCGATCCATTCCGTGACATCGACAGACTCGCCGCGCAGCTGCTCGGTACATCGCCCGGATCCGCCCGAGTCCCACTAGCTATGCCGATGGACCTCTACCGCTCCGGCGATCACTACGTGCTTCACGCCGACCTCCCGGGCGTGGACCCCGATTCGGTGGACGTCAGCGTTGACGGCGGCATTCTCACCGTGACGGCACAACGCAGCGAACGCACCGAACACGACGTGCAGTGGCTGAGCTCCGAGCGCTTCACCGGCAGTTACCTGCGTCGCCTGTCTCTCGGTCAGGACATCGATGCCGACCACATCGCCGCCACCTATCAGAACGGGGTGCTGACCGTAACCCTCCCCGTGGCGGCAAGGGCCAAGCCGCGCCGCATCGAGATCAGCCACGGGGCACTTGAGGAAACAAAGATCGTCGAGCCCAGCGACTCATCCGACCAGCACACCACGACCTAAACCTCTCTTCACCTTGGTGGCGTCGAGGATTTTCTCGCGCAGCTAATCGCCGAGACCATGCCGCGCGTGAACGCCGACGGACTCGACCGCCTAATCGCGCGGTTCCGTCTCGTACGCGACCGTGTACTTCCTCATGCCTGGAGCGCTTTCCACTGCGTGGCCACCCCGAGGATCCCAGTCCACCACGCGCAGGAGCTGCCGATCGGCGGGAAGTTGCCTTCTTACTTCCTCCTCAAGAGCCTCACGCATTCGTTCCCGCTCGAATGGCGTGATGTCCTCCGTTACCAACGCCTCCGTAAGCTCCATGCGGGATCTCCATGCGGCGAATTGTGCTGCGCTCCGCGACCCGTCCGGGGCTGACCCGTCGCGATCACTGGCTCGCGGCGGGCGCCGCCGACGTCGTCACGATGTCGTCCTTCGTGCTCTCGACGATCGCGTCGAGCTCGCCGCGCTCGCGCGCGGGCACGCCGAACTTCGCGAGGGTCTGGTGGAAGTCGTCCATGAACGCATCCCACTCCGCGCCGGAGATGAGCAGCTCGCCGTGCGCGTCTAGCATCGTGCGCCCGAGTAGGTCTGCGGGCCGCCCGCCGCCCAGCAAACCTGCTCGGTGACGTAGTACTTGAAACCCTGGGCCGAGACGCGGTGGTGCGCCTCGTCGACTCGCGGGTTCGCGTTCAACCGCGGGTCGACCATGATCCGATCGATGAAGTCGTCGACGACGACAGCGATGGCGTACACGCCTCCCAGCCGCTCGTACAACGACTGCGTTTCCGCCGCCATCACCGCGCCTTCCTCGCTTCGGATCGAGTGCGCGCCCATGATTTCGCCCCTTTGCCACGGCGGACCGCGCCGTTGGCCATGCACAGCATCGCAGGTGCTCCGCGCTTGTCGTGCGGTCAGGCCATCTCGGGCACACGCAGGTGGGCGAGCGCCAACTCGAAGTCGCACTCGTCGAGCACCTCTGCAGCTGCTTCCTGGCTGCCCGTGGCTCTGATCCTGTCCAACTGGTCTTTGTTCCGGTCCCTCGCTTCGACGCTATCGAAGGTCGCCGAGGCCACGCCGCGACCGGAGGCTCGGTCGACCAGCAAACTGGCACTGCAAAATCCCTCGAGCTCCTCGAGTGCGGGGAGGATAGTCATCTTGTAGAAATCGATGCCTCGGTCGATCTGATCCGGGCCGACCTTGACCCAGGTGGCTCGGACACAGGCGCCGTCACGCGACCGGTGGTCGCGGTGCAAGACAGCGATCTCCCATTGCTCGACGTCTGCGTTGCCACCGAAAACCTCCGCGGCACGGTCACGAACCGGCCGAACAGACTCCGCGCCCGCATGCATGGCCTCCTCGGACTGCCATGCGCTGGTGGCAATACATCGGCCGGACGACCGGTCGACCAACAGGGATAAGCCGGTGTATCCGTCGACGTCGTCGAGCGCGGGCATCACGGTATCGCGGACGTGCGCAATACCGGCGTCGATGGACGAGGGCTGTGCCTGGATGGTGGTACTGCGTGCGTACATGATCTGCCTCCTCTATGCGGGGCAGCGTCTCGACGGCGCCGCCGTCCACTTCATCGTCCTCCCACAGGTAAAGCGTGGCAATGGGCCGGGCGGGTCTCAGCCGGACGGCAGATCGTGATTGCCGCCGGTCTTGTCTGCATAGAGAGCAACGCGGGTGCCCGTGAACTTACTGTCGCCGGGCGTAGGCTGCGAAATGGTGTGGCCGCCGTCTCGCTTGCGGTTTCCGGTCTGGTAATTGGTTGTACAGCTTCGCATTTGCTCGAAGGAGTGCGCATGGCCGATCTGAACACCGCGTTGCCGCCCGCGCTGCGCAGGGCGCTGGAACTGCTCGCCGATCCGCCGACGAACCCGGATGTCGGCAAGGGCTATCTCGATCTGCTGGGCACCCGACCGGTCGAGGACGCCGCTCTGCCGAAGAACACCAGAGCCCAGGCGTTATTTGCCTCGCCGGTCGGGTCGATGCTCTACGACAAAACCCAAGCCGTGATGCGCAGGCTGCTCACCGCGTTCCAGCTGCCCACCGAGTGGCTAAACATCCCGCGGGGCGGCATCGCCCTGGACGTCGGCTGCGGTCCCGGCAGCGTCACCGGCTCGCTGGCCCGCGCCGCGGGCCCGGATGGGCTCGCGTTGGGCGTCGACATTTCCGAGCCGATGCTGGCACGCGCGGTCAGCGCCGAAGCGGGACCGCAGATCGGCTTCCTCCGGGCGGACGCGCAACGGCTTCCCCTGCGCGACGAGACAGTCGACGCGGTGGTCTCGGTCGCCGTGCTGCAGCTGATACCGGACCCGGTGGCCGCGCTAACAGAGATGGCGCGGGTGCTGCGACCGGGCGGACGATTGGCCGTGATGGCACCGACCGCCGGGCGTGCTGCCCGTTTGTTGCAGATCCTGCCGAACACCGGCGTCCATTTGTTCGGCGAAGACGAACTCGGCGACATCCTCGAAGACCATGGCTTCATCGGCGTACGGACCAAGAGTCTCGGCACTATTCAGTGGGCGCGCGCGAAACGCGGATGACACTGCGACGCCAGTCTCGCGGCATTTCGTTGACCAGCAGCAGGCCGTCGCGGTTGCGTTGTTCGCGGATTCGGATGATGCCAGCACCTCGTTGCGGGGGTGCTGTCGATGACCACTCCCGGCAACGGTGTTGAACCGCAGTGGGATGTCACGATCGGTACTGCCCCGGGGGAGTGGGCGGTTGCTCGAGACGCTTAAGTTGTGGGCGTGGCAGCTCGCGCCGTCCTGGTTACCCCACTGTCGGGGCCGCTGGCCAGATTCGGGAAAGCAGGGGCGAGCGCCCTCGCTCTGTGGGCCGAGCGTTCCGGAGTAAGTCTGGAGGTGATCGACGCTTACCCCTCTGCGGCGTCCGCGATGCGGGCCGCAGAGGCTAGCCGGCCCGACGTGGTGTTCGGGCCCTACGGTTCGGGGCCGGCGCTGGCGGCCGCGGCCGCCAGCAAAGGGGTCGTCTGGAACCACGGTGGCGCCACCGCCCGGCTGGCGCGGCCGGCGTATCCGGGTGTCGTCAACGTGGAGTCTCCCGCTCAGCGCTATCTCGCCGCGGTGCTCGAAACCCTTGCCGTCGAAGGTCTTGGTGAGGGGTCGGAGGTAGTAATAGTCCACGTCGACACGGGGTTCGGCCGCGAGGTGGCCGAAGGGGCGGCGGTGGCGGCCCGGCGACTCGGTCTCCTGCGGCGGTCGGTCGCTTTTCGGCCCGCCCGGGCGAGAGACGTGCTGGCGCAGGTCCCGGCGGGCGATGTGCTGTTATCGGCCGGTTCCTTCGAAGATGACGTCGCCATCGTGCAGTGGGCCAGCGAACGCCGTTGGCGCGCAGTTGGATTGGTCGCCGCCGGAGTCGAGGAGCTCCGGCACGCGATCGGTGATCGCGTTGAGGGGCTTTACGGACCGTGCCAGTGGTTCGACGACGGGACAGATGATCCCGCGGACGGACCCAACAGCGAATGGTTCAGCCACTGTTACCGGGACGCGATCGGTACTGAGCCGCCCTATCCGGCTGCTGCGGCCTTCGCCGCGGGTGTGGTTTGGCAGCGCTGCGTGAAGGAGGCCGGAACTGTTGAATCGTTGCCAGTGCGGGCCGCATCACAACGACTCGACACCACCACCTTGTTCGGTCGGTTTCGTGTCGACCCGGTCACCGGCGTGCAAACCGGCCATCAGATTCGCGTCGTTCAGTGGCGAGACGGACAGCGGGTGCTGGTTGATCGGCCGCTTCGTCGGACGTGAGCGTCGAACTAGCAGGAGATGACAGGGTCAACGGACGGCTGGATTGGAGGATCCGATGCTGGTGATTGTGCTGGTGCTCGCCGCGGCCGCCGCTGGCGCGTTGGGTTTGGTGCTGTTGCGCAAAGCGACGGAGGCCGAACCGGAGCGTCCCAGTTTTCGCTGAAGCTGCTCCGGGTGCTGATCTGCCGCCGCCCGGTGTGGGCCACCGGAATTGTTACCCTTGCCGCCGGCTTGGCTGCGTGATCGCCCTGGCCAATGGGCGTGTACTCGTATGCGCGCGCTGTCCGCATCCCATCGGCGTCGGTCTCCCACCGACGGGTCGAACCCTCAACGTCGGTGAACAGAAACGTCACGACGACGCCGACGGAGAGACGCCCGCCAAGAATGCCCCCGCCAACAAGACCGCGAAAGACGCGCCGGCCAAGAAGACCGTGGCGAAATAGCTACGCGGGCAGATCCACCCTCAGCGCCAGGTGCTCGTCGAGTATCCGGCGTAGCGCGGCGTCCATCGGATGCGCGGATCCGAGGTCGCGGCCTAACCGGCTGTCCACCACGACTACCGTGCCCTCACGCAGTTCGGCGGTGTCGACCTGATCGACGAACGGATCGAACAACGCGGGCGGCGTGGCCAGGTAATACAGCGCCCGGCGCGACTCGTTCAACCCGGCGGCATACATCAGTCCGTGTTGGGTGATCACGAAGAGTTCCGAGGTGATCCTGGCGTTCGGGGTCTCGGCTTCGGCCCATGCCATTGCGGCGCTGCGGGTCTGTGCCAATTTATCGGGGACGTCGTCAGTCAGCGCGAGTAACCTCTCGACGAGTGCTCCACCCATTCGCGGATATGTGTCGATGGCGGGTCTGAAGTACCGCTGGAAGATCTCGCCGAAAAAGTCGTACAGTTGCTCACTCATCGCACTTCCCAGGTTTCAGACGGACACCTCAATTGTGCACCCGTACCGTCAGCTGAGCACGCACGAGTTTGGCCATGACGGCGGCCTTCCTAGTGTCGATAGGGGTCCGACAACACCCGGTGCAAGCATGACCCACGCTGACGCTGACAGCACCGCGGCCATCATGTGTGGTTGACCTATTCACTCACATCTACCCGGGCGAGCGCCGTGGCCGTCGTCCTACTGCCCTCGGGCCTGACCGCTCTCATTACATCGCCTCGGCCCACGCGATATGCCCCTCGAAGCCAAGCGTTCTCGCCATGTCGCGGTAGCGATCCCGTAAATGCACATAAGCCGCCGCCTCGCCGCGAGCCCGCGCCAGCAGAGCCCGCAGTCGTAGCAGCCAGATCTCGCGTATCACCAGACCCTCATCGGCTGGGGCGACCGCTAACCGCTCGGTCGCGGCCTCGGCTTCGGCCACGTCACCGTCCGCCCCGCGATCCAGCAGTGTCTCCACCAGGACACCCGTCGCTGGAATGCCCCACGTCAGCAGAGGGCCATCGCGGAACAGATGGTCGACGGCGGCGCGCATGAGCGGTACGGCCTCATCGCGATCTCCACGCCGAGCCCGCTCACGTGCCAAGTGCACGTTGATGATCGGTAACTCGCACAGGTAGTGTCCCGAGCGCAGGAACGCTTCGCTGACCTCGGCCAGCAGCTTGTGTCCCCGGTCACGCTCGGAAGCCGTTGGGCGGTGTACCAGCGCAAGGCCCAGCGTCATCCGGGCGAGGGTCACCGCGTGGTCATCCCCGGATCGTTCGGCAATCGCCAGGGCATCCTCGCTCTCGCGCATCGCGGAGTGGTCGGGTCTCAGCACGCCATACGTTATGCCCCCGGTGTAGACGTAGGTGACGACCAAGGCATAGGACATGGGGTCGGCGCTGCGGGCCATGGCCAGGCCGTGCCGCAGGTCGTCGCGCCATCCAGCACGGCCCAGGAAATAGCCGGCCATAGCCCGCGTCCCAAAGGCGACTGCTAACGGAGAACCGACAATGAAGTCGCCTGTAGACGGATCACCGTCGGCCAAGTCGATGACCCTCTGTGACCACCCCAGCACGTCACACCACTCGGCGCTTTCCATCTTGGCGTAGATCGGCGCGAAGGACAGCCCCACCGTCAAGGTCGGATCGCCGACCGACTCGATGAGGGCCCAGGCTTCCGATGCCAGCTGCGACGCCTGGCGCAGCCGGTCCTGAAACACGTGATCGATCACCAGTCCCGCCATCCCGATGGCCAGCGACGCCTTATCCCCGGCAGCGGTGCACAACTCGCGCAATTCCTCAAAGCGGTCACCGGCAACATTGACATGGACTCGAAAGGCGATCCCGCACAACATAGTGCGAGGCGCGATGCGCATGGCCGCCAGGTTGGGGTCCTCGGCGGGTAACGCGTCGGCGATCTTTTGGGCGCGCTCCCAACTTAGTCGGGCGGCGTTAATGTCGCGGTTGGTGGCCCAGGTTGCGGCACGCATGTGGTAGCCGTAGGCGGCATGCAGGTCACCGGCGGCTTCGAGATGTTCGGCGATCAGCGCCGCGTTTTCTTCCGCCGATTCCGGGTGACGTGATTCGATCGCGGTCGCGACGCGCCGGTGCAGCTCGGCACGATCGGATCTGAGCTGAGATTCGTAGGCCACGGTGCGGACCAATGGATGGTGGAACACATACTCGGGTTGTCGGGTAAATGTGATCTGATCAATGAACTCGCCGCTCACCAGGTCCTGCAGGGCAGGATCAATGCCCAGCGTTTCCAATAGGTCTCGGCTGAACCGCGAACCGATGACAGCGGCTGCGCTCAAAGTGCGCTTGGCCGCCGGGTCAAGCCGGTCGATGCGGGCGGCAATGGTCGCCTGCAAGGTGGCGGGCACACTGACCTCGCCAACATCGGCGGTCAATTCGTAGGCACTGCGGTTACCCCGTAGCACGCCGCGCTCGCCCAGGTCGCGAACGATCTCCTCGGCGAAGAACGGGTTTCCGGCGGCCCGCTCGGCGATCTTCTGGCCCAGTGCACCAACCGAGGAGTCGCGGCCGAGCAGCTCTGAAACCAGTGATGCAGTTTCCGAATCACTCAGCGGCGCAAGGACGATTGTCTGAGCACCAGCCACCCGGCTCAACACACTTCCATATTCGGGGCGGTAGGTGACCAACACCAGCGAGGGCGTCTGCGGGATCACCGTGAAGAACCCGGCCAGCATCGACTCACTGACCTCATCGATCCAGTGCGCGTCCTCAACGACATAGACCGTGGGAGTGTGGCGGGCCAACGAGGCAGCATTGACCAGCGCCGTCAAACGCCGCCGCCGAGCATCCGGATCGATCTTGGGCAGCTCCACTTCGGGATCGGCGATGCCCAGCAAGTCATCGAAGAGCAGCAAGTCCTCGGGGTCTGCATCTAGCACCCGGGAGCGCACTCGCTCACGACCGGCCGGGGCATCCAGGCCACGCACACCGGTGGCTGCGCGCAACAGCTGTGCCACGACATGGAAGGGGATGTCGGTGGAGTGCGATTCGCAGAAGGCGGTGAACACCTCGACTTTCGCGCCCAGCCGCGATTGCCGCCAGCTCGCGCACTAGACGGCTCTTGCCGATGCCCGGCGACCCCACCACGGTGACCACCGCGCCGTGACCGTCGAGCACACGTTCCAGCAGACCTTCGACGGCCGCCATCTCCCATCGCCGACCAACAAGATTCGACTCAGCACGCCCGACAGCGTGTCGTTGCCCCATACTCAAGAGCCGCTGGGCAGGCACCGGCGCGTCGGCACCCTTGATGGGAACCAGCTCAGCGTCACCGAGAGTCGCAGCGCCCTCTACAAGTCGCGCTGTCGACGCGCTGAGCACCACCCCACCCGGCGGGGCCGCCGACTCCATCCGCTGCGCCATGCCGACTTGCTCACCGATTGTGGTGTATCCGAAAGAGCCTGAACCGATTTCACCGGCGATCACCTGACCGGAGTTCAGACCCACCCGCAACTGCAGATCCACACCGTCGCGGTCTTGCGCTTCGACGGCAAGCCACCTCGCCTCCTCCTGAACGCCCAACGCGGCCAGACAGGCACGAAAAGCGTGATCCTCCAACGCCACCGGCGCACCGAACACCGCCATGATGCCGTCACCGGTGAACTTATCGACCGTGCCGCCGTAACGTTTCACCACTGCCGCGCACCGGTCGGCGAGTTCTGCCATGATCTCACGCAGCCGCTCCGGACCCACCGCCGCAGCGATGTCCATCGAATGGACTACGTCGGCGAACAGAATCGTGACCTGCTTGTACTCCGCCCGGGTATCGCCGTCTTGGACTGGTGAGCCACAGCCGTGACAAAACCGGGCGTTCTCTAGCGGCTCAGTGCCACACGTCCGGCACGCTGCTATGGCCGTCATCCGACCCTCCGCCGATCCCGGGCCCCAGCCGTCCCTGGGTCCTTAAAGGATAGGCGGTTGGCCCCTTCCACGAGGGGCGAGCTCTGGACGAGATCCTTTCTGGGTGACTCCGGTCGCGTGCTGCTTTGAAACCGCCATGACAGCAAACTGCAGCGCGTACGATCACCGCATCTAGCGTTCGGAACCTAGCTTCACCGTGACGCGACCCGGAGGGCACGTGGTTGGAGCTGATCAGCACGCCAGCAGGCAGCCGGAGCAACATAATATCGGGTATCGCCTCGCTGCTGCTGGTCGCGAGGTTGCCGAGGACGCTCGGCTGGCGCTCCTCGAGCAGATCTTCGACCCGCTATCACGACGGCGCCGGGACATGGTTAAGCCCGGCTGGCGTTGTCTTGAGGTCGGTGCGGGCCGCGGGTCGATGGCGGTCTGGCTGGCTCATCGGGTCGGCCCTTCCGGCCACGTGGTGGCCACCGACGTCGACGTCGGCTACCTCGAACTGTTGGATGTGCCGAACCTTGAGGTGGTGCAACACAACATCCTCGAGGACCCGCTTGAACTCCTAGGTCGCGGCTCGTTTGACGTTGTGTGCTCGCGCCTGTTGTTGTTTCACCTCGTCGGCCGCCAGGAGAAGGCGATAGCGCGAATGGCACAGTGCCTACGTCCGGGTGGCTGGCTGATCGACGAGGACGCAGACTGGGGCACACCTGGGTCAGTCGATCCCTCGCATCCGGGTTATCAGGTCTATCACGACGCGTGGCGGAACGGTGAGTGGTTTAGTTCGCGCGGCTACGATCCGGTGTTCGGGCGGAAGCTGCCAGCGCTGTTTGAGCGCTGCGGTCTGGAGGAGATTCGACACGAGGCCTCCACCGAAGTGGTTCGTGGAGGTTCCCCTTGGGGGCGGTGGTTTGCCGAGACCCTGGAGGTCATGAACACACTTGGCGGGGGCGCGGCGAGCGAGGTCCAGCAGCGTGAGCACGAGCGGATCGTGGCCACTTTTGCGGACCCATCGACCTGGGTGCTGAGGGAACTGTTGCACGCCTGCTGGGGCAGGCGCGCAGGACAGGGTGCCTAACGGCACGTCTCCCAAGTGATCGCCGCCATGGCATCGCCTCGGCCCGGCGCTGATGGGACCGTACCGCCGAGACCTGGTCAGAGTCACCGAGTGCGCACTCACTTCGATCTGCCAGCAACTAAGTGCCACATACGGCGAGGTCAACCGGGGTTTGCCGAGCGGACTTCGCCGACGAGCGTACGATCGCTTCTGCCGGGCACGGCACCGCTGCCCGGGAAACTAAATCATCTGGCTCACAACGGCACCCGATGCGCATTGAGGTATCGCGACACAGCTCGCGCCGTCCATGAAGGACACCGCGCCGATGCCGATTCCCGAGCCGGGCTCTTTGCCGACTGCGTGATCCCGACCGCCGCAAACTACTACTGCTGGTAGTGCGGCGACGCCTCGATGCGCTGACGGCTGGGTTACCACGAACGGAGAACCGAAATGACTGCGCAGGTCGACGATGTCGTCGTGTTTCGAGGGCACATGTACGTCCTGATCGGCGTCAATGGGCGGGGGCTATTTGAGCCGGGCGAGCATGGGCTGCAGGTGCACATGATGACCAACGCCTGTCGGCGAGGCTATATGTGTGAGTACGCCGTCAAGGACAACCAGCTCACCTTGATCGCCCTCCGGTTGGGCATGGCCGAGCCGCCCACCCAGCTGTTCGGCGCCGACCTGCGCTGCATTGGCAGCGCCGCAACGTATTCGCCAATCCGGTTGCCGCTACCATTCACCGGCGGATTGTTGCTGGGCGCCCGATGCATCCGCGACCCCTACGCACACGTGGGCCGCCATTCGGCATGGAAGTACACCGAGGTCTTCGAGTTGTCTTTCAGTGATGGACGATTGGGCGAGATGGCCGACCATTCGGAGTTGATGGCGGAGCGCCGCGCCGCGCCGCGCGACTTGGATATCTGGATCGAGACGGCGTACCACCGCAGTCACCCGCCGATGGTGTGAGCCGGGGCACGACGGGACATCAGTCCCGGTGTTACGTATTGAAAAGCCCCAGCTCGAGTGTGTGCGCGATCTGGGTGATCGCGGCCTGGGCGCGCACGCTGTTGCCGGACTTGTCCAGCGGCGGCGAGTAGGCCGCGATCGCCAGTTTGCCTGGCGACACCGCGACCACGCCGCCTCCGACCCCGCTCTTGGCGGGCAGTCCGACGGTGTAGGCCCAGTCGCCCGAGCTGGTGTAGAGACCCTCCATCGTCATTTCAGCCAGCACGTGCGACACGTTGGCGTGCGTGATGACGCGTTTGCCGGTGACCGGGTTGATCCCCCCGTTGGCCAGGGTCGCACCCATTACCGCGAGGTCGACAGCGGTGACCAGTGTCGAGCACTGCTGGGTGTAGACGTCGCAGGCCTCCATCGGATCGCAGTACATGTATCCGCCGCAAAACAGCAGCCACGCGATCGCGCGGTTGTGAAAGTTGGTGGCCCGCTCGGAGGCGGTGATTTCTTCGCTGATCGAGATCGCATGTCCGGCGAAATCGCTTTGGATCTGCAGGATCTGGCACCAGCGGTTTTCAGCGTCGGTGGCCGACACTAAACTGGCTGCCGTCATCGCGCCCGCGTTGACCATCGGCGACATCGGCTTGTCGTTGTGCAGTTCCAGCGCCAGCACCGAATTGAACGCCAGACCAGTCGGATCGGCGCCTACCTTGCGGTGGAACACCCGCGAACCTACTTGTTCCATCGCGAGCGCGGCCGTGAAAACCTTCGAGATCGATTCCAACGCGAACGGACATTTGGCGTCGCCCGCCGAAAATGTCTGACCATCGACGGTGGCAACGCAGACCCCGAACAGTTGCGGGTCGACCTCCGCCAAGGCCGGTATGTAGCCGGCGTTCTTGCCGCGGCGATTCTTCTTGTGCCTGGCGTGTGCCGCGACGACCGCCTCTTCTATCCGTTCGGCGGCGGTCAATTCTGTTTCACCGCAGCATATTCTGTTGCAGACGTGGTCACGACACGATGGATGAAACCAAGCTTGGCGACGACGTGCGGGAAGATGGTGAACGGGTACAGGTCGTCGCGGCCCATCGAGTTGTTGACCCGGTTGAGCACCCCCGACAGCACTAACCAGTCCGCCATAATGTCCTCGATAGTGCCGTCGGCGTAGGACTCCCGGGCATCGACATTGGCGGGCAGGTCCCACTTCACCCGATCAGCTTCGACAACCAGGCCTGAATCCGCGATCGTGGCAAGGGTTCCGGTGATGTGGAGATAGTGGGCCCAGGTTTCGGCGAAGTCTTCCCACGGGTGGGCAGTGGCGTACTCCGAGATGAAGTCGTGCTGCCAGTTCGCCGGTGCCTGGCCCTGGTAGTGGCGCTGTAGTGCGGCCTGGTAGTCCTCTCGATCGTCGCCGAACATCGCCCGGGCGTCGTCGATGAGCGGGGTGTCCTGCACCAGCAGCATCTCGTAGTAATGGCCGACCTCATGGCGGAAGTGGCCCAGCATCGTGCGATAGGGCTCACGCAGCTTGATGCGCAAACGCTCCCGGTATAACTCGAGCGACTCGGCCAGGTCGATGGTGATCACACCATTGGAGTGCCCGATCATCACTGGCCGCCCCAGTGTCTTGCTCGACAGCAGATCGAACGCCAGCCCGTGAGGGTCTGCGTAGTACGGCCGGATCGGCAGGCCCAGGTCCATCAGCTCGAAGATCAACCGCCGCAGCGCCTTTAGGGTCGAATCGAGTTCGGACATCGCCTCGGTGTCATCGGCCGCCGGCCCCTCGCGCACGAAGCTGTCGGCGTAGCAGCGGCCGGATTCGGAGTCGTCGGCAGTCAGCCAGTTGCAGCCCCGCTCCCAGTGAGCGCACCGAAACCAGCCACGGTCATTCACTCGCACAGTCTGCGACGGTGCGCACACCATCTGCCGCGACGGGTAGTGGTAGCCGACCGTCACGGCGCACGTCGGACACTGCTGAACCTCGAAGGCGGCCGCCTGCCCGCAGTTGGGGCATCTGAAGGCACGCACGGTCAGGACCCGCCGGAGCTGCCCGACTCGATGTACGCCCACGGCTGCTGCGGACGGTCCTTGAGATAGCCACGCTGCCAATCCCATTGCGGATGCTGCTGCAGAAATTCTTCGGCGTCGAACTCGGTACCGTCGGCACGTCCGAACCGAGCCCACGCATTGAGCGCCTTGATATCCGCTGACGTGGCGACCTTGCCGTCCACGGACCCGAACGGTGTGAACGGTGTCAGCTCACTGTTGAGGTGGCAGGGGTCGACGTCGGCATGTGAACAGATGGTCCGGGACGAAGGGTGGATATAGCCAAGGTAGGGATCAAACGTGTCGGCCAGCATGCGCTTGCCGACCTCGGCGTCGATGCGCCCGTTGTGCTGGCTGAGCATTTGGCGCCAGCGAACTTCCCGCGCGCCATTAGGGGTCCGCACGTCGCTGAAACCGGTCCCGAAGCACTCCAGGTTGCGGATCCGCGGATCCCTCGGTGCGTTGTCGCCCCAGAAGTAGCCATCGGTGGTGCGGTTGAGGCTCTGATACAGCAGGCCCTCTTCGTAGCTCGCAATTTCCCCGGTCTTGATGTCACCGACCAACCAGGAGTTGGCGTATCCGCCGTTGTTGTCGGTGTTGAGCGTCTCGACCCAATGGTCGATGTCGCGGGCGTACTGCGCGGCCTTGCGGGCGCGGACGAATTCCGGGACCCGGGTCTCGTCGTAGCCCTTGTACCCTTCATAGCCACCGATCGTGGTTTCGGCGATCACCAGCCCGGCACTGGTCAACCAGAAATCGCTCATGCTGGCGATCCAGCCCGGCGCGGACTGCATGACCATCCGGTTGCCGTCGTCGGGAGTCATGTCCACGATGAGGTTCTCGAATTGGCCCTGCCAGAAGTCGACGAAGCTGGTGTGACCCAGGACGATCGACCCATCGACGGTCGCGCTGCCGGTTGCGATAAAGGCGCTGCAGTGGTTGCCCTCACCGCCGGTCGGTGCCAGTGCGGTGTAGTGGCCCGAGTTCTTGGGCCACCAATAGCCGGTGAGTTCCATCCAATCATTGAGGCCGAGCACATCGTTGTACGTCGCTGGCACGCCGGCGGCCGTCAGACCCGCGGCCACCCCTTCCATCTCCTCGCGCAGCTCGTCGGGGATTTTGTCGGCGTGGAGTTCGGCGGCCCGCTCAACAAAGAAGTCGTAGCCCATCCCGATGTCTTTGTAGGTCATCTCCCGGTACACCCGGATCGACTCCGCGTACTCGTTGGCGACGAGAAAGCCGTACTGAAAACCACGTGCGGCCGGTGATCCCTTGATCGCGATGTGCAACCAGCCGTCGATGTCGCTGCGCGAGGCCGCGGCGAGCCACCCCCGCTGCTCGTCGCTGAGTTCGGAGGGCGTGGTTCTGGCCGGCGGTTCCGCCGGCCCGGGCGGTGGTTTTACGCCATGACCCTCCGGGGTTGGAGCGATCGCCGTCATATGGCCTCCTCGGTCCGAACCCCCGCGCCGATGAGCATAGTGCCGTCAGCGACTGCGGGTGAGCAATCGGATGGCGGTGAGCATCTGCCACGCGATGATCGAGTAGACGCTGCATCGCTCCCACACTGCGGGCGGCAGAAGGTGAACTGCCGTGGCCTTCGACTCGATGACGAACATCGTAAAGCTGAGCAGTCCGAGCGCGGCGAGCGCGACCGATACCCTGCGGTACCGGCGCGAATCGCTGACACTGTGAATGACGGAAAAGCCCGCCAGGATGGCTGTATTTCCTCCCACGATCGCCAATAGCGCGCCGACGGCATGCACCCAAGCGGTTCCGTCGGCCTGCGCGGCGGGCCCGCTGTGGAACGCCGCAATCAGAATATTGCCGATTGCATTCGCGGCGGCAAGAGCCAGAAATAGCCCAGCCTTCCGCGTTTCGAACGCGCGAACGATGAGGATGGCGCCAACAAGAAATAGAGTTCCCTGCAGACAGAACGCGGTGTTCATCAGCCAAGCCAGTGGCGAGTCGAAGCGCGACGTGACACCCAGATCACTGATGACGTTGTGGGCGTAGCTGTAATGGGGCCGAAAGGCAGTGGCCGCAACAGCTTCGAGGATCAGATACGCCAGTGGCCCAGAAATCCAGACAACCGCTGCGCTGACGGCGTATGAACGCCGACTCGGGACGCGCCTCGAGTGTGTCATTGCCAGTCCTTTATTACACGACTTAACGTAGGCAAAGGAGGCCTTATGAGGGAGCACGAAGTCAAGATGAGTCGATCCGGTTTACAGCGAGATCCTGGGCATGTCGCTGAAGTTCCGCGACGGCGCCCCCTTCGCCGCCCTGGAGGGCGGGCCGGTCAAGGCAGCGGCCTTGTCTTCTACAAGCCGCTTGCCCGATGAGTGAGGCGGGCATCGGCACGCGAGCAACCGAAGCGATGGGTCTGTTCATCGAGTCGGTAGACCAAATTCCCTCGGCGGCTTGGGATCAGCCATCAAACCTGGAGGGCTGGACTATCCAGGACCTAGTGGCCCACACCACTGGCACCGCAGCGAAGATCGTGACGTTGGTCGAGGGTGGTGAGGTCTGGGAGGGGCCCTCCGAACCGGATGACTGGAGATCCGACGATCCGGCTGCACAGCTTCGCGAGCTGGGTGTCCGGCTGCAACACGCCTTGGCCAGCGCGGACCTGGACGCGATGCGACCTTCGCCGGAGGGCGATGTCCCACTGGGCCAGGCGCTGGCGTTTCCTATTTGTGGCTTCGCGATCCACATCTGGGACGTGTACCGGTCGCAGCACCAGCTGTTCGAACTGCCCGAGGCGCTGCTCGGGTTTTGCCGTCAAGTGGCGAAGTCGGTGTCGGAAGACAAGCTGCGCCGGCCGGGCGGATTCGGGCCGGCGCAACCGCCACCCGAGGACGCGACGCCGACCGTCCGGCTGATGGCCTATTTCGGGCGCTCGGTTTGATGATGATGCAAAACGATCGCCACGAGTTAGGGAAGCTATGACCGGACCACTGCAACCAGGTTGGTATCCGGGTGACGTACCAAGCCTGGGGGTGGTCACGCCGCAGCCGAAGGACGATTCTTTTTACTCCTACACCGGCGCCCTGGACGGCGTCGCGCCGGGGACGGTGCTGAAGACCCGCAGCTTTCGTTATCGCATATTCGGCCTCCCGACGTTGCTCGAGACCACCCAGCTGCTGTACCGATCGACCAGCCAGACCGGCAAGCCGACCGTCAACGTCACCTCGATCATCAAGCCGCCGATCCAGTTCGACCACACCAGAGTGATTTCGTACCAGTCCGCCTATGACTCGCTCAACCGCAATGACGAGCCGTCGTATGCAATTTGGGGTGGGCTCAGGCTCGGCGGACTTATCCCCAATGTCGAGGTGGCGGTTTTCGGCCCATTCATCGCCGAGGGGTACACGGTCATCGTTTCCGACACCGAGGGCCAGCGCGCGGACTTCGCCGCGGGCCCCGAGTACGGGATGAACACACTCGACTCGATCCGCGCCGCGTTGAGCTCATCGACCATCCCTCGCGATGCCAAGGTGGCGATGCTCGGGTATTCCGGCGGGGCGATCGCCACCGAGTGGGCCGCCGAGCTGGCCCCGACCTACGCGCCGGAGGTCAACGAGCGCCTGATCGGCGCGGCGATCGGCGGCGTGCTGGTCGACCCGGCGCACAACCTGCACTACGTCGAAGGCACGGGGTTCTGGGCGGGCGTCATGGCGATGGCGCTGGTGGGGATCGCGCGCGCATTCGAGATCGAGACCGAATTAGCAACGTATCTCAGCACAAACGGCGCGAGAATCTTTCACGAGATGCAGACCGCGTCGATCGTCAACGTCCTCGGCCGATACCCGGGTTTGAAGTGGGCGGATCTGGTCAGCCCCGATTACCCGAATCCCGAGAGCCTGCTGCTCTACGTCGGCTGCGCCAACAAGCTGATCATGGGCACCGGCGGTACGCCGACGATCCCGCTATTCATCGGCCAGGGCGCCAACGGTGTGCTCGAGGGCACACCGGGTGACAAGAAGGACGTCGGCGCCGGTGACGGGGTGATGATCGCCGGCGACGTACGCACGCTGGCCCGCGCCTACTGCGCAAAGGGCACCAAGGTCCACTACGAGCAGTACAACTCACTTAGCCACATCTGGAGCCTCCCGATATGGCTGCATAACTCGATCGCCTGGATCAAGCAGCGCTTCGCCGGCGTACCAGCACCGGAGAACTGTTCGTCGATCCCGGAAGGCAACCCGCTCACGCCGATCCCGACTCCAAAGTCTGGCTAGCGCTTCAACATTCGCTTGAGGACGGGCAACACCAACGGCGTCGGCACGAAGCGGGTGGAACCCAGCGTCAAGCGCACCTGCGGCCCACCCGGGACCACCGACGCGCGACCATGCTCGGCGGCTTTGAGCGCGTCGGCGACCACCCGCTCGGCGGAAACCTGGGTGAATCCCGGCATCTTGTCGACCAGATCTTGGGCGTCGTTCGTGGCCTGGAACTCCGTCGGCACCGGGCCGGGACACACCGCGGTGACCGTCACACCGTTGTCGGCGACCTCGGCGTTGACCGCCTCCGACAACCACAGCACATACGCCTTGGCCGCGGCGTAGCCGGCGTTGTAGGGCGCTGGCTGAAATCCCGACACCGACGACAGGTTGATGATCGCGCCGCGACCGCGCTCGACCATGCCGGGCAAGTAGCGCAGCATCAGGTCCGCGACCGCCTCGACGTCGACGCGCAGCAACTGCAGTTCCTTGTCGCGGCCTTCGGCGCCGAACTTCGTGTAGATGCCCAGGCCCGCGTTGTTGACCAGGATGTCGACCTGCGCGCCCAGCTCGTCGATGCGGCCGACCAACCGGTCGCGCTGCTCCGGAATAGCCAGATCGGTACCGACCGCGACGGCGTGCTGGTCGCCGCCCAGCTCGTCACACAACTTTTGCAGCCGGTCCTCGCGACGAGCAGTGACGACGACGCGGTGACCGCGGGCCACGAGTTGGCGGGCGAATTGTTCGCCGATGCCCGAGGATGCGCCGGTGACCACGGCGACCGACCCCGGCGATGGCGGTGGAAGTGTCATGGCTTCAACGGTACAGCGGGCACTGGTCGGCGAAAGACCCGACAGCGCGGACGCCGCCACGTAAAGTGCCGCAGGTGACCGAGGAGCCAGAGCCTACGCGCGGCAAGCGGATCGTCCTCTGTTTCGATGGCACCGCCAACCAAATCGGAGCCGGGAATCTCACCAACGTCGCCAAGCTATTCGAAATGCTGGAGAAGAACGATCCGGCCAGCCAGCTGAGTTACTACGACCCCGGTGTGGGCACGCTTGCCGCGGGCTCGGGGGTACGTCGCGCCCTGTCGCTGCTCATCGAGCAGATGTTCGGGCTGGGCCTCAAAGACAATGTCGCACAGGCATACAGGTATGTGATGCAGCATTGGCGCCCAGGTGATTCGATCTACATCTTCGGGTTCAGTCGCGGGGCCTACACGGCTCGCGCATTGGCCGGCATGTTGCTGCGGCCGGGACTGATGCGGCCGGGCTCGGAGAATTTGCTCGACTATGCGATCGAAAAGTACGCCATCAACCGGGAATTCACCAAGGACGAGTTTGACCACTGGGACGAGTTTGCCCGCGCTTTTTGCTGGCGCACCGATGGCGAGCCGCTGTTTTCCACCGTGCGTCAAAACAGCCCGAATCAGGTGTGGCATTACGCGGTACCAGTGGCCTATCTGGGACTGTGGGACACGGTGAAGGCGGCCGGTTTCCTGCGGTTGGGCACTTTGCGATGGCCCTACACTCGCTCGCTGCCCAATGTGGCGCGGATCCGCCACGCCGTCTCGATCGACGAGCGTCGTCGTCCCTATCGCGAATACCTCGTCGAACGACGCTCGCAGGGACTGGACGAGCGGTGGTTCGCCGGGGTGCACGCCGACGTCGGCGGGACGTTTGCCGACCACCGACTTGCCACGATCGCGCTGAAGTGGATCGTGGACGGGGTGGTCGGTGAGCTCGAAATCGACGCGGCGGCCTACCAACGGCAGTGCGCGGTTGCCGAGGACTTCGCTACTGCCCCAATCCACGACAACGGCAAGCTGTGGTACCTGGCTGGATATCGGCGTCGGCCAGTGGTTCCCGACGCGCTGGTGCACCCGAGCGTGCTGGTGCGCCGCCGCGACAACCCCGGCTATTTGCCGAATTTGACCGCCGAGCAGCAACGGCTTAGCGCCGACCCAACAGATTGGACCATCCCAGCGTTGTAAAGGAGTAACTGTCATGGCACTTAGTTCGCTGACCCAGTTGGACCAGTACAAAGCCGCGCCGTTCCCGCCCGGCTACCCGGACAGCACACGTACGTTCTACAGTCCGGTCGACCAAGTGCACGAGGCGCTCAAGGCCTTATTGGCTTCGGCCAACAAGAGCATTGTCGTGGCCATGTACGGCTATGACGATCCGGAGCTGAATTCGGTCCTTCAGTCTGCGTTGGACGACGAAAAGATGTATGTGCAAATGAGTTTCGACTCCACGCAAGCCGCAGGGAAATCCGAGCATGAGCTCTTGGCTCCATGGCTCAATGGCAAAATCGGCAACAGCATCGCGTTCGGTCAAAGTGAGAAGTCGGCGATCATGCACTTGAAGATGGTGATCATCGACGGCGTCGACGTCATCACCGGCTCGACGAACTGGTCCACCGGCGGAGAGTCCAAGCAGGACAACCAACTCACCGTTATCCGTGACCCGTACGTGTGCGCGGAGGCCCGTTCACGCATCGACATCATCCACGACGGCATGCTGAAACAAATGGCCGCAAAGACGGCCAAGGCTCAGTGAGAGCTTCGCTGCCGTAGCCGCACCAGCTTGAGGGTCTGGCGAATGCGGGAATGCCTTACTGTCGGTGGCCGGCGAGAAACATAGGGCCACGGTTGATTGCGCTCTGGAACAGAACTGGCTCGAGCGTGCTTGAGCTGCGTCCGCAGATGCTGACGTAACTCATCCAGGCCCGGATCTGTCCACCGGTTGCGCGACTCGATCGGATCGGCAGTCAGGTCGTACAACTCCCACTGGTCGTCGAGCGGGCTCAGCCGATACGCCTCGCCGCCAAGCCCATTCGCGGACGAGCTTCCACTTCACCTTGGCGCAGCCAGCGCATCCGGGAGTCGTCGGACATCTTGCCGAGACCGTCGGTCTGGGTGACTCCGTGCAGGTCGGGATAGTGCCCGGTGAAAATGGTCGGGCGGCTGGGCACGCAGGCCAGCGAGCCAGTGTAATGCCGGGCAAAGCTGACGCGGTGCTCGTCAAACCATTTCCGGCCCTGCAGCCTTCGGTCGCGCCACGCGAGCACCTTGGGCTGACTCATACGGCGGAACCGCGCGTTCCTCGTCGGTCATCAAAATGATGATGTCCGGACGATCAGACACGAGCCTTCTCCAATCGGTTCGCAAGTCCCGCCAGCATCACATCGAACTGTCGCACCTGAACGCGGCACAGCATCGTTCGACGAGCTTGTGCATTGGACCAGACCCGATTTCGACCGTACTGGTCAGTGTGACGACGGTTGTGCCGCCTTGGGCCGCCCGCAGTGTCCAGCGGTTGGTGAACCGGCGCAGCAGCTTGGGCAGGCCTTCGACATCATAGGCAAGTGCCCAGGTCGGATCGAACTCGGTAATCCGCTCGACCAGGGTGTTGCGACCGATCTGGACTCGCCGAGTGGTGCCGACGGCTCCGCTGCCGCGATTGAGGATGCACGAATGGTCGATGTTGCCCGCCCAGGAACTGATCGAGCCGAAGTCCGCCAGGACATCCCAGGCGTGCCTCGGGCCCACCGCGATGGTGCGGCTACGGGCAATGTCGGCCACCGGCTTACCGTACGCGCCGGATGCATTATGCCGATTTCTTGGTCCTGATCTCTGGCAGCGTTACTGTCTCTGGTGGACGTTGGAACCACGCTGCGGAGGGGAATTATGACCTATCAGACTGTGGTGGTCGGCACTGACGGCTCGGAGTCCTCGCTGCGTGCGGTCGAGCGTGCTGCCAAGATTGCCGCTGAGTCGGACGCGAAGCTGATCATCGCGACCGGCTACCTTCCGCAAAAGGATGATCTGCGCGCCTCCGATGCCCTGCGGGACGAGGGCTACAAGGTGCGCGGCAATGCGCCGATCTACGCTGTCTTACACGATGCCCGCGACCGCGCCAGGGCGGCTGGGGCGAAGAACATCGAGGACCGCCCGATCAAGGACGCTCCAGTACACGCCCTGGTGGACCTCGCCGAGGAAGTCCGGGCCGATCTGCTCGTGGTCGGCAATGTGGGGCTGGACGCGCGGTCAGCGATCGTCGGGCGCTTGTTCTCGGTCCCTGGAGCCGTCGCCACCAGGTCTAAAATTGACGTCCTGATCGTTCGGACTTCTGGCTGACCTCGGCCGCGTTGATCTAGACGATCAGCACGCCCAGTTGGCGGGGTTCGTCGTCAGGCCGGAGAATGCCAAGTGCTGCCCGCATGGGGCCGTCGCCCTCAGTGATGTAGGCCGCCGCTCGCTGCATGCCTTCACCATCCCGGGTCTGGCCAGCTGACATGCAGTAAGGAAGCCCGATCGCATAGCTGTCGATCGCTTGTTGCAAGCTGTTCGTCAACATCGGCTCCGGGCTCGGCATTCGTAAGTGCAGGTTCGCAACGGCGCCCGTGGCGGCTCGGCAGGCTGTGCCCGTCCTCGCAAGGTCGCGTTGGGCTGCAGCAGCAGCGATGTTGTTGCGCGCGGTGACAAGATCATTGATCGACGGCTCGGATTCGGCGAGCCACACCTGCATCGGGGGAGCTTTCGGCGGTGACGTTGCGGCGCTCTCAGGCGGATCCGATCGGTAATACAGCCACGCCGATACCGCGGCGGCGACGATCAACAACACGACAGCTCTCGTCGTCGCGATGCGTTGATCGCGTCGATACCGCGGGTCGCTGGCGGTTCGGTGGTATGCGGCCGACTTGGCCATCGTTGGCTTTCCTGGTTCTGGCGCAACGGCAGCTGAATAGGGCGCTACGACTTACGTTGCCGACACGTTCGCCTGCGGGATCTAAGACCCGATTCGCAGGGTACCCACAGCTTCGCCGAGTAATCCTGATCATGAGTGAGTGGAGTAAAAGGCATGAAAATTATTGGTTTCGAAGAGCATTACCTGGTCCCGGCCATCGCCGAAGCGAACCCCAACAGCCCCCGCAAGTTGTTCGATGCGATGAGAAACGACCAGTCCGACTCGCAAGGTGGCTGGCCGGACGGAATTGCTGATTTGGGAGAGGGCCGGATTGCTGCGATGGACGCGGCCGGCATTGACGTGCAGATCCTGTCCAACGTTCCCGGCGTAGAGGCCGTGGACCCGTCGCTGGCGGTGGACCTGGCCCGGCAGGCCAACGACGCCGTGGCCGCTGCGGTCGTCCAGCATCCCGACCGGTTCCGCGGCTTCGCCACCTTGCCGATGGGCGACCCGGCGGCTGCCGCGGTCGAGCTGGAGCGGGTGGTGCGCGACCACGGCTTCGTTGGTGCCCTGATCAATGGGCACGTCAACGGCCGTTACCTCGACAATAGGTTCTTCTGGCCGGTCTTCGAAGCCGCCGAAACGCTCGACGTGCCGATCTATCTGCATCCCACTGTGCCGCCGCAGCCGGTGATCGACGCCTACTACAAAGGCTTCGCCCCGGCGGTTTCGGCCAAGCTGTCCATCGCGGGGGTGGGCTGGCACATCGACACCGGCATCCACTGCATCCGGTTGATCCTTGGCGGGGTGTTCGACCGGTTTCCCCGGCTGCAGATCATCGTGGGCCACCAGTTCGAGGCACTGAGTTGGATGGCTTGGCGGACGGACTACTCGTTCCCGGTCGAGGAGAGTGGCCTCAAACGCACCATCAAGGAATACCTCCGGGAGAACTTCTACGGCGGCATCCTGGCCGGTGAGTTCGCAAACCAAGAACCTGGCGCGGTGGATCCTAGTTGGAGTCTGTCCTTCAACGCCTATCTAGGCATGGTCAACGTGATCGGCATTGACCGGATCGTGTTCACCACCGACTATCCATTCGCCAGCATGAAGGCCGCCAGGCAGTTCCTTGACCAGATGCCCATCAACCCCGCCGACAAGGAAAAGATCGCCCACCTCAACGCCGAGCGGCTGCTCGGACTCTCGAAAGAGGTTTAGCCGCTACGCATTTTGCGACGGCGTCAGCGTCATCGGCTCGGCAAAGCCGGGCTGATCGAAGTCGGCGGTGACCTTCTCCCACGGCGCGGGTATCGGGAAATACCGTTCGAGGAAATCGATGACGCGTTCGGTGCGCTCAGCCGTGGAGACTTCCGGAAAGCTGCTGTCGTTGAGGCAGAAGAAGTGATACCGGCGCCTCTTTCGCAACTCCGGAAGTAGATCGAGTCCTTCGCGGGTGGTGGTGTCGACGTACAGCACTTTGGCTTTTTCTTGTTGGACGGCCCGGCCGGTCATCAGCGCGTAGTAGTGGTAGAACGAGTTGGTGACCGAGATGTCGGTGCTGGAGCGAAACGCGCTGGCCTGAGTGCGCGCGAATTCCTCTGGGAATTCCCGTTCCATCGCTCTCAGTACGCTTTTGCGCAACGGGACTGCAGTGTGTTCCAGATGGCGGGTGATGACCTGTCCGAACCGCTCGAAGAGCAGCTGTCGGTTGACGCGGGCCGCGTTCTCAAAGCCGCTGCGGGTGGGATCGTTGGCGCCGAGGCCGATCCGGGTCTTGGCCTCGATGAACCTCGTCACCCCGCCGGGGGAGAAGAACATGCTGGCTTTGAGCGGTCGACCGAAAAACATGTCGTCGTTGGAATACAGGAAATGCTCGGCCAGCTCTGGAATGTTCTGCAGTTGGCTCTCGATCGCGTGCGAGTTGTAGGTGGGTAGCGCCGCCGGATCCGAGAAGTGTTCGGTCGCACGGACAATGGTGATTTTGGGGTGCTCCGCCAGCCATGACGGCAGGACCGAATCGGTCGCAATGAATATCCGGCGCACCCACGGCGCGAACATGTTCACCGAACGCAGCGCGTACTTCAACTCGTCGATCTGCCGAATGCGCGCTTCGGCCTCGTCGCCTTCACCGACCACGTGCTCCGACAGCTGCGCCGCCCGTCGGGCCCGAAACTCCGGGTCACTGCCGTCGACCCAGGAGAACACCATGTCGATGTCGAACGTCACGTCGCTGACATGTGGGGTGAACATCCCCTCGATGGTCGGCCATTTGTAGCCGTAAAGCTTTGCGGTTGCCGGCACTACCTCTGTTCGCGGCAGCACCGTGCGGGTCAGCGAGTTCTCCACGGGACAGTGGATCGCCCTCTGCTCGTAGGCCCAGAATTGCAGCTCAACGCCGAACTTGGAGCCGTACCGAAAGCCGCCGGGCGCTATCCGCCGCCGATACAGCCGCACGATACGCGGATCATCCAATCTGGACAGCCTGCCCTCGGCCAGCAAGATAGGCGAAAGGCCAGGCAGATCAACTGTTTTGGCGTACATTGGCTCTTCCGCGCACGCCGCCGTCAGCTCGGTCTCGACCGCTGAGCGCAGTTCGATATCGATGGCGAGAACCGGACGGTTCTTGTGATCACGGATCAACAAGAACGGAATATTGGCCTTTTTCAGAATCTTCCGGACGAAAACGAGATCCTCAATTTGCGCCTCATGCGAAGTCAGGCTGGACTCCAGGCGAGCGACCCTCCCGCTGCGAGAGACGATGACCGGCTGGTGGGTGCTCTGGACTGGTCGGCCACCTTTGCCCGAGCCAACCTTGGTCATCACAAACACCGCCCTTGCTTCGGGTTAAACGAGTCGCTTAAACCGGGCGGTTCCAGCCTAGTGGTTCGGGGACCCTTGAACGTTTTCAGTTCGGTGAACTCTCTTCGTCCAACAACCGGTGTTGTGTCGCTACCGAAGAGCTATCGCAGCTGATAGCAAAACCGACAACACCCTTATGGTCGAGAGACCGCGCCGCCATTGGCAGCACTGGTCCATGCTGGTAACCATGACGCGAAACGAGATCACCGAACAGATCGTCGTTGCCCGCCTGAATAAGGGCCTGAGCTGGCAGGAATTGGCCGACGCGATCGACCGGCCGGTCGTGTGGACCACCTCGGCGTTGCTCGGCCAGCATCCAATTCCCGCCGAGCTCGCCCATGTGCTCGTCGAGATGTTGGGTCTCGATAACTCAGCGGCCGCGGTGCTGGCCGCACCGCCCATGCGCGGCGGGCTGCCCACAGCGGTGCCCACCGACCCGACCATCTACCGCTTCTACGAGGCTCTGCAGGTGTACGGCGGGGCGATCAAGGAACTCATCCACGAGCAATTCGGTGACGGGATTATGAGCGCGATCAACTTCAGCGTCGACGTGCAGAAGAAACCCCACCCGTCGGGCGACCGCGTGGTGGTGACATTCGACGGGAAATTCCTTCCCTACGAGTGGGTTTCGGCAAAAGGCTGACGACAAAAAGGCACGCCGGCTGCCTTCAGGCCGACGTGAGGGCGGCCTCAGCGACCGTAAAGAAACCGTCAACAAGCGAGCGGCCCGAACCGTGCACGCTTAGCTTTTTCCTGCGCCGCTATTTCCGAAAGGGTTGTAGGTGGGGACCACATTCGCGGGGATTGCATTCCTCGTTCTACTCGTGGCAGCGCTGGCGGCGGTGCACGTGCCCCTGGGCGACTACATGTACCGCGTCTACACCTCGTCGCGGGACTGGCGGGTCGAGAAGGCCATCTATCGCCTCATCGGCATCAACCCCGAAGCCGAACAGGAGTGGGGTCCATACGCCCGCAGCGTCCTGGTCTTCTCGTTCGTCGGCGTCTTGCTCCTGTTTTTCTTGCAGCTGCTGCAGGGCAAGTTGCCGCTACACCTACACGATCCGGCGACGGCGATGACCCCGTCGCTGGCCTGGAACACCGCGGTCAGTTTTGTGAGCAACACCAGCTGGCAGTCCTACGGCGGTGAGTCGACGCTGGGTCCGTTGACGCAGGCGGGCGGTATCGCCGTCCAGAGCTTCCTTTCCGCCGCCGTGGGTTTGGCCGTCGCGGTGGCCTTCATCCGCGGCTTTGCCCGCAACAAGACCGAGCTGCTGGGCAACTTTTGGGTCGACCTGGTCCGCGGCACGCTACGCGTCCTGCTGCCGATCTCGTTGATCGCGGGCGTTGTTCTGCTGGCCGGCGGGGTGATCGACAACTTCCACCTCAACGACCAGGTCGTCAATACACTGGCCGGCGCACAGCAGACCCTCCCCGGGGGACCGGTGGCCAGCCAGGAATCCATCAAGCTGCTGAGCAGCGACGGCGGCGGCTTCTTCAACGCTCAATCCGCCCATCCCTTCGAAAACCCGAACCAGTGGACAAACTGGATTGAGGTCTTCCTGGTGACGGTCATCCCATTCACGCTGCCGCGCACCTTCGGGCGCATGGTCGACAGCAAAAGGCAGGGTTACGCGATCGCCGCGGCCATGACGGTGATCGCCATCCTGAGCATGGTCTTGATCTTGTGGTTCCAGTTGCAGCACCACGGCACCGTCCCCACCACGGCGGGCGCTGCGATGGAGGGGATAGAGCAGCGCTTCGGGGCGGCCGACTCCTCGGTGTTCGGGAACGCCAGCACGCTGACCTCCAGCGGTGCGGTCGATTCCATGCACGACTCCTATACCAGCCTCGGTGGGCTGATGACGATGTTCAACATGCAGCTCGGCGAAGTGGCGCCGGGCGGGGTCGGCTCGGGCCTCTACGGGATGCTCGTGCTGGCGATCATCACGGTGTTCATCGCCGGGCTGATGGTCGGCCGCACACCGGAATACCTGGGCAAGAAGATCAGGGCCCGCGAAATGACCCTATCGACAACCTTCATCCTGGCCACCGAGCTGTCGGTGCTGCTCGGCACGGGGATCACGATGGCGTTCCCCGGCCCTCGGGCGAGCATGGCCAACGGCGGGGCGCACGGGCTGTCCGAAGTCTTGTACGCGTTCACGTCTGCCTCCAACACGAACGGCTCGGCGTTTGCGGGCCTTTCGGCGAACACCACGTGGTACAACACTGCCCTGGGCATTGCGATGCTGATGGGTCGATACCTGCCGGTCGTCCTCGTGCTGGCGCTGGGCGGCTCGCTGGCCCGTCAGGGTCACACCCCCGATTCGCCGGGTACCCTGCCCACTCACCGGCCGCAATTCGTCGGCTTGGTCGCGGCCGTGACGGTTATCCTCTGTGCACTGACGTTCTTGCCTGCGTTAGCGCTTGGACCACTAGCCGAGGGAATCCATTAGATGCGGGGTCCGTACTTCGAGGCCGATTGGCGGCGTGAGGCGCTGCGAACCAACCTGTGGCTCGTTCCGGTGGTGCAGACGCTTGGGATAGTAGTGCTGTTCGGCATCACCTACACGGTCGATCGCTCGGCTTATGACGGTTGGATCCGGCTGCCCAACTGGGTGCTTAATGGCAGCGCCGATTCGGCTCGAGTCGTGTTGGCCACGGTCGCCGCGGCGATCATCACCGTGGTCGGCATCGTTTTCTCGATCACCATCGTTGCGCTGACACTGGCCTCAACGCAGTTCGGACCGCGGATGCTGCGCAACTTCGTGCGGGACCCCGGAACTCAAGTTGCGTTGGGAACATTTGTCGCGTCGTTTTGCTACGCGATGGTCGCGTTGGTTTCGGTGGGCGGCGGCCCGCACGGTGATTTCGTTCCACATTTGTCGATCACAGTGACGTTCATGCTGACCTTGGCTGACGTGGCTGTGTTGATCTTTTTCCTCAATCACATCGCTACCATGATTCAACTTCCGGTGGTGATTGCGCGCATCGCGGGAACATTGAACGATGAGATCGTCGCGCTGGATCGCGGTAGCTCGTTCGGGGTCGGCACGGCGCGTGGGCCGACGCACGAGGAATTGTTGGCGCTGTTGGCCGACTCCGGTGCCCCGATCCGCACACCGCGCAGCGGCTATCTTCAGGTCATCCGGCATGACATCCTGCTGAAGATCGCGGTCAAGGCCGACGCGGTCGTTCAGTTGCCCTACCGCCCTGGGCATTTCGTGGTTGCAGGTCAGGTGATCGCCTGGGTGTGGCCGCCCGAGGCTGCCGGATCCGTCGCGGAGCGTCTGGCGCTGGGACATGTATCCGGTGCGTATCGCACACTTCCGCAGGATATTTCGTTCGGCTTCGATCAGCTGGTCGAGATCGCGTTGCGTGCATTATCGCCGGCGGTCAACGACACGTTCACCGGAATGACCTGCGTCGACTGGATTGGCGATTGCCTGTGCCGAATTTCCACCTCCTGGCGTCCGCATCGGATCCGGCGTGACGCAGAAGGCCACATCCGTGTTATTGCCTACCAGCCTGATTTCGAGCGGCTTGTGGAGCGTACTTTCGATACCATTCGCCAGGCCGCAGTTGGCATGCCCGCCATCATGATCCGGCAACTCGATGCACTGGCTAAGATCATCGAACAAACCCCTGACCGTGTACATCGGACCCCGTTGATCCGCCAGGCCGAGGCGATCCAACGGTCCAACCTGGCCACGGTCCCCGACCCTTCAGACCGCGACGACGTCACAGAGCGCTACGAGGCGGTCATGGCGCTGGTCCGGCCCGAAGCGCAGCCGGAAATCGCCGAAGTCATCCCTATCAACTGAGCCAAGCGAGCACTGCTGTTGGCTGCGGCTACAGTCGCAGCCATGACCAGCCCGCACAATCCGCTCGAGGCGGATCTTGTCCTATCCGGTGGCGGGGTCAAGGGCATCGGCCTGGCCGGCTCCGTCGTAGCGCTGATGGAAGCCGGGTACACCGTTCAGCGCGTCTCCGGCACGTCGGCCGGCTCGATCGTCGGCGCGATCCTGGCAGCAGGCTCCGACCAGCTGAGCCCCGAGCAGGTCGAGCAGATCACCATGACGTTGCCCTATCGCAAATTCCTCGACCCGACGCATCTCACCGGCATCCCGCTGCTCGGCCCCGCCTGGGGTGTGCTGAGCGAAACCGGTATCTACAAAGGGGATTTCGCACACGACTGGATCCGGTCTCAGCTGAAGAACCTCGGGGTGCGCACCTTCGGCGATCTGGCCTACGACGACGAGAGCCTGCCGCCCGAGCAGCGCTACAAATTGGTGGTCACGGCGTCCGACGTGACCACCGGTCAGCTGGTGCGGCTGCCATGGGACTACCAGCGGATCTACGGGCTGGACCCCGACGAGCAGGAGGTCGCCGATGCGGTTCGGGCCTCGATGTCGATCCCGTTCTTCTTCCAGACGGCCAAGCTGACCAGCGCCAGGGGTTTGACGTCCACGCTGGTTGACGGTGGCCTACTGTCGAACTTCCCGATCGACTCATTCGACCGGCGGGATGGCAAACCACCGCGTTGGCCCACATTCGGGGTCACGTTGCTGCCCAATCTCCCTCAGGGCAATGACAAAGTGATTCCGGCCCTGGCACCGCTGAATTGGGTCTTCGGCGGTCCGCCGCTGATAGAGGAGCTGATCACCACGATGATCGTCGGTCGCGACCAGGCCTACCTCAACCAGCCCTGGGTCAGTGCGCGGGCCATCCGCGTCGATTCGACCGACGTCGGATTTCTCGACTTCAACATCTCCAAACAGCAGATGCAAGGGCTCTATCAGCGCGGCTACGACGCAACCGAGGCGTTTCTATCCACCTGGAACTGGACTGACTACCTCGAGCACTTCCGCCAACCGGTGTGAGCAAAGTCGCCCTCCCGAAGTGACGACACGCCGGCGGTGTGCCACACTAGCCGGACGGGAGGAGGCGAGGATCGAGCGAGGCTAGCCCCCGAACTCGGCTGCCATCCCATCGATTCCGGCGCGGATACCGGCGAGCGCGTCAGCTCGGGCTCGCAACTTCGTCGCGGCATGAGCATGCTGCTTGAGCGTGGTTGCGAATTCCCGCGCGGCTTCCTCGGCGCGACTGAGCACCATATCGGGCAGCACGATTTCGTCGAGCCAGCCTGCGGCGACAGCGGTTTCGCCGAAGAACGTCTTTGCCAGCCCGGCGGCTTGCTGATAGGCCGACGGCGTCAGCCGCAGCTTCATCACCTCGAGGGCCGAGTACGGGATCGTCATACCGATCGCGACCTCGTTGGCCTGAATGTTGTAAGCCGGCGCAGCCACCCGGTGATCGCCGCTGGACAGCAAGAAAGCGCCCATGGCGATGGCGTGGCCGGTGCAGGCCATCACGACCGGCTTGGGGTAAGACAGCAGCCGGTAGGAGAGCTCAAAGCCGCCCTTGAGCATGTCCAGCGCGGGCTTCACCTCGCCGGAGGTCAGGATCTTCAGGTCAAACCCGCCGCTGAATACCCGGTGGTTCCCGGCGATCACGACGGCGCCGGCGTCGTCGCGGTCGGCGCTGTCGAGCGCGTCGTTGAGGGCCTGCTGCATGGCCGGGCCCAAGGCGTTGACCTTGCCGTCGTCCATGGTGATGAATGCGACGGACTCGTCGAGGCGATAGGTGACCGGGCCGCTCATAGGAAACTCCTTCGATAACGGCAGCGGAGTCGATTGAATCAGATGCAGTCCTAGCCGCGCGGTTGGACCCGCTCGGGGCGGTGCTTGGCCAACTCGCCTTCGGCGTCGCCCCAACGCAGAGTGACATCGGTCGGCGGCGCGTCGATCTGACGGGTGCGCCACCGGTCCTTGGTTTCGTCCACAGCGCGGTTGATGCGCTCGATCTCGCTGCGGAAGACGTCCACGCGAGTTTCCTTGGTGGCGTAGTGGAAGTAGGTCAGCAGGCTGCGCAACAGCTCCAGCTTCTGCTTTTCCCGCTTGGCCAGGTCGTGGGTCGTCATCAACTCGATCCGCTGAACGGGCGGCAGAGTAGCCCAGTCCAGCACGACCTTGGTCTCGAATGGACGCCGAGGACGCTGCCAGAACTTCCACCCGCGAGGAACGTCGACGCTGTCGTAGTAGGTCACCGTCCCGCTGAACCGCGATTCGATGCCCTCACCGAGTTCGGCGCGGTCGAGCGCCGAATCCCACACCGTGCGCCACTCCTGGCTGGGTGCCAAGGTCGGCAACAGTTTGGGCAGTTGCAGTTCGATGACATCGGCGTAACCGTCGGTAGCGTTTTCGTATTCGGCAACGGTCGGGGGGTGCGGAAACGTGAACGTGACGTCGTGGGCCGAGGTCTTCCCGAAGTTGCGCACGACGAGCTCGATCACATGCCAATCGGCGGCGTGCGGCTCCATGAACATCCCGACATGCGGTCGGGCCTTTTCGGTTTGTAGCTGACGATTACGCCGGATCTGGATATTGGCATAGATCAGGGCGGTCGCGCCGAGCAGGAGGAGGGCCCACACGGCCCACGCCAACCAGGTACCGGACCCAGCGTCCGCCACCTGGTGCCAGCGATCTTGGATCCATCCCATTAAGAATCCATCCCTCCGCTTATACCACAGCACTTACGCGCGTGAAAATTCGCTGAACTGCTCGTAAGCGCTTGTTCAACCGCCCATGAGCATTCGCCACTGATCGAGATCAGCGACGCGATACACGTAATTCGACCGCTTCACCTCCGACAGCGATGCACTCGGTTCGAGCGAATACCAGTGTCCGGGAAACACCGTTGGATCACCAGGGAGTCGGGCAAGCTTTTGCAGGCTGCGATACATCTCGTCGGAGTCGCCGCCAGGAAAATCGGTGCGCCCACAGCCCTCCAAAAACAGGGTGTCACCGGCGACCAGTCGACCGTCGAGCAGGAAGCATTGGCTGCCCGGTGTGTGGCCGGGGGTGTGTAGCAGCTCGATGTCGATGTCGCCGACGCCGACCTTGTCGCCGTGCTCGTGTTGAGTGAGGTCGCCCATGGGAATCCCGGTAATCCGCGAAACAAACAGTGCCTCATGGGAATTGACGTGGACGGGGACGCTGACGCGCTCCAGCAGCTCGGCCAGCCCCTTCAGCTCGAAGCCCATCATCGAACCGCCGACATGGTCGGGATGATGATGGGTGACCAGCACTCCCGACAGGTGCATGCCGTCGGCCTCGATCGCGTCGAGCAGATCGCCTGCTGCGTAGGCCGGGTCGACCACCAGGCAGTTCCCGGTTTGCCGGTCGCCGATCAAGTACGCGAAATTGCGCATCTGCGCCGCGAACCCGTCGCCCTCGGCAAAGTCGTGACCGGAGAGCAGCTGGCGAAAGTAGAGCCGGTCGGAATCACTCACCCGAACAGCCTATGGCCCCTGCCGGCGGGCCGTTGCGTTTGGTGCCCTTGCGTGCCAGGTTGTACCCTCTTTTAGGCCCGCGGCTGACCGACTGGTCGCTTCGGGTTCGGCCCCCTTAGCTCAGTCGGTAGAGCGTTTCCATGGTAAGGAAAAGGTCAACGGTTCGATTCCGTTAGGGGGCTCGGCGGACGCCGAGCGGACAGGCGGCGCGTACGCGAGGCGATGTAGCTCAGTCGGTTAGAGCGAACGACTCATAATCGTTAGGTCGCCGGTTCGAGTCCGGCCATCGCTACAAGACAACAACGAGATCTGAGAAAGAGAACCAACGTGGCCTCAAGTACCGACGTACGGCCCAAGATCACCTTGGCCTGCGAGGTGTGCAAACACCGCAACTACATCACCAAGAAGAACCGCCGCAACGACCCCGACCGGCTGGAGCTAAAGAAGTTCTGCCCCAACTGCGGCAAGCACCAAGCCCACCGCGAGACACGCTAGCGCCCGCCTCGAGCAAATACACAGACTGACTAGGTAGGTTCTTGAGCCGTGTCGTTGGGCAAAAACGTGGTCGGGACGCACTACCGATACCCTGACCATTACGTGGTGGAGCGGGAAAAGGTTCGCGAGTATGCGGTCGCCGTCAAGAACGACGACCCGGCATTTTTCGATGAGAAAGCCGCCGCTGAGCTTGGTTACCCCACGCTCCCGGCGCCGCTGACGTTCATCTCGGTTTTCGGCTACAAAGCTGTGGCGGCGTTCTTCGAGCACGTCAACATCGTCACGGATGACGCGCAGATCGTGCAGGTTGACCAGACCCTGAAGTTCCTGCAACCGATCAAGGTCGGCGATCGCCTGCACTGCGATGTGTCCATCGAGTCGGTACGGCGCGCCCACGGCACCGACATCATCATGACCAAGCAAACCGTCACCAACGAAGCTGGTGACGTCGTACAGGAGACCTACACGACCCTGGCAGGCCGTGCTGGCGACGAAGGAGAAAAGGGTTTCAGCGATGCCATTGCGTGAGTTCGATTCGGTGAAGGTGGGTGACCAGCTTCCCGAGAAGATCTATCCCTTGACCCGTCAGGATTTGGTGAACTATGCGGGTGTCTCCGGCGACCTAAACCCGATCCACTGGGACGACGAAATCGCCAAGGTCGTCGGACTGGACACGGCGATCGCGCACGGCATGCTGACCATGGGCCTCGGCGGCGGCTACGTCACCTCGTGGATCGGCGACCCCGGCGCGGTCACCGAGTACAACGTCCGATTCACCGCGGTGGTGCCGGTCCCCAACGACGGCAAGGGCGCGGAGATCGTGTTCACCGGCCGAGTGAAGTCGGTCGATCCCGACACCAAGTCGGTGACGATTGCGATCACTGCCACGGCGGGGGGCAAGAAGATCTTCGGCCGTGCCACCGCAGCGGCAAAGTTGGCGTAACAGTGGCGATCAACACCGACATCCGCGGCATGGTGTGGGACTACCCTGACAGCTGGGTAGTGGGCCGGGAGAAGGTGCGCGAATTCGCGAACGCGGTCAAGGCCGACGACGCAGCCAGTCTGGATGAAAAGGCGGCCGCCGAACTCGGCTATGACGCCCTCGTCGCGCCGCTGACTTTCGTCACCATCCTCGCGAAGCTGGTCCAGGCGGACTTCATGCGGAAGGTCGATACCGGCTACGACACCATGCAGATCGTCCAGGTCGACCAGCGGTTCGTCTTCCACAAGCCGATCCTCGCCGGCGACGAGCTGCACGCCCGGATGGTCATCGAGTCGGTCGTCGAGCGGTTCGGCGCCGACATCGTCGTCACCAGGAACACCTTGACCAACAACGACGGCGAACTCGTGTTGGAGGCCTACACCACGGTGATGGGTCACGAGGGTGACAACTCAATCAACCTCAAATGGGACAAGGAGACCGGCCAGGTCGTCAGGACGGCGTGATTAGTACCTGGCACCTGCTCCGATGTAGACTCGGACCTCGGGGTTTTCCCACTATCAGCGTGTTTTCTTAAGTGGAATAGAGCGCGCGTGTTGTTGGGTGGGCCCGGTACATGCAGGTTGGCCTGCCAACCGGCGAAGGGGCGTAGCTCAACTGGCAGAGCAGCGGTCTCCAAAACCGCAGGTTGCAGGTTCAAGTCCTGTCGCCCCTGCTGATGAGAAACGTCCGGCGACGATGCGGGCCGGAACGGCCCGAAGAGAAGCTGGACCTAATGCTCGTGCAATGGTGGACACTGGAGAAGTAGCCCCCAAAGCACGAGGTGAATGAACGAAGGAGCATGCGGTGAGCGACGAACGCGACGTTGCCGACGCAGCCGACGGTGACCAAACCGAAAACGAGCGCGGTGGGCGCACGGCTGTAGTGACGCGACCCCAGCGTCCCTCAGGCAAACGGTCCCGGGCCCGAGGCGAGTCCGCGGAGAGCGATGCCGGCGATGACGAGACCTCGTCCGGTGCGGTCGAGCTGACCGAGAGCACCGCGGAGGCTGGGGCGGGCAAGAAGGCCAAGAAGGCCCGCAAATCGGAAGGACCGTCGGCCAACCCGATTTTCTTCGTCTACAACTACCTCAAGCAGGTCGTCGCCGAGCTGCGCAAGGTCATCTGGCCCAACCGCAAGCAGATGATGACCTACACCTCGGTGGTGCTGGCGTTCTTGGTGTTCATGGTGACGTTGATCGGCCTGGTGGACTTGGGCTTAGCCAAGCTCGTACTGATGGTGTTCGGCTGAGCTTTTTGGAGGCCGCCATGAGCGGACGTATAGGAAGGACCCAGAAACCGTGACTACCTCCGACGGCGATCTGCCCGTGGGTGAGACGGTCGACATCGGACAGGCCTTGCAAGAGGTCACCACCGAGGCCAGCCCGGATGCGGCTGCCGACGATGCCGCCGCTGCTTTGGCCGACGACGCCGTTGCCCTTGAAGCTGCGCCCGAAGAGCCGGCTGAGGCCGCTGAGGCCGAGGCGGTCGAAGCGCCCGAAGCCGAAGCCGAACCCGAAGAGGTCGACCCGGCCGCCGCGCTGAAAGCCGACCTGCGCACCAAACCGGGGGACTGGTACGTCATCCACTCCTACGCCGGATACGAGAACAAGGTCAAAGCCAACCTCGAGACCCGCGTGCAGAACCTGGACGTCGGCGACTACATCTTCCAGGTCGAGGTGCCCACCGAAGAGGTCACCGAGATCAAGAACGGCCAGCGCAAGCAGGTCAACCGCAAGGTGCTGCCCGGCTACATCCTGGTGCGCATGGACCTGACCGACGACTCGTGGTCGGCGGTGCGCAACACCCCGGGGGTCACCGGATTTGTCGGGGCGACCTCGCGCCCGTCGGCGCTCTCGCTGGACGACGTGGTGAAGTTCCTGCTGCCGCAGGGCGCGGCCAAGAAGCCCGCCAAGGGCGCGGCCAGCACCGCGGCAGCGGCCAGCGAGGGCGGTCTGGAACGTGCGGTGGTGGAGGTCGACTACGAGGTCGGCGAGTCGGTCACCGTGATGGACGGGCCGTTTGCCACGTTGCCGGCGACGATCAACGAGGTCAACGTCGAACAACAGAAGCTCAAGGTGCTGGTGTCCATCTTCGGCCGCGAAACACCTGTGGAACTGGGCTTTACCCAGGTTTCGAAGATTTAACGGAAGGAAGACCAACACCTCATGGCCCCGAAGAAGAAAGTTGTCGGGCTGATCAAGTTGCAGATCAAGGCCGGGGAAGCCAACCCAGCGCCGCCGGTCGGCCCTGCACTCGGCCAGCACGGCGTCAACATCATGGAGTTCTGCAAGGCGTACAACGCGGCGACGGACGCCCAGCGCGGCAACGTCATCCCGGTGGAGATCACCGTCTACGAGGACCGCAGCTTCACGTTTGCGCTCAAGACGCCGCCGGCGGCCAAGCTGCTGCTCAAGGCCGCGGGGGTGGCCAAGGGTTCGCCTGAGCCGCATGTCAACAAGGTGGCCAAGGTCAGCTGGGACCAGGTCCGCGAGATCGCCGAGACCAAGAAGGCCGACCTCAACGCCAACGACATCGACGCCGCCGCCAAGATCATCGCCGGCACGGCCCGGTCGATGGGTATCACCGTCGAGTAGCCGGCGATATCCGTGGGAGGGCCAGCTTCGGCCCGCTCAAACCACAACCCAACACCAGATTGGATTATCGAATGAGCAAGAACAGCAAGGTATATCGCGCCGCCGCGGAGAAGGTGGACCGCGCCAACCTCTACACACCGCTGCAAGCGGCCAAACTGGCCAAGGAGACGTCGTCGACCAAGCAGGACGCGACCGTCGAAGTAGCCATCCGACTCGGTGTCGACCCACGCAAAGCCGACCAGATGGTCCGCGGCACGGTCAACCTGCCGCACGGCACCGGTAAGACCGCCCGCGTGGCGGTATTCGCGGTCGGTGAAAAAGCCGAGGAGGCAACGGCGGCCGGCGCTGACGTGGTAGGCAGCGACGACCTGATCGAGAAAATCCAGGGCGGGTTTTTGGACTTCGACGCGGCGATCGCCACGCCCGACCAGATGGCCAAGGTCGGCCGGATCGCCCGGATCCTCGGGCCGCGTGGCCTAATGCCCAACCCGAAGACCGGCACCGTCACCCCGGACGTCACCAAGGCGGTGTCCGACATCAAGGGCGGCAAGATCAACTTCCGGATCGACAAGCAGGCCAACCTGCACCTGGTCATCGGCAAAGCGTCATTCGACGAGAAGCAGCTCGTGGAGAACTACGGTGCGGCGCTCGACGAGGTGCTGCGGCACAAGCCGTCGTCGTCGAAAGGCCGCTACCTGAAGAAGATCACGGTGTCGACGACCACCGGCCCGGGCATCCCGGTCGACCCGTCGGTCACCCGCAACTTCGCCGAGGCATAAGCACTCGGAGTGTTCACGGTCGGTGCCGCGGTCACCCGCGATTTCGCCGAGGCCAAAGGATTTTCCTCGCGCGAGCAGACGCAGAGTCGCACAGAAATCGCGCTGGCGATGCGATTCTGCGTCTGCTCGCCAGTAGCGGCTACCCGCCGCATTCGGTGATGCGCCGGCGTAGGTAGTCGCGGCCCGGCTCGGAGCCATTGGCGGCCAACGCCGTTCGATACCAGGTGAGCGCATCGTCGCGGCGGCCCGCGCGCCGCAATAGGTCGGCACGCACCGACGGCACCAGGTTGGACCGCGCCAGCCGCGGATCGTGTGCCACCTTCTCCAATGCGGCCAGGCCGACGTCGGGTCCGTCGCGGAATCCGATTGCCAGCGCCCGATTTGCCCGCACCACCGGCGAATCCGTCATCGCCAGCAGCCGGTCGTAGGCCGCGCAGATGGCGGCCCAGTCGGTCTGCTCCCAGGATGGCGCCGTCGCGTGCAGTGCAGCGATCACCGCTTGCGGCAGATACGGGCCGGTCGAACCGTGGGCCAGCCGCAGCCGGTCCAGGCCGCGCGCGATGCGGCCGCGGTCCCAGCGGCCGCGGTCCTGCTCCTCGAGCGGCACCAGCGCGCCCGCGGCGTCCACTCGGGTGGCCCGTCGCGAATCATGCAGCAGCATAAGGGCTGCCAGTGCATGCGCATCCAGCTCAGTCGGCATCAGCGCGCACAGCTCACCGGCCAGCCGCACCCCTTCGTCGCACAGCTCGTCGCGGATCGCCGACGGACCTGCCGTCGACCAGTAGCCCTCGGTGAACACCGAGTAGATGCAACTGAGCACATGCGGGGTGCGTTCGGGAAGCAGCTCCGCCGGTGGCACCCGCAGCGGGATGTTGGCATGCCGGATCTTGTTTTTGGCGCGGGTGATTCGCTGGGCGACCGCCGCCTCGGTCTGCAGCAGCGCACGGGCGATCTCGGCGACGGTGAGCCCGGAGACCAGCCGCAGGGTCAGCGCCAGCTGCGAGATCCGGTCGATTGCCGGGTGGGCGCAGGTGAACATCATCCGCAGCTCATCGTCACGAACCGGATGCACGTCCACCTCGGTGCGGGCCCGGATGTCGTCAACCACCGCCGCCAATTCCTTTCCGGGACGGACCGATTCGCGACGCAGCCGGTCGCGGGCACGGTTGCGAGCTACGGTCAGCACCCATGCGCCGGGGTTGTCGGGCACGCCGTCGCGTGGCCATGTTCGCAGCGCTTCGGTGAAGGCTTCCTGCACGGCGTCCTCGGCGACGGTGAGGTCACCCGACCACCGGGCCAGCGTGGCCACGGCCGGGCCCCACTCGCGCCGAAAGACGCCGTCCAGGTCAGCCATGCTTTATAGGCCGGAGACTCCCGCCAACTGGCGTAGCTGCACCGCGCTGGCAGGGATCATCGCTGCCAGTTTGACCGCCTCGTCACGGTCACCGGTCAGCAGATAGAAGCCGGTGGCGATCTCGGCTGCTTCCGCATAGGGGCCGTCGGTCAAGAGCACCTCACCGTCACGTACGCGTACGGTGGTCGCCGTCGCCGGCTCGTGCAATGCGGCCCCGCCGACGATGTGATCGCCCGCGACAGCGGCGAATTCACCGTGCCGCGCAGCTTCGGCTTGCCACTCCGGCGAGCCGGGGACATTGGCCGATGCAGGTGGCTCCAGCAGCAGTGCCAGCCACTGGCCGTCCGAGCGCGACCAATCCGGATCGACCGTGTGATAGATCGGCCGAACTTCGATCGCGCCGTAGCGGGCGGCGGGGATGTCGCGGGCCAAGGCCAGTGCGTCGTCGAGGTTTTCGGCTTCGAACACGTAGTAGCCGCCGGCGACCTCCGCGCCCTCGGCGAATGGGCCGTCGGTAATCGTCGGCGCGTCAGGCCCGCCGGAGATACACACACCGGTCGCCACAGGCAGCAACGCGTCACCGCCGCGGATCGCCGACGCCGCTTTGGCGTGGAAACTCTGGTAGGCCGCCATTTCAGTGGCCCGCTGGTCGGGCGTGAGGTCGCGCTCCTGGCTGATCAATAGTGCGAGATACTGCATCGTCGTCACCTCCGGAAAGTGAGCGGAACCCTGTATTCCACTCTCTACCTGTCCGACGAACGGCGCAGCGGCAATCCGACAGCGGCGCGTAAGAAAGTTAAGCCGCAGCACCTGGCTTGAGATAGGTGACCAGGCTGCAGTCGATCGTCTCGTCGGCGAAATAGTACTGGCAGCCGCGCAGGTACTTCATGTACCGGTTGTAGACCTCTTCGGAGGCGATCTCGATGGCCTTGTCTTTGTTGGCTTCCAGTGCATCGCCCCAGATCCGCAGCGTCTTGACGTAGTGCGGCTGCAGCGACAGCGGCTCGGGAACAATGAAGCCGGCCTTCTCACCGTGTTCGACCATCATCCCGGTGCTGGGGAGCCGACCGCCCGGGAAGATCTCGGTGAGAATGAATTTGATGAACCGCGCTGTCTCGAAGGTGATCTTCTTGCCGCGCGCGTTCAAGTCGTAGGGATGGTAGGCCACACTGCTCTGCACCGTCATCCGACCGTCGTCGGGCATGATGTTGAAAGCGTTCTTGAAGAAGTGGTCGTAATTCTCGAAGCCGAAGTGCTCGAACGCCTCGATGGACACGATCCGGTCGACGGAGTCGCTGAAATCTTCCCAGCCGCGCAGCAGCACCTGCCGTGAGCGATTGGTGTTGATGCTGTCCAGCACCTGCGTAGCGCGAGCGTGCTGGTTTCTCGACAACGTCAGGCCGATGACGTTGACGTCGTACTTCTCGACCGCGCGACGCATCGTGGTGCCCCAGCCGCAGCCGATGTCCAGCAGCGTCATGCCGGGCTTCAGGTCCAGCTTGTCGAGGTTCAAGTCGATCTTGGCGATCTGGGCTTCTTCCAGCGTCATGTCGTCGCGGGTGAAGTAGGCACAGCTGTAGGTCCGCGTCGGATCCTGGAAGAGGCCGAAGAAATCGTCGGAGAGGTCGTAGTGTGCCTGGATGTCCTCGGGACGCGTCCGCGTCTGTGTAGAACTGGCTTGCTTGTCAGGCATCTGCTTCTTGGCCCTTCCTACTGCTCGGGGTGTTGCTGCACCCGGGTTGCGTGCTCGCCGACTGCACAAGTCATTCCTGGTGAGAGCACCATACCCGGCACCGTCCAATACTTGGACGAAGTCCCTGTTTTTCTCCGGCGTGGCTGAGCGCTATTTCTCCAGCGTAAATTGATTGACGTCGATGTAACCGACCCGGAATCCCTTGGCGCAGCCGGTCAAATAGTGCATGTAGCGGTCGTATACCTCTTCGGATTGGATCTCGATGGCTTGGCTCTTGTGCGCCTCCAGCGCCGCAGCCCAGTGGTCGAGGGTCTTGGCGTAGTGCGGCTGCAGCGACTGCCGGCGGGTCAGCGTGAATCCGGCCTTCGACGAGTGGTCTTCCACCTTCTCGATCGACGGCAACCGGCCACCCGGGAAGATCTCGGTGATGATGAATTTGAAGAACCGGGCCAGCTCGAAGGTCAGCGGCATGCCGCGTTCGACCATCTGCGGACCGGTGAGGCCGGTGATCGTGTGCAGCAGCAGCACCCCGTCGTCGGGCAGTGCTTGGTAGGCCATTTTGAAGAAGTCGTCGTAGCGGTCGTGGCCGAAGTGCTCGAATGCGCCGATTGAAACGATCCGGTCAACCGGCTCGTCGAACTCCTCCCAGCCGGCCAGCAGGATCCGCT
This sequence comes from uncultured Actinomycetota bacterium, assembly GCA_963744835.1. Classification (GTDB taxonomy): domain Bacteria; phylum Actinomycetota; class Actinomycetes; order Mycobacteriales; family Mycobacteriaceae; genus Mycobacterium. Next base: position 45,427 of record CAVUVB010000007.1, read on the forward strand.
TGGTGCGCGGGCTCTCCATCTCGTCGAGCGTCTTCTGCACGTGCGCGGCTTGGTTTTTACTCAGCGTCAGGCCGATGACGTTGACGTCGTACTTGTCGACCGCGCGGCGCATTGTGCTGCCCCAGCCGCAGCCCACGTCGAGCAGCGTCATCCCGGGCTGCAGGCCCAGCTTGCCCAGCGCCAGGTCGACCTTGGCCTGCTGAGCCTCTTCCAGCGTCATGTCGTCGCGCTCGAAGTAGGCGCAGCTGTAAGTCTGGCTTGGGTCGAGGAAGAGCCGGAAGAAGTCGTCAGACAGATCGTAGTGCGCCTGAACGTCCTCGAAATGCGGCCTGAGTTTTTCGGCCATTGCGCTGCGCGCCTTTCTGGTTTTGACGGCGGCCATCCCACCAAGAGTGCGACAACCCGCCCCCCGGGTCCCCCGGTTATTCGCCAGTCATGGTAGTGGATCCGGGGTGGTCGGACCGAATCGGAAACCCCGCATCACCCCGTCAGGCCTGGGCAAACGTGGCCGTCAGCTCGCCGATCAGTTGATCCCACAGCTGCTCGGGCAAATCGTGGCCCATGCCGTCGAACAAGACCAGACGGGCTCCCCGAATCGACCTGGCAACCGCCCGGCCGCCCCACGGGGGCTGCAACTTGTCCGCGCGGCCATGCAGGACCACGGTCGGTGCGGTGATCTGCCGGTCGTAGCGGCGCAAGCTGCCGCTGGCCATGATCGCGCTGAAATGCCGGCTGATGCCCCACGGGTAGTAGCAGCGTTCGTAGGCCTCGATCGTCTCGTCGCGGATGCGCTGTTCGGGCGCCGGATAGCGAGGACTGCCGATGATCCTCCAGGCCCGCACGGCGTTGTCGGCGATCACGTCGAGCGGCGAATTCGGCGGCGGGCCCTTGAGCACCGCGAACAGGGCGCGAGGGGCCGGCGGGGGCAAGAACGGCTGGTTGTTGCTGGAGAAGATCACCGCCAGCGACCGCGTCCGCGCGCGGAACCGTGCGGCGAAAACCTGGGCGATCATGCCGCCCATCGAGGCGCCGACGATGTGCGCCCGGTCGATGCCCAGGTGATCGAGCACCGCGGCGGCGTCGTCGGCCATGTCATCCAGGGTGTAATCGGCTTCGCCCGGGATGCCCACCCAGAACTTGAGCATTCGCGGGATCATCGGCCCCCCGGAATGCCCCCGCTTGGTCTTGCTGGACAGCCCGACATCGCGGTTGTCGTACCGGATCACCCGCAGACCCTCTGCGACGAGCTTCTCGCAGAACCCGTCGCGCCACATCAGCAGCTGCGTGCCCAGCCCCATGATCAACAGCACAGCCGGGTCGTTCGGGTCGCCCATGTCCTCGTAGTAGATGTCCAGGTCGCCGGAACGTGCTGTGCCGCTACGGATTTCCACGGGACTACACCTCTACATCGGATTGGTGCTCACGGCTGACCTCGACCATGAAGTTGGCGAAGTACCCGGTGAGCTGCGGATCGGACATCATCTGCCATCTCGGCGCCAACAGCTTCATGTACCGCTCGACGTAGAGGAACTGCTTGCCGATCAGCACCAGCTCGCGAGGCAGCTTGACGTCGTAGGCGTCGGCCAGCGCCGAGAGCTGGCGGCCGATGTCGGCGTAGGACATCTCACCCAGCGACTGCATGGTCAGCGGTGTGGCGAACTTCTCCAGGTCCTTGGCGGCCTGGGCTTCGGGCTTCATGGTGCCGACGGCGCCCATCAGCACGACGATCTTGCCGGCCGACGCATGGTCCTTTTTGACCAGCAGCGCGTAGACCAGCTCGCGCAGCAGCCAGCGGGTCCGCGGGTCGATGCGGCCCATGATGCCGAAGTCGAAGAACACGATGCGGCCCTGGTCGTCGACGTAGAGGTTGCCGGCGTGCAGGTCGCCGTGGAACAGCCCGTGCCGCAGACCGCCCTCGAAGAGGGAGAACACCAGCGCCTTGACCAGCTCGGTGCCGTCGAAGCCGGCCTTGCGGATTTCGGCGGCGTTGTCGATGCGGATGCCGTGCACCCGCTCCATCGTCAACACTCGCTCGGTGGTGTAGTCCCAGTACACCTGGGGCACCCGGATGTTGCGGCCCAGCGGCGACGCCTGCAGGTGGGAGACCCAGGCGTCCATCGACTGCGCCTCCAGCCGGAAGTTCAGCTCCTCGGCCAGGTTGTCGGAAAAGTCGGCGACGACGTCTTGGGCGGACAGCCGGCGGCCCAGCTTGGCCAGCTCGACGGCCTGGGCGAAGCGTTTGAGAATCTGCAGGTCGGCGGCCACCCGGCGGCGGATGCCCGGCCGCTGGATTTTCACGACGACGTCCTCGCCGCTGTGCAGCGTGGCGTAGTGCACCTGGGCGATGGACGCCGACGCGAACGGCTCCTCTTCGAAGGTGGCGAACAGCTCCGACGGGTCGGCGCCGAGCTCGTCGGCGACCAGCTTGTGCACCTCGTCTTTGTCTGCCGGCGGCACGCGGTCGAGCAGGCCGCGGAATTCACGGGACAGCTGTTCGCCGAATGCGCCCGGGCTGGAGGCGATGATCTGCCCGAACTTGACGTAGGTCGGGCCCAGGTCGGTGAAGGTCTGCGGGATCTGCTTGATCACCTTGGTCTGCCAGGGACCGCGGGTGGGCAGCTTGGTGACGACGCGCGCGGCGGTGCGGGTGAGCTGCCAACCGGTCACGCCGATGCGAGCCGCCTCGACCGGCAACGGCACCCGATCAAGCCTGGCTACCTCGCGGTGGTTGTTGGAACTCATGCCTGCAGTGTGCCAAATTGCCCAGGTCGTTACCGAATCGTGCAGGATGGAGGGCCAGTCGCTGGCCGCGAGCGTGCGCAGTTGTACAGGATTTGCGGCGCGTCGCCGTCCAAACACGCACCCTCGCGGAGGGGCTAACGGGCAAAGTTCTCGGTGAGGGCCTCGAGGATCGGGCGCCACACCGGTTCGGGGAGGTCGTGGCCCATGCCGTCGACCACGACGAACCGGGCCCCGGGAATGGCCGCAGCGACCGCCCGGCCGTTGCGTGGCCGCACCATCGGGTCGCGAGACCCGTGCAGCACCACCGTCGGCGCGGTGATCGCCCTGCTGTAGGCCCGCAGGTCGCCGGTGCCCAGCAGGGCGTCGAATTGGCGCAGCATGCCGGCCGGATAGCTGCTCCGCTCGGCAAGCTGCCGGACGCGCTTGCGCAGCTCGGCCTCGGGCGGCAAGAAGTTGGGGCCGTTGAACACCGCGACGTTGCGGACCTCGTAGGACAGCTTCTCCTCCTCGGAGGCGTCCTTGGCCGGCGAGTCGAACGCCAGCCTGATCACCCGCCAGGCCGGCAGCGCGGAGAGCGGTTTGCCGGTGCTGGACATGATGACGGCCAGCGACGCCACCCGGTGCGGCTCGGTGGCGGCCAGGATCTGCGCGATCATCCCGCCCATCGAGGCGCCGACGACGTGGGCCCGGGCGATGCAGAGGTGATCGAGCAGCGCGACCACGTCGCGCGTCATGTCGACCAGCGTGTAGGGCACCGCGCTGCTGCGACCCAGCAGATAGCGCCAGATCCGCCGGTAGATCGCGCCCTCGGCGCGCAGCCCGTGCATCTTGACCGACAGCCCGGTGTCGCGGTGGTCGAACCGGATCACCCGATACCCGGCCTCGACGAGTTGAGCGCAGAACCCGTCGGGCCACATCGGTAGCTGGGCGCCGAGCCCCATGATCAGCAGCACCGGCGGGTCGGCCGGGTCGCCGAGGTCCTCGTAGTAGAGCTCGACGGCGCCCTGGGGCGTGTCGCGGCGCGCCACCCCGCTACGGGTCAGCATGCTTCCGCTCCGGCCGCTGCTCTTTCCAAGGCTTCACCCAGCCATCGATCGACCAGCCCTCCAGCGCGGCTAGCAGCTCGTACATGGTGGCGCCGTCGATGCTCTCCCGGATGATGTCGGCGTGCCCGGAGTGCCGGGCCAGCTCGTTGATCACGTGCAAGATCACCCATCGCACCGACCACGCCTCGAGATTCTTCGGGAACCACGGAATGTCGTGCGGAACCGGCACGGCGGCGTCCAGGTCAGCGGTCTCCACCAGCCGCAGCGACTTGGCGTTTTCGGCCTCGAGAGCGCCCAGCAGCCCGGCCAGCGTCTCGTCGGGCCGCATCACATGCTGATCGGCGAAGTCCTCGGCGACCTGCTCGAACGGCCGGGTATCGCGGGGCGGGAGCTCCGGTGCGGCCGCAACCCGGGCCATCCAGGTGCGCTGCAGCCCGGTGGCGTGCTTGACCAGCCCGCCGATCGATAATCCGCTGACCGTCGGCCGCGAGCGGGCCTGTTCGTCGGAAAGGCCGTAGGCCACCGCGAAGTACGAGCCCTGGTGAAACGCCAGGTACTCGCGCAGGGCACTGCGTTCATCGGTCACGGGCGAGGCGAGAGCGGGCATTACCCCGTAATACCAAGCCGATCGATGAGCAGCAAAAACGCCACCGCGAAGTCGTTGTCGGCGGTGGCTGCGTGCACCTGCTCCCAGTCGACCTGCTCGCGGATTGCCCGCACCGTCGGCAGCAACGGGGCGAAGTCGCAGTAGTGCTCATGCAACGACCGCAGCTTTTGAATCAACACCTGAGTGGGCGACAACACCGGCATGCGAACCGCCAGCACGTCTCTGCCTTCGCCCGAACGAATCAGGTCCGCCTCAACCGGCACACCGTTGATGCGGTGCAGCACATCGATGACGGCGCCGTCGAGACAGGCCTTGAACAGCCAGTCCTCGGGGGTGCGCTCGATGGTGAACCCGGCTTTGGCGAGTGTCTCCGCCGCTGCCTCGGCATCGGGTTCGGCGACCACGAAGTCCACATCGTGCACGGGCTCGGGCGCGCCGTACACCCACAGCGCATAGCCGCCGGCGAGGGCGAACTCGGGTCCGTGCGCCTTAAGCGCCGACGCGGCCCGCCGTAGTACGTCACGCAACGCGTCGTTGCGGGCGAACATCGATGATCCTTCGGCCGGCATGGTGGGTAGGTATTACCCATGCGGATGGCCACCTTCAACCTCCTGCACGGCCGCAGTATCGACGACGAAGACGTCGACGTCGACCGGCTCGCCGACTGCGTGCGGCGCGTGGATGCCGATGTGCTAGCGCTGCAAGAGGTCGATTGCGACCAGCCCCGCTCCGCGATGGCCGACCTGACCGCCGTTGCCGCCGAGGCAATGGGCGCGGTCAGCCACCGGTTCGTCGCGGCCATCTCCGGTACCCCGGGCGCCACCTGGATGGCCGCCACCGGCGAGGAGCAGCCGGGCACCGCGAGCTACGGGATCGCGCTGCTGTCCCGGTTCGAAGCGCTGACCTGGCAGGTGCTGCGGCTGCCGCGGATCCCGGTGAAGTTTCCGATGTTTCTGCCCGGACCGGCCCGGGTGCAGATGGTCAACGAAGAGCCCCGCGCCGCGGTCGTGGCCCGGTTCGACACCGACCTGGGTCCGCTGACGGTGGCCAACACGCATTTGTCGTTCGTCCCGGGTTGGAATCGCCTGCAGCTGAGTCGGCTGACCCGCGATCTGCGGGGTTTCCCGGGCCCGCGGGTGCTGATGGGCGACCTCAACACAAGCGCACCGAAGCCGGAGCGATGGACCGGGCTGCGGCCGCTCGCCACCGCGCCGACGTTTCCGGTCGACCACCCGAACCGGCAGCTCGACCACATCCTCACCGACGACCCGCGACTGGTCGTCGACAGCTGCTGGGCGCCGACGCTGTCGATCTCTGATCACCGCCCGCTGATCATCGACGTGTCGCGTCGGTGACCACGCGCGGGGCCCGCCCCGGCCGTAGGGTGCGGGAATGCGCGTCATCGCGGCGGAGTCGACGGAACTTTTCGTCGGGCCGCCGGACGCGCCGCTGCAGCTGACCCGGGTGACCGTCAGCGACGGCACCGAGCCGACGCTGATCCGAGTTGACGGCGACGCCCTGAGCGGGGAAGTGCGCGCCGGCATCGGGCAACAGGTCGTCGAGGTGCCGGTGGCCGTCGAGCACCCGGTCACCGGCCAGCGGCGCGCGGCGCGGGTGCACATCGCAGACAGCAGCACGTCGTTCGCGTTCACCGTCGCCGAGCCCGGCTGGACAATGTTCATGATCAGCCACTTCCACTACGACCCGGTGTGGTGGAACACCCAGGGCGCCTACACCAGCGTCTGGATCGACGACCCGCCGGGCAGGTGCCGGAATGGCTTCGAGTTGGTCCACGCGCATCTGGAAATGGCCCGCCGCGAAGCCGAATACAAGTTCGTGCTCGCCGAAGTCGACTACCTCAAGCCGTACTGGGACACCCACCCCGAGGACCGCGCCGACCTGCGCCGGCTGATCGCCGAGGGCCGGGTAGAGATCATGGGCGGCACTTACAACGAGCCCAACACCAACCTGACCAGCCCGGAGACCACGATCCGAAACCTGGTACACGGCACCGGATTTCAGCGTGACGTACTCGGCGCTAACCCGGCCACCGCCTGGCAGCTGGACGTGTTCGGCCACGACCCGCAGTTTCCGGGTATGGCCGCCGACGCCGGTCTGACCTCGAGTTCGTGGGCTCGCGGACCGCACCACCAATGGGGCCCGATGCACAGCGACGTCGGCGTGGCGGGCATGCAATTTTGCAGCGAGTTCGAGTGGATCGCGCCGTCCGGGCGTGGGCTGCTCACCCACTACATGCCTGCGCACTATGGGGCGGGCTGGTCGATGGACGAGTCCACCTCGCTGACCGAAGCCGAGCAGGCCGCCTACCGGCTATTCGAAGAGCTGAAGAAGGTCGCGCTGACTCGCAATGTGTTGTTGCCGGTCGGCACCGACTACACCCCACCGAATAAGTGGGTCACCGAGATTCATCGGCACTGGAATTCGCGCTACACCTGGCCGCGGTTCGTGTGCGCGCTGCCTAGCGAGTTCTTCGCCGCCGTGCGTGCCGAATTGGATGCCCGCGCGCTGGTGGCCTCGCCGCAGACCCGCGACATGAACCCGATCTACACCGGCAAGGACGTGTCGTTCATCGACACCAAGCAGGCCAACCGGGCCGCCGAGAACGCCGTGCTGGACGCGGAGAAGTTTGCGGTGTTCGCCGGGCTGCTCGCCGGCGCCGACTATCCGCAGGCCGCGCTGGCCAAGGCGTGGGTGCAGTTGGTCTACGGCGCGCACCACGACGCCATCACCGGTTCGGAGTCCGACCAGGTCTACCTCGACCTGCTGACCGGCTGGCGTGATGCCTGGGGACTCGGCCGCGCGGCGCGGGACAACGCGCTGGCGCTGCTGTCCAGCGCCGTCGACGGTGACGTCGTCGTGTGGAATTCGTTGGCGCACAAGAGAACCGACGTGGTTACCGTTCGACTGAACACCCTGGGACGGATCCTGGATGCCGACGGCAGCGAAGTGCCGGCGGTTGTCGGGCACGACGGGCGGTCGCTTACCTTTGTGGCCCGCGACGTGCCGTCGCTGGGTTGGCGGGCCTACCGGCTGGTCGCCGGCGAGGCCTCGACGGCCTGGAAGCCGCTGCGCGGTAACGAAATTGCCAACGAGCACTACCGGCTGGTTGTCGACCCGGCCCGCGGCGGCGGGGTGTCATCGCTGGTCCACGACGGTCGACAGCTGATCGCCGACGGCCGGGTGGGCAACGAGCTGGCCGTCTACCAGGAATACCCGGCGCATCCGACCGGCGGCGAAGGTCCCTGGCACCTGCTGCCCAAGGGGCCGGTGGTGTGCGCGTCGGAAACCTCGGCGGAGGTCCAGGCGTATGACAGCCCGCTGGGCCAGCGGCTGGTCGTGCACGGCCGAGTCGGTGAGCAGCTGCGCTACACCCAAACGCTGACGCTGTGGCACGGCGTCGACCGGGTGGACTGCACCACCACCATCGACGAGTTCACCGGGGAAGACCGGCTGCTGCGGGTGCGCTGGCCGTGCCCGGTGCCGGGCGCCATGCCGGTCAGCGAGGTCGGCGACGCCGTCGTCGGGCGTGGTTTCGCGTTGCTGCACAAGCCTCTTTCGGAATCTGATTCGGTGGACACCGCAGACCACCCGTGGACGCTGGACAACCCGGCCTACAGCTGGTTTGGGCTGTCCTCGGCGGCCCGGGTGCGCGTCGACGACGGTGTGCGTGCGGTCTCGGTTGCCGAGGTGGTCGCCCCGACCGAGCCGATGGCCGGCTTGCTGGGGCGTGACCTCGTCGTCGCACTGGCGCGGGCGGGGGTCACGGCGACCTGCAGCAGCGCCGATAAGCCCCGCTACGGCCACCTCGGCGTCGACTCCAACCTGCCGGACGCCCGCATCGCGCTGGGTGGGCCGGTCCAGAATGCCTTCACCAAGGCCATGCTGGCCGCCGCCGATCCCGCCTACGCAAAAGAGGTCGAGCGGCAGCTCGCTGACACCGGCCGGGCCCGGGTCTGGGTGCCCGCAGCTGCGCCGTTGGCGGCCGAGTGGGTGCCCGGCGCGGACCTGCGGGATTCGCGAGCGCTGCCGGTGCTGGTGATAGCCAGCCGCGACGACGCCGACCTCGGGCCGGCGATCGCGGCGGTGGCCGACGATCTCGTCGACGCCGAAATCGCCGTCGTGCAACAGGCCCCGTCGGGCCTGCAGCCATTCGAGCCCCGCACCGTCGCGCTGTGCAACCGCGGGGTGCCCAGCTTCGCCGTCGAGACCGATGGGACGCTGCACACCGCGCTGATGCGCTCGTGCACCGGCTGGCCGTCCGGCATCTGGATCGACGAGCCGCGGCGCACCACACCCGACGGCTCGAATTTCCAGCTGCAGCACTGGACGCATGTCTTCGACTACGCCTTGGTGTGCGGTGCCGGTGACTGGCGCGACGCCGAGATCCCGGCCCGCAGCGCCGAGTTCTCCCGGCCGCTGCTGGCCGTGACTGCCACCGCGCTTGAAGGGAGGTTGCCCGCCGCTGGTTCGCTGCTGCAGATCGAGCCGGCCGGCTCGGTGCACCTGGGTGCGCTCAAGGCGGCGGGTAACCCGTTGGCGCAGGGCAGCACCCAAGCCGTCGACCCCGGCCGAGTGGCCATCCGGCTGGTCGAAACACGCGGCGGCGACACCGACGTCGTCGTGCGCTCGCCGCTGGGCACGGTCTCGCAGCTGGATGCGGCCGATCTGCGGGAGCGGCCGCAGCTCGGGCGCCCACTCACCGCGCTGCACGGCTACCAGATCTGCACCGCGCTGGCCCGACTCGACTTGCCCCGGCTGCTCGACGCCGAAGGCGCCGCGCTGGCGCCCCAGGCCGAAAGCTGCCAGCCGCTCTACGCGCGGTACTGGCTGCATAACCGCGGGCCGGCCCCGCTGGGCGGGCTACCGGCGGTGGCACACCTGCACCCGCACCGGGTGACCGGGGTATCCGGCGTCGACGTGGTGCTGCGCTTGACCGCGGCCAGCGACTGCACCGACACACCGCTGACAGGCACCGTCGCCGTGGTGTGCCCGCCCGGTTGGTCGGCCAGCCCCGCCGAGTTGCCCTTCACGTTGCCGCCCGGCGAATACCTGGCGGCCGACGTTGCGCTGACGATGCCCGCGCGCACCGCTCCCGGGCTGTATCCGGTGCGGGCGCAGCTGCAGCTCACCGCCACTGACATCCCGCCCGCCTGGCGTCAGGTGGTCGAAGACGTGTGCGTGGTCTGCGTCGGTGGTGCCGATGACGCTGGGCTGATCTACCTGACCGACGGGCCAGCCGATGTCGAGGTGGCCGCGGGCGACTCGGCTCGGCTGGCCGTGACCTTCGGCACCGACGCGTGCGCCGACCTCAGCCTGGAGGCGCATCTGATCAGCCCGTGGGGGACTTGGGAGTGGATCGGCCCGGCCGTGTTGGGCGCCGTGCTGCCCAGCCGCGGCACCGTCGAGCTCGGTTTCGACGTGAGCCCGCCGGCCTGGGTGCGGCCCGGCCAGTGGTGGGCGCTGGTCCGGGTGGGCTGCGCCGGCCGGTTGGTGTACTCACCCGCGGCGAAGGTGACGGTGAGATGAGCGCGGCTGTCGCGACGGTCGGCGGTGTCCCGGTACCCGTCTCCGAGGTTGATGCGCGCGAGGCTCGGCTGCGCGACGGCCCGCTGGCTGCTGCGCTGCCGGCGGCCGGCACCAGTGAAGGTAGGCAGCTGCGCCGTTGGCTGACCCAGCTGATCGTGACCGAACGGGTGGTCGCCGCCGAGGCTGCCGCGCAGGGCGCGACCGCACGGGACGCGCCCAGCGAGGCCCAGCTGCTACCCGACACCACGGCTCGGCTGGAGATCGGGAGCATCGCCGCCGCCGCGCTGGCTGATCCGTGTGCGCGCGCACTGTTCATCCGCGTCACCGCCGCGGTCGACGTCAGCGACGACGACGTCACCGACTATCACGCCCGAAACCCAATGCGGTTCGCCGCGACGGGCCCTGACCGCCACGGCTGGCGTACCCCGGCGGACGTCGCGCCGGCGCTGGAACAGGTGCGCGGCGCGATCGCCGAACACCTGCGGGCCGCCGCGCATCGCCGAGCCTTTCGGGTGTGGCTCGACGAACGCCGGGCGCAGCTGGTGTCGTTGGCGCCCGGATACGAACACCCCGGTGACCCGCGTCAACCCGACAACACCCACCGGCACTGAACCACCGATGCTCACCCTGACCCTCGACATCGGCGGCACCAAGATCGCCGGCGGCCTCGTCGACCCGGCTGGCGCGCTGGTGCATGCCAGCGTCCGGCCTACACCGAAGGGCCAAGGGGCAGAACAGGTTTGGGCTGTTGTCCAGCAGCTGATCGCCGAGGCGATGCGGGCCGCCGGAGGTGTGGTCGGCGCGGTCGGCATCGCCGCATCCGGCCCGATCGACCTGGCCGCGGGGACCGTCAGCCCGGTCAACATGCCCTGCTGGCGCGGCTTTCCGCTACGGGACCGGGTCGCCGCCGCGGTGCCGGGCGTCGCGGTGCGACTGGGCGGCGACGGGTTGTGCATGGCGCTCGGCGAGCACTGGCGCGGCGCCGGGCGAGGCGCCGACTTCCTGCTCGGGATGGTGGTCTCCACCGGGGTGGGCGGCGGGCTGGTGCTCGACGGTGCGCCCTATCACGGACGGACCGGAAATGCCGGGCACGTCGGCCACGTCGTCGTCGAGCTCGACGGGCAGCCGTGCTCCTGCGGAGGCAGAGGCTGCGTGGAGACGGTCGCGGCCGGCCCGTCGATGACGCGGTGGGCGGTGGCCAACGGTTGGGCGGCGCCGCCCGGCGCCGACGCGTTGGCGCTCGCCGAAGCGGCCGCGGCCGGCGACGCGGTGGCAGTGCGGGCGTTTGATCGGGGCGCCGCCGCGCTGGCCGCGATGATCGCATCGGTCGCGGCAGTGTGCGACCTGCGCCTCGTCGTGGTCGGTGGGGGAGTCGCCAAAGCGGGCCGGGTGCTGTTCGACCCGCTGGATGCGGCGTTGGCCGACTACGCCCGGCTGGACTTCATCCGCGGCCTGCGCGTGGTGCCGGCCGCGCTCGGCGGCGACGCGGGTCTGATCGGCGCGGCAGCATTATTCCCATCCGTCACTTGAGTCACCCGTCGGACCCATGTGGCGTTTTGCCCGCCTCTGAGCGATTTCGCCTAGATGTCGGACCGGCATGCGACCGTCCCGACGGTGAACAACTTACGGGGAATCGAGTTGCGCTACGTGCTCACCATGCACTTGTTCCTGCACGGGCACGCCACCATCAACCAACTGGTCGAGGCACTTGCTTACCACGGGTTTGAGGTCGACGGTCCGGCCGGTAAATCGGTGTCAGACGCGCTGCGCTGGGAGCGGCGCCGCGGGAGGGTGCGCCGGCTGGCGCGTGGCGTCTACGGTCCCGGTCAGATGCCGCGCGGCACCGAACACCGAATTCATCGACGAGTGCTGGCCTTGCGGGACGAAGCGAATCGCTCGAAGGCGGGCATAACGCGTGCCTCCTCGCGCGGAGGCTGAAGTGGCGGGTGTGACTAACCGACCGTTTTGGCTGATCGCGGCTGGCCACGCTATTGTGGTTGCCGATCCACCGAAGACCGTCGGTCACCGAGTAATTCGGTTGAAGGTCCGGGAATTCCCGGCGGCCCACGCAGGAGGACGAGGCTCTTCACGCCCCGACCGCTTCCTGCGTCGGGGCGTTCGTCATTTCCGGGTCGAGACCCCCAAGGAGGTATGCATGGCCCGGGCTGACAAGGCCACCGCCGTTGCAGACATCGCCGAGCAGTTCAAGGCGTCCACCGCGACCGTGATCACCGAATATCGGGGCTTGTCGGTTGCTAATCTCGCCGAGCTGCGCCGTTCACTGGCCGGATCGGCGACCTACGCCGTCGCCAAGAACACGCTGATCAAGCGGGCCGCCTCGGAGGCGGGCATCGAAGGTCTCGACGAGCTGTTCGTCGGGCCGACTGCGATCGCGTTCGTCACCGGCGAGGCGGTCGACGCCGCCAAGGCCATCAAGACCTTCGCCAAGGATCACAAGGCACTGGCCATCAAGGGCGGCTACATGGACGGTCACCCGCTGACCGTCGCCGAAGTCGAGCACATCGCCGACCTGGAGTCCCGCGAAGTGCTGCTCGCCAAACTGGCCGGAGCGATGAAGGCCAACCTGTCCAAGGCCGCCGCGCTGTTCAATGCCCCTGCCTCGCAGGTCGCCAGGCTCGCTGCCGCGCTGCAGGAGAAGAGAGCCTCAGAAGAGCCTGCGGCTCCGGCCGAAGCACCAGCTGCTGAGGCACCCGCCGAAATACCCGCCGAAACCACTGAATAACCCCAAACCCTCACCATCCAGGAAGGACCCACACCATGGCCAAACTGTCCACCGACGAACTGCTCGACGCGTTCAAGGAACTCACCTTGTTGGAGCTCTCGGAGTTCGTGAAGAAGTTCGAGGAAACCTTCGAGGTCACCGCGGCCGCCCCGGTCGCCGTTGCCGCGGCTGGCCCCGCTGCCGGCGGCGCGCCTGCCGAAGCGGCTGAGGAGCAGTCCGAATTCGACGTCATCCTCGAGGCCGCCGGCGACAAGAAGATCGGCGTCATCAAGGTTGTGCGTGAGATCGTCTCGGGCCTGGGCCTCAAGGAGGCCAAGGACCTGGTCGACGGCGCGCCCAAGCCGGTGCTGGAGAAAGCCCCCAAGGAGGCTGCCGAAGAGGCCAAGACCAAGCTCGAGGCCGCCGGCGCCACCGTCACCGTCAAGTAGTCGATTCGCGAAAACCCCCGGAGCCAATCTGGCTCCGGGGGTTTCGTGCACTCAGCGCTGCACCGCCGACTGCTGTGACTGCCGCACTCGCTCAGGTGAATCACCAAGCGCAACAAGCAGATTCGTCATCAATGGGGCGAGTACCGGCCCGACGGCGCTGCCCTGGGCGCCGTAGTAGCCCGCGAGTTCGAGCATCACGAAGCCGTGGATCGCCGCCCAGAACTGGGCGGCGACGGCCACCACCGTGGCGTCGTCGGAGGCCGAATCCGGTGCACCCCCGCCGATCCGGCCCGCCAGCATGCAGCGATGCACACCGCGCACGACATGCGCGAAGCTGGGGTAGTGGTCGTTGATCTCGGCCACGCTCAAGGTCACCACGTCGTGCGCCGGCGCATTGATGCCGTGCGCGCTGGTGCTGCCGAACATCAGCCGGTACATGTGCGGACGCTCGATGGCGTATCGCCGGTAGGCGATCCCGGTAGCCGTCAGGTCCGCGACGGGGTCCGACGTCGGCGGCATCGTCATCGCGACGTCGAACTGCCGCAACCCCTCCTCGGCGACCGCGGCGATCAACGCCGGCATCCCGCCGAAATGGGTGTACACCGCCATCGTCGAGGTTCCCGCGGCGCTGGCGATCTTCCGAGTCTGCAATGCGTCGGGGCCGTGCTCATTGAGGATGTCCACCGCAGCGTGCAGCAGCTCGTCACGCACGTTGCGCTCAGTCTGCGAATTCGCTGGACTCATGATTTGCATCTTGACACAGACAGCCCCCGTTCGGTATAACAATGAAATATCAATGTTATAGCAGCTAGGAGGCCGACGTGAGCACTATCGCCACCATCGCACCGGCGAACCCGTACCTCGAGGACTTGCTGGCGCCGGTCAGCGCCGAGGTGACCGCGACCGACCTATCGGTCACCGGACACATCCCCGAATTTCTCGACGGCCGATACCTGCGCAACGGACCCAATCCGGCCGCCGAGGTGGACCCGGCCACCTATCACTGGTTCACCGGCGACGGCATGGTGCACGGGGTATCGCTGCAGGGCGGCAAGGCCCACTGGTATCGCAACCGGTGGGTCCGCGGTCCGGCGACGTGCGCAGCCCTGGGCGAGCCCGCACCCGCAGCGCGCAACCTGCGCGCCGGCATGCACTCCATCGGGGCTAACACCAACGTGCTATCGCACGCCGGGCGGACTCTGGCCCTCATCGAGGCCGGGGTCGCCAACTACGAACTCACCGATGAGCTCGACACCGTCGGCCCCTGCGATTTCGATGGCACCCTCACCGGTGGTTACACCGCTCACCCCCACCGTGACCCGAGAACCGGCGAACTGCATGCGGTTTCCTACTCATTCGCCCGCGGTCGAACGGTGCAGTACTCGGTCATCGACACCCATGGGCGCGCCCGTCGCACGGTCGACATCGAGGTGGCCGGGTCGCCAATGATGCACGACTTCTCGCTCACCGATAAATACGTGGTGATTTATGACCTGCCGGTGACATTCGACCCGGTCCAGGTGATGCCCACGTCTGTGCCGCGCTGGCTTCAACTGCCCGCGCGGCTGGCAATCCAGTCGTTGATCGGACGAGTTCGAATCCCGGGCCCGATCGCCGCGATCGCTAGCCGTGGTCAGCGTGTCGCGGAAGGACTTCCGTACGCGTGGAATCCGAACTACCCCGCCCGCATCGGCGTGATGCCCCGCGAAGGCAACGGTGCCAACGGGCAAGCCCCCGTCCGGTGGTTCGACATCGAACCCTGCTACGTCTATCACCCGCTCAACGCCTACTCCGAAGTCCGGGACGGCAGCGAAGTGCTCGTGCTCGACGTGGTGCGCTACGAGCGGATGTTCGACCGCGACCGGCGCGGTCCGGGCGACACTGTGCCCACTCTGCACCGTTGGACGATCAATCTGACGACCGGAGCAGTGAGCGGTGAATGCCGTGACGACCGCGGCCAGGAGTTCCCTCGCATCAATGAGACCCTGCTCGGTGCCAGGCATCAGTTCGGCTACACCGTCGGGCTTGAGGGCGGCTTTCTCGACTCAGGCAAATCGCAAATGTCGACATCGCTGTACAAGCACGACTATGCGACCGCGTCCAGCATGGTGGCCCCGCTGGACCCCGAGTTGGTGATCGGCGAAATGTCCTTCGTTCCACGGCCAGCGGCCCGCTCCGAAGATGACGGCATCCTGATCGGCTACGGCTATCACCGTGGCCGCGACGAGGGCCAACTGGTGTTGCTCGACGCCCAAACCTGCGAGTCGGTCGCCACCGTCCACCTGCCGCAGCGGGTGCCGATGGGCTTTCACGGCAACTGGTCGCCGCGGATGTGACGCCGCCGCCCGGTGAATTCTCTGTGGTGTGCGCAGTAGGCGACTGCGGCCCCACTAGTGCGCTACAGTGACTCATGCCACAAGCTGGGCTTGGGCGGCGGTGAGCAACGTCAGCGGGAGGATTTCGCAATGGGTATCGGTATCTCGGTTGAGGGGCTGACGAAGTCCTTCGGCTCCCAGCGAATCTGGGAAGACGTCACCATGGACGTCCCGGCGGGTGAGGTCAGCGTGCTGCTGGGCCCGTCGGGTACCGGTAAATCGGTGTTCTTGAAGTCACTGATCGGGTTGCTGCGCCCGGAGCGTGGGTCGATCACGGTGGACGGCACCGACATCACCGAGTGCTCGGCCAAGGAGCTCTACGACATCCGCACACTGTTCGGCGTCATGTTCCAGGATGGCGCGCTGTTCGGGTCGATGAGCCTCTATGACAACACCGCGTTTCCGCTGCGCGAGCACACCAAGAAAAAGGAAAGCGAGATCCAAGACATTGTCATGGAGAAGCTGGAGATGGTGGGCCTCGGCGGGGACGAGAAGAAGTTCCCCGGTGAGATCTCCGGCGGTATGCGCAAGCGTGCCGGCCTGGCCCGCTCGCTGGTGCTCGAACCGCAGATCATCCTGTGTGACGAGCCCGACTCGGGTCTGGACCCGGTCCGCACCGCATATCTGAGTCAGTTGCTCATCGACATCAACGCCCAAATCGACTGCACGATCTTGATCGTGACGCACAACATCAACATTGCCCGCACGGTGCCGGACAACATGGGCATGTTGTTCCGCCGCAAGCTGGTCATGTTCGGTCCCCGTGAGGTGTTGCTGACCAGCGACGAGCCGGTGGTGCGGCAGTTCCTCAACGGTCGTCGTATCGGGCCGATCGGGATGTCGGAGGAAAAAGACGAGGCCACCATGGCCGAGGAGCAGGCGCACCTGGAGGCCGGCCACCACGACGGTGGTGTCGAAGAGATCGAGGGCGTACCGCCGCAGATCGAGGCAACCCCCGGCATGCCGGAGCGCAAGGCGGTCAAGCGGCGCCAGGATCGGGTCCGCGAGAACCTGCACTTGCTGCCGAAGAACGCCCAAGAAGCGATCCTCGAGTCGTTCGATGGCGACGGTAGTCAAAGCTCCTCCGACGGCGACGAACCGCGACGACCGCGGCAGCCGGGACGACCGTGGCCGGCACCGCGACGAAGACGCCGATACCGCATCCATCCCCACCCAACGCGGGTAACCCTCGCCAGGTCTAGCCCGGAAGGACCGAAAGGAGAAGTTCCACCAACTTGGCGCGTCACCTCTTGACGGAAGCGCCCGAAAGGGCCAATCTGTTGGGCAGCAAGCGTGCACGGGTAGTTTCAGCCGCCAGCCAGCGCCGATACCCGTAGAGCACGGTAGTTGAGGAATGCGCAGTCCTGCGCTATTGTTGGACGTTGCGCTGGCTGATTCCTGCCCACCTCACCTGCCACCTGACATCGTGGTCCTAGCCTGAGCCGTCTGGCTCAGCGATCTAGCTGTGTGCGTGAGATTCGGACAGATCGTCCGCCAGCGAACCGACAAAGTTATAGCGGCAAAAGGTCCGGTGGCCGCCGGCTCCGTCAGTCGCACGAGGTGCTGGAAGGATGCATCTTGGCAGTCTCCCGCCAGAGCAAGAAAACCCCTCAGAATTCCTCCTACAGCTCCGTTCCCGGAGCACCTGACCGAATTTCCTTCGCCAAGCTGCGCGAACCACTCGAGGTTCCGGGGCTGCTGGACGTGCAGACCGACTCTTTCGAGTGGTTGATCGGCGCGCCGAGTTGGCGTGAAGCCGCCGGCGAGCGCGGCGAGGATAAGCCGGTCGGTGGTCTCGAAGAGGTGCTGTACGAGCTGTCGCCGATCGAGGACTTCTCCGGCTCGATGTCGCTGTCCTTCTCCGACCCACGCTTCGACGAGGTCAAGGCCCCGGTCGACGAGTGCAAAGACAAGGACATGACCTACGCGGCGCCGCTGTTCGTCACCGCCGAATTCATCAACAACAACACCGGTGAGATCAAGAGCCAGACGGTGTTCATGGGTGACTTCCCGATGATGACCGAGAAGGGCACGTTCATCATCAACGGGACCGAGCGTGTGGTGGTCAGCCAGCTGGTCCGCTCGCCCGGCGTGTATTTCGACGAGACCATCGACAAGTCGACCGAGAAGACACTGCACAGCGTCAAGGTGATCCCGAGCCGCGGTGCTTGGCTGGAGTTCGACGTCGACAAGCGCGACACCGTCGGCGTGCGCATCGATCGCAAGCGTCGTCAGCCGGTCACCGTGCTGCTCAAGGCGCTGGGCTGGACCGCCGAGCAGATCAGGGAGCGGTTCGGCTTCTCCGAGAACATGATGTCGACGCTGGAGAAGGACAACACCGCAGGCACCGACGAGGCGCTGCTGGACATCTACCGCAAACTGCGGCCGGGCGAACCGCCCACCAAAGAGTCCGCGCAGACCCTGCTGGAGAACCTGTTCTTCAAGGAAAAGCGCTACGACCTGGCCCGGGTTGGCCGCTACAAGGTCAACAAGAAGCTGGGCTTGAGCGCGAAGCCCGCTGAAACCTCGTCGACAACGCTGACCGAAGAGGACGTCGTCGCCACCATCGAATACCTGGTGCGCCTGCACGAGGGTCAGGCCACGATGACCGTACCCGGCGGTGTCGAGGTGCCGGTGGAGACCGACGACATCGACCACTTCGGCAACCGTCGACTGCGCACGGTCGGTGAGCTGATCCAGAACCAGATCCGGGTCGGCATGTCCCGGATGGAGCGGGTGGTCCGCGAGCGGATGACCACCCAGGACGTCGAGGCGATCACGCCGCAGACCCTGATCAACATCCGACCGGTGGTCGCGGCGATCAAGGAGTTCTTCGGCACCAGCCAGCTCTCGCAGTTCATGGACCAGAACAACCCGCTGTCGGGTCTGACCCACAAGCGCCGGCTCTCGGCGCTGGGCCCCGGTGGTCTGTCCCGTGAGCGCGCCGGGCTGGAGGTCCGCGACGTGCACTCCAGCCACTACGGCCGGATGTGCCCGATCGAGACTCCGGAGGGCCCGAACATCGGCCTGATCGGTTCGCTGTCGGTGTACGCACGGGTCAACCCGTTTGGCTTCATCGAGACGCCGTACCGCAAGGTGATCGACGGCAAGGTCAGCGACGAGATCGAGTACCTGACCGCCGACGAGGAAGACCGCCACGTCGTCGCTCAGGCCAACTCGCCGATCGACGACGACGGTCGGTTCACCGAGGCCCGCGTGCTGGTCCGACGCAAGGCCGGCGAGGTCGAGTACGTCTCCTCGGCCGAGGTGGACTACATGGACGTCTCGCCGCGCCAGATGGTGTCGGTGGCCACCGCGATGATTCCGTTCCTCGAGCACGACGACGCCAACCGTGCCTTGATGGGTGCCAACATGCAGCGCCAGGCGGTTCCGCTGGTGCGCAGTGAGGCGCCGCTGGTGGGCACCGGTATGGAGTTGCGCGCCGCGATCGACGCCGGCGACGTCGTCGTCGTCGACAAGAGCGGCGTCATCGAGGAGGTGTCGGCCGACTACATCACGGTGATGGCCGACGACGGCACCCGGCACACCTACCGGATGCGCAAGTTCGCCCGTTCCAACCACGGCACCTGCGCCAACCAGCGTCCGATCGTGGACGCCGGCCAGCGGGTCGAGGCCGGTCAGGTGATCGCCGACGGGCCCTGCACCGACAACGGTGAGATGGCACTGGGCAAGAACCTGCTGGTGGCGATCATGCCGTGGGAAGGTCACAACTACGAGGACGCGATCATCCTGTCCACCCGGCTCGTCGAAGAGGACGTGCTGACCTCGATTCACATCGAGGAGCATGAAATCGACGCCAGGGACACCAAGCTGGGCGCCGAGGAGATCACCCGGGACATCCCGAACGTCTCCGACGAGGTGCTGGCCGACTTGGACGAGCGCGGCATCGTGCGCATCGGTGCCGAGGTTCGCGACGGTGACATCCTGGTCGGCAAGGTCACCCCCAAGGGTGAGACCGAGCTGACTCCGGAGGAGCGGCTGCTGCGTGCGATCTTCGGTGAGAAGGCCCGCGAGGTCCGCGACACCTCGCTGAAGGTGCCGCACGGCGAGTCCGGCAAGGTCATCGGTATCCGGGTGTTCTCCCGCGAAGACGACGACGAGCTGCCGGCCGGTGTCAACGAACTGGTTCGTGTCTACGTGGCCCAGAAGCGCAAGATCTCCGACGGCGACAAGCTGGCCGGCCGCCACGGCAACAAGGGCGTTATCGGCAAGATCCTGCCGCAGGAGGACATGCCGTTCCTGCCGGACGGCACGCCGGTGGACATCATCCTGAACACCCACGGTGTGCCGCGACGGATGAACATCGGCCAGATCCTGGAGACCCACCTGGGGTGGTGCGCCCACAGCGGGTGGAAGGTCGACGGCACGCCTGATTGGGCGACACACTTGCCCGAGCAGCTGCTGGAGGCCGCGCCAAACAAGATCGTGTCGACCCCGGTGTTCGACGGCGCCCAGGAATCCGAGCTGCAGGGGCTGCTGTCCTCGACGCTGCCCAACCGCGACGGCAATGTGCTGGTCAACAGCGACGGCAAGGCCGTGCTGTTCGACGGCCGAAGCGGGGAGCCGTTCCCTTACCCGGTGACCGTCGGCTTCATGTACATCATGAAGCTGCACCACCTGGTGGACGACAAGATCCACGCCCGCTCCACCGGTCCGTACTCGATGATCACCCAGCAGCCGCTGGGTGGTAAGGCGCAGTTCGGTGGTCAGCGGTTCGGCGAGATGGAGTGCTGGGCCATGCAGGCCTACGGCGCCGCGTACACGCTGCAGGAGCTGTTGACCATCAAGTCCGACGACACCGTCGGCCGGGTCAAGGTCTACGAGGCGATCGTCAAGGGCGAGAACATTCCCGAGCCGGGTATCCCCGAGTCGTTCAAGGTGCTCCTCAAGGAGCTGCAGTCGCTGTGCCTCAACGTCGAGGTGCTCTCCAGCGACGGTGCGGCCATCGAGATGCGCGACGGCGACGACGAGGACCTGGAGCGCGCTGCTGCGAATCTGGGAATCAACCTGTCCCGCAACGAATCTGCCTCGGTTGAGGATTTGGCTTAAGTTTTTCTTGTTACTACACCCGCAAGGGGAAAGGGAGTTACGTGTTAGACGTCAACTTCTTCGATGAGCTCCGTATTGGCCTGGCCACCGCGGAGGACATCAGGCAATGGTCTTTCGGCGAGGTCAAGAAGCCGGAGACGATCAACTACCGCACGCTGAAGCCGGAGAAGGACGGCCTGTTCTGCGAGAAGATCTTCGGACCCACTCGCGACTGGGAGTGCTACTGCGGCAAGTACAAGCGGGTGCGCTTCAAGGGCATCATCTGTGAGCGCTGTGGCGTCGAGGTGACCCGTGCCAAGGTGCGCCGCGAGCGGATGGGCCACATCGAGCTGGCCGCGCCGGTCACCCACATCTGGTACTTCAAGGGTGTCCCGTCGCGGTTGGGTTATCTGCTGGACCTGGCGCCGAAGGATCTCGAGAAGATCATCTACTTCGCCGCCTACGTCATCACCAGCGTCGACGACGAGATGCGCCACAACGAGCTCTCGACGCTCGAGGCCGAGATGGTGGTGGAGCGCAAGGCGGTCGAGGACCAGCGCGACGCCGACTTGGAGGCACGGGCGCAGAAACTGGAAGCCGACCTGGCCGAACTGGAGGCCGAGGGCGCGAAAGCCGATGCGCGGCGCAAGGTTCGCGACGGCGGCGAGCGTGAGATGCGCCAGCTGCGCGACCGCGCGCAGCGTGAGCTGGACCGGCTGGAGGACATCTGGAGCACCTTTACCAAGCTGGCGCCCAAGCAGCTGATCGTCGATGAGAACCTCTACCGCGAACTCGTCGACCGCTACGGCGAGTACTTCACCGGCGCCATGGGCGCGGAGTCGATCCAGAAGCTCATCGAGAACTTCGACATCGAAGCCGAGGCCGAGACGCTGCGTGAGGTTATCCGAAGCGGCAAGGGGCAGAAGAAGCTTCGCGCGCTGAAGCGGCTCAAGGTGGTCGCGGCGTTCCAGCAGTCGGCCAACTCGCCAATGGGCATGGTGCTCGACGCGGTTCCGGTGATCCCGCCGGAGCTGCGGCCGATGGTGCAGCTCGACGGTGGCCGGTTCGCGACCAGCGACCTCAACGACCTGTACCGCCGGGTGATCAACCGCAACAACCGGCTCAAGAGGCTGATCGACCTCGGCGCGCCCGAGATCATCGTCAACAACGAGAAGCGGATGCTGCAGGAGTCAGTGGACGCGCTGTTCGACAACGGCCGTCGCGGCAGGCCTGTTACGGGGCCGGGCAACCGCCCGCTGAAGTCACTGAGCGATCTACTCAAGGGCAAGCAGGGCCGGTTCCGGCAGAACCTGCTCGGTAAGCGTGTCGACTACTCGGGCCGCTCGGTCATCGTCGTCGGCCCCCAGCTCAAGCTGCACCAGTGTGGTCTGCCCAAGCTGATGGCCCTCGAGCTGTTCAAGCCGTTCGTGATGAAGCGGCTGGTCGACCTCAACCACGCGCAGAACATCAAGAGCGCCAAGCGGATGGTGGAGCGTCAGCGTCCGCAGGTGTGGGATGTGCTCGAAGAGGTCATCGCCGAGCACCCGGTGCTGCTGAACCGGGCGCCGACTCTGCACCGGCTAGGTATTCAGGCATTCGAGCCAATGCTGGTGGAGGGCAAGGCTATTCAGCTGCACCCGCTGGTGTGTGAGGCGTTCAACGCCGACTTCGACGGTGACCAGATGGCCGTGCACCTGCCGCTGAGTGCGGAGGCACAGGCCGAGGCCCGCATCCTGATGCTGTCCTCCAACAACATCCTGTCGCCGGCGTCGGGCCGTCCGCTGGCCATGCCGCGGCTGGACATGGTGACCGGGCTGTACTACCTGACCACCGAGATCCCCGGCGACACCGGTGAATACCAGCCGGCCGCCAAGGACCGTCCGGAGTCGGGGGTGTACGCCTCGCCGGCCGAAGCGATCATGGCGATGGACCGCGGCGCGTTGAGCGTGCGTGCCAAGATCAAGGTGCGGCTTTCCCAGCTGCGTCCGCCGGCCGAGCTGGAGACCGAGCTGTTCGGCCAAAACCGTTGGCAGCCCGGTGATTCCTGGATGGCCGAGACCACGCTGGGCCGGGTGTTGTTCAACGAGCTGCTGCCCGTCGGGTATTCGTTCGTGAACAAGCAGATGCACAAGAAGGTGCAGGCGGCGATCATCAACGACCTGGCCGAGCGCTACCCGATGATCGTGGTCGCCCAGACGGTCGACAAGCTCAAGGACGCCGGCTTCTTCTGGGCCACCCGCTCGGGTGTCACGGTGTCGATGGCTGACGTATTGGTGCCACCAGGCAAGCAGGAGATCCTCGACGCCTACGAGGAGCGGGCCGACAAGGTCGAAAAGCAGTTCCAGCGTGGTGCTTTGAACCACGACGAGCGCAACGAGGCGCTGGTGGAGATCTGGAAGGAAGCCACCGACGAGGTCGGTGAGGCGCTCCGCGAGCACTACCCGGACGACAACCCGATCATCACGATCGTCGACTCCGGTGCCACCGGTAACTTCACTCAGACTCGGACACTGGCCGGCATGAAGGGTCTGGTGACCAACCCGAAGGGTGAGTTCATCCCGCGGCCGATCAAGTCGTCGTTCCGTGAGGGCCTGACGGTGTTGGAGTACTTCATCAACACCCACGGCGCCCGGAAGGGTCTGGCGGACACCGCGTTGCGTACCGCCGACTCGGGATATTTGACCCGTCGTCTGGTGGACGTGTCGCAGGACGTCATCGTCCGCGAGGCCGACTGTGGCACCGAGCGCGGTATCACCGTCGAGTTGGCCGAGCGGCAGCCCGATGGGACGCTGATCCGCGACGCGTTCATCGAAACCTCGGCGTACGCACGCACGTTGGGTTCCGACGCAGTCGACGAGAAGGGCAACGTCGTCGTCGCGCGGGGCGAGGACCTTGGCGACCCGGAGATCGACGCGCTGCTGGCGGCCGGCATCACGCAGGTGAAGGTGCGTTCGGTGCTGACCTGTGCAACCGGCACCGGTGTCTGCGCGACGTGTTACGGGCGTTCGATGGCCACCGGCAAGCTGGTCGACATCGGTGAAGCCGTCGGTATCGTGGCGGCCCAGTCCATCGGTGAGCCCGGCACGCAGCTGACCATGCGCACGTTCCACCAGGGTGGTGTCGGTGAGGACATCACCGGCGGTCTGCCTCGGGTGCAGGAGCTGTTCGAGGCCCGGATACCGCGCGGCAAGGCGCCGATCGCCGACGTCACCGGACGGGTGCGTCTGGAGGAGGGCGAGCGCTTCTACAAGATCACCATCGTTCCCGACGACGGTGGCGAGGAAGTGGTCTACGACAAGCTCTCCAAGCGGCAACGCCTGCGGGTGTTCAAGCACGAGGACGGTAGCGAGCGGCTGCTCGCCGACGGCGACCACGTCGAGGTGGGCCAGCAGCTGATGGAAGGCTCCGCCGACCCGCACGAGGTGCTGCGGGTGCAGGGCCCCCGCGAGGTGCAGATCCACCTCACCAAGGAGGTCCAGGAGGTCTACCGGGCGCAGGGTGTGTCGATCCACGACAAGCACATCGAGGTGATCGTGCGGCAGATGCTGCGCCGGGTGACCATCATCGACTCGGGCTCGACGGAGTTTTTGCCCGGCTCGCTGATCGACCGCGCGGAGTTCGAGGCGGAGAACCGTCGAGTGGTAGCCGAGAGCGGCGAGCCCGCCGCCGGCCGCCCGGTGCTGATGGGTATCACCAAGGCGTCGCTGGCCACCGACTCGTGGCTGTCCGCGGCGTCGTTCCAGGAGACCACGCGAGTGCTCACCGATGCGGCGATCAACTGCCGCAGCGACAGGCTCAATGGGCTGAAGGAAAACGTGATCATCGGAAAGCTGATCCCCGCCGGGACCGGTATCAACCGCTACCGCAACATCCAGGTGCAGCCCACCGAGGAAGCGCGGGCCGCGGCGTACACAATCCCGTCCTACGAGGACCAGTACTACAGCCCGGACTTCGGCCAGGCCACCGGTGCTGCGGTTCCGCTGGACGACTACGGCTACTCGGATTACCGGTAACACCAACGCTAGTCAGCAACGAAATGCCCCGGGTTCCGCCCGGGGCTTTTTCGTTCTCGTCGAGTGTCACGCTGGCGTGAAGCTCGCGCGCTACTAGACTGGCCCACGTGCTGATCGGTTCACACGTAAGCCCGCAGGACCCACTGGCCGCTGCTGCCGCCGAGAACGCCGACGTGGTGCAGATCTTCCTCGGCAACCCGCAGAGCTGGAAGGCGCCCAAGCCGCGCGAGGACGCCGCACAGCTCAAAGCCGCGGCGCTGCCGATCTACGTGCACGCGCCCTACCTGATCAACGTCGCGTCAGCGAACAACAGGGTGCGGATCCCGTCGCGCAAGATCTTGCAAGACACCTGCGACGCGGCCGCCAAGATCGGAGCCGCCGCGGTGATCGTGCACGGTGGCCACGTCGCGAACGACACCGACCTCGACGAAGGTTTTCAGCGCTGGCGCAAGGCGCTCGACCAATTGCAGACCGAAGTTCCGGTGTACTTGGAGAACACCGCCGGCGGCGATTACGCAATGGCCCGCCACTTCGACACCATCGGTCGGCTCTGGGACCACATCGGCGATGCGGGCATCGGCTTTTGCCTGGACACCTGCCACGCCTGGGCAGCAGGCGAGGCGCTGGTCGACGCCGTCGACCGCATCAAGGGCATCACCGGCCGCATCGACCTGGTGCACTGCAACGACTCCAAGGACTCAGCGGGCTCGGGTCGCGACCGGCACGCCAACTTCGGTACCGGGCAGATCGACCCCGAGTTGCTGGTGGCGGTGGTGGAGGCCGCCGACGCGCCGGTTATCTGCGAAACCGCCGATGAGGGCCGCAAAGACGACATCGCGTTCCTACGCGAAAAAACTGGCGGCTAAATTTCACCAAAATATTCGCTGTTGTTGTGCCGGCGTTTGGGGAATCTCTGAAAGCTTGGTTCGCTGTGACTGGAAAACGAGCCATCTTCGCAGCGGCCATGCTTGCCGCTTCTGCTGTCGCGTTGTCAGCTCAAGCCGTCGCCGATCCGGACATGAGCGGCCATTACATCGCCACGAACACCCGCCCCGACGGCCCCACGGAGAACAACGATCTCTATTTCAGCCCGTGCGGTGACGGATGCGCCGATGTTTCACATACCGCCGGTGGTCCCAGCCACACTCAGGCGCGTTTGATCAACGGCCAATGGACAATGGACGATCCGGCCGGCGAGGTCGCATGCGAGGACGGCAGCAAGGTTCCCGACGCTTTGGCGGCCCACAGTGTGTGGGATCCGATAACCCTGCAGGGCACCGTTCAGATAACCGCCAAAGTGCCTGAGTGCGGCAATCCTGTCGGCACCGTCGAAACCGATTCCCTCCAACTTTCGCAGGCGCCCTGAGGATTTAGGCCGCCGCGCCGGCCGCCACCACAGCGGTCCCGCTGAGCATTACACCTCTTGTGCGGTTGTAGAAAAAATGTAACAGTGGTGGCATGGCAGATACTCATGTCGTCACCAACCAGGTACCGCTTTTGGAAGAGCACAACCCGGCATCCTCCCCTGTCCTCATCGAGGCGCTGATCCGCGAAGGCGGCCAGTGGGGCCTGGACGAGGTGACCACGGTCGGCGCGATCTCCGGCTCCAGGCAGGCGCAACGCTGGGGTGAACTGGCCAACCGCAACCGGCCCATCCTGCGCAGCCACGACCGCTACGGACACCGGATCGACGAGGTCGAGTATGACCCCGCCTACCACGAGTTGATGCGCACCGCGATCGAGCACGGCCTGCACGCTGCGCCCTGGGCCGACGACCGGCCGGGCGCACACGTGGTCCGCGCGGCCAAGACCAGCGTGTGGACCGCCGAACCCGGCCACATGTGTCCGATTTCGATGACCTACGCCGTGGTGCCGGCGCTGCGCTGCAACCCGGAACTCGCCGCCAGCTACGAGCCGCTGCTGACCAGCCGCGACTACGACCCGGAGCTCAAGGTGCCGACCACCAAAGTGGGGATCACCGCGGGCATGTCGATGACCGAAAAGCAGGGCGGCTCCGACGTCCGGGCCGGCACCACCCAGGCCACCCGCAACGCCGACGGCAGCTATCGGCTGACGGGACACAAGTGGTTCACCTCGGCGCCGATGTGCGACATCTTCCTGGTGCTCGCGCAGGCGCCGGGCGGGCTGTCGTGTTTCTTTCTGCCTCGGGTGCTGCCTGACGGTAGCCGTAACCGGATGCTGTTGCAGCGGCTCAAGGACAAGCTCGGCAACAACGCCAACGCGTCCAGTGAGGTCGAATACGACGGCGCCACCGCGTGGTTGGTCGGCGAAGAGGGCCGCGGCGTTCCCACCATCATCGAGATGGTCAACCTGACCCGGCTGGACTGCACGCTGGGCAGCGCCACCAGCATGCGCACCGGGCTCACCCACGCCGTCCACCATGCACAGCACCGCAAGACATTTGGCGCCTATCTGATCGACCAGCCGCTGATGCGCAACGTGTTGGCGGACTTGGCCGTGGAGGCCGAGGCTGCCACCATGGTGGCGATGCGGATGGCCGGCGCCACCGACAACGCCGTTCGCGGCGACGCGACCGAGGCCCTGTTCCGCCGTATCGGGCTGGCTGCCAGTAAGTACTGGGTGTGCAAACGTTCCACGCCGCACGCAGCGGAGGCCCTGGAATGCCTGGGCGGCAACGGCTATGTCGAGGAGTCCGGCATGCCGAGGCTCTACCGTGAGGCACCGCTGATGGGCATCTGGGAGGGCTCGGGCAACGTCAGCGCGCTGGATACTCTGCGCGCCATGGCAACTCGTCCGGAATGCGTCGAGGTGCTGTTCGGCGAGCTGGGTAAAAGCACAGGCCAGGACGCGCGGTTGGACCGCCACATCCAGCGACTGCGGTCACAGCTCGGCGACCTGGACACGATTCAGTACCGGGCCCGCAAGGTCGCCGAGGACATCTGCCTGGCGCTACAGGGCTCGCTGCTGGTGCGCCACGGACATCCGGCCGTAGCCGAAGCGTTCTTGGCCACACGGCTCGGCGGGCAGTGGGGCGGCGCTTTCGGAACCATGCCCACCGGGCTGGATCTCGCGCCGATCCTCGAGCGGGCCATGATCAAGGGTTGACGTCCTCCGCCGGCGACGATGCAGTGGGGGCACCTCCCGCTTGCGGGGGACGAAGCGATGAGGAGGAGCGGCGCTCATGACCCACGCGATCCGACCGATCGACTTTGACAACCTGAAGACGATGACCTATGAGGTCACCGATCGGGTTGCGCGGATCACCTTCAGCCGCCCGGAGAAGGGCAACGCGATCGTCGCTGATACCCCGCTGGAACTGTCGGCCTTGGTCGAACGCGCCGATCTGGATCCGAATGTGCATGTCATCCTGGTCTCCGGCCGGGGCGAGGGCTTCTGCGCGGGTTTCGACCTGAGCGCCTATGCCGATCGCACGGGCTCGGCCGGCGGCACCGGAGCCTACAGCGGAACTGTGCTGGACGGTAAAACCCAGGCGGTCAACCACTTACCGGATCAGCCGTGGGACCCAATGATCGACTACCAGATGATGAGCCGCTTCGTGCGTGGCTTTTCTAGCCTGATGCACGCCGACAAGCCGACGGTGGTCAAGATCCATGGCTACTGCGTGGCCGGTGGCACCGACATCGCCTTGCACGCCGACCAGGTGATCGCCGCATCGGACGCGAAGATCGGCTACCCGCCGACTCGGGTCTGGGGGGTGCCTGCGGCCGGGCTGTGGGCCCACCGGTTGGGCGACCAGCGCGCCAAACGCCTTCTGCTGACCGGAGATTGCATCACCGGGGCACAAGCCGCCGAGTGGGGCCTGGCGGTCGAGGCGCCGGACCCCAAGGACCTCGACGAGCGCACCGAACGTCTGGTGGAGCGGATCGCCGCGGTGCCGGTCAATCAGCTGATCATGGTCAAACTCGCACTGAATTCGGCGCTGCTGCAACAGGGAGTGGCCACCAGCAGGATGGTCAGCACCGTCTTCGACGGGGTCGCTCGACACACACCCGAGGGGCACGCATTCGTCGCCGATGCCGTCGAGCACGGCTTCCGTGATGCGGTGCGTCACCGCGACGAACCGTTCGGAGACTACGGCCGCCAGGCATCCCAGGTCTGACGGGTCCGCACATGCCGAAATCGCTGACCCGCATGACCGCCCGCTCGGTCGTGCTCAGCGTGCTGCTCGGCGCCCACCCGGCGTGGGCCAGCGCAGCTGAATTGGTCAGGCTCACCAGCGACTTCGGCATCAAGGAGAGTGCGCTGCGGGTCGCGTTGACCCGCATGGTGAGCGCCGGCGACTTGATCCGGTCCGCCGACGGCTATCGGCTCTCAGACCGGCTACTGGCCCGGCAGCGTCGGCAGGACTATGCGATGCGACCACAACTACGGCCCTGGCGCGGATACTGGACCACCTTGATCGTCACCAGTGTCGGAACCGATCCCCGCACCCGTGCTGCGTTGCGAACCACACTGCACAACAACCGCTTCGGTGAACTGCGGGAGGGGGTGTGGATGCGGCCGGACAACCTTGAGCTCGACCTGGATTCCGAGATCCGGGTCCGGCTGCGGGTAATGCAGACCCGCGACGAGGCGCCTACCGAGCTGGCCGGCCAATTATGGGACTTGCCTTCGTGGGCCCGAACCGGTCATCGGTTGCTCGACGAGATGTCGACCGTAACTGATGTTCCCGCACGATTCGTGGTGGCCGCCGGGATCGTCCGCCACCTGCTGACCGATCCCGTGCTGCCAGTCGAATTGTTGCCCGCCGACTGGCCGGGCGCGCGGCTGCGCTTGGCCTACAACGACTTCGCCGCCGAACTGATCGAGCGGCGCGACGGGATCCGACTAGTGGAGGCGACATGAGCGATCCGGTACGCGTAGAACGTCACGGCCCGGTGACCACGGTGATCTTGAACCGGCCGGAGGCCCGCAACGCCGTCAACGGCCCAACCGCAGCCGGCTTGTATGCGGCTTTCGAGGAGTTCGATCGCGACGACACCGCATCGGTGGCGGTGCTGTGGGGCGACAACGGAACATTCTGCGCCGGGGCCGATTTGAAGGCATTCGGCACACCGGAGGCCAACGCGGTACATCGGACGGGCCCCGGCCCGATGGGGCCGACGCGAATGGTGCTGTCGAAACCGGTGATCGCCGCCGTCAGTGGGTATGCGGTCGCCGGCGGTCTGGAGCTGGCGTTGTGGTGCGATCTGCGGGTGGCCGAGGAGGACGCCGTGTTCGGGGTGTTCTGCCGCCGGTGGGGGGTGCCGCTGATCGACGGCGGCACCATCCGGCTGCCCCGGCTGATCGGGCAGAGCCGGGCGATGGACATGATCCTCACCGGCCGTGGGGTCGACGCCGCCGAAGCATTGGCCATCGGCCTGGCCAATCGGGTTGTGCCCAAAGGGCAGGCCCGTAACGCCGCCGAGGAGCTGGCAGCCCAGCTGGCTGCATTGCCCCAGCAATGCATGCGATCGGATCGGCTGTCGTCGCTGCAGCAATGGGGGTTGGCCGAATCAGAGGCCCTGGACTACGAATTCGCCAGTATTTCCCGGGTTTCCGCGGAAGCGATGGAAGGTGCCGGCCGGTTCGCGGGCGGTGCCGGCCGGCACGGCGCGGCGGCGATATAACTCGGGGACTAGCGGGCTTTGGTGATGGTGTTGCCGTTGCTGAGGTTCTCGACCTGGGGGCTGCCGTCTTTGTAGGTGATCGTGTTGTTGATCCCGACGACGTTGAGATGCTTGTCGATCTTGTCGATGGTGATCTTGTTGTCGGCACCGCCGACACTCACCGTCTCGCAGGTGCCTTTGACGGTCAGCGTGTTATTGTTGCCACCCACGTTCAGAGACTTCCCGTCGCCGCAATCCAGAGTGGTGGTGGTGCCGAGCGATCCGTAGTTGATCGTGTTGCCGATGTCGAGGCGGTCGCCGACGTGGACGCCCCGTTTGTTTTTTGTGCCGCAGCCGGCCGTCCCGAAGACCAGCAGCACGGCACACAGCGTCAGCGCAACCGCCCCGGCTGCCGGTCGCAACGAGCTAATGCGTCTCACGACCCGACGTGACTGACCCGGTTGGTCATGCCGAGTTCGCGGCCACGGTCCCAGACGATCGGATCGCCATTTTTGTAGAAGATCGACTCGTTATAGCCGTACACGGTGATGTCGTGGACGACGGTGTCGGCGACCACCGTGTGACCCGTGCCCATCACCGACACCGCCCAGCAGGTCCCCAGGGCGTTGATGGTGTTCCTGGTGCCGTCGACTATCAGCGTGGCGCCGTTGCAGTCGATCGTCTGCTCGACACCCTGACCGGTGATGTGCGTGTCACCGTTTTTGGCGTTCCCGGTCGGAACGCCGCCGGCCAAGGTGAACGGGATGGCAATCGCGCAGGCGGCGAGGGCTCGGCATCCGATCGTCCATTTCACCGCGGGCTCCTCTCGCCAAGGCGGGCGATCTGCTGGACTGAGCGTACGTGGATCCGGCGGCGTCAACTAGAGTTCTCTCGACTCGACAGCTGACCGGCCCTATCAATGCAAACCTGAAGGACGATCGCCATGGCAGCTGAGCCGGGGTCATCGGCCGGCCGGTCGGGGGCCGGGGCAAAGTCGGGGGCCCGACCCGCCCGGCTAAGCCGCGAGATCATCGTCAACGCCGCGCTCACCTTCCTGGACCGGGAGGGCTGGGACGCGTTGACCATCAACGCGTTGGCCACGCAGCTTGGGACCAAAGGCCCGTCGTTGTACAACCACGTCGACAGCCTGGAGGATCTGCGGCGCACAGTGCGGATGCGGGTGATCGACGACATCATCATGATGCTGGCCCGTGTCGCCGAAGGACGAGTCGGCGACGATGCGGTGCTGGTCATGGCGGCCGCGTACCGCAGCTACGCACATCACCACCCGGGCCGGTATTCGGCGTTCACCCGGATGCCGCTGTCGGTGGCGACGACCCGGAGTTCACCGCAGCCACCCGGGGCGCCGCGGCACCGGTGATGGCCGTGTTGCAGTCCTACGGGCTTGACATCGAGCAGGCCTTCTACGCGGCGCTGGAATTCTGGTCGGCAATGCACGGCTTCGTGCTGCTGGAAATGACCGGCGTGATGGACGACATCATCGACACCGATACGGTCTTCTCGGACATGGTGTTGCGGCTGGCGGCCGGCATGGAGCGTCGCAGCGAACGCAGCGCCCAATAAGCCCGATAAGCTGGCAAGGTAAGCCAGCGGACGTCAACGGCGTCGCTTTGACCTGCCCGACCAGCGGCGGGTATTGTGGATGCTCGTGCCTGGCGGCTTAAGGCGCTAAACCTAAGGCGCGCACGCCGGGCCAATTCGCATGTCCACGACGCAACGGATGATTTTCCGCGGCGGGAGCGTGCGACACACCCGGCCGCGGGGTACCGCGGCGGGGCATAACTGCAGTACAGAGACTTGAAACAGCGAGAAACACAAACAGCGACAGAGAAAGCCGGTAGATGCCAACCATTCAGCAGCTGGTCCGTAAGGGACGCCGCGACAAGATCGGCAAGGTCAAGACCGCGGCACTCAAGGGCAGCCCGCAGCGCCGTGGCGTGTGCACTCGCGTGTACACCACTACCCCGAAGAAGCCCAATTCGGCACTTCGGAAGGTGGCGCGCGTCAAGCTGACCAGCCAGGTTGAAGTGACGGCTTACATCCCCGGCGAGGGCCACAACCTCCAGGAGCACTCGATGGTCCTGGTGCGTGGCGGCCGGGTGAAGGACCTGCCGGGCGTGCGGTACAAGATCATCCGCGGCTCGCTGGACACCCAGGGTGTCAAGAACCGCAAGCAGGCCCGCAGCCGCTACGGCGCCAAGAAGGAGAAGAGCTGATGCCGCGCAAGGGGCCTGCGCCGAAGCGTCCACTGGTCAACGACCCGGTCTACGGGTCGCTGCTGGTCACCCAGCTGGTCAACAAAATTCTCCTGAAGGGGAAGAAATCGCTGGCCGAACGCATTGTTTATGGTGCGCTCGAACAGGCCCGCGAAAAGACCGGCACCGATCCGGTGATCACGCTCAAGCGGGCTCTCGACAACGTCAAGCCAGCCTTGGAAGTGCGGAGCCGTCGCGTCGGTGGTGCCACCTATCAGGTGCCCGTCGAGGTGCGCCCCGACCGGTCCACCACGCTCGCGCTGCGCTGGCTGGTCAGCTTCTCTCGGCAGCGTCGGGAGAAGACCATGATCGAGCGCCTGGCAAACGAGATCCTGGATGCCAGCAATGGCCTGGGCGCCTCCGTCAAGCGACGTGAGGACACCCACAAGATGGCCGAGGCAAACCGCGCCTTTGCGCACTATCGCTGGTAGAGGCGCCACCGGCGCCGAACTGGCAGAGTGGCCGGGCGCAACTGACAGCGAACTGACAAGCAATCGAAAGAGTGGGAAGACTTCTGTGGCACAGAAGGACGTGCTGACCGACCTGACCAAGGTCCGCAACATCGGCATCATGGCGCACATCGATGCCGGTAAGACGACGACGACGGAGCGCATCCTCTACTACACCGGTATCAGCTACAAGATCGGTGAGGTGCA
This sequence comes from uncultured Actinomycetota bacterium, assembly GCA_963744835.1. Lineage (GTDB taxonomy): Bacteria > Actinomycetota > Actinomycetes > Mycobacteriales > Mycobacteriaceae > Mycobacterium. Next base: position 78,500 of record CAVUVB010000007.1, read on the forward strand.
CGACGGCGCCGCCACCATGGACTGGATGGAGCAGGAGCAGGAGCGCGGAATCACCATCACCTCCGCGGCTACCACCTGCTTCTGGAAAGACAACCAGATCAACATCATCGACACCCCCGGGCACGTCGACTTCACCGTCGAGGTGGAGCGCAGCCTGCGGGTACTCGACGGTGCGGTGGCCGTCTTCGACGGCAAGGAGGGTGTCGAGCCGCAGTCCGAGCAGGTCTGGCGGCAGGCCGACAAATACGACGTCCCGCGGATCTGCTTCGTCAACAAGATGGACAAGATCGGCGCCGACTTCTACTTCTCCGTGCGGACCATGGAGGAGCGCTTGGGTGCCAACGCCATTCCGATCCAGCTTCCGGTGGGCTCCGAGGGCGACTTCGAAGGCGTCGTTGACCTGGTCGAGATGAACGCGAAGGTGTGGCGCGGCGAGACCAAGCTCGGCGAGACCTACGACACCATCGAGATCCCGGCCGACTTGCAGGAAAAGGCCGAGGAGTACCGCACCAAACTCCTCGAGGCCGTCGCCGAGACCGACGAGGCGCTGCTGGAGAAGTATGTCGGCGGCGAGGAGATGACCGTCGACGAGATCAAGGCGGCGATCCGCAAGCTGACGATCAGCTCGGAGGCCTACCCGGTGCTGTGCGGCAGCGCGTTCAAGAACAAGGGCGTGCAGCCGATGCTGGACGCGGTCATCGACTACCTGCCGTCGCCGCTGGACGTGCCGCCGGCCGAAGGCCACGTGCCTGGCAAGGAAGATGAGTTGATCACGCGCAACCCGTCGACCGACGAGCCGTTCTCGGCGCTGGCGTTCAAGGTCGCCACGCACCCGTTCTTCGGCAAGCTCACCTACGTCCGGGTGTACTCCGGCACCGTCGACTCGGGCAGCCAGGTCATCAACGCCACCAAGGGCAAAAAGGAGCGGCTGGGCAAGCTGTTCCAGATGCACTCCAACAAGGAGAACCCCGTCGAGCGGGCCTCGGCCGGCCACATCTACGCGGTGATCGGGCTGAAGGACACCACCACCGGCGACACCTTGAGCGACCCCAACGACCAGATCGTGCTCGAGTCGATGACGTTCCCCGCCCCGGTCATCGAGGTCGCGATCGAGCCCAAGACCAAGAGCGACCAGGAGAAGTTGAGCCTGTCGATCCAGAAGCTGGCCGAGGAAGACCCGACGTTCAAGGTGCACCTGGACTCCGAGACCGGTCAGACCGTGATCGGCGGCATGGGCGAGTTGCACCTGGACATCCTGGTGGACCGCATGCGTCGGGAGTTCAAGGTCGAAGCCAACGTCGGTAAGCCGCAGGTCGCATACAAGGAGACCATCCGCCGCGTGGTGGACAGCGTCGAGTTCACCCACAAGAAGCAGACGGGTGGTTCGGGCCAGTTCGCCAAGGTGATCATCAAGCTCGAGCCGTTCACCAGCGAGGACGGCGCTACCTACGAGTTCGAGAGCAAAGTCACCGGTGGACGCATCCCCCGGGAGTACATCCCCTCGGTCGACGCCGGCGCCCAAGACGCCATGCAGTACGGCGTGCTGGCCGGCTATCCGCTGGTGAATTTGAAGGTCACCCTGCTCGACGGCGCGTATCACGACGTCGACTCGTCCGAGATGGCGTTCAAGATCGCGGGTTCCCAGGTGCTGAAAAAGGCTGCGCAGCAAGCGCAGCCGGTCATCCTGGAACCGATCATGGCCGTCGAGGTCACTACGCCCGAGGACTACATGGGCGACGTGATCGGCGACCTGAACTCCCGCCGTGGCCAAATCCAGGCCATGGACGAGCGCAGCGGTGCGCGCGTGGTCAGGGCCCATGTGCCGCTGTCGGAGATGTTCGGCTATGTCGGCGACCTGCGGTCGAAGACTCAGGGCCGGGCGAACTACTCCATGGTCTTCGACTCCTACGCCGAAGTGCCGGCGAACGTGTCGAAGGAGATCATCGCGAAGGCGACGGGCGCGTGAGCGAAGCTCACGAGCTCGGAGGCGAGCAATCGGCCGAAGCGAAGGCGACGGGCGAGTGAGTTACGTCCGGGAGTAACCTTGCCCGGTCACTACCGCGGCACAACTGAAATAACAACACTGCTTTAACGAGCACCAACAAGTCCAGGAGGACACAGAAGTGGCGAAGGCGAAGTTCGAGCGGACGAAGCCGCACGTCAACATCGGGACCATAGGTCACGTTGACCACGGCAAGACCACGCTGACCGCGGCTATCACCAAGGTTCTGCACGACAAGTACCCGGCGTTGAACGAGTCGCGCGCATTCGACCAGATCGACAATGCGCCCGAGGAGCGTCAGCGCGGTATTACCATCAACATCTCCCACGTGGAGTACCAGACCGAGAAGCGTCACTATGCGCACGTCGACGCCCCGGGCCACGCCGACTACATCAAGAACATGATCACCGGCGCCGCCCAGATGGACGGCGCGATCCTGGTGGTCGCCGCCACCGACGGCCCGATGCCGCAGACCCGCGAGCACGTGCTGCTGGCCCGTCAGGTCGGGGTGCCCTACATCCTGGTCGCGCTGAACAAGGCCGACATGGTCGACGACGAGGAGCTGCTGGAGCTCGTCGAGCTGGAGGTCCGCGAGCTGCTGGCCGCCCAGGAGTTCGACGAGGACGCTCCGGTGATCAAGGTATCCGCGCTCAAGGCGCTCGAGGGCGACCCGAAGTGGGTCGAGGGCATCGAGGAGCTGATGGACGCGGTCGACGAGTCGATTCCGGACCCGGTCCGTGACACCGACAAGCCGTTCCTGATGCCCGTCGAGGACGTCTTCACGATCACCGGCCGCGGCACCGTGGTCACCGGTCGTGTCGAGCGCGGCGTGATCAACGTGAACGAGGAAGTCGAGATCGTCGGCATCAAGCCGACCAGCACCAAGACCACGGTCACCGGTGTGGAGATGTTCCGCAAGCTGCTCGACCAGGGGCAGGCCGGCGACAACGTCGGTTTGCTGCTGCGCGGTGTCAAGCGTGAGGACGTCGAGCGTGGCCAGGTTGTCGTCAAGCCCGGCACCACCACGCCGCACACCGAGTTCGAGGGCCAGGTCTACATCCTGTCCAAGGACGAGGGCGGTCGGCACACGCCGTTCTTCAACAACTACCGTCCGCAGTTCTACTTCCGCACCACCGACGTGACCGGTGTGGTGACGCTGCCGGAGGGCACCGAAATGGTGATGCCCGGTGACAACACCGACATCTCGGTGAAGCTGATCCAGCCCGTCGCCATGGACGAGGGTCTGCGCTTCGCGATCCGCGAGGGTGGCCGTACCGTCGGCGCCGGCCGGGTCACCAAGATCGTCAAGTAGCTCGACAGCGAAGCGGCGCTCACCTCAAAGGTGGGCGCCGTTTTGCTTGCGGCGTTACGCCTCACACGAACCTATTCGGCCCTATTCGGCAGGGTGAGGAGCAGCACGTGTTGGGGCGCTATCTGAAGTCGCAGGCCTTCGTTCTGCTGTGTGGCGGCCTGGTCGGGCCGATCTTTTTAGTCACCTATTTCGCACTCGGGCAAATGAGCCTGATGAAGTGGATGTTCTACGTCGGCTTGCTGATCACTGCCGCCGACGTGCTGATCGCTCTGGCGTGGCCAACTACGGGTCGAAATCCGCCGCCAAAAACGCCGCGCTCGAGCAGAGTGGAGTTCTGGCGCTCGCCCAGATCATGGGAATCGTGAGACCGGAACGCGGATCAACGAGCAACCGTTGGTCAAACTGGAGTTGCGCATCTCCGGATCCGGCTTCGTCTTTGACAGCGAAGACCGGGTAATCGCCAGCGTCAGCCGGCTGGGCAACATCACCGCGCGCAAGCTCGTGGTCCTCGTCGACCCGGCGACTGCGAGAATACCGAATCGACTGGGAGCGAAGTGCTTTGGTCAACGGCCTGGTGCCAGCGCAGTTCGAGATGGCAGAAGACAACAAGACTTACGACTTGAGCGGGCAGGCCGGCCCGCTGATGGAAATTCTGCAGATCTTAAAGGCCAACAATATTCCGCTGAAGCGGATGGTCGACATCCGCTCAAACCCGGTTGTACGTCAGCAGATTCAGGCGGTGGTAACCCGCGCGGCCGCCCAACAGCAGCCGCGCGGCCGGGGTCGGCGCGGGGGCGATCGCTAGCCCACCGGCGGCCTCTGTCGGCGAACGGTTGCAGGAATTGAAGGCACTGCACGACTCCGGCGCGCTGAGCGACGAGGAATACACCAGCAAGCGGGCACAGATCATCGCCGACATCTGACCCGAGGCGATAGACTGCCGCTCTCCCGCAAGCGGGTGGTCCCCGCAGGGCTGGGGAGTGCCCCCACTTCATCGCTTCGTCCCCCGCAAGCGGGTGGTGCCCCCACTGCATCGTCGCCGGGCGTAGAACACGTTTCAGTTTCGCTGTTAGCCTTATCGCCAGTCGGCGAAAGGGGCCGCGGGTGTCTGGTGTGTCCGGAACATTGCAGGGGCGGGTGGCATTCATCACCGGTGCCGCGCGTGGCCAGGGACGGGCGCACGCGATCCGGCTGGCGCGAGAGGGTGCCGACATCATCGCGCTCGACATCTGCGCACCGGTGTCCGCCAGCATCACCTATGCGGCGGCCACTCCGGAGGAACTCGCCGACACCGTCCGGGCGGTGGAGGCCGAAGGACGCAAGATATTGGCCCGCGAAGGTCGACATTCGAGACGATGCAGCACTACGGGAGCTGGTGGCCGACGGCGTCGAGCAATTCGGCCGGCTCGACATCCTGGTCGCCAACGCGGGCGTGCTCAGTTGGGGACGGGTCTGGGAGCTCACCGACGAGCAGTGGGACACCGTCATCGGTGTCAACCTGATCGGGCACCTGGCGCACGCTGCGAGCGGTAATACCCGCGATGATCGAGGCCGGCAACGGCGGCTCCATCGTCGTGGTCAGCTCGGTGGCCGGTCTGAAGGCCACCCCGGGCAATGGCCACTACTCGGCGGCCAAGCACGGACTGGTCGGGCTGACCAATGCGCTGGCAATCGAGCTCGGCGAATTCGGGATCCGCGTCAACTCCATCCACCCCTACTCGGTCGACACGCCGATGATCGAACCCGATTTAATGATGCAGGTGTTCGCTGAGCATCGCCATTACGTGCACAGCTTCGGGCCAATGCCGCTGCAGCCCAAGGGTTTTATGTCGGCGAACGAGGTTTCTGACGTCGTAGTCTGGCTCGCTGGTGACGGCTCAGGGACACTGACGGGGGCGCAGATCCCGGTTGACAAGGGCGTGTTGAAGTACTAGCAGTTTCAAACAATTCGGCGACACGCCACCCGCCCCAAACGGTCGTCCGAAACAACCGTAAGCCGACATTTCATCGTGAGTTCACATGTCGCTTTACTGTATCTTCAAGGTTAAGACCATATCTTGGTGGGCATGCGGACCGCCTACCATGCGGAGCTCGCCAGGTTAACCGAACATCTCGGGGAGATGTGCGGGCTGGCCGGCGTTGCCATGGAGCACGCAACCCAGGCCCTGCTGCACGCGGATCTGGTGCTGGCCGAACAGGTCCTCAGCGACCACGACAAGATCGCCGCGATGAGCGCCGCCGCAGAGGAGAACGCGTTCGTGCTGCTGGCCCCTCTGCAAGCGCCGGTTGTCGGTGACCTTCGGGCGATCGTCAGCGCCCTGCAGATGATTGTCGACATCGATCGGATGGGGGCGCTGGCCCTACACGTCGCCGAAATCACCCGGTGGCGTCATCCCCAGCACGCATTACCCGAAGAGGTCAATGGCTACTTCGCCGAAATGGGCAGGATCGCAGTGAAATTAGGTAACAACGCCCAAGACGTCGTGTTGAACCGCGATCCGAGGAAAGCCGCACGCATCCGCCAAGAAGACGACGCGATGGATGACCTGCACCGCCACCTGTTCACCGTGATGATGGATCACGAATGGAAGCACGGTGTGGCCGCCGCCGTAGACGTGACGCTGCTCGGCCGGTATTACGAGCGCTTCGCCGACCATGCCGTCCTGCTGGCGCGTCGGGTCATCTTCCAAACGACCGGCACGTTCTCCGGTGGCGAGACCACGTCGACGCAATCCTGAGGTCGAAAAACTAACTCGCCATCTCGGCTAGTGTGTCGGCCAATCGTTCAACTGCCCAATCGATTTCCGCCGCGGTAATCACCAGCGGGGGAGCGACGCGCAATGTCGATTGATGGGTGTCTTTGACCAGGACACCCCGCTCGGCCAGTCGCAGGCTGAGCTGTTTTGCGCTGCCCAGCGTCGGATCGACGTCGATGCCGGCCCACAAGCCCCGGCCACGCACTGCAAGCACGCCATGGCCAATCAGTGTCCGCAGCCGCCAGTGCAGTCGCGCACCGAGGCGCGCTGAGCGGTTCTGGAATTCCCCGCGAGTCAGCATGGATACCACGGTGCTGCCGATCGCCGCCGCAAATGGGTTGCCGCCGAACGTCGAACCGTGCTCACCGGGATGCAACACCCCCAGCACGGTGCGATCAGCCACCACCGCGGACAGTGGCACCACCCCGCCGCCCAATGCTTTGCCCAGTAGGTAGACATCGGGCACCACATCCCAGTGGTCGCAAGCGAAAGTGCGGCCAGTGCGGGCCAGGCCCGACTGGATCTCATCGGCGATCATCAAAACATTGCGGGTGCGGCAGATTTCCCGGACCGCTGGCAGATAGTGGTCCGGCGGCACGATGACACCGGCCTCACCTTGAATCGGCTCCAGCAGCACCGCGACGGTGTGCTCGTCGATCGCGCTGGCCACCGCGTCGACATCGCCGAACGGCACCGAACGGAAGCCGGGCGTGAACGGACCGAAGCCGCAGCGCGCGGTGTCATCAGACGAAAAGCTGACGATGCTGATGGTTCGACCGTGAAAGTTGTTGTCGGCCACCACGATATTCGCCCGACCGGCTGGAACACCCTTGACATCGGTGCCCCACTTGCGCGCGACCTTGAGGGCGCTCTCCACCGCTTCGGCGCCGCTGTTCATCGGCAACACCATGTCCTTGCCGCACAGCGTCGCCAATGCCGCACAGAACCGGCCGAGCGCTTCGGCGTGAAACGCGCGGCTGACCAGCGTGACGAGGTCGAGCTGAGCATGCGCGGTCGCGCTGATCTCGGGGTTGCGATGGCCGAAGTTCACCGCGGAGTAGGCGGCCAGGCAGTCCAGATAGCGGCGACCCTCGACATCGGTGATCCACGATCCCTCGGCGCTGGCGGCCACCACCGGCAGTGGCGAGTAGTTGTGTGCCGCGTAGCGCTCGTCCAACGCGATCGCCGAGGCAGTGAGCGCTCCGGGCTCGGTGGCGCGAGTGTTCAGGGTGTCCAGGGCAGTCACGAATACACCTCCAGCGTGCAGCATTTGATTGATCCGCCACCCTTGAGCAACTCGGACATGTCCACACCGATCGGCTCGAAACCGGTTGTGGACAACTGCTCGGCGAAGCCGGCCGCGGCGGCGGGGTACACCACGTGGCGGCCATCCGATACGGCGTTGAGGCCGAACACGTAGGCGTCGGCACTTTCCACCACGATTGCGTTGAGAAACAGCTTTTTCAGTTGTGCGCGCGACGACTCGGTAAAAGCCGGTGGGTAATAGGCGATGGTGGCGTCATCAAGGACGCTGAGCGCGGTGTCGAGGTGATAGAAGCGCGGATCGACCAATTGGAGGCTGACGACCGGCCGGCCGACAATCTCGGCGATCTCGGCGTGTGCCCGGGGGTCGGTGCGAAAACCCGTCCCGGCCAGAATCATTTCGCCCACCGGCAGCAGGTCGCCCTGGCCTTCGTTGACGTGCTGAGTCTGCACCGTGGTATACCCATGCGACTTCATCCACTGCGCGTAGGCGATCGACTCTTGTTGGCGCTGAGGGTATTTGAACCGCGCGACGATAGCCGTTCCGTCGAGTATCAACCCGCCGTTGGCGGCGTAGACCATGTCGGGTAGGCCGGGAACCGGATCGACCACGTCGACGACGTGTCCCAGCCGCTGGTAGGTGTCGTGAAGGGTTTCCCACTGCCGGACCGCAACTGCGGTATCGACCGGTGTGGTGGTGTCCATCCACGGATTGATCGCGTAGTCGACTGCGAAAAAACGTGGCGGAGTCATGACGTAGTGACGAATCCGGGCCCTGCGCTCGGCCGTGGCGCGCTGGGCCCCCGGGACTGCAACCGGCGGATCCGCGAAGATCGTCATAATTCGACGGTATGGCAGGGTCTGCACGCAATCAAACTTCGAACCTTGCTTTTATAGCCCATATTTATTGCGTGAAATACGATAATGTGGCTATCTGTTGTGGCAGGAGGATTCATGGACCGGCTGGATGACATCGACGAGCAGATTCTCGCCGAGCTGGCCCAATATGCCCGGGCAACGTTTGCCGAAATCGGTGAGCGGGTGAATCTCTCCGCCCCGGCAGTCAAGCGTCGCGTCGACCGGATGCTGGATAACGGGGTGATCCGGGGGTTCACCACCGTCATCGATCGCAATGCGATGGGTTGGAACACCGAGGCCTATGTGCAGGTTTACTGCCACGGCAGGATTTCGCCCGACGAGCTGCGGCGGGCTTGGATCGACATTCCCGAGGTGGTCAGCGCCGCGACGGCGACCGGCACCGCCGACGCCATCCTGCACGTGCTGGCACACGACATGCGACATCTGGAAGACGCGTTGGAGCGCATTCGCACCAGCGCCGACATCGAACGCACCGAAAGCATCGTGGTGTTGTCGAACCTCATCGACCGCGCGCGTGCCGAAGACATCGAGCCGGGGTGAGCAACCATTCGCCGCGCCAATCGTGTATGAACTCCAGGTGACCAGTAGCGCAAAAGGTGACGGACCAAGAAAAGGGATATTGATCGTCGGCGGGGGGCTCGCTGCGACCCGGACCGCCGAACAGTTGCGCCGGGCCGGCTACGCCGGTTCGCTCACCATCGTCAGCGACGAGGTCCATTTGCCCTACGACCGGCCTCCGCTGTCCAAGGAGGTGTTGCGCAGCGAAGTCGACGACGTGACACTCAAACCGCGGGAGTTTTACGACGAGCAGAACATCACGCTGCGGCTGGGGTCGGCGGCCACCAGCTTGGACACTACGGCGCGAACGGTGACTCTCGACGACGGAACGACACTCGGCTACCACGAACTCGTCATCGCGACAGGCTTGGTGCCGCGCCGGATTCCGTCTTTTCCTGACCTTGAAGGCATTCGGGTGTTGCGTTCGTTCGACGAGAGCCTGGCGCTGCGGACCCATGCGTCCGCCGCCCAACACGCGGTGGTGGTCGGCGCGGGTTTCATCGGCTGCGAGGTGGCGGCCAGTCTGCGCGGACTGGGAGTTGACGTCGTGCTGGTGGAGCCGCAGCCGACACCGCTGGCAGCGGTGCTCGGCGAACAGATCGGCGAGCTGGTTGCGCGGCTGCACCGCGCTGAAGGTGTCGATGTGCGCACCGGAGTCGGGGTTGCTGATGTCCGCGGGCACGAGCATGTCGAAACCGTGCTGCTGACCGACGGCGCGGAGGTGACGGCCGACCTGGTGGTGGTCGGCATCGGCTCGAAGCCGGCAACCGAGTGGCTCGACGGCAGTGGCATCGAGGTCGAGAACGGCGTGATCTGTGATGCGGCCGGACGGACCAGCGCCCCGAACGTGTGGGCGCTCGGCGACGTCGCCTCCTGGCGCGACTCGACGGGACATCAAGTGCGGGTGGAACATTGGAGCAACGTCGCCGAACAGGCCCGGGTCGTGGTGCCCGCGATGCTCGGGCAAGACACACCATCGGCCGTTGTGGTCCCGTATTTCTGGAGCGACCAGTACGACGTCAAGATCCAATGCCTGGGCGAACCACTCGCCTCCGATGTCGTGCACCTCGTCGAGGACGACGGCCGCAAGTTCCTCGCGTACTACGAGCGTGACGGTGTGGTAGCCGGCGTCGTCGGCGGCGGCATGCCGGGCAAGGTGATGAAGACGCGAGGCAAGATCGCTGCCGGAGCACCGATCTCGGAGGTGCTGACTTAACGCCGAGCGGCCAGTTATGCCACGCGCGACCGCGTTGGGCGTGACATAAGTGGCCTTTCGAGTCGTCAATACTCGCCGGTGCCGGCCCTATTCCCAGCTCACCGGCGGCCCGTGCGGCGAACATACCGCCAGAAGCGTGTCGTCGCCGCCCGGCCAGCAGCGGGCGCGAACCGTGAATTCGACTGGCGAATCGGGTGTTCGCCGTCCCGGCTCCAACGTGAGATAGGCGCACGGCGAGTTGGCTCGGGCTTGGGCGCCCAGTGTGTCGATACCGGCCCGCACGGCGGCTTGCTCGTCCGCGGAGAGGTATTGCCACATGATGGAATGCCACAGCACGGTCAAGGCGCCGGCGCTGACAGAGAGGCCGGCGACGGCGTCGACGGCATTGCTGCGCCACAACGGCGCAGGGATACGCCGAGCGATGCTGATAGCGCCGCGCAACCGATCCAGCCGGGCGGGCTGATCGGGCCAGACATAGCTGAGCAGCGTGAGTTCGCCGTCACGGCTGGTGGCATCCAGCGGTGCGATGTCGTAGCCGCGGCGCTCCACGATCTGCACGGCAGCAAGTAAAGGCAGTTGGCCGCGCCAGGCGTCGTCGATGGTCACCGGCGAGTCGATCGGACCCCACTGGCCACCCGGATAGCGGTAACGGTAATGGTCTGCGCGCAGGTTCAGTCCGGCACTGCATCCGATCTCGAAAAGGCGGATCGGCAAACCAAATCGGTGGACCAGAGTGAAAAGACCACCGATCAGCGCGGCGGATCGACCCACCTCGTTGGTCTGGGGCGGCTGATCGAGCGCGGCACGCAAATGGTCGGTGAAATCGGATGCGGTCAGCGCGATGTCGGGCCACGCCGCTTCGCCATCCCAGTGCCCGCCGGTGCTCGGATACCAGCGGCGCAACACCGGCGCGCGGCCGTCGAGCGCCAGCCGATGCAACCCGCCAAGCAGCCGCAGCGGCAGCGCGAGCCTGCCAGGATCGTCTTCGTGCCCAGACAGGATGGCGGCAAACACACCGCCTGCCTCGACATCGGCGGCCACCCGGTCCAGCATGTCGCCATACATCGGTGAGCCCAGACCGACGCAAACCTGTCCCTGTGTTTGCAGATACCGCACCAGCCGGGCGCGGTTCATTGATCCAGCTCGTCCAGTCCGGTGCGGACGACATCGAAAGCATCCCCCAGCGCTTGCGGCAACGAGACGGATTCGTCGGCCAGCCAATGCTCGTAGGCGCTCAACGCGACACCGAGCATCGTCCACGCAACGGTCTGAGCGAGCAGATCGTTGGCTTCGACGCCGGTTCGGCGGGCCACAAACCCGGCGATGACTTCACGCCAGCCCGCATACATCGTCATCGAATACGCCTGCAGTTCAGCAGTTTGCAAGATCACCCGCATCCGCTGCCGATGTCGGATGGTCTCAGAATCGTCAAAAGTGTTGAAGGACAACAGCGCGGTCCGCAGCGCCTCACCGAGCGGCATGCTCGGATCAACCTGGCTCAGCAGTTCGCCCAAGTGCTGAAGGTGGGCGTCGAAGTCCCCCCAGGGGATTGCGTTTTTAGAACCGTAGTACCGGAACACGGTGCGGCGAGCGATGCCTGCGGCCTGTGCGACGTCATCGACGCTCACCTCGGCGAAGCCACGGTCGGCGAACAGCCGCAGGGCAACATCGGTGATGTGCTGCGGCGTGGTGGAACGGCGCCGGCCGACCCGCGGCTGCTGCAGCATCCACCCCACCCTTCCATTTCGGCACTCGATGCCATATTCTGACCAAGATTGTGGCCAGATCGACGCGACTTGTCGAGTCCTGAAAACGAAAGGCAACCTCATGGAGCCGAACCAGCAGACTGATACCGACACCGAGCTCGTCACCGAGACCCTGGTGGAAGAGGTGTCGATCGACGGGATGTGCGGGGTCTACTGACCGTGACCGCCCCCGCGCAGGCGGGCGTGTTCGATCCCGATCGCGCCTGGCGGTTGCACCCGCAGGTGGCCGTGCGCCCCGAGCCGTTTGGCGCGCTGCTATATCACTTCGGCACCCGCAAGCTTTCCTTCCTGAAGAATCGGACCATTCTTGCGGTGGTGCAATCGCTGGCCGATTACCCAGACGTTCGTGCAGCCTGCCGCGCCGCAGGAGTCGAGGACGCCCGGCAGGGCCCCTATGTGCATGCCCTTGGCGTGCTGGCCGGCTCCTACATGCTGGTGCCCGGTGGGCCGAAGGAGGCGGCATGACACGCGCCGGCGACGATGCAGTGGGGGCACCACCCGCTTGCGGGGGTGGGGGTACCGCCCACCTGTGGGGGAAGGAGCGGCGCGCATGACGTCGGTTGTGCCACGGCTGGTCGAACAGTTCGAGCACGGGTTGGATGCGCCCATCTGCCTGACCTGGGAGCTGACCTACGCGTGCAATTTGGCCTGCGTGCATTGCCTGTCCTCGTCGGGCAAGCGCGATCCGCGCGAACTGTCCACGCAGTCCTGCAAGGACATCATCGATGAGCTGGAACGCATGCAGGTGTTCTATGTCAACATCGGTGGCGGGGAACCGACTGTCCGGCCGGACTTTTGGGAGCTGGTGGACTACGCCACCGCGCACCACGTCGGCGTGAAGTTCTCCACGAACGGTGTGCGGATCACACCCGAGGTGGCCGGGCGATTGGCTGCCAGCGACTACGTCGACGTCCAGATTTCGCTGGACGGCGCGACCGCCGCGGTCAACGACGCCGTGCGGGGCGCCGGGTCATACGCGATGGCCATCCGCGCGCTGGATAATCTAGCGACGGCTGGATTTTCCGACGCCAAGATCTCGGTGGTTGTCACCCGACACAATGTCGGCCAGCTCGACGAATTCGCCGCGCTGGCAAGCCGTTACGGCGCCACTTTACGAATCACCCGGCTGCGGCCGTCTGGCCGTGGCGCCGACGTCTGGGATGAGCTGCACCCAACCGCAGACCAGCAGGTCCAGCTTTATGACTGGCTGGTCGCCAAGGGGGAGCGGGTGCTGACCGGAGATTCGTTCTTCCACCTGTCGGGACTGGGTGAACCCGGCGCGCTGGCCGGTCTGAACATGTGCGGTGCCGGCCGAGTGGTGTGCCTGATCGACCCGGTCGGCGACGTGTACGCTTGCCCATTCGCCATCCACGATCGCTTCCTTGCCGGAAACATTCTGTCCGACTGCGGCTTTGGGACTGGGTTCGCCAACGTTTGGAAGAACGCCCCACTGTTCCGGGAGTTACGGGAGCCGCAGTCGGCCGGCGCCTGCGGAAGTTGCGGACACTACGACAGCTGCCGGGGTGGATGCATGGCCGCCAAGTTCTTCACCGGTCTGCCGATCGACGGACCTGATCCAGAGTGCGTGAAGGGCTACGGTGCGCCGGCCTTGGCACAAGAGCGTGACAAACCGCGCCCGTTGGGCGATCACTCGCACGGCCGGCGCAGTGGACCGGTCCCGCTGAAACTTTCTACGCATCCGCCGGTCGCGCCGAAGCGGCCCTGCAGCGAAAGCCCGGTCTAGCCGTGCCTCGTGACGTCTGGTTCGAGACGGTCGCCATCGCGCAGCAACGTGCCAAACGGCGACTGCCGAAATCCGTCTATGCCGCGCTGGTGGCCGCCAGCGAAAAGGGGCTGACCGTCTCGGACAATGTCGAGGCGTTCAGCGAGCTCGGTTTCGCGCCCCATGTGGTCGGTGCGATCGAAAAGCGTGACCTGTCGACAACCGTTATGGGACAGGAGATTTCCCTGCCCGTGATCATCTCGCCGACCGGTGTACAGGCGGTCGATCCGGACGGGGAGGTAGCCGTCGCCCGTGCCGCCGCCGCCCGCGGCACAGCGATGGGGTTGTCTTCGTTCGCGAGCAAACCGATCGAGGAGGTGGTCGCCGCCAACGGCAAGCTGTTCTTTCAGGTCTACTGGCTCGGCGGTCGTGACGCGATCGCCGAGCGCGTCGAACGGGCCCGGCAGGCCGGCGCCGTCGGCCTGATCGCGACCACCGACTGGACCTTCTCGCACGGCCGCGACTGGGGTAGCCCCAAGATCCCCGAGCAGATGAACCTTCGGACCATCTTGCGGCTGTCGCCGGAGGCGATCACCCGCCCCGGCTGGCTGTGGAAGTACGGAAAGACGCTGCGCCCGCCGGACCTGCGGGTGCCGAACCAGGCACCCCGTGGCGAGCCCGGGCCGCCGTTCTTCGCCGCCTATGGGGAGTGGATGAGCACGCCACCGCCGACTTGGGACGACATCGCCTGGTTGCGCGAGGTGTGGGGCGGCCCGTTTATGCTCAAGGGCGTGATGCGCGTCGATGACGCCAAAAGAGCTGTAGATTCCGGTGTTTCGGCAATCTCGGTGTCGAACCACGGCGGGAACAACCTGGACGGAACGCCGGCGGCGATCCGCGCACTGCCCGCAGTTGTCGACGCGGTCGGCGACCAGATCGACGTTCTGCTGGACGGCGGCATCCGGCGCGGCAGCGACGTCGTCAAGGCGCTTGCATTGGGGGCGCGCGCGGTCATGATCGGCCGGGCATACTTGTGGGGCCTGGCGGCCGCCGGCCAAGCAGGTGTCGAGAACGTGCTCGACATTCTTCGCGGCGGCATCGACTCGGCGCTGATGGGGCTCGGGCGCGCCTCGGTGCACGACCTCGATCGGGACGACATCGTGATCCCGCCGGGCTTTGCTCGAGCGCTCGGAGTGACCACTGCGGGCGGGCAGGCGCCGCCACCCGCTGGGCCTCGTGCTTAGCCCCGGCGGCATGCGCGACCAGCGAATATCCTGATACTCACGTGGCGGACGTGGCGCTGGTGACCGGCTTTAGTGAACGGTCCAAAGGAAAAATTTTTTCCGGAGCGCCAACAATTGATGCACGCCAGGTGAATTCGTCTTACCATCGGCGGGTGGCCGTCCTCGCCGAACTCGGGGGCTCGACGTCGAGCGCACTCCGAACCATGTCGTCGATGGGCGTAGTGATCCCGGTTGGATCCACCGAACAGCATGGACCGCACCTGCCACTGGACACGGACACCCGGATCGCGACGGCGGTCGCCGGAGAGGTGACTGCGCGCCTGGCCGGTACGGCCGGGCCCGGCGGTCGCCGGCTGCACTGGTTGCTGGCGCCGGCCATCGCCTACGGAGACAGCGGTGAGCACCAGAGCTTCCCGGGAACAATCTCCATCGGCACCGAGGCGCTGACCACGCTGCTGCTCGAATACGGCAGGTCGGCGAGCTGCTGGGCGCAGCGCCTGGTCTTCATCAACGGTCACGGTGGCAATGTCACGGCCCTAAGCCGCGCGGTAGGTCGACTCCGATCCGAAGGACGTGACGTCGGGTGGTGCGCCTGCGCGGTGGCAGGCGCCGACGCCCACGCCGGCCACGCTGAAACTTCAGTATTACTGCATATCTCGCCGGCCGAAGTGTTAACCGACCGGTGGTGCGCGGGCAATGATGCGCCGTTATCCGACCTGCTGCCGTCGATGCGGCGCAGCGGAGTCGCGGCGGTCAGCGAGGTCGGAGTCTTGGGCGACCCGACCACCGCGACCGCCGTAGAGGGCGAGCGGATGCTCGCAGAGATGGCTGACGATTGCTCGAGCCGGGTCAGCCGTTGGGCACCCACGGCGAACGGGATGCTCGCATGACTGCGACGCGGCTCCCGGATGGATTTGCTGTGCAGGTCGACCGGCGGGTGAAAG
Organism: uncultured Actinomycetota bacterium; assembly: GCA_963744835.1. Lineage (GTDB taxonomy): Bacteria > Actinomycetota > Actinomycetes > Mycobacteriales > Mycobacteriaceae > Mycobacterium. The sequence continues at coordinate 94,163 of CAVUVB010000007.1, forward strand.
TGCTCGGCCAGGGCTCCGCTTTGCTGGGCGGCTCGCCCACCCGGCTGCTGCGGCTGGCGCCGGCCGCTCAGGACATGCTCGCCGACGGCCACCTCAAGGTTCATGACGCAGTAAGCGCCGAGCTGGCCCGTACCCTGCTGGACGCGACCGTGGCTCACCCGCGACCGGCGGGTGGACCGTCGCATCGGGACGTCACCGTGATAATTCCGGTGCGAGACAACCCTTGCGGCTTGCGACGGCTGGTCGCATCATTGCGTGACTTGCGGATCATCGTCGTTGACGACGGTTCGTCGGAACCGATCGAGCAAGACGACTTCGTCGGAGCGCACCCCAATATCGAGGTGCTACGACATCCGCACAGCAAGGGGCCTGCGGCAGCACGCAATACCGGTCTTGGCGCCTGCAAGACAAGCTTCGTCGCCTTCCTGGACTCCGACGTCGTTCCACGACGCGGTTGGTTGGAGGCCCTACTCGGCCATTTCTGTGATCCCACAGTGGCATTGGTCGCCCCGCGGATCGTCGGCCTGTCCCAGACGGACCACTTAGTGGGTCGTTATGAGGCGGTGCGTTCATCGCTGGACCTCGGCCAGCGTGAAGCACCTGTCATCCCGTACACCAGCGTCTCCTATGTGCCCAGCGCTGCGATCATTTGCCGCACCGCCAGCGTGCGTGATATTGGCGGATTCGACGAGACCCTGCGTTCCGGTGAGGATGTCGATCTGTGCTGGCGGCTTGTCGAGCTCGGTGCCCGGCTGCGTTACGAGCCGATTGCGCTGGTGGCCCACGATCATCGAATAGAATTCCGGGATTGGGTTGTCCGTAAAGCATTTTATGGTGGGTCAGCTGCTCCGTTGTCGGTGCGACATCCGGACAAGATCGCGCCATTGATGATATCCGGCTGGGCACTGGCGGCGTGGATCCTAATGGCCATCGGCTCGAGCTTTGGCTATCTGGGCTCCCTGCTCGTCACTGGCCTAACGGGCCGTCGCATGGCCAAAACGATGCAGGGCCCCGATACCCGGATCTGGGATGTCGTGATGGTAGCTGCCCGCGGCCTGTGGTCGGCGGCGATGCAACTGGCATCGGCGATCTGCCGGCACTACTGGCCGATCGCGTTACTCGCGGCCATCGTGTTCCGGCAGTGTCGCCGCGTCGTGCTGATCGCCGCTGTAGTCGACGGGGTGGTGGACTGGGCCAGCCGCCGAGCGTCCGCTGAGGACGAGGCCAAACCGATTGGCCTGCTGACCTACTTGTTACTCAAGCGGGTCGATGACCTGGCTTATGGCCTCGGGCTGTGGTACGGCGTGGTCCGGGAGCGCAATATCGGCCCGCTCAAACCCCAGATTCGAGTCTGAGCCCTGACCGCAGCTTCCCTGCACAGTGATGTGCTGATCATCGGTGCGGGAAGCGCTGGTTCCGTTGTTGCGAACCTTCTTTCGGCTGATCCTGGCTGCGTGGTAACCGTGTTCGAAGCGGGAATCGGTCTAGCCGATCCAGCGCTGCGGGCCGAGACGAACAACGGGTTGCGACTGCCGATCGGCGCCGCCAGCCCGCTCGTCCAGCGGTATCAGACACAACTCACCCAGCGACCGGCCCGCCAGGTGACGATCGTGCGTGGCGCGACCCTCGGCGGTTCCGGCGCGGTTAACGGTGGATACTTCTGCCGCGGCTTGCCACGCGACTTCGACGGCTACGCAATACCCGGATGGGCGTGGTCTGACGTCATCGGCCACTTCCGTGCAATCGAGACCGACTTGGATTTCACCGGACCCGCCCACGGTGACTCCGGTCCCATCGCCGTTCGCCGTACTGCTGAAACCATTGGGAGCACAGGGGCATTTGTAGCAGCAGCGCAGCAAGCCGGGTTTTCCTGGCTACCAGATCTCAATGACATGGTTGGCGTATCCGGCCTGCCGGCAGGTGTCGGCGCTGTCCCGCTCAACATTGTCGACGGTCTGCGCAGCGGTCCGGGCACCGCATATCTGTTGCCAGCGTTGACACGAGCGAATCTTTCACTGTTGACACAGACACGAGCAGTGCGGCTGCGATTCTCGGGTAGCCGTGTGGTGGGTGTCGATGCGATCGGGCCGAGCGGGCCGATCATCGCCTCGGCAGATCGAATTGTGTTGTCCGCCGGTACAATCGAGACAGCACATCTGATGATGCTTTCCGGTGTCGGAGACGAGTCAATGCTGCGTGCCGCCGGGGTGCATGTCGTAGCCCGGCTGCCGGTCGGAATGACATGCAGCGACCACCCTGAATGGGTATTGCCGACGAACTGGGAAGTCGTTCCCAGTCGACCGGTCCTCGAGGTCGTGCTTAGCACGGCCGACGACATTGAGATACGGCCTTACACAGGAGGTTTCGTGGCCATGGTGGGTGACGGTACCAAGGGCCATCCGGACTGGCCGCACATCGGAGTCGCCCTGATGCAGCCCCGCGCCCGCGGACGTGTCACGCTGGTGTCCGCTGATCCCGCAGTGCCACCGCGAATCGAGCACCGCTACGACAGTGAACCCGACGACATAGCCGCATTACAGCGAGGCAGTGAGTTGGTGCGCGAATTAGCCGGTTCGGCAATCCAAGTCGGGGAGCCCGCCTGGTCGACATCGCAACATTTGTGCGGGAGTGCACCGATGGGTTGCGCCGACGATCCGGTGGCCGTCGTCGACCACCGGTGCCGGGTCCACGGTATCGACGGCCTGTGGGTGATCGACGGTTCAGTGTTGCCGTCGATCACCAGCCGGGGCCCGCACGCCAGCATCGTGATGCTCGCGCACCGTGCGGTGGAGTTCGTCAGCGGCGGAGCGAGGTGATCCGTCGCACCAGCGGCAGTTGCTGGTCATCGGGGCCAGGTGCCCAGGCTGCGATGACGACGGCTGATACCGCAATGATCACGCCCATTACCAGTAACGACGAGTCCATCGCTTGCAGGAACGCGGTTTGGCTGAGTTCAGCGAGTCGAGCGCCTTGCGGGCCAATCGTTTTGGAGACTTCCAGCGCCTGAGCCAGCGACTGCGAGGCGGGCACCCGCAGCGGAGCGGGGAAGGCTGCCAGATGCGTTGCAATGACGTGGGTATACCGCGCCGCCAGAATGGACCCGGCCAGGGCGATACCAAGGGCCGCACCGACCTCGCGGGTGGTGTCGTTCACGGCGGAGGCGACACCCTGCTTCTCGTCGGGCACCGCCGCCATGATCGCTGTCGTGCTTGGTGCCGTGCAGAATCCGATGCCGGCACTCATCACGATCAATGGCCACATCATGTCCCAGTACGGCGAGTGAAGCTGTAACACTCGCATCCACAGAAACCCGGCCGAGATGAGCAGCAGGCCGACGAACACCACCAGCCGCAGACCCATTCGCGGCAGATACCAGTGGGACAACACCGACAGCGTCAGCATCGGCACCATCAGCGGGCTCAACGCGAAGGCGGTTTGGATCGGGCTGTAGCCCATCACCAGCTGGATGTATTGCATGATGACGAAAAAGAAACCAAAAAGCGCCAAGAAAAAGACGGTGATCGTGGCCGATCCGGTGGCGAAGTCTGGTCTGCGGAACAGCCGAACGTCAAGCAGCGGATGGCGCCGCCGCAGCTCAACGAATCCAAAGGCCACCGCCAGCACCGCCCCTGCGCACATCGACCCATAGACCAATGGGTGAGTCCAGCCGCGCGCGGGTGCCTCGAGCACGCCGTAGACGAAAACCGCTACCGCGCCAGCGATTAGGCTTGCTCCGGTCCAGTCCAAAGGGGTGGCCTTCTCATCGCGTGACGATTTCACCGTGCAGGCCAGTACGAAGATCAGTGCTGCGCTGCCCGCGAACGCCCAGAAGATGGAGCGCCACGACCAGAAATGCAGCAACGTCCCGGATCCGAGCATGCCTATCACGGCGCCGCATCCCGCGACGCCCGCCCAAATGCCGGCAGCCTTCGCGCGCTCGTCCTCGCGGTGTGTTGCTGTCAATAGCGACAAGGTGGCGGGCATGATGAACGCCGCTCCGGCGCCTGCCACACCACGTGCCGCGATGAGCTGCCACGGGCTGTCGAAGACCGTGGACGCCAGCGACGCGATCGCGAACGTGGCCAAGCCGAATAGGAAAGCTCCGCGACGGCCGTAGCGGTCACCGATAGCCCCGGCGGGTAGCAGCAGACATGCCAGCACCACGGAGTAGCAGTCCACGATCCAGGTCAGTTGCGTCTGGGTCGCCGAGGTAGCCACGGCGACGTCGCCCAGCGCGGTATTCAGCGCCACCATCGAGGCGATCACCAGCGACACGCCCATGCATGCCACGACCATCGTCCAGATTCGTGCCCGGTTCGAACCGAGCGTGGCCGCCGCTTCAGTACGCTGGTCAGGTCGGATGAAAGTATCGGCCATGGCGATGCGTCTCCTTTCGGCGAGGAGGTAGTTTCGAGACTAACAGTCTCGTAGATAGACGGACAGTCTTGTTGTTAAACACGGAGGTGGTCTATATCACCGACAAGACCGATCCACGGCCAGCGCGTTCGCGCGCTCGTTTGCTTGAGGCCGCCACCGCGCTGCTTCGCTCCGGTGGTCCAAGTGCAGTGACCGTCGACGCGGTCACCCGTGCTGCCAATGTAGCCCGCGCCACGCTGTATCGCCACTTCCCGAGCGGAAACGACTTGCTGGCGGCGGCATTCAACAGCCTGATACCGCCTGCGCCGATGCCTACCGAAGATGGCGCTCTGCGTGATCGCCTCATCACGATAGTGCTGGCCTGGGGGCAATCGATCGCTGAGGCGCCTGGCATGGTGACGGCGATGAGTTGGCTGGCGCTGGGGCCGGACTTGGAGCAGTTGCCAGAAGCTCGTCCGACCCGCACCGCGGATAGCCCGGCGGTCAGCACACTGCGCGAACGAATCGCCCAGCAGTACGCCGCGCCGTTCGACGCCATCTTCGATAGCCCTGAGGCCGCCGAGTTGGGCGATATCGACCGATCCCGGGCGATCGCACTGTTGATCGGTCCGGTGGTACTGGGCCGGCTCTCGACCCTGCCCGACTTCGACTACCGGGAATGCGCCCGGGCTGCCGTCGACGGGTTCCTGTACGTGCAGCGCACCCAGAACAAGTCGCTTAACGTAGCTGGTGGCGGATCGGCAGGTGTTTGAGTCCGCCGACGAAAGTCGTGGCAGTGAGTTCCGGGTTTCCATTCAGCTCAATGGATTTCAGGCGTGGAGTAGCTCGGTGAATAAGCTGGGAGTCGGCGCCGTCCTGCTGGTGACGGCGGTGGTGGCAATCGCGTGCGGCTGGGGCGGCGGTATGACATCACTGAAGGCCCCACCGACTTATGCCGGCCCGCTGGACGCTGCGGTGGTGCGCACCTCGATGGGACCCCTGCGCGGATTGGTTGCCGCGGATTACCGCTTGTTCCAAGGCATTCCGTACGCCGAACCGCCTGTGGGACCGCTGCGCTGGCAACCACCGCGACCGGTCGCGCGGTGGTCGGGGATGCTCGACGCCAGTAAACCGGGGCCGCAGTGCATGCAGGACACCGGCCGCGACCCCCAGGCGGGCAAGCCGACTGGCGAAAACTGTCTCACCCTCAACGTGTGGACTCCGACTCCGCCGCGCGAAAGGGGCATCGACAAGCGCCCGGTGATGGTGTGGATCCACGGTGGGGGTTTCGTCGAAGGCAGCGGCGACATCTATAACTCGCGTTGGCTGGCGTCGAAAGGCCGCATCGTCGTGGTCACGATCAACTACCGACTGGGTGCGTTGGGGTTCCTGGCCCACCCGTCGCTCGGCCCGCCCAATGACGTCGGGAACTACGGGCTGGCCGACCAGCAGTCCGCGCTGCGCTGGGTCCGCGACAACATCGCCGTTTTCGGCGGCGATCCGGGCAAGGTCACCATTGCCGGTGAGTCCGCGGGTGGTATGTCGGTGTGCGATCACCTGGTGGCCCCTGGGTCGGCGGGGCTGTTCCGCGCGGCGATCATCCAAAGTGCGCCGTGTCAGGCGCAAGCCGACCTGGCGACCGGCCGTCGCCACAGTGTGGATTACGCGGCCTCAGTGGGTTGCCACGATCCGGCCACCACCGCCGCGTGTTTGCGCGCGCTACCGGCTACCAAGCTCGACCGTCCGCCCTGGTACTTCGCCGTCGGCGATTCCGACGCGCTTTCTGGTCCGGTCACCGGCACCGCGGCGCTGCCGGAGAGCCCGGTCGCGGCGTTCGCCGCCGGTCGGGCAGCACGGGTTCCGGTGATGATTGGCGTCAACCATGACGAGTTCACCATGTTCGCGGCGCTGCGGTACCTGAAGTTCGGTCGCGGGGTCACGTCCGCGGAGTATCCGCACGTGCTTGCCAATATCTTCGGTCCCGACGGTGGGCCGGTCCTGGCGCACTATCCGCCCGATCGCTACGGCGGGGACGTGTCACTTGCCTATGCGGCAGCAGTTACCGACGGCTTCTTTGCTTGTGTCGCTGATAGATTGGCGGACACGTTGGGCCGGGGCGGACCGGTGTACACCTACGAATTCGACGATGCTCATGCACCGGCAGCAGATCTTTTCCGACACGTACCGTTTCCGATTGGCGCCAGCCATTCCTTGGAGTTGCGGTACCTGTTCAACGTCGGCGGTGCGCCGCCGCTGGATCCCGGCCAGCGGGCGTTGTCCGATCAGATGATCAGCTACTGGAGCCATTTCGTCATCAACGGTGCACCAAAGGCCCCCCGTCAGCCCGCCTGGCCGACCAACCGCAGCGACCCCGGCCACGATGTGTGGATGTCGTTGCGTCCGGACGGCAGTAGAGCTGTCAGCACCTTCGAGGAAGCACACCAGTGCCCGTTCTGGGCGTCATTGAAGGGCGCGTCGTGAGCACTCCCGAGTTCGGCGGGTTTTGGGTGATACCTTGCGCGCCAAGCGCGTTCAGGTAGGTGTCATTTTGTGAATCAGCGGGTGCCAGCGGCATGCTGCTGATGAGGGGTCTTCCGGCGTTTAATTACACCCCTGGGCGGGCGTGACCCAAGTGGTGATGTCGGCGTGCGCGACTTCGGTGCCGCTGTGGTCGGTCACCGTGACCGGCACGATGAGTTCAGAGCCATCAGATTCGTCGGAGATTTGCGCGAAATCCGGCGGGTCCCGTTGAGCCCGTGCCCGCAGCGAGGTTTGGCCTTCTCCAGCACGCGCTCGGTCTTCATAGGCCTTCGGTATCCAGCGGTGGCTGCGCGGCGGCCAGAAAGGCGTCTCCATGTCGTATACGTGCTGGTGGGGCTCGTCCTGCCGACCTATCTTACTCTGGAGTAATAAGATCGGGTCCGACGACGCGCCGTCGTCACGCTGCCCCCGGTGTCACCGCTGATCAGCCCGTCGGGTCATCAGGTCGTAGGGATTTGGCCGATACCAGGATCTAGGGCATACTGTTCAGGTTGCCTTGCGCCGGGTTCGCGCCTGGTCGGGCATACGACCGGCGTCCAAACGGACGCGTCCGGTTCCACCTCTGGAGCGCGACGAATTTCGGCCGCTTACGAGGCTGCGTACGGGTGACACACCCGACCGCGGGGGCCGGTGGACCACGACAGGTAAACAGCGGCGCAACCCTCCGGGCGTGACGCCAGATCGCTTCCAGCGATCGGCGGCCCGGCGAAACACCGGGTCCGGACATTGGAGAGTGAGGTAGGAGACGCGTGGCGGGACAGAAGATCCGCATCAGGCTCAAGGCCTACGACCACGAGGCCATTGACGCCTCGGCGCGCAAAATCGTCGAGACGGTTGTCCGGACCGGCGCCAGCGTGGTGGGTCCAGTGCCGCTGCCCACTGAAAAGAACGTGTATTGCGTCATTCGCTCGCCGCATAAGTACAAGGACTCGCGGGAGCACTTCGAAATGCGCACCCACAAGCGACTGATTGACATCCTCGATCCGACCCCGAAGACCGTTGACGCGCTGATGCGCATCGATCTGCCTGCCAGCGTCGACGTCAACATCCAGTAGGAGATCTGCGAGCAATGGCAAGAAAGGGCATTCTGGGCACCAAGCTGGGGATGACGCAGGTGTTCGACGAGAACAACCGCGTTGTGCCGGTGACGGTGGTCAAGGCCGGGCCGAACGTGGTGACCCGTATCCGCACACCCGAACAAGACGGCTATAGCGCGGTGCAGCTGGCCTACGGCGAGATCAGTCCTCGTAAGGTGAACAAGCCTCTGGGCGGTCAGTACGCTGCCGCCGGCGTTAACCCGCGCCGGCACCTGGCCGAATTGCGTCTCGACGATGCCGAGGCGGCGGCCGATTACCAGGTCGGCCAGGAGCTGACGGCCGAGATCTTCGCGGCTGGAACCTATGTCGACGTGACCGGCACCTCGAAGGGTAAGGGTTTCGCCGGAACCATGAAGCGACACGGCTTCCGCGGACAGGGCGCCAGCCACGGCGCCCAGGCAGTACATCGTCGCCCCGGTTCCATCGGCGGTTGCGCCACTCCGGCTCGGGTGTTCAAGGGCACCCGGATGGCCGGTCGAATGGGTAACGACCGGGTGACCACGCAGAACCTTTTGGTGCACAAGGTCGATGCCGAAAACGGCGTGCTGTTGATCAAGGGGGCCGTGCCCGGGCGTACGGGTGGACTCGTCATGGTCCGTAGCGCGATCAAACGAGGTGAGAAGTAATGGCTGCCGAAAAGGCCGGGAACGCAAAGCAGATCGACGTCAAGACGCCGGCCGGGAACACCGAAGGCTCCGTTGAACTGCCGGCCGAGCTGTTCGATGCGCCCGCGAACATCGCGTTGATGCACCAGGTTGTCACCGCGCAGCGGGCGGCGGCCCGACAGGGCACGCACTCGACCAAGACCCGCGGCGAGGTTCGCGGCGGTGGCCGTAAGCCCTACCGGCAGAAGGGCACCGGTCGCGCCCGCCAGGGGTCGACGAGGGCTCCGCAGTTCACCGGTGGTGGCGTGGTGCACGGCCCAACCCCCCGCGACTACAGCCAGCGCACTCCGAAGAAGATGATCGCCGCTGCGCTGCGCGGCGCGCTGTCGGATCGGGCACGCAATGACCGCATCCACGCGATCACCGAGCTGGTGTCCGGCCAGACACCGTCGACCAAGAGCGCCAAGGCTTTTCTTTCGACGTTGACCGATCGCAGGCAGGTGCTGGTGGTTATCGGGCGCACGGACCAGGCCGGCGCCAAGAGTGTGCGCAATCTGCCTGGCGTGCACATCCTGACGCCGGACCAGCTCAACACCTATGACGTGCTGCGCGCCGACGATGTGGTGTTCTCCGTGGAGGCGCTCAACGCCTACATCGCGGCCAACAAGACTGCCGAGGAGGTTTCGGCCTGATGGCGACCGTCACTGACCCCCGCGACATCATTCTGGCCCCGGTCATCTCAGAGAAGTCCTACGGCCTGATCGACGACAACGTGTACACGTTCCTGGTACGTCCCGATTCGAACAAGACACAGATCAAGATCGCGATCGAGAAAATCTTTTCGGTCAAGGTGGCGGCGGTGAATACCGCGAACCGCCAGGGCAAGCGCAAGCGGACCAGGACCGGATACGGCAAGCGCAGGGACACCAAGCGCGCAATCGTGACGCTGGCGCCCGGCAGCAAGCCGATAGACCTGTTCGGAGCACCGGCGTAGCCGAGGATAGAGAGACTTAACAGACATGGGAATTCGCAAGTACAAGCCGACGACTCCGGGTCGCCGCGGTGCCAGCGTCTCCGATTTCGCCGAACTCACTCGCTCTACTCCGGAGAAGTCGTTGGTCCGGCCCCTGCACGGTCGTGGGGGACGCAACGCGCACGGCCGGATCACCACTCGCCACAAGGGCGGTGGGCACAAGCGTGCCTATCGGGTGATTGACTTTCGCCGCAACGACAAAGACGGTGTCAACGCAAAGGTCGCGCATATCGAGTACGACCCGAACCGCACCGCAAGGGTTGCACTGCTTCATTATCTTGACGGTGAAAAGCGATACATCATCGCGCCGCAGGGACTTTCGCAGGGTGACGTGGTGGAGTCCGGCGCCAACGCCGATATCAAACCCGGCAATAATCTGCCACTGCGCAATATTCCGGCCGGTACCTTGATCCACGCCGTGGAGCTGCGGCCGGGTGGGGGAGCCAAGCTTGCCCGCTCGGCCGGATCGAGCATCCAATTGCTCGGTAAAGAGGGCACTTACGCGTCGCTGCGGATGCCCAGCGGTGAGATCCGCCGCGTCGACGTGCGCTGCCGCGCCACCGTCGGTGAGGTGGGAAACGCCGAGCAGGCCAACATCAACTGGGGCAAGGCCGGTCGGATGCGCTGGAAGGGCAAGCGCCCGTCGGTGCGCGGTGTGGTGATGAACCCGGTGGACCACCCGCATGGTGGCGGTGAGGGCAAGACCTCCGGTGGTCGTCACCCGGTCAGCCCGTGGGGCAAGCCCGAGGGCCGCACCCGCAAGCGCCACAAGTCCAGCGACAAGCTCATCGTCCGGCGCCGGCGCACCGGCAAGAAGCACGGGCGCTAGCGCCCGGTGACGATGCAGAGTGCGCAGCGCGATGAGGAGAAGCCGGGCAATGAGTGAAGTCGAGGAGTAGCCAACTATGCCACGCAGCCTGAAGAAGGGTCCGTTCGTCGACGACCATCTGCTCAAGAAGGTCGACGCGCAGAACGAGAAGAACACCAAGCAGGTCATCAAGACCTGGTCGCGGCGGTCGACCATCATTCCCGACTTCATCGGTCACACGTTCGCCGTCCATGACGGACGCAAGCACGTGCCGGTGTTCATCACCGAGGCGATGGTGGGTCACAAGCTGGGCGAGTTCGCGCCGACGCGCACCTTCAAGGGACACATCAAGGACGATCGGAAGGCCAAGCGGCGATGACAAAAGCTCTTGGGGCGCAGACCACCGAATTTCCTTCTGCGGTCGCCAAAGCGCGGTTCGTGCGGGTGTCGCCGACGAAAGCGCGCCGGGTGATCGACCTGGTGCGCGGCAAGTCGGTGGCAGAGGCACTGGACATCCTGCGCTGGGCACCGCAGGCGGCCAGCGACCCGGTGGCCAAGGTCATCGCGAGTGCTGCGGCCAACGCTCAGAACAACAACGGATTGGATCCGGCGACTCTGGTGGTGGCCTCGGTCTACGCCGACGACGGGCCGACCGCCAAGCGGATTCGTCCGCGCGCCCAAGGCCGTGCTTTCCGTATTCGCCGGCGTACCAGTCACATCACTGTGGTGGTAGAAAGCAGGCCCGGCAAGGATCACCGGGGCTCGCAATCTGCCAGCGCGGCCCGCGCCCGTCGCGCGCAGGCCAGCAAGGCTGCCGCGGGGAAGGCGCCTGCGAAGAAGGCATCTGCTGCTGAGAAGGCGCCGGCCAAGAAAGCAGCTGCGGAGAAAGCGCCCGCGAAGAAGGCAACTGCTGCTCAGAAGGCGCCGGCCAAGAAGGCAACTGCGGAGAAAGCGCCTGCGAAGAAGGCGCCAGCGAAGGCATCTGCCGCGAAGTCCACTGAGACTGAAGCGACTTCGGAATCGAAGGGAGGCTCGCAGTAGTGGGCCAGAAGATTAATCCGCACGGATTCCGGCTCGGTATCACCACCGACTGGAAGTCCCGGTGGTACGCCGACAAGCAGTACGCGGAGTACGTCAAGGAGGACGTCGCGATCCGACGGCTGCTGTCCACGGGCTTGGAGCGCGCCGGGATTGCCGACGTCGAAATCGAACGCACCCGCGACCGAGTCCGCGTGGACATTCACACCGCCCGGCCAGGCATCGTCATCGGTCGGCGCGGCACCGAGGCCGACCGCATCCGGGCGGATCTGGAGAAGTTGACCGGCAAGCAGGTCCAGCTCAACATCCTGGAAGTGAAAAATCCGGAGTCGCAAGCCCAGTTGGTGGCCCAGGGTGTCGCAGAGCAGTTGAGCAACCGGGTGGCGTTCCGGCGCGCGATGCGCAAGGCCATCCAGTCGGCAATGCGTCAGCCCAATGTCAAGGGCATCCGGGTGCAGTGCTCCGGTCGTCTCGGCGGCGCTGAGATGAGCCGCTCGGAGTTCTATCGCGAGGGTCGCGTGCCGCTGCACACCCTGCGCGCCGATATCGACTACGGCCTGTACGAGGCCAAAACCACCTTCGGGCGCATCGGCGTGAAGGTGTGGATCTACAAGGGCGACATCGTCGGTGGCAAGCGCGAACTGGTTGCCCCGTCGGCTGCCGGTGCCGAACGCCCCCGCCGCGAGCGGCCGTCGGGCACCCGCCCGCGCCGCAGCGGAGCCGCGGGCACCACGGCGACCAGCACCGAGGCCGGACGCGCCGCATCCGGCGCTGAGGAGGCTTCGACCGCACCGGCCGCGCCGCCGGCTGACGGGCCGGCCCTCGAGACGCAGAGCACGGAGAGCTGAATCATGTTGATTCCCCGCAAGGTCAAGCACCGCAAACAGCATCACCCGCGTCAGCGTGGGATCGCCAGCGGCGGCACTCAGGTCAGCTTCGGCGACTACGGCATCCAGGCACTGGAGCACGCCTACATCACCAACCGGCAGATCGAGGCCGCGCGTATTGCCATCAACCGGCACATCAAGCGTGGCGGCAAGGTGTGGATCAACATCTTTCCGGATCGCCCGCTGACCAAGAAGCCGGCGGAGACCCGGATGGGTTCCGGTAAGGGCTCGCCGGAGTGGTGGATTTCCAACGTCAAGCCGGGTCGGGTGCTCTTCGAGCTCAGCTACCCGAATGAAGCGATCGCCCGGGCCGCGTTGACCCGAGCAATCCACAAGTTGCCGATCAAGGCACGCATCGTTACCCGAGAGGAGCAGTTCTGATGGCAGTGGGAATTTCCCCTGGCGAACTGCGCGAGCTGACCGACGGAGAGCTGATCGAGAAGCTGCGCGAGTCGAAGGAAGAACTGTTCAACCTGCGTTTCCAGATGGCGACCGGGCAGCTGAACAACAATCGTCGACTCCGCACGGTGCGCCAGGAGATTGCACGCATCTACACCGTGCTACGTGAACGCGAACTGGGCCTGGCCTCCGGGCCCGGCGGGGAGGACTCGTAATGGCAGAAGCGAAAACCGGCTCGCGGGCCGCGGCAAAAACCACTGCGTCCAAAGCGGCCCCGGCCAAGGCGTCCAAGTCCGCTCCAAAAGCTGCCGCCGCAAAAGAGACCCAGGGCGGCCCCACGCCCGGCGACGATGGGGGCCGCCCGCAGCCCGCTGAGAAGCCGGGCAATACCGAGGGGGGCCCTAAGCACACACCGCGCACTCCGAAGCCCCGCGGTCGGCGCAAGACCCGCATCGGCTACGTGGTGAGCGACAAGATGCAAAAGACCATCGTGGTCGAGCTGGAAGACCGGATGCGTCACCCGCTGTACGGCAAGATCATCCGCACCACCAAGAAGGTCAAGGCGCACGACGAGAATGGCGTCGCCGGTATCGGCGACCGCGTCTCGCTGATGGAGACTCGTCCGTTGTCAGCGACGAAGCGCTGGCGGCTCGTGGCGATCTTGGAGAAGGCGAAGTAAAGGCTAAGTAACAGCCTGAGCAAAGGTAAAAGCCCCCGAAACCTTGTAGTTTTGGGGGCTTTTGCGTCTGGTCATCACATAGGCTGCATCGGGTATCCCGGGGGTCCACTACGAGAGTGAGGCCAGCGATGGCGACAGACCCGACGCAGTTCAACGGCAAGATCGAGCTGGATATCCGTGATTCGGAGCCGGATTGGGGTCCGTTTGCCGCGCCGACTGCGCCGGAGAACGCCCCCAACGTCCTGTACTTGGTGTGGGACGACACAGGTATCGCGACCTGGGACTGTTTCGGCGGTCTGGTTGAGATGCCGGCCATGACGCGGATCGCCGAGCGCGGTGTGCGACTCTCGCAGTTTCACACCACCGCACTGTGCTCGCCCACCCGGGCCTCGCTGCTGACTGGTCGCAACGCCACCACCGTCGGCATGGCCATGATCGAAGAGTTCACCGAGGGCTTCCCCAACTCCAACGGTCGGATACCGTTCGACACGGCGCTGCTTTCGGAGGTCCTCGCCGAACACGGCTACAACACCTACTGCGTCGGCAAGTGGCACCTAACGCCACTCGAGGAGTCCAATCTGGCAGCGACGAAGCGGCACTGGCCGACTTCGCGCGGTTTCGAGCGGTTCTACGGCTTCCTGGGCGGCGAGACCGACCAGTGGTACCCCGACCTGGTCTACGACAACCACCCGGTGCCACCGCCAGGGACACCCGAGGACGGATACCACCTGTCGAAGGACATCGCCGAGAAGACGATTGAGTTCATCCGGGATGCCAAGGTGATCGCGCCCGACAAGCCCTGGTTCAGCTACGTGTGCCCCGGCGCCGGGCACGCCCCGCATCACGTGTTCAAAGAGTGGGCGGACAAGTATGCCGGTCACTTTGACATGGGGTACGAGAAGTACCGCGAGATCGTGCTCGACAAGCAGAAGTCAATGGGGATCGTGCCGCCGGACACCGAGCTGTCTCCGATGAACCCCTACATCGACGTGACAGGGCCCGAGGGTCAGCCGTGGCCGCTGCAGGACACCGTCCGGCCCTGGGACTCGCTGACCGACGAAGAGAAGAAGCTGTTTAGCCGGATGGCCGAAGTGTTCGCCGGGTTCCTCAGCTACACCGATGCTCAGATCGGGCAGATTCTGGACTATCTGGAGGAATCCGGGCAGCTGGACCACACAATCATTGTGGTGATCTCCGACAACGGCGCCAGCGGTGAGGGCGGTCCGAACGGATCGGTGAACGAAGGCAAGTTCTTCAACGGGTACATAGACACCGTCGAGGAAAGCATGAAGCTTTTCGACCACCTCGGCGGCCCGGAGACTTACAACCATTATCCGATCGGGTGGGCGATGGCCTTCAACACGCCGTACAAGCTGTACAAGCGCTACGCCTCACATGAAGGCGGTATCGCCGATACCGCAATCATTTCCTGGCCCGACGGTATCGCCGCGCATGGCGAGGTCCGTGACAACTACGTCAGCGTTTGCGATGTCACTCCGACCGTCTACGATCTGCTGGACATTACACCGCCGGACACCGTCAAAGGTATTTCGCAGAAACCACTGGACGGGGTGAGTTTCAAAGCAGCCCTTGCTGATTCGGGTGCTGACACCGGAAAGCATACCCAGTTCTACACCATGCTGGGTACCCGCGGAATCTGGCACCAGGGCTGGTTCGCCAACACGATCCATGCGGCCACACCAGCGGGCTGGTCGCACTTCGACGCCGATCGTTGGGAACTCTTCCACATCGAAGCCGACCGCAGCCAGTGCCACGACCTGGCAGCCGAGCATCCGGACAAACTCGAGGAACTCAAGGCGCTGTGGTTCTCCGAGGCCGCCAAGTACAACGGTTTGCCGCTGTCGGACCTGAACATCATGGAAACACTGATGCGCTCGCGGCCCTATCTGGTCGGCGAACGGGGCAGCTACACCTACTATCCCGACTGCGCAGACGTCGGGATCGGGGCCGCCGCCGAGCTTCGCGGCCGTTCGTTTGCGGTGCTGGCCGACGTGACTATCGATACCACCGGCGCCGAAGGTGTGTTGTTCAAACAGGGCGGCGCCCACGGTGGGCATGTGCTGTTCATCCAGGATGGCAGGCTGCACTACGTCTACAACTTCCTCGGAGAGCGCCAGCAGGAGATCTCTTCGTCGGATCCGGTGCCGTTGGGCAGACATGTCTTCGGTGCGAGCTATTCGCGGACCGGAACCGCGCAAAACAGCCACACGCCGCTGGGTGACGCCACGCTGTTCATCGATGACACCGTGGTGGGCTCGCTTTCCGATGTGACCAGCCACCCGGGGACGTTCGGATTGGCGGGTGCCGGCATCACCGTGGGGCGCAACGGCGGTTCTGCGGTGTCCAGCCGCTACAAAGCACCGTTTGCATTCACCGGCGGCTCTATCGCCCAGGTCACCGTCGATGTTTCCGGGCGGCCGTACGAAGACCTGGAAAAGGAACTCGCACTGGCTTTTTCACGTGACTGAAATTCCGTGCAGGCACATATGGAATGTGCTGGCGGCGGCGAGCCTGGTGGCGATCACGCTGCTTTCCGGATGTGGCCGGCCGGTCGCGGGCAACGCGGTGCGGGCCGGTGAGCCGGCCACGTCCGCGACGGCCAACGCGACCAATCCAACGAGTAGCGGTACGTCCGTTCCCGGCATTGAGACAACGCTGCCCGACCACATACCACCCAACGCCTTCGTCTGCTTTCCGGAACCGAGCGGGATCGGCACCGGCACCGTCGCGCAGGTCGCCGACCCGGCCGCACCGAGGATCACGGTCGCGGTTCCCGATGGCTGGGATGCGCAACCCGGAGAGGGCGATGTGGCGTCGGCGCTCAGCGGACCCGACGACATGACCGGGACGGTGACCATTGCCGCGACAACGCTGGACCCCGCGGCAGCCTTCGCCGACTACGCCGCCATGCTGCGGCGCTCGAAGCCCGACCTACAGATGGACACAGCAGGCGCCAAGTTTTGCGGATACAGCAGTCAGAAGCTGACCGGCACATTCGCTGGACCATCGGGCACGCTGAATTTCGCCGACCGCATTACCCACATCTGGACCAACACCAACAAGTACCGGGTCACCATCCACCTGGAAGGCCCGGCGGGCGCACCCGGATTCGATGCGGCGAAAACCGCGCTGATGCAAGAGTTCGCGATGGTCATACCCTGAAGGTATGCCTACCGAGTTGGTCGAAATCCCGTCCGGATCATTCCGGATGGGCTCGACCAGCTTCTACCCTGAGGAAGCGCCGATCCACTCGGTGATGCTCCACGCCTTCGCCATCGAGCGGCACCCGGTGACCAACGCCCAGTTCGCCGAATTCGTCTCTACGACAGGTTATGTGACGGTCGCCGAGCAACCCATCGACCCGGGGCTCTACCCAGGGGTCGATCCAGGCGAGCTGGCTGCGGGCGCGATGGTGTTCCGCCCGACGATGGGTCCGGTCGACTTACGCGACTGGCGGCAGTGGTGGATCTGGATGCCGGGCGCGAGCTGGCGGTGTCCGTTCGGCCCGGACAGCGACGTCGCCGGCAGATCGGACCATCCGGTCGTGCAGGTGGCCTATCCCGATGCCGCGGCATACGCGCGCTGGGCCGGGCGGCGGTTACCGACCGAGGCCGAGTGGGAATACGCGGCTCGCGGGGGAGCCGCCACGAACTATGCGTGGGGCGACGAGGAAAAGCCCGGCGACAGGCTGATGGCCAACACCTGGCAGGGCAGGTTTCCCTACCGGAACGACGGTGCGCTTGGTTGGGTCGGCACCTCGCCGGTGGGTACGTTCCCGCCCAACGAGTTCGGCCTTGTCGACATGATCGGCAACGTCTGGGAATGGACCACCACCGAATTCTCGGCGCATCACCGGCTGGATCAGCCGCCGAAGGCCTGTTGTGCGCCCGCGGGGCCCGCCGACCCGACCGTCGCGCAAACCCTCAAGGGTGGCTCGCACCTGTGCGCACCCGAGTACTGCCACCGGTATCGGCCGGCGGCGCGCTCACCGCAATCGCAAGACACCGCGACCACCCACATCGGGTTCCGATGTGTCAGCGACTTGCCTGCTGGCTCAGGCGATGGCGTCGACGGCGCTTGAGACTTTCGCTTGAAAGTCGGGCGGCAGCGGGATGTAGCCGTTTTTGTCCAGGTCGATTTGGCCGGGGGCAAGCGTTGCCTGCAGAAACGCTTTGACCGCCAAGGCAACCTGGGCGCTGGGGTATTTGGAGCAGACGATCTCGTACGTGGCCATGACGATCGGATAGACACCGTCTTGGCTGGGGTTATAGAACGACGAGAGATCCAGCACCAGGTCGTTGCCCTTGCCGATGATCTTGGCCCCGGTGATGGTCTTGCCGACCGAGTCGGTGCCGATGCGCACCGGGCGTCTCGACTTGCGGCTTGCCGGGGTTTTGATCTCGGCGGCGTAAAGTCCCTCCTCCAACGCGAACGACAGTTCGTTGTAGCTGATCGCGCCTTCGGTGTTCTTCACCGCCGCCGAGGTGCCGTCGTTGCCTTTGGCGCCGGTGCCGGCGCCGCCTTTGAACGTCTTGCCCGTGCCCTGCGTCCAGGCTCCACCGGAGGCGGCCTGCAGGTAGGCCTGGAAGTTGGCCGTGCTGCCGGATGCGTCGCTGCGGTGGATGACGTGAATGTCTTCTGACGGCATCGATGCGTTGAGCGCGGTGATGGCCGGGTCGTCCCAGCGGGTGATGCTGCCGTTGAATATGCCCGCCAGCGCGGGCGCATCGAGCACCAGGAAGTCGGTGTTGAGGTTGTAGGTAATGGCCAGCGGGCCGAAGACGACGGGCAGATCCCAGGCGTCGGAGCCGCCGCATCGCTGCTTGGCGGCCGCGTGTTGGTCGTCGGACAGCGGGGTGTCCGATCCGGCGAAATCGGTCTTGCCGGCGAGGAAGTCGCTGATTCCGGCACCCGAGCCGTTGGGGGTGTAGTTGAGTGTGTGCCCGGGGCAGGCCTTGCCGTATGCCTCGACGAATCGTTTCATCGCGTTGGTTTGCGCGGTCGAGCCGCTGGCGCTTATGGCCGCCTTGCCGCCGCAGGTTACGACCTCGCTGGCGTACGCCAGGCTGGTGTGTGGGACCTCGCATCCCGACAGCACGATGGAACCCGCGGCCAGCAAACTGATGGCGGCGACTAATCGGTTGTGCTTCATGCTGATTGCCTCACCGGAGAACCTCGACACGTCTTGAGAATTGCAGCTTTCGAAACGCCTACGCAAACAAATATCAGATTAACTCGTCGGCGCCCGGACCGCGCTGGCTCGCGACGCGAAAGTGCTGATCTGATACCGAAGTTGAACTGCGAGTTACCGAAAAATGGCCAACGGATGACGGAATTTCGCGGGCGCGTAAACCATGGTTATTTCGCCGCGCGGGCAACGCGCCTATTGGCTAACCTGACCTCGTGCCGTCCCGACAAGCCGGGTTTCGCCAGCAATGACCGTTGAGGCGCCGCCGACAGCACCTCCGTCGCCGCCGCGGGACAAGCCGCAGCGACCGCCGCGCATCGCCGTCGGGGTGGGCATCCTGGTGGTTGTCATCGCCGCCTACGCCCTGTCACTGATCGGGGTGCACCTGCTACAGAGATCAGAGGGTCCGCTTCCGCCGCTGGACTTGAGCCAGGCCGGGCCCGATGACACCGTTGTGCAGATACGGCTGGAAGAACTGAAACCCGTCACAAACCGCCTCACGGTGAATGTGCTCATCTATCCGGGCGAGTCGCTGGAAGACGAACGCTTCGAGGAGCTGAAAACCGACATCGCGGTGCGCCTGTATCCACCGAACGACCTGGGCGACCTGCAGTTCCCGAAAGGAAAAGCGCCGGCGCAAGTCAGCACCACGATCCAGGCGCACGGCGATCCCGGTGCCTGGCCATTCGACTCGTACCGCACCGAGCCACAGTCGGCCGATGTGTTCGTCGGGTCCGGTGCGGAACGCAAACGGATACCCGCCATTGTCGAAGTAACCGGATCGATGGACGGCTGGGACGCCTCCCTCAGGCGCACTACCGACACCAGCGAAACCGGAAGCCATAACAACAACAGTGCGGTCGTGACCCTGCATCGGGCCAAAGGCCCGCTGATCTTCGACCTGGGCATCATTTTGGTCTTGATCAGCCTGCCTACCTTGGCGCTGCTGGTGGCCATTCCGATGGCGTTGGGCCGGAGGAAGTTCGTGCCGCCGTTTGCCACCTGGTATGCCGCGAACCTGTTCGCCATCGTTCCGCTGCGCAACATCCTTCCCGGCGCCCCACCGCCCGGTTCCATGATCGACCAGGCACTCGTGCAGTGGGTGCTGCTCGCGCTGGCGACGGCGATGGCCTTGTACATCTTTGCCTGGGTCCGGCAGGGGGACTGAAGCCGCGAACTTAAGAGCCGTGGCAGGTCAGCGCGGCACGCAGTATCACGCTGTCGGAGTTCAGCAGGTTCGTCTCCAGGTCGCCGTAGAAGGAGCTCTTGTTCAGGCTCCAATTGGCGGTCTGAACCACCGTCGCATAGACCGCTTTGCGACCGAAGGCCTGCACATGGCCGTCGGCGTTGAAGTCACTGAGGCGCTGCGGATTTGACCCGTCGGGGTTCATCGTCCACCAGTCGGTGCCGTGCGCCGGGTTATCGGTGTTGGTCATCCACAAGACTTGGCCGTCGGGAGGTGTAGCGGGGATGTTCGTTGTAGGCATCGCCGTGGGTGAGTCGGGTAATTGCACCGGATTTGAGTTCGAGGCGGTAAATCTGGTTGTGCCAGAAGTTGTGGTTTTCGAAGTCGCTGGTGAACACCAGCGACGAAGAATCGGCGGAGAAGCCGCCGGTCTCGTTGAACGCATCGCCGGGCGGGGAGACCGTGCGGATGTCCGACAGCGATGGTGTGCCGTCTTGGTTGAGGGTGAACTCGGCTACCTTGATCACCCAGAATCCGGCGAACCGATTGGGGTTCAGGGCTCGGGGGACCTTGGTGCGCTCGGTCCATTCGAGCAGCCGGCCGTCGGGTGAGAATTCCGGGATGATCGTGCCGTGGTCTTTGTGGGTCGGGACGTCGGTGAGTTGCCAGGCGTGGAAACCGTCGGCGCTGGCCACCCACAGGTCCGAGTAGCTACCCCGTCCCGGTTTCTCCGCGACAAACGCCATGAACTGGCCCGACGGGCTCCAAACCGGCGAGCCCGTGGTGCGTTGCGGAAAATCCGATGCACCCACACCGAACTGCTGGTGGTTGGCACCGCCCGGTTTGACCGTATAGATGTGGTAGCGGCTGTCACTGCCCTTGGCGTTGTAGGCGAGCAGATCGTTGGTCTTCGAATAGTCGGCGCCGAAGGCGTCTTTCCGGAACACTTGATAGCTGATCGGCGGGCCACATCCGGGGCGCCCGACGGACCTCGCGGGCGCCGATCCCGAACGCGGACCCGCGACCGGCGGGTGGGCGCACGAACTGCAAAGCACCACGGACAGCACCACCCAAACACGCAGCGTGCAAGCCAAAAACCCCATCAACATGAGCAACCGTTCGGTGGCCGGCCAGAAATTTGGCTCTGAGCAGGTCTTCACTTAAACTCTAGGGGTTGCCGTGGGCAGACCTCGGCCGGCGTGACTGAGTCGGCCCCGCGTGCCCTTCGACGACAAGGCCATGCACGACGGGTCGGGTGGACCATGCACGCCAGCGTCCGCCGGCGTGCCAGCGCGTGGGCGTGCATACGTGAACCAGGTCAGGAGATCGAGTGATTCAGCAGGAATCGCGGCTGAAGGTGGCCGACAACACCGGCGCCAGGGAGATCTTGTGCATTCGCGTGCTCGGCGGATCGTCGCGGCGGTACGCCGGCATCGGCGACGTCATCGTGGCAACGGTCAAAGAGGCGATCCCCGGCGGCAACGTCAAACGTGGTGAAGTCGTGAAGGCCGTGGTGGTGCGCACCGTCAAGGAGCGCCGCCGCCCCGACGGCAGCTACATCAAGTTCGACGAGAATGCGGCCGTGATCATCAAGCCCGACAACGACCCGCGTGGAACCCGTATTTTCGGGCCGGTCGGCCGCGAACTGCGAGAGAAGCGCTTCATGAAGATCGTCTCGTTGGCTCCGGAGGTGTTGTAGGTGAAGATCCATAAGGGTGACACCGTCCTGGTCATCTCGGGCAAGGACAAGGGCGCCAAGGGCAAGGTCATTCAGGCCTACCCGACCCGCAACAAGGTGCTCGTCGAGGGTGTCAACCGCATCAAAAAGCACACACCGGTCTCGACCACCCAGCGCGGCGCGCGGTCGGGCGGGATCGTCACGCAGGAAGCCCCGATCCACGTCTCCAACGTGATGGTGGTCGACTCCGACGGCAAGCCCACCCGGGTCGGCTATCGAACGGACGAGGAGACCGGCAAGCGGGTCCGCATCTCCAAGCGCAACGGCAAGGACATCTGAGGGCATGACCACGACAGAGGACCAAGCAAAAGTTCAGCCACGGCTCAAAGTGCGCTACCGCGAGGAGATCCGGGACGCACTCAACCAAGAGTTCAAGTACGCCAACGTGATGCAGATCCCGACGGTAGTGAAGGTTGTGGTCAACATGGGCGTTGGCGACGCCGCCCGGGACGCCAAGCTGATCAACGGCGCCGTCAGCGACCTCGCGGCGATCACCGGGCAGCGGCCGGAGATCCGCAAGGCGCGAAAGTCTATCGCGCAGTTCAAATTGCGCGAGGGCATGCCGATCGGCGCGCGGGTTACCCTGCGCGGCGACCGGATGTGGGAGTTCCTCGACCGGCTGACGTCGATTGCGTTGCCCCGTATCCGCGACTTCCGCGGGCTGTCGCCCAAGCAGTTCGACGGTTCCGGCAACTACACCTTCGGGCTGAACGAACAGTCGGTGTTCCACGAAATCGACGTGGACAAGATCGACCGGACCCGCGGCATGGACATCACCGTCGTCACCTCGGCGACGACCGACGACGAAGGGCGAGCGCTGTTGCGGGCCCTCGGCTTTCCGTTCAAGGAGAACTGAGCAGATGGCGAAGAAGGCACTGGTTAACAAGGCCGCGCGCAAACCTAAGTTCAAGGTGCGTGCGTACACCCGCTGCAATAAGTGCGGGCGCCCGCGCGCGGTGCTCCGCAAGTTCGGGCTCTGCAGGATTTGCCTGCGCGAGATGGCGCACGCGGGCGAATTGCCCGGCGTGCAGAAGAGCAGCTGGTAACAGCGGCTACCAACCGACGAGACAAACCGGAAAACAGGTGCGCAGCAGGCCCGGACCGGGAACCACTGCGAGGAAGGCAACACCGCTGTCATGACGATGACGGATCCGATCGCAGACTTTTTGACACGTCTGCGCAACGCCAATTCGGCGTTTCACGAAGAGGTCACGCTGCCGCATTCGAAGATCAAGGCCAACATCGCCGAGATCCTCAAGCGGGAGGGCTACATCACCGATTACCGCACCGAAGATGCGCGTGTCGGTAAGGCGCTGGTGGTTCAGCTCAAGTACGGGCCCAGCCGGGAGCGCAGCATCGCCGGTCTGCGGCGGGTGTCCAAGCCTGGGTTGCGGGTCTACGCCAAGTCCACCAATCTGCCGCGGGTGCTCGGCGGCCTTGGGGTAGCGATCATCTCGACCTCCTCAGGCTTACTCACCGACCGTCAGGCAGCCAGACAGGGCGTGGGCGGCGAAGTCCTCGCGTACGTGTGGTGAGGGGATAGTTATGTCGCGCATTGGTAAGCAGCCGATTCCGATCCCCACCGGGGTCGAGGTGACGATCGACGGCCAGAGCGTCTCGGTCAAAGGACCCAAGGGCACGTTGGACCTGAAGGTCGCCGAACCGATCACCGTGGCGCGCAACGAGGACGGCGCCATCGTGGTCACCCGTCCTGACGACGAGCGGCACCACCGCTCATTGCACGGACTGTCGCGCACCCTGGTGTCCAACCTGGTCACCGGGGTGACACAGGGCTACACCATCAAGATGGAGATCTTCGGGGTCGGCTACCGCGTGCAGCTGAGGGGTTCCAACCTCGAGTTCGCGTTGGGATACAGCCATCCGGTGGTGATCTCGCCGCCGGAAGGCGTCACCTTCGCGGTCGAGACACCGACGAAGTTCTCGATCTCCGGAATTGACAAGCAGAAGGTCGGCCAGATCGCAGCGAACATCCGTCGCCTGCGTCGCTCTGACCCGTACAAGGGCAAGGGCGTGCGCTACGAGGGCGAACAGATTCGCCGCAAGGTCGGAAAGACAGGTAAGTAGTCATGGCGCCATCAAAAGCTGACACCGCCGCACCGAAGCCGGTGGGGCAGAGCGTATCCGCCGTCCGACGGAAGGCGCGGCTGCGACGGCACGCGCGGCTGCGCAAGAAGATTTCGGGCACCCCGGAGCGCCCGCGGCTGGTGGTGCACCGATCGGCGCGGCACATCCACGTGCAGCTGGTCAACGACCTCAACGGCACCACGCTGGCCGCTGCCTCGTCGATTGAGGCCGACGTGCGGGGCGTGGAGGGGGACAAGAAGGCCCACAGTGTGCGGGTCGGCCAGCTGATCGCCGAGCGGGCCAAGGCCGCCGGGATCGAGACGGTGGTGTTCGACCGTGGTGGCTATACCTACGGCGGGCGGATCGCGGCACTGGCCGACGCAGCGCGCGAAAGCGGGTTGAAGTTCTGATGACAAGAGTTCAGTTCGATTTTTCAAACGAAATTGGAAGGACCGCATAATGGCGGAGCAACCGGCTGGCACAGCCGGCCACGCGACCGAGGCCGGTGCGCAGCGCGCCGGTGCTGCGGGCGCCCGGGACAGTCGCGGCGAAGGCCGCGACAGCCGAGGCCGCCGGGATGGCGGCGGTCGCGGCGGTCGTGACCGCGACGGCGACAAGAGCAATTACCTGGAGCGGGTTGTCACCATCAACCGTGTTTCGAAGGTGGTCAAGGGTGGTCGGCGATTCAGCTTCACCGCTTTGGTCATCGTCGGCGACGGCAACGGGATGGTCGGTGTCGGCTACGGCAAGGCCAAGGAAGTCCCGGCCGCGATCGCCAAAGGTGTCGAGGAGGCGCGTAAAAGCTTCTTCCGGGTGCCGCTGCTCGGCGGCACCATCACCCATCCGGTGCAGGGTGAGGCCGCCGCGGGCGTTGTGCTGTTGCGTCCGGCCAGCCCCGGTACCGGCGTGATTGCCGGCGGCGCCGTCCGTGCGGTGCTGGAATGCGCTGGCGTGCGCGACATTTTGGCCAAGTCGCTGGGCAGCGACAACGCGATCAACGTGGTGCATGCCACCGTGGCCGCGCTCAAGCTTTTGCAGCGGCCCGAGGAGGTGGCCGCCCGGCGTGGCCTTCCCATCGAGGATGTCGCTCCGGCCGGCATGCTGCGCGCTCGGCGCGAAAGCGACCGGCTGGCCGCCAGTGCGAACATCGCACGTGAAGGAACGGCGTAAAAATGGCCGGAGGGAAACCAGCACAACAGACGCAGCTGAAGATCACCCAGGTGCGAAGCACCATCGGTGCCCGCTGGAAGCAGCGAGAGAGCCTGCGCACCTTGGGGCTTCGGCGGATTCGTCATTCGGTCATCCGCGAGGACAACGCGCAGACCCGCGGGCTGATCGCGGCTGTAAGTCACCTCGTCGAGGTCGAGCCGGCTGACACAGCGACGGGAGGCAGCACCAAGTGACGATCAAACTGCACGACCTGCGCCCGGCCCCCGGGTCGAAAACCAAGCGCACCCGCGTCGGTCGTGGCGATGGCTCCAAGGGCAAGACCGCGGGCCGCGGCACCAAGGGCAGCAAGGCCCGCAAGAACGTGCCGGTGACCTTCGAGGGCGGTCAGATGCCGATTCACATGCGGCTGCCCAAGCTCAAGGGCTTCCGCAACCGGTTCCGCACCGAATACGAGATCGTCAACGTCGGCGACATCAATCGGCTGTTTCCGCAAGGCGGTTCGGTCGGCGTGGACGAGCTGGTAACCAAGGGAGCTGTGCGCAAGAACTCGCTGGTCAAAGTCCTCGGCGACGGCAAGCTGGCCGTGAAAGTGGATGTCACCGCGCACAAGTTCAGCGGCAGCGCGCGGGAGAAGATCACCGCCGCGGGCGGGTCAGCCACCGAGCTTTAGGCTTGCGGGCGCACACCCAGTACGTCGCGGAACAGAGCTTGGCGCACCGCGAGTTCTCGGGGATCGCTGCACAGGTGAAAGCCCAGCCGGTTCATCAGATAGGCGAAGCCGATTCCGGTGTCGGGGTCGGCGAAGCCAAACGAGCCGCCGAAACCTGGTGTCCCGAAAGCTTTGCCGGACGACCCAAATAACAGCAGCGGCAACGGCTTTGCCAGTCCTAGCGAGTAGGCGACGTCGACGTGCAGCACCCGGTCCCGCGGCCCGCGGCTCGGTGCGGCGGGCTCGGCGATGAGCTCGTCGAGCACGGGTTGGGTCAGGCCCAGCGCAGCATCCCCGGTCGCAGCGGCACCGTAGAGCTGCGCGACGGCGCCGGCTGTTCCGATCCCGTTGGCGGACGGGATCTCGATGGCGCGCACGTCGTCGCGGTTGTAGTCGCCGGCCCAAGGGTTCACGTCGCGCGGAAGGCGACCAACACGGGCGAGCAGGCCGACCGGGTTGACCGATGCGCCGACGAGGGCGGCGGGCAAGACGTTGAGGTGCAGTAGGGATTCCACGCGCGACCAGTGGTGCAGGTGCGCTACCCGCTCGCGGCTCACCGAATCCGGAAGTCCGATATGCAGGTCCAGCCCCAGCGGGCCGGCGATTTCGTCGGCGAAGAACCGGCCCAGCGTGCGGCCCGCTGGATCGGTGCGGCGGATGAGCTCCGATTCGTACCAGCCCAGCGTGATCGCATGGTATCCGTGCCGAGTACCGGGCGGCCAGGCCGGCTTCTGGGCCGCGAGCATCGCCGAAAGCCTCGCCGGGTCGGCGACATCCCGCACGGTTGGCGCTGGTGTCAGCACACACAGTCCGGCTTGGTGGCCCAGCAGTTGCCGGACAGTCACATCAGCCTTGCCGGCTTCAGCGAATTCGGGCCAGTGGTCGACGACTTTGTCGTCGTAGCCGAACAATCCGCGCGACACCGCCAACGCGACGGCAAGGGCGGCAACACCTTTGGTCGTTGAGAACATGTTGACCATCGTGTCGTGCAGCCACGGGGCTTTGGTTGTTCCGTCGCGGTAGCCGCCCCACAGGTCGACCACTTTGACGCCGTTGCGATAGACAGCCATCGCGGCGCCGACCTCCTGACCGGACGCGAAGTTGGCGCGAAATGCATCGGCGACCTTGCCATAACCCTCGTCGACGTCTCCGCCGATCAGATCCGGTGACACCGTGACTTTGAGAACCATTGACTGGTTATATCGCGACCGCGGCTACGCGGTGTGCGAGTTGAGCCAGTCGGGACGTGAGGCAGTCACATCCGCCACATAAGTCTCCGTGCGGCGAGCATGATGGTTTGCCCGCCTTCAAGCGAATTCGCCGACTGCGGCGCCTACCGCGCTGACGCACTTGCCGTATGCGGCGCGGCGCGGCGTTCAGCCCAGCTGCGGAACCACTTCTGCGGCAAGCCATTCCATCTGCTCGCGATCTTCTGCGACGTCGCGCCCGACTGGGTTGAGCAGGATCATTTCGGCACCGGCGTCGATGACGTCGCGCAGTCCGGCTGCGACGTCATCGACGGTACCGGAGACCGGTACCACATCGATCCCGGGCATCGCGCCGTAGATGCGGTGTAACCCGGTAAGCACTCGTTCGCGCGCCCTGGCCGGGTCGTCGTCGATCATCAGATAAACGCGCTTGCCGATGCTGAACCGCGCGGAATCTTTGCCCTGTTCGGCCAGCTCTTGGCGCACCGTTTTGACCGCCTCGGCGAACTTCGCGGTGGTCGATGAACCGGCCCCCAGGAACGCGTCGCCGTGCCGCACCGCGCGGGCCAGCGCCTTCGGGGCCTGGCCGCCGAACCAGATCGGCGGATGCGGCCGCTGCACGGGTTTCGGCTGGATCGGCAGATCGTCAACCTGGCGGAACCGGCCGTGAAACGTCACCTTCGGCTCGTCGGACCAGGCCGCTTTCATCAGCTCCAGGCCCTCGGTGAAGTTGCTGATGAAGGTGGCTTTGTCCACCCCGAACGCGGGGAATTGGCGGAAGCCACCGCCGGGCGCCACACCCACGTCCAGTCTGCCGTGGCTGAGCCGATCGACGGCCGTGATTGCCGAGGCGAGCTGCAGCGGATCGTGCAACGACGAGACCAGCACGGCGACGCCCAGGCGTAGCCGTTCGGTGCAGGCCGCGGCGTACGCGAGCAGTTCCAGCGGCGCCAACAGTGGGGCCTGTCCGACGATCTGTTCGAGCACCCACCCGCCTTCGAACCCGAGTTCCTCGGCCCGAGCGAGATAGGAGCGGATCCCTGCGGCGTCGAATCCGGCCGAGTCGAATTGGTGGATTGAGATAGAGAATCGCACCCCTCCACCGTACGGTCCGAGGGCCGTCTCACGGTGGCGGCGCTGGTCATCGGTAGGCTCAACACATGTTCGCCTTCCTGCCCAACCCACCCGGTGTTGACGAGGTACGCGCGTTGGCTCGCCGGGTCGACACCGCCCGCCACCACGGCGTACCCAAAGGCTGTGTGCTTGAACTCGACCTGCGCGCCACCCCGCCGGAGACCAGCGGCTTAGACCCGCTCGCGATGATCACCGGCGGCGGCCGGCCATTGGTGCTGCGCGAGGCGGTATCCGCACTCCATCGGGCCGCCGATGACCCTCGGGTGGCCGGCTTGATCGCCCGTGTGCAGCTGCCGGCAGCTGCGGCCGGGCCGGTTCAGGAGCTGCGGGCAGCCGTCGCCGCGTTCGCGGCGGTCAAGCCCTCGCTGGCGTGGGCCGAGACGTATCCCGGAACGCTGTCCTACTATTTGGCGTCGGCGTTCGCCGAAGTGTGGATGCAGCCGTCGGGGACCGTAGGGCTGATCGGCTTCGCCACCAACGCTTTATTCCTGCGTGACGCTCTGGACAAGGCCGGCATCGAAGCCCAGTTCATCGCGCGTGGTCAATACAAGTCGGCGGCAAACCTTTTCACCCAAGACCGCTACACCGACGCACACCGTGAAGCCGACACCCGGCTGCTCGAGAGTCTGCGCGCCCAGGTCTGGCAGGCCGTGGCCGACTCGCGCAAGATCAGCTACGACTCCCTCGACGCGCTGGCCGACCGCGCACCCTTGCTGCGCGACGATGCCGTGACCTCGAAGTTGGTCGACTGCATTGGCTTCCGCGACGAAGCATATGCGCGCATCGCAGAACTGGTTGGTGCCGAGGGGATTTCACCTGAATCCGGTGATGCCGACGGTGACACCGCCCCGCCACGCCTTTACCTAAGTCGCTATGCGCGCGCGACCGGCCCGGGGGGACCGTCGGTGCCCTCGATGCCGGGGCGCAAACCCAAGCCGACAATCGCCGTGGTCACCGTTGCCGGCACAATCGTCAACGGCCGTGGCGGTCGAGGGGTGTTGCCGTTCGGTAGTTCCAGCGCTGGGGGTGACACCATCGCGGCGGGCCTGCGGGAGGCGGCCGCCGACGAATCGGTGTCAGCGATCGTGCTGCGGGTCGACTCTCCCGGTGGCTCGGTCAGCGCATCGGAAACCATCTGGCGGGAAGTCAAGAAGGCACGCGATCGCGGCAAGCCGGTGGTGGTGTCGATGGGTGCGGTCGCCGCGTCGGGCGGCTACTACGTCTCGATGGGCGCCGATGCGATAGTGGCCAACGCCGGGACAATCACAGGTTCGATCGGTGTGCTGACGGGCAAGTTAGTCGCCCGGGACCTGAAAGGCCGACTGGGCGTCGGGTCGGATTCGGTGCGCACCAACGCCAATGCCGACGCCTGGTCGGTCAACGCACCGTTCACCCCCGAGCAGCACGCCCAAGTTGAGGCCGGAGCGGACCTTTTCTACACCGACTTCGTCCAGCGAGTCGCCGACGGCCGCACGCTGAGCACAGCTGCGGTCGAGGCGGTGGCCCAGGGCCGGATCTGGACCGGCGCGGACGCCCTCGAGCACGGCCTGGTCGACGAACTCGGCGGCCTGCGAACTGCGGTGCGCCGTGCCAAGGTGTTGGCCGGCTTCGACGAAGGCGCCAAAGCCCGCATTGTCGGCTACCCGGGCTCGTCGCTGTGGGAATTCCTGCGGCCGCGCCCGTCCTCGCAGCCGGCGGCCGCGTCGCTGCCGGATGCGTTGGGCGCGTTGATCGGCCAGTCGGTGGTCGGAATCATCGAGCAGGCCGAGCGGACGTTGAGCGGTGCGAGCGTGTTGTGGCTGGGGGAGTCGCGCTTTTAGCTCGCCAGTGTTCCGCTGACATAGATGATTTCGCCGAGCGGATCGTCATCCTCGGGAGCGGGAAGCTCAAATCCCTCGCGGTTGTACAACTCCGCACGGGGTGTTCCGACAGCAGCCCATCCCTTGGCGCGCAGGTATTCGATGACGTGGCTGCGCTCGCCGGTGTACACCAGTGACGGCATATCGATGTCAATGTGCTCGCGAAACGCCGCGGTCCGCTCCCGAACCCGGTCGGGGTCCAAATCCTTAAGGCCAGGAACGTATTCGGTGGCTACTGTGCTGCCCGCCGCGCTCATTGCGGTGATGTTGTCGAACAACCGGTCCTGGTCTTCGGACGGCAGGTAGATCAACAGACCTTCGGCCAGCCACGCCGTCGGTGCTGCCGCATCTAGGCCCGCGGCCCGCAATGCCGCCGGCCAGTCCGAGCGCAGGTCGATGGGGATGGTGCGTCGCGTCGCGGTGGGTCGGGCGCCCAGACCGGCCAGCGTGTCCGTCTTGAACTCGATCACCTGCGGTTGATCGATCTCATAGACCACGGTGTCGGTCGGCCATTGCAACCGGTAGGCACGGGAGTCCAGCCCGGACGCCAGGATCACCACTTGACGCACACCCGCGTCCACGGCGGCCAGCAGGTAATCATCAAAGTATTTGGTGCGCACTCCAATTCCATTGATGATTGCCTGCATCCGGGCCGGCGATGCGTTCGCGAAGGTCGAGAAGTCGACCTCGCCGTCGATCATCTTCACGAAGAAATCCAGCCCGACGGCGCGGACCAGCGGTTCAGCGAACGGATCGTTGATCAGCCCACCGGGATCCTTGGTCGCCATCGCGCGTCCGGCGGCAATCATGGTCGCGGTCGCGCCCACACTGGAGGCTAAATCCCAGCTGTCGTCATGCGCGCGCGCCACGGCCGCCCTATCCGAGAGTGGCGCAGACGTAGCTCATTTGCCGCAACCACGCCAGCGCATCACCTTCCGGGAAGGCAAATCCGTTGCGCTGGTACAGCTCCGGTGCGGGATGGGCGGTCACCTGCCAGCCGTGGCCGCTGAGGTAGTCGATCACGATGCTGCGTTCGCCCTGGTAGAACAGATCGGCCGCGTTCAGGTCGAAACCGGCGCGGCGCCACCGCTCGCTGATGCGCTGCACACCTTCCTTGGAGAAGGCGTCCGGGTCGGAGATGTGCTCGGTGGCGAGCTGACTTCCCGGCGCGCTGAGCGCTGTGATGTTATCGAACAATCGGTCCTGCGCCTCCGGAGGCAGGTAAGGCAGCAACCCTTCTGCGCTCCACGCCGTCGGCTGGTTCACGTCGAAACCCTTTTGCCGCAATGCCGTTGGCCAATCTTCACGGAGATCGATGCTGACCGTGCGACGCTCGGCGGTCGGGTTGGCACCGAGATCGGCTAAGGTATTGGTCTTGAAGTCGATCACCAACGGCTGGTCGATCTCGTAGACCACCGTTCCCGCCGGCCACGGTAGGCGGTAGGCCCTGGTGTCCAGGCCCGAAGCCAAAATCACCGCCTGCCGAATGCCGGCATCGGTGGCGCTGATGAAGAAGTTATCGAAAAACCTTGTCCGCACCGCCATCTGCTCGATCCGTGTTCTGCGGTTCAGCGCCGGGTCGTCATCCAGATTGACCTCGCCGTCGATCAGGCGGACAAACGGAGCCAATCCCACTGCACGGACCAGTGGGTCTGCTAGCGGATCGTCGAGCAACGGGTCGGGCCCTTGTGAGGCCAGCGCCCGCGACGCGGCGACCATCGTCGCGGTCGCTCCCACGCTGGATGCCGGATCCCAGCTGTCGCCTTCGGATCGTCCGGGTTGACTGGCTGTCATGCTGATGGCTCCTGCTTATCGGTCAGCGTGCCGCTGACATAGCGGCGGTCGGCGAACGGGAAGTCGTCGTCGAGGGGCGGAAGCCCGTTGGCCGCGAATAGCTCCCGGGTGCTGCTGCCAGCCATCTGCCAGCCGCTATCGGACAAGTAGGCGGCCGCCTGGTTGCGGTCGCCGAAGTAGACCAGCTCGGTCATGTCGAGATCGAGGCCGTGCTTGCGCCAGCGCTCGGAGGTGGTCCGGAAGTGTTCCTTGAGACGCTCGCGGAGGGTGTCGTCCCGCCTGGGCAGGCTTTCGGTGGCGATCCGGCTGTCCGGCGCACTGAGCGCGGTGACAGTGTCGAGCAACCGGTCCTGGGCCTCAGGTGGCAGGTAGCCCAACAGACCCTCTGCGCTCCACGCGGTGGGTCGGTCCGGGTCGAAACCGGCGGCGCGAAGCGCGGCTGGCCAGTCGTCGCGGAGATCGATGGCGACCGTGCGCCAGTGCGCGGTGGGTTGCGCACCAAGCTCAGCGAGGGTGCGAGTTTTGAACTCGATGACCTGCGGCTGGTCGATTTCGTAAACCGTGGTGCCGGCGGGCCACCCAAGCCGGTAGGCGCGGCAATCCAATCCGGACGCCAGGATCACTGCCTGCCTGATGCCCGCCGCCGTCGCGTCGAGGAAGAACTCGTCGTAGAACTTGGTGCGGACCGCCATGTTCTCGGTCATCCGCTGCGGGCCCGCGGGGCCGTCGCCGTCGGCCTCGAAATCGGCGGGGGTCAGCTCGCCGCTGGCCAGCCGGACGAGCACGTCCACGCCTACGGCGCGGACCAGTGGCTCAGCGAATGGATCGTTGATCAGCGGGCGCTCGGCCTTGGTCGCCATCGCGCGGGACGCGGCGACCATCGTGGCCGTCACGCCGACGCTCGATGCCAGATCCCAGGTGTCGTTGTCGGTGCGTGCCATCGCTACCCCTTAGCGCAAAACGCCGGTCGTTATTTAGCCAATATAACGAGCTTACCATGCCGTCGAATGTCCACTTATCGCATGCATATTGGCGAAACCGGTGTCATCACTGGCCATTCGCGCCACGCTGTGGCCATGGCTTACTCGGCAGCAGGCCAGCGGGTGCTGATTACCGGCGCGTCGTCAGGGATAGGAGCAGCCCTGGCCCGCAGACTGGCCGGCCAGGGCGCGGTGGTCGGTTTGAATGCCCGCCGGACGGAGCGGCTGACGGCGGTGTTGGACGATTGCCGGCGCAGCTCACCGGCCTCGAAGATGTGGGTTGCCGACCTGGCCGATACGACATGCGTGGACCAGCTCGCTTCGCAGGCCTGGAATGAGCTCGGTGGCATCGACACCCTGGTCAACAATGCCGCTGCCCCGAAACGCCGGACGGTCACCGAGTTGGACCCGGCCGAGGTCGAGACCATCATGCGAGTCAACTTCTTCGCTCCCATGCGGCTGACCCTGGCCGTGCTACCGCGGATGCTGGCAAGTGGGCGCGGTGTCATCGTCAACGTGTCCAGCGTCGGCGGTCGGCTCGGGATCATCCACGAGGCCGCCTACTGCGCCAGCAAGTTCGCGCTGTGCGGCTGGAGCGAGTCGATGGCCGTCGATCTGCACAGCACCGGTGTTTCGGTGAAGCTGATCCAGCCGGGACCCGTCGACACCGAGATCTGGGACCAACCGGACAATGACGATCCGCTTTACGACGGCTTCAAGGTGCCGGCCGAAGAGGTGGCCGACGGCATCATCTCGGCGTTGGGCAGCGAGCGTTTCGAGCACTATTTGCCAGATCTGAAGGCGGTTGTGGATGCCAAAAACGCCGACCTTGACACCTACATCGCCGGCGCGGCCGCCATGGCAACCCGATGAGGGCGCTGGTGTTCGGGGTGCCGCCCCAGCCGCTGGACGGGCCCGACGACGCACTGACCCACAGCCCGGTTGCGCTCCGGCACGTCGCGGATCCCCAACTGCTGCACGATGATTGGGTGATCACCCGGCCCCGGTTGACCGGTATTTGTGGTTCGGATTCCAAACAGATTCTGCTGGACTTCGGCGAGGGTGACGGCGACAACGCGATGGCGGCGTTTTGCTCGTTTCCTCAGATCATGGGCCACGAGGTGGTCGCCGACGTGATGAAGCTGGGCCCCACGGCACGTGACCTCGAGGTAGGCCAGCGTGTGGTGCTCAACCCGTGGCTGTCCTGCGGGCCGCGGGGCATCGATCCGCCGTGCCCGTCGTGCCAAAGCGGCGACTACAGCCTGTGCTGGAGTTTTTGCGACGGCGACATCAAACCCGGCATCCATACCGGGGTTTCGGCCGACGTGACCGGTGGCTACGCCGAGTTGATGCCGGCTCACGACAGCATGCTGTTCGCGGTGCCCGAATCGGTGCCCGACGAGTTGGCGGTATTCGCCGACCCGTTCTCGGTGTCGCTACACGCAATCACCCGCCATCCGCCACCGCGATCGGGGCGGGCCCTGGTCTACGGCGCGGGCTCGTTGGGGTTGTGCGCAGTGGCGATCCTGCGCGCCCTCTACCCCGATGTGGCGGTCGCGGTGGTGGCGCGTTTTGACGCGCAGTCCGAGTTGGCCCGCCGGCTCGGCGCCGCCGTCGTACTGGCGCACGAGCCGCGACTGGCCGTCATCGAAGAGCTGGTGAATTGGGGCGGTGGTCGGCTGTGGCAGCCACTGCAGGGATTGCCGATGGCCCATCCGGGTGCCGTCGACGTGGTCTACGACACCGTCGGAAAGCCAGAGACGTTCGAAGTGGGAGTGCGGGTGCTGGCCTCGCGGGGAACCCTGGTGAAGGCCGGCGTGCATGCGCCCGGCCGCTGGGAGTGGAGCCCGCTGTATTTCAAAGAGATCGCCCTCGTGGGCTCCAACGCGTTCGGTGTCGAGGAGGTCGACGGCCAGCGCAAGCATGCCATCGAGCACTACCTGGATCTGGTCATCGACGGTCGAATCGATCTGCGCCCCATGCTGACTCACACCTTCCGGCTAGACCAGTGGCGCGATGCGTTCCTGGCCATCGCCAACCAGGGCGATAGCGGCGCGGTGAAGGTGGCCTTTGACCAGCGCTAGCAGCGCGAGCAGACGCAAAATCCCCGTACGCTACGGCGTGTCGGGCGATTTTGCGTCTGCTCGCGGGACTACATCGGGTTAGCGCGCAGATACGTGTAAATGCCGGCAAAGCCGGCGTTGACGTCGTCGGGGATCGGCACCGGTCCACCGAGAGCCTTGGCGCCCCAGACGATTTGCGCGGTGCGCTCCACCAGGGCGGTGACGTGCAGTACCTTGTCGGGCCGGGGCCCCACCGCCACGAGTCCGTGGTTGGCAATCAGGGCAGCCGCCCGTCCTTGCAATGCCTTTACTGCGTTGCTGCCCACTTCGGGTGTGGCCGACGCGGCGTACTCGGTGCAGCGGATCTCCCCACCGCAGTAGATGGCGAATTCGTCAATGCACGCCGGAATCGGTTGGTGCGCAATCGCGAACATGGTGGCCCACACCGGATGACTGTGGATGACGCTGCCGACGTCGTCGAACGCCTGGTAACAGGCCAGGTGCAACTTCATTTCGGTCGAGGGTGATCGGCCGTCCGCGGCCTGCAGCACTTCGCCGTCCGGGTCGACCACCACCAGGTCGTCAAGCATCATGTCGGCGTAGTCCACCGACGACGGGGTGATGACGAGGGTGCCGTCCTCGCGCCGGGCCGAGATGTTGCCGGCGGTTCCTTCGACCAGCCCGCGGCGCAGCATGTCCTTGGCCGCTGCCAGCACCGCGGCCTCCGGGTTGACCACGGATCTCACGGATGTCATGGTCCTAGCACCTCCGGGTTGACGATATGGACAGGCGTTTTGCCGGACAGCAGCGCTTCCAGGTCGTCGGCCACCATCTGTGCCTGCCGCGCCTCAGTGTTCCACGTGGCTCCGCCGATGTGCGGGGTCAGCACCACATTGGGCATCGCCACCAACGGGTGATCGGTCGGCAGCCATTCCCCGACAAAGTGGTCCAGACCCGCGGCGGCCACCTTGCCGCTGCGCAGCGCGTCGACGAGCGCATCGGTGTCGTGCAGCTGAGCCCGCGCGGTGTTGAGGAACACCACGCCATCGCGCATGGCCGCAAACTGCTCGGCGCCGATCAGCCCGGTGGTGTCGGCCGTGACCGGCGCATGCAGTGAGACGATGTCGGCCTCGGCGAGCAGGTCTTCGAGGCTGTGCGCGGCGTCGTCGTTGTACGGGTCGTAGGCGATCACCCGCATACCCAGCCCGTTCAGCCGCCATTGCACGGCCCGCCCGACGGCGCCGAGTCCGATCAGCCCCGCCGTTGCGCCCGCGACTTCCCACGCCCGGAAGCGCTGATACGGAATTGTGCCGTCGCGGAACACCTCCCCGGCCCGAACGTCGGCGTCCGCGCCAAGCACATGCCGGGTCGCCGCGAACAGCAGCGCCAGCGTCATCTCGGCGACCGCGTCGGCGTTGCGGCCCGGCGTCGACAGCACCGGGATCCCGGCTGCGGTGGCGCCGTCGATGTCCACATTGTTGGGATCGCCGCGGGTAGAGGCGATCACGCGAATTCCTGACTCGAACACCGGACCGCTGACCGAATCGCTCTCCACGACAACGACATCGGCGCCTTCGGCGAAGATCCGTTCGGCCAGTTGCTCGGCGGTGTAGATGCGCAGCGGGATCGCCTCGATCCACGGGTCGTAGACCACGTCGGCTAGTCGCCGCAGCTTGTCAAGCCCCTCGCCACGCAACGGGGCCGTCACCAAAGCACGCGTCACGACTGCCAATGCTGGCGTACGGTGACGCCCGTGTCACGTGAAGAGGTCACGATCGGCATCGACATCGGCACCACCGCCGTCAAAGCCGTGGCCGCCGACGAGGACGGTCGGGTGGTGGCGCGGGCACGTATTCCGCACGACCCGCGGGTACCGACACCGGACCGGCTGGAGCACGACGCCGACGAAGCGTGGCGGCTCGGTCCGCTGACAGCGCTGGACCAGCTGGCCCGACCAGATGCGCTGGCGGTAGCTGTGTCCGCGATGGTGCCGTCGCTGACTGCGGTCGATTCCAGTGGTCGTCCGATCACACCGGGGCTGCTGTACGGCGACAGCCGGGGCCGGGTCGCCAACACCGACAGACCAGCCGCCGATCAACCGTTCCCGGTCGGCGAGGCCGCGGAATTTCTGCGCTGGACGGCGGCCCAGGCGCCCGATGCGGCCGGGTACTGGCCGGCGCCTGCGGTAGCCAATTACGCACTGGCGGGCGAGGCGGTCATCGACTCGCCCACCGCCTTCACCGCCGCGCCGCTCTTCGACGGCAACGGCTGGAATCCCGAGGCCTGTGCGGCGCGCGGCGCGACCGTCGACCGCATGCCGCGCGTGGAGGCGCCCGGTGCTGCCGCCGGGCGGGTACGGGCCACCGGAGCCGTGCTGGCGGTCGGCGCCATCGACGCGCTGTGCGAGCAGATGGTGGCCGGCACCGACAATGACGGCGACGTGCTGGTGCTGTGCGGCACCACCTTGATCGTGTGGGTCACCATTCCCGAGGCGCGGCAGGTCTCTGGTCTGTGGACCATCCCGCACATGAGCGGAAAGAGCCAGATCGGCGGAGCCAGCAACGCCGGCGGGCTGTTTGTCGGCTGGGCTGATCGGGTGCTGGGGCCGGGTGATCCGGCGGCGGTCGATCCGCGCCGGGTGCCGGTGTGGTTGCCCTACCTGCGCGGCGAGCGCACACCGTGGCACGACCCCGACCGCCGCGGGATGCTCGACGGCCTGGATCTCACCCACGATGCGGCATCGCTGCGGCGGGCCGCCTACGAGGCGTCGGGCTTCGTCGTTCGCCAGCTCATCGAGCTGAGCCAGGCAACCGCAACCCGCATCGTGGCCGCAGGTGGCGGTACCAGGATCGAGCCGTGGATACAGGCCATCGCCGACGCCACCGGTCGGCCGGTGCAGGTGTGCGGAGTGGCCGAGGGGGCGGCGTTGGGTGCGGCATTCCTTGGCCGGATGGCGGTGGGTCTGGAGTCGTCGATCACCGACGCCGCGCGGTGGGCCGTAATCGAGCGCGTCGTCGACCCACATCCGGCCTGGACGGACCCGACGGAGGAGCGCTATCGCCGGTTTCTCGAACTGGGCCAGGCTGCTACGCCAGCTCCGCGGACACGTATTTGACGTCACCGAACGCGACCATCGTTGGGCCCTCGGGGAAGTCGAAACCGTTGTCGGCGTACAACTCTGGGGTAGAGCGGACCGTCGTCTGCCAACCGCATTCGGTCAGGTAGTGCACGGCGTCGTTACGCTCGCCGTCGTACACCAAATCCGCCCAATTGAGATTCAACCCGAGGCGGCGCCAACGCTCGCTGATCTCTTTGCCTCGTTTGGCGATCCGGCCGCGGATGTCCGGGACATAGCCGGTGCCCAGCCTGCTGCCGCTGAAACTGAGCGTGGTGATGTTGTCGAACAACCGATCTTGCGCGTCCGGCGGAAGATAGCCAAGCAATCCCTCGGCAATCCAGGCTGTCGGCCGCTGAGAGTTAAACCCGTTGTCTTGCAACGCCGCCGGCCAGTCATCACGCAGGTCGATGGCCACCGCTCTGCGGTCGGCGGTCGGAACCGCGCCCAGATCGGCCAGCGTGCGGGTCTTGAACTCAATCACCTGAGGCTGGTCGATTTCGTAAACCACGGTGTCCGTCGGCCACGCCAGCCGGTAGGCCCTGGTGTCGAGTCCGGCAGCAAGGATGACGGCCTGGCGTACGCCTGCGGCGGCGGCGTCCAGGAAGAATTTGTCAAAAAAGCGGGTCCGCACCGCCATTCCCTCGGCCAGCCGCTGCGGAGTAAAAGCCGGATCGTCGTCGACGCGCTCGATTTGACCGTTCATCATCCTGATGAAGGCGTCGACTCCGACGGCGTTGACCAGCGGTTCGGCGAACGGGTCGTCGAGCAGAGGATTGGGGCCCTTTGACGCCATCGCGCGCCGGGCGGCCACCGCGGTGGCGGTGGCGCCGACACTGGATGCCAGATCCCAGCTATCCCCTTCGTGTCGTTTGGTGTCGCTGACGGCCATAAGTAGCTCCTATCTGCGGGTGGCAATAACGGAAACGATGTTGCGGAACGCGGCCCGTTCATCTTCGGCGGGGAAGGTGAGACCGTAGTCAGCGAAGAGCTCCCGCCGGGTGCGGGTGAGCAGCTGCCAACCCTGATCGCTGAGGTAATCCGCGACGTTGTTCCGCTGGCCCTCGTAGAACAGCCCCGACAGGTCGACGTCGCAACCGAGATTGGCCCACCGATCGTTCATCGCCTGGCCGCGTTCGGCCATCGTCGGGCCGGACTCGGGATGGTATTCGGTGGCTAGTTGGCTGCCCGGGGCGCTGAGCGCGGTGATGTGATCGAAGAGCCGGTCCTGCGCTTCGGGCGGCAGGTACATCAACAGCCCCTCTGCGCTCCACGCCGCCGGCTTGGTGTCGTCAAAACCGCTGCTGCGCAGCGCCGCCGGCCAGTCGTCGCGCAAGTCGATACTGACCGTGCGGCGCTCGGCCGTCGGTTCGGCGGCCAACCGCGCCATGGTGTCGGTTTTGAACGCCACGACCTGCGGCTGGTCGACCTCGTAAACGATGCTGCCGGGCGGCCACGCCAGCCGGTACGCCCTGGCGTCCAGACCGGCGGCCAGTATCACGGCCTGACCGATCCCGGCCGCAGTCGCGTTGGTGAAAAAGTCATCAAAAAACCGGGTGCGCACCGCGAGCGAATCGGTTTCGGTTTGCAGCTCGCCCTTGCCGGTTTCGTCGATGTCGGCCGGCATGATCTCGCCGTCGACCACCCGGGTGAAAAAATCGATGCCCACCGCACGCACCAGCGGCGCGGCGAACGGGTCGCTGATGAGCGGGTTGGCGTCCTCGGTGGCCAGCGCCCGGGCGGCGGCCACCATCGTGGCCGTCGCGCCCACGCTGGATGCCAGATCCCAACTATCGCTGTCGCTGCGCGTCATGCAAAACCCACTTGATATTTAGCCAAGGTAAAGAGCCAGTAGAAACTGTACCCCTGGTAGCTGAGTGCAGGCACGCCCGCGGGCTGCGCGCGCTGTTAATCTCGTAGACTGTCTGACGCGCGCCCGGGACACGTCCTGGCCTGCATGTGCTCGGCGCGCGACGCAGGACCATCCGATGCTGGTGAGACCAGCCCGTAGGCATGCCGCGACCAGAGCTCGGCTGCGCAGGAGGAAGAGTGCTTTCGGCTTTCATCTCATCGCTGCGAACAGCTGACCTGAGACGGAAGATCCTGTTCACGCTGAGCCTCGCCGTGCTGTATCGCGTCGGAGCGACGATTCCGTCGCCCGGCGTGAACTACCCCAACGTGCAGAAGTGCATCGCGCAGGTCAGCGGTGGAGACGCGGCCCAGATCTACTCGCTGATCAACCTGTTTTCCGGCGGCGCGCTGCTGCAGCTGACCGTGTTCGCCGTGGGTGTGATGCCATACATCACCGCGAGCATCATTGTGCAGCTGCTCACCGTGGTCATTCCACGGTTCGAGGAGCTGCGCAAAGAAGGGCAAGCCGGCCAGGCCAAGATGACGCAGTACACCCGTTATCTGGCGATCGCGCTGGCCATCCTGCAGGCCACCAGCATCGTGGCACTGGCAGCCAACGGCGGGCTGCTGCAGGGCTGCAGCCTGGACATCATCGCCGACCAAAGCATCTTCACCCTGGTCGTCATCGTGCTGGTGATGACGACCGGAGCGGCGCTGGTGATGTGGATGGGCGAGTTGATCACCGAGCGCGGCATCGGCAATGGCATGTCGCTGCTGATTTTCGTCGGGATCGCCGCCCGGATCCCCGGCGAGGGCAAGAACATCCTGGACAGCCGCGGCGGGGTGGTCTTTACCGCGGTCTGTGTCGCGGCGCTGATCATCGTCGTCGGCGTGGTGTTCGTCGAGCAAGGGCAGCGCCGCATCCCGGTGCAGTACGCCAAACGCATGGTGGGCCGGCGGATGTACGGCGGCACCTCGACGTATCTGCCGCTCAAGGTCAACCAGGCCGGCGTTATCCCGGTCATCTTCGCGTCCTCGCTGATCTACATTCCCCATCTGATCACCCAGCTGGTCCGCAGCGGCAGCGGCGGCATGGGCAATACCTGGTGGGACAAATTTGTCGGCAATTACCTGTCAAACCCGGCCAGCCCCGTTTACATCGGCATCTATTTCGGGTTGATCATCTTCTTCACGTATTTCTACGTATCGATCACGTTCAACCCCGATGAACGTGCCGACGAGATGAAGAAGTTCGGTGGTTTCATCCCGGGCATTCGGCCGGGCAGGCCGACCGCGGACTACCTGCGTTACGTGCTGAGCAGGATCACCCTGCCGGGTTCGATCTACCTCGGCGTCATCTCGGTGCTGCCTAATCTGTTCCTCAAGATCGGCGCCGGCGGCACGGTGCAGAACTTGCCGTTCGGCGGCACCGCGGTCCTGATCGCGATCGGTGTCGGTTTGGATACGGTCAAGCAGATCGAGAGTCAGCTGATGCAGCGCAACTACGAAGGGTTCCTCAAGTGAGAGTTGTGTTGCTTGGCCCTCCGGGAGCAGGTAAGGGCACTCAGGCCGAGAAGTTGGCCGAGAAGCTCGAGGTACCACACCTATCCACCGGCGAGCTCTTCCGGGAGAACATCAACGCGGGCACCAAGCTGGGTCTGGACGCCAAGCGCTACCTGGACGCCGGCGACCTGGTGCCTTCTGACCTGACCAACGAACTCGTCGACGACCGTCTGAACAATCCAGACACCAGCGACGGATTCATCCTGGACGGCTACCCGCGCTCACTTGAGCAGGCCAAAGCACTGCACGACATGCTCGAGCGCCGAGGCACCCAGCTCGACGCGGTACTGGAGTTTCGGGTGCCCCGGGAGGTGTTGCTTGAGCGGCTCAACGCACGCGGCCGCGGCGACGACACCGATGAGGTGATCATCAATCGGATGAACATCTACCGCGACGAAACCGCGCCGCTGCTGGAGTACTACGGCAACCGCGACGAGCTGAAAACCGTCGACGCAGTCGGCTCCCTCGACGAGGTGTTCGCCCGCGCCCTACAGGCCCTGGGAAAGTAACCGTGATCCCCCTGGGGGGGCTGCGCACTCGCAAGGTCGTCCCGCAGCGCAGCGCCGGTGAACTCGACGCAATGGCCGCTGCGGGCGCCGTAGTCGCCGCAGCGTTGCAGGCGGTGCGCGCGGCTGCAGTTCCCGGAGTGTCGACCCGAAGGCTCGACGAGATCGCCGAATCGGTGATCCGTGACGCGGGTGCGACGCCGTCGTTCCTCGGCTACCACGGCTTTCCGGCGTCCATCTGTTCGTCGGTCAACGACCGCGTCGTGCATGGCATCCCGTCGGCCGCCGAGATTCTGGCATCGGGCGACTTGGTGTCCGTCGACTGCGGTGCAATCTTGGACGGCTGGCACGGCGACGCGGCGATCACGTTCGGCGTCGGACCCCTCATCGCAGTCGACGAGGCGCTGTCGCAGGCAACCAAGGCGTCGATGGAGGCCGGAATCGCCGCGATGGTTCCCGGCAACCGATTGACCGACGTATCGCACGCCATCGAAACCGGAACCCACGCGGCCGAGGCCCGCTACGGGCGTGCGTTCGGCATTGTCGAGGGCTACGGCGGCCACGGCATCGGCCGACAGATGCACATGGATCCGTTTCTGCCCAACGAGGGAGCGCCCGGACGTGGTCCGCTGCTGGCCCCCGGGTCGGTGCTGGCCATCGAGCCGATGCTGACCTTGGGAACCGGCCAGACGGTGGTGCTCGACGACGAGTGGACCGTCACTACCGCAGACGGTTCGCGTGCTGCACACTGGGAGCACACCGTCGCGGCCACCGATGACGGGCCACGGATTCTGACCCTCGGCTAGCTTCGTAGTCTCGGCGCCGGTCGGGCGCGCTGTGAACCGCAGTGAACCGAACGGACACCTGAACCGTGTCATCAGCGAGAGGCTGGTGATTTAGATACCGGACGCCGGCGATGCGAACGCTCTTAAGCGGCTGTGGGACCAACATGCCGCGGTTTTGTGGCGCTACGCGTGGCGGTTGACCGGTGATCCTGCCCGTGCCGAGGACGTGGTGCAGGAGACCTTGCTGCGGGCATGGCAACACCCGCACGTCCTCAACAACGGCCATTCCCCACGCGCCTGGCTTTTCACCGTTGCCCGGAACATGGTCATCGACGAGCGCCGCAGCGCCGGGTTCCGCAACGAAGTGCTGTCGTTAGACGGCTCCGGTCCGCCGGAACCGGCCGGTCCCGACGAGGTGAGTGGGGCGCTGAATCGGGCGCTGGTCGGCGATGCGATGGCGCAGCTGTCCGCAGACCACCAGGCGCTGGTCCGCCGCTCCTACTATCAGGGCTGGAATACCGCGCAGATCGCCGCCGATCTCGGGATTGCCGAAGGCACGGTGAAGTCGCGGCTGCATTACGCGCTACGAGCCCTGCGGCAGGCTTTGCTGGAGATGGGGGTGGCGCAATGACGGAATCTCGGAACGGGAACATGCCCCGCGATGGCGAACCCGACATGCCGCAGGGTGCCCACGAATTCGCGATGTGGGACGCCGCCTACGTGTTGGGTGCACTATCGGATGTCGATCGCCTCGAATTCGAGGCACACCTGGTCGGGTGCATCTCGTGTCGGGAGGCCGTGACCGAGCTGACCGCCGTCTCACCCTTGCTGTCGCTGCTCGATTACGACCAAGTCATTGCTCCGGACGCGAGCGATGAGTCGGTCGCGGTGCCGGCATGCCCTGACCTGCTAACGTCGCTGCTGGCGAAGGCAGACCAGCGGTCGGCCGTTGCCTCGGATCCGGTAGAACTGCGACCGGCACTGATGACGGCAACTACCGTGGATGCGCAGACTGTCTTCCGGGTCTTTCGCACCGGCAACTATGCCCCCGTACACGACGAGCTGACCGCCTTCGATCTGCCGGTTGAAGGCAGCATCCCCGCCGAATTGAACGGCTGGTACCTGCGCAACGGCCCCAACCCGCGTACGGGCGCGGGTCACTGGTGCGTCGGCGACGGAATGGTCCACGGGATTCGGTTGGAAAACGGCCGCGCCGCGTGGTACCGCAACCGCTGGGTGCGCACCGAGAGCTTCGAGCATCCCGTCCCGCCCTACAACGACGACGGCAGCCGAAATCTGCACTCCAGCATCGCCAATACCCATGTCGTCCGGCACGCCGGTAAGACGCTCGCCCTGATGGAATTCTCGCTGCCCTATGAAATCAGCAATGACCTGGAGACGTTGGGCGCCTATGACTTCGACGGCAAGTTGACCGACTCGATGACGGCACACCCGAAGATCTGCCCGACTACCGGCGAATTACATTTCTTCGGTTCCGGAAACATCTTTGAACCGCATGTCAGCTATCACCGCGCCGACGCCAACGGCCGGCTGACAGTCAATCGCCCCATCGACGTTCCTGCGCTGACGTTGATGCACGACTTCGCACTGACCGCCGACCATGTGGTCTTCATGGACTTGCCGCTGCTATTCAACCTGGGCGTTGCGATTACGCAGCAATTCGAACGGGACCTGCCGTACCGGTGGGACGACCAGCACAGGGCCCGCCTGGGCGTGCTGCGCCGCGACGACCCCTATGGCCGGTTGCGGTGGTTCGACATCGACCCGTGCTTCGTCTTCCACATCGCGAACTCCTACGATGTGACATCGGCCAGCGGGGATTCCATCGTGCTGGAGGTACTCCGTTACCCCGAGATGTGGCGTGACAGTAGCGAATTCGGGGACGACGCGACACTGTGGCGCTGGACGATCAACTTGGACACCGGGGTGGTCGAAGAGAGCCAACTCGACGACCGTGGTGTGGAGTTCCCGCGCGTCGACGACCGGCTGGCCGGCGCCGCCGCCCGCTACTCTGTGGCCGTCGGCAGCGGCGCGCTGGTCCGCTATGACCTGCAGCGTGATACCGCAATCGAGCATCGGTTCGGCGGCGGCCGCC
This sequence comes from uncultured Actinomycetota bacterium, assembly GCA_963744835.1. Lineage (GTDB taxonomy): Bacteria > Actinomycetota > Actinomycetes > Mycobacteriales > Mycobacteriaceae > Mycobacterium. The sequence goes on from CAVUVB010000007.1 coordinate 138,677, forward strand.
ATAGAGCGCCGAGTGCGCCGGGCGAGGCGGTGTTCGCGCCCGCGGTCGGGCAGTCCGACGAGCTGGCCGGCTGGTACCTGACTTACGTTTACGACCCGGTGACCGACGGCAGTGATCTGGTTGTCATCGACGCTTCAGACTTCGAGGGCGACCCGGTAGCTCGGATCCGGCTACCGCGCCGTGTGCCGCACGGATTCCACGGGAACTGGATCTCCGACTGAGCGAGACCGGCGCAGTGCTGCCCCGATGAACTGGAAGGGCCCGCAACTCGTTCACTGATCAGGAGGTGATCTAGTGAGTCGAGTCACCAGCGCAGCTGACGCTGAAGCCGCTTTGATGAAGGCGCTCTACGACGAGCACGCCGGGACTTTGTGGCGTTATGCGCTTCGGTTGACCGGCGACGCGAGCCGCGCCGAAGACGTGGTCCAAGAGACGCTATTGCGGGCGTGGAAGCATCCAGAGGTCATGAACGACAGCGAGCGTTCGCCGCGTGCGTGGCTCTTCACCGTCGCCCGCAACATGATCATCGACGAGCAACGCAGCCCACGGGTCCGCAATTTCGGTGGTTCGCTGGACGAGTCAGGCGCACCCGAACAGTCGGCTCCCGACGAAGTGGACTCGGCGCTGGACCGGATGCTGATCGCCGACGCCATGGCCCAGATGTCAGCTGATCATCGAGCCGTTGTCGAGCGGTCCTACTACCGGGGCTGGACCACGGCCCAGATCGCTGCCGATCTTGACATCGCGGAAGGCACCGTGAAGTCGCGACTACACTATGCCGTGCGGGCAATGCGACTCACTCTGCAAGAGATGGGGGTGACCCGATGACGACTTTATGGGCCATCCAGACGGTCGCGGGTACCGAATGCCTGATCGAGACAGCCGATGGGCTCGCCACCAGTCGAGCGCTGCGAGCCATCCGGGGGGCCGTCGGCTTCGAATACTTATTTATGGCGGCAGATGGAGGGACACGATGAGGGTGATCCGAGGTCTCGGCCCGCCCGGCGACAGGGACTTGCCCACCGGCGACAGCCACGAGTACGCAATGTGGGATGCGGCCTACGTGCTCGGATCGTTGTCACCGTCCGATCGACTTGAGTTCGAGGCGCACCTGAGCGGCTGCCCGTCATGCCGGCAGGCCGTTGCTGAGCTGAGCGGCATGCCGGCCCTGCTGTCCAAGCTCGATGGCGGCACGGTGGCCGCGATAAACGCGGGCGACCAGACCGTCGAGCCCTCGGCGCCGGCTCCTAACTTGCTGCCGTCGTTGTTGTTCGCGGTGCGCCGGCAGCGGCGCCGCTCGCGCCTGATGACGTGGTCAGCTACGTCCGCCGCCGCCGCCGTGCTGGCCGTCGGTCTGTTCGTCGGCGTTGCGGGCCATTCCCAGACGTCTGCGCCGCCGCAGGCGAGCGTGTCGGCGCTGGCGATGTCTCAGGTAGGGACGACCGCGCTGACCTCGACGGTATCGCTCAGCAGCCAACACTGGGGTACCTTTATCGACCTGCGGTGCGTCTGCCTTGCTCCGGTGTACGCCCACCACGACAGGCTGGCGATGGTCGTAGTGGGTCGCAACGGTACCCATACCCAATTGGCAACCTGGGTAGCCGAGCCGGGCCACACCGCGATGCCCGCTGGCAGCATCTCGACGCCGGTCGGCCAGATTGCAGCGGTGCAAGTGGTTTCTGCCGACAACGGACGGGTGCTACTCGAGCGTTCTCTGTAAATCGCGGTCGGACAATAGGATTCGACTCGGTGGACTACCCGCGGGCCATCCAACTGTAAAACAGGCGATCCGGATCGTAGGCGGCGCGCACCTGATCGAGGCGCGCCATGTTCGGATCGGTTGCGCGACGCTGGGTATCCGCGAGGTCAGCTCCGTGCAGGGCCAGCACGCCCCGGCATTGAAAGAGCTTACGCAGCAACGAGCTCGACGGAGACCGGGCTTGGTATTGCTATTGCTTTGGGCGGCCTATCTGCTCAGCCGCCGAGGCGCAGCCGACCGCCGCTTGAATCCGGCGACGCCACATTGTCTGGCGCCGCGGTGAACTTCTCGTCGAAGTCCTGCGTGGTACCAGTAGGAGGTTTGAGATGAATCCGATGCTGATGGTCTACTTTTCAGTGGGCATGTCGTTCGCTGGACTTGGCCTGCTGAAGCTGCAAGCGCGACTTGAGCAATGGGCTTACGAACAGCACGCAGAGGACTGAAGTGAGCCGTCAATTGAGACACGGGGACGAAACGGATCGGGAGCCGATTCCGAAATATGCCCGCTACAGACGTTCCGCGAAGCTGATGCCAGTGTCGAACGCGCCGTCGACCCGGTCGCTTCGGATCCTCGTTGTCGGCGCCGGTGTCGGCGGCATTTCCATTGCCCGGGGATTATTGCGCGACGGACATGACGTCACCGTCTTCGAACGGCGGCCTGATGTGACGGCAGGTGGGGGCGCCGTAACCATCTGGTCCAATGGCGCGACCGTTCTGGGGCAGCTGGGGGTCGATATGGATGGGGCCGGTCAGCTGTTGTCCACCCTGCGGGTCGTGACATCCACGGGTCGCCCGGTCGCCACTTTGGACCTGACAGCGATCGTGGACCGGCTGGGCGCACCGGTTCGGATGGTCCCACGTCGAGTCCTGCTTGAACGACTGCTGGAAGGCTTTCCGACCGATCGCATCTGGTGCAATGCCCGTGCGGTCGGGGTCGTCAGTACGCAAAACGGAGTTCGGCTCGAGTTCGAAGACGGCAGCTCGGCCGAAGGAGATCTGTTGATCGGTGCGGATGGCCTGCACTCAATGGTTCGAGACGTCGTCGGCGCGCAATCCGCGGAGCCGACCGGCTGGTGCAGCTGGCAGGGACTGGTCACCCTTCCACACGTCCCCGACAAGCATGTCGCACAAATGATTATCGGCGAGCACGGAAGCCTGGGCCTGTGGCCGGCTGGAGGTTCGGATGTGCAGTGGTGGTTCGATTTGCCATGGTCGCCCGACTTCGTCAGACCGGGACGTCCGATCGACATGATCCGTTCCAATTTCAAAGGGTGGTCCGAGTCGGTCGATCGAGTACTCGCGACATTGACCGACGAGGATCTGGCCCGTTCGCCGTTCCCGCATTTTCGGCATCCGATCCCCCGCTCGGGCCAAGGCGCGGTCACGTTGCTCGGCGATGCCGCACACACGATGCCGCCCACCCTTGCGCAAGGGACCAATCAGGCGCTGCTCGACACAATGGTGTTGTGCAAGGCGCTGTCAGGCTTCCCGAACGGCGTGAACGGCAGCAACGGTGATCTCTCCAGCGCCCTGCGCTGGTACGAGAACACCAGGCGACGCCAGGTCAAGGCCGTGTCCTGGGTGACCACGCAGCAAGTGTCCCGCAGTGAGTCCGTGTTGAGACCGGCGGCGATGATACCGGACCGGCTCATGACCTGGGCGCTGACAACGTTTCTGCGTTCGGTAAGTCACCGCCGGATATCCGCAGAAATCAGCCGAGACCTCGCCGCCGCGAGAACCACCCATCTTGTCCATGCCAATGAATAAGCCAATGAAAAATTTGAACAAGTCGCCCCGCACGAGCATTCGAGGTGAGGCGGTATCGACGACCACCAAGGTGCCACCCGCCAAGCTGGCCCGCATTGTCGAGTGGATTCGCCACTACCTGTATCGGCTCCATCAACGGCTGACACCCGCGCCGGCAGCAATGATGGAGATGATCATTGCCACCTGGAGGTCGCAGGCGATCACTGTGGCGGCCCAACTCGGCGTCGCCGATGCCCTCGCCAACGGCCCACTGCCGATCGAGGAATTGGCGGCCCGGGTGGACGCGGACGCGGACGCGCTACGCCGGCTGCTGCGGGCGTTGATCGGCCAAGGCATCTTCCGTCATCGCCACGACGGCCGCTATGAGCTGAATTCCCTTGCCGGCACCCTGCGTTCGGACGCGCCGATCTCGATGACTTGGGCGGCCCAGTTCTACGGGTCGCGGGAGCAGCGCGAACGCTGGACCCTGCTGGTGGATTCAATCCGGACCGGGATTTCGGTCGTCCCGGCATTGCGCGGCAAGGAGAGCTTCGACTACTTCGCCGACCAGCCCGAGCTTGCCGAACTTTTCAACCAGACGATGACCAGCGTTTCGGAGCTGACGGACGCGCCGGTGGTCGCTGGCTACAACTTCAGCGCCTACCCCACGATCGTCGACGTCGGCGGCGGGCATGGCCCTCTACTGGCCGCCATCCTGGCGGGAGCGCCGGCTTCGCGGGGCGTCCTGTACGACCTGGCGCGGGTCGTCGCGAGCGCCCCAAACCTCTTGCGCGAGCAGAACGTCGCCGACCGGGTGCGCATCGCGGAGGGATCGTTTTTTGACAGCGTTCCTGGCGGCGGTGACGCCTACATCCTCAAGAACATCATCCACGACTGGCCCGACCAGGAGGCGGTGCAGATCCTGCGTAACGTTCGCAGCGCAGCCGGCCCCCGAGCCACGGTGCTGCTGATCGAATTAGTCATCCCCAAGCATGACCGTGACTTCCCCGGGAAATGGGTGGATTTGGAGATGCTGCTGAACTTGGGGGCCCGCGAACGCACTGCGGCCGAGTACCGAGACCTGCTCAGCAGAGCCGGTTTTCAGATGACACGTGTGGTGCAAACCGCTTCACCCCTCAGCGTGGTCGAGGCCCGAGCGGTGTAACTACAGGCACCGTGGGGCTGGCAAGTCGGGTTCGCCTACGGACTGCTCACCAAAGATCGCACCGCCCCGACGATGCGCGCCAACAAACTCACCCCAACACGGTCAACCATGGCCGCACTGCTCTACCTCGTCTACGCCGCCTGCCTCATCCCCATCCTCACCTAAACACCCCAACGCCGGGCACCGGCAGGCACGGGTGGTGTCGCGGGGCCCTCTGCAACGCCCGGCTGCCGTCGGCCCGGGGCGCGACGCGTGAACTTCCCAGCCCCGCCCGACGTCGTTGTAGGTATAGGAGGCGGTAACGATGCGCAACTCAGACCTAGCGTGGGTGGCACTGGCCGGTGGCGTGGCAGCCTACGACTTGATCGCCACCGATGACGAGCAGCTGACCAACGCGGCCCGCCGGTACTTCAAGTCTCAGCCGATTGCCACCGCGTCGATGATCTTGGTGACGGCCCTGCATCTGGTCGGCGGCATACCTCCGTGGTGCGACCCGATCACGCTGACGTTCGGCGCGCATCGGCGGCTCCTGCGGCGGCAGTTCTGGCTTCGCCCAAAAGCAGAACAGCGGGACAGCCTGGTGGCTGCGACCGTCGTTCGCAAGTTAGCCGCGTAAAGCGTGGTAGCCGGATCGGGGTGAAGAGCGGGCGGGGATTCTATGCAGCGGTCCTGTTCTGCCCGACTGAACCGTAAGCGGTTCTGCATCGTGTAACTGTTGGGACCCGAGGTCCTGGCCACCCACGAAACGACCGGAGATCGCGGATGATGATAGAGACCCAGGACAGCCCCGACGCCGTTGTCATCGGCGCGGGGCCCGCGGGTCTGGCTGTCGCACGCGAACTCGATCACCAGCATGGCATCAAAGCACTCGTTCTGGACCGCGCAGCGGCCCCGGCGATTTCGTGGCGCACGCGCTATGACAACTTCCGGCTCAACACGACCGGGTTCTTGTCGCACCTTCCCGGACAACGGATTCCCGTGAACGCCGGCCGTTGGCCGACCAAGGAGGACATGGTCCGCTATTTCGATCGCTACGTTGCGCGGCAGAACATCGCGCTCATGCTCGGATGTAGAGTCCACCGCGTCGACCGTGCCGACGGATTCTGGCAACTTGACACGTCGTCGGGTGAAATCCGAACCCCGGCAATCGTCCTCGCCACGGGCAACTACAGCGCACCCACCATCCCTGCATGGCCGGGACTCAGTCGCTTCAACGGCGAGATCGTTCACTCCGGGGACTTCACCAACGCTTGGCCTTACCGTGGCCGCGACGTCCTTGTTGTTGGCGCAGGCAATTCGGCCGCCGACATCGCTGTTCAGCTCGCTAATGACGGCGCGCGACGGATCTGGCTTGCGGTGCGCACACCACCGCACCTCGTGCGGCGGGCCATCGGACCGTTTCCGTCGGATATCTTCCTTGAGCTGTTCGCGAGGGTCCCCGCACGCATGATCGATCCGCTGATCGCGCGCATGAACCGCCTGATGTGGGGTGACCTGTCAGCCTACGGCTTTCAGCGTCCGCCGCTCGGGCTGAAGGCGACGGTGGAAAAACGAGGTCGTATCCCGACGCTGGCCGATGAGCTCATCGACGTCGTGCGGGTCGGGCGCGTCGAGGTCGTCGGCGCCGTCAAGGCATTCGAATCCGACGGCGTGATCCTCGCCGACGGCACGTCCGTAGCACCGCAGGTGGTCGTCGCCGCGACCGGGTTCGGCACCGATCTCGACGGTTTGGTCGGACATCTGGGCGTCCTCGATGAGCACGGCAACCCGCGCGGCGGCTTTGCCTCGCACGTCGGCGACGGAATGTTCGCGATCGGATACGGCATTCCGCCCAATGGCCCACTCCGGGCGATCCGGCTGGCCGCCACGCCGTTGGCCGGGGAGGTCGCCGCCTACCTAAAACTGCCCCAGGGCAGCCGTGCTGAACGTTTGAAGGCGGTATCCCGTTGACTCACCAGGCCCGATACACCGTGCGCGAAAGCCAAGGGGACCCGATGCTTTTACTTTCCACTGCAAAGACCTTTTCCCGTGGCGCAAACGGTTACGAAACGGCCCGTCGGGAAACGGTCTGGAATGGCCTTCTGCCGGAACGTTTTCCTGATGTAATCGTGCAGGCGCACGACGCCGACGACGTGGTTGCAGCGATCCGTTATGCGCGGGCCAACCGACATCACGTCGGCGTATGTTCGGGCGGACGCAGCTGGGCGGCCAGTCACCTGCGCGACGGTGGCCTGCTGCTCGACGTCAGCCGCCTCGATCATTGCGCTGTCGAACCGGATCGGATGACCGCAGACGTCGGCCCGGGCAAAGCCGCCAGCGCCTTCGCGACCGACCTGGACGCACAAGGGCTCTTCTTTCCCGCGGGTCATTGTGAAGGCATTCGCCTCGGTGGCTATCTTTTACAGGGCGGATACGGCTGGAACAGTTCGGTGGTCGGGCCGGCATGCGAGAGCGTGCTTGGACTGGAAGTCGTCACCGCCGACGGTGAACAGATCTACTGCGACCCCGAAAACCATCCAGACCTGTATTGGGCAGCCCGCGGCTCGGGCCCGGGCTTCTTCGGTGTGGTCACTTCTTTCAAACTGCGTATTTACCCACGCCCGGCGGTTTGGGGTACCTGCCTGTACATGTACCCGATCGAGGTCGCCGACGAGGTGTTCACCTGGGCGCGCTCGATCAGTTCTGAACTCGACGACCGGGTAGAACTGCAGATCCACACCGCGCGCAGCTTTCCAGGAGCCGGGCTCAACCAGCCCGGCATCACGATCGCCTCGCCCGTCTTCGCCGATTCAGAAGAGGAGGCGAAGAAAGCCCTTGCCCCGCTGGGCACCTGCCCGGTCGTCGATAAGGCGATCGTCAACCTTCCTTATGCGCCGACCACCTTGGCCAATTGGTATACCGCGGTGATGACCAATTATCCGCAGGGGCATCGCTATGTCGCCGACAGCATGTTCACATCGGCTTCCGCCGAAGAACTACTGCCGGGCATCCGCAGAATCATCGAAACTATGCCACCGCACCCCTCGCACTTCATTTTCACGGGCTGGAAGACGTCCCCGGAGCGCGCGGACATGGTGTACGGCTTGGAAGACGAGATCTACATGGCGCTCTACACCATCTGGCAGGATCCAGCCGACGACGACCGGTATCGCGACTGGGCCGGGTCCAACATGGCGGCTATGTCGCACCTGGCGACCGGCATCTCGCTCGCCGACGAGAATCTGTGCCGGCGTCCGGCGCGATTCATCACCGAATCGAACATGGCACGCCTCGATAAGGTGCGCTCGGCCTACGACCCGGATGGTCGATTCCACAGCTGGATGGGCGGCGTCTGACCGCTGCCGGCCGTGGCCGGTGTGCCGCATGTGAACCAAACAGGCGCTGCAATCGTTTCACCAGTAAGGAGGTGAACGCATTGCCTATGCCAACCAGTTCGGCGGGTGCGGGAGCCGAGTTGATGAAGACACTCTACGACGCAGACGTGTTCGCCGTCGTCGCAACATAATCATCGGCAATAGCCGCACCGCACACCGACTACTGATCGCCGACGCGATGGCGCAACTAGCCGCAAACATCGCGCGATGGTGCGCCGGTCTCGACATCGGCGAAGGCGCTATGAAGTCACGGCTGCACTATGCCGTGCGGGCCATGCCACAAGAAATGGGGATTACGAAATGCAAGACGTGCGAGGGGAGATGGAGTTACATGACAATGCCGCGATGGCGGCCCGGAACGCCGCATGGCAGTGACCTATCCGGGCATGACGAGTATGCGATGTGGGATGCCGCATACGTGCTGGGATCACTGTCGCCCGTCGAACGGCGGGAATTTGAAGCGCACATGGCCCACTGCCCGTTGTGCCGCAGCGCCGTTGGCGAGCTCAGCGGCATGCCGGCCCTGCTGTCGCAACTGGATCGCGACGAGTTGGCGGCGATCGACGACCGCAGTGGCGTAGAACCGTTGCTGCCTGACGAGTTACTGCCGTCGCTGCTGGCCAAGGTGAGCTGGCGGCGGCGCCGGTCCCGCATCGTGACGTGGACGGCTGAGGCCGCCGCAGCCGCGGTGCTGACGATCGGTGTGCTTGTCGGCATACAGGGTCATTACCCGGCATCCGTGCCCACCCCGCCACAGGCGAGCGTGTCGGTTCAGCCGATGGCGCAGGTCGGGACGGCCCTTTTGAGGTCAACGGTGTCGCTCAGCAGCCAGCAGTGGGGAACGTCTATCTCGATGAACTGCGTCTGCCTGGCCCCGCTGAACGCCCATCACGACACGCTAGCGATGGTCGTGGTAGGTCGCGACGGTAGCCACACTCGGATGGCCACCTGGGTGGCGAATCCGGGCCATACGGCGACGCCCGCTGGCAGCATTTCCACGCCTGTCGATCAAATCGCCTCTGTGCAGGTGGTTTCCGCCGAGCGCGGCCAGGTGCTCCTGGAGCTTTCGCTGTAGATTTCGCGCCCGAGTGAACCGAAGTCACCCGGAGGTCGTGTTACTCACATACAAGCAAGACAAGTTAGGTGAGCAGATGCCCAGGACACAGCGAGTGGTCGACCATATCGTCGAGCACCTCGCGGGAATCGAGATCGATTACATATTCGGTGTCGACGGCGCCAACATCGAAGATCTTTACGATGCTGCACATTTCCGTTCGGACATCACCGCGGTGTTGGCCAAGCACGAGTTCTCCGCGGCCACGATGGCCGACGGGTACAGTCGCAGCGGCGCCGGTTTGGGGGTAGTGGCGGCGACGTCTGGCGGAGGTGCACTGAATCTCATTCCGGGCCTTGGGGAATCATTGGCCAGCCGGGTGCCGGTGTTGGCGTTGGTGGGTCAGCCCGCGACCACGATGGATGGTCGGGGCAGCTTTCAAGACACCAGTGGCCGCAACGGTTCGCTGAATGCCGAAGCGTTATTTTCTGCGGTGTCGGTCTTCTGCCGGCGGATGGTGAGCCCCGCCGACATCGTTTCGGCGTTGCCCGACGCTATAGCGGCGGCGCGAACCGGTGGCCCGGCAGTACTGTTGCTGCCCAAGGATATTCAGCAGGCCAAGGTCGGCGTCAACGGCTACGACAAACATAACGGGCGTGGTGTTGACCCGCCGCGGTCGCTCATCGGTAACCCACATCCCATCGTGCGCGCTCTGCGTCGTGCCAACGGGCCCGTCACGATCATCGCCGGTGAGCAGGTGGCTCGCGATGACGCCCGGTCCGAACTCGAGGAGCTGCGGGCCCTGCTGCGCGCCCAGGTGGCATGTGTGCCCGACGCCAAAGATGTCGCCGGTACACCAGGTTCCGGATCGTCCTCAGCGCTCGGTGTGACCGGCGTGATGGGACACCCAGGTGTGGCCGACGCGGTCGCAGCGAGCGCCGTTCTGCCTGGTCGTCGGCACCCGACTGTCGGTGACCGCCCGCGCCGGCCTCGACGATGCGCTCGCCTCGGTGCGGACAGTCTCGATCGGCTCGGCACCGCCCTACCTGCCGTGCACCCACGTGCACACCGAAGATCTGCGGGGGTCGCTGACGATGCTGACCCGGGCGTTGTCCGGGCCGGGGCGGGCAAGGGGACTGCGGGTGCCTGATTTTGTGGCAGACGCCGAACTGCAGCCCCCGGCCTCCGACGGTGCGGGTGTGCGCTACCGCGATGCCATGATCGCACTCGACCGGGTGTTGCCCGACGGGACGGATATCGTCGTTGACGCCGGCAACACCGGCGCGGCGGCCATCCATTACCTGCCCGTTCGCCGGGGCGGTCGGTTCGCGGTCGCACTGGGCATGGGCGGCATGGGCTACAGCTTCGGTGCCGGTATCGGGATGGCTTTTGGCCGTGCCAACGACGGGCCTAGCCGGCGCACCGTGGTGATCGCCGGGGACGGTGCGTTCTTCATGCACGGCATGGAGGTGCACACCGCGGTGCAGTACCGGCTTCCGGTGACCTTCGTACTGTTCAACAACAACGCCCACGCCATGTGCGTCACCCGCGAGCAGCTGCTCTACGACGACCTGTACAGCTACAACCGGTTCGCTCCCAGCCAGCTGGGAGCCGGTCTGGCGGCCATGTTCCCCGTGCTTTCTTCGTTCGACGTAGCCGACGTCGACGCACTACCCACAGCACTTGAACGGGCAATGGCCGTCGACGGTCCGTCCGTGGTCAGCGTCGAGTGCTCCGCCGACGAAATCCCGCCGTTCGCGGCATTCCTGAACAGCCAACCTGCCAATCAGGTTGTCGAACAACAGATCACAACTCTGAAGGAGAACCACACCCATGTCCCTGCCCGCGCTTGACGACATTCACACTCACACCGGCAGCACCGAGCCGATCGACGGAGTGGTCCGTATCGAGACCTCCCCCCTGGAGCAGACCGCGCCGATGTTCATGGCGAAGATGCGATCGGCGTATCCGCACGACGAGGTCTTCGGCCAGTACTGCACGGTCAACGACTACGTCGACTGCCCACCCGACGAGCTATTCGAATACCTGGCCGACACCCGCAGTCTCGAGGAGTGGACCTATACCCTGCGTGACTTCACGCCCACTGATGAGCCCGGGCTGTGGCTGGCCTACGACCGGTTGCTTCCCGACACCGAGATCTACACCCGGACAGTAGCCAACGCGCAGGCGCGTACCGTCGACTACCACTGCGCCTGGGACCAGGGCGAGCACCTGTGGATGATCTATCTGATGCGGGTCCTCGATGCGCAGGTGGTGCTCGACAAGCCGGGTTCGGTTGTGCTGTGGACCAATTGCCGTCACCCGTTCTACGACCAGAACCCTTACCCCGAGGCGGGTCCGCCGCACCGCACGGGCTGGGTCGGCGACTTTTGGGACATATTCGGTGCCGGTCATGGGCTGGAGCTCAACAACCTCAAGACCATCGCCGAATACCGCCACCGTAACGGCCTGCCGATCACACCGGCTTGGATGAGATGAGTACTGCCATGAACCAACCCACCGTCAGCCTGACCGACATTTCCACCTACCTGCCCGGAGAACCGATCGGCGCAGACTATTACGCGAATTTCGCCGGCTCGGACGACCTGGCGGCCAACCTGATGTTCCGCGCACCCAAATTCCGCCATCACGTCGGGGTCGACGAAACCGCGATCGACATGGTGGAGCGAGCCGCGCAAGGAATCATCGAGCGACACGGTCGAGACATCATTGAAAGCGCCGACGTGTTGATCACTCATACGCAGATACCTGACATGGCGTTCTACGGGGGTGGCGGCGGGATGGCGCATCGGCTCGGCATGCGGCCGAACTGGGTGCTCGATCTGCACAACGGCGGGTGCGCGGCGTTCGTGCTGGCGCTCAAAGTGGCCCGTCAACTGCTGACCACGGGTGAGGGACACACTGCGGTGATCGCCATCGCACAGAATGCAGCCGGGCAGATCTTCGACCAGCCCGGCGTCCGGCGCAAAGCGCAGTCGTCCGTACCCGGCGACGGGGCTGCGGTCGGTTTGGTCACGCTGTCGAACGATTCACCAATTCTCGACATCGAGTGCCGCACCTACGGTGAATATGCCGGCGACATGACGATCGCCATGGACCCGCCGCGCAAGTGGTGGCAACCCGGGCCCGGCGAGGGTTGCATCGGTTTCACCGAAACCAAGATCACCAAGGTGTTGGCTCGCGGCAATCGGCAGGTTCCCGAAGTCGCGCTCGCGGTTTGCGACCGCATCGGGCTGTCGTTCCAAGGACATTGATTTGCTCGTGACCAATCAGCCGAACCGGGTGTTCTTGCGCAACTGGCGCGAAGCGCTCGAGGTGCCCGAATCGAAACACCTCGATACTTTTGACGACTGCGGAAACCTGTTCGGCGCCGGCATCCCGATCAACCTCGATCGTGCCATATCCGATGGTCAGGTCACGGCCGGCGACGTCGTGATGATGGCCGCTTTCGCGCACGCCGGTGACTTCGCCGGTGCGGCGGCGGTCCGGTGGGGCGGGCGAGGCTGATGTCAACCCTGCTGCAGGCAAGCCCTGTCGCCGTCGACATCCTCGACACGCTGCCGAATGCGACCGATCCACTGGCGCTGTCGCTGAACGAGAACCCGTTCCCGCCGCTGCCGGCGGTGCGCTCGGCTTTGATCCACTCCATCGATGTCGCCAACCGGTATCCCGAATTCCTGCCCGAGCAGCTGCGAACGCTCGTCGCGGGCCACATCGGGGTCTGCGACGAGCAGGTCGTGCTGGGAGCCGGTGCCAGCGGGGTGGTGATGCAGGTCCTGCATGCGGTGACGCGGCCCGGTGATCGGATTGTGCTGGGCGATCCTACTTTCGACGGGTACCCGATTTTCGCCCAGATGGCTCGCCTGACATCGGTCACTGTCCCGCTCGACGAGCGCGGCCACCACGACCTGGAGACAATGGCCGAGGCGGCGGCGGACGCCAGGGTGGTCGTACTATGCCGACCTCACAACCCGACCGGCACCGTGGAGCCTGTCGCCGACGTGCAGCGATTCCTGCGGCGGGTGCCCGATGACACCATCGTGCTGCTCGACGAGGCTTACATCGAGTTCGTCGCCCCCCAACACCGTATTGACGGACCCGACCTGGTCCGGCAGTTTCCGAATGTCGTTGTGCTGCGGACGTTCTCAAAGGCATACGGGCTGGCCGGGTTGCGGATCGGGTACGGGTTCGGATCGCCGGAGCTAGCCAAAACACTGTGGAAGATGCAATTGCCGTTTGGTATGGGCATCACCAGCTTAGTTGCGGTGGCGGCGTCCTACGACGCCGAAGACCAGTTGCGACAACGCATTCTGCGAATCACCGGTGAACGAGATTACTTGCGACGGCGCCTGCGGGCGATGGGTGTCTACACCACCGACGGGCACGCCAACTTCGTCTACCTGCCGTCGAATGGTCGGCCGTGGCGCGAAGCGTTCCATGGAGCCGGGCTGAAGGCCCGCCACTACGCTGACGGCGGCGTGCGGATCACCGTCGGCGCCCGCGCGTCCACCCAAGCGGTGCTGGCCGCGGTGGGAAAGTCGATGGCAATCAGTTCGCGCTGACCCGATCGCGCCCGAAAATGCGGTAAGAAGGGGCGTGGCCGCCTTCAACCCCGATAACCGCGATCCGATCGCCGTCGCGCGGGCCAACTGGGAACGCGCCGGATGGGGTGAAGTCGCGCAGGGAATGGTCGCGGTGACCTCGGTGATGCGAGCCCATCAGATCTTGCTCGCCCGCGTCGAAACCGCTTTACGCCCTTATGATCTCAGCTTTTCCCGATTCGAATTGCTGCGTCTGCTGGCATTCAGCCGCAGTGGAGCGCTGCCGATCACCAAGGCGTCCGACCGGCTGCAAGTGCACGTCACCAGCGTCACCCACGCCATCCGCCGGCTGGAAGCCAATGGCCTGGTACAGCGCGTGCCGCACCCGACCGACGGCCGAACCACGTTGGTACAGCTCACTGACCTGGGCCGCTCGACCGTCGAGGATGCCACCGTAACGCTCAACGAGCAGGTGTTCTGCGATATCGGGATCTCCGAGGGCGAATCACGGGCGCTGGTGTCGTCAATCAAAACATTGCGACACAACGCGGGGGATTTCTGAGCTGGCCCACTCAAATGCCCGGCGCGGCTATTCGATGGTCGAGGGCACCGGAATCGTGGCGGTAACCGCTGTCCCGGAACCGGGCCGCGATCGAATGTTCAGTCTTCCGCCGACCAGCTCGGCGCGCTCGGCCATCGACAGCACACCGTAACCGCCCATCTCGTCGCCACCCAGCGGGTTCTCGAAAGTGTCGAAACCTATTCCGTTGTCGACGATTTCGAGTCGAGCAGTGTTGTCGTTCACCGCGAAGCGCAACCGGGCCACCGACGCGTTGGCATGTTTGACGATGTTTTGCAGGCCCTCTTGCGCAATGCGGTACAGCGCAAGCTCGATGTGTTCAGGCAGCCGGACATCGGACAGCTCGAGTTCGGTGTCCAGGTGCGGCATCGACCGGGCCAAGCTGGCCAGCCCGCCGGCCAAGCCCAAATCGTCGAGAACCGGCGGGCGCAGACCGCTGATCGCCGTGCGTGCTTCCTGCAACGTCAACCCGACGAGGGCCCGGGCCTCACCAAGCTGCCGGGACGCTTCGGCGGGATCGTCGCCGACGGCCCGCGCCGCCGCGTCGAGCCAATAAGACAGGGTGATCAGGCGCTGCGAGATGCCGTCGTGAATATCGCCGGCGACCCGGCGACGTTCGATTTCCTGTGCTTCGATCACCTGCTCGACGAACAGTTCGTGTGCCCGCTCCCTGGCCACCAGCTGGCGATGCAACCGGGCCTGGTGCATGGCCCCGGCGATCAGCCGGCCGATGACGCGCAACAGTTCAACGTCGCCGTCGGTGAATTCGCGGCGTGCCACCGTGTGCACGTTGAGCACGCCGACAAGCCCGCCCGGGTCGGTTTCCATCGGCACCGACACCATCGAGGTGAAGTCACGTCCCCGCAGCGACTGGATCGGCAAATAACGTGGGTCGGCTTCCTTGCCGTCGGTGATGACGACGGGCTCACGGTGCTTGGCCACCCAACCGGAAATGCCGGATCCCAGCGGCAGTCGAATCTTTCC
This sequence comes from uncultured Actinomycetota bacterium, assembly GCA_963744835.1. Lineage (GTDB taxonomy): Bacteria > Actinomycetota > Actinomycetes > Mycobacteriales > Mycobacteriaceae > Mycobacterium. The sequence continues at coordinate 153,901 of CAVUVB010000007.1, forward strand.
CACCTGGCCGTCGAACGGCGGTGTCGCACCGGCGAGAGTCAGCGAGCGGTCGGTGTCGTCGAGCACGTGCACGAAGCACACATCGGTCCCGGTGGCCGCGGTGATCATCCGTGCTGCCGCAGCCGCCAGTGGTTCCACCCCGGGGCCGCTTGAGGCGGCCTGGATGAGTTCACGCAGCAGCGCCAGTTCACGATCGGTGTCGACCAGATCGCGTACCGCGTTTGAGCCGCGGACGCCGTTGTCGGGTGTTGACGGTTGCGACGTGGTCACTGGTAAATGCCTTCGCGCAGTGCGGTGGCCACCGCGCCGGTACGGTCGCTGACCCCGAGCTTGCGGTAGATCGATCGCAGGTGGCTTTTCACCGTTTCCTCACCGATGACGAGTTTGTTGGCGATCCCGCGGTTGGACAACCCGTTGACCATGCAGGACAGGATTTCGCTTTCGCGTTGCGTCAACCCCTGCCGGGCGCCGGGCCAGAATTCGTCGCGTTGCATGCGTGCCGCGGTGTCCGCCGCCCGGGCCGCCATCCCTGGGTCGATGACCGTTTCCCCGTTGTGCACCAACTCCAGCTGGCGAACCAGGTCGTCGCTGTTAATGCTTTTCAGCAGATAGCCCCGCGCGCCCACCCTTAAGGCCTGAAACAAGTACTGCTCGTCGTCGTAAACCGACAGCATGACGACCCTGCGGTCGGGGTCGCGCTCGCGCAACGTCTTGCACAGGTCCAACCCGCTGGAGCCGTGCATTCGCACATCGCAGAGCACGATGTCGGGTTTCAGGTCGTCGACGACGCTGACCGCGCGTTCGGCACCCACCGCCTGGCCGACCACCTGCACCTGGTCCTTGAACGCGGCAAGCATCGCCTTGAGCCCCTCGATCACCATCTCGTGGTCATCGACGAGGACAAGACGCACCGGCGCACTGACCGGCCCGGTCTGCGAAGCCGCCATGGCAACACCCTAAGTTGGCCATGCCAATCCCCCTAATGGGGGAGGTTGGAGGCGCGCGGCGTGGGGCAACCTGTGGGCGTGCGAGCCATGGGGCAGACTCGTCCAGCGAGAACGTTTTGGTGGGACCGGGAACCTCCGGTCGAAGCCGATGAACTGCGCGCGGTGATCTTCGACGCCGATTCGGCGCTGGCGGACGAAGCCGACGGTGATATCGCAGCCAGGAACGGTCTGGTCGATTCGGTGATGAGCCTGTTCTGTGCAGGTATCTGGGTTGGCGTGGTAAGCACTCGGCGTCGGGAGTGGGCCGAAACGCTGGTGCGGCAACTGGTCGGTGACGGACTCGTCGAGACGATCGTGACCGTCGACGACTTAGCCGAAGCCCGGCCCGGTTATGACGCGGAACTATATCGGCTGGCGTTGTGGGAGCTCGGGATAACGCCGCAGGGCGCACTGGCCGTCGCAGGCTCGCGGCGCGGGTTGCGAGCCGCGGTCGCCGCCGAATTGCCCGCGGTAGTGGTCACCCCTGGCTTGACCGCCAGCGAACAGTTCATCGGTGCCGCTGAGATTCGCCCCGGGTATGACGGTCCTGAGCCGTTGTTGGCGCCCGAATGCCAGCGGGCGCATCGACGCTGGTCGATCCAGCAGCAGCGGTCCCGAGCTGCCTAGCCCGGCGACGATGCAGTGGGGGCACCCCCAGCCGCGTAGCGGCGAGGGGGACGCGCAGCGCGATGACGTGGAGCCGGGCAATCCAACCTAGCTGCCGCGCAGTATCTCGATGACTGCGCTGAAGTCCTTGTCGCCGTTGACTGCTGCGAATTTGGCGTAAATCTCTGCGGCGTGACTGCCCAGTGGCGCCGCCGAACCGGTCGAGCTGACCGCGTCCATTGCCAAACCCAGGTCCTTGTTCATCAGTGCGGTTGCGAAGCCCGGTTTGAAGTCGTTGTTGGCCGGCGATGTCGGCACCGGGCCCGGCACCGGGCAGTTGGTGTGCAGGGCCCAGCAGTTTCCGGTCGCGCCAGTGATGACGTCGAAGAGCGACTGTGCCGACAGGCCAAGCTTCTCGGCCAGCACGAACGCCTCGCCGATCGCGATCTGATGCACGGCGAGGACCATGTTGTTGCAGACTTTGGCGGCCTGACCGGCGCCGGCGTCTCCGCAGTGAATGATCTTGCCCGCCATCGGTTCCAGCACCGGCCGTGCGCGCTGCAGCGCTGCCTCGTCGCCGCCGACCATGAAGGCCAAGGTTCCGGCGACAGCGCCTTTGACGCCGCCGGAGACAGGCGCGTCAAGTTGGGCTATCCGGTGGGAGGTCGCCGACGCGTGGACTTCGCGGGCGTCGTCGACGGAAATCGTTGAGCTGTCGATGAACAGAGCGCCTTCGTGTGCCGCGGGCAGGATTTCCGCGTAGCAGCGCTTGACCGCATCGCCGTTCGGCAGCATCGTGATGACCACATCGGCCCCGGCTACCGCCGCGGGGCCGTTGTCTGACACCGCGACTCCATTGTCGGCGGCGGCTGCGGTGGCGGCAGGCATCGGGTCGAAGCCCCGCACGGTGTGGCCGGCGGCGACGAGATTCTTCGACATCGGACCGCCCATGTGGCCCAGCCCCAAAAACGCGACCGTAAAGGTATCCGCCATTCGCTCTTGCCTTCCTACGCGCTGGCGCGGACCCGGGCGGCCTCGGCTCGGCCGATGACCACCCGCATGATTTCGTTGGTTCCCTCCAGGATGCGGTGCACTCGTAGATCGCGCACGATCTTCTCGAGACCATACTCGCGCAGATACCCATAGCCACCGTGCAACTGCAAGGCCTTGTCCGCAACGTCGAAACACGCGTCGGTGACATACCGCTTGGCCATCGCGCACAACTCGACTTTGTCGGCGGCATCGCCATCCAGCGCGCTGGCTGCGCGCCACAACAGCATTCGCGAGGTTTCCAGCGCGGTGGCCATATCGGCCAAGGTGAACCGGATGGTGGGCTCGTCGAGCAACGCTGCCCCAAACGCCTCCCGGTGCGACAGGTAGGACGCGGATTTGTCGAACGCGGCCTGCGCCCCACCGAGCGAGCACGCCGCGATGTTGATCCGGCCACCGTTGAGACCGTTCATGGCGATCCCGAATCCGGCACCTTCGCCGTCGTCGCCACCCAGCATCGCATCGGCGGGCACCCGCACCCCGTCTAAGACCACCTGCGCAGTGGGCTGCGCATTCCAGCCCATTTTTTCCTCTTGAGCGCCGAAACTCAGTCCTGGACTGTCCTTTTCGATGATGAAAGCCGATATTCCGCGCGGGCCTTCGGCTCCGGTGCGCGCCATCACCACATACACGTCGGAGACCCCGGCGCCGGAGATGAACTGCTTGACGCCGTCGAGCACGTAATCACCACCCTGCTCGACGGCGCGGGTGCGCAATGCGCTGGCGTCTGAGCCGGCTCCCGGCTCGGTCAGGCAATAGCTGGCGATGACATCCATCGACGCTAGCCGCGGCACCCAGGCCTTGCGCTGTTCGGCTGTGCCGAACGAGTCGATCATCCAGGCGCACATGTTGTGGATGGACAGGAACGCCGCGATCGTCGGGCAGGCCATTGCCAGTTGCTCGAAGATCCGCACGCCGTCGAGGCGGCGCAGCGCGCTGCCGCCCACGTCGTCGCGACAGTAGATCGCCGCCATGCCGAGCTGTGCCGCCTCCCGCAGTACATCGACCGGGAAATGTTTGGTGCTATCCCATTCCAGCGCATGCGGGGCGAGGCGCTTGTCGGCGAACGCGGCCGCCGTTTCGGTGATGACCCGTTCGTCGTCGTCCAGACCGAAGAATTGCATAACGGAGCTACTTCATTGTCGGGATGACGAATTCTGCGCCGTCTTTGATGCCGGACGGCCAGCGTGAGGTCACCGTCTTGACCTTGGTGTAGAACTGGATCGCCGCGGGACCGTGTTGGTTGAGATCACCGAACCCGGAACGCTTCCAGCCGCCAAACGTGTGGTAGGCCACCGGAACCGGGATGGGAACGTTGACCCCGACCATGCCCACCTGCACCCGTGAGACGAAATCGCGGGCGGTGTCGCCATCACGGGTGAAGACCGCGACCCCGTTGCCGTACTCGTGCTCAGAGGGCAGCCGCAGCGCATCTTCATAATCGTGCGCGCGCACGATGCACAGCACCGGCCCGAAGATCTCGTCGGTGTAGATCGACATGTCGGGGGTGACGTGATCGAACAGGGTGGGTCCGATGAAGAAACCGCTCTCCAGGTTCGCCTCGCCGAACGCCAGATCGTCGCTGGTGCGCTCGCGTCCGTCGATGACGAGGTCGGCGCCGGCGGCCACACCCTGGCCGATGTAATCACGCACCCGGGCCAACGCGGCGCTGGTGACCAGCGGCCCGTAGTCGGCCTTGGGGTCCAGGCTATGGCCGACCCGCAGATTGTTGATGCGCTCGATCAGCCTGCCGCGTAGGCGTTCAGCGGTCTGGTCGCCGACCGGCACCGCGACACTGATCGCCATGCACCGCTCCCCGGCACTGCCGTATCCGGCGCCGATCAGTGCGTCAACGGCCTGATCCAAGTCGGCGTCGGGCATTACGATCATGTGGTTTTTCGCCCCGCCGAAGCACTGCGCGCGCTTGGCGGTGCTCGTCGCCGTCGAGTAGATGTACTGAGCGATATCCGAGCTACCGACAAACCCGACAGCGGCGATGTCCGGGTGGGTCAAGATCGCGTCCACAGCCTCCTTGTCGCCGTGTACGACCTGGAATGCTCCGGGTGGCAGGCCGGCCTCGATGAACAGCTCGGCCAGCCGCACCGGCACCGATGGGTCTCGCTCGGAAGGCTTGAGCACAAAGGCATTTCCGCATGCGAGGGCCGGACCGGCCTTCCACAACGGGATCATCGCCGGGAAGTTGAACGGGGTGATACCGGCGACCACCCCCAGCGGCTGGCGCAACGAATACACGTCGATGCCCGGGCCCGCGCCCTCGCTGTATTCGCCTTTGAGCAGATGCGGGATGCCGATGCAAAACTCGATCACTTCAACGCCGCGCTGAATGTCGCCGCGCGAGTCGGCCAGCGTCTTACCGTGTTCCAACGACAACAGCTCAGCCAGCTCGTCGACATGCGCGTTGACCAACTCGACGAACCGCATCAGCACCCGAGCCCGGCGCTGAGGGTTGAACGCCGCCCACTCCAGTTGCGCCCGCGCTGCCGAGGCCACCGCGGCGTCGACCTCGCTCTTGCCGGCCATCGGTACCAGCCCCTGTACCTGACCGGTGTTGGGGTCAAACACCTCGGCGGTGCGACCGGACTGCCCAGCGGTGCGCTGGCCGTCAATGAAATGCGAGATCTGTGCGGTCATGGGTGCCCTCGGATAGCCGAAAAAGACAGAGTGGGTTACTAGGACATCCTAGTAAATGGCCTGCCGTAGTGGCAAGCGGGCCCACCAGGCCTCAATTTCTGTGCGGTTCCGTCAATTTTGCCGGAAGGGATCCACCCTGTTGGTACCGTGCGCAGGAAGCTAGGGCGCGAAGCTTGGGGGGATCATGAGCCGCAACACCTACACTCTGGCAGCCGCGGCGATGGCGATCGGTCTGGTCGCGTCGGCGTGCAGCAGTTCTTCTAACTCGGGCACCAAGACATCGTCGCCGGCCACCGCAACGTCGCCGGCCACCCCAACGCAACTGCAATCGCTCATACCCACACTGGCGAACACTCAGCGCACCGACGGCCCTACATCCATTCCGAACAACGGCATCCATTTGCACTTCCTGGTCAACGGGCCGGCCCGAAGTTCTGAACGCGTACAAGACCGCGCTCCAAGGTAAGGGCTGGGCGGTGACCGTCGTGGCTTCAGGTGGCTGGGGAGCAACTGGCGGCGCCACCTACACCGCCACCCAGGGCAACACTTACGGCGTGTTTGGCGGCGGAGGAAGCCGCGATAACGTTACCGACGTCGGTGCCTGCGCCTGGCCGTCAAAGCCCGCCGGCCCCGACTGTGGTGGGGGCCTACCGCAATAACCGCGACGACTGACTCGCTGCGGATGTGGGTGTGGCGCTAAAGCTTTATTGACGGGCGCCCGTGGCGGGAGAATCCTCAAGGTGATCGCCGACCTTCCGCGACGATCCGGCAGGAGGGTAATGAGTTCGGAACATGCAACAGAGCAGGTACCGTTGGCCGAGATCCAGGAGGGTGACACGATCCAAGATCCCGAATCCGGTCAGTGGTTCACCGTCACCCGAACGGTGGACGACACAACGAGCTTTACGCACAAGCGCTCAGACGGTTGGAGGACGGTCATCGAGGGGTATCGCGTCTACTACGGCGACGAACGACAAGGTGAGCACGCCGATTCGCGGTGCATTATCGACTCCCGGTCCACTAAAGGCCTCGTCAATCGCCAGGTGAGAGAGTAATCGCGAGCGCCCAGACGACGACGTGGACTCGGTCAGGGCCACCACCGATGACCGCCGGCCCGGCGAGGTCTGGTCAGTGACCGAACCTCAACACCATTGCGACGACCGCCACCACCGCGAGAATTAGCGTGAGGATTGCGAAAGTCGCGGCCGCAGCCGGCGCCGCCGGGCGGATGCCAAGGCGCGGTCGAGTAGGACGTTCCCGGCTGCCCGCCAACGTCCACGTCACCGCATGGATGTCCATATAACCGCCGGCCGCCAATGCGGCAAGTACGCCTGCCGTCATCGCAGGTCTTTGAAATCATTGGAATGCATCCCGCCGTGGTCGCTACCAAGGAAGACAGTAAATGTCCTGCACGCGCAGACGACGTCGCCGAACGCCTCGGCCCAACGCTAGCTCCTCCGGTGACCTGCCGATAATACAGCTGTGCTGGCAGGGAACCGGTTCAGATATGTGGAACACCACGCCGCCCCAACCTGCGTCGGTAGCAACCGCTGTGGCGCAAGCCTTTCCAAACATCTTCTATTTCCAGCCGGTGGGAAATTGGCCGGCCCAGCTCTATCCCATGGGCCCGAGCGTCGATGCCGGTTACAACGAAGGCGTCCGTCTCGCAACGCAGGTCTACCCCAACAACCTGCTGTTCCCGTTCGGCTACAGCCAAGGCGCGATCTGCGCCAGTCATTTTCTGCGCGACTTCATCATCCCAAACAACCTGCAGAGCCGGGTCATAGGTGGCATCACGTTCGGAAACCCTTGCAGGGCACCGGGAATCGCGCACGGGAACACATGGGCCGACTGGCCCATGCCGGGCGAGCACGACGGCTTTGTGACCGGCGGCATCTCAGGGCCGGACTGCCTCACTGCAGCGCAAACCCCGAGCTGGTGGCTGGACTTCGTCAACACCACCACCAACGACGATGGCGTGACAGAGTTATACGCGAACTGCCCGGTAGGGACGAATCCGTGGACCACAGAAGCGCCACCAGGGAAAGTGGGCACGTCCATCTACAACGTCGTCCAACAGGCCACCGTGCTGGACGTGGTCGCCGTTGCCGCGGACCTGGGGGTGCCCATTGGCACTGTGGAGGAAATCGTCAACGGCTTTGAATTCCTCGGCGCCCAGGGCAACGCCGACCACTACACCTACCCAATACAGCCTGCTATCGACTACCTGACCAACGTCATCGCGCCCCAGCACCGAGAACTGAACCTCTAACTGGTGTAACCCGAGCCGCTATATAGCCGTGACAAGGCATTATTCTCAGCGCAGCCACGCTCTCGATAGGTAGGCGATATGTGACGGCGAACGGCGAATCTGTCGACCCGCGACCCTTGCGCGCGGTGCCTGATAGCGGCTATCCGGACTGGGAGGCGGTGTACCAGGACAACGCCACCTGGGTGTATCGCACGATCTTCGCGCGGGTCGGCAACCGAGCCGACGCCGAGGATCTCACTGCCGAAGTCTTTCTGGCCGCGCTGCGACCCCTGCGATTGACGGCCAGTGTCGGCGAGATTCGCGGTTATCTACGGGCCACCGCACGAACCGTGCTGGCCGCATACTGGCGTGAGACGCTGGGGCGCGAGATCACCTCGATCGACGACATCGAGCAACCCCCTGAGAGCGAAGAGGCGATCAGCACCGCCCCACAGCGGGTGGCCGATGTCTTGAGGCGGCTGCCGGACAATTATCGGCGGATCCTGGAACTGCGGTTCCTGCAAGGCCGTTCGATCAAAGAGTCGGCCGCCGAGCTTAGGGTCAGTGTCGCCAACGCCAAGGTGCTCCAGCATCGGGCATTGCGGCTGGCCGCACAGGTCAACGAGAAGGGCGAATCATGAACGCGCGTGGGTTGCGCAGCTATGTCGACGACCTGTTGCGGGGTCGTCGCCCCAAGCCTTTCCGGCCTGACGATTTCGAAGCCGCGCAGATCCGGACGGCCATCAATCTGCAGGCGGCGCGGCTGGGCAGTGACGCGCCGCGCCAGGAATTCCTCACCGATCTGCGCCACCGCCTTGCCGCACAACTCGATGAGACGTCGCGGCCAGTGCGCGAAGGCGGCGCGACACGCAGACACGTCATCGTCGGCACGTCGGCCGCTGCGGCGGCCGCGGTGGCGGCGGTGTCCATCGATCGGGTGGTGATCCGCACTGAGCCCAGCGAGCAGCTTGCTGACGGCGAGCTCACTCCAAACAATGGGCGTTGGGCGCGGGTTGCGGCCAGCGCAGAGGTGCCCGAGGGCGTCATGCGGCCATTCGATCTTGGGTCGGTCATCGGATTCGTTCGCCGCGTCGACGGCAAGCCCGAAGCCATTTCGGGAGTGTGCACGCATCAGGGCTGTCGGTTGTGGTTCGATGCGCCCGATGACCGGTTGCGCTGCCCATGCCATTCGACATCGTTTTCACCCGCCGGCCAGGTGCTGACCCATCAATTGCCGATCGCGCCGAAGCCGTTGCCCACGTTGATGGTTCGCGAACAAGGTGGCGCAATCGAGGTATTCGTCCCGCCGCGCCCAAACGAGCCGGCCTGACGACCTGTAACCCACCGCACTATCTGTTGGCGACGGACTCTCTGCCCAACGATGGAGGTGCATCGCTGTGCCTGGACGTACGGGTCTGCTGACCGCTGCTCTGGCGGTTGTGGCGCTGGCCGGATGCTCGTCGACGCCTTCGGCGACTGTGCCGTCGGCGACCTTCGGGTCAGGCGCGACGACGCCCGGAATGCCGGGCATGAGTGGCATGCCGCCAATGTCGGCCCCTCCTGCGAGCACCAGCGCGTCGCCGACCGGACCGGCGGCGCCGGCGGCCGGCGACGCGGTCAGCATCGACAACTTCGCCTTCGTGCCCGCCACGCTGACCGTCACCGCGGGAAGCACGGTCACCTGGACCAACCACGACGAGGAGCCGCACACGGTGGCCGCGAGCGACGGGTCGTTTCACTCACCCGGGATGGGCTCGCAGGCTACGTATTCCCACACCTTCCCGACCGCGGGGAGGTTCGACTACGTCTGTTCGATCCACCCGTTCATGCACGCCACAGTGGTTGTGACGCAATGACAGACGCTCCGCACACGATGAATCGCCGCCAGCTGATCAAGCACAGCGCATGGTTTGGCGCGGCCGTCGGCCTGGCGGTCGTCGGCGGCGAGGTCATCTCCCATGTCGCCGGCGCCGCAGAAGGCGCGCGGGTTCCGGGTCGGCCCGCGCTGCGATTCGTCCAAGTCAGCGATAGCCACATCGGCTTCTCCGGTACGGCCAACCCGGATGTCATCGGGTCGTTCAATCAGGCGATCAATCAGATCAATAACCTCGGCTACGCGCCCGACTTCGTCATCCATACCGGCGACCTCACTCACCTGGCCAGCCCCGAACAGTTCGATCAGGTCAAGCAAATGATGACCGAACTACGCACGGCGCATGTCTTCACCGTGCCCGGCGAGCACGACTCGGTCGACGATGCGGGCCAAAAGTATCGAAGCGCGTTCGGCGCTGGTACCCGCGGTGACGGGTGGTACAGCTTCGACATCGCCGGTGTGCACGTGATTGCGTTGGTAAATACGCTCAACTTGAAAAAGCTCGGGCACCTGGGTGTCGAGCAGCTGGACTTCATTGCCAAAGACGTCGCGCCGCTGCCCAATGACACTCCGATCATCGTGTTCAGCCATATCCCGCTGTTCGCGATGTATCCGGATTGGGGGTGGGGCACCGACGATGCCACAGAAGCGCTGAGTCATCTGCGCCGCTTCTCATCAGTGACCTGCCTCAACGGCCATGTCCATCAAGTGTTTTCCAAGACCGAGGGCAACGTGACATTCTACAGCGGGACCACGACCGCCTATCCGCTGCCTCATCCCGGCTCTGCTCCAGCTCCTAAGCCGGTCACTCTGCCGGCCGGAAAATTGCGCGATGCATTGGGCATTCGCGAGGTCGGCTACACCCGAGGTGACAATGCTCTTGCGTTGAAAGAGCAGATACTGCAATGACGTTGGCTGGGTTGATGACCAGAATCGGTATCGCCGTGGCGTTGGCTGTCAGCGGAGTCAGCCACGCCTATCTCTACATCCATGGCACCAGCACATTCCGACGATTGGTGTCGCCTTCCTTGTGCAGGCCAGCATCTCGTTCGCCATCGCGGTGCTGATCGTGGCCGGCGGGCCGGGGTGGCTTCAATGGGTTGCGGCGGTGTTAGCTGCCGGCTCGCTGGTCGCATTCGGCTTGTCGCGCACCGTCGGGCTGCTCGGGTTTTCCGAACGTGGGTGGCAGCCGTCGCCGCACGCGGCGCTCAGCGTCGTCGCTGAGCTGCTGACCGTCGGGCTGTGCGCGGCATATCTGGTGTACCGACAGCGGGCGGGCGCCCGCCCGTAAGCATCCACGATCGGGCCGTCGCCGCAAACAAGAACTTGTCACCGCCGTCTTTTATACTCGAATGTATGTTCGATAAGAGTTCGTCGGTGGTGGTGAAGCGCATTGCGGCGGCGGGGCGGGCGGAGAACCGGGCCGCCGGGGCGCGGTTGGCGGCCATTGGCGAGCTGGATGTGTTGCGGTTGCGTCAGGTTGGTGAGCGCGAGGATTGGTGCAGCGACACCCAGGAGGCGGTGAGTGCCGAGGTGGCCGCGGCGTTGGGGATCACTTCGGGGTTGGCCGATAGCTACCTGGAGTATGCGCGGGCGATGCGGCTGCGGCTGCCGCGGGCGGGGGCGCTGCTGGTGGCCGGTGATATCGACTATCGGATGTTTCAGACCATCGTGTATCGCACCGATTTGATCACCGATGCCCAGGTGCTGGCCGCGGTGGATGCCACGCTGGCCGTCAAGGCCGCACGGTGGCCGGCGATGACCCGTGGTCGGCTTTCCGCGGCGGTGGATCGCATCGTGGCGCGTGCTGATCGTGACGCGGTGCGCCGCCGCCGCGACAAGCAGGCCGAACGGGAGTTGTCGATCTGGGATTCCGGTGAGGGTTTGACCGAGGTGTTTGGCCGGCTTTTGACCACCGACGCCCATGTGGTGGATGCCCGCCTGGATGCGCTGGCCGCCACGGTGTGTGCAGGTGATCCGCGCACCCGCAATCAGCGCCGCGCCGATGCGATGGGCGCACTGGCCGCCGGCGCGGAGCGGCTGGGGTGTGGCTGTGGGCACCCCGACTGCCCGGCCGCAGGGACCCCGCCGCCGACCCCGGTGGTGGTGCATGTGATCGCCGAGCAGGCCACCGTGGCGGGCAGCGGTAGCTGCCCGGGTTCGATGATCGGCGCCGACGCGCTCATCCCGGCCGAGCTGATCGCCGATTTGGCGGGCTCGGCGCGGCTGTGCCCGTTGGTGCATCCGCGCGACCGCGCGCCGGAGAACGGCTACACCCCCTCGCCGGGGTTGGCTGACTTCGTGCGCTGCCGCGATCTGACCTGTCGGTTCCCGGGTTGTGATCGCCCCGCGGTGGTCTGCGATGTTGACCACACCATCCCGTATGCCGAGGGTGGCCCCACCCACGCATCGAACCTTAAATGCCTATGCCGCCAACATCATTTGATCAAAACCTTCTGGGGCTGGCGCGACCAACAACTGCCCGACGGCACCCTGATCTGGACCGCGCCCTCCGCACACACCTATGTGACCACCCCGGGCAGCGCGCTGCTGTTTCCCGCCCTGTGCACACCCACCGGCAAACTCGCCCCGCCCGCATCCGCCGACTCACCCTGTGCTGACCGGACCGCCATGATGCCCAAACGCCGACGCACCCGCGCCCAAAACCGAGCAGCCCGCATCAACGCCGAACGCAAACAAAATCGCAAGGCCCGCCAAGCCGCCCAGTCGGGTCCCGCACCACCCAAGGACTCCGACCCACCACCGTTCTGATGTCCGACTACTTCTTGGACGGAATCACAATCACCACGATCAGCGTCAAAATGCTGAAGAAGAATCCGAGGATGCCCCAACCGAATGGGTTGCGGCCCTTCATCGCGGCGATGACGGCGCAAATAATCGACGCGATGACACCTCCGATGAGGAGGAAAATGCCCTTGATGCCGCGCAGAATAAGGCCCGCGGCTTCCGGCTGGCTGTACGCGCCCAGCACCAATTGATGAAGCATCATGACCTCCTATGCGCCGGACGGCATTTCACCGTCGTGCTCCGGATTCGGATACCCGGGCAAGCCGGAATCAAACCACTGCGAAACGGGGCACTGTCGAACCGTCTTGTCGCGCGGCAGAACTTATGTGACGCGGACATCAGCGAAATCGCTCCTGCTGCACTGGCGCCCACTGCTCGCCGTTCCAGTACCGCTTGTCCGAGCCGCCCGCCGGATCGGGGTACCAGCCCGCAGGCGGCAAGCCTCCCGGTTGCTGCCCTGAGGGGGCGGCAACCGCAAGGCTCGGCCCCCCGCGCTGCGTCATTGCGGTCAGCGCGGCATCCGCGGCCGCGGCGTCCTTTTGGAACCGCGACCGCACCCAGTATTTGTTGTTGTCCAGGTCGAACATTCTCCACAACCCGGATGTTCGGCTGCCGAAATAAAGGGTGCGTGGATAGCGTTGGCGGAGCCGGGCGGGAAAGGTCGGCCGCCACTGGGAGGCGTCGATCACCGAGATCGCCTGATCGGTGACCACGAAGTGGTGAATACGAAACGACACCTTCGAGCACACCACGAGGGCAATGATCAAGATCCAAAGCAGCACCATGCCCACGGCGGTAGTTTGCATCTTGAAGGTGTAAACCATAGCTACGGGAATCAGACACAGAAGGCCAACAAGCGAGCCCCAATAAGGCGATAAACCCGACTGCGCCATGAAGACCGCTTGAATCTGCTCATCCGGCGCCAAGTACGGTCGCGCCCGCTGCGCCAATTTGCTGCGAAGACTCATCACGACACCTCCGTTCGACGCGACACATCAGCTTAACTCCCGTTTGGCGGAGGCACAGGAAACGATCACGTGCGATCCGCACGTCCGCTGCGGTCCTAGCTGTCGTTGAGGCTACGGATGAACGCTTGAGTCTTTTCCCAAGTCGGCAGCAGGCCGGCGGCGCGGACCTGATCTAGGGTGGCCGCCGCAGCATCGCGGTCCGATAACACTAATTGGTGCCCGCTGGGCCAATTGATCGCCAGCGCCGGATCGGTGGCGCAGATGGTGTGCTCGCGTTGTGGGCTGTATTCAGCTGAACACAAATACATCACCGTCGAATTGTCTTCTAGCGCGAGAAAACCATGCGCGAGACCTTCGGAGATGTACACCGATCTGCGGTCGCGGTCATCGAGCAGCACCGAGTCCCAACGGCCGAAAGTCGGTGAGCCAACCCGGATATCGACGACGACGTCGAACACCGAGCCGGATAAGCAGGTCACATATTTGGCTTGGCTTGGAGGCGCCTGGGCGAAGTGCAGGCCGCGCAGCACACCGGCCGCCGACACCGAACAGTTGGCCTGCTGAACGTCCAGGCGATGACCGGCGAACGCGGAGAACCCTCGGGCAGTGAGCCATTCGAAGAACAGGCCACGCGAATCGGGATGCAGCTGTGGCGTGATCTCCCAGGCGCCGGTGATATCGAGTTCACGGGCCCGCATGTCACTGACCCCGCTGCTCGTAGCGGGCTTCGACCGCAGCTTTCAACGGACCCCACCACGATTCGTTTTCCCGATACCAATCGATAGTGGCGCCCAGCCCCTCTGCGAAATCGGTACGTTTTGGCGCCCAACCCAATTCATTGCACAGCGCCGTCGGATCGATCGCGTAGCGCAGGTCGTGGCCGACCCGGTCAACAACATGGTCGAAATCGTCAGGATCGCGACCCATCAACTGCAACAGCGTCTGTAGCACCGACAGGTTGTCGCGCTCGCCTTCGGCGCCGATCAAATAGGTCCGACCAAGCTGGCCGCCGTCAAGGATCCGCCGGACCGCGTCGTTGTGGTCGTCGACGTGGATCCAGTCCCTGACGTTGGCCCCCTTGCCGTACAACTTGGGCCGCCGACCAGTGAGCACGTTGGTGATCTGCCGCGGGATGAACTTCTCGACATGCTGATACGGCCCATAGTTGTTGGAACAGTTCGAGATGGTCGCCCGCACCTCGTAAGACCGCACCCAGGCACGTACGAGCATGTCGGAGGCGGCCTTGGTCGACGAGTACGGACTCGACGGGTTATAGGGCGTGGACTCGGTGAACCGCCGCGGATCATCGAGGGCCAGATCGCCGTAGACCTCGTCGGTGGAGACGTGATGCAGTCGCACTCCGTGCCGGCGCACCGCCTCCAAAACGGTGAACGTTCCGATCACGTTGGCGTGCAGGAACGATGCTGGGTCGGCCAGCGAGTTATCGACATGAGTTTCGGCCGCGAAGTGCACCACCGCGTCGGATTCGGCGACCAGCCGGGAAACCAGCTCCGCATCGGTGATATCACCCTGCACCAGCCTGATGTCGTTTTCGACGGGAGCCAGCGATTCGCGGCTACCGGCGTACGTCAAGGCGTCCAGCACCGTCAGCGCATCTTCTGGATGCTCGCGCACAGAAGTGTGCACAAAGTTGGCGCCGATGAAACCAGCGCCGCCGGTGACCAGCAGCCGCATGGTGGAACACCTTAGCTGAGCAGCGTGATCAGCTTGTGGGGGTCAGCCCTAGCGGTCCGGCCAGTTCGCTCAGTGCAGGCAGGAGCGTCTCTTCGGTCCAACCGCCGAGCACCTGGATCGCCACGTGATCGGCACCGGCGTCTATGTGCTCGTTAAGGCGCGCGGCGATGGCCTCCGGGGTGCCGTAGGCCACCACCGCGTCGATCAGCCTGTCGCTGCCGGGCTTGCGCACGTCGTCTTCGCTGAACCCCAGCCGCAGCCAGTTGTTCACGTAGTTGCTCAGGCCCAGGTAGTGCTCGACGGTTTGGCGGCCAATCCGGCGGGCCTCGTCGGCGTCGGTGCTGAGCACCACCTTGTGTTCCGGTGCCAAGAACACCGAGCTGCCCATCTCTTCGCGGGCTTTGGCTGTGTGTTGCGGTGTGGTGAGGTACGGATGAGCGCCGGCACTTCGCTCGGCAGCCAGTTTGAGGACCTTGGGGCCCAGGGCCGCGAGCACTCGGCGACTGGTCGGCACCATCGCGGCGTCGAGTTCGTCGAGGTAGCCGACCAGCGCGTCGTAGGGCTTCACGTACTCCTGGGTGTGCTCGCGGTGGCCCACTCCGATACCCAGCAAAAACCTTCCCGGATGGGCGCTTTCGATGCGCTGATAGGACTGGGCGACCGGCTCTGCCGGCGCGGACCAGATATTGACGATGCCGGTCGCCAGCTGCAGCGAACTGGTCTGGGCCAGGGCTGGTTCGACCCAGTCGAGTTCCGCATCCGGCGAACCGCCGATCCAGGCGGCGCCATAACCGAGCTGCTCGATTTGCGCAGCCAGCTCGGGTTTGATCGAGCGGAAAGCCAGAAACACGCCGAACCGGCCCAAGTCGAGTTGCAGTGATACTGCCTCGTTCATCTAGGTCCCCCTCTGCTTTATCAAGACTGATTCAGTCCAAGCGGCCCCGCCAACTCAGCCAGCGCCGGCACCAGGTTCTCAGATCGAGTCAGGACCTGAACAGCGACATGGTCTGCGCCCGCGTCGAGGTGCTCGTTGAGGCGCGCAGCTATCGCATCGGTGGTGCCATAGGCCACTAAGGCATCGACCAGGCGGTCACTGCCGGGGCGAGCGACGTCGTCGTCGGTGAAACCCAACCGCCGCCAGTTGTTCAGGTAGTTGGCCAGGTTGAGATAAATGTCGAGCGCCTTGCGGCCGACGGCACGGGCATTGTCCGCGTCGGTGGTCAAAACCACCTTGTGCTCGGGTGCCAGGAACGCCGACGGCCCGATCAGTTCCCGGGCCTGCGCCGTGTGCTCCGGAGTGGTCAGATAGGGGTGCGCCCCGGCGCTGCGTTGCCCCGAGAGCCGAAGCACCCGCGGACCCAGCGCGGCAACCACCCGACGCTCGGCCGGCACTCCGTAGTCGTCCAAGCGATCGAGGTAGTCCACCAGCGCGTCGTAGGGCTTGCGATATTCGCTGATTGCCTCGGGATGCCCGACGCCGATACCCAACAGGAAACGGCCTGGGTAGGCCTTGTCGATGCGATGGAATGACTCGGCCACCGGCTTGGCCGGCGCCGACCAGATGTTGACGATGCCGGTGGCCACTTGCAGGGTGGTCGTGGCTTCGAGGATGGGTTCCACCCATTCCAGCTCGGCTGGTGGTGAACCGCCTACCCATACGGCCCCGTAGCCCAGGGCCTCGATGTCTTTGGCCTGCTGCGGGGTGACGCCGCGGCCGAACGATCCAAACCGACCAAGGTTGGGGCCACTCGTGGAACCAGTTTGAGTATCAGTCATGGTGTCTCCAACCGGTGGGATGAGACTGCTATTCCGCCAGTTCTGCATCCAGGTCGGGATCCGCCAAATCCTCGACGCGCGGTTTTTCCAGCGGCAGCAACACGATGAAGCGGGTATTGCCCGGCGCAGACTCCACGCGCAAATCCCCGCGATGTTTCTTCACGACGATGTTCCACGCCAAATCCAGCCCGAGGCCGGTGCCTTCCCCGACCGGTTTGGTGGTGAAGAACGGCTCGAAGATGTGCTCGCGCACGTCATCGGGGATGCCGGGCCCGGTGTCGCAGATCTCGATTCGGGCCAACTTCTCGCCTTCCCTACCGGTGCGGATGGTCAGCGTGCCGCCCTGGTCGCGCATCGCTGCCAGTGCGTTGTCGATGATGTTGGTCCAGACCTGGTTGAGATCGCCCGGGAAACAAGGGATTTCGGGAAGCGACCGGTCGAATTCCTTGACCACCGTAATGGCTTTCCCGTCGTTGCCGCTGTCTTTGGTCAATCGGTCGGCGAACATCACCAGCGTGCTGCGCAGCAGTTCGTGCACATCGGCCACGTCGAACGCGGCCCGGTCCATCCGGGAATACTGCTTGGCGTCGGCGACCAGTGCCGAAATCCGCTTGCTCGCTTCCGAAATCTGATTCATCAGGAGCTCGCTTTCGATGGTGTAGCTGATCCAGCGGATCGCCTCTTCCACCGAAGCCGAACTGTCCAATTCCTCGGCGGTCACGGCAATCCGCTCCAGCCAGTCGGTATCGATGCCGCCTTCGACCAAGGTCGGCGCGATGTCCCACCCGCCGTCGATGTCGTGGTCCTCCAGCCACTCGCCGATGGCGTCCTCGCGGTCGGCGGTTTCGAGCGCGGTTATGTGTTGCGACGCCGATTTGGCGACCTGCTCGGCGACCGCCTCCTGCAGCCGCACCAGGGCGTTCAGCGTTTCGGGGGAGACGGTGCCGTCGGCGAGCATCGCCAGTTTCCCGCGCATGCGGGCGATCCGGCCGCGCAGCTCGTCGGCAGCCCGGGCGATGGCCGCGGCGGGGTTGTTCAGCTGATGGGTCAGCCCGGCCGACAACCGGCCGAGCGCGAGCAGCTTCTCCCGATTGTCGATGATTCGGCGGGTCCGGTCGGTGCCCACGGCGATCCCGTCGAGCAGGTGAACCGCCATCGGAAATTGGTCCTTCATGAACTTCGCGAACACCGGGGCGTCCATGACGAAGAACCGCGACGGCTTGGTCACGTGCACCGACGCGTCGTAGCTCTTTTGGTTGCCGCCGGTGAACGCCCGCCAGGCGCCGCAGTACACGCCGCGCTGTGATGTCCGGTTCGTTTCGATGTCCTGGCCGCCGGAGAGCTTCGACATCATCAGTTCGCCTTCGATGAGGACGTAGAAGCAGCTAGCCGGTTCGCCCTCAACGATGATCGGTCCCGGCTGGAATTCCTGAATATGTCCGTTGACGCAAAGCGTCTCGAGCTGCTCGTCGGTCAGCGCCTCGAACAAGAACAGCGTGCGCAGCTCGTCGGCGTCACACGGGATCGATGGAGTCATGATGTTATGACTCCGCCAGGTAGCGGTGAACCAGCATTACGGCCATCGATCCTTCACCGACTGCGGCCGCGACACGTTTGGCGGAGTCGGCGCGCACGTCGCCTGCGACGAACACGCCCGGCACGCTGGTTTCCAGATGGTGCGGCGGACGTTCCAGCATCCACCCGCAGACGTTCCGCAGGTCCGGACCGGTGAGTATGAAGCCGCGGTCGTCGCGGGCGACTACCCCGTTAAGCCAGTCGGTGCGTGGTGCGGCGCCGATGAAGATGAACATCCGGCCGCAAGTGACATCCTCAGTAACGCCGGTCCGGTTGTCGATCAGGGTCAGCTTCTCAAGGTGGTCGTCTCCGACCGCGCAGTGGACTTCGGTGCAGGTGCGCACGGTGATCTTGGGGTTTTGCTCGATCTGCTGGATCAGGTAGTACGACATCGACGCCTCCAACGACGGCGCACGCGCGGCGATGGTCACCGATTCGGCCTGGCGGGACAGATACATCGCGGCCTGGCCGGCCGAGTTGGCGCCGCCGATCACGTAGACCTCTTCATCCTTGCAGTCGGACGCGACGGATACGGCAGCCCCGTAGTAGACGCCGCGTCCGGTCAGCTCGTCACAGCCGGTTGCCGCAAGCTGGCGGTACGCGACGCCGGTGGCCAGGATCACCGCGTGCGCGTCGATGGAGCCGCCGTCGGCGAATCGTATGGTCCGCTTGGACCCGTTGACCTCCAGCGCAGTGGCAGCGCGGGCGGTGATGAGCTCGGCGCCGAACTTTTCGGCCTGTCTGCGCGCCCGATCCGCCAACTGGCCACCAGACACCCCGTCCGGAAAGCCCAGATAGTTCTCGATCCGTGAGCTCTGGCCAGCCTGACCGCCCGTCGCCGTGCGCTCGATGAGCACCGTGCGCAGCCCCTCCGAGGCACCGTAGACGGCGGCCGCCAGGCCCGCGGGCCCGCCGCCGACCACGATCAGGTCGTAGAACTCCTGCGACGGCGTGGTCGAGAGGCCCAACTTGTCCGCCAACTCGGCGTCGGTGGGTTCGACGAGCGGTTCGCCACGTTCGGTCACGACAACCGGCAGCCGCAGGCCGTCCTCGCCGGCCGCGTGTAGCAGCCGCTCGCCGGCGGGCTCGTCGGCCATGAACCAGGTGTAGTAGAGCCCGTTGCGGGCCAGGAAGTCGCGCACCTGCCAGGACCGCGCCGACCAGCGGTGCCCGATCACCTTGGTGTGCGGGATGGCGCGCTCTGGTGCCGCCCGCCAGGCGTCCAGGAGCGCGTCGATGACGGGATAGAGCTTTTCCTCCGGTGGATCCCACGGCTTGAGCAGGTAGTGGTCGAGGTCGACGACGTTGATTGCGTCGATGGCGGCGTGGGTGTCGGCGTAGGCGGTCAGCAGCACCCGCCGCGCCGCCGGGTACAAATCCATCGCCTGCTCGAGGAATTCGATACCCGTCATCTGCGGCATCCGGTAATCGGCGACGAGCACCGCTGCCGTCTCGCCGCGCAGCTTGAGTTCCTTGAGGGTGTCCAGCGCATCGGGGCCCGACTCCGCCCGCACGATCCGGTGGGCCTCGCCGTAGTGGCGACGCAGATCTCTGGCAACCGCTCGGGACACCGCGGGGTCGTCGTCGACGGTCAGCATCACGGGTTTGCGGGGCTGGGGATCGGGACGGGTCATCGGCGTTAAGTATGCGCTTGTCACGGCCCGCGCGTGGGGTCAGGTCGGCCGGTCCGATTCCGCTAACAGCGATTTTGGCCAGCCGGAATCAGCGGGTATCGTAGAGCAACGGTGCGTCTGCGCGCCGACTGCCTGCGTGCCCTGTCTTAGGAATTTCCTGTCACCGGCTCACGTTGCAAAGCCGGCGAATGCTGCACCGATCCGGGCGTAGAAGCAACGAAACCAACGACGAGGATTTCTGGAAAGTTATGGCCAAGAAGGACGGCGCCATAGAGGTCGAGGGCCGCGTGGTCGAGCCCCTGCCCAATGCGATGTTCCGCATCGAGCTGGAGAACGGCCACAAGGTGCTTGCCCACATCAGCGGCAAGATGCGGCAGCACTACATCCGCATCCTGCCCGAGGACCGGGTGGTGGTGGAGTTGTCTCCCTACGACCTGTCCCGGGGCCGCATCGTGTACCGCTACAAATAACAATCCACTAAAGACCACCAAGACAGGATCGAAACAGCCGTGAAGGTGAACCCGAGCGTCAAGCCGATCTGCGACAAGTGCAGGGTGATCCGTCGGCATGGGCGGGTCATGGTGATCTGCTCCGATCCGCGGCACAAGCAGCGTCAGGGCTAGTCCCGCATCAACAACTAAATGCAGACCTCCCAGCACCAGTGAACGGCTGGCATCTATAGAGATGGGCCCGTTCATCCGCGTCCGGAACGGAGGCCGGACCCCGGAGCAGTCAGCCGGGAACGGACTGGGATCAGACCTCCGCAAACAGAAGGAATGCCACCCATGGCTCGACTTGTGGGCGTCGACCTCCCGCGCGACAAGCGCATGGAGGTCGCGTTGACCTACATCTACGGCGTCGGCCGTACCCGTTCTCACGAAATCCTGGCAGCCACCGGGATCGACAAAGAGCTGCGCACCAAGGACCTCACCGACGACCAGGTGACCCACCTGCGCGACTACATCGAAGCCAACTTGAAGGTCGAGGGTGACCTGCGCCGTGAGGTGCAGGCCGACATCCGCCGCAAGATCGAGATCGGCTGCTACCAGGGGCTGCGGCACCGCCGCGGCCTGCCGGTACGCGGTCAGCGCACCAAGACCAACGCACGCACCCGCAAGGGCCCCAAGCGCACCATCGCAGGCAAGAAGAAGGCCAGATAAGTCATGCCCCCAGCTAAGAAGGCAGGCGCCGCGGCGCCCAAGAAGGGCCAGAAGACCAGGCGGCGGGAAAAGAAGAACGTCCCGCACGGCGCTGCCCACATCAAGAGCACGTTCAACAACACGATCGTGACGATCACCGACCTGCAGGGCAATGTCATCGCCTGGGCATCGTCGGGCCACGTCGGCTTCAAGGGTTCGCGTAAGTCGACGCCGTTCGCCGCCCAGCTGGCCGCCGAGAACGCTGCCCGCAAGGCCCAGGAGCACGGGGTTCGCAAGGTCGACGTCTTCGTGAAGGGGCCCGGGTCGGGTCGAGAGACCGCCATCCGGTCGCTGCAGGCCGCCGGCCTGGAGGTCGGCGCGATCTCTGACGTCACCCCCCAGCCGCACAACGGCTGCCGTCCGCCCAAGCGGCGCAGGGTCTAGCAAGGGTCGAGGGAGAAGAACAGACAATGGCTCGTTACACCGGACCCGTCACACGGAAATCACGCCGGCTGCGCACCGACCTCGTCGGTGGCGACCAGGCGTTCGAGAAGCGCCCCTACCCGCCCGGCCAGCATGGCCGCGCGCGGATCAAGGAGAGCGAGTACCTGCTGCAAATGCAGGAGAAGCAGAAGGCTCGGTTCACCTACGGCGTGATGGAAAAGCAGTTCCGCCGCTACTACGAAGAGGCTGCGGGCCGTCCCGGCAAGACCGGTGACGAGCTGTTGCAGATCCTGGAGAGCCGGCTGGACAACGTCGTCTACCGCGCCGGGCTGGCGCGCACCCGTCGGATGGCCCGTCAATTGGTCAGCCACGGGCACTTCACGGTCAACGGCGTGCACGTCAACGTCCCCAGCTACCGGGTGTCGCAATACGACATCATCGACGTGCGGGACAAGTCAGTGAACAGCGTGCCGTTCCAGATCTCGCGGGAGACCGCTGGCGACCGTCCGCTCCCCAGCTGGCTGCAGGTGGTCGGCGAGCGGCAACGCATCCTGGTCCACCAACTGCCGGAGCGGGCGCAGATCGACGTGCCGCTTACTGAGCAGCTGATCGTCGAGTACTACTCGAAGTAAGGCGCAGTTTTCCCCCACCGCACCCGCGGTGGCGGGACACCTAAGCGGCATCAAATAGCGGGTGCCGAGAAGGAGAAGAAGAAACACCATGCTGATCTCACAGCGACCCACCCTGTCCGAAGAGGTCGTCAGCGATAGCCGTTCGCAGTTCGTCATCGAGCCGTTGGAGCCGGGATTTGGCTACACGCTTGGTAACTCGCTGCGCCGCACGCTGCTGTCGTCGATTCCCGGTGCGGCCGTCACCAGCATCCGTATCGACGGCGTGCTGCACGAGTTCACCACCGTGCCCGGCGTCAAGGAAGACGTCACCGACATCATCTTGAACCTCAAGAGCCTGGTCGTGTCGTCGGAGGAAGACGAGCCAGTGACGATGTACCTGCGTAAGCAGGGCCCGGGTGAGGTTACCGCCGGTGACATCGTGCCGCCTGCTGGCGTCACCGTGCACAACCCCGAGATGCACATCGCCACGCTGAACGACAAGGGCAAGCTCGAGGTCGAACTCGTCGTCGAGCGTGGCCGCGGCTACGTCCCGGCCGTGCAGAACAAGGCGTCGGGCGCCGAAATCGGCCGTATCCCGGTCGATTCCATTTACTCGCCGGTGCTCAAGGTGACCTACAAGGTGGACGCCACCCGTGTCGAGCAGCGCACCGACTTCGACAAGCTGATCCTCGACGTCGAAAGCAAGAGCTCGATCACTCCCCGTGACGCGCTGGCGTCGGCAGGCAAGACGTTGGTCGAATTGTTCGGCCTGGCACGCGAACTCAACATCGAGGCCGAAGGTATCGAGATCGGGCCGTCGCCGGCCGAGGCCGACCACATCGCGTCGTTCGCGTTGCCGATCGACGACTTGGACCTGACCGTGCGGTCGTACAACTGCCTCAAGCGCGAGGGTGTGCACACGGTGGGTGAGCTGGTGTCGCGCACCGAGTCCGACCTGCTCGACATCCGTAACTTCGGTCAGAAGTCCATCGACGAGGTGAAGGTCAAGCTGCATCAGTTGGGCCTGTCGCTCAAGGACAGTCCCGCCAGCTTCGACCCGTCGGAGGTCGCCGGCTACGACGTAGCCACCGGCACCTGGTCCAACGACAGCGCTTACGACGACCAGGACTACGCGGAAACCGAACAGCTCTAACGGCTCGTCCGGTGACGATGCGGACCGTCAGAGGTCCGCTGAGGAGCCGGACAGGACTCAGCAGAACTAGACAGGAGCGTCAGCAATGCCCAAGCCCACGAAGGGCCCTCGCCTCGGCGGGTCGTCTTCGCATCAGAAGGCGATCCTGGCCAATCTGGCCACGGCGCTATTCGAGCATGGCCGGATCAAGACGACCGAGCCCAAGGCTCGGGCACTGCGGCCCTATGCCGAGAAGCTGATCACCCACGCGAAGAAGGGCACGCTGCACAACCGGCGCGAGGTGCTCAAGAAGATCCGCGACAAGGACGTGGTGCACAGCCTGTTCGCCGAGATCGGGCCGTTCTTCGCCGACCGCAACGGCGGCTACACCCGCATCATCAAAGTCGAGGCGCGCAAGGGCGATAACGCCCCGATGGCGGTGATCGAGCTGGTGCAGGAGAAGACGGTGACCTCGGAGGCCGACCGCGCACGTCGGGTCGGCGCATCGAAGGCCGCTTCGAAGTCGGCGCCGGTGGCCGCCGCAGCGGCTCCGCAGGCCGCCGTCGAGCCGGAAGCGGCAGTCGGTCCGGAGGCATCAGAAGTTGCGGCCGAGGCCGCAGAGGCGGTGGAGCCGGAAGCTGCTGAGCCGGAAGCCGCTGAGCAGGAAGCTGAGGACGCTGACAAGCCCTAGCAATTCTGAGTTGAACGACGTGCCCGCCATCGACGCCGATGGCGGGCCCGTTCGTCTTCGGCTCGATATCGCCTATGACGGCACGGATTTCGCTGGCTGGGCAACGCAGTCAGCTCAGCGCACCGTCGCGGGCATCCTCGAGGAGACGCTGTCGACGGTGTTCCGGACCCCGGTGCGCTTGCGCGCGGCCGGGCGTACCGATACCGGTGTGCATGCCACCGGGCAGGTGGCGCATGTCGACGTTCCGATCGATGCGCTGCCCAACGCTTATCCGCGTTCGCCCCGACCAACCGAACCGGAATTCCTGCCGCTGATTCGGCGTCTGAGCCGGCTGCTGCCTGCCGACGTTCGGGTGCGCCGGATCGTGCGCGCGCCAGCGGGTTTCGACGCCCGATTCTCGGCGCTGCGCCGCCACTATGTCTACCGGATCTCGACCGCCTCCTACGGGGTGGAGCCGCATCAGGCCCGCTTCGTCACCGGCTGGCCGCGTGTGCTCGATGTGGACGCGATGAGCCTGGCATCGCGACACCTGGTGGGATTACACGACTTTGCCGCGTTCTGCCGTCAGCGCGAGGCTGCTACCACCATCCGCGACTTACAGCGTCTGGACTGGTCCCGCGACGGCGACTTGATCACGGCGCACGTCACCGCCGATGCGTTCTGTTGGTCGATGGTGCGGTCGCTGGTCGGCGCGCTGCTGGCCGTTGGCGAGCACCGGCGTACCCCCACCTGGTGCCGTGAGCTGCTCACATCCACGCAGCGGTCCAGCGACTTCGCCGCCGCCCCGGCGCGGGGTTTGACGCTGATCGGCGTGGACTACCCGCCGGACAGCGAGCTGGCGGCCCGCACCTTGATCACCCGCGACCTACGCACGCCGGACTGAGCGAGCCGACGGGGCCGGCAGCGGTCGGCTACAGCTTGCCCGCAACGAAGCTGGCGGCCTGATCCACCAGCCCGGAGCTGATGTACGACGGCTGCAGATGTGAGTTCCAGTGCAGATCGTGCACACCTCCGGTGCAGATCGGGTCGCCGGCGGCGCACAGGTCGACGATCTTTCCGGCGAAGGCCGGGCTGGGACCGGGGATGTCGCCGACCACACGTTGGGTGGCGTTGCCGAACAGCGCGACCGCGGCGACGTGCTGATCCATTGCCGGTGGCAGGGGATCGGTGTAGCCAAAGCCCGGCTGGTTCATGGCGATGACGACGTCGGCCGCGGCGGCGCCCAGCGAGTAGCCGCCGAGTACCAGTTTGGTGTTCGGGCAACTCGCCGCCATCTGTTGCACGTGGGCGCTCATGTCGTTGGAGCCCTTGGTCACGCTGACGTCGGCGGGATAGTTCACCCCATAGGCGCCGATCGACATGTGCGGCACCTTCGACTGCAGCGAGTTGACGAAGGCCTGCCCGACCTCGCCGACGCCGGCGGGTTCTTCTCGGCCGCGTGCGAAATCCACTTCGGCATCCGGGCATCCCGCCGACGCCGTGGGCAGCATCCCCGCCGCCGGAACGGGTGCCAGTGCGGGGGCGATCAGCAGCAACGCGGCGGCTACCACGCCTGCCGCCTGGTTTGCGGTACTTGACCTGCCGCTCGGCTGTGGCCGCCGGTCGATCAGAGCAAACTTCATGAGCGGATATTAGCGAGAGAAGCTAATGAGTTCCTGAGCCAACCTACAGCGTTGGCTTAGCGCTCCGGCGGGTTACTGCACCTTGCCCGTGACGAAGTCGGCGGCCTGATTGACCATGCCGTCGTTGATATACCCGCTGGCCGCGTGCTGTGGCCAGTTGTCCGACCAGGTGTGCGGGTCAGCGGGGTTACAGATGGGGTCGGTGCCGTGGCACAAATCGATCGTCCGGTCGTTGTAGGCCGGGTTGAAGTTGGTGATCGGCCCAGCCCACTGGCTGCCGTTGCCGAACAGCGCGACCGCAGCGATGTGCTGATCAGCACCCGGCGGCAGCGGGTTGGTGAAGCCAAAGGCCGCGATGGGAGCCGCCACCACGACGTCGGTGACCGCCGCGCCGAGCGAGTAGCCGCCCAGCACAATCCGGGTGTTCGGGCAATTGTTGATGTCGGACTGGACGTGGGCGCTCATGTCGTTGGCGCCGACGTCGACCTGGTTGTCGGCGGGGTAGCGCACCGCGTAGAGACTGACGTTGCGGTTGACCCGCGATCGCAGCGCGCTGACGAAGGCGTTGCCGATGGCGCCGGCGCCTGGCGGTTCCAATCGCCCGCGGGCGAAGGCCACATCGACATCCGGGCAGGACGCCGATGCCTTTGGGATCAAGGCGATCAAGGTCGCGGTGGTCGCGGGCGCAAGCAGCATCGCAGAGGCGACTAATCCTGCGGCGGCGAACCTGGCAGGAACCGACTGTGGCGGTTGGACCGCCGGGCGCAGCTTCATGGCCCGATATTAATGCGCCGAGACGAGATCAGCGTAGTGGGCGATTGATCAGTGAAATACCGCAGGCTGAGTCTGATTGACCACAGCCGGAGCCGGGCCGCCGGGCCCAGGTGCAGGGCCAGTCCCAGGCCCAGGTGCTGGACCCGTGGGACCCATGGGGCCCATGGGCGGTTCGAGCTGGGTGGGGGGCATGATCGACAACAGCCTGGTCTGGATGAAGCTGGCCGCTTGGCTGGTGTAGACGGGCACGTAGCCCTTGGTGTGCCCGCTCCACTGGTTGCCCTGGCCGGCGTGACAGATCGGGTCTTCGGGGTTGCAGTAGTCGATGGCCTTGGCGCCGAACAGCTGGCTCTGCGCCGAGATCGGGCCGCCGCTGCGGTCGGCGGGGTTGCCGAAGGTAGTCACCGCGACGACGTTGTTCGCGTATTGGGCCGGCAGCGAACTGCCCCAGCCGATGCCGCCGATGGGAACCCCGGTGACGATGTCGATCACCGATGCGCCCTGCGAGTATCCGCCGAGCACCTGCGGGGTGCTGGGGCACTTGTCGGCTACGTCTTTGATGTGCTTGATGG
Source organism: uncultured Actinomycetota bacterium (assembly GCA_963744835.1). GTDB lineage: Bacteria > Actinomycetota > Actinomycetes > Mycobacteriales > Mycobacteriaceae > Mycobacterium. Next base: position 180,760 of record CAVUVB010000007.1, read on the forward strand.
CGTCGTTGGCGCCGTCACCGCCGTGCAACTGCAGCAGGCTGGCCTTGTAGTTGACCGCGTAAGCATCGACGTTTTTGCCGGTATTTTGGCGCATGGTGTCGGCGAGGGCTTGCCCGACTTGTCCCAGACCGGCCGGCTCGTCGGTGCCGCGGGCGAAGGTCAGCGCGATGTCTGGGCAGTTGTCGGCGCTCGCCGGCGGGATACCGCGCGAAACGGCGCTGGGTGCCACCAACAGGACACCGGCGGCCAGCAGCGCGGAGGCGCCCAGGCCGAGCCAGCGCAGGCCACGTGACCAGCGACGAGGGGATACGGCACGGCTGAGCAGGTGGGTAGGCACGAGGCGATTTTACCGAGAACCGGGCCCACGGTCACATCGGCGCTAGTCCGGCCCCTCGGCTGTGGATCGACGAGGCGCACTTCGGTGACCACGGCTTACGGTGAAAACCGACGGACTCGGGGGGCTTGAGGTGGCACGGCAACCGACCACGCGGCTGCAGGTCAGCGGACATCGCTTTTTGTTGCGTCGGATCGAATGCGCACTCCTGGGTAGAGACATCCGCGTTGGCGACGACGCGATCCGCGCGCCGATGCAATCGCTGCTCGCCGGCTCGCTGTTGGCGATTGTCGTCCTGGCTGGGGGTGCGGTGCTCGCCGTGCTGCGCCCGCAACCAGCATTGGCGGACGCTCCGATCTTGATGGGCAAACAGTCCGGTGCGCTGTACGTCCGAATAGGTGAAGCCCTGCATCCGGTGCTGAACCTGGCGTCGGCCAGGCTGATCATGAAAACGAACGCCGACCCGCAGCCGATACCGGAGTCCCAATTGAGTGGCGGCAAAAGGGGTCCGATGCTGGGCATTCCCGGTGCGCCGCAATATCTGGGAACGCCACTCGCCGACGACGAATCGCAATGGGCGATCTGTGACGGGAGCGGCGGTGCCTCGCAGGGTACGACGGTGGTCGTCGGCCGGTCCGAGGGGCCGTCGTCGCATCATCTGGCAAGCGAACAGTCCCTGCTTGTCACCCCGGACTCCGGCGGGTCGACCTATCTGCTTTACGACGGTCACCGGGCGGTGGTGAACCTGACTGAATCTGCGGTTGTGCGGGCGTTGGGACTGGACGGCCGGATCCCGTCGGTCGTGTCATCGGTGCTGCTTAATGCCGTGCCAGAGGCGCCGGCCATCACCGCGCCGCCGATTCGCAATGCCGGTAGCCGCGGACCGCTGCCGGGTTTTCCGGTCGGCAGCGTGCTGCGCATGGCCCGCGCCGACGGCGACGAGTATTACGTCGTACTCAGCGACGGGGTCCAGCGGGTCGGCCAGGTTGCCGCCGATCTGGTGCGTTTCAACGACTCGCACGGCACCCGCACTGCCATTTCGGTGGCACTCGATCTCATCCGCGCCACTCCGGCCGTGACCGAGCTGCCTGTCTCCACCTTTCCCGACCGGGTGCCTGCATCGGTAGATGCCAGCGGTACGACGGTATGCGTCAGCTGGACCCATCAGACGTCGGGCGGCAGAGATTTCCCAGAGATCTCGTTTCTGACCGGCGGGTTGCCCATCCCGACCGGCGCGGAGCCGGTGACGCTGTCGCAGGCCGACGGAAAGGGCCCGGCCATCGACGCCGTCTATCTTCCGGCCGGGCGTAGTGCATATGTGCGTGCCACCGGCCTATCTGGCGACAACGCCCGCGCCGGCACCCGATACCTGGTAACCGACACGGGCGTGCGATTCGCCATCCACGACGACGATGCTGCACACGACCTCGGCCTACCTAATACGTTGATACCGGCACCGTGGCAGGTGTTAGCGAGACTGCCTGCGGGTCTGGAATTGAGTCGGGCGAACGCGTCAGTCGAGCAAGATGCTCTCGTCGGGGCGAGCAGACCGGTCGTATCGACCTCGCGCTCGCCGTAGTCGGGTCCACAGTGCGCCAGTGGTCAGCATTACCACCAGCACGCCAGTGCATACGGCCGCGCCGGTGAACGCCGTGTCTCGCGCGCCACGGTCGGTTGGCGCAGCAGGCCGAGGCGGCAGGATCGGTACCGGTGTGCCCGATGGGCCCGGTGGCCGAGGAGGACTGGACGGAGAGTCTGTGCTGACCGCTGCAAGGAAGTCCACAACGCCGGTGCCGACGCGCGGGTCCCATCCGCCGGGCGGATGGTGCGCCGTCGCCTTGATGCGCTGCATCACCTGGCGCGCGGTGAGTTTGGGGAACCGGGACCGGATCAGCGCCGCCAGCCCGCTGACCACCGGAGCCGCGTAACTGGTGCCCGACAGCGAAGTCGAACCATCCGGTTCAGCAAGGGCATTCACCAGCCCGTCGCCCGACGAGCTCAGCGACGTCACCGCCTCGCCGGGAGCAGCGACACCCACCCACGGTCCGGGCAGCGTGAATGACGAGGGTTCGCCGTGGGTGTCAACCGAACCCACGGCGAGCACGTAGTCGTCATACCAAGCCGGACTGACTGCAACCGTCACGGTGTCCCATGTCGCTTCGGGCTGCTGAGTGGGGCACTGTCCCGCGCCAGTGTTTCCGGCGGCGACCACCACGACGATGTCTTTGATGTCAACGGCGTAGGACAGCGCTGCGCCGAGCTTGCGGTCATCGAGCGTCGACTCGGTGCGAATGCAGGCAACCGAGGAAATATTGATCACCGAAGCACCCAGGTCCGCCGCGGTGCGCACGGCTCTCGCCATGGTGTCGACATCACCGAATCCGGAGTTGGACGGATCTGCCAGCGCGCTGAACTTGTTGCTGGACTGGCGGATGCTGATCAAGCTGACTCCCGGGGCCACGCCGCTGAAACCATCCACCCGACTGGGATCGGGTGCGGCGGAGATGATCCCGGCCACCGCCGTCCCGTGTCCGTCGCAATCCTGGGTGCCGTCGCCGGTGAACACGTAGTCACCGCCTGCCGTCGTATCGGACAGCCGTGAGTGCGGTGACACCCCGGTATCGATGACGGCGACGCGCTGGCCCGAACCACGGGTGAGTTTCCAAACCTGTGGCAGATCAAGCCCGGAGAGTTGGCGGGCCGCGCTAGCTTGGTCCGCATTGGAGGCCGCGGACGGCACAGCGCAAATCTCGCGCTGCACGGTGGGCTGCGGCGGCCTTGCCGGCGCCGGATCGGGTAGCTGGCTGTTGTCGATGGGCGGCGGCGAGACCGCACGCGCTGCGGGCACCCCGCACTGTGGCAGTGCGAGGAGTACCGCCGCCGTCGCACAATGCAGAGCTTTGGACTGCGCCGGCGTCATGCGAGATTCAAGCCACGCGCGGCGCTGTAAAGCCCGCAAATCCAGCACGCCAGCGGTGCGATGACAGCCAAGGCGAGATACTCGAGCAGATCTACGCTTCGTCGCGCGATGGGAGACAAAGCTACGGCGTGGGTGAAAAATCCAAGGCATAGGGTGGCGGCGGACAGCATCGTCAAGCCCGCAGCTACCTGCAACGCATGTTGTGGGTAGGTCGCGGCGGCGATGACGAGAGTGACGCTGAGCGTGGCTATTCCACTCACGATGAGCGGCACAGATCGCGCGAGGTCATGGTGTGCGCGAGACCGCAATAACAGCACACCCCCGGTCACTGTCGCGAACGTGATGCCAAGCGAGCGCGAGCCGCCCGCGAGGCACGGTGCGCCCGCAGCGCTGATGGCTCCCAGCGCAGCGGATGCGGAGAATCCGGCGACCAGGCTGGTTAGCCAGGTGTTTGCGCGAATCGCTTTAGTGTTCAGGCTCTCGAGTTCCGAACTCAGCTGCGGGGACAATCCCGCCAGCATGACCGACACCGGTGCGGAAGCTTCGACCAACACCAGCGATATCGCCGCGGATCCCGCGGCGATCGCCTGTAGCGGGACGGTGGATACCGCCGCTACCAGCGCCGCAGCCGCGGCTGCCGTCGCGAAACAGCAGAATGCAGTGAATACGACTGCGCAACAACCTATTACGCATAATGCGGCTGCCGACGCCGCCGTGGCTGCCATCGCGAGCAGCACGTTCGGCGCACCCGGTACGCCCGGAACGACGAGGAATCCGGCGAGTGCGGTGAATCCAGTGGCTACCAGACCCAACGTCAGCCCTGCAGTACGGTCGCGAAATCCACGATGCGCGATTAGCGCTGCGAGCAGAGCGATGAAACCTACCGCTGCGGCTACGCCCACACTGCTGATATGCCCGGCATCGTTGCTATCAAACGCTGTTCGCATCAGCACTGTTGCGCCCGTGCCGGCTAGCCAGCTTGCCAGCAGCGCGCCGATGAGCCGGGCTGCCGGCCGAGTCCAGGGCCGCATCGCCGCGGCGAGCGACACCGATACCCCCTCTGCTGTGTCGTCGAAACGCGGTGCCGTCAGCTCGGTCGACGAGCTGGTCAAAAGCAACGTCGTGCCATCCCGGATTCCATTCTGGGCCATGGTTTTCGACGGCTCCAGTGCAACATCGCCGAGAAGTGACAGCTGATAGCGGGTATTCATGGGCTGAGTACCAAGACCGCATCGCGCAGCCAAGATGTCCACGATTGCTGGGATCAGCGATTCAATGGGCAATTCCGCTGGCAGGACGAAGTCGACGTGGGCGGAGTCGGCATAAACCGTTACCCGGCGCAATCCTCCGCCGGCCGCAGCAGGTTGGCTCAATTGAGGGCGTACTCCCACTGCTTCGTGCACTGCAACCTCCATTCGCCAATGCGGGTGATGATCCGGACGCTAACCGGAGCGGCGGTACCGCGTATGCATTAATCCACAGCTGACTTGCAGCCGGTTGCGCTCCCACCTACGGTGCCGATCGCATGGGGCACTGCGACACTTCTGCGACTGTGGAATTCGCGCCGTCAGCGCGGCTGCCTCCTGAGGCGTTCGAGACCGGCGATATTGTCGTCACGGCGCCGTCGGAAGTGATGCGAACGGCGCGGACGCACGTGGTGGCCCGTTTCCTGCCGATCGTCATGGCCATCGCGACCGTGGGGATGACGGCGGTGGTCTGTTATTCGCGTTCGGGACTGGCGCGTAATCCGGCGTTCATGACGTTTCCGCTGATGTTGCTTTTGTCGACGGTGGCGACGGTGGTGGCCGGAGCGGATCGGATGCGCGGCGAGATCAACGGCGACCGCGCGGAGTATCTGGCCTACCTCTCCGACCTGCGGGCGAGGGTTGTCAAGACGGCTGAGGCACAACGTTCGTCGCTGGTTTGGTGCCATCCGGATCCCGATACGCTGTGGACTTTGGTGGGTGGCTGCCGGATGTGGGAGCGGCGAGCCGCAGACGCGGATTTCTGCCAGGTACGGATTGGTGTCGGAGCACAGCGTCTTGCCACCCGTTTGATACCCCCGCAGATCGCGTCAGTGCACCGGCTGGATCCGGTGACCGTGACGGCGATGCGGCGTTTCCTGCAGACGCACTCTACAGTTCCGGACTCACCCATGGCAATCGCGCTACACGGGCTAACGGCTGTGACGGTCGGCGGCGACACGAAGCACATCCGTGCGCTGCTACGCGCGATGATCTGTCAACTAGCGGTGCTGCACAGTCCGAGCCTGCTGGTGATTGCCGGCGTGATCGCCGAATCTCACCGGGTTCACTGGGACTGGTTGAAATGGTTGCCGCACAATCAACATCCGTGCGCCAGCGACCAGCTTGGCGCGGCACGGATGGTGTTCTCGTCGCTGGCAGAAGCCGAGCGGGTACTGGTCGGCTTGACGGTTGGTGACGCGGCGGTGCCGCCTTACCGGGTGGTCATCGTCGACGGCGACATTGGCAGCCCCAGCGAGTCGATGATCGCAGCAGCCATCGGCGACGCGACGTTGTTGAAGATCGACACCGCCGGTGACCGCCCGGCCGCGGCTGGGGTGGTGCGGCTGCGGGTGAGTGCAGACGAACTAACCGGCGCCGGCGAGGTTTTCGTGCGCCCGGACCGGATGAGCTACATCGCTGCATTGACTTGTGCGCGAAGATTGGCCGGTTACCGCGCCGGCCGGCAGGATGCGCCGGCAGGGGCGTCGGGCGGCGGCTTGGGCTGGCAAGATCTTCTCGGGATCGACGATCTCGAGTCGTATACGCCTACTGATCGGTGGACCGGCGAAAGTCCACGCGATCGGCTTCGTGTTCCGATCGGCCTGACGGCGGCGGGGGCAGTGCTGGAACTCGACATCAAGGAGGCTGCCGAGAACGGTATGGGGCCGCACGGGCTGTGCATCGGGGCGACGGGGTCGGGTAAGTCGGAGTTCTTGCGCACGGTCGCACTCGGGATGATGGCCCGCCATTCACCGGAAACGCTCAACCTGGTGCTGATCGATTTCAAAGGTGGTGCATCCTTTCTCGGCCTGGAGCCGGCCCCGCATGTCGCAGGGGTCATCACCAACCTGTCTGATAAGGCGGCGCTGGTCGCGCGTACGCGAGATGCCCTGGCCGGTGAGATGAACCGCCGCCAGGAAGTGCTCCGGGCGGCCGGCAACCTCGACGGCATTGCCGCTTACCGTGATGCGCGGCGAGCGGACACCCGATTAGGTCCCCTTCCGGCGCTGTTCATCATCGTCGACGAGTTTTCCGAACTGCTCAGCCAGCATCCGGATTTCGCCGATGTCTTCGTGGGAATCGGCCGCCTCGGCCGGTCATTGGGGATGCATCTGCTGCTCGCCAGTCAACGCCTTGATGAGGGCAGACTGCGCGGGCTGGAGACGCATCTGTCCTATCGAGTCTGTCTGAGGACATTGTCAGCCAATGAATCGCGAATAGTGCTGGGAACATCCGATGCCTATGAATTGCCCAGCACGCCGGGCGCCGCTTACCTGCGCGCTGGGCCGGATGAGTTGGTGCGCTTCCAGACCGCCTATGCTTCCTGCCCTTATCACGATGAAAAACCCTCTCCTGCAATGGGTTCTCGCTTGAGCGCCCGCGGCGATATGCCAGCGCCCGTTCGACTGTTCACCGTTGGGCCGACTGGGCAGGTCACACGCGCTGGTGCCGCCCGCAGGGACGCTGTCGATCGGCGCACCGTTCTTCAGGCGGTTGTGGAGCGGCTGTCCGCGGTTGGCCCGCGAGCCCACGAGGTATGGCTGCCCCCGCTCGGGGCGGCACCGGCATTGGACACCGTGCTGCGCGAAATCGGGACCAACGCTGAGTCCGTGGCGAGGTTGCGCGTGCCCATCGGCATCGTTGATCGCCCGTTCGAGCAGCGTCGCACGCCGCTGTTCGTCGACTTATCCGGATCTGCCGGGAATGTCGCTGTTGTCGGAGCACCCCAGTCGGGCAAGTCGACGGCATTGCGGACGCTGATCGCGGCGCTGTCCGTCACCCACGGTCCGAGTTTGGCGCAGTTCTACTGTCTCGATTTCGGCGGTGGAACATTGGCCTCGCTGCGATCGTGGCCGCACGTCGGTTCGGTCGCTGGTAGAGCAGACCTGCACCTGGCCGGGCGCATGGTCAGGCAGCTCGAAGCAATTGTGCGGTCGCGCGAGAACGTCTTCCGCGATCGCGGGATCGAATCGATGGAGCAGTATCGCCGACTGAAGGCGCAGGGTGATCCGGCAGGCGACCGCTTCGGTGATGTTTTTCTGATTGTCGACGGTTGGTCGCGGCTGCGCCGTGAGTTCGAGGCGCTCGAGACACCGATTACCGACCTTGCTGCTCAAGGGCTCTCATTCGGCGTGCACGTCGTGGTCTCAGCGTCACGTTGGGCCGAGATCCGACCTGCGTTGAAGGATCAGGTGGGGACCCGGATCGAATTGCGGCTGGGCGATCCTGCGGATTCCGAGCTGGACCGCCGCCGGGCTCAGCAAGTGCCCGAAGGCAAACCAGGCCGGGGACTTTCCCACGACGGGCTCCACATGGTGATAGCCCTACCGAGGTTGGACGGTTCCGAATCAATCTCCGGACTGGCCGATGCGGCTGCCCGGGTAGGAGAGATGCTTCGGCGCCGTCATGGCGGATGCACCGTACCGCCGATACCGGTACTGCCTACGCGGGTCGACCATCCCTTGGTGGTTGAGCAGGCGACCGGGGGATTGGGCGCGGAGATCTTGATCGGACTTGAAGACAGTGAACTTTGCCCGGTGGCAATCGGTTTCGTGCAGCACTCGCACCTGCTGATTGTCGGAGACAGCGACTGCGGAAAAACAGCCACGCTGCGCACACTGTGCCGTGAGATCGTGCGGACCACGACTGCTGCAGAATCGCAGCTATTTATCGTCGATTTCCGACGCTCCCTCCTGGGCGTTGCCGAGCCCGACTCCGGATATCTTGAGGGATACCTAGTTTCGGCGGATGCAGTTGGCGCTCAAATGCCGCGTCTCGTGGACCGGCTGCGGGGACGAATGCCCCCTGCGGACGCCACCCCTTCGCAGTTGCGCACCAGGTCTTGGTGGGCGGGGCCTGAGATATATGTGGTGATCGACGATTACGACCTGGTCGCCACCACTGGAGGTAATCCGCTGATGCCGTTGTTGGAATTTGTACCGCAGGCCAGGGACTTCGGTTTGCACTTACTGGTGGCACGGCGCAGTGGCGGTGCGGCCCGTGCCATGTTCGAGCCACTGCTCGCCGCTCTGCGCGACGCCGGCCCGATGGCATTGCTGATGAGCGGTAGCCCGGACGAGGGTGTGTCGATCGGGTCCGTGCGCCAGTCGCCGATGCCGCCCGGCCGTGGCACGCTGATCACTCGTCGAGGCGACGCACAGCTGGTGCAGGTTGCCTGGAGCCCGCCGCCGTGAGGACACACATGGTCGAAGTGGGTCCGAGCGCGATCCGGCAATTATGTTGCGGTGAACATGCGGTCGCGGACAGCGAGACAGTGCGGACCGCCCTAGACGCCATCGACGATCCAATAGCCCTAGTCGACCTTCGGCCGGTCCCGGTCGACTCACTGTGGCGGACCGTGCTGGGATCGACGGACTGCCGGACCCCTGAACGCGCGGTCCTCATTTACCCGTCGTGGTGGTCGCCGACGCGCATCGAGGTAGTCAGCACCGCCGCAGAGGCCCTCGCTGACGAGGTGGTGGCGCGACCCCGTTCGTGGCTGCTGACTCTGGCATCCCCATTCGGGCCCGAGCACATGACGGTCGTCGTAGAAATCGCCGAGGGCTTCGTGGTAATGAGTGGCGCAAAAGTGATGGCCGAAAGCCGCCGTGCAGAACCGCGGGCTGTTGTTGAGGCGGTCGCACGTTGCATCGTCGAGATGACCTCGGATACGGCTGCGGTGGTGGTCATCGACGCGCCGAGCACCGTGTGCGGTGCCGACGCGCTGGCGGTGATGATCGCCGATGAAGTGCGCTCAAGCGGCGGCATGACCACGGTAACGGTCGATGACTCCCAATTGAGAGAGCTTGCCGCAGTTGCTATTCCGGGAGATGACGGCGTTCGCGAGTTGCACTGCACCGACGCTACCGGACGCCACCATCGCCGTCAGTGGATGTTCACACTGGTGGTACTGCTGATCATCACCGTGCTCGGGCTGAACGTCTTGAGCCGTCGCGCCGTACCCGTGGGCGACGGCGTGTCGACAACGTTTCTGGTGGAAGGCCGTGTCGCTCTGGAGGTTCCAGCGCAATGGCCGATGCAGCGTGTCGTTGCCGGGCCCGGTTCGGCGCGCGTGCAGGTGACCTCGCCTTCGGATCCGGAGGTAGCGTTGCACGTGACGCAATCGCGGCTCGTGGTATCAACCTTGGCCGCCACTGCGGAGTCGATGAAGCATGCAATCGACGCGGAGCCCGCTGGCGTCTTCGTCGACTTCAACCCGGCCGGCCTCAGCGCGGGCCGGACGGCAGTGACCTACCGGGAGGTCCGTGCCAGCCATGACATCCGATGGACAGTACTGGTCGATAAGGCTGTCCGGATCAGCATCGGATGTCAGAGTCGTCACGGCCACGACGACGTGGTACAGCAGGTGTGCGAGCAAGCGGTGCGTTCGGCTCGGGCATTGAGCTGAGTTATCTCCTCCGCCGGACCGGCTGGAACCGAACACGCCCTAACCGGAGTCTTACTTGTCATTAGCGCGGCTAGGTCCGTGGCGATCGAGCAGAGGGGAACCCGTGAGCGCACCCGCAGGCGGCAATACACTCAGTACCGATTTCGAGCTGATGCGCTCGGTCGCAGCGGCGACCGACACATGCAACGAAGAGATCCGCGCGATGCTTCAGGCGTTTATCGGTCGCATGAGCAGTGTGCCGCCGTCGGTATGGGGTGGCGTGGCTGCAGCGCGTTTCAAGGACGTCGTGCATCGCTGGAACGTGGAATCGATGAAACTGCATCACGCTCTGCACAGCATCGCGGAGACCATTCGCTACAACGAATCCGCGCTGCGCGAGGCGGCTGACAACCATGCACGCCACATCGGCATCGCCGGCGGGAACCTGTGAGGCCACCTGTGGATTCGGTGTTGTCGTACAACTTCAACGAGCTCGAATGCTCGGTTCGCCAGGAAATCCACAGCACCTCTGCCCGATTCAACGCGGCGTTGCAGGAGCTGAAGTCTCACGTCGCGCCGCTGCAGGAGCTGTGGACGCGGGAAGCCGCGACTGCCTACGGCCTCGAGCAGTTGAAGTGGCATCAGGCGGCGACTGCGCTCAACGAAATCTTGGTCGACCTCGGGAATGCGGTGCGTGACGGCGCCGAGGACATCGCGGCCGCAGACCACCGGACGGCCGGCGTGTGGGACCGGCAGCGCCAGTAATCACCGAAGACTCTGCGCGGTCCCGACGGAGGGGAGAGGCCGCGGGACCGCGCAGTTAAAGACCTAGGCACGACCGCCCCGGGTAACTTCATCGAGGTGACAGCGTCACCTGAAATCCAACAGATCGCCGTCATCACCGGTGCGTCTACCGGCATGGGCGCGGCCACGGCACGCGAACTTGCCCGGCGGGGGTTTCACGTCCTCGCGGGTGTCCGGCGTGACCGGGACGCCGACGCAATCCGAGGACCGGGTATCGAGCCGGTGATCGTCGATATCACCGACCCGGACCAGATCCGGGCGCTAGCCGCTCGGGTGCACGGGGACGCGCAGGGCCGGGCGGTGCGGGCGCTGGTCAACAACGCCGCCGTCCCGGTCAACGCACCGGTCGAGGTGTTCGCGATCGACGAGTGGCGACGCCTGTTCGAGGTCAACCTCTTCGGCCACATCGCGGTTACCCAGGCACTGTTGCCGGCCCTGATCCGCAGCAAGGGCCGCGTGGTCAACATCAGCTCGGTGGGCGGCAAGATCGCGATGGCCACCTATGGTCCGTACGCAGGCACGAAGTTCGCGCTCGAAGCGGTCAGTGACTCCTTGCGACGTGAAATCGCCCCGTTGGGCGTCCAGGTGGTCGTGGTCGAACCCGGTGCCGTGCGTACGGAAATGGCCGATCGGGCGATCGCCGCCGCCCATCAACTGGCGTCGACCATGACGCCCGAGCAACGCCAGCGCTACGACGGGCTGGTGCACGCCATCACCGCGCAGTCCGCGTCGCACACCAAGGCTGGGCTGCCCGTTGAGGCCGCGGCCAAGGTGATCGCGAAGGCAGTGACGGCGCACAAGCCGCGCACTCGCTACAGCATCGGGCGCGACGCGGCACTGCTCACCCGATTGACGCGCATCCTGCCCGACCGGACACTCGACCGCGTCCTTGCCGCCGCTCTGCGTCCGCACTTTCCCAAGGCAAGTAAATGAGCACCACGATTCGCCTTTTCGCGGTTCACCCCGAGAGTTCGATCACCGATACCGTGTTGTCGCCGCGAATTCGTGACATAGATGGCGCGAGCTTTGGGATCAACCGCCACCCCCACCGGTCTGCCTTACCAAGATTTCGTTGAGAATCCGACAAGGCCTCAATCGCACGCTGGTTTCGGCGAAGAGCTCGCCAGCACCCGAGGGAGGTAAAGCAGTGTCCGCACTGACAATGGCACCCGATGAGTCGCGGCGTCTCGTTGACGACGAGGAGCCGGCACCGCAAGCGGCGATGATCACCGAGCCGTTTGCATCACCCACCGATGCCCACCTGCTGCCGGCGCAAACGCTCATCAGTGAACACGAGGTCATGTTGGGCACTGCGGCCACCGTAAGGGTGCGGCCAACCCGGTGGTGGACGGTCGCAACCCGGGTCCTTTCGGCGCCCCTGCGTCGCGTCGTCCCGTCGTCATCAGCGGACCCGCGGTCAAAGCGACGGCACGTTCCGTCGCGAGCCAGCTACCTCGAGTACTCGCGTATGGAACGGGAGATGCATCGACTCTGACCCCTCGGCAAGCCCCAGCGTGTTACGCGGCGCTGGGGCCACGCCACGGTGGCCTCTGTTCGCCGTGGTGTGCGACCTTGCGGGTGGTCCACCAAACCGCGAAAACAGCCACCGTCGCCAACGCAAGACCCAACAGAGTCAGCGGGCCCACGAAGGCAAGCAGCAAGACGACGGTCGCCACTATCCAGAGCACCAGCGCGCCAGTTCCACAGCGTCTTGGCGGTTGAGCGGCCAGCTTTCTTCTGCCCGGTGATCTTGGTCTCCAACATGTTGACCTCCTCAGAATTAGAGTCATCCTGATTGTTAAAGCTCTGCCTGCGGCCAACGCAGGAGTGATGAAAACCCTGCCCAATCCGGGTTGATGGTGACCCGTCTCACCAATGCGGGTGGTGAGTTCCCGTCGGGTGACCGTGTCGGCCCGCGTCCGGCATCGGCCCATGGGGTTTTGACCTGCCTGTACAGCCGCCGGTAAGCTGCTCCGTTGGCGTGCGGTACGCCGGGACTCGGGTCAATGTCGGTCGCCGAGATCATCCCTTGCCGTGGACGCCTGACCGGCACCCGGGTCACCGGGATCCGAAACCCGGGAGAACCCGAGAAAGAGTGGTAAGCGCTGTGCCTACATACGCGCCGAAGGCGGGTGACACCACGCGGGCGTGGTACGTCATCGACGCCACGGACGTGGTGCTCGGCCGCCTTGCCGTCGCGGCAGCCAACCTGCTGCGCGGCAAGCACAAGCCGACATTCACCCCCAATGTTGACGGTGGCGACTTCGTCATCATCATCAATGCCGACAAGGTCGCCATCAGCGGCGACAAACTGCATAACAAGCTGGCCTACCGCCACTCGGGTTATCCGGGCGGGCTGCAGAAACGCACGATCGGCGAGCTGATGGACAAGCACCCCGACCGTGTGGTGGAGAAGGCGATCATCGGCATGCTGCCGAAGAACAAGCTCGGCCGTCAGATCAAGCGCAAGCTGCGCGTCTACGCCGGGCCGCAGCACCCGCACACCGCCCAGCAGCCGGTTCCGTTCGAGATCAAGCAGGTGACCCAATGACAGAAACCGAAACCGCTGAGAGCACTGCAGCTCCCGAAAACCCCGAGGCTGCGCCCGCGGCCAAGCCGGGAGGACAACTTCGTCATCGAGCGTCCGATCCAGACGGTCGGGCGCCGCAAGGAGGCCGTGGTACGCGTGCGGCTGGTGCCCGGCAGCGGCAAATTCGACCTCGACGGCCGCAGCCTGGAGGCCTACTTCCCCAACAAGGTGCACCAGCAGCTCATCAAGGCGCCGCTGGTCATCGTCGACCGGCTGGAAGCCTTCGACATCTTTGCCCACCTCGACGGCGGCGGCCCGTCCGGCCAGGCCGGTGCGCTGCGGCTGGCGATCGCGCAGGGCATTGATCCTGGTCACGCCCGAGGACCGGCCCGCCCTGAAGAAGGCCGGCTTCCTCACCCGTGACCCGCGCGCCGTCGAGCGCAAGAAGTACGGCCTGAAGAAGGCCCGCAAGGCGCCGCAGTACAGCAAGCGCTGATCCCGGCGGCGATCACGGCCGCGTACCAGTTGGGTGGCACTACGGGTAATCCTCTTGTCACGCGTGTGCGCGGTTACCAACTGTGAGAGGTTTGTCCGCATGGGTCGACTATTCGGCACCGACGGCGTCCGCGGAGTCGCCAATCGAGAGCTCACCGCCGAGCTCGCGCTGGCTCTGGGCGCCGCCGCCGCTCGTCGGCTGACCAGCGCGGACGGCGCGCGCCGACGCGTCGCGGTGATCGGCCGCGACCCGCGGGCCAGCGGCGAGATGCTGGAAGCCGCGGTGATCGCCGGCCTGACCAGCGAGGGCGTGGACGCGCTGCGGGTCGGGGTGCTGCCGACGCCGGCGGTGGCCTACCTGACCAGCGCCTACGACGCCGACTTCGGGGTGATGATCTCGGCGTCGCACAACCCGATGCCCGACAACGGCATCAAGATCTTCGGGCCGGGCGGGCACAAACTCGACGACGCCACCGAGGACCAGATCGAGGATCTGGTCGCGGCCGGGCCGGGGTTGCGTCCCGCCGGGGCGGGCATCGGACGGGTGATCGACGCCGAGGATGCGCTGGACCGCTACCTGCGCCACGTCGGCAAGGCCGGCACCGTCGGGCTCGACGGGCTGACCGTCGTCGTCGACTGCGCGCACGGCGCGGCGTCGGCGGCCGCACCTCGGGCCTACCGCGCAGCCGGTGCGCAGGTCATCGCCATCAACGCCGAACCCAACGGGCTCAACATCAACGACGCGCTGCGGGTCGACCCACCTGGATGCGCTGCGATCCGCGGTCCTCGCCCACGGTGCCGACCTCGGTCTGGCGCACGACGGCGACGCCGACCGGTGCCTGGCGATCGATGCCGCCGGCGAGGTCGTCGACGGTGACGCGATCATGGTGATCCTGGCGCTGGCGATGCAGGACGCCGGCGAACTGGCCGACAACACCCTGGTGGCAACCGTGATGAGCAACCTCGGGCCTGCACCTGGCGATGCGCGCGGCCGGGGTGACCGTGCGCACCACCAGCGTCGGCGACCGCTATGTGCTCGAAGAGCTGCGATCCGGTGAGTACAGCCTCGGCGGCGAGCAATCCGGCCATATCGTGCTGCCTGCATTGGCCACCACCGGCGACGGCATGCTGACCGGCCTGCGGCTGATGTCGACGAATGGCGCAGACCGGCTCGTCGCTGGCCGCCCTGGCCTCGGCCATGCACACCTTGCCGCAGGTGCTGATCAACGTCGAGGTCGCCGACAAGGCCGCCGCCGTCGCCGCGCCCTCGGTTCGCACGGCGGTTCAGCAGGCCGAGGACGAGCTCGGCGATACCGGGCGAATCCTGTTGCGCCCCTCGGGAACCGAACAGATGATTCGAGTCATGGTGGAGGCCGACGACGAACGCGTCGCCCACCGGCTGGCCACCCTCGTCGCCGAAACGGTGCGCGCCCAGCACTGAGCGCGGAACCCCCGGACGGCGCGATGCGTCGAAGCCGGTATGGGACAACGAGATGCGTTCGTCGACGCTGCGGCGGTGCGCACAGTCGCGAACCGGTTCGACGATGCCGCACAGCTCATCGACGGCGCGGTGCGCACCCACCTTTGCCGGCTGGCCTTCGATGGGGCCACCGCGGGGCGGGCATACGTCGGGCACGGCGACGCGCTCCGGCTAGCCCTGAACCGGTTGACCGGTGAGCTTGCGCAATGGGCGCGGGCAACGGTAGAGATCGCCACCGCGCTGCGGGCCAGCGCCGACCGCTACGGCGAGGCCGACCTGACGCGCCGCCGCGCGAATCGGCTGAGCGATGCACGTCGGTTCGACGTGGCCGCGCGGCTGGCCGAGGGCCAGCCCGCCGTGCAGCACACCCAGACCTACGTGCAGGCCTGCCATGCGCTCGGGTATCAGCATCCCGACCTGACCACGCACGATTCACAGGTTCGGGACTGGTATGACACCGAAGTCGGACTTGACCTGCGGGTGCTCGACAATGACACCGCCGAGCTGCGGGCCGCGGTCAACGCGATCGAGGAGGCGCTGTGGCTGCAGCGTGCGCAGGTAAGCGAAATCGCGGCGGCCTGGACCGGGCCAGGGGCCGACTCCGCGACCGGTTTTCTGCAGCGTCACTGTTGACGCCGCAGCCGAGGTGGCCAGGCGTGTCCGCGCGGCGGCCGACGGCTGCGCAGCGCTGCGTGACAACCTGTGGCATCTGGTCGACGATAAGGTCGCGACGGCCATCGCCATCGATGACCGTAGCCAGGCGCAGCGGTCAGCTTGGCTGGCCGCCGCACACACGGTGACCACCGGAGCCGGTGACCGTTCGGAAGCCGAAGAACTGGTCCGCCGGCAGGTTACCCCGTACGTGGACAACGATATTCGTGCCGACTGGCTCACCGCGATTCGCTCGACGGCGACGGCGATCGCGGCGTCATACGACGTGACCATCGAAGCGTTGACCTCGGCGCCCGACGTGTGTTTCGAGGTTCCCGGCGAGCTGGGGCCGAGCTGGCAACCGGTGACCGATCAGCTGGTTGCTCCGAGCCCGATCATGCACACTGTGCCGGAGGTGTCATCGCCATCCGACGTCGCGCCTGCTGTGCCGACAGTGCCCGCTGCAGCGTCGCCGCCGTCACCGCCACTGCCGACAACCCAAGCACCGCCGACACTTTCGGCGAGCCCGCTCGACAATTGGCCTTCCGTGCCTTCGGGAATGGCGGCTCCGCTGGGTGATGCCGCCGACTTATCCACCGGCGCCGGCAATTTGGGCGGTCCTGGCGGTCTCGCTGGCAATATCGGTGGCGTTGTCGGCAAAATCGTCGACGGTATCGGCGCTCTCGTGGATTCGCTGGCAGACGGATTCACTAATCCTTCAGGTCCTTCGGATGCCGGCGATCCGCTGTTGGACGATCCGCTGGACGCCGACGACCCACCCGGCGCGGACACCGACGACCTTGCCGACGAAGACGACGACGCGGACCAGGTGGACGCCGAGCCGGCCGACGCCAACGTAGACGCCGGCGCCGAAACGCCCGCCGAGGACCCGCCGGCACCAGATGATCCCGTCGACGAGCCGGCAGCCCAGCAGGTCACGCCCCGGCCCGCTGAGGCACCGCCTGCCGAGCCGCCGCCGCCCGCGGACGCGCCGGCCGCCGAACCGCCGCCTGAGGGGAAAACTCCGTGTGAGATCGCCGCCGACGAACTACCGCAGGCCGGGCAGTGACCGTTCAGTCAGCCCTTGAGCAGCGCGACGATCTTGTCTTCGGGTGTCACGGGGGCCGCCTGATCCTCTATGGCGACGGTCTTGGGCAGCACGACGTCGGGATCCGCGAACTCGGCGTAGGACTTGTCCCCGCCCAGTGCATACAGCAAATACCCCGTCAGAAGCGCACGAACCGCCTTCTGCGTCTTGCGATCCGGACCGCCGAGGCCGAACGCCGTCGTCAAGCGGCGGCCCTCGGCGAGCCCGGCGGGCTCGGCTTTGCGCAGGACCCGCAGCGTCGCGGTGTCCCAGGCCCGCCAGAGGTCAAAGGCGTTGGAACGCAACTTCTTTTCATCCCCGGGAGCGCTGAACACCACACCGGGCACGGCCAACGTCGCGGCCGGCTGCTCGGCCGGCGGGCTGGTCACGGTCGGAAAGATCGCCGCCACCGCTTTCGGCTTGACTTTCATCCCTGCCGCCGCAAACACCGCGGCCGAACCGCCGAAGCCATGACCGATCAGCCCGAGTTTGTCGGGATGCACGCTGATCTTGCCCGGTCCCAGCCGCACGCCCGAGGCGATATCGAGCGCGGTGCCCAGATCGAAGGCCAGGTTCAACACCGATGGCGCCAGTCCTCGCTCGGTGTCGGGAGCTGCCGCGACGATGCCCCACGAGGCCAGATGCTCCAGCAGACCCGAATAGCGCGCGATGCCGGTGAGCCAGTCGTGACCGAAAGCGAGACCGGGCAGGTTCAGTCCCGCTTCGGGCGTGTAGACCAGGCCCGGCAAGCCCGCGAAGGCCAAGTCGCCGCGTAAAACGCGGTGCGGTCCACGTCGGGTCAGAGCGGCAACAAGTTTGCGGGTGCGGGCCACCCGTTGACGGTAGCGCACGGCGCCGGTGTCCCGAACGGGCAAATGCCCAAGCCGGACGATCTGATCGTCGCGCCACTGCTAGGGCAACGGCGTAAACCAGGTCATACCAAGCTAATTGACAGTAAGTCGCAAGAGAGGACAGATGTTTGGTCGGCCGGACGCCGTGGTACGACAAAGTACGTGAAAGACATCAAACGCGTCGCAGCCGCGACGATCATCACCACCGCAGGTTTAGGGCTAACCGGTTTGGGTGCAGCGAGCGTCGCGAGGCCTTCCCGGGGCCGTTTCCCGACTATCACTGGTGTCCTGGCCAGTTCTGGGACCCAGGTTGGGGTAACAACTGGGACTGGGGCCGCTGCCACGACGACAACTATTTCGACGGCGAACCGCACGACGCGGGCCACTGGCATGGCCCCGGACCCTGGCATCCCTGATCCACTAACCGAGGCCAGTGCTTTGCGGCTGGCCGGTTACAGCGCGTAGAGCTCTGACAGATTGACCACGATCGCCTCCTGGGTGCTACGAGCGATCACCACGGTGGCCGGCTCGTCCGGACTCGGATTCTCTTCCCGATGCGGCAGATACGGCGGTATGAAGACGTAATCGCCGGGATTGGTGGCGATTCGCACCTCATGCTCGCCGTCATGGAATACGAAGTCCGGGTGTCCGCTGCGGACAAATATCGCGGTTTCGGATTCGCCATGATGATGGTTGGCGGACGCCGTCTGCGGGTGGACATGCGTTTCGCCCATCCACAACTTTTCTGAGCCGACCGTGCGTCCACTGATCGCGGCAAACCGCTCCATACCCTCGCTTTGCGCGGTGTCGGCGTCGATTTCCGACGACTTGACGTGATGCACTCGATTGCGCGCCACCGGCCCGCTGTGCGGCAAGTCGGGATGAAACCCGTCATCGGGCATTGTTGTCTCCTTCCTGCTGCAGCGGGGCTTCCTGCGAAAACGTGCCGATCAGGCGCTTACGCCGGCGTCAACTCCGCTGACTCGACGCCACCGAAACATAGTTGAACCAAGGTTATTCATAGCAATTCATAAGAAGTCGCCGAATTGTGACGTTTGATCGTCCGTGTTTGGGTGGTACTAAAACAACGTGAAAAACATCAAACGAATTGCAGCCGCGACTGCTCTTACCACAGGTCTCGGATTTGCTGGTCTGGGCGCGGCGAGCGTTGCTGAGGCCTTCCCCGGGCCGATGCCCGACTATCACTGGTGTCCCGGCGAGGGGTGGGACGCGGGCTGGGGTATCAACTGGGACTGGGGCCGCTGCCACGACGACAACTATTACGACGGCGACCCCCGCGACGCGGGCCACTGGCACGGGCCCGGCGGCTGGGACCCGGGCCGCCCGGGTGCCCCCGGCCCGAACCCCGGCTGGGACCCCGGCCGCGGCTGGTAAGCCGGCCGCAACCCCTGGCAGGGAGTCGACGCTGAGATAGTGGCGACTCTCGATTCAACCGAGCAGATAACTCTGCGCGACCCGACCTCGTGTCGATAGCGCAGGTCGGATGAGTGCAGCCGTCCCAATTGGGGCGGCTGCACTACCCTGATTGGCTATGTGCGGAATTGTCGGCTACGTCGGGCAGCAGCATGCCCGTGAGGTCGTGGTCGATGCGCTGCGCAGGATGGAGTACCGCGGTTACGACTCCGCAGGCGTTGCGTTGATCGATGGGGACGGCAGGCTCACCGTGCGCAGGCGCGCCGGTCGGCTGTCCAACCTGGAGAATGCACTCGACCAGACCGACCCATCGGCGCTGGCCGGTAGCACCGGCCTGGGGCACACCCGATGGGCCACCCACGGACGTCCGACCGATCGCAACGCGCACCCGCATCGCGACACGGCCGGCAAGATCGCCGTCGTCCACAACGGCATCATCGAGAACTTCGCGACCCTGCGCCGTGAGCTGGAGGCCGCCGGCGTGGAGTTCGCCAGCGACACCGACACCGAGGTGGCTGTGCACCTGGTATCGCAGGCATACCGCGAAGGAGCGACCGCTGGTGATTTCGCGGCCTCCGTGCTCGCCGTGTTGCGCCGCCTCGAAGGCCACTTCACGCTGGTGTTCGCCAACGCCGACGAGCCCGGCACCATTGTCGCGGCGCGCCGCTCCACGCCGTTGGTGGTGGGGATCGGCGACGGCGAGATGTTCGTCAGCTCCGATGTGGCCGCCTTCATCGGACACACCCGCGAGGCCGTCGAACTCGGCCAGGATCAGGCGGTGGTGATCACCGCCGACGGCTATCGGATCACCGATTTCGACGGCAACGACCTCACCAGCGCGGCTCGGACCTTTCATATCGACTGGGACCTCGACGCCGCCGAAAAGCGCGGCTACGAGTACTTCATGCTCAAAGAGATCGCCGAGCAGCCCACCGCGGTAGCCGACACGCTGCTCGGGCATTTTGTCGACGGCCGGATCGTGCTCGACGAGCAGCGGCTCTCCGACCAGGAATTGCGGGAGATCGACAAGGTCTTCGTGGTGGCCTGTGGGACCGCCTATCACTCCGGCCTGCTGGCCAAGTACGCGATCGAGCACTGGACTCGGCTGCCCGTCGAGGTGGAGCTGGCCAGCGAGTTCCGCTACCGCGACCCGGTGCTGGACCGCAGCACGCTGGTGGTGGCCATCTCGCAGTCCGGTGAGACCGCCGACACCTTAGAGGCGGTCCGGCACGCCAAGGAGCAGAAGGCCAAGGTCCTGGCGATCTGCAACACCAACGGCTCCCAGATCCCGCGCGAATGCGATGCGGTGCTCTACACCCGCGCCGGACCGGAGATCGGCGTGGCGTCGACCAAGACATTCTTGGCGCAGATCGCCGCCAACTACCTCGTCGGACTGGCGCTGGCGCAGGCCCGCGGCACCAAATACCCCGACGAGGTCGAACGCGAATACCGCGAACTGGAATCCATGCCGGACCTGGTGGCTCGGGTGATCCACGACATCAAGCCGGTTGCCGCGTTGGCTCACCGGTTCGCTCAAGCGTCCACCATCCTGTTCCTGGGCCGCCACGTCGGTTATCCGGTGGCGCTGGAAGGCGCGTTGAAGCTCAAGGAACTGGCCTACATGCACGCCGAGGGCTTCGCCGCCGGTGAGCTCAAACACGGCCCGATCGCACTGATCGAAGACGGCCTGCCGGTCATCGTCGTGATGCCTTCACCCAAGAGCGCGGCCATCCTGCACGCCAAGCTGCTGTCCAATATCCGCGAAATCCAGACCCGCGGCGCGATCACCATCGTCATCGCAGAGGAGGGCGATGACACCGTGCGGCCATATGCCGATCACCTGATTGAAATCCCTTCGGTGTCAACACTTTTCCAGCCGCTGCTGTCGACCATTCCACTTCAGGTTTTCGCTGCCTCGGTGGCGCAGGCGCGCGGCTACGACGTCGACAAGCCGCGGAATCTGGCCAAGTCGGTCACGGTCGAGTAAGCGGCGAGTTATGTGCGGTTTATGCGGTGAAATCCGCTTTGATGGACAGGTGGCCGACGTCGACGCCGTCGCCCGGATGACCGGTGCAATGACGTCACGCGGACCCGACGCCGACGGTGTGGTGGCGCACGGACCGATCGCCTTCGGACATCGGCGCCTGTCGATCATCGACCTTTCCTCCCGCGGCGCCCAGCCGATGGTCGACAGTGCTCTCGGGCTGACGCTGGTGTTCAACGGCTGCATCTACAACTACAAAGAACTGCGCAAAGAACTTCAGGATTCCGGCTATCGCTTCTTCTCGACTGCCGACAGCGAGGTCGTGATCAAGGCGTTCCACCACTGGGGAGTGCGCTGCGTCGACCACTTCAAGGGCATGTTCGCGTTCGTCATCGCCGACCGCGACACCGGGGTGGTGACAATGGCACGCGACCGGCTGGGCATCAAGCCGCTGTATCTGGCGTCCTCGCCGGGCCGACTGCGGTTCGCATCCACGGTGCGTGCGCTGCTGAAATCCGGCGGCGTGGACACCGAACTGGATCGCCAAGCGCTGCACCACTACATGACATTCCACGCCGTGGTGCCGGCGCCGCGCACCGTTTACCGCGGCGTGCAGAAGCTGCCGCCGGCGACCGTGCGAGTGATCCAGCCCGACGGTTCGCAGACCGACACGGTCTACTGGAATCCCGGATTCGGTCGAGATCCGGACAAGGCGTCCTGGTCGGCGGCCGACTGGCAGGCCGCGCTGATGGACGCGTTGCGGACCGGCGTGCGACGCCGGATGGTCGCCGATGTGCCGGTCGGTGTGCTGTTGTCCGGCGGCATCGACTCTTCGGTCGTGGTGGCGCTGCTGGCCGAGCAGGGACAGCACGGGCTGGCCACGTTCAGCATCGGCTTCGACGCGCACGAAGGCGAATCCGGCGATGAATACTTCTATTCCGACCTGGTCGCCAAAACTTTTGACACCGACCACCACAAGATCCACATCGATGCCTCCCGGCTGGTCCCCGCGGTGCCGAAAACCATTGCCGCAATGAACGAGCCGATGGTCAGCCACGACTGCGTGGCTTTCTATCTGCTGTCCGAACAGGTGAGTAAATCGGTCAAGGTTGTCCAGTCCGGGCAGGGTGCCGACGAGGTCTTGGCCGGCTACTTCTGGTACCCGCCGCTGGCCAACATCGCCCGCGAACAAACCACCGAGGCTTATGCGAAGGTGTTCTTCGACCGCGACCACGACGATGTGCTGTCAATCTTCGCCCCCGAGTACGGGATCGACGACGACGTCAGCCGCGAGTTCGCGACCGCCCACCAGTCGGCGCCGGGCGCCGAGACTGCGGTGGACGCGGCGCTGCGGTTGGACGCCCAGGTCATGCTTGTCGATGATCCGGTCAAACGCGTCGACTCGATGACGATGGCGTGGGGTCTGGAGGCGCGGGTGCCGTTCCTCGACCACGACTTCGTCGAGCTGGCGGCTACTTGCCCGCCCGAGCTGAAGTTGGCCTCGAACGGCAAAGGCGTACTGAAGGATGCGTCGCGAGCGCTGCTGCCGTCTGATGTGATCGACCGGACCAAGGGCCTGTTCCCGGTGCCAAGCATCCGCCATCTGCACGGCGAGCTGCTCGACATGGTGCGTGACGCGGTCACCAACGATGCTGCCCGCAGCCGTGGGCTGTATCGCGCTGAGTGCGTCAAGGCCCTGCTGGGCGCGCCCAACGAGACACGGACCAGGCTGGACGGCAACACGCTCTGGCAACTCGGGGTGCTCGAGATGTGGCTGCAGAGCATGGAGGCGTAAGCCAATGGGACAGCAGGTGCGCATGCTCTACGGCGCATCGCTGTCACCGGACGCCACCGCGTTCGCACACCTCGTCGACGACGATGGCGGCTATCCGCGTGCGGTGCAACGCTTTCTGCGGGGCTGGCGGGCCAGTTCGTCTCGCGACGTCGAGCTGCCGGTCGACGGCCCGGTCTCTCGGGTCGTCCATTCCGCCGACGGCCAGTGGCTGGCCTGCGAGGTGGCACCCGAGGGAGGCACCCGCAAGCAGATCTGGGTCGTCACAACTGATCCCGACGATCGGATGGCCCGGCGTATCGATCGTGAAGACGCCGGGACCGCGGAGCTGATTGGGTGGGATGGTGTCCAGGTCGCGGCCATCCTGACCGGTGAGGACGGGGTTGGCCGGTCCTGCCTGATCGATCCGACCGACGGGCATCGCGCGGTCTTGGACAGCAGATCCGGCGGCCGGCTCGTCGATGCGTGGGCCGGGGCGTCGCTGATCCGGGTCGGGCCGCGCGGCTACCACGAACTGATCATGCTGCACGATCAAAGCGAAATCGCTTTGCTGCCATCCGATCCAGGCTCGACCACGGCTGATGGGGTGATCCTTGACGACCACCATCCGCGCCGTCTTCGCTGCGGTCCAGACGGCGATCAGACCAAGCTGTACTACCCGGCCAAGAAGCACTTCGACAAGGGATACGTGCGGGCACTGATCCGCAGCGAAAACGGCTGCGAGCACGCCCGGCTGCTGGAGGTGACGGTCACGCCGGACGGTGTCAGCTACTTCGTGGTAGCCGAGCGCCCGGACTGTGACCTCGACGAGTTCGCGGTCAGCGACGACCTGTCAACGGTCGCATTGCTATGGAACGTGCAGGGCTGCAGCGAGTTACAGATCCTCTGGTATACCGACTACACGCTGGACGAACCGATTCCGTTGCCGGGCATGGTCGCAAGCGAGTTGTCGATCAGCGCGGCTGGTTCGATGGTCGCGCTGACCGTGGAGGGGCCCTCGATGCCGCGAACCGTCGAGCTGGTCGATCCGCGCTCGCGACAATGGGAACCTCTCGATCGCGAACCCAGCCGCGGCCCAATCCTGCCCGCTTCGGCCACCGGAACGCGGCCGGAATCGATTACGGCGCGTGACGGGCTAAAGCTGAACGCATGGCTGTACCGGCCCACCGGTACCGCCGCCAAGGACGCGGTGATTTACCTGCACGGCGGGCCCGAAGGTCAGACCCGGCCAGGTTACGACGAGATTTTTCCCCGTCTGGTCAACGACGGGATCACCGTATTGACGCCGAATGTCCGCGGCTCGGGCGGCTTCGGCCGGACCTTCGGCCACGCCGACGACAAAGATAAGCGGTTCGCGGCCATCGACGATGTCGCCGACTGTGTGCGTTTCCTGATCGACAATGAACTCGCCGATCCGCATCGCATTGCCTGCGCGGGCTGGTCGTACGGCGGCTATCTGACCATGGCGGCCATGACATTTCATCCGGGGTTGTTCGCGGCGGGCATCACCATCGGCGGGATGAGCGACCTGACCACGTTCTATCGCAACACTGAGCAGTGGATTGCCGATGGGGCGTATACCAAGTACGGCCACCCGGTCAGCGACCGTGAGCTGCTCGAGCGTCTGTCCCCGCTGCGTCGTGTCGACGCGCTGACGGCACCGCTGCTGGTGGTGCACGGCGCCCACGACACCAACGTGCCAGTCAGCGAATCGGAACAGATCGTTGACGCGCTGCGCGAGGCCGGTCGCGACGTGCGGTACCTGCTTTTCGGCGACGACGGGCACGAGATCGCCAAACGTCAGAACCGGACGACGCTGGCGGCCGCGATCAGGGAATGGCTCAACCGGGCATTCAGCGAGACCGACGGTCAATCTGCTGAGGTGTCATAGTCGGCGCAGCTGCCGGAGAATTCTCATCAACGGAACGGTCGCGGCCAGACCGCGTCGCAGGCTTGGCTGCACGGCGCTGACATTGCAGATCACCAGGTAATCCATGCCATGATCGCGCCATTCGGCGGCCTGCTCGGTCACCTCATCAGGGGCAGCCAGAACGAGTCCATCCCGGTGGCCACCGCGGTGAGATAACTTGCCTTAAGCATGGGCGTTCTCCTTTGCTCTGGCGCTCACGACGACCCCGCACCGCGATCGGTGCGTACGACGAACTGCGACCAGTCGGGCTGGCGGGTCACCACCCAGTATTCGTTGAGCCGCCAGGGGCTGACCGTGTGAATCTCGCCGTCGGCGTTTTTGAAGTAGGAGTGTTTGATCGCTGGGTGCGACCACACCATCTGTTTGATTTCGGCCTGGTGGCGCTGATGCCATTCGGCCGCTGCCTCGGCGGTCGGTTCTATCGCGTGCACGTTCGGCTCGGCCAATCGCTCCAGACAACTGTTGATGTAGCGCATTTGCAGCTCGGAGTTGAAGATCAGGCTGCCGCCGTGAGCGAGATGAGCGCCCGGTCCGTAGATGACGAAGAAGTTGGGGAAGCGCGGAACGGTGATGCCCAAATAGGCGTAGGGGCGTTGGCCCCACACGCTGCGCAAGTCGGTTCCGTCCCGACCGGTGATTGTCATCGGCCACAGCACATCGGTGTGCCGAAATCCGGTGGCGTAGACGATGACGTCGACTTCGTGAGTAGTACCGTCGGCGGTGACGAGGCCATCGGGAGTGATGCGCAGGATGGGGGTGCGCACCAAGTCGACATCGTCGCGGCGCAGCGTGCGGAGCCAGGTGCCGTTGTCTTGCAGCGTCCGTTTCCCGGTGGCCGGATAGTCCGGTAACACCTTGGCCAACAAATCCTGGTCCCCGTCAACCTGATTGGTGATCCAGTCGGTGAACATCACCCGCGCGAGGGCGTTGATCTCGCTGACCGCGTAGTCCTGGTCGGGGTAAGTCGGGTCGACCCGAGCAGCGTCGAGACCTTTGTCTGAGCCCGGCCAGAGCACCAGGAATCGGTACCAGCGTCCGTAGAACGGCAAATGGTCCATCGCCCAGCGGACACCGTCGCCGACACGCTCGTGGTACATCGCGTTGGGAAACATCCACTGGGCGGTGCGCTGAAAAACGGTGAGGTGCTCGACGTCGTCGGCGATTGCCGGCGCGATCTGAAACCCGCTGGCGCCGGCGCCGATTAGCGCGATGCGCTTACCGGTCACATCGACCGAGTGGTCCCATCTCGCGGAATGAAACGACGGCCCGCGAAAACTCGCAGCACCCTCGATGTCGGGTAGATAAGGCCGGTTGAGCTGGCCGACCGCGGTGATCAGAGCACGCGTCCGCATCGTGCAGAGCCCCTCGTCGGGCTGTTGTACGGTGACGGTCCACATGCCGTCGTCGTCGTCCCACTCGGCGGCAACGACCTCGGTCTGCCAACGCACATGGTCGCCGAGACCATGCTTGCTCATCACCGTGGTGAAGTAATTCTGCAACTCGGGCTGTTCGGCAAAGAAGTGCGTCCAGCCATTGCTGGGCTCGAAGCTGTAGCAGTAGAAGTGATTGGCCACATCGACGCGCGCTCCCGGATAGCTGTTCTCCCACCAGGTTCCACCCGGGCCTGGGTTTTTCTCCACGATGGTGAACGGAATGTTGGCCTGCTTCAGGCGGACTCCGGCCAGAATTCCCGATTCACCGCACCCGACGACGACCACGGGCAGTTGTTCTGCGCGGTCGGGGTCCAGCGGCGCCGGGCGGCGCGGATCGACCCCGTCGAGGTCCATCTCTTCGGCGAGCAGCGCCAGATAGTCATCGGGCACGTCCTCGCAGACCGCCCAGTCCATCATCTCCTTGATCAGCTCGTCAGACAGCGGCGCGGGCTCGGGACAGCCACGGTCGCGATAGTCGGTGATCACCGATAGTGCCTCGGTCCGAGCGCGGGCCTTATCGTCCTCGGACATGAATCCCTGGACCTCGTTGAGGAAGATCCCGGCGGGTTTGAAGTCCCGGATGAAGCGGGCGTCGCCGGTGATGTGTACCAGCGACAGCAGCAGCGTCGGGATGCTGACGTCCTCGAGTGCCGCGGCGATTTCGGATGTGGAGGTGGTGAACGGTTGGCCGGCGTAGCGGCTGCGCATCAAGGCGAATCCTTTCGCGTCATCGCGGGAGCGCTTGCGACGTCGCCCAATTACGATACGTCTGGTCTCGTAATTGCGGTGAACGATACCCCGGGTCACGTATTGGATCAAGGTCCGCCGTGCCAAGGTAAATGCCGTGGCAGACCCCTCCAGTCACGCGCGCCTGAAGGGCTGGCTGATCGCGTTGTGGCGATTCGTCCGCAGCGCGCCATTGACGTACTTGTGGCTGATCGTGCTGCTGATCACCACGATCATTCAGCGCAATGTGAGCCGGCAGGAATTGCGCAGCCTGCTGATCCACCAGTCAACGAATATCCACGCACTGGCGACCGATCCGCTTCAGGTGCTGTTAACCAGCCTGTTCTGGATCGATGGCCGCTACTGGACGCCATATCTGCTGCTGTTCACCTTGTTCCTTGCCCCGGCGGAGCGGTGGCTCGGCGAAATACGTTGGCTCACCGTGGGATTGACTGCACACATCGGTGCAACGTACATCAGCGAGGGCCTGCTGTATCTGGCGATCCAGCTTCACATGGCGCCTGAACGGCTGGTCTACGCCCGCGATATCGGGGTCAGCTATTTCATGATCGGGGTGATCGCGGTGCTCGCCTATCACGTCGCCCGGCCGTGGCGCTGGGGCTACCTCGCCGTTTTGATCACCGTCTTCACTGTGCCGCTGTTCATCCAGCTGAACTTCACTGCGATCGGGCACTTCTCGGCGATCTTCATCGGCCTGTCGTTCTATCCGATGGCCCGCAGGCGGGGCGGTGCCTAAGTCCGGATTGCGGTGACGTAGCCGAGACTGGCGAACCTCGCCGCTTCTTCGCCGTCTGCCTGGACCGAAAGGCCATGAGCAGTAAAGAGTTCCGCGGCACTGCTGATGGTGACGCGCCAGCCGTGGCTGTCCAGATAGTCGGCCACGTCGTTGCGGTCGCCGCCGTACCACAGGTCGGTCATCTCCACGTCGAATCCGTGGTCCCGCCAGCGTTCGGTGACCTGCCGCATCTGCTCTGCCATCATCGGCACGGCCTGGCTGGCGTCCGGCACGTTCTCGGTGGCCAATTGGCTGCCCGCCGCACTGAGCATGGTGATGTTGTCCAGCAGCTCATTCTGGGCCTGCGGCGGCAGAAAGGGCATCAAGCCTTCGGCGCTCCACGCGGTCGGTCGGGTGGGGTCCAGACCGGCGCCCCGCAGCGCGGTCGGCCAGTCGTGGCGCAGATCCACTGCCACCGCACGCCGGTCGGCGGTGGGTGTGGCGCCCAGATCGGTCAGCGTGGTGGTCTTGAACTCGATGACCGCGGGTTGGTCGATCTCATACACCGTGGTCCCGTCCGGCCAGGGCAACCGGTAGGCGCGGGCGTCCAACCCCGACGCCAGGATCACCGCCTGGCGGATACCCCGGTCGGTCGCCTGGACGAAGAAATCGTCGAAGAAGCGCGTACGCACGGCCATCATGTCGCCCATCCGCTGCATGCCCCACTCGCCGTTGTCGTCGACTTCGGCAGGATTCAACTCGCCGGTGGCCAAGCGGGTAAAAAAGTCCACGCCCACCGCGCGAACCAGCGGCTCGGCGAAGGGATCGTTGATCAGCGGGTTGGCCGCCCGGCTCGCCACTGCGCGCCCTACGGCCACGCCGGTCGCAGTCGCGCCCACGCTGGTCGCCAGGTCCCAGGTGTCGTTGTCGGTTCGTGCCATTTCCGCCCTCCTGCACGCAGCGACCTGAAGAATATTTAGCTTGTTTAATCGACTGTACCCGCGATCGGGGACACGTAATGTTGGCAGCGCGCGGTCAATCCAACCGAGCGGAGGATATGCGGGCCAATGCGGCACTACTACTCGGCTGACGCGATCCGCGAGGCCGAAGCGCCGCTGCTGGCCGGCCTGCCGGACGGCGCGCTGATGAGGCGCGCGGCCTACGGTTTGGCCACCGCGATCATCGGCGAGTTGACCGCCCGCACCGGCGGGGTTGCCGGACGCCGGGTGTGCGCGGTGGTCGGCTCAGGCGACAACGGTGGTGATGCGCTGTGGGCGGCGACTTTCCTACGTCGTCGCGGCGCGGCCGCCGATGCGATCCTGCTCAAACCGGAACGTACCCACCAGAAGGGGTTGGCAGCATTCCGGGAAGCCGGCGGCCGGATCGTGGACAGCGTCGCCAACACCACCGACGTCGTTATCGACGGCGTCGTCGGTATTTCCGGTTCGGGGCCACTGCGGCCAGACGCGGCCGAAGTTTTCGAAGCTGTCGACGGCGCTGCGATCCCGGTGGTCGCGGTCGACAGCCCCAGCGGAATCGATGTGGCGACCGGCGCGATCACCGGCCCGGCGGTGCACGCCGCGCTGACCGTCACCTTCGGCGGGCTCAAACCCGTGCATGCGCTGGCCGACTGCGGCCGGGTGAAGCTGGTAGATATCGGCCTCGAGCTGCCCGACACCGACGTGTTGGGTTTCGAAGCCGCAGACGTGGCGGCGCGCTGGCCGGTTCCCGGCCCCCACGACGATAAGTACACCCAGGGCGTGACGGGGGTCGATGGCCGGCTCGTCGACCTATCCGGGCGCCGCGGTGCTGTGCACCGGCGCCGCGGTCGCGGCCACGTCTGGGATGGTCCGCTACGCAGGCAGCGCACACAGCGAAGTGCTCGCGCATTGGCCCGAAGTGATCGCATCGCCCACCCCGACCGCGGCCGGGCGGGTGCAGGCCTGGGTCGTCGGGACCGGGCTTGGGCACCGATGAGACCGGGGCGGCCGCACTGTGGTTCGCGCTGGAGACCGACCTGCCGGTGCTGGTCGACGCCGACGGGCTGACCATCCTGGCGGCTCATCCCGATCTCGTGGCCGGCCGCGCTGCGCCGACGTTGCTGACGCCGCATGCCGGTGAGTTCGCCCGGCTGGCCGGTGCCCCACCCGGTGACGACCGGGTCGGCGCCACCCGCAAGCTTGCCGACGCGCTCGGCGTCACCGTGCTGCTTAAGGGCAACGTCACCGTCATCGCCGAACCCGACGGGTTGGTCTACCTGAATCCGGCCGGGCAGTCCTGGGCCGCCACCGCCGGGTCTGGCGACGTGCTGTCCGGGATGATCGGCGCGTTGTTGGCCGCCGGGCTGCCGGCAGCCGAAGCGGCGGCGGCCGCGGCCTTCGTACATGCGCACGCGGCGGTCCTGTCGGCCGCCGACCCCGGGCCCGGTGATGCGCCCACGTCCGCGTCACGCATCGTCCCACATATCCGAGCCGCTCTGGCCACCCTGTAGCAGCAAGCCACCCACCGAAAGGATCCGTCGTGACCGTCAGTCGCCCGTCCGTGCCCGCACACTCGATCGCGCCCGCCTACACCGGCCGCATGTTCACCACCCCGGTGCCGGCATTGCGGCTGCCCGAGGAGTCGATGGATCCCGATGCCGCCTACCGCTTC
The DNA here is from genome assembly GCA_963744835.1 of uncultured Actinomycetota bacterium. GTDB lineage: Bacteria > Actinomycetota > Actinomycetes > Mycobacteriales > Mycobacteriaceae > Mycobacterium. The sequence goes on from CAVUVB010000007.1 coordinate 211,232, forward strand.
ATCCACGACGAGCTGATGCTCGACGGCAGCTCGCGGCTGAACCTGGCCACCTTCGTCACCACCTGGATGGATCCCCAGGCGGACAGGCTGATGGCCGAGACGTTCGACAAGAACATGATCGACAAGGACGAATACCCGTTGACCGCAGCGATCGAGCAGCGATGCGTATGTATCGTCGCCGACCTGTTCCACGCCGATCACCTGCGGGACGACGACCCGTCCAGCGCCTGCGGGGTCTCCACCATCGGCTCCAGCGAGGCGGTCATGCTGGGTGGCCTGGCGATGAAATGGCGGTGGCGCGAGAAGGTCGGGAAAGACTGGAAGGGCCGTACCCCCAACCTGGTGCTGGGCTCCAACGTCCAGGTGGTCTGGGAGAAATTCTGTCGCTACTTCGATGTCGAACCCCGCTATCTGCCGATGGAGGAGGGGCGCTATGTCATCACTCCCGAACAGGTCGTCGACGCCGTCGACGAGGACACCATCGGTGTGGTCGGGATCTTGGGCACCACCTACAGCGGCGAGCTCGAACCGATCGCTGAGATCTGCGCCGCACTGGACAAACTGGCGGCCGGCGGCGGCGTGGACGTTCCGGTGCACGTGGACGCCGCCAGCGGCGGTTTCGTGGTGCCGTTCCTGCACCCGGAACTCAAATGGGATTTCCGGCTGCCCCGGGTGGTGTCAATCAACGTCAGCGGACACAAATACGGCCTGACCTACCCCGGCATCGGCTTCGTCGTGTGGCGCAGCAAGGACTACCTGCCCGATGACCTGGTCTTCCGGGTCAACTACCTGGGCGGTGACATGCCGACCTTCACGCTGAACTTCTCCCGCCCTGGCAACCAGGTGATCGGCCAGTACTACAACTTCCTGCGGCTGGGCCGCGAGGGCTACACGCAGGTCATGCAGAGTTTGTCGCAGACCGCCCGATGGCTGGGTGAGCAGCTGCGCGAAGCCGACCACTGTGAGGTGATCTCGGACGGGTCGGCGATCCCCGTCGTCGCCTTCCGGCTGGCCCGCGGCCTGGGCTACACCGAGTTCGATGTCTCGCACGAGCTGCGGGCGTTCGGTTGGCAGGTGCCCGCTTACACCATGCCCGACAACGCCACCGACGTCTCTGTGCTGCGCATCGTCGTTCGCGAAGGGCTCTCCGCCGACCTGGCCCGGGCGCTGCACGACGACGCCCGCACTGCGCTTGCCAGCCTGGACAAAGTCAAGCCCGGCGGGCACTACGCCGGCCGCGCACTTCGCCCACTGACCTGCCGGAATACGGCTGCGGGAGCCGGTTCTGGGACAATGGCGGCCGTGGCCGTTACGCCGATATCCCTGACGCCGGGCGTCCTCGCTGAGGCCGTGGTGGACCTGGGTGCCATTGCGCACAACGTGCGGGTGCTGCGCGAGCACGCCGGCGGCGCGCAGGTGATGGCCGTCGTCAAGGCCGACGGCTACGGCCACGGCGCCACCCACGGTCGCCCGGACCGCGCTGGCCGCCGGTGCCGCCGAACTAGGTGTCGCCACCGTCGATGAGGCGCTGGCGTTGCGCGCCGACGGCATCACCGCGCCGGTGCTGGCCTGGCTGCATCCGCCCGGCATCGACTTCGGGCCCGCGCTGCTGGCCGACGTCGAGATCGCGGTGTCCTCGGTGCGTCAGCTCGAGGAGCTGTTGGACGCGGTCCGTCGCACCGGCCGCACCGCCGCCGTGACCGTCAAGGTGGATACCGGGCTGAACCGCAACGGGGTGGCCCCGGAGCACTACCCGTCGATGCTGACCGCGTTGCGCCAAGCCGTCGCCGAGGACGCCGTTCGGCTGCGGGGGCTGATGTCGCACATGGTTTACGCCGACCAGCCCGACAACCCGATCAACAACATTCAGGCTCAACGGTTTACCGACATGGTGACGCAGGCGCGCAGACCAGGGGTGCACTTCGAGGTGGCGCATCTGTCGAATTCGTCGGCAACGATGTCACGTCCCGACCTGGCGTTCGACATGGTCCGACCCGGTATCGCGGTGTACGGCCTGAGTCCCGTGCCCAGCCTCGGCGACATGGGCCTGATACCGGCGATGACGGTGAAATGTACTGTTGCACTGGTGAAGTCGGTTCGCGCCGGTGAGGGCGTGTCGTATGGGCACACCTGGATCGCCGAGCGCGACACCACCGTCGCGCTGATGCCGGTCGGCTACGCGGACGGTGTTTTCCGATCGCTGGGTGGGCGGCTGGACGTGCTGATCAACGGCAGGCGGCGCCCCGGTGTCGGGCGGATCTGCATGGACCAGTTCATGGTTGACCTGGGTCCAGGACACGTCGACGTCACCGAAGGTGACGAGGCGATCCTGTTCGGGCCGGGCGCGCGGGGTGAGCCGACGGCGCAGGAGTGGGCCGATCTGCTGGGCACCATCCATTACGAAGTGGTGACCAGTCCACGAGGACGTATCACCAGAACCTACCGCGAGGCCGGAAATCGTTGAGCGGTGACGAATACATGACGGCTCCCACAGTGGACAGGGCGGGGCTGGCGCGGTGGCTGGCAGGCGCCGCGGGCTTAGGCGCGGTGGGCACCATCGCGGGGGTTACCGCGGCCCGCTCGATGACGCGGCGTGCGGGCAATCGAAGACCCCTACGCCAACGAGGATTTCGAGACACTCGACGGTGACCGCAGCTATCTGGTGACGACGCCCGACGGCGTGCCGCTGGCGGTGCGCGAGGTCGGGCCCGCCGACGCGCCACTGACCGTGGTATTCGCGCACGGATTCTGTCTTCGCATGGGCGCCTTTCACTTTCAGCGCATGCGGCTGTCCGACGAGTGGGGTCCACAGGTCCGAATGATCTTCTACGACCAGCGCGGCCACGGCCGATCCGGCGAAGCGTCCGCCGGAAACCTACACGGTTGCACAGCTGGGCATGGACTTGGAGACGGTGCTGCAGGTGATCGCGCCACGCGGCCCGATCGTGGTGGTCGGCCATTCGATGGGCGGGATGACGGTGTTGTCGCACGCCCGGCAGTACCCGCACCACTACGGCAGCCGCATTGTCGGGGCAGCGTTGATTTCGTCTGCGGCCGAAGGGGTGGCGAAGTCGCCGCTGGGCGAGATTCTGAATAACCCTGCGCTAGAGGCCGTTCGGCGTCGCCGCGCGGTCGGCGCCCAAGCTGGTTCAACGCGGCCGCAACGTGGCGCCGCTCGGTGATCGGGCCGATCCTGCGGGCAGCGTCCTATGCCGACCTGAACGTCAGTCCGAGCGTCGTGGCGTTCTCCGAGAAGATGATGCTCGACACCCCGATCCCGACCCTGATGGAGTTTCTGCATGCGCTGCAAGTACACGACGAGACGGCGGCGCTGCCGACGCTGGCGAAGATCCCGACGCTGGTCGTCTGCGGCGACCACGACTTGGTCACCCCCGGCGGAGTACTCGACGAAAATGGCCGACGCGCTGCCGGATTCCGAGCTGGTCATCGTCGCCAGAGTCAGGCCATCTGGTGTTGCTGGCCAAGCCGGATCCGATCAACGACGGGTTGGTGCGGCTGGTCAAGCGGGCTACCCCGGGCAGATTGGCGGCGCTGAGCCAGCGGTGGCGCGATCGGATCTGGCGACGTGACTGAGACTCGGTCCGGCATGGCGACGCTGCCACGTGTCGAAGACACCGTCGCGCTCGGGTCGCGTCTGGGCGGCCAGCTGCGCGCCGGCGACGTCGTGGTGCTCTCCGGTCCGCTGGGCGCTGGAAAAACGGTGCTGGCCAAGGGGATTGCCGCGGCGATGGATGTCGACGGGCCGGTCACGTCACCGACGTTCGTGCTGGCGCGGGTGCATCCGGCGCGACGGAACGGCGCCCCGGCGATGATCCACGTCGACGTCTACCGGTTGCTGGAGCACACCGGCGCCGATCTGCTCGACGAACTCGAATCGCTGGATCTCGACACCGAACTCGACGATGCCGTCGTCGTCGTGGAGTGGGGCGAGGGCCTTGCCGAACGGCTGTCCGATCGGCACCTGGACGTCCGCCTCGAGCGCATCAGCAGTTCCGACGTGCGCACCGCGACGTGGCAATGGAGCTGTTCATGACCCGCGCCGGCGACGATGCAGAGCGCAGCGATGAGGAGGCGCGGCGCACATGAGCGCTGCGTGCTGGCCATCGACACCGCGACTCCCGCAGTGACGGCGGGCGTCGTGGCCATGACGGCGAGCTCGACGTGCTGGCCGAGCGGGTCACCTTCGATGCCCGCGCGCACGCCGAGCGGCTCACCCCGAATGTGTTGGCCGCGCTTGCCGATGCGGGGCTGGGCATGGCCGACCTGGGCGCTGTGGTGGTGGGGTGCGGCCCGGGTCCGTTCACCGGCCTGCGGGTTGGCATGGCGACCGCTGCGGCCTACGGGCACGCTCTCGGCGTGCCGGTGTACGGCGTCTGCAGCCTCGATGCCATCGGCGGGCAGACCACCGGCGAGACGCTGGTGGTCACCGACGCCCGGCGGCGCGAGGTGTACTGGGCCCGCTATCGCGACGGCGTCCGCATCGACGGCCCGTCGGTCAACGCCCCGGCCGACGTCGACCCCGGCGGCGCGCGGGCGGTCGCCGGCTCGCCCGAGCACGCGGGGCTGTTCGGGCTGCCGCTTTGCGAGCCGTCCTACTCCGACGCCGGCCGGGCTGGTAGCCGCGGTGGGGGACTGGTCGGCGAGGCCCGCCGCCGCTGGTGCCGCTGTATCTGCGTCGGCCGGACGCCAAAACGCTCGCCGAGCGGGAAGCTGCTCGACAATGACCGCCTGCAGCGAGCCCGTCACCATCGGCGCGTTGACCGTGGCCGACGCCGACCGGTGTGCAAGTTGGAGGCCGTGCTGTTTCCCGGCGACGACCCGTGGCCGACGGCCGCGTTCGTTCGCGAACTCGCCGCTACGCACAATCACTACGTGGCCGCGCGCAGCGCCGAGACGTTGGTCGGCTACGGCGGCATCTCGCGGTTGGGCCGCACGCCGCCGTTCGAATACGAAGTGCACACCATCGGCGTCGACCCGGCTTATCAAGGCCGCGGCATCGGCCGCCGGCTGCTGAACGAGACTGTTGAACTTCGCCGGCGGACGCCGTCGTGCACTTGGAGGTCCGCACCGACAACGCGGCGGCCATCGCGCTGTACCGCAGCGTGGGATTCACCCAAGTGGGTCTGCGCCGGCGGTACTACCGGGTCAGCGGCGCCGACGCCTACACCATGCGGCGGGAGGCTTTGCGTGCAGTGCGAGGGAGCGGCGCAATGACGATCCTGGCCATCGAAACCTCGTGCGACGAAACCGGTGTCGGCATCGCCCGGCTCGACGACGACGGCACCGTGACGCTGTTGGCCGACGAGGTGGCGTCCAGCGTCGATGAGCACGTCCGGTTCGGCGGCGTAGTCCCTGAGATCGCTTCGCGGGCACACCTGGAGGCGCTCGGTCCGGCCATGCGCCGCGCGCTGGCCGCCGCAGGTGTGCACAAGCCCGACATCGTCGCGGCCACCATCGGGCCGGGGCTGGCCGGTGCGCTGCTGGTGGGAGTTGCTGCGGCCAAAGCCTATTCGGCTGCCTGGGAGGTGCCGTTCTACGCCGTGAACCATCTGGGCGGGCACCTGGCCGCCGACGTCTACGAGCATGGACCGCTGCCCGAAAGCGTGGCGCTGCTGGTCTCCGGCGGACACACCCACCTGCTGCATGTTCGCTCGCTCGGCGAGCCGATCGTCGAACTGGGCAGCACCGTCGACGATGCGGCCGGGGAGGCTTACGACAAGGTGGCCCGGCTGCTGGGGCTGGGCTATCCGGGCGGCAAGGTGCTCGACGACCTGGCGCGGACCGGTGACCGAGACGCGATTGCGTTCCCCCGCGGCATGACCGGACCGCGCCGATGACCCGCACGCGTTCAGCTTCTCCGGGCTCAAGACCGCGGTCGCACGGTACGTGGAGAGCCATCCGGAGGCGGCGACCGCCGACATCGCCGCCGGGTTCCAGGAAGCGGTCGCCGACGTGCTGACCATGAAGGCGGTGCGGGCCGCGACCGGGCTCGGGGTGTCGACCCTGCTCATCGCGGGAGGCGTGGCGGCGAACTCGCGGCTGCGTGAGCTCGCCGAAGCAGCGTTGCGCCGCAGCGGGATTGATCGCTGCGGATCCCCGGGCTCCGGCTCTGCACCGACAACGGCGCGATGATCGCGTCGTTCGCCGCGCATCTGGTGGCCGCGGGTGCCTCGCCGTCCCCGCTGGACGTGGCCAGCGACCCGGGTCTGCCGGTGGTAACAGGGCAAGTGCCTGACGGTCAGTTGCCAGTTTCACGGGTGACGATCAGCAGGTCGTTGCTTGTCGCCCAGGCCTGGCTGAAGGTGGCCATCGGGATCTGCTCGTTGCGACCGTTAGGGGTGCCGCTGTCGTTGAGGTGGACGATGTTGCTGCCGGTGTCGACTCCGGTGACGACGACGGCGTGGTCGGGAGTGGTGCGATCCCCGTTCCCGCTGGGTAGTTCCAGATCGTTTCGGCGTTGAGTGCTGCGATCACATTGTGGCCGCCGGCCAGGTCGTGCTCCACCGTCCCCATGCTGTTGCCGGTGGTGAGGTCGGATTGGATGCCGTATTTGCTCAGCAGCACGACCAAGTCTTCGGGCGAGGTGCCGTCGAAAAAGTAGACGTCGCCGCGGTGAGATTCGCTTCTGGTGAATATGCCGCGTAGCTCGATGCCGATCTGAGAGGGTTCTTTGCCGGTGAGCTGGCCGACCACGTCGGCGACGGCCATCAGGCCGCAGTCTTCCTGGTGCTGGTAGCGCCAGTAGCGGGCGGCGGCTTCGGGGTTGCCGTACATTGGCCTCGGCGTGGGCGACCCCGGCCAGTCCAATGGCGGCGGCCGCGATCAGCGCGACCACGCCGGCGCTTCGGGTAGCCGGTAAACATGACCCCATTATTGATGACCGGACCTTGGCGAACTCTGGCAAGACGACCGCCACGGCGTCCGTCGCGACCGGGAAGCAGCAGGGCCGACCTTGAGTGCTAGCACTCGCATGTATAGAGTGCTAGGTGGCAATCGGACGGACCCCTGCGTCGGCACCCGCGACGACGACGCGAGGGCGCGGACGAATGCCGAACACCTGGTAATCCCAATACCCGGTTCGGGGCAAGTTGTCTTCAGAGGCCCCGGACCCCATCCAACAAGTGGAGGGCTCCAATCGTGGCGAGCGTGAACATCAAGCCACTCGAGGACAAGATCCTCGTACAGGCCAACGAGGCCGAGACCACGACCGCATCCGGTCTGGTCATTCCTGACACCGCCAAGGAGAAGCCCCAGGAGGGCACCGTCGTCGCCGTCGGCCCCGGCCGGTGGGACGACGATGGCGCCAAGCGGATCCCGCTGGACGTGTCGGAGGGTGACACCGTCATCTACAGCAAGTACGGCGGCACCGAGATCAAGTACAACGGCGAGGAGTACCTGATCCTGTCGGCCCGCGACGTGCTGGCCGTCGTCTCCAAGTAGGTAGCGGCGATCGCAAACTCGGCGAAGCCGAGTGCGGCGGGTCGCCGCCAGAGAACCTAGAGGCGTGTTCCGCCCCGGCGATCCCCACGTCAACGCGTGGGTGATTTCCGGGGCGGATCGCTTATCAGACGGGACAAGAAAGACCTATGAGCAAGCAGATTGAGTTCAATGAGACCGCGCGGCGGGCGATGGAAGCCGGTATGGACAAACTCGCCGACGCGGTGCGGGTGACACTGGGCCCGCGCGGCCGGCATGTGGTGCTGGCCAAGGCTTTTGGCGGACCCACGGTCACCAATGACGGTGTCACCGTCGCCCGGGAGATCGACCTGGAAGACCCGTTCGAGAATCTGGGCGCCCAGCTGGTCAAGTCGGTGGCCACCAAGACCAACGACGTCGCTGGGGACGGCACCACCACCGCCACCGTGCTGGCGCAGGCAATCATCAGGGGCGGGCTGCGCAACGTCGCCGCCGGTGCCAACCCGATCGCGCTCGGCTCGGGTATCGGCAAGGCTGCCGACGCGGTTTCGGAGGCGCTGCTGGCGTCGGCCACGCCGGTGTCCGGCAAGAAGGGCATCGCGCAGGTGGCCACCGTGTCGTCGCGCGATGAGCAGATCGGTGAGCTGGTCGGCGAGGCGATGACCAAGGTCGGCCACGACGGTGTGGTCAGCGTCGAGGAGTCGTCGACGCTGAGCACCGAGCTGGAGTTCACCGAGGGCGTCGGCTTCGACAAGGGCTTCCTGTCGGCGTATTTCGTCACCGACTTCGACGCGCAGCAGGCCGTGCTCGACGACGCCCTGATCCTGCTGCACCGCGACAAGATCAGCTCGTTGCCCGACTTGCTGCCGCTGCTGGAGAAGGTGGCCGAGGCGGGTAAGCCGCTGCTGGTGATCGCCGAGGACGTCGAAGGCGAGCCGCTGTCGACGCTGGTGGTCAACGCGATCCGCAAGACGCTGAAAGCGGTCGCGGTCAAGGCGCCATTCTTCGGTGACCGGCGCAAGGCATTCCTGGAGGACCTCGCGATCGTGACCGGCGGCCAGGTGGTCAACCCCGACGTCGGGCTGGTGCTGCGTGAGGTGGGGCTCGAGGTGCTCGGCTCGGCCCGCCGCGTGGTGGTGAGCAAGGACGACACCGTGATCGTCGAAGGCGGCGGCACCGCCGAGGCCATCGCCGACCGTGCCAAGCAACTGCGATCCGAGATCGAGAGCACCGACTCCGACTGGGACCGCGAAAAGCTGGAAGAGCGGCTGGCCAAGCTGGCCGGCGGGGTTGCCGTCATCAAGGTCGGCGCCGCCACTGAGACCGCACTCAAGGAACGCAAGGAAAGCGTCGAGGACGCGGTCGCCGCCGCCAAGGCCGCCGTGGAGGAGGGCATCGTTGCCGGTGGTGGGTCAGCGCTATTGCAGGCCCGCACGGCGCTCACCGACCTGCGTGAGTCGCTGTCCGGTGACGAGGCCAGTGGCGTCGAGGTGTTCTCCGAAGCGCTCAGTGCGCCGCTGTACTGGATCGCGGCCAACGCCGGGCAGGACGGCTCCGTCGTGGTCAACAAGGTCACTGAACTGCCCGCCGGGCAGGGGTTCAACGCGGCGACGTTGAAGTACGGGGACTTGGCCGCCGATGGGGTAATCGACCCGGTCAAGGTCACCAGGTCCGCGGTGCTCAACGCGGCATCGGTCGCACGCATGGTGCTGACCACCGAAACGGCGATCGTCGAAAAGCCCGCTGACGAGGACGAGCACGCCGGTCATCACCACGGCCACGCTCACTAAGTAGTGCCGAAGAAACACCCCCGGTTCATCGCCGGGGGTGTTTCGTTATTGGCATGGATCGCATCTGGCAATCGGCCTGGGATCGGTACAAATCCAGGTATTCGTGGGCATGCTGGGCGCTCATGCTCCCCCTGGCACTCCCGGTTTATCTCGCCTGGTCGCTAGGCATTGTCGCTTTCGAGAGGTCTGACCACTACACCGAGGCGGCTGCAGTGACCGTGGTCGCCGTGCTCGCGTACCTGTTGGTGCTGGTAGGTCCCGGCGGAAGGGATCCCCGCCTCATTGAACGGTGGGCCGCTGGCGACGACGTTGATCGAGAGAGCGCACTGCGCGCCACCTACAGCTATGGCCGGAAACTAATTGCGAGGGGGGTGGTCGTCACCTTTGTTTGGGTCGCTGCGCTGTTCGTTGGTATCGGAATGATTGCCGGAGCGAGCGGGTCACGGCTCATCCAGTACGCGATTCTGGGCTCCATTGCCGGAACTGCCGGCCAGTTGATCACTGTGCACAGCCTCGTCGAAGCAACCTTGCGGCCCGCCAGGGCTGCGATCGCCTCGGATACGGAGATCGGCGATTCCCTGCCTCACTCTCGCCCGGCGTTCGCCACGTGGACCAACGTGGCCATGCTTGCGGTGGGGTTCGCGTTTGCCGTCGCGGGCGCGATCCTGGGAGCCGTGTTAGACGTGGCCAGGCACGGCCCTGCCCTCCCCATGGTGATCGGTGGTGTACTGGTGGTCGTCATCGGGCCGTCGCTCTGGGCCGCGTACTCCCCACTCCTGCAACCCATTCGCGACCTCGCCGAAGGAACGGAACGGGTTGCAGCCGGTGACTACAGCCAACGGCTGCCCGTAGTTCAGGACGATGACCTGGGTGCGCTGGCGGCGTCTTTCAATCGCATGCAGGCAGGATTGGTTGAGCGGCAACGACTTCAAGCTGCGTTCGGCACCTACGTCGACCCGGCGTTGGCGGCGCGGCTACTCGAGCAGGGGGACGATGTCTTCACCGGGGAGCGCCGCGAGGTGACGGTGATGTTCGTCGACGTGCGAGACTTCACCCCGTTCGCCGAAGCGAACACCGCCGAAGACACCGTCGCCCGGCTCAACGCCCTCTTCGAAATCGTTGTGCCGGCGGTCGTCGAGGCCGGTGGGCATGTCAACAAGTTCCTCGGCGACGGCGCGCTGGCGGTGTTCGGTGCCCCCAATGATCTCGCGGGTCATGCCGATGCCGCGCTGAGCGCAGCGGCGCTGATTCATCGTCTCGTCGCCGAGCGCTTTGACGGCGCGCTTCGGATCGGCATCGGGATCAACACAGGTCTGGTGATCGCCGGCACCATCGGCGGCGGAGGCAAGCTCGAGTTCACCCTGATCGGCGACACCGTCAACGTTGCGGCCCGCGTCGAGCAGCTCACGAAGACCACCGGTGACGCGATCCTTCTCACCCAGCAGACGGTCGACACCCTCGTGTCCGGTCTATCCGGACTCACCCACCGCGGATCGCATGCGCTGAAAGGAAAGTCAGCCCCGGTAATGCTTTTCGGGCTTGACTCAGCGATGACGCATTGATGGCTTACATCCGACACCACCGAGACGGCGATCGTCGACAAGGCCGCCGACGAGGACGAGCACGCAGGCCACCATCACGGCCACGCGCACTAGGCGAAGTCGACGCTCGACTGTGCGGCTTATGTAGCGAAAATCTAGAATATTTGTGCATAAGCCGCACACTCGGCGTCCGCGAACACCCCGGTTTCGGCCGGGGGTGTTTGTCGTTCGCCATCGGTGGGCACGACGACTCGGCGGGTCCGGCGGGAGACCCTAGATGTAGCCGATTTTCCCGCTCGCCAATTACGAGTTGATGGCGTAAGTGCGCGTCTAGAGTCCGCATGTGACTCTCGTTCGTCCGGAGACCCGCCACGTCGAGGTAGACGGGGTGCGCATCGGTTACCAGACCTACGGCTCGGGCAAGCGAACGGTGATCGGTATTCCCGGGTTCGCCCAGAACATCGACGGAATATGGGAGAATTCTGAATCCGCTGCCTTCTTCGAACGGCTCGGATCCTTCTGCCGCGTCCTTACTTTCGATAAGCGAGGCACGGGGACATCGGACCGCAGCATTCCGCCGCCGTCACTTGATGCGCGAGTGCAAGACCTCGTCGCCGTCGCCCAAGCCGAAGGCGTGGATCGAGCTGTCATCGCCGGAGTCTCGGAGGGCGGCACAATGGCTGCATTCTTCGCCGCGACCTATCCGGAGCGGACGGAGGGTCTGATTCTCAGCGGCACCTTCGCGAGCTGGGTGCGCCGTGACGATCATCCTTGGGCGCCGACCGTCCGGCAGCAGTTGCGAAGGGTCCGCGCCATGTCGTTGATCTGGGGCACGGGCCAGTTCGCGGTGGGGCTGGTCGCCCCATCCATGGCCGGCCGAGCCGGTTTCCGAAGATGGGCAGCCAGGTATGAACGAGCATCCATCGCCCGCTCGAAGCTGGTTCCGTTCAGCCGGATCAACGCGGAGATCGACATCCGCCACGTGCTGCCCTCTATCTACGCTCCCACACTTGTCATGCACGCCCGTGGCGATCGCTTGGTCCCGTTCCGAAGCGGCCGATACCTGGCCGACCACATCGTGGGTGCACGATTTCTGGAACTCCCCACCGACGACCACACGCCCTGGTTCGGTGCGCGGGATGTCTACCTCGACGCGATGGAGGAATTCCTAACCGGCACGCGCCCGCATGCGGACCACTCCAGGAAGCTCGCAACTGTCCTCTTCACCGACATCGTCGACTCGACAGTTCACGCGGCTCGGGCTGGCGATGCTGGTTGGCGCGACCTCTTGGACCGTCACGATGACTTGTGCCACATCGAGATCGGCATCTGCGGCGGCCGCTGGATCAAGAGCACGGGTGACGGCCTGCTGGCTACCTTCGACAGCCCGAGCCGTGCAGTCCGATGCGCGTGGGCGTTGCAGGGCCGCATCAGATCAGAACTCGGGATCGAGATAAGGACCGGGCTGCACACCGGCGAAATCGAGACCCGCGGCGACGACGTGGCGGGATTGACCGTGCATCAGGCTGCGCGGGTTCAGGGCGTCGCAAGGAACTCGGAGGTGATCATCTCTGCCGCCGTCCGAAACCTCATCGCCGGTTCCGGAATCGCGCTGGAAAGCCACGGCACACACTCGCTGAAGGGTATTTCCGCGCCGTGTGAGCTTTACCGCGTCGTCGGAGTCACGGCGTAGTAACCCTGCCGTTAGAACGATCCGTGACCTGGTGCGCTGCGAATTGGAGGTGTAGGGCTACGCGTAATGCATCTCTAAAGCGCTTTCCTCTAGTGGCACTTCGGGCTGCAATTCGGCACCACCGAAACGGCGATCGTCGACAAGCCCGCCGACGAGGACGAGCACGCCGGTCATCACCACGGTCACGCTCACTAGAAGCACGTTGTAACGAAGCACCCCCGGTCGATTGGCCGGGGGTGTTTTCGTTTGTTGGGCGTTGGAGCGGGCCGCGGTCAGTTAACCCGCCCGTCAGGGTTGACGCGCTGCCACACACCGTGCAATGTGATACTCGTCACATGACCACTGGTCATACGGGCAGAAAGGCGGCAGCTCATGACCACGAGAGACAAGTACACGGACGTGCCCGCGCCTTACTCGTGGGAGGTCGCCAGTGCCGGCGACGCGCGCTTCACGTGGGAGTACGACGACGGGCGCGCCCGGCTCCTTTCCCTATACCAAAAGGGAAAGGACAAGCAGTGGGATGCCCAGTCGCGCATCGACTGGGCGCAAGACGTCGACCCGATGAACCCGATCGAGCTGCCTGACGAGTTCCATCCGCTGTTCGGCAGCCCGATGTGGGACGCCGCCGACGACGCAGGTCGCGCCGAGATGCGCCAGCACTTCCAGGCCTGGCAGCTCTCGCAGTTCCTGCACGGCGAGCAGGGTGCGATGGTGTGCGCGGCCAAGATCGTCGAGGTCGTCCCGGACCTGGACTCGAAGTTCTACGCGGCCACCCAGACTATGGACGAGGCCCGGCACGTCGAGGCGTTCTCGCGGTTCCTGCAGGAGAAAGTCGACCTGGTCTACCCGATCAACAAGCACCTGACCGCACTGCTGGACGACACCCTGCGCGACTCGCGCTGGGACATGCCCTACCTCGGCATGCAGGTCCTCATCGAGGGGCTCGCACTCGCCGCCTTCGGGGTGCTGCGGGACATGTCCGCGCAGGACTCGCTGGCCAAGCAGGTGCTGGCCTACGTCATGCAGGACGAGGCCAGGCACGTCGCCTTCGGCCGCATCTCGCTCAAGGACTACTACTCCGCGCTGACCGAGACCGAGCGCAACGAGCGTGAAGAGTTCGTCGTAGACGCCTGTTACCTGATGCGCGACCGGTTCCGCGGCGAAGAGGTCTTCGAGACCCTCGGCATGGACGTCCAAGCGTGTGCCGAGTGGGTCGACACGTCGCCGCTGATGATCCAGTTCCGCTCGCACCTGTTCAGCCGCATCGTGCCGATCGTCAAGGACATCGGGTTGTGGGGCGAAAAGGTGCAGAAGGCCTTCAGGGACATGGGTGTGCTCGACATGGCCGGCTTCGACATCGAGGCGCTGATGAAGGCCGATGAGGATCAGGCCGACGCGCTGGAAAAAGCACACGCCGAGATGGCCAGCCGCGCCCTCGAGGTCGGCGAGGTGATCGCGGCGGGCGCGAGCTAACCCGATGTCCGGTTGACGAGGAGGCGGCGCGCCTAAACTGCTCGTCGAGTTGAACACGGCGATGTTCGGCGCAGGCGCTAATTTCCCACCGCCTGACGCGCCGCGATTGTCGACAAGCCCGCCGACGAGGATGAGCGCGCCGATCGTCACCACGGTCACGGTCACCAGAGCATCCGTTACGGAACACCTCGGTTATGCCGGGGGTGTTTCGTCTTTTCCAGGGGTGGCTCGCTCGTCGAGACTGAAGCCACTGCGGTCGTTCTCGGCGTGTCATCGCAGAGGTTTAAGTGTCGCGGTCGGGGCGCGCTATCGCGAGGACGCTGAGCTGACCAACAAGATCGTTCCAGGTCTTCCTGACGTTGGTTCGGTTGCTTGTCGGGTGACATTCACTGGCGGCGATGGTGGCGCAGGTGCTCTGCCCCGGCGGCGGAAACCGCGACGCGGGCTCCGCCTTCCGGCGCAGGTTGACGGTCGATGAAGCCACGCTCCTCAGCGGTTTCCCAAACGGGCAGCGTGGACACGACGTCCGCCAGGCCTCGAGGACTTCGGCGTAGGAGCGTGGGCGTGGGCCGATCCATTTGAGGAGATCGAGGACGAGGGCGTCGACGGTGTCGGACATGATGGCCTCTCACAGCGGGGATGAAGTATCCGGAGTTCCGTGCACGCCTCGTTATGTGTGGCCGGTGCGCTCCACGGCCTGGGTAGTTGGAACATTCTTGCTTCCTCATGCCGACCCCTGGTCCTGGGAATGGCCAGTGACGCCGAGATGTTTAGGCGGGCATGACGGATCAAGTACAGCTCAGCCCCACCGATTGGGTGCGGGAGCAGACTGAACAAATACTGGAACAAGGCACTACGGACGGGGTCACGATCATGGATCGCCCCGTCGTCCTTTTCACGGTGACGGGAGCAAAGTCCGGGCAGAAGCGGTACGTGCCGCTGATGCGGGTGGAGAAGGACGGGCGCTACGCGATGATCGGTTCCATCGGAGGGAGACCGAAGAACCCCTCCTGGGTCTACAACCTCCGGGCCAACCCAAAGGTCACGGTGCAGGACGGCGACAAGGTGCTCGAGCTGACCGCCCGCGAGGTTCATGGGGCCGAGCGAGAAGAGTGGTGGCAGAGGGGAACCGAAGCTTATCCCCACTACATCGAATTGCAGTCGCTGACGACGAGGACGATCCCCGTCTTCGTCTTGGAGTGAAACGGTAAACACGAAATCAACGAGGTCCGGAGCCTTCACGGTTCCGGACCTCTGCTCGCGACGAAAGCCTGCCAAGAACATTTTGTGAGAAGCATTGAGTGGGAGAGTCGTCGAATGGATATGTTTCCGCAGACACCGCCGGCGACAGCTGCACTTTCAGTGGCTGCTCGTTTCTACTCGCCTGCGTTACTGAATCACTGCGTCCGTTCGTACTTGTGGGGAGCGATGTACGGCGCCGCACACGGCATCGCCTTCGATGACGAGCTCTATTACGTCTCGGCGCTAATTCACGACATTGGTCTCACCGACGCATTCGACAGTCACCGAATAGCTTTCGAGGAGGCGGGAGGAGACTTAGCGTGGGTGTTCGGGGTGGCCGCCGGCTGGCCGGCAGATCGCGCGGCGCGGGCGACGGAGATCATCGTCTTGCACATGCGCGACGACGTTTCGCCGAGCGTTGACCCCGAGTCCCACCTCTTGCAGGTCGCGACCCGATGGGACGTTGCCGGGCAGCGACCGGAGGAATTCCCAACCGACGCACGTGCGAAGGTGCTCGCACGCTATCCCCGCCAGGGATTCGGTGAAGAGTTCCTGACGTGCTTCGAAGACCAGGCGAGACGCAAGCCGGGCAGCGCCGCCGCCGCTTTGGTCGCCAACAATGCTGCCGGACGGATCAAGGCCAACCCGCTCGACGGCTAGGTGAGGTATCCGCGGGATTGACGTAAATCCAGCACCACCGAGACGGACATTGTCGAGAAGCCTGCCGACGTCGGCAGATTTATTGGGTTAGGTCGTTGGAGATGTGCCAGAGGCGGTCGGCATTGTTCGGGTCGAGTGCATAGGGTGCAACGCCGCCCGTGTGGGTTCCGCGCTCGGTGACGAGTGTCGCCTCGGCGCAGTCCTCGTAGTAGCGGCCGGTGATCCCTTCGACGTCGGGACTGGCTGCCAGTAAGACCGAGGTAGCGGCGCCTTGCTCGATCGTCTTCACTGGCGGCAGGCCCAAGGCGGTGGTTTTGCCGAAGTTGGCAAGGTCGTCCGCGCCCATGTGTCGCGCGAGCGCGGTACTGGCGATGTTGCCGGGCATCAGCGCGTTGACGGCGATGCCGTCGTCGGCCCAGCGTTGCGCGGCGCCCACGGCGAACAGCACATTGGCTGACTCGGACTGGCCGTAGGACGTCCACTGGTCGTAGGGCCGGAACCGATAGTGCAGGTCGTCGAAGACCACTGGGGAGAACAGGTGCCCGATCGAAGCGACGGACACCACGCGGGCGCCCTTCGCCGCGGCTAGCCACCGATGCAGGCCTGTGGCCAGCGCGAAATGACCGAGGTGGTTGGTGGCGAACTGCATTTCATAGCCAGCGGCGGTCAGACTGAGCTGTGGTAAGGCCATCACGCCGGCATTGTTGACGAGGATGTGCAACGGCTCGGTCCACGCGCGCACAAAGCTGGCCACCGAGGCCGGGTCGGCCAGGTCCAGTCGCGCCACCCGCACGGCTGCTGTGTCCTGTGGAAGGTTAGCGCCGATCCCGTCGGCGACGTTTGTGCCGGCTTCGACATTGCGAACCGCCAGGGTCACCTCGGCGCCGGTCGACGCGAGCGCGCGCGCCGTCTCGATGCCGATCCCCGAACTGGCGCCGGTCACGATGACGCGATGCCCGTGCAGGTCCAGTTCGTGGGCGATCTCGGCCGCGGTCGTCGTCGGCCCGTATGTGCGAATAGGCATGCAATTCCTTCATGGAGGCCCTGTAGCCGGCTCATTCCGACGCGACCACGATGCACCCTCACGCATCGGGTATCCAGGCCACGTCGTTACTGGTAATCCCGAGGTCACCCTTTCTCCGACCCGGCACCCTAGCGTTGATCGATGGAAACATCCCGTGGGCTGGCTGGTTTCCTGCGAGCCCGCCGGGAATTGCTCAAGCCCGGCGATGTCGGCCTGCCGGACAGCGAGCGCAGACGCGTCGAGGGATTGCGTCGCGAAGAAGTCGCAATGCTTGCCGGCATCAGCACCGAGTACTACCTGAGACTCGAGCAAGGACGAGACCACCAGCCCTCCGACCAAGTTCTTGACGGCCTCGCCCGTGCGCTGCAACTCGACGAAGACGCTGCCACCTACCTGCGCGAGTTAGCACGCCCGGCACCGCGTCGGCGTCGACGCTCGGTCCCCGAAAGATTCGACCCGGCCGTGCAAACGCTCATTGACAGCTGGCCGCTTACCCCGACGTTCGTCGTTAACAGGAACATGACGATTCTGGCGTCCAACCGCGTGGCCCGAGCGCTGTCACGCTTTTTCAGGCCTGGCGAAAACATCCTGCGCGCAGCATTTCTCGAGCCCGAAATTCGCATGCTCTACCGTGACTGGGACAGGTTCACGACCAGGATGGTCCCGTTTGTGCGGGCCGTGCTCGGCGCGGAGCCTCCCGATCGCGAGCTTGTCGAGCTCATCGGCGAACTCAGCATCGCCAGCAAGCGCTTCGCCACATTGTGGGCGCGTCACGACGTCAAACATCGAAGCATCGGTCCCACCGCATTCGACCATCCCCAAGTGGGGCCGCTCGATCTGAACTACACAATCCTGCACCTACCGGATCAACGTCAGATGATCGTCACTTATCACGCCGATCCCGGTTCGCCGTCCGAGGAAAGCCTGCGTCTGCTCGCCAGCCTTGCAACTTAAAGACGTCAACCCCGACTTCACCCGGTCGGCACCACGGGTGTTCTGTTTCCCGTCCACCGCTCCAAGGCATACCGTCGAAGACACCAACGATGGAGGTGCGCATGGCCGGGCAGATTCCACTGGTCGACTATCTGGTGCTGAACGAGGGTCATCCGCATCTGGTCGCGCAGGAATGCGTCAACTGCGGTTCGCGGTACTTCGACCGGCGCAACGCGTGTGCCAACTGCTTTGCCACCGAATTCGCGACCGTCCCGATCGCGACCGAGGGCACAGTGCGCGCGTTCACCATCGTCGCGTTCGCAGCACCGGGGATTCCGACCCCGTTTGTGGCGGCTGTGGTCGATTGCGATGGAACCCAAGTGCGCGCCAACCTCATTAACATCGAGCCCGATCCCGAGCACGTATTCGACGGCATGAAAGTGCGGCTGGCGACCCAATCGATCGGCACCGACTCTGCGGGCACGGAGGCGGTCGGGTTCGGCTTCGAGCCCGTCGAGTGAACTGCTCCACAAGACACGCAAACCCACTGTGACGAAGGAGTCGCGATGAGCGCAAGCGATGAGGTCTGGATTCTCGGCATCCATATGACCAAGTTCGGCAAGCACCCCGACCTCGACACCGTCGACCTGGCGGCCGAGGCGGCGATGGGCGCGCTTGCGGACGCGGGCGTCACGATGGCAGACATCGGAGTTCTCGCCGCGGGCAACCTCATGAACGCGAATGCTGGAATCGGCCAACAGCTTCAAAAGCAGATCGGCCAGACCGGCATTCCCGTGTACAACGTCGCCAACGCCTGCGCGACCGGTGCCACCGCGCTGCGCACCGCCATCATGGCGGTCAAGGCCGGGGAGGTGGACTACGGCCTGGCGGTCGGTGTCGAAAAGCTCGCGGG
The DNA here is from genome assembly GCA_963744835.1 of uncultured Actinomycetota bacterium. Classification (GTDB taxonomy): domain Bacteria; phylum Actinomycetota; class Actinomycetes; order Mycobacteriales; family Mycobacteriaceae; genus Mycobacterium. The sequence goes on from CAVUVB010000007.1 coordinate 229,938, forward strand.
CGCCGGTCTCCTGGCAGGTGGGGCGAAGAAGAAAGACGCAGACACCTGGACACCGGCGGGCCGGTACGGTGCGGTGGCAGCGATTGATGGCAGGATCGGCACGGAGACGATGCCGGGCGTTTTCGCGCAGATCGGCGTCGAATACGGGCACAAATACGGCGGCACCAGCTTCGAATTGTTCGCGAAGATCAGCGAGAAGAACCACGCCCACTCCACCCTGAATCCGCTTGCGTCGTACCAAAAGCGCTTCACCCTCGAGCAGATTATGAACGACGTTATGATCGCTTACCCGAACACGCGCCCAATGTGCTCGGCGAATTGCGATGGCGCTGCGGCTGCCGTGGTGTGCAATGGCGAGACGCTGAAGTCGCTGCCGGTCGAGCAGCGCAGGCGGGCTCTGAAAGTGTCGGCGTCGGTGCTGACCACCGACCCCTACGAAGATGGTTGCCAGGTATTGCCGAACGTCAACACGCTCACCCGAAAGGCCGCATCCATCGCGTATGAACAGGCCGGCATCGGGCCGGCCGACCTCGATCTCGTCGAATTGCACGACTGCTTCGCCACCGCCGAACTGGTGCACTACGACAACTTGATGCTGTGTGAAGAGGGCGGAGCAGTGGATTTCTTCAACTCGGGTGCGACTTGGCGTGACGGCTCGACACCGGTGAACGTGTCGGGCGGGCTGGAGTCCAAGGGACATCCCATCGCGGCCACCGGCATCGCAAACGTCTGGGAGATCTGTCACCACCTTCGCGGCGAGGCCGGCGAACGCCAGATCGAGGACGCGAAGGTGGGCCTGGCCCACGTGATCGGACTCGGTTCCGCCTGCGGCGTGCATGTCCTTGAGAAGTCGACGGCATAAATGCCTGGCGGTGCCCTCGTCGCGACGGCAGCCATCGCGGGCGTTCTCGGCGTGTCGTGTGCGTGGCGTACGTGTCGCGGCGGGGGTGTTTCGTTTGAACCGTGGCCCCTCACCAGCAGGTGTAGCCGCCGTCGATCACGATGTCGGAACCGGTCATATAGCTCGATGCGTCGCTCGCGAGATACAGGTATATGCCGACGAGTTCTTCGGGCCGGCCCAAGCGTCCGAGCGGGATCTTGGGTTCCCACAATGCCTGGTACTCGGCGTAGGGCTGCACCAGTTCGGTGAGGATGTAGCCGGGGCTGACGCTGTTGACCCGGATGTTGTAGGGCGCGAACTCCACAGCCATGGCCTTGGTCAGCTGGATGACGGCTGCCTTCGAGGCGCAGTAGTGGCCCACCTGCTGCGGGGTGTTGACGATGTGGCCCGACATCGACGCCGTGGTGATGATGGTTCCGGCGCGTTGCCGGACGACCATGGCCTTCGCCGCGGCTTGCGCGGTGAGGAAGACACCGTTGACGTTGGTGTTCTGAATGCTCTGGAAGTCCTCCAACGGCATGTCCAGCAGGCTGTTGAGGGCCATGATCCCGGCGTTGCACACCGCGATGTCAATCCCGCCCAACTCGTCGGTGACTCGGTTCACCATGGTGGCCACCAGTTCGGGTTGAGTGACATCGCAAGCGATGGCCACCGCCGTCCCACCATCGGCAACGATCTCTGCGGCCACGTCCTGCAGCGGCTCCTCATGTCGGGCCGTGATCGCCACTGCGGCCCCGGCTTGCGCGTAAGCCAGCGCCACTTGCTTGCCGATACCGCTGGAGGCGCCAGTTACGAGAGCGTTCTTGCCATGCAGCTCAAAGAGACTCACTACGCTCACTCTCGCTCACACCCTTCCCGGCGGCCCACGAGAAACGATATCGTCACGGCTGTCACCGCGAGAATGTGGCAACGTCGACCTCTGAGGTCAGGGTCTGATGAACAGGGCAACGCTCAGCGATGTGCAGTAACCGTTGTCGTTGAGTGTCGTCGAGGTCGCCGACTAACTCGACGTCGCGATCAATATGATGGATCCAGCCATCGCGAGTTTCGCAGTCGGCGCAGTCTTCCGCGTGAATGCGTGAATGCCGCAACGTCACTCGAACTCGCTCGAGTGGCCAGCCCTTGCGGTTGGCGTACATCCGCACCGTCATGGAGGTACATGCCCCCAGCGCGGCCAGGAGCAGATCGTAGGGTGTTGGCCCGCTGTCATCGCCAATAGGTTGCGGCTCGTCGGAGACGAGCCGGTGGTGCCCCGCGGTGATCTGCTGCGTGTACGTTCCCGTCCCTGTCTCCGTTACCGTCACCGTGCCCTCAGACGACGCCGCGTGATGGTCAATCTGGTTTGTCGTCATGCCACTCTCCCTGGCGGTCTGAACGCCGGATAACGCTGGATTAACGTGACAGGCCAAGCGGCCCGGCGAGTTTCGATAGTGTCGGCAACACTTTCTCTGACCCGCCGTGCACCAGGATCGCGACATGGTTGGCGCCGGCGCTGAAATATTCGCCTAACCGCTTGGCGACGTCTTCAGGCGTGCCGTGGGCGACCACGGCGTCGATGAGTTTGTTGCTGCCCGGCCGGGTGACGTCGGCGTCGGTGAAACCCAGCCGCTTCCAATTGCTGACGTAGTTCGTCAGGTTGAAGTATCGGTCCAGCGCGGCGCGGCCGATCGCGCGCGCCTCCTCGGCGTCGTCTGCCAGCACGACATTGTGCACGGGTGCCAGCAGCGCGTTCGGCCCGATGATCGCGCGGGCCTCTGCGGCGTGTTCGGGCGTCGCGTTGGCCGGGTGGGCCCCGGCAGCGCGCTGGGCCGACAGCTTCAGCACGCGCGGCCCGAGCGCGGCGAGCACACGTTGATTCGCCGGTACGCTGTACTCGTCGAGCTCGTCGAGGTATGACACCAGCGCGTCGTAGGGCTTGCGGTATTGCGCCTGTGCCTCGGGGTGGCCGACCCCGATGCCGAGCACGAAGCGGCCCGGGTAGGCGCTGTTGATGCGGTGGAACGACTCGGCGACGGGCTGGGCGGCCGCCGTCCAGATGTTGACGATGCCGGTAGCCACCTTCAGCGCGGAAGTCGACTCCAAAATTGGCTCGACGAACGATAGCTCGGCCGGCGGCGAACCGCCGACCCAAATCGTGCCGTAGCCTAGCCGTTCGATTTCCCGAGCCTGGTCAGGAGTGGCGCCGAGTCCGAAGTAGCCGAACCGGCCGAGGTCGCTCGTGGCGGTGTCTGATGCGGTCATTGCCAGTGCAACCCTGGCATCGCGCATAGCTATTCCGATGCCGGCGAGACTTCCGGGTTTAGCTCGGGTTCGTCGACCAGGCGCAGATCTCCGAGCGGCCGACGAAGACGCTGCCGCAGGCGGCGATGTCAGCCAGGACTTGATCAGCAAGGGTGGCGGGATCGATCTCGCCCGGCGCGACGAGCCCGAGGCGTTCCAGCTCGGGCAGCAGGGTTACCAGGACATCGGTCGTGAAATGCACCTGTTCGGCGCCGCCGGCCCCGGCGCCGATCACGGTTTCCATCGCGAGTTCCGGTGCAGGGAGACCAGCGGCGGCGTACACGGCCGGCAGCTTGGCGCCCATCTCGGTGTCGGCACCTCCCGCGGTGAAACTTTCGACCAGGAGGCGACAGCATCGCTCCCAGCTTGGGACGCGCGGAGCAGAGTGTGCGCGTGCCCACTCCGGTTCCTGGAATACGACGACGCCACCCGGGGCCAGATGCCGCAGCAGTCCGCGCAGCCACGCCGCCGGATCGGGTTGGAATAGCAGAATGTACCGGCCGACGATCGCGTCGAACGGGTGATCAAAGACCAAATCCGCGGGGTCGCCGTCCAGGAAGGTCACGTTGAACAGCGCCAGGGCGTTCGCTCGTTGCCGGGCAACTTTGAGCGCGGCTGGAGCGCGCTCAACACCGATGACCTCGCCGGCTTGTCCGACCAATTCAGCCGCCAGGAACGCGACGTCGCCGATACCGCTGCCAACGTCGAGTATCCGCATCCCACGCGTGATCCCCGCCCCGGAGAAGAACCGGCGCGTGATCGGCTCGATCAAGCGGGCCTGGACCGCGAGCCGATCAAGCTCAGGGTCCGAGTGGCCAAGCACATACCTACCCGCCTGGGCCTGCGCGGGTCCCGCTTCCGAATTCACCACATTGCGTACGGTATCGACCAAGCTGCAGTGTCTGCATGGGCCAGTTACTGCGGGTGGGTCGACAGATAGTCCCGCACCGGGATCGGTGACGTCGCGGCGTAACCGATCGGCAGTAACACGTCGCCCGCGATTGTGTAGCAATAGACGTCCCAGCGGTAGTAGCCGGCAAACGCCGCAGGATCGGCTGCAATCAGCGCGGCGTATTGGTTGACCGCCCGCACGTATTCGTTGGCGTGGTTGTACCGGTAGATGGCGTGATCATGATCGTTGGCAAAGCCATTGGCGGCGAGGTAGCGGCCCGCTGCCACGATGCTGTCGCGGGGCGAGTGGATATCGCCGCCCTGCCCGTAGGTGGCGAATGTCGCGGGCAAGAACTGCATGGGGCCTTGCGCGCCGGCGGTGCTGACGCCGTCGATGCTGCCGAGGCGGGTCTCGACGAGGTTGATCGCGGCCAGGTAATTCCAGCCGACGCCGGATTCCGACTCGGCCTGGTGGTAGTCGCTCAGCAGTTCGTCGGCCGGCGCCGGCGGCTGAATGCGCCACGCGGGCAGCGTGTCTCGCACAGGTGTCATCGCCGTGAGCTGCCGACGGGCATCGACATTGCCGTCGTACACCCCGAGTAATGACGGCGGGATCCGCGGGCGGGCAACTGCATCCCATTCCGGGTGCCGCCCGATGGCACGGTAGGCCGCCTGCTGACGGCGCGCTGCCGCCGCCAGTGCTGCCTCCGCCGTCGACCCGTTTCGCAGCGCTTCCTCGTCAGCGACCAGGTCGTCGGCCAGCTGCGCGGGATCTGATGACAGTTGCGGCTGCGCGCCCGCGGGAACGATGGCCGGTCTATTTGGCCTCCTGGCGGGCACCGTCGATGTGGAGGAGCTCGCCGCCGTCTTTTTTGGCGGCGCCGTCGGCACTGTAGGCGTCGTACAACTCGCGAGTGCGAACACGATCATCAGGGCGACGGCTCTATGCCTGCGTCTCACTGTGTTCACTTCCAATCGACTGACCTGTATCGAGTCTTCCGTATCAGGCGCGGTCAACCAACCTTCGTGCTCGTGGCCAAAGATTTCATGCCCGACGTCGATAGACTGTCCCGACCGTAATGAGTAGAACACCCAAAGCCGAGCAGCGGCGCCGCGACCTCTGCGACGCGGCAATCGCAGTTTTAGCGACGGATGGCGCTCGCGGGCTAACGCACCGGCGAGTCGACCGGCATGCGGGATTCGCCGAGGGAACCACCTCTTTCTATTACCAGACCAGGGCGGCGTTGCTTCGCGCTGCGATGGACCGGGTGGTCGAGCTAGACGTCGCCGATTTCACTGCGGCGCGTGACGCAACAGCAGGCGGCGAAGTCGATTCTTTGCTTTCAACGCTCGCGGTCCAGGCGATGCGCACCGCAGTCGAGCCGGAGCGTTCGAGGGCTCGGGCTCGGTTCGAGCTCATGATGATCGCCGCCCGTGACCCCGACCTCGGGGTCGTATTCGATGGCCTGATGGATCAGTTCGTCGCAATCAGCGAAGCGGCTGTCGCACAGGCTCAACCGGTTGGCGCCCCACCCGACCGGGAACTGGTCAAGGCGCAGGCATTCGCCGTGGTCACTTTCCTGGGCGGATTCCTGTTCCGGCTGGCTTACGGGCTGACCGACATGGACAGCGCCAAAAGCCTAGAACAGTATTTGCATTCGGTGATCGCCGGTGTGGCCGCCGACCACGCGGGAGGGAAACATTAGGTCGCTTAGGGTCGCACCGATACTCTGCCTTGCACCTGCGACTCGCGCACTGCAGCGAAGGCTTCGGCGACCTGGTCTAGTCCGAATGCCGGTCCGACGGTGGGTGTCGGGTCAATGTCGCGGTCGCTGAATGCGGCGACGACCTCGCGGAATTCGTCGATCGAGTAGGCGACGGAGTACCGGACGGTGAGTTCCTTGAGCAGCGCCGTGACGGGTTCGATAGTGGTCGGTTCGGCGCAGGCCCCGGAAACGACGAGGCGACCCCGTGGCCGCAGCGCCGGCTGGCAGGCCTGCACAAGCTCGGGATGCCCGACGCATTCGACGACGGCGTCGTAAGCCCCGGGTTCGGCTTCGGACACCGACGGCAGCACATCGGTGGCGCCCATGGAACTGGCTGAATCGCGCCGTCGCGGGATCGGGATCTGCCACAGTGACTCGGCCGCCACCCTGGTGTAGCGCCCATACCAGGGTGGTCAGGCCGACTCCGCCCGCGCCGACGATGAGCACGTCGTCGCCCGGGCCGATCTCGGCGCTGTGCACACCGTGCAATCCGACGGCGAAGGGTTCCACCAACGCCGAGTAGGTCGCGGGTACTTCTGTGGGGAGGGCGAAGGAGTGACGTGCGGGGACCGCGGCGTACTCGGCGAATCCACCCGCGGGACCCATCCCGATGTAGCTCGCCTTGGGGCAGTGCGCTACCAGGCCTGCTTCGACAGTATTGGCATGAACCACACGAAATCACCGGCAGGACAGCGACGTTGGTGCCTTCAGGCCAGCCGTCGGTGTGTGAGCCGACGGCGACGACTTCGCCGCCCAATTCGTGGCCCATCACCATCCCGGCCGGCGCGAACGGTCGAGCCTTGATGTCGGACCCGCATACGCCACACGCCTCGACGCGGATGACCAACTGGTCGGGTTCTGGTGTGGGATCGGGAAGATCGACGACCTCGAAGCCTTTGACGCCTCCGTCGTCGGTTGTCACGGCCGCCTTCATGGCGCGTCGTCCTCTAGTTCGATGTCGAACACCGACAGGTATTCGTCGAAAATCGGCTCGAGATCGACGCGGGTCACGCCCGAGCCTTCCAGCGAGTACGGTGCGACGCCGTGACGGTCCTGCGGATGAGCGTCGAGCCAGTCGAGCATCGCCTGCTCGGTTGACGAGGTCAGGTCGTCGCCGGCCCAGTCGTAGAGCGCCCGCATCACCGCGAGGGGGTCGCGCATGAGCTCGGCGTAGTGCAGGTCGAAGAATCGGTCGTCACCGATCCGACGCCGCGTCGCCAGTGGACGGTCAACGTGTTCCTTCAACTGGCGCAACACATTTGCCACGGTCATCCCGATGTCGACATCGGCACCCGTTGCTGCGCGCGACAGGTAATTCAGCCGCAGGAACGAGGCAGTCGACTTGAAGGGGTCGCGGTGTGCCCACACCATCCGCACGTCGGGATAGGTCGCCAGCAGCGTCTCGATGTGCACCGCGTGCGACGGCATCTTGAGTGACCAGGTGCCCGGTGCGCGAGACTGCAGAACCTGCAACACCATTCGCTCGTAGGCGTAGGCGCTCGACATGTCGGTCTGCAGCAGCCAATCGGCATATGCGGAGTTGGGCATGAACGCTTCCCACAGGTAGGCCTTGAAGTCTTGGTTCTGCACAAACAGGCACTCTGTCGGCCCGTCGGCCTCGTCCCAGTGGACCAGCGGAATGTTGGCCGCCTTGAGCCCTTCTGCAAGCACGTCGAGTTCGGCCTTCTTCTTCAGGCAGCGCGGATCGGTGCGCAGGGTGTCCGGGGTGGACGGTGGCACCGAGTCCTCGGCTTCCCACGTCAACAGCGAGCGCCGCAGCGGATCCTGGTCCAGCAGATAGCTGGCCAGCGATGTACCCGTCCGTGGCAGCCCGAGCACGACCAATGGGCGTTCGATGCGCTCGTCGACCACTTCGGGGTGGCACTTGACATAGTCGACCACGCGTAGCCGGTTCCACATCGCGTCGACGAACTGGCCGTAGACGAACTCGCGCCCGCCGGGGTTCACGCCCGGCGCCGACTCGCAGGATTCGACCAATAGATTCAGGCCCTCACGCCAGGAGTCGCCGCCGAAGTCGTCGAGGCCGGCTCGTTCGCACGCGCGGGCAACGAGCTCGTCCACGCTAGAAGAGCGATATTGACGGCACGCCAACTGATGCTATACGCCGTAGAGAACAAATGTTAGGTTGAGTGAAATCACGCAGAGCTGGGAGGCTTCCCGTGGCGCCATCGCTGGATGAACTCGTCAAACAAGGAGAGGGCGCCCAGGATGCCGTCGACCTCGGTGACGGCATGTTCATGTCCAGGAACATTGCCAACAGCTATCTGGTGACGACGCCCGACGGCGACCTGATCATCAACACCGGAACCGATTTCGAGGCCCGGGAAATCAAAGCCCGCTTCTTGCGAGTCAGCCGCGGCCCGTTGCGAATGATCACGTTCACGCAGGGCCACCCCGACCACGTCAGCGGGTGGAGCCAGTTCAACCAGCCCGGCGTCGAAACGATCGCCCAAGCCAACCACCCGGACGTTCGCGAATACTGGCGCCACCTGCACCCCTTCTACGTGCGGCGGATCATGAAGCTGTGGGGTGCCTTCATGGACGTCGAAACCGTGGCGGCCACGCTTCCACCGGAGCCGGTGCTCACCGAGTCGTTCATCGACACCCATGCCTTCGAACTCGGGGGTCGGCAATTCGAGCTGTATTCCACGCCTGGCGGGGAGACCACCGACGCGCTCGTGGTGTGGATGCCCGAACACCGGCACCGTGTTCATCGGCAACCTGATGGGGCCGTTCTTCGGCCATGTCCCCAACCTCTACACCCTGCGCGGCGACAAGATTCGCAGCGCGATGACGTTCATGCACTCCCTGGACAGGGTCATCGAGCTGCGCCCCGAAACGCTCATCAACGGCCATGACGTGTTCAGCGGCAGCCGACTCGATCCTGACGACCATGACCAAGGTGCGCGACGCGACGGCCTACCTTCGCGATCGCACCATCGACGGCATGAACTCGGGCGCCGACCTGTGGACGTTAATGCGTGATGTCACCCTTCCTCCGGAGCTGGCGCTTCCCCAGGTGCATGGCAAGGTCGACTGGATCGTCCGGGCCATCTGGGAGGAGCACGCGGGCTGGTTCCGCTACGAGTCCACCACCGAGCTCTACGACGTGCCACCGTCGTCTGTCTGGTCGGACGTCGTGGACTTGGTCGGCGGCACGTCCTCGCTCACCGAGCGAGCCGCATGCCCATGTCGAAGGGGGCCGTCCGCTTCAGGCGCTGCACCTAACCGACATCGTGTTGGCTCACGTCCCGGCCGATCCCGACGCTTTGAGAGTGAAACGCCAGGCTCTGGAACAGCTTCTGGCCGCCAGTGGTCGGGAAAACCACAGCGAAGTGCAGTGGCTGGAACAAGAGATCAAAAACAGCACGGTCAAGGAGGACTGATGCGGGCCGAAGACCTTTACCACACCGGCATCGTCGTCGACGACATCGAGGCGACCATGGACTGGCTGCAGAAGGTGGCGGGCTACACCTGGACCGACGTCGTCACCGTCGACCAGCAGGCAGTCACCCCGGACGGTGAGGTGACCATCCCGATGAAGATGGTCTACTCCGGCGCCGAACCCCGGCTGGAGCTGCTGCAGACCATTCCGGGCACGGTGTGGACTCCCGCGGACTCGGGCGTACACCACATCGGCTATTGGTCCGACGACGTCGAATCCGATTTGGCCAGCTTGGCATCCGATGGCCTTGCCGTCGAGGTCAAGTCCTACAACCCCGATGGCTCCGGCAAATTGCTGTGGGCCTATGCCAAGGGAGTCAAAGGCTCCGTTGGGCCGCGCATCGAACTCGTCAGCCGCAACATGGAACCGTTCATTGCCTATTGGTGGGGGACGGCGAGCACGGCGACGACGTGACCCGGTCTTGATGCGGTGGGTCGCACCTCCGTAATTCTCCCGATTCGCACGAAGCTTTTCGGCACGACACCCTCTTTACCGGAGGATCGGTTGAATGCGTCGAGAAAAACCCCGCCCTGGCGGACCAGGGCGGGGCTTGTTCGAGTTGTCCGGCAGTCCGGTGGACTAGGCGGTGCGGCGGATGCCGCGGGTCCTGCCCATCTCACGCTTGAGCAGCAGCTCGCGTTCCGTTTCCGACAGGCCGCCCCAGATCCCGTACGGCTCGCCGACCTCTAGCGCGTGAGCCCGGCACTGCATCATCACCGGGCAGCGGCGGCACATCTCCTTGGCGCGCCGCTCGCGCTGCAAGCGAGCTCGCCCGCGCTCGCCGTCGGGATGGAAGAACACCGACGAATCCACCCCACGGCAAAGGCCTTGTAATTGCCATTCCCAAATATCAGCGTTGGGCCCTGGTAACTGCTCCGGCTGTGGCATTGAAGTCCCTCTCTACACGCCCATGTTCAGGCCAGTCTGCGAACAGGTAAGTCGACAACTGAGTCGAGCGCGTCCTCGGTGACTACTCGTCGCACTAAAGGTAGGCACGCTAGGGAAATTCCGTCAATACGCTGTGATCTTCCGAATATTGTACGGGGGCTTGACAATTTACCCCGCGTTCATCGACCTGCTGGTGCGCTGGTCCCGCCCGTGGTACGGCGAAGTGGATGTATGGTGAATTTCCCAGCTCGCAACCGCGCCAACCGGCGCGCGCAGTAAATATAATCAGGGTTAGGTTTAATATCGCCGTAACGCAGAGCCCATCAGCATTTAACTATTGCGCACAGTGATCAATATGCCTTGCGGTCCGATAATCGAGTCCGACCTCGCAGCTGCGGCCTTCGGAAACCATCCCGGGCGCTGGCCGCTGCCGTCGGCGGGCACACCGGATCAGCTCTGGCTGCGCGCGGTAGCAGCCGGGGGACAGGGCCGCTTCGGCAGTGCTCGCAGCGACCTCACAATGCTTCTCCGCAGTGCGCCGGGCGATCGGCTCGCCTCGCTGGCGCACAGTACGCAGGCGTCGTTCCTGCGCCAGTTGGGCTGGCACCGCCTGGCGAGCGGCTGGGACGGGTGCGCGTTGGCGCTGACCGGCGACGACCCCGAGGCCGCTGCCGATGCGTTGATCGGGCTGGCGGCCGACGCGCTCGGCGTCGGTCGCCTGGGCGCTGCCGCAACGTTGCTGAGCAGAGCGGAGCCGAAGGTGGCGGAGGCCACGGCGCACCGGGTATCGGTGCGCCGGGCGTGGGTTGCGGCCGAGCTGGCGATGGCGGCCGGCGACGGTGCCACGGCGGTGCGCAACGCCGAGCTCGCCGTCGACCTGGCAGCGGCCCCGGGCCATCAGCCGGTGTCTGCGCGGCACTGCGCCAAAAGCGACGTCGTGTTGGCCGCTGCTCTGTGCAGCGCCGGCGCCCTGGACCGTGCCCAGACCGTCGGCGACGCAGCGCTTGAGTTGACCGGCGGATTAGGACTGACGCCGCTGCGCTGGGCGGTGGCCTGCTTACTCATCGACATCGCAAGCCCGAGCTACCCGATCGAAGAGCTGCGCGATATTCGCGACGAGTGCGCCCGCCAAGTACGGGATCGTGGCGGAACCTGGTCACAGCGCTGACGCCAGAAAGGTGCCGCGGGGTAGTTTTACAACTATGTGCCGCCGCGCCGCGCGCTGCTCGGTTCGTAACGTTGGAGATGCCGCCGTCGATGACTACGCAGGAAGAACGTCTCGACGCGGTTGTTGCCGAGGCGGTGGCAGGTGATCGGGACGCTCTTCGAAAGGTGCTGGAGACGATCCGCCCGATCGTAATTCGATACTGCCGCGCACGAGTCGGGACGACCGAGCGGAGCGGCCTTTCGGCTGATGATGTGGCACAGGAGGTGTGCTTGGCCGCCGTCATGGCGCTACCGCGTTACCGTGACCGCGGGCGCCCGTTTCTCGCCTTCGTGTACGGCATCGCCGCGCACAAGGTCGCCGACGCGTACCGCGCAGCAGGCCGCGATCTGGCCTATCCCACCGAGTCGGTTCCTGAGCACCGCTCAGCTGAGCCCGGTCCCGAGCAGGCTGCCCTCCAAGCCGACTCGGTTGGCAGGATGAGCGAGTTGCTCGAGGTTTTGCCCGACAAGCAACGCGAGATCCTCATTTTGCGCATTGTGGTCGGTTTGAGCGCCGAGGAGACCGCTAGCGCTGTGGGCAGCACCGCGGGAGCGGTGCGAGTAGCCCAACACCGGGCGTTGGCCCGGCTGAAATCCGAGATTGTCGCTACAGGACGAGACTATGTCTGAGCAATTACACCCGCCCTTTGAGCAGCCCGACCTGGACGCGGTGGCCCGCACCGACCGGTTCATCGACGCGTTGGCGAAACGTGAGCCGGTCGATATCGGGGACAGGGCACTGGCCGGTCTGCTGGAGGACTGGCGCGACGAGTTGAGAGCCCCGGCGTCGAGCGCGCTTTGCCCGGACACCGACGCCGTCGCGGCATTAAATCGCGGGCTGGCAGAGCAGCGTCGCACCCGCCGCCGTATGGCGCTGGTAGGGGCGGTGGCCGCCACCGTGCTCGTCATTAGCGGATTGGGCGCGATGACGGTCCAGGCCCCGCCCGGCAGCAGCCTCTACGGCATCCACACGAAGCTGTTCGGGGAGCCGCCGGCGGTACACGACGACCGGATCGCAATGTCCGCCAAGAGCGACTTGGATTTGGTTGAGCAGATGATCACGCAGGGCCAATGGGATCAGGCGCAGGACAAGCTGACAGCGCTCAGCGACCGCGTGCAGACCGTGAAAGATGACGATCGCAAACAGGATCTGATCGACCGGGTCAATCAATTGAACGTGAAGGTCGCCAACCGGGATCCCCATGCGACGATGCCGCCCAGCTCGCTACCGGGCGCTGCGCCGGCGGTCAGCACGAATCGGCAGCCCAACCCCATCGGTGGCTGAGGCGAAGAAGCTCACTTAGCGGCGGCCGTACCCCTCGGTATCCGAGGTCGCTTCGTTGAGCGATGCGTCGGCGTACCCGCGGCAGTAATCCCAGGTGACATACGCGTCGGGTTCGGGGTCATAGGCCGGTTCGTGCGGACGTACCGTGCCGTCGACCAACAACTGCAGCAGGTTTGCGCGCAGCATGTCCCAGTCGTGGTAGTGGTCCTGCTGACATTCGTCGCAACACACCACCAGGCCGCGAATGCCTTTGTGCGCTAAGAGCGCCTCGTATACCGCGAGGTCGGCCAGGTCGGCTTCGACCGCCATCCGCTCCTGGGCGTCGAGCGGTTGACCCGGCTCAACGGCATCCAGCGCCGCAGACGGATCACACGGGTCGTCGGCAAATGGATCGGGCGGCAAACCCGGCGGGAGGTAGTCGCGCACGTGTCCACATTACGCAGCCGGGCGGGCCTAGCGCCAGCACTGGACCCGCTGCCCAGCTGCCATGTCGCGTGCTCGGCGCGCATGCCCACCCCGGTCGGGGTGAGCCGATAGGATGGCATTCTCACTCCGCGTGCGTATGGGAGGCCCCCGGCGATGTCAATTGGGTCATCTGGCTTGTCCCGACTTGAAGGCAGCGGCGACCTGATTGTCGAACCGTACGTCCGCCTCGGTGGACTGTCTGAAGACGCCGTGCCCACCGGAGGTGACGATCCGCACAAGGTTGCAATGCTCGGGCTGACCTTCGATGACGTTTTGCTGCTTCCGGCTGCCTCCGATGTGGTGCCCGCCACCGCGGACACGTCCAGCCAGCTCACCAAGAAGATCCGGCTCAAGGTCCCCTTGGTGAGTTCGGCGATGGATACCGTCACCGAGTCGCGGATGGCGATCGCGATGGCCCGGGCCGGCGGGATGGGCGTGTTGCACCGCAACCTGCCTGTCGCCGAGCAGGCCGGTCAGGTCGAAATGGTCAAGCGCTCGGAAGCCGGTATGGTCACCGATCCGGTGACCTGCCGACCGGACAACACGTTGGCGGAGGTCGACGCCATGTGCGCCCGCTTCCGGATCTCCGGGCTGCCGGTGGTCGACGCCTCCGGCGCGCTGGTCGGGATCATCACCAACCGGGACATGCGCTTCGAGGTCGACCAGACCAAGCAGGTCGCCGAGGTGATGACCAAGGCCCCGCTGATTACCGCCCAGGAGGGTGTCAGCGCGGATGCGGCGCTGGGCCTGTTGCGCCGCAACAAGATCGAGAAGCTGCCGGTCGTCGACGGCCACGGCCGACTGACCGGGCTGATCACCGTCAAAGACTTCGTCAAGACCGAACAGCACCCGTTTGCCACCAAAGACAGCGACGGCCGGTTGCTGGTCGGGGCCGCCGTGGGGGTCGGTGACGACGCCTGGGTGCGCGCGATGACGCTGGCCGACGCGGGGGTCGACGTCCTGGTTGTCGATACCGCGCACGCGCACAATCGGCTGGTGCTCGACATGGTCGGCAAGCTCAAGGCTGAGGTCGGCGACCGGATCGAGGTGGTCGGCGGCAATGTCGCCACCAGGTCGGCGGCCGGGGCGCTGGTCGAGGCCGGCGCGGACGCCGTCAAAGTCGGCGTGGGCCCGGGTTCGATCTGCACCACCCGGGTGGTAGCCGGCGTCGGGGCGCCGCAGATCACCGCGATCCTCGAGGCCGTCGCGGTCTGCGGACCGGCCGGTGTGCCGGTGATCGCCGACGGCGGATTGCAGTACTCCGGTGACATCGCCAAGGCACTGGCCGCAGGGGCATCGACCACCATGCTGGGATCGCTGTTGGCCGGCACCGCCGAAGCGCCCGGCGAGCTGATCTTCGTCAACGGCAAGCAGTACAAGAGCTACCGCGGGATGGGGTCGCTGGGTGCGATGCAAGGAAGAGGGACTTCGGGGGAAACAGCCAAGTCGTACTCGAAGGACCGCTACTTCCAAGACGACGCGCTTTCCGAGGACAAGCTGGTGCCGGAGGGCATCGAGGGCCGGGTGCCGTTCCGCGGGCCGTTGTCGTCGGTGATCCACCAGCTCAACGGCGGATTGCGGGCCGCCATGGGCTACACCGGGTCGGCCACTATCGAAATGCTGCAGCAAGCACAATTCGTCCGGATCACAGCGGCAGGTTTGAAAGAAAGCCACCCGCATGACATCACCATGACCGCCGAAGCGCCCAACTACTACGCGCGGTAACCGATCGAGAAGGGTCGCTCATGCGTGACATGGTTGAGATCGGCATGGGCCGAACCGCCCGCCGTACCTACGAACTCGACGACATCAACATCGTGCCGTCCCGGCGCACCCGCTCTTCGCAGGACGTGTCCACGGCCTGGCAGCTCGACGCCTACCGGTTCGAGATTCCCGTCATCGCCCACCCCACCGACGCGCTGGTGTCGCCGGAATTCGCCATCGAGCTAGGCCGGCTCGGCGGCCTGGGAGTGCTCAACGGCGAGGGGCTGATCGGCCGCCACCCGGACGTGCACGCCAAGATCGCCGAAGTCGTCGAGGCAGCGGCCAAGGAACCGGAGCCGTCGGCGGCCATCCGGTTGCTGCAGAAGCTGCACGCGGAGCCACTGGACCCCGAGTTGCTGTCCGCCGCGGTGTCCCGGATCCGGGAGGCCGGGGTGACGACCGCGGTGCGGGTGAGCCCGCAGAACGCCAAGGAGTTGACACCGGCGCTGGTGGCCGCCGGCGTTGATCTGCTGGTCATCCAGGGCAGCATCATCTCCGCCGAGCGGGTCGCCAGCGACGGCGAGCCGCTCAACCTGAAGACCTTCATCTCCGAACTCGACGTCCCGGTAGTGGCCGGCGGCGTGATCGACCACCGCACCGCCCTGCACCTGATGCGTACCGGGGCAGCGGGCGTCATCGTCGGCTACGGCTCCACCCGCGGCGTGACCACCAGCGACGAGGTGCTGGGCATCAGCGTGCCGATGGCCACCGCGATCGCCGACGCCGCCGCGGCCCGCCGCGAATACCTCGACGAGACCGGCGGGCGCTATGTCCATGTGCTCGCTGACGGGGATATTCACACCTCCGGCGACCTGGCCAAGGCCATCGCCTGCGGCGCCGACGCTGTGGTGCTGGGCACGCCGTTGGCAGAGGCCACCGAGGCGCTGGGTGACGGCTGGTTCTGGCCGGCCGCCGCCGCCCACCCGTCGCTGCCCCGCGGTGCGCTGCTGCAGGTGGCCTTCGGTGAACGGTCACCGCTCGAGCAGGTGCTCACCGGCCCGTCCGACGATCCGTTCGGCTCGCTGAACCTGGTCGGCGGCCTGCGCCGCTCGATGGCCAAGGCCGGCTACTGCGACCTCAAGGAGTTCCAGAAGGTCGGCCTGACCGTCGGAAGCTGAGTGTGCCGCACCAGCGGCACGCTCAGCGCGACGAGCCTCAGAAGGAGCCGAGGAGCGACAAGGGGTCGAGCCCCGCTAAGAGGTCCCCGCCGAGCAGCGAAGAGACGTCCGAGCCGCCGAAGTCTGCGAGCGAGAAGTCGCCGAACGGGGTGAGGAGATCCTGGGAGGCGGTGTCGTACCCAACGATGTCGGTCCCGCCGGGGGCGAACCAGATGGTGTCATCCGGCGCGCCCAAGTTGCCGAAGAGGGAGCCATCGAGGTCGGTGGGCGCGGCGCCGCCGGTAGCGTCGGCCTGGGCGAGGGTTTCGCATACGCCGCCTGTGCCGCAGACCTCGGTGACCTCTGACGACGTGTCGGTGAAGAGCGGATTGCTGTAGGTGTTTGTCACCACGTCCTCACTCCTGAGGCGGAAGGTTAGAGCATGGCAAGAAAAATGTGTCAATACAATGGCGAATTGGAAACGATCCAATAAAGGCAGCGCGGTCCCCCCACCGCACCAGCAACACGGGCCAGGCCGGCGAAATTCTGCGCAGCCAGCTACGACTTAGCGACCCTAGCTGGCTCATTACCGGGCAGTAAGTCCATACTGGTGGGGTGAAACCGGATTACGACGTTCTGATTATCGGTTCGGGTTTCGGGGGGAGTGTCACCGCGCTCAGGTTGACCGAAAAGGGTTACCGCGTCGGCGTCCTCGAGGCCGGCCGCCGCTTCTACGACGAGGATTTCGCCAAGACCTCCTGGAATCTGCGCAAGTTCCTGTGGGCCCCCAAGCTCGGCATGTACGGCATCCAGCGCATCCACCTGCTGCGCAACGTGATGATCCTGGCCGGCGCTGGTGTCGGCGGTGGATCGCTGAACTACGCCAACACGCTCTACGTGCCGTCTGAGCCGTTCTTCGCCGACCGGCAGTGGTCGCATATCACCGACTGGCGCTCGGAGTTGATGCCGCACTATGAGCAGGCCAAGCGGATGCTCGGCGTGGTCACCAACCCGACCTTTACCGACGCCGACCGGGTGCTCAAAGAGGTCGCCGACGACATGGGCTGCGGCGAGACGTTCGTGCCCACTCCGGTCGGAGTCTTTTTCGGCCCCGATGGAACCAAGGCGCCGGGCGAGACGGTGCCCGACCCATACTTCGGCGGCGCCGGCCCGGCGCGCACCGGCTGCTTGGAATGCGGCAGCTGCATGACGGGTTGCCGGTACAACGCCAAGAACACCCTGGTGAAGAACTATCTGGGCCTCGCGGAATCCAATGGCGCAGAAGTCATTCCGATGACGACAGTCACCGGATTCGAACAGCGCGACGACGGCATCTGGGAAATTCGCACGGCGCGCACCGGACGCGTGCTGCGGCGCAAGAAGCGAACTTTCACCGCCAACCATTTGGTGCTGGCCGCGGGCACCTGGGGAACGCAGCATCTGCTGTTCAAGATGCGTGACAAGGGCAAGCTGCCCGAACTGTCCGAGCGGCTGGGCTATCTGACCCGCACCAACTCCGAGTCGATCGTCGGCGCGGGCCGGTTGCAGGTCAGGCCCGATCTGGACCTGACCCACGGGGTGGCGATCACGTCGTCGATCCACCCCTCGTCGGACACCCACATCGAACCCTGCCGGTACGGCAAGGGCTCCAACGCGATGGGCTTGCTGCAGACGTTGATGACCGACGGCCCCGGTCCGGGCGGCAGCGACGTGCCACGGTGGAAGCAACTGTTCGCCAACGCCGCCGAGGATCCGCGCGGCACCTTGCGGCTGCTCAACCCGCGCCGCTGGAGCGAGCGCACGATGATCGCGCTGGTGATGCAGAACCTGGACAATTCGATCACCACCTACACCAAGCGCAGCAAGCTGGGGCGTCGCCGCTATGTCAGCAAGCAGGGGCACGGTGAGCCGAATCCGTCCTGGATTCCGGTCGGCAACGAGGCCACCCGCCGGATCGCCGCCAAGATCGACGGCGTCGCCGGCGGCACCTGGGGCGAGCTGTTCAACATCCCGTTGACCGCGCACTTCCTCGGTGGCGCGCCGATCGGCGACGGCCCGGAACACGGGGTCATCGACCCCTACCACCGGGCCTACGGTTACCCGACGATGTTCGTGGTGGACGGTGCCGCGATCTCGGCGAACCTGGGCGTCAATCCGTCGCTGTCGATCACCGCGCAGGCCGAGCGCGCCGCTTCGCTGTGGCCGAACAAAGGCGAGGAAGATCTGCGTCCGCGCCAAGGTGAGTCGTACCGTCGGCTCGACCCGATCGCGCCGCAGCATCCGGTGGTGCCGCCCGACGCGCCCGGCGCGCTGCGCTGGCTGCCTTCCGCCGGCGACGATGCAGAGCGAAGCGATGCTGAGGAGCGGCGTTCCAGGTCTGGGCCGATCAGCTCGGCGGGCTAGTCCGCGATCGGCCCGCAGACCGCCGCTCGCGGCGCGGCGTTTGAATACAGCACATCCAGGGCAACGCTGACTGCATAGTCGCTTCCAAATGAAGGAGGGATGATGCTTTGGCTCGCTCTGGTGTGCGTCATCGTCGGTGCAGTGATGTTCGCGATCGGACTCGTTCTCTTCACAAACGGCGCAGGGGTGGCGCCGGCCAACCGTACGGCGGATGATCGCACCGGATTTAAGCGGGCTACCTCGCGGGTGCAGTGGGGCGACCTGTTCCGCCGTATGCCACGAAGCGTTCGCGTCATGCTGAACCAGGAGGCCGACCGCAGTGACAAGTTGATGGCGGTGGGTTCGCTGTGTGTGCTACTCGGCGCATTGACGTGGTTTGCGGCGGTATTTGCCTTCATCACCAACTTCCTTTGAGTTCCGGACCTGAGTCGAGCGATCAGTCGGCTGGCTAACTAGACCGATAGTTTCGCCGACTCGAAGCTGCTGCGCCGGTGTGTGGGCTCGCGGCCCGGCGGCTGCGACGGCGTTGGCAGCAGCGCCTCACGCTTTTGCACGGGGACGGTCGTCGGCTCACTCGTGCTCAGCTCGAGGTCTTCGCCGGCGTGGCGGATCGTCAGCTCACCGCCCGGTCCGTCACGCAGGGTGTAGGTGACTTCGTCGTGGGTGGCCGAGACGGTCAACCGGAATCCCTGCCACAGCAACCGGAATCGCAGGCAGGCGAACTCATGGGGCAATTGCGGATCAAGAGACAGAATGCCCTCGTCGTCGCGCAGCCCACCAAAGCCGCCGACCAGCGCCGTCCACGCCCCGGCCAGCGACGCCATGTGCAGGCCGTCGCGGCTGTTGTGGTGCAGGTCGCGCAGGTCGATCAGGGCCGCCTCGTAGGCGTAATCGTGCGCGAGTTCCAGGTGGCCGACCTCGGCGCACATCACCGCCTGAGTGCAGGCCGACAGCGACGAGTCCCGCACGGTGCGCGGCTCGTAATAGTCGACGTTGTGGGCCTTCTGTTCGGGGCTGAAAGCATGGCTCTGCCACTGCATTGCCAACACCAGGTCTGCCTGCTTGATCACCTGGGCGGGATAGAGCCGCACATAGGGCTCGTGCAGCAGCAACGGATACGTATCGTTTTTTTCAAAGTCCCACTCGGCAAAGGTGGTGAAACCTTCGCACTGCTGATGCACACCAAGCTCTTCGTCGAAAGGAATATTCGCCGCGTTGGCCGCATCGCGCCAAGCGGCGGTCTCCTCGGTAGTGACACCCATCTCGCGTGCCTTCTCGGCGTGGCGGGCGCACGCCTCGGCGGCTACCCGAAGATTGTGCGCCGCCATTAAATTCGTGAATGTGTTGTCGCGGACGATCGCGGTGTATTCGTCGGGACCGGTCACTCCGTCGAGGTGCCAGACGCCGTAGCGGTCGTGGTGTCCCAATGAGCGCCACATGCGTGCCGTCTCAATGAGCACCTCCAGCCCGCAATCCTCTTCCAGCGACTGGTCGCCGGTGACGACGCGGTACCGCTCGAAGGCCATCGCGATGTCGGCGTTGATATGGAAAGCTGCCGTGCCGGCCGGCCAGTAGCCTGAGCACTCTTGGCCGCGAATCGTCCGCCAGGGAAACGCCGCGCCCGCCAGGCCCAGTTCGGCTGCACGCTCCTTGGCCAAATCGAGGGTCGATGCCCGCCACCGCAGCGCATCGGCGGCTGCCCGCGGCGCGGTGTAGGTGAGGACGGGAAGCACGTATCCCTCGGTGTCCCAGAAGATGTGGCCGTCGTAGCCGGTGCCGGTAAGTCCCTTGCTGGGGATCCCGCGTCGTTCGGCGCGCGCGCTCGCCTGCATGATGTGGAAGAGGCCGAACCGCACCGCCTGTTGGATGACGGGATCTCCCTCGACCTCGACATCTGCGGCGTCCCAGAAGTCGTCGAGGTATTTCCGCTGTGCCTCCAACAGGCCCTGCCATCCGCTGTAGCGGGCGCCGGTTATTGCACCCGCGGCCTGATCGCGCAGTGCGGGCCGGGAGCGCAGACTGGACCATCCATAAGCGATGTACTTCACGATCCGCAGCTTCTGGCCCGGGCGCAGTCCGCAGATAATCGTGGTGCGAGCCAAGTCCGCGCGCACTTCGGTGTTGACCTCGACCCGCCCCGGAACCTCGATCTCGTGGTCCATCACGGCCGACATCATCAGACCGCTGACCCGGGTGCGGTGCATCAGCAGTGACTTGTTGTCGTTCTGCTCGTAGTCGACTGCCTCCAGCGGGTTGTCCAACACCGCCGACACCCGCGGATCGGCCGAGGTCTCCGGCTGGTCCTCGTTGGTGACGAGCTCGGATTGCACTGTGACGCGGACGAACTCGTCGACGGCCTCGACGACGTACTCGATGGCCACGACGCTGCGTTGGGACAGCGACACCAGCCGAGTCGACGACATTTTCACTTGCTTGCCCGCGGGGGAGCGCCAGTGGGCGTGTCGATTCAGTGTCCCGGCGCGCAGGTCGAGGATGCGCTCGTGGTCGATCAGCTGGCCGTAGCGGACGTCGAACAACTCGTCGTCGACCATCAGCCGCATGACCTTACCGTTGCTGACGTCGACGACGGTCTGGCCGGCTTCCGGATAACCGAAACCCGCTTCCGCATACGGCAGCGGGCGCACTTCGTAGAACGAGTTGAGGTAGGTGCCGGGCAGGCCGTGCGGCTCACCCTCGTCGAGGTTGCCGCGTATTCCGATGTGTCCGTTGGACAGCGCGAGCAGCGACTCGGACTGGGACAACAGGTTGAGGTCAAGCTTGGTCTCGCGGACCTGCCAGGGTTCGACGGGGAAGGCGTCTCCAGAGATCATGGTGGCAACCTAGAGCAGTTCGGCGAGGTCGGTGACGACCACGTCGGCGCCGTGGCTGCGTAGTTCCTCGGCTTGGCCTACCCGATCGACGCCCACGACGAAACCGAAGTTTCCTGCCCGCCCGGCCTCGACCCCGGAGAGGGCGTCTTCGAACACGGCTGCCTCCCCCGCGGGGACGTCGAGCAGCTCGGCGGCCCGCAGGAAGGAGTCGGGGGCCGGCTTGCCCTCGATGTGCTCCTCGCGCAGCGTGACGCCGTCGACTCGCTGCTGAATGAAGCGGTCGAGCCCGGTGATCTTCAGCACCTCGCCGGTGTTGGCGCTAGACGACACCACCGCGGTGGCCAGACCCGCGGCGACCACCTCTTCCAGGTAGCGCCGCGAACCGTCGAACACCTTGACGCCGTCGTCATGCAGGGTCTTCTGAAAGGCATCGTTTTTGCGGGTGCCCAGCCCGTAGATGGTGTCCTTGTCGGGCGGGTCGTCGGGGTCGCCGTCGGGCAGCTCGATGCCGCGGCTGTCCAAAAACGATCGGACGCCGTCTTCACGCTTCTTACCGTCGACGTACTCGCGGTAGTCCTTGTCCGGATCGAACGGGACAAACTCCTCACCGTCCTTCTCGGCTCGCTGGCGAAGGAAGTCGTCGAACATGACCTTCCAGGCCTTGGTGTGGACACTTGCGGTGTCGGTCAGCACACCGTCGAGATCGAACAGACAGGCGTGCACCGCTTCGGGTAGACCCAGCACGGGCGGACCTTCCTTCCGGGGGTGATTTCGGCTAGGGGCGCTCTTGCCACCTACCACCTCACCATGCCCGCTGCGGGCTTGCCATGGGTTCCGGCCGATCGACTGACTTCAAAAGTGCGTCAGCTCGCGGCGGCCTGCACGGCTTGCAGTGGAGCCCCGCTGATCACCCGGCTGCGTTGGCCGTGCACGTCGACGGGCACATCGCCCATCACGGTAACCCGGTGCATCAGGCGATATTGGCCGTCGTAGTCGTCGATTGCCCGGTGCTGGGTGGCCCGGTTGTCCCAGATGGCGACGTCACCGGCCTCCCAATTCCACCGGATGGTGTTCTCCGGCATGGTGATTCGTCGTTGCAGCAGCTCCAAGAGAGTCTGCGACTCGTAGCTGTCCAGGCCGACGAAGCCGCGCACGAAATCCCCGGCCACCAGGGTCCGTTCGCCGGTCTCTGGGTGTACCCGCACCACCGGATGCTCGGTGCGAAAGTCCACCTTCTCAAACCGGTCCCGATGCGCTTTTTGCACATCGGTCAGCATCGCCGGCGTCACGACATAGTCGAAGCGGTTGCTGTGCAACGCCCAGAGATTCTCGGTGAGATGTTGAAGCGGCTCGGGCAGCGCCTGGTACGCGGCCGCGGTGGATGCCCACAGCGTCGATCCGCCATAACTCGGCAGGGTCACGGCGCGCAGGATCGACGCGGCGGGATAGTTCGCGACAAACGTTACGTCGGTGTGCCAGCGGTTGGCCTTGCCGTAGTCGGAGTTGATCGGCGTGATGATCGGCGCGCTCTCATGCTGCACAGCGGGATGGGCGATCGGTGTGCCCAGGCGCGCGGCGAAAGCCTGCTGTGCGGCGTCGTCGAGGTGGTGCTGGCCGCGAAAGAAGATCACCTTGTGGCGCAACAGCGCCGCGCGGATCTGTTCGACCGTGCCGGCATCAAGGTTGCCGCCCAGTTCTACGCCGTCCACGCGGGCGCCGATGTGGCTGCCCAACTGCGTCACGGTCAGGGTGGACGCCAACGGAATTGTCATTGCATGGCCCCTTCACCTTGTGTGCAGTCATTCGACTACACCTGCTTTGACTGTAGTCGGCCGTCTACGCCGGTGTCAAGAGCTGTCGCGCCGGGCGGGCAGCCAGCATGCTGCCAGTGGGGCGGTGGTGATCAGGCCGAGGGCGAGCACGCCCGCGATGTGCTGGTGCTCGTCGGGCATGGTCACCGCCATTGCGAGCATGACAGCGAAATGGGCGCCGTTCGCGGCCAGATTGAAATCGAGGAACAGTCTGTTTGCGCTCGCGTCGCGCGCGGATGCAAACAGGAAGATCGCCCAGGCTATGTAGACGGTGGAGAACATGACGGCTACTTCGTCGCCGCCCGCTCGCCAGTCGAACAGCGTGCCAAGCACCGGCGGCAGCGTGCCGATGCGATGGGTTGTAGCGAGGATCAGGTCAGGCACGAAGAAGGCCAAATACCCGACTGCGGTGAGTCGAATGATCACCGGCAGCCATGCGGCCGCACCGCGCTTCACGGCGAGCTGACTGCGCGGGCGACGCCTTGGATCACGCGCAGTCGCCCGTCGGTGAGGGCGGCCGTGAGGTTCGTGGCTTTGGCCGCGAAGTCGGTGACGAAGGCGTGCAGCCCGAGGGGGTTGGGGGGCAGGGTCAAGAATGTCTGCATCAGCGCGGTCGCCTGGTCGGTGTGATCGTTCCAGTGTTCGATCGCGAACCCTGATCCCTCGATGACGCTACGCAACTCATCAGAAGTGACCAGGTGGCTGTACCCGGGTTGGTCGGCCCAGGGCAGCGGATAGTCGAGCTCGCCATGGCCGCCAGAAGTGATGTCCCAGATCGCGATCCGGCCGTCGTCAGCCAGGATCCGGCGAGCTTCGGAATACAGTTGGGTCTTGTCGGCCACATTCATCTGAACGTGTTGGCTGAATATGACATCGAAAGTGGCTTCTGTGAAGGGTAATTCGGTGACATCTGCTTGACGAACGTGAATCCGATCGCCCAGACCGACGAGTTGATTCAGCCAACGGTTGACGTCGCAGTACTCTTCGGTCAGGTCGACGGCGGTCACGCGACAGCCGCGCTGGTCGGCGACGAAGCGGGCAGTCCCGCCGATCCCACTGCCCGCGTCGAGTACCTCATCCGTACTTATGATTTCGAGCAATTCGACCAGTTCGGTTGTGGCAAAGCGGCCCATCGTGTGGAAGTCCTCCAGTGGCGCGACGTCCGTGGGCGCCAGGTGATCGAGGTCTTTTCCCGCGGCAACGAGGGCCCGCTCGATGTTGGGCTGGGACAGGCCGGTTGTGTACTGATCATGGATCGAGGTGTTGGTCATTTCTATCCTTTCTGCTACGCCGACGCGGTGATTTTCTCGGTCGGCACGATGTGTTCGTTTCGCCAGAACGTGGACTGGCCCGACAGCCGCGGGTGCGTGGGCCGGGGATGCTGTTGTCGTAGGTCGAACTTGTCCAAGTCGTGCATCGGTACCAGTCCGGTCAACATGAAGCTCCAGACCTGGCGGACGAGATTTCCTGCGCTGCGGCGGGCTTCCGGGGTGGTGACGTAGCGGCGTGCGATTGTCAGGAAGTCTTCGGGTTCGACACCGGCGACGTCGCGGACCGCAGTGGTTGGTCCGCCCACTTCGAAGGTTCCCAAGGCGTATTCCGGTAGGTAGTGGCGCAGGCTGGACTCGAAGAACAGGTCGGCGCCGAGTCGCTTGGCGTTGACGCGCACGGCGCGCATGAACATCCACGGCGGGATATCGATGTGGCGGACCCTCCGGCCCAGCGCCTCGCCGACCGCGTCGGCTATCTCGGCTCCAGAAAGCAGCGTTGGTCCGGTCGGGCGGTAAGCGCGTCCGTCGTGACGATGCGGGTCCAGCAGGGCGCCGACCGCGACCCGGGCGATGTCTTCGTTGGAGGGGGGCGCGTTTCGGCCCGCCCCCGTCGGTGTCGGCAACACTCCAAGCTGGGCGGCCATCGGGACCAGCTGCAGATAATTGTCGGCGAAGTATCCCGGATCTACTGCGACATGGGCGGTGTCCGGTAGTAGCTCGAATAACTTGTCGGTCAGCCAGGCGTGCCGGGTCATCAGCGACGGGTGCTCGGGGCTGGCCAGCCATTGTCCAAGTGCCACAACCGCTTCCACGCGTGATCGCTGCGCCGCCACGGCGAAGGCGACCGCGCTGTCGAGCGCGTGTGGATGGTACGGCGGGTTGAAGTACAGCCGGTCGACGCCGTCCATCGCGGACTGAATCTGCCGGATGTCAAACATATCGCCGACCACGACTTCGGCGCCGGAGGCCCGCAACCGAGCACTGCGTTCGTCGTCGCGATGCACCAGAGCCCGGGTCGCGATGCCTTGCTGCAAGAGCTGGCCGGCGACCGCGCTGCCGATCCTGCCGGTGGCGCCGGTTACCAGTATGCGTGGGTTTGTCATCGGATTTCCTCTCCTAGTTGGATGATTCGAGCGCTTCGGCCAGCTCTGCTGTAGTGGCGAAGGCTGGCGCCTGCCGGGCCCTTGCCGGCAGCAAGACGGCAACGATGATCGCGGCGGTCAACGCGATGCCGGCGCAGATCAACGATCCGACCTGAAGACCGTCCAGGAACGCGTGGTTGACCGCATCGCGGATGTCGGCGATGCGCCCCGCCGGCGAATGTTCGATCACCTGGTGCGCCAAAGCCATTGAGCGCTGCATCGCCGAGCGGACGTCGGCAGGTAATCCAGCCAGCGCCGACGCAGAGCCGACGCGGCTGGAGTAGACCGATGCGAAGACGCTGCCCACGATCGCTACGCCCAGCGTGCCGCCGAATTCGCGCGTGGTGTCGTTGACGGCCGAGCCGACTCCCGCCTTATCGGCCGAGAGCGATCCCATGATCGCCTCGGTGGCCGGCGCAAAGGTCAGGCCGAGGCCGCCGCCGAGCAGCAGCATTTGCATCGCGATCTGGCTGTACGGCGTCGCCGCATCGACCGTGGATGCCCAGGCCAGGCCGGCCGCAAAGACCGCCAGCCCGCCGGCGACGACGGCGGTGGTGCCGATCCATTCGACCAGTCGCGGGCCCAGGATGCTGGCCACCGCGATCGAGATAGCTACCGGCAGCAGGCGCACGCCAGCGTCGAATGCGCTGTAGTTCTTGATGAATTGGAAGTATTGGGTGATGACGAAGATGAATCCGAACAACGTCAGGAAACCTGTGGTCACGGCCAGGCTGCCGCCCGAGAATCGACGGTTGAAGAACACCGTCACGTCCAGCATCGGATGGGCGCTATGCCGCTCCCACAGGGCGAACACCGTGAGAACGATTGCGGCCACGGCGAAGCCAATCACGACACGCGTGCTGCCCCATCTCCAACCGGGCGCTTCGATGACGGTGTAAACCAACGTGGTCACCCCGAGCGCCGACAGCAGCAGCCCGGGCACATCGAGCGGCGGGGTGGCCGGGTCGCGCGAGGTCGGAACGAACAGTATTCCGCCGGCGATGGCGACGATCGCGGTCGGAACATTGATCAGGAAGATCGAACCCCAGGTGAAGTGTTCGAGCAGCCAGCCACCGCTGATCGGCCCGACGGCCACTCCGACACCGACCATGGCCGCCCACAGCCCGATGGCCTTGGCGCGAGCAATCGGGTTGGTGAAAATGTTGGTGATCAGACCCAGTGTGGTCGGAAAGATCACGGCCGCGCCGACGCCCATGGCAGCCCGCGCGGCGATCAGCGCGTCCGCCGAACTCGCCTGCGCCGCAATAGCGGAAGTGATCGCGAATAGTGCAAGTCCGCACGACAGCCAGCCGCGCCTGCCGAAGCGGTCGCTGAGGCTCCCGACCGAGAGCAGCAGACCCGACATGACGAGGGTGTACGCGTCGACGATCCACTGCAATTGCGCGGTGTCGGCGCCAAGGTCGCGCGACAGCGTGGGCAGGGCGACGTTGACGACCGTGGCGTCGACGCTGATGACGAAGACGCTGAGGCAGATGACGGCAAGCGCGGCGACGGGGTGATCGCGGAATAGTGGACGAGATCGCATGGACAAGACAGTAAACCTAGAAGACAATAAAATCAAGCAGCAGCTTGAAAAACATGTCCACCCTGGTAGGGTAGTCATATGCCCGCGCGCAAGAGCTACAACCAGAACTGCCCGATCGCCAAAAGCCTCGACATCCTGGGCGAGCGCTGGACATTGCTGATCTTGCGCGAGCTGCTCGGAGGGCCGCGCCGCTACAGCGACCTGCGCGCCGAACTGCCGGGCATCGCGACTAACCTGCTGGCCGAACGCCTCAAAGAGCTTCAAGACGCCGGGCTCATCGACCGCGCCGAGTTGCCACCCCCGATCGCGCGGACTGTCTACAGCCTCAGCGACGCCGGTTGGCAGCGGGTGCCGTCCATCCTGCAGAGCATCGCCTGGCTCGGACTGGACCGGCTGGATCCGCTCGAGCCCGGCCCGGTCGCGCCGTTGACCGGGTTCCTCGCCGGATTCGTCATTCCCTTTGACCCACGCAGAACCGAGGGTTTAACTGCGGTGTATTGCGTTGAGATCGATGGCCGCCGTTTCGAGTTCGGGATGGACCAGGGTCGTATGGCGGCTGCTCACGGTAAGCCGGACGTCGTGGTCACCGCCAGCGCGGTGGATCTCGCCACCGCGCGATTGGGCTCCACCGATGCCAAGCGCAAGACGGCGCTGCGCCAGATTGCCTTCGAGGGCGATCACGACGCCGTCGAAGCCCTGCGGGAGGCGTTCTCTCTGTAGGGGTGCCGTGCGTACCGGCGATGATTCCACCGGCCACTAGACTGGGCCGAGTGGAGTCAGCATCGCCCCGTCCCGTGCTGGTTGTCGATTTTGGTGCGCAGTACGCCCAGCTGATCGCCCGCAGAGTGCGTGAGGCGCGGGTGTTCTCCGAGGTGATTCCGCACAGCGCTTCGGTCGACGAGATCAAGGCCCGTGACCCGCAGGCGGTGGTACTTTCCGGTGGCCCGGCCAGTGTGTACGCCGAGGGCGCGCCGCAGCTCGACCCGGCGCTGTTCGACCTGGGCGTGCCGGTGTTCGGTATCTGCTACGGATTCCAGGCGATGGCCCAGGCTCTCGGCGGCACCGTCGCACGCACCGGCACCCGCGAATACGGCCGGACCGAGCTTAAAGCCGTTGGTGGCGAACTACATTCGGATCTGCCAGAGACGCAGCCGGTGTGGATGAGTCACGGTGATGCGGTGACCTCGGCGCCGGACGGGTTCGAGGTGGTGGCCACCAGCACAGGTTCCCCGGTGGCCGCCTTCGAGAACCGGTCGCGGCGGTTGGCCGGGGTGCAGTACCACCCCGAAGTCATGCACACCCCGCATGGGCAGCAGGTGCTCAGCCGGTTTCTGCACGACTTCGCCGGCATCGCCCCGGATTGGACGCCGGCCGGGATCGCCAGTGCACTGATTGAGCAGGTGCGCAACCAGGTTGGCGACGGCCACGCGATCTGCGGGCTGTCCGGCGGAGTAGATTCCGCGGTGGCCGCCGCGCTGGTGCAGCGCGCCATCGGGGACCGGCTGACGTGTATGTTCGTCGACCACGGTCTGTTGCGCTCCGGCGAGCGCGCGCAGGTGCAACGTGACTTCGTGGCCGCCACTGGCGCCAACCTGGTCACCGTCGACGTGGCCGCGACCTTCCTCGAAGCGCTGGCGGGGGTGACCAATCCCGAGGGTAAGCGCAAGATCATCGGGCGGCAGTTCATCCGGGCGTTCGAGGGCGCTGTACGGGATGCCTTGGGAGACAGGGATATTGAGTTCCTGGTGCAGGGTACGTTGTATCCCGACGTGGTGGAGTCCGGTGGCGGCAGCGGCGCAGCGAATATCAAGAGCCACCACAATGTCGGCGGCCTCCCTGGTGACCTGAAGTTCAAGCTGGTCGAGCCGTTGCGGCTGCTGTTCAAAGACGAGGTGCGCGCGGTCGGGCGGGAGTTGGGGCTGCCGGAGGAAATTGTTGCGCGCCAGCCCTTTCCGGGTCCGGGTTTGGCGATCCGGATTGTCGGTGAGGTCACCGCAGCGCGCCTCGAGACGCTGCGGCGGGCGGACGAGATCGCGCGTGAGGAGCTGACCGCGGCGGGTTTGGACCAGCAGATCTGGCAATGCCCGGTGGTCCTGCTAGCCGACATCCGTTCGGTCGGTGTGCAGGGCGATGGCCGCACGTACGGGCATCCGATCGTGTTGCGACCGGTGTCCAGCGAGGACGCCATGACTGCCGATTGGACTCGGGTGCCTTACGAAGTGTTGGAGCGCATCTCCACCCGGATCACGAACGAGGTCGCCGAGGTCAACCGGGTGGTGCTGGATGTCACCAGCAAGCCGCCCGGCACCATCGAGTGGGAGTAACCCGCGAAGTTAGCTGGCTGGTGCCGCCGGGGTGCGTGCTGCCCGGGTGCCGCTTGACGTTGTCGGTAGGCAGGTGTTGACTAGTTCTATCGAACATACATTCGAATCTCAGTAGTAACACCCGTACCGCAGGAGTTGGTGATGACGGCTATTCTCGCCTCCGAAGAGTCTCACCAAAACCGCGCTGAGCAGCTAAAACAGCTGCGCCGCCAGATGGCGGCGGTGTCCGGGAAGGTTGGTACCGGTCGGCACGGTCTTGCTGCCAGTCACGCTGGCCCGGATGATCTGCTACCGGATTCGGAGGCCACGCTGCCGGTTCCGCAGCTCCTGGTCGATGTGCTGCCGGACGCGTTGCCACGGGGAACGGTGGCGGTGCTGTCGGGAGCCCGGTCGCTGCCGCTGAGCATGGTGGCCACGGTGACGGCCGCCGGTGGGAACGTAGCCATCGTTGGCCAGCCGGATATCGGACTGCTGGCCGCGGTGGAAATGGGAGCAGATCTAAGCCGGCTCGCGGTGATTCCGGATCCCGGGACCGACCCGGTGGAAGTGGCTGCGGTGCTGATGGACGGAATGGATCTGGTCGTGCTGGCTCTGGGCGGGCGCTCGGTGCCGCTGACCCGGGCGCGGGCGGTGGTGGCCCGCGCTCACCAGAAAGGCTGCACCCTGCTGGTCACCGATGGTGACTGGCAGGGGGCGTCGATACGACTGAAGGCCCGGGTCTGCGGCTATGAGACCACCCCGTCTGCGGCGGGTATGCCCGGTTTCGGACGGATCAGCAAGGTGCGGCTCCGGATCAGCGGGGTGTGTGCGCGCGGGCGGGCGATCGGCCGGGTGCAACGGTAGTTCCGATGGGTTCCCGGGTACTGGCGATTTGGTGTATGGACTGGCCCGCGGTTGCCGCGGCGGCGGCCGCAGGCTTGCCCGCGACCGCCCCGGTGGCCGTCACGTTGGCCAACCGGGTGATCGCCTGCTCATCGGCTGCTCGTTCGGCGGGAGTGCGGCGAGGACTGCGACGACGGGAGGCGGCGGCCCGCTGCCCGCAACTGCACGTCGGGACTGCCGACCCCGACCGGGATGCTCGCTTCTTCGAAGGGGTTATCGCGGCGGTGGACGACCTGGTGCCCCGCGCCGAGGTGCTGCGTCCGGGCCTGGTGGTGTTGCCGGTGTGTGGGGCGGCTCGCTTTTTCGGATCCGAGCAGCAGGCGGCCGAGCGGCTGACAGACGCAGTGGCCGCAGCCGGCGCGGAGTGTCAGGTCGGGATCGCCGACCAGTTGTCCACCGCGGTCTTCGCCGCGCGTGCGGGCCGTGTCGTGGAGCCGGGCGAGGACGCGCGGTTCCTGTCAGCGCTGTCGATCCGGCAACTCGCCACCGAGCCCAGCCTGTCCGGTCCCGGACGGGACGATCTAGCGGATCTGCTGTGGCGGATGGGGATTCGCACCGTCGGGCAGTTCGCCGCACTGCCGTGTGCCGACGTGGCTTCACGGTTCGGGGCCGACGCGGTGAGCGCGCACCGATTCGCCCGCGGTGAGCCGGAACGCGGGCCGTCCGGGCGTGAGCCGCCGGCCGAGCTCGACGCCGTGCTGCATTGCGATCCGCCGATCGACCGGGTTGACGCCGCGGCATTTGCCGGGCGCTCGCTGGCCAGCACGTTGCATCAGACGTTGATGGCGGCCGGGGTGGGCTGCACCCGGCTGGCCGTGCACGCCGTCACCGCCAACGGTGAAGAGCTGACGCGGGTGTGGCGCTGCGCCGAGCCGTTGACCGAGGATGCCACCGCCGACCGGGTGCGCTGGCAGCTGGACGGATGGTTGAACACCCGGACCGTCATGGATCGACCCACTGCGCCGGTGACGCTGTTGCGGCTGCAGGCGGTGGAGGTGATATCGGCTGGGGCACTGCAGTTACCGCTATGGGGTGGCCTCGGTGAAGAAGACCGGATGCGGGCCCGTCGGGCGTTGGTGCGGGTGCAAGGTCTGCTCGGACCGGAGGCAGTACAGGTGCCGGTGCTCAGTGGCGGTCGCGGGCCGGCCGAACGCATCACATTGACGCCGCTGGGCGACGAGCCGGTGCCGCGTGCCGATCCGCGTCTGCCGTGGCCCGGTCAACTGCCTGAGCCGTCACCGACGGTGCTTCTCGATGACCCGGTGGAGTTGCTTGACGCCCAAGGTAACTCGATCCGGGTGACCAGCCGCGGGCTGTTCTCCGCCGACCCGGCACGGCTGACCTCCCGTAGCCGGGACGACCGGCTGCGCTGGTGGGCGGGACCATGGCCGGTCGACGAACGCTGGTGGGATCCGACGGCCGATTCGGGGGGTCGCACCGCCCGTGCCCAGGTTTTGTTGGACGGCGGGCAGGCGTCCGACCCCGGTACCGCGTTGCTGCTGTGCTATCGCCAGCGCAGGTGGTACCTGGAGGGAATCTACGAGTAGTGCCCGTGTGCCGAGCGTGTAGCCACTGCGAAAAAATCGCGAAAATCCCTCAGCCAGTTCACGTTCGGCGAGTGGCTGGCGGCTCTAGCTCAGCTGAGCGGCGAAAGACCCGACCCGATCGATGAACCGGTCGAAGAACACCGTCGGGTCAACCCCAACAGCGACCAGGGCGTTGGGCTTTCGGCCCCAGCGACCCGACCAGTCGGTCACGGTCATGCCCCGGGTCAGGGTGCCGGTCAACTCCACATCCACCGTCGCCGGTGCGGTCGCCACCAGCGGCGGATCGAGGGCAACCGCGGCCGCCAGCGGATCGTGCAGATGCGCTTGGAATCCATGGCCCAGGTCGTGATAGGACTCCAGGTAGAACCGCATCGCGTCCTCGATCACCCGAATCAACGGATTGGACGCCGACGACCGGGTGCCCCGTCGGTCCGCAACGCTCATCGGGTTCGTCGTCGAATCCGCAGCGGCTGCCAGCCTCAAGAGTATCTCCGGTGTTATGGATACGTTCCAAGTCACGTCGAGGCCGCACAGAATCGGAAGGGTCTGCGCCTCAGCCGCTTCCGTCTCTGCTGTGGGCCAGGCCGCAAAGACTTCGGCTGCAGCCTCGGGATCCACGAGAATGTTCCATTCGGCTACCGGATTGGCGTTGCCGCGATAGTCATAGGCGCCGCCCATGATCACCAGCCGGCGCAACAGTGTGGGAAGCGCGGGTTCTTGGCGCAGCGCCAGCGCCAGGTTGGTCAGCGGCCCGGTGGCCACGCCGATCAGCTCGCCGGGATGGGCATGTGCCGCCTTGACCCATGCTGTCGCGGAGTCATGGTCGGTGAGCTGGCGGTGGGTTGGGCGCAGATCGGCATACCCTAAACCCCTTGGACCGTGCACTTTCCCCGGCGGAATCATCGTGCAGCACAAAGGCTGCTGGGCACCCTTCGACACCGGCACGTCGTCGGCGCGGCACAGGTCGAGCAGGCCCAGGTTGTTCTCGCAGACTTGGTCCACACCGACGTTCCCGCCGGTGGAGGCGATGCCAACCAGTTCGGCATCCGGGCTGGCCAGCAGGTAAATCAGCGCAACGGCATCGTCTACACCCGTGTCGACATCGACGAAAACCGGTGCGGCGGTCACCGCGGCAACGATACCGGGCACTCCACGGCTCAGGCGACGTGCAGCATTACCAGTGCACGCCGGGTACCAACCGCACCGCGCGCTTGACCGGCCCGGGAACGCGCACACCGGGCACGGCACGAACGGGTCGCTTCGGCCGGCGTCTTGACGATGACTGTGCGACAACAATTTCCGGGTCTGCGACGCCACGCGCTGCCGCCGAATCGGGATAGCCGAGGTAGAGCTGGTGCAGGATGCGTCGCGATAGTTTGGGGGCGAAGTAGAGACCGGCCTCCGCGAGCGTGCCCACCGGGGTGTCGATGCGCGCCGGCTTATCGACCAACCCGCGCACCACCATCGCCGCCGCATGCTCGGCGGTGATCGGCGGAACCGGGTTGAGCCGCCGCGACGGTGCGATCATCGGTGTGGCCACCAACGGCATGTGGATGTTGGTGAACGTGATGTGATCGGACAGCGTCTCGGTGCCGACGACTTCAGCGAAGGCGTCCAGTGCAGCCTTAGTCGGCAGGTAGGCACTGTACTTGGGGTTGTTGGCTTGCACTCCTGCACTGGACACGTTGACGACGTGGCCGAACCGGCGCTCGCGCCAGTGCGGCAGCAGCGCCAACACCATCCGCACCGCGCCGAAGTAGTTGACTGCCATCACCCGTTCGTAGTCATGCAGGCGCTCGGTCGAGTGGACCACCGACCGACGAATCGACCGGCCGGCGTTGTTCACCAGGTAGTCGACGTGGTCGAAGCGCCCCAGGATGTCCTTGACGGTGTGCTCCACCGATGCAGAATCGGTGACGTCGCAGCTGAAGGCGTAGGCCTGACCGCCGCCTGCGCGGATCTCGGCGACCAGATCGTCGAGTGCTTTGCCATTGCGAGCCAGCGCGAAGACCGTCGCGCCTCGCTCGGCGACCGCGATGGCCGATGCCCGGCCGATGCCGCTGGACGCGCCGGTGATGACGACGTGCTTACCGACCAGCGGCCCGGCCGGATCGTCGCGGCGGGCGCGGTCGGGGTCCAAATGTTCGGCCCAGTACCGCCACAGCGCCGGCGCGTAGTCGGCGAACTCCGGCACCCGGATATCAGGGCTTCCAGTGCCGCGCAGAGCATGCAGAGTATTCCGTGTCTGCTCGGAGGTGAATGTGGGTGCCAGGTCGACGACGTCGAGGACCTCGGCGGGAATGCCCAGTTGGGTGGCGATCGCGTTGCGCCACACCTTGGGTCGACCGCGCACCTTGAGTACCGGTGCTGCCACCGAGCGGGGGAGCGATCCGCGCAGCGGCGGCAGTCCGGCCGCGGAGGCGATGCCGCGGTAAATGCCGCGCAGCCCAATGGTTTTCGGTGCTGTCAAATGGAAAGCTTGGCCGTCAAGGCCGTCGGCGTGCAGCAATACGATCAGGGCGTCGGCGACGTAGTCGACCGGGACGATGTTGGTGCGCCCGACGTCGGGCAACATGATCGGGGTAAACCGAGGCAATAGCGCCAGCTTGGCCAGCACGCCGAAGAAGTAGTAGGGCCCGTCGACCTTGTCCATCTCACCGGTGCGCGAATCGCCGACCACCACCGCCGGACGGTAGATCCGATACCGCAGCCCCGGCGTTTCTCGCACCAATAGCTCCGCTTCGAACTTCGTCTGGTGATACGGCGTCGGCAGCTGCTGCCCGACGTCGAAATCGGCCTCGGTGTATTCACCGCGGAAATCTCCGGCCACCGCGATCGACGAGACATGATGCAGCGTCGCATCGAGCCGGCGCGCCAGCTCGATCACGGCGCGGGTGCCGTCCACGTTGGCCGCGCGTTGCTCGGCCTCAGCCGCGGTGATGTCGTAGATCGCCGCGCAGTGCACCACGTGCTCGACGTCGCCGAGCTCGGCGATGGCTTCCTCGCTCAGCCCGAGATACGCGGTGGTCAGATCGCCGACCAGTGCTTTTGCCCGTTCACCCCACTGGGCGGCCAGGCCTTCGAAGCGGCCCAGCGACGGGCGGCGGACCAGCACCCACACTTCGGCGTCGGGTTGGGTATCCAGCAGACGCGACACGACTCGGCGCCCGATAAACCCGGTACCGCCGGTAACGACATAGCGCATGCAGCCCATGGTGGCCCTTGGCGCGGGCGCACGTCAACGCAGTGTGACGCGATCGTGGGGAGCGTGTCCGACGGGCGTGTCCCCTGATGCCCGCAACGGCCGCCAAGGTTGCTGTTTCAGGAGACGTTCCGCAGACGCTTTTTTAAAGCTGCAATTCTGAGGAGCCGAATAGCTATATTTATGGACCCGAACATGGGGCCCAGCCCGATATAGGTTCGAAGGGAGGTGGTTCCATGCAGTTCAAGGCTGCCAAACACATAGAAGCAGCCGAGAGTGAAGACAGCGGCGGGAATGGAGAAGGCCATTAACGATCCACGATCAGCAATGGTTTGCGTCGCAAAATCTATCTCGTCTTTCGACATCGGTTCGCCTTTGCGCAACTTACCTAGAATTTTTTTGGAGCTCCCGATTTCTTCGGTTATCGGAGTGGGTGTGCGCCCCAGGAGTCGCTTTATGAAAATAAAGAAAAAAACGCCGAACACTAATTCCGCTATGCCCGCGAGTATCGTCAGGTAACCAAATAGGCCCAATCTTATTCACTCCTTTGCAGAACAAAGACCCTGTTGTACTGCAGACGAACCCATGCGAATGCCATTCGGCGGCGATGGTCTTCGTCGGGCAAGGTTCGGCTGGTCGGCTCCCTTTCAGGCGTGAGTGCGTGAGGGTGGTTGGGAAGTTATCGCGGGGTCGTCATCTTCCCACAGCAGCAGTTGACGAACCGCGGAACGGGGCCCGTATGGGCGAAGCATGGTGCTGGCCGGACGGGGCCGGACGCGTTGCGGCCACCAGAACCACCGCCCGAGCAGCGCGGCGACCGACGGCGTCATAAAGGACCGCACGATCAGGGTGTCGAACAGCAGCCCGAGGGCGATGGTGGTCCCGATCTGACCGAGAACCAACAAAGCGGCGAACACGAAGGAGGACATAGTGAAGGCGAACACCAGGCCGGCAGACGTCACTACCGCCCCGCTGCCTGCCATGGCGCGGATAATGCCCGTGTTTAAACCGGCGTGAATTTCCTCTTTGAACCTGGAGATCAGCAGCAAATTGTAGTCGGATCCCACCGCCAACAGGATGATGACGGACAGCGCAAGGCATATCCAATACAACTTGATACCCAAAATATCCTGCCAGACGAGCACGGAAAGCCCGAAAGAGGCGCCTAACGAAAGAGCCACCGTGCCCACAATGACGATCGCCGCGACCAGGCTGCGGGTGATGATTACCATGATGAGCAAAATCAGGCTCAGCGCGGCTATTCCGGCGATCATGAGATCGTATTTAGCGCCGTCAGATATGTCCTTATAGGTTGCCGCGGTGCCGGCGAGATAGATGTTGGAATCCCCTAAGGGGGTATTCTTCACGGCCTCTTTCGCCGCGTTGCGGATGGGATCGATGTGCGAGATGCCCTCGGGGGTCGCGGGATCACCTTCATGCTGGATGATCATGCGCGCGGCCTTACCGTCCGGCGACAGAAACAATTTGAGGCCGCGTTTGAACTCAGGGTTGACGAAAGCCTCCGGAGGTAAGTAAAAGGAATCGTCATTCTTCGCGGCGTCATACGCTTGTCCCAGCGCCGTCGCAGTGTCGGTGTTAGCCCGGGTCTGGGCGTTGATGCCCGAATTGGTCGCATAGTTAGACAGCGTCAGCGCCAGATTCTTCTCCTGGTCGGCGATCTGCGGCGGCAGCAGCGTGACCAGTTTCTTTTGGCCTGCATCCAACTTATCCAAACTTGCCGAAAGCGTCGCGAACTGCTCGGCGAGCTGATCAACACCGTCGATCGCGTTGAAGACGGATCTCAGTGCAAAGCAGGCCGGGATGTCGTAGCAGTGCTTTTCCCAGTAGAAATAGCTGCGAATTGGCCGGAAGAAGTCATCAAAATTGGCGATCTCATCTCGCAGTTCAGTGATGATGGCCAACGTGTCGTGAAAGCCTTGTGTCTCGGCGTCCGTCGCACTAGCGAGGTCTTTCTGCAAGGCGTACTGCCGGTTCAAAATGCTGAGCGTATCTCGCAGCGTGTTGGCCTGCTTGAGCAAGTCATCGGCGCGATCTTTCTGGTACTGCAGGTTCTCGACGCTGCCGATGCTTCCTGCGCTGATCTGAAAAGCCAAGGAAGTGTGCTCGATGGGGGTCCCCAACGGCCGGGTCATGGACTGCACCTGAGCGATGCCGGGCAGGTGGGCGACAGCTTTTGCCACCCGTTCCAAGTTGATCATGTCGGCCGGATTGCGCATATCGTGATCGGTTTCGATCATCAGCAGTTCGGGATTGAGCCGGGCCTGGGAAAAGTGCCGCTCCGCGGCCGCATACCCGAGATTGGCCGGGGCACTGGCCGGCATGTAGGCGCGAGCGTCGTAATTCGTCTTGTATCCCGGCAGGGCGAGCAAACCGATGAGCGCGACCCCGGTAGCCACCACCAGGATGGGCCCGGGCCATCGAACGATCGCGGTGCCGATGCGCCGCCATCCTCGAGTCGCCACCGTGCGCTTGGGGTCGAAGAGCCCGAAAAGACTGCCCACGGTGATCACAGCCGGGGCTAAGGTGAGCGCGGCCACCAGGGCGACCACGATGCCAATCGCCGCGGGAACGCCCAGACTTTGAAAATAATTCAGCCGGGTGAAGCGCAGACAGAACACCGCTCCGGCAACTGTCAGGCCCGAGCCCAGGACCACGTGGGCGGTCCCGTGATACATGGTTTGGAAGGCGGTTTCCCGATCCTCGCCGGCATGGCGTGCCTCGTGATACCGGCCGAGAAAAAAGATCGCGTAGTCCGTGCCGGCCGCGATGACCAGCAGCGTGAGCAGATTCGTCGAATACGTCGACAACCCGATCAACCCGGCGTTTCCCAGAAAGGCGACGATGCCCCTGGCCGCGGCCATTTCAATAACGACCGTGAACAGCACGACGACTGCAGTGACCACCGAACGGTAGACCCAAAACAACATCGCCAAGATCACCAATATCGTGATCACGGTGACCTTGAAGATACCTTTGCTGCCCACTTCGAACTGATCGGCGACCAGTGGCGCCGCGCCGGTCACATACGCCTTGACCCCGGGCGGTGCGGGCGTGTGAGCCACCAGGTCGCGGATGGTGTCGACGGACTCGTTGGCCAATGCATCGCCCTGATTGCCGGCGAGATACACCTGAACGTAGGCGGCCTTGCCGTCCTTGCTTTGCGAACCCGCCGCAGTCAACGGATCCCCCCAGAAATCCTGGATGTGCTCGACATGTTTGGTGTCTTGCTCGAGCTTGCGGACCAGGGTGTTGTAGAACCGGTGGGCGTCGTCGCCTAACGGCTTATCACCTTCCAGGACGATCATGGCCGCACTGTCGGAATCGAACTCGTGAAACACTTTGCCCATGTGTTTCATCGCTTTAAACGACGGCGCATCCGGTGAATTCAGCGACACGTTATGCGCTTTGGCGACGTCCTCCAGATTGGGCACGGCGATATTGCTGATGGCCGCCACGCCCACCCACAGCAGCAGAATCGGTACGCAAAGCCGGCGGATGGTGCGCGCCACCGCAGGCCTTGGGACGTGACGCCCGCTCATGCCGACTTCACCAGGCAGAAGGTGTAGGCGTTCACTGCGTTGACGATCCTTTCGTCCTTGACTTCACCATCCACCGTGATGCGACAGCCCAGGGAAGCGCTGTTGCCCTGCGCCACAAGGTTGCTGAAGGCCCCTGGCTGTGTCGTCACCATTGTCAACGACCACGGCAGGGTCGCGTGCAAGACTTGGCGCGGCTGAACGTTGATGTCCACGTAGTTGATGGTTGCCACCGCTCCCGGATCGCCAAAGACTTCAAGGGTGATGTGCTTGGGATTGAACGGCTCAGTCTGTTCCGAGATGCCGCCGCCGGCCGACGTGTTGTTGTGCGACCCGAAGATCCCATGAAGCCGATAAACGCAAAACCCCGCGACAGCCACGATGACGACCGCGATCAGTATTATCCAATTTCGTCTGATCACGCGAGTAAGTGAAAACCCTTTCACCCGTTCGCCTTTCGCCGACTGGGGGCATGCTCCTCGCGCAAAGCGGTCTTACCAGCGACTTGGGTAGGCTGCCAAAGGTGACAGTACGGTACCGGACCGGACAGGACAAGAGACGGCGTCGTACACATCGGTCGGCTCACCCGCCGTTCACCTCGTCGGTCTGGTGAGACTGGGGACGATGACGTCGTTGACGAGAGCTCGCACGGTCTGCTGTGTGGGGGGCCGGCCTTGGATGATCGACCGGAAGATGAGGTAGCCGGGGAGCAGATCCCACAGCTCGTCGTTGATGGCGGCCTCATCTATCTCACCGCGGTCGACGGCCTGCTGGAGAATCCGGTTGATCAAGGCCTTTCGCTGATCGATGAACTCGCGCTGCATTACCTCGTTAAGTGCGGGGTTGCGCGAAACCTCGACGAGCACGGCGCGGATGGTGCTGGCATGCTGCTGGACCTGCTGACAGACCAGGTTCCCCACGTGCACCAAATCGGCATGCAGCGTGCCGGTTTCGGGTGGGACGGCGACTTGGCGGATGCCCTCGATGAAGGCCGCCAACACCAATTCGGCTTTCGACGGCCAGCGCCGGTACACCGTGGCCTTGCTGGCGCGGGCCGTGGCCGCCACGGCGTCCACCGTCAACCGGTCATACCCGTGTTCTTGCAGGAGCTGCAACGTCACCGCAAGCAACTCGGTCTCCCGCGGCGACCACGGTGACGACGGCGC
The DNA here is from genome assembly GCA_963744835.1 of uncultured Actinomycetota bacterium. Taxonomy (GTDB): domain Bacteria; phylum Actinomycetota; class Actinomycetes; order Mycobacteriales; family Mycobacteriaceae; genus Mycobacterium. The sequence continues at coordinate 269,629 of CAVUVB010000007.1, forward strand.
GGCGGCAACGGCAGTCTGGGTCACGCGCTCAGAATAAAACCCCGATGGCAGTACAGTCCAGTACCGTACCGTCGGTCGGGGTCCAAGCCCTGCGCGGCTTTAATAGCTGAAGTCGCGGATGCCGTCCCAGTCCACCAGCGTCCATCCCATCGCCGGGCTGCCGGTGATCACCACGCGCCCCAGGTTCGGCAGATGATGGGTGGTCGCCAGGCTGTCCTTGGGGTTTTTGACGTTCATCAAGGTCCAGTACATGATCGACTCGGCGTGCGAGAACGCCACCGGCTTGGTGTTACCGCTGTCGTAGATCGTTTGGACGGCGGAGGTGAACTCGTCATTGAATTGCTTACCGCTGACCGATCCGGGGATGGCGTCCTGGACGTCACCGTTCAGCCAATCTGCCGGGGCAAGCAGGTACGTCGATTTGGCCCTTTTATGCGGCGTGTTGTTGAACCACCCGGCGTCGATTTCCCGCAGACCGGGCAGGACTACGGTGTGCTTGCCGAGTGCATGGGCCAGCGGCGCAGCGGTCTGCTGAGTACGGACCATGTCCGAGGCGTACACGCCGTCGAAGTTATTGCGGGAAAGCTGGTGGGCAAGCTGCTCGGCTTGCCCCTGGCCTTCCTCGGTGAGACTTGGGCCGGGGATGTCGGTGTTGATCATGTGGTGGGCATTGCTCTCCGATTCGGCATGCCGGATGAAGGTCAGGGTGATGCTGCGCACGTGCGGTGATCCCGAGCAGGCGCCGACGGTGATGACCGCTGCCAGTGCGGCAGCAACCTTCCAGAACACGGACCGGGTGCTGTTGGCCATAGCGATAGCCTGCCCTGCCGAGAGCGTCGGTGTGAAGCGTTTGCCAGGGTTGGGGTCAAGAAAATGGTGTCGGATGGTGCAATGGCGTGGGATGCCAGAACGCCCGAATGAACCCGATCGAGAGGAGATCCGCATGGCGATCGACCCGAATGCCGTCGGCGCGACAACCGAACCGATGCTGTTCGAGTGGACCGACCGCGACACGTTGCTCTATGCGCTCGGTGTCGGCGCCGGAATCGAGGATCTGTCTTTGACCACGGAGAACAGCCATGGCATCACCCAGCAGGTGCTGCCGACTTACGCGGTGATCTGCTGCACCGGCTTCGGGGCGGCGGCCAAGATCGGAACGTTCAACTGGGCCGTGCTCTTGCACGGTTCGCAGGGTGTGCGGCTGCATGCACCGCTGCCGCCGGCCGGAAAATTGTCGGTGGTCTCCGAGGTCGCCGACATTCAGGACAAGGGCGAGGGCAAGAACGCCATCGTCTTCCTGCGTGCGCGCGGGAGCGATCCCGAATCGGGCGCACTGGTCGCGGAGACCCTTACTACCTTCGTCATTCGCGGTGCCGGCGGCTTCGGCGGATCGCCGGGGCAGCGCCCGGATGCGCCAGAGATCCCGGACCGGCAGCCCGACGCCCGCGTCGCGTTTACCACCCGGGAAGATCAGCCGCTGATCTACCGGCTCTCCGGTGACCGCAATCCGCTGCACAGCGACCCGTGGTTCGCCAAGGAAATGGCCGGCTTCCCCAAGCCGATCATGCATGGTCTGTGCACCTACGGGTTCTCCGGACGGGCCTTGGTCGCCGAACTCGGCGACGGCGACGCCAATGCGGTCACCGCGATCGCGGCGCGGTTTAGCTCCCCGGTCTTTCCGGGCGAGACGCTGACTACCTCGATCTGGCGCACCGAAGCCGGCAAAGCGGTCTTCCGCACCGAAGCTTCTGCAGCCGACGGCAGCGATACCCGAGTGGTGCTGGAGGACGGGGCGGCGGAATACCAAACCTAAATGTTGGCTGCGCGGGCAAACTAATTTGCCGCAGTCGGTTTACCGGAGCCGCCGACGTGGCAGTCCTCCGACCATGGCATTCAAACTCACCTACAGCGACGGGCACGAGACCGACTACGACGACGAGACGAAGTGGGAGGTCGAGAACGGCGTCGTCAAAATGGGAAGCGAGGAGGGGAAGTGGACGGTGTTCATCTCGCCGAGTCACTGGGCGACCCTCGAGCTAACGGCCGGCAAAGACAAGGGCGAAGGCAAGGACAAGGACAAAGACAAGGACAAGGACGATAAGGACGAAGACAAAGACAAGGACGACGACAAGGACGAAGACAAAGACAAGGACGACGACAAGGACGAGGACAAAGACAAGGACGAGGACAAAGACAAGGACGACGACGACTGATCTCGGGTAACGAAACACCGCAGTTCATCGACCGCTCGCTGTAGCGATTACCCGACAGGTAATCGTGGCCACGAGCGCGCGCGGCTAACATCGTGGCGATGACGACCCTGGCCCGCCCGGCCCCGGCAACGCGTCCGGTCGGCCAATTATTGCGCGAGTGGCGCGAGCGGCGTCGAATCAGCCAGCTCGACTTGTCGATCCAGGCCGAGGTCTCTGCTCGGCACCTGAGCTTCGTGGAGACCGGACGGTCACGCCCGACCCCGGGGATGATCCTGCGGCTCAGCGAGCAGCTGGACGTGCCGTTGCGTGAGCGCAACGCGCTGCTGCTGGCCGGCGGTTACGCGCCCGCCTATCCCGAACGCTCGCTCGACGAGCCGGAATTGGCCAGGCTTCGGGTGGCACTCCGTCAGATCCTCACTGGACACGAGCCGTACCCCGCGCTGGTCGTCAATCGGTGGTGGGACATGCTCGACGGCAACGCGGCCGTCGCCGTGCTCACCGAAGGATGCGACCCCGCACTGCTGACGCCGCCGGTCAACGCGCTGCGGGCGTCGCTGCACCCGGACGGCATGGCACCGCGCATCGCCAACCTTCCCGAATGGCGCGCGCACATCCTCGAACGGCTGCACCGGCAGGTGCAGACCACCCGCGATCCGCGGCTGGCTGAGTTGCATGCGGAGTTGTCGGCTTATCCAGGGAGGCGTGGCCGAGCGTCCCGAGCTCACCGATGTTGCGGTGCCGCTGCGGTTGCACCACGGTGACCGCGAGTTGGCATTCTTTTCCATGACCGCCGTCGTCGGCGCCCCGCTAGACGTCACGGTCGCCGAAGTAGCGATCGAGTCCTTCTATCCCGCCGACGCGCAAACCGCCGAGGCGCTGCGCGCTATCGCAGGGTGATTTCATGACCGACGCCGTCGCCACCGAATTGCTCCACGCGCAGGTCCCGCTGTGCGCGACTCTGGGCATCACCGCGGACACCTTCCGGCCCGACGAGGTGGTGCTGAGCCTGGATTGGGCACCGACCCTGTGCACAGGTAACAATGTGTTGCACGGCGGGATCGTCATGGCCTTGGCGGACTCGGCGGGTGGGGTATGTGCGTTCCTGAACCTGCCCGACGGCGCGACAGGAACTGCGACCATTGAGTCGAAGACGAATTTCTTATCCGCGACTCGCTGGGGAACGGTCAAGGCGCACAGCCGCCCGCTGCACATCGGGAAGCGCGTCATCGTGCTCGAAACCGAAGTCCGCGGCGACAACGGCAAACTGGCCGCCAAAGTGCTGCAAACCCAAGCGATCTTGTGATCAGTCACGACTCATTGCCCGCGAGCTGATGGGCCAGCCGCTCGGTGAATTCACGAACCTGATCGGGATTGTCCAATGCGTACGTCGCGGCGGTGGCGCGGTCCCCGTCGTCGGCGTGCCGCACCACGATGCCGATGCCGTCGTCGCGCACCGTGTCGAACGCGTCCTCATCGGTGATGTCGTCACCCAGGTAGATCGGTAACAGCGGACCTGGTTGTTCGTCATTGCGAACGTGCTCGATCACCCAGCGAAGCGTTTTACCCTTGTCCCAGTCCACATTTGGACGTAGCTCGATGACCTCGCGACCAGTCGTGACGCGAAGCGAGGTGCGCTGTCCGGCGCGCCGTACCGCCGCGGCCACCTCGCCGACTCGCTCACGATCGGTGTTGCGGTAATGCACCGCGACACCAAACCGCTTGTTTTCCACCACGACTCCGGGGATGTGGCCGAGCTGATCGACTAGCGCGGCAGCCGCCTCCGCCAGCACCGGGATGCTCGCCGCCGCCTCGGCGTTCTGGTGGTGTGCGCCATCGGGTCCGGTCAGCTCGAAACCGTGACTGCCCGCATACCAGATGCCGGGCAACCCGATCTCGCTGCCGCACGTCGGCGAGGTCGCGGCCGCTGAGTATCGCGACTGGACAGTGCGCGGTCAGCGATGTCAGCGCATCGGCCGCTCCCTCGACCAGCCGAGCAGAGTCGGGGTTCTCGACGATGTCGGAGAGCGTGCCGTCGAAGTCGAAGAACACCGCCGGGTGCCGGCTGCTCACGGCGTCAAGAGCCTGCAGCCCATCGGGCAGCTCGGACATCCGTCGGTCGCCGGTGCGAATGCGGAGTTTCGCGCAGATCCGCGATCACCGCGTCGGCGCCGCGGCTGCGCAGGTCCTCGCCGTGTCCGGTCGGGTCGATCCCGATCACCAGCGCGAACCCGTCGGCCCGCGCCGCCTCGACACCGTCTCGGGTTGCCGCGACGACGGCACAGCGGCCCGGCCGCAGCCCGAGCCGGTCCGCGGCCTCGACCAGCGCGGCGGAATCGGAGCGATGGATCTCGCTGAACCCACACCGGCGTCGTGCAATTGCATCCATGAGCGACGGGTCGGCCGCTCGGTCACCGAGGTCGAACAGCACCGCGTCGTGGCGGCGCGGGTCGATGCTGACCGACAATTGGCTTTCCCTGCCTTCCGGCACGCCGCTTGCGGTGCCGTTAGCCAGGGTAGTCAGACCGATTTGTTGGCGAACAACAAGACCGAGTCTTGGCTGAGCATCTCCAAACGCGCTACGGCCGTCGCGATGCCTTTGGCCAGTTCGTCGACGTCGGCTGCAGCGTCGTAATCGGCGGTGATGCCGAACACCAGGTCATTGGCGTAGCTCAAGACCGCCACACCCGTGCGCAATCGCAGCGCGATCGGTGGAATCGGCAGCAGGCGCGCTACCTTGCGGCCCATCATCTCCAACTGGCGACGCGGTCCCGGGACATTGGTTGCCAGCGTCACGATTCCGCGTTGCGGCAGACGGGTGAGAAAACGGATCACCCACGAGGACAACATGAACGGGATGTAGTTGGTCGCCGAGACCGCCATGTTGCCGGCTTGACGCTGCCCGCCTTTCTTGGCCCGGTTCAGCCGGTTGTGCACGACGCGCAATTGCTGGATCGGGTCGTCCTGTTCGACCGGCAGATAGGGCAGCATGACCGAGAGGCGATTGCCCGGCTTGTCCAGCGTGTCGGGCGAGCGCACCGACACCGGCACCAGGGTGCGCAGCGAGTCGGGGCGAGGTTTCTCGCCGCGATGCAGCAAGACCGAGCGGAAGCCCTCGGTGATCGCGGTGAGCGCAACGTCGTTGACGGTCACGTCGAACTTGCGACAGACCTGTTCGACCTCGGCGAGCGGGACGCGCACCGCCCGATAACACCGCATCGCGGTGACGGGTCCTACCAGCGACGAGCCGGCGGTTGGCCGGAGCAAGCTGCCGGCGAGTTCCGCGGCGCCGCTGACCGTTCGCGCCGCGGCACCGGTGATGCTGGTGGCCGCTCGCCAGAGGTTGTCCACCGGGTTCCAGAAGTGCTCCAGGGGGTTGCTGGGCGGGTCGGGTTCCGGCACCGGCTTCAGATGTTTGCGCGCCTTGGGGGCGCGCGTGGTGACGGCGGGTCGAGCGAACGCGTCGTCCTCGACGTCATCGCAGAGTCGGGCGAGGATGCGTGTCGCCGAGATTCCATCGGCCATGCAGTGGTGGATCTTCATCAAGATCGCCCAGCAATTGCCCTTCAGACCTTCGATGACCCAGCATTCCCACAGCGGGCGGTCGCGGTCCAGGCGGCGCTCCAGCACATCGGCGACAACTCGAAACAGTTCCGCGTCATCGCCAGGCCGGGGGAGTGCCACCCGGCGCACGTGACGGCTGAGGTCGAATCCCGGATCGTCGATCCACTGTGGCGCGCCGACATCGAAGGGTTGGGTGCGCAGCATCTGCGTACAGCGAGGTATCGCTCGGATTCGTTCTGCCAGAATGTCTTTAAACTCACCATGATCCGGGGCGAAACCGTCGATGATCGCGATCCCGCCGATCGCCAGGCTGACATTCCGGTCCGAATCTTCGGCCATGAGGAAGCCAGCATCCAGCGCGTTGAGTTGCTCCACGGATCGTCACCACCGTTCACCCCTGGGACTTCGTACGAGTATCCGCTGCCGCGATCGGCCGGAGGTGGCCGCAAGATTAATTCGTGTAAACAACTGGGGTCGATTGTGTGGCAACGTAGTTCACGAGTGCATTAAGCCGGAGTATTCGTCTTGTTCTCTGAGAATTTCTGAGAATCAACCTGACCCACTGCGCGGGTCTGGCGGTTATTACATTGACGTTCAATACTTTCCAGCCCACCATGGCGTCGGGGCGTCGGGGCGTCGGGGCGTCGGGGCGTCGGGGTGTCGGGGTGTCCGCGGTGCCGATCGATGGGTCATGCCGTGAGGAAGGGACGGCCCATACCCAATCGAACATATATTCGATAGACTGGATGGCGTGGGGTGGAGTAATGGGCCGCCAGGTTGGGCGGAGATGGAGCGGGTGCTCGCCGGTAAACCGCGCCGTTCTGGTACGCCATCTGTGTGGGGACCGGCGGATGATGCTCCGTGGTCTCGCAAGCGCGTCACCTACCAGCCACCGGACGATAATCGGACGGTCCGCTCGTCCGTCGCGTATGCCGAGTTGCACACGCATTCCGCGTTCAGCTTCCTCGACGGCGCCAGCACCCCGGAGGAGCTGGTCGAGGAGGCGGTGCGGCTGGATCTGCGCGCCATCGCGCTGACTGACCACAACGGCCTTTATGGTGCGGTGCGGTTCGCTGAAGCGGCAGCGGAATTGGACATGCGTACCGTGTTCGGCGCCGAGCTGTCGCTAGGGCCCGGCGCCCGGACCGACGAGCCCGATCCGGCAGGCCCGCATCTGCTGGTGCTGGCTCGCGGTCCGGAAGGCTATCGGCGGTTGTCGCGACAACTGGCCACGGCACACCTGGCCGGCGGTGAGAAAGGCAAACTGCGCTTCGACTTCGACGCGCTCACCGACGCGGCGGGTGGGCACTGGCACATCTTGACCGGCTGCCGTAAAGGTCATGTCCGCTCTGCGCTGGCCACCGGCGGGCCGGATGCGGCCGCGGCGGCGTTGGCCGACCTGGTGGAGCGGTTCGGCTCAAACCGGGTCAGCGTAGAGTTGACCCAGCATGGTCATCCGCTCGACGACGAATCCAACGCCGAATTAGCGGGACTGGCAACACGATTCGGCCTCAGTTGCGTTGCGACTACCGGCGCGCATTTCGCCGCGCCGTCGCGGCGCCGGCTGGCGATGGCCATGGGTGCGATCCGAGCCAGGCAGTCGCTGGACGAGGCCGCCGGCTGGCTGGCCCCGCTCGGCGGCTCCCACCTGCGATCGGGTGAGGAGATGGCACGGCTGTTCGCGCAGCGCCCCGACGTGGTGACCGCGGCCGCCGAACTCGGCGAGCAGTGCGCCTTCGGCCTGGCGCTCATCGCCCCGCAGCTGCCGCCGTTCGATGTCCCGTCCGGCCATACCGAGGACAGCTGGTTGCGCGAGCTGGCGATGGTGGGTGCCGAGTGCCGTTACGGGCCGCGCGCACAGGCGCGGCAAGCCTATGCCCAAATCGAGCACGAGTTGGAAGTTATTGCGCAACTGACATTTCCAGGCTATTTCCTGGTGGTTTATGACATCACCCGATTCTGCCGAGAGAACAACATCCTTTGCCAGGGCAGAGGATCGGCGGCCAACTCGGCGGTCTGTTATGCCCTCGGCGTCACGGCGGTCGATCCGGTGGCCAACGAGCTGTTGTTCGAGCGTTTCTTGTCGCCGGTCCGCGATGGTCCCCCCGATATCGACATCGACATCGAGTCGGATCAGCGCGAAAAGGTCATCCAGTACGTCTACGACAAATACGGCCGCGGTTATGCCGCTCAGGTTGCCAACGTGATCACCTACCGCAGTCGTATCGCCGTGCGCGACATGGCCCGTGCACTGGGCTTCTCACAGGGACAGCAGGACGCTTGGAGCAAGCAGATCAGCCACTGGAGTGCGCGTCCGTCGGATGTCGAGGACATTCCCGAGCAGGTGATCGACCTGGCCAACCAGATCCAAAACCTGCCGCGGCACATGGGCATCCACTCCGGCGGCATGGTGATCTGCGATCGTCCGATCGCCGATGTCTGCCCGGTGGAATGGGGGCGCATGGAGGACCGCAGCGTGTTGCAGTGGGACAAAGATGACTGCGCAGCAATTGGTTTGGTGAAATTCGACCTGCTCGGACTGGGTATGCTCTCGGCGTTGCACTACGCTATCGACCTGGTAGCCGTGCACAAAGATATCGAGGTCGACCTGGCCAAGTTGGACCTGTCCGAATCGGCGGTGTACGAAATGCTGTCCCGTGCCGATTCCGTTGGGGTGTTCCAGGTGGAGTCGCGCGCGCAGATGGCCACCCTGCCGAGGCTACGACCGAGGATGTTCTACGACCTGGTGGTCGAGGTCGCGTTGATTCGACCCGGTCCAATCCAGGGCGGCTCGGTGCACCCGTACATCCGGCGGCGCAACGGCGTCGACTCGGTCGTCTACGACCATCCGTCGATGGAGTCGGCGTTACGGAAAACGCTGGGAGTGCCGCTGTTTCAGGAACAGCTGATGCAGCTTGCGGTGGATTGCGCCGGCTTTTCCGCCGCCGAAGCCGATCAGCTACGGCGTGCCATGGGGTCCAAGCGTTCGGCGGAACGCATGCGACAGCTGCGCGGCCGCTTTTACGCCGGCATGCGGCGGATGCACGGCGCCGCCGACGAGGTGATCGACCGGGTATACGAAAAACTGGAAGCATTCGCTAATTTCGGCTTCCCGGAAAGCCATGCGCTGAGCTTCGCGTCACTGGTGTTCTACTCGTCATGGTTCAAGCTGCATCACCCGGCGGCGTTCTGCGCCGCACTGCTACGTGCACAGCCAATGGGTTTCTACTCGCCGCAGTCGCTGGTAGCCGACGCCCGTAGGCACGGCGTGACGGTGCACGGTCCGTGTGTGGCTGCCAGCTTGTCGCACGCCACTTTGGAGAACGTCGGAACGGAAGTGCGGCTGGGGCTGGGCGGTGTCCGCCATATCGGAGATGATCTAGCCGAGAAGCTGGTCGAAGAACGGAAAGCGCACGGGCCCTTCGCTTCTCTGCTGGATTTAACCTCCCGTGTCAAGCTTTCGGTGCCGCAGACCGAAGCCCTGGCCACCGCAGGAGCGTTGAGCTGCTTTGGGATCTCCCGGCGGGAGGCACTGTGGGCAGCCGGGGCGGCCGCCACCCAACGACCGGACCGGTTGCCCGGTGTGGGCTCGTCGTCACACATCCCGGTGTTACCAGGGATGAGCGAGCTGGAATTGGCCGCCGCCGATGTATGGGCCACCGGCATCTCCCCGGACAGCTATCCGACCCAGTTCTTGCGGTCCGATCTCGACGAGATGGGGGTGTTACCCGCAGAGGCCCTGCTGTCGGTGCCCGACGGGGACCGCGTGCTGATTGCCGGAGCGGTCACCCATCGACAGCGGCCGGGGACCGCGCAGGGAGTGACGTTTATCAACCTCGAGGACGAGACCGGAATGGTCAACGTGCTCTGCACACCGGGAGTGTGGGCGCGCCACCGCAAGCTGGCGCAGACGGCGTCGGCGCTGCTGATCCGGGGTCAGGTCCAAAACGCCAGCGGTGCCATCACCGTCGTGGCCGAGCGGTTGGCCAAGCTCACCCTGAAGGTCGGATCCAAGTCCCGCGACTTTCGCTGAGCCTGTTGCGCCCAACGTGAAACTGCGGCGAGTAAAGTGCCGAAAAATCGCCAGAGGTTCACGTTCGGCGCGCAAATGTAGTCTCCACACCATGGCCCTGAACCTGTCTGTCGACGAAGTCCTCACCACCACCCGCTCGGTTCGTAAGCGACTCGATTTCGACAAGCCGGTATCCCGCGAAGTGCTGATGGAATGCCTCGAATTGGCGCTCCAGGCGCCAACCGGTTCCAACTCGCAGGGCTGGCAGTGGGTGTTCGTCGAGGACCCGGACAAGAAAAAGGCGATCGGCGAGGTCTATCTGGCCAATGCCCGGGAATACCTCAGCTCGCCGTCAGCCGAATACCCCGAGGGCGACACCCGCGGTGAGCGAATGGGCGCGGTCCGGGATTCCGCGACTTATCTTGCCGAGCACATGCACGAGGCGCCGGTCCTGCTGATCCCCTGCATCGAGGGCCGCGCGGAGACGTCGCCGCTGGGCGGGGTCTCGTTCTGGTCGTCGCTGTTCCCGGCGGTCTGGAGTTTCTGTCTGGCGCTGCGCTCCCGCGGGCTGGGCTCCTGCTGGACGACGCTGCACCTGCTTCGCGACGGTGAGAAAAAAGTGGCCGAGGTGCTGGGCATTCCCTACGAGCAGTACAGCCAGGGCGGGCTGTTTCCGATCGCCTACACCAAAGGCACGGATTTCCGGCCGGCCAAGCGGTTACCCGCCGAGAGCCTCACGCACTGGAACAGCTGGTAGCTAGACCGCGCCGGGGAAGCCAAGCTGGCGCCACGCCTCGTAAATGGCGACCGCGGCGGCGTTGGAGAGATTGAGTGAGCGTCGTCCGGACAGCATGGGGATGCGGACGCGGTCGGTGATATGGCCATCGGCCAGTGTCGTCGAGTCCAGGCCGGTGGGCTCCGGGCCGAACATCAACACGTCGCCGGCCTGGTAGCTCACGTCGGTGAACAGCGACGTCGCGTGCGCCGTGAAGGCGAACACCCGCTGCGGCGCCAGCACCCTCCACGCGGCATCCAGTGACGCATGCACGGTCACCGAGGCCAGGTCGTGGTAGTCCAGTCCGGCCCGGCGCAACTTGGGTTCGGACAGGTCGAAACCGAGCGGCTCGACGAGGTGCAGTTCGGTGCCAGTCGCCGCCGCGGTCCGGATTGCATTGCCCGTATTGGGTGCGATACGCGGAGAGTAAAACACCAGCCGGAACATCTATCGATGATGGCAGTTGTCGCAACACAATTTGCTCGGCTATCCTTTGCGGGGTCTGGTGCGAGCCGGCGGACTCTGTCTGTTCAGTAAGAATTGTGGTCAGGGTAGCCGCAGGCTGGCATACTCGCAGAATTGCCAGGCTTATATCGCTCGCCCGTCGCTCGGGGTGAGTGCAATTAGCAGGAAGTCTCATGAACCACGCGCTAACACTGCGATTCAGCGGAGCGGTCGCTAGGGCGGCCGTCTTCCGGTGACCATGTTTGCCCGCGTGACGCGGGCGGTCCTACCGGCCAGAATTGACACCGCAGACGGCGCTGGCGTCGTGTCCGCATCGGCGAAACGGCCCGCGTCGTGGTCGCCGCGCAATTGGCCGGTCCGCTGGAAAGTCGTCGCCATTGTGGTGGTGCCTTTGGTGCTGGCAATGATTTTTGGGGGATTGCGTATCTCGGGTGCGTTCAGCGAAGCGCACGACCTCCGGTTAGCCGCTGATCGGGCCGAGCTGGTTCCGGCCATTACCAAATACATGTCGGCCCTCGACGTCGCATTGCTGGCGAGCTCCGCCGGGGGTGACGTCGAGGGTGCGAAGAAGAACTACGACGCCCGCAAAAGCGAGCTGCAGGCTCGGCTGACCGGCACCGACGTTGACCCTGATGTGCGGGCGGGCGTCGGCGCCATGCTGAACGGTGGCCAGGCGTTACTGGACAGGGTCGCGTCCAACGCCATCGGTTTGCGGGAGCGGGTGACCACCTATGCGCCCATCTTGTTGACCGCCGAGAATGCGATCGACGGGTCGGTGCGGGTGGACAACGCGCAGATCCGGGCCGCAGCTCAGGGATTGAGCCGCGCGATCGGGGCCCGCGGCCAGATGACGATGCAGCAACTGCTGGTCACCCGCGGCGCCGAACTGCCCGAGCCTGAGTTGCGCACATCGATGATCACCCTGGCCAGTACCGAGCCGTCGACGTTGTTCGGGATGGCTGACGTGCTCGGTGTCGGCTCAGCGGAAGCCAAGACGCTGCAGCAGCAGATGGTGACCCGGATGGCGATCATGTCCGATCCGACCAGCCTGCTGGTCAACAACCCGGCGCTGCTCAAGTCGATACAGACCACCGACGCGATCGCCGCCCAGGTGATCAAGGACACCACCGCGTTGGTGACGAAAGCCGTGGAGGATCAGGCCCACAGTCGGCGTGATGCCGCGGTCCGCGACACCGCATTGGTGCTGGCAGCCATCGCCGCGGCAGTCCTCATCGTGTCGTTGGTGGCGCGCACGCTGATCCAGCCGCTGCGTGTGCTGCGGGACAGCGCTTTGAAGGTTGCACACGTTGATCTCGAGCGCGAGATCACCCGGGTGCGGGCCGGCGACGAACAGCCGCCCGCGCCGCTGCCGGTGTACACCACCGAAGAAATCGGTCAGGTCGCCCACGCGGTCGACGAATTGCACACCCAGGCGCTGCTGTTGGCCGGCGATGAATCCAGGTTGCGGCTGCTGATCAACGACATGTTCGAGACCATGTCGCGGCGAAACCGTTCACTGGTCGACCAACAGCTCTCGCTGATCGACCAGCTGGAGCGCAACGAAGAGGATCCCGACCGGCTCGACAGCTTGTTCCGGCTCGACCACCTTGCCGCGCGGATGCGCCGTAACGGCGCCAACCTGCTGGTGCTGGCGGGCGCGCAAATCGCGCGCGGAGAGCAACGCGCACCCGTGCCGCTCTCCTCGATTATCAATGCCGCCAACTCAGAGGTCGAGGACTATCGCCGGGTGCAGACGTCGATGGTTCCCGACTGCACGATCACCGGCGCAGCCGCCGGCGATGTCATTCATCTGATCGCGGAGTTGATCGACAACGCGTTGCGCTACTCGCCGCCGGGGTCGCCAGTGCGGGTATCGGCCGCACAGCGCAGCGACGCGGCGGTTCTCCTCGAAATCGTCGATGCCGGGCTGGGCATGACCGACGGCGACCGGCGCATCGCCAACATGCGGCTGCGCGCCGGCGGAGACGTCACTCCCGACAGTGCCCGCCACATGGGTCTTTTCGTGGTCGGCCGGCTGGCCGGCCGGCATGGCGTCCGGGTGCGGTTGCGTGGTTCGTCGATCGAGCAAGCGCGGTCGGGGACGACGGCCGAGGTGTATCTGCCGGCGACGCTGCTGGCCGGTGCCGACGGAGGCCCCATTGCGCCGCGCGAAGCCGTGGCACCGAGCCCAGCCGTCTCCGCAGCTGCCGATCAGTCGGCCGCTGCCGCGGATTACGGCGACTCCGAAGATCAAGCTGGGCTGGCCGACACGACAGAGCGGAACGGCTCCGAATCACCGGTCAGCTTGTTGCCGCGGCGCAGGCCAGGATCCAGCGGCATCGCCGGCGTTTCGGCCGACCAACGCGACCGGCCGTCGCTGCGAGAGCGTCTGCGGCCGCGCCGGGAAGAAGTCGCCGAGCCGACTTCGGAGCCCACAGCGCAACCGGTGTCGAACACCTCGTCGTTCTTCGGCTCGCGGGGTCGAGTCAACCGTGATGCCCGGCAGCCCGCCGAAGCGGAGCCGGTCGCGCCGGAGCCGGCGGCTGCCTCTGACGCGCAGGAGACCGACGATGGTTGGCCCGCCGAAGTCGCTGCCCCGTCGAGCAAGCCGGCGGACGACGATCTGATCTACCAGCGGATGCTCTCCGAGTGGCTGGTCGACCCGCACGACTTGGCGCGTAGCGCCGATCTGGATTGGCAGACGGTGTGGGACCGCGGCTGGTCGGCGGCCGCTGAGGTCGACAACGTGCCGGTGCAGACGCACACCGACCACGGCCTGCCGGTACGCGAACCCGGTGCCCGGCTGGTGCCGGGTGGGGCCGGCCCCGAGCAGAATGGCATCTCGCACGACCGGGCGGATGAGGACAACGGGGTAGCATCGAACGGCGGATTTCAATCCGGCCAGTCCGGCTGGAACACCGAGCAGGAGCCTGCACACGAGGCACCTGTGCGAGACCCGGATGCCATCCGCGCATCGATCAGCAGCCATTTCGGCGGCGTTCGCGCAGGACGATCGCATGCCCGCGACACGGATCAAGGACCCGATCACGAATGACGTTTGGCTTCGAGTCACCGCGTTCCGACAACTCTCTGGACTGGCTGGTGTCGAACTTCGCCCGCGAGGTCCCCGGGGTGTCACACGCGGTCCTGGTTTCCGTCGACGGGCTGCTGATCGCAGCCAGCGAGCACTTACCGGGCGAGCGGGCGGATCAGCTGGCCGCGGTGTCGTCGGGTCTGGCCAGCTTGGCGACCGGTGCCGCGCAGTTGTTTGAAGGCGGCCAGGTGCTGCAGTCGGTGGTCGAGATGGAAAACGGCTACCTGTTGTTGATGCGGGTCGGCGACGGCTCGCATCTGGCGACACTGGCCGCGACGTCGTGTGATATCGGTCAGATCGGTTACGAGATGGCCGTCCTCGTTGAGCGGGTGGGCAACGTCGTGCAGTCGTCCCGACGTGCTCCTACACACTCGTGAGCCGCGATGGACAGTCGCGAGCCATCGGGGCCACTGGGGTCAAAGCCATCCGCAGCTGAGGCGAGCCTCGTTCGCCCGTACACGCTGACGTCGGGACGGACCAAGAGCAGTGTCGAGCTTCCGCTGGAGGCGCCGGTGCAGACATTGCAATCGGCGCTGTTTCACCGCTGGCCACCCAACGACGTGCGAGGCAGGATCGTCCAACTGTGTGTCAAGAGTCCATCGGTTGCCGAGATCTCGGCCCGGTTGGATTTACCGCTCGGTGTCGCGCGTGTGCTGGTCGGTGATTTGGTGACTTCGGGCTACCTTCAAGTGAACCGGACGTTGACCGAGGACTCGACCCGCGATGAACGCCGCGAATTGATAGGAAGGACGCTCCGTGGCCTACGAGCGCTCTGAGGGAGCAGCCCGACCGCGCCCGAAGTCGCGAGAAACCGCCTCCACGAAGATCGTCATCGCTGGCGGGTTTGGCGCGGGCAAGACCACGTTCGTCGGCGCGGTTTCAGAAATCATGCCGTTGCGCACCGAGGCAATGGTCACCGATGCTTCCGCAGGCATCGACATGGTGGAGGCGACTCCGGACAAACAAACCACCACGGTGGCGATGGACTTCGGCCGGATCACCTTGGAGGAGGATCTCGTCCTCTACCTGTTCGGCACTCCGGGACAGCGCCGGTTTTGGTTCATGTGGGACGACCTGGTGCGCGGCGCGATCGGCGCGGTCATCCTGGTGGACTGCCGGCGCTTGCAGGACAGCTTCGCCCCCGTCGACTTCTTCGAACATCGCGGCTTGCCATTTCTTATTGCGGTCAACGAGTTCGACGGCGCCCCAAGGCATCCCGCCGCCGAGGTGCGCAAGGCGCTGGCCCTGCCCGAACACGTTCCGGTCATCGCCATCGATGCCCGGGACCGCAGATCGGCGACCGATGCGCTGATCGCGGTCAGCGAATACGCGTTGGCAAGCCTGAGCGCGACCGGTTAGCGGCGATCGCGAGCGCGACTGGAAGCCGGGCGAAGCGGGTCGTCGCCACCAGCTAGTGCCGCAACCGAATGTGCCAGCGCACATACAGCGAATAGAACACCGACAACACCGCCAGCATCCCCATGTCGAGCAGGAAAATGTGCTTCGAGTGCTGCCAGATCGGGTCGTTCGTCGGAATCTGCTTGACCTTGACCAGGTCCGGGAAGTCGATCGACGACGCACCCGCTGCGTAGCCCCACCGCGCGGGCGTCAGCCACGACAGCTGGTTGAGACCGGCCCGGCCGGTCACCGGGATCATCCCGCCGGCGAGAACCAGCTGCGAGATGATGGAGACCGCCAACAGCTGCATGATCTGCTCGTTGGACGTAGCCACCGCCGAGAGCACCAGTCCCAGCGTTGCCGAGGCGACGCAAGTGCCGGCCACGGTGACGAACAGCGAGAACGTGGAGTTGTCGAAGAACGGCGGGTGCGCGGTGGGCGCGCCCTTGCCGAGCCTGACGATGAGGGTCGCGATCGCGGCCTGGATGGTCGCGAAAACGAAGAACACCGCGATCTTGGCCAGCAGGTAGGCGGTGGTCGACAGGCCTACCGCCTGTTCTCGGCGGAAGATCGGGCGCTCGCCGATCAGGTCGCGGATGGTCAGCGCCGTGCCCATGAAGACAGCACCGAAGTTAAGCAGCACCATGATGTACTGCGGTTGGGTGGGCGCGGCCCCCAGCGGATCGGCTGGGCCCAATCCCGGGTGAGGGCCCTTGACGGTCAACGCGATCGCGCCGGTGAGGAACGGCAGTAACGCCAGGAAGACCGTGTAAAGACGGTCGGAGACGACCAATCGGACCTGGCGGCGCGCGATTGTGGAAAGCTGGCGCAGCACGTCGGTGTGCACCGGCTCGCCCAAGTCGGCCGGGCTTCCCCGCGCCGGTGCTTGCGACTGTTGGCTTCGGCTTCGGCCCTCTCTTTCCATGAAACGGCGATTGGCCTCGTCCGGGTCGGCGCCCACGTTGGCGAAGATGTCCGCCCAGTTGGTGGTTCCCAGCGCTTCGCCGACCTGGCTGGGCGGCCCGTTGAAGGCGGTCTTGCCGCCCGGGGCCACCAGCAAAATCTGGTCACAGACGTCGAGGTAGGACACCGAGTGCGTCACTACCAACACCACGCGACCGGCGTCGGCGAGCTGGCGCAACATCAGCATGACCTGACGGTCCAGCGCCGGGTCCAGCCCCGAGGTCGGCTCGTCGAGAAGCAGCAACGACGGTTGGGTGAGCAACTCCAAAGCCACCGAGGCACGTTTGCGCTGACCGCCGGAGAGCTTGTCCACCCGGGTGTCGGCGTGCTTGGTCAGGTCAAGTTCCTCGAGCACCTGCGCGACAACCTGAGCGCGCTCTTGTTTGCTGGTGTCGGGCGGTAGCCGCAGTTCGGCGGCGTAGCCGAGCGCTTGGTTCACCGTCAGCTGGCGGTGCACCACGTCGTCCTGCGGCACCATCCCGATCCTGCTGCGCATGGTCGCGTACTCGGCGTGGATGTCGTGGCCCTCGAAGGTGACAGACCCTTGGCTGGGCCGGGTGTATCCGGCGATCAGCCGCGACAGTGTGGTCTTGCCCGCACCGGATCCCCCGATGATCGCGGTCAGCGTGCCAGGCCGAGCGGTCAGCGAAATGTTGTCCAGTAGCTCTTTGCCGTCGATCTTGAAGTGAACGGCGTTGACCTCCAGGCCACCGGTGCGGGTCGCGGCTTCGGTACGACGGATCAGGTTGCCGTTGGTGAACACCAGGTCGACGTTGCCGATGGTGATCACGTCGCCCTCGTTCAGCACCGCCGAGCCGACGCGTACACCGTTGACGAATGTGCCGTTGACGCTGCGCGCGTCCCTGATCTCGGTCCCAAGCGGCGACTGAACCAGGAACGCGTGATGGCGCGACGCCAGAACGTCCTGGATGACGATGTCGTTGTCGTTGGCGCGACCGATCGTGGCGGATCCAGGCGGCTTCGCCGGAGCCGCAGCTCCGGGAAGGATGGCCTGCATCATCTTCGTCGCGAGGTTTCCTACCTCGGGCGGCTTGCTGGTCGGCGGCGCTAGTTGAGTTTTGGGCTGGAAGTTCGCCGGCGGCGCCGATAATGCGCCGGGACCGGCCAGTTGGTTCGCAGGTTGCCGGTTCGGCGGCGGCGGTTGGTGCGGCGAGCCGGCCGGATAGCCCGGCGGCCTAGGGCCGCCGCCGCCTTGATACACCGGCTGCGGTCGGACCGGCGGCGCGCCCGGATGCGGTCGCGACGGTCCCGGGGGCCAGGGTCCGCCCGGGGGCCCGGCCACCGGACGCACCGGCTGCGGAGGCTGTGGAGATCGTGGCCGTGCGGCTGCCGACTCTTTGACAAGCGGCATCGACGCGGTTTGCGGCGGACGGCCGGCCATTCCCGCGTGCCGGCCCACCTCGAAAGCAAGTTGCGGCCCATCGGGATTGCCGATGTTGATCGTCTGGCCGTCGTGAATGTCGACCACCGGCACCCGACGCCCGTTGACGTAGGTCCCGTTCAACGAACCGTTGTCGATGGCAAGCCAGCGCCCCTGCTCGAAGCGCAGCAGCAGATGTGCACGCGAGATGAGTGGATGCGTGATGCGCATGTCGGCGCGCAGATCGCGCCCGACGACCACGTCATGGCCCGCTGCGAAGGTGCGTTGAGATCCGTCGTGGCGGACGGTCAGCACGGGCGGTGCTGCTTGACTCATCGCCCCAACCTTAGCTGCTTGGCTCACTGCACCGACTGTATCGGCTGTCGGACAATCAGCTCCGACCGACACGGGTGGTCATGACCCGGTTGCCCCTTAGAGAGCGTCGGGGGCGCCGGTCACCACGCAGCGAGTGCGGCTGTAGATGGTCGGCATGCACTGGTTGCAGTGCGTACACGCCGAATGCACGGTGTGCGCGGCCCCGTCAGCAGCGATCCGGTTGATCAGATCGGGCTCGGCCAGCAGCGCCCTGCCCATCGCAACGAAATCGAATCCCTCCGCCATGGCCAGGTCCATCGTCTCGCGATTGGTGATGCCGCCCAACAGAATCAGTGGCATCGACAGCTCGGCGCGGAACAGCTTCGCGTCCCGCAACAGGTAGGCCTCACGGTAGGGGTACTCACGAAGGAACCTCTTGCCTGTCATCCGCATGCCCCAGCGCAGCGGCGGTTTGAAGGCGCCGGCGAACTCCTTGAGTGGAGCGTCGCCGCGGAACAAATACATCGGGTTGACTAACGAACTGCCGGCGGTCAACTCGATCGCGTTCAGCCCGCCGTCGTCCTGCAGCCACTTGGCGGTGGTCAGCGCCTCCTCGACGCTGATGCCGCGGCGCACCCCGTCAGTCATGTTGAGCTTGGCGGTGACCGCGATCTGGGCACCCTCCTTGTCGACGGCGCGGCGAACGGCCATCGCCATCCCCCGGGCGACCTTGGCGCGGTTCTCCAGCGATCCGCCGAACTCGTCGCTGCGACGGTTTATCAGCGGACTCAGGAAAGAGCTCGCCAGATAGTTGTGGCCCAAATGGATTTCGACAGCATCGAATCCCGCGTCGATCGCCAGGCGGGCGGCATTGGCGTGCGCCGCGATCACATCGTCGATGTCGTCACGGGTGGCCTTCTTGGCGAACCGCATGCCGATCGGGTTGAAGAACCGCACCGGGGCCAGCGCGGTGGCTTTGTTGGACCGAGCATTGGCCACCGGGCCGGCGTGGCCGATCTGCGCGCTCACCGCTGCGCCCTCGGCGTGGATCGCGTCGGTCAGCCGGCGGAACCCGGGCACGGCCTCCGGGCGCATCCAGATCCCGTTGCCTTCGGTGCGGCCACCCTGGGAGACCGCGCAGTAGGCCACCGTCGTCATGCCGACGCCACCGGCGGCCGGCAGCCGGTGGTATTCGATCAGGTCGTCGGTCACTAGCGCGTTCGGTGTGCGAGCCTCGAATGTCGCGGACTTGATGGTGCGGTTGCGCAGGACGATCGGACCAAGCTTCGCGGGGCTCAGGACGTCCGGAGGGCTAGACATAACGGGAGCGTGCCAGACTGTGAGACGTGGGCGCAATCACGCTGGACGGCAAGGTCACGCGCGACGAAATCTTCGTCGACCTGAAGGAACGGGTGGCGGCGTTGACCGCTGCAGGGCGGACACCCGGCCTGGGCACCATCGTGGTCGGCGACGATCCCGGCTCGCAGGCTTACGTTCGCGGCAAACACGCCGACTGTGCCAAGGTCGGCATCACGTCGCTGCGCCGCGACCTGCCCGCCGACATCAGCCAGGCCAAGCTGAACGACACGATCGACGAACTCAACGCGAACCCCGAGTGCACCGGATACATCGTGCAGCTGCCGCTGCCACGGGGCCAGTTGGACGAGAACGCCGCGCTCGAGCGCGTCGACCCGCAGAAGGACGCCGACGGGCTGCACCCGACCAACTTGGGCCGGCTGGTGCTGGGCACCCCGGCGCCGCTGCCATGCACCGCGCGCGGCATCGTGCACCTGCTGCGGCGCTACGGCATCGAGATCGCCGGCGCGCGCGTGGTGGTGATGGGTCGCGGTGTGACGGTCGGTCGCCCGCTGGGCCTGATACTGACCCGTCGCACCGAAAATGCCACCGCGACGTTGTGCCACACCGGAACTCGCGATCTGGCTGACCTGACCAGGCAGGCGGACATCATCGTGGCGGCCGTGGGCGTACCGCATATGCTCACCGCCGACATGGTGCGACCGGGCGCCGCGGTCGTCGATGTCGGCGTCAGCCGGACCGAGGACGGGCTGGTCGGTGACGTGCATCCCGATGTATGGGATGTTGCCGGTCACGTGTCACCGAATCCCGGCGGTGTCGGCCCGCTGACCCGGGCATTCCTGCTGACCAACGTCGTCGAGTTGGCCGAGCGGCAATGAGCGTGCGCGAGCTGGTGCGCTCGCAGTGGCCGATCTTGACGGTGGTGCTGATCTTTGTCGTGGCGTTCACACTGGCGGCGGCGAACTTCTGGCGTCGCGGCTCGCTGCTGATCGGTATCGGTGTCGGGGTGGCCGCGGCGTTGCGACTGGCGCTCACCGAGGATCGTGCCGGACTTCTGGTGGTGCGCAGCAAGGGAATTGACTTCGCTACGACGGCCGTCGTGGCGGCGGCGATGGTCTATATCGCCTGGACGATCGATCCGCTGGGTACCCGTTAGATCCCGGGCACGCCCGGCATGCCTGGCACGCCCGGCATGCCTGGCATGCCCGGGAGCTGCTGCAGACCAGATACGTTGCCGCCGAGTATGTTTGCCATCTCCTCTGGGCAGTAGGTCTGTATCGCGATGGTGGTGAACATCTGGGCCATCTGCGGTGACATGCCTCGGTGGGCGACGCCCGACGCGACAGCGGCGAAGCTGCCGCCGGGCTGGGCGAGCATCGGGCAGATGGACTGGCCCACAGCCATCGCATTTCCGGGTTCGCCGTACTCGATGCCGCTGTGGCTCAAAGCGTCGATGAAGTTGTCGTCGTTGGGGTCCGCGTCCACCGGAGGCGACAGAAACGCTGCCGCGCTGATCAGAAAGCCAGCGCCCACGAGGACGCGAACGGTCAGCGGTTGATTGGCCAACAACCAAATCCAGTTGCGCCTGATATCGAGCGTCGCCATGTTTTGCTCCTCGCATGGGGGAGTGCACACGCGGCACTCAAGAGTTCTCCAGTTAGAACCTTGGTTTATCGCTGTCACGTTCACAACACGGTGGGGTAAAAGTTCGTGCACGTTTCAGTTATCTTGCCGACACGTCATGCAGCACCGCGTTTTTTGGCGTGGCGTGGCTGACAATCCGGGACGTGACGCAATCGCTGGAGCCCGACGTTGGCGCGTGAAATCTCGCGCCAGACGTTTCTACGGGGAGCCGCCGGAGCGTTAGCCGCCGGTGCGGTTTTCGGATCTGGTCGAATCGGCTCGGTTCGGGCGACCGCGGATCCGATTGCCTCCGGCTGGGATCCGCTGGCCGCCGCCATCGGCGGACAAGTGATACGACCGGACAACGGTCAATTCGCCGCGGCGAAACAGGTTTTCAACACCAACTACAACGGTTCGACGCCTGCGGTGGTGGTTGTCCCGACATCGCCGGCGGACGTGGAAAAGGCGATGGTGTTCGCTGCTTCTCAGAACCTCAAGGTTGCTCCGCGCAGCGGTGGGCACTCTTATATAGGCGCCTCCACGGCTAACGGAACCATGGTGCTCGACTTGCGTCAGCTACCCGGGGACATCAACTACGACGGTGCCACCGGGCTGGTCACGGTGACGCCGGCGACCCAGTTGTATGCGCTGCACCAGGCGCTGGCCGCGGCCGGCCGGGGGATCCCGACGGGTACCTGCCCCTCGGTCGGTACCGCGGGGCACGCCCTGGGCGGCGGGCTGGGCGCACATTCCCGGCACGCTGGCCTGATGTGTGACGCATTGAGGTCGGCGTCGGTCGTGCTGCCGGGCGGCCAGGCGGTCACCACATCAGCGACTAGCCAGCCCGACCTGTTCTGGGCATTGCGCGGCGGCGGTGGCGGCAACTGCGGGGTGACAACCTCGCTGACCTTTGCCACCTTCCCCACCAGTGACGTCGACGTGGTGAACCTCAACTTTCCGTCGCAGTCGTTCGCGCAGGTGCTCGTCGGTTGGCAGAACTGGCTGCGCACCGCCGACCGAAGCAGCTGGGCGCTGGCCGACAGCACGACTGACGCGATGGGCACGCGCTGTCGCATCATGGCGACGTGTCCGGCCGGGTCGGGTAACAGCGTGGCGAGCGCCATCAGTTCGGCGGTTGGAATGCAACCGGGCGGGACCGAGAACCACACGTTCAACTATTTGGACCTGGTGAGGTATCTGGCCGTCAACAACTTGAACCCGTCGCCGCTCGGATATGTCGGCGGCTCCGATGTTTTCCCGACCATCAACGCGGCGGCGGCTCAGGGCATCGCCTCCGCGGTCGCCGCCTTTCCTCCCGGCGCCGGCCGCATGTTGGCCATCATGCACGCGCTCGACGGCGCCCTGGCCAGTGTGGCGCCGGGGGCCACCGCATTTCCGTGGCGTCAGCAGTCCGCTCTGGTGCAGTGGTACGTCGAAACATCCGGTGACCCGTCGGCAGCGACCAACTGGCTCAACACGGCGCATCAAGCGGTGCGACCGTATTCGGTTGGCAGCTATGTGAACTATGTCGAGGTGAACCAACCGCCGTCGCGCTATTTCGGCCCGAATCTCTCCCGGCTCAGCGCGATACGGCAGAAGTACGATCCCGGCCGGGTGATGTACTCCGGGCTCAACTTCTGACCGCCGATAAGTAGCAGACGGCGATGCGTCGCGTGCCGCGGCCCTGCTCGACGAGGGGTTGCAGGTGTGCAGTGAGACGTTCGACCTCGTCGGGTGTGAGTGCTTGGCACATGGCCTCACCCAGGGTGGGTATGCGCGGGTTGGTGGCGACGTTCAGCAGGGCCGTCCAAGGAAGCGGTTGGAATGGATGGACGTCAATCGTCAGTCGGAGGTGTACTTCCGCGAATCCGGCCCGCTCAGTGAGTGCGAGGAGGTCTCGCTCGTCGAAGTTGCGCATCGGATCCGATCCGGCCGGCTGGATGGCCTCGTAGACCTTTCTGACCTTGGCGGCGAGTTCGGCTACCGGGCCGAAGTCATAGCCGCCGAAGAGTTTTTTAGAAAAACAGTTGATTGGTTCGAACAGCGACAGCCGACCACCGGGACGTAGTACCCGGTAGAACTCGGCGAAGGCGGTGGCCTTCTCTGGCTCATAGATCAGCACCGATCGGAGCGTCACCGCATCGACGGCTTCGTCGTCGATCCCCACCAGGTGGCTGGCCGGTGCCTGCACGAATTGGCAGCGGTCGAGCAGTCCACGTTGCGCGGCAAGTTCTCGACACCGGTCGAGCAGTTCAGACGATACGTCGCTGAAGATCACCGTTCCCGTCGGTCCGACCGCGTCGGCGGCGGCGAAGGCGATCAACCCGTCACCGCACCCTACGTCGAGCACCGTGTTTCCGGATGCGAGGGCAGCGTTGGCGATGACTTTGTCGCGGACCGGCGCGAGGGCTTCCAGCTGGTGACGAAGCAGTTCCGGGTCGCCGCCGTGGCGGCGGTGAAAGAGCCAGGCCGCCCACTGGTCGTGTTGCGGCTCCGCTGTCACGGAGCTCACGGTATCTACAGTTGCGACTTCATCCACAATCAGGCATCCGAAGATGTCGGCGGGTCAGCGAGCAGCGTTATTATTCGAACATGTATTCGAGCAGCCGTGAGGAGATCGTCGACCGGTTCGACGCGTTTCGCGTTGCGGTGTCCGGACTGGTTGAGCTGTCTTTCGACGCGTTAACCACGCCGGAATGCTTGGCGATGTTGGAGCGGCTCGAGCGGGAGACCCGTCGGCTGCCGGTGCCCGGTTATGCGTTGATCAACCAGCTGGGGCGGCAGGCCAGCGAAACCGACTTGGGCGGCAGGCTGAATCATGCGCTGGCCAATCGCTTGCGGATCAGCCGCGTCGAGGCTGGCCGGCGCATCCGGGAGGCCGACGACCTTGGGCCGCGCCAATCGGTCACCGGTGAACCATTGTCACCTCGGCTGGCAGCCACCGCCGAGGCGCAGCGCGCCGGCGAGATCGGCGACGGGCACGTCGCGGTGATTCGCGGCTTTTGTCATCGGTTGCCTGACTTCGTCGATGTCGAGACGTGTCAGACAGCCGAGGCGCAGCTGGCCCGGTTGGGCGGCGAGCACCGCCCCGACGAGTTGAGCAAGTTGGCCGACAGACTCACCGACTGCGTCAACCCCGACGGCACTTTCACACCGATGAGGACCGCGCTTGTCGACGGGGCTTCATCATTGGCAAACAGCGTTTCGACGGAATGAGCGCGATCAGTGGGTACCTGACACCCGAGGCACGGGCCACCATCGACGCCGTACTGGCCAAACTCGCCGCTCCAGGCATGTGCAATCCCGAGGATGAGTCTCCATGCCTGGACGACGGGCCTTCGGAGCAAGCCGTCGGCAACGACACCCGCAGCACCGCCCAGCGCAACCACGACGCGCTCAACGCCGCTGGCCGGGCCCTGCTGGCTAGTGGAAAGCTGGGTCAGCACAACGGATTACCAGCGTCGATCATTGTCACCACCAACTTGCGCGACCTGGAGGCCGCGGCGGGCAAGGGACTCACGGGCGGCGGGACGCTGCTACCCATGAGCGATGTGATTCGGCTGGCCCGCCACGCGCATCACTACTTGTGCATTTTCGATAACGGCAAGGCGATCGGGCTCTGTCACACCAAGCGACTGGCGTCGGCCGGACAGCGGATTGTGTTGTACGCCAAAGACCGTGGGTGTTCGCGTCCGGGGTGTACAGTGCCGGGCTACTACTGCGAGGTGCATCACTGCATCCCGTATGCCATGTGCCCCAACACCGACGTCAACAATCTGACGTTCGGTTGTGGCACCGATCATCCGCTCACCGAAGAAGGTTGGATCACCCGGAAAAACAGAACTGGTGACACCGAATGGATTCCACCCCCGCGCCTTGACCACGGACAACCCCGTATCAACACGTTCCATCACCCTGAAAAGCTGCTCTGCGACGACGAGAAGCAGTGATACGCGACCAGCTACTTCGACAGCGTCGCCCGAACGCACACCGTCACGTACGGCAGGGCAAGGCCTCCCGCGTTGGCCAGTGCCGGATGGGTGGCCAGCAACTCGCGTACCTGGTCTAGTGTCTTGGTGCGCACCTGGGTCGGCGAGGTGATGCAGTAGCTTCGAGAAGCGACCAAATCGATCAATGCTTGCGGCGTAAGGTAATTCGTCCACTCGACCTGATGACGCTGCAGCCCGGTGAACGGCTCGGCCAGTGTCACTTTGTCGCGCACCGGATCCCCGTCGCGGCCGATGATGTGACCCAGCTCCCGCACCCAGCCGAGTCGTTCGTCGCGGGTATTCCACACCAGGCCCAATCGTCCGCCCGGCCGCAGCACCCGGGCCACTTCGGGAATCGCTCGCTCCGGATTGAACCAGTGCCAAGCCTGTGCGACGAGCACCGCATCAACACTGTTGTCCGCTAACGGAATGTCCTCGGCGGTGCCGAGCAGCGCCGGTGTGTCCGGCAGCGACTTACGCAGCATTTCCAGCATCTCGGCGATGGGGTCGACGGCGACCACGTCCAGTCCGCGTTCCACCAGCCGGGTGGTCAGCTTCCCGGTCCCGGCGCCGAGGTCCAACACATCGCGAGCCCCGGCCGGCAACAGCCAGTCGATTGCCTCCGGGGGGTAGGACGGGCGGCCACGCTCGTACGCGGCCGCTTCAGAGCCAAACGACAACGAGCGGGCCTGCGGGGACTGGGTCACCGCGGACACACGCCTTGGCTGGTGGCCAATTCGAGGGTCTGCCGCACCAGCTCCCCAACGGCTCCGGATTCCACCAGGAAGCCGTCATGCCCGTAAATCGAATCAACGATGTGCAACCGGCCACATCCCGGCAGCAGATCAGCCAACTCCTCTTGCAGCCGCAGTGGGTAGAGCCGGTCGGACGTGATTCCGCCGACCACAACTGGCACCGGACAGCCGCGCAGCGCCGCGGCGACACCGCCGCGGCCCCGGCCGACGTCGTGACGGGAGAGCGCCTCGGTGAGTAGCACGTAGCTGCCGGCGTCGAAGCGGGAGACCAGCTTGCTGCCCTGATGTTCCAGGTAGCTTTGCACCGCGTAACGGCCGCCGGTCACCGGATCCGCTGGGTTTTCTGCGCCCTGAGGGTCGTTGGCGAAGCGGGTGTCCAGCTCGACCTCGCCCCGGTAGGTCAGATGCGCGAAGCGGCGGGCGATGTGCAAACCAGCATCGGGGGCGCGGCCGGTGCCGTAGTAGTCACCGCCCTGCCAGTTCGGGTCGGCCTTGATGGCAGCGAGCTGGGTGCACTGGGTGCCAATCTGGTCGGCGGTCGCGCGCGCTCCCACCGCCAGCAGCAGACCCGAGCCCACCCGATCGGGGTGGCTGACGATCCATTCCAGCGCCCGGGCTCCGCCCATCGACCCGCCAACCACCGCGGCCACCTCGGTGATGCCCAGCGCCGCCAGCGCCGCCACGTCTGCCTCGACTTGATCTCGCACAGATATCAGCGGAAACCTTGAGCCCCAGGGTTTTCCATCAGGGGCGGTTGAGCTCGGCCCGGTCGAGCCGCGGCAACCGCCCAACACATTGGTGGCCACCGCGCACCAGCGGTCGGTGTCGATCGGTGCGCCCGGGCCCGCGATGCCGTCCCACCAGCCCGGCGTCGGATGTCCGGGCCCGGCGGGTCCCGTGATGTGGGAATCTCCGGTCAGTGCGTGCAATACCACCACGACGTTGTCGCGGGCGGGCGACAATTCGCCCCACCGCTGCACGGCGATGCTGACGTCGTCGATCACCGCACCGCTCTCCAGCCTCAGCGAACCGATGTCGACAATGCCGATCTCGCCTTCAGCGGGCAGCGTCTGAGTCGGCACATCAGAGATTGTCACCTCAGGCCTCCTCAGAACGCCGCCACGGCGTGCGGGTCGCCGCTGCCGGCTCCGTCGGCTGTGGCGCCGCCGTATTTTCGGGCCGCGGCGAAGCCGAGTTCGAGGTCGGCCAGGATGTCGTCGATGTGCTCGGTGCCCACCGCTAACCGCACCAACCCGGGGCTGACGCCGGTGGCTTGCTGCTCGACGGGACTGAGCTGGGAATGCGTCGTCGATGCCGGGTGGATCACCAGCGAACGCACATCACCGATATTGGCGACGTGGCTGTGCAGCTTCAGCGCGTTGACGAACGCCTTCCCTGCCTCGACACCGCCGGCCAACTCGAAGGACAACACGGCTCCGGCTCCCTTGGGCGCCAGCTTTTTTGCCCGCTCGTACCACGGCGAGCTGGGCAGGCCAGCGTAATTGACCGAAAGCACATCGTCGCGGCCGGCGAGGAATTCGGCGACTCGCTGGGCGTTGGCGACATGGCGCTCGATACGCAGGCTCAGGGTTTCCAGGCCTTGCGCCACCAGGAACGCGTTGAACGGCGATGCCGCCGACCCGTAGTCGCGCAGCAATTGCACCCGGGCTTTGATCGCGAACGCCGGCGGACCCAGCTCGGCGTACACCACGCCGTGGTAGCTGGGGTCGGGGGTGGTGAAGCCCGGGAATCGGCCCTGCGTCCAGTCGAAGGTGCCGCCGTCGACGATCACACCGGCGATCGCGGCGCCGTGTCCACCCAGGTACTTAGTAGCCGAGTGCACCACGATGTCGGCGCCCTGTGCGATCGGCTGGATCAGGTAGGGGGTGGCGACGGTGTTGTCGACGATCAGCGGCACACCATGCTCGTGGGCCACGCCGGACACGCCGGGGGTATCCAGCACGTCGATCTGTGGGTTGGAGATCGTCTCAGCGAAGAACGCCTTGGTGTTCGGCCGCACGGCGGCCCGCCACGAGTCCAGGTCGTCGGGATCCTCGACGAAGCTGACGTCGACGCCCAGCTTTGGCAGCGAGTAGTGGAACAGGTTGTAGGTGCCGCCGTAGAGCCTGGGACTGGACACGATATGGTCACCCGCGCCGGCGACATTCAAAATCGCGAACGTCTCCGCGGCCTGGCCGGAGGACAGGAACAGCGCGGCCACGCCGCCTTCCAGCGCGGCGATCCGTTGTTCGACGACGTCGGTGGTCGGGTTGCCGATGCGGGTGTAGATGTTGCCCGGGACCTCCAGCCCGAACAGTGCGGCGGCATGTGCAGTGTCGTCGAACACGTAGGACGTGGTCTGGTAGATCGGCAACGCGCGGGCGTTGGTGGTCGGGTCCGGCTGCTGGCCGGCGTGGATCTGCTTGGTCTCGAACGACCAGTGCGCGGTCGGATCGGACTCGTTATCGCTGTCAGCGGTCATGGAAGGTGCTTTCTGGGAGAAAGTGGGGTGGGTCGATTGCTGGCAGGCGCGCGGGACGCCATCTCACGACCCGAGATGTCGACCGGCACCCAGGCGTTCAGCAACTGCGACGCATGATGGGCCAGCCCAAATAGGTGCGCATCAGGTTTCCCTGTCTACTCGGGGGGCCCGTTCACGGCGGACCCGCGCTTGCCGCGTAGCCGGTGGTGGCTACTCAACCTGGTCATCACCCGGGGCACCCCACCGCGGTTGGAGGGTTGCCGGCCAGCAAGCCGGGGCTTGACGCTGGCGCTCATGACCTGCCAGAAGAATATCGCATATTGCCGGGTCGCCGCCATTGGGCCTAGCGGGGATCGCAAGCGCGGCGAAGCCGGGCGCGGCGGGTCGCCGCCATGGGCCTAGCCGCAGCTGGGGAGACTCCGTACGGGATACTGACTGGTATGTGCGCCGACCAGCCGACCATCATCTACACGCTGACTGACGAGGCGCCGCTGCTGGCGACCTACGCGTTTCTGCCGATAGTGCGTGCCTTCGCCGAGCCGGCCGGCATCGAGATCAAGACCAGCGACATCTCGGTGGCAGCACGGATCCTGGCCGAGTTCTCCGACTACCTCACCGACGAGCAGCGGGTACCCGACAACCTTGCCGAACTGGGCAGGCTGACGAAGCTAGCCGACACCAACATCATCAAGCTGCCCAATATCAGCGCCTCGGTGCCCCAACTGGTCGCCGCCGTCAAAGAACTGCAAGGCAAGGGATTCAAGATTCCGGACTATCCGCAAAGTCCGAAAACCGACGATGACAAGGAAATCCGCGACCGCTACGCCACATGCCTCGGCAGCGCGGTGAATCCAGTTCTGCGGCAGGGAAATTCGGACCGCCGCGCGCCCCATGCGGTCAAAGAGTACGCACGCAAGCACCCGCACAGCATGGCGGAGTGGTCGATGGCGTCGCGCACTCATGTCGCGACCATGCGGCACGGCGACTTCTACCACGGTGAGAAGTCGATGACCGTGGACCGCGCGCGCAACGTCAAGATGGAGCTGGTGACCAAGAGCGGCGAGACGATCGCGCTCAAGCCCATGGTGTCGCTGCGGGAAGGCGACATCATCGACAGCATGTTCATGAGCAAGAAGGCGCTGTGCGAGTTTTACGAGGCGCAGATGGAGGATGCCTACGAGACAGGCGTGATGTTCTCCTTACACGTCAAGGCGACGATGATGAAGGTATCCCACCCCATCGTCTTCGGCCACGCCGTCAAGGTCTTCTATAAAGACGCCTTCGCCAAGCATCAGGCACTCTTCGATGAACTTGGCGTCAACGTCAACAACGGATTGGTCGATCTGTACAGCAAGATCGAGTCGCTGCCCGCATCGCAACACGACGAGATCATCCGCGACCTGCATGCCTGCCACGAACACCGGCCCGAGCTGGCGATGGTCGATTCGGCCAAGGGCATCACCAACTTTCATTCGCCCAGCGACGTGATCGTGGATGCGTCAATGCCGGCAATGATCCGCGCCGGCGGCAAGATGTACGGCGCCGACGGCCGGCAGAAGGACACCAAGGCCGTCAACCCCGAGTCCACCTTTTCCCGCATCTACCAAGAAATCATCAACTTCTGTAAGACGCATGGAGCATTCGATCCAACGACTATGGGAACCGTGCCCAACGTCGGCCTGATGGCGCAGCAGGCCGAGGAGTACGGCTCGCACGACAAGACGTTCGAGATCCCCGAGGACGGGGTTGCCAACATCGTCGACCTCGATACCGGGGAAGTGTTGCTGAGGCAAAACGTGGAAACCGGCGACATCTGGCGCATGCCCATCGTGCGGGACGACCCGATCCGCGACTGGGTCAAGCTCGCTGTGACCCGGGCGCAAAACTCGGGCATGCCGGTGGTGTTCTGGCTGGACCAGGAGCGTCCACACGAGAACGAACTCCGCAAGAAGGTCAACACCTACCTGGCCGACCACGACACGGAGGGCCTCGACATCCAGACGATGTCGCAGGAAAGAGCCATGCGTCACACGATCGAGCGCGCGATGCGCGGGCAGGACACCATCGCCGCCACCGGAAACATCCTGCGCGACTACCTCACCGACCTGTTCCCGATCCTCGAGTTGGGCACCAGCGCCAAGATGCTGTCCATCGTGCCGCTGATGGCCGGCGGCGGAATGTACGAGACGGGAGCGGGAGGTTCAGCGCCCAAGCATGTCCACCAACTCGTCGAGGAGAACCACCTGCGGTGGGATTCACTGGGTGAGTTCCTCGCGCTGGGAGCGTGTTTCGAAGACATAGGCATCAAGACAGGTAACGAGCGGGCCAAGGTACTGGGCAAGACGTTGGACGCCGCGATCGGCAAGCTGCTGGAGAACAACAAGAGCCCGTCGCGCAAGACCGGCGAGCTGGACAACCGCGGCAGCCAGTTCTACCTCGCCATGTACTGGGCACAAGAACTTGCCGCGCAAACCGATGACGAAGAGTTGCGAAAGCACTTCGCCGCGCTGGCCGATGCGTTGACCGAGAACGAAGAAATCATCGTGCGAGAACTTGCCGAAGTGCAGGGCGACGCGGTGGACATCGGGGGCTACTACGCGCTGGACCGCGAGATGACGACCGCGGTGATGCGGCCAAGTAAGACGCTCAACGCTGTGCTGGCCGACGCGAAAGGCTAACGCGGTCGGTAGGTGCACGGAGCCTGCCGATCATCTGATTGAACGACCGGCGATTCATTAATCCGGCCGGTGAATTTGAAGGGTCCCAAGATTTTTAGCTCGAATCCTTTTAGAATTCGCCAAGGCTTGTTTTCCAACATTGCCATCGCCGGTCGCGACAAGCCTCTCAACCGGCACCGTCGGCTTGCGGAGGACGGAAAGCAGCGCGCGAAGCGCTCCGACGACCGTCGACACCCTTACTTGAAACGAGGACAAATAGATGAGCAATGCGCCACAGGGACCTGGATGGTGGCAGGCGTCGGACGGCAACTGGTATCCACCGGAGCAGCATCCCAGCTACACGCCACCGCCCACGACTGCACCCTCGGCCCCACCCGGCTATCAGCCTGCCGGGCAATCGACGGGAACACCGGCGACACCGGTTGCGCCGCAATCGTGGTCCGCTCCGCCTGCCGCCCCCCAATACCCAGCCCCGGCCGGATACCCGACTCCTGGCGGTCAGACGTTCGGTAACCCGCAGACAGCATTCACGGCCGGCATCTCAAAGGCGCCGCTCGCCTCGTGGCTTCTCGTCGGCGGATTCGTCGTCGCGGCGATTTCGCTCTTCCTCCCCGCTGTAACCGCCAGCTTCAACGGACACACGGCGAGTGGTTCCCTCTGGTCGGAGGGCGGCGTGGCTTATGTCATATTCTTGGTACTCGTCGCGGGCGCGGTGCTGTCGGTGACAGCTTTTGCCCGACCTCAGAGCCAACGCCGTACACTAACCGTTCTCACTGTTCTGATCAGCTTGCTGGCCATCCAATTGATCTACAACTGGTTCACCTACGACTCGCAGATGGCGGAAGTGAAGCGCGACAACCCCGACATATCTGACGTGAACTTTTCTCCGGGGTTCGGGCTCTTCTTGTACACGGCGGCAATCGCTTTCCTGGCCGTGCGCATCGTTATGCACTGGATGGCTCGGTCAAAGGCGCAACCTCAGGCGTTTTAGTCGAGCAGCCCGCGAAGCGTCTCGATGAGCTTGATCCGGTCGGCGGCCGTTTCGGCGATCGGTACCACGTTCAAGGCGGTCGCCCCGGCCTCCCGGAAGGCCGCCAACCGCTCCTTGACGAAGCCGCGTGTCCCGATCAGTGAGATGTCGCGTACCAGTTCGTCGGGCACCACCTTGGCGGCGCCGTCTTTGTCGCCGGCCAGGTAAAGCTCTTGGATGCGATCGGCCGCAGCGCCGTAGCCGTATCTGGTGGCCAGGGTGTGATAGAAGTTCTTGCCCTTTGCGCCCATCCCGCCGATGTAGAGCGCCAGGTTTGGTTTGACGAATTCGCGCAGTGGCTCGACGTTTTCGCCGATGGCCAGTACCGGGCCTGCATACACGTCGAGTTCTTCCAACGTCGGGTCGCGCATGGCCTGGCCGGCGGCCAGCGCCTCGCCCCAGACGTCTTGTGCCTTCTCCGGCAGATAGAAGATCGGTTGCCAGCCCTCGGCGATCTCGGCGGCCAGCTCGACGTTCTTGGGCCCCAGTGCGGCCACCAAGATTGGGATACGTTCTCGGACAGGCTTATTGATGAGTTTGAGCGGTTTGCCAAGTCCGGTGCCCCGTTCGGCTGGCAGCGGGATCGTGTAGTGCCTGCCCTCATGTTGCACGGCTTCGCGTCGCCACACCTGGCGGCAGATTTCGATGACTTCGCGGGTGCGCGCTATTGGGGCGTCGTAGGGAACGCCGTGGAAGCCCTCGATGACCTGGGGCCCGGATGCGCCAAGACCGAGGGTGAACCGACCGTCGGAGACGTAGTCGAGCCCGGCTGCGGTCATCGCGGTCAAGGTAGGTGTTCGGGTGTAGAGCTGCAGGATTCCCGAGGCCAGCTGAACCCGTTGGGTGCTGGCCGCCAGGTAGCCCAGCGCGCTGACCGCGTCGAACGAATACGCCTCGGGGACAAAGACAATGTCCAACCCGGCGCGCTCGAGGTCGGCCACTTCGGCGGCCACTTCCTTAAAGCCGCCGGCGTAATTGATCCCCAATCCGATCCGCATGATCTATCTCGCGGTGCTAAACGATGCGGCGAATTCGAGGGCTTCTTGCCGGATCCGATCGAACTGGGCGCCCATCGCCTCGGATAACGCGGTCGCACCCGACAGCGGCCGCACCATGACCGTGAAGTCGTCGATCAGGCCCTCGTCGTTGAAGTGCAAGAAGTCACAACCGGTGATCTTCTTGCCTGACACGGTCGTTTCGAACATCAATGCATGATCACGACCGTTGCTGTCATGTATCTCACGCAGGTAGTGAAAGTCCTCGAAGATCCGCAAGACCCCGCGCAGGATCGCCGCTGTTATCGGTTTGCCGATATAGGGCTTGAACGCGACCGGGCTGGTAAAGACCACGTCGTCGGCCAGCATCGCTTGGATGGCCGCCTCGTCGCGCTCCTCGACCGCCTTGCGGAACGGATGCTTTGAACTCATCACGCCACCTCGCCGTAGTCAATTTTGTTGAGTAGGTGAGACCGAGGCTAGAGCCTGCCGCAGCGTGTTGCCAGGTGATGGGCGAGCACCGGCCGCGCGCGTGATCAGTTAAAGGGCGCCCCTTGTAGTCTGGGCAGATGTCCAGTGGAGGAAAGATCAAGGTCAAAGGCACGGTAGTAGAGCTCGACGGCGACGAGATGACTCGCGTCATCTGGCAGTGGATCAAAGACCTACTCATCTTTCCGCACCTCGACATCAACCTGGACTATTACGACCTGGGCGTCGAACACCGCGACGCAACCGACGACCAGGTGACCATCGACTCGGCGTATGCCATCAAGAAGCACGGTGTCGGCGTCAAGTGCGCCACGATCACCCCCGACGAGGCCCGGGTCAAGGAGTTCAACCTCAAGCAGATGTGGTCGTCGCCCAACGGGACGATCCGAAACATTCTGGGCGGAACGATCTTTCGCGAACCGATCATGATCTCGAACATCCCCCGGCTGGTTCCCGGATGGAAGAAGCCGATTATCATCGGCCGCCACGCATTCGGCGATCAGTACCGTGCGACGAACTTCAAGGTCGACCGCCCTGGGACCGTCACACTGACCTTCACACCTGCTGACGACAGTGAGCCGATCGAGCACCAGATGGTGTCTATCCCCGAAGACGGCGGTGTGGTGATGGGGATGTACAACTTCAAGGATTCGATTCAGGATTTTGCTCGAACGTCGTTCGCCTACGGCCTGAAAGAGAACTACCCGGTGTATCTGTCGACCAAGAACACCATCCTCAAGGCCTACGACGGCATGTTCAAAGATGAGTTCCAGCGGATCTACGACGAGGAGTTCAAGGACAAGTTCGAAGAGGCCGGGCTCACCTACGAGCACCGGTTGATCGACGACATGGTGGCTGCTTGCCTCAAGTGGGAGGGCGGCTACGTGTGGGCGTGCAAGAACTACGACGGTGACGTTCAGTCCGACGCGGTCGCACAGGGGTACGGCTCATTGGGCCTGATGACTTCGGTATTGATGACCGCGGACGGCAAGACGGTCGAGGCCGAAGCCGCGCATGGCACGGTCACCCGGCATTTCCGGCAGTACCTGGAGGGCAAGCCCACCTCCACCAATCCGATCGCCTCGATCTTCGCCTGGACGCGCGGGCTGGAGCACCGCGGCAAGCTGGACGACACACCCGAGGTGAGCGGCTTCGCCCAGAAGCTGGAAGAGGTCGTCGTCGCCACGGTCGAAGGGGGTCAGATGACCAAAGACCTGGCCCTGCTGATCGGCGAAGACCAGAACTGGCAGACCAGCGAGGAGTTCCTTGACGCGATCGCGGACAACCTCAAGAAGGCGCTCGACTAGGCCCCCGGCGAGGCGACGGCCCGAAGCGGCGGGCTGTGCTCGTCGAGGAAGCCGGTGATCACTTCGGTGATCCGTCCCGGCGCCTCGAACATCGGAATGTGACCGAGGCCGTCGAGCTCGGTCACTCGCGTCCCCTTGGGAAGCTGGGCCTTGAAGTACCGGTGGGATCGCGGCCCGGGAAAGACGCGGTCCTTCCCACAGATCACCAGGTGCGCGGGCGCGGCGGTTTGCGCCAACTCCAGCAGTCCGGGTAGTAGCAGCGACTTCACGAACAGCTGGAAGTACGCGGGGCAGTGCGCTACGTCGTCGACGACGGCCTCGAGTTCACTTTCATTGACCCCGTCCGGCGTCCCGCTGATCGGCAGAGTGGCGAGCCGACGACTGAACGGCAGCTGCAACGCGCGCGGCCCCGCCCACCGTGCCAGTGCCCAAAACGGCATCCCGCCGACGAACTTGGCGATCACCTCGAACTTGGTCGGGGCCCAGCGGGTCCACCCGCCGGCCGGCGCGATGCCGGTGACCGTGCGTGCCCGGCCGCGACGTTCGAGCTCGAAGGCCACCCAGCCGCCCAGGGAATTACCGACAATGTGGCAGGTATCCCAGCCCAGCTCGTCGAGTTGCCGCTCGACGTGGTCGGCCAACACCGAGGAGCTCAGCATCCAGGTGCCGGCATAGGGGCCACCGTTGTGACCGGCCATGGTCGGGGCGAACACCTCGTAGCGGCCGGTATCGGCCAAACGCGGGGCCACCTTTTGCCACACCACCTGCGATATCAGGAAGGGGTGCAGCAGCAGGACCGGTTCACCGGACCCGAGATGGATGGGCGCGCGAGTCGTCATGAGGCCGACAGTAAGGTGATACCGCCGGTACTGCAAGCACACGCCATGCGGACCGGTGTCCGCGTGAAAAGATCGAGTCATCATGAGCACCACTACTGGATTCCCGCCGGATCTTCTCCGGCGTGCAGCCCACCTCGGATTCTCTGCACCTCGGAAACGCGTTGGGCGCCGTCACCCAGTGGGCTCAATTGCAAGACGACCACGACGCGTTCTTCTGCGTCGTCGACCTGCACGCCATCACCGTCCCGCAGGATCCCGAACTACTGCGGCGCCGCACGCTGGTGACCGCGGCGCAATACCTGGCACTGGGTATCGACCCCGGCCGCAGCACCATCTTCGTGCAGAGCCATGTCCCCGCGCATACTCAGCTGGCATGGGTGCTCGGCTGTTTCACCGGCTTCGGCCAGGCGTCGCGAATGACGCAGTTCAAAGACAAATCGACGCGTCAGGGCAACGACACGACCACGGTCGGCCTGTTCACCTACCCGGTGCTGCAGGCCGCCGACGTGCTGGCCTACCAGGCCGAGCTGGTACCGGTGGGTGAAGACCAGCGCCAGCACCTGGAGCTCGCACGCGATATCGCGCAGCGGTTCAACAGCCGCTTCCCGGATACGTTTGTGGTTCCCGAGCTACTCATCCCCAAGATCACCGCCAAGATCCACGATCTGCAAGATCCGTTGTCGAAGATGAGCAAGTCGGCAGCCACCGATGCCGGGCTGATCAATCTTCTCGACGATCCGGCATTGTCTGCCAAGAAGATTCGGTCCGCGGTAACGGACAGCGAGCGCGAGATCCGCTACGACCCGGACGTCAAACCCGGTGTTTCCAACTTGCTGA
The DNA here is from genome assembly GCA_963744835.1 of uncultured Actinomycetota bacterium. Taxonomy (GTDB): domain Bacteria; phylum Actinomycetota; class Actinomycetes; order Mycobacteriales; family Mycobacteriaceae; genus Mycobacterium. The sequence continues at coordinate 306,147 of CAVUVB010000007.1, forward strand.
GTATTCAGTCGGCGGTTAGCGGTGTCGACGTCGACGCCCTGGTTCAACGCTATGCCGGACACGGCTATGGCGATCTGAAGAAGGACACCGCCGAGGCGGTCGTCGAATTCGTGACGCCGATCAAGGCCCGGGTCGACGAGTTACTCGCGGATCCAGCGGAATTGGAGGGCCTGCTGGCTGCCGGTGCGGCACGGGCCGAGGACGTGGCCGCAAAAACGGTTGACCGGGTCTACGACCGGCTCGGGTTCTTGCCGAGACGTCCCTAGCCGGCACCGTGACGAGCGAACCGGGCAAACCAGGAATTCTGGATCGATTGCGGGCGCGGTTCGGATGGTTCGACCATGTGATGCGGGCTAACGACCACTTCAACGAGTGCCGGGGCAACTTCTTCGCCGCTGGACTGTCCTATTACACGATCTTCGCGTTGTTTCCGTTGTTGATGGTTGGTTTCAGCGCCGGCGGATTCCTGCTGTCGCGCCGGCCCGACGTGCTGACTGGGATCGACAACAAGGTCAGGTCCGCGGTGCCCGGCGCACTAGGGCAGCAAGTGGTCGATGTGATGAATTCGGCGATCAGTTCGCGGGCGTCGGTCGGCTTCATCGGTCTGATCGCCGCCGCATGGGTCGGCCTGAACTGGATGGCCAATCTCCGGGTAGCGCTCAGCGAAATGTGGAAACAGAACGACGAGTCGCTCGGATTCAGTGGATACGTCCGCACCAAGTTCTCCGATCTGGGCGCGATGATGTCGTCATTCGTGGCGCTTCTCGCCACACTCGCGCTGAGCGCGCTCGCCGATGCGGCGCCGATGGGCAAGCTGTTGGCGTTGCTGGGGATACACAATGCGCCGGTGCTGGACGCGATCCTTCGCGGTATTTCGATATTGGTCTCCGTGCTGCTCTCATGGTTGCTGTTCGGCTGGATGATTACCCGGTTGCCCAGGGAGCCGGTCGGCTATGCCAACTCGATTCGAGCCGCTTTGATCGCGGCGATCGGCTTTGAATTGTTCAAGCTGGTGGCGTCGATCTATCTGAAACACGTCTTGCGCAGCCCCGCGGGTGCCACATTCGGGCCGGTGCTGGGCTTAATGGTGTTCGCGTACATCACCGCGCGGCTACTTCTGTTCGCCACCGCGTGGGCGGCGACATCGACGGAAAGCCAGGCGGCGATGCCGACCGAAGTGCCCGCGCCGGCGGTCATCCGGACCAGGGTGCATCTGAGCGACAGCGTCAATGTAAGGCAGGCATTGACAGCTGGTGCGGTGGGTGCCGTTGGTGCACTTGGTCTTTTCCGACTCGTGCGACGCAGTAAAGGCTAGCTTTCTTTCTCGAAAAGATTTGGCCACAACAGGGTGCGTCGGCGCGGAGTCGTGTCACCCTCATGAGCACGAATAATTGCTCTACGCAAAGGCGGTAGGCGATGTCGACACCCAACCTCTTCCATCGACTGGCAGCGGAGACGATCGGCACCTTTTGGTTGGTGCTCGGCGGCTGCGGCAGCGCGATTTTCTCGGCAAAGGCGCACTCCGGCCACTACCCGCTGGGTATTGGCTATCTCGGCGTGGCGTTGGCCTTCGGTCTGACCGTACTGGTCGGCGTATATGCGTTTGGGACGATCTCCGGGGGGCATTTCAATCCCGCCGTGACGCTGGGTGCCGCATTGGCTCGCCGGGTGGAATGGAAAGTCCTGCCCGCGTACTGGATTGTCCAGCTGATCGGCGGCCTGGTCGCGGCAGTGGTGATCTACTACATCGCCAGCGGTAAGCCGGGTTTCACCGCCACCGGGAACATGGCGCCCAATGGTTACGGCGAGCACTCGCCCAGTCACTATTCACTGGGTGCGGTGATCATCGCCGAGGTCGTGCTGACGGCGATGTTCCTGTTCGTCATCCTCGGCTCGACCGACGATAGGGCGCCGAAGGGCTTCGCCGGCTTGGCCATCGGGCTGACACTGACGGGGATCCACCTGGTGGCCATTCCGGTCTCCAACACGTCGGTCAACCCTGCCCGGTCCACCGCTGTCGCGTTCTTCAACGGCAACGGCGCTCCCGCGCAGCTGTGGGTGTTCTGGCTTGCACCGCTCATCGGCGGGGCGATCGCCGGCCTGCTCTATCCCTTGTTATTCGGCCGGGCCGAGGAGACCGCCGACCAGCCGACGTCGGCGTGACGCGGCGCCGCGCTCAATTCGGGTGCAGTAATTACCAGGTTGCATCCTGGTGCGGTGACGCGTCGACTGTGCGGCTTGTGTGCGAGAATTCGCCTCAAATTCCTCCAGAACCTGCACAGTCGGGAATTAACGATTCACGACATTAGCGGTCGGCCTGCCAAACGCCGCTGGCCATGACGTCGATGACTTGACAACCTCGGTCCAGCGCAACAAGGTTGGCGTCCATACCGGCGCGCAAACCGCCGACTCGGTCGAGGCCGAGTGCGGTGGCCGGGGTCATCGAGGTCATCTGCACTGCAGCGGTGAGCGCCACGTCCCGGTCCGAACCGAGACCGGCCACCGTCCGGAAGAGCTGATCCATGGTCGCAGTGCTACCAGCGATGGTCGACGTGCCGCGCACGCGTGCCACCTGCTTGATGACATCGATCTGTACTGTCCCGAGCCGGAATTCGCCGTCGCCCAACCCGGCCGCAGCGGTAGCATCGGTCACCAAGGCCACCCGCTCGACTCCCGCGGCTTCGATCGTGGCCCGCAGTACCGCGGGGTGGACGTGAACACCGTCGGCGATCAACTCGACGGTCACCCGGGGGTCTTCGAGCAACGCAAGGGCCGGCCCGGGCTCGCGGTGATGCACCGGCCGCATGGCATTGAATAGGTGTGTGCCGACGGTCGCACCGAGTTCGACGGCGTGGCGAGTCTGCTCGTAGGTCGCATCCGTATGTCCAACTGCGACAACCACTCCGGCATCGATGAAGCGGGTAATCGCCTCATCGCTGCCGGGGCGTTCCGGTGCCAGGGTAACCATCCGGATTGCGCCGTCTGCGGCGGCCAGTAGAGCGTCGATCTCAGCGGGCTCCGGGTCGCGCAGCTGCCCAGGGGCGTGCGCCCCGCAGCGCGCCGCGCTCAGCCACGGTCCCTCCAGATGGATACCGGCTACGGTGCCCGCACGTGTCGATTCGGCAAGCGCACGCACCGCCGTGAGCAGCTCGGCGGGCGGCGCCGTGACCAGGCTGGCCAATGTCGTGGTTGTGCCGCGCCGGCGGTGAAATGTCGCCGCGCGCAGAATGTCTGCGTTGTCGCCGTCGGTGTATGACGCGCCGCCCCCGCCATGCGCATGCATCTCGACAAAGCCCGGGACCACCAGCGCGTCGGGCATATTGAGGTCGGCCGACTGGGGCGGTAGGCCGACGCCGCACGCCCGGATTCGTCCACCGTAGGTCTGCACCCAACCCGGCCGGCAGATGCCCTGAGGCAGTACGACGGTGCCGGCGGCGATCAGCGACATGTCTGCACATCCGTTGCTGTGCTGGGCAGTTCGTCAGGCCAGCGGCCGCGGTTCTCCCAGAAGTGCCGGATCTCCTCGAGCTGGCGACCCTTGGTCTCCGGGGCAAATCCGTAGACCACCGCGAACCCGGCCACCGCGAGAACGCCGAACACACCGAAAGTGCCTGCGCCACCGAACGAATGCAGCATTGTCAGGAAGACGCCCGCAACTAGCGCATTGGCCAGCAGATTGGCGGTCAGCATCGCGCTCGAGCCCAGCGACCGCAGCCGGGACGGGAAGCTCTCGCCGGCGTACACCCATACCAGCGCGCCGAAGCCAAAGGTGAAGCCCATCGTGAAAAGCAGCACCCCGATAAACCCGAACGCCGCCGGGGAGTGGGTGGCGAACGCCACGACGAGCACCACGTCGGCAGCGATCATTGTCCCGATGCCGGACAGCAGAATCGGGCGCCGACCCAGCCGATCGACCAGAACCAGCGAGACAAGCACAGCCATCAGCGCAGCGGCCTGAACGATCGCCGGAAGAACCAGCAGCGAGAAGTTGCCACGGAAACCCATCGCGTCGAACAGTCGCGGGCTGTAATACACGATCGCGTTGACGCCGGTGATTTGGATGAAGAAACCCAGCGCGATCACAAAGACCGTGGCCCGCAGATAGGGCCGACGCAGCATTTCGGACACCTTCCCGCCGCGTTCTTCGGCCAGCGCAGCGCTGATTTCGGCGAGTTCACGCTCTACATCGCTATCCGGCTCCACCTGTTGCAGCGCCCTGCGGGCCTCGGCGACCCGGCCTTTGAACAGGTACCACCGAGCGGTGTCGGGCACCCGCAGCAACAGCAACATCACCAACGTCGACGGCACCGCGGCCAGCGCCAGCATCCAGCGCCAACCGTGTGAATCGGCCAGTAGATAGCCGACCAGGTAGCCCGCGATGATGCCGAGCACCGTTGCGGCCTGGTAAGCGACCAGCAGCGAGCCGCGTACTTTCGCCGGTGTTGATTCGGCGACGAACACCGGTACGACCACAACGGACACGCCGATGGTCAGACCCAGCAGCAGGCGGGCCACCAGCAGCATGGGCACCGAGTCCGACATCGCGCCCAACAGCGCGAACACCGTATAGCCGGCGGCCACCAGCACCATCGACCACTTGCGCCCGATCAGATTGGCGAGCACCCCTGCAGTCAGCGCCCCGGCGATTTCGCCGAGAACCACTGCGGTGGTCACCAATTCCTGTTGCGTTGTCGTCAGGCCGAATTCGTCGGTGATGAACAGCAGCGCACCCGCGATATTGGAGAGGTCGTAGCCGTAGACGATGCCCAGGCTTGCTGCGGTGACGCCCAGCAGCAGGCCGCGCCGCCGGGTGCCGCTCACGGTTGTGAGCTTAGTTCTGCGGCCGACGATTCATCGAGCGGGCAACCATGATCAACCCGAACACGATGATGGTGCCGATCACCGCCACACCGACTCGTACCGGCAGCGCGTCGCCGGGCGGCACAATCGCCGCAGCGCTCGCCGCTGCACCGGGAATGCCGTCAGCGTTAGCAGTGCTGGCTTTGGCGGCCACCAGCGACGGGTCGGGTTCGATCAGCGTTCCCACCCGGGTTCCCGGCGCGGTCGCGAAGCCGTAATCCAGCAGATGCGCCGCCTGTTGCCACGGCGCAATCGGTTGGCGGGTGCCGTGCAACAACACCGCCATCAGCCGGCGCCCATCCCGGTTGGCCGCGCCCACAAACGTCTGCCCGGCGTCGTCGGTATAACCGGTCTTGCCGCCAAGCGCGCCCGAATAGTGGTAGAGCAGCTGGTTGTCGTTTTCCAGCTGATAGCCGGGGTGGTCGGCGTGTCCGGGGAAGTCGAAGGTTCGCGTGTGGACGATGTCGGCGAATGTCGGGTTCTCCCAGGCGTATCGGTAGAACAGGCCTAGGTCATACGCCGATGTGCTCATGCCGGGCCCGTCCAGTCCGGAGGGTGTCGCGGCGCGAGTGTCCCGGCCGCCGAGCTTGCCGGCCAGCATGTTGATCTTCTCCACCGCGGTCTGCATGCCGCCCAATTGCATGGCCAGCGCGTGCGCCGCGTCGTTGCCGGAGTGCATGAGCAGCCCGTGTAGCAACTGGTTGACCGTGTAGTTGCCACCGGGCGCGACGCCGACCTTGGTGCCCTCGGCGGCGATGTCGTCGGGGGTGCCATCGACGGTCTTGTTGAGGTTGAGTTCGTTGAGCGACTCCATCGCGACAAGCACTTTGATGACACTGGCCGGGCGGTGACGGCCGTGCGGGTCGCGGGCGGCGATGATGGCACCGCTGTCCAGGTCAGCCACCACCCAGGCCTCCGCGGAGATGTCGCCGGGCACCGGCGGTGTGTCGGCTGCGGTGACAACACCGCAGGCGCCCAGCGCGTTGCCGCCGATCGGCGTGGGAGGCACCGGTAGCGGAAGGGGCGGATCGCCGGCCTGCGGGACTTCCGAGGAGTCCACCGCCGGCGGCGTGGACACCCGGTACGGGCAGGTGTCGTGGGCGGGGTCGGGCTCGGCGAGCGCAACCGGCATGCCTAAAGCCGCGGGCGCCGTGAGCATGAAACCCGCTGCTACCAGGCATGACGCGGTACGTAAGAAGGTCATCGTCTGTGCAGAGTAGGCGATCATCGGCGGGATTCCCGGGAGCCGCGCTGTGACTGGTGTTGCAGAAGTTACAAATCTAGATAACAGACGCCGGGGCCACCGATGCGGCCAAGCCATAGCCGTCCCGGCGTCCCTGGCGTTTCCAGCACTCCGGTGGCCATGCCGAAGGCCGGATGGGTGGTGCGCAGCTGGGTGATGACGTGGCCGTCGTCGGCGTCGAACCCGATCACCCACACGATCGATTTCGGATTCGGCAGCCAGCGGTAGGGCAGCCGCCACAGCAGCTTGCGGATGATCGGTGCGCTGGGGCTGAGCCGTTCGCTGAGCCGGTTGCGATCCGAGACCATCGCAACCCAGATCCGGCCGTCGCGACCGGTCGAAATGTTGTCGGGGTAACCGGGCAGTTCGGTGACCAACGGGGTGATCGAGCCCGCCTGGTTGCCGGTGAGCCAAAATTTCGACAGCCGACAAGCGGTCGTCTCGGCGAACACCACCGCCGACTCGTCGTTGGTCAGCGTCGCGCCATTGGCGAAGTGCAGGCCTGAGGCCAGGACGCTCACCGTACCGTCGGGATCACGCCGGAACAGCGAGCCGGTGGCCCGTCCCTCGACAATCGCGCCCTTGTAGTACTCATAGTGGAACCGGCTCGTCGATTCGGTGAAAAAGATTGTGCCGTCCGATGATTCGACGACGTTGGAACAGAACGTCAACGCGCGGCCGGCGACCTCGGAAACCAGGGTCTCCAGCGTTCCCGTGGTGGGGTCGTAACGGAGCAGACCGCGGTGGCTGTCGCAGATCAGCAGACGGCCGTCGCGCGCGACCGCCAAGCCCAGTGGTCGACCGCCGGTGTCGGCAACCACCGCAGCGGAACTGCCGTCGGGGGCGATTCGGATGATGCGGCCGTCGTCGACACCGGTCCAGATGTTGCCGTCGGCATCGGCTACGACATCCTCCGGGGCGTTGCCAGGTATCGGGACCACGTGCAGCGTCGGCGTGAGGTCGGCTTCGGGTAACGGCCGTGACGGCGGCGGTTGCCACCGGATCGGGTCGATGCGTGGCTTGGTCATTGCTGGCTCCAGACATCGGTCAGCACACTGCGCAGGATGGTTTGGATGGTGTCGAACTCGGTTTGGCCGCTGATCAGCGGCGGCGCCAATTGGATGACAGAGTCGCCACGATCGTCGGTGCGGCAATACAGCCCGGCCTGGAAGAGGGCCGACGAGACGTGGCCGAGTAGCTCGCGGCGCTCGGTGTCGGTGAAGGTTTGCTTAGTCGCCTTGTCCTTGACCAATTCCACGCCGTAGAAGAACCCCTCGCCGCGCACGTCGCCGACGATGGGCAAGTCGTTCAGCTCTTCCAGGGTGGCGCGGAACCTGGGCGCGTGGTTCTTGACGTGGTCGTTGAGTCCCTCGCGCTCGAAGATGTCGAGGTTGGCCAGCCCGACGGCGGCCGACACCGGGTGGCCGCCAAATGTGTAGCCGTGCGCGAACATCGTGCTGCCGTCATTGAACGGCTCGAACAACCGCTCGCTGGCGATCATCGCGCCGATGGGCGAGTAGCCCGACGTCATCCCCTTGGCGCAGGTGATCATGTCTGGCACATAGCCGAAGTCGTCGCAGGCGAACATCGAACCGATCCGGCCGAACGCGCAGATCACCTCGTCGGAGACCAGCAGCACGTCGTACTCATCGCAGATCTCGCGGACCCGTTCGAAATAGCCTGGAGGAGGAGGAATGCTGCCGCCGGCGTTCTGCACCGGTTCCAGGAATACCGCGGCCACGGTCTCGGGCCCTTCAAATTGAATCGCCTCGGCGATCCGGTCCGCGGCCCACTGTCCGAAGGCTTTGACGTCGGTGTGGAACGGCTCGGGTGCGCGATAGAAGTTCGTGTTAGGCACCCGGAACCCGCCGGGCGTCACCGGCTCGAACGGCGCCTTGTACCGCGGCAGCCCGGTAATCGCCAGGGCGCCGTGCGTGGTGCCGTGGTAGGCGATCGATCGCGAGATCACTTTGTGCTTACCGGGTTTGCCGGTCAGCTTGAAGTACTGCTTGGCCACTTTCCACGCGGTCTCGACGGCTTCGGTGCCGCCGGTGGTGAAAAACACCCGGTTCAGGTCGCCGGGAGCGTAATGCGCCAGACGTTCGGCGAGCTCGATCGCGGTGGGGGTGGCATATCCCCACAGTGGGAAGAACGCCAGGGTGCTCGCCTGCCGGGCGGCCACCTCGGCGAGTTCGGTGCGGCCGTGGCCGACTTGCACCGTGAACAGGCCGGACAGCGCATCGAGGTAGCTCTTACCGCGGTCGTCCCAGATCGTCACGCCTTCGCCTCGGGCGATGATCGGCGGTGTGATATCCGGGCCGTGCCGGGCGAAGTGCAGCCAGAGGTTATCGGTCATCTTGTCCGCGAGCGTAACGCTAAGCTCGGGTGATGACCTCCACGCAGGTCACCGAATTCGAGGCGCTCAGGTCGCATCTGATGGCGGTCGCCTACCGGGTGACCGGAACCGTGGCCGACGCCGAGGACATCGTCCAGGAAGCCTGGCTGCGCTGGAATAGCCAAGACACCGCAATCGCCGACCTACGGGCCTGGCTGACGACGGTGGTCAGCCGACTAGGCCTGGACCGGTTGCGGTCGGCGGCGCACCGGCGCGAAACCTACACCGGCCATTGGCTGCCCGAACCCGTCGTCACCGGCTTTGACGACACTGACCCGCTGTCTGCCGTGGTGGCCCGCGAGGATGCCCGCTTCGCGGCGATGGTGGTGCTCGAACGGCTCAGCCCCGATCAGCGGGTCGCGTTCGTGCTGCACGACGGCTTCAACGTGCCGTTCGCGGAAGTGGCCGACGTGCTGGGGACCAGCGAGGCGGCCGCCCGGCAGCTGGCCTCGCGGGCCCGCAAAGCGGTCGCTGCGGAGCCGCCGCCCAAATCCGATCCCACGCACAACGAGATAGTCGGCAAACTGATGGCCGCCATTGCTTCGGGTGACTTGGCCGCCACGGTCGCCCTCCTGCATCCCGACGTGACCTTCACTGGCGATTCCAACCGCAAGGCGCCGACCGCGGCGCGGGTCATTCATGGGCCGGACAAGGTGGCGCGCTTCCTATTCGGGCTGGCAAAACGCTACGGACCATCCTTCGTCACGGCGAACCAGTTGGCGCTCGTCAACGGCGAGCTGGGCGCCTACACCTCGGGTTCGTCGGGTGGCGACGGATATCAGGCGATGACACCGCGGGTCACTGCGATGACGGTGCGTGACGGAAAGGTCTGTGCGATATGGGATATCGCCAACCCGGACAAATTCACCGGCTCTCCGCTGCGCTCGCAGTCGCCCACGGAACTCGGCACGCATCACTGGAATTGAAGCCCTGCTCGGTGATACCTAACGCCGAATTCATCCGCGCCCGCATGTTCTCCACACCGACCTGATAGGTCAGTTCGACCACCCCGGCGTCGCCGAAGCGGCGGCGCAGATCAGCCACCTGGTCATCGGTGACCGAATGCGGGTCGGTGGTCATCGCGTCGGCATAGGCGATGGCGGCCCGCTCATCATCGGTGAAACGCGTTGAGGTGGAGTAATTGTCGATGTCCTTGAGGCGTTCGATGTCCAGGCCATCGAGGCGCTGCAACATCGACCCGAAGTCGACGCACCACGAGCAGCCGACCGTGCGCGCGGTCCAAAACACAGCCAGCTCACGGACGTTGGCCGGCAAATGGCGTGACGCCGACTGCAGCATGGTCTCGTGGACTGCGTACGCGACCAGCAGCCGCGGGTGATGCGCAGTTACTGCGAACGGCTCGGGGACTTCGCCGAAGCGCCGTTTGGCGTACCGGTACATGACGCGGATGAGCCAGTTGGCCCGTTTCGGGGGCAAGGGTTCGATGCGGGTTTTCTGTGTCATACCACTCAGACGAGGCAGGCCACGAAAGTGTGACCGTTGTGTCAGGCGGCTGGCGTCATCCGTCGAAATGTTCGAGCTGTTCGCCGCCCGCGGTTCACATTGCGGATGGTCGTGCGGAAGGCGGGACCTTCCGCATCTCGCCGCACGTTGCCGAGCAGACGTAAAATCGCCCGACACGCCGGGCGTGCGGGCGATTTTACGTCTGCTCGCGGAGAACTAGCGCGCGAACATCAACGCGCGCTTGACCTCCTGGATCGCTTTGGTCACCTCGATGCCCCGCGGGCAGGACTCGGTGCAGTTGAACGTGGTGCGGCAGCGCCACACTCCGTCGACCTCGTTGAGGATGTCGAGGCGTTCGGCGGCGGCCTCGTCGCGGCTATCGAAGATGAAGCGGTGCGCGTTGACGATGGCTGCCGGGCCGAAGTAGCTGCCTTCGTTCCAGAACACCGGGCAGCTGGTGGTGCAGCAGGCGCACAGGATGCACTTGGTGGTGTCGTCGTAGCGGGCGCGATCGGTTTGGCTTTGGATCCGCTCCCGCGTCGGGGGGTTACCGGTGGTGATCAGGTAGGGCTTGACCGCGCGGTAGGCGTCGAAGAACGGCTCCATGTCGACGACGAGGTCCTTCTCCACCGCCAGCCCGCGGATCGGCTCGACGGTGATCGTCAGCTGCTTGCGCGGCTTGGCCGGCAGCAGGTCGCGCATCAGCACTTTGCAGGCCAGCCGATTGACACCGTTGATGCGCATCGCGTCGGAGCCGCATACGCCGTGTGCGCAGGACCGCCGGAAGGTCAGGGTGCCGTCCAGGTAGCTCTTGATGTAGATCAGCAGGTTGAGCATTCGGTCGGTGGGCAGGCACGGCACCCGAAAGCTTTGCCAACCCCCGGAATCGGCGTACTGGTCCGGGTTCTCCGGGTTGAAGCGTGCGATCTTACAGCGTCACCATGACCGAGCCCTCCGGAATCGGCGGCAACGGCGGATCACTGGGTTCGGGCTTCTCGATCGTCATATCTGAAGCCATCAGTACTTCCGCTCCTTTGGCTCGTAACGAGTCTGCACAACGGGTTTGAAATCCAGCCGGATGTCACTGAGCAGGTCGCTGCCCTGCTTGTAGGCCATGGTGTGGCGCATGTAGTTGGTGTCGTCGCGGTTGGGGTAGTCCTCGCGGGCGTGGCCGCCACGGGATTCCTTGCGGTTAAGCGCACCAACGACGGTGACTTCGGCCAGCTCGAGCAGGAAACCCAGCTCGATCGCTTCCAGCAAGTCGCTGTTGAAGCGTTTTCCCTTGTCGTGCACGCTGATTCGGGAATAGCGCTCTTTGAGTGCGTGGATATCGGTGAGGGCCTGCTTGAGGGTCTCCTCGGTGCGGAACACCGCGGCGTTGTTGTCCATCGACTGTTGCAGCGCCCCGCGGATGTCGGCGACGCGTTCGTTGCCGTGCTCCGAGACAGGATGTCGGCCACCCAGCCGACCACCATCCCCGCCGGCTCCGGCGGCAGCTCGATGAAGTCGTGGGCTAAAGCGTAGCTAGCCGCGGCGATGCCGGCGCGGCGGCCGAAGACGTTGATGTCCAGCAGCGAATTGGTGCCCAGCCGGTTGGCGCCGTGCACTGACACGCATGCGCATTCGCCGGCCGCGTATAGGCCTGGCACGACGTTGGTGTTGTCCCGCAGCACCTGGCCGGTGATCGTCGTGGGGATGCCACCCATCACGTAGTGACACGTCGGGTAGACCGGAACCAGCTCCTTGACCGGGTCCACTCCCAGATAGGTACGGGCGAACTCGGTGATGTCCGGCAGCTTGGCGGCCAGCACATCCGCCCCGAGGTGACGGACGTCGATGTAGACGTAGTCCTTGTGCGGACCCGCGCCGCGGCCTTCGAGCACTTCGCGCACCATCGAGCGGGCGACGATGTCGCGGGGCGCCAGGTCGACGATCGTCGGGGCGTAACGCTCCATGAAACGCTCGCCTTCGCCATTGAGCAGCCGACCACCCTCGCCGCGCACGGCTTCGGAGATCAAAATGCCCAGACCCGCCAGCCCTGTCGGGTGGAATTGGTGAAATTCCATGTCCTCCAAAGGAAGCCCTTTACGAAACACGATGCCGATGCCATCACCGGTCAAGCGTGTGCGCGTTGGAGGTGGTCTTGTACATGCGGCCCGAGCCGCCCGTAGCGATCACCACCGCCTTGGCGTGGAAGACGTGAATGTCGCCGCTGGCCAATTCGTACGCGATCACCCCGGTGACGACCGGCCCGCTGGGGGTTTGGCTGAGCGCGAGGTCGAGAACGTAGAACTCGTTGAAGAACTCGACGTCGTGCTTGACGCAGTTCTGATACAGCGTCTGCAAAATCATGTGGCCGGTGCGGTCGGCGGCGTAACACGCCCTGCGTACCGGGGCTTTGCCGTGGTCGCGGGTGTGCCCGCCGAAGCGGCGCTGATCGATGCGGCCCTCGGGGGTCCGGTTGAACGGCATCCCCATCTTCTCCAGGTCGAGGACGGCGTCGATGGCTTCCTTGCACATGATCTCCACGGCGTCCTGGTCGGCGAGGTAGTCGCCGCCCTTGACGGTGTCGAAGGTGTGCCATTCCCAGTTGTCGTCTTCGACGTTGGCCAGCGCGGCGCACATGCCGCCCTGTGCGGCGCCGGTGTGGCTGCGGGTCGGGTAGAGCTTGGTCAGCACCGCGGTGCGCACCCGCGGACCCGCCTCGACGGCTGCCCGCATCCCGGCGCCGCCGGCACCGACGATTACCACGTCGTACCGGTGTTGGGCGATCATGAGCCGATGTTCGGGTCGAACGTCAGCAGCACATAGGTGCCTAGCACCAGCGTGAAGGCCATCGACAACGCCAGCAGGGTATTCAGCCAGAAGCGGGTGGAATCCTTGCGGCTGTAGTCGTCGATGATGGTGCGCAGGCCGTTGCCGCCATGCAACTGCGCCAGCCATAGCAGCAACAGGTCCCAGGTCTGCCAGAACGGCGAGTGCCAGCGCTGCGCGACGTAGTTGAAGTCGATGCGGTAGACACCGTCGTCCCACATCAGCATCACGAACAAGTGCCCGAGCGCCAAGAACACCAGCACGATGCCGGAGAACCGCATGAACAGCCAGGCGTACTTCTCGAAGTTGGGCATGCCGGCCCCGCCGACGCGGTGCCCGCGGATTGTCCAGGCTCGCTGGGCGGTCGTGGCTGCGCTGTCGCACGGGGGCGACTTGGCCCCGGCCCAGTTGAAGGTCAGGCGAGCTCATGTGAAGTGCCCGATCATGTGGATGGCCGATGACCACCGTCGCCGGAACCATCACCAGCAGCCAGATGATGGCGATCGCCCACAGCATCAGCCGTTGATAGCGGGTGCCCTGGGCCCAGAAGTCGATCAAGATGACTCGGATGCCGTTGAGGGCGTGGTAGAGCACTGCGGCCACCAACCCGAGCTCCATCAAGCCCACGATCGGTGTCTTGTAGGTCGAGATGACTTCGTCATAGGTCTGCGGGCTCACTCGAACCAGTGCGGTGTCGAGCACGTGCACGAACAGGAAGAAGAAGATGGTCGCCCCGGTGATGCGGTGCAGCACCCACGACCACATGCCCGGATCACCGCGATAGAGGGTTCGTCGCAGCGGTCGCCGGCGAGATGACCCGTCCCGCGGCGCCGGCGTGGCCGGATTCGCAGATGTCGTCGTCGTCATCAGCGCCTCCCGTATCTGTGGCGGTGGGACCGTCGGGTGGACTCTAAACCCATTCTTGCTGTCTTATGAAGCACTTCGCGTCCGCGCGCGTTGTTCCTGGGCTTGCCGGCGCGAGGAATCTAGGGTGGCCTTGTGAGTTAGCCGACATTGAACGGGGTTGCCCGATGAATTCCAGACACCCGTGGTAGTGCGACCGTGACCGACACGATCGACTGGAAACTGCTGCGGGACAAAGCAGTCCAAGCATCACGTGCAGCTTATGCGCCTTACTCGCAGTTTCCGGTGGGCGCAGCGGCGTTGGTTGACGATCACCGGATAATCACCGGCTGCAATGTGGAGAATGTCTCATATGGCCTGGGTCTCTGCGCCGAGTGCGCGGTGGTGTGCGCCTTGCATTCGAGCGGTGGGGGCAGGCTGGCTGCACTGGCGTGCGTCGATGGGCAGGGCTCGCTGCTGATGCCGTGCGGCCGGTGCCGTCAGGTGTTGTTGGAGCACGGCGGGCCAGAGTTGCTCATCGATCACCGCGACGGGCCCCGGCGGCTTGGCGACCTGCTACCCGAGCCATTCGGTCCCGACGATCTCGCCGGGTTCGGGCAGGGCCCCGCGTGAGTTTCGACGCGCCGACGCTGATCAAGACAAAACGGGACGGCGGACGGCTGTCGGATGCCGCGATCGATTGGCTCATCGATGGCTATAACGACGGCCGGGTCGTCGATGAGCAGATGTCAGCGCTGTTGATGGCGGTTTTTCTGCGCGGCATGGATTACGGCGAGACCGCGCGATGGACCGCGGCGATGGTGGCCTCCGGTGAGCGGATGGATTTCACCGATTTGCAGCGCAATGGCCGTCTGCTTCCGACCGTGGACAAGCACTCCACCGGCGGGGTCGGGGACAAGATCACGCTGCCGCTGGTGGCGGTGGTCGCCGCCTGCGGTGGCGCGGTGCCGCAGACATCTGGCCGCGGACTCGGCCACACCGGCGGCACCCTCGACAAGCTGGAATCCATCGCCGGCTTCACCGCGGATCTCTCTAACGAGCAAGTGCGCCAACAAGTTTACGAGATCGGCGCGGCCATCTTCGCGGCGGGTCGGCTGGCACCCACCGATGCGAAGCTCTATGCGCTGCGCGATATCACGGCCACTGTCGAGTCGCTGCCGCTGATCGCGAGCTCGGTGATGAGCAAGAAGATCGCCGAGGGGGTGGGTGCGCTGGTACTGGATGTCAAGGTTGGCTCCGGCGCGTTGTTGCGGTCGGAAGCGCAATGTCGTGAGTTGGCAGAAACGATGGTGGCGCTGGGCGCCGAGCATGGCCTGCCCACCTGCGCGGTGTTGACCGATATGAATAACCCGCTGGGCGCGGCGGTGGGCAACGCGCTCGAGGTCGCTGAAGCGTTGGAGGTGCTGGCCGGCGGCGGACCACCCGACGTGGTGGAGCTGACCCTGCGGCTGGCCGGCGAGATGCTCGAGATCGCCGGGATCGATGGGCGGGATCCGGCTCAGACGCTGCGTGACGGCACCGCGATGGACCGATTTCGCGCCATGGTCGCCGCACAAGGCGGTGACTTGTCGCAACCGTTGCCGGTTGGTCGGTATTTCGAAACCGTCGCCGCGGGTCGGGGCGGCACAATGGGCGACATCGACGCGATGGCGGTAGGGCTCACGGTATGGCGGCTCGGAGCGGGCAGGTCCCGCCCGGGCGACGCTCGTGCAGCCCGGCGCCGGGGTCCGCATCCACCGGCGTCCCGGGGAGCCGGTGGCCGCCGGTGAGCCGCTGTTCACGCTGTATACCGACACCCCGGAACGCTTCGATCCGGCGACAGCCGAGCTGAATGGAGGTTGGAGTGTGACCGATGCGCCCCCGCTCCAGCGACCGTTGATTATCGATCGGATCACCCCATGACCACACCGTTGAGCGCGGACGTGATCAGGCGAGCGCCGAAGGCGCTGTTGCACGATCACCTCGACGGCGGACTGCGGCCGGCGACCGTGATCGATATCGCCGGTCAGACCGGCTACGACGGCCTGCCCGCGACCAACGTCGACGAACTGACCAGGTGGTTTCACACCTCGTCGCACAGCGGATCGCTGGAGCGATACCTCGAGCCGTTCTCGCACACCGTCGCGGTAATGCAGACACCCGAAGCGCTGCACCGGGTCGCCTACGAATGCGTGGAAGACCTGGCCGCCGACGCGGTGGTCTACGCCGAAGTCCGCTTCGCGCCAGAGCTGCACATCAACCGCGGGCTGTCGTTCGATGCGGTCGTCGACGCGGTGCTGGCGGGTTTCGGCGACGGGGAGAAGGCGGCGGCAGCAGCGGGACGACCCATCGTGGTGCGCTGTCTGGTGACGGCGATGCGCCACGCCGCACTGTCCCGGGAGATCGCCGAACTGGCGATCCGGTTTCGGGACAAGGGTGTAGTCGGGTTCGACATTGCGGGTGCGGAGGCCGGTTACCCGCCAACCCGGCATCTGGACGCCTTCGAGTACATGCGAAATAATAACGCGCGCTTCACCATTCACGCTGGTGAGGCGTTCGGGCTGCCGTCCATTCAGGAGGCGATCGCATTCTGCGGTGCTGACCGACTGGGTCATGGGGTGCGGATCGTCGACG
Source organism: uncultured Actinomycetota bacterium (assembly GCA_963744835.1). Lineage (GTDB taxonomy): Bacteria > Actinomycetota > Actinomycetes > Mycobacteriales > Mycobacteriaceae > Mycobacterium. Next base: position 322,400 of record CAVUVB010000007.1, read on the forward strand.
ACATTGACGTCGCGGAAGACGGCACGCTGCGACTGGGCCGGCTGGCGTCGATATTGCGGGACAAGCGGATTCCGTTGGAGCTGTGTCCCAGCTCCAATGTGCAGACCGGCGCGGTTGAGAGCATCGCCGCGCATCCGTTCGACCTGCTGGCCCGGGCACGGTTCCGGGTCACCGTCAATACCGACAACCGGCTGATGAGCGACACCACGATGACTCGTGAAATGTCTGTTCTGGTCAACGCGTTCGGCTACGGCTGGAGTGACCTTGAGCGGTTCACGATCAATGCGATGAAGTCGGCCTTCATCCCGTTCGACGAGCGGCTGGCGATCATCGACGACGTGATCAAACCGCGCTACGCGGTGCTGGTCGGCTAGCTGCCGTGTTGTTTCGCGCCGAGTGTGTAGGTTGTTAGCGAGTTTGCGGCGAATTCCCGCACACAATCCGCACAGTCGACGCGTCCCTACATGACGACGTGCCCGGCGTCGACGGGCACCGTTATGCCCGTCACGTAGCGGGCTCGCGGGCTGACCAGCCACAGCACCGCGTCGGTGACGTCTCGCGACTCGACCAGCGGCACGTTTGGCAGCAAAGTCTGCGAGATGGCCGGGTTTGGGTTCTCGGTCATCCCGCGTATCACGAAGTCGTTGAGGATCATCGGGGTCGCAACACCGCTGGGGTGTACCGAGTTGACCCGAATCTTGTGTGGCGCATACGCATTCGCTGCTGAACGCATCAGGCCCACCACGCCGTGCTTGGAGGCGGCGTAGGCGAACATCGCGGCGCTGCCGTCACCCCCGCGGCCAATCAAGCCTTGCGAAGAACTGACCAAAACAACTGACCCGCCTTTTCCTTTGCGGATGATCGAGGGCACCGTCGCCACCAAGGTGTGCCACACGCCTTTGAGGTTGATGTCGACAATCGTGTTGAACAGGGGTTCGGCACGCGTCCGCGTATCGCCGATCGCCACGACGCCGGCGTTGGCGATGACGATATCGACGTCGCCGAGCGCGTCGATTCCGGACTGCACTCCGGCCTCCAGCGCTGCGAGGTCACGGACGTCGGCGATGACGGGCACCATTTTGCGACCTGTGGCTTGCACCAGGTCTGCGGTTTCGTCGAGATCGGATTTGGTCCCCAGCGGGTAGGGAATCGTGTCGATATCGGCGCAGATGTCGACCGCGATGATGTCGGCCCCCTGTTCAGCCAGCGCGACGGCATGGCTGCGCCCCTGGCCGCGCGCGGCGCCGGTGATGACGGCAACGCTGTTGTCGAGTTCACCCATGCGGGAAACGTACCTATTCGCCACAAAATGACCGACAGCCAGGTCAGTTCTGCCACGATTCGAAGGTGATGCGACATGAGCGATAGTGCATGGGAAATCACCAACCTGATCTACCGCTACGCCGAACTGCTGGACGCTGGCGACTTGGACGGGGTGGCCGGGCTGTTCGCTCACGGGCGTATCTGCGGAGTCGAAAACGGTCCGCCAGAGACGGTGTTCGACGGCACGGTCGGGGTGCGGAAGATGTACGACATGGCCACCCGGATTTACGAGGACGGCACCCCGAAAACCAAGCACAACACCAGCAATCTGCAGCTAGAGATCGACGAAGCCGAAGGCACCGCAACCAGCAGGTCCTACTACTGCGTCACGCAGGCCACGCCGGACTTGCCGCTGCAGGTGATCGTGACCGGACATTACAAGGACACCTTCCACCGGTTGGACGGTGTGTGGTGGTTCGACAGCCGCACCATGTTCGTCGACCAGGTCGGCGATGTCAGCCACCACCTGAAGTTCTGATCGCGTGGACCGCCCCTTCGACCTGGCCGCCGTGCTGGTCGACGCGCAGCGCAAGGAGTCGCTGACCGACTGGGGACCAGGGGAATTCGAGTACCCACTGGGCGTGCTGTTGGCCGACTACGCGGTCGCCGACCTCAACGCCGTCGGGGTGCACATCCTGCGGTCGGGCATCGTGCACAGCCTGCGCATGCGACTGCGTGCCAACGAGTGGATCCGCCGCCACCCGGAGATTCTGCAGGAGCGCATCGCCGCGCCGGTAGTCGTTGTCGGGATGATGCGCAGCGGCACGACGCTGTTGCAGCGACTGCTGGCCGCCGACCCGCGTTTCCACTGCGCCTACGGCTGGGAGGTCGTCGAGGTTGCGCCCCGCCTCGATCACCGGTTCGCCGGCCCCGACAGTGCTGATCCGCGCATCGCCGTCAGCGAAGCGCGCGAAGCCAAGTCCCGTGAACTGGCGCCCGATCTGTTTGTCATCCACCCCATGTATGCGCGGGAAGCCGAAGAGGAGATCGTCTTTCTGGCCGACGCGTTCTTGTCGCATGTCCCGGAATCCGGCGCGCACCTTCCGAATTACCGGCGCTGGCTCGACGAGCAGGATTTCACTCCCGCCTACAGCTACTTACACCGGATGCTGAAGTTCTTGCAGTGGCAGAAGCGGCAAAGATCTTCGGAGCGGCATTGGTCGCCTAAGCGCTGGGTGCTCAAGTCGCCGGCCCACCTCGGCTATCTCGGCGAACTGCGGGCTGAGTTTGGCGACCTGCACCTCGTGCACATGCACCGCGACCCGCGCACCACGATCGCGTCGGGGGCCGGCCTCAACGCGACCCTGCACGCGATGCACGCCGACACCGTCGACCGGCATCGGGTGGGTGCGCAATGGTTGCAGCGGATGGGCTGGACCAATGACCGCGCGATGGCGGTCCGCGACGCGTGGGCCCTTCAAACCGGCGGAGACGGTGCCCTGGTCACCGACATCGCCTTCGACGACGCGGTAGCGGACCCGATCGGCGAAGTGGCCCGGGTGTACGACGCCGTCGGACTGCCGCTTACCGTCGAGGCAGAAAATGCGATGCGAACCTGGCTGAAAGTGCGGCCCCGCGAGGCGGCACGCCCGCCTTACGCCCTGGCGGAATACGGCCTGCGCCCGCAGGAAGTCGATGAGCGGTTCGCCTTGTACAACAAGCGTTTTGAACAGTACGTCGGAAAGTGAGGACTTCATGCTAGACGACCCCGTGGCGACGGCATCTCAGCACGAGCAGGAAGTGGCGGCCCTTGAGCTGATCGAGCACGTAGTCGTCAAAGCGGCTTACCGATCCGTCGCGGAGACCTGGCTGGGCCGAGCGAAGGCGTCGGACGCGATGCGCGAGCGGTTCGACGACGCGTTCGCCGAGGTCATGTTTTCCGCAGCGATATGGTCGTCGAATCAGGACAAGTTGCGGCCCAAGGTCAGTTGCATTACTCGGCTCGCCCACCCGGTTGACGGTCGCCGTATCCCGGGATCCCGTTGGGGCATCGATAATCCCGACAGCGTGTATCGGGTGATCCCGATATCGGGTGACGAACGCTACGAGATTCATGGCCGGGTCGGCGAGCACCGCATGACCGAGAACTACTTCACGTTGTGGGACGCACACATGGGCACCGTCGACGTGCTCAACGGCCGCACCATGCAGGTGGATTCCGACGGCAGCTTCACCGTCACCGTCGACGCCGAACCTGCCAACGGGCGACCCAACCATGTGCAGACCTCGCCTGCGGCACATGAGTTTTACATCCGCGACGTGCTGCTGGACTGGGGGCGTGACGATCCCAACTATCTGGAGGTGCAAAGACTCGGCGGCCCACCGGCATCGTCGGCGCGCACACTCGACGAGCAGGCCGAAGCGACCGCGGCGATGATGGCGTATTTCGCCGACTTCACCGGAAAACTCAGCCATGGCGCATACAAGATGCCGCCCAACCATTTCAACCTGGCATGGTCGGCCGACAAGGTTGGCGCAATGCGCAACCAGGTTTATGTCATGGGCCGCTTCGAACTCGCCGAGGGAGAGGCGTTTGTGGTCGACGTCAGCGACGGCGGCGCCGAATACTTCACGGTGCCGCTGAGCAACATCTGGGGCACCACACTCGACATCGTCGACCGCACCGGCAGCCTCAATAAGGCACAGTCGGTTGCCAATGAAGACGGCACCTACACCTACGTGATCTCGCCGGACGATCCGGGCGTGACGAACTGGATCGACTCCGACGGGCTGCGAGAAGGAATCCTGACGCTGCGGATGGCCGAGTTCGGCGAGGCCGGTCCAACCGAAGACCTCGGCGCGCGCGGCCGGGTCGTCCAGCTGGACCGCCTCGACGCCGAAGTGCCGAATTTGGCACGAGTGAACCCATCAGCGCGGGCGGCCCAACTCGCGGACCGACGTGCGGCGTATCTGCGCCGTCTCCCGGAAGGGACGGCCTGAAATGGCGCGCTGGCTGATCACCGGATGCTCCACCGGGTTCGGGCGCGAAATCGCGCGTGCTGCCCTAGAAGCCGGCCACAACGTGGTGGTCACCGCGCGACGGGCCGAGGCGGTGCAGGACTTGGTCGACGCGTTCGGTGACCGCGCGGTGGCTGTCGCACTCGATGTCACCGACGCCGGTGAAATCGCGGCCGCGGTTTCGGCGGCCGAGAAGGCGTTCGGTGGAGTCGACGTCTTGGTCAACAACGCTGGCCACGGCTACCTGTCCGCAGTGGAGGAAGGCGAGGACGCCGAGGTCCGGAAGCTGTTCGATGTCAACTATTTCGGTGCGGTGAACATGATCAAGGCGGTGCTGCCGGCCATGCGGGCCCGCGGCGCCGGTCACATCGTCAACATCTCGTCGATGACCGGGCTGGTGGCAAACCCGCCCAACGCCTATTACTCGTCGACCAAGTTCGCGCTAGAGGCGGTGACCGAGGCGCTCGCCGCCGAAGTGCGGCCGCTGGGTATCAAGGTGACGGCTATTGAGCCGGGCGCCTTCCGCACCGACTGGGCGACGCGGTCGATGAAGGAGTCGGCCACACCAATTGCCGACTACGCCGACGTGGCGGCGCGCAAGGACCTGATCAAGCAGTTCGCCGACCATCTGCCCGGCGACCCGCGGAAGGTGGCCGAGGCGGTGCTGATGGTGACTGAGCTCGACGATCCACCGCTGCGGCTATTGCTGGGCCGCGACGTGCTCAAGGCAGCGCGCGACAAAATGGCCGCGTGGACGTCATCGATCGACAAATGGGAAGCCGTCACGCGGAACGTGAACTTCCAGTAGCCGCGTCGTCGCTATTCGCGCCTTAGCCGCGACTCCACAAAGCGCTCCAGCTCTTCCCACGCCCGCACCGCATCGGCATAGGGCGGCTGGGGCTTGGCCGCCGAGTCGGAATCGAGCACGTAGGCCGCCAGCTTGCCCAGCGGGCGGTCGGTCTCGAGCGCCTTGTCGACGGTGCTGTCCTCGGCGTAGTCCCCGACATCGCGAAGTAGCTCGACCGCCAGATCAAGCTGGTCGTGGTCCACCGCATCGGGCCCGTCGGCCAAGTCGTCAGCCAGCCCGGTCAGTACATAGACGTTGTCGTCGGTGACGTCGACGCGCAGTGAGCCGTCAGTCGCCGCGGTACGGATGTCGTCATAGGTGCTCAGGTCGGACAGATCATGGTCGTGCTCGTCGGCGAGATATCTGGCCAGGGCTCGCTCCGAGCTGAACACGCTGATCCGGCCGTTGCGTCCCAAAAAGATCGGACGATCGTCGAAATAACAGCGCAGCGTGTAGAAAGTGCCGGCTCCGGTCATGATCTGGATCGGGTCGATGCCGACTTTCACCCAGAAGTCCTCGTCGCCGCCCAACACCACCTCGTCGCTGGCGGCGCGCCGCTGCGTGCTGCTCTCAGCGGGCTCGCCCTCGGCGTCGGTGTCGCTCGGAGAATCCTCGTCGGTGGTTTCGTCGTCAGGGCCCTCCTGCTCTTGCTCTTCGGGCTCCTCTTCGAGCGGCTCGGCCAGTTCGGCCGCGGCGGCGTCCGAGACGGCGCTGTCCACCTCGGGAGTGCTGACGATCTCGTCGACGGCGCCGAGCACGTCGTCCCAGCTGCGAGCGATGACGTCGGCGATGGCGTTCCAGCGCTTGATGCCGACCTTGCCGCTGAAGTGCTCGAATCCGCCGGTCAGGGTGCCCAAGGTCGGGTTGCCGTTGAAGAACTTCATCACCGCCGGCAGCTCGCAAACCGACCCGATGGACGAGACGATTGCCAGCGTGTTCGCCAGCGTGGTCACCGACTCCGCTGTCGGCTTCTCGGAGATGACCTCCTCAACTGCGATCAGATCGAATTGATTGTCGTCGGCGGGCTCCAGCTTGTGGGCGTTGGCCTCGGTCAGTCCTTTCCACGCCGGGTGATCCGTCAGATCGTTGTCGGTATCGGTGCGTACGAATGCGACCAGGTCAGCGGCCGTCTCAAAGCCGTAGAGGTCCTCATCCTTGCCTAGAAACGCTTCCCACTCGTCGCCGGCGTCGCGCCAGCGGGGGGCCCACACGGTGTAGCGGTCACCGGCGGTCAAACTCAGGCGGATAGGCACAAGGTCAGCAGCCATGCGGCACACAATAGCGACGGGCTCTGCGGCCGCCGATCAGGCGTCCCAGATATCGGTGATGGCCGCGGCTCTGGTTGTATAGCCGAGCTTCGGCAGCCCATACATCTGTTCCAGGGTGGACAACACGTTGTAGTGGCTGATCTGCTCGCTGTAGGCGCCAGGCTTCACGCCCGCTCCATAGATCACCGTCGGAATCTGATTCCGCGAGGTGTTGTCGTCCTCGTCCCAGGTCAGGATCAGCAGGCTGTTGTTGGCTTTCGCCCATGCCGCGTACTGCGACAGGTTCTGATACAGCCAAGCGTCGCCCTGCGCGATCGAGCCGTCGTGCATGTCATCGTCGAGGTTTGGGGTGACGAACGCCACCGTCGGCAGACTGGTGTAGTTGCTCGGGGCAGGAAACGCGGAAAACGGAAGCGAGTACGAGGCCGGGATGTTGCTGAAGCTGACCCAGGGCACATGCTTGCGCGCATATTTTCCCGCTTTGCACTCCGTCGACCCCACCGCAGGCAGGCTCTCCGCGTAACCCACGAATGTGTAACCGGCCGCGAACAATTCGGAACCGAGGTTGGGGGTGTTTCCGGCGTTGACCGGACAGACGTTCTCCTTGACCCCGAGTGTGCTGCCGGCGAACAGAGCGTAGTAATTGGGTTCGCTGGGGTGCACTTCGGCGAAGGACTGCGCCATCATCGCACCGTTGGCTGCCAGCTGGTTGATATAGGGCGCCGACTTGTTTCCGATGATGTTGGTTTGCGAGCGATTCTCTTCCACCACGACCACGACGTGTGCTGGGGTCGGAACGGCGGCTGCTTTGAAGTTCACCGAACCGGTTTGGGGAGCGTGATGCGGGGGCGGCCAAGACATCAGCGCGGTAGCGACGGCGAGCACTCCGAATAGGCTGATTGCTCGATATTGCTTGTGATTCCGCCAACCTCGGCGTCGCATGGCCGGAGTATATGGGTCTGGTTGCCACGCATTGGCCTACCTTCGCGCGTGTCGAACTGGGAAGCGCGACGGCGAAAATTGTCCAATTGCGCCACCACTGGTGCCCGGACGGCGCATGATGTTTGCCAAATCGCCGCTGGGAGGTCGCGATGTCAGGACCGAGACGCCGCTCGCCGGGTTACGTGCTGCTCGCGATCGTCTGCGCCGCCGTGATGGGGGTGACGGCGATGGTGACGTCGGCGTTCGTGTTCGGGGTGAAAACGATCATCGCCGAAGCCAAGCTGCTCACCACCGACGTGGGCTGGATCATGAGCGGCACCGGAGTCCCAGACCCCACCGTCGGAAACTACATTCCCCAGGTCGAATCGCTCTACCTGAGCCAGTACCTGCCCCCGCAGGGCGACTACAGCTTCTCCGGCCTGATCACGCCGGAGCAGTTTTGCCCGATCATCTGCAATGCCAGCGAGCCTGATTTGGGCTTCGGGGACTCGGTCAACCAGGGTGTGACTGACCTGAACAACGTGATCTTGGGGCCCCTCACCGCCGGCGACAACGTCGCCGTGCTGGGCTACTCGCAGAGCGCGACCGTCGCCACCGTCGAGATGAACGACCTGATCAACAATCCGCCGGGAGGTTCCTACCACGCCAGCGACCTGCACGTCGTGCTGCTGGGTGATCCCAACAGCCCGATTGGCGGGATCCTGGACCGCTTCCAGTTTCCCGACGGTGTCCAGGCTTTCAGCTTGAGCGCCGCCCCCCAACACGTTCCGTTCCTCGATATCCCGCTGAGCTTGGCAACAACCCCGACCGAGCCGTTCCCGACCGACATCTACACCGGTGAATACGACGGCTGGGCCGACTTTCCGGAGGACCCCAGCAACCTCTTCGCCGACCTCAACGCGCTCATCGGCATCGAGACGGTTCACCCCTACTACCCGGATCCGACTCCCGGGGTGAACCTAGACATCGCTCCCGGCGGCGTTGGTGCAATCGATCTTGGGACGATCGGAAACACCACCTTCTACGACATTCCCGCGCCGCTGCCGGTGCTGGCATTCATGTACGACGGTGGGCCCGCCGGGCTGTTCTTTTACGATCTGTTCGACCCGTATGCAAGCCTCTACGACGACTGGGCCTACGGCAACCCGGGCGACCCGGCCTATGGGATCGACCCCAGCGACGGCATTCCAGTCGATGGAAGCGGGATCGGTGCTATCGGCCCCTGGCAGGTTGACGCGACGGGTCAACTCATGGAGTCCGGCGTCGCCGGCTTCGATCCGACGATGGATCCGCTGGAGATGCTGGCCGGCACCGAATACGCCACGGTGCAGACGTTCGTCGGGCCCATCGACGCCCTGCTCGCAGATGCCGGGCAGTCACCGATTCCGACATCGGTCGTCGACACTTTGGAGCAGCTCTCCGGCTACGACTTGACCAATGAACTGAACGGTTACCTGATCAGCGGGTTGAACGACCTGGGGAACCTGGTTGGCCAGAGCGACCTTGCAGACACCATCTTTAGTGGCGATCCACTGATTTCCGGGCAGCCGCTGATTGACCTGGTCGGTTACGGTTTCGACATTTTCAATTTCTTTGGCGCCTAAGCCGCGGCCACGACGGTCGTCGCCGTAGGGTCGGGTCCCGTGGACGTGCGTGTTGTCGACCACCCGCTGGCCGCGGCGCGGCTGACCACCCTGCGCGACGAGCACACCGGAAATGCGGCCTTCCGTGCCGCGTTAGCCGATCTGTCCCTGATGCTGGTGTACGAGGCCACCCGGGATGCGCCGCGCGAGGCGATCACCGTGCGCACGCCACTGGCCGAGACGGTTGGGACACGACTGGCCAAACCGCCGGTGCTGGTGGCGGTGCTGCGGGCCGGGCTGGGCATGGTCGATCAGGCCCACGCGCTGCTGCCGGAGGCACGGGTGGGTTTCGTCGGCGTAGCCCGCGACGAGGAAACGGCGCTGCCGATGCCGTATCTGGAGTCGCTGCCCGACGATCTGCATGGCCAACCGGTGCTGGTTTTGGACCCGATGCTGGCCACCGGCGGGTCGATGATCCACGCGCTCGGACTGCTGCATCGGCGCGGGGCCGACGACATCACGGTGCTGTGTGTGGTGGTGGCCCCGGAAGGCATTGCGGCGCTGGAGAAAGCAGCTCCCAACGTGCGAGTGTTCACCGCGGCAATCGATGACGGCCTGAACGAGATCTCCTACATCGTGCCGGGTCTCGGCGACGCCGGCGATCGCCAATTCGGACCGCGCTGATTTATCAGCGGGGCTACCAGTGCTGCACCAACGACGCCAGTTCGTCGCAGAGCGCGGTGGCACGCTCGCGGACGCCGGCCAGATCCTCGGCCGCCGGCGCGGCAACCTCGATGTAGAACTTGACCTTCGGTTCGGTACCCGACGGTCGGACCGCGACTCGGGCCGATGTGTCGGCGTCCCCGCCGGTAAAGATCAGCGCGTCGGTGCCCACATCCTGGCGCTGCAGCAGATCCGCTGTCGTCGAAGCGAATCCGGCCAGGTGACTGGGCGGCGACGTCCGCAGCCGGCGCATCAACGCGGTTGCGGCGTCCGGGTCGGACACCGGCCGTGACACTGCGGCGCCGACATGCACCCCGAATCGGCGGGCGAGGTCGTCTAGCGCGTCGAGCACCGAGCGGCGTGTCAGTTTGAGTGTCGCGACCAGATCGCAGGCCAGCACCGCGGCGCTGATGCCGTCCTTGTCCCGCACCGCGGCCGGGTCCACGCAGTGGCCGATCGCTTCCTCGTAGGCGTAGATCAACGTGCTGCCGGGCACGTCGGCGTCGGCGCGGGCCAGCCATTTGAAACCGGTCAACGTCTCGACGTGGCGCGCGCCCCAATAGGCGGCAATGGCGGCCAGCATCCGCGACGACACCACGGTGCTGGCCACCACACTGGTTGCGCGCTTGCGCGGCTCGGTCCGAGACAAAATGAAATCGCCGAGCAGCCAACCGGTCTCGTCGCCGGAAAGCATCCGCCAGCCAACCGGCGTGGGTATCCCGATCGCACACCGATCAGCGTCCGGATCGAGCGCGATCGCGATCTCGGCGTCGGTGTCGGCGGCCAGCGCGAGTAACGCGTCGGTGGCGCCCGGCTCCTCGGGATTGGGGAACCTGACGGTCGGGAAATCGGGATCGGGGCGCAACTGGCTGGCCACGGTATGCACATCCTCGATGCCGGCGCGCCGCAGCGTTTCGATGGCCACCGCGCCGCCAACCCCGTGTAGCGGCGTCAGCGCTACCCGAACCGGGCCCAACGAGTGCCGCACCCACGCGGCCCGCTCGACGTAGCGATCGACCAGCTGCTCGTTATCGACTTCGACCGGGGCCCTGGCGATCTCGTCGGCGAAAGGGGCGTTGGCCATAGCCGCTTCGATCTCGCGATCGGTGGGGGACACGATCTGGATACCACCGTCGAGATACACCTTGTAGCCGTTGTCGGTCGGCGGATTGTGTGACGCCGTGACCTGGATACCTGCTGCCGCGCCGGTGTGCCGCACCGCGAACGCCAGCACCGGCGTGGGTACCGGATGCGGAAGCAGCGTAGCCGAAAAGCCGGCGGCGGCGAGTACTTCGGCTGCCGCCGTCGCGAACGCGGTCGAGCCGTGCCGAGCGTCGCGCCCGACAATCACCGTCGAACCCGACACTCCAGAGTCGGCGAGTACCCTCGCCACCGCCCAGGTGGCACGCAACACCACGGCGAGGTTCATGGCGTCCGGGCCACCCCGCACCGGGCCGCGCAGTCCCGCGGTGCCGAATGTCAGCGGCCGGGCGAACCGCGCAGACAGTTCGGCTCGAGAGCACCGGCCGAGTTCGGCGGCCGTGACCGGATCAGGATCGTGCGCGATCCACTCCTCCGGTGTCACCGCAGACCTCAGAGCCGCGCGACAACGTCGGCCAGCAGCGAGCCCATCCGCGTCGCGGAAGCAGCGCCGGCGGCGAGCACGTCGACATGGCTGAGCGGCTCACCGGTTATCCCCGCCGCCAGATTCGTCACCAAAGACACGCCCAGCACCTCCGCGCCCGCGGCCCGCGCCGCGATCGTCTCGTGCACGGTGGACATGCCGACCAGGTCGGCGCCCAGTGTCCGCAACATTCGAATCTCGGCGGGCGTCTCGTAATGCGGCCCGGGCAGCCCGGCGTAGACACCTTCGGCCAGTGCCGGGTCGACCGCACGGGCCAGCGCCCGCAGCCGCGGCGCGTACGCGTCCACCATGTCGACGAACTGGGCTCCGACCAGCGGCGATCGCGCGGTCAGGTTGAGGTGATCGCTGATCAACACCGGCTGACCGACCTCGAAGTCTTCGCGCACGGCACCCGCGGCATTGGTGAGCACCACAACGCGTGCGCCGGCCGCGCACGCCGCCCGCACCGGGTGCACGACGTGCAGTAGGTCATGGCCTTCGTAAGCGTGCACGCGGCCGGCCAGCACCAGCACTCGGTGGGAACCGATACCGACCGACAACACCTGACCGATGTGGCCGACCGCGGTCGGCGGGGTGAATCCGGGCAATTCCGCCATCGGCAGTACAGCGGTCGCCGAACCCAACGCGGCAACGGCCGGCGCCCACCCCGACCCCAGCACGATCGCGACATCGTGTTCGGCGATTCCGGTCCCCTTGGCGATGAGCTGCGCGGCCCCGCGCGCGAGCGCGTCGGGGTCGGGCGGACCGTCATGCACAAGCGGCGAGCTTAGCCCGCCGACGATGCAGACCGGAACGGTCTGGGGTGGGTCCCCGCGCAGCAGGGGAAAGGCGGCAATCGGAACTAGTCGTTGTCATCGGTGGTCATCGGCGGTGAGATACTGCGAACATGCCCACCACCCGGGTGCTGGATCGCGTCGAGGAGACGGTGCGGCGCCGCGGCACCGACCTCGTCGAGCTGTCCCATGCGATCCACGCCGAACCGGAGTTGGCGTTCGCCGAGCACCGCAGTTGCGCGAAGACGCAAGCATTGGTCGCTGAACGGGGTTTCGAACTCACCGCGGCAGCCGGTGGTTTGGAAACCGCGTTCCGCGCCGACTTCGGCAGCGGCCCGCTGGCCGTCGGGGTGTGCGCCGAATACGACGCTCTGCCGGGGATCGGTCATGCCTGCGGCCACAACATCATCGCTGCGTCCGCAGTAGGTGCCGCGCTGGCGCTCGCCGACGTCGCCGATGAACTTGGCCTGAAGGTTGCGCTGCTGGGCACCCCCGCCGAGGAGTTTGGCGGCGGCAAGATCTTGCTGATCAACGCCGGAGTCTTCGACGACTTGGCGTTGGCCGTGATGGTGCATCCCGGCCCGGTGGATATCGCCGCGGCCCGGTCGCTGACCCTGTCGGCGGTGCGCGTTGATTACCGGGGCCGGGAAGCACATGCGTCGGCCGCGCCGTACCTGGGTGTCAACGCCGCCGACGCGGCCACCGTCGCGCAGGTAGCCATCGGGCTGCTGCGTCAGCAGCTGGCCCCGGGGCAGCAGGTACACGGCATCGTCACCGACGGCGGGCAGGCCGCCAACATCATTCCCGGCCGGACCGAATTGCAATTCACGATCCGCGCGACCGAGGCGTCATCCCTCGCCGATCTGGATGCCAAGGTGCGCGATTGCTTTCTGGCCGGTGCGGTGGCCACCGGCTGTGACTACAACGTCGAGTACACCGAGCCGATGTACGACGCACTCAACCCCGACCCGTGGTTGGCCGAGACCGTCCGCGCCGAGATGACGCGGTTGGGCCGCACGCCCGTCGAAGCGGAGCTCGAGGCGGCGCACCCGGTCGGCAGTACCGACATGGGCAACGTCACCCAACTGCTGCCTGGGATCCACCCGATGGTGGCTGTCGACGCCGGTGGCGCGTCGCTGCACCAGCCCGCTTTCACCGCCGCAGCCGCCGGGCCCAGCGCCGATCGGGCGGTCGTTGAGGGCGCAATCATGTTGGCGCGCACCGTCGTTCGCCTTGCCCAGTCGCCGGATGAACGTGACCGGGTGCTGGCGGCTCGTGACCAGCGGGCGGCCTCATGAGCATTGCCGATACCGCCGAATCGTGGCTGGCCGCGCACTACGACGATCTGGTCGTCTGGCGCCGACACTTTCACCGCTACCCGGAGTTGGGTCGCCAGGAGTACGCCACCACCCAGTTCGTCGCTGAACGGTTGGCTGACGCCGGGCTCAACCCGAAGGTGCTGCCCGGTGGGACGGGGCTGACCTGTGATTTGGGCCCCGACCAAGAGCCCCGGATCGCGTTGCGGGCCGACATGGACGCCTTACCGATGGCCGAGCGGACCGGTGCCCCGTACGAATCGACGATGCCCAACGTGGCGCACGCCTGCGGTCACGACGCGCATACCGCGATTCTGCTGGGCACCGCACTGGCACTGGCAACAGTGCCGGAGCTGCCGATCGGGCTGCGGCTGATCTTTCAGCCCGCCGAGGAGCTGATGCCCGGGGGGGCGATCGACGCCGTCGCGGCCGGCGTGCTCTCCGGGGTCAGCCGGATCTTCGCGCTGCACTGCGACCCGCGGTTGGCGGTCGGCAAGATCGCGGTGAAATCCGGGCCGATCACCTCGGCGGCCGACATGATCGAGATCACCCTGCATTCGCCGGGCGGGCACACCTCGCGGCCACATTTGACCGCCGACCTGGTCTACGGGCTGGGCACGCTGATCACCGGGCTGCCCGGTGTGCTGTCACGCCGCATCGATCCGCGCAATAGCACCGTGATGGTGTGGGGCGCGGTTAATGCGGGGGTGGCCGCAAACGCGATCCCGCAGACCGGGACGCTGGCGGGCACCATCCGCACCGCCAGCCGCGAAACCTGGCTGAGCCTGGAGGACATCGTCCGGCAGACGGTGGGCGCGCTGCTGTCGCCGCTGGAAATCGAGCACTCCATGCAGTACAACCGCGGCGTTCCGCCGGTGGTCAACGAGGAAGTCTCGACGCGCATCATCACCCACGCCATCGACGCGGTGGGCCCGGACGCGCTGGCCGATACCAAGCAATCCGGTGGCGGTGAGGATTTCTCCTGGTATCTCGAGGAAGTACCGGGTGCTATGGCGCGACTGGGGGTGTGGTCGGGTCATGGTCCGCAGCTGGACCTGCATCAGCCGACGTTCGACCTCGACGAGCGTGCGCTGGCGATCGGGGTACGGCTGATGGTCAACATCGTCGAGCAGTCCGCCCTAGTGGGCTGAGTCCGCCGCTGAGAACGGCAACCCCTCGCCTGCAGGTCTGCCTCTACCTACCTGGCGTGGGCAATTAAACTCCCGAGTCGTCACACCCGTCACGTCAGTCTCAAAGGAGGTGGGTGCCCCCCTATGCCCGCCTCTGAGCGACAAGCGATGCGACTGAGATCACGGCAGTGGGCGCACAGGACCGCAAGGGTCGTGGCGTCCTCGAAACGTGATCCTTTCTGAGCATGACGATTTGGCGCCCCAGCGTGCCGACGGGTTGTCGCTCAGAGGTGGGCAAACTGGGTGCCGACCTCCGCGGGGGCTGATGTGGCACGTGTGACGGCTAGCTGCCCACGCGGCCAATGGTGTGGCCGCCACAGATTAAGTCCCCGGCCCGATGTTGCGGGCCTCGCGAGTGCGTAGGTTGTGCACGTATTCCTCTGGCGCACCGGCGATCTCTGCGGCGTCGGCCATCACGCCGAGGTAGCGCGCGGACGGCAGACCACCTTCCCACGCGTCGACCACATATAGCCACGCCAGCACCGGATCGGTTGTCGTATCTGACGACAACCGATCCACCCGGCAGCGGATCTTCTTGTGGATGCCCAGCTCCGAGCCTTCCCACCGGTCCAGGTTGTTCTCGTCGGCGCCCGTCATGTCATAGAGCACGACGAACACCTTGGCGCCCGGATCCTCGACGACGGTCGCCAGCGCGCCCTCCCAGCCGATGTCCTCGCCGCCGAAGGTCAGCCGCCAGCCGTGTAACCAGCCTGTTCCGGCCATCGGTGAGTGCGGTGCACGCTGCTGCATCTGCTCGGGATGCATGTTCGAGCCGTAGGCGGCATAGAGCGGCACGGGGAAAGCTTAAACGTCGGCTGCTGGCGCGGCGCTGATCCGACAGGTTAGCTAGGTTAGGGCAGTGGCGACCCGCATTGTGATCCTCGGCGGAGGGCCGGCCGGCTATGAAGCGGCACTCGTCGCGGCAGCACGCGACGCGCAGGTCACCGTCATCGATTCTGACGGCATTGGCGGCGCGGCGGTGCTCTGGGACTGCGTACCCTCGAAGACGTTTATCGCCTCCACCGGTGTGCGCACCGAGCTGCGCCGGGCACCCCGGTTGGGCTTCGACATCGACATCGAAGACGCCAAGATCTCCCTGCCGGAAATCAACGAACGGGTCAAAACGCTGGCCACCGCTCAGTCGACCGACATCAACGCCCAGCTGTGCAGCGCGGGAGTCGAGGTGATCGCCGGCAGAGGTGAGCTGAGCGACGCGAACCGCGGATTGATCACACATTGCATAAAGGTGACCGCCGAAGACGGCACCACCAGCAGTTACGAGGCCGACGTCGTCTTGATCGCAACCGGGGCCAGCCCGCGCGTACTGCCGTCCGCGCAGCCTGATGGCGAGCGCATCCTGACCTGGCGCCAGCTCTACGACCTTGACTCTTTGCCCGACCACCTCGTCGTGGTGGGCTCGGGTGTCACCGGCGCCGAATTCGTGAATGCCTACACCGAATTGGGCGTCGACGTCACGGTGGTGGCCAGCCGCGACCGAGTGCTGCCCTACGAGGATGCGGACGCCGCCCTGGTGCTCGAGGAGTCGTTCGCCGAGCGGGGTGTCCAGCTGGTCAAGAATGCGCGCGCGGAGTCGGTCACCCGCACCGCATCCGGTGTGCTGGTCACGATGACCGACGGTCGCACGGTGGAGGGCAGCCACGCGTTGATGACGATCGGGTCGGTGCCCAACACCAGCGGTCTGGGTCTAGACCGGGTGGGCATCGAGCTGGGACGGGGCAACTACCTGACCGTCGACCGGGTGTCGCGAACGTCGGTGCCCGGCATCTACGCCGCCGGGGACTGCACCGGGCTGCTGCCGCTGGCGTCGGTCGCCGCCATGCAGGGCCGGATCGCCATGTGGCATGCGCTGGGGGAGGCCGTCAGCCCCATCCGGCTGCGCACGGTGGCCGCGGCGGTGTTCACCCGGCCCGAGATCGCCGCGGTCGGTATCCCGCAGTCGGCCATCGACAACGGATCGGTGTTGGCCCGGACCATCAAATTGCCGTTGCAGACCAACGCCCGGGCCAAGATGTCGGGCCTTCGGCAGGGCTTCGTCAAACTCTTCTGCCGTCAGTCCACCGGCGTGGTGATCGGCGGTGTCGTGGTCGCGCCGATCGCGTCCGAGCTGATCCTGCCGATTGCGATGGCCGTCCAGAACCGCATCACCGTCAACCAGCTGGCCGAAACGCTGTCGGTCTACCCGTCACTGTCGGGTTCGGTCACCGAAGCTGCGCGCCGGCTAATGGCACACGATGATCTGGACTGACCCCAGGTAGCCTGGAGAGCAGACCCCTACTGACGAGTAACCGACAGGAGAGCTGTGTCGTGAGCGACCCGATTCGCGTACCGGGGAGCGAGCTGACCCGGCCGGGTTCCTTCTTGGGACCCGAGCAACGCGCCTCGGCCTGGGAGCGTCTCGGCAGCGAACAATTCGACGTCGTGGTCATCGGCGGCGGCGTGGTAGGTTCGGGATCCGCGCTGGATGCCGCCACTCGTGGGCTCAAGGTGGCGATGGTCGAAGCGCGCGATTTTGCCTCCGGCACGTCGAGCCGCTCCTCGAAAATGTTTCACGGCGGATTGCGCTACTTAGAGCAATTGGAGTTCGGGCTGGTCCGTGAGGCGCTCTTCGAGCGCGAGCTCTCGTTGACTACCTTGGCGCCGCATCTGGTCAAGCCGCTGCCGTTTTTGTACCCGCTGACCAAGCGGTGGTGGGAGCGGCCCTACGTGGCCGCCGGGCTCTTGCTGTACGACGAACTTGGTGGCGCGAAATCCGTTCCGGGGCAGAAGCATCTCACCCGCGCCGGTGCGCTGCGGCTGTGCCCTGGTCTGAAGCGCAGCGCGCTGATCGGCGGCATCCGCTACTACGACACCGTCGTCGACGACGCCCGCCACACGCTAACCGTGGTGCGTACCGCCGCGCATTACGGCGCGGTGGTGCGATCGTCCACTCAGGTGGTGTCGTTGCTGCGCGAAGGCGACCGGGTAACCGGGGTGCGGGTGCGCGACTCTGAGGACGGCGCCATCACCGAGGTGCGCGGTCACGTCGTCGTCAACGCGACCGGGGTGTGGACCGATGAGATTCAGGCACTGTCCAAGCAGCGCGGGCGTTTTCAGGTGCGTGCTTCCAAGGGAGTGCACGTCGTCGTACCGCGGGACCGGATCGTCAGCGACGTCGCGATCATCCTGCGCACGGAGAAGTCGGTGATGCTCGTCATCCCGTGGGGCAACCACTGGATCATCGGGACCACCGACACCGACTGGCGACTGGACCGGGCGCATCCGGCGGCTACCAAGGCCGACATCGACTACATCCTGGGCACCGTCAATACCGTGCTGGCCACCCCGTTGACCCACGACGACATCGACGGCGTGTACGCCGGGTTGCGACCGCTACTGGCCGGGGAGAGCGAGGAGACGTCCACGCTCTCCCGAGAGCATGCAGTGGCGGTGCCCGCCCCCGGCCTGGTCGCCATCGCCGGCGGCAAGTACACCACCTACCGGGTGATGGCCACCGACGCGATCGACGCCGCGTCGCAATACGTCCCGGCCCGAGTGGCGCCGTCGGTCACCGAGAAGGTGCCGCTGCTGGGCGCCGACGGGTACTTCGCGCTGATCAACCAGACCGAGCACGTGGGTGCGCTGGAAGGACTCCATCCGTATCGGGTGCGGCATCTGCTGGACCGCTACGGGTCGCTGATCAGCGAGGTGCTGGCGCTGGCCGCCGACCGTCGCGACCTGCTGAACCCGATCGCTGCTGCGCCGATCTACCTAAGGGTGGAAGCCGCCTATGCCGCTGTCGCTGAGGGCGCACTGCATCTGGAGGACATCTTGGCCCGCCGGACGCGGATCGCGATCGAATACTCACATCGAGGTGTCGAGTGCGCGCGCGAGGTGGCCGACGTCGTCGCCCCGACACTGGGCTGGACGGCTGCTGACGTGGACCGCGAGGTCGAGACGTACATCGCACGGGTGGAGGCCGAGGTGCTGTCCCAGGCCCAGCCCGACGACGCATCGGCCGACGCGCTGCGTGCCAGCGCGCCCGAGGCACGCGCCGAGATCCTCGAGCCGGTGCCACTCAATTGAGAGCCGTCGCCCCACTTCCGCCCCGCGAGGGATTGGGACCGGCGCGGCTGCGAGTTCGCGGCGGACCGCTGGGCGAGGAGTTACGTGCCCGGTTTGGGCTCGAGGTCGCCGCTAAAGCGAGCGCCGGCGAAGTAGTCGACCGCCACGGTGTGGTGCTTGATCCCGCCACGGTGCTGCCGGCCGGTGCCAGTGTCTACCTCTACCGCGACCTGCCCGACGAGGTGCCGGTGCCGTTCGATGTCCCGGTGTTGTATCAAGACGACGCGATCGTGGTCGTCGACAAGCCGCACTTTTTGGCCACCATGCCGCGCGGGCGCCACGTCGCGCAGACCGCGCTGGTACGCCTTCGCCGCGAGCTAGGGTTACCCGAGCTAAGCCCGGCCCATCGGCTGGACCGGTTGACGGCCGGGGTGCTGCTGTTCACCACCCGCCGCGAGTTTCGGGGCGCTTACCAGACACTGTTCGCACGGGGCGTGGTCCACAAGACGTATATGGCGAGGGCCGCGATCAACCTGAACGTGGCGCTGCCGTGCGTGGTGCGTAGTCGGATCGTCAAGCGCCGCGGACAGCTACAAGCCGTTGAGGAAATCGGCGAGCCCAACGCCGAGACACTGGTCGAGTCGATAGCGCCGGATGGCCTGTACCGGCTGACACCACGCACCGGGCGCACTCACCAGCTGCGGGTGCACATGGCTTCGCTTGGGATACCGATCCACGGAGACCCGTTGTATCCCACGGTGGTCGACGTGGCTGTCGACGATTTCTCCGCGCCGCTGCAGTTGCTGGCGCAGCGCATTGAGTTCCGGGATCCGGTGAGTGGGACCCACCGCGACTTCGTCAGCCGCCGGCAGCTGCCGACGCCGAGTTAGATCAACAGCGCTCGACGCCCGGACGCATCCGCACGGGGGTCTCGGTTCGCACCGATGCAGCTGCCGAACTGACCGTGCGTACCACCTGGCGTGCTCGAGGTTGAGACGGCCAAAGGTACTCAGGTCGGCCAGGCGCGCGCTGACGAAGTCCTGCAGGGTTTCCACGGTTTCCGTCCTTCGGTAGTCCGGCCATTCGTCGAACGATCAAGGCACCGTCATCGGCTCAAATTCGTCCGCATTGTGATCAGACCCCTGTCGCGCAGGAAATGCGACCTAGGTCACTGACCTTTAACAATGGGCCCGGCGCTGGTATTCCACGCTATGTGCACAACGGCGTGCACCGATGCTGACGCGGTTGTCCCACAATATATCTAGCGATCACTCTGACGGCATCTCAGTTTCGGCGTGTCGGTCGCGGTGTTACCCGTTCGCGATGTCCCCGAGACCCATTCGTAGCTGCAGCCGAGTCCTCTCCGACGACCGGAGACCAGCGCCGCTCCGACCGCTTCTATGACCAACCGGCTGGGATGCGATCGCGCCGACGTTGCGGCGACCTGTCGGGACCGTGTACAGGTCGGAAACTGTAGCTGAAATGCCGAATTCGGCGATATTCAGCGATGGGCTGGCTCTTAGTTGCTCAATGGCGATGTTGTTACCATGCGTCATGGCGATGGCCCATCGTTCAAAGGAATTAGATTGAGAATCAGGAGAATTGGCGCCGGGCTGATCATTCTGACCATTAGTGCGGTGGTCGTGTCGGCGTGTGGCGGTGACAACAAGGCCACGCCGGACACGTCGGCGTCGAAGGTGTCCTGCGGCGGCAAGCCGACCCTGAAGGTCAGTGGTTCCACGGCCCAGGAAAACGCAATGACCCGTTTTGTCAAGGCTTTCGAACAAGCCTGCCCGGGCCAGTCCTTGAATTACACCGCGAACGGGTCGGGAGCCGGGATCCGTGAATTCATCGCTGGTCAAACCGATTTCGGTGGCTCGGACTCCCCGTTGAACAGGAACGAGTACGCCAAGGCGGACCAGCGGTGCGGCTCGCAGGTGTGGAATCTGCCGATGGTGTTTGGCCCCATCGCCGTCGCTTACAACGTCAAGGGCTTGACGTCGTTGAATCTCAGCGGTCCGGTTGCGGCTCAGATTTTCAACGGCCAAATCACGATGTGGAACGACGCGGCGATCGGACTGCTGAACCTCGGTGTCACCCTGCCCGCTGAGCCCATTCATGTGGTGTTCCGGAGCGACGAGTCCGGGACCACGGACAATTTTCAGAAGTATCTCGATACCACTTCCGCTGGTACGTGGGGTTATCAGGCGGGAAGGAAATTCAACGGTGGCGTCGGCGAGGGCGTCCGCGGCAACGATGGCGCCGCTGCGGCCGTCAAGAGCACCGAGGGGGCAATCACCTATATCGAATGGTCGTTCGCCCAGACGCAGCACCTGAACATGGCCAAGATCGTCACGTCGGCCGGTCCGGAGCCGATCGCGATCAGCCCAGAGACGGTGGGAAAGACGATTTCCTCTGCCTGGTTTATCCGGAAGGGCAACGACCTCGCCCTCGATACGATCTCGTTCTACCGGCCGAACCAGCCCGGCTCCTACCCGATCGTGCTGGTGACGTATGAGATTGTGTGTTCGAAGTACCACGACTCGCAGGTCGGCACGGCCGTGAAGGCGTTTCTGCAAAGCACGATCGGCGCAGGCCAGAATGGCCTGGCGGACCACGGCTATATGCCCATTCCTGCTGAGTTCAAGTCACGATTGTTGACTGCGGTCAACGCCATCTCATGATCGATGCCGAATGTTCCAGGGCTTTTTTCGCCCTAGTAAACCCAGTGTTCCAAAAGTTTTCCCGCGGTAGTCGATGTTCGGTGTCATGGAGTTCACGACGTTGCCGCCCGAGATCACCTCGGCGCTTATCCACTCGGGACCCGGTGCGGAATCACTGATCGAGGCTTCCGGGGCGTGGCAAGAGCTCGCTACCAATCTAGAAGAGTCGGCTGAAAATTACGGCGCCGCATTGTCGTCGCTGACCGGGAGCTGGCATGGTGCGTCCTCAGCGGCGATGGTCCAGGCTGTCCAGCCCTACTTGACTTGGCTACGCACCACCGCGCAACAAACCCAGCAGACAGCTGCGTCGGCGCAGGCCGCCGCGGCGGCATTCAACTTCGCCCGCGCAGCAGTGGTTCCTACCGCACAAGTCGTGGCCAACAGGACTCAGTTGGCGCAGTTGCTGGCCACCAACGAATTCGGGAAGAACCTTCCGGCCATCGCCGAAACCGAAGCCGAATACCAGAGCATGTGGGCGAACAACTCGGCGGCGATGAGTCGCTATCAGGCGGCCTCCGTACAAGCCACCGCGCTGCCCCAGTTCTCCTCGCCATCCTCGACGACCAATCCAGCGGGGCTGACCAATCAGACCGGCGCGGTGTCCGCCGCCAGCACTTCCGCGACGTCTGCTGCCACGGGCACCTCGGCAGCCACTGCGGCGCAGGCGATCAACCTTGGCTTTGACGACCCGACGACCGGATATATTGGTCTGGCGAACACCTATGCCAATCAGTTCATCTCGTCCGGATTTCCGATCAACATGCTCAGCTATCTCGCGCAGAACCAATCAGCCCAGGCCTTACAGGGTGTGAACGCACAGATAGGTCAGGGTGTGTCGGAGGGCGAAGGCGCGCTGGGCGGGCTGGGAGGGGCGGGAAGGGCCTTCGGGGGGTTGGGCTCGCTCGGTCCGGGGGCGTTAGGCGCCGCTGGACTCGGCCAAGCGTCCACCTCGGCGGCGACGGGAGTTGGCGTGTCGATCGGGAAACTGACCGCGCCGCCCGCCGTGGTGGGACTGCTGCCCGCTTCGCAAGCGCCAGTGCAACTTGCCTCGGCGGCATCGCCGCTTTCCGCGGGTTCAGCCGGGATGCCCATGCTGCCGCCAATCATGCCGCCGCCGATATCGGCAGGCAGCGGTTGGCGCAAACGGAAGCAGCCGAAGTACGAAGATATTGCAATCGGCGCCGAACTCAAGGGGAAGGTGATGGACCCACCGCCATCGGCGGGATGAGCGATCCCGCGCGCTAGCTCAGGAGTTGTTCGGGCGCGGCGGGATGCCCCTTAGATAGCCGAGGCCGTTCTGGATTCCCTGATCCATCTGGTCGGTAACGGGAGCCTTGCCATCCGGGCCCGCGACTTGCGGCCGGCAACTGCAGCCGAGGGTGCCGAACGGGCTGGGGTCGGCGCTGGCCGGTGCGGCCATGCCCAGCGCAGCACCAAGCGCGATCGCGGCGCCGAACAAAGCTTTTGTGATCACCAATGGCTCCCCATGAAGTTAGTTCGAGTTTACAGGCGGGATCAGGCGCCCGAATGCCGCGGGCAGAACGCAGCGATGCTGACGCCGACGAAGAAGCCAGCGTGGTAGCCGTCCAAACTACTTTGTTGCATCACGTCATTCGCGACATCGCTCGAGGCCCTACCGCTGTCGAGTTCATCGCACACCTCGTGAGCGGCGACGATCGCTGACTGCGGCGACGCGAAGGTAATGCCCCTAGAACCCAGCGCATTCAAGAAATTGCCGTCGACCGCGTCGGCATGTGCACTCGGCGCTGCTACTCCCACCAGGCCGAGCAGCGCGACCACCAGGACAAGCTCGGCCGCTAGCGAACGCACGTCGCGATCATTGCATGCCACAACCAGATTGATCGCGGCGCGATGCCCGCGAATACGATCGTTTACCTGACGGACATGCCCTGGGCCATCACCGTTGGCAGGCCGGGCACCAGTACGCCACCCGCTCGCCGGTGTCGTCGTAGTTGATGCGCGTGCCGCAGCGACGGCACGGTTGCCCGACGCGCCCGTACACCCACAATTGTCGGCCTGCCCGGGTGTCGCCGGTGGTGCAGCGGTTCCACCGGTAGCGGTTGGCCCACAGCATGTCCCGGGCCCGGGACACCAGCCGATGCGGGTCGGCGACCGCGGCTACCAGCGCGGTAGGCAGATGTCCACTGACGAAACACAGTTCGTTGCAATAGACATTGCCGATGCCTGCCAGCACCCGCTGGTCGAGCAGCGCTTCGGCGATCGGTCGATCTGGCTGGGCCGTCAGGTTCGCGGCGGCGACCTTCGGGTCCCAGTCGGCGCCCAGCAGGTCCGGTCCCAAGTGGGCCACCACGTCACCGTCGTGGGCGCGTTCGAGGATCTCCAGTAGGCCCAGGTCGATCCCGACCGCGCAGATATCGTTGGCTTCCAGAATGATTCGCGCACGGCGATTCACTCGCGCGGGACGGTTGCCCACCCGCCAGCTGCCGTCCATCTTCAGGTGCGAGTGAACACTGGCGGGGCCGACCCGGATGAACAGGTGCTTACCCCGGCTGCATACCTCGTCGACCACCTGGCCGGTCAAATCGACGGTCGCAAAGCGCGGCACGCGGATATCGCAGCGGGTCAGCGTGCGACCGACCAAAGCCCGCCGCAAGTTTTCCGCAGTGTGGTAGATGGTGTCACCTTCAGGCATGGGCTACCGCAGTCGCAGACCACGCGGGGTGCGGGCAAACCCGGCGTCGGAGAGCGCGGCCACTGCGGGTGCGGACACCTCGGGACCCAGCACCGCGACGCCGTTGATCCGCTCGACGAGGATGGAGCTGACCCGCCCAAGCCCGACCAGCTCGGCGAGTGCCGCGGCCGCCGCGTGGTTGAGTTCGGGCTCGTCGCTGAAGCTCAGCAGCGACCGCCCGCCACGCTCGAGGAACCACGCCAGTTCGCCGTCGACCAACACGACGAGCGCGCCGGCCTTTCGGCCCGGCCGCGCGGGCACATCGCCGTCGGCTGCGCGGGACGGCCAGGGTAACGCCGCGCCGTACGGGTTAGCCGGGTCGGCGGCGGCCAGTACCACCGTCCGATACTGGGGCCGTTGCGGGTCGACGCTGTCGAGGTAGCTGCGCAGCCGGTCGACCGTCGAGGCCACGGCGAACTGAGCGCCGCCCAGTGACTCTACGAAATAGCCGCGCTGGCATCGGCCGGCGTCCTCGAACGCGGTCAGCACCTTGTAGAGCGTTGCGAATCCGCCCGGTAAACCCTCCGTTGTTACCGCGCCCCTAGTCAGCACCCCGTGGCGACTGAGCAGCAGTTCGGCTTGATGGTGAGCTCGCACGGTCGAATCGGGTTCCGGCGTGGGCAGCGCAGACCAGCGGCCGGCCACCGTCGGGTCGGCAGCGCGGGTCTGAGCGTGTGCGACGCTGTAGCGGCTCAGGCGGGGCGGGCGCCCGCCGCGGCCCAACCGGTGGGCCGGCGTCGAACGTTTGCGGCTGCCCGAGCCACCGGACAGCATCGCGCGCACCGGCGCAAACGTGTCGCCGGTGACCCAGCCGGCCCAGATCAGTTGCCACAGTGCCGCTTTGAGTTCGTGCTCACCGATGCCGCCCTGTGTGAGCTGTCGGAAGAAGAACGCGCCGCCGCCGGCCAACGTGTCCAAGATCGCCCGATGGGCATCGGTGAACTCGATCTCTGCGGCGGCGGACAGTGTCAGCGGCACCGAATCAGCCGGGTGGAATGAGACCCAGCCGTCGCTGCCCGAGATTGATCCGGCTCCCGACCAGATGACCTCCCCGGAAGCCAACAGCTCGTCGAGCATGGCGGGGGAGTAGTCGCGCACCCGTGGCGCAAGCACCAATGATTCGATTGCCGAAGCAGGCAGCGGGACGCCGGCGAGCTGGTCGATGACGGCGACCAACCCGTTGAGGCCGGAGTTAGTCGCCGAGCCGACCTGATGCCATGCCGGCAAGAACCGTGCGTAGGCGCTCGTGCTGACCGGCTCAACCTGCGCCCGCAGCGCAGCCAGCGATCTGCGGCGAAGGATCCGCAGCACGTCGGCGTCGCACCACTGGTCGCCGGTCGCCTCGGCGGTGAACTCGCCACGCACCAGCCGCCCGTCGGCAGCCAGCCTGCCCAGCACGTCGGCGGCCACCCGCAGTCCCAGTCCGAACCGGGCGGCGACGTCGGCAGTGGTGAACGGCGCGTGGGTGCGGGCATACCGGCCCAGCAGCTCACCCAGCGGATCGCTGACCGTCTCGGTGAAGCTGGTCGGCACGCCGATCGGCACCGCCACCCCGACGCCGTCGCGCAGCCGGCCGATGTCTTCGATCGCCACCCACCAGCTCTGTCCGGCGAATGACACCGGCAAGACACGTTTGGCCGCGCACAGGCCTTCCAGCCAGCCGCCGACATCGGCGCCCCCGGCCCGCGCGGCGATCTCTGCTGTGGTCAACGGGCCCAGCAGACGCAGCAGATCGGCGACCGCCTCGGCATCACGGGCCGCTCGGTCGGCCGACAGATGCTGCAGTTGCCGCCCGGTGGCGGCGATGACCTCGGGGTCGAGCAACTCGCGCAATTCGACTCGGCCGAGCAACTCGGCCAGCAGCCTGGCGTCCAGCGACAGCGCGGCGGCGCGGCGCTCGGCCAGTGGGCTGTCGCCCTCGTACATGAAGGCTCCGACGTAACCGAACAGCAGCGACGCCGCGAACGGTGACGGCGTGGCGGTTTGGGCTTCCAGCACACGCACTTTGCGCGCAGCGATATCGCCCATCAACCCGGCCAGCGTTGGCACGTCGTAGACGTCCTGCAGGCATTCGCGGACCGTCTCCAGCACGATCGGAAAGTCCGGGTATTTGCGGGCCACGTCGAGGAGCTGCGCTGCGCGCTGGCGTTGATGCCACAGCGGCGAGCGGCGGCCGGGGTGTCGCCGCGGCAGCAGCAGGGCGCGGGCCGCACATTCCCGGAATCGCGACGCGAACAGCGCCGACCCGCCCACCTCGGCGGTGACGATCGAGTCGATTTCGTCGGCGTCGAAGACGAACAGTTCGGCACTCGGCGGCCTGTCGGCGGAGTCGGGCCCGGACTCCGAGACGGTGTCGGGTAACCGCACCACGATGCCGTCGTCGGAGGCGGTGGGCTTCTCGTCGATGCCGTAACGGTCGCGCAGCCGCCGGCTCACCGCCAAGGCGAGCGGACCGTGCACCCGCAACCCATAAGGAGAATGCAGGATCACCCGCCAGTCGCCCAGCTCGTCGCGGAATCGCTCGACCAGCAAGGTGGTATCCGTGGGCACCACCGTCGTGGCGGTGCGCTGATCGTCCAGCAACCGCCACAGGTTATCGGTGGCGTAGTCGTTGAAACCCAAAGCCGCGCAACGTTTGTCGAACTCAGCGCGGTCCAGCGCTGCCAGCTCGCCGGTGAACCTACCGACCGCACGGCCCAGCTCGGCGGGGCGCCCGGTATCGTCACCGCGCCAAAACGGCAACCGGGCCGGCTCGCCCGGAGCCGGGAGCACCAGCACGCGGTCATGTGTGATCTCGGTGATTCGCCAGCTGGTGGCCCCCAAGGAGATGACGTCGCCCGGGCGGGACTCGTAGACCATCTCTTCATCGAGCTCGCCTACCCGAGAAGGCTTTTCGGAATCAGTAGCCAGGTAGACGGTGAACAAGCCGCGGTCGGGGATGGCGCCGCCCGACGTAACCGCCAGCCGCTGCGCGCCCGGCCGCGCTGTCACGGTGCCAGTGTCGCGGTCGTAAATCAACCGTGGCCGTAACTCGGCGAACTCGGTTGACGGGTACTTTCCGGACAGCAGATCCAGGGTGGCCTCGAAAGCGCTCTGCGGCAGTGTCGCGAACGGGGCACTGCGTCGCACGGTGTCGAACCAGCGGTCGACGTCCAATGGCTCCAGCGCAGCCGCCGCCACGGTGTGCTGGGCGAGGATGTCGAGCGGGTTGGTGGGCACCCGCATCGTCTCGATCTGACCGGTGAGCATGCGCTGCACCGTTACCGCGCAGCCGATCAGGTCGGTGCGGTGCTTGGGAAACAGCACCCCTTGCGAGATCTCGCCGACTTGGTGTCCGGCGCGCCCGATCCGCTGCAGGCCGCTGGCCACCGACGGTGGCGCCTCCACCTGGATCACCAGGTCAACGGCGCCCATGTCGATGCCCAACTCCAGGCTCGAGGTCGCCACCACCGCCTTGAGCCGTCCGCTTTTGAGGTCCTCCTCGACGAGGGCGCGCTGCTCCTTACTGACCGAACCGTGGTGCGCGCGGGCCAACAGCGGCGGTGCGCCGTAGGTTTGGCCGCTGCCCAACAGCTGGGCCGGTGCACCGCCCGCAACCTGCGGGTTGCCGGCCGACCTTAGGTCTACTCCCGACCGTTCGGCGTGAATCTCGTTGAGCCGAGCGGTCAGTCGCTCGGCCAGCCGTCGGGAGTTGGCGAACACGATGGTCGAGTTGTGCGTCTCGACGAGGTCGACCAGCTGGGCCTCGACGTCGGGCCAGATAGTGTTGTTGGCCAGGTTTGCCATGTCCGGCACCGGCACCTGCACGGTCAGCTCAAAGGTCTTGGTCGCCGCGGGTGCCACGATGGTCGTGGGGGACGCCCCCGACAGGAAGCGGGCAACCTCCTCGGGCGGGCGCACGGTCGCCGACAAGCCGATCCGCTGCGCGGGTGACTGCGACAGATCGTCGAGCCGCTCCAGCGACAGCGCCAGGTGGGCGCCGCGCTTGGTGCCGGCGATGGCGTGCACCTCATCGACGATCACCGTCTCCACATCGGACAGGGTCTGGCGGGCCGCTGAGGTCAGCATCAAAAACAGCGACTCCGGTGTCGTGATCAACACGTCGGGAGGCATGGTGATGAGCTGCCGACGCCGTGCCGGCGGGGTGTCTCCCGAGCGCACTCCGACGGTGATCTCCGGCACGGGGAGGCCCAGGCGTTCGGCGACCCGGGTGATTCCGGCCAGCGGGGTGCGCAGGTTGCGCTCGACGTCGACGGCCAGCGCCTTCAACGGTGACACGTAAAGAACCCGGGTGCCCGGCGTTCGCTGGCTGCGGGGCGCGCCGGCCAGGCTGTCGATCGCCCACAAAAACGCCGCCAGCGTCTTGCCCGAGCCGGTCGGCGCGATGACCAGGGTGTTGTGACCGTCGGCGATTGCCCCCCAAGCGTCGGCCTGGGCGGGGGTCGGCGCAGCGAAAGTACCGGCGAACCAGTCGCGGGTGACCACGCTGAACCGGGCGAGTGGGTCGGCGGGCACGGTAATCACCTAGCCATGGTGCCAGCGGGCACTGACAAAAAGGCCAAATGGTCGTTACCGCTGGTCGGCCGCAACCCCCTTGGCGAGGGTTTCGGGTATTCCGTTGACTCGGGTGATCGCATCCAGCAGCGCGTGAGCGCAGGTTTCGCTGAGGTGACGTGCGTCGGTCTGCGGGTGGATGATCCGCTGCCGGCACACCTCGAAGGTCAACGCCAGCCAGCCGTGGATGACGATCCGCAGATCGCGTTCCACCTCGGGCGGGAGATCGTTACCCGGACCGTCGACTTCGACGATGCGGTTCATGATGTGTTCCATCTGCCGATCCTTGGCTTCATCGTCGATGCCGAGTAACACCGGATCGGAGCGGCCGAGGCCGACATATGCGGCCCAGGCCGCGTGCGGGTGCTCCTGGTGGTACTGCATGTAGGCGAGGACGCCGTCCCGAGTTTCCTCGAACAGCGACTGGCCTGGTGACGGCAGAGCGTTGGTGGTCTCGAACAGCTGATCTGCCTGTCCTTTGACCACGGCGGCGAAGAACGCCCGCTTGTCCGGGAAATAGTGATACATCAACGCCCGGGACACGCCGGCCCGCTCGGCGATCTCGTCGATGCGGACCTCGTCGTAGGGCCGTTGGCCGAAGACTTCCGCGCCCAGGGCCAGCAACTCGGCGCGGCGGTCATCCGGGGATAACCGACGCCGCGGGGTTCGCATAGACCAGATGGTACTTGTCAATCCTGCGTGCAGGCCGTCAACGCCAGTTAGCCACTGCAAACCTATGAACTACGCATCCGTCAATAACCACCACGCAGCGGCCCGTCGAGCAAACCGAGAGCGCAATAGAATCGCTGATCAATGGACGCCAAAAGCGCTACCAACCGTCCCAGGATGAGTCATCGAGTCGACGCCCTAGTCGACGGTTTCGAGACGCTCGTCTATGCAATTGCTTTCCTGTTACTGGTGTCGGCTGCGGTCTTGGTGGTGATCGGCGGCGCACAAGCCGTCGTGCAAGCCGCCACCCACAAGGTCCCCACGCTGCAGGGCGGTGTCTTGGTCCTCGACCGCGTGCTGATGGTGCTGCTCGAACTGGGCGCCCTGGGGCTGCTGGTCATCGGTATCGCCGCGGCGATCTTCATGATTCGTTACAGCGCCCGGCACGCTGCGCCAACGGGCGGCGGCGACGGCGACCCATAATCCGTCAGCCGAAGTGCACGCCCTGGGCCAGCGGCAAATCGCTGGAGTAGTTGACGGTGTTGGTGGCCCGCCGCATATAGGCCTTCCAGGAGTCCGAACCGGACTCGCGGCCGCCGCCGGTGTGCTTTTCACCGCCGAACGCGCCGCCGATCTCGGCGCCCGAGGTGCCGATGTTGACGTTGGTGATGCCGCAGTCGGAGCCGTCGATGAAGCGTTCCGCCTCCCGCATATCGGTGGTGAAAATCGCCGACGAAAGGCCCTGGCGTACTGCGTTGTTGAGCGCTATCGCCTCGTCGAGATCGTCGTAGACCAATACGTAAAGGATCGGCGCGAACGTCTCGGTGTGCACGATGGCCGTTTGCGACGGCATCCGCACCAGCGCCGGCGCGACGTAATAGGCGCTCGGCTGGGCCATATCGCGGCGCTCGCCGCCGACCACCTCGCCGCCGTCGGCGCAGGCCTGTTCCAATGCGCCCACCATGTCGCGGTAGGCGGTCTCGTGGATCAGCGGCCCGACCAGCGTGCCCGCAGTCGACGGATCATCGATCGGCAGCTGCTGATAGGCGGCCCCGATGCGGGCGACCACATCGTCGGCCAGCGAGCGATGCACGATCAGCCGGCGCATGGTGGTGCACCGTTGACCGGCGGTGCCGGCGGCGGCGAAGACGATGGCGCGCACCGCCAGATCCAGGTCAGCCGACGGTGTCACGATGGCGGCGTTGTTGCCGCCGAGCTCCAGCAGGGCGCGGCCGAAGCGCCGGGCGACCCGGGGGCCGATGTGCTGGCCCATCCGCACCGACCCGGTCGCCGACACCAGCGCCACCCGCTCGTCGTCGACCAGTTGCTCGCCGACTTCGCGGCCGCCGATGATCAGGGTGCAAACACGAGCCGACACCCCGACATCGTCGGCGGCCCGAGCCATCAGCGCCTGGCAGGCCAGCGCCGTCAACGGGGTCAGCTCTGACGGTTTCCACACCACGGTGTCCCCGCAGACCAGCGCCACCGCGGCGTTCCACGCCCATACCGCGATCGGGAAGTTGAACGCGGTTATCACGCCCACCACGCCAAGGGGATGCCAGGTCTCCATCAGCCGGTGCCCGGGCCGCTCGGAGGCGATCGTGCGCCCGTAGAGCTGACGCGACAGGCCCACGGCGAACTGGCAGATGTCGATCATCTCCTGCACCTCGCCGAGCGCCTCGGAGGTGATCTTGCCCGCCTCGATCGTCACCAGGGTGGCGAGGTCGGACTTGTGGTCGGTGAGCAGCTCGGCCAGCCGGCTGACCAGCGCGCCGCGCACCGGAGCGGGGGTGATGCGCCAGCTGGCGAACACGTCGGCGGCCTCGGCGATCCTGCGCTCGACCTCTTCCGGGGTGGCCTGTGCGATGGTGAACAAGACGTCGCCGGTGACCGGTGTGCTGGCGAGCAGGCCGTGGGAATCCGAGTCGCCGGGCTCACCAAGCGCGACCTCGCAGCCGACCGCGTCCAGCGCGCGGCGGGCGCGGGCCCGCAACTCATCGACGGTGGGCAGGTGGCCGGCGGTGGTCTTGGTCCTGGTCACGCCAGTGCCTCCTTGCAGAGCGATTCGTAAACTTCGTACGGGTCGTGGATGTGGCGGCCGATCGCCCCCGCCATCCAGTCCGCGCTGTAGCCGGAGTCGTCGGCTGCATCGGCCCGGCCAGTGGCCTCGGTCTCGCGATCGAGGTTGGAGCGAAAGATGCCAGCGGCCGAGGTTGGTAAAAAGTCTTCGTAGACAACGGGTTTGGATGGATCGCCGCCGCGGTAGTACGCCAGCCCCGCAGCGGCCATCTCGTCGTGAGTCGGTGGAAAGTACTGGCTCCACACCGTGGCGGGGTCCGGTGCGGCCATCGCGGCGTCGTAACGTTCCCGGCCCTTGGGCGTCAGCGCCACACCGCGTGCCTCCACTTCACCGAAGCGGACCCCCAGCATCCCATCGATGACCGTACCGTCGTCGTCGCGAAATCGGCGTGGTTCGGCGAGGGCGCGAAACGACGTCTGGCGCAACAGCACCTGAGGGCCGTCCCAGCCGGGCGGGCCCTGGATGGCGTCGATCATGGTGACGCCGCGCGCGGTCATCCGGCGGTACAGCTCGTCGATGTCGAGCACCCGCGGCGTCAGGTGGTTGATGTGGGTGGACGTGACTCCGGCGATGTCGGCGACCACCGCCGATACCCGCGATAGCTCGTCATACCAGGACTTTTCGATCGGTTCACCCGACAACGCGAATGCGGCCACGGCCCGCGCGACGAAGTCGTCGGCACCGTCCGCATCGCAACCGCCATCGGCGGCGATCACCAGGGCCCGGGAGATCAACGCCGGATCGAACAGTTGGCGGCGCCGCAGGAAGGCCTGCACCCGAGCCCGCAGCCCGGCGTCGAAAAAACGCGGGTCCCTGATCGCCAGCATGGAAGTGAACACCCGAAACGGGTTGCGCGCCAACTCGTCTTCGTCGATCGGCCGAAAGGCGGTGGACACCACCGGAACCGGTGAAGTGGCGTCGCGCAGGTCGTAGTAGCCGACCGGGACCATGCCGAACGCCGAGAACAGGTCGGCCACGTCGGCCAGCTCATCAGGGCTGCCGACCCGGATTGCGCCGTGCCGCTCGGCGGTCACCCGGGACAGCGAGCCCAACTGCTCGGCATTCGCATTTCGTTCGGCGTGATCGCGGTTGACCTGGGTGCTCACCTCGACCAGCGTGGTGTACGCGGGTACCTCGTGGGAGTACATGGCGGACAGGCCGGCGGCGAAGCGCTCCCGCAGCTGGCAGGCCGTCAGCTTTCTCGAGCGGCTCAACGCTCTTCCCCGCTGCGATAATCTCCGGCCATGGCTGAGACGCTCGACGACATCGACCGGATCTTGGTGCGTTCGCTGGTGGCCGACGGCCGCGCGACATTGTCGGAGTTGGCCGCCAGTGCTGGACTGTCGGTCTCGGCGGTCCAGTCGCGGGTGCGCAGGTTGGAGTCTCGGGGTGTGGTTACCGGGTACTCGGCGCGCATCGATCCGGAAGCGGTCGGGCATCTGTTGTCGGCGTTCGTGGCCATCACTCCTCTCGATCCCTCTCAACCCGATGATGCGCCAGCACGACTGCAACACATCGAGGAGATCGAGTCGTGTCACTCGGTGGCCGGCGAGGAAAGCTACATCTTGCTGGTGCGTGTCGAGTCCCCGCGTGCGCTAGAAGAACTGTTGCAGCGGATCCGGACAGCCGCCAACGTCCGAACTCGTAGCACGATCATTTTACAGAGTTTTTACGAAGATCGACAGTTTGTACCGTAATAGATACGGCAGAGCGTCAAAAAACCGTAAAAGTTAATGATACGGTTGGTGTCATGACCGGCGTCTTGGCACGTAGCTGGTTGGCCGATCACCAACTCGAACCTGACCGGGTCCACGAGGTGCTGGCGCGCAGCATCCTCGTCGACGGCCTGGATTTCGTGCTCGACCTGGATCGCTCAGCCGGCTCGTATCTGGTGGATGCCCGCGACGGCCGGCGTTACCTGGACATGTTCACCTTCTTCGCCTCTTCGGCGTTGGGCATGAACCATCCGGCACTGGCGTACGACGACGAGTTTCGCGACGAGCTCACCGACGCCGCCGTCAACAAACCGAGTAACTCCGACGTCTACTCGGTGCCGTTGGCCCGCTTTGTCGACACCTTCGCTCGGGTGCTGGGCGATCCCGCGCTGCCGCATTTGTTTTTCGTCGATGGTGGCGCGCTTGCCGTGGAGAACGCGCTGAAGGTCGCGTTCGATTGGAAGAGCCGGCACAACGAGTCCCGCGGCATCGATCCGGAACTGGGAACCCGGGTGCTGCACTTACGCGGGGCGTTTCACGGCCGCAGCGGCTACACCCTGTCGCTGACCAACACCAAGTCGGTGACGGTGGCTCGGTTCCCCAAATTCGATTGGCCCCGCATCGACGCGCCCTACCTCCGTCCCGGTGTCGATATCGACGCGCTGGAGGCCAAGTCGCTGCGGCAGGCCCGGGCAGCTTTCGAGGCCCACCCGCATGACATCGCCTGCTTCATCGCCGAGCCCATCCAGGGCGAGGGTGGCGACCGGCACTTCCGGCCTGAATTCTTCGCTGCGATGCGTGCGCTGTGCGATGAAAACGACGCACTGATGATCGTCGACGAGGTGCAGACCGGCTGCGGCATGACGGGAACCGCTTGGGCCTACCAGCAATTGGGCATTGCACCCGATGTGGTCGCGTTCGGTAAGAAGACGCAGGTGTGCGGGGTGATGGCCGGACGACGGGTCGACGAGATCGCCGACAACGTGTTCGCGGTCGCTTCCCGCATCAATTCGACGTGGGGCGGCAACCTCACCGACATGGTCCGCGCCCGTCGCATTTTGGAGGTCATCGAAGCCGACGACCTGTTCGAGAATGCCGCCGCCCAGGGCCGCTATCTGCGGGCGCGCCTCAACGAACTTGCCGACGACTTTCCGGCAGCCGTGCTGGACGTCCGCGGCCGCGGGTTGATGTGTGCGTTCAGCATGCCGACAACTGAAGAGCGTGATGCGTTGATCCGCCGGTTGTGGCGAAGCGGGACGATCGTGCTGCCCAGTGGTCCCATCAGTGTGCGGTTCCGGCCGGCCCTGACC
This sequence comes from uncultured Actinomycetota bacterium, assembly GCA_963744835.1. Lineage (GTDB taxonomy): Bacteria > Actinomycetota > Actinomycetes > Mycobacteriales > Mycobacteriaceae > Mycobacterium. The sequence continues at coordinate 356,794 of CAVUVB010000007.1, forward strand.
GTCGCGCGTGCCGACATCGACGAGGCGGTCACCGCACTTCGCGATGCGTTGACGGAGCTGATTTTCGAATCGTGACCGCGCGACGCCCTGATGGTTTACGGTTCGCTGATCAGCGGGTATACGGATGTGGCCGGTGAGGACGGCGAGGCTCTTGCGGCAAGAGCGGTCGGGTGCAGGATAGAGGTGCAGGATGCAGATACAACGTCAACGAACAGGCGGTGACCGACTCGGGCACGAGGACCACGAGGTGCACGCCGCGATCCGGTTCACGCTGCTAGCCGCAGTCTCCGGAGTGGCGTTCCTCATCGTGGCCGCACTGTGGGCCAGCACCTGCAAAGGCGCCACCGTCGACACCGCGGCATGCGGCACGCCCCAACTGACGATCCTGGCAGTCGGCGGTCCGCTCATCCTGTTGGCGGCGGGGTGCTGGGCTTTTCTGCGCACCTATCGGATCTGGCGAGACCACGGCACTTGGTGGGCATGGCAGGGTGCGGGCTGGTTTTTGCTGATGTTGATGGTTGTGACGCTGGCAATGGGCGCCCCCTCGATCGCCGGACCCGCGCTGGCTGGCTAAACGCAGGCTGGCTAACTACTCCCGCTAAGTCTTTGCGCGATCTACCGTGGAAGGCACAGGACGGGAAAGGGACAGAGCCGTGGGTGACACCTATCGTGACCCCGTCGACCATGTGCGGACGACGCGGTCGCATGCAGGCGAGTCAATGATCGATGTAGTGAGCTGGCCTGGTTATCTGCTCGTCGTGGCGGGTGTGATCGCCGTGGTGGGCAGCCTCGCGGCGTTCGGTACCGGCCACCAAGCCCAAGGCATGACCACCGGGATTATCGCGGTCGCGACGATGACGGTCGGTCTGGTGTGGCTGGCGATCGAGCACCGACGAGTGCGCCGAATCGAAGAGCGCTGGCACGACGCACACCCCGACGCGCTGCGCCAACGACCCGCAAGCTAGCGGGCCGAAGGTTCACGCCGCCTAGTGGTTGCGGAGCTTGTTGATGAGCTTGCTCTTCGACAAGCCCGAATAACCGGTGATGCCAAGCTCTTTGGCTCGCTTCTTGAGTGCCGCCACGGTCCAGTCGTCGTAGGAGCCGGACTTGCCACCGGACTTGCCGACGCTGGAGCGGCTGCGATTGGCAGCTGCATTGGAGATCCGAGCGGCCTTCTCCTCGGAGTCTCCCTGTTTGCGTAGTTCCCGGTAGAGGCGCTCGTCTTTGATCGACGGGTTGGGCATCTCAACCTCCCTCGTGAGCAGATACTAGAGTTTTCCCCGTCCCCGCAGCTCGCCAAACAGGGTTTGGCTCACTGAGGCTAACGGGTACCTGCTCTACAGCATGATGAGTTTGCAAGCGGCTGGCGATGCTGCGGTTTGGTCACCCGATCATCGGGGACAAAATGACAAACGCAATGATGTAGACGCCCACTGCAATCAACATGAGGACGGCCAGGGTGACAACGGTGATCACAGCGGCGCGGCGCAACCGGCGCGTGCGCTGGATTTGCGCGGACTCGCTGTCGTCCATGGCAAACGGAATACCCGGCGGCAATCATGACTAACCAGCTCGAGCGCACGGGTAATGTCGGGCAAGAATTGCCGGGAGGCCACATGACCGCTGCTGAAAAGCCACTAAAGAGTCAGCAACCCGGTGAGCGTGCCATCGAATTGCGCGTTGGGGCGCGGCTGGAAAACCTTGCGGTGCTGCGCACCCTGGTCGGGGCGGTCGGGACCTTCGAGGATCTGGATTTCGATGCTGTCGCCGACCTGCGGCTAGCGGTGGACGAAGTGTGCACGCGGTTGATTCGCTCGGCCACCCCGGACGCCACGCTGGCGATCGTCGTCGACCCCCGAGACCAAGAACTGGTGGTTGAGGTCTCAACCACATGCGATAACTACGATGTCGTGACGCCGGGCAGCTTCAGCTGGCATGTGCTGACGTCGCTGACCGACGAAGTGCAGACCTTCCACGACGGTCATGAACCCGATGGCGGTCTCTTCGGCGTTACCCTGACAACCCGGCGGGCGGGCTCTTCCAGGTGACAGCGCGAGCTGTCGGCGGTTCTGCTTCGCGTCCTAATGAATACGCTGACGTGCCGGACATGTTCCGTGAGCTGGCCGGTCTTGATGCCGGCTCGCCGGAGTTCCAGCGCCACCGCGACAAGATCGTGGAGCGCTGCCTGCCGCTGGCCGATCACATCGCTCGCCGCTTTGAGGGTCGCGGCGAGCCGCGCGACGACTTGGTCCAGGTGGCACGCGTCGGACTGGTCAACGCCGTTGCCCGCTTCGACGTCGAGACCGGCTCAGACTTCGTCTCTTTTGCGGTGCCCACCATCATGGGGGAGGTCCGCCGACATTTCCGGGACAACAGTTGGTCGGTCAAGGTCCCGCGGCGGCTGAAAGAACTGCACTTGCGGCTGGGCACCGCGACCGCTGATCTTGCCCAACGGCTAGGCCGGGCACCCACGGCGTCCGAGCTCGCCGACGAACTCGACATGGACCGCGCGGAGGTCATCGAGGGCTTGGTGGCCGGCAGCTCCTACAACACCCTGTCCATCGACAGCGGCAGCGGTAGCGGCGACGACGACGTACGGGCCATCGCCGACACGCTCGGCGATGTGGATGCCGGTCTCGACCGGATCGAGAACCGCGAAGCGCTGCGACCGCTGCTTGATGGGCTGCCAGAGCGGGAACGAACCGTGCTGGTTCTCAGGTTTTTCGAGTCGATGACGCAGACCCAGATCGCCGAGCGGGTCGGTATCTCACAGATGCACGTCTCGCGACTGTTGGCTAAGTCGCTAGCGCGGCTGCGGGACCAATTGGAATAGCCGCCGCGGCTCCTCGTCTTCGTCCAGCATTGCGGGCACCGACTTAGTCACCGGCAGCGCGCTGTCCGGGTCACAGATTCGCAGTAAGCGGGTAACTGCCTTGCTCGGCACGACGGCCCAGCGCACATCTGCGCCCGCGCACCGGACATTGATCGTGTGCAGCGCCGAAAAGCCGGCAGTACCGAAAAACTCCAAACCGCTCAAGTTCAGAATCACCGACTGGGAATGAATGGCGCAGCGCTGTACGTAATCGGCGAGTTGGTTGGCATTGGATGCGTCAAGCTCGCCGTATGCGGTGACAACAACGAACGACGGGCCCCACTCAGCGGTGAAACGGGCAGACGGGGTCTCGAACAGTCGGGATGGACGGGCGGCATCAGGTCGCCCATCGGGGGAGAGAGATTTCGGGTGTCTTATGGCAGACATTGGGGTGACTCCATCAGTCGACAAGCAATGTTGCTGTGAATGACGTCAAGTCGTTTGAGCCACGCGACTGGGAGACCGGGAGCTGAAGAGCCTCCCTGTAACATTCTTGGCGTCGTTCCGGGCGGCTGTGAACTCAACCTTTTTTGAACAGTACTCCGGTGGCACTGCTGCCACAACGGATGCGAGCTTTTCGGGGAAAACCTGGTCAGGCGCCGTCTGACCACGGCGGCGTATCGCCGCACGGATCGGTTGCGGGGGTTGCGACCTGGGTGCGTGCCGGTGCGGCGGCAGCTATTTAATCTCGGCGAGCACAGTGCCCTGGGTGATAGCGGCTCCCGGCTCGACCGCCAGCCCGGTGATGGTGCCGTCTTTGTGCGCGGTGACCGGGTTCTCCATCTTCATCGCTTCCAGGACCACCACCAAATCGCCGGCGGCGACCTCTTGGCCCTCTTCGACGGCGACCTTCACCACGGTGCCCTGCATCGGCGCTGTCACCGCGTCTCCGGACGCTGCCGCGCCGGCCAACGCACCCCGTTTGCGCGGCTTGGGTTTCTTCCTGATGACACCGGCAGGGTCTGACCCGCCGCCGTTGGACAGCGCCAGGTCACCCGGTAGCGATACCTCGAGCCGTCGGCCGCCGACCTCCACGACGACTTTCTGCCGGGGCAGGACATCATCTTCGTCCAGTGGCTCGCCGCCGGTGAACGGTTCAACGGGGTTGTTCCACTCGGTTTCGATCCAGCGGGTGTGCACCGAGAAGCCGTTGTCGTCGCCGATGAACGCCGGGTCAGACACCACAGCACGGTGGAACGGGATGACGGTGGCCAGCCCTTCGACGTGAAATTCGTCGAGCGCCCGACGAGCGCGCGCCAGTGCTTCCGCACGGTCGGCGCCGTACACGATCAGCTTGGACAGCATCGAGTCGAACTGGCCGCCGATCACCGAACCGGCCTCGACCCCCGAATCCAGTCGCACACCGGGCCCGGTGGGGATGTCGTACCGGGTGACCGGGCCAGGCGCCGGCAGGAAGCCGCGACCGGCGTCCTCACCGTTGATCCGGAATTCGATGGCGTGTCCGCGCGGCGTGGGGTCCTCGTTGATGTCCAGCTTGTCGCCGTTGGCGATCTTGAACTGCTGCAACACCAGGTCGATGCCCGCAGTCTCCTCGGTAACCGGGTGTTCGACCTGCAGCCGCGTGTTGACCTCCAGGAATGAGATCAGGCCGTCCTGGCCGACCAGGTACTCGACGGTCCCGGCGCCGTAGTAGTGGGCCTCCTTGCAGATCCGCTTAGCGGATTCGTGGATCTCTTTGCGTTGCGCGTCGGTCAAAAACGGCGCAGGCGCCTCTTCGACAAGCTTCTGGAAACGACGCTGCAGCGAACAGTCGCGGGTTCCGGCAACCACCACGTTGCCATGCTTGTCGGCGATGACCTGCGCCTCGACGTGGCGAGGCTTGTCCAGATAGCGCTCCACGAAGCATTCGCCGCGGCCGAACGCCGCGACGGCCTCGCGCACCGCCGACTCGTAGAGCTCGGGGATCTCCTCGAGGGTGCGGGCCACCTTCATGCCCTTGCCGCCGCCACCGAACGCGGCCTTGATCGCGACCGGTACGCCGTACTCCTTGGCGAAGGCAACCACCTCGTCGGCGTCCTTGACCGGATCGGGTGTGCCGGGCACCAGCGGGGCTTGCGCGCGGGCGGCGATATGGCGGGCGGTGACCTTGTCACCGAGATCACGGATGGACTGCGGGCTGGGCCCGATCCAAATCAGCCCGGCATCGATGACCGCCTGCGCGAAGTCAGCATTTTCCGACAGAAAGCCGTAACCGGGATGGATGGCGTTCGCGCCGGACTTCTCGGCGGCTTCCAGGAGCTTTTCGAACACCAGGTAGGACTCCGCCGAAGTCTGCCCGCCCAACGCGAATGCCTCATCGGCCAGCCTCACGTGCGGCGCGTCGGCGTCGGGTTCCGCATACACCGCCACGCTGGGCAGGCCAGCATCCTTGGCCGCGCGGATCACCCGAACCGCAATCTCACCGCGATTGGCGACGAGAACCTTGGTGATCCTCGAGCTGGCGTGACTGGGCACAGCGCCTCCTGTAGGGCTAGCGACTTCTCGGCGTCTCTAAGAGTTTTTCTTACAACTTATGTCCGGTGGAAGTTTAAGCGCCACGCCGTAAGCGACACGACCCGGTGCCCCGTTCAGCCGAACTTGCGTAGCTGGCGCTTGATCCGCGCCAGCATGGCCGACATACCGCGGAGCCGCAGCGGGCTGATCAGAGCCGCCAGACCCAAGTCGGTGTAGAAATCCTCCGGAACCGCCAGGATGTCGGCGGCGGCCTGGTTGTCCAGGCCGGCGGCCAGGATCGAGGCAAACCCACGGGTGGTGGGCGCTTCGGCCGGCGCGCTGAAATGCAGTCGGACCCGTTCCGGGTTGCTGGCGTCGACGTGCAGAAACAGTGGCGATTGGCACTCGGGCACCGGCTCCATCGCCGCCTCTTCCAGGTCGACGGGCAATTCCGGCAGATCGTCAGCGAACTCCAGCAGCAGCCTGAGCTTGTCCTGGCCCTGGACTTCGGCGAAGTCGGACACCACCTCGGCCAGCGGCGCAGGCATGCTCATCAGGCCGGCACAACTCCCGGGCTTTCGCCGGCGACGATAGGGACCCGGACGGTGTTGCCCCATTCGGTCCATGAGCCGTCGTAGTTGCGCACGCCGGGGATACCGAGCAGATGCGTCAGCACGAACCAGGTGTGGCTGGACCGCTCGCCGATGCGGCAGTAAACGATGGTTTTGTCGTCCGGCTCGATGAACCCGTAGATCTCTTGCAGCTCGTTGCGCCCGCGGAACCGCCCGCTGTCATCGGCAGCCTTGGCCCACGGGATCGAACGCGCGGTGGGAATATGCCCGGCCCGCAGCGCGCCTTCCTCCGGATAGTCAGGCATGTGGGTCCGTTTGCCGGTGTACTCGTCGGGCGATCGCACATCGATCAGCGGCTCGGAGCCCAAGGTGGCCAACACGTCGTCTTTGAACGCGCGGATCGGCGCATCGTTGCGCTGCACAACGGGATAGCCGCTCGTCGTTTTGGACGGAACGTCTAGCGTGGTGTCGCGCCCCTCGGACATCCAGAGGTCGCGACCGCCGTTGAGCAGCCGCACATCCGCGTGGCCGAAGAGCGTAAAGACCCACAGCGCGTAGGCCGCCCACCAGTTGCTCTTATCGCCATAGATCACGACCGTGTCATCTCGCGAAATCCCTTTGCGATCCATCAGTTCGGCGAACTGCTGGCCGTTGATGTAGTCGCGCACCCGCGGGTCGTTGAGGTCGGTGTGCCAGTCGACCTTGACCGCACCGGGAATATGACCGACGTCGTAAAGCAGGACATCCTCGTCGGATTCGACGATGACAAGGCCGGGCCGACCCAGGTTTCCGGCCAGCCAGTCGGCAGTCACCAGCCGCTCCGGGTGGGCGTATGCGCTCAGCGTCGGGCTGGGATCTGCTGGTAAAGGCACACCGTGAGCCTACCCGCCACCGATAACTCTCGGCGTTTGCGCGCTGAGATCGACGTGAGCGCGCAACGGTTCGAGAAAATGGGCGCTGACGTCAATCTCAGGGGCGCGCACGAGAGCACAATGCTAGGTTTTCCGGTTGGTCGCCCACAGCTCGCTGACCGACAAGCCAACGCGTTGCAGCAGTGATCGGGTCAGCGGCAAGCTCAGCCCGATGACGTTGGACGGGTCCCCCTCGATCCGGTCGACGAACCAGCCGCCCAGCCCGTCCAGCGTGAATCCTCCGGCGACGGCCAATGGTTCGCCGCTGCCGATGTATGCTTTCAGGTCCGCCGCCGTTAGTGCAGCGAAATACACTGTGGTAGGCAAGGATTCGAACACGCGATGAGTTGCCTTGCCGTCGAGCAGCCGTAGCAGGCAGTGTCCGGTGTACAGCTGGCCGGACCGGCCGGCCATCGACCGCCACTGGCTGCGCGCCGCATCGGCCGATGCGGGTTTGCCGACCAGTTGGCTGTCGATGTGGAGCATCGAATCACAGCCGATGACAACACAATCCGCGGCGACTGCGTTGTCCAGGATTGCCGCGACCCGGTCAGCCTTGGCCTGGGCCAAAGCGGTGACGACATCGCCGGGGGAGGCATCGGGTGTCAACGCGGCGATGACCGCATCCTCATCGACACCGGAGACCACGACCAGCGGGTCGAGGCCGGCCTGCCGCAGCACCTTGAGGCGGCCGGGGGAGGCGGACCCGAGCACCAGTCGGGTCATCGGCGCATGTGGGTCCGTTCCAGCAGCGTGATCTTCTGCCAGCTGAACACCGGGTAGCGCAGTTTGTCGACGGGCAGCCCCCACCGGTTGTACTCCGGCGGTCCCGGCTCACCCGCGCCGCCGCCGGCGCTGCCTAGCACCGCGATCAGCGCGGCCAACTCGTCATCGGTCGGGTTGCCCCTGAGCACCTGAATGTGCGGCTCGTGGTGCTGCTGCGTCTCGTCGGCACTCACAGTGGCTTGATCGTTCGTCACAGTGGAATGTTCCCGTGCTTCTTCGGCGGCATCTGGGCGATCTTGCGCTCCAGCAGCCGCAGCGCCGTCCCGATGTAGCCGCGAGTGTGCGATGGCGGGATGACCGCGTCGACGTAGCCCCGCTCGGCGGCGATATACGGGTTGACCAGGGTGTCCTCGTACTCCTGCTGCAGCTGCAGCCGCAGCGCGTCGACGTCCTCACCGCTCTTGGCGGCCTCGCCGAGCTGCTGGCGGTAGACGAAACCGACCGCGCCGGAGGCTCCCATCACCGCGATCTGTGCGGTCGGCCACGCGACGTTGACGTCGCAGCCCATGTCCTTGGAACCCATCACGCAGTAAGCGCCGCCGTAGGCCTTGCGGGTGATGACGGTGATCTTGGGCACGGTGGCCTCGCCATAGGCGTACAGCAGCTTGGCGCCGCGCCGGATGATGCCGTTGTATTCCTGGCCGGTGCCCGGCAGGAAGCCCGGCACGTCCACCAGCATGACGATCGGGATGTTGAAGCAGTCGCAGGTCCGCACGAACCGAGCGGCCTTCTCCGAGGCGTCGATGTCCAGGCAGCCGGCGAAATGGGTGGGCTGGTTGGCGACGATGCCGACCGGGATCCCATCGATGCGACCGAACCCGATCACGATGTTCTGCGCGTAACCAGCCTGCACCTCGAGGAACTCGTCGTCGTCGAGGATGCGGGTGATTACCTCGTGCATGTCGTAGGGCTGGTTGGCCGAGTCGGGGATCAGGGTGTCCAGCTCGAGGTCCTCCTCGGTGAGGTTGTCCTCGATGGCGCCCTCGGGAATCGGCACGGCGTAGCGCGGGGGATCGGTGAAGTTGTTGGGCGGCAGGTAGCTCAGCAGCTCGCGGACGTAGTCGAACGCGTCCTGCTCACCGGAGGCGACATAGTGGGCGGTGCCGGACTTGGACATGTGGGTGTGGGCACCACCCAGCTCCTCCATCGTCACGTCCTCGCCGGTGACCGTCTTGATCACGTCCGGGCCGGTGATGAACATCTGGCTGGTCTGGTCGACCATCACGACGAAGTCGGTCAGCGCCGGCGAATACACGTGCCCACCGGCGGCGGCGCCCATGATCAGCGAGATCTGCGGTATGACGCCGGAGGCCAGGATGTTGTTGTGGAAAATCTGGCTATACAGGCCGAGCGAGACCACACCCTCCTGGATACGTGCGCCTGCGCCGTCGTTGATGCCGATCAGCGGCCGGCCGGTCTTGGTGGCCAGTTCCTGGACCTTGACAATCTTCTCGCCGTAGACCTCGCCGAGGCTGCCGCCGAACACCGTCACGTCCTGGCTGAAGATGCACACGTCGCGGCCTTCGATGGTGCCGTAGCCGGTGACGACGCCGTCGCCGAGCGGACGCTTCTCGCCCAGCCCGAAGTTGGTGCTGCGGTGCCTGGCCAACGCGTCGAGTTCGACGAAAGACCCCTCATCCAGCAGGGCGTAGATGCGCTCGCGCGCGGTCAGCTTGCCCTTGGCGTGCACCTTGTCGACGGCGGCCTCACCGACTGGGTGCAGCGTCTCTTCGGTCCGCTTGCGCAGCTCGGCGAGCTTGCCCGCGGTGGTGTGGATGTCGATGTGGTGCTCGGCCTTGGCTTCCACATGGCCGTCGACGTGGGTCTCGGAAGTGCTCGTCATGGGTGCCGATCTTAGCGGTCCCTTATATTGCGGACCCAATCACGCGCCGCGTCTTAGGCTGAGTGTCGATGAACCGTGACTCGCTTAGGGCGCCGTTGGACGCGGCGGCGTTGCGCGACGGGCTGGTCGGACCGGGCATGCCGTGGCGTCAACTCGACGTCGTCGACGAAACCGGCTCGACCAACGCCGATCTGATCGCCCGGGCGGAGGGCGGCGCCGATATCGACGGATTGGTGTTGCTCGCCGAGTACCAGAACGCCGGCCGGGGGCGGCACGGCCGGCAGTGGTCGGCCCCGCCGCGCGCGCAGATCGCCTTGTCGGTGGGCGTCGGCGCGGCATCGGTTCCGCAGTCGGGCTGGGGATGGTTGCCGCTGGCCACCGGTGTTGCGGTGGCCGATGCGCTGGCGGCGGTGGCCGGGGTCAGCCCGGGTCTGAAATGGCCCAACGACGTGTTGGTGAACGACGGCAAGCTGGCCGGAATCCTGGCCGAGGTCGCGGCGCCGGTGTCGGCGATCGTGCTCGGGCTGGGGCTCAACGTGACGCTGACCGCCGACGAAGCGCCGGACCCGGCAGCCACCTCGCTGCTGATGCTGGGGTCATCGGCAACCGATCGAAACACGTTGGCGCGCAGGATACTTCGCGAATTAGCGGTTCGCATCGACGCGTGGCGCACGGCTGGCGGCGCTGACCCGGCGCTGCTCGCCGACTACCAGCGTTACAGCGTGACCCTGGGTTCTCGGGTGCAGGCCTCGCTGCCCGGCGATCGTGAGGTGGTCGGGGTTGCCCACGCCGTCGACGAGACGGGCCGGTTGTGTGTCGACACCGGAGGCCAAACTGTGGCGATTTCGGCCGGAGACATCACACACCTGCGCCCGAGCGTTTAAAGTGCCAGCGTGCGCTACCCCGAGAAGATGCTGGCCGGCGACGAACAGGTGGTGCTTCATCGGCACCCGCACTGGAAGACCCTGATCGGTCCGGTTATCGTCCTGATCCTGATCAGCGCGTTGGCGTCGTTCGGCGCGGCATGGGTCAACAGCACCAGTTGGGATCCGACCGCCAAGAGAGTCATCTTCGCGGTGATCGGGGCGATTCTGGCTGGTCGTGATCGGCTGGCTGACGCTGTGGCCCTTCCTGCGCTGGCTGACCACCCATTTGGTGATCACCGACCGGCGAGTGATGTTCCGGCACGGCGTGTTGAACCGCAGCGGGATCGACATCCCGCTGGCCCGAATCAACAGCGTGGAATTCCGGCACCGGCTCATCGACCGGCTATTTCGCACCGGCACGCTGATCATCGAGTCGGCGTCACAAGACCCGTTGGAGTTCTACGACGTTCCGCGCGTGGAGCAGGTTCACGCGCTGTTGTATCACGAGGTTTTCGACACCCTCGGATCCGAGGAATCGCCGAGCTGATCCATCCGGCTACGGCGCGACCGCCAAGCCCGCATCAGTGTGACGTTCCCGCTTCCCAAGCCGCCTCCTTCGAGGTTGTCCTCGAGGGCCTCGGCGATCCCGCCGGCGGTGAGCGCCGATTCCAGCGCCTTGTCCTGGCTGCGGCCGAATTCGTCGGGGAAGACCCAACGCCGGAACGCCCAGAATCGGAACCCCATTTGCAGCAGGTTGCCCACGATGTAGGCCGAGATGAAGTCGGCGATGTTCTCCACGGTCAACGACACCGTTGGCACCCGCAGCTGGAAGATGTAGCTGGAAACCCACAGCGGCGCCATGCTCAGCAGCACGCCAACGCCGCTGACCGCAAAGAACAGCAGCGCCTCGTGGTGACGCTCCCGGCCGCCGCGGTCCCGGAAGCTCCACTCCCTGTTCAAGATGTAGGACGCGATGACCGCGACGATGCCGGAGATGACCTTGGCGGTGACCGGCTTGGGCTCCAAGATCGTCAGCTTGAGGGTGTAAAAGATCGCAGAGTCGATGACGAACGTGGTCCCGCCGACGATGGCGAACTTGATCAGTTCGTGATGGCGTTCGGCGTAGGGACGGACCGATTGCGGCAACCGTGCGATCGTGGCATCGGCGAAGGACACAATGTCGCAGTGTACGTACTACTCGGTACGCGTGCCCAGTGATGGCGTCGCCGCCGGTAGATGGCCCGTCAGCAACCATGACACCATAATTGCCGTGCCGAGTACCCCCGCCACTGCGCCGATCGTCGCCATGGTCGGCGGCGGCCAACTCGCCCGGATGACCCATCAGGCGGCGATCGCCCTGGGTCAGAGCCTGCGGGTGCTGGCCGCCGACGCCGACGACCCGGCCGCCCAGGTGAGCCCCGACGTGGTGATCGGTTCGCACACCGACCTCGACGCGCTGCGTCGCGTCGCCGTCGGCGCCCAGGCGTTGACCTTCGACCATGAGCACGTGCCGACTGAGCTGCTGGAGAAGCTGGTCGCCGAGGGCGTGAACGTGGCACCGCCGCCGCAGGCGCTGGTCCACGCACAGGACAAACTCGTCATGCGGCGACGCCTGCAGGCGCTGGGGGCCCCGGTGCCGCGCTACGCGGCCGTCGAGGGCCCGCACGAGCTGGACAGCATTGACGCGTTCGCGGCGCATGTCGGCGGACCGATCGTGGTTAAGGCGGTGCGCGGCGGCTATGACGGTCGCGGTGTGCGAATGGCGGCCGATGTGGCGCAGGCCCGCAAGATCGCTGGTGAGTACTTAAAATCTGGCGTGCCGGTATTGGTCGAGGAGCGCGTCGTTATGCGCCGCGAGCTTTCGGCGCTGGTGGCGCGGTCGCCGTTCGGGCAAGGGGCGGCGTGGCCGGTGGTGGAGACCGTGCAGCGCGACGGCATCTGTGTGCTGGTGATCGCGCCGGCGCCGGCGCTGCCCGACGACGTCGGCGCCGGGGCGCAGGAGCTGGCGTTACAACTGGCGGCCGAACTCGGCGTGGTCGGCGTGCTGGCCGTCGAGCTGTTCGAGACGGTGGATGGGGCGCTGCTGGTCAACGAACTGGCGATGCGTCCGCACAACTCCGGACACTGGACCATGGACGGAGCCCGGACCAGCCAGTTCGAGCAGCATTTGCGCGCGGTGCTCGACTATCCGCTCGGTGACGCCGATGCGACGGTGCCGGTGACGGTGATGGCCAACGTGCTGGGCGCCGCGCAAACGCCGACGATGACGCTCGACGAGCGGCTGCACCACCTGTTCGCGCGGATGCCCGAGGCCCGTGTTCACCTCTACGGCAAGGGTGAACGACCGGGCCGCAAGATCGGCCACATCAACTTCCTCGGCGCCGATATGACCGGGTTGGCAAACCTGCGTGAACGCGCGGAGCTCGCGGCACACTGGTTGTCACACGGGCAGTGGACGGACGGATGGGATCCGCATGGCTGAACAGACCCAGCAACCTCGGGTCGGGGTGATCATGGGCAGCGACAGCGATTGGTCGGTGATGGCCGACGCGGCCGACGCCCTGTCCGAGTTCGACGTTTCCTACGAGGTCGGTGTGGTGTCAGCGCACCGCACTCCGCAACGGATGCTGGACTACGCGCGGGGCGCGGCCGGCCGTGGCGTCGAGGTGATCATCGCGGGTGCCGGCGGTGCGGCCCACCTGCCGGGCATGGTGGCCTCGGCCACGCCGCTGCCGGTGATCGGGGTTCCGGTGCCGTTGGCGCGGCTGGATGGCCTGGACTCGCTGCTGTCGATCGCGCAGATGCCGGCCGGGGTACCGGTGGCCACGGTGTCGATCGGGGGGGCGCGCAACGCAGGCCTGTTGGCGGTACGCATCCTGGCGGTTTCGGATCAGGCGCTGCGCAGCCGGATCGTTGCGTTCCAGGAGCAGCTGGCCGATTCGGTGCTGGCCAAGGATGCGGAGCTAAAGCGGGGTCAGGGTAAAGTTACCGGCCAGTAGCCTGGCGACGAGCGGGCCGCGTAGCGGCCAGCGCAGAAGCCCGGCAATAAGGACAGTGCAAGGAGGCCAGGATGTCTCAGTGGGCCGGAGATCCGTCGTTCGATCTGTTCAAGCTGCCTGAAGAGCACGACGAGCTGCGGGCGGCAATTCGCGCGCTGGCGGAAAAGGAAATCGCCCCGTATGCCGCGGACGTCGACGAGAAACCCCGCTTTCCCGAGGAGGCGCTGTCGGCGCTGAACGCGTCCGGCTTCAACGCCGTTCACGTCCCCGAGCAGTACGGCGGTCAGGGCGCGGATTCGGTGGCGACGTGCATCGTGATCGAGGAAGTCGCTCGCGTCGACACTTCTGCGTCATTGATCCCCGCCGTGAACAAGCTGGGCACCATGGGACTGATCCTGCGGGGCTCGGAAGAGCTGAAAAAGCAAGTGTTGCCGTCGCTGGCCTCCGACGGGGCGATGGCGTCGTATGCGCTCAGTGAGCGCGAAGCCGGCAGCGACGCGGCGTCGATGCGCACGAGGGCCAAGGCCGACGGTGACGACTGGATCCTCAACGGGGCCAAGTGCTGGATCACCAACGGCGGCAAGTCGACCTGGTACACCGTGATGGCGGTGACCGACCCGGACAAGGGCGCCAACGGGATCTCGGCCTTCATGGTCAACAAGGACGATGAAGGCTTCACCGTCGGGCCCAAGGAGAAAAAGCTGGGCATCAAGGGTTCACCGACCACCGAGCTGTACTTCGAGAACTGCCGCATTCCCGGCGATCGGATCATCGGCGAACCCGGCACCGGTTTCAAGACAGCGCTGGCCACGCTGGATCACACCCGCCCGACAATCGGCGCCCAAGCTGTCGGCATCGCCCAGGGCGCAGTGGACGCCGCGATCACCTACACCAAAGACCGCAAGCAGTTCGGCGAATCCATCAGCACCTTCCAGGGCATCCAGTTCATGCTGGCCGACATGGCGATGAAGGTCGAAGCCGCGCGGCTGATGGTCTACAGCGCGGCCGCTCGGGCCGAACGCGGCGAGTCGAATCTGGGGTTCATTTCGGCGGCGTCGAAATGCTTCGCCTCCGATGTCGCGATGGAAGTCACCACCGACGCCGTGCAACTGTTCGGTGGCGCCGGCTACACCACCGACTTCCCGGTCGAGCGGATGATGCGTGACGCCAAGATCACCCAGATCTACGAGGGCACCAACCAGATTCAGCGCGTGGTGATGAGCCGTGCGCTGCTGCGCTGATTGGCGTTGCGCTCGGCCATGATTCGTTGATGCCGATCAGCGGCCCGAGTTCGCTTGCGCCGCGGCATCATCGCGCCGCGATCCCCGTGCTCGGTGGGCCTGGAAGTTGGTAGGTCCAGCGTGGCCGTCGGGACGCACAACGCGGGAACGAGCAGCTTGCTGCCCGGTACCGTGCGGTAGGTATGGCCGGACGGTGAGGTCCACTTCACCGTGCCGTCGGGCAGCTGTTTATCCCGCCAGCCGTTAACGCCGCTCCAAAAAGTCTTGAGTAAGTGGTGTTTTCGGCACATGCATTTCAAATTCGAGGCATGCGTCGGACCACCGGCCTCATACGGAATGGTGTGGTCGATGTCGCACAGGTCGCCTGGTCGATCGCAGTTGGGGAAGCGGCAGGTGAGGTCGCGGCAGCGGACGAAGTCGGCCAGTGCCAGTGAGGGTCGATATCGCGATTTGGGTGGGCTCTGGCCGGGATGGACCAGCGGTCGCAGCTCGACTGCCCCACGGGCGGCCAAGTCGGCTAGTAACGCCGTGGGCACGACCGGCCCACCCAGCACCACGCCCCCAGCGATGGGTGCGGCGCTGTGCTGCGGAGCGGCCCGGGGGGTGTTCGCTTCGCGAATGATTTCTGCGAACCGTTCGGGATCACAAACGATCTCTGGTCCGCCATCTTCCGGCCGTTCGCCGTTGAGGTTCGCAGTATCCGCCGCGTTCAGAGCGTCGGCCTCGGCCACCACATGCACCACCACTGACGTTGTCGACGGGCTTTCAGCCGGGCAGTCGGGCAGGCCGCATGCGCAGGCCAGTGCGGTGTGCCCGGCGGCAAGCGCGCCCAGGGCGTCGGCGCGACGCTGGTCGATGGTGCGCGGGTCGTTGTCGCAGACCGTATGTGCCAGAGCCGTCAGGCGCCGATCCAGCAGGGTGGCGTCGGTGGAGTACAGATCACCGAATATCGAAGTGATGCCTCTGCGGTGGCTGAACTGTACGTAACGCGAGCGCATCGCAGTTTCGGTGCGCCGGCGTGCGGCGGGATCATGATGTATAACCAAGGCGTCAATGGCCTGCTCGGTCTTGGCATACGACAGCGGACCCCACGTGGTCAAGGTGCTGGCCAACTCGGCATCAATCGCCGCCAAGACGCTGGGCTCGAGCGCAAGCAAGGTGCGGGCCACGATCATCTGGACGGTCCGGTAGCTGATGGCGCCGGTGGCGAACAACGCCGCGACCTTGGGTAACCGCTCGTGCAAACAGATCGCGTTGTGCAGCAGCACCCCCGCTGCCGCAGTTGTGATACCTTGCGCGGCAGCCACTTCGGCCGCGACTGCCTCCCACGGGTCGATGCGCCATAGCTCGCGGCCCTTGCCGTCCTCGACGGGAATCTGGCGACGTTCGTAGAGTTCAGCAATCGCGGCCAGACGACGGGCGCAGGCGATGTTCTCGGCACGCGCCGAGTCGACAATTGCTGCCACCACCGCGGCGTCTGGAGCTCTATCGAACATACATTCGATTATAGGGGTGTCGGGGTGACAAGAAAAGTCGTGGCGACTCGTCTGTGGATAAGTCGTGCTATGCCGCAGCGGTTTCCTGCAAACCTGCTCGTTCGACGCTCAACAAGCTCGCTGTCCGGTGTTCTTCTCGATAAGCTTCGCCGCCGCCGTTCAGCCCAAACAGCCGTTTGCTCCACAGTAGCCAGATGACTGCGACGATGTTGATTACCAGCGCGATAAGCCGGAAAGCCGTGATCTTCTCTATTAGCTCGTAGATTTCCAGCGGAAGAAAGACACTGGTCGCGATCACGGCGAAGTACTCGCCCCACCGTCGCATCAGCCACAACCCGACCGCTTCGATGAGTTCGATCACCGCGTAGCCAATGAGGCCCACCGCGATCCACGTCAAGGACGACGACGACAGCGCGAATGTATGCGCGATGCTGTGAATGATCTTGGAGTTGTCCGGATTCCATCCAATCTGGTTGGCCAGCGGCTTCAGCAAAGGCAGGTCTTGCTCGAACTCCTGGCGCCACCGCTCGCGTGACCCCCTGACCTTGAACACGCCGGCCGCGACCAACAAAAAAACCACGCAGCGAAAAGCACGTTCGATGGCGAGCGCTCGCATCAACGTCCGGTCACGCAACAACCGCCCGCGTGGGATCTCAGGCGCGGTGTTCGCCGGACCGCTACGGCGCGGGGCGCCAACGACGAACGTCTCGCAGCGCAAACAACGCCACGCCTCCCCGGCGGGAGTGTCGGCCTTCAGGCGTTCCCGAAGCTCCGGCTCCTCGGGAGCAAACGTCGCGTGCCCGCGCAATCCGCACGAGCGGAGAGCAAAATCGACCATAAAAGCACGCTAGTTGAACGCGACAGGGGTGTCTGAGACTTCGTGAGCCAGCCATCGGGTCTGCAGGTCAGACTCGCGACCGAGGATGACCTCGTACACGTTCGCGACATCGTCAACTACTTCATCGAGAACACGGTCATCAATTTTCGGACCGAGCCACAAAGCCTCGACGATTGGCGCGATAGCTGGAGACGACGGCACTCGCGGTTCCCCTGGCTGGTAGCCGCCGACGACCGGATCGTCGGGGTGGCATACGCCGCGCCGTGGAACGATCGGGCCGCCTATCAGTGGACCGCCGAGGTCACCGTGTATGTCGACCCATCGAGACAACGCCGCGGCGTGGGTGATGCGCTGTACACCGAATTGCTGGACGGTATGCGCCGCAAAGGATTCCACAGCGTTGTCGCGGTGATCGCCTTGCCCAACGAGCCCAGCGTTCGGCTGCATGAGCGACACGGGTTTAGCCGGGTCGGCCAGCTGATCGAGGCCGGTTTCAAGCGGGAGGCCTGGCACGACGTCGGTTTCTGGCAGTGCATTCTGGGCCGATAGTGGGTGTTGCGGGTTGTCGGCGTCCGCGTTGCCTTAACATCGCGTGATGGCCACCTTCCGCCCGACCGACGCTCCCGTCGGAGTCGTCGAGGAGGCCTGCTGCGCAGAACCGGTGCCGCGAGACGCCAGCTGGCGACGCCGTGCGCGGTGGGCGTGGTTGCTGGCCTGGGTGAGCATGGCCGCGATGCTCGCCGAGGGAGTGGTCGGGCTATGGCAGGGACTGGCGGTCGGCTCCATCGCGCTGACCGGGTGGGCATTGGGCAGCCTCCCCGAGGCGCTGGCCAGCGCAATGGTGGCGTGGCGGTTCTCCGGCTCGCGGCTACTGTCCGAAACGGCCGAAAGGCGCGCCCAACGCGGTGTTGCATTGTCGTTTTGGCTGACGGCGCCCTACATCGCCGCGGAATCCGTGCACCACCTGATCGGCGAGCACCACGCTGACACGTCGGTGATCGGGATGGTGCTGACGGGCGTCTCGCTGGTGCTGATGCCGATTCTGGGCCGGGCTAAGCACACACTCGCCGTCCGGTTGGGTTCAGCGGCCACCGCAGGGGAGGGCACCCAGAACTACCTCTGCGGCGCACAGGCCGGCGCGGTCCTGGTCGGCCTGTTCGTCACGGCAGGGTGGTCAGGGCTCTGGTGGTTCGATCCGGTGATCGGACTTGGTATCGCGGCCGCGGC
This sequence comes from uncultured Actinomycetota bacterium, assembly GCA_963744835.1. Taxonomy (GTDB): domain Bacteria; phylum Actinomycetota; class Actinomycetes; order Mycobacteriales; family Mycobacteriaceae; genus Mycobacterium. The sequence continues at coordinate 374,899 of CAVUVB010000007.1, forward strand.
GATCTGGCAGGGCGTCAAGTCGTGGCGCGGCGAGGACTGCGGCTGCTGAACGAAGGGCGGCCAGCCATCACGGGATGAGGCAGTCCCGATAACTGCAAATTCGAGTCAGGTGTCGTCGGGTGGCGCGGAGTCGGCGCCCCACGTGCCCGGGATCATCGGCATGTGCTGGCCTCCGCCCAACGCATCGTCGGTCAGCCACGCCGGATACGGCGCATGGGCGGCCACATACTCTTCGGACTCGGGCCCTGCCAGGCTCCGGCCTGCACGGCGTCCAACACGGCGGTGAGTTCTTGGGCGGTTTCGGTGTATTCGGTGCTCAGCGAGCTCCACGCCCCCGACGCGGCCAGCAGCGAGCCTGGGCCCGGGCCACTCAGCAGCGCGGAATGCACCTCCGGCGGCGCCGCCATCCATATCGGTGCGGTCATGGTGTGACCTTTCTGCGCTCGCGGGTCCGGCTGGTGAGCACGCAGTCGCCACACAGCCCGCCGCCGGGGGCGCGGTAGTAGAGGCAGCAGCTGGTCCGCCGGTAGTCGGCGTCGTTGACGCCATTGAAACGGATTGCGCCCGAGAGTCTTTTGTCGTTGCAAAGCCTGCGCGCCAGTTGCCATCCGGGGCCTGGTGTGGCGCCGCGGTCGAAAATCCGCGCGGCGCCGAGCAGCGCGGAGGCCGCATTGCCCCGCAACACCTTTTCGGAGATCGGTCCGAGTCGGCGCAGCGCACTGCCGAGCGGCGTCAGGTGCCCGGCGAGGACCAAGTCGGCCAGCCTGGGCTCCAGATCGCCACCCTGCCAGACGACGGGATGCTGGATGTGCAGCCGGATTTGGCCGTCAGTCTCCTGAAACATCAAGTGCTCGGGTGCCAAGTCGGGCAGCATTCGGTGGCCGGCCACTGCACCGAGGCCGATCGACCACAGTCGCGCGGCGAAGCCGAGAAAAAACGTCGACGCCGCGACCTGTTGCTCTGCGGCATCCATGCGTGCCTGTAGGCGGCCGATGATCCCGCCGAGCAGTGCGGTGCCGGTGTAGAGCTGTGCTACCGGACGCCAGCCGTCATCGACGGGTCCGGTCCCGACCTCGAAATACGGGCTGACGCTCGAGAGTTCGGCGAGCAGCGCCACAACGTCTGCTTCGGACACGCAAGGCATAGACGCCCGTCAGCTCTCTCGGGGTCGACCGCCCCGGGTCGCAGGATGCGACGACGCGAGTGTCCTGGCTCTCGGATCGCTGCTCGCCTCGCCTTCCAGCTCGCGGCCGTGGCGGTTGAGGGTCGCTCCCCGATGACAGTGGCGGGACCGCTCCGGATTTGCACCGGATTCCTACATCGTCATCGCCTTACGTGCGACATTGTCGCATCTGCTCAGCTCAGGCGGTACCGAATCAGCCGGGAACTATTGGTGACGACGGCCACCGAGGATGCGTTGTGCAGAATGGCCGCCAACACCGGCGACAGGGCGCCCCCGGCACCGATCAACAGCCCGGCGGCGTTGACCGCGATCGACATGCCGTAGTTCTGCCGGATGACGTCGACCGCGCGGGTGGCCAAATCGCCCACGTCGAGCAGGCGATGCAGATCGTCGTTGGCCAACGCGACATCGGCGGTCTCGACGGCGACGTCGGTGCCGGCCAGGCCCATCGCTATACCGATGTTGGCCGCCGCCAGCGCGGGGGCGTCGTTGATGCCGTCGCCGACCATTCCGACCAGGTAACCCTCGTCCTGAAGTTGGCGTACCACTTCAAGTTTGTCCTCGGGAAGCACCTCGGCGCGCCACTCATCGATACCCAGCTCGCCGGCAACGACTTTCGCGATCTCGGGATGATCACCGGTAAGCATCACAATCCGCTGAATCCCGTTGGAGCGCAACTGCTTTATCACATCGGGCGCTTCGGGCCGAACTTCGTCGCGCAGGCTGATCAGTCCAACGAGCGTGCCATCCACCGCGAGCAACAACGGGGTCTCGGCCTGTCGGCGCAGCCTGTCGACCCAGTCGGCCGCCTTTTTGGACACTTTGACCTTTTCGGACCCCAGCAGCGACGGGCTGCCCAGCAGCAGCGTCCGCCCGTCGGCCCAGGTCCGCATGCCAAGACCGACCAGCACCTCACATTCCTCGTGCGGCGGAATGATGATGCGGCGCTCTTCGGTCGAGCGGATCACAGCCTCGGCCAGCGGGTGGCGGGAGTGTAGCTCCGAGCTGGCCGCATATGCGAGCACCTGCTCTGGCTGCCAATCTTTGTGCAAGGCAATGATATTCGTCACCACCGGTCGTCCGACGGTGAGCGTCCCGGTCTTGTCGAACACGATCGCGTCCACCCGGCCGGCCTGCTCGAGGTGCGACCCGCCTTTGATCAGGATCCCGCGGCGCGCGCCGTTGCCGATCGCCGCGCTGATCGCGGTCGGCGTCGACAGGCCCACCGCACACGGGCATGCGATCAGCAGCATGGTCATCGCGCGCCGGACATCTCCGGTGATCGCAAGGGCGAGCGCAGAGACGATGAAGGAGATCGGAACAAAGCGACGGGAGAAATTCTCGCCGACGGTTTGGATGGGTGCCCTATCGTGTTGAGCCTCTTCGACGCGAGTGATGATGCGGCCGATGGTGGTTTCGTTGCCGACGGCGCCGGCGCGAACCACCAAGCGCCCGCGCAGCACAACCGATCCGGCGTGCACCGTGGACCCGGTGACGATGCTGACGGGCAGGGTTTCCCCGGTGATCGCGGACTGGTCGACGATGGCCTCGCCGTCGACCACCTCGCCGTCGACCGCGATCGCCACGTGGTCGTGGATCACCACGTCGTCGCCGACCTGCACAGTATCGATCGGCACTTGGACTTCGGTGCCGGCCTGGGGGCCGTCGGCCAGCCGAATCCACGCCGTGTCGGCGCTGCCACGCAGCAGATCCGAGATCGCCCGCCGGGTCCGCCGCAACGTCAAATCCTGCAGGTATTCGCCGATGTTGAGGAGCCACAGCACGGTGAGCGCGACCACGTTCTCGCGTAGCACCAGGCTGGCCACGGTCGCCGCCGTGACCAATGCATCGGTGCCGGCGCGCCCGGACCGCAGCGACCGCAACGCGCCGCGAAGGAACGGATAGCCCATGAACACCGTCGCGCTGGTCGCGACCAGTTGGCCAGACGGGCCCAGCAGCGGCGGGCGGTTGAACACGTATCGGCGGACGCCGAGTAACGCCAGCGCCGCGCCGCCGATCACCATGCGCAGCACCTCGGTGTTGCGGACGTCAGACGACCGTGGAGTGCGTGCCGGGATAAGCTCAGCGGCAACGTGTTCGGCCGACGTGATCGCTTCCAGGACCGCCGATCGGTCACAGCGCCTCGGCGAATACCAGACGACAACAGAACCGGTGTGGGGATAGGCATGCACGGCCCGCACCCCGTTCTGCCGGTCCACCGCCTCTTCCACCGCGACCGCGCGGCGCGAATTCGAGCGGACCCAGGGGACCTGTACCCGCATCCGCCCGGCCGCGTCCGAGACGACCACCAGGTCAGGGCAAATCGCAGTCATATCGACGAAGATCAGTGCTCGTGGTCGTGGTTGCCGATGGCCGGAGGCTGCGCCTCTTCACCGATGCGTTCGCGGGCCTCGGCCACCACGTCGGCCAGCTTCAGCCGGGCTGACTCCGCTGCTTCTTCGGCGCGGCGGGTTCCGCGCAGGCTCCACTCGGTCGCGGTGACCGCGGCGTCGTGAAGTGGCGCCTTGGCCAGGGCTTTGCGGACGACTTCGTAGGCGCTGACTCCGACCAGACCGGTTACCACCGTTCCGGCTGCCTTGCCCAATAGCCCGTGCAGCAACATCGCGAAAGGCCTTCCTGTGAGTGGGTTGCCTGGCTGAACTTACCGCCTTGCCACGACGCTAACATCGAAATATTGCGATATCAACATGTATCTCTGTCTCCACAGATGCACGCATGTTCGCGCGAGGAAGGTTCTAGCTATCCCTGCGCACCGCCACCACAAACAGAAATACCCGCCTCGCTACCGTCTGAACTTCCACAGCAAAAGCCGCCCCCGACAACGACGTCGGGGGCGGCCTTTTTCGCCTTGTTAGCGCCCGGTGAACATATACGAGCCGGTATGCGTCAGCGCCACGTACGGCGCGACCCACACCTGATAGCCGTTGTTCCGCGCCAGCCTGCAAAAGTGGAAGTCCTCCGACAACCCCACACCACTATCGGGGTCGATACTCGTGCCGAAGAACTGGTGAAACACCTTATCGCCACTCCGATACGCCGCAACTTTATTAGTCAAGCCGTCAAGGACCGCACGCTTGATCAGCATGAACCCAGTACCGGCGTTCGCAACCTCCAGAAGCCCGTCGCCGGCATCCTCAATCGGGCCATCCAACGTGTTCACCACAGGCGCCCCAGTATGCTGATGCAGCTCATCCGGGGCAACACCGCGGCGCGCAGCGGCAGCCACCTGTATCCAGTCGATCTCTTTGCGTGGATACAACCCGCAGACAATATCCTTCTCGGCGGCGAGCATCGTCAGGATGTCTTCGGCTTGGAAGCCGATGTCGGAGTCGATGAACATTAGATGTGTGCATTCGGTTTGCAGAAAATCGTGGGCCAAACTGTCGCGCGCCCTAGTGATCAGCGACTCGTTCATCGTGTGCGCGTATTGCAGCGACACTCCGGCGTTCATAAATATCGTCGCCAGTTGGAACAACGACCCGGCGTAACTGCCGTGACACATCCCTCCATACATCGGGGTTGCCACGAACACATAAGCCTCAGTCATTCCGGATCCACCGCCCCGGATCCACCGCCCCGGATCCCCCGCCTCGATCAGTGATACTGCTGCGATCCGGCCACCGCTTCTCGGTGTTCCGTCCACGTGGTCGGCAGTGACGGTCAGGTGGCTGATCACTTCACCGATGTCGCCTTCGCCTGAGTAGATCAGATTGAAGGCGGGATCCCATAGCCGAACGAGCGGCTTGGTACGTCCGGTGAGCGCATCAGTCATTCCGGATCCACCATTTCGCTTCACCCCATACTTTTCCGGCGACAACTGCTGTCAATGTGACGCGGCTACACGAGTTGGCCCAGGCCCGGCACTGCACCAGCATCGGGCATTCCGCACAAAAGTACAGCCGCGGATCACGCCGCCCCGTGTCGACCCGTCCGTGACACCAGGATGCGCGGCGCAGGCTGCGGACTCAAGACTGGTGCCGTCATGAGTTGGCACCCAACTCCCGCGGTCGGGATCGAAGTGATACGCGCACGCAAATGGTGTTTTCTGCGAAGGCATTTGAGGATTGATGCGTGGGTAGGTGCCCGTCGGCGTCCGTGATCGTCTCGGCGGCGCCGCGCGTGCCGCTAATCCAGGACCCGGGTGACCTTCTCGGTCTCGATCCTGCGCGGCAGCGCGGCCGGATCGGGATTGGCCACCTGCACCAGCGACGCTCCAACTGCCAGGACCGCCAGCAGGCCACCGATCACGTCGTCGGGCCGATCCCAGGATGCCGTCGAAAGCACGCGATCGGCTGCCGTCAAACCCCTTGTGGAGGAAGACTTTTGACAAGCGGTCAGCACCTCGTCGACCGATCGGCCCGCCAGGGCCGGGCCGGGATGGCGTTCGGCGACAATCTGGTCACCGTGCACCCGCACCGCGGTCGCGTAGTCGGTGACACCGATGGGCAGGTCGGATGCGGGGCGGCCGAACGGGTCCAGCGACAGCACCGCGACCTCGCCTGCGCCGGTGGCGTCGGCGACCTCGAGCCGGTCGATTGTGCACAAGGCGATGTCGGCCTCCGTAGCAGCCAGGTGTACGTCCGCGCCGATCCACCACACCCCGAACAACACTGCCGCGGTCTGCCAATGGGCCGGTAGCAATACCGCCACCCGACTGGCCGGCCCGGCACCCAGCTCGTCGCGCAACAGGTTGCCGGTCTTGGCCGCCCAGTTGGCCAGCGTGACGGCGGACAACTCGATGCGCTCGTCGGTGGCGTCGTCGTAGTAGGTGATGCGCGGGCCGACCGGGTCGGAGCGCAGCATCGGGTCCAGAACCGCTGCGCTGAGCGTAGTCATAAGTGCCGCTCCTCCTCATCGCTCCGTCCCCCGCAAGCGGGCGGTGCCCCCACTGCATCGTCGCGGCACGGTCAGTTGACGCACTCGGGGTGGTCGTTGCCGGCGGTCAGGATCGGCGACGGCGGGGGAGCGTCGGTGTTCGTCGCACCGGAGTTCGCCGCCGACGAGGCCGCCATCGGGGCGGGGCCGTCACCCAAGCCCGAGCCCGGGCCGGTGTAGTCGTTGGCCAGCACCACCCGAACCGATCCCGGTGGTACCGACACGTTGGCGATGACGGGCAGCCCACCGAGGTCTTTGGCCACCGCTTGGGCGCCCAAGTCGTCGGCCTTGGCGGCTTGCACCTGGCTACCCTTCACATGGCCGGCGTCGTTGTTGCCGACCGTGCCCGCGCTAAAACCCTTGGAGCTCAACACTTCTGACACCGAAGCGGCCAGCCCGTTGATGTCGGTGTCGTTGAGCACACTGGCGGTGGTCTTGGCCGGGGTGTAGGCCAACTCGTCGGTCTTGCCCTCCGCCTGGTCGTGCAGCAGGCCTGCCACCCAGTCCTGCACCTGATGGGGATCGACCCGCACGACACTGTGCATGCCGTCGTCGCTCCAGCCAGCCTCGTCGAGCACCGGAATGGTGGCGAAGGCGACCTTGCCGGCGGCCAACTTCTGCAGCTGCGTCACGAAATCCATGATGTCCCAGCCGGATGACAGCACCACCGAGCGCTGGATGGCTTGCTGCAGCCGATTCATCGTGCTCGGGCTCGAGAGCGTTTTGCCGGAGATCACTTGGTGGGCCAGCGATGCCATCACCACCTGCTGGCGTACCACCCGGTCCAGGTCGCCGCGGGGCAGATCGTGGCGTTGGCGGACAAAGCTCAGCGCTTGCGGACCGTTGAGCTTCTGCCAGCCGGCCGGAAAATCGGCACCCGAGAGTGGTTCGTACACAGGCTCTTTGAGGCAAACATTGACACCGCCGAGGGCGTCGGTGATCAACGCGAAGCCCAGCAACCCGATCTCGGCGTAGTGGTCGACGGTGACACCGGTGAGGTCGGCGACCGTCTTGATCAGCGCCTCACGGCCGGCCTCGGTTCCCTCCGCCTCGGCCTCGGCCGCCGCGACGCCGGATTCGACCAGGCTGACTCGCTTGGCCTCCTTGGTCTGGCCGTAGACACCGTTGATTTTGGTCTTGCCCAGCCCGGGCGCCGAGACGTAGGTGTCGCGCGGAATGGAGATCGCGGTCGCCGACCGTCCGTTGTTGGGGATGCGCACCAGGATGATGGTGTCGGTGTTGGAGGCCACCTCGTCACCGGCCCGCAGCGTCGCCAATTCCTCCGGGCTCAGCGGGTTGCCGTGTGCATCGGCGCGGCTGTCCATGCCGACCAGCAGGACGTCGATCGCCCCGTCGTCGCCGCCCTGACCCAGTGACGGAGCGAAGACGTGGAAGATTCCATCCTCAAATGAGCGGACCTTGCTCCACGCCACCCCGGTGCCGAGAACGACGATGACGGCGGCCACGGTCGCGATCACACGAACCACGCGATGCACAGGCATCACTTCAGACTACTTGCGTAACACTGGTATCACCGGTAGCGCTATCTCGGCGTGCCAGACTTGTGACCGTGCGGGACAGGATCGTGATCGCCGGCGCCGGTGGGCAGGTCGGTGGTTTTCTGGCCGTCGAGGCTGCTCGGCAAGGGCGCGACGTGCTGGCGCTGACGTCGTCGCAGTGGGACATCACCGATCCGCAGACCGCCGGACAAATCGTGCAGGCCGGCGACGTGGTGATCAACTGTGCGGCCTACACGAACGTCGACGCTGCCGAGGGCCACGAAGAGCGGGCGTACGCGGTCAACGCGGCCGGCCCGGAGCACATCGCGCAGGCCTGCGCGCGCGTCGGTGCGCGGCTGATCCACATCTCCACCGACTACGTGTTCAGCGGCGATTTTGGTGGATCAGCGCCACACCCCTACGAGCTGGGCGACGAGACGGCGCCCCTGAGCGTGTACGGCCGAAGCAAGCTCTCCGGCGAACAGGCCGTTCTTGAGGCGTTGCCGCAGGCCGTGGTCGTACGCACGGCGTGGGTGTACACCGGCGGCGGCAAAGACTTCGTCGCCGTCATGCGCAGGCTGGCTGCCGGCGACGGCACCGTCGAGGTGGTTGATGACCAGACCGGATCGCCGACCTATGTCGCCGATCTGGTCGCCGCGCTGCTCGAGGTGGCCGACGGCCGGGTGCATGTGCCAGATGGGATAGTGCACGCCGCGAACGGGGGAGAGGTCACCCGGTTCGGACAAGCCCGCGCGGTGTTCGAGGGCGTCGGCGCCGACCCCGAGCGGGTGGTGCCGGTCAGCAGCGCCCACAATCCGCGGCCAGCGCCGAGGCCGCCCTATTCGGCGCTGTCGAGTCGACAGTCGGAGCGGGCTGGTCTTTCGCCGCTGCGACCGTGGCGAGACGCGCTCGCCGCCGCACTGCGCGCGTAGACCGTTACCCTCAACGCGTGAGTGACGTTCTGCCGGTCGTGACGGTGACCTTTTCCCCGGGGCCGCATTTGGACCGGTTCTTGGCGTCGCTGTCGCATGCGACCGAGCGCCAAGTGAGCGTGCTGATGGCCGACAACGGCTCCACCGACGGAGCGCCGCAGGCAGCGGTGGAGCGCTACCCGGGCGTGCGGCTGTTCTCGACCGGGTCGAACCTCGGCTACGGCAGTGCAGTGAACCGCGCGATGTCGCGGCTCGCCGAGGAAGCGACCGACGCCGACGAATGGGTTGTGGTGGCCAACCCGGACGTGCAATGGGGGCCCGGCAGCATCGACGCGCTGCTGGACGCCGCCGCGAGGTGGCCCCGCGCGGCGACATTGGGCCCCCTGATCCACGACCCGGACGGATCGTTGTATCCGTCGGCGCGACATTTGCCCAGCCTGATCCGCGGTGGCATGCACGCCGTCGTCGGGCCGCTCTGGAAGAAAAATCCATGGTCGACGGCCTACCGCCAGGAGCGGCTGGAACCGACCGAGCGGCCGGTGGGCTGGCTGTCGGGGTCATGCCTGCTGGTGCGCCGCGCGGCCTTCGATCAGATCGGCGGCTTCGACGAGCGCTACTTCATGTACATGGAAGACGTTGACCTGGGCGACCGGTTGGGTAAGGCGGGCTGGCTGAACGTCTATGTGCCGTCGGCGCAAGTGCTGCATCACAAGGGCCACGCCACCGCTCGGGAGTCGGCGCGCAACCTGGCGGCTCATCACAAAAGCACCTACCTCTACCTCGCCGACCGGCATCCTGGATGGCGGCGCGCTCCGCTGCGCTGGGCCATGCGGGCCGGATTGGCGGTGCGTGTTCGGCTCATGGTGCGTGGCTCGCGCAGCGTATCGGCAGAAGGGCGGCAGTTACGGTGACCGAACGCGTCGGGGTTGACGCCGTTGTCTTGGTTGGCGGCAAAGGGACCCGGCTGCGGCCGCTGACGCTGGCCGTGCCCAAGCCGATGCTGCCCACCGCCGGCCTGCCCTTTCTCACCCACCTGCTCTCGCGGATCGCCGCAGCGGGTATCGAGCACGTAATCCTGGGCACGTCCTACAAGCAGGCGGTGTTCGAGGCGGAGTTCGGTGACGGGTCCAAGCTGGGTCTGCAGATCGAGTATGTGACCGAGGAACATCCGCTGGGCACTGGTGGCGGTATCGCCAACGTCGCCGGCCATCTGCGCCACGACACCGTGATGGTGTTCAACGGCGATGTGCTTTCCGGGGCCGATCTGGGTCAGCTGCTGAACTCCCACCACGAGCAGCAGGCCGATCTCACGCTGCACCTGGTGCGGGTCGGTGACCCGCGGGCATTCGGCTGCGTGCCGACCGAAAATAGCCGTGTCACAGCATTTTTGGAGAAGACGCAAGATCCGCCGACCGATCAGATCAACGCCGGCTGCTACGTGTTCTCCCGCGAGATCATCGACCGGATACCGCGAGGGCGCGAGGTGTCGGTCGAGCGTGAAGTGTTCCCGGCGTTGCTTTCCGACGGGGTTAAGGTCTGCGGCTACGTCGACGCCAGCTACTGGCGGGACATGGGCACCCCGGAGGATTTCGTGCGCGGGTCTGCCGATCTGGTGCGCGGCATAGCTCCCTCGCCGGCATTGGGCGGACATCGCGGCGAGCAGTTGGTGCACGACGGCGCGGCGGTGTCGCCGGGCGCGGTGCTGATCGGTGGCACGGTGGTCGGGCGGGGTGCGGAGATCGGTCCCGGTGCGCGATTGGACGGCGCGGTCGTTTTCGACGGAGTGCGGATCGAGGCCGGCAGCGTGATCGAACGCTCGATCATCGGCTTCGGCGCGCGCATCGGTCCGCGGGCGTTGATCCGCGACGGCGTGATCGGTGACGGCGCCGACATCGGCGCGCGCTGCGAGTTGCTGCGCGGCGCGCGGGTGTGGCCCGGTGTCGCCATTCCCGACGGTGGGATCCGCTACTCGTCTGACGTCTGAGCCGCATTCGACGCGCGGGCGACCAGGTAGGCCAACGCGTCGTCGGCGTCCGCGGGTAAGTCGTCGGTCGGCCACCAGCGCAGGTCTACCGACTCGTCGCTGATCGCGATTTGGGCTCCGGGCGGGGCGTGGGCCACGAACTGCAGATCGAGGTGGCGGGTTGGCACACCCAGCGAGCAGGTGACTGGGTGGACGTGCACGGCGACGAGATCGGGTTCGATGCGCAAGTCGGTGACGCCGGATTCCTCGGTCGCCTCCCGCAGCGCTGCCGAGACGATGTCGGTGTCGGCCTCGTCGCAATGCCCGCCCAATTGCACCCAGCGGCCCAGTCGGGGATGCAAGGTGAGCAGCACCTGGCTGCGGGAGTCGTCGAACACCAGGGTCGACGCGGTGACATGCCCTGGCACACAGTCGCGAAGACAGGCGTCCGCGCGGGCATCCAGGAAGGACAGCACCGCGTGACGCAGCGAATCTTGAGCCGGGTTCGGTGCCTCCCACGCGGTGAGTAAGTCGATGGCCGACTGTCGAACGCTCACTTACGAACCAACAAGTCTTCCACCGACGCCGGGGGACGCGGCTCGGCCGGGGGCCGCTCTGGGTAGCCGATGGCGATGGCGCCCAACGGTTCCCAGTCGCCGGGCAGCCCGAGCTCGTCACGGACCAGGTCGGCGGCGAAGATTGTCGAGCCGATCCAGCAGCTTCCTACCCCACGTACGGCCAGCGCCACCAGCAGCGCCTGCACCGCCGCGCCCACCGCGACGGTGAACATGGTGTGCTCGGCATCGGTGCGCGCGGCGTCGGGGTAACTGTGTGCGCCGTCAGGCACCAGCATCGGGATCACGACTTCCGGTGCGTCATAGAGAATCTGACCGCGCGCCAGTCGCCGCTCGACGGCGTCGGCCGGCTTGCCGTCACCGGTGAGGTCGGATCGCCACTTGTCTCGCATGCGATCTAGCAGCCGGATTCGCATCGACGGGTTCTGCAGCCAGACGAAGCGCACCGGCCGGGTGTGGTGTGGGGCCGGCGCGGTGAGCGCCTCGGCGACGGCGGCCTCGACGAGCTGCGGCGGCACCGGGTCGCCGGCGAACTGGCGCACCGAGCGGCGCAGCAGCTGGGCCTGCTGGCGGCCCAGCTCCACGGCTTCGGCGGTGCCCAGCCAGAACAGGTCGTCGGTGCCGGACCGCACAAGGTGGCGTGCCACCGCGCCGGTGTCGGACACCAGGCCGGCGGGCAGCCCGCGCACCACGGCCGCCGGTATGGCAGTCAGCTTGCCCTTGACCAGATCGGCGGCGGCGGCGATCTCGTCGGCGACCGCGATCTCGGTGACGATCAACTCGTTGCCGTGCCGGTCGACCGAACCGGCGTAGCTGTGCAGCACCGCCAGACCGGCGGCACCGACAGCGGCATCGGTTTGGCCGTTGCGCCACGCGCGGCCCATGGTGTCGGTGATGACGACGCCCACGGTCACTCCCAGCTGCTCGCGCAGCCCGGTACGAAGCTCCGCAGCACTGCCGTCGGGGTCGACGGGCAGCAGCGCCAATTCGGCTGCGCCGACGTTGGATCCGTCTACGCCGGATGCGGCTTGAACCACGCCTAGCCCGTTCTCGGTGATCAGCGTACGGCCTTTGCGGGCAAGAACGCGAACGGCTTCGGCATCGACGAGCTTGCGCCGCAGCGTATCTCGCGCTTGCACGTCTTCGGGCGCGGGCACCAGTCGACCTTCGCATTTGGACAACACCTTGCTGGTGATCACCAGTACGTCGCCGTCACGCAGCCAGGGTGCGGCCGCGGCGACTGCCGTGCTCAGGTCATCGCCCGGCCGGAATTCGGGAAGCCCGGTAATCGGCAGGATCTCGATCGCCGACGCGGCACCGTGCTCGCTGCCGGCCGCCGGCGGGGTCACGATGCGCCGTCCCCCGCAAGCGGGTGGGGTCCCCGCAGCGCTGGGGAGTGCCCCCACCTCTTCATCGCTGCGTCCCCCGCAAGCGGGCGATACCCCCACTGCATCGTCTCCGACGCGGTCATGCTGCCACGCCCGCAAGCTCCAGGCCGGCGCTCACCATCTCAGCCGTCGCTTTGGGATCGGTCATCCGCAGCGGTACCGACCGCACTGCAACCCCGTCGATTTCGGCATGGTCACCGTCGTGAACCAGCCAGCAGTCCAAGATACCGGTACCAGTTCGCCCGCCATAGTGCCGTCCCACCGCCTCTGCGGTGGACGCCACACCGATCACCGACAAGCATTCATCCGCCATGCCGCGCAATGGTTTTCCACCGATGATGGGGGAGTAACCGACGACGGGCGCGGTGGTCGACCGTAGCGCGCCCCGGATACCGGGAATGGCCAGGATCGCGCCGACGCTCACTACCGGATTTGACGGTGCCACCAGGATGATGTCAGCGTCGGCAATGGCTTCGGTGACTTGCGCCGCGGCCTGGGCCTTTTCAGCACCGATGAATGCGAAGCTGTGGGTTGGTATTCGGGCGCGGTAGCGCACCCACCATTCCTGGAAGTGGATTGCGCGCTGATTGCCGTCGGCGGGATCGGAGATGACGACATGGGTTTCGCAGCGGTCGTCACTGGCAGGCAGCAGCGTGGCTCCCGGTTGCCACCGGTCGCACAGCGCCGCGGTGACTTGGGAGAGCGGGTAGCCGGCGCGCAACATCTGGCTGCGCACCAAATGGGTGGCCAGGTCGCGGTCACCGAGCTCGAACCAGTCGGGCTGCACGCCGTAGCGGGCCAGTTCCTCCTTGGCATGCCAGGTTTCGTCATGATGGCCCCAGCCGCGCTGCGGGTCGACGCCACCTCCGAGGGTGTACATGCAGGTGTCCAGATCGGGGCAGATGCGCACCCCATGCATCCAGGCGTCGTCGCCGATGTTGACGATCGCGGTCAACTCGTGGTCGCCAGCGGGTGCCGGCGCCTCGGCGAACTGGCCCAGTCCGAGCAGCTGCTGCACCCCCAACAAGAAGCGTGCGCCGCCGACCCCGCCGACCAGAACGCTGACCTTCACATCGCCCGACAGTACGCGGGCGACGGGCGCCCCGGACGGCTGTGGGAGGGGGTGTGATGGACACGCCGGGAGGCCAACGGCTTCAGTGTCGCAAAAAATTGATCACGAGATGGTATGGAATTCTTCCGATTCGCTTGCAAAGCGCACCTCACCAGTGTCTAATCACATCAGTGTCATTTCCCGGTTGGCCTGCCGGATTCGGTGTCGCAGACCGAGATTCGATCATTTGTTCGAATGAGATGGCCGACATCAAAACAGTGGTGACATTTCAGGTTCAACGAAAACCAAGTGAGGGGAGGCGGAGCATGTCCTATGAGCACCTTCGGGGCCTACTGGGAGGCACACCGCACACCACTACCGGCTCACCAATCACAGGGGTAACAGCAAGGCCCCATTTGAGTTTGGTCCCCGATGCGGTCGAAGTCTTTGAGCCCGCACCGGTCACAACCGACCAATGGCAAGACCGCGCATTGTGCGCGCAAACGGACCCCGAGGCGTTCTTCCCCGAAAAGGGCGGCTCCACCCGGGAGGCCAAGAAAATCTGCCTGGGCTGCGAGGTGCGAAGCGAGTGCCTCGACTACGCCCTGGCTCACGACGAGCGCTTCGGCATTTGGGGCGGGCTCTCCGAGCGAGAACGCCGCCGCCTCAAGCGCGGAATCATCTGACGCTACCCGTCAATCGTCATCGATCGTCGGGTCGATGACGGAAGGCTCGACGTCCAAATACGTCGCGACTTGGGCTACCAAGATCTCGTGCAGCAATTCCGCGAGTTCGACGGTATCTTTGGCGCGTCGCTCGATCGGCTTGCGGAACAACACAACTCGCGCTCGGGTGGCGCTGCCGCGGACGTCGACGCCGGCGCTGATCAATCGGGCTAGCGCGATCGGCCCGTCGGCTACCACCTCCGGCGGCCACTGCACACTGTCGGGATCCTTGGCCGAGATACGTGGGATCTCATCGACCGCCACGTCGAGCCCTGAGAGTCGTTCCTGCCACCGCCGCTCGATGGGCTCGTACGCCTCCAGCACGGCCATGTCGAAGCGCTCGGCGCGGCTACGCCATCCCGGCACCGTCGGCGGCAGCAGCGGCCCCCGCATATCGCGTCCGCGACGCGAAACCCTGCTGGGCGCCCACCGGGGGCCGCGTCCGGAGCTGGGGGAATCGCTCACCCGGCGATGGTAACGGTTGAACATCCAGGCTCGGGCCAATGCGCGTGTCCGGCGCTGTCGGGACGTTTGCGCACGATAACCTCTCGATCGTGAATGTTCCGCGTCGCTGTTGCCGACCCGGGTGTCCGCACTATGCAGTGGCGACGCTGACGTTCGTCTACTCGGACTCGACGGCGGTGATCGGTCCGCTGGCAACCGCACGCGAGCCGCACTCCTGGGACCTGTGCGTCAGCCACGCCGGTCGTATCACCGCACCGCGCGGATGGGAACTCGTCCGCCACGCCGGCCCGCTGGCCACCAACCCCGATGAGGACGATCTCATCGCCCTAGCCGAAGCCGTGCGCGAGGGCCGCGACGCCGTCGGTGCCGGTCCACCGGTCAACGGGTTTCACGATCCCGGCGGCCACCACGCCGGTCCGCCGACCGGTGGCGTGCTTGCCCCGGCCGGCCAGCACCCCGCCGCAACCGGACGCCGTCGCGGCCATCTTCGGGTGCTGCCGGACCCCGCCGACTAGTAACCACGCCGGGATAGGCTGACGGGACGAAGAGTCCCCGTCGTCAGGAGCCCTTTGATGTCTCGGCCCGCCGCGGCTGTTGAGCGTGTGATCAAGGCTTATGACGTGCGGGGTTTGGTCGGTGAGGAGATCGACGAGTCGTTCGTCGCCGAGGTCGGCGGCGCCTTCGCCAGGCTGATGCGGGACGAGGGCGCGACGCAAGTCGTGATCGGCCAGGACATGCGGGACAGTTCGCCGTCGCTGGCTGCCGCATTCGCGACCGGCGTCACCGGCCAGGGTCTCGACGTGGTCCGGATCGGTTTGTCGTCGACCGATCAGCTCTATTTCGCTTCCGGGCTGCTGGACTGCCCCGGTGCGATGTTCACCGCGAGCCATAACCCGTCCGCCTATAACGGCATCAAGATGTGCCGGGCCGGCGCCAAGCCGGTCGGTGCGGAGACCGGGTTGACCGTGATTCGTGACGACCTGGTCGGCGGCGTTCCGGCCTACCACGGCCCCGCTGGCACCGTCACCGATCAAGACGTGCTGGGCGACTACGGGGCATTCCTGCGCTCGCTGGTGGATACCTCCGAGCTGCGCCCGCTGCGGGTGGCCGTCGACGCCGGCAACGGCATGGCCGGCCACACCGCGCCCGCGGTGCTCTCTGCGATCGGCTCGATCACGCTGTTGCCGTTGTACTTCGAGCTCGACGGAACGTTTCCCAACCACGAGGCCAACCCGCTGGACCCGGCGAACTTGACCGACCTGCAGCGCTACGTGCCGGAATGCGGCGCTGATATCGGGCTGGCATTCGACGGCGACGCCGACCGCTGTTTCGTCGTCGACGAGCGCGGCCGGCCGGTATCGCCGTCGACGGTGACTGCACTGGTCGCGGCCCGCGAACTCAACCGCGAAATCGGCGCGACCGTGATCCACAACCTGATCACGTCGCGGGCGGTGCCGGAGTTGGTGATCGAGCGCGGTGGCACGCCGGTGCGCTCACGGGTCGGGCACTCCTACATCAAGGCGCTGATGGCCGACACCGGAGCAATTTTCGGCGGAGAACACTCGGCGCACTACTACTTCCGTGACTTCTGGGGCGCCGACTCGGGGATGCTGGCCGCGCTGTACGTGCTGGCCGCACTCGGTGAGCAGCAGCGGCCGCTGTCCGAGCTGACCGCCGACTACCAGCGCTACGAGTCATCCGGCGAAATCAACTTCACCGTGGCCGACGTCGCCGCCTGTGTCGAAGCGGTGCTGAAGTCGTTCGGCACCCGGATTCAATCCATCGATCATCTGGATGGGGTCACCGTCGACCTCGGCGACGGGAGCTGGTTCAACCTGCGCAGCTCCAACACTGAGCCGTTGCTGCGGCTGAATGTGGAAGCACGTTCCGTGCAGGACGTGGACGCGGTGGTGCAGCAGGTCGCCGGCGAAATCCACCGGCAAGTCAGCGAACACGTCGGTCAGCCCGGGGCCGTGACGTGAACGCCACACAGGCCATCATCGACCTCGACGACACCGAAAGCCTGCTCGCCGCGGATCGCGACGGCCTGCTGCGGGTGGCCTCGACGGCGGGTGCGCAGGTGCGCGCGACCGCGGCCGCTGCCGACGAAGGTGCTTTGGATTCGGTAGGCGGCGATGACCATCCTCGCACGGTGATCTGGGTGGCGGGGCGAGGCACCGCCGCGACCGCGGGCACCATGCTGGCCGCCACATTGGGCGGGTGGGCGGCTGCGCCGATCGTCACTGCCGCCGAGGCGCCGCCGTGGATTGGCGCGCTCGACGTGCTGATTGTGGCCGGCGACGACCCCGGCGACCCGGCGCTGGTCGGGGCGGCCGCGAGCGGAGTGCGCCGCGGCGCACGGGTGGTCGTCGCCGCCCCGTACGAAGGCCCGCTGCGGGACGCCACCGCAGGCCGGGTGGCGGTGCTGGAACCGCGGCTGCCGGTTCCCGACGAGTTTGGGCTGTGCCGGTATCTGGCCGCCGGGCTGGCGGCGTTGCAGAGCGTCGATCCCAAGCTCCGGTTGGACTTTCGCATGGACTTGGCCGCGCTGGCCGACGAGCTGGACGCCGAGGCGTTGCGTGACAGCGCCAGCCGTGAAGTGTTCACCAATCCGGCTAAGGCGCTGGTGCACCGCATGTCGCGGCGCCGGGTGGTGCTGGCCGGTGATTGTGCCGCGACGCTGGCGCTGGCCCGGCACGGGTGTTCCGCGCTGCTGCGGATCGCGCACGAAGTGGCCGCCGCGACCGGGCTGACCGACGCCTTGGCCGCGTTACGCGCCGGAGCCGAGTCGGGCTTCGCCGACCCGACGGAAGCGCTGTTTCATGACGAGGAGATCGACGGGCGGATCGCCGAGCGGTTGCGGGTGCTGGCGTTGACGTTGGATGCCGAGCGGACGGTCGTCGCGTCCCGGGTGGCCCACCTCGATGACGTCGACATCGTCGGTGCCGAGGATGTGCCCGATGTGCCGGATGACCGCTCCGCGCCGGCTGGCGCGCAACGGGCCGAGCAGCAGCTGGCTATCTTGGCTGTCCGGCTGGAGATGGCGGCGGTTTATTTACGACTGATACGGGGATAAATACACAGTGCAGTTGCTACGCGGAGCGATACGCACGTACGCATGGGGATCGCGGACCGCTATCGCCGAATTCACCGGGCGGCCCAGTCCGGCGGTTCACCCCGAGGCGGAGCTTTGGCTGGGCGCCCACCCAGCTGACCCGGCCTGGTTGGAAGAGCCGGATGGGGAAACCTCACTGCTGCAGGCGCTGGTCGCCGATCCGGAGGGGCAGCTCGGCGGGGTGGCCCGCGCCCGGTTCGGCGATGTGCTGCCGTTCTTGGTCAAAGTCCTCGCGGCCGACGAGCCGCTGTCGCTGCAGGCGCATCCGAGCGCCGAGCAAGCCGCCGAAGGCTACCTGCGTGAGGAACGGCTCGGCATTCCGGTGACGTCGCCGGTGCGCAACTACCGCGACGCCAGCCACAAACCCGAGCTGCTGGTTGCGCTGCAGCCTTTCGAGGCGCTGGCGGGTTTTCGTCCCGCAGCCCGCACCATCGAATTGCTGCGGGCCTTAACGGTGTCCGACCTAGACCCGTTCATCGATCTGTTGAACGACCAGTCCGATGCCGATGGCCTGCGGGCGTTGTTCACTACCTGGATCACCGCGCCGCAGCCCGACATCGATGTTCTGGTGGGTGCCGTGCTCGAGGGCGCTATCCGCTATATCAGCAGCGGGGCAACGGAATTCGCAGCCGAAGTCAAGACGGTCCTGGAGCTGGGTGAACGGTATCCCGGTGATGCCGGTGTGCTGGCCGCGTTGCTGCTCAACCGCATCACGCTTGGTCCGGGCGAGGGCATCTTCTTGTCGGCCGGAAACCTGCACGCCTATATGCGCGGGGTCGGGTTGGAGGTGATGGCTAACTCCGACAACGTGTTACGAGGCGGTCTAACGCCCAAGCACGTCGATGTTCCCGAGCTGCTACGGGTGCTGGATTTCGCCCCCACCACCGAGGCTCAACTGCGCGCGCCGACGCACCAGGATGGACTGGCGCTGATCTACGACACGCCCGCCGATGAGTTCGCGGCGTCGATGCTGACACTTGGCGATGACCAACTCGGCCACGAAGTCGACGCGCCGTCGCGCCACGGTGACTATCAAGGCCCGCAGATCCTGTTGTGCACCGAGGGTTGCACGACCGTGTCCGGAAAGTCGGCGGCGTTGACGCTGAACCGGGGCGCAGCGGCCTGGGTGTCCGCAGACGACGGTCCCATCCGGCTGGTCGCTCACCAGCCGACCAAGATATTCCGGGCCACCATCGGCCTGTGATCCGCGCCGGCGACGATGCAGTGGGGGCACCGCCCGCTTGCGGGGACCCCAGCCGCTTGCGGGGACGGCGCATAAATTAGCGCGGCGCCAACGCGCCGCGGCGGTCGTGCCGAGCATGACGACGCTCGGCACGCCACAGCCGCAAGTTGTGCCGAATAGCGCGGACAATGAGCGTCGGCGTCGGGATCATGTAGAGACTGTCCAGCAGAGAAAACCTGCGTAAAAACCATTCGGCAAGAACAGGATCGGTCTCGGCAGCACCGAGGAACTGGTCGAACAAGTCGCCCACCGGGCTGTACCACCAGGGTGCCGCCCCGGCCGCATGGTGAAAATTGAAATCGCCGATCGCGGTCATCATCCACACCGGGAAGGTGGTTTTGGCGGTGGCACGATTCACATCGCGCGCCAAGTCTTCACCCGCGCCGTCGGATAAGGCTCGACCAAGATGACCGGCTTGCAGTGAGGTCATCGTCATACCCTGCCCGAAGGTGGGGTCGAAGCTGGCCACCGCGTCGCCGAACGGCACAATCCCGGCCGGAAAGCGGTCCAGCTTGTCGTAGCGGCGCCATCGGCTGGTGGGGAAGCGGTGGAAAGCCACCTCCCCGACGGGCTCGGCCCGTCCCATGGCGCTGGAGATCCTTTGCGGCAGAAGCTTTCTGGCGAGCGCAAGCATTTCCGGAAAAGTATGCGGCGGTTCGACTTTCGCGACACCGAAGGTGGTCAGCGTCCAGGTGCCATCCTCGTAGCCCAGCATGCCCAGCCCGCGCGGCTGCTGTCGGGACGCGCCGGCAACGATCACCCTCTCCCGGATCGCGCCCTCTGGCAGCCGAAACTGTTGCGACGCATAGCCGATGCCCACGTCGACGACGTCTTCGCGCGGGCGCTGATAGCCCCACTGCTCCAGCCACACTGGCAACCTGGTGCCGCGCCCGGCGGCGTCGACGACGAGATCGGCAGCGACGAACTCTGGGTTCGCGTTGTTGCCGGAGTCCAGCAACACCCCGGTCACCCGCTGCGCGCCGGCGTCGAAGCACGCTTCGCGCACCGAACGCTGTTGAAGTTCGACGTTGGCAATACCAAGGGCCCTGCGCCGGATCTGCCATTCCAGGTGCGGGCGGCTCGGCACGTAGGCCGTGAACTCGTCGCGCAGCGTGCGCCCCGTCCCGAGCAGGTGACCGGCGGCGCCGAAATAGATGCAGTCCGGCCGGTTCACCAGCTTGGGCACCCCGGCGGCCACCATGTCGTCGAGCAGACCGGGGAACAGCGCGTCGAATTCGACCGCGCCGCGGGCCATCAGCAGGTGAACATGGCGTCCTTGGGGCACCGCCGTGCGGTTGACCGGCGTGCTCGGAAGCTCGTCGCGCTCGAATACCGTGACCCGGTCGTAGAAATCCGACAACACCCGTGCCGCGCACAGCCCCGCGATGCTGGCCCCGATAACTACGGCCCTTCCCCCGGCGCTTCCCTTCTTGCTCTCCCCGCGCATTCCCGAACAGTACTCGGTACTGTCCGGGTGCATGGCCGGTCGCTGGCGCACCAAGTCCGTCGAGCAGTCGATCGCCGACACCGACGAACCGGGCACTCAGCTGCGCAAGGACCTGCACTGGTGGCACCTCGCCGTTTTCGGGGTATCGGTGGTGATCGGGGCCGGCATCTTCACCGTCACCGCGTCGACCGCCGGCGACGTCACTGGGCCGGCGATCTGGATTTCGTTTCTCATCGCGGCAGCCACCTGCGGTCTGGCGGCGCTGTGCTACGCCGAGTTCGCGTCGATGCTGCCGGTGGCAGGCAGCGCCTACACGTTCTCCTACGCCACCTTCGGTGAGTTTTTGGCCTGGGCCATCGGTTGGAATTTGGTTCTGGAGTTGGCGATAGGTGGCGCCGTGGTGGCCAAAGGGTGGTCGAGCTACCTGGACACGGTGTTTCTATTGCCCAGCGGCACAATCGCTCTCGGATCCTTCAAGCTCGACTGGGGGGCGCTGCTGATCGTCGGGCTGGTGGCCACCCTGCTGGCCCTGGGCACTAAGTTGTCGTCGAACTTTTCTGCCGTGGTCACCGCGATCAAGGTGATGGTGGTGGTACTGGTCATCATCGTCGGTGCCTTCTATGTCAAGGCGGCGAATTACTCACCGTTCATTCCGCCGGCAGAGGTCGACCACGCCGGCACCGGCATCGATCAGTCGGTGTTGTCAGTGCTCACCGGCGCGCACAGCAGCCACTACGGCTGGTACGGGGTGCTGGCGGGAGCCTCGATCGTGTTCTTCGCGTTCATCGGGTTCGACATCGTGGCCACCATGGCCGAGGAGACCAAGAGCCCGCAACGTGATGTACCGCGGGGAATCCTGACCACGTTGGGCATCGTCACCGTGCTCTACGTCGGGGTGTCAATCGTGTTGTCCGGTATGGTGCCCTACACCGTGCTGCAGACCACCCCCGACGGCCATCACGCCAACCTGGCCACCGCCTTCACCGCAAACGGGGTGCACTGGGCTTCCAGCGTCATCTCCGTCGGCGCGCTGGCCGGGCTGACCACAGTGGTCATGGTGTTGATGCTCGGGGGATGTCGGGTGCTGTTCGCGATGTCACGCGACGGACTACTGCCCCGGCGGTTCGCCAAGACCGGCGTTCGCGGCACACCGGTGCGCATCACCGTGCTGGTTGCAGTGCTGATCGGGGTCACGGCGTCGGTGTTCCCGACGGACAAGCTCGAGGAGATGGTCAACGTCGGGACGCTGTTCGCTTTCGTCCTGGTGTCCGCCGGAGTGATCGTCTTGCGCCGCACCCGCCCGGACCTGCCACGCGGGTTCCGAGCGCCCTGGGTGCCGCTGTTGCCGATCACCTCGGTGTGCGCCTGCCTGTGGCTGATGATCAACCTCACCTTGCTGACCTGGATCCGGTTCGGCGTCTGGATGCTCGCCGGGGTTGCGATCTATGTCTGCTACGGGCGCGGACACTCCGTGCTGGCCAGTCGGGAGGCCGGCCGCGATAAGGACACGGCGCTGGATCCTGCTTCCTCGTAGCGTGGTTTACAAAACTGCGCCCTGTGTCTAGACAAAAGACGCAAAGCCAACTATTGTCAACCTCAAGGTGCTCTCGACTTACAAGGAGGTTTGGCGATATGACCACCGGATTCAACCCGGACGCGAAGGTGTGGCAGGACAAGAAGCGCTACCTGTGGCTGATGGGACTGATTGTTCCGACCCTGCTGATTACGATCCTGCCGATTGTCTGGGCGATGAACCACTTCGGCTGGCAGACCGCCTCGCAGGTGTTGTTCTGGATCGGCCCGATCCTGCTCTACATCGTGCTGCCCGCGCTTGACCTGCGGTTCGGCGCTGACGGGCAGAACCCGCCCGACGAGGTGATGGAGTGGCTGGAGAATGACACGTACTACCGCTACTGCACCTACCTGTTCATCCCGTTCCAGTACCTCAGCGTGGTCCTCGGCGCTTATCTGTTCACGGCGTCGGATCTGAGCTGGCTGGGCTACCACGGGCCACTGAGCTGGGCGGCCAAGATCGGTTTGGCGCTGTCGGTGGGTGCGCTCGGCGGGGTGGGGATCAACACCGCGCATGAAATGGGGCATAAGAAGGATGCGCTGGAGCGCTGGCTGTCCAAGATCACCCTGGCGCAGACCGGCTACGGGCACTTTTACATCGAGCACAACCGCGGGCACCACGTGCGGGTGGCCACACCGGAAGACCCGGCGTCGGCCCGTTTCGGCGAGACGTTCTGGGAGTTCTTGCCGCGCAGCGTGTTCGGCAGCCTGCGGTCGGCTTGGCGGCTAGAGGCACAGCGGCTACGCCGGCTAGGACTCAGCCCGTGGAACCCGAAGACCTACTTGTCCAACGACGTGCTCAACGCCTGGCTGATGTCGGTCGTGCTGTGGGGGGCCCTGATCGCCGTGTTCGGTCCCGCGCTGATCCCGTTTTTGATCATCCAAGCCGTCTTCGGCTTCAGCCTGCTGGAGGCCGTCAACTACCTCGAGCACTACGGGCTGCTACGGCAGAAGAACGCCAACGGTCGCTATGAGCGCTGCACCCCGGAGCACAGCTGGAATTCCGATCACATCGTCACCAACCTGTTCCTGTACCACTTGCAGCGACACAGCGACCACCACGCCAACCCCACTCGCCGTTACCAGACGCTGCGCAGCATGGACGGGTCGCCGAACCTGCCCAGCGGCTACGCGGCGCTGATCGGGCTGACGTACTTCCCGCCGCTGTGGCGCAAGCTGATGGACCACCGGGTGGTTGCGCACTACGGCGGCGACATCACCCGTGTCAACGTGCAAGCGCGTCGGCGGGAGAAGATCCTGGCCCGTTACCCGGCGGCGGCGTGATCCCCAGGAAGACCGTTCGAAGCGATGGAGGTAAAAATGAGCGACTACAAACTGTTCGTGTGTGTGCAGTGCGGCTTTGAGTACGACGAGGCCAAGGGCTGGCCGGAAGACGGCATTGCGCCGGGCACGCGCTGGGACGACATCCCCGAAGATTGGAGTTGCCCGGATTGCGGCGCAGCGAAATCCGACTTCGAGATGGTGGAAGTCGCACGATCTTGAGCACTCCGCCGGCGACGATGCAGTGGGGGCACCGCCCGCTTGCGGGGGACGGAGCGACGAGGCGGGGTCCCCGCGCCGCAGGGGAGAGCGCCGCTACGGCTAGTGTCGCGCGTGTGAAGCGGGTCCCGTACGCCGAGGCGTCGCGGGCCCTGCTGCGCGATTCGGTGCTCGACGCGATGCGGGAGCTGCTGCTCAGCCGCGACTGGTCGGCGATCACGCTGGCCGACGTGGCCCGCGCGGCGGGGATCAGCCGGCAGACCATCTACAACGAGTTCGGGTCGCGGCACGGTCTTGCTCAGGGTTATGCGCTGCGGCTGGCCGATCGGTTGGTGAACGCCGTCGAAGATGCCATCTACTCCAACGTCGGCGACGTCTACGCGGCTTTCTTGCAGGGATTTCGGTCATTCTTCGCAGAATCGGCGGCCGACCCGCTGGTCATCTCGCTGCTGAGCGGTGTCGCCAAACCCGATCTGCTGCAGATCATCACGACCGATAGCGCGCCGATCATCACGCACTGCTCAGGCAGGCTGACGTCGTCGTTCATGCACAGCTGGGTGAAGGCCAGCGAGCAGGATGCGGGGATGCTGGCACGCGCCATCGTCCGGCTGGCGATGAGCTACGTGTCGATGCCGCCGGAGGCCGACCACGACGTCGCCGCCGATCTGGCGCGGCTGATGACGCCGGCAGCGGAGCGCTACGGTGTCATCGAACCCGACCTGACCGCCGCATCAGGGCACCGCTGCGTCGGGACTAATGTATATGCAAGCTAAGTAGTTCATCGATGAAGGATTGGGCCCATATGACGACGACCGAGCAATCGCTGAGTCCCGACGTCCGCAACGGCATCGAATTCAAGGTCGCCGACCTGTCATTGGCCGATTACGGTCGGCGCGACATCGAGCTGTCCGAACACGAGATGCCCGGTCTGATGTCGCTGCGCCGCGAGTACCACGACGTGCAGCCGCTCAAGGGCGCCCGGATCTCCGGTTCGCTGCACATGACCGTGCAGACCGCGGTGCTGATCGAAACTCTCGTCGCACTGGGCGCCGAGGTCCGGTGGGCGTCGTGCAACATCTTTCCACCCAGGACCACGCCGCGGCCGCGGTGGTCGTCGGCCCGCACGGCACCCCCGAAGAACCCAAGGGTGTGCCGGTCTTCGCCTGGAAGGGTGAGACGCTCGAGGAGTACTGGTGGGCCGCCGAGCGGGCGCTGACCTGGCCGGATGAGCCGGCGAACATGATCCTCGACGACGGCGGTGACGCCACCATGCTGGTGCTGCGTGGTGCGCAGTACGAGAAGGCCGGCGTGGTGCCGCCCGACGAAGAGGACGACTCGGCTGAGCACCGGGTGTTCCTGAACCTGCTGCGCCACCGCTTCGAGACCGACAAGGACAAGTGGACCAAGATCTCCGAGTCGATCAAGGGCGTCACCGAGGAGACCACCACTGGCGTGCTGCGGCTGTATCAGTTCGCCGCGGCAGGGGATCTGGCCTTCCCGGCGATCAACGTCAACGACTCGGTCACCAAGTCGAAGTTTGACAACAAGTACGGCTGCCGGCACTCGCTGATCGACGGCATCAACCGCGGCACCGACGTGCTGATCGGTGGCAAGACCGTGCTGGTCTGCGGCTACGGCGACGTCGGCAAGGGCAGTGTCGAGTCGCTGGCCGGCCAGGGCGCACGGGTGACCGTCACCGAGATCGACCCGATCAACGCGCTGCAGGCGCTGATGGAGGGCCACGACGTCAAGCGCGTCGAGGACGTGATCGGCGAGGCCGACATCGTCATCACCACTACCGGCAATAAGGACATCATCACCCTCGAGCACATGAAGGCGATGAAGGACAAGGCGATCCTGGGCAACATCGGCCACTTCGACAACGAGATCCAGATGGCCCGCCTGGAGAAGTCCGGCGCCACCAAGACCAACATCCGGCCGCAGGTCGACCTGTGGACCTTCGGCGACAGCGGCAAGTCGATCATCGTGTTGTCCGAGGGCCGGCTGCTGAACCTCGGCAACGCCACCGGGCACCCGTCGTTCGTGATGAGCAACAGCTTCTCCAACCAGGTGATCGCCCAGATTGAGCTGTGGACCAAGAACGACGAGTACGACAACGAGGTCTACCGGCTGCCCAAGCACCTCGACGAGAAGGTGGCCCGCGTGCACGTCACCGCACTCGGTGGTGAGCTGACCAAGCTGACCAAAGAGCAGGCCGAGTACATCGGCGTCGACGTCGACGGACCCTACAAGCCCGACCACTACCGCTACTGAGCCATCGGCAAGCGCCGAAAGTGCGGCTAGCCGCACTCTCGGCGCCCAGAGTGCGGCTAGCCGCACTCTCGCGAGGTGGCTTAGCCGCTAAGCTCGCGCCGTGCTGATCGCCATCGAGGGTGTCGACGGCGCCGGCAAGCGGACCCTCTCGCAGGGTCTGCGCGCGGCGTTCGAAGCCGCCGGACGGTCGGTGGCCACGCTGGCGTTCCCGCGATACGGGCATTCGGTGGCCGCCGACGTGGCGACCGAAGCGCTGCACGGTCGTCACGGCGACCTGGCGTCCTCGGTGTATGCGATGGCCCTGCTGTTCGCGCTGGACCGGGCCGGCGCGGCGGGGCAGATCGGTGAACTGTGCCGCGACCACGATGTGGTGATCCTGGACCGCTATGTGGCATCCAACGCGGCCTACAGCGCCGCGCGTCTGCACCAAGACGCCGACGGTGAGGTGGTGGACTGGGTGCAGCAAATCGAATACCAGCGGTTGCACCTTCCCACACCGGATTGGCAAGTCCTGTTGGGCGTTCCCGTCGAACTTGCCCACCAGCGCGCCCGCGATCGTGCTCGCCAGGATGCCGGCCGGGCGCGTGATGCCTACGAACGTGACAACGAGCTCCAACAACGCACCGGCGCGGTGTACGCCGGCCTGGCCGCCGCCGGCTGGGGCGGGCGATGGCTGGTGGTCGATGCGGACGTCGACGCAGGCCAGTTGGCGGCCACTTTGGCGGCCTAGCGCAGCGAGCTGCAGTATTCGGTGAAGAAACGCGCGTGTGGCAGCTCCATTTTGTCGCGATCTGGTGCCACCATGGACACCATGAGGCAAAGGATTCTCGTGGTTGACGACGACGCTTCGCTGGCCGAGATGCTGACTATCGTGCTGCGGGGGGAAGGTTTCGACACCGCGGTCATTGGTGACGGCACCCAGGCGCTGACCGCAGTGCGCGAACTGCGGCCCGACCTGGTGCTGCTGGATTTGATGTTGCCCGGCATGAATGGCATCGACGTGTGCCGGGTGCTGCGCGCCGATTCCGGGGTCCCGATCGTGATGCTCACGGCGAAGACCGACACCGTCGACGTGGTGCTCGGCTTGGAATCGGGCGCGGACGACTACATCATGAAGCCGTTCAAACCCAAGGAGTTGGTCGCCCGGGTGCGGGCACGGCTACGGCGCAACGACGACGAGCCCGCCGAGATGCTGTCCATCGCCGACGTGGACATTGATGTGCCCGCGCACAAGGTTACTCGCAACGGCGAACAGATCTCTCTGACGCCGCTGGAGTTTGACCTGCTGGTGGCGTTGGCGCGCAAACCCCGCCAGGTGTTTACTCGTGATGTGCTGCTCGAACAGGTGTGGGGATACCGTCACCCAGCGGATACCCGTTTGGTGAACGTGCACGTCCAGCGTCTGCGGGCCAAGGTCGAAAAAGACCCCGAGAACCCGACCGTTGTGCTGACCGTTCGAGGAGTGGGTTACAAGGCCGGACCTCCGTGACCTGCCGATGATCTTCGGCTCGAGGGGACGCATTCGCGGTCGTTCGGGCCGTTCCGGCCCGGTGATGCGGGGCGTAGGCGCGCTGAGTCGCGCCGCCGGCGTGGCGTGGCGGCGCTCGCTGCAGCTGCGAGTGCTGGCCATGACACTCGGAATGTCGCTGGCCGTGATCCTGGTGCTCGGCATCGTGCTGACCAGTCAGGTCACCAACCGGGTCCTCGACGTCAAGGTCCGCGCGGCCACCGAGCAGATCGAGCGGGCACGTAACACGGTCAGCGGGATCGTCAGCGGAAAAGAGGCGCGCTCACTGGACAGCAGCCTGCAGCTGGCCCGCAACACATTGACGTCGAAAACCGATCCGACCTCCGGTGCCGGTTTGGCCGGTGCGTTCGACGCCGTGCTGGTGGTACCCGGCTACGGCCCCAGGCCCGCGGCGTCGGCCGGCCCCGTCGACCAGTTGCCCAACGCATTGCGGGACTTCGTCAAGGCCGGGCAGGTGGCCTACCAGTACGCGACGGTGCACACCGAGGGCTTCTCCGGTCCCGCGTTGGTGATCGGAACCCCGACGTCGTCGCGGGTCACCAACCTCGAGCTGTATCTGATCTTCCCGCTCGGCAACGAGCAGAGCACGATCGCGGTGGTTCGCGGCACCATGGCCACCGGCGGCCTGGTC
Source organism: uncultured Actinomycetota bacterium (assembly GCA_963744835.1). GTDB lineage: Bacteria > Actinomycetota > Actinomycetes > Mycobacteriales > Mycobacteriaceae > Mycobacterium. The sequence goes on from CAVUVB010000007.1 coordinate 402,886, forward strand.
TTGATGGTGCTGCTGGCCGGCATCGCCTGGATGGTCACCCGGCAGGTGGTGGTGCCGGTGCGGGCGGCCGCCCGAACAGCCGAACGGTTCGCCGAAGGACACCTTTCCGAGCGGATGCCGATCCGCGGCGAAGACGACATGGCTCGGCTGGCGGTGTCGTTCAACGACATGGCCGAAAGCTTGTCGCGCCAGATTGCCCAACTCGAGGAGTTCGGCAACCTGCAGCGGCGGTTCACCTCCGACGTCAGCCACGAGTTGCGCACGCCGCTGACCACAGTGCGGATGGCCGCCGACCTGATCTACGACCACAGCGAAGACCTCGAGCCGGCGCTGCAGCGGTCCACCGAGCTGATGGTCAGCGAACTGGATCGATTCGAGTCGCTGCTCAACGATCTGTTGGAAATCTCCCGCCACGACGCGGGTGTGGCCGAGCTGTCGGTAGAGGCCGTCGACTTGCGGACGACCGTCAACAGCGCGCTGGGCAATGTGGGCCACCTAGCTGAAGACGCCAGCGTCCAACTGATTGTCGACCTGCCGCCCGAGGAGGTGATCGCCGAAGTCGACCCCCGCCGCGTCGAGCGGATCCTGCGCAATCTGATCGCCAACGCGATCGACCACGCTGAGCGCAAGCCGGTGCGGATCCGGATGGGCGCCGATGAGGACACCGTCGCCGTTACCGTCCGCGACTACGGGGTCGGGCTGCGGCCGGGCGAGGAGAAGCTGGTGTTCAGCCGGTTCTGGCGCTCCGACCCGTCGCGGGTGCGCCAATCCGGGGGGACCGGGCTGGGGCTGGCGATCAGCGTCGAGGACGCGCGGCTGCACCAGGGTCGGCTGGAGGCCTGGGGTGAGCCCGGCCAGGGTGCCTGCTTCCGGCTGACGCTTCCGCTGGTGCGCGGGCACAAGGTCACCACCAGCCCACTGCCGATGAAACCGATGGCGCCAGAAGATAACGAGCGTCAGCTTCGGCCGCGAGAGCACGCCGAAAGGGGCGTGTGATGCGGCAACTCACCGGGCTGCTGTTCAGCCTTGCCGTGGTGCTCGCGGGCTGCGCTGGCGTGCCGAGTGCGTCGGCGCCGCAAGCCATCGGCACCGTGGAACGGCCGGCACCGTCGAATCTGCCCAAGCCGACGCCCGGTATGGATCCCGACATGCTGCTGCGCGAATTCCTCAAAGCCACAGCCGATCCGGCCAATCGGCACCTGGCGGCGCGGCAGTTCCTCACCCAATCGGCATCGAACGCGTGGGATGACGCCGGCAGCGCGCTGCTGATTGACCACGTGGTCTTCGTCGAAACCCGCACCGACGAACGGGTTTCGGTCGCGATGCGGGCCGACATCCTGGGTTCGCTCTCGGATATGGGGGTATTCGAAACGGCCGAGGGAGTGCTGCCGGATCCCGGTCCCATCGAGCTGCTCAAGACACCGGGTGGCTGGCGCATCGATCGCCTGCCCAACGGTGTGTTCTTGGACTGGCAGCAATTCCAGTCCACCTACAAGCGCAACACGTTGTATTTCGCCGACCCGACCGGAAAGACCATGGTTCCGGACCCGCGCTATGTCGCGGTGGCCGACCGTGATCAGTTGCCCACCGAGCTCGTGTCCAAGCTGATTGCCGGTCCGCGGCCGGAGATGGCCAAATCCGTGCACAACATGCTCGCCCCGCCGCTGCGGCTGCACGGACCGGTGACGCGGGCCGACGGCGGAAAGACTGGTATCGGCCGCGGTTACAGCGGGGCCCGGGTCGACCTGGATTTGCTTGCCATCGCCGACCCGCACAGCAGGCAGTTGCTTGCCGCACAGATCATTTGGACCTTGGCACGGGCCGACTTCAAAGGCCCGTACGTGATCAACGCCGACGGCGCCGCACTGGACGAACGGTTCGCGGCCGGGTGGAACACCTCTGACGTCGCCGCCACCGATCCGGGTGTCGCGGAGGGCGCCGCGGCCGGTGTGCACGCGCTGGTGGGCGGACGGCTAGTGTCGCTGAACGGGCAGGCCTCCGACCCGGTGCCCGGAGCGTTCGGGCGTACCACGGACCAGACCGGAGCCGCGCTCTCCCGCAGCGGGCACCAGGTGGCCTCGGTGGTGACGCTTCGGCCGGGCGCGCCGGACATGGCGGCGTCGCTGTGGATCGGTGATCTCGGCGCTGAAGCGGCGGAAGCCGCTGACGGGCATACATTGTCGCGGCCCACCTGGTCGTTGGACGAGGCGGTGTGGGTGGTCGCCGACGGCAACACCGTGCTGCGCGCGATTCAGGAGACGGCCTCGGGTCAGCCGGCGCGTCTTCCGGTGGACTCGGCCGCGGTGTCCAGCCGCTTCCCGGGTGCGATCGCCGAACTGCAATTATCTCGGGACGGAACGCGGGCGGCCATGGTCATCGAGGGCAAGGTGATCATGACCAGCGTCGAGCAGACCCAGGCCGGCCAATTCGCGTTGACGTATCCGCGGCGGCTCGGGTTCGGGTTGGGCTCCTCGGTGGTGTCGTTGTCGTGGCGCACCGACGACGACATCGCGGTGAGCCGCAACGACGCCGCGCATCCGGTGTCCTATGTCAACCTCGACGGGGTGAACTCGGATGCGCCGAGCGGCAACCTCCAGCTGCCGGTGGGTGCGATCGCGGCCAATCCGTCGACGGTGTACGTCGCCGATCCGCGCGGCGTGATGCAGCTGTCGGTCTCGGGCGCCGAAGGGCCGCGGGGTTGGCTGGACGTGGCGCCGTTCATGGTAGGCGGGGCAGTGCCGGTGTTGCCCGGCTGAGTAGCGGGCACCCGCGTCGAGTGGCCACTCGTCACGGCGTCCGGCTACCTGTCACCCCTCGCCGCCACACTTGCGCTGTGCTCGATCTCGTTCTTCCGCTGGAATGCGGCGGCTGCGGGGCGCCCTCGACCCGCTGGTGTGAGGTCTGCGCTCGAGAGCTGGCCGTGAGTCCCGACGCCCCGCGCGTGGTGAACCCGCGCATCGACCCCGGAGTCCCGGTGTTTGCGCTCGGTCGCTACGCGGGTGCGCGCCGGCAGGTGATCGTCGCGATGAAAGACCGCGGCCGCAGCGACCTGATCACGCCACTGGCACACGCGCTGGCGTTCGGTGTGCACCGATTACTCACCTGGGGTCTGCTCGATCTCCCGCTGACGATCGTGCCCGCGCCCACTCGCAGCTGGGCGGCGCGTCGCCGCGGCGGTGATCCGGTCACCCGCATCGCAACGCTGGTCGCCGTGCGCCACCCAAACATCACCGTGGTCCGGGCATTGCGGCTGAAGGCGCTGGCCCGCGACTCGGCCGGGTTGGACAGCAGCGCCCGTGAGCGCAACGTCGCCGGAAAGGTACTGCTGACCAGCCGACGGGTGCCGGTCGCCGGTGAAATCTTGCTCGTCGACGACATCGTCACCACCGGTGCCACCGCGCGTGAGTCGGTCCGCGTCCTGCAAGCCGCGGGGGCACGGGTGTCGGCTGTGCTGGCGCTAGCTGCCGCCTAGGCGTACGTGAAGAACTCGCAACAGGTAGATCAAAACACTGGCACTTCTGCCTGCAGACGGTCTACCGTCGGGATCAAGCACCATAAATGCCTCAAGGCGGCGCTTCTGAAGCACAGCGAGGCGCCACGCCACCGACGACGGTAGGGGGTGAATTCTCGACACCTTGCACCGGCGGGCGGCCAGTACAGCATTACCAACCCCGTCGGCGCGTGCATCTAAAAGCCGGGCACGCCTGTTGCGTGCAACGAGAGAAACGAGTTGTCAAGTATGTCAAGACAAACCGTGGATTCTGGCCAGGGCCTGGCCGAACTACCGGCAGACGCCGACGAGCCGGACGAACCGACGCTGAGCGCCGAGGTCGTCGTCAAAGGCCGCAACGTCGAGATCCCCGACCATTTCCGCATCTACGTCTCGCAGAAACTCGCCCGCTTGGAGCGGTTGGACCGCACCGTCTACCTCTTCGACGTCGAGCTCGACCACGAACGGAATCGTCGCCAACGCAAGTCCTGTCAGCATGTCGAGATCACCGCTCGCGGCCGTGGACCGGTAGTCCGCGGCGAGGCGTGTGCAAACAGCTTCTATGGCGCATTCGAGGCTGCCGTCGACAAGCTGGAGAGCCGGCTGCGTCGAGTCAAGGATCGCCGCAAAGTCCACTACGGCGACAAGACCCCGGTCTCCTTGGCGGCGGCGACCGCTGTCATCCCACCGGTTGAGCCGACGCTTGACACCGAAGTCCCGGCTGAGCACGACGGCGGCGCCCCGAGCAATGGGCACCACGAGCCGGGTCGCGTGGTGCGCACCAAGGAACACCCGGCCAAGCCGATGTCGGTGGACGACGCGCTCTACGAGATGGAGCTGGTCGGCCACGACTTTTTCCTGTTCTACGACAAGCAGACCGAACGCCCGTCGGTGGTCTACCGTCGACATGCCTACGACTACGGACTGATCCGGCTGGCCTGACGCGAACGGCTTCAGAAAGCTCGTCACCTAGGATGGGAGACGCCCGAGACTCCGATCCGTAGGGGACAAGCTGTGCTAGATAAGTTGCTGCGCCTTGGTGAAGGTCGCATGGTCAAGCGCCTCAAGCGAGTGGCCGAATATGTCAACAGCTTGTCCGACGACGTCGAGAAACTCACCGACGCCGAACTGCGGGCCAAGACCGACGAGTTCAAGAAGCGACACGCCGACGGGGAAAGCCTCGACGACCTGCTGCCCGAGGCATTCGCGGTGGCCCGCGAAGCGGCCTGGCGGGTGCTCGACCAGCGGCCATTCGATGTGCAGGTGATGGGTGCGGCGGCACTGCACTTCGGCAACGTCGCCGAGATGAAGACCGGTGAAGGCAAGACGCTGACCTCGGTGTTGCCGGCCTACCTCAACGGCGTCGGCGGCAACGGCGTGCACATCGTCACCGTCAACGACTACCTGGCCAAACGCGACAGCGAGTGGATGGGGCGGGTGCACCGCTTCCTCGGCCTGGACGTCGGTGTCATCCTCGCCCAGATGACGCCCGACGAGCGGCGCGTCGCCTACGCCGCCGACATCACCTACGGTACCAACAACGAGTTCGGCTTCGACTATCTGCGCGACAACATGGCCCACGCGCTGGAGGACTGCGTGCAGCGTGGCCACAACTTCGCGATCGTCGACGAGGTCGACTCGATCTTGATCGACGAGGCCCGCACCCCGCTGATCATCTCCGGGCCGGCCGACGGCGCATCGAACTGGTACACCGAGTTCGCCCGGTTGGCGCCATTGATGGAAAAAGACACTCACTACGAGGTCGACCTGCGCAAGCGCACCGTCGGCGTACACGAGCTGGGCGTGGAGTTCGTCGAAGACCAGCTCGGCATCGACAACCTCTACGAGGCCGCCAACTCGCCGCTGGTCAGCTACCTCAACAATGCACTTAAGGCCAAGGAGCTGTTCAACCGCGACAAGGACTACATCGTGCGCGACGGCGAGGTCCTCATCGTCGACGAGTTCACCGGCCGGGTGTTGATCGGCCGCCGCTACAACGAGGGCATGCACCAGGCCATCGAGGCCAAGGAGCACGTCGAGATCAAGGCCGAAAACCAGACGCTAGCCACCATCACGCTGCAGAACTATTTCCGGCTCTACGACAAGCTCGCCGGCATGACCGGCACGGCCCAGACCGAGGCTGCCGAGCTGCACGAGATCTACAAGCTCGGCGTGGTCACCATCCCGACCAACAAGCCGATGGTCCGCACCGACCAGTCCGACTTGATCTACAAGACCGAGGAAGCCAAGTACATCGCGGTCGTCGACGACGTCTCCGAGCGCTACGAAAAGGGCCAGCCGGTGCTGATCGGCACCACCAGCGTCGAGCGCTCCGAGTACCTGTCCCGGCAGTTCACCAAGCGACGCATCCCGCACAACGTGCTCAACGCCAAATACCACGAGCAGGAAGCCGGGATCATCGCCGAGGCCGGCCGCAAGGGCGCGATCACCGTCGCCACCAACATGGCCGGCCGCGGTACTGACATCGTGTTGGGCGGCAACGTCGACTTCCTCACCGACCAGCGGCTGCGGGCTCGCGGTCTGGACCCGGTGGAAACAGCCGACGAATACGAAGCGGCCTGGCACGAGGATCTGTCGGTCGTGAAGACCGAGGCCGCCGACGAGGCCAAGCACGTGATCGAGGCCGGCGGGCTGTACGTGCTGGGCACCGAGCGGCACGAATCCCGGCGGATCGACAACCAGCTCCGCGGTCGCTCCGGCCGCCAAGGCGACCCCGGTGAGTCACGCTTCTACCTGTCGCTGGGCGACGAGTTGATGCGCCGCTTCAACGGCGCTGCGCTGGAATCGCTGCTGACCCGGCTCAACCTGCCCGACGACGTGCCGATCGAGGCCAAGATGGTGACCCGCGCCATCAAGAGCGCGCAAACCCAGGTCGAGCAGCAGAACTTCGAGGTCCGCAAGAACGTCCTCAAATACGACGAGGTGATGAACCAGCAGCGCAAGGTCATCTATCAGGAGCGCCGCCGGATCCTCGAAGGTCAGGACCTGCAGAAGCAGGCCCACGACATGCTGGTCGACGTGATCACCGCCTACGTCGACGGGGCGACCGCCGAGGGTTACGCCGAAGACTGGGATCTGGAGCAGCTGTGGGAGGCGTTGAAAACGCTGTATCCGGTCGGGATCGACCACAAAAACCTGATCGACTCGGAGGCGATCGGTGAACCCGGTGAGCTGACCCGCGAGGAACTGCTCGACGCGTTGGTCGAAGACGCCGAACGCGCTTATGCGGTGCGGGAGGCCGAGCTCGAGGAGCTCGCCGGCGAGGGTTCGATGCGCCAGCTGGAACGCAACGTGCTGCTCAACGTCATCGACCGCAAGTGGCGTGAGCATCTCTACGAGATGGACTACCTCAAAGAGGGCATCGGCCTGCGGGCGATGGCGCAGCGCGATCCACTGGTGGAATACCAGCGCGAGGGCTTCGACATGTTCACCGGCATGCTGGAGGGCCTGAAAGAAGAGTCCGTCGGCTTCTTGTTCAACGTGACGGTCGAGGCGGTACCGGCGCCGCAGGTGGGGCCGGTCGCGGAGCCTGAGGACCTGGCGGAGTTCGCCACCGCCGCTGCGGCCAGCGCTCAGCAGCGGTCGGGCGGCGCAGCTACGGCGACCCGCGAACCGGCGACTGCGTTGCGCGCAAAGGGAATTGAGACCGAGTCGCCCGAACTGACGTATACCGGGCCGGCCGAGGATGGTTCGGCGCAGGTCCAGGGCAACGGCGGTGGCGCGCACCGGGCAGCTGGCAGTCGGCGCGAGCGCCGCGAGGCTGCGCGCCGCCAGGGCCGTCACGCCAAGTCCGCCAAGCGGCGCTAGTGCCGTGGACGTCAAAGAGGTGCTGCTGCCTAGCATCGGGTTGCGATACGAGTTCACCAGCCACGACGGCGACCGGATCGGCATCATCGCGCGACGCAGCGGCGACTTCGAGATCGTCCGCTACACCCGGGATGATCCCGACCAGGCTCAACCGGTCTTCCACCTCACCGACGAAGAGGCCGACGCGGTCGCCCAGATCCTGGGCGCACCGCGAATCGCCGAGCGGTTCACTGAGCTGACCCGCGAAGTACCGGGGCTCGAGGCCGGTCAAGTTCACATCCGGCAGGGCAGCGTGTTCGTGGACCGGCCGCTTGGGGACACCCGGGCCCGAACCCGCACCGGCGCGTCGATTGTGGCGATCGTGCGCAACGAGGTGGTGCTGGCGTCGCCGGGGCCGGCCGAAATGCTGCATGCAGACGACGTGCTGGTGGTGGTCGGCACCGAAAACGGCATCGCGGACGTTCAGCGGCTCGTGGACGAACCCCGCAAGGGCTGAGCGCGTGCAGATTTCGGCGCCGCTGCTCTTGCAACTCGGCGCAGTTCTGACTGCGCTCGCGTTACTGGGGACGGTCGCTCGCCGGTTCGCGCTCTCGCCGATACCGGTGTATCTGCTGGCCGGGCTGGCGCTCGGCAACGGCGGCGTCGCTCCGGTGACCACCGCTGGTCAGTTCATCACCACCGGTGCGCCCATCGGCGTCGTGCTGCTGCTGTTGACCCTGGGTCTGGAGTTCTCCACGACCGAATTCGCCAGCAGCTTGCGTCACCACCTGCCGTCCGCCGCCGTCGACGTGGTGCTCAACGCCACCCCGGGTGCGGTGGCCGGCTGGCTGCTCGGACTCAACGGCGTGGGGATCCTCGCCTTGGCCGGCGTCACCTACGTCTCGTCGTCGGGGGTGATCTCGCGCCTGCTGGAGGACCTGCACCGGCTCGGTAACCGGGAAACTCCGGCGATACTGGCAGTGCTGGTGCTCGAGGACTTCGCAATGGCGGTCTATCTGCCCTTGGAGGCAGTTCTCGGCTCGGGCCGCGGTTGGTTGACGGCGGTCGTCACCGTCGGCGCCGCGATTGCCGCGCTCTGCATGGCATTCGCCGCGTCGTACCGCTGGGGTCACCACGTCGGGCGGCTGGTGACGCACCCGGATTCCGAGCAGCTGCTGCTGCGGGTGCTGGGCATCACCTTGATCGTCGCCGCGCTGGCCGAGAACCTGCATGCCTCTGCCGCGGTGGGCGCTTTCCTGGTCGGCCTGACCCTCACCGGCGAGACCGCCGAGCGGGCCCGCAAGGTGTTGGGCCCGCTGCGCGACTTGTTCGCCGCGATCTTCTTCGTCGCGGTCGGGCTGCCGGTGAACCCGGCGCAGCTGTTACCGGTGCTTCCGACAGCTCTGATCCTGGCAGGTGTCACCGCATTGACGAAGGTGGCCACCGGAGTGTTCGCCGCGCGCCGCGAGGGGGTGGCGCGCCGCGGACAGTTGCGCGCTGGCACCACGCTGATAGCCCGAGGCGAGTTCTCGCTCATCATCATTGGCCTGGTCGGCTCGTCGTTCGCCGGAGTCGAGGCGCTGGCCACCTCGTATGTGTTCGTGTTGGCGATAGTGGGCCCGGTACTGACCCGATTCACCGGCGGTCCCCGCCCGGCGACGATGCGGGCCGTGCAACGGCGCGATGTGGGGGAACCACCCGCTGGCGGGGGAAAGCCGGGCAATCGGGAGTAGCCAGCCAGTGCCCGCCAGCCGGCCTAGCCGGCTCAGCCGATGTGCAGCGCGACCACCTGCCATCGTCGGTCAGTGACCAACTCGATGCGGCAGGCGATGGCGTGAGTGCGACGCCCGCGGCGATAGCTCCCGAACACCTCGGCCGCGGCGAACTGATCCTGCGCTCCGATCGCCTGCAGCCGCAGTCGGCACAGCACAGCCGCCGCGCCATCATCGGGAGCGCGCCGATTGGCCGAGAGCACCGAGTCGACGAGGCCAGCGGCCAGCAGCCCATGCAGCTGTGCAACCGGGCGGCGGCGGTCGATGACCTCTAGCACTCGGCGCAGCGCGGCGTCGGCGAAACCGGCGGCCTGTCGCATCGCCGCGGACATGGTCGACGCCGGCGCCCCGGCCGGCGTGGTATGACCGGAATGCCGTTGCTGCACATGCGTATTGCGGCCCCGCAAGGCAGTGGGTGACGGCGGCCGACAGAGCCGGACATCGCGCGCGGGTGGTTCGTAATCGGCGACGGGTATGACGGTGAACGCGTCGCGGTGTGCTGGGTTGGGGCTGGTCAACACTGCACTCTCCCGGGTTTCTGTCGGGCCGAAAAAACAGGCCTGCTGGAGAGTGGCAGACGACTGTGATGATGATCGCACAATCGCCGCGTCCGCGTGTCCGCGGTATTACTGTGGGCGGTTTAACAGAGGAGAGGCATGGAGTGGTGACGTGACGCGGTTGTCCACTTCCGACGCGTCCTTCTATCAACTGGAGAACACCGCCACCCCGCTGTATGTGGGCTCACTGTCGATCCTGCGACAGCCGCGTGCCGGCTTGAGCTACGAGGCGTTGCTGGCCACCGTCGAACAGCGGCTGCCACAGGTGCCGAGGTACCGGCAGAAGGTCCGCGAAGTGACTTTTGCGCTGGCCAGGCCGGTCTGGATCGACGACCGCGATTTCGACATCACCTACCACGTCCGGCGCTCGGCGTTGCCGTCTCCGGGCAGCGACGAGCAGCTACACGAGCTGATCGGCCGGCTGGCCGCACGCCCGTTGGACAAGTCCCGCCCGCTCTGGGAGATGTATCTGGTGGAGGGCCTGTCCAAAAATCGCCTTGCGCTCTACACCAAGTCGCACCAAGCGCTGATCAACGGCATGGGTGCAGTCGAGATCGGCCACGTCATCGCCGACCGGAACCGGCGTCCGGGACCGTTCGTCGAGGACATCTGGGTACCCGCCCGCGAACCCGGCACCGCGCGGCTGTTGTTGGGCGCGATTGGCGACTGGGCGACTCGGCCCGGCGCGCAGTTCAAGGCCGTCCGCACCGGGGTCGCCGAGCTGGCGACCAACTCCGGCCAACTGGTCGATGTCGGTCGACGGATGTTCGACGTCGCCCGCACGTTTGCGCGGGGCACCGCCCCCAGCAGCCCGCTGAACACCACGGTGTCCCGCAACCGGCGTTTCACGGTGGCCCGCGGACGCCTTGACGACTACCGGACCATTCGAGCGCGCTACGACTGCGACGTCAACGACGTGGTGCTGGCGGTGATCACCGGCGCGCTGCGCAACTGGTTGTTATCCCGCGGCGAGTCGGCGGCGCCGGCCGCGACGGTGCGGGCGATGGCGCCGTTGCCGGTCTACGTCGACGAACGGTTCGACTCGTCGAGCCGCGGGCGGGCGATCAGCCAGGTAGCGCCGTTTCTGGTCGACCTACCGGTGGGGGAGGGTAACGCCGTGATACGGCTGTCGCAGATCGCGCACGATACCGAGTCCAACCCGACCGCGGCCAGCTTGGTCGATGCCCGAACCATCGTGACATTGTCGGGTTTTGCGCCACCGACGTTGCACGCCATGGGCATTCGGGTCGCCACCAGCTTGTCGTCACGCTTGTTCAATCTGTTGATCACCAATGCGCCCGGTGCCCAGGCGCAGATGTACGTTGCCGGCGCAAAGTTGCTGGAGACTTACGCAGTGCCACCGCTGCTGCACAAGCAGGTGCTGGCCATCGGCGTGACTTCCTATAACGGCACGATGTATTTCGGCATCAATGCTGACCGCGACGCGATGAGTGATGTCGACGTGCTGCCGGTGCTGCTGGCCGAATCACTCGAGGAGCTCATCGAAGCCGCGCGCTAGAGCCGCTATTCGCCGAGAAGTAACCAGCTTATCGACCTACGATTCAATAGCATGAGCAACAACGGATCAGCCAAAGATACGTCGACCAAAACAAAGCGGCCGAAAAAGTCGAGGTTCCCGAAGACCCAGAAGATCCCTAACGACGTCTACGAAGCCGAAATATTCCGGTTGCAAACGGAATTCGTGAAGTTGCAAGAGTGGGTGCGCTTTTCCGGCGCTCGCCTCGTGGTGATCTTCGAAGGCCGTGACGGGGCGGGCAAAGGCGGGACGATCAAGAGGATTACCGAATACCTCAACCCACGCATCGCTCGGATCGCCGCGTTGCCCGCCCCTACCGATCGCGAACGCGGCCAGTGGTACTACCAGCGCTACATCGCGCAGCTGCCGGCCAAAGGGGAGATCGTGCTCTTCGACCGGTCATGGTACAACCGTGCCGGGGTCGAGAGAGTCATGGGATTCTGTACCCCCCAAGAGCATGCGTTGTTCCTGCGACAGACACCGATCTTCGAGCAGATGCTCATCGAGGAAGGGATTCTGCTTCGGAAGTATTGGTTTTCGGTATCCGAAGACGAGCAGCTGCGTAGGTTTAAAGCGAGACTGAACGACCCGGTACGGCAATGGAAACTCAGCCCGATGGACTTGCAATCGTTAAACCTGTGGGAAGATTATTCCCGCGCCAAAGACGAGATGATGGTGCACACCGATACCCCGAGCAGTCCATGGTACGTCGTGGAATCTGATGTCAAGAAGCACGCTCGGCTGAATATGATGGCACACCTGTTGTCCACCATCGACTATCGCGACGTGGAGAAACCGAAAGTCAAACTGCCCAACCGGCCGGTGGTGAGCGGCAACTATCAGCGGCCACCGCGCGAACTGTCGACGTACGTTGACGACCATGTGGCGACTTTGATTGTGCCGACCGAGTAATCCGGTGACCGCTTTCTGATGCAGATCTACATTCCCGTGACGCTGGCCATGCTGCAGCAACTCGTCGCCGATGGCTCGCTGTGGCCGGTCAACGGCACCGCGTTCGCGGTGACGCCCAGGCTGCGGGAGGCTTATGCGGAAGGCGACGACGACGAGCTCGGCGAGGTCGCGCTACACGAGGCCGCGCTGGCCTCACTGCGGCTGCTGGCCGCCGCCGCTGACCCTGCCGAGCCAACCGAGAATTTGCCACCGCGGCGTGCGGTGCTGGTTGCTGACGTTGGCCAGGTGACGTTGCGCCCGGATCTCGACGACGCCGTTGTGCGGATCGGCGCCCCGGTGCCGGTCGACGAGGTGGTCGCCGTGTTCGTGGACAACGCCGCCGCGGAGGTGCATGTCGCGGCGGCGGTCGCGGTCATTGACGAGGCCGACCTCGGCGACGAGGACGCCGAGTTGACGGTTGGCGACGCGCAGGACCACGACTTGGCCTGGTATGCCACCCAAGAGCTGCCGTTTCTGCTCGAGCTGCTGTGATGTCAGCGGTTGAGCTGGCTACGACACCGTAGGTTACGGTACCGTAGGTTGGGAGAGCAGGAGCTTCCCAATGGCCAGGAAAATCGCGAGAATCACCGCCGACGTCGTGGAGACCACGCCGATTACGGTGGCAGGGGTGGACACCCACCCCGGTTGGCATGCTTTGCGTAGCATCGCCCAGCGCATCACCACGCCGCTGTTGCCCGACGACTACCTGCGCCTTGCCAATCCGCTGTGGTCGGCGCGGGAATTGCGGGGTCGCGTCGTGCAGGTCCGGCGGGAAACGCAGGACTCCGCGACGCTGGTCATCAAGCCGGGCTGGGGCTTCAGTTTCGACTATGAACCAGGTCAGTACATCGGCATCGGATTGCTGGTCGACGGCCGCTGGCGATGGCGCTCGTATTCGTTGACATCCAGCCCGGTCAAGGGCGCCCGCACGGTGACCATCACCGTCAAAGCGATGCCCGAGGGCTTTCTGTCCGCGCATCTAGTGGCCGGTGTCAAGCCCGGCACGATCGTGCGGCTGGCCGCGCCGCAGGGCAACTTCGTGCTGCCCGACCCGCCGCCGCCCGCCGTGTTATTCATCACCGCCGGATCGGGTATCACTCCAGTGATGTCGATGCTGCGCACCCTGATCCGCCGGGACCGAATCACCGATGTGATCCATCTGCATTCGGCGCCCACCGCGGACGATGTCATGTTCGGGCCGGAGCTTGACCAGCTGACCCGCGATCACCCAGGTTATCGGCTGCGGCTGCGGACTACCCGCAGCCAGGGCCGGCTGGATCTGGCCGGGCTGGACACCGAGGTGCCGGACTGGCGTGAGCGGCAGACCTGGGCGTGTGGCCCTGAAGCCATGCTCAACGCGGCCGAACGCGCCTGGTCGGCAGCGGGTGTCCCGCAGCGCTTGCACCTTGAGCGCTTCGCGGTGTCGCGCGCGGCGCCGGCCGGAGCAGGTGGGACGGTAACCTTCGCCAAGAGCGGAAAAAGCACCGCCGCCGATGCGGCGACCTCGCTGATGGATGCCGGTGAGCGGATGGGCGTGCAGATGCCGTTCGGCTGTCGGATGGGGATCTGTCAATCCTGCGTGGTCGGCTTGCTGGAAGGCCATGTGCGGGATTTGCGCAACGGCGCCGAGCATGAACCGGGAACACGGGTGCAGACCTGCATTTCGGCCGCGTCGGGCGATTGCGTGCTCGACGTCTAAGTGTCATCCGGTGTTACTCACAGGTAACCTACGGTTTCGTAGGTTACGATAGCGTAGGTCAGCAACTGCAGACTGCAGGAAGGCAAGACTTTGGCGATCACCGATCTAGACGTATTTGCACATCTGACGGACGCCGACATCGAAAACCTGGCCGTTGAGCTGGATGCGATCCGTCAGGACATTGAAGACTCTCGTGGCGAGCGCGACGCCCGCTACATCCGCCGCACCATCGCCGCCCAGCGCACCCTGGAGGTCGCTGGTCGGGTACTGCTGGCGGCCAGCAAGCGGCGGTCGGCCTGGTGGGCCGGGACCGTGACCCTCGCTGTGGCCAAGATCGTGGAGAACATGGAGATCGGCCACAACGTCATGCACGGCCAGTGGGACTGGATGAACGACCCCGAGATCCACTCCTCGACGTGGGAGTGGGACATGAACGGGGCGTCGAGGCACTGGCGCTACACGCACAACTTCGTGCACCACAAATACACCAACATCCTCGGCATGGACGACGACGTCGGTTACGGCATGCTGCGGGTCACCCGAGACCAGCCCTGGAAGCGCTTCAACCTGCTTAACGTGCTGTACAACACCCTGCTGGCAGTCGGTTTCGAATGGGGCGTCGGGTTGCAGCACGTCGAGATCGGCAAGATCTTCAAGGGCCGCGGGGACCACGAGGAATCCCGCCGCCGGATCGACGAGTTCTTGGCCAAGGCCGGTCGGCAAGTGTTCAAGGACTACGTGGCGTTCGCGGCGCTAACTGCGCTCTCACCCGGGGCCACGTACGCATCGACGCTGAAGGCCAACGCGACGGCGAACGTGATCCGCAACCTGTGGGCCAATGCGGTGATCTTCTGCGGGCATTTCCCCGACGGCGCCGAGAAATTCACCAAGACCGACATGATCGGCGAAACGAAGGGCCAGTGGTACCTGCGACAGATGCTGGGCAGTGCCAACTTCAACGCCGGCCCGGCGATGCGATTCATGAGCGGAAACCTGTGCCACCAAATCGAACACCACCTGTATCCGGATCTGCCGAGCAACCGGTATGCCGAGATATCGGTGCGGGTGCGCCAGGTGTGCGACAAGTACGACTTGCCTTACACCACAGGCTCTTTCCTGCTGCAATACGGCAAGACCTGGCGGACCATCGCGAAGCTGTCGCTGCCCGACAAGTACTTGCGTGACACCGCCGACAACGCGCCAGAGACCCGCAGCGAGTCGATGTTCGCCGTGCTGGACGAGAATTTCGCCGGCACCGATCCGGCGACCGGACGCCGTCGCGGACTGAAGACAGCGATCGCCACCGTGCGAGGCTGGCGCCATGACAAGCAAGCTCGTCGCGACGAGCAGACCCGCCGCGCGGAGCTGGCAGCCTAATCCGCCTTTTCACGCGAGCGTGCGCAGTTGTACACGCTTTGCGGCGTGTCGGCGTACAAACACGCACCTCGGCCTAGCCGTAGGTTGAGGCGACTTGGATGCCGAGAATCAATGCGAGCCCGCGTTCGATCTGGTGCATCGTGTCGGGCGCCAGGGTGCCGAGTCGCTCCAATAGGCGGGTGCGAGCGACGGCGCGGATTCCGCGACAGACGGCGACGCTTTCGGCGTCAACGCCTTCGATGGGTGAGATATGCGGCCGCAATGGGTTGTGGGCAAGTGAGCTCGACACCGGCACCACGACGATGAGTTCGTCGTCGATGCCGGTGAGTATGTCGTCCACGGAGACGACGACGGCGGGACGGTGCTTGCCGGGTTCGCCGGCACGGGCGGCGCCGAGTGCGACGAGCCACAGGTCGCCGCGGTGCGGTTCAGGCAAGGCCGTCGCCGACTGTGGTGTCCCAGTCGCGATGCTCGTCGCGCACGGCTTGCTGTGCCCCCTCGGCGCGGGTGGCGTCGCGTTCGGCGCGGAAGATCGCCTCGTGTTCGGCGCGGCTGGCCAGCTCCGTTAGCAGAGTGGCGATAGATACACCTCGCTCGCGGGCCTGGGCGGCTAGCCGGTTACGAGTCTGGACCGAAACCCTGATCGTAGTCGTAGGAGTAGACATACTTGTAGTCTAACTGGTAGACGACCGCCGCGACAGCATCCATTAGGGCGTGGCCCCCTCGGCGATGGCAACTAGCCGCTGCAACGCCGTAAGCTGCTGCTCGTAGTCGCCCTCCAACTTCGCCAGCAGCGTCGTGATGCCCACCGCGCGGTAGCGGCTCACCCGGTCAGCGATGGCGTCGGGGGTGCCGAGCAGATTGGTGAGTCGGCCGAGGTCGAGTGGCACCGCGCGGCGGGCCTCGTCGTGCTTTCCGGCTTGCCACAGTTCGGCGACGGCGGTGATTTCGGCCCCGTAGCCCAGTCGGGTGAACGCGTCGTTGTAGAAGTTCTTGCCGCCTGAACCACTCGAGCCCATGGCGCCGATGGTGAACGCGTACCCGTCGGCGTGGCGACGAGCGGCGGCGTCGGCGGCGGCTTGGTTGTGGTGGAACTCGACGGCGACTGGGGCGACCAGGTCGAGTTGGTCAAGGGTGCGGCCGGCCTGCTGGGCGCCGTCGCGCAACGGGCCCAAGAACACTTCGGCGGCTTCGGGGATAAAGGCGTTACCCAGCCAGCCGTCGGCCAATTCGCCAGTCAGCCTCAGATTCTGCGGGCCCATCGCTGCGACGTAGACCGGGACATGACCAGGCCGCACCATGGGTCGCAGCGCGGCGCCGTGGCTGTCCGGGAGTGGCAGCGGGTAGATCTCGCCGGCATGCTCGAGCCGCTCGGCACGGCTGACCATTCGGATGATCTCGATGGTTTCCCGCGTGGTCTGGACCGGTTTGCGAAACCGGACACCGTGCCAGCCCTCCATCACCCGCGGCCCCGACGTGCCGACGCCCAAGATGAAACGCCCTCCGGAAAGTTCTTCCAGACTCAACGCCGACGTTGCCAGCAGCGCCGGAGTGCGCGAACCCAATTGCACGACAAACGTTCCGAGCTTGATCGACGACGTCTTGGCGGCCAGGTAGGCCAGGCCGGTGAGCGCGTCGTAGCCCCAGACCTCGGGGATCCACAAAGAGGTGACGCCGATCTGCTCGGCCGCGAGTGCGAACTCGACGGAGCCCGGCAAACGGGGTTCGATCATCGCGCCGACCTGCATGGCTGGCATGCTACAAGGGTCGACGCCGAGGAGAACGAAGCAATGCGCTACCGCGACCAACCCACAGTCGAAGTGATCAGCGTGTTCGGTGTGATGTAGCGACGGCGTGGGGACTGGTGACCGACATCGGCCTGCCCGCGCGCTGCTCATCGGAACTGCAGGCCGTGGAATGGGTTGACGGTGCCGGCGTGGTAGAAGTCGGTGCGCGTTTCCGCGGCCGCAACAAGCATGAGGCGTTCGGAGACTGGGCGACCGTGTGCGAGGTCGTCGAAGTCGAGGACCAACGCCGCTGGGTTTACGACGTCACCGGACCAGACGGTGTCAGCGCGACGTGGGCGTTCGAGGTCGAACCGTCCAGCGACGGCGTGCTGATCCGGCAGTGGGCCCGGATGGGCCCGGGACCGTCGGGTCTGACCCCTGCAATCGTGGCGCAACCGGAGAAGGAGGCCAGGATCGTCTCCCGACGCCTCGCGGAATGGCAGCAGAACATGCAGGCCAACCTCGAATGGGTTCGGTCGGCGGCCGAGGGCTGAGGCTCAAGGCTCGCGCAGTGCGGCCAGCAGCCGCCGCGCGGCGGCGACGCGACGGGCGGCCGGCCCAGTCAGGGTGTCCAACGCACATTCCGGGTCGGCGGGTGGGCCCAGGTGTCCGCAGCCACGCGGGCAGTCTTTGATCGCCTCGGCCAGATCGGAAAAAGCCACCACCACGTCGTCGGGCTTGATGTGGGCCAGTCCGAACGAGCGGATCCCCGGCGTGTCGATCACCCAGCCGCTGTGATGCCCGGCCGTCAGGGGCAGCGCCACCGATTGCGTCGAGGTGTGCCGGCCCCTGCCGATATCGGTCACCTCGCCGACTGCTCGATGCGCTTCGGGCACAAGGCGATTCACCAACGTCGACTTGCCCACCCCGGAATGACCCAGTAGCACGGTGATTTTGCCGTCGAGCAGGTGCGCCACAGCGTCCAACGGATCGTCACGGCCCGCGATGATCACCTCGAGATCCAGATCGGCGTATTGCTCGGCGAACGGGGCGGCGGGCGCGAGATCGGTCTTGGTCAGGCACAGGATCGGGATGAGGCCGCCGGCGTAGGCCGCGATCAGCGTCCGGTCGACCAACCCGGTGCGTGGCGGCGGGTCGGCCAGCGCCACCACGACCAGCAGCTGATCGGCGTTGGCGACGACCACCCGTTCGGTGGGATCGGTGTCATCGGCGGTTCGGCGCAACACTGTTCTTCGCGGACCACGACGGACGATGCGGGCCAACGTATCCGGCCGACCGGACAGATCGCCGACCACGTCGACGTCGTCCCCGACGACGATCGGTGTGCGGCCCAGCTCGCGCGCCCGCATCGCGGTGACCCGGTGCTCAGGGTCGCCGCCGAGCACACATCCCCAGCGGCCGCGATCGACGCTGACCACCATGGCTGATTTCGCGTCGGCGTGCTCAGGGCGGGTCTTGGTCCGCGGTCGCGACCCGCGTCCCGAGCGGATCTTGACGTCTGACTCGTCGTAGTCGCCCGGTCTCAACCGCAAGACCCTTGATCGAGCATGTCCGGCCATAGCTGCGGAAATTGCGGCAGCGTCTTGGCGGTGGTGGCGATGTCGTCCACCTCGACACCGGCGACCCGCAGACCCGCGATCGCGCCGGCCATCGCCATCCGGTGATCGGCATACGATCGCCAGGTCCCCGGCCGCAGCGGCGTCGCGGTGATCTCCAGGCCGTCTGATGTCTCCCGGCAGTCTCCGCCGAGCCGGTTGATCTCGGTGCGCAGCGCGGCCAGGCGGTCGGTTTCATGGCCGCGCAGGTGGGCGACGCCGGAAAGCCGTGACACCGAGCCCGGGGCGGCCAGCGCGGCGAGCACCGCCACCGCTGGGGTGAGTTCACCGACGTCGCGCAGGTTCACATCGAAGCCGCCGTAGGATTGCGGCCCCTTCACTTCCAGATACGAATCCGACTGCTTAACAACTGAATTCAGCTGTCGAAGAATACTCAGGATCGCCTCGGCGGGTTGGATGCTGGCCGCTGGCCAGCCGGTGATGCGTACCGTGCCCGCGCTGACGACGGCCGCAGCGATGAACGGGACCGCATTGGACAGGTCCGGTTCGATGTGCCAGTGCCGGGCCGCCACCGGGCCCGGTCGCACCTGCCAGCGGTTGGGTGTGGCGCTCACGTCGACCTCGACGCCGGCTTGCCGCAGCATCGCCACCGTCATCGCGACGTGCGGTGCTGAGGGCAGTGCCGGACCGACGTGCTGCACGGTCAGGCCGTCGGTGAACGACGCACCGGAGAGCAGCAGGCCGGAGACGAACTGCGACGACGCCGAGGCATCGATTTCCACCGCGCCGCCGGCAACCGATCCGGCGCCGTGCACCCGGAACGGCAGGCCGTCGCCGTCGATGTCCACACCCAGGCCGCGCAGCGCGTCGAGCAGCGGCGCGATGGGGCGGACCCGGGCCTGTTCGTCACCGTCGAAAGTCACCGCGGCGACTCCCAGCGCGGCCAGCGGCGGTACGAAACGCAGCACCGTGCCGGCCAGGCCGCAATCGATCCGGGTGTCGGCTGCCGGCGCGATCTTGCCGCTGACGGTGAGCTCTGCTGCTGACCCGTCGACTTGCAGGCCCAATGCGTCCAGCGCGCCGATCATCAGGTCGGTGTCCCGGCTGCGCAGCGCACCGCCGATGGTTGAGACGCCGCCGTTGGCGGCGGCCAGCGCCGAGAGCACCAGGGCCCGGTTGGTCTGGGATTTCGAGCCCGGTACCGTCACCGTCGCGCGCACCGGCTTCGCCGTGCAGGGCGCGGGCCAGGTGTTCACGTGCTCCATCATTGCCTACCGGGCACCATGGAGATATGTGCGGACGATTCGCGGTGACGACAGACCCGGCAGCGCTGGCCGAAAAGATCCAGGCGATCAACGAGGCCCGCTCGGCCGAATCGGCCGCCCCGAACTACAACGTCGCGCCCACCACGACCATAACCACGGTGGTGCGTCGTCATGACGAACCCGACGACGAGCCCACCCGGCGAGTGCGGCTGATGCGCTGGGGGCTGGTTCCTCCGTGGGCCAAGGCGGGATCCGACGGCGCGCCGGAATCCAAGGGCCCGCAGTTGATCAACGCCCGGGCCGACAAGGTCACCACCTCGCCGGCTTTTCGTGCGAGCGCCAAATCCAAGCGCTGCCTGGTGCCGATGGACGGCTACTACGAATGGCGGGCCAACCCCGACACCGAAGCCGGCAAGAAAGCCCGCAAGACACCGTTCTACCTGCACCGCGCCGACGGCGAGATGCTGTTCACCGCGGGCCTGTGGTCGGTGTGGAAGCCCGCCAAGGACGCGAACCCACTGCTGAGTTGCACCATCATCACCACCGATGCGGTCGGCGCGCTCGGCGAGATCCACGACCGGATGCCGTTGATCGTTCGCGAACGCGATTGGGATCGCTGGCTGGATCCCGACGCCCCGGCCGACCTCGAGCTTTTGGCCACCCCGCCCGACGTGCACGGCATCGAGATGCGCGAGATCTCGACGCTGGTCAACAGCGTGCGCAACAACGGGCCCGAGCTACTCGAGCCGGCCGCGCCGCAGCCCGACCAGGCGAGGCTGCTCTAGTTTGTCCGCTGCGGATTTAGCATGCCTCTGTGAGTGACTCGTACATCTACACATTCGAGGACATCCGCAACCGTCCCGTCGCGGTGATCGGCGCGGGAACGTTGGGCCGGCGCATTGCGCTGATGTTGGCCAGCCGGGGCGGGACCGTGCGGATCTACGCACGCCGCGCCGAACAACGCGCGGCCGCGACCGAGTACGTCACCGAGAACCTCCCGACGTTGCTGGCCGACCGAGCCTTCGGCGAAGTTGGGGTCGCGATGGGTGCGGCATCGCTTGAAGAGGCGTTGGACGATGCCTGGCTTGCCGTCGAGTCCGTTTCGGAGAAGCTCGAAGTCAAGATTCCGCTGTGGGGCCAGATCGACCAGGCCGCTCCGGCGGACACCATCTTCGCAACCAACTCGTCGTCGTACCCGTCGCGTCTGATGGCTGAAAACATCCGGGACAAAACGCGATTGTGCAATACGCACTTTTATATGCCACCCGAGGTCAATGCGCTCGACCTGATGTCCGACGGCCAGACCGACCGGGGCCTGCTTGACACCCTGCTGGCCGTCCTGCCAGAGTTCGGCGTCTACCCCTTCGAGGCACGCCGAGAGTGCACAGGCTTCATCTTCAATCGCGTCTGGGCCGCTATCAAGCGTGAGTCGCTGGCCGTAGTCGCTGAGGGTGTGGCCCGTCCGGAGGACGTCGACGGGATGTACAAGCTCAATCTGGGCTCCCCGGCTGGGCCATTTCAGTTGATGGACCTGGTCGGGCTAGACGTTGCTCTCGACATCGAGAACCACTACGTCGAGGAGTTCCCGCACCTACCGAAGGGCCCGCGCGACTTGTTGCAGTCGTATGTCGACGCGGGCAAGCTCGGCGTTAAGACCGGCGAGGGCTTTTACACGTATCCGTCTTTGGGCGAGCAGACGTAAAATCCCCAAAAACCTCGGCGTGTCGGGCGATTTTGCGTCTGCTCGGCAGTTTTGGCGTTACGCTCGCCGACCCAGGTAAGCGAGTGCGGCGCTGGCGGCGTTGGCACCGCACATGCCATGCGCGCCTGGTCCCGGTGGGGTGGCAGCCGAGCATATATACATGCCTGGTACCTTAATGGTGTACGGCGACAGCGTGATTCGCGGTCCGAACGTCAGCTGACGAATGTCCTTGGCGCCGGTCATGATGTCGCCGCCGACATAGTTGAGGTTGTAGCAGGCCATCTGCGTCGTCGAGCGAACTGCTGAGCCGACGATGCGTTCTCGGAAACCGGGGGCGAACCGCTCAATCTGGTTGATGATCGCCTCGGTCGCGTCGCCGGTATAGCCATTCGGGACATGCGCGTAGCTCCAGACGGGGTGAATGTTGCCGACCGAGCGTTGCGGGTCGGCCAGGTATTGCTGACCGACGAGAACGAAGGGCCGTTCGGGCATGCGTTCCGCGTGGATCTCCCGCTCGGTAGCGGCAAGTTCGGAGTAGGACCCGGCCAGGTGCACCGTGCCTGCCCGATGGGCGTTCGGGTTTGTCCACGGCACGCCGCTCTCGACGGCGAAGTCGACTTTGAACGCACCCGGACCACGCCGAAACCTGGTGAAGGAGCGGGAAACTCGGCGCGGAAGACGGTCGCCGAGGATCGCGGCGACAGCGCTCGGCGCCAGGTCGAACAGCGTGACGTCTGCGGGCGGCAACTGCGACGCCGCCTCGACCCGGACACCGGTCTCGATCTTGCCGCCCAAGTCAGCCAGCAGCGCCACCATCGCGTTGGTAATCGACTGCGATCCACCTTCAGCTACCGCCCAGCCGTGCCGGTGGCCCGCCGCGATGATGCCCATCCCGATTGCGGAGGTCATCGGATAGTGCAACGGGCGGAAGGCATGGGCCGCAACACCTCCGAACAAGACGCGGCCCTCCTCGGTGCGGAACAGCCGGGCGAACGTGGACGCGGGAAGCACGGTGGGTGCACCAAACCGCGCGAGCATCAGCGGATGGTGCGGCAACCGCAGCAGGGGCCGCATGATGTCCTCGCTGAGCGCGTCGAACCGCGCTGCGGGGTAGCCGAAAGCCAACCGCCACCGGGACCCGTCGCGACCAAGACCCGGCGGCGGTCTGCTCCACCGAGCGGTACAGCACGCCGGCGCCGCCGCCGTCGAGGGGATGCACGCAGTCGATCTCCGGCCAGCGCCACGATAGGCCGTACCGCTGCAGATCGAAGCAGCTGAGGAACTGCGAGCCGATCGCCATCGGGTGGATTGCCGAACAGTGGTCATGCAGCAGACCGGGGAGGATGGCCTCGCTGCTGCGCGCGCCGCCGCCGACCTCGTCGGCGGCTTCCAGGACGGTCACCGAAACGCCCTCGGCGGCCAGGCAGATAGCGGCGGCGAGCCCGTTGGGCCCGCCCCCCACCACCACTGCGGAACTCATGCCAGCGCCCGCCGCAGTGACCAGCTCACGTTGGTCGGGATCGGGCCGTTGGGCAGCCAGGGCTGCTCGGCAACCGCGTCGGCCACCTTCCAGGTGCCCCGCTCGATCACCCCGAGCGCCGCGTCGATCAGCTGGTAGTGCTGGACGCCGCTGCCGAAAGCCTCCGACTCCACCCAAGCGATCACGCACTCGCCCGGCTCGAATGCGGCTTCGTCCTGCACGGCTCGGATCAAGTCTTCATTGTGCAGGTGACCGTCGCCGAAGTTGAACCCGATCAGGGAGTTGCAGATGAACTCGCCCTCCCGCACGGTCCGAGTGTCGATGTCGGGAGGTGGGTCAGCAGCAGCGAGAACAGGCCGCGGCCCTGGCTGTGCATGGTGCGCCACGCGATGGTTCGCTGTGCGGTGATCTCGGCCCACTGCGGTTCGTAGCCGAACGCGATGAACTGGTCGACCTGGTTCCGCGTCGAGCGGGTGACCCGGTCCAGCTTCGCCTCAGCGCCGGGCGCGAACGCCCACACCGCCGAGGCCCAGTTGCCCGCGTACTGCCGCATCGAGGGAAGGAAGGACACTTTGTCGGGCCGCAGATTGCCCAGCACGGGGAAGAACAGCAGCGCGGCCGCGATGACGAGAGCCAGCCAGGGCGGAGTCATGTTCCACGGAGCGTATCCGCCCCAGTTCGGGAAGCCGAGAAACAAGAAGATCGTGGTGTAGGCGAAGACCACGTTCCATTCCAGCGGCACCGCGAGCGGGAAGGTCGAGATGATGAACAGGTGGAATCCCACCATCAGTAGCACCGCTGCCAGCGTCACCCACTTGTTGGTGGAGAAGAACAGGACCAATGGGGCGGCGATTTCGACCGTGGTGCCGTTGACGTGTGCCATGACGTCGGCCAGCCGTGACGGCCGCAGGTTGCGCGGGAAGTCGCGGTAGTGGGCCCGTCGCACCCATTTGGGCGCGAAGATCGTGTTGCTGACCATCGGCGGAATGACGTTGGAGAAGTGCTTACCGAACTTCGAGAAGCCGGCGCCGACCCACACCACCACGATCACCATCTTCAATGCAACGATCATGTTGGTGAAATTCCAGTACGGCAGCACGGTGAAGATGACCATGACCGGCAGGTACTGCTCGCCGCGGGCGGCCAAGAAGATGGTCTTGTCGCGCAGGCCGATCAGCACCAGCAACGCGATCGGGACAACGATCAGAGCCGGGTCGACCAAGCCGGATGTGTTGTGCGGGAGTGCCTTTGAGAGCGCATCGCTGTGCACGCCCGGTGACAGCAGGGCGGCGACCAGGCTCACCAGCAACGCCAGGTACACCCCGATGTCAAACCACGTGCGCCGGTCGCCGCCGGTGAACGGCACCCACTTCCACGGCCGCAACCGGATGGTTCCCGGTCGGGCCCAGAACAGGATGCCACCGGTCATCGGCTTGATCTTGCCCGCCAGCGGACCCCACGAACCGGCCACACCGATGGCCTCGAGGAGCACGGTCCACAGGATGACCTTCTGGTAGACGATCGGTTGGTTCCACCACTGCGCCACATGCCAGAAGGCGGGCAGGCCCGAGGTCGCGGTCGCGACCGTGATGCCTCCGATCGCGAAGAACACGACCAACTTGACGATGTAGATGGTGTGGACCATCCGCGGTGCGCCGAAACCGTTTTCGGCCCATTCGACGGCGAGAATCCGCATCCGCTCCATCAGCGGCTTCTGCAAGAAGGCATCCGGATCGACTGCGGGGAGATGCGGTTGGGTGAATCCCATGGTCGTAGCTCCTTCTGGTGCGATCGACTTCAGTGGCGACAACGCTAGGAGTCGCGCGCGGCGGAACACAGTAGCGAAACGACAAAGCCGCAGGCCGCAGTTATCTCCGAAAGACAACCGCGGGGCTGAAAGCTGTTGCGGGCTGAGTGGTCGGTAGCTGTCGGTGGTGTGCTGTAGGAACGGGGGTATGAATCTGGCGGCGTGGGCTGAGCGCAACGGTGTTGCGCGGGTGACTGCTTACCGTTGGTTTCGTGCGGGGCTGTTGCCGGTACCGGCGCGCAAGGTGGGACGGCTGGTCCTGGTCGACGAGGTGACCGCGGCTACAGGCGTGGATCGCCGGATGGCGGTGTATGCGCGGGTGTCGTGGGCTGATCAGAAAGCAGATCTCGATCGTCAGGTGGTGCGGGCAATGGCGTGGGCCACGACCCAGCAGATCCCGGTCGACAAGGTCGTGACCGGGGTCGGTTCGGAGTTAACGGGCATCGCCGCAAGTTCTTGGCGCTGCTGGGCGACTCGTCGGTGAAGCGGACGTGGTCGAGGATCGGGACCGATTCTGTTGGTTCGGCTCTGCGTGTGTTCAGGGCGCGCTTGGCCGGGCAGGGCCGAGAGTTGGCGGTCGTCGACACCGCTGAGGTTGATGACGACCTGGTGGGGGATATGACCGAGATTTTGACCTTGATGTGCGCGCGGTTGTCTGGCAAGCGTGGCGCTCAGAACCGGGCTAAGCGGGCTGTCGCGGCGGCTGCTGGTGTCGACGATGGTGAGGCGGCGTGATGGCCCGGTTCGAGGTTCCTGACGGGTGGACGGTGCAGGCGTTCAGGTTCACCCTGGACCCGACCGCCGAGCAGGCTCGCGCGCTGGCAAGGCATTTCGGTGCGCGACGTAAGACCTTCAACTGGACCGTCGCCACCCTCAAAGCTGATATCGCGGCGTGGCATGCGAGCGGTGTTGAGACGGCCAAACCGTCCCTGCGTGCACTGCGGAGACGCTGGAACACCGTCAAAAACGACATCTGCGTCAACCCGGCGACCGGTGCGGTGTGGTGGCCGGAATGCTCGAAAGAGGCCTACGCCGACGGCATCGCGGGTGCGGTGGACGCCTACTGGAACTGGCAGAGCTCCCGCTTAGGCAAGCGCGCCGGGAAACGAGTCGGATTCCCGCGGTTCAAAAAGAAGGGCCGCGATGCCGATCGGGTGTGTTTCACCACCGGCGCGATGCGCATAGAACCCGACCGCCGGCATCTGACACTGCCGGTGATCGGCACCGTCCGTACCCATGAGAACACCCGCCGGATCGAACGGTTGATTTGTGTCGGCCGGGCGCGGCTGCTGGCCATCTCGGTGCGCCGCAACGGAACCCGCATCGATGCGAGCGTGCGGGTAGTGGTGCAACGTCCCATCCAGCCCAAGGTGGCGCTACCTGACTCGCGGGTCGGCATCGACGTCGGGGTGCGCCGGCTCGCCACGGTCGCTGACGAGGATGGCACAGTGCTCGAGCGCGTGCCGAATCCACGGCCGCTGCACGCTGCGCTACGCGAACTGCGGCACGTCAGCCGCGCACGTTCGCGCTGTAGGCAAGGGTCGCGACAATATCGCGAGCGCACCGTAGATATTTCCCGGCTGCACCGCCGGGTCAACGATGTCCGCACCCATCACCTGCACGTCCTGACGACACGGTTGGCTAAAACCCACGGCCGCATCGTTGTCGAAGGCTTGGACGCCGCAGGGATGCTGCGGCAAAAAGGGTTGCCGGGTGCCCGCGCCAGACGGCGTGGACTCTCCGATGCCGCCCTGGGCACACCCCGCCGGCACCTGTCCTACAAGACGCTCTGGTACGGGTCACAGCTGGTGATCGCTGACCGCTGGTTCCCGTCATCGAAAACCTGTCATCAGTGTCGGCATGTGCAAGACATTGGCTGGGACGAACACTGGACATGCGATGTATGTTCGGCGTCGCATCAACGAGACGACAACGCCTCGATCAACCTCGCACGCTACGAGGAACGCATTAGCGTCGTCGGCCCAGTTGGGGCCGCCGTCAAGCGTGGAGCCGACCCTAAGACCGGACCTCGTCCGGCAGGTGGCTGTGAAGCGCGGAAGGGGCGCAGCCGCACGGCTGCCGAACAACCCCGAGACGGGGTGCAAGTCGCGTGATCACAAAAGACTACTCACTTGCAACGGTCTACCGTCTTAGTGATGACGACGAAACCGCGGCTCGACAGCGACGTTGAGGTGAGTCGCTACGTCGCCGAAACCGCCGACCGGTTGCACGACCGGCTGGCGGACGTATCGTCGACCATCCTTCGTACGCTCGAAGATCAGATCCCCGACCTGCGCGGCGATGCCCGGCTCATGGAGCTGCTCGGCGCCAGCGTTGAGGGAAACGTCGACACCGTCCTGCACGCGCTGCGCTACGACATCGCCGTGGAGCGTGTCGAGGCGCCCACCGCGGCACTGGAGTACGCCCGGCGATTGGCGCAACAGGGCATGCCCGTCACCGCGCTCGTTCGCGCTTACCGGCTCGGTCAGCGCACAGTGAATGAGCTTATTTTCGCCGAATTACGGGCGATTGATATGCCAGAAGCGACCAGGGTCACGGTGATTGAGGCCATCACCGCCACGCTGTTCGAGTACATCGACTGGATGTCGCAGCAGGTCGTCGCCGTCTATGAAGACGAACGCGAACGCTGGCTGGAGAACCAGAACAGTCTGCGCGCCCTGCGGGTGCGGGAAGTCTTGACGGCAAACAAGCCGATCGACGTCGATGCGGCGACCACCTCGATCCGCTACCCGCTGCGATGGCACCATCTGGGGCTGGTCATGTGGTACCCGGACGCGGGCGCTGAAGGCGACCAACTTGGCCGGCTGCAACGGTTTCTCCGCGAACTGGGCGAATCCGCAAGTGCGGCCGCCAGCCCGCTCTTCGTTGCGGCCGATCGCAGCTGCGGCTGGGGGTGGCTGCCCTATCGTGCCGCGGTGGCTGAAGCCCCCGCCAAGGTCCGCCAGTTCACCTTGGGACGAGCCGATTCCCCGAGCGTGGCGATCGGCATCATGGCCAGTGGGGTCGAGGGTTTTCGTCAGTCGCACCGCGAGGCGGAGACAGCTCGTAGCGTCGCGGTGATCGCCAAAAGGCCCGAGCCAACGGTGATTGCGGCGACCGACCCGGGCCTGTCGGTTGTGGCGCGTCTTGGTGATGACGTGGCCGGTATCCGCGATTGGGTCGCCGCCGTTCTCGGCGATCTCGCAGCCGACGGCGAGAATGATGCGCGGTTGCGCGAGACGTTGCGGGTGTTTCTGGGTTGCGGTTCCAGCTATAAGATCGCTGCCGAGAAACTGAACTTGCACTCCAACTCGGTGAAGTATCGGGTGGGCCGCGCGATTGTCCGGCGCGGCCGCGAGATCGGCAGCGACCGGCTTGACGTCGAACTGGCGTTGCTGGCCTGTCATTGGTACGGCAGCGCGGTTTTGCAGCCGGGCACCCCTTAGACCCAACCCGGGCTACACCCGCAGGTGTGGCCCCGGTTGGGACGGCAGAGGTCAGGCGGCGGCCGCAACCGCCAGGCGAGCCGAGCGCCGTGGGTAGCCGGCCGCGTAGCCCGGTCGGTTGAATCGCCTGATTGCGTGTGCGGCGGTGACGGCGGCCGGGATGAGCACGGGGGACAGGATCATCAGGAAGATGATGAATGGCACTAACATGGCTTCACCTGCGTTTCTTTGGGATGTGTTGTGGCACTTGCTGATTCGAGATCAATCGGTGGTCCAAGAACGCTGCGGTGCGTTCGTAGGGAGAAACTTAGCTACGCCACCGCGGCTGCGGCGACGTCGCCAACCAACCAACTTGCGCCGGATCGTTGTCTTCCGGCGACAAATCGGGCGCGAATCACCAGTTAGGTACGCCGGTGGGCTTGGCTCGATATTGTTCGCGGTCCCCGTGCTAGGCCGCTAATCCTGTCGCCGGCAACAACGTCTCTGCGTCGGCGCTGGAGTAGCTTCTTAGCATGACAACCAGCGAAAAGACCTTCTTCGAGGGTCCACTGCACCAACTCGCTCGTAACGCCTGGCAGTTGTTGCTCCTGATCGGCATTCTGGGCGTGGCACTCGGTGTCATCGTGCTGGCCTGGCCGGGCAAGACACTGTTGGTGGCAGGTGTCCTCTTCGGCATCTACTTGGTGGTATCCGGGGTTGGGTACGTGTTCACCGCTTTCGGCACGCACGCCGGCGCCGCAATGAGGGTGCTGTCGTTCCTCACCGGCGTCGTGATGCTGATGCTGGGGTTCTTCTGCTTCCGCGACAAACTCGAGTCGATCCTGCTGTTGGCCCTGTGGATCGGCATCGGCTGGGTGTTCCGCGGGGTGACGCTGCTCGCCGCCGCGCTGTCCTTCGACCAGATCCCCGCACGTGGCTGGCAGGTGCTTTCCGGTGTGATCATCGTTATCGGCGGCGGGGTGCTGATCATCTCCCCGCTCGATTCGATCGCGATCCTCACCTTGGTCGCCGGCTGCTGGCTGATCGCCATCGGCATCGTGGATGTCATCAGCGCATTCCAGGTTCGCCACCGGCTGAAGGCGTGACCTAGCCGTCGCCTAGGGCAGGCGCTGCTCGACCTCGAAGGCCAGACAAAGTTCGGCAATGTCCTTCGGCCGCGAAAGTGACCGGCCGGTCAACTCCTCGATACGGCGAAGGCGGTGCCGCACGGTGTTGGGATGACAGAAGATTCTCGTCGCGGTGTCGTTGGCGGAGCCGCCTTCCCGCAACCACGCTTGAAACGTGTCGAGCAGGATCGTGCGTTCCGCGGGCGGCAGCTCGTCTATTCGCTGTAGCACCGACGACCTGATCTTCGCCATAACCTCTGGGGCGCTGACCGCCGCCACGGCAAGAGGAGTGTCGTCGAAGACCGTGACCAGCGAGTCCGGCGACGGCTTCCCGGTCACCGCGAGCCGGGCGAATCGCAGCGCGTCGCTGGTTTCGGCCAAGTCGGGAAACAGCGGGCTGATGCCGACCCGGACGGTCGCGACCTGACGAAGTATTGAAATCAAAGAGCTGACTGTGTCGCGTATCCGTACGTGGACGATGCCGACGTGTAAGTCCGGCAGCAGCCGCCACGCCGACCGGATGTCGCGGGCGGCGAGCTTATTTTCGATCGCGGGCAAGCCCAATTTTCCGATGGCCGGTAACTCGGCCGCGACGACGACGTACGGTCCGGTGGTGGGCAGCCGGAGCAAATCGGCTGCCTCCCACAGGCTTTGGCTGTCCGTTATCCGCCGAGACAGCAGCGCTTCAACCAACGCCGAGCGTTCTTCTTCCTGCTCCAGAATCTGCGCGGTCAGCTGCTGCCGGTAGGCGCTGGCCATCGCCTGAGTGAAGGTGTCTTGGGCGAGAAAGACGCGTGCGGTGGCATCCAGAATTGATTCGGTCGGTGTTCCCGCGGCCCGCCCTGCGGCGAGGGTCTCCTCCCACATGAAGCGGAACCCGATCCGGTAGGCCGTCATCACCGCCGGTAACGGCAAACCGACGAGCGCGCGTGCCGTTCCGGTGTGCTCGGCGGGCGAGACATCGACGTCCTCGTGCCCGGAAAGTGAATGGAACACGAACGTCAGGTTTGCCTCACAACTTGCACGTACTTCGTCTTTCGTGACGACGGTGCCGTCCCGGTAGGCATCGATCTCGCGAAACAGCCGGTCAGCCAGCTCCTGGCCCAGTTCGGGGGCACGGGCCAGCATGAGCTTGCTGAGCCTAACGACGTGCGGATCAGGTTCGGCGCCGCGCCGGACGCCGCCGGCGTGCGATACCGCGCTCATACTCCGAAACCTTATGCCCGGGCACTGGCGGATGTGTGCTGTCACATCGAACCGGTCGCCACATTGTCTGCCGAGACATTGTGCTGCCTAGCTGCCGGAATCATGCTGGAAGCACCAACCCAGACACATTCGCAGAGGTAGACCATGACCAGCCTGAGCGCCAATCTCGTCGCATCCAAAGTACGCAACCCCAACCGCGTTGCGCTGCGCTGCGACGACCTGAAATTCACCTTCGCCGAGTTCGATGGGGCAGCCGCCCGGGTGGCGACGCTGCTTGAGCAAGCCGGGGTCGAGCCGGGTGACCGGGTGGGCATTATGCTGCCCAACACACCTGCATTCGCCATCGTTTTTTACGGAATCATCTATCGCGGCGCCGTTGCGGTCCCGATGAACCCGCTGCTCAAGGCCCGCGAGGTGACCTTCTACCTGTCCAACAGCGGCGCCAAGGCGTTGTTTGGCACGCCCGCCTTCGCCGACGAGGCCAGCGCCGGCGCCCACGAAGTGGGTGCGCAGTGCTGGATCGTCGACGACGCCGGTCTGATGGACCTGATCGCTGGCCTGCCCGAGCAAAAGTCCCCGGTGGAGCGCGGTCACGACGACGTCGCGGTCATCCTGCACACCTCCGGAACCACCGGAAAGCCCAAGGGTGCCATGCTTACGCACGGCAATCTGGGCCGCAACGCCGAGGTCAGCGTCCGCACCCTCGTCGAGACCGGGCCGGATGACGTGGTGATGGGCTGCCTGCCGCTCTTTCATGTCTTTGGCCTCACCTGCGGGCTCAACGGGGCGGTGCTGTCCGGCGCGACATTGACGCTCATCCCTCGATTCGATCCTCGCAAGGCCCTCGAAGTGATCGAGCGGGACGCCGTCACGGTGTTTGAAGGTGTGCCGACGATGTACTCGGCATTGTTGGGCGTGGCGGACGAGGCTGCATCCGAGGCGGCGCGCACCTTGCGGGTCTGCGTTTCCGGTGGTGCGGCGATGCCCGTGCAGGTTCTCGCCGACTTCGAAAAAGCCTTTGGCTGCGAGGTTCTCGAAGGCTACGGGCTTTCGGAGAGCTCACCGGCGGCCGCGTTCAACCATCCGCATCGGGAGCGCAAGGTGGGCTCGATCGGTACCCCGATCGAAGGCGTGCAGATGCGGGTCGTCGACCTGGATGGCGCTGAGGTCCCTCAAGGGCAGACCGGAGAGATCCAGATCCGCGGCCACAACGTGATGAAGGGCTACTGGAACCTTCCCGACGCAACCAAGGCCACGATCACGCCGGACGGCTGGCTGGCCACCGGCGACGTCGGACGTGTCGACGAGGACGGCTACTTCTACATCGTCGACCGGACCAAGGATCTGATCATCCGCGGCGGTTACAACGTCTATCCCCGCGAGATCGAGGAAGTGCTCTACGAGCACCCTGCCGTGGCCGAAGCCGCGGTCATCGGCATCCCGCACGACTCGCTGGGTGAGGAAGTCGGCGCGGCCGTCGCACTCAAGAAAGACGCGGATGTGCAGGCCGACGAGCTGCGCGACTACGTCAAGGCCCGGGTGGCCGCCTACAAGTATCCCCGCCAGGTCTGGCTGGTCGACGCCCTGCCGAAGGGTCCCACCGGCAAAGTCCTCAAGCGCGAAATCACTGTTCCGACCACCGAAAGCACGCGATAACCATGGCACACGGAGGATTCCACGACCAGAGTCGATGAGCTGGCTGCGCCCCTCGATCTGCTCCTGACCAGCGCCACCAAGCCATTCGTCAGCCGAATGATGCCGAACGCCACCTGGGCCCGCTTCGCCGGGAACCTCGCTCAGCACCCCGGCGCGGTGGTGGACCGGGTGGGCGCGATGACACGTGAACTCGGCAGTATTGCCGTGGGCAAGTCGCACCGCGCTCCGGCACGCGCCGACAAACGCTTCAGCCGACCCCGCCTGGCAACAGAATCCGTTACTGCACCGAATCATGCAGGCCTATCTGGCAGGTTCCGAAACCGCCGAGGGATTGCTTGCCGACGCGCATCTGGATTGGCGCGACAAGGAGAAGATGCAGTTCGTCATAGACAACTTCGTCGAGGGCCTGGCGCCCAGCAACAATCCGCTGATCAGTCCGCTCGGCTGGAAGGCGCTGATCGACACCGGCGGTCTGAGCGCGGTACGGGGCGTGAGAGCCTTTGCCCGAGACATGCTTTCGAAGCCTCGCGTCCCGGCGATGATCGAGCCTGACGCCTTTGCGGTGGGGGAGAACCTGGCTATCACCAAAGGGGCCGTCGTACTGCAGACCTCGGTGTTCGAATTGATTCAATACGCCCCGCAGACACCCACGGTGCGCACGATTCCATTGCTCATGGTGCCGCCGGTGATCAACAAGTTCTACGTCATGGATATCGCGCCCGGGCGCAGCATGATCGAGTACTTCGTCCAGCAGGGCCAGCAGGTTTTCGTCATTTCGTGGCGCAATCCGCAAGCGCGCCACCGGGATTGGTGCTTCGACACCTACGGCGCGGCGATCGTGGAGGCAATGGACGCGGCGCAGAAAATCACCGGGGCCGACAGCGCCCACCTGCTGGCCACCTGCTCGGGCGGCATCCTGGCCGCGATGACCGCGGCCCACCTCGCCGAGATAGGCGAGGGCGATCGAGTCGCGGGCCTCAACCTGGCGGTCACTGTGCTGGACGAGACCCGGGCCGGGTTCGCGGCGGCGGCGATGAGCGACCGCGCAGCGCAGGCCGCGATTCGAGTTTCGGGCAGGAAAGGCTACCTCGACGGGCGCGACATGGCGGAGATGTTCGCCTGGCTGCGGCCCACCGACCTGGTGTGGCGGTACGTGGTGAACAACTACGTACAGGGCCGCAAGCCGGCGCCGTTCGACGTGTTGTTCTGGAACGCCGACACCACCCGGATGGCCGCCGCGCTGCACCGCGACCTGGTGCTGATGGGGCTGCGGAACGCGCTGGTCACCCCGGGCGGGGTCAGCATGCTGGGCAGCCCGGTCGACCTGGCCAAGATCACTTCCGACGCTTACGTCGTCGGCGGCGTCGCCGACCACATCTGCCCGTGGCAGGCCACCTATCGCAGCGCGCGACTGCTCGGCAGCAAGGACAACCGCTTCGTGCTGTCCACCAGCGGTCACATCGCGGCGCTGGTCAACCCGCCCGGCAACCCCAAGGCGTCGTTCCGCACCGGCCCAGTCGACGCCGAGGATCCCCAACAATGGCTGGACTCTGCTGAGAAGCACGCGGACTCCTGGTGGCCGGACTACGTCGGCTGGCTTGCCGAGCGCAGTGGCTCGGAGGTTGACGCTCCGAAAGCGCTTGGCGGGGAGGAGCTTCCGCCGCTCGGTCCGGCTCCGGGCAGTTACGTGATGGAAAAGTAACGATATGACCGCACATGCCATTACCGCACCGGCCGAGCTCGCTGACCAAGTCGCCACTATCCGTGGCGTGTTCGCAAGCGGACGCACACGGACGACCGACTGGCGACTGCGCCAACTTCGAGGAATCGAGCGACTTCTCGACGAGAACGAGGATCAGATTGCAGCGGGCCTTGCCGAAGATCTCGGCCGCGAACGGGCAGAAGCTTGGCTGGGCGATATCGCGTCCACGAGGGGTGAAGCGGAATTCGCGCGTAAGCACCTGCGCAGGTGGATGAAGCGAAAAAAACAACGGGTGCCGTTGAGCCAGCTCCCCGGCTCGGCTTGGGTGCAATACGAGCCGCTGGGCGTGGTCCTCATCATCGCGCCGTGGAACTATCCGGTCTACCTCTCGCTTGGCCCCCTAGTGGCCGCCGTCGCGGCCGGCAACTGTGCGGTGCTCAAACCGTCGGAACTGGCCCCCGCCACCTCGGCGCTTCTTGCCCGGCTGATCCCCCAGTACCTCGACTCGGACGCGGTGGCCGTCGTAGAGGGCGCTGCTGACACCACGCAGCAGCTGCTGTCGTTGGGCTTCGACCACGCCGCGTTCACCGGCGGCACCGCGATCGGCAGCAAGATCATGGCCGCGGCGGCCTCGACGCTTACCCCGGTCACCTTGGAGCTCGGCGGCAAGAGCCCGGTCATCGTCACCGCCGACGCCGACCTCGATGTGGCAGCGCGACGGATTGCGTGGGGGAGGCTGCTGAACTCCGGGCAGACTTGCGTCGCGCCGGACTATGTATTGGCCGATAAGTCCATCAAGCCAGAACTCGTTCGGCTGATTGTCGATAACGTGGCGGCTTTCCGCGCCGGAAATGACATGGGTATGCGGATTGTCAACGAGCGCCAATTCGACCGGCTTGTCGGCTATCTCGAAGCCACAAAGGGCGAGGTTGCCGTGGGCGGGCACAGCGACCGGGATTCGCTGACGATCGAGCCGACAGTCATCGTAGATCCTGATCCTGACGAGCCCGCGATGACCGACGAGATCTTCGGCCCGATCCTTCCGGTGATCGAAGTGGATTCGGTGGATCAGGCGATCAGCTTCGCCAACGGCCGGCCCAAGCCCCTCGCCCTGTATGTGTTCTCCGGCTCGAAGGCCACCGGCCGCAGGATCGTCGATTCGGTTCCGGCTGGCGGCGCGGTGCTCAATCATGTGGCGATGCATCTGTTGGTGCCGCAGCTGCCATTCGGTGGCGTGGGGCACAGCGGCATGGGCGCCTACCACGGTGAATGGGGATTTCAGGCGCTGAGTCACCGGAAGGCGGTCCTCGCCAAGACGACGAAGCCAGATCTGAAGCTCCTCTACCCGCCGTACACCGACAAGGGACTGAGGATCATGCGCAGGATTTTGGGATGACCCCGTACAAATCGCAAGCTGCCGACAAGCGTCCATCGACCCGGGAGCGACGCCGTCTTCGTGCGCTACCGGTGAGTCTGTTTGGCGAAGAGTGCTACGTCGCCACCGGCGGGCAGCGGATCCGGGTGAACGTGCGGTGGGGAACCGGTGTGCCGCTGGTGCTGTGCAACGGCATCGGGGCCAGCCTGGAAGTGCTGGACCCACTGGTGGAGCAGCTGGATCCGGATACCACGGTCGTCAGATTCGATGTGCCAGGAGCGGGTGGCTCGCCCACATCCCTTGCGCCTTACGGGTTTCCCTACCTTGCCTGGGTGCTGGGCCGCGTACTGTCCGAGCTGGGAATTGGCGTGGTGGATGTGCTCGGGCTGTCCTGGGGTGGGGCGCTCGCGCAGCAGTTCGCCTTTCAGAATCCGCGCCGGTGCCGCCGCCTGGTTCTGGTGGCGACGGGTACCGGTGCGTTGATGGTGCCCGCTCATCCGCGTGTGCTGGCGAAAATGGCTACCCCCCGAAGGTTTTCGGATCCGGACTACGCCGCGACTATTGCCGGTGAACTATACGGCGGCACGGTCCGCGCTCACGGGGAGGATGTGGCGCGACTGTTTCTTCAGCAATTGCATGCCGGATCGAAGATGGGCTACTTGCACCAGCTTCTCGCGGGCTCGGTGTGGACCAGCCTGTTCGCGCTGCCTGCGGTGCGGCAGGAGACGTTGATCGTGGCGGGGACCGATGATCCGATCATCCCGATAGTCAACGCGCACATCATGAACGCGTTACTGCCCCATTCCCGACTGCACCAACACAGCGGCGGCCACATCGATCTCGTGCACAACGCGGTCGAGCTTGCGCCCGTCATCGAGACGTTCCTGCACGACCCTGGAGACCGGCCATGACAACGACGCCAAAGCCGCTCAGCTCGTTTGAGACACGAGGCGCCAAGGACGCCGATCCAGCCACCGCCGCGCTCGTCGAGGACATCGGCCATGCCCGCGAGACCGACTACTTCCTGATGGCCGATCAGCTGACCGACCCGGAAAAGGAGATTTTCGCCAAGGTCCGGGCGTTCGGCGAGGCTGAGATCCTGCCGAACGTCAATGCGTATTGGGAACGCGGCGAGTTCCCGTTCGAGCTGGTCCCGAAAATTGCCGCGCTGAACATTGTCGGCGACTACAACCTGGGCGACCACGGGTGCACAGCGATGAGCGCCGTCGCCGCCGGCCTTGTCACCTACGAGCTGTCCCGCATCGACGGGAGCATCGCCACGTTCTTTGCCGTACACCTCGGGTTGGCGATGCAATCGATCAACATCTTGGGCTCCGAGGAGCAGCGGCAACGCTACCTGCCGGCGATGGCGCGCCTGGAAAAGATCGGCGCATTCGCCCTCACCGAGCCCGAGCACGGTTCGGACGCCGTCATCCTCGAGGCCACCGCGGAGCGGCAAGGCGATGAGTGGGTGCTCAACGGCCGCAAGCGTTGGCCGGGCAACGCCGTTTGGTGCGACTACATCGTCCTATACGCCCGAGACACCGCGGACAACCAAGTCAAGGCGTTCGTCGTGGAGAAGGACAACCCTGGATACGCGGCGACCAAGATCGGCGGCAAGATGTCGCTGCGGATGGTACAGAACGCGGACATCACCCTCACCGACTGCCGCGTGTCCGAAGACGCCCGACTGCAGAACTGCAACAGCTTCAAAGATGCGGGCAAGGTGCTCGCGGGCACTCGCAATTCTGTCGCGTGGGCGTCGGCCGGACACGCAGTCGCGGCCTATGACATCGCCCTGAACTACGCCCTGCGACGAAAGCAGTTCGGCAGGCCAATCGCCAGGACCCAGGTCATCCAGTCGATGCTGGTGGAGATGCTCGGCGATCTCACCTCGATGCAGCTCTACGCCATCCGAATGGCCCGGCTCATCGATGAGGGCAAGGTCGAAGAAACGATGGCCGCGCTCGCCAAGTACTACTGCACAGTCAAGGGCCGCAACGTGTGTCGACTGGCCCGCGACGTTTTAGGCGGCAACGGTGTCTTGCTTGACTTCCATGTCATGCGCCATCTGTGCGACATGGAAGCCCTGGTCACTTACGAAGGAACTGCTGAAATCCAGTCCCTCATCGTCGGCCGGCACATCACCGGGCAGAGCGCGTTCGCCTAACCAGGCAATCTCAGGCCAGCGACGGCACACAGCCGGTGCTGGGCGGCGTATCGGCCAGCGGATCGAGCCACCGCCGCTCTCTGATTCCATCGACCGCGCTCGCTCGCTGACAGAGGTTTCTCGTGCGAAGTGCCGATCCTCGTGGCGCGCGCGGCCGATTGATGCAGACGGCGAGGGTCGAAACACCGGTCGAGCAACGGCCGTGCCGGGTGCAACGCGGAGGAGGCCCGGCGGCAGGCGCCACCAGCAACAGCGCATCAGCGTCCTGACCGACACCTTCGCCGAATGCCCGTGCCATACTGAACTGATCGCCGTTGTCCGACCACACCAGGGACTACCATGACTGATCTCGTGGAGCATATCCGGCAGATCCTCGAGCACCACCACACCGATGATCAAAGCAACGGTGCAGGCGCTAGATGTGGTTGTGGCGCAGTGGATTTAGCGAATCATCACGGTCATGTGGCTCAAGAGATTGTCGATCGGTTTGACCTGCGCAAGGAAGTGGTCGGTAAGAAGATCCGTTATGTAAGTGCATGGTTTGACGACGAGCTGACGAAACTGGAGGGCGCTGAATAGCTCCCAGGCGCGCTTCGGTCTGCAGCAGACTCGCGATGGCCTCGCGCAGCACAGCTCGCTAGGTCAAAACCGGCATCCCGGGACACACGGTCGACCACGAAATGTAGGCCGTAACACCAGAGCGGCCGCGTTGCGATCGTTGGGCGTTCGCTGACCGGACTCGGCGCGTCCGTCTGAGGGGCCGCGTAACCCCGTGGGACCGAGGAAAGCTCTGTGCAGGTAGAGTATCCCTCGTGCCGAGATCCAGTGTCGGCGGTGCACGGGGCCGATTGATGCAGACGGCCCGCCGCCGGTTTGCCGCCGACGGCGCCATCGCGGCGACGCTGGACGAGATCCGGCGTGACGCCGAGGTCAGCGTCGGCGCGATGTATCACCATTTCCCGGACAAGCCAGCGCTGGCCGCTGCCGTCTACGCCCAAGTCATGGGCGAATACCAGGCGGGGTTCGTTGCGATGTTGCGCGGACACGCGACCGCCGAGGGTGGGATCCGCGGCGGGGTCGCACATCACCTGCGGTGGGTGTCCGCCAACCGCCGCGAGGCGGCGTTGCTGCTAGGTGATCGCTTGGACAGCGCCGAGCTGCGGGACGCCAATCGGGAATTCTTCGCCGCCGTGCGGGACTGGTGGCGTCCGCATCACAGCTACGGCGTCCTGCGGCCGATGCAGGCCGGAATCACGGCCGCCCTGTGGTTCGGCCCGGCCCAAGAATTCAGCCGGCACTGGATTGCCGGCGACGAACCCAAAATGCCGCGTGGGGTGGTCAAGACCTTCGCCGACACCGCGTGGATGGCATTGCGGGCCAACGATATCGAGGAGGACGAGTGATGGGCGCCGCAGAATCGCTGTACAACAAGCATGGTCGCCGACGGCGACGACCCCGACGCACCGCGCCGGGTCCGTGTCGAGCATCGCGGGGACCGCGCGGTAGTGACCCTCGACGAACCCGACCGGCTCAACGTGCTGTCCGCGCCGTTGGTGCGGCAGTTACGCCGTGCGCTCGAGGCGCTGGTCACCGATACCGACATCCGCAGTGTGGTGCTCACCGGCGCCGACCCGGGCTTCAGCGCGGGCGGTGACTTGATGATGATGCGGACCGCGACCGAGCAGCTGACCCAGCCGGAGGGGGTAGCCGACGTCTGGCGCTGGATCCGCCGAGAATTCGGGGGCATCGCTCGGCTGATCGCCGGGTCGGACACCATCTTCGTGGCCGCGCTCAATGGCGCGGCGGCCGGCGTCGGGTTGGCCTGGGCACTGACCTGTGACCTGACCATCGCCAGCGAGCGCGCGGTGATCGTGCCCGCGTTCGGTCGCCTCGGCCTGATCCCCGAGGTCGGCACCAGCTGGGCGCTGACCCGCCGCCTCGGCTACCAGGGGGCACTTGCCTACTACCTGCGCGGAGAGCACATCGACGCCCAAACCGCGCATCGGCTGGGACTGGTGCAGCAGGTGGTCGCTCACGACCAGCTGCTCGCTGTCGCCGACGAGTGGTGTTCACGAGTCGCCGCGATGCCGCCACACGCGGTGGCGATGACCAAGCCGCTGCTGCGGGCCACCGCCGACGCCAGCTGGAACGACGCGCTCACCCTAGAGGAGTTCGCCGAACCCACCTGCTTCACCACCGCCGCGTTCGCCGACAGTGTGCACACCATGCTGGCCAAGCATTGATTCGATACGACCGAGCCGGATGCACGTATTCGGCTACCCGCCAACCAGATCCACGTATCGCCACCGTTGTCGACCGGGCGCTACAAGGTATGGTTACGGTCGCCAACATCGGTGCCGGGACCGGCTCCTACGAACCGTCGAGCACCGTCGTCGCCGTCGAACCCAGCAAAGTCATGATCAGGCAACGCAGCGACGGCGCCGCGCCCGTGGTCCGCGCTGTCGCCGAACACCTGCCTATTAGCGCAAACGCCGTCGATGCCGCGCTCGCAGTTCTGACCATCCACCACTGGTCCGATGTCGACGCCGGCGTCGCTGAGATGATTCGCGTCGCGCGTCGCCGTGTCGTGATCCTCACCTGGGATGACACTGTCTTTCGCCAATTCTCGATGCTCGCACTGACGGCCGAACCGCTACTGCGAGAAGGGTTGTCGCGGCTCGAGGCCGACCTCGCCACGGGCGCGTGGACAGATCGCCACGCCGATCTTCTCGACAAGCCGCAGCTCGATCTCGGATATCGGCTTGTCGTCTCGGATCTCGAACCTCCGGCCTAAGCCTGAATCTCCGCGGTGACCGCGCCGGTGAGCCGGACCAGATCCGCCGGCGCAACCGCGACGTCCCATCCGCGTCGGCCCGCGCTGCAGAACACCCGGTCCCAACCCAGTGCACCGGAGTCGACGACGGTCGACAGCGGCATCCGCTGTCCGAACGGCGAAACTGCGCCCAGCACATAGCCGGTGGCTCGCTGGGCCGCAGCGGGTTCGGCCATGCTGGCTTTGCTGACCTCCAGCGCGGCAGCGGCCGCCTTCAACGACAACTTCGACGGCGCGGGCAGTATCGGGACAGCGAACCCGCCGGGCACCGCGATGATCAAGGTCTTATAGATCTGCCCTGCCGCGATGCCGGCCGTGGTCAGCGCGTCGACCGCTTCGACGCCGAATGAGCGTTCCCGCGAATCGTGCTCGAACCTCACCAGCTCGTGTGGCACACCGGCAGCAATGAGAGCTGCAAGCGCCGGTGTTGCAGCGCCGGCCATGCTAGGCCTGCTTGTACCCCGGCGGGTTGACGCCGTCCACCCAGAAGTCGACGCCGAGTTTCGAGCCCGGGATGCAGTCGTAGACCGACAGGTCTTTGACGCCGGACTCGACCAGCACGTCTTCGCACAGCAGCGTGTTGCCGGTGTACTCACGGGAGGGCTTGTTGAGGATGACGTAGGCCGCATCGGAGTACACCTCGGGCTTGCGCGCGCGTCCCATCGCCTCGTCACCGCCGAGCAGGTTCTGCACCGCGGCGGTGGCCACCAGCGTGCGCGGCCATAACGTGTTCGACGCGATGCCCTCGTCGCGCAGCTCTTCGGCGATCCCCAGCGCGCACAGCGTCATGCCGAACTTGGCCATCATGTACGCGGTCGGCTTCAGCCACTCCTTGCCCAGCAGCACCGGCGGCGACAGTGTCAAAATGTGCGGGTTCTCCCGGCCCTTCAGATGCGGAATACACGCCTGGGACACCGCATATGTGCCGCGCACCTGGATGCCGTTCATCAGGTCGAACCGCTTCATCGGCACCTCGGTGACGGATCCCAGGTTGATCGCCGAGGCGTTGTTCACGCAGATGTCGATGCCACCGAACTGCTCGACGGTCTTGGCTACCGCGGACTCGACCGAATCCGGGTCGCGGACGTCGCCCACGATCGGCAACGCCTGTCCGCCGGCTTCTTCCAGCTCTTTCGCAGCGGTGTACACCGTGCCCGGCAGCTTGGGATGCGGCTCGGAAGTCTTGGCGATCAGCGCGATGTTCGCGCCGTCCTGCGCCGCGCGCTTGGCGATGGCCAGGCCGATTCCGCGGCTGGCACCCGAGATGAACATGGTCTTGGCTTTCAGGGACATGAGCGTCACAGTAACGCTGCTCGCAACCGGCTTGAATCGCCGGCCTGGATTGCACAGCCGCCGGCGACGGCGAACCGGAAATAGCCAGGTGGTTATTGCTGTTGACTCATGCTGTCTGGTTCGTGCCACGCATAACAGAGCAGACACTGTGGGTCGCAGCCTCTAGATTAGGGAAGAAGGGGGAGTCGGGTGTCAACGGCGATGAGCCTTCTCGGCGAAGAGCGGTTGACCGGATGCTTGTCGGGTCCGGTACTAATGGGCCTGTTCAGCGGCATCACGACAGAAGGGACTGCGTTAACCAACATGGCTGACATCGATGGCGCGACCGGGTCGGAAACGGCTGAGGCTCCAAAGACCGCTGAGGCCCCAGCGGCCCCGGAAGTCTCTGCCAACTCGGCCCCCATCCGCTCGGAGGAGACCGACGCGGAGCTGACCGCGCGCTTCGAGCGTGACGCGATTCCGCTGCTGGACCAGTTGTACGGCGGTGCCCTACGCATGACCCGCAATCCTGCCGATGCCGAGGATTTGCTTCAGGAAACGATGGTGAAGGCTTACGCGGGATTTCGCTCGTTCAAGAAGGACACGAATCTCAAGGCTTGGCTGTATCGCATCCTGACCAACACCTACATCAATAGTTACCGCAAGAAGCAGCGCCAGCCGGCGCAGTATCCCACCGATGAGATCACCGACTGGCAGCTGGCTGCCAG
The DNA here is from genome assembly GCA_963744835.1 of uncultured Actinomycetota bacterium. Classification (GTDB taxonomy): domain Bacteria; phylum Actinomycetota; class Actinomycetes; order Mycobacteriales; family Mycobacteriaceae; genus Mycobacterium. Next base: position 445,128 of record CAVUVB010000007.1, read on the forward strand.
CGCCGAGCACTCCTCGACGGGCCTGCGCTCTGCCGAGGTTGAGGCGCTCGAGGCGTTACCGGACAACGAAATCAAAGAGGCATTGCAGGCACTGCCCGAAGAGTTTCGGATGGCGGTGTACTACGCAGACGTGGAGGGATTCCCGTACAAGGAGATCGCCGAAATCATGGATACGCCAATTGGGACAGTGATGTCGCGATTGCACCGCGGCCGACGCCAGCTGCGTGAATTGTTGACCGATGTAGCCAAGGACCGGGGTTTCATCCGTGGTGACCAGGCGCCCGAGGAGGTGTCGTCGTGACCGAGTTTCCGCCCGGTGACCCCTCGGCAGGTGTTAACCCGCGTATGAAGGCCGAGTGCGCGGAAGTGATCGCCGAGGTGTGGACACTGCTCGATGGCGAATGCACCGCGGAGAATCGGGAAAAACTACGCAAACACCTCGAGGAATGCCCGCCCTGCCTGCAGCTCTACGGTCTCGAGGAGCGAATCAAGGTGTTGATCGCCAGCAAGTGCCGCGGCGAGAAAGCGCCGGAGGGTCTTCGCGAGCGGTTGCGGCTCGAGATCAGCCGGACCACGATCATCCGCCGATAGTTGCCTGGCCAGGCCCAAAGCGGGTGCGCCCCAACTCGCGCCGCCCCGCGATCGGGGGATGGCTACGAGTTGGGGCGCTTGCCGTGATTGGCCTTGCTGTACTTGCGGTCGCGCTTCTTACGGCCACGCTTGGCCATGACTGATCCTCCTCGCAGGTTTAACTGCAGGTCAGTCTTTCACGCGCCGAGCGGTGTGTAGCCCGGGGCTACGCAATCGAGCCAGTGCCCGGCGTGACTGAGGTGGGTAAAGCCGTCGTCTGTCCCGGAACCAGCGGAACCTGGCCGGGCAGTGCCGCGCTGGGCGCGAACGGCGTTTGACCGGGCAGCGCCGGCACCTGACCGGGCATCAGCGGACCCTGGGCACCGGGTAGCCCGGGCGCTTGGCCCGGGTACGTACCGGGTAGGCCGGGTGTCTGTCCGGGGTAGGTGCCGGGTAGGCCGGGCGTCTGGCCTGGTAGCCCGCCGGGATAGCCAGGCAGGCCGCCGGGGTTCTGTCCGGGGAGCGTACCCGGATAGCCGCCGGGCACGCCGGGCATTCCTCCCGGAAGACCGCCGGGCATCCCGCCGGGGATTTCTCCCGGAAGACCGCCGGGCATCCCGCCGGGGATTCCTCCTGGGAGACCGCCGGGCATTCCTCCGAGGCCACCAGGCGAGAGGGCGCTGCTGGCGGGCATCAACAGGTCTCCGCTGCCGGGGATGACGTTATTCATCAACGAGCTCAGTTGACCGAACAGCGCATTGGCGATGCCGACTGCATTGCCGGCGCCGGGAACCGCTGACGCGGGGTCGTCGACGAGGAGTGGTTGCTGGGGATCGGCCGCGGCGACCCCGGCGCCGAGCCCAATGGTGGCGATTGCTGCCAGCACAACCCCGATACCGGTCTTGACTCGGGTCATTGGGTGTCGAGCTGTTGGATTCGCAAACATGTTCTCGGACAACGGAATTCCCCTCAAATTTGGCTGAGGCACAAAGTATGCTTCAGGCACTCCAATCACTCTGGCAACAATGCTATGCATTTGTCACAATAACAACACGACGCGATCACAGGACGAACTCTATAGGTTTGCTTAGTAATCTTGGAGTTTGCTTACTGATACCTGCGCGATATCAACGACTGCCTTTCCGTCGCGCACCCACGGGGCTCGACCTGCGTCGTCGGCGCCGACACGACCAGCGGGTCGGAGTCGCTCCCTAGCGCTGCGGTCAACCGGTTGTGGTTCCATGGAGCGACAGAGTTTGGCAAAACCCGGCTAGGCGACGAACGGGGTGATGATGGCCGAGGACGTCCGCGCGGAGATCGTGGCCAGCGTGCTCGAAGTCGTGGTCAACGAGGGCGACCAGATCGGCGAGGGCGACACCTTGGTGCTGCTGGAATCCATGAAGATGGAGATTCCGGTCCTGGCCGAAGTTGCCGGCACGGTGAGCAAGGTTAGCGTCTCGGTGGGAGACGTCATCCAAGCCGGCGACCTGATCGCCGTGATCAGCTAGCCCCAGATGGCGGGAGTCGCCGATGTCCACTCTCGGTGACCTGCTGGCCGAACACACTGTTTTACCCGGCAGCGCCGTCGATCACCTGCACGCGGTGGTCGGCGAGTGGCAGTTGCTGGCCGACCTGTCGTTCGCCGATTACCTGATGTGGGTCCGTCGCGACGACGGTTCTTTGGTATGTGTCGCGCAATGCCGACCGAATACCGCCCCGACGGTTCTACTGCGAGACGCCGTCGGTACCGTCGTCGCCGCCGACGAGCTGCCGCTGATCGCTGCGGCGTTCGAATCCGGCGCGATCGGTCTGGAAAGCGATGCGGGCCAACAGTATTCATGGCAACAGACGGGCGTGAACATTGAGGCCGTGCCGGTGCGGCACGACGACAGGGTGGTCGCGGTGTTGACTCATCAGAGCGCCGTCGCGGACACCCGCAAATCCAGCCCGCTGGAGACCGCCTATCTCGACTGCGCCGAGAACCTGGTCCACATGCTCTCCGAGGGCACGTTTCCCAACGTGGGGGACGTGGCGATGTCGCGCTCCAGTCCGCGGGCCGGTGACGGCTTCATCCGCCTCGACGTCAACGGCGTCGTCTCCTACGCCAGCCCCAACGCGTTATCGGCCTACGCCCGAATGGGCCTGACCTCGGAGCTGGAGGGCCACAACCTGATCACGGTGACCCGCCCCCTGATCTCCGACCCGTTCGAGGCCCAAGAACTCGCCGAGCACGTTTTCGCCTCCCTCGCCGGTGGGGCCAGCATGCGAATCGAGGTCGACGCCGGTGGGGCTGCGGTGCTGCTGAGGACGCTGCCGCTGGTCGTCGACGGCTCGGCAGCCGGCGCTGCCGTGCTGGTGCGCGACGTCACCGAGATCAAACGACGAGATCGGGCGCTGATATCCAAGGACGCCACGATCCGGGAAATCCATCACCGGGTGAAGAACAACCTGCAAACCGTTGCGGCGCTGCTGCGACTGCAGGCCCGCCGGACAACCAACGCCGAGGGTCGGGAGGCACTGATTGAGTCGGTCCGCCGGGTGTCGTCGATCGCGTTGGTCCATGACGCGTTGTCGATGTCGGTGGACGAGGAAGTCAATCTCGACGAGGTGATCGACCGGATCCTGCCGATCATGAATGACGTGGCGACGGTGGACACACCGATTCGGATCAACCGGACGGGCATGCTCGGCGTATTGGACTCCGATCGCGCGACCGCACTGGTCATGGTGATCACCGAACTGGTCCAAAACGCCATCGAGCATGCGTTTAGTCCGGCAGTGGGCGAACCCGCTTCATGCGGGGGCGGGTCGGTGACGATTCGCTCGGAACGGTCGGCGCGTTGGCTTGACGTGGTGGTCCACGACAACGGTCGCGGTCTACCGGAGGGGTTTAGCGTCGAGAAGTCCGACCGGCTGGGCCTGCAGATCGTTCGGACCCTGGTTTCCGCGGAACTGGACGGCTCGCTGCATATGCAGGACTCAGCCGAAGGCGGAACTGACGTGCTGTTGCGTGTCCCGATCGGTCGCCGCTTCCGGGTGCCGCAGTAGGGCCGCACACAACGGTGCGGCCCCGACAGTTGGTCGGGGCCGCACCGTTAGCGCGACTTTCAGACTCCGCTACGAGCTTTCGTCCGGGCGTTGCGACGCTTTAGCGACCGTCGCTCATCTTCGCTCATTCCGCCCCACACACCAGAGTCCTGGCCGGTGTTCAGCGCCCAGGAGAGGCACTCGGTGGTCACCGGACAGCGGTTACAGACCAGTTTCGCGTCAGCGATCTGCGCGAGCGCCGGCCCGCTGTTCCCGACGGGGAAGAACAGCTCCGGGTCTTCATCGCGACACACCGCATTGTGGCGCCAATCCATACGTCGTTACTCCTCACTGTGTGCGCAGCAGGGCGCACAAGTATTTTCTTCGGCTGTTAACGCAGGCACAACAAATGTTTCCGTACCGTTGCATGCGATCTTTCGATCGTTTCACAGGCTCAACAGATGTCAAGACTGCTCGTTTGTCCGTGGGCAATCTCACTTTGGCGATCTGTTACCAAATCCCTTAATCGTTTGTACTACAGTCTTTGGGCTCTGACCAGCCTTTTTGTGCTGGGCCGGCGCTTGCCGCAGGTCAGGGCCTTATATCCGCCTTATTTTGCGGGGGGAGCCACGACGTCCAGCGCGTCCGGAACCGCCCGGTACGTCATCTGCTCCCGCACGCCGAGATAGTCACCGTCAAATTGGCTGGCCACCGGGGGGTCGGCGCAGGTGACCCGCACGCAGTCCGCATCGTCGTCGCGAACGACCTGGTCACCCTCGATCTTGGGCTGCTTAGAGAACATCTGCCTGACCAGTCTCAGGCTCGGCACCACCTTCAAGCCGGTGACGCCGAACACTCCCATCCCCGATTCGAAGCGGGTGTCCGGGTTGGTGTACATCGGCCGGTCGTTGGCGTAGGTCCACGGGCTGGAGTTGGACACGAAGACGAAGTAGACCCCGGAGATCGGCTCACGTCCGGGCAGATGCACGGTCAGCCGTGGTTCCCGACGGGAGTAGCCGACCGTGGCGCGCACCGCGGCGCGGATATAGCGCGACGGCGTGACTTTGACGCCTTTGTCTCGTTGTTTCTCCACGGCGGCCACCGCTTCGGCGTCAACGCCCATGCCGGCGTTGAGCACCGCCCACTGCTCGCCGCAGTCGATCAGCCCGATCCGGCGCCAACTGCGTCGCTGGCCATACCGGTCGAGCAGCCAGATCAGCTGATTGGTGGCGTCAACCGGGTCCGGCGGAATCCCCAGTGATCGGGCCGTCACGTTTGCCGAGCCGCCCGGAACAATCGCCAGCGCCGGGACACGGCCGGGGGGCAGGTCGACCCGGGGGGCCGAGCAGGCCGTTGACGACGTTGCTGACCGTGCCGTCGCCGCCGTGCACGACGACCAGATCGATCCCGTCCTTCACAGCAGCTTGTGCGATCTCGCCGCCATGACCGCGGTGCGTGGTGTGCTCGACCGTCAGCTCGAGGCGGCTCTTGAGCGCGTGCGCCAGCAGGTCGCGCCCCGCTGTGGTCGTGGAGGTCGCTGTGGGGTTGACGATGAGCACGGCACGCATGACGCCAAAGCCTACGGGAGCGGCGACGATGCGGGCCGCTGCGCGGCCCGTGGGGTCCCCGCGCAGCTGGGGAGTGGGGGCACCTCCCAGCCGCGCTGGGGGCACCGCCCGCTTGCGGGGGACGGCGAGGGGAGAGCGCGTCATTCGGGCTCAGCGGCTGGTTACGCTGGGGCTGTGAGTGTCTCCCGCAAGCGGGTGGGGCTACCGCTGGGCAGGGCAGCCCCTGCCAGTGTGCGCGGCGCGGGATTGATCGTTGCCGTGCAGGCCGCGGCGGCGTTGGTGGTAGCCGCGGTCCTGTTCATTCGGGCGCTCAGCGGTGCAGATCAGCGCGTGGTCAATGGCTTCGGTACGGCAGGGTGGTTCGTTTTGGTCGGCGGGGCTGTTCTGGCCGCCGGCTCCGCATTGCTGGCCGGCAGGCGCTGGGGTCGCGGGCTGGCGGTCTTCGCCGAGTTGTTGCTGCTGCCGGTCGCGTATTACCTAACCGTGGGCTCGCATCGGGCGCCGATCGGAATCCCGGTGGCCATCGCGGCGCTGGCTGCGTTGGCGTTGCTGTTTACTCCCGCGGCCATCCGCTGGGCCTCCGGTGCGGATCAGCCCGGTCCGGCCAGCTCGGCTAACTCGGGCCCGGACAGTCGGTAGCTGGTCCAGGCGCTCTGCGGCTGGCCGCCGATGGCCTCGTAGAGAGCGATGGCGTCGGTGTTCCAGTTCAGCACCGCCCACGACAGCCGGGTATAGCCGTTGTCGAGGCATTCTCGTGCCAGCGCCGCCAGCAGCGCGTTCGCGAGCCCGCGACGGCGAAAGCGTGCACGTACGAACAGGTCCTCCAGATAGACGCCGGCCACGCCCTCCCAGGTCGAGAAGCTGAGGAACCACAGTGCCATCGCAGCGATTTCACCGTCGACCTCGGCAACATGCCCGCGAAGCGTCGTGGGCTCATCGAAAAGCGCTGCACGTGTTTGTGTCTGGGTCACAATGCATTGATCGGCCGCCCGCTCGAACTGGGCCAGTTCGTGGATCATCGCGGTGATCGCCATGACGTCGGTAGGTATGGCCCTGCGGATGTGCGCGGTCACGATTGAACTCCCAGCGCAGTCAGAATTGTAACGAATTTTGTTGTGGTCTCGGCGACTTCATCATCGGGGTCGGATTCGGCGACGATGCCGCCGCCGGAGTGGGCGAGCGCGGTGCGGCGGTCGGCCGACAATTGCGCGCAGCGGATGGACACCACCCAGCGGCCGTCACCCCGTGCGTCGCACCAACCGACGGCGCCGGCATAGAAGCCGCGGTCACCCTCCAATACGCCGATCAGTTCGGCGGCGGCGTCGGTGGGCACCCCACCGACCGCCGGGGTGGGATGCAAGGCGATCGCCAAATCCATTGCCGTCGTGGAGGTATCGCGCAACCTGCCGCGGATCGGTGTGCTGAGATGCCAAACCGCAGCGGTGCGGCTCAGCGTGGGTGCGGGCGGAAAAGCCAACTCACTGCAGAACGGACGCAGGACATCGGCCATGGCGTCGATGACCAATTGGTGTTCGTGGCGATCCTTGACGGAGTCGGCAAGCGCGGCGCCGGCAGCGGCGTCCCGCTCGGGGTCCTCGGCGCGCGGCGCAGAACCGGCGAACGGCTGGCAGGTCACCTGCTCGCCGTCGCGCGCCACCAGCAGCTCAGGGCTGGCGCCCACCAGGGCCATTCCCGAATAGCGGCCGCCGGCCGCCGACAGGTCGACCAGATAGCCGTAGGCGGCGGGATCGTTCGCGACCAACCGGCGCAGGACGACTCGGGCGTCCAGTGGGCCATCGGCGGCCAGCCGCAATGCGCGAGCCAGCACCACCTTGTGCAGCGTGCTGCCCGGAGCAGTCACCCGCTGGCGGGCACGTCGGACGCGGGTGCGGTGCTCCTCGGGCGCAGGGATTGCCTCGGCGACGTGCACCGCGGGCAGCGGGCCGCTGGGCCAGTCGGGCAATTCGGCAACGTGCCGCACCGACTGTGGCGCCATCAACGCCGCGGGACCATCGACATCGAAAGCCAACGCGCCCAATACGATCGGGGCTGCTCCCCAGCGCAACGCCGATCGCGCTGCGGCCGCATCACAGTAGCGCGCTTGCACCCCGTCGGCTACCAGAACTCCGGCTGGCCCGCACAGTACGAACGGTGGCTCAATCGTCATTCGGATCCGGGTAGCCCAGCGCGCTCAGCTGGCGGATCCCGTGTTCGAAGCCGCAGATCGCGATGGACCCGGCGGCCATGCCGAAACGGCTGCCCTCCACCAGCGGCAGCTCCACCCAGCGGGTGATCACGGCGCGGGAAAAGTGACCGTGACTCACGAACACCACATCCCGGGTTGCCATCTGCTCGAGCGCCAGCGCGACGGCTCGGTCGGCGCGGTCGCTGACCTGTGCAACGGTTTCGCCGTACGGGCAGCCGTGCGTCCAGATCAGCCAATCGGGCTGTGATTCGTGAATCTGCGCGGTCGTCAGGCCCTCGTAGGAGCCGTAATCCCATTCGGTGAGCAGCGACGATTCTTCGTCGACGGTCAGGCACGCGAGCTCGGCGGTCGACACCGTACGCTTGCGCGGGCTGCTGATCACCCTCGGGTTCTCCAGGTGCAAGTCGACAAGCGCCCGGCCAGCGGCGGTGGCCTGCGCGCGCCCATGGTGGGTGAGTTCGAGATCGGTGCATCCGGTGTGCTGGCCGGACTTGGACCACTCGGTTTCCCCGTGGCGCAGCAACACCAGCCGATGACTTTCGACACTCATGCTCACCGATTGTGCCTGACACGCAGCGCCATCCACGCGCGGGCACTATGGGTTTGATGTCAGGATGGCATACGAACCGCCAACACGCAGTGGGGGTACTCCCCAGTCCTGGCGGGGATCCCACCCGCTAGCCGGGGACTACGCAATGAAGAGGGGCGCCTATGACCAACACACGAGTACTCGCAGTGGCCAACCAGAAAGGCGGGGTGGCCAAAACCACCACGGTGGCCTCGCTGGGTGCAGCGATGGTCGACGTGGGTCGGCGAGTGCTGCTCGTCGATCTCGACCCGCAGGGCTGTCTGACCTTTTCGCTGGGCCAAGATCCGGACAAGTTGCCGGTTTCGGTGCATGAAGTGTTGCTCGGGGAGGTCGAGCCCAACGCCGCTCTGGTGGACACCGTCGAGGGGATGACGCTGCTGCCGGCCAATATCGACCTGGCCGGCGCCGAGGCGATGCTATTGATGCGGGCCGGCCGCGAGTACGCGCTTAAACGCGCGCTGGACAAGCTCGGCGACCAGTTCGACGTGGTCATCATCGACTGCCCGCCATCGCTGGGCGTGCTCACTCTCAACGGGCTGACCGCCGCCGACGAGGTCATTGTGCCGTTGCAGTGCGAGACGCTGGCGCATCGCGGCGTCGGCCAGTTCCTGCGCACGGTCGCCGACGTCCAGCAGATCACTAATCCCCGCCTGCGGCTACTGGGTGCGCTGCCGACGCTGTTTGACCCGCGCACCACCCACACCCGCGACGTGCTGCTCGATGTCGCCGACCGCTATGACTTGCCGGTGCTGGCGCCGCCTATTCCGCGTACGGTGCGTTTCGCCGAAGCCAGCGCGTCCGGCGCATCGGTGATGGCCGCACGCAAGAACAAGGGCGCATCTGCCTACCGCGATTTGGCGGAGGCACTGCTCAAACACTGGAAGTCGGGCAAAACGCTGCCGACGTTCACCCTCGACTCCTAAAGCTAGGGATCAGCCCAGCGCGACGACGGTGTTACCGCGCTGCTCGAGTAGCTGCGAACCGGACACGGCGGGGATCACCGCGGCGTTGCCCGCCGGTCGGCTCACCGGCAGGAAGCCTTCACCCACGCCGGAGACCGGATCGCAGACCGCGATGCCGCCAGTGACGGGGACAAGCAACTTGCCGGCCATCATCGTCGCCGGTCCGACCGGAACAGAAGGCCCGGCGGCCCTAACGGTGTAGCGAAAGGTCAAATTCGCCGCATCGAACACCATCACGGCGTCGCCGGTCCACCACGTGACCAGGTTGCCGGGCCGTGTCACCGCGCTGGACTTCGACGGCGGCTGGGTTAGCAGCGTGCTCGCCACCGCCACGCCGGTCTCATCGATCACATCGACCCTGGGTTGCGGCACCGGCAGATAGACCGCAGTCCTGGTCTCAGCCACCGTCAGCACCCGAGCACCCGAACCCACCCCGATCCCCGGCTCGGCGACGTCGTGCTGCTCCGGTTCGTCTTCTTCCTTATTTGGGCGCAGCAGGCTAAGTCGCAGATCGGCCTGCGTGCCGCAAGCCTCGAACACCGACACCGCCGCCGAACTGGCCGCCGCCGACGTCAATCGGCATCCGGTGTGCAGCCCCTTTGACGACGGCTTGACCCGGGCGTCGATCTCGCCGTAGGAAAGCATTCGGACCATATCCGAGCGCCACAGTTCGATCCGGGTGTCGCCGGCCGACATCACCGTGGTGCCGTCGGAAGACAGGGTGACGCGCTTGTCGGCGTAGCTGGTCCGTGCCGGCCCGCGCCGGCCGGTGGAACCTTCGATCGTGCTGACCTGGCCGCAGCCGCGGTCATCGCGGTAGACGGCGACGGCGTAGCGGTAGACCCAGGACACCCCGCACAGATCGCTGCCGCGCGAGTAGCTCCAGCGCACCGCACCGGTGTGTGGATCGCGCCCTTCGACAGCGCGGCCGTCACCGGTGACGACGGTCCCGTCGACCGCGACTGGTTGGTCGGTAGCCGCGCTGGGGGCCGTCCAGAGCTGCTTGAGCGAAGCCGGCACCTGACGCGCTACGGTCGGGTTCGGGCCGGGTAGCGCCGCGGGCCGGCTGATCGTGGCCCGGGCGTCGCTGGTCCACCAGATCAATGCCGCGGCAACAGCGACGACGGCCACGATCACGGCCGCGGCCAACAGATCGGCCTTGGTGCGGCGTTCCGGTTTGACCATCGGGCGGCAGGTGACGCCGGTCAGTTGGCGTTGGCGGCCACGCTCGCGGACTTGCGGGGGCGGCGACGGCGGCGGCGCCCGCTGTGCGCGCCGTCGTCGGACTTTGCCTTCGCGGTGTCCGTCGCAGGGGTAGCGGCCTCTGAGGCGTCACCATTGGTGGCGCTACCGGCTTGCCCACCAATGGGGTGACCCGTCGCCGACTTGCCTCCGCGAGTGCGTTGGCGCTGCCGGCTGCTCTTGCGCGGCTTGGTCCCGGACTGGTCGCTGTTGCCCTGACCCGACGCGGCGCGTTTGGCCTGCGATTTGCGCGGCGCGCCGACGGTGCCGCGCGCCTCGGTCGGGATGCCGAGTTCGGTGTACAAGTGCGGCGAGCTGGAGTAGGTCTCCGCCAGGTCCGGGCAGCCCAGGCCGAGGGCTTTGTCGATCATCGTCCAGCGGGCCAGCTCATCCCAGTCCACCAGCGTGACCGCCACACCGGTCTTGCCGGCACGGCCGGTGCGGCCTATCCGGTGCACGTAGGCCTGCTCGTCCTCGGGAATCTGGTAGTTGATGACGTGGGTGACATCGTCTACGTCGATCCCGCGGGCGGCCACATCGGTGGCGACCAGCACGTCGATACCGCCGCTGCGGAACGCCTTGAGCGCCTTCTCGCGGGCTACCTGTCCAAGATCACCGTGCACGGCGCCCACCGCGAAGCCGCGTTCGGCCAGCTCGTCGGCAACTTTCTGGGCGGTGCGCTTGGTGCGGGTGAAGATCATGGTCGCGCCGCGCCCGCGGGCTTGCAGCACTCGGCTGACCAGTTCGACCTTGTCCAGCGCGTGGGCACGATAGACGAACTGTTCGGTGGCGTCGTGCACCGCCGAGGAGTGCGGCGCCTCAGCCCGGATATGGGTGGGCTGATTCATGAACGTGCGGGCCAGCGTGATGATCGGATCCGGCATGGTCGCCGAGAACAGCATGGACTGCCGGTTGTCTGGAATTTGGCGCAAAATGCGTTCGATATCGGGCAGGAAGCCCAGATCGAGCATCTCGTCGGCCTCGTCGAGCACCAGCACCGAAAGGCCGCCCAGCTGCAGATGTCCCTGCTGGGCCAGGTCGAGCAGACGGCCGGGAGTGCCCACGACCACGTCGGCGCCGGCGCGAAGCGCCTCGATCTGCGGCTCATAGGGTCGGCCGCCGTAGATGGACACCACCGATAGCCGTCGGCCGTCGTCGGTGCTCAAGTACTTGGCCGCGGTGGCCAGGTCACCGGATACCTGCAGGCACAGTTCGCGGGTAGGCACCACGATCAGGGACCGCGGAATACCGGTCAGTGGACGCTCGGTGCCTGAGGTGGTGATCCGCTGCAGCAGCGGCACCCCAAACGCGAAGGTTTTACCCATTCCGGTGCGGGCCTGGCCGATCAGGTCATCGCCGGCCAGGGCGAGCGGCAAGGTGAGCTCTTGGATGGCAAACGGATGTTCGATGCCCTGCTCGGTCAGTGCCCGCACTATTTCGTCGCGGACGCCGAGTTCAGCAAAGGTGGTTTCGGATGCGGTTCGGGTGGGCGTGATGAGTGGAGTCATGCGTGAAACGCACATGCCTTTCGGTGTCGTATTCGGTTGGTCGTGCTTGGCCAGTCGTCGCGGTCACGCGCGCACCAGTTAATTGTCGAATACGTTGCCGATTCGCGGGCCCTGCGCTCAAACTTGGCGGGCCAACTGCGTGCACGCACATTTCGCCGGCAGCGGCGGTACGGATGTACTGCCATTACCTACGTTGATCATAGCTGGTCGGTCGCCGTGAACAGGAATCGCGGCCCGGCGCACGTTTCGTGGCGGTCGCTAGCGCGGCGAAGCCGGGCGCGGCGGGACGCCACCTGTGCCTAGAGTGGTGCCATGCCCCCCCTTTCGCCCGCTGACAAGCTGGCCGATCCGCCTCCCCCTCGGGTGTCGGCGGACCATCCCGGTGTCAACGAGTTGTTCGCGGTGTTGGCCTACGGCGAGGTCGTGGCGTTTTACCGGCTCACCGAAGAAGCGCGGATGGCGCCGGATCTGCGGGGTCGGATCTCGATGGCCAGCATGGCCGCAGCCGAGATGGGGCACTACGAGTTGCTGCGCGACGCGCTGGAGAGCCGCGGTGTCGACGTGGTGCCGACGATTTCAAAGTACGCGTCTGCGCTCGACAGCTACCACCGGCTGACCACGCCCAGCACCTGGCTGGAGGCGCTGGTCAAGACGTATATCGGCGATGCACTGGCCGCCGATTTCTATCTGGAGATCGCCGACGGGTTGCCCGACGAAGTGGCCGACGTCGTGCGCGCGACGATGTCGGAGACCGGACACTCGCAGTTCGTCGTCGCCGAGGTGCGGGCCGCGGTGACCAAGAGCGGCAGGCAGCGCAGCCGGCTGGCGTTGTGGTCACGTCGTCTGCTCGGCGAGGCGATCACGCAGGCCCAATACGTGTTGGCCGAACATGATGAGCTGGTCGATCTGGTGGTGTCCAGGACCGATGGTCTGACTCAGCTGGCGGGGTTCTTTGACCGACTTCAGCGCACGCACGACGAGCGGATGCGCGAGTTGGGTCTGGCCTGACGGCTCGTCGATCTAGCGGGTGCAGGTCGCGATCATCGAGTTGCTGGTCGAGAGGGCCACAGGCTGACCCGCGCCGTCGGTGATCGAGCAGTTGAGGTGACCGGTCAGGCTCGTCGCCACGACGGACCTGAGCTGCACGCCCGGGTTCATCGTTACGGTCTTCGACCATGGCAGCGACACGTTGAAGTCGGTCTGCGGCGCGCCCTGGGCATCGGTGTAAACGACGGTCACCAGATCGAGAAGCCCTTTGGTTCCGGTCACCCGGTAGACGAAGTTGCGGGCAGCCACATCCGGTGCAAGTGAGGGGGCCCCCGCCGGCGGCGGGATCACGGTTGGTGCTGCGGTGGCGGTTGGGCTCGGTTGTCTGGGCGGCGGTGTCACGGTGGTGACGGTCTCGGGGGGTAGCGACGCATTGGGTGGGGCCGGCCGGGCGCTGGGCCGCGGCGTGGCGATCACGCTTCGAGTCGGTGGTACCACCGTGGCCGAGGTTGAGGCGCTGTCGCCGCCGTTGACGATCACGACGGTGGCGATCACGGCGAGTACGAAGATGATGCCGGCGATTGCGGCAATCGGACGCCAGCGCTGGTCGATGGGCGCATACAAGTCGTCGCTGTCGGCGTAGATGTCGTCGACAGTGTCATCTGAGGAGTCCTGGATATCGCTATCCAAGTAATTCGTGGTACTGATGGTGCAGATGTTATCGATGTGAGCAACGGCCGTTGCGTGGCGCGCGGGCGTGTCAGGTCACGATTTGCCAACGGTGGCCGCGTTTCGTCGCGCACGGAATTGTTGGTGCCGACCGGCTTTCAGCACAGCGACGCAGGTCTCTGTGCCCGGCTCCTCACCAGAGCGCAACACGCTCTGCATCGTCGCCGGGCGGTCCACTAGCCTGCTTGCTGGAAGAACGATCACTGAGAAAAGAACGGGAAGGTGCCGACGTGGAGGTCAAGATCGGGATCACGGACAGCCCGCGCGAGTTGGTCTTCACCAGTGCGCAAACGCCCGCCGAAGTCGAAGAGTTAGTCACGACGGCACTGGGCAAGGATTCCGACGTGCTGAGCCTGACCGACGACAAGGGCCGCCGCTTCGTGGTCAACGGCGCCAAGATCGCCTACGTCGAAATTGGCGTCGCGGATGTCCGCCGGGTCGGTTTCGGAATTGGCAGTAGCGCGGCTAGGAACGGGTGAGCGGCACGTGTGAAAGTCCGCCCCAGGCGAACTGCACGGTGCCGTCGACGGCGTCTTCCTTGGTTATCGGCCGGTCGGTGTCTAACCAGTACCTCGCGCAGTCGACGCTAACTCCCACCAGGCCCACCGCGATCATCCGAGCGCGATGCGGTTCCAACCCGGAATCGGCGCTGATCAGGTCGAAAACGGCGTCGATGCACGACTCGGTCGCTACCCTCACCTGCGCGGCAACCTGGGGCTCGGTGACATAGTCGTTCTCGAAGATCAACCGGTAGCCCTGGCCATCGTGTTCGATGAAATCGAAGAACGCCTGCACGGCCGAGCGCAACCGCTGCCGGTTGTCGGTGGTAGTGCGCAGCGCCTGCCGCACGCCGGACACCAGGTTCTCGACGTGGCGCGCCAGGACCGCTAGATACAACTCCAGCTTGCTGGAAAAGTGTTGATACAGAACAGGTTTGCTTACCCCGGCGCGCTCGGCGATCTCGTCCATGCCGGCGGCGTGGTAGCCGCGGTCGACGAAGATCTCGCTGGCTGCGATCAGCAATTGGCCGCGACGCTCGTCACGGGGCAACCGGTTGCCGCGCCGAGGGGAGGTACTGGGCGTCTCCGCCGGTCGATTGTGCTCGCCCAGCTTGGCCGCACTCCTTTCGGAGGTGTTGGCGAGATCGCTCATCAAGTCCTCAATCTGGTTGGCGTACCGCCGCCGAAGGGGTGCGCGGCTAGTCGCAACGACATTACTACCCCCGTCATACGGTTTCGTCGGGCGCGCCGAGAGTCCCAGCTAGCGGCCGCTGTGCAATCTTGTGCGATCCTGGGAAAGTGACCTACGACCCGGAGCGGCGCGGGGACATTCGGGTGCCGGTGCTCCGCGAGGATTGGCGGGAACCGCTGCGCGCACAGCGCGACCCGCTCGCCTGGGGCTCCGGGCGGGCCCGGTCCAATCGGGACACTAGGCGCTGGCGCAAACAGAGCTGGCTAGGACGTTTTGTGTCCACCTACGGCTGGCGTGCGTACGCGCTGCCGGTGCTGGTTGTCCTCACCGCGGTCGTGGTGTACCAGACCGTGACGGGGACCAGCGCGTCCGCACCGGCCTTGGGCGGGCCAGCGCAGGGGCCGCCGAAAATTGGTGCGGTAGGCACCTCGATCATCGACGCGCCGCCCCGCGGTCTGACCCAGTTCGACGCCAGCCTGCCCACCGGGGTGCTGCCCAACGGCGGCCCGTTCACCCAGTCCGGCGATAAAACCTGGCACGTCGTGCCGGGCGGTACTCCCCAGATCGGCCAGGGCACCGCCAAGGTCTTCAGATACACCGTCGAAGTCGAAAATGGCATTGACCCCACCGCATTCGGCGGTGAGGACGCGTTCGCCGTGATGGTCGATCAGACGCTGGCTAACCCGAAGAGCTGGACACACAATCCGCAGTTTGCGTTCGTCCGGATTGACGCCACCAACCAAGCCAAACCCGACTTCCGGATCTCGCTGAGCTCACCGATGACGGTTCGGGAGGGCTGCGGCTACGAATTCCCCTTGGAGACCTCCTGCTATAACCCGTCCTACGGGTCTGAAGCGCAACCGCGGGTCTTCATCAACGAGGCGCGGTGGGTGCGCGGCGCGTTGCCCTTTGAGGGCGACGTCGGTTCGTATCGGCAATATGTGATCAATCATGAGGTCGGCCATGCCATCGGTTATCTCCGCCACGAGTCCTGCGATCAACCAGGCGGCTTGGCGCCGATCATGATGCAGCAGACTTTTTCGACGTCCGACGACGACGCCGCAAAGTTCGACCCGGAGTGGGTCAAACCCGACGGCAAGACCTGCCGATTTAATCCCTGGCCCTACCCGATCGCCTAGCCCGGCGACGATGCAGACCGCGAAGCGGTCTGAGGTGGGGGTACCGCCCGCTTGCGGGGGCAAGCCGGGCAATCGGCCGAGCCCGAAGCGGGAAGCAACGGCAGCTGTTTGCCGTTGCTCAAGAGAGCTGCTGTGATGGGTGTGGCTACTGCTTGCGGAATGTCAATTCCAGTGACGAATCGAGGCGATATCGGTGTCGACGTCGTTGCCACCGCTAGTTGAGCCGGCTGCCGAGCTGACGCGGGCCGAGGTCGGGCGTTACAGCCGGCATCTGATCATTCCCGACCTGGGTGTCGACGGGCAGAAGCGGCTCAAAAACGCGCGGGTTCTGGTGATCGGCGCCGGCGGGCTCGGCGCACCGACGTTGCTTTACCTGGCCGCAGCCGGCGTCGGCACGATCGGCATCGTCGACTACGACGTCGTCGACGAGTCCAATCTGCAACGCCAGATCATCCACGGCGTCTCTGACGTCGGGCGATCCAAGGCGCAGTCTGCCCGGGACTCGATCGCCGAGGTCAACCCGCTCGTGCAGGTGCGACTGCACGAGGTGCGGCTGGAAACGGACAACGCCGTTGATCTATTCGATCAATACGACCTGATTTTGGACGGCACCGACAACTTCGCCACCCGGTATCTGGTCAACGACGCCGCGGTGCTGGCGCACAAGCCTTACGTCTGGGGATCGATCTACCGATTCGAAGGCCAAGTCTCGGTGTTCTGGGAGGATGCCCCAGACGGACGCGGCCTCAACTACCGCGACCTGTACCCCGAGGCGCCCCCACCGGGCATGGTGCCGTCCTGCGCCGAGGGTGGTGTGCTGGGCGTGCTGTGCGCATCGATCGCGTCGGTGATGGGCACCGAAGCGATCAAACTGATCACCGGAATTGGCGAGCCGCTGCTGGGCAGGCTGATGGTGTACGACGCCCTGGAGATGAGCTATCGCACCATCACGATCCGCAAGGACCCGTCGACGCGTGAGATCACCGAGCTGATCGACTACGAGGAATTCTGCGGGGTGGTGTCCGGCGAGGCCGCTGAGGCGGTCGCCGACTCGGTGATCACCCCGCATGAGCTGCGTGATCTCCTGGACTCCGGGAAGAAGGTGGCCCTGATCGATGTGCGCGAGCCGGTCGAGTGGGACATCAACCACATCGACGGCGCTCAGCTGATTCCGAAGTCGTTGATCAACTCCGGCGAGGGGCTGGCCAAGCTGCCGCAGGACCGGATGCCGGTGCTGTACTGCAAGACGGGCGCGCGTTCAGCTGAGGCCTTGGCCGCGGTGAAGAAGGCCGGGTTTGCCGACGCGGTGCACCTGCAGGGCGGGATCGTGGCGTGGGCTCAACAGATGCAGCCCGACATGGTCATGTACTGACCCGATGATGACGCTGGCTGTGGTGGTCTCCCGGGGTTACGTGGGGCAGGCCCGGAGGGTGCGGGCGCACCGAATCTGGGCGTAGTCGGGTCATCGTGTCTAGACCCGAGAGTTCGCTGAGCCCGATTAGGCTGATCGCGTGACTGTCGAGCCGCCACCCGAGCACGTCTTGGCGGCGTTTGGTTTGAGCGGTGTGCGGCCCATCCCGTTAGGCGCCAGCTGGGAAGGCGGCTGGCGGTGCGGTGAAGTGGTGCTCTCGATGGTCGCCGACAACGCCCGCGCCGCCTGGTCCGCACGGGTGCGCGAGACGCTGTTCGTCGACGGGGTGCGGTTGGCCCGGCCGGTCCGGTCCACCGATGGGCGCTACGTGGTTTCCGGTTGGCGAGCAGACACTTTCGTGGCCGGCCAACCAGAACCACGCCACGACGAGGTCGTGTCCGCAGCGGTGCGGCTGCACGAGGCCACCGGCAAACTGGAACGGCCCCGGTTCCTTACCCAGGCCCCCGAGGCGCCCTGGGCCGATGTCGACGTCTTTATCGCCGCTGACCGCGCCGCGTGGGAGGAACGGCCGCTGCAGTCGATCCCGGCGACGGCGCGGGTGGCGCCCACAACAGCGGATGGGCAACGCTCGATCGAGCTGATCAACCAGCTTGCCGTACTGCGGCGGCCCACCAAGAGCCCGAATCAGCTGGTGGACGGGGATCTCTACGGAACTGTGCTGTTTGCGGGTGCCGCCGCCCCCGGGATAACCGACATCACCCCCTACTGGCGGCCTGCGTCTTGGGCGGCGGGAGTGGTCGTCGTCGACGCGTTGTCGTGGGGTGAAGCCGACGAGGGCCTCGTCGAGCGCTGGAATGCGCTGCCCGAATGGCCGCAGATGTTGTTGCGCGCATTGATGTTCCGGCTCGCGGTCCATGCACTGCACCCGCGCTCGACGGCCGCGGCCTTTCCGGGGCTGGCCCGCACGGCCGCCCTGGTTCGGCTGATCCTTTAAGCTTCGCCGAGTGTGGACTTGATGCACGCTTGCCGCGAAAAAACGTGACAAAAGCCCACACTCGGGCGGCTAGCCCCTAAAACTCGGTGCGGACCTCGTCCAGCGCTATTTTGCCGTCGACCGCGAGAATCCCTTCTGCCCGAAGCAGTTCCAACTGCCGACTGGTCAGGTGCCGCGCGGGCCGGCCAGTTGCGGTGATCACCCGGTGCCATGGCAGGTCCGAGGAGTCCGTGCGCATGATCCAGCCAACGATCCGCGGGCTGGAAAGCCCTGCGACAGCCGCGATATCACCGTAGGTCGCGACCCGCCCGGCCGGTATCGACGCCACCAGCGCGCGTACCCGCTCGACCTGCTCGTCAGTCACCGGCGCCACGATCAGCCCATCCGCTCTCGGATCAGCGCGGCGACCTCAGCCGGTTTGGATTCGGCCACCATGTGATCGCAGTCGAAACTCACCAGCTCAAAATCGGGACCTAACCGCTCACGCAAGCCGTCGACCAGTTGATCGGTGACATAAGGTGGCGAGGTCCAGGCCGGCCGCACCAACGTCGTCCCAATTCCACTGGGCGGCAATACAAATTCGCGCGCCAACTCCCTCCAATAGGACATCATGGCGGGCAGGCTGACGCGCCAACCGTACCGCCCGTTCGGCAGCGCGACGAGGTGCTCGTCGAGTTCGGCGTCGAGCATGGCCGGGTCCACATCCGCCCACGACCCGGTGACCTTGTCGGCCCGGGCTTCCGCGGCGTCCGGGTAGTCAGGAGAGGCCAGCATGGCGTCGGCGATCTCCCGCGTCCACGCACCGTCCAGCCCGATCGCAGGGTCGAGCAGCACCAGTGCCGCCACTCGGTCCGGATGTGCGGCGGCCAGGTGCAGCGCGACAGCGCCGCCGAACGAATGGCCGACCACGACGGTGGGGCCATCGGCCTGATGCTCGAGCAGTGCGGCCAGCGCGGCAACATTGGCATCGATGGTCCACGGCGCCGCCCACGACGACCTGCCGTGCCCGATCAGATCGGGTGCGGCCACAGCGATCTCGGCCAGGTGCCCTGTCGCCAGCGGTCGCCAGCGTCTACCGTGCCCGGTCAGCCCGTGGATCGCCAGCAGTCGCACGGGGTCCGGGGGACCGTAGTGATGCACATGCAGCCGGGACACGCGTTGATGGTGCCAGTTCGTCGTCCACTCATCGCCGGCCGGGCCGTTTTGTCGGACCCCCGTGGTGTCATGCCGCTATGTCTTACCGCTGGGGTCCGAAGGTGCGTGCGGTGCTTGATCCCGGCATGCGCGGCGTGGTGCGAGTGCTGGGCGGACCGGGAACCGGCAAGAGCCGCCTGCTGATCGACGCCGCCGCTGCCCACATCGCCGCCGGCGTCGATCCGGAGTCAGTACTGCTGCTCACCGGTTCCGGCCGGATCGAGGCGCGGACACGCAGTGCGTTGACGACCAGGTTGCTGCGCTCGCGGGAGACCGGTCCCTGCCGCGCGGTGATCCGGGAACCGCTGGTGCGAAGCGTGCATGGTTATGCGTTTTCCGTGCTGCGGCTGGCGGCGCAGCGTGCCGGCGGTCCACCGCCGAGGTTGGTCACCAGCGCTGAACAAGATGCGATCATCGCTGAACTGCTGGGCGGTGAGATTCAGGATGGCACCGACGCGACGACAGCGTGGCCGGGCGAGCTGCGGGCCGCGCTGGGCACCGCGGCGTTCGCCGCCGAGCTGCGTGAGCTGCTCACCCGCTGCGCCGAACGCGGCGTGGAGCCCGCGCAGCTGGAGCGGCTGGGCCGGCTGTCGGGTCGTCCGGAATGGGTGGCCGCAGGGCAATTCGCGCGCAAATACGAGCAGGTGATGCTGCTGCGTGCAGCCGTCGGAACGGCTGCGCCGCAGGCGACTACACCGGCGGTGGGCGCCGCCGAGCTGGTCGGAGCCGCCCTCGAGGCGTTCGCCATGGACCCGGAGTTGCTGGCCGCCGAACGTGCCCGGCTCGGGGTGCTGCTGGTTGACGACGCGCAGCAACTCGACCCGCAGGCCGCCCTGCTGGTTCGGGTACTGGCTGCCGGCGCTGACGTGACTCTGCTCGCCGGTGATCCAACCCAAGCGGTGTTCGGCTTCCGCGGTGCCGAACCTGCGGCACTGTTGCGCGGCTACACGCCGTCGGTGACGCTCACGACGTCGCACCGGTGTGCACGGGCGGTGGCGCGGGCTGTTTCAGGCATCGCCGGTCGACTTCCGAACGGCTGCGAAATCGAAGGCACCGGAACCGATTCCGGGTCGGTAGCGGTGAGGCTGGCCGCCTCCCCGGGCGCGGAGGCGGCGCTGATCGCCGATTTCTTGCGGCGCGCGCACCTGGTCTCTCGCGTGCCGTGGTCACAGATGGCGGTGATCGTCAGGTCGGTGCCGCGCGCCGCCGCCGGGCTCTCGCACGCGCTGGCCCGGGCCGGCGTTGCGGTGGCCCCGCCGCGGGTCGCCGGGTCACTGGCCGAGCAGCCGGCGGCGCGCACGCTGCTGACGGTGTTGGCGGCCACCGCCGACGGACTGGACGGCGAGCAGGCGCTGGCACTGCTGACTGGACCAATCGGTCGGGTCGATCCGGTTTCGCTTCGCCGGCTGCGTCGGGCGCTACGCCGCGCCGACATCGACCGCCCGCCAAGGGAATTCGATGACCTCGTCGTGGATGCGCTGAACAACGGGCAGTGGTCCGGGCTGACCCCGACCCAGGCTCGTCCGCTACGGCAGGTGCGGGCGGTGCTGGACGCCGCCGCTCGCAGTCACCGGCGAAGCGAAGACCCCCGCTACCTGCTCTGGGCGGCATGGCAACGTTCGGGGCTGCAGCGTCGCTGGCTGGCGGCGTGTGAGCGTGGCGGCACGTCCGGCGCTCAAGCCGGACGTGACCTCGACGCGGTGACGGCACTGTTCGATGCCACCGACCAATACCTGTCGCGCACCGCCGGCGCGTCGCTGCGCGGACTGATCGATCATCTGGGCACGCTGCACATGCCATCGGCCGGACCCGAGCCCACGGCCGATGGGGAGCAGGTCACCGTGCTCAGCGCGCACGCGGCGCTGGGCCGGGAGTGGGATCTGGTGGTCATCGCCGGTCTGCAGGAAGGGTTGTGGCCCAACACGATTCCGCGCGGCGGCGTCCTGGGCACGCAGCGGCTGCTGGACATCCTTGACGGGGTCACCGAGAACGCGTCACTGCGCGCGCCGCTGCTCGCCGAGGAACGACGGCTGTTGGTGGCAGCGATGGGTCGGGCGCGCAAGCGGTTGCTGGTGACCGCCATCGATGGCGAGGCCGGGGACGGCAGGGATGCGGACCTGCCGTCACCGTTCTTCGCCGAAATCGCGCAGTGGGCCACCGGAGATGCCGATGCCGCGCAACAGCCGGTCGCGACGCCGCGGGTGCTGTCGACGTCCGCGGTGGTGGGCCGGCTGCGCGGGGTGGTGTGCGCGCCGGCGGCAACGGTGAGTGACGCGGCGCGTGCCTGCGCGGCAAAACAATTGGCGCGGCTGGCCGCAGCGGGTGTGCCCGGCGCCGACCCGGCCGGCTGGTATGGCATGACACCGGTCAGCACCGCCGAACCGTTGTGGAGTAGAGCCGATCATACGGATCACCTCGTCACGCTGACTCCGTCGAGTCTGCAGACGCTGACCGACTGCCCGCTGCGGTGGCTGGCTGAACGCCACGGTGGAACCGACGCGCGTGATCTGCCGTCCACCATTGGATCGGTACTGCACGCGCTGATCGCCGACTCGACAGCTAGCGAGTCGCACCTGCTGGCTGCGCTGGAGCGGGCCTGGCAGCATCTGCCGTTCGAATCCGATTGGTATTCAGCCAACGAGCTGGCCCGGCATCGCGCGATGATCCAGGCGTTCCTGGCGTGGCAGGCCCAGACCCGTCGCGAGTTGACCGAGGTTGGCGTCGAGATCGACGTCGACGGGGTGCTCGATACCCGCGACGGCACTGGGGTGCGGTTGCGCGGCCGGGTTGATCGGATCGAACGCGACGGAGTCGGCCGGCTGGTCATCGTCGACGTCAAAACCGGCAAGACACCGGTCAACAAGGACGACGCGCAACGACATGCCCAGCTGGCGGCCTACCAGCTGGCGGTGGCCGAGGGCCTGGTTTCGGACGGTGACGAGCCCGGCGGCGCACGGTTGGTTTACCTGGGCAAGGCGGGGCCGGCAGGCGCCACCGAACGGGAACAGGACCCGCTGACACCTGAGTTGCGCGCCGAGTGGCGCAACGTGGTCCGGCAGGCGGCTGAGGCGACGGCCGGGCCGAAGTTCATCGCGCGGATCAACGACGGCTGCACCCACTGCCCACTGCGACCGAGCTGCCCCGCGCACACCAACGTCGACGGGGCTGGGCCGGTATGACCGCGGCGCGCTACAGTCCGGCCGAATTAGCCCGCGCCCTCGGGCTTTTCGAGCCCACTGCGGAGCAGGCCGCGGTCATCGCCGCCCCGCCGGGGCCGCTGGTGGTCATCGCAGGGGCCGGCGCCGGGAAAACCGAGACGATGGCAACGCGGGTGGTCTGGCTGGTCGCCAACGGCTACGCCGAAGCCGGCCAGGTACTGGGGCTGACGTTCACCCGCAAGGCCGCCGGCCAGCTGCTGCGGCGCGTTCGGTCGCGCCTGGCCCGGCTGGACGGCACCGGGCTCACCCTCGGCAGCTACCCGGTCCCGGCGCCCGGCGAGCCAGCAGAGACGCCGACGGTCAGTACCTATCACGCGTTCGCTGGCCAACTGCTGCGCGAATACGGTCTGCTCTGCCCGCAGGCGGGGAAGCACGCCCAGCCCATCGAGCCCGACGCTCGGCTGCTCAGCGAAACCGAGCTCTGGCAGCTGGCATTCGACGTCGTCAGCGGCTATCGCGGCGAGCTGCACACGGACAAAACCCCGGCCCAGGTCACGTCGATGGTGCTGCGGCTGTCGGGTCAGCTTGCCGAGCATCTGGTCGACACCGAGCAGCTCCGCGACACGCACGTCGAACTCCAACGGCTGGTGCACACCCTGCCGGCGGGCCGCTACCAACGTGAGCGAGGCCCCAGCCAGTGGCTGCTGCGGATGCTGGCCACCCAGGCCGAGCGCACCGAGCTGGTGCCGCTGATCGACGCGTTGCACCAACGGATGCGGGCTGAGAAGGCGATGGATTTCGGCACGCAGATGGCTCACGCCGCACGGCTGGCCTGCGCAGTCCCGCAGGTCGGTGCGCAACTGCGCAGCCGGTACCGGGTGGTGCTGCTCGACGAATACCAAGACACCGGATACGCCCAGCGCATTCTGT
The DNA here is from genome assembly GCA_963744835.1 of uncultured Actinomycetota bacterium. GTDB lineage: Bacteria > Actinomycetota > Actinomycetes > Mycobacteriales > Mycobacteriaceae > Mycobacterium. Next base: position 468,494 of record CAVUVB010000007.1, read on the forward strand.
TGTCGTCGCTGTTCGGCGGCGGCGTCGACGACGTCCTGGCGTTGACCGCCGTCGGTGACCCGATCCAGTCCATCTACGGCTGGCGGGGTGCCTCGGCCACCAACCTGCCGCGGTTTACCACCGACTTCCCGCGACCCGACGGCAGTCCGGCCCCGACCCTGGAACTGCGGACCAGCTGGCGCAATCCACCCCGGGCGCTGCACGTGGCCAACGCCGTCTCGGCGGACGCGCGGCGACGATCGGTGGAGGTGCGTGCGCTTCGTTCGCGCCCCGGCGCCGCGCCCGGCACCGTCCGCTGCGCGCTGCTGTCCGACGTACAGGCCGAACGGGAGTGGGTGGCCGACCACCTGCAGCGGCGCTATCAGCAAGCCACCGCCGACGGGGTTGCGCCGCCGACCGCCGCGGTCCTGGTGCGGCGCAACTCCGACGCCGCACCGATGGCCGCTACGCTGCGCACCCGCGGCCTCCCGGTGGAGGTGGTTGGACTGGCCGGGCTGCTGTCGGTGCCCGAGGTCGCCGACGTGGTCGCGATGCTGCGGCTGGTCGCCGACCCGACCGCCGGTGCGGCCGCAATGCGAGTGCTGACTGGGCCGCGGTGGCGGCTCGGGGCCCGCGACGTCGCGGCGCTGTGGCGGCGCGCCGTGGCGATCGCAAGCGCGGCGCGGCCCGATTCCGCCGAGCGGATCGCCGCGGCGGCCGGGCCGGACGCCGATACCGCGGGCTTGGCCGACGCGATCGCCGACCCGGGCCCGGCCAGTGCCTATTCGACGGCGGGATATTCGCGCATCGTCGCGCTCGCCGAGGAGTTGAGCGTGCTGCGCGGCCACCTCGGCCATCCGCTTCCCGACCTGGTCGCCGAGGTGCGCCGGCTGCTGGGCGTCGACTACGAGGTCCGGGCGACGCTGCCCGTCGCGTCAGGTTGGACGGGCACTGAGCAACTCGACGCCTTCGCCGACGTGGTCAGCGGCTACGCCGACCCGGCCACCGCCTCTCCGGCATCGATCGACGGTCTGCTCGCCTACCTGGATGCGGCCACTGTCGTCGAGAACGGCTTGCCGCCGGCTCAGGCCGTCGTGGCCCAGAATCGGGTGCAGGTGCTCACCGTGCACGCCGCCAAGGGTTTGGAATGGAAGGTGGTGGCCGTGCCGCAACTGTCGGCAGGAGTGTTCCCGTCGACCGCATCGACTCGCACCTGGCTCACCGACGCCGCTGACTTGCCGCCGCTGCTGCGCGGCGATCGGGCGTCGTTGGGCGTGCACGGTGTCCCGGTTCTGGATACGTCGGATGTGACCGATCGAAAGCAACTGTCGGACAAGATTTCCGCGCACCGTAGGCAACTGGACCAACGTCGCCTCGACGAGGAGCGCAGGCTGCTGTATGTGGCCATCACCCGCGCCGAGGACACCCTGCTGCTGTCCGGCCACCACTGGGGCGCTACCGGGATCAAGCCGCGCGGACCGTCGGATTTCCTGTGCGAGCTCAAGGACATCATCGAAAGGTCGGCCACTGCCGGTGACGCATGCGGCGTGATCGAACACTGGACGCCGGCACCGGCCGACGGTGACCGAAACCCATTGCGCGACAGCGTGCATGAAGCGACCTGGCCCGTCGACCCGCTGGGCGGGCGCCGCGCCGACGTGCAGCGGGGTGCGGCAATGGTAGCCGCGGCGATGTCAGCGCCGACGTCGGCTTCGGCGGAAGACGCCGACACCGAAGGGTGGGCGGCCGACGTCGATGCACTGCTCGACGAGCGTGCCCGCAGCGTCCCGGGGCGACCGACGCAAACCTTGCCCACTCAGCTGTCGGTCAGCAGCCTGGTGGAGTTGGCCCGCGAACCACGGCACGCGGCGCAGCGGCTGATGCGCCGGCTGCCGACCCGCCCGGACCCGCATGCCACGCTGGGCAACGCATTTCACGACTGGGTGCAGCGGTTCTACGGCGCCGAGCGGCTGTTCGACCTGGGCGACCTGCCCGGCGCCGCGGACACCGACACCGCGCGGCGCGATGCCGAGGAGCTGGCCGCGTTGCAGAACGCCTTCCTCGCATCACCGTGGGCCGCCCGCACGCCAGTTGCCGTCGAGGTGCCGTTCGAGATGGCCATCGGCGGCACTATGGTGCGCGGGCGCATCGACGCGGTATTTGCCGACCCGGACGGTGGCGCCACCGTGGTGGACTGGAAGACTGGCGAGCCGCCAACCGGGCCAGAAGCCATGCGACATGCCGCGGTCCAGCTCGGTGTCTACCGACTGGCCTGGGCGGCACTTCACGGTTGCCCGGAATCGTTGGTACGCACTGCGTTTCACTACGTGCGCACGGGTGTCACCGTCGTCCCCGAGGTGTTGCCGGATCCCGACGACCTGGTCGGCATGCTGGCCAATCAGTCGGCCCCTTAGGCGTTGCGGCTGACCTTGAGCGCCGCGGTGATCATCGGGATCTGCAACGGCAGCCGGGCCAACGCGGCGATGCGCATCGGCCATGGCTTGTCCCACCACAACCGGACCATGTTGACGTTCCCCGGGAAGACTGCGACGAACAGCCCGGCAGCCGCCAGGGCGGCGGCCCGCCGAGTGCGTCGTGGCAGCAGCAAAGCACCGATGACGACCTCGGCGACGCCGGACGCATAGGTGTAGAACCGCGGACTTCCCGGCAGCTCGGCGGGGATGATGTCGTCGAACGGCTTTGGTGCCAGAAAGTGGGTGGTACCGACGCCGAGCAACAGCGCCGCGATTCGGTAGGCGGGTGTTTGGCTGGCGTCACGCTGAGCGATTGGTGTGATGGCGGTCATGGTTACATTGTGACGTGCGTCAGGTCGAGCCGATGAACAGTGGCCAAAGCTAGCTGGCGGCGACGCGGTCTCGACGAGACGTTGACCGCACTACCCGGCTATGCACTGGTCGGTGTGTTGCGGATCCCGGAGACCGACGTCGGCCCGGTCCGCGCGATCTGGAAGCGAGTCGCGGTCGCACTGCTCGCGTTAGTGATCGCAGTGATCACCGTCTACCTCGGCCGCGACGGGTACACCGACGTGCGCGGTGCGCCGCTGTCGGTTATCGACTGCGTGTATTTCGCCACAGTGTCGCTGACCACCGTCGGCTACGGCGATCTGACCCCGTATTCGGAATTCGCGCGCCTGATCAACATCCTGGTCATTACGCCGCTGCGGATTCTGTTCCTCGTGGTGTTGGTCGGCACCACACTTCAGGTGCTCACCGAGCGGTCCCGGCAAGCGTTCAAGATTCAGCGTTGGAGGAGCAGAGTGCGCAACCACACCGTCGTTGTCGGCTACGGCACCAAGGGCAAGACGGCGATCGCCGCAATCCGGGATGACGAGACGGTGAACTGCGATGTCGTCGTCGTCGACATCGATCAAACAGCCCTCGACCATGCCACGGCCGCCGGCCTGGTCACCGTGCACGGCGATGCCACCAGATCCGACGTACTGCGGTTGGCCGCCGCTCAGCATGCGTCGTCGATCGTCGTCGCCACCGGTCGCGACGACACTGCGGCGCTGGTCACCCTCACCGCCCGGGAAGTCGCGCCACACGCCACGATCGTGGCGTCGATTCGAGAAGCCGAAAACCAGCACCTGCTGCAGCAATCCGGTGCGAACTCGGTGGTCGTCTCATCCGAGACCGCCGGACGGCTGCTCGGCATCGCCACCACCACGCCCAGCATCGTGGAGATGATCGACGACTTGTTGACGCCCGCCGCGGGATTCGCGGTCGCCGAGCGCGACGTCGAGCAGACCGAGGTGGGCGGTTCCCCGCGGCATCTGTCCGACATCGTGCTCGGTGTAGTCCGCGGCGGTCACCTGCTGCGCGTCGATGCGCCCGAGGCCGACGCCATCGAGGCTGGCGACCGGCTGCTCTATGTCCGAAATGTAGGGAAGTGACGTGGAATTCCAGTTACGGAGCGTGCCGCTGCTGTCCCGCATTGGCGCGGACCGGGACGACCAGATACGCACCGACGTGGACGCCGCGACCGCCGGCTGGGCCGAAGCGGCGCTGCTGCGGCTGGACCGGCGCAATCAGGTGTTGGTCGCCGACGGCCGCGTGGTGCTCGGCCGCGCGAAGGCCTTGGCCGACAAACCTCCGGCAGATGCGGTGTTCTTGGGCCGTATGGACGACGGTCGACATGTGTGGGCAGTCCGGGGTTCATTGGAATCACCCGAGGATCCTGACGTGGAAACCCAGGTGGCCGATCTGCGGCGGGCCGGCCAGCTTTTCGACGACATGGGCGCACAACTGGTGTCGGCGGCCTCGGCGCTGCTGAATTGGCATGACAGCGCCCGGTTCAGTTCGGTGGACGGCTCGCCCACAAAGCCCATCCGAGCAGGCTGGGCGCGGGTCAACCCGCTCACCGGTCACGAGGAATTCCCGCGCATCGACCCCGCGGTGATCTGTCTGGTGCACGACGGCGGTGACCGAGCGGTGTTGGCCCGCCAAACGGTGTGGCCGCAGCGGATGTTCTCGCTGCTGGCTGGTTTCGTCGAAGCCGGCGAGTCGTTCGAGAGCTGTGTTATGCGGGAGATTTGCGAGGAGATCGGGCTGACCGTCCGCGATGTGCGCTACCTGGGCAGCCAGCCGTGGCCGTTCCCGCGCTCGTTAATGGTCGGCTTCCATGCGATCGCCGACCCGGATCAGGACTTCTCCTTCAATGACGGCGAGATCGCCGAGGCCGCGTGGTTCACCCGCGACGAGGTCCGCGCCGCCCTGGCCGTGGGTGACTGGAGCAGCGACTCGGAATCCCGGCTGCTGCTACCCGGCGCGGTGTCGATCGCGCGGGTGATCATCGAATCCTGGGCCGAAACGGACTGACGTCACCCAGCCAACTCCGCAAGCTTCGCCTTGATCTCGCCCGCGGCCGGGTTGGTCAGCGTCGACCCGTCGGCGAACTTCACCGTCGGAACCGTGCGGTTGCCGCCGTTGACCGAGCCGACGAAATCCGCCGCTGCGGCGTCCTGTTCGATGTCAACCTCGTCGTAGGAGATTCCGGCGGCCTTCAACGTCGTCTTGAGCCGGTAGCAGTAGCCACACCACGTCGTGGTGTACATGGTCAGCGAAGCGTTGCTCATAGTTTGTTAAACATATCCTGCGTCGTCGATATTGCTTCGGCGTGGCGCTGCCCGGGGTTTGTCGGCGACCACTGCCAAGATGGACGCCATGCCGGTAATCGCAGAGCCCTTGGTTGCCGACCTCGATGACGAGCAGCGCGAGGCCGTGCTGGCGCCCCGCGGACCGGTCTGCGTGCTGGCCGGGGCGGGAACCGGTAAGACCCGCACGATCACCCGCCGCATCGCTCAGCTGGTGGCCACCGGACACGTGGCCGCGGGTCAGGTGTTGGCGGTGACGTTCACCCAGCGTGCGGCCGGCGAGATGCGCGCCCGGTTGCGGACGTTGGGTGCGGCCGTGGCGACCGGCTCTGGCGTCGACACCGTGCAGGCCTTGACCTTCCACGCGGCGGCCCACCGGCAGCTGCGGTATTTCTGGCCGCGGGTAGTCGGAGACACCGGGTGGCAGCTGCTGGAGAGCAAGTTCGCCGTCGTCGCCCGCGGTGCCAGTGGCGCCGGGTTGCATCTAAGCACCGACGATGTCCGCGATGTGGCCGGTGAGATCGAATGGGCCAAGGCGTCGCTGATCTCCCCCGAGGCCTATCCGAACGCGGTGGCCGCCGCGGGCCGCGACATTCCGCTGGATGCCGGCCAGGTCGCCACCGTGTATGCGGCCTACGAGTCGCTCAAGTCCCGCGGTGACGGTGTTGCGCTGCTCGACTTCGACGACCTGCTGCTGCATACCGCGGCCGCAATCGAGCACGACGCGGCGGTCGCCGATGAGTTTCGAAACCGCTACCGCTGCTTCGTCGTCGACGAATATCAGGACGTCACGCCGTTGCAGCACCGGGTGTTGTCGGCGTGGCTGGGCGACCGCGACGACCTGACGGTCGTCGGCGACGCCAACCAGACCATCTACTCGTTCACCGGAGCCTCGCCGCGTTACCTGCTGGACTTTTCGCAGCGATACCCCGACGCGACCGTGGTGCGCCTGGAACGGGACTACCGGTCCACACCGCAAGTGGTGTCGCTGGCCAACCGGGTAATCGCCGCCGCCCGCGGGCGGGTGGCCGGCAGCAAGCTGCACCTGGTCGGTCAGCGTGATCCAGGACCGGTCCCGTCGTTTCGTGACCATCCCGACGAAGTCGCCGAGGCCGCCGCGGTGGCGGCGTCAATCTCGCGGCTGGTGGAGGCGGGCACGCCGCCGGCCGAGATCGCGGTGCTCTACCGGATCAATGCGCAGTCCGAGGTTTACGAGGAAGCGTTGACCGAGGCCGGGATTCCGTATCAGGTTCGCGGCGGCGAGGGCTTTTTCAGTCGCCAGGAAATCCGCCAAGCGCTGCTGGTATTGGCGCGGGCGGTTAACCGCGGCACCGCCGGCGAGGGCGCCCTGCCTGACGTGGTCCGGGGGCTGCTCGAACCGCTGGGTTTGACGGCCCAACCGCCGACGGGGACCCGCGCCCGGGATCGGTGGGAGGCGCTGGTCGCGTTGGCTGAATTGGTCGACGAAGAGGTGGCGCATCGCCCGCAGTTGGACCTGCCCGGTCTGCTGGCCGAGCTGCGGACCCGCGCCGACGCGCGCCACCCGCCGGTAGTGCAGGGCGTGACGCTGGCCTCGCTGCACGCCGCCAAGGGGCTGGAGTGGGACGCGGTGTTCCTGGTCGGATTGACCGATGGCACGCTGCCGATTTCGCATGCGTTGGCCCACGGCGCCGAAAGCGAAGCGGTCGAAGAGGAGCGCCGCCTGCTCTACGTCGGAATCACCAGGGCCCGAATGCATTTGGCGCTCAGCTGGGCGTTGTCCCGCAATCCGGGTGGGCGGCAGAGTCGCAAGCCGTCCCGGTTTCTCAACGGCCTTGCCCCGCAGACTCAACCCGACCCCAGCCCGAGTCGGCCGCGACGCAACCGCGGCACCCCGTCGCGCTGCCGGATCTGCAATAACCAGCTGACCACCCCGACGGCGATCATGCTGCGACGCTGCGAAACATGCGCCGCCGATATCGACGACGAGCTGTTGCTACAGCTCAAAGACTGGCGGCTGCGCACTGCCCGCGACCTCAAAGTACCCGCATACGTCGTGTTCACCGATAACACGCTGATCGCAATCGCCGAAATGCTGCCCACCGACGACGCCGCGTTGGTCGCGATCCCCGGCATCGGCGCTCGCAAGCTAGAGCAGTTCGGACCGGACGTGTTGGAGCTCGTTCGGGGCCGCGGCTAAAAGCCCGTGGCGATCGCCAGCGCGGCGCAGCCGGGCGCAGTCCCCAGCGAGAGGGTGGCGCCCCCAGGTGCCACATAAGCCCAGGTCAGAAAATCGCTTGCCGGATCAGGCTGTTACTATTTAGCCTGGAACCGCAAGTATTGCGCTCGGTGGTAGCTACCACGCGAGAGGAGGGAGCCACGATGATCGACATGAACGCGTTCGGTGTACGCCTGACGGGGAACACTGGCTCTCGCCATGCTGCCCATGCCGGCGCGGCTGCCGCCTTGGCGGCGTCGCACAAGCGTCGCACCGCCGCCGCGACCGACGCGTCCGTGGATCGGGGCTCTACCTAGGTAAAGCCCAATGCATCGCCACATGGCCACGGACCCGAAGTCAAAGGATCCGTGGCCACAGTTTTTGGGTCGACAGCCCGCCAACTGGTCCGGATCTCCGCAACGACCGCCCCGACCAGGAAGCAGGTGAACTCCGACATGTCGACACCGACAGTCCCCGACGAGCAGCCGCCCGAGTTGCCTTGTTATGTCGGCGATCCCGACCTGTGGTTCGCCGACACCCCATCAGAATTGGAGCGCGCCAAGGCGTTGTGCGCTGACTGCCCGATTCGAAGCGAGTGTCTGGCCGAGGCGTTGCAGCGCGCAGAACCGTGGGGAGTGTGGGGCGGCGAGATCCTCGAGCGTGGCTGCATCGTGAGCTGCAAACGGCCTCGTGGACGTCCGCGCAAGGATTCAGTCGCCGCTTAGGCCGGCGTCTGTCGCCGAGATTGACGTGAGCGCGGGTTTTTCAAGTTACGGCCGGGCTGCCGTCGATCTCGGCGCCCGAGACGATTGCGGCGTCGGGTTCGGCGAAGCCGGGAACCAATTCATCCGACAGCTTCTTGGTGGGCACGTGTGCATCCAGCTGGCACATGATCGCCATCGCGGAGGCGAGCACTCGCATCGGGATGGCCAACTTGGGCGGCAGGTCCATCTGCCGAGCGGTCTTGATCTGTGACACCGATCGGTCGAGCTGACGGTAGGTCATCCGCTGCAACCACTTACGTGTGTAGTGAAAAGACTCGACCTTGACCGGCTCGACGTACTGGCGCAGCATCTCGTCGATGTCGCGCACCGACACCTGCTGGCCTTTCTGAATGAAACCGGCCTTCTCCATCGTCGGCAACACCAGGTCATAGTTCTTGTCGCGGGCCAGTCGGATCGTCATCCCGAGTTCGACCGGGAACCCTCCAGGCAGCGGCGCCACCGCGCCGAAGTCGATGACGCCCATCCGCCCGTCGGGCAGCAGCATGAAGTTCCCGGGGTGGGCGTCGCCGTGGATCATCTCCAGCCGGCGCGGTGCGTCGAAGATGAATTCTGCGAGCCGGGTTCCCATCAGGTCGCGTTGTTCGACGGTGCCGTTGCGGATGATGTCCGACATCGCCACGCCGTCGATCCACTCCTGAATCACGACTTTGGGCGCGCTGGCGACGATGTGCGGCACCAGGAAGTGCGGGTGGCCCTCGTAGGCCTTGGCGAAGGCGCGCTGATTGTCGGCCTCCAGCCGGTAGTCAAGCTCCATCTCGGTGCGTTCGATCAGCTCGTCGACGATGCCTTGGACATCCACGCCGGGTGCGAGCTGTTTGACGACTCCGACCATGCGTCGCAAGGTCTTCAGGTCGGCCCGCAGTGCCTCGTCGGCGCCCGGGTATTGAATCTTCACGGCGACCTCGCGACCGTCGGACCACACCGCCTTGTGCACCTGGCCGATGCTGGCCGACGCCACCGGTGTGTCGTCGAACGAGGTGAACCGTTGACGCCACTTGGTGCCCAGCTGGGCGTCTAGTACCCGGTGCACTTTCGCCGCGGGCAGCGGCGGTGCGTCCTTCTGCAGTTTGGTCAGCGCTTCGCGGTAGGGCTCGCCGAACTCCTCGGGGATGGCGGCTTCCATCACCGACAACGCCTGGCCGACCTTCATCGCGCCACCCTTGAGCTCGCCCAGCACGGTGAAGAGCTGGTGGGCGGCCTTCTCCATCAATTCGGCGTTGACTTCGTCCTGCGACTTGCCGGCCAGCCGTTTGCCGAACCCGAGCGCTGTCCGACCGGCGATGCCGACGGACAGTCCCGCCAGCTTCGCGTTGCGCGCCGCGCCGCCGCGTTTGATGTCTGCCACAGAACCATCATCCATGACGAGCGGTTCTAGCCCGCACAGATCTGGCAACAAGTGCTGTCAGCAGGGACACAGTGGATGCTTGGGCCAGTGCCGCGCCACTATTGAGCCGGCGTGGACGTCGAACTCCAGCGTGGCGTTCAACGAAACGGGCGGTTCCGATTCGGACCCGCGTACCGCGCCGAGCACGCGGTTGACTTGGCTGAGCGCCAGCGCCGCCGTCGCCAGCAGGGTCGGCCGATCGGCCACACCGACGGTGTCGCGCAGCTGCGCGGCGACCGCGGGCCAGGCCGCGTCGCGATCTCTGCGATGCAGATCCGCACACCCCAGGCAGCTGGTGACACCGGGTATGACCAGCGGACCGACCAGACCGATACCGTCGCGCACCCGGACCGCGAGGTGCGCGACGCCCTGACTGTGCAGTTCGCGCTGCATGCGCGGGTCGACGACCAGGTTGTCGGACAACACCACCAGGTCAGCTTCGGCCGAGGTCACCACGGCGTGAGGGTGGCTGCTCTGCTTGACTCGGGCGCCCGAACAGCGCAGCCCCTCGATCAGCAGCTCGGACAGCGGGCCGCGGCCGTGCACACGGATTGACGCCGACCGCACCGGCCGCTGACGGCGACCACGGGTAGCGACCCCGGCCGCGACCAACTGCGCCATCAGAGCGTCCAGCTCATGGGTGGGCACGTCGCCGTGGCGGTCAGCCTGACGTTGCAACTCGCCCAGCGGCACCGGTGAATGCATGGTCCGCAGCAGCACGGCCAGCCCCACAGGAGTCAAGCCGCGCGGCGGGTGGATCAGCACGGCGCGGCGCGGGCTCCACCCCACCTGAACGGCGCCGTCGGGTCGCAGCAGTACCGGCAGAGCCGGGTCTAGCGCATAGAGCGTCGGCGTGGGCTGCGCCATCCAGGCACTGTGCCACGGTCAGGCGGGACGGCCGACTCAGCTATCCACAGAGCCGTCGTCGGGGCCGGCATCAGAATCGGTGCCCCGCTCGAACTCGGCGATCGCCTCGTCGATGCCGCTGGTGTCGCCGCCGATGATGCGGTCGATGAACGCGGCAGGGTCGTCGAGGTCCTCCGACGCGGGCAGCAGATCAGGGTGCTGCCAGACCGAATCGCGCGCGTCGACCCCGGCGGCCTGGGTGAGCCGCTCCCACAGCACGCCGGCCTCCCGCAGCTTGCGGGGCCGCAGCTCGAGGCCGACCAGGGTGGCGAAGGTCTGCTCGGCGGGTCCGCCGGTGGCCCGGCGGCGGCGCAGCGTCTCTCCGAGGGCGGCCGCGCCAGGGATGCGGTCACCGAGCGCCGCAGTCACCACCGTCTGCACCCAGCCCTCGATCAGCGCCAGCATCGTCGCAAGCCGTTCCAGTGCCTGGGTCTGCTCCGGTGTGGCCTTGGGCTCGAACACGCCCTGGGTCAACAGCTGCTCGACGGCAGCCGGATCGTTCAGCGCGGCGGGGTTGAAATCGCGGGCCAACTCCTCGATGCCCTGCATGTCGATCTTCATGCCGTTGGCGTAGGCCTCGACGGCGCCCAGCAGCTGACTGGCCAGCCACGGCACGTGACTGAACAACCGGTGATGGGCGGCCTCACGGGCCGCCAGGTAGGTGACGATCTCGCTGCGGGACTGCTCGAGCCCATCGGCGAAGGACTCGATGGCGTCCGGCAGTAGCGCGGCTATTCCCTTAGGCCCCAACGGTAAACCGATGTCGGTCGACGTCAGCACTTCGCGGGACAACCGGGCCAGCGCCTGGCCCAACTGCGAGCCGAATGCCATTCCGCCCATCTGCGACATCATCGACAGCAGCGGACCGGCCATGTTCTTGGCTTCTTCGGGCAGCGCGCCCGCCCAGACCGTCGCGATCTGCTGGGCCATCGGATCGCACAGCCGCTTCCAGGTCTCTAGGGTGTTGTCTACCCAGTCGTTGGGGGTCCAGGCGGCCGTCCTGCTGGTGCCGGCCGGCAGCGCGGTCACCCCGTCGAGCCATGTCTCGGCGAGATGGACGGCATCGCTGATCGCCTGGCTGGTGGCGGCCGGGATCGGCGCGACGAAGCCGATCGAACTCGACGCCAACTGGCGGGCCAGCTCGTAGTTCACCGGCCCGGAGGCCTGGCCGCCGGCCATGGCCGAGCCCGCACCGCTGAACATCTGCCCGAGCCGGGTGAAGATCTGACCGAGGTCGGCCATGTCGAACTCACCGCCGAGGCCACCCAGACCGAACGGGTCGGCGGATCCTTTACCGGAATCGGGATCCTGGGGGCCATGGTCCCCGCGTTCGCGGTCGGGATCGTCTCCGCCGGAGAACCCGAAAGGCAGGTCAGCCATGCCCCCAACGGTACTCATCGGCGGCGCCTGGCGCGCGAGCCGCCGTCACGCTCTGAGTGAACCGACCGCCAATTCGCCCTGACCAGTCCGTCTAGTGTTAGCGACGTGAACAGGCGGATTCTGACGCTGATCGTGGCGCTGGTGCCGATCGTGGTCTTCGGTGTGTTGCTGGCGGGGGTGACGGTGCCCTATGTGTCACTCGGCCCGGGCCCGACGTTCGACACGCTCGGTGAGGTCGACGGCAAGCAAGTGGTCGACATCAAGGGCACCCAGACCCACCCGACGACGGGCCATCTGGATATGACGACGGTGTCGCAGCGTGATGATCTCAGCCTGGCCGAGGCGCTGACGCTGTGGCTTTCCGGGCAGGAGCAGCTGATGCCGCGCGACCTGGTCTACCCGCCGGGCCAGTCACGCGAGGACGTCGACAAGGCCAACGACGCCGATTTCAAGGAGTCCGAACACAACGCCGAGTTCGCGGCGCTGGGGTATTTGAAGTATCCGCGAGCCGTCACCGTGGTCGTGGTCAGCGATCCCGGACCTTCGGTGGGCAAGCTGCAGGCCGGTGACTCCGTCCAGGCCGTCAACGGCACGCCGGTCACCGATGTGGACCAATTCACGTCGTTGCTGAAGCACACCAAACCCGGCCAGTCGATCGCGGTGGATTTCCGCCGCAAAAACGCACCCCCCGGGGTCGCTCAGATCACGCTAGGCAAACACCCCGATCGCAATTACGGCTTTGTCGGTGTCTCGGTGATGGACGCGCCGTGGGCGCACTTCGCGGTCGATTTCAACCTCGCCAACGTGGGTGGGCCGTCGGCGGGGCTGATGTTCAGCCTGGCGGTCGTCGACAAGCTCACCACCGGCAATCTGGCCGGCGCGAAGTTCGTCGCAGGTACCGGCACGATCCGAGCCGACGGCAGCGTCGGTCGTATCGGCGGAATCGTGCACAAGATGGCTGCCGCACGAGACGCCGGGGCGACGGTGTTTCTGGTGCCGGCCGAAAACTGCTATGAGGCAAGCTCGGGTAAGTTGTCCGGGCTGCAGCTCGTGAAGGTCGAAAACCTCGGTGGCGCGGTGAATGCGCTGCACACGGTGACCTCCGGCGGGCAGCCGCCCAGCTGCTGACGATGCGTACAGTTGTGATACGTCGAGGACAACGCCGACGGTCACTGTTGAGATGGAGCAGGGAGCGTAGCTAGTGGGGATGCGGCCCGCAGCCAGAATGCCGAAGCTGACTCGGCGCAGCCGGATTCTGATCGCGATCGCCTTGGCAGTGATCGCCCTGCTGTTGGTTGGCCCGCGACTGATCGATGGCTACGTCGACTGGCTCTGGTTCGGCGAAATGGGCTACCGATCGGTGTTCACTACCGTGCTGGTGACCCGGCTGGTGGTGTTCCTCGTGGTGGGGCTGCTGATGGGCGGCATTGTGTTCGCCGCCTTGGCGCTGGCCTATCGCACCCGGCCGGTGTTCGTCCCGAGCAACGGCAACGATCCTGTGGCGCGGTACCGCAGCGTGGTGATGTCCCGACTGCGCTTGGTCGGTATCGGGGTCCCGGCGGCGATCGGCCTGCTGGCCGGGATCATCGCGCAGACCTATTGGGTGCGGGTTCAGCTTTTCCTGCACGACGGTGATTTCGGCGTCAAGGATCCGCAATTCGGCAAGGATCTCGGCTTCTACGCCTTCGACCTGCCCTTCTACCGGCTCGTCCTCAGTTTCTTGTTCGTCGCGCTGTTTTTGGCTTTCGTGGCGAATCTGTTGGCGCACTATGTATTCGGCGGTATCCGGCTGTCCGGGCGCACCGGCGCGTTGAGCCGTTCGGCACGCATCCAGCTGATCAGCCTGGTCGGCACGCTGGTGCTGCTCAAGGCGTTCGCGTACTGGCTGGACCGCTACGAGCTGCTTTCACACACCCGCGCCGGAAAGCCGTTCACCGGGGCGGGGTACACCGATATCAACGCGGTGTTGCCCGCCAAGCTGATCCTGATGGCGATCGCGTTGATCTGCGCGGTTGCGGTGTTCTCGGCGATTGTGCTGCGGGACTTACGGATTCCGGCTATCGGTCTGGTGCTGCTACTGCTGTCGTCCTTGATCGTCGGCGCCGGTTGGCCGCTGATCGTTGAGCAGATCAGCGTCAAACCCAATGCCGCGCAGAAGGAACGCGAGTACATCAGCCGAAGCATTACCGCGACCCGACAGGCCTACGGCCTGACCGATGACGTGGTGACCTACCGCGATTACAGCGGCGATGGCCAGGCAACCGCCCAGCAGGTCGCCTCCGACCGTGCCACCACGTCGAACATCCGGCTGCTTGACCCCACCATCATCAGTCCAGCGTTCACCCAGTTTCAGCAGGGCAAGAACTTCTACTACTTCCCCGACCAGTTGTCCATCGACCGGTATGTCGACCGCGACAGCAACCTGCGCGATTACGTCGTCGCTGCCCGCGAGCTCAACCCCGACCACCTGATCGATAACCAACGGGACTGGATCAACCGGCACACCGTGTACACGCACGGCAACGGATTCATCGCCTCACCGGCCAACACCGTGCGCGGTATCGCCAACGACCCCAATCAGAACGGCGGATACCCGGAGTTTCTGGTCAACGTCGTCGGCGCCAAAGGCAGTGTGATCTCCGACGGCCCGGCGCGGCTGGACCAGCCACGGATCTACTTCGGGCCGGTCATCTCCAACACGCCCGCCGACTACGCAATCGTCGGAAAGACCGGTGTCGACCGGGAATACGACTACGAGACCAACGCCGGAACCCAGAACTACACCTACACCGGAATCGGCGGCGTACCGATCGGCAGCTGGGTGTCGCGGAGCGTGTTCGCGGCAAAATTCGCTGAGCGAAATTTCCTGTTCTCCAACGTGATCGGGTCCAACAGCAGGATCTTGTTCAATCGTGATCCGGCGCAGCGGGTGGAGGCGGTGGCACCCTGGTTGACCACCGACAGCAGCCTTTACCCGGCGATCGTCAACAAGCGGCTGGTGTGGATCATCGACGGCTACACCACGCTGGACAATTACCCGTACTCCGAGCTGACCTCGTTGTCGTCGGCCACCGCTGACTCCACCGAGGTGGCCTTCAACCGACTGGCCCCCGACAAGCAGGTGTCCTACATCCGCAACTCGGTGAAGGCCACCGTCGACGCCTACGACGGGACGGTCACGCTCTATCAACAGGACGAGCGGGACCCGGTGCTCAGGGCGTGGATGAAAGTCTTCCCCGGGACCGTAAAACCCAAGAGCGACATCACGCCCGAATTGGCCGCGCATCTGCGCTATCCCGAGGACCTGTTCAAGGTGCAGCGGATGCTGCTGGCCAAATACCACGTCAACGACCCGGTGACGTTCTTCTCCACGTCAGACTTCTGGGACGTGCCGCTGGACCCGAACCCCACCGCAAGCAGCTATCAGCCGCCGTACTACATCGTCGCGAAAAACATTGCCAAGGGCGACGATTCGCCGGCATATCAGCTCACCAGCGCGATGAACAGGTTCAAGCGTGACTACCTGGCCGCCTATATCAGCGCCAGCTCCGATCCCGGGACCTACGGGAAGATCACCGTGCTGACCATCCCCGGCCAAGTCAACGGACCGAAACTGGCGAACAACGCGATCACCACCGATCCCGCGGTGTCACAAGACCTAGGTGTGATCGGGCGTGACAACCAGAACCGGATCAAGTGGGGCAACCTGCTCACGTTGCCGGTCGCTCAGGGTGGGCTGCTGTATGTCGAGCCCGTGTACGCCTCACCCGGCGCCAGCGATGCGGCCTCGTCGTATCCCCGCCTGATCCGGGTGGCCATGATGTACAACGACAAAATCGGGTACGGGCCCACTGTCAGCGACGCGTTGACCGGGCTGTTCGGGCCCGGCGCCGGCGCGACCGCGGCCGGGATCGCGCCTCCCGAGGCGGGGGCACCCCCCAACCCCGCGCCGGGCGCCCCGCCGCCGGCCGATGGGCTGCCGGCGACTCCGCCACCGGCGGCCGCTGCGGTCCCGCCCTCACCGAACGGGCCGGTCACCCTGTCTCCGGCCAAGGCCGCCGCGCTCAAGGATGTTGAGGCGGCATTAGGCGCGGCGCGTGACGCGCAGAAGAGCGGCGACTTCGCCGCCTACGGAGCGGCGCTGCAGCGGCTCGACGACGCGATTACCAAGTACGGCAACACCAAATAATCGCTCTTGCAGCGGCTGCGAGGAGGGTATGCGAGATGGCCGATGCCGATATGGATCAAATTCCGGTGACGATTGTGCAACCCGGGGCAGGGGAGTACGTGGCGCTTCCGGGCTTTGGGGCTGTGTTCAAGTTATCCAGCCGCACCAATGGCGGCGAGGTGTCGATCGTCGAGCATCCGTTCGAGGTCGGTTTGCTCACCGCAGCGCACCGGCACACCCGCGAGGACGAGCATTCGATCGTGTTGGCGGGCGAAATAGGCTTCCGTTCCGACGACAGTGAAGTCGTCCTCGGTCCCGGCGGCTACATCACCAAGCCGCGCGGGCAAATGCATGCGATGTGGAACGCCGGCAGCGAGCCCGGCCGCATCATCGAGATCATCACCCCGGGTCGGTTCGAGAATTACTTCAGGGAACTCGGTGAGCTGTTGGTCGAACGCGCCGATGGTCCGCTCGGGAAGGTCCTGCACGAGCTGCCCGAATTCGGCGAGTTGGCCGACAAATACGGGCTGACCTACGGGTCGCCGGACTGGATGGACGACATCAGGCAGCGGTACGGGCTGAACGCGCCTTCGCACTGACCCCGTTACCCGTGCTGAGCGTGGGATTTGGCGGCCTCGGCGGTGTTCGGTAACCTGATATTTACCCACCGCGGGGTGGAGCAGCTCGGTAGCTCGCTGGGCTCATAACCCAGAGGTCGCAGGTTCGAATCCTGTCCCCGCTACCAGCGGAAACGGCCCTCGGAGACTTCTCCGGGGGCCGTTTTCACGCCAAATGGACACGTATTTGGACACATTAGCTAGATTTACTAGTTAACTGCTCTGTGCCTCTGTCGCTGGATTCTGGCCTTTTGTCGAGGACGATGGCGTCCGCTTGCTCCGGCGGCGTTTCGACCATTGTTTGCCAAAACGTGCTTTACGCGAAAGTTTAGTGCTAGATAGCTGAAAGTCGATTCGCAGGAGGCGCGCATTGCGCTCCGGTCCCGCGTAACGCCGGACGGGTTGTGACGCAAATTCACGTCAGGGGAACGGCGCGATGCCGGAACCATGGCAGGTCTTGGGGAACCGAAGCGGGGCTGCACATGCGGGACAAGGATGCACCGACCGCAGCAGGGTCAGGTCATGAAAACCGTTGAGCCAGTGGCGTTGGGACTTCAGCACCTCGCCGAGAGCGATCGCGAACGTCAGCGTCATTCACCGTAGTCGGGTCGCCTGGCGGCGCTCATCACAATCGCGATGGAAGATGCTCGTTCGGCTTCAAACTGTCGCAGCATGCTTTGGCGAAGTGAACAACCTCTTCGCCGTTTCCGACACCACCACAGTCAGCCATTCGACTGCGGCGCCCACCTTAGGAGATACCGCAGGAATGACCACAGAATTTAATGGATAACAGCGGTAGTCGCCGAGTGACCGTCGCGGCCGTTGCTAGTTCGATCCCAGCCGGGGCCAGCAGGTCAGACAATATTTCTCTTGGGGCGTGCAAATTTTCGTGCAACATCGGAAGGCGGATCGTGAGAAGTCAGCGTTCCGGTCTGCCGGGCTCGAATCGCATGACCACGGATGAAGTAGCACGAAGCGAAAGCCACCATGGCCCCTCCGGCTCGCGCTCTAGCTGCCTCTTTACCGCCTCCCAGCGAGTAGTGATACGGATGAGCTGGTCCCATGCAGCGGCGTTGGCAATTTCGCCATGCAGGTGAACGACTTTCAGCTTGTGGTCTATGGCGAGCTGCGCTTCCAACGGCCGGGTCCGGATTCGCCGGTCCGTCATGAGCAGCTACCGCTGGTCGGTGCCGATGTTCCGTACAGACCCATCCGTAACGCCTTCGGATTCCCGTAGCTCGTGCGACGTGTTATCGCACTGCGCTGGTGGCTTGAGCCGAGGTGCTCGACGGGGCTGTTGCCGGTCTGCTCCGGCGGTCGGGTGCCAGCGCCGAAATCAACGGTTTGCAAACGACACGCCGCGGCGCGCCAGCAGTTTCTGTGGGCCGCGGAAGGAGATGTTGGGGTGGAAGGGGATCCGCTGCCCGGCGACCAGGCGAAGGTCGGGGAAGCGGGTGGTCAGTTCCTCCAGAGCGAGGCGGGTCTCCAGTTTGCCGAGGCTGGCGCCCAGGCAGTAGTGCAGGCCCCTGCCGAAGGCCAGGTGCTGGTCGGCATTGCTCCGGTCCAGGTCGAAGTGGTCGGCGTCGTGGAAGACTGCGGGGTCGCGGCCGGCGGCGGCCAGCCACAGAAACAACTTGGCTCCCTCGGGCAGGTCCACGCCTCCGAGGGTGACCGGGCGGGTGGTGATGCGCCGCCAGACGGGCACGGAGGTGTCGAACCGCAGCGTCTCCTCGACCGCCGCAGGGATCAGCCCACGGTTCGCGACGAGCCGCTGCCAACGCGTCGGGTCCTCCAGCACGCGCCGGACCGTGTTGCCGATGAGGTTGGTAGTGGTCTCGTGCCCGGCAAAGCTGAGGGAGAACAGGATCGAGGCGACCTCCTCGTGGCTCAGCTGCTCCGGGTCCTCGTCGTGGATCGCGAGGAGGTCGCTAGTCAGATCGTCGCCGCGGGCCGTGACCTTGGCGGCCACCAGCTCGCGCACGTAGCCGCGGTAGTCGGCCATCCCGCGGGCCAGCTCGGCCTGCTCGTCGGGGGCCGGGCGGCCCCATGCCAGCGCGGCGCGGGTGCGGCACCATTCCTTGAGCTGCGTCCAGTCCTGCTTGGGCACGCCCATGAGCGAGAAGATCGTGTAGGCCGGCAGGGGGAACGACAGCGCGGCAACCAGGTCGAACTCCGATGCGTCACCGACCGCGTCCAGCAGCTCGCGGGTGGTCGCGCGGATTGTTGGGGCCATGCCGTTGACCCTCTTGACCGTGAACGCGCGGGTCGCGGGTCGCCGCAGCCGAGTGTGGGCGGGCTCGTCCAGGCTCACCATGGTCGGCTGCGGCTTGTATCCGCCGGCCAGGAGGATCTCTGCGGCCTCGGGGGTCAGCTCGACCAGCGGGAGTTGCGCCGCCGCGGCCGAGAAGGTCGTGGGGTCGCGGAAGGCGCGTTCGATGTCGACGTAGCGGGTGATTACGTAGTACCCGATCGATGGCGCGTAGAAGACCGGCGTCTGGTCGGACGGCAGCGTGGCCAGAACCGCGAAGGGGTCGGCCAGGTACTCGGCCGAAAGCGGGTCGAAGTCCGCGCGGACCGGGCAGCCTGGCGCGGCACTATCGGGTGTCATGCGCCCTCCCTTCGCCGTGGCGCGCGCCGTGCCGTGGGCCGCTGGCGCTCGCCGTGCGTCGCAGCAATCGCCGGCTCCGCAAGGTCACCCGTGGACTCTCGCGCCAGCGATCCACACGCCGCGGACGTTGCGGATCGCGCCAATATCGACGGTCGGCTCGCCGTCGACCAGCACCAGGTCGGCGCGCAGTCCGGCGGCGATGGCGCCACGATCGTTGAGGCCGAAGGTCCTGGCCGGCGACGCTGTGGCGGACCGAATTGCCGCGGCCGGAGTGAGACCGGCGTCGACCAGCAGGCTCAGTTCGTCGGCCAAGGAGCTGCCGTGCCGGGGGCTGAACGGGGCGGCGGCCTCGTTGTTGGCATCGGTGCCGGCGACGATGGTCAGCCCGGCTTCGTGAGCAGCGGCGACGGAGCCACGAGCGTGTGCGTACTCCACCGGCGGGGCTACCCGCAGTCGGCGCAACAGGCGGAACATCGGCTTGCGGCCGACGGTGTCGCTGACTCCCCGCATCATCGTGAGGGTGGGTACCAGCACGCAGCCCCGAGCGGCGAGGGCGGCGGCTTCGGCAGCGCCGAGGTCGCGATTGAGCGGCGCGTGGGTGATCACGTCCACGCCGGCGTCGTCGGCGAGCTGCAGCGCGGCCGAGGTGACCGCGTGCGCGACGACCAGCAGCCCCCTCGTGTGGGCGGCGGCGACGATGGCGGCGAGGATCGGGGCCGGCAGCGCCGCGGTGCCGGGCATCCGCGGGTCCTCCACGATGACCTTGATGTAGTCGACGCCCTCCAGCGCGCGATCGGCGACGAATCGCGCGGCATCCGCCTCGCTGGTCACCGCACTCGAACCGGCGAAGCCCATCTTCCTGGTGTGGGTTCCGCCCGGGGCGCTGGCCGGCATACCGGCCCGCAGCACCGTGGGCAGGCCGGCCGGGTCGCGCAGTGAGTCCAGGGCCGCCAGGTCCCTGGTCGCCATGTCGAGCACGGTCGTCACACCCGCTCGGGCGCACTGTTCGAGGTCGGACCGGGTGTCGATGTGCACGTGGCTGTCGATCAGACCCGGTAGCAGTACCCCGCCGTTCCCGTCGACCGTCTCGGCGTTCGCCGGGCGCACGATGTCGTCGGTGATGAGCCCATCGCGCACGATCAAACTACGTGATGCAGTCACTCCCACGCCGTCGAAGACCCGGACGTTGGTGAACACAGTGGTGGCAGCCATGGACCCTGGTTTCTCGGTGAGTTCGTTCAGGTAGCGGCGTGGGAGCCGGTCATCAGTGCAGCCAGGTCCTCGGGTTCCAAGAACGACGGCGGTGGTGGTGGGCCCCAGGCGAAGAGGCCGCGCGCGCCTTCCAGGTCCTCCGGCGTCCACAGCTGGTCCTCGACGATGCAGTCCATGTCCGAGTAGTACTCGCAGAAATTGCCGGCCGGATCCTTGAGATACCAGAAGAAGTTCGACCCGGCGAAGTGGCGCCCGAGACCCCAGACGTGCCGCTCCGGGCGGCCCTCGAGCATCGCGTACGCGCCGCGGCCGACATCGTCGATGTCGTCGACCTGCCACGCGGTGTGGTGCAGGAAGTTCACCGGCGCCGACAGCACCAGCATGTTGTGGTGGTCGGTCGAACAGCGCATGAAGGCGCCCATGTCCTTGATCCGGTCGCTGATCTTGAACCCGAGGCCGTCCACGAAAAAGGCCTTGGTGGCCCGGTAGTCGACGCTGCCGAGCACGGCGTGGCCCAATTTGCGTGGCCGAACGCGATCGGGCCGCATGAATCCGGGGGCCCGGTTGCCCGTACGGTCGAAGCGCCCAGGTCCGTTGTAGACGGTCGCCGTCGGCGGATCCTGGTGCACGCGGGGGGCGACGTCGAGGTACACCCGGGTGCCGGTCACCGGCTCGGTCGTGGCAAGGCTCGTGCCGGAGAGCTGTCCGTCCAGACCCAGTAGAGCCAGGTTGGTCGCGGCCCGGCCGAGGTCGTCCGTGTCGTCGGCCGCCACGTGCAGCTCGACCAGCCGGCGGGTCGGGGCGGGCACGATTCGCAATTGCGGTCCGCCATCGAGGGTGCTGAACCAGTTGTCGGCCCCGGGGGCCAGTCCGAAGTCGGTGTAGTAGGCCGCCGTCTCCTCGACGTTGGGGACGCCGATTGTGACCGACAACAGTCCGTGCAGGCTCATCGCACCTCCTCGGGGTCACTGTTCGCGTCGCGACCGCGCGGCCCGCCAGCCACGAATCGGTGGCGCATTTCGCCGATGCCTTGGATGAAGCTGGTCAGGACGTCACCGGGGCCAAGCCACCGCGGCGGGGTACGGCCAATCCCGACACCCGATGGGGTGCCGGTGAAGATGAGGTCGCCGGGCAGCAAGGGCGTGACCCGGGAGAGCTCTTCGATCAGCTCGGACACGCCGAAGATCAGTTCTCCGGTGCGGCCCAGCTGCACGTGTTCGCCATTGATCGAGCAGCCCAGTTCGAGGTCGTCTGGGTCGTCGACTTCGTCGGGCGTCACCAGCCACGGACCGACCGGCCCGAAACCGGGGTAGGACTTGCCGAGGCTGAACTGCGGCGGGGTGGCGGCCATCTGCAGGCTTCGTTCGGAGACGTCCTGGCCGACCGCCAGGCCGGCCACGTACCGCCATGCGTCGGCCGCGGCCACGTGCCGGGCCACTGGGCCGATGACGACGACGAGCTCGACTTCCCAGTCGGTGTGACCGCCCGGCGGTAGCTCGATATCGGTGAACGGGCCGGTGATGCAGGACGGGTACTTCGTGAAGACCGGCGGCGAGGTGTCGGGGCGGGCGAAGCCCGATTCGGCCGCGTGGGCGCTGTAGTTGAGCCCGATCGCGAACACCTGTCGCGGGTTCGGTGACGGCGAACCGAGCGCTTCCGGCTCGAATGCCTCGGCCGGCGACAACGGTGTTGAACCGGCCCACGCGAGGAACTCGGTCCACCGCTCGTAGACACCGGCAGGCTCCGGACCGAACCGGCTGCTGCTGGCCGTCTCGACGTCGACGGCGCCGCTGCCCGTACCGTCGATCAGGGCGACCCGGCCGTGGATAGTGGCGATGCGCATGTTCACTCTCCAGACGCGGACGAGCTTGTGGTGGACGCGGCTCGTGTACCCGGGACCCGGTGGCCGATGGCAAGGTCGAGATCAAGGTCGGCGGCGTCGTCGGCCCGCGCGGCAATGTGCTGGTCCGGCCGGACCAGGAGGAACGGCTGGTCGGCCTCAGAGTCCACAAGGGACAACGGAATTCGCTTCTGGCGCGCCAGGTCTGCCAGCGTGGAGACGCCTGGACCGCCGGCCCGCACGGGGCCGACGAGCGAGAATCCCAGACCCAACCGGTCGTAGAGAGATGCGCCGTCTGGCAGCCACCGGTGCGGCAGCCGCGCGCCCGGCTCAGTCGACGGGGTGTAGTTTGTCAGGTCGACCGGATCGCGATGATCCGCGGTCGGCTCCACGACGGGCGACCCGGCGTACGAGTAACCCAGCACCAGCCCGAGGCTGTGGAACTCGGGCCGCTTGGCCAGCTGGATCGCCGGGCCGTCGGACGGCAGTTCCCCGGCCAGGCTGCGCATGTTGGCCTCCGCGCTCGCCACCGTCTGTTCGACGACGCCCCGCCGCTCGGGTTCGTAGCTGTCCAGCAGCTCAGGTGACGCCCAGCCCTGCTCGACCGCGGCGATCTTCCACCCGATGTTGACCGCATCGCCGACACAGGTGTTGAAACCGTGGCCGCCCCACGGCGGGTTCAGATGCGCACTCTCGCCGACCAGGAACACCCGGCGGTCGCGGAAGCGGTCCGCGATCATCATGTGGGCCGTCCATGGGTCGGACGCCACCAGCTCGTGCGGCACCGGGGCGCCGAGCAGGGCGGTGATCAGCTCGGACGCGTGCGCCGCACCGTACGCCGCCTCGATGCCCGGGATGACGGCCCACCAGGTGCCTGCCAGGTCGAGCCGACCCACCAACCCGGAGGTGGCGCCGAGGACCCAGTACTGCACGGCCGGTCCCAGCTGGGTGTCGAATGAGGGCGCCCGGAAGACGACGTTGAAGTTGGGCCGAGGATCCGACCGCCCCACGTATCGGGCGCCGATCTGGTCTCGGGTCACACCGACGGCGCCGTCACACCCCAACACGTAGCGGGCCCGGATGTCGTACCGGGCACCGCCTCGGCCGCGGACCTGCACGGTGACACCGTCATCGTCCTGGATGAGCGTGCTGGCGGCGTGACCGAGTCGCAGCTCGACCCCGGGCAGGCGCCCGATGTGAGCCCGCAGGACGTCCTCCACCACTGGCTGCGGTACCTGTTGGCCGGCTTCCGCGAATCGATCGTCCCGCGTGGTCGTCAGGCCGAACGCGTTGTCGAAGTCGGTGATCCGACTGCCTGACAGGGATTCGCAGAAGGTGACCCGCTGCGACCAGGCCACCGGCAGCGGCGCGGCGGCCCGCAAGGCATCCGCGACACCCCACCGTCGCAGGTGTTCCATCGTCCGCACACTCGTCGTCTTGGCCCGTGGGCGCAGGTGTGACACCTCGGCCCGGGGCTCGAGGACGACACACTCGACGCCGCGCAGGCCCAGTTCGGCGGCGGCGGCGAGCCCCGCGGGCCCGCCGCCGACCACGAGCACTGCCGTAGTATCCACGCGGTCCGGACCGTCAGCGCTCACCCGACCATCGTCAGCCGACCACCCGGTACCGCGCGCCGGTGATGCCAATGATTGGCACAGCGCTCTTTCGCGCTAGTCGACCCGCATGGCGCGGGAGATGGAGCGGCAGACGGCAGTCACCGCAGGGGTCAACGCGACCGGGTCGACGTCGGCCGACGGGGTGACCACCGACAGCGCCGCGATGACTTCGTTGCGACGGCCGAGGATCGGTGCCGCGACAGAGGTCATGGGTGAGGGGGTCGGCCGGCGGGCCACCGCGACGCCGGCCCGGCGTGTTGCCGCCAATGTCGCCCGTAACTCTGATGTGGACAGGTGCCCGTTCTCGGGAACGAGGGTCAGGTCGCCGGCGAGCACCTGGTCCTGGACCTCCGACGGTGCGTTGGCCAACAGGCACAGTCCGACTCCGGTGGCATGCAGCGGCATCCGGCCGCCGACCCGGTACAGCACCTTGGCAGCGCCGCGCGCGGAGAGTCGCTCCACCAGTACGGCCTCGGTGCCATCGCGGACCGCCAGCAGGACGTGCTGCCGGGTCGCCACGTGCAGGTCCTCCATGAAGGGCAGCGCGGTCTGGCGCAGTCCGTGGCCCCGCGGCGCGAGGGAGGCGATCTCCAGCAGCCGGAGGCCGATGACGAATTCTGCGTCGTCAGGTCGCTCCAGGGCGCCGCACTCGACGAGCTGGCGCGCGATCCGCAGGGCGCTGCTCTTCGGAACGTCGGCCCGTGCGCTCATCGCGGCCAATGACAGCGACCGGTCCCCGGGCCCGAACGCGGCGAGTAAGCGGAAAGCGCGATCCAGCAGCGGCTCGCCCGTGGGGGGCTTGCGGCCTCGAACGGCTGCGCCCATGTTCCCGTCTTCCTCCCTTTCAGGTGATTGTGCCAGTGATTGGAACATCGCTGTTGCCCGTCGGACACACGAGAGACCCTGAGTCCCCTGATCCAACGCCGATCGAAGGGATTCGTCCGATTACCGAGCCGCTCAATCTCAACGCGGGCGCCGGCCAAGTGACCGGATTCCTCGCCCGGGGCGAGGTCGGACGACCGCTCCTCGTCTGCATTCCCGGCGGTAGCTACAACGCCCGCTACTTCGATGTGCCGGGGCACTCCTTCGTCCGAGCGGCAACCGAGCGAGGCTTCTCCGTCGCGACTCTGAACCGCCCTGGCTACGAGGACAGCACCCCGCTGGCCTGCCCGACCTTCGCTGGGAACGCCGACGCGCTCGTCGCCGCCATCGACGACCTGTGGTCAGACACCAAGGACGAGTGCACCGGGGTGGTGCTGGTCGGTCACTCGATGGGTGGGGCGATCGCTATGCATATCGCCAGCCGGCCGCGGCCCTGGCCGCTGCTCGGCCTCGCGATCTCCGCCATCCACTACGACGCTCCAGAGGCCGTGACCCAGGCCTGGAACGCCATGCCAGCCGACATCTCGATCGAGTTCACCGACGAGCAGCGGGTCCAGTTCATGTACGGACCACCCGAGACCTATGACCGCTCGGTGCTCAGCGCCGCCGGGCCCGCGTCGTCGCCGATCCCGGTCGCCGAACTGCTGGAGGTCGTCGGCGGCTGGATCCGCGACTTCCCGACCGTTGCCGCTTCGATCAATGTGCCCGTCCACTATGGACTTTCGGAGCACGAACAGCTCTGGATCTCCAGTCCGGTCGGGGTCGACGCATTCGCCGCTTCGCTCACCGGCGCGCCGAGCGTGTCCGCGCATCACGTACCTGGAGTCGGTCACAACATCGACCACCACCACGCCGGTGGCCAGTATCGGCGAGACGTACTGGACTGGGCCCAGACTCTGCCCCTACGAGCGGACCAAAGCTGACGTCCAAAAATCCAAAGACCATCGGGACGACCCTAACGCAGAGTCAACTAGAACTATTGGAGCGACCAAGGGATGCAGGCACGGTGGTGCTAAGCGGTCGGGAGACCCCGGTGTTAGCGTCGTGTTCGCGGATGATGTCAAGTGCGCGTGGGTGGCCCTCGGCTATGGCGCCGACGAGATCGGCGTGCAGTTGGTAGCGCTGCTTGATGAACTCTGGCAGCGATTCGCCTTCGACTGGGAGCACAGCGAGCATGTGCGATTCGATGATTTCAAGCAAACTCATATACAGCGAGCGCAGGATGGCGCTCGGGGTGATTTCGGCTATGCGGGCATGTAGAGCCCAGTTAGCCCGCAGAAATGCGTTCGCGTCCTCCTGGTCGGCGGCAGCCTTCATCTGCTCGAGGATCGCGTTTAAGGCGGCGATGTCGCTTCTGCTGGCGTGTTGCAGAGAGTCTTGGACCAAAAGAGGTTCAAGGGCTTCGCGTAGACGGATCGAGTCGGCCACCGAAGCCGCATCCTCGTCAAGGGCCAGCACCGAGTTTCCCAGACGCACCATCGGTGATTGCCGGCTCGCGAAAACGCCGCCGCCGGGGCCGGACCGTACGGTGATCATGCCGCGCAACTGGGTCACCCGCAGCGCCTCGTTGAAGCTTCCCACTGACACCCCGCACAGCGTCCGCAGCTCCTCCTTGGTACCCAGGCGCTCGCCGGACTCTGCGGCGGCCGCCATCGTGGCGAGTTGTTCAGCCGCTGATTGCGCTCGGCTCCGGTGGCGGTCGGCCGTGGGTGGGTCCCAGCCGGCGCGTTGGAGAGCCGGGGGGTCGGTTGTCATTTTGCCCTCGATCCGATCGGTGCTCGCCTGCTGTTGTGGGATTCAGCCGGCCGGCGCCAGCATCTGTTTCCACCCGTCGTCGCCGATGTTGCTTGAGTTCTCGACCGTGTAGGTGACACCGTCGGGCTCCGTCAGCTCGCCGCTCCGGGGACTGTAGATCGACATGGCAGGCTCCGCCGGAGTGTAGACGCACGGGTTGGGCTGCTGGCCGTTGCACTCGACGCTACCCGATTTGGGACGTTGCATTGGATCGCTGACCGGTGGGGGCGTCCCGGGCACCTTATCGGCTGGCAGTGGGTTGCGGCCGTTGTTGACCGACGGCGCCGGGATGACCAACCCTGGTGTTACCGGCTGATCGCAGCGTGCACCCGGCGCGGGACAGTTGCGGATCTGGTTTGGGTCGCCGTACCACGGGTTGGTGCCTAACGGAACGTACGGCTTATTGCTGCGGCACTCGCGCGATGTCGCGGCGCGCTTGCCTGGAACGTCGGCGCAGGGGTAGTTGCGGGCACCCCGCACCGCGCTCGGGGCGTCCTGGGGAATCTTGCAGTATGTCCCGGATGGCAGCGGCACTGTGGTGGTGTCGGCGGGGGACCGCCATTCCGATGCCGGCAAGAAGCCGGTCAGACACGGCGGCGGCTGGTTGATCGCCGTCGCGATGTCTAGCACAAACGAGCCCGGGTAGGTCGTGTAATTGGTACGCGCGACGGCGACGAGCTGCGGCAATTCCACCAGCAGCTGCTCGGCGTTGTTGTGGTAGCGCTTGAGCATGTCGGCCAAGATCGCCAGATTCGCCAGCATCTGCGGCAGTGACTCGCGCACGTCGCCAAACACTGCGGTGATCTGGTCGAGGGTCGGTGCCGCGGTGGACAGCACGTTTTTCAGTGTTTGGTCTTTTTCGGCGGTTTGGGCGGCCAGGCTGTTCAGATTGTGGGCCCAGCGCTCGATGGAGTCACTGGAGTTGACTTGGCTGTCCAGGAGTGGTGCGGAGTTGGCGATGATGTCGTTGACATCAGTGGTGTTGGTTTTGAAGTCACCGACGAGCGCCTGGGTGGAGTCGACCAGCCGTTGCAGCGCGGGCCCCAGCCCGCCTACCGCTTGGGCGGTCTCGTCGAGCAGCGAGGCGATCTTGTGTTTGGGCAGCACCGCCAGCGCGCGGTTGGCGGCGTCCAGCGTCGGTCCGATCGGACTGGGCACGGTGACCTTGGTAATGGTCTGCCCGGGTGAGAGGAATTTGCCTGGACTGCCGGTCGACACCAGATCCAGATATTGTTCGCCGACCCCTGAGACCGAATGCACGTTGGCCGAGGCGTCGATCGGGATTTTGTAGCGGTTGTCGATACTCATGGTCGCCAGCACACCCTGTCGGGTTGGCGCGACGTTGGTCACTTTGCCGATGGTGATACCGCGGTAGGTCACGCTGGATGTCCGGTATAGACCGCCCGAGTTGGGCAGGTCGGCCTTCAGTGTGTACTGGCCGATACCGACCATGGCCGGAATGCGCAGGTAGTACCAGCCCAGCACCACTACCGCGATCAACGCCAGCGCCGTGAACAGGATCAGCTGGTTGCGAATAAGGCCGGTCATCATCGGTTATTCACCCCGCTCCACCGGCGCGTCAGCCGGGTTGGGGGTGAACCGCACGTCGGGAACCATCGTGCGCGGATCGCGACCCCAGGATTGTTCCAGCGCACGCAGGGCACCCGAGAAGCCCGTCCCCGTCAGGAGTGCGTTGTCCACCGCGCTCAACGTCAGGTCAAATATCACCGAGACGTTGAGATAATCGCCGCGCTCAATCTTCGGGATGCTGTCGATCGGGAGGGGAAACGTCACGGCGTACGACAGCGCGCCTACTGAATAGGGTGCCGCACGGGCGAGCTGCTTGAATGGTCGCTGCAACAGCCGCAGGTCCTGAGTCAGGTCGGCACGCAGGGCCGACAGCGTCTTGTCGGCGACATCGCTGAATCGGCCGGCCGCGTCGATCGCGTTGATGAACAGATCGCGTTGATCGGCGAAGTACTTGATCAGCGGGGGCAACTCGGTGAGCACCCGGTCCAGGACATCGGACTGGTGGGCCACATAGGTCAGCAGCCGGTCGGTGGAATCGATGGCGCGGGTGATGTCGTCGCGTTGTTGGTTGAGCTGGGCGGTGAAGGTGTCCAGCTTGCGCAGGAAGGCGTGGATCTGGTCGGCTCGCCCGGTCACGATGTTGTCGACCTCGTTTGCGATGACTTCGAGGTTGGGGATGCCGCCGCCGCGCAGCACCATGGCGAGGCTGGCCAGTGTTTGCTCGGTGGTGGGGTAGGCCGACGAGTTCTGTAGTGGGATGGTGTCGCCGTTGGTCAGCAGCTGCGGCGACGGGCTGGGTGGCGCGGCCAGCTCCACATGTTGCGAACCCAACAGGCTGGTCTGTCCGACCTTGGCGGTGGCGTTCTTCGGGAGCGCGACGCCCTTCTGTAGTTTCAGCGTCAGCGTGGCGACCCAGTTTTTGATGGTGATGGCGCGCACCGTGCCGACAGCGACGTCGGCCACCATCACCTTGCTGTTGGCGGTGAGGGCCAATGTGTCGGGCATCTGCACATAGACGGTGTAGGCGCCGGCGCCAAGGCCGCCGGGTAGCGGCACGTTGGCAATACCGCGCCAGTTTCCGCACGACGTCAGTATCGCCGCGGCGGTCAGCAGCGCCGCGCCGCGGCGGACCCTTCGGTGCGCGCTCACTGGCCCGGTCCGCTCGCCGCGGGCGCCGGAGCGGGAGCTGGGGACGGCGGCGGTTGCGGGTACCAGGGCGGCGGCAAGGGGTTGCTTTGGTCGTAGGCATTCGGCGGTCCGAGCATGTTCTGCCCGGGGGGTGGGGGTTGGATGTTGGGCCCACCCATGAGCTCGGCCAGGGACTCCGGTGTCAACAGACGCTGCGTGGCCGGCTGTACCTTGACCCCTTGCATCCCGGGTGCCGCAATCCAGCCCGGCTGGTTATTGCGGTGCGAGAACGGTGTGTCCGGGGAGAAGATGCCCGGCACTGTGGTGTCTTTGAATCCCGGCGGCGGCTGCAGCCGCGGCTCGGAGTAGGCGACCTCCTTGGGCAAGGTGGCGGCCAAGTTGAACGGGTTCAAGCCGAACGGCAGGTAGTTGAACTTGATCGCGTCCAGAATGGGGGCCAGGTACTGGGCGCACAGTTCGGCGGACTCTTGATAGCCGAGCCGGCTACCGGCCTGAATCGAGCTGCAGAGGAACTCCATCGGGTTGGCGAAGAAGGGGATGGAGGGGACCGCCGTGAACCCGCCGTGCGCCGGCTCATAGGTTGCGAGGCTGTTGGCGCCCAATTGCGGCAGCACATGCAGTGTCGTCTCCAATCCGTCACGCGGGTCTGGTTGCACGATCGCGGTGGTCACCTCGGACAGGTTGTTGATGTCGTGGGCCAGCGCGTCGTGGTTCGTGGTGAGGAACGGACCCGCGGTGGCGAGCAGATCATCCGTTTTCTGGGTTGCATCGGCGAGTGCCTGGTCCGAACCGGTCAAGCTATCGGTGAACTGCGCCAGGTTTTGGTTCAGCGCGGCGAATTGCTGGTCGTCGCCGTGCAGGGCGTTGACGAACAGCGCCAGGCTGCGCACCACCGCGAACAAGTCGCCGCGGCCCTCGTTTAGCACGGTCAACGCGGTTGACAGGCTGTTCAGTGTGGTGTTGACCTGCTTGCCCTTATCGGCCAGCCCGTCGGCCAATGATTCGATGACCGCGCCGAATGGGCCTTTGGGCTGCTCCTTGGTGGGGCCCAGCTTGGAGACGATATTGGTGATGCTGTTGCGCAGGTCGTCCCACTCCACCGGCACCTGGGTGCGCTCGATCGGGATCACCGCGTGATCGGCCAGTACCGACCCACCCCTGTAAGGCGGCTCTAACTGGATGACCCGTGAGGCCACCAGGTTGGGGTTGAGGACCACCGCCGCGGCGTTGGCGGGCACCTTGTACTTGTTGGCGTAGTGGAAGGTGACCTTCATCTTGTCGCCGGCGGGTTCGATCTTGTCGATCGCGCCCACCCGCACACCCATGATTTGGACCTTGTCCCCCGGGTAGAGGGCGTTGGCCTCCGGGAAGTATGCCACGACGGTGTTATTGGTTAGGTTCTGGTAAAGGTGCCAGCCGGCAAATGCCCCCGCGGCCGAAAGCACCACGGCCAGCGTTGCGGCGATCAGCGCGGCGTGGGAAACCCTCGGCAGCCGCAGCTTGCTGATATCGAAGACGATGCTCACTGGCTAATACCTCCGGTCCCGCCTGGGACGGCGCCCGGGGCCGGCAGCTGGGGCCCTGGTCCTGGTGGTGCCGGCGGTCCTGGGGGCAACCCCGGTGCGAACGTCGACGGCGGCGGGGTCGGACCGGCCGGTCCCAACGGCTCGGTACGCGCGCCCGGTGGGGCGTTGGGCGGCTGCGGCGCCGGTGTGCCCGGAACATCGGGGGCCGGTTTTCCGGGCCGTCCGGCGATCGGGATTCCCGGCGTCGGTGGCAGACCGTTGGGGTTGGGCGGCGATGTCTGGACGTCGACTGGCGCCGGGAACCCGCCCGACAACGGCCCGAAGGGGCCTCGGTTTTGATCGACACCCGCACACGGCAGCGGGTTGCCCGGCCGCGGCAGGAGCTGCGGCGGCGGGGCGTAGGAGCAGGGCGATCCCGGCGCCACGGCCGGCCCCGGGTGATCGGGAGTGCCCTCCAGCACCGGCGGCGCCGGAGGCGGTGCACCGTTGGGGAAGCGGGTGCCGTTGGGGTCAGGAAACCGGAACGCCGGCAACCCCGCACCGCGCCAAAACTCTTCGGGATCAATTCCGCGCTTCTTGAACGCCGCGTCCACCCACGGCTGCAATATCCAGTACGGCAATAGGTTGATTATCGTGCCGTTTAAGAACGGACCGGAAGCATTCGTTTCACTGAGCGCCGGCGCGAACTTGCCGATTGTGATCAGCACGGAGGCCAGGTCGTTTTTGTGCTTGGCCAGGATGTCGCTGATGATGTGAAACTGTTCGAGCACGTGGTTGAGGTTGGGGTTGTCGTTGATCAGCCCCTGCACCTGAGTGGAGAATGAACTGATTCGTTGCAGCAGCAGCGAAATCGCCCGCCCGCGTTCGTTGACCGCTGCCAGCAGTGTATTGGCGTGGACCAGCAGCTTGTCGATCTGTTCGCCGCGGTCACCGAGGATGTCTGCCACCTGGTGGGCCTGGGCGAGAAGATGCTTGACCTGGTCGTCGCGGTTGCCGATGGTGTCGGAGAATTTAGCGACGCCGTCGAGGGCGGCGCTTAGGTGCGGGTAGGTCTGGTCGACGGTCTGGGCCAACACGTGCAGCGACCGCTTGACGGTGTCGATGTCCCAGCCGGAGGCGACCTTGGTGACATCGAAGAACGCGTCGTAAATCTGGTACGGGGTCGTGCTTTGCCCCAACGGCAGGGTCGCGCCCGGACGCAGCGTCTGGGTGCCCCGCGGCTCGACCTCAAGCACTTTTTTGCCCAGGATGGTGTCGGTGCGGATCGCCAGCCGGGTCTCGGTGCCAATGGGGTTGCGCCCGGTCGTGAACTTTATCTTGATGTGGTCGCCGTCGATCGTGATTCCCTGGATGTTGCCGACATCCATGCCGGCGATGCGTACCGTGTTGTTCTTGTTCAGTCCGCCGGTGTCGGTGAACTGCGCGTAGTAGCTGGGCTGGGCGAACAACACCGGCACACTGGTGAAGCTTTGGCCCACGAGGATGACGAGCAGCGCCACGGCGATGGCCATCAGCCCGATCCGGCGCCGGTTGGCAGGTTCTAGCGCCCTCATTGCGGCGTGCACCTACCCGTGGGCTGCGCCCACACCTTGACCGTGCGAACCGGGCCACCAGGTTGCAGACCGTTGAGCTCGAGCGTGAGATCGCACAGATATAAGTTGACGAAGTTCCCGTAGGTGCCGCCACTACGCCCCTCGGTGATCAACGCGGCGGGCAGTTTCGTCAATATGTCATCGACCCGGTCACGCTGATCGACGAGCGGTGGCTGAATGACGTCGAAGTAGTTCACCGTGGTGTGCAGCGACGCGCGGTTGTCGGCCAGCAGGTCGGCCACCGTCCCGACGCCATTGCTGATGTGCGCGATATCGGCGGCCAAGGGGTCGGCGTGATTTTTCAGTCCGGTGATCAGTTTCTCGAAGTTGTCGACGGTTTGGTCGAACTGCTGTCGATGCCTGACCGCGGTGTCCAGCACGATGTTGAGGTTCTTGATCACTTCGCCGATGGCCTGGTCACGCTCGGCGATAGCCGAAGTCAGCTGTGCGGTCTGATCCAGGATGTCGTTGATGGTGCCGCCTTGGCCCTGAAACACGGTGATGATGGCCGAGGCGATGGTGTTGACCTTCTCCGGGTCCAGCGACCGAAACAGGGGCTTGAAACCGCCGATCAGCGCGTCGAGATCCAGCGCCGGGGCGGTACGCGAGGCCGGGATGAATCCACCCGGCGGCAAGATCCTCTCGGCACCCTCGCCCACCCCGCGTGTGAGCTCCACATAGCGGCCGCCGACCAAGTCGGCGTAGCGGATCTGCGCCGTCGTCGACTGATACAACGGCAGCGAGCGGTCGACGTCGAAATCCACCCGTACCCGATGGCCGCCGTCAACCAAGTGCAACTTTTCGACTTTGCCGATCTCGACCCCGGAGGCGCGGACGAACTGACCTTCGCGCAGCCCGCTGATATTGCTGAACTCCGCCGAATAGCTGTAGGTCCGGTCGAACCGTATTTGACCAAAAACAACGACGATCAGCGCGGTGCCCAGCAGCAGTACCACCGAGGCGATGCCGAACCTGATCGCGGTGCCAGTGATTCTCATGGATTGATCGTGTTCTCCCCGAGTTGACGGCCCCACACATATTCGACGGCCAAGGGTGAGCCGGTATCGATGTGGTTGTAAGGCGCCAGGCTGTTGCCGGTGTCCATCACCAGATACGGCGTCGGCCACAATTCACGAGTGGTGGGCTGCCAGCAGCCCGGCGCACCACCGGGGCCGCCGTGGGCGTTTGTCCGCGGCAGATTATCCGGGTAGACATAGGGATTCGGCGCCCCGCCGACCAGTCCGCCGAGCCCCTGTGGGCCTAGCAGGAGGGGGATGCCCGTCGCGAGGTTCCCCATGAGTCCTGCCGCTGAGAGCAGCCGGCCCTTGTCGATCGACGAGTATCCATTGCCGCCTTGTGCTGCCTCCGCTAGCGGTGCGGTGTCGTGGAAGTCGCGGATGGTGCAGAAGATTTCGGGGCTGTAGTTGTCGAGCAGCTGGGCGGTGGGCACCAGATCGGCGGCGCCGCGCACCAGGTAAGGCGCACTGCGCTCGAAGATGTCGGCGCCGGTATTGCTGAACCCGACCGCTGCCAGCAGCGCGGCATCAATATCCTTTTGCTGGGCGGTCAGTGTGCGCACCGTGGTGACCGCATTGTTGAGGGAGGCGAACAGATCCGGCGCCGCGTTGGCGTAGGTGTCCCCAAGATCGACCAACCGCGCAATGTCGTGGCGGATCTGCGGCATTAGGGGGTTGACGTCATCGAGGATGGCGTTGCCGTTGACGATCGATTCCCCGAACTTGGCGCCCAAGCCGGTCAACGCCTCGGCTGCCGCGCTCAGTGTCAGGTTGAGCTTGACCGGATCCACCTGCTCAGTGATCGAGGTCAGCGTTTGGAATATCGTATTGAATTCGGTGGTCACCGACCTGGCATCGATGACGTCATGGCTGGTGATGTGTTGCGGCGACGGGTATTTCGGCGAGATCAGCGACACGTACTTGGTTCCGAACACCGTGGTCGCCACGATATCGACGTCGGCGTTGGCCGGAATGAGCTCGATGTACTTTCGATAAATATCCAAGGTGAATTTGGCCGCCGGCTGGCCGTCGCGTGTGGTCTCGGAGATGTTGGCCACCCGACCGATCTGCACCCCGTTATAGGTGACCTTCGACCCCGCATCCATCACCAGCCCCGCCCGCGACGACAACATCGTCAATTTCGTTTTCGGCGTGAGGTCCCCGCGAAACTGCAAATACACCAACGCCAGCACCAGCGCCGAAACGACCAGCAACGCCAGACCCGCCGGCTTGTTACGCGGGGCGCGTGGCTTCTTCTCCTTGAGCGGCGCCATGGTTGCTAGACCGTGAGGTTGAAGTTCGGGCTGACACCGTAGAGCGCCAACGTGGCCAACAGGATCACGACCTGCACCGAGACCAGCGAGAAACGCATCGACCGGCCGACAGCTTCACCGACGCCGACCGGGCCGCCGCTCGCGTTGTACCCGTAGTAGCAGTGCGTGATCAGCACGACCGCCGCGATGATGATGACCTCCGCGATCGACCAGAAGACGTCTTCAGGGCGCAGGAACGCCCGAAAGTAGTGCTCGTAGGTGCCGCTGGGCTGCCCATACATCACCGTCGTAACGCCCCGGGTGGCCAGAAACGACATGATGATCGCCAGCGCATAGAGCGGGACGATCACCACCAGCCCGGCCACGATCCGGGTGGATGCGAGATATGCGATCGACTTGATGCCCATCACCTCCAAGGCGTCGATCTCCTCGCTGATCCGCATGGCGCCTAGCTCGGCGGTGGCGCCGGCGCCGACGGTGGCCGCCAACGCGATACCGGTAACGACCGGGGCGCCGATGCGCACGTTGATCAGGGCGGCGAAGAATCCGATGAACGCTTCGACGCCGATATTGCCCAGCGACGCGAAACCCTGGATGGCGATCAGCGCGCCCCCGGACAGCGTGACGAAACCGACGATCACCACGGTGCCGCCGACGACGGCCATCGCCCCGGTGCCCATCCCGATCTGGGCAATCAACCGGATCGTCTCCCCACGGTGGCGCCGCAGCGCCCATCCGATCTGATCGACCGCGGTCACCGTAAACCTGGCCAGCTGGCCCATCTCGTCAAGACGCCGGGCGGGGGCGCCGCCATAACGGACGAGGTTGGCGGCTGTCCGCGGGTAGCGGGCGCGCAGGGCCACGGCGGTCGACACGTCAGTTCCTCGTCCCGAACCGCACCCCGATGCTGGTCAGCACGACGTTGACCGCGAACAGTGCGATCATGCACAGCACCAGAGTTTCGTTGACAGCGATGCCGACGCCCTGGGGGCCGCCCCGGACGGTCAGCCCGCGGTAGCAGCCGACGAGCCCGGCGATGAGCCCGAACGTCGCGGCTTTGACCACCGAGACGACCACCTCGGGCAGGCCGGTGATCAAGGTCAGCGTCGAGACGTAGGCCCCGGCGGAGATGTGCTGGATGTAGACACCAAACAGGTAACCGCCGACCAGGGCGATGATGATGACGGTGCCGTTGAGCAGCAACGCGACGAAGGTCGAGGCGACGACCCGGGGTACCACCAGCCGGTAGATGGGGTCGATGCCGAGCACCTCCATGGCGTCGATCTCTTCGTGAATGGTGCGCGCGCCCAAGTCGGCGCAGATGGCCGTCGATCCCGCACCGGCCACCACCAGCACCGTGACTAGCGGGCCCAGCTGGGTCACCGCGCCCAGTGCAGCGCCCGCGCCCGAGATGTCGGCCGCGCCGAACTCGGTGAGCAGCATGTTGAGCGTGAAGATGATCAGCACCGTCAGCGGTATCGAGACCGCCACGGTTGGCACGAACGCCACCCGCATGATGAACCAGCCCTGCAGAATGAACTCGCGCCACTGCAATGGCGCGCGAAACAGCGCCTTGCCGGTCAGCACGCACATCCGCGCGAAACCGCCGACCACCGCCAGCGCGGGCGACGCCTGATCTCGGACATACCCGGCAAGCCCGGTGGACGCTGTCACCGCTGTCCTCCCACTCCAATGCCCCGCGGGGTCAACACACGTCGCCGCAGCCTGTCGCATCCCCAATGCCCCGAGCCCTGTAGTGATCGCCATGTTGCCGTGGAGGCCGCCCTTGATGCGGTTGCGTTGGCTGGCGGCCGGCTCAAACTCGGCCCCTTAGCGGAAGCCGTCGGCTCGCCCTGATCACCAGACACCCGCCCCCTCAACGTTGCGGTCACACCGGGCCCGGCGGGTCCAGACCTATGAAGTAGGGCACACCAAAAACATAATGTCAATAATCAATTATGATGATTAACTATCAATAACGTTATTTTGGGTCGAAGATCGCCGAGTGCGGGTGACTGCGGAACACAATGGCGACCGGGCACGCGCGCCAGTTCGAGTTCGGCCGGCCGAGTGCATCGTCAGCGGACCGAACACGGTGTTTCGCTTGCGGGGCCGCGTTGCTAGCTTGTTTGCCGACGCGATCCTGCGAGCGAGACTTAGTGCTCTGTGCGGAATTTCGGTGCTGTAGTTGTGGTGTACTCGGGTGGCCGTTGGGGGCACGGGCGTCGCGGGCGGCGATGCGTTTGAGCAATCTGCGCAAGTGATCCTCGGTGAACTTCCGCTCCATCGCGGAAGGTGCGGTTGACGCGGGCCAGCGTCTGCATCAGCAGCGCGCCCTTCAAGGGGCGGTCAAGGTACAACGTGTGCAGCGGCGGCGCGTCGAGCGAACCCCGGGTGCAAAGTTTTATGGAGCGTTACCTGGATACCCAGAAGGCTGACGAGCATCGAGTCGCGATTCAACTGATGCGCCACACGCTCATGCATACGGGCGCGCTCCGGTTTTTGTACGACGAGAAGAACGAGACGGGTCACCTGGCGGATCTACTTCGGCGACACGTTTCCCAGTTCCGTGGGGCACTACACCCTCACCGTTGAGACCTTCAGTATCAGGACGTCCTGCGGGCAGCTGTGAATGGGAAGGTCACCACGGTCAAGGCGCTCAATGTGCAGCTGACCCTGTTCGCCGCCGACATTCTGCGCGTGGCGAAGGACTACGCGGCTGAGATGCCAAGGACCCAACACTGCAGTCCAACTGCGAACTGGTCTATCCGACTGTCCGCGTCCAGCAGTTGAAGATTCCGTAGCTCGCTAATCACCGCTAGTCGAACTGGAGGTGGTCGAGTTCGAACTGTTAGCCGTTGACGCGGTGTCTCTTGCGGATCACGGCGACGTTGATCGTCACCGGCATTATCAAAACCTCCGATGCGGATCCGATCGGGCCACGGATTTGGACACGGAACATGGCGGAACCGATGCGAACAAGCGGGACGGGGCGAGACAGGTCGGACGGCTGAACGTCGCTGGCCTGCAGCTATGAGACCGCGCGTACCGGGGGAGACAGCGACCGGCTAGCTCATAACCCAGAGGTCGCAGGTTCGAATCCTGTCCCCGCTACTAAATGGAAGTGGGCCTCGGAGACTCCTCCGGGGGCCGTTTTCATGCCCTTTGAAAAGACTTTTGAGGATTACAGAACGACGGCCGCTCGGCGACCGGTGCACCGCAGCCATCACAGAATCGCGCACCCTCGCGCAGCTCGATGTCACATGTGCGGCATGCCGTCGCTATGGTCATCCGACCCTCCGACGCTTCCGGTCCCCTAAGCGGTTAGGAGAACAGGTCCGTGATGTTGACCGCGGTACCTAGGGCCCCAAACAGGGCATCTGCGGCACCGAGGAGGAGGTTGTAGGGATCCAGTGCGGTGTTGGCGGAGATTGGATCGAGGATCGCGCCCAGGAGGTTACCGGCGTCGAGTTGATCCGTGGCGATGTTGGCGTCGTAGGTGGGGAGACCGGTGAGGGACGCACTGATTGCATCTTCAAGGGGGCGCAGTGAAGCGTCGTCGTACGACAAGGTGGCGCTGATGTCGTTGCTGATGTCTGCCGGCGGCGAGCTGAGCGTCACGTTGGACACCGGAAAGCCGGCGAACTTGAGCAGCGCATCTATGACGTCGGTAAACGACGGGTCCTGGGGGGCATAGCCCGTCGTGTACCACGAGTCCGCGAACGGCAGCAACGGCGCGACCTGATCTTGGTAGCTGACCGGGTGCTGCAGATCGTTGAGGGCGTCGGTGACTCCCTGTTGCCAGCCGTTGCTCAGGGCGTCGGAGAGCTGCGTGGGATTGATGTCGGGATACAGCCCGAAGGTGGTGGGCACATTGGCCGGCCCCTGATTCCACCCCTCCGTGATGCTGCCGTAGCCCAGGTTCACCAGGATCTGGGTATCGGGTTCCAGCAGGTCATAGAGCGGCTGTCCGACTCCCGGGATCAACAGCAGCGGCTCCAGTATCGGCAGGTTGTCGTTGGGAATCAGGTAGTAGTCGGTCAGTCCTTCCCCAGTGAGCGCCTCAGATCCCGGCAAGAGTTGCGCGTTGTTGATCTGGTCGGGGGTGAGATTCAGATATTCGGAGTGCGCAAGGAAGACCCCCACCAGGGCGTTGAGGTCCGCCAACAGGTTGGTCGTGTAGTGCGGGAAGTCGGCGAAACCGTCGTATTCCAGGGTGTAGATGTCGGTCGGGTAGAGGTCAGATGGTGTCGCGGGTATGAAGGCTTGGCCGAAAGCGGTGAACGCCGAATCCTCGCCGGCTGGGAAATCGAAGGTGTTCACGAAGCCACCGTCGGGATTTTGAGGATCGCCGACCAGCACGAAGTGCACGTCGTCACTGGGCACGCCTTGTTGGGCGAGCTGCGACATGGTCTGCGAGGCGGCATCTGTACTCTGCGAGTAGCCGAAGACCACGACGGGATTCTCGGGGGTCACCCCGCCTGCGGTTATTTGGTTTTCGATATCGGAGACCATGTTCGATTGGTCCTGGGCCAGCGACGTGACGGCCTCCAGGCTGTTGGGACCGGTGAGCGGGTAAATCTGATCGGGTATGTACGACGATTGACCGGTGCCAGTGAAGCCGAGCGGCTG
Organism: uncultured Actinomycetota bacterium; assembly: GCA_963744835.1. Taxonomy (GTDB): domain Bacteria; phylum Actinomycetota; class Actinomycetes; order Mycobacteriales; family Mycobacteriaceae; genus Mycobacterium. The sequence continues at coordinate 507,694 of CAVUVB010000007.1, forward strand.
CAGGTATAGCTGTTCAGCAGCGTCCACGTACTGTGGTGGCGGTTCCGGGACACCGCTGGGGCCGAATATCAATGCCGTGCCGTCACCCAGCAGGGAATCGGCGGTGTCGGCGAGCGCGGCCGCCGAGTTGAGCATCGACGTCAACCCACACAGACCGACGGTGACCAACAGGCCAAGACTTACCCGATGAAATTGTCTACTCGACATCACACACCCCTCGAACCGCCGATGTTGAGGATGGCCACGGTGTCGGATTTAGTTCCGCCAATCGGAATAGTCGCTCGCGGTGGGGTAGGACGAGCTCAGTAATGCCCCACTGCAGTTTCGTCCGATCCCGGGCGGTATTACTTAACTGCGGTCCTGGGTTCGCGCCTTGTCCCTTGCCCAGACGGCAACGGTCCCGCGTCGTCCGCGGTTAAAACGATGGGCTGTGCCGATATTGCTGCAGATCTCAGCGCATGCTCGCCTTCCGGTAGCCGATCACCATCGGAGTCGTGCACACCGCGACGATGCCGGCCGACCATAACAAGGTTCCGACTATCGGCGTCACCACCGGACCGCCAGATGCCAATCCGCGCATCGCCTCAACGGCATAGCTCATCGGCTGATGTTCGACGGCCGGTCGGATCCAGCTAGGGATATTGTGCGGGCGGCACAAACCCCGTGCAGAAGAAGAACAGCAGCGAGACGACCATGCCCGTCGCCTCAGCGAGCACGGTGTTAGCCAAGTACAACGCCGTCGTGGTGACAAGAAATGCAAAGGCCACACCGAAGATCACCGGCACCGCCACCCATGCCGACGCTGCGGCGATTCCCTGCTTGAACCGGAAACCCAACACGAACCCGGTGCACAGCACGACGACGCCAGTGGCGACAATCCGCACCGCCTCGGCTGTCAACCGTGACAGCAGGCCCGACGCACGATGGATCGGCAGAACCCAAAGTCGTGTCAGTAAACCCTGCTCGCGCTCGCGCATGAGATTCACTCCCGCTGCGGTTGATCCGAAAATTGCTCCCATGAGAGCGGCCATGGGAACGCTGCCGTAGAGTGCACTGGTTCCGGTGACGGTCGAAACGGGTTTGCCGAACACGAGATTGACCGCCACGAGCAGCATGCTCGGCAAGACCAAGGCCTCGATGACCGTCTGCGCGTCGTGTCTCCACCGAATGAGTAAACGCTGCGTCTGTAGCCAGCTCTGCCGAACGAGCAGTTGGGGTGAATTCTCTGATTGTTGTTTGCCGTCCAATCCGGAACTTTTATCGTCATATAGTTCCAGGCGCCCTTGCAGGGCATCCTCATGCGTAGCAGACCTCATCGTCGCCGCCAGATAGCCAAGGCGTACAACGGCCCTGAGACCACCAGCATGCCGGCCAACCACGCGAGGGCCTGCGCAATGTTCGACGTCGTCACCGCAGCGGTTGAGTGCTCAGCGTCACCCGCGCACGCACGCAGCGCGTACAGAAACTGGGACGTCGGTTGGTTGCGCACGAGAGGTTGCAGCCACCCAGGGAATTGGTCCGCAGGCTGCAGTCCGACCGACACCATTACGAGGATCACGGCGGGAAGCACGAGAATGAACGTCATGGCCTCGGGGTTCTTCGAGGTCATCCCAATCAGGTCACCGACGAAGCAGAGTGTGAAGCCGATCAGCATTACCAGTAGACAGAAGCCGATCGTGTATTCCGCGCTGCGGTAGAAGCGGAACCCGATCAGATATCCACACAGAATCGCAGTCGCCAGCGCGGTCGCGCAGCGGTACAGGTTGCCTGACATGCGGGCGGCTACAGGCGTCATGGGCGCGATGGGCATCGAGCCGAATCGTCGATTGATACCGCTGACCGTGTCAGTCGACGACCGAAGCGCGGCGGACATCGCCGAGAAGTAGACCGCCAGCAGTGTAATCACCGGTACCAGGTACTGCGCGTAGCTGCCGTGCACGAACGTGGCCATGAGGTTCTTCAGAGGCAGATACAAGCTGACGGTGAAAACCGCGGACAGGGATATCGCCATCAGCAGCTCCCCGTTGCGCAGACTCGGTGCGATCACACGGACGCTGAGTACCCACCACTGCCGGATCGTCGAGGGATTCGGCCGCATCCCCGTCCAGTCAGTCACGTCATGACCCCCGCTGCCGAACCGCCTGCCGCGCGCGTCGCGGGTTTTTTGATCAACGCAATGAAGACATCGTCGAGGGAGGGCCGTCGTAACGCGACGTCTGCCACACCGATGTTGGCCACATCTAGCCGGCGCAGTGCCTCCATGAGGGTATTCGCTCCGTCGGGCGCGAGGATCGCAATTCGATCCGACGCCAAGGTTGGCTTCTCGTAAGGTAACAGTGAACTCAGGGCTTCTGCCATGGCGGGCAACTCTTTTGAATCTTTCGGAACGATCTCGCAGTACCTACTTCCCGTGCGCTCCTTGAGCTGCTCGGCAGTCCCTTCCGCGATGACGATGCCGCGATCGATGACGATGATGCGATCACTGAGCGCGTCCGCTTCCTGCAGATACTGGGTGGTGAGCAATGTGGTTATACCGGCGTCTTTGAACTGGCCCACCAGGTCCCAAATGCTCTGTCTGCTCAGCGGATCGAGCCCCGTCGTCGGCTCGTCCAGGAACGCCACCTCCGGGCGCACGACCAGACCGCACGCGATGTCGATCCGCCGACGCATTCCGCCCGAGTAGGTTTCCACGCGCCGATTCGCCGCGTCCTCCAAGTCGAACTCGCGAATGAGTTCCGCTGCGCGCGCGCGTGCGGCCGCCTGTGTCAGTCCCTGCAGCTGGCCGAACAACATCAGATTCTGCTGGCCCGTCAACAAGTTGTCGACGGCCACCTGCTGTCCCGTGAGCATGATCGACCGGCGCACCCTGGCCGGATGTGAAACCACGTCGTGACCGGCGACCCGGGCATGACCTCGATCCGGCCTCGTCAGCGTCGACAAGACGTCCACCATGGTCGTCTTGCCCGCGCCGTTCGGCCCGAGCAGACCGAGCACCTCACCGCGGCTGACCTCAAAACTGATGTCGCGCAAAGCGGCAACGTCTCCGAACGACTTGCTGACCCCGCTGACGATCACAGTTTTCTCAGACGTGGACATGACGCAGTTCCGGTGTGGCGTTGTCAGGCATGCTCAACCCAGGACCGGCCAGCGGCGCTGGCGGGCCAGCCCGTCGAGTGCGGTCTGCATCGTGGAGCGAACGTAGGCGTCCACCGCTGCCACATCGGGGTCATTGCCGAACTCGGCCACAATGTCGATCGGCTCGAGCATCTGAATGATGACCTTGCTGGGCAGCGGCAGGTTGGGTAGCGCCCCAATGGGACCGAACGGGAAACCGAAAATGATCGGGAAAACATCAGTGCGCAGAAGGCGTTTGAGCCCAAGCCATCGCGCCAGCCGGGTGCCGCGGGCCAGGAAAAGCTGGGTCTCCTGCAATCCGATCGACACGGCAGGCACGAGAGGCGCACCGGCATCAACGGCTGTCCGTACGTACCCGGTACGACCGGCGAAGTCAATGACGTTCTGTCGGAAGGTTGGGCGGTAGGCGTCGTAGTCGCCGCCGGGGAACGTCACCACTACCGCGCCGTTGCGGAGCGCCTGCAGGGCGTTGTCGTGGGTGGCGCGGATGAAGCCGGTGCGTGCGAGAAACCAGCTAGTGATCCGGGTGAAGATCAGGTCGTGGCTGAGGGTGTATATCGGCCGTCCGTAGCCAAAGCGCTCGTAGAAGTGGACATCGAGAATTTGTATGTCAAAGGCGAAAATCCCGCCGGAGTGGTTCGCCACCACTAACGCCTTACCGGGTGGAATGTTGTCGAGCCCGCGCACCTCCGATCGGAAGTACCACTTGTAGATCGGCCGGAGTATGCCGGCCAGGCGTCTCGTGAACGACGGGTTCCAGCCCGCGATCTCCGAGCGGTCGATCTCGGCGCCCGTGTCATACGCGGCCTGCTGCCGCTCTACGGAACTCATGCGGGGGTGAACTCGATTGGCACCGCCGCCGGCGAGCGGAACGCCACGCCGGTAATCGTCGGCGTAGGCTCGCTCGCGTCCAGGCGCATGTCGGGCAGGCGGTCGAGCAATGCGCTCACCGCGACCGTTGTTTCCATGCGTGCGAGATGCGCGCCCAGGCACATGTGCGGGCCCGCGCCAAACGTCAGGTGCGCGATGTTCGTTCGAGTGGGATCGAAGCGGTCTGGGTTCGGATAGCGCGCAGGGTCGCGGTTTGCCGCGGCGATGCTGACGGCGACCATGGCCCCCGGCTGGATCGCGATCCCGGCGAGTTCGCATTCGCGGGTCGTCGTGCGCATCACCGAGGTGATCGGCGGCTCCCAGCGCAGCGCCTCCTCGAAGGCACCGGGCAGCATGCTGCGATCCGTACGGATCCTTTCGAGCAGTGTCGGCTCAGTCAGCAGGCCCACCAGCAGGTTGCCGGTGGCGCGGTAGGTCGTCTCGAACCCGGCGGGCAGGATCAGCAGCAGGAACGCGAAGATTTCGTCGTCGGTCAGCCGCGTACCGTCGATCTCCGATTGCGCGAGCGTGGTGATCAAGTCGTCGCGGGGTTCGCGCCGTCGCTCGGCGAGAACCCCCCGGAAGTACGCCTTCAGCGAAGCCGATGCCGCGATCCCGCGGTCCCAGTTGTAGAAGACGTTGAGCAACTCGATTGACAATCGCTGGAATCGCGCCGAATCCTCTCGCGGCAGCCCCATCACCCGCGCGATCACGTATACCGGGAACACGAAAGTGAACTCGCGAACCAGATCTGCTCGGCCGCGGCTGGCAAACCGGTCGATGAGCTCGTCGACCACGACCGCCACGAGGTCACGGCGCCACCGGTCGAGCAACTTGGCGCGGAATGACGGTGACACTAAGGCACGGCTGGTGCGATGCTCGGCTCCCTCGAGTTCGGCGAGGGTGCGGCCCATGATCGGGCCGAAGATCTGGGCGTAGACGTACGAGGAAAACGTGTCGGGGTCGGTGAGCACCCGGTGGCACTCGTCGTAGCCGAGCACCGTCACAATCTGGTCGCCGATGGCCTCGCTGGTGACCTCGGTGAACGCGTTGCCAAGCATCACCGGGTGGCGCTCGCGCAACTCACGCAGTCGCTCATGCACATTCCCGACGGGCGTAAGCACCCATCCTGCAACTCGGTGGGGTCAAACTCGTCGAACAGTGCCGGACTTGCCATTGGCCGGCCTCCCAGAGGAATCCTTGATGACTGCAAGCGCGACGGCTTGAGTTCCGCCATGGGAATCATGGCTCGCGTTCCGTGGAACGAGCTCAGTAGCGCCCTACTGCAATCGCGCCCCTGTTCGGCGTAGTACTACTTAGTCGCCAAACTTGAACTGCCGCTTGTCCTGCCCAGACGGCAGCGGCCATTGCTGCAGAGTCGGGCAGCCGGCAGCGTGGCGGACGATTGACAGTTGCGCCTGCAGTCGACGAGCAGCTCGGGCACCGCCGCGCAGCTCTGGCAGGCGAACACGCTGGCACGCTAGCCGACGACAAACGGCCCTCGGTGGATTCAGTATCGCCATACTGAGTCGACACGAGGACAACAGATGCAGGCTGCTCAGATGGCCGATGAACTCAGCCAACGCGAGCGGGCGCTACGCCGGCTGCCGTTACCGTATTCGCTGGCGTTGAGGCTGCGCGATGCAGGCATCTCCGCCGACGTGATCTGCCAGTACGTCAACGTCGAGTTGGCCGCCCTGGATGGCCTGTACCGCATGGCCGAAGCGAAACTTCTCGTGGCGCAAAACGTAACAGACGATCGCTACCACGGATGCCGGTGAGGCAGCCGAGCGCACCACGTTGAGGTCGCGGGGTCGGCAAAATCGGCGCCGCCCATCTTGTCCAATTGCGGACGACTCAGCCCCCTTTCGCTGGGCGGGCAACAAGCCGGCGACCAAGACCGCGATTCGGCAATACCGGCCGAAGCCGGGCGAATTGCAGTAGCGCGCTACTGCGTTCGTCGCACCGCACACGAGTGAGGATTCCTATCCCGGAGCGCGACACCCGGACGCTGTTGGCCATCGTTGCGCGAGGACACCGATAGGGGAACGACGATGACTACCGCAAAATTCGCCGGTCGCGGTGGCGTGATATACGAGGATCTGTCCGCACGCGACCGGCCACACATAGGCCAGGGACGGCTCCTTGCTGCGCGTCGACTGCGAACGCGGCATCGGACTGACACCGTGAACATCTCCGGCGCCGTCGTCGTCGTGACCGGTGCCGGAAGCGGGATCGGTCGGGCGAGCGCGCTGATGCTCGCCGAGCGCGGCGCGACCGTCGTTGCGGTGGATCGCGACGGCGAGGCGATCGACAAGGTCACTGCCACGACCGGCGGGCTCGCGATCGCGGTCGACATCCGCGATCCGCAGCACGGCGACGCCGTGATCGCGCGGGTGCTCGAGCGCTACCAGCGCGTGGATGCCGTGGTCGCGAACGCCGGGGTGGGGTACGTCGGCTACTTCGCGACGATGCCGCCCGAGAAAATCACGTCGCTGGTCGAGGTGAACTTCCGCGGGCCGCTGCTGTTGACCCGGGCTGCGCTGCCGTCGATGACCGAGCGCGGCAGCGGCGCGCTGGTCTTCACGACCTCGATCGCAGGTGGCGTGCCGGTGCCGACCGAGGCGGCGTACTGCTTCTCGAAGTCAGCGCTCGAGACGTTCGCCGATGCACTGCGCGAGGAGCTGCGACCGACCGGCGTGACCGTGACGACGGTCCGGCCCGGAGTGGTGCGGACCGCGTTCCACGACGACCGCAACAAGCCTTACTCGCGGAAGATCCCGCAGCCGGTCGAGCCGGAGGCGATCGCCGCCGCGATCATCGACGGGATCGAGACCGGGAAGTCGCGGCGCACCGTTCCTGGCTGGATCGAGATCGCGGTCACCGCTCAGCGGCGGATGCCGCGTGTCTTCGAGGTCATGTCCCGCCTCTTCGGCGGCAACTGACCGGCGATGCCAGCGTCACCGGCATTGGTGAGCGCGACCGGCGGCAACTAGCCCTTGTTACCGCCGATGGAGATGTGGTGTTTTGCGATTCACCGTACATAATCGGCTGAAACTAAACGTTCCCAACATGATTGAGCGCCCAACGGCATGGTGGCGTCGCCTCTTGACTTTGGCCGAACTGGCCGGCGAGGACGCGGCAGTCAACACGGTTCCATTAAAAGCGCAGTCTTTCCTCGCCCCCAAAGATGCGGCGGTGGTAGCGCTCACGCGACTCGGGGTCGGGCGTAACGAAGGCGCGGTCAGCGCCGGTGATTCGGTCCGCCCAGCGGCGCATCGGCGGCGGAGTCAGCGACATCGCAAACAGCATTGCGCCCAACCGGCCGGGTACCGGCACCCGGAATTTGCCGCTGTTAACCGCCGCGACCATTACTTTAGCTACCTCCTCGGGGTCGACGGTGGCGACGGGTTGCATCCACTTCGGCCAGGACACGCCGGCGGATAGCTCGGTGCGGACCACCCCGGGCAGGACGACGGTGACGGCAACGCCGTGATTGCGCATCTCAGCGCCCAATGCCTCGCTAAAGCCGATGACGGCGTGTTTGGTGGCGCAGTAGGTCGCCAGTCCGGGGATGCCGGTGACGCCGGCCAGCGACGCCACGTTGATGATGACGCCGCTGCCGCGGTCGGCGAAGCGGCGCGCGGCCAAGCGGGAGCCGGTGATCACGCCACGCAGGTTGATGTCGATAATCCGGTCGGTCGCCGAGGGTTCCTCGTCAATAAATAGCCCGGTCGGCATGATGCCGGCGTTGTTGATCAGGACATCGATCGGTCCGAGCGTCGCCTCGGCGTCGTTGACGAATTGTTCGAATGAGGGCTGCTGTGTCACGTCGAGCGGAAGGCCGACGACTTGAGCGCCGGTGGCGTTGCCGATGTCAATTGCGGCCTTCTCGGTCAGTTCGACGTCGAGATCGCCGATCGCGACTTTTGCGCCGGCCGTCGCGAACTCGGTCGCGGTCGCGCGCCCAATGCCGCGGGCTCCGCCAGTGATTGCCACGATCTTATCGTGAACGTTGGGAGGATTCATGCGCGCCATTGCTAGCTCCTCGGTTCTGATCGGCTGAGTTCATCGGCCACATGGGCAGCATGCAGATGTTTTCGTGATGCTGACTCAGTATGGCGATACTGAACTCATCACCGGCGCCAAGCGCACGCCGTCAGGGCCTTCACTGTGTTCGCGTCCTGGGGCGGGCTAGCAGGGCGGCGAGTTCATCGCGGCTGGTGGTTCCGGTCTTCAACATCGCCCGATAGACGTGGCTTTCGACGGTGCGTACCGACAGAGTCAGTCGCTCGGCGATTTCGCGGCTGGACAGTCCCTCACCGATCAGCATCACGATCTCGCGTTCCCGATCGGTGAGCGGCAAGGGCTCGCCGGCCTGACGAAGCACCGAAGTACTGGCGCCGCATTGTTCGGCCAGAGCGGCGGCGCGTGTCGAGCAACCCAACGCCGATCCCCGAAGGCCGTGCCGTCGATACGTCAGGGCGGCCTGTGCGGCCGCATCGACGGCGGCAACAAGGTCGCCCAGACGCTCGAATTCTTCTGACACCGAGGCCAATTGGGCGGCGCCGCCGTCGCGCAGGGCCTCGGCGAACCGCGCGGCCACGCCGACGCGGGGCCCCTCGACGATCCCCTCGAGCTCACGCAGCCGAGGTGCGCTCGAACGGTCCCCGAACTGGGTGGCGGTCTGCAGACACATCACTTCCGCTGCGAATTGCCCCTTACCGGCGGCCCTTTGGCCCGCTGACAACACGACGGCGATCGCCTCGCTGACCGCGCCCTCGCCCGCGGCCACCCACGCCCGGGCCAGGCTCAACTCGTAGTCCAGCGACCGAAAAGGACGTCGCACCTTGTCGAGCGCGGCAAGTGAAGCGGCTGCCTCGTCAGTTGACCCGTGTACGGCTAGCGCGGTCGCGCGTGGGATGTGATAGCGGTACCCCCAGCCCAAAGGGTGGGTGCCGGACAGCCCTAACGCTGCCTGTTCCAGCAACGCACACGCGGAATAAAGGTTGCCTGCACCGAGGGCGGCCCGACCCGCCACGGCAGCACCGAGTAATTGAGCTGCTCCCGGAAGGTCGGCTGCCTGCTGCTGCACGCGTTCCACCACGTCAGAGGCGTCGCCGATCCGCCCTGACAATACCAGCGCGCTGACGTGCGAATCAGCGATGTTGAACCTCATGTGCGGAGCGTCGAAAGAGCGAGTCGCAGCGGTGTATCCCGCTTCTGCAGTTCCCACAGCTTCGGTGGTGCGTCCCGCGTCCGCGGCTATGGTAGCGAGAGCCCAGGCTATCTCCGCACCGACTACGGCGGGCAGGTCATCGAACGCGAGTTTCTTCGACGCTTGCAACGCCTCATCGGGCTGGTCCATCGCAAACCAGTACACGGTGAGGAAAGCGTCGATATAGCTGTGAGCCTCCGGTGGTGTGGTGCGCGCCGCGTCGTCGATGATTTCTTTAGCGCGTTCGAGATTACCGAGCGCCCAGAGTAGGTTGCTCGCGCGAAAGAACGCGAATCTCGCGCGGTCGCCGTCGGTCAACTGGCCGGTGTCAATCTCGGCGAGCACCGCGTCCGCCTCTTCGCCACGGCCAAGCCACGAGAGAGCATGCGCGCGAACAAAGTTCGGTTCCACACCCGCCCCGGCACGGATGGCCGCTTCCGCGAGTCGATCGGCCAGGAGCAGATCCGCAAGCCAGACGGCGCCGTGAGCTGCCCTGACGAGCAGGTCCGCGTCGGGCGCGAGGTCGGAGTCGAGACTCAACGTGGCCCGCCGCACCAAGACCTGAATGTCGTCACGCTCATTGGACCGGGCGAGTTCGGCGGCGACCAGCCCACGCAGCCGCCGCAACTTCGTGGGTGGCGCGCCTCTGCGGCGCACCTCACCGTAGAGCGGATGCGCCACCCGCACCTGCACACCAGCAACGCCGGGCTCGAGCGTGATCAGACCGCGGGTGTCGGCCTCCTCGACCGCGGCCGGATCAGCTGATCCGCCGCAGGGCCGCCAGTTCGATCGGCTCCCCGACAGCCAGCGCGTCGACCACATCATTAACCGGGGCGGGTAGGTCCCCGATGCGGGATTCGATCAGCTCGACCAAGCTGGGCGGGATGATCGGATCACCGATCCAGCGCCAGTACCCGTGCTGTTTCACGACGCGGCCGTCAGCGACCTCCTGCTCGACGATGTTCCGTAGATACAAGACGTTGCCGCGAGTAAGCTTCCACAGCCGCTGAGCGGCAACCGAATCCACCGATCCGCCGAACGTCGCCGACAGTAGCGTGGTGGTTTCGTCGAGCGACAGCGGCTGCAGATCAAGCCGCTCGAACCGGCCACCCTTCCATATCTCCTGCACCGCGGCGGGAATGGGTTCACCGTCGCGAACGGTAAGCAGCAGTTTCGCCGCGCCGCGCTGAAGGATCTGGTGCACAACGAATATCGACAAATCGTCGAGCAGATGCACGTCATCGACGCACACCACCACCGTGGCGCCCGAAGATGCGGCCGTCAGCGACTCGATCACCCCCCGCAGCAACTGAACGGTATCGGTGACACCCGACGGCGCCCATGCGGTGAAAGCACCCAGCGGAATCGCCCGAGCCGAAGATGTGGCGACCGCCCATCGGCATTCGCAGCCTTGCGACTCGGCAGCAGACAAGGCCTCTCGGGCGATCCGGCTCTTGCCCACACCCGCCGCCCCGTAGACAACGATCCCGGAAGCATCCGAAGCCAAGATGGCGGCCTCGATAGCTGCCATCTCCTCCGAGCGGCCAGTTAACGGCCACCGCAAGCGCACCTCAGAAAGCCTACGTGCGATCAGCGCAGACGCTGGCGCTTATCGCCGCCTCTGATCATGCCCGTTGATCGGCGAACGCGGTCGCCAAATCGCACATGCTGGCCGGCCACCGGTGACCGCCATATGCTGTGAATGGACGGGGGGCTGGCGGCGGCGTGAGGGTCTGATGACGGCGGCGACCGTGTGCGGGCTCGTGCGGTACCGAGCTGCGCGAGCGGTGCCCGAAGTTCTGTAACGAGTGCGGCGCACCGGTCACGGCGCACGATATCCATGCCGAGTACAAACAGGTGACGGTGCTGTTCGCTGATGTGGTGCATTCGATGGACATCGCCGCGGCGGTGGGTGCGGAGCGGTTGCGCGAGATCATGGCCGACCTGGCCGACCGCTGTGCGGTGGTGGTGCAGCGGTACGGCAGCACGGTCGCACAGTGGACCGGCGACGGGATCATGGCGGTGTTCGGCGCGCCAATGGCGTTGGAGGACCACGCCGTTCGGGCTTGTCTGGCGGCCTTGGGCGTTCAGGAGGAGGCAAGCGGCTTGCCGTCGATGTCGGCGAGCGCGACGATATCGATCTGCGGTTGCGGGTCGGGCTGAACTCCGGTGAGGTGATCGCCGGTGAAATGGGTTCGGGGCCTTTCGGTTACGCCACCATCGGTGAGCAGGTCGGGATGGCCCAGCGGATGGAGTCGGTGGCCCCGCCGGGTGGGGTGATGCTGAGCGCGTCGACGGCGCGGCTGGTTGAGGGCGCGGCGAGTCTGGGTGAGTTGGAGTTGGTTCAGATCAAGGGTGCCGAGGAACCTGTGCCCGCCCGTCGGCTGCTGGGCATCGGAGAACAGGCATCGCGCTCGTCGGGCGTGCTGAGGCGATTCTGGTCGGCCGTGCGCTGGGAGATGGCCGCGGTCGAGGGCTTGTTGGACCGCGCCATCGACGGCCACGGCGAGGTAGTTGGCGTGGTGGGATCACCGGGCATTGGCAAAAGCCGCCTGGTGCGTGAAGTCTCTGCGATGGCAGCAGCCCGGGGTGTCGAGGTGTTCACCGCCTTCTGCGAATCGCATGCCAGGGACATTCCCTTCCACGTCGTGGCGCGGTTGCTGCGTGCAGCCTTCAGGGTGGCTGGTCTTGACGCCTCGGTAGCCCGCACGCGACGGTACGGGCTCGGGTGCCCGATGCCGAGCCGGAGGACTTGGTGATCTTCGATGATCTGCTGGGCATCGCCGATCCCGAGGTGGAGTTGCCCAAGATCGATCCGGATGCCCGGCGGCGGCGGTTGACTGCGCTGGTCAATGCCGCGTCGCTGGCCCGCCAGGCCCCGGCGGTTTATGTCGTTGAGGACGTGCACTGGATCGATGAGGTCAGCGAATCCCTGGTTGCGGACTTTGTGGCGGTGGTCCCGCAGACGCCCTCGCTGGTGCTGATCAGCTACCGTCCTGAATATCGGGGCGCGTTGAGCCGGGTGCCCGGTGCTCAGAGCATCGCCCTGGTGCCGCTGAGCGATTCGGAGACCGCTGCACTGGTCACCGAGCTGCTGGGGCCAGACTCCTCGGTCGGGGGGTTGGCCACCATGATCGCCGGGAGGGCTGCAGGTAATCCATTTTTCGTTGAGGAGATGGTGCGCGAGTTGGCGGATCGTGGTGTCCTGCGCGGAAACCGCAGCGCCTACGTTTCGATCGTCGGGGCTGCCGAGGTCAGCGTGCCCGCCACCGTGCAGGCGACTATTGCCGCGCGCATCGACCGCCTTGACCCGGTAGCCAAACGCGCCCTGGGCGCAGCGGCGGTAATCGGCTCGAAGTTCAGCCGAGATCTTTTGGAAACACTAGGCATTGATCCCGTTCTGGGTGACCTGGTGGGCGGCGAACTCATCGACCAGATCAGCTTCACCCAACAACCCGAGTATGTGTTCCACCATCCGCTGATCCGCGCAGTGGCCTACGAATCACAACTCAAATCGGATCGCGCCGAGCTGCACCGGCGCGTCGCGGCCGCCATCGAATCACGTGACCCGGCAGCGGCCGACCAGAATGCGGCGCTGATCGCCGAACATCTGCAGGCCGCCGGTGACCTGCACGCTGGCTACGGCTGGCAGATGCGCGCCGCGACGTGGGCGACCAACCGCGACATCGCCGCGGCGTATCTGAGTTGGGAGCGCGCCATACGGATCGCCGACGCCCTACCCGCCGATGACTCGAACCGAACAGCGATGCGCATCGCCCCGCGCACCATGTTGTACGCGAACGCCTGGCGAGTCCATGAGCACGTAGCCGGCGCCCAGTTCGATGAATTACGGAAATTGTGCACCGCCGCCGGGGACAAGGCGTCCCTGGCCATCGGGATGGCGGGGCTGGTGATGGATCACGTGTTTCAGGGCCGGATGCGCGAGGCGTCGCAGCTGGCATCCGAGGCCATGGCCCTCCTCGAGTCGATCGGCGATGCGACCCTGACGGTGGGGCTGTCCTTCGCGCCGATCTACGCCAAGGGTGAAAGCGCCGAGGCGTGTGAGGTGCTGCGCTGGTCACAGAGGGTCATCGACCTGGCCGACGGAGACCCTTCTAAAGGCAACTTCATCATGGGGTCTCCGTTAGCGGTCGCCCTTATGCAGCGGGCCGTTGCCCGTTGGTGCCTGGGTCTTCCCGGATGGCGCGACGACCAGCGGCACGGCCTGGCCATGGCCCGCAGCGCCGACCCCCTGACCTACGCCGGGGTCGTCGGCTACGTCTACTTCCTAGGGATATCCTGTGGCGTTCTGAGTCCTGACGATCGGGCGGTGCGCGAGATCGAGGATGCGTTACGGATCGCGGAACGATCCAGTGATGACGTCGCCTTGGCCTGGTCCCGGTTGGCCCTGGGGGTTGCGCTGGTGCACCGCCACACGGATGCGGAGCGTGACCGCGGACAGACGCTCCTGGCCGAGGTCGGTGACGTGTTCCTGCGCCGCGGATACCTACTGTGCGATTTGCCACTCGTCGAGGTGTACGCGGCGCGTGAGCGGGCTTGGCATGGAGATCGCGATGAGGCCATCCCGCTCATGTGCGCCACCGCCGACCACCTGTTCCGCGAGGGACGGCTGCTGCTGTGGGGCATTCCAGCGACCGGTGTTCTGCTGCAGACACTGCTCGATCGCGGGGCCGACGGTGACCTGGCCGAAGCCGAGGCCGTGATCGAGCGGTTAGCGACCGCGCCAGCCGATGAGCGTCTGGTGATGCGCGAGGTCTGGCTGCTGCGGCTGCGGGCTCTGCTGGCGCGGGCTCACGTTGATGCCGCGGCTTACGCGGACTTTAGGGATCGCTACCGCGACATGGCGAAAACGCTTGGCTACGAGGGGCATATCGCGTGGGCCGAGGCGATGCCATGACATCTACCGAATTGGCATGTACTGCGTGCGGCGCTGAGCTGCCGGCGAACTCGAAGTTCTGTAACGAGTGCGGTACGCCGATCAACTCGGCTACCACGCCGGCCGAGTTCAAGCAGGTGACGGTGCTGTTTGCCGATGTGGTGCATTCGATGGACATCGCCGCGGCGGTGGGTGCGGAGCGGTTGCGCGAGATCATGGCTGAGCTCTCCGATCGCTGTGCGGTGGTGGTGCAGCGGTATGGCAGCACGGTCGCGCAGTGGACCGGCGATGGGATCATGGCGGTGTTCGGCGCGCCAATCGCGTTGGAGGACCACGCCGTTCGGGCCTGTCTGGCGGCCTTGGGCCTTCAGCAGGAGGCGACGCGGCTTGCTGTCGATGTCGGCGAGCGCGACGGTATTGATCTGCGGTTGCGGGTGGGGCTGAACTCCGGTGAGGTGATTGCCGGCGCGATGGGTTCGGGCCAGTTTGGTTACGCCACCGTGGGTGAGCAGGTTGGGATGGCCCAGCGGATGGAGTCGGTGGCCCCGCCGGGTGGGGTGATGCTGAGCGCGTCGACGGCGCGACTGGTTGAGGGCGCGGCGAGTCTGGGTGAGTTGGAGTTGGTTCGGATTAAGGGTGCCGAGCACGCCGGTGCCGGCCCGTCGGCTGGTGGGCATGGGCGACGCGCATCGCGCCGTCGGGCGTGCCGAGTCGAATCTGGTCGGCCGGGCTGGGAGATGGCCGCGGTCGAGGGCTTGTTGGACCGCGCCATCGACGGCCACGGCGCGGTGGTCGGCGTGGTGGGATCACCGGGCATCGGCAAGAGCCGTCTGGTGCGCGAGGTCACCGCGATGGCAGCAGCCCGCGGTGTCGAGGTGTTTACCGCCTTCTGCGAATCACACGCCAGCGACATCCCGTTTTACGTCGTGGCGCGGTTGCTGCGTGCTGCCACCGGCGTGCCCGGCCTCGACAATGCGGCCGCTCGTGCGGGGGTGCGCGCTCAATTCGCTGATGCCGACCCCGAGGACGTGCTGCTGTTGGAGGACTTGCTGGGCATCGCCGACCCCGAGGTGGCGCTGGCCAAGATCGATCCGGATGCCCGCCGGCGGCGGTTGACGGCGCTGGTCAATGCCGCGTCGCTGGCCCGCCAGGCCCCGGCGGTTTATGTCGTTGAGGACCTGCACTGGATCGACGAGGTCAGCGAATCCCTGGTTGCCGACTTTGTGGCGGTGGTCCCGCAGACGCGCTCGCTGGTGCTGATCAGCTACCGCCCCGAATATCGGGGCGCGTTGAGCCGGGTGCCCGGTGCTCAGAGCATCGCCCTTGGGCCGCTGAGCGATTCGGAGACCGCAGCGTTGGTTTTGCAGCTGCTCGGGTCGGACCGCTCGGTCGGCGGGTTGGCCACCATGATCGCCGAAAGGGCCGCGGGTAATCCGTTTTTCGTCGAGGAGATGGTGCGCGATCTGGCCGAGCGCGGTGTGCTGACCGGAGCCCGTGGTAATTATGTCTGCCAGGTCGATGATGCCGATGCCGCGCGTGCCGGCGACCCTGCAGGCCACCATCGCCGCCCGTATCGACCGGCTCGCCCTCGCCGCCAAGCTGACTCTGAATGCCGCCGCGGTGATCGGGTTGCGGTTTAGTGCAGAGCAGTTGGCGTTGCTCGATGGTGAGGCCGAGATGGACGAGTTGATCGCTGCCGAACTCGTCGACCAGGTGCGGTTCACCCCGCACGCCGAGTACGCCTTCCACCACCCGCTGATCCGGACCGTGGCCTACGAAGCACAGCTGAAGTCCGACCGCGTCGAACTGCATCGGCGTCTGGCAACCGCGATCGAACAACGCCGCCCGGATTCCCTGGATGAGAACGCGGCGCTGATCGCCGAGCATTTCGAGGCCGCCGATGACCTGCGTGCCGCTTTCGGCTGGCACATGCGCGCCGGGGCATGGGCGCAATCCCGCGATATCAGGGCCGCGCGCATCAGCTGGGAACGGGCCCGAACGGTCGCCGACCGGTTACCCACCGATGACCCGGGCCAGGCGTCGATGCGCATCGCCCCGCGGACTCTGCTGTGCATGAACACCGTCCGGGTCGCCGGCAGCATCGCCGACACCGGCTTCGACGAACTGCGTGAGCTCTGCAGCGCCGCCGGCGACACGGTGTCGCTGGCGATCGGCATGGCCGGCCTGATTTCGGCGCTGGCATTCCATAACCGCTTGCGGGAATCGGCGCGGCTTGCGTCGGACTGCAGCCGGCTGCTCGAGTCGATCGCCGATCCGGCGTTGACGCTGACGATTTCGACCGTCGCAAGCAGTGCCATGTGGGTAGTAGGCCAGGCAGCCGAAGGTCTGCGCTTGGCGCAGCGGGTCATCGATCTGGCCGAAGGCGATCCCACCAAGGGCAGTGCGGGCCCCATCGGGTCACCGTTGGCGTGCGCGATCCTCATGCGTGGCTGCTGTCGATATTGCCTCGGGCTTCCAGGCTGGAGGGAAGACCTCGATCAGGCGATCGCGATGACCCGCAGCGTCGATCCGGCGTCCTATCACATCCCCGTGGTGTATAAGTACCGCTTCGTCGGCCATGGCGGGGCGTTGCTTCCCGACGCGGCGGCTGACCGGGACACCGCCGAAGCGATGGAGATGGCCGAGCATTCCGGCGATGACTTCGCGGTGGATGGCGCCCGAGTGAGTCGCGGCCTTGTCCTCATCAATCAGGGTGGTTCGCAACGCGCGGCCGGTTTCGCGCTGCTCGCCCAGTATCGTGAAGCTGCCTTGCTGCATGGGTACGCGAAAAACGTAGTGCGGACTGTCGACACCGAGATCGCGAAGGAGAAAGCCAGAACCGGCGATATCGACGGCGCCATCCAGTTGGCACGCGCGGTCGTCGACTACACGTTCGACGCGGGCGACATGCTCTCCCTTGGAGAGGCCACCAGGGTCTTGGTGGAAGCATTGCTGCAACGCGGCACGAGCGCCGACCTCAAGGAGGCGCAGGCCGCGATCGACCGGCTGACAGCGGAGCCGACCGACCCGGGATTCGTACTGTTCGAGGTTCCGCTGCTGCGGCTGCGGGCTCTTCTGGCGCGGGCTCGCGGCGATGCCGCGACTTATGCGCAGTTCCGGGATCGCTACCGCGACATGGCGAAAATGCTTGGCTTCGAAGGGCATATCGCCTTGGCCGAGGCTATGCCGTGACGGCGTGGTTCATCTAGCCCTATCGGCCTAGTTCGCCGCGTCAGCGGCGAGGACATGATTTCTCGTCATCCAGTCGTCGATGTAACCCATAGTGACCGGTAGCGCCGCCCCTGAAAACACCATGTGGTCGGAACGGGGAATCTCGACGTAGGTGCCGTGCTGATACCGGGCTGCGCTAAGGCGCGCGACTTTGGCTGGCACGATGCGGTCGCACTCGGCCCCGATCGCCAGCACGGGGGCAGTGACCGCCCCGAAATCGACAACGGTGGCCTTCGAAAGCCTTGGCACCGCGAGGAACAGCTCCCAGATATAGCGCCCGGATTCGCAGACCAAACCGTCATGTATTTCCCGGGCGATGTCCTCGGTCTGGGTATTGGCGATCCAGCGTCGAAATTGCTCGAACGTCGGGGTGCGCCACGGCTTGGTCCAGGGACGTGGCCGTAACAAGTGCGGCACGGTCACACGCAAGCTCGTGGGGGTCGCACCCAAGATGCCGGCCGCCGGAGCGGGGCAAGCGGCCACTAAGCCAGCGTGGCGTGCGCGGGCAGAGACCAATTGCGCCAGCAACCCGCCCATCGAGTGACCTATCAGAACTGGAGGAGAATCCAGCGAATTCACGAATGCCACCAAGTCGTCGGTGTAGTCGCGAAGGCTTAGTGAGGCGACCTTCATCGCGCCTTCCTCCATGGGCAATTCGTGGTACCGCAGCGTGGGGGTGTGCGCCGTGTAGCCCCGCTCTTCGAATGCGGCGCGGGCCGCAGCCAACTGCTCCCCACGGCTCCAGGAGCCGTGGATGAGAACGACGTGCTTCGTGTCGCACATGAAACAAAGGATGACAGCCAACGCGCCAGAAAGTGCGGTGATGTCTCGAGACATCCGAATAGCCTGAATCTGCGTTAGTGGCGGTTGGAAGCGGCGGCGGTCCGGAAGGCGGCAGTGATTTCGGCGGTTCTCGGGTCAGTGCGGAGCTGTTCGAGGGTTTCCGGCAAGGGCAGTCGCCAGTTCGGGTATTCGTCGATCGTGCCGGGCAAATTCGGGCTGCCGTGTCTCGGCCAGCACGTCATAGGGCGAGATCAGCTTGAGCCGGCTCGGGGTAGCTGCCAGCAAACGGTGCATCGCGGCGATGATCGTCGCTTCGTCGGGCTCAGACGGCGCAGCTGAGCTGGCGTCCGGGGACGGGAGGAGGCCTTCGGAACGCAGCAGCGCCAGCCACTCGGCTCGTTCCCGGCGAGCTGCGGCCAGTTCAGCCGGTGCGTCGGGAAGCAAACCGAGCTCAGCGCGCGCCCGTACGTGTTCGCCGCGCAGAAACCCCGCGGCGGTCGGCAGGTCGTGAGTGGAGAGACTGGCCGCTGCGCGTGACGGCCACTGCGCTGGCCGCAGCAGCGGCTGCTCCGGCGCAGATTCGTCGCGGACGAACCACGACACCGCGCACCCGAGCATGCCATTGTCGGCCAACGCTTCAGTGACCTCGGGCTCGACGGTGCCGAGGTCTTCACCGATCACCGCGGCTCGCGCCCGGTGGGCTTCCAATGCCAGGACCGCGAGCATGACGTCGGCGTCGTAGTGCACGTAGGTGCCGCGATCAGGGCCGTCGCCAGGCGGGATCCACCACAGCCGCCACAAGCCGGCGACGTGGTCGATGCGCAGGCCATCGGCGTGGGCGAGCACAGCGCGCAGCATGTCGCGTAGCGCGGCGTACCCGGTGGCGGCCAGCCGGTCGGGCCGCCACGGCGGCAGCCCCCAGTCCTGTCCGGGCGGGGTGTAATTGTCCGGGGGCGCCCCGATGCTCACTCCCGTCGCCAGCACGTCGGCCAACGCCCACGCGTCGGCGCCATGCGGGTCTACTCCGACGGCAAGATCATGGATGACGCCCACGGCCATGCCTGCGTCGCGTGCATCAGCGCGCACGGCGGCCAGCTGCTCAGCGCAGCGCTGCTGCACCCAGGCGTGAAACGCCAACCTGGGCGCCAGTTCTCGACGTGCCTTCGCCACAGTTGGTCCGGCAACATCGCGTAACGGCTCGGGCCAGCCGGTCCACCGGCCACCGTACCGCTCGGCGAGCGCGCAATAGGTTGCCCAGTCGCGTAACCCCGAGGAGGACGGCGCCGACTCGTCCAACGGGGATGGACGGCCGTCGCTGCGCCACAGCGCTTCCAATGCCGCCCGCTTGGCCGCCCACACCAGATCGTGGTCGACGCGCTGAATGTCCGGCGAGACCCGAAGAGCGTCCACCTCGGCGCGGGTATCCGGGTCGGCCCGGCGGTAGGCGTCAAGGTCCTCGATGCGCAGCGCCAGCGGGTTCGCGAATCGCCGGCTCGACGGGGTGTAGGGCGACGGCTGCACCGGGTGCGTCGGGCCCGGCGCGTGCAGCGGGTTGAGCAGCACCACGCCGGCTTCGTGCTCAGCAGCAGTCCACTTCAGGAACTCCCGCAAATCGCCGAGATCCCCGATGCCCCACGACCGGGCCGAACGCAACGCATAAAGCTGCAGCATCCAACCCCACGTCGCCGGCGGCTGCGGAACCTGCCGCGGGGCTGCCACTACGGTGATCTCTTGGCCGTCACGGGTTTGCAGCCGATACCAACCCGGCGACAACTCAGCAGGCAGCTCGTCGCGCACCTCGATGCGCTCGCCGTCTTCGCCCATCAGGGAAGCGGCACCCGGTAGCGGCTTCGGATGACCGTCTACCCGCACAGCGACGGTCGGTTTGAGCTCGTTCGCGCTCTCGCGCTCGGCCAGCCTGGCCAGCTCGCGACGCCGGTCAGCTTCAGTGCCGGCATCAACTTCGAGCAGTCCGAGGACACGGATCACCACGGCGGCGTCCACGTCTACCGGCTCGCGCCGCTCGTTTCGGTAAGCGGTGGCTACTCCGTGCGCGATGGCAAGTCGGCGCAGGTCTTCCCGTACCGGTTTCGGACTCACGCTTTACCCCGCCGCTGCAGAAAAGCGATGGGGGAGCACGACGTCCGCACGTTAGCCCGGCGAGCGTGAGCAAGGAGAAAGGTTAGACGACGAACCACTTCGCTGATATACCCGGCCAACAATTTCTCACACAGCCGGACACCTGCTGGTGCCAAGGGCCTCGTCTGCTCTTGCCCCTAATGGGCTGTTTCTACCTCGTTCAGTCGATGACCCCGAAGCGTCGGTAGGCGGCTTGGATCTGGACGCGCGCTTCGTCGGGAATAGGGACTTGGGGTGGCCGCGAGTGGGGATAGTCGCCGATGGGCAGACCCAGCAGTGACGCGGCGTACTTGAACGACCCACACCAGTGAGTGAAGTAGTCGGGACGGCCCGGGTAGCGGGTGTACCACCCGCGCATGTCGAGTTCGAGCTGATCCAGGCCGGACTCCTGAGCGAAATCCATTGCCTCGACCAACTTATCGTTCCAAATCAAGTCCCAATACTCGGACATGGCCCGCTTCTCGGTCGTCTCGAACAGGTAGCCGGTCGTGCCCAGCTGGCCGGGGCCGACGATTCCCGCTTTGAGCCAGCCCGCGCGATACACGGTGGTGTCGCACTCCCAGATCACAAGGTCGGGCGCTAACTCGTGCAGCTGTCGGCTTTGCGCGGGCCGGAAGGAACCTTCTTTCGTGGCGCACACCGCTGGGATCTCCTCGCAGATGCGGGCGCTCTCGTAGGCGTTGAGTACGTAACCCGAACTGGGGGAGTTGAACATGCCCAGTGCGATGTCGGTGCGATCGGCGATATAGCGGAAGAACCGCAAAGCCCCTTCGCCGCCATGCAATTCCATCATGGGAGTCTGGATATAGGCGATGTCTGCGCCACACTCCTGGGCGTGACGCGTCAATTCGAGGCAGTCCTTGGCCGACGTGGTCGCCGTGCAGGACTGGATGACCACAGCAGGATTGAGTGCTTTGGCCTCTTCGACGGCGACTTCCAGGAGTCTCTTGCGTTCCAGGATGGTCAGCGCCCAGAACTCGCCGACACCGCTGGTGAGCCATAGCATCGGATGCCCGAGCGTTCCCACGCAGTGCCGCACCAGGATTTGGTAGGCATCCCAGTCGATGTCGTCGCCGTCGACGCCGCTGAACGGTGTGTAGAGCGAATCGCCGATGCCGTGTAACGCGGTGCGTGCCCATTGACGGGCCTGTTTAGCGTTAGCCATTTTCCCTCTCTTTATTGCCGTCGCGAAGTGACGTACCGATCAGCCCACGACGTCGAACACCGCCGCCGCGGAGGTGACCGGCTTGCCGGCATTGCCTTCATCGTGCAGCAACATGCGCACCCCGACGCGTCCGGTGGTCCCCGTGTGCGCCGTGCCCTCGACGCGGAACGGCCCGACCTTGCCCCGGGACATGAACATCACATGCCAGCTGACGACCTGAACTTTCCTGGTGCCCGCGGCTGCAGCGGCCAGGTCGATGGCCGCCGTTTCGAGGACGACGTGCTGCGGCCCGATGTGCAGGGCCGCATCGGGTGACGCCAGTTCCAAGCTCAACGCCGGCAGCGCCCAGTGTCCGTCGGCACGTTTTGACGCGCCGAATGCCTGCCACAGCGGCGGCAGGTCAGCAGAGTCCTCGATCACCAGCTCGGTACCTGAAACATCCATCTTGTCGAGCCCTTCCGGCGGAATACCGATGATCGCGCCCTGGCCCTCGTCCAAGGCGATCACCCGTTCCGGATTGTCGGCGTCGACGATCTTGCACCGGCCGTACCCCATCGTCCGGCCCTGGTGGACGTTTCCGGAGTCGACGATCTCGACCCGATTGACGTCATATCCCGGATCGACGATTTGCACTGAGGCGATGACCGGATTGGGTACCGCGACCATATCCGTCTGGCAGCCCTCCGGCGATGAGATCGCCAGCGGCGCCACCATGATTCCGCCGGCCTCGTTGCGCATGTCGCGGCGGATCACGACGGTGTCGTCGACATCGCCAACGTTCATCGACGAGTGCTTGCGGCCGATGTAGCGGTAGCTCAACAGGCCGGTCCACCGCCGGAACAGCTCCTCGCGGTAAGCGTCTGTATCACCGGTGAGTTCGCGGATATCGCGTAATTGCTTTGTCATTCAGATCTCTCCTGGATGGGTATGGCGGGCGAAGAGACGGACGTGCCACGGCGCACCTGGCGGAAAGGGACCCCCCGATCAGCCGCGTACTCGCGGGGAAAGTTCAACACCCGTTCCGCGATCACGTTGCTAGCCATTTCGGTTGTGCCACCGCCGATATTGGCGATCTGGCGGCCCAGATATCGCTGCCCGATGCCGAGCAGGCTCTCGTCGTCGCCTACCACCGCAGCGGAACCGGTGATCGCGATGGCGGTATCGGTTTCGATGTTGTGGCTCGCAGCCATAAAGGCCCGGATGATCGACCCGGCAGCGGGTGGAAGCCTGCCGTCGAGTATCGCTCGATAGGCATACTCGCTGAGTTGGTCATCGACGATGCGATGGACGAGCGCGCGACCCACCAGCTCTCGCACTCGCTCGCAATCGGCCTGATCGGTGGCTTCGACTAGTTGCATCAGATCGATGCGGAGGTCGTTGTCGCCGTCGATGCCCGGCCCGATGGTGTGCTCGGAACCATCGCCCATGGTGCGGCGTTCATGGAAGAGTTGCCGTGACGTAACCGTCCAGCCCTGACCTGGCAGGCCCACCACCGCATCGTCACCCACGTCGACGTCGTCGAGAAACTCTTCGCAAAACTCCAGGCTGCCGTTGATCTGGGCGATCCGCTTGATGGTGATCCCGGGATGCCGGATCGGCACCAAGAGCATCGTCAGGCCCTCGTGTTTAGGCACATCCCAGTCGGTTCGCGCTAGGCACAGGCCGTAGTCGGCGGCGAACGCCCCTGTGCTCCAGGTCTTGGCGCCGTTGATGATCCACCGGTCGCCGTGTCGTTCGGCGCGGGTGGTCACACCGGCCAGGTCGGACCCGCCGCCGGGCTCCGAGAGGAGTTGAACCAAGACTTCGTCACCGCGCAGCGCCGCGACGATGTGCGAGCGCTTCTGCTCCTCGCTGCCCATGTCGAGGATGGTGGCGCAGCAGATCGCAAACGACGGGATGTTGAGCAGTGTCGGCATCTCGTAGCCGTCGATTTCGGCATCGAAGGCCCGCTTGTGCTCATAGCTCAATCCCTGCCCGCCGTACTCGCGCGGGAAACACAGGCCGGCGAATCCGCCCTTGAACAGCGTGCGTTGCAGCTCGCGGGTGCGGGCCCACGATTCCTCCGAGTCGCGCTGCAGTGGGGGCGCCGAATCGAGACTCGGCATGTGTTCGGGCAGCCACGATCTGGCCCGGGTCCGGAATTCTTCAACCGATTCTGGCATCACCGATGCCTTAAATCCTTTTTCGTATCAAGGCAACTCAAGTCCTTGCATACATCGAGCATCATGGTCGAAACTTGTCCTGTACAGTCGCACAGGAATGGTATGAACGGACCATATATCAACTGCTGGGCGACTGTACAGGCCCTGGCCGATATGGCCTCGAGGAAGCGGGCGGGAAGGCGATGATGACCTCCTCACGACGCGTGGCGGTCGATGCGTCCGGCAACCGTAAGGCGTTGCTTGACGCCGCTCAGGATTTGATGGTCGAAGAAGGCTACGGCGCTGTGACGACTCGGCGGGTAGCTGCGAAGGCCGGCCTGAAACCACAGCTGGTGCACTATTACTTCCAGTCGATGGATGATCTTTTGCTCGATGTCGTGCGGCGGGCCACGGCCCGCACCCGGGACGCCTTCCGTCGAGCCTTCGCGGCGCCCAAACCATTGCGGGCATTTTGGGAAATCAGCAGCGACCCTGACGTGACGACGCTGACCATCGAGATGATGGCGCTGGCGACCCGGCGTAAGGCAATCAAAGCCGAGCTTGCGATGAGCTTGAAGCGGCTGCGGAAGATGCAGACCGAAGCCGTGTCGGAAGTGTTGCGGCGCTCAGGAATCACCGAAAACGGTTTGCCGCTGGACATTTTGCTGCTGCTGATTGCCAGCGTGTCGAGGGTCATGGTGATGGAGGAGGACCTCGGCGTCACCGTCGGTCACAAGAACACCCGCGACCTGGTTGAGCGCTACATCGTTGAGATCGAAGGCCCCGCAGACTAGCGCGGCGTCAGCAGAACTCGCGCAACCCACTCCACGCGGTTGAGCGACTCTTCCAGCGTCATCATGCCGGTGAGCACCGCGGCCAGCGCATTGCTCAGCGCGGCGTTCAGACCGAAGGTGATGTTCGGAACATTTTCCGGCGCAACGCCCTCCAGGAGCTTATTGAACATCTCTGCGTTCGTGCGATTCATTTGTTCGATCCCCGCTCTGACGTCGGGATCGGTGGACGTTGCTGCTTGAAGCATCAGCGCGGTCATCTCGGGGTTGCGGTAAAAGGCGCGCTGAGCGCGCCGCAGATACTCCAAAATGCCCGGCAACGGGTCTTGATCGGTCTGGCCCCCACGCGATGCGAGGATGCGACGGGTGAGTCGCCTCTGCCAGTCCTCTAAAGCCGCGGCAAGCAGGTGGTCCTTTGAGTTGAAGTAGCGATAGACCGTGGCCAATGCCACGCCTGAACGCTGGGCCACGTCGCGCATCTGTACCGCCTCCGCGCCCACCTCCGCGATCAAATCGATGACCGCTTCGATGAGCTTGGCCCGCCGTATCAGCTGGCGGCTGGTCATGTCCGCGAGGGGAACTACGGAGGATTCGGCACGCTCGACTGGCGTATTGACGATGCGGCCTCCGGATCGAGTCGAGAACAAGCTTCTCACTGACTGCTCCGATAGTACGGCATACCGGCCGATGCGCGCAGTGTTATTCCAGCTAGACACGCTGTGCTACCTTGACAGAGGTAGAACGTTGTTTCAGTATTGATTATCGGGCAGCCACCCTGTTAGTGATCGGAGGACGCCATGGCCGGACCTGTGGGTCTGCCGGTGATCGACACCATGGTCGGGTTCCCCCACGAGGGCTCCGCCCAGTACGACTTCATCCGCAAGCAGACGAAGGACCGCGAATCCAAAGAGGACTTCGAGTTCCCCGTCGAATACATATTCAAGGACGTGCCGAAGGGGCTACCGACCGACGACCCGGTCTCGCTCGTCCTCCAGCAGATGGACCGGTTCGGTATCGAGAAGGCGATGATCGGGGTCGGTGAGGGCTCCGCGCAGCTGGCCCTCAAAACGTTCCCGGACCGCTTCGTGCCTTCCGGCGCGCTGGTGGACCCCAACGACGTCATGGGTTCGGTGAACGCGATCCGTCGCGAGTACGAGCAGTTCGGTATCCGTGCCACGTCGGCGTTCCCTGCCGGAACTTTCCCACAGGTTCCTATCGACGACCCGAAGATGTACCCGATCTATGCCACCTGCGTCGAGCTCGGCATCCCGATCTTCGTCTGCGCCGGTATCCCTGGACCGCGGGTTCCCTTTGCACCGCAGGAAGTCTCGCGAATCGACATCGTGATGTTCGATTTCCCCGATCTGGTGTTCGTCACCCGCCACGGCTGCGAACCGTGGGAGGATCTAGCGGTCAAGCTGATGCTGAAGTGGCCCAACCTGTATTACTCGACATCGGCATTTGCGCCCAAGTACTACCCGAAGGCCATCATCGACTACGCGAACTCCCGCGGTGCCGACAAGATCCTCTACGCCGGCTATTTCCCGATGGGCCTGTCGCTGGAGCGGATCTTCAGTGAACTGCCCAAGGTTCCGCTGAAAGATGAAGTGTGGCCGAAGTTCCTGTACAGCAACGCCGCCCGCATCCTCGGGCTGGAAGGCTGACGACCCTATGGCGTTGGCGATCACCGCCGAGCAGGAGCAACTCGTCGATGCTGTCAGCCAGTTCGCTGCCCGGCATGCCCCTATCGATGCGACCCGGGCCGCATTCGGTTCGATCGCGGCTGGCGAATTACCCCTGTGGTGGCCGGAATTCGTCGAACACGGCTTTCATGCGGTGCACCTCGCCGGGGACATCGGCGGCCAGGGCGGCAGTTTGCTCGACATGGCCTGCGTGGTCGAGGCCGCAGCGGCGGCGTTGCTGCCCGGGTCGTTGTTGAGCACGGTGACGGCGAGCGCAGTCGCGAGTCTGGCGGATGCGTCAGTCAAACCGTTGCTCACCGAACTGGCTGAAGGCGCAACGGCGGTTGTCATGCTGCCCGAGCATTCCGACGTGCTGGCCGTATCCGAGGAAGACTCGTGGCGGCTCACTGGGTTGTCGGGATCCTTGTTGGGAATTTGTGCGGCGCAACGGATCCTGCTCTGCGCGCAGACCACGGATGACGATCAATTGTGGTTTGTACTGGACACGTGCTCACAGGGCGCGGGATTGAGGGTCGAACCGCAACGCGGCACCGATCTTTGCACCGACGTGGGTGTCCTCGATCTCGTCGACCACCTGGTACCCGCGAGTTCGGTGGTATCCGGCATTTCCACCGAGCGGTCCCGGTGCGTTGTGGTGGCCCTTGCGGCGTGCGCGGCCGCCGGGACGGTGCGCCGTTGCTCCGACGCGGCAACCGATTACATCCGCACGCGTGAACAGTTCGGCAGACCGGTGGGAGCCTTTCAGGCGCTGCAGCACAAGGCGGCGATGCTGCTGGTGAACTCCGAACTGGCCGCGGCATCGGCCTGGGATGCGGTACGGGCAGAAGGCGAATCCATCGATCAGCACCGGCTGGCCGCGGCGTCGGCTGCTGTGATGGCGGTGGCCGCAGCCCCCGATCTGGTGCTCGACGCGTTGCTGATGTTCGGAGCAATCGGCTACACGTGGGAACACGACACCCACCTGTATTGGCGGCGCGCCACCAGCCTGGCCGCGTCGTTGGGGCCGATGACGCAATGGAATCGCGAAGTGGGGGAGTTGGCGCGCACGCTGAAGCGCTCCACCACAATCAATTTAGGCGCTGTCGAGTCCGAATTTCGGGCCATGGTGGCGGCAACTCTCGACGAGGCGCTGAGTCTATGCAACGATCACCCCTCCGACGACATCAGGACTCCCGGCTTGGCCACCGGGCCGCAGCGGGATCTGCTTGCCCAGAAGGGCTTGGTCGCACCGAATCTGCCGGCGCCGTGGGGCGTCGGCGCTTCGCCGGTGCAGCAGGTGATCGTTGCGGATGAATTCGACCAGCGTCCCGAATTGATACGACCCTCGCTCGGCATTGCGGAGTGGATCCTCCCGACGATTCTCGGCAGCGGGTCGGATTTGCAACGCGGGCGCTTTGCCTGGCCGATTTTGCGTGGCGTACAGCGTTGGTGCCAACTCTTCAGTGAACCCGGCGCCGGTTCAGACCTGGCGTCGCTATCGACCCGTGCCAACAGGGTCGACGGGGGATGGTTGGTCAACGGGCACAAGATCTGGACTTCGCTAGCCAATCGGGCTCAGTTCGGAGCGCTGCTGGCACGCACGGACCCCGAAGCGAAGAAGCACCGCGGCATCAGTTACTTCCTGGTCGACATGAGCTGGCCGGGTATCGAGGTCTCCCCGATCAAGCAGGCCAGCGGGCGCACCGAATTCAACGAGGTTTTCCTGACCGATGTGTTCGTGCCGGACGACATGCTGGTCGGTGAGCCCGGCGACGGGTGGGGCCTGGCGGTGTCGACCATGGCGGTCGAACGAACGGCCATCGGCAACTACGTCAGCATCGATCGCGCCGGTGCTCTTCGGCGAATGACCGAAATCGATGGCCCGGAGCAGGATGCGGCGCTCCGGGCGCTTGGCGACGTCGAGGCCTACAGCACCGCGATCAAGGCCGTGGTGCTGCGCGAAACCCTGCGTCTGGTCGAGGGACAGGGGCCGGGACCAACGTCCAGCATCGCCAAGTACGCGATGGTCACGTTGTTGCGTCGCGCGTGGACCGCCACGCTCGGCCTGACCGGCCGCATCGCGATGTTGGAGGAGTCGGACCCGGCTGTCTTCCAGCCCTATTTCGATGCTCCTGCCGAACTGCTCGGCGGGGGAACCCCGGAGATCCAGCTGACGGTCATCGCGTCGATGGTCCTCGGCTTGCCACGCAACTGAATCCTCTAAATCTGGGCCACAGAAAGGACGTTCGCCGCGATGACGACACAGCTCCCATTCAAATTCTTCGACTGCGACAACCACTACTACGAAGCGCTCGACGCGTTCACCCGCCACATCGAGCCGCAATACAAGAAACGCGCGATCCAGTGGGCTGAGCTCGACGGTAAGCAGCGTCTCATCGTCGGCGGCAGGGTCAACAGATTCATCCCGAATCCGACCTTCGATCCCGTGGGCAAGCCGGGCGCGCTGGATGAGTACTTTCGCGGCCGAAACCCCAGAGGCGCCGACTTGAACGCGCTGTTCGGCGACTTGGAGCCGATCCCGCCGGCGTACCGGGACCGCGACGCGCGCCTGGCGTTGATGGACGAACAGGGCATGGCGGGCTGCATCCTGTTGCCCACGCTCGGGGTGGGAATGGAACAGGCGTTGTTACCCGACCTGGATGCCGCCGCGGCGACCTTTCGTGCTTTCAACCGGTGGATGGACGAGGATTGGGGGTTTGCCTACCAGGAGCGCATCTTCGGTGCGCCCTACATCACGCTATGCAAACCGGACAACGCGGTCCGCGAACTCGAGTGGGCGCTCGAGCGTGACGCGCGCTTCATCGTGATGGTTCCCGGTCCGATCACGACGGACGTCGGCATGCGCGCACCTGGCGACCCGATGTTCGACACCTTCTGGCAGTTGGCAAACGATTCGGGTATCACCGTTTGTTACCACTCGGGCGAGACGTACTACTCGAAGTTCATGCCGGCCTGGGGGGAACCGGACTACATGATGTCTTTCCAGGCACTGCTTGGTTTCCGGAGCCTTTTCTCCGGGGACGCCTTGCAGGACACCTTCGCCAACCATCTGCACAACGGGCTTTTTCTGCGGTTCCCCAACCTGCGGATGGCTTCCATCGAGAGCGGCTCAACCTGGGTGTTCCACCTGTTCGAGAAGTTGACCAAGTCCTACGGACAGATCCCGCAGATCTACAAGGAAGACCCGCGCGAGACGTTCAAGCGCCATGTCTGGGTGTCGCCCTTCTACGAGGACGAGCTGGCCAGCCTGCTGAGGTTGGTGGGCGAGAAGCGGATCGTCATGGGTTCAGACTTCCCCCATGTCGAAGGCCTGGCCGACCCCGCGTCCTATCTCAAGGATCTGGAGAACTTCGACTACACGCCTCAGCAGTGCCGAACCATCATGCGCGATAACGGGCTTGAGCTGTCGATCCGCAAGCCGGTGTGACCTTTATGGCGACACCGCAGCTGCCGAAGGGCTTCGACTTCACCGACCCCGACGTCTACGCAGCGCGACTGCCGACTGAGGAACTGCGCGAGCTACGGCGGGCGGCGCCCATTTGGTGGAACGAGCAGCCCAGCGGCGTGGGAGGTTTCACCGATGGCGGGTACTGGTTGGTCAGCAAGCATCGGGATGTGCGTGAGGTGTCGAGGCGCAACGACATCTTCTCCAGCGCCCAAAACTGCATCGTTCCGCGTTACTGCGACGAGGAGGCGGCGCGCGGGCAGATCGAGGCTGGCCGATTCTCGATGATCAATATGGATGCCCCGCAGCACACCCGAATGCGCAAGATTGTGTCCCGGGGGTTCACGCCGCGCGCGGTAGAGCGGCTTCGGGAGGATCTATCCCAGCGAGCCCGCTGCATCGTCACCGATGCAGCCGCAGCGGGAACCGGGGACTTCGTGGCGCAGGTGTCCAGCGAGCTGCCGCTGCAGGCGATCGCCGGACTGCTCGGGGTGCCGTCCGAGGATCGATCCAAGCTGTTCCATTGGAGCAATGCGATGGTGGGCGACGAGGATCCCGAGTTTGCCGGGTCCGAGGCGTTGGCATCGGCTGGCGAATTGATGTTCTACGGCATGCAACTCGCCGCGTATAAGGCCGACCATCCGGCTGAGGACATCGTCACCCAGCTCATTGCGGCCGACGTCGACGGGCACAAGCTCTCCGATGAGGAGTTCGGGCTGTTCATGGTGACGTTGGCGGTGGCCGGCAACGAGACCAGCCGCAACTCGATTACGCAGGGGATGATGGCATTCCTTGATCATCCCGAGCAGTGGAAGGTGTTCAAAGAGCGGCGCCCGGTCACTGCGATCGACGAGATCATCCGGTGGGCCACGCCGATCACGGCTTTCCAGCGCACCGCGCTATGCGATATCGAGCTCGGCGATGTTGCGATCAAGCAGGGGCAGCGGCTTGCGTTGTTCTACCGATCGGCCAACTTCGACGAGGACGTGTTCGACGACCCCTTCTCCTTCAACGTGCTTCGAGACCCCAACCCGCAGGTCAGTTTCGGCGGCACCGGCGCCCACTATTGCTTGGGGGCCAATCTTGCCCGGCTGACCGTCGAGCTGATGTTCGACGCGATCGCTGACCTCGTGCCCGACCTCAGCTCGCTGGGCACCCCTGAGCGGTTGCGGTCGGGGTGGCTCAACGGGATTAAGCACTGGCAGGTCGACTACACCGGCGGCTGCCCGGTGGCTCGGTGACCTGTCCGGTCGTCTTGCTTAGCCGCCGTACGTGGGTCCCTGGACGCCATCGCGGTAGGAAGTGCACTTCTGCGAGGGCCCAGTGCCGATGCAACATGTCTCGATAAGAGTGGGCGCGGAACCGAAGTGAGGGGTTACCTCCTCCGACGTATATTGGCCACCGGAACTCCTGCAGTTATCCTCAATTGCCGTTTGCGCGTGAGCCAGAGGCGCGACCAAGAGCGTCACCGCAGCCGCAATGGTGAAAGTGGCGGCGGGAATGGCATTGAATAAAGGGCGCTTCATGTTCCTCCATAGCTCGGCGTAGCTCCGAAGTAATTCCACCAAGCCGTTGCTCGTGCAAACTGACAGCGCCAGTTTAGCGGCTCTGTGCTGGACCCTAATCTGCCAGGGCGGCCCAAGCGCACGAGCCGGTTAGGGTCCCGGGCCGGATCAGATGAAGTAGTTTTCGCGGCCGGTCGGGTAGCCGCCGCCGTCGGTGGCGATATGAACGTGGTCGTAGTGGTTAGCCGTCTCTGAGCCGTAGTTAGCCGTCCAACTGGGCGGCCCGACGCCCGGATAGTAGGCCTGTCGCCAGATCACGTGAATCACCCCCCACCGTTTCGCATTTGCCAAGGCAAGTCCGGCGATCTGGTTGCCGAGCTCGATACCTTGAGCGCTGCGAAAGTTCGGGATCATCACGTCAATCGCCAACCCATTGGGATGCCATTGCAAAGCGTCCTGTCGGTAGCCGCCGATCGTGGTGATCTGCGGAAACAGCACGCTAATTGCGCGGGCCACCCGGATGGTATGGACCTGCAACCCGTTTTCCGGCGCGACCCCGGGAGGTAGCGCGAAATGAAACTCCTGGGCAGCGGCCGGCGCGTCTGCCACCAACGATGCCGCCTCCGCGGGACTCACGATTCGCGGCGCGCTGACCGGCACGGATTTCTGCGTGGTCGGAGCCGCTGCTCTCTGCGCGGTCGGCGTCGCTGCCTGGGCTTGGACGCGCCACGGGTGATGCGTGCCTTGAGCGTGCACGATGGCGACAGAGACGGCGAGCGAGGCCCCGAGCGCCAACCAGCGGCCTCGGCCGTTGGCTAACAGCGCTCTGCTCACGAACAGCACCTTACTGCCGAGTTCGAGCAGTTGTGGCAACTTTCACCCAGCTCGCTACCATCCGCTAGCTGGAGGGCGGGGCCCAGTGTTGCCTAGCCCGTCCTCAAACATGGATCGGCCAGGTAGTTTGGTCGAAAACCAGAAGTGTGCCTTAAGGAGCGAGCCATGCGGCTGGTCGGCTCATCGGATCCCGATGCTGTTCGCCGCGACGGACTCCGTTGGCACTTCGAGGAGCGCGCGGTCCTCACATCGGCGGTGTGCCGCGAATTGGAGAGCGCGGGCGAGCATCTCGCGTCTCGTCGAGCGCGGGTCGCCCTCGACTTACTGGCCAGATGGATGCGTGAATGCGTGCCCCCGGCTTGGCCGGGGAGAGGTGACGTCGACTTCCGAGGCGGTCTTGGCGGCCCGGAGCTTGTGGAGGTCGCTGATGACCTGCGGGTCGAGTTGGAGCTCGGTGCCGAGGTCTGCGCGGACTTCATGATGTTGTTGACGGCCGACACTTCATTCCAGGCGGAAGGCGACAGCGAGCGCCTCCGCCGAAGCTTGCAGGCGTATTCATCCCACATTCCATCCCATGTTGACGGTGGCCACGCGGGCTCTTGACGCGCCCAGCACCATCCTGCTAGACATGGCGCGAGCACCACTTTTGGGCGATCGCCCAAAAGTAGGAGCGACAGGATGTGCGGGACTGCTCCAGCGGGGATCGAGGTGCGATGGCTGGCTGGATGGACGGCAAGGTCGCTGTGCTGTCCTTGGCCTCCGACGAAACGCGTTACATCACTGGCGTCGCGCTTCCCGTGGATGCCGCCAGCTGTCTGAAATAAGGAAAGCATCGATGACTGTCGCAAACGACACGGACGTCTACTACGACCCCTACGACACCGGCATCAATACCGATCCGTACCCGACGTATGCACGGCTGCGAGAAGAGGCGCCGATCTACCACAACGAGCGATACAACTTCTGGGCGATATCAAGGCATTCCGACGTCGAACAAGCATTGGCGAACTGGGAGGTCTTCTCCAGCCGTCGCAGTGACATCCTCGAATTGATCCAGTCGAAATTCGACATGCCCGGCGGGGTCATGATGTTTCAGGATCCGCCCGAACACTCGAGGCTGCGTGGCCTGATGTCGCGGGTGTTCACCCCGCGCCGGATGGCGGCCATCGAGGACCAGATCCGCCAGTACTGCATCCGGTGCCTGGATCCGCTGGTCGGGTCTGACGGATTCGACATCATCGCGGAGCTTGCTTCGATGATGCCGATGCGCGTGATCGGCATGCTGTTGGGAATCCCGGAATCCGAACAGATCTCGGTTCGCGACGCCAACGACGCCAATTTGCGCACCAAGCCGGGTGCACCGTTGAAGGTCGCCGACGCCGACTCGATCGCCGACGGCCGGATATACGCCGACTACGTCGAGTGGCGATCGAAAAACCCGTCCGACGACCTGATGACGACATTGCTCAACGTCGAGTTCGACGACGAGCACGGGGTCTACCGAAAGCTGACGCGCAAAGAGGTGCTGCATTACACCCAGGTGGTCGCGGGTGCGGGTAACGAGACGACGGGCCGGCTGATCGGCTGGCTGGCCAAGGTGCTTGCTGAGCATCCCGACCAGCGTCGCGAAGTGCATCAGGATCGATCGCTGCTGAACCGTACCGTCGACGAGACGCTGCGGTTCGAGCCCACCGGCCCGCACGTCGCCCGATGGATGGCAAAGGATTTCGAGTGTTACGGGATCACGGTTCCGGCGGGCAGCGCCATGCTGTTGCTGTTCGGCGCCGCGAATCGCGACCCGCGCCGGTACACCGAGCCGGACACGTTCAACATCCACCGCGACAACATCTCGCACATTACGTTCGGGAAGGGCGTGCACTACTGCCTGGGGGCCAACCTCGCACGGTTGGAGGGTCGGGTCGCACTGGACGAGATCCTCAACCGGTGGCCCGAATGGGACATCGATTACGAAACAGCACAATTGGCGTCGACGTCCACCGTCCGTGGCTGGGAGCAACTGCGGGTGGTGGTGCCCTAGGTCGGGTCAGCGCCGCGGCCCGGGCGGGCTTTCGGTCGCGGCATCTCGTATCGGTCGAGGAATCGGTGGACCAGTGCGACGGCCTCGTTGTGGCCTCCCGAGGTGCCCAACCCCTCCTCTAACACCAGGGTGCGGCCGATTGAGGCGATGACCACCGCGAGGGCAGCGGGCGGGAAATCATCGGTGTCGAGGTCATGTTCGCGGACAATGAAGTTCAGCGCGGTGATTTGCATCTCGCGCCAGCGCTCCGACCACGCCGCGATCTCGGCCCTGATCTCTTTGCGGTGATTGGCAAGTCCCATGAACTCCAGCAGCAGTCGGGTGTCCTTGGGCTCGGTGAGGGTATCCCAAAAGGCGTGCAGCGGACGATCGGAGGCCAACGCTTTCTGTTGGCGTTCAAGGTAGATGGTGGCGCCGCAGCGGAAGACAGCCATATACAGCTCGTCCATTGTCGGGAAGTAATAGTGCACCAACGCCGGCTTGACCCCGGCTTGCGCCGCGACCCGGCGGGAGGTGGCTGCGGCGTAACCCTCTTCGACCATGATCTGACTGGTGGCAGCGATCAGCATGTCGCGGGTGGTGGAGTCGCGTGCCTTAGGACGTGCGGATGCGGTCACGTTGCGGTCCTATCACACCGCCGGCTCGGCGACCATGTCGAAGAAGGCAGCCCCGGAGTCCGGGATGCGGTTCTGCTTGAACACGTTGACGGCGTAGGAAACCAGGATCAGCGAATACAGCAGGTGCATCAGCGTCGCGGCATCGTCCGGCAACGCATCGATGTCGAGCTTGTTCAGGTACTCGACTGCTTCCTCGGCCCGCGGCGCGACGGCGTCGTAGAAGCTGACGAGTTCGTCGTAAGGCTTCGACAGCCGCGCTTCGTAGCGTTGTGCCCGCGTGGGGAGGGCCCAATCGACGACGAACGGTTGGAGATCGGAGAACTCTTGAGGCAACGCAGATTCCGGCATCATTTCTCCCGTCCGGTATTCGCGGCCTGGTAGGCGCCGACGGTGTCGCGGATGACCGTGTGGAACTGGCGGATGAGCAGCTCTTGGTCGCTGAGGTGGAAGGTGTTCTGGGCTCGGGTCTTGAGCGCGGAGTGGGTGGCCTCGATGGTGTTCACGTCCTGCATGGCGAACTCAATCGTGCTGTCGACTACCAATTCCTGGGCGAGGCGATCACTGGCGTTCGCAGGCGGCACGAAGTACATGTCGATCTCGTAGATGTGTGAGTCGACCGTTTCCGGCCAGTAGGTGTAGGTGATGTAGTAGCCGCGCGCCCAGATCTGGATGGAGATGTTCGGGAAGACCCAGAACTGGTCGTTGCCCCACGAGGCGATGTTGCCGCGATTCAGAAAATCAGGAGTCGGTCCCAAATCGGGCACATCGTCGGGCCCGAACAACCCCGCCCGGAACAACTTGTAGATCCAACGTTGGTCGTGACGGGCAGGGCCCGCGGTGCCGGGCTCGCGGGCCGGCAGTGGCGGGGGACCGGGTACCGAGGTGAGCATGTGCGGCCGGAACAATTCGTAGTGATACGAATCGACGGGCGGCACCATCTTCTCGGCTTTGGCGACGTCCGGATCGATGAACCGACCGTGCACATACGGCGGGTGATACCACTCGCACACCGAGTCGACGGCCAGCTTCCAGTTCCCGTTGATCCGGGTGGAGAACCCGTAACGCTGTGTCATCTTCTCGAATGGATAGGCCTCGATAGCCAACAACCCGTCGCCGAGGAAGCTCCGCAGCGGCACCGGGTCGTCGGCGAGATTGATGAAGATAAAGCCCGCCCACACCTCGCAGTGCACCGGCGGCATCCGCAGTGTGCTCTTGTCCAGGTCGAAAAACTCGCCCTCGTTGGTGATGTGGTTGACCTTGCCATCGAGGCCGTACCGCCACCCGTGGTACTTGCAGGCGAACGCGCGACAGGTGCCTGAGCTTTCCTGGCCGGGATGCTCCTGCCAGACCACCTTGTTGCCGCGGTGAGCGCACACGTTGTGAAACGCATGCACGGTGTCGTCCAGATCGCGGGCAACCACGATTGATGCGAGGCCCCCGGGTAGGTCGCGGGTGAAGTACGAACCCTTGCGCGGCAATCGCTCGGCCCGCCCGACGCACAACCAATTTCGCTTGAACACCGCTTCGCGTTCAGCGCCGAAGAATTCCGGGGAGATCGAATCTTCGTAGTTGACCGGGCCGGTCCCGAGTTCGGGATAGTCGGTGGTGAACTTGCCGCGCCCGGTCGACAATCGCTGCTGGATGCTCGTCACGAGGGGACTCCTTCACTGCGTTGACCGTCGATGACCGGTGCGGGCCCCGAGTCTGTCGATGTGTCCATGGCTCTTGATCCCAGGCCCGATCCAGCGGTGCCATCTCGCCGCCGAAGGGGAAGAAGGCCCGCTGTGCATAGGTTTCCCGGGCTAGGCCGTGACCGAGTTCGTCGATAAAGGCCCGCTTGAGTGGGTTGGTGAACAGCTGACGCGAGTAGCGCAGCGTCAGCGGCGGGCGCTTGACCAGTTCGCGAGCGAGTTCCCACGCCCGGTCTAGCACCTTGTCTTTGGGCAGTACCTCGTTGACCACGCCCCACTCCTTGGCTTCCTGCGCGCTCAGCTTCATCCCGGTCAGCAGGAAATAACGGGCGCGGCCGTGGCCGGCCAAGAAGCTCCAGATGACGTGTTGGCCGTCGCCGGGTACTTGGCCGCGGGGGAAATGCGAGGCGTCCTGGAAGTAGGCGTCTTCTGAGGCCAGCACGATATCGCTGAGCAACGGCACCTCTGAGTGCATGTTGCACGGGCCGTTGACCGCGCTGATCATCGGAAC
This sequence comes from uncultured Actinomycetota bacterium, assembly GCA_963744835.1. Lineage (GTDB taxonomy): Bacteria > Actinomycetota > Actinomycetes > Mycobacteriales > Mycobacteriaceae > Mycobacterium. The sequence continues at coordinate 544,408 of CAVUVB010000007.1, forward strand.
ATCGACGTCGAGCACATTGGTAATCAGATGCCTTGCATACCAAGCTTTTTCGTCGAGCTTGTGTAAGCCGCGGGTGCCAGGCATAAGGAGATAGTCGGGTTTCTCGACTGGGTCACCGTTGGGCATGCGACCCCAGTTGGCGTTGTAGTTTTCCCCGGTGCCGGTGTGGATGAGCACCTTGATCTCGCGGTCTCCGGCGATATCGGCGAACGCATCCGACATCTGGTCGTGCGCCCGCCAGTCCCACACCAGGCTGCCGCCGTTGGTGTGGCACTGCATGAGCAGGATGCCCTCTTCGGAGAGTTCGAGCCGATAGTTGGCGTACCGGTCGTGGTATTCGCTGTATCTCGTCCGCTTTGCCATAGGGCTGTCTCATTCTCGCGGTGGTCAAGGTCGGCACGCGCACAACTTGAGCGATCGCCCAAATCACGCAGGCCCATGCTCGCACCTCTTCCCGCAGCGGTCAAGGATTAGCGGCCGTGTAGCCGAGCGACCACGGGCGCGAACGATTCGATCTGCGACTGCTGCACGGTGACGTAATTGACGCCGAGGGATTCTCGACGCGAATACAGCATTTCCACAACAGTTTCCGGCGAGCCGATCAGAACGTTGGGATGGTCGCGCAACAAGTCGGCAGAGATCCCCGTCGACTTCGCCACCCCTTCCAGGGCGGCCTCGGGGTCGTCGGTGATCTCGGTGAAGTACGGGGAACTCTCGACCTCCAGGCGCCCGTAGCGTTCACCGGCCGCGGTCTGGACAAAGCCGATCCGACGCTGTGCGATGGCCTGGGGGTCCCGGCCGTCGGCGTCGCGCGCCACGAACGGCACGGTGGACATGCTGACGATGTCGGCTTCGCGGCCGGCGAGTGAGAGGACGCGCGGTCCGCCCCCGCCGATCATGATCGGTGGATGGGGGCGTTGCACCGGGCGGGGCCGACCGGCATACCCGCGCACGTTGACGAGGTTGCCCGAGTAGTCCAGTTCGTCGCCTACCCAATGCGCCTTAATGAACGAAACGACCTCGGCGAGCTTGGCGATTCGCCGGCCGGGGCGGTCGAACTCGAGCCCCATCGCGGTGTATTCGACTTCGCTCCAGCCGGCGCCGATGCCCATTTCCAGTCGGCCGTCGGAGAGCAGGTCGAGCGTCGCTGCTTCCTTGGCCAGTACCGCCGGCACGTGATAGTCGATGCAGAACACGCGGCACCCGATGCGTAACGTCTGGCTCACCGCGGCCGCTGCGGCCATCGCCGCGATGGGCGCCAAATCTTGCCGGGGTGTGCGAGCGGCGCGTTGTGCGGGGCCTGGGCCGAGGTAATGGTCGGCAAGGAAAAGCGTTGAGTACCCGAGGTCTTCGACTTTGCGAACGGTGTCGCGCCACTGACGCCCGCTGGCGGCGTTAGTCGCTTGCACGGCGAAGCGAAACGGGGGTCTGTTCATCAACGGACCCTAAGTTCGGCGGTGTCCGATATTCAAGGCCCTTCACTTGACCGCTGTCGACGCGGAGTGATAGGCATGTTTGGGCGGTCGCTCAGGGAGATGGGGTTCAGGTGTGAAGACGGCGGTCGTGACCGGCGGTGCGTCCGGGATTGGCCGTGCCGTTGCCGAGCGGTTGCGCAGCGACGGATTTCACGTGGCCGTCGTCGACCTCTCACCCACTGATGACGGGTCGGGGCAGGTGGCCGACGTCACCGACCGCGCGCAGGTCGACACCGCCATTGCGGCGATCCGCGAACAGTTCGGCCCGATTCTGGTGCTGGTCAACGCCGCCGGGGTGGAGGGCTTCAAGAAGTTCACACATATGTCCTTTGAAGAATGGTCCAAGGTCATCGATGTGAACCTGAACGGCGTATTCCACACCATCCAGGCCGTGCTCCCCGACATGGTCGAGGCCGGATGGGGACGCATCGTCAACATCTCGTCGTCAAGCACCCACTCCGGTCAGCCGTTCATGGCCCACTACGTGGCGGCGAAATCCGGGGTCAACGGCCTGACCAAAGCCCTTGCTCTGGAATACGGACCGTGTGGGATTACCGTCAACGCTGTGCCGCCCGGGTTCGTCGACACACCGATGCTGCGCAGCGCCGAGCGACGACAGCTGCTCGGCGGAACGGTGGAGGATCACATCAACCGCACGCCGGTGCGCCGGGTGGGCCGGCCGGAAGACATTGCCGCTGCGTGCGCCTTTTTCGTTTCTGAGGAAGCCGGATACATCACCGGGCAGATACTCGGCGTCAACGGCGGCCGCAACACCTGAGAGGGCTAGATGTACGAGAGGGATCAACTCTTCATCGAAGGGAAATGGGCTCCACCGGTCTCGGGGCTGGAGTCGGACGCCGCTATCACAGTGATATCGCCGCACACCGAGGTCGCGATCGGACACGCCGCCTGCGCGGGACCGGCCGATGTCAACCGGGCCGTGGAGGCGGCCCGGGCGGCCTTCGACACCGGACCGTGGCCGCGGATACAGCCGACCGAACGGATCGAGGCGATCACTCGGCTGGCAGGCATCTATAAGGAGCGGCGGGCCGACATGGCAGCGCTGATCTCGGCCGAGATCGGCGCTCCCATCAGTTTCGCCAAAAGGGCACAGGTGGCGCTTCCGCTCATGATGATGTCGGCCTTCTGCGGGCTGGCGGGAAATTACCAGTGGCAGCAGGACCGTCCGGGGCTGTACGGCAAGGACATTCGGATCAGCAAGCAACCCGTGGGAGTTGTTGCCGCGGTGGTGCCGTGGAACATGCCGCAATTTCTCACCGCCGCCAAGGTCATACCGGCTCTGCTGGCCGGCTGCACGGTGGTGCTCAAGCCGGCGCCCGAATCGGTGCTCGACGCGCAGTTGCTCGCTGATCTGGTAGCCGAAGCCGACCTTCCGCCCGGTGTCTTCAACGTGGTCCCCGGTGGGCGCGACGTGGGCGAGCTGTTGGTGGGCCACGATCGCGTCGACAAAGTCTCGTTCACCGGATCGACGGCGGCGGGCCGCCATGTCGCCCTCGCCTGCGCGAAGGGATTGAAGCAAGTGAGCCTCGAACTGGGCGGCAAGTCGGCGGCCATCGTGCTCGACGATGCCGACCCGTCGGCTGCCGCCACCGGAATTCAGATGGCCAGCCTCGCCAACAGCGGCCAGGTGTGCAATGCGCTCAGCCGGATCCTGGTGCCGGCGGCGCGCAAGGATGAGTTCGTCGACGCGCTGGCGGCGGCCATGGAATCGATGACGGTGGGGGACCCCGCCGACGCCAGCACCCAGATCGGTCCGCTGGTGGCCAAACGTCAGCAGGACCGCGTCCGCGGCTACATCGAATCAGGCAAGAGCGAAGGGGCGCGTCTGGTGACCGGCGGCGCCGACATGCCCGACGGCGTCGACACCGGTTGGTACGTACGGCCGACACTGTTCAGCGATGCCACCAATGACATGCAGATCGCGCGGGAAGAGATCTTCGGCCCGGTGCTGACCGTCATCCCCTACCGCGACGAGGACGAAGCGCTGCGGATTGCCAACGACTCCGAATACGGGCTGGCCGGCTCGGTGTTCACCGCCGACGTCGACCGCGGGTACGGCGTGGCGGCTCGGGTACGGTCTGGCACTTTCGGCGTCAACGAGGGCTACATCATGGATCCGGCGGCCCCATTCGGTGGTGTCAAGAACAGCGGCTACGGTCGTGAACTCGGAACCGAGGGCATCGACAGTTACACAGTGAGCCAATCGATTTCATCGGCAGCGAGCTAGTGCCTGCCACCACCCACTTCGGCGGGCAACGGTGGCGGCAGCGGCTTGGTCGGTGTGGTTGACGTCGGTGGCGCGGCCGGCGCTGACGTCCCGGCCGGCGCTTGCGGCGTTGTCGGGCCGTGGGAATACACCATCGGTTCCCGCCGGATCACCTGGTCGCCGTCGGTGACAACCAGGGAACTCGACGTCACCGTGTAGCTGATTCCGTCGGCTTTGGCGACGTAGCTGCCGTCGCCGGATAGCGAGGCGGGGACGACCAGCTTGGCGCCGTCGCTGATACGCACACCGTGGTACTCGTATTGACCACTCGGGGTCTTGCAGATCGCCACCCGCGAGGTCGCTGTGCTGCCGAAAACGACCGCCGTGTCCGGCGCGGCGCAGCGCGCTGAGGAGTCGACGAAACCCAGCGCATCGGTGGCGGGGTCGGCAGCCGTCGACGGCGCTGCAATGGCAAGCAGCGCCAGAAACGCCGCGGCGACGACGCTCACGCGACGGGTGGCAGGCCCGAAGGAGGACATCAGGTTTCCACCAGAGCACGGCTGCCCAGGCGACGCGTGCACCCACGCCGAGAGCGCACCAAATCGTTAGCTCCTCGATACCAGGTGAGTGACAAGCGTTAGATTCGACGCCGGACCCGCGCCGACGAAAGGGCACGCTATGGCGAACTCCACCGGACTGCTGTTCGATCCGAACGCCTACGACCCGTCTCAGTTCGACCCCGAGACGCGGCGTCAACTCCGCGCCGTCATCGACTGGTTCGAAGAACGCGGCAAGAACAAGTTGCTTTCCGACGACCTCGAGGCGACCTGGGTATCGGACTTCCTGGACTTGATCAAGCGGGAACGTATTTTCGCGACCTTCCTCACCCCGTCTGAATACGGCGCGGGCGACCCGAACAAGCGGTGGGACACCTCCCGCAATGCCGCACTGAGCGAGATCTTCGGGTTCTACGGGCTGGCCTACTGGTACGCAGAGCAGGTCACCATCCTGGGCCTCGGACCGATCTGGCAGAGCGACAACATCAAGGCCAAGGAACGTGCGGCCGCCCAACTCGAAGCGGGCGGCGTGATGGCATTCGGGCTCTCCGAGCGTGAGCACGGCGCCGATATCTACAACACCGACATGCTGCTGACCCCTGCACGCGACGACGACGAGGGCCCCGAGAAACCCGTGTTTCGGGCGTCAGGGGAAAAGTACTACATCGGCAACGGCAACGTCGCGGGCATGGTGTCGGTGTTCTCGCGGCGCACTGACGTCGACGGCGCCGACGGCTACGTGTGGTTTGTCGCCGACAGCGGGCATGAGAACTACGAACTGATCGGCAACGTCGTGCACGGTCAGATGTATGTCAGCAACTTCCGGCTCAACGACTATCCGGTGCATGAGGAGGACATCCTGTGCACCGGGCCGGAGGCGTTTTCCGCGGCGCTCAACACCGTCAATGTCGGCAAGTTCAACTTGTGCAGCGGCTCGATAGGGATGTGCGAACACGCCTTCTACGAGGCGATCACCCACGCCAACAACCGCATCCTGTACGGCAACCCGGTCACCGACTTCCCGCACGTGCGCGCCAGCTTCGTCGAGGCCTACGCCAGATTGGTTGCGATGAAACTCTTCAGCGACCGCGCCATCGACTACTTCCGCAGCGCAAGCCTCGACGACCGTCGATACCTGCTGTTCAATCCGGTGACCAAAGCCAAAGTCACTTCCGAGGGCGAGACAGTGGTCACGCTTCTGTGGGATGTGCTGGCTGCCAAGGGCTTCGAGAAGAACACCTACTTCTGCGAAGTGGCACGGCTGATCGGCGCCTTGCCGCGGCTCGAGGGCACGGTGCACGTCAACGTCGCGCAGATCCTGAAGTTCATGCCCAACTACATGTTCAACCCGGCGGAGTATCCCGAGATCGGCACCCGGAACGACCCGGCCGATGACGTGTTCTTCTGGGCGCAAGGACCAGCCCGGGGCGCATCCAAGGTCCAGTTCGCTGATTGGACAGCAGTTTACGAAGAGCACTTGGGAATACCGAATGTTGCGCTTTTCTATGAGCAGACCCGTGCGCTCAAGGAGCTGCTGGTCACCGCAGCGCCGGACGCAGACCAAATGCGCGACCTCGACTTCCTGCTCGTCGTCGGCCACTTGTTCACTCTGGTCGTGTACGGCCAGCTGATTCTCGAGCAAGCCGGGCTGATCGGGCTAGACCCAAACCTGGTGGACCAGATCTTCAATGTCCAGGTCCGCGATTTCTCCCAATATGCCGTCGCCTTGCACGGCAAGCCGAGTTCCACGCCGGCGCAACAGGACTGGGCTATCGCAGCGGTGCGCAAGCCGGTCGCCGATGCAGACCGCTTCGCCCGGGTCTGGCAGCAGGTCAAGGCCTACGACGGGGCCTACGAGATGCGTGCGTAGTAACCCGACGGGGTAAACGGAACGTCGTCGGGTGCCGCGCGACGTGCCGCTAACAGCGCCCGCGCCGCGTCACCGATCGGAATCCGCAGCGGCAGTTCCGATTTTTCTGCGGCGTCGGCGATCTCCGCGGCAACCTGCTGGGGCGTGACCATTCCGGCATGCTCACCGCTCCCCTTGAGCACCTCGGCGTAGGGATCGTCGGGCAGCGTATAGGTGGTCACGTCGTCGAGGGCGCCGGAGCTTACTGGGCCCGGCTCGAGCAGCGCCGCTTGGACGCCGTGCGGGGCTGTCTCGATGGCCAGCGCTTCCACCAGCGCTTCCAGCGCCCATTTTGTGGCCGCGTACGCTGCGCCGGGCGGAAGCACGAGCCGCCCGACGACGCTGGACATGAACATGAGCTTTCCGGCGTCGCGGGAGCGCATGAGCGGCAGCGCGGCTTGGGCGACGCGCAGTGCGCCTATGGTGTTCAGACGGAACAGCCGTTCTAGTTCGGGCAGCGGTATGGCTTCCACGGCGGCGTAGAAGATCTCAGCGGGGTTGACGATGACGATGTCGACGTCACCCGCGGCCGCGAATGCCGCGGTGACGCTGGCGTCGTCGGTGACGTCGAGGGCCAGCCGTTGGCTGACGTCGAGGTCAGCCAGCGAGCGCGGATCACGCGCAGTGGCCACCACGCGGTGTCCGCGCCGGGCGAACTCCTCGGCGATCGCGCGGCCAATGCCACGACTGGCTCCAGTGACGAGGACAGATGACATGGTGTTGAGCTCCTAGCGGTTGGATGGAACGTTGCATCGCGTACCCATGCGTAAACTGATCGGTTTACCTGGTTGTTCCATCTCGGCGGAAGTTTTTTCGGATGGTGCTGGGCTTACGATCAGCTGATGCGTGGCTCGAAGATCTTGATCACCGGTCCGACCGGCCAGGTTGCCAGTCCTATTGCCCAGGCCCTGGCGGCCGATAACGAAGTCTGGGGTATCGCCCGGTTCACCAACGCGGCGGCGCGTGAGGTTTTGGAGAAATCGGGGGTGCGGTGCGAGACCGTCAACCTGGCAGCCGGGGAGTTTGACGCCCTCCCCTCCGATTTTGATTATGTGCTCAATTTGGCGGTGGCCAAGAGCGGAAACTGGGAGAAAGATCTCGCGGCCAACGCCGAGTCCGTCGGGCTCCTGATGGCTCACTGCCGCAACGCAAGAGCGTTCCTGCATTGCTCGTCAGGTGCGGTCTACGACCCGCCGGATGACGAGCCACGAACCGAGCGGGCCGCGTTGGGCGACAACCACAAGCCGTTGTTTCCCACCTACTCCATCTCCAAGATCGCGGGCGAAGTAGTCGCCCGGACGATGGCGCGCGTACTCGGCGTGCCTACTACCATCGCGCGGCTCAACGTCCCGTACGGCGACAACGGGGGTTGGCCGTTCTATCACATGGAGATGATGCTCGGCGGCATTCCGATCCCGGTCCCGGCCGGCGGACCGGCCCGCTACAACCCGATCCACGAGCACGACATCATCGCAACCATCCCGAAGTTGCTCGAGGTGGCTTCGGTCCCGGCGACCACGCTCAACTGGTGTGGAGAGCAGACCGTCAGCCTCCAGGAGTGGTGCAGCTACCTTGGCTCGCTGGTCGGCAAGGAACCGGTCTTCCAGGAGAGCGAGCAGGCGTTGCGCGGCAATCCCACCGACTCGAGCCGGATGCGCGAGCTCGTCGGGGCCACCACGGTCGACTGGCACGACGGCCTACGTCGAATGGCGGCCAAATTCCACCCAGAGCTAGTCGGCTCCGATAGCCCTTAGTCCTGCTTGGCGATCAGCCGCTTCAGCGCTTCGCGATCCGACGCCAGCAGCTCGTCGATGCGAGGCTGGTTCACGTCGGCGACGATGATCTCGCCGACCTCCTGGTACACGTTGCTGAAGATGCCGTGGGACTTCATCTTCTCGGTTTGATAGATGTTGTCTTCGGTCGGCGTCACGTAGTACACGATCTCCGGCTTGAACCGATGGATCAGCCATAGGTGGATAACGTCCATCAGCCTCTTCTTGCGCAGTTTCTCGGCGAACGTGTTCTGGTCACGCACCGTGAGGATGTTGCGTCCGTGACGGTCCTTGATCGGGTCGACGACCGCGTTGGCAAGCGGCTCTTCTCCGTTGCCGTAGATGCCGAGTTCGAGCACATCTGAGCCGGCGCGTCGTGGCCGCAGTTGCACGCGAAGCTTTTCCGGAATCTGGTAGTGCTCGCACCACAGCGCAAGCCATTCTTCCAGCAATTTCTTCGGCACCTCGGTCTGCACCAGATGCTGGTGCTGCGTGGAGCCCTCGCCCATCGCCTTGGTAGTCGCCGTCCGCCCCGAGGACGCGGCCAGCGCGGCATCGCTGCGCGGCCCACCAACCAGGGTTTGCGGCGTGCGGTACGGCGACTCGACAAGGCGCATCTTGCGTTGCAAGCGCGCCAGCGCCAGCATGCCGTCCTGGCGCAGCGAGGTAGCGAACTCCTCGGCGGCGACGCCGTCGATCTGGTGGCCGCCGTAGGTGATGAAGTTGAAAACGAAGCCCATCTTGCCGAGCTCTTCAGGGAACGCCCGCATTTCGTCGTCGGTCATCCCGGTGGTATCCCAGTTGAACGACGGTGAGAGGTTGTAGGCCAGCATCTGGTCGGGGAATTGCGCGTGGATCGCTTCGGCGAATTGGCGAGCGTCGACCAGATCCGCGGTCTTGGTCTCCATCCAGAGGATGTCGGCGAACGGCGCTGCGGCAAGCGATTTGGCGATCGCATACGGGATGCCGCCGCGGATCTGGTAATAGCCTTCGGGCGTTTTAGCCCGCTCGCAGTCCCATCCGGGGTCCGCGCCAAACTCCCTGGCCTTTTCGCGGGCGGAGTACAGCGACGCATGCAGGGCGAACTGGCGCCAGTCCGTCGCGCTCATGTCGCGGGGTTCACCTTCGCTCTCGGCGAACTCGAGCAGATCCGCGACCGCCTCGCCGTAGGTCATCAGCCCGGCGTCGTCCTGCCAGGCATCCACGAACTTCGACTCGACCTCGTCAAAGACCGCGTCGATCGACACCTGCGCGTGGTCTGGGTTCGCGGCCGCCTTGCCGATCAGGTCCGCGATGCCTTGGCGCTCTAACCACGCATCGGCGGCGGCGTACTCGCCGTCGGGCAGGGCATAGAGCAGATGACCGTTGAGCTCAGTGAATCCCGCGTCATAGAAACGCCGCACCATCGCCAGGAAGCAGGCCTTGTAGGACGGAATCTTCAAATTGGTGGTGCCGAGCAGGAACGGCTGGTCACGCTCGTCGGCGCGGCTGTCGAGCAGGTTGGCCGCCTCGGCATCCGTGCGCGCCACGATGATGCCGGGCACGCCCATGATGTCGAGCTGGAAACGAGCGGTGTTGAGCCGCTTGAGCTGTTCGTCCGACGGCACCAGAACCTTGCCGCCCTGGTGCCCGCACTTCTTGGTGCCGGGCCGCTGGTCCTCGATGTGATAGCCCGGCACACCCGCCTCGACGAAGCGCTTGATCAGGTTGCGCACGTGCGGGTCGCCGCCGTGGCCGGTGTCGGCGTCGGCGATGATGAACGGCCGGTAGTCAACCGCCGGCGTTCTTTCCCGTTGCTCGTCGGTCATCCGCAACCGCAGGTATTGCTGATTGCGGTCGGCGGTCAGCAGGGCGCGGACCAGCCCGGCAGCCTCGTCGGGCACCTGGCTCAACGGATAGCTGGCCAGGTCGGGGCCCGGATCTTCGGTGATCGAGCCCTTAGCGGAAGTCGCCCATCCTCCTAGGTAAATGCCCTCGATGCCCATCCGCTTCATGGTCACTGCCTGCCCGGGCGAGTATGGGCCGAAGGTGGTGATGCTCTTGCGCTGGGCGAACAGCTCGCGCAACCGAGGGTAGAAAGCCTCGGCGGCCTCTCGTGCCACGGTGTGGTCGTTGGGGATCGTGCCCCGCTGCTCTGCGACCTGGCGGGCGGAATAGAGGCGAGTGATTCCGTCGAACCGCGAGCTGTCGAGGTACTGCTGGGTGGCAGCGACCTGCTGTTCGAAGTTTTGCTGCAACGATGTGTCCGGCGCCGCATCCGCGTCGATGATGGCCATGGCTCTGCGCTCCTCTTCCAGCCTGATTACCCGCGAGTAATCCCGAGTCTATTGGCTCTGGGGTGGGGAGTTTCAAATGGTCAGCTCGCTGGCGAGAACAGCGGTCTCAAAAGAACTGTCGTCGGAGATGGTTTTGGCTCATAAGCGCTGATCCGCTCGGATACACTCACCGGACGGTGACGAGGCCGCGTCCGAGAGGAGCTGCGATGGGTTCTCGACGATCGGCCCGCACGCTGGGCTCCTTAGCGGCGGCCCTGCCGCCCAGTCGCACTGTGCCCGTCCGCGCCGCGGATGGCACTCGCCTCCACACCCAGGTATTCGGGCAAGACGACGGCTATCCGATCGTGCTGGCGCACGGCATCACTTGCGCCATCCGGGTGTGGGGTTATCAGATCGCTGATTTGGCCACCGATTACCGGGTGATCGCGTTCGATGCCCGCGGCCATGGACGCAGCGGGATTCCCCGCCGCGGAGGTTACAGCCTCCGCCACCTCGCCTCCGATGTCGACGCGGTGCTTGAGGCCACGCTCGCACCAGGCGAGCGTGCCGTCATCGCCGGGCATTCGATGGGCGGCATGGCGATCGCCGCCTGGTCGGACTTCTACCGCCACAAGGTCGAGGCGCGCGCCGACGCCGTCGCCCTGATCAATACCACCACCGGTGACCTGCTGCGCGAGGTGCGGCTGCTGCCGGTTCCGCCGCCGTTCGCGGCGGTCCGGGTATTCGGCGGGCGCGCGCTGGTCAACATCTTCGGTTCGTTCACCGTGCCGCCCGCGGTGCGGCTCGCCACCCGCGAAATGATTGCCATGCTGGCGATCGGCGCCGACGCGGAGCCCGAAGTGGGCAAACTCATCTACGACCTGTTCAACGCCACATCGCCGCTTGGACGCGGCGGTTGCGGCAAGGCACTCGTCGACGCGCTGGGGCGCCGGCACATCAACCTGGCCGGCCTGACGGTGCCGACACTGGTGATCGGCAGCGAACGCGACCGGCTGACGCCGCTGATCCAGTCGCGACGGATCGCCGCGGCCGCACCCAACCTGGTCGGGTTTGTTGTATTGCCCGGTGGACACTGTTCGATGCTGGAACGTCCAGCAGAGGTCAACCGGGAGCTGCGCGCGCTCGCCGAACCTTTCACCGGCAGCCGCCGTATCAGCTCATAGCCGCGCTTATAGCAAGGCAGCGACCTCGGCGGCCGCCCGCTGTCCGGAGCGCACCGCCCCGTCGAGGAAGCCGGTCCACTGGTCGGCGGTCTCCGTGCCCGCCCAGTGAATGGGGCCGACCGGGCGGCGTAACCAGGCCCCGTAGCGCGTCCATGACCCGGGTGGCACCGCGGCGGTAGGGCCGCCCGCCGCGAATTCTTCTGCTCCCCAACGATGATCGACGTAGTCGAGCGGCTTGAGCGCTTCGTCTCCGAACAGCGATGCGAAGCATTCCAGCGCGCGCTGTCGACGCTGATCAGCGGGTAGCTCGTCGAAGGTGCGGGCGTCGACGAAGCCCAGCAGGATGCCCGGCCCGTCGGGCTGCGGGCTGACGTCGAAGGTGATGAACACCGGACCTTCGTCGGATAACGCTTCACCGGAGAACCCCCTGCTGCGCCAGAACGGGGTGGCATAGGCGGCGTAGGCCTTGCTGAGTCGGCCCTGCGGCCAATGCTCGGCTAGCTGTTGATACTCGGCGGGCAGCGCGGGAGTGAACTCGATGGCCGTGCGGTGTTCGGGCGGGATGGCGACGACGACGAACCGGGCGTCGGCTCGGCCCTTTTCGCAGGTGATCGTCACCCCGCCAGCGCGGTGCTCGATCCGTCGCACAGCGGCCTGCAATACCACCCGGTCGCCGAGTTGCGCCGCTGACATGTCGGCGATTTGTTGGGTACCGGCGGCGAAACGGTCTTGCTGGGCACCGTTTGCCACGTCGAGCATCCGGTCCAGACCACCGGCCGCCCGCACGTAGCGGGCGGCGTGCAGCATCGACACGTCATCGGGTTCACACCCCCAGGTCACCCGGGCCATGATGGCCAGCAGATCGCGTGCGGTGGCGCCGGCGCGCACCGATCGCAACCAGCTGCCCAACGACTGGCCATCGAGCCGGGCTGCGCGCCGCGCGGTCCACGGTTCGGTCAGGGAAACAGACCGGGCGATGCGCTCGAATTGCCAACGCACCCGGCCGATGTCGATGAGACCGCCGAGCGAGAGCCTGGGGATGGTGCCCTTGTAGTGGCGCACCATGCCGCGCCATCGGATCAGGTTGGCGCCGTCGTGGTAGGTCGGGACGGTAGGGATCTCCAGCTCGTCGGCCAGCGCCAGTACGGCATCCTGCGTCGGCCCGACGAAGGTGCCGCCCAGATCAACCGGGATGCCGGCGACATGGCCAGTGTGCGAGCGCCCGCCCACCCGGTCGCGGCCCTCGAGCACCAGCACGTCGTGTCCGAGTCGTGTCAGCTCGCGGGCTGCGGTGAGCCCGGCGAAACCGGCCCCTACCACGACGACATCGGTGGTCCAGGTCGCGTCGGACATGCCTTATGACTACCGTTGAATGTGAACTTATGACACAGCTTTTCGCGAAAAGCGTGCACTAAGCTCACACTCGCCGGCGATCAAGGTGCCACCGTTAACCAGTCTTTGAACCCGGACGGGTCGTGGCGACCCAACGCGCCGTGCTCGTAGAGACCCCAACCCTCCACCGGATTACCATCGCCGTCGCGACATACCGCCCGGCCCACATGGTCGATCACCCCGAAGCCGGACCGCGAGATGATCGCCGGGTCGGTCATGTCGTAGGTCAGCCGTTCGACGAACTTCTCGCCTTTCCACATGCCGTGCAGCCAGTCCGAATCGCCGCCGTAGCCGCCGCCGACATGGATGGGCACCGGCAGCTTGGACTCCACGTCGAAGTGGACGAGGGTGCCGTCGGGAGTGGTCGCGTCGATCGTCGCGCCGGTGGGGATGCGGGTGCCGGCACGGTAGTGGATCTTGACCCGCGGCCAGCCCAGCTGCTCGACTCGACCGTCGCGCCACACTCGGGTGCAGTCGTTGAGCGAGCGAAATCCGTTGGGCTCCTCCTGGATGATCAGCACGATGGCGAAGTCGTCGAAGGCCATTGGCACGTATAGCCACCACATGCCCTCGAAGGGCGGGTCAGCGGGCCGTCCGGCGGGCTCGGGTTCGCCGATCGGCCGGATGCCCCAGGACCGGTCGCGGCTGCCGACCCAGGTCACGGGGTCGACGGCGATCTCTTCGCCGTCCAGGACGATCCGGCCGCTCCAGCTGCCGAGCTGGGCGAACCGCTGCGCATTCAGTGTTACCCGGTTGCCTGAGCGCAGGACGTGCGGCTGCTCCTGCACGACATCGAACAGGCCCTCCCAGGTGAGATCGGCTGCGATGCCTTCGGTTTCGTCAAGGATCAGCCGTATCTTGCGTAGCGGGTCGATCACCTCGATGCGGTAGCTGTTGACGTTCTGGTTGAGCCGGTCGGAGTCGATCGCGTCCGACAGGTGCACCGCGGTCTGCGTATCGCCACGCCTGATCAGCACGAACGCATCTTTTACCCCGAGGTTGGGGTAGTAGCCGATGCCGCTGATGACGAAGATGTTCCCAGTGCGGTCGTGGGCGTTGAAATAGGAGCGATCGTAGAAGTTGCGGTCCGACGAACCCGCCCATGCGATCGGCTGGGGGACTTGATGAACCGGGAATTCGTCGAGCGGTCCGAGCATTACTGATCCTCTCCGATAAGGCGTCTGAGCAACCCCGCGTGGTAGAACAGCGATTCGACGTCGTCAGGCTTCTCGGTCTCCCCGAAGTGCACCCGTCGAGCACCGGTCCGCATGAACACGCACGCCCACATCACCCCCGAATAGACGTAAAACCAATGCAGGTCGCCGACTTCGACGCCGGTGAGCCGCTGATAGGTAGCCCGGATGTCGTCTTCGCGCATCACCTCGGGCAAGCCGGGCAGCGTTGCAAGCCCAGCAAGCTCTTGAAATACCATGTGCGCGAATATCATCCATGCGACGTCGAGCTCGCGTGGACCTAGTGTCACCATTTCCCAGTCCAGCACTGCCACCGGCTGGAAGTCGCGGTACAAAACGTTGCCCACCCGAGCGTCGCCCCAGAGCAGCACCGGCTCAGCTGCGGCGACGTCGTGCGGGAAGTTGTCGTCCAGCCACTCGAAAGTCCGCTCCAGCAGCGGTGATCGACCGATGTCGGGCACCGCGAAGTCGTACCAGGACCGCACCCAGTTGAAATGCCTGCGCAGTGCGGTGTCGCCGGTCGCCGCTTCGGCCAGAAAGCCAAACGTCTTCTCCGCGTTCGGTATCGAATGCAGTGACACCAGCACCCCGACGGTGGCGTCCTGCAGTTCGCGCTGGCGCTCCGGCGCCGCGTCGGCGAACCAGTTCCCGCCGAACGTGTAGGGCATCACGTCGGGCGGCACCACCCCGTCGACGTAGTCCATCAAGAAAAACGGTGTTCCCAACACGTCGCCGGTCGGCTCCAGCCAGCGCACCCGCGGAACCGGAACGTCGGTCAGCTCACCGACCATCCGTATCGCGTCGAATTGGTGGTCGAGTCGATACGTCGGGAAGACCTGCACGTCCTCGGCAGTGGGCGCCACCCGGGCCACCAGCTTCTGCGTGATCGGCCGGCCGTCTTGCTCCCAGCGAGCGGTCAAGATAATGGTCTCCGACGACATGCCGGTGGAGTCCACGCCGCTTTCCACGGTCACTTCGGGTACCGCTCCACCTGGTAATACGGTGGACAGCCATTGCGACATCACCGCGGGCAGGGCCGTGACGTCACGGCTGGAGCGTTGAAGTCGGTCGACTTTGTCGAGCACAGGTTCGCCTGCCACAGCTGCCTCCTCGGTGAGACAATTACGATACGGTGGGTAGCGTTATGAAAGCAGACCCGCCCCCGGTTGACAAGGTCTCGGGTGCCGGACGGCCCCGGGATCCGCGTATCGACGCTGCCATATTGACGGCGACCGCGGATCTGCTTGTGCAAATCGGCTATTCGAATCTGACGCTGGCCGCGGTCGCCGAACGCGCCGGAACGACGAAGACTGCGCTTTATCGCCGGTGGTCGAGCAAGGCCGAACTGGTGCACGAGGCCGCGTTCCCGGTGGCGCCCACGGCGCTGGCGGGCCCGGGCGGCGACATGGCCGCCGATTTGCGGGCGATGATCGCGGACGCGCGTGATGTGTTCACCACCCCGGTGGTGCGCGCCGCGTTGCCCGGGCTGGTCGCCGACATGAGCGCCGACTCGGATTTGAACGCCCGGGTGATGTCGCGTTTCGCCGATCTGTTCACCGCCGTACGGGTCCGGTTGCGTGAGGCCGTTGACCGGGGTGAAGCACATCCCGACGTCGATCCGGAGCGTTTGATTGAGGTGATTGGGGGAGCGACGATGCTGCGGATGCTACTGCGCCCGGACGAAAAACTCGACGATGCGTGGGTGGATGAGACCACGGCCATAGTGGTGCACGGGGTGAAGCGGTGACGAGACGACTGGACGGCCGGGCCGCGATCGTCACTGGCGCCAGCCGCGGACTGGGCCGGGCGATCGCGTTGGCGCTCGCGTCCGAGGGCGCAGCGGTCGCGGTGATCGGGCGCACCGAAAGTGTCTGGGACGAGCGCTTGCCCGGCACGATCGGCGAGACCGTCGCCGACATCGAGGTGGCCGGCGGACGCGCGGTTGCGATCCGCGCTGACCTACTCGACGGCGACGACATCGCCCGGCTGGTCAGCCAGGCCCGAGATGCGTTGGGCCCGATCACCATTCTGGTCAACAACGCCGCGTTCACCGCGCCCGGCCGACCGCCGAGACCCGGTGATGACAAACTCGTCAAGCCGGCCAAAGCGCAAGTGGGCGCGGCCAAACCGGGCTGGCCTGCGCTGATCGGCACGCCGCTGGGCGCGTATCGGCGGCACTTCGAGATCGCGGTGTTCGCCGCCTACGAGCTGATTCAGCTGGTCTGCCCGGACATGATCGTCGCCGACAGCGGCTCGATCATCAACGTCACTTCTGTCGCGTCCCGGCTTCCCGGCGACGGGCCCTACCTTGACCGCAGCGGCGGCGTGCTGCCCGGCTACGGGGGATCCAAGGCGGCGCTGGAACACCTGACCTGGTGTGCGGCCTACGACCTGCAGGGTCACAACATTGCGGTCAATGCCCTGTCACCGTCCAAACCGATACTCACACCGGGGCTTTCGTATTACGCCCGCGAGTTCGCTGAGGTGGCGCAACCGGAGGAGTTCGCGCAGGCCGCGGTGGAGCTGGCGCTGGTGAATGCAGAGATTGTGACGGGCCGAACGATCGGGCATCTGCAGGTGCTCGACGGCAGCTTCCGCACCTTCCAGTCCTAGGTCGGCTTGGTCGCGGTCACCGCGTTGATGATCACCGCCTGCAGCCGGTGCCAACGTGGGGAGCAGAATCCGGCGCGCAGCAGCAGACCTGTGGCGCGGCGCCTGGTGCGGGCCTTGCCGCGTCGGCTGGTGAGCAGTGTCGGCACCAGCCAGCATGAGAACTGGTCGACCAGCACCAGCCGGCCGCCGCGACGAAGTACGCGGGCGCATTCGTTCAGTCCCGCTTGCTGATCCGACCAGTGGTCGAAAGACGTTGTGCTGACGATCAGGTCGAACGTCTCATCGGGGTAGCAGATCTGTTCGGCGACGCCGACTGCGAACATCAACCGGTCTTCTCCGGCGGTAGCGACGGCCGCCTTTACCATCTCGGGGGAGGCGTCGACCCCGACAAGCTCTTCGGCATCGGGATAGCAGCCTGCCAGCACCCGCAGCAGGTAGCCGGTCCCGCAGCCCAGATCGAGCAGCCGGTCGGGAGCGGCGACGGCAGCCACGGCGAGACGCGCGGTGCGGTCAGCGATTTCGTGATGCAGGCGGCCCCGCCAGCCGAGGTCGTATCGCGCAGCGCGGTCGTTGAAAGCGGCGAGGTCCCGATACGGCGGCACAGGGTCAGTGTGCCACCGGCCGTGGCTCTTCGGCGAGGCGCTTGAGGTTGAGCAGTTGCCGGCGAGCCATGACCAGGTCACCAACCGACAGCCAGGGTGCCAACCAGGGACTCATGGCCGTGGCGATCTTCATCAGTAACCGGGTCGACTGGCCCTGCGGGATGAGAACATAGGAGATGCAGGCGCCCATGATTTCACCGGTGAGGTGCTTGAGTGGTTCGACGGCGAGAATGCGTCCGAAGCGCCGGGTTGCCGCAGTGGTGAATGCCTCACCGACAACGGGCTCGGACAACCCCATCAACGTCTGCGGCGACCGACGGCCGAGGTTGTCGATCCAGTCGTAAGAATAGGGCGCGAGCCTGATCTGAGCGACCCAAGGCCACAGTGCCTCTGGGGTTGTACGCACGGTAATTGCGCGCCATGCCTGCAGAGTTGGCGCGCGAACGAGGTCATCGCACGGATAGTGTCGGGCGACCTCGTCGTCCGTCACATTCCAGCGATCGCCGATCATCGGATTCCACAATCTCACACGCTGACTCGGCCGACAGCGTGTACCGCCTCGGCGACTGCGTCAGCGAGCGCATCGATTTCGGTGGCATCGAGGGTGGAGATCGTGATCCGCAAACCCGGTGGTGTGCCGATCCTGAACCGCGTTCCCGGTGCAGCGGCCCAACCCGCCCCGAGCAACCGGGTGATCATCACCGTTTCGTCCGGCACCGGAACCCAGACGTTGAGGCCGGACCGACCGTGCGAGGTCACGCCGCGGTCGGCCAGCGCCGCGTGCAGCATAGTGCGGTTGCGGGTGTAGACGGTTTCAGCCTTGCGTACCAGCCGTGTTGCCGTCTTGTCGCGCCACATGCCGACGGCGAGCTCCTGCAGCAGGTAACTGACCCAGCCCGGCCCCAGCCGCAGCCGCCCGTGCACCCGCTCAACTGTGCGGCGGTCCCCGGCAAGGACTGCCAACCTCAGGTCGGGGCCGTAGGCCTTGGCCGCCGACCGCACGAACGCCCAGTGCCGCGTTGTCCCCGTCAAGGTGTGCAACGGCACGCCGGCGATGCCTGCGCAGTGGTCGTCCTCCACGAGCAGCACGTCGGGATGGTCGGCCAGCAGCCGATGCAGCTCGTCGCCACGTGCAGCGGAGACAGCGGCACCGGTCGGGTTCTGCGCGCGGGTGGTGACTATGACGGCCCGCACGCCTCGGCGCAGTGCGCGCGTCACGTCGGCGGCCAGTGGCCCGTCGTCGTCTACGCCTATCGGTTCGACCGAAAAGCCAAGCGCGGCAATCAGGTCCAGGAGATTGGCCCACCCGGGGTCCTCGACGGCCACGCGGTCGCCGGGACGCAGGTGGGCGGCCAGGACGCGTTCGATGCCGTCCAGGGCTCCGGCGGTCACGGCAAGGTGCTCGGCCGAAACGCCGTCGGCGGTCAGCGACGTCCGAGCGTGCTCGGCCAGCTCTGGCGAGACTGCCGGTTCCCCATACAGCAGCGGGGCGCGCCGTCGCGAACCGGTATGCGGAAACTGTGCCGCGGCGATTGGTAGTAGAGCGGGATCCGGGTCGCCCGTGGAGAGGTCGCGCACGCCCGGCGGGACGGTGAGCGCGCGCAGTGAGCGCGGGGTGGTCGCCGGCCGGTGGCGCACCCGCGTGCCACGCCGGCCGGCGGTCTCGACGGCACCGCGTTCACGCAGCAGGCGGTAGGCAGCGGCGACCGTGTTGGCATTGACGCCGAGTTGGACCGCCAGCTCTCGGATCGGCGGTAGCTCGGCACCTGGTTGCAGGTCGTCCCCGGAGATCGCATCTTCGATGTTGCTGGCGATGGCCTCCGCGCCCGTACCCCGGATGATATATTGTTCTGGCACAGAAATAATTATGTACTAGTACGAAGATGGAGGCAAGGGTGGTGGCAGCAGCGAGCAGACCGCAGCCCGCAGGACAGGCCTACCCGCCCACGTCGCGGACCGTGCCCACCCGATATCGCGAGCGCGTCCGCTACGACCGCTCCACCGTCCACGGCATTCTGGACGAGGCCCTGATCTGTCACGTCGGCTATCTCAATGCTGGCCGCCCGGTGGTGTTACCGACGACCCACGCGCGGCTGGGCGAGATCTTGTATCTGCACGGCTCCACCGGTAGCGGCCCGATGCTGACCGCAGCCCGGTCGGCGGAGGGGTTGCCCGTCTGTGTCACCGTCACCCTCGTCGACGGCTTGGTGCTGGCTCGGGCGGCGTTGCACCACTCGCTGGAATACCGATCGGTGGTCGCGGTGGGCAACGCGCGCCTGGTCGGAGATCAGGATGAAAAGCTGCGGGCGTTGGCGGCGCTGCTCGATCACGTCGCGCCCGGCCGATCTGTCGACAGCAGGCCTCCCAACGCGCGCGAACTCGCGGCAACCGCCGTGCTTGCGCTCGATCTCGTCGAGGTCTCCGCCAAGGTGCGGGCTGGCGGGCCGGTCGACGACGCGGAGGACACCGGGCTGCCGCACTGGGCCGGGGTAGTGCCGATCACGCTGACCGCAGGCACGCCGGTCCCCGCCGACGACCTCGACTCGGGAGTGCCGCTGCCTCAGTACCTCAACCCCTATCGTCGCCGCTGACGGTTGGGTGCTTCGATCAGGGCATGGCCGACGACAGCGATGTCCCACGGGTGGTAAGCGCGAGCCGTGAGATCGCCGCGAGCGCACAACGAATCTTCGAGCTGATCGCTGATCCTTCACAGCAGCCGCAATGGGACGGCAACGACAACCTCGCCGAAGCCGAACCGGAACAGCGCGTCCGCGGTGTCGGCGACGTGTTCACCATGACGCTCACCCTCGGCAGCGTCCGCGAGAATCACGTCGTGGAGTTTGAGGAGGGCCGTCGTATCGCGTGGCGTCCGTCGGAGTCGGGCCGGCAACCGCCGGGGCATCTCTGGCGCTGGGAACTCGAGGCCCTAGACGAAACCCGCACCCGGGTCACCCACACCTACGACTGGTCGCAATTGACCGACAAAAACCGACTGCCCCGCGCCCGCCGTACGACGCCAGACAGGCTTCGGGCATCGATCGACCGGCTCGCCGAGATCGCCGAGGGCGGCTAAACGCCTTTGCCGCTCAATCTTTTTCGTCTGTCGGCGGATCGAGGCCTCCCCGAAGGAGTTCGTCGGGGTGGTGCGCGTGGTTCACCTCGGGTGGGCCCGTGCCGTCGCTCCAGCCCAGCCGCCCGCCTTCGGTGACCTCAGTGCGGCGCTCGCCACGCGTCTCCATCCCGTGGTGACAGCCGCATCCGAAATACAGCTTGTCCGCATCGGTCCGGCCGCCGCGGGCCCAACGGGGCGAGTGGTGAACCTCGCAGCGGTAGCCGGGCTCTAGACAGTTGGGATGGGTGCAGCCGCGATCCCGCGCATGGCAGATCAGCCTCTGGTCAGCGGTGGCGATGCGCTTCTGTCGCCCCAGATACAGCGGACGTTTGATGTGGTCGTCGAACACCGCCAGGTAGTGGATAGCGTTGGCGGCCATGCGGATCAGATCCCGCATCGGCAGCCTGGAGCCACCGCCCGTGCTCGCGTGCGCGGGCATGGGAATCGACGGGTCGACCCCGGCGTGGGCAGCTTGGTTTAGTTCGGCCAGTGTGGTGGTGACGATCACGGTGACCGGATTGCCGCGATGCGTCCCGAGCTTCCCGGAGGCGATGGCAGTTTCCAAGCCAAGTTTGAACGCGTCGTGGGAGCGTTGGGCGGGCGTGCGGTCATCGCGCACCTCGGGGTCCTGGTTGGCGCTATCGGGTTGGTGACGGCCCGGACGTACGGCCGCTTCGATGGCCTCGAAGTACGCGCGGGCCTCGGGGTCCAGCAACCCAGATAGCGATGACATACCGTCGGATCCTTGCGGGCCAAGATGCAAGCCGCGGCGGCGTGCTCGGTCGGTGTCGTCGAAGTGGCCGTCGGGGTTCAGGTAGTCGGCAACGCGCTGGCCAAGTTTGGTGACGATGCCGGCGTCGACTTTCGTGGCATGTTGCACGAGCGTGCGCTCAGCGTGTGCGGCGTCGGTAGGTGAGACGGATGAGGGGAGCACATCCACCGCTTTGCAGACCGCGCGGATATGGTCTTCGCCAACCGCGCCAGCCTCTACCGCGGCCGCCAACTCCGGTAGCTCCGGCCGCACCGGGGGCCCCGTGAGCGACCGTCTTGGTCGAATCCGCGCCGCCAGTTTGAATCGGCGGGTGATTTCGCCGGGAGTGATACGCAGTCGTGCCCACAGCCTGTCGCGCACCACTGCGATGGACTCGGTTTCGTCGGGCGGGTCGCCGAGCTCGCCAAAGAACCGGTACATCAGTCCACGGTTGGTACGCTCTTGGGTTTCCAGCCGCTCGGCGACTTCGACGCGAAAGTTGTTGCCGACCACGTCCGATGAAGTGTCGCGGAGCACGTCATGAGCACCGTCGATCGCCTCAAGAGCAGCGCTAATCCGCTCCCGTGCCTCCTCGGCGCTCAGCGATGAACCCATACCCCGACGGTATGAAGTGCCTATGACGAATATGCCAGCCCAGGCAGCGCCGGACCCGATCTGTGGATGAAACCCGAACTATGAATAAACCAGCATCAGCGCGACCCCGGCTCGCGGAGATCGCCGAGGACAACTAGCTACGGCCGAAGACCATCGGGACATTGAGAGGTCCACGGATTGCCGGGGTGTCACGCCAGGCGACAGGGCCAGTCAACACGGGATTTCGCGCAAGGATATGGCGCAGCGCCACCGTAGCTTCGAGTCGGGCCAAGGACGCGCCGAGGCAATAATGTGCGCCGTACCCGAAGGACAGCGGTGCGGGTCCAGTGCGTTTAAGCCAGAACTGGTGGGGCTGATCGAAAGCGGCGGGATCACGATTAGCGGCGGCGATGACAACGAGAGCCGAATCACCACAGGCTATTTCGACATCTCCAATGAGCTGTCTTTGGATCGCGGTACGTGCAGTTGCCTGCACGGGTCCATCGAGCCGGAGTAGTTCGCCGATCAGGGACGTCTCTTGCGCATCCAGGCCGTCCACGATGCGGGAGCCATCTGGACCGGGTGCCAGTAGCCGAGTCATTGCTGCCCCGAGCAGATTCGCGGTGGTTTCGTGCCCCGCGACGGCAATGAGGATTGCGGTGATGACCACCTCGTCGAGCAGCAGGTCCGGATCGGACGCGATGAAGCTCAGCAGGTCATCACCTGGGCGCGAGCGACGGTCGGCCGCCAACGGAAGAAACTCGGTCACAAGTGTCGCGGAGGCCGCTGCGCCAACAGCGATATCGTCGGGGTCTGCGAGCGCGCCAAGCATTCGGATGATTGCCGGCGATTGTTCACGAAGTAACCGTGAGCTGTCGGGCTCCAGGCCGAGCCACTCCCCGGCGACAGCGATCGGCAGCGGCACAGCGATATCGGCCATGAAGTCGAACACCGTGGCCGTCGGCGGGTGGTCGACTACCTCCGACGCGATGGCTTCCACACCAGTAGTAAGTCCGGCGATGAAGGAACGGGTGAATACGTCCCGGACCGATCCGCGCAACCGGTCGTGATCGGCTCCGTCGGTGAACAGCATGGACCGCTCGACCAGATCGGGATCCATGGCAGACATCGCCGCGCGGGCATCGGGATTTGCCAGCGGATTGCTCGTCCATCCGGGTCCGCCCAGCACCTGTCGGGCGGCGTTGTAGCTCAAAACGAGCCAGGCTTGGGCGGTTTCGTCCCAGACGACGTCACCTTCGCGGCGGCGTTGTTCATAAAACGGATAGGGATCCGCGGGGTCCCACGGCAAACGCGGTGCTGTGGTGCTACGGGTGGTCATGCGGCTCCAATCCGTGCGGCAGGCCGCGTCGACGCACCCAGGCGTCATGCTGCTCGCCCAGCGGTGTAATCGGCTCGGCGATGCCGTCCGTGTCGTCCACCATCGCCCGCACGTGGACGCTGGCCCCCAGCGCGGCGCATATCGTGTTGAGGCTGAGATCGATCCGGGACATGAAAACGAAATCGTCCGGCACCGACATGCGACGCACCGCTGAGTCAGGTGAGCGGAGATCGATTAAGCCGCGGATGGCACGTGCGGCAGCGTCCTGCGTATAGGTGACTGGCTGGGGTGCGAGCAACTCATAGAGCTGCTCTGCCCACCACCGGTACGCCTCATCTGTGGTTATGGTGGAATCTTTTGGTAGGAAGCCAGATTCGAACATCAGGTTGTGTAAATCCGGTTTGCGGCCTTCAAGCGTTGCACGAACCATACCAACGGTTTGGCGGCGCCGCTGTTCGGGCAGTACTTTGACGCAGCCGAAGTCGACGAAACCGACCGTGCCGTCCATGCCGAAGCGATAGTTGCCAGGATGGGGGTCGGCGTTGAACAAGTTCGCATGTCGGTAGGCGCCCGTGGCAAATCGCCAGATCACTTCTGCCCAGGTGTTCTTCAGCTCCCGGTCAGCCTGTTGCGCTGCGGCCCAGTTCATTCCGTCCAGATAGGTCATGGTCAGTACCCGATCACCGGAGGCTTGGTAAACGACGTCCGGAACCCGGATAAAGGGATGACCGCGGTACAGGTCGCTGAACATGGTGATGTTGGCGGCCTCATGCCGGTAATCGACCTCCTCAGCGATGCGGGCTGAGATCTCCCGCGTCATCTGTCGGAGATCGGCCTGCATGCCGCTACCCGATGCCGACGAGGCGAATCGGAAAAACGTCGCCAACAGTTCGGTGTTGGCCAGATCTGCCCGGATCGCTTCCGCCGCGCCCGGATATTGAATCTTGACCGCGACCTGGCGGCCATCATGCAGTAACGCACGGTGCACCTGCCCGATCGAGGCCGCCGCCATCGGTTCGTCGGTGAACTCGGCGAAGACCTGCTCGGCTGGACGGCCGAGGTCGCCATGCAGCACTTCTCTAGCCAGTGCCGGTTCCATTGGTGGCGCGTCGGCCTGCAACCTCGTCAACGCGGCCTGATACGGCGAAAGCTCGCTGTAACCAACTGCCATGGCGTCCACCATGGAGAACAGCTGGCCAGCCTTCATCAGCACACCTTTGGAGTGACCGAGTAGCTCTGTGTACCGCTCGGCCGTCCGTTGGTGGAAGCGTTCGACGGCACCGGTGTCGCCGGTCTTCTCCCGAAGTCCGGCCACCAGCCGTCCCCCCGCGGCGCGCGCAGTGAACCCGGCCAACGGCATGGTGCGACGGACTCTCCCACGAGGCACCGCGTCGTCCCTAGCCGGCGTCATGCGGTTCCAATCCGTACGGCAGGCCGCGTTGGCGCACCCACGCGTCGTGCAGCTTGCCCAATCGTGTGATCGGCGCCGCGACGCCGTCCATGTCGTCGGTGATCGCCCGGGCGTGGATCGTGCCTCCCAGCGCGGCACAAATTGCGGCAAGGCCGAGAGTCACCCGGGGGAAGAGGGCGAAACCCTCAGGAACCGACATCCGACGACCAGGATGCTCGGGCGAGCGGACATCGATCAGATTATGGATGGCACGGTGGGACGCATCGTGCGTGTACATGGCCGGCTGCGGTGCGAGCCATTCATCGACGAACTCAGCCATCCACTGATAGCACTCATCCGGGGTGAGTGTGGAATCGCCGGCGAAGTAACCGGCTTCGGCCATTAGATCGCGCAAGTTCTGCTTGCGTCCCTCAATTGCTGCTCGAAAAATCCGAACCCATCTGCGACGCGAGCATTCGGGCAGGACCGACACGCAGCCGAAGTCGAGGAATCCGACCTGTCCGTCCACGTCGAAGCGGTAATTCCCGGGATGGGGATCGGCGTGGGCGAGATTCGCATGCCGGCCAGAACCTATAAAAAACCGATGGATGACTTCTGTCCAGGTGTTCTTGAGTTCCTGGTCGGCGTGTTGCGCTGCGGTCCAGTCCAGTCCGTCGAGATAGGTCATGGTCAACACCCGGTCACCGGATGCCTCATCGATGACTTCCGGGACCCGGATAAAGGGGTGATCGCGGTAGAGCTCGCTAAATGCGGTGATGTTGGCGGCCTCGTGGCGGTAGTCGATTTCCTCCGAGATGCGGTCGGCGATTTCGTGCGTTGCCTGCCGTAGATCGGGCATGGCGGTGCCTGCTGCCGAGAACGCGAACCGGAAAAACGTTGCCAGCAGTTCGGTGTTGGCCAGATCGTCGCGGATGGCCTCTGCAGCACCCGGATATTGAACCTTGACCGCAACGTCGCGACCGTCGTCGAGCACAGCACGGTGCACCTGGCCAATTGAGGCGGCCGCCAACGGTGTACCGGTGAACTCGGCGAACACTTCGTCGGCGGGCCTGCCGAGATCGGCCTCTACGACGTCTTTGACCAAGTCCGGATCCATCGGAGGCGCGTTGGCCTGTAACCTCGTCAATGCTTTCTGATAGGGCGAAAAGCCCCCGTTGCCAATCGAACTGGCATCAACCATGGAGAGCAACTGGCCGGCCTTCATCAGCACGCCTTTCGAGTGGCCGAGCAACTCCGCGTAGCGCTCGGCGGTGTCCTCGTGGAAGCGTTCGACGGCACCGACGTTGCCGGACCTCTCCCGAAGACCGGCCACCAGCCGACCACCCGCGGCGCGCGCAGTGAACCCGGCCAACGGCATAGTGCGACGGACTCTCCCACGAGGTACCGGATCCCCGCTGCCAACCATCGCAACCTCCCTAGCGACGATTCGATCGAGCCGCTAAAGTACTCACTTGCCGATACTAAGTGATTACTTTGGAAGCGGTCAATGCGAGCAGCACCTACCCGGGAGCGCCTGGTCACCGAGGCGATGCGCCTGTTCGGTGAACAGGGCTACCAGGCGACTAGCGTCGCGCAGATCGAGGCGGCCGCCGGCCTGGCGCCCGGCTCCGGCGCTCTCTATCACCACTTCACCTCCAAGCAGGCGCTGCTGGAAGCCGGCATCGACCGCCAGCTCGACCGCCGCCGCGCCATGCGCGACATCCGGGCGCTTTTCGCCGGGCTCGGCGATCTTCGAAGCGAACTCACCATGCTGGGCCGCTACATCTTGAGCGTGCTCGACGAGGAATCGCAGTTGCTCCAGATCGCCTCGCGTACCCCGTCGGCTCATTCCGCTCGGCTCAGCGATGCGTATGCCGCACTGTTCGACGGGCTCTACGCCGAACTGGGCGACTGGGTGAAGAATTGGATCCCGACGATCAGCGAGCACGACGCCATGGTTCTCAGCGCGATCGCCGTCAATTCGCTAGTCGGTAAGCGCGCGACGAGCGCATGGTTTCGAGTTCCCGAGGCGGCCATCTCTGACGAGCTGTACATCGGGGAATGGACGACGGTCTTCGCCGAACGGATCCAATCGCAGAGCTCGGAATCAGGCCGAGCGCGCCGATTGCTGGCAGCAGAGACGGGCGACGTGCCAGGATGAAGTGACGGAATGCCGCGGCAGCGGCTCAACCGGTCGAGTGGTGTGACGATGTTTGATAAGGCGACAGGCCGCGTGGTCGCCGTGATCGTGCTGCTGATCCTCATTGCTGCGTCGTTGCGCGGGTACCTTCCCGGCGTTGAGCGTGAGACGCGGCAGGGACCGCCGCGCAGTGGGGCGTCGCTGGTCTACGTTGCCGCCCTGCTCAGCGTGTCGCTGGTGATCGTTGCCGTTGCGCTCATTACCCGACTCCGCGATCCCCGAAGACGCACGGCCAGCGCCGAACCCTTGTCGGAAAGGTTTTCGGGTGGCCGGGGCCGACCGGCTTGGCGAGTACTGGTGATTGGGGCTGCGTTGCTTGTGGCGTGGCTGGTGACCGTCTGGCTGCTGTCGCGGTTCATCGTGCCGCGTCGCGTCGGCGAGATCCCCAGCACGCCGGAATCAGGCACGCCCACACCCGCGAGCAACGCCGCCCGACCACCCGTGCCGCCGGAGACGGGCGGAGAAGGTGACGTGCTGCGCTACCTCATCGCCGGCAGCGTGGCACTGCTGGTGCTGATCGTTGTGAGTGCCATTGTTAGCGCCCGTCGACGGCGCGTCACCGGGCCGGGCAACGTCGCTGCCGAACCGTACGTGCCGTTGACGCCCACGGCGACCTCCGATTCCCTGGTGCGGGCAGCCGAAATCGGGTTGGCCGAGATCGGAGATCTGAGCCAGGAACCGCGCGAGGCAATCATCGCCTGCTATGCGGCGATGGAACGTGAACTGACCCGTGTCCCTGGAGCCATGCCGCAGGACTTCGACACTCCCACCGAGGTGCTCACCCGGGCCGTCGAAAGCCACGCACTGCGCGCCGATGATGCCACTCAGCTGGTGAACCTCTTTGAAGAGGCGCGGTTCAGTCCGCACGTGATGAACGAGGGGCATCGGGAAAGTGCATTGCGCGTGCTACATCTGGTTCTCGCAGAATTGCGGAGTGTGCTGTGAAAAGGGTGATCGCCCTGGGCATTTCCGTGGTGCTAAGCGCAGAGCTGGCGGCGTTGTCGCTGCACGATCGTCGGTTTGTCCTGTGGGCAGCCGGTTTCGCGGTGCTGTTCGCGTTACTGCACGTGCGCCAAGTCATCGGCCATGACCCGCAACCTTCGCCGACCGCAGCCTCGAACGCTCTTGAGAATTCGTTGCGTAGCTGGCTATCCCGAACCGAGACGCTGATCCACTGGTCGGAATCCACCCGATCGGATTGGGACCGGCATCTGCGTCCGATGCTCGCACGCCGGTTCGCAATCGCGACCGGCCAAAAGCAAGCCAAAGACCCGGCGACTTTTGATGCCACTGGGCGCATGCTTTTCGGGGCGGAGCTGTGGGCATGGGTGGATCCCAACAACGTCACGCAAACTGGCGGGCGCGAACCCGGGCCGGGGCGAGCGACGCTGGCACAGATCCTGGAGCGGTTGGAGCAGGTATGACGCAGGGTACAGGTTGGATATGACTTCGGAGATGGCTCGAAAATGACGATGCCGGCGGCGACGACGACGGTCCGCGCGGTGGCGGTCCTCGACGAGATTGAGCGTGTCGTGGTGGGAAAACGTGCCGCGCTCACGCTCATCCTCACCACCGTGCTCGCCCGCGGGCACGTTCTCATCGAAGATCTGCCCGGCCTCGGCAAGACGCTGATCGCCAGGTCGTTCGCCGCGGCGCTCGGGCTGGATTTCACCCGCGTGCAGTTCACCCCCGACCTGCTGCCGGCGGATCTGCTCGGCTCGACGATCTACGACATGCAGTCGGGTCGCTTCGAGTTCCGTCCGGGGCCGATCTTCACCAACCTGCTACTCGCCGACGAAATCAACCGGACACCGCCCAAGACCCAGGCAGCGTTGCTGGAGGCGATGGCCGAGGGCCAGGTGAGCATCGACGGCACGACGCACCGGCTGCCCAAACCGTTCATCGTGCTGGCCACCGACAACCCGATCGAATACGAAGGCACTTATCCGTTGCCGGAGGCTCAGTTGGATCGGTTCGCGCTTCGTCTCGAACTCCGTTACCTATCCGAGCGAGATGAGACCTCGATGCTGCGACGCCGGCTGGACCGCGGGTCGGCCGAACCGACGGTCAATCAGGTTGTCGACGCTCATGATCTGCTGGCGATGCGCGAGTCCGTCGAACAGGTCAGTGTGCACGAGGACGTTTTGCACTATGTAGTTTCGCTCGCCGCCGCGACCCGACACCACCCCCAGGTAGCGGTGGGTGCCAGCCCGCGCGCAGAACTCGATCTGGTCCAGCTGGCCCGCGCCCGCGCCTTACTACTTGGCCGCGATTACGTGATCCCCGAAGACATCAAGGCGCTCGCCACTCCCGCTGTGGCCCACCGGATTACGCTGCGCCCGGAGATGTGGGTGCGAAAGATCCAAGGTTCCGACGTCATCGAGGAACTGCTACGGCGCTTGCCGGTTCCGCGAACCCACGGCGGTACCCAGTGAGCGACGCGTCGATGTGACTGAGACCCGAGAAGTCCACTTACGTTGGCGTGCGTCAACGTTGACGCGTGCGATGGCAACCTGTGCCGCGGTGGCATTGGCCGCCGCCTTGATCGGATCGTGCTGGCAGCTGATCGCATTCGCGGCACCGCTGCTCGGTGTGTTGTGTTCGATCGGCTGGCAGCGGCCGCTGCCGAAGGTCACCGTGCACGTAGAAGCCGGTTCGCAGCGTTGCTTTGAAAACGAGCAGGCGCAATTGAGCGTGTGGGCTGAAGCTGAAACATACGGTGTTGCAGTAGAACTCAATGCCTCAGCGGTTGATGGGATGCGGCTGGAGGTTCTGGACCGGCCATCTCGCCAGCGTCAAACGGTAACAGTTACTGCCGAACGCTGGGGCCGCTACCCCATTCGGGCCACGGTCGACGTCGTCGCGCACGGTGGGCTGCTGACCGGGACGGGGACCGCTGATGCGACCGAGGTGACCGTGTTTCCGTTGACGCCGCCGCAAGCGACGGCGCTACCGCAGACCGAGCTGCTGGATCGTCTGGGCACTCACCTGACCCGTCACATTGGAAGCGGCGTCGAGTACGCCGACATTCGCACCTATGTGCCCGGCGACCAGTTGCGCAGCGTCAACTGGCCGGTGAGCGCCCGCCGCGGCCGCCTGCACGTGACGCAGCGGCTGACCGACCGCTCCGCTGACGTGGTGGTGCTCATCGACAGCTATCCGCAGCCTGCCGGCCCCGCCACCGAATCCACGGAGCGGATCGTGCGCGGCGCTGCGCAGGTGGTGCAGACGGCGCTGCGCAACGGCGATCGGGCCGGCATCGTCGCGCTCGGCGGCCGCCAGCCGCGCTGGCTGGGCGTCGACATCGGCCAGCGCCAGTTCTATCGGGTGCTCGACACCGTCCTCGGCGCCGGTGCCCAATTCGAAACCACCACTGGGACATTGGCACCACGCGCAGCCATTCCGGCGGGAGCGATCGTCGTGGCGTTCTCCACGCTGCTCGACACCGAATTCGCGCTGGCATTGATTAACCTACGCAGGCGCGGCCACGTCGTGGTGGCGGTCGATGTTCTGCAGGGCTCACCGTTCGGGGCGAAGCAGGACGCACTGGTCGACCGGATGTGGGCGTTACAGCGGTCGGCGATGTATCGCGACATAGGCACCGTCGGGGTCGACGTGGTGGCCTGGCAGTCGGATCGCACCCTGGACCAGTCGATGCGATCGATGCCCGATCGCCGCAGGCCGCTAGCAGGGCGCCGATCATGAGGTTCAACGCCCAGCTGGGCGCGCGCATGTTGTCCGTCTTGTCGATCTTGTCAGCGGCCTGTGGTCTGCTGATGGTGGCGGCCGTCGGGGCCGGATCGCACGGTCCGACCCTGGTGGCGGCGACGTCGGCGGTGGTCGCTGTGCTGGCCGGAACGGTGTTTCGCCCGCTCGCCACGCTTGCCGTGCTGCTCACCGTGACGACGATCGTGCTCTCGAATCCCGCGGTGCCGCTGGTAGCGGCCTCCGGATTGTCTGCGGCCGTCTATCTGGTGCTGCGGCATGCGGCTGCTACCGGCACCGGTCTTGACACCGTCAGTGGGGCCACGATGGTCGGGGCAGTGGGGTTCACCTTCGTCGGCCTGGTCGCCACGGCATTTCCGCTGCGGTTGGCGTGGTTGCCTTTGCTGGCACCGTTGGCGGTGTTTGCAATCTACCTGCTGGCAACCCGGCCGTTCTTGCGCGATGATGAACCCTAGAAGGTTGCTGGCCGGATGGGAAAGGCGCAAAAACGACTGAGGTCCGCGGCGCGGTCCTGGTCGCACTTTACTCTCAATCCAGCGGCCGTAAAAGTGTTTTTTTCCAACGATTTACGAAAAAACTGTTTACACGACGCGTCTTGACCACTGTGGGGATGCCGGTAACAATGTCGGAATGCCTCAAGAAGAGCGGGCTCTTATCCACGATATCGAGCGTCGCCTCGCCGACAAGTACACCGCTCTTCCCCTTGACCACGTCGCAGTTGTGGTCCAGCACGTTTACGCCCGATTCCACAGCAGCCCAGTGCGCGACTTCATTCCGTTGTTGGTGCAGCGACTCGCCGATGAGGAACTCGAAGAACTCAGTGCGCTGAGGCCGGACCTGGCCGCCGTCGCGTTCGGTGATCTCGGAGTCTCGGTCTAGCTCCGACGTCGGAGATTGCCTGCGACTGGCCATGATTGGCGCCGGCAATCTAGCGGTATGAAACCGTCGTGTTTCGCCTTCTCGATTCGCAACTAATTTCTGAACTATTTCTGTACGGTAATCCGGCAGGGCGGGGCAAACGGGGCGGCCTGCGGGCCTGGTTGCTACCTCGATGGGAAATTTGAGCGAGTGGGGGCGCTGGTGAGCAAACTCGGTCAGCGGGCCGTTGTCTGTGGCGCAGGGATGGGCGGATTGCTCGCCGCCCGGGTGCTTTCCGAATTCTACGAGACGGTGACCGTGGTTGAACGGGATACGTTGCCGGACGCTGCGGAACAGCGCCGCGGGGTTCCGCAAGGCCACCACTTTCACGTGCTATGGAGCCGCGGCGCACAAGAATTGGGACGACTCTTTCCCGGCATCGACGACGAACTCGTCGCCGCTGGCGCGTCAGTATGCGATGACGACAACCTCTCCCGCGTCTCCATCCGCGTCGCCGGGCACGAATTCAACAGATCGGGCAAATTCAGCGACCCGTCGGCGCTGGTCCTTCACCTACTCAGCCGCCCGCTGTTGGAGTCCCAGGTCAGGCGGCGAGTCAGCGGCATCAACAACGTCGAAATTCTCGATGGCCATGACTTCGTCGAGCCGATCGCGCCCACACCCGAACGGATCACCGGTGCACGCATTGCCGACCGGGCCAGCGGTGCTAAGCAGCGGCTCGATGCCGACCTGGTAGTCGATGCGATGGGGCGCAGCGCACGCGCCCCGGCGTTTCTCGACACCGTTGGCTACGGCCGACCGTTAACCGAGCGCTCGAGAGCCACCACGAACTACGCCAGCCTGTTGATGCGTATCCCGCCGGGGACCCTTGCCGAGAAAATGACCTTTGTCGTTCCCGAACCGGCACGACCAACCGGTGGCGCGTTCTCGTTATACGAGGATGACACCTGGGTATTGACCGTGACCCGTCTGGGGCACCACGAACCACCCGACGACCTGACCGGCATGATCCGGCTGGCCACCCAATTCGCGCCACCCGCGGTGCTGCGGGCGCTGAAGGCCGGCGAACCCCTCACCGAGGTCGCTGTCTTTCGTTATTCGGGTGCTACCTGGCGGCGATACGACCAGATGAAGCGATTTCCTGCGGGGCTTTTGGTGTTCGGCGACGCGATCTGCAGCACCAATCCCATTTACGGCCAAGGCATGACGGTGGCCGCGCTCGAAGCGACTGCCCTGCGCGAATGTCTATCGGACGCAAACGGGGACTTGAGTCAGCGATTCTTCGCCGCCGCTGCCGACCACATCGGCCCGATGTGGGCATCCAACCAGTTCAACGACCTCTACCTGGCCAATGCGGAACCTGGGCATTCGGCGTCGAAAGAACTGCTGGACTTCCGCGAGGCAGTGTTAGCCGCTGCCGAGAACAGCCCGGCGCTCACCGAAAAGCTATTTCGCTCCATGAATCTCGTCGACCCGCCAACCGACTACAGCCCGCTGCTTGCATCAGGGTCTTGATGGCGGATCTGGCGACGATTGCGCTCGGTGATCTCGGCGTGGCGGGCGGCCAGACCGTCGCGGTCTAGCTCCTGGGCGCCGGCGATGGTCTGCTCGGCGGCCAGCGCCGGATCGGTGAGCGCCGCCGAGCCGGTGACGTAGATTGCCTTGAGACCAGCCATGATTGGCGCCGGCACCTCGGCGGTCTGCCCAGCCAGCTCAATGGCCCGCGACAGCAGCCCATCGTGCGGTACGACCTCGGTCACCAGCCCGATCTGCTCGGCACGTGCGGCGTCGACGACTTCGCCGGTCATCGACAGCCGCCGCGCCATGGCCCCGCCGACCACCTGCGGCAGCCGGGCCGTCATCCCGCCGCCGGGCAGGATGCCGACCCTGGCATGGGTATCGCCAAAAATGGCACGTTGCGAGGCGATGAGGAAGTCGCAGCCCAGTGCCATTTCCAGTCCGCCGGTGAACACCGGGCCGTTGATCGCGCCGATGATGGGCTTGCTCATCTGCGCTGTCCGGGTGATGCAGTTCTCGGTCTGGAATTGCTCAAAGTAGGCGTTTCCCAGCCGTTGCGCCGCTTTGAGGTCGACCCCGGCACAGAACGCCGGGTCGGCGCCGATGAGCACCACCGCTCGCACCGACGGGTCGTCGTCGGCCTCGGTCAGTCCCAGGTAAAGCGCGCTAATCAGATCCGGGTTCAGCGCATTTCGTGCTTCTGGGCGGTTCATGGTCAGCACTCGGACAGCGCCATGGTCAGCGGTCTCGACGAAGGTCATCATTCGACGTTATCGTGACTGTCGTGTCTCGACGGGACTTCAGAGCGCCCTTCCTAGCCCTACTGCAGTTCATCCGCACCGCATGCGTCGGGCTGGGCTATAGCGCGCTGGTTTTCGCAGCCGGCCTGGCGACGTGGGGATGGCTGATCGCCAAGCAGTCCGAGTTCAACGGGCGGTGGGACCCTTTCGATTGGATTCACGAATATGCTTGGCGCAACGCGTTTCCCGCCCGTCCGGCAGTGAGCGTCGTTTCCATTACGGTGGCCCTGATCGCCATAGCGGCCTACGCGTGGACGCGCGCCCGCCGATCACCCCGCCGCATCGTGTGGTTGGGCCCGCGGGTACTGGCGGGGGTCGCGGTGCTTTACTTCGCCGGGTTCAGTATTGGGTTGGCGCCCTTCTACCACTTGGTGATGGGAAATTATCCCGTCACCCCCGCTGTGCCGATGGTCGTCGTTGCTTGGCTGCTGGGGTTGGGTGGGGCGGTGGCGCTGCTGGCAGCGACGCCGCTACCGAATCTGACGCGACAGGCGATGCCAGTCGTTGTCGGCGGTGTTGCGGTGGGGATCGTCGCTGCTGTCCTGCTCACGATGCAGGCTGTTCGTGCCGGTGAAGATGGCCGCTACGTTGACGCGACCGTGGCGCCGACGGTTGACGCTCTGGCTAAGCCGGAGACCTTCGGCCAGCGACGTTTCAGCCTCAAAGTCTCGACCTGGAGCGGGATCCCGCAGAATCGGCCAGACGTTCAGGTTGCGGCCGCTGGTGCGGGCTTCGTTGTCTTCCACAGCGGACAAATCACTGGATATGGCAGCGACGGCAAGGAACGCTGGCACTATCGCCGCACCGGGCCGGGGCGGGTGTCGGTCACCGGTGTACGGGTTTTCGACGAGGGCCGCACAGTGGTCGCCGCCGTCGCCGCCGGTCCCGCCTATTCGGGGCAAGTACTGGTCGGGTTGGACGCCGTCACCGGGCAGCAACTCTGGTCGGCTCGATCGACATTACGCAGCCCGGAGTCGGATTCATTCGACCTGCTGCGGAACATGCACGGCGTCGAAGACCTGGAACCAGGCCCTTTCCTGATTGCGAATCGCTATTCCAACACGTCCGCATGGACCCGCTTCGACAGTCGAACCGGCAAGCCGTTGTGGACGATAGACGCCCCGGTGGGCCCTCATTGCAACGGTAAAGGAGCGGACACCCAATCGCGGATTGTCACGGCCACCATGTGTTTCGCCGATGACAAACTCGAGGTGGGTGTGGTGGTTCTCGATCCCGACTCGGGCCAGCGACTCTGGCAGACCACGCTGGCAAGCGATATACCCAAGCCCGCGGGAAACCGATATGAGCTGTTTGTCACGCCCGCTGGGCTAGACGGTGTGGCTCTGTTCTATGGTTCCCCAGAGAGGTCGACCTCTCAGATCTATGTCAATGTAGTCAGTCACCAGATGCACGATCTCGGCCCGCATGACAGTGTCGCTGCCTCATTCGCCCGAGGAGACAGGTTCGTGGTTCAGCACCACGGCGAATCCGGCAATACCGAGCTGAGCCTCTATGACTCGCAGGGGTTGCGGCGATGCGCGCTCAGCCCGGGGCTGAAGCTCAGATCCAGTCTCTTTGGTAGTTATAGCCTTTATTTGCCGTTGGCGAACGACGTCGTGGTTTACAACAGCAATGGCTACACGTTCCAGACGGTCGACAACGACACCTGCGCGATCGGTGCCACCCAGAAGGCTTCGCCGGCGGCGGACTGGTTGGCGGCGGCACCCGGTGTGGTGCTGGTCGAGCGGATCGAAGCCAACGGGACTTATGTCGACGGCTACGGCTAAGGGGCTTAACCGAATTGCGCCGCCCGCGCGACGAGATCGAGCAGCGGCTGCGGGAAGATGCCCAGCCCGATCGTGACCGCCGCGCACACCGCGATCGCCGCTTTGCTCCAGAAGCTTGGCAGTACGACGTGCACCTGATCGGTGGTTGGCTCAGTGAAGAACATCAGCACGATCACCCGGACGTAGAAATACGCTGCCACCCCGCTTGCGATCACACCGATGATGACCAGTGGCGCCGCGCCGCCCTGAGCTGCCGCCTGGAACACCGAGAACTTGCTGACGAACCCGCTGGTCAGTGGTATACCGGCGAACGCCAATAAGAACATCGAAAATAGCAGGCCGACAACGGGATAGCGCTGACCCAAGCCGGCCCACCGGGCCATGCTGGCGTCTTCGTCACCGTCGGAGTTGCGGACCAGGCCGACGACCGCGAACGCGCCGACGGTGCTGAAGCTGTAGGCGACCAGGTAGAACATCGTCGCTGCCAGACCCGCCCGGTTGTCCGCGATCACGCCGGTGAGGATGAAACCCACGTGGGCGATCGACGAGTACGCCAACATGCGTTTGACGTCAGCCTGATTCACCGCGGTGACGGTGCCGACGACCATGGTCAGTATCGAGATGGCCCACAGCACGGGCCGCCACTGGTCGTGTACCGGCGGGAGTGACACGTAGACGACCCGCAGCAGCGCACCGAACGCCGCGACCTTGGTAGCCGCGGCCATGAACCCGGTGATCGGGGTCGGCGCGCCTTGGTAGACGTCGGGAATCCACGAATGGAACGGGACGGCGCCGACCTTGAACAGCAGGCCGACCGACAACAGCGCGACACCGATCAGAGCCGTTGAGCTGTTGGGATTGCCCGCCAGTGTTTTGGCGATACCGGGCAGCGACAGCGTGCCGGTAGCGCCATAGAGAAACGCAACGCCGTAGAGGAAGAAGGCCGACGAGAATGCGCCGAGCAGAAAGTATTTCACCGCTGCTTCCTGGGATAGCAACCGGCGGTGACGGGCCAGCCCGCACAACAGGTACAGCGGCAGCGAGAGGACTTCCAGCGCGACGAACATGGTCAACAGGTCGTTAGCGGCCGGGAACACCAACATGCCGCCGATGGCCAGCATGGTAAGCGGGAATACCTCGGTCTGCCGCGCGCCGGCGCGGATCGCGTGCTGCTCGGCCGCGCTGTCGGGGACCGCGGAAGCTTGCGGGGTAAAGGAATCCAGCCCGGCGGACATGTGGGCCGTGGCGGTGGCCGCGCCCGGCCCGGTGTTGGCGTTGTCGCGTCCGGTGCGTTCGGCGATGAAGATCACTGCGAGCACCGCGACCAGCAGGATGGTGCCTTGTAGCAGCAGCACGGGCCGGTCAACGGCCACTGCTTGCAGCACAGCCGTCCGACCGATGGACGGAATCGTCTTGGCTACCAGGACAACCGCGACGAAGGCGGCGGCCAGCCCGCCCAGCGCCAGCATCACCTGGGCGCCGTAGCGGAGTCGTCGCGGCAGGAATGCCTCCAGCAGCACGCCGGCCACCGCGACACCGAAGACAATCAGCGTGGGGGAGAGCAGAGCGTACTCGACGCTGGGTGTGGGCATGTTCATCGGCGCGGTCCTTCCGCCGTCCCCAATCGGTGCGCAGTGTGGGCCGGCGCAATCGGCGCGGGGTCGTGCTGGCCGATCGTGGTCATGGTGTTGCCGACCGCGGGGTTGATGATGTCCAGCACTGGTTTGGGATACACCCCGAGGACAAGCAGCAACGCCATCAGCGGTGCGACGACGACGACTTCGCGCGGCACCAGGTCACGGATCCGTTCGTTGTCCGGGGCGACCGGTCCGGTCATCACCCGTTGATAGAGCCACAACATGTACATCGACGAGAGCACCAAAGCGGTAGCGCCGAATGCGGCCGCCACCCAGTAGCGGCTGAACGTGCCTATCAACACCAGGAATTCACTGATGAACGGCGCCAATCCGGGTAGCGACAGCGTCGCCAGCGCCGCGATCAGGAAGGTCCCGGCGAGCACGGGGGCCACCTTTTGGACACCGCCGTAGTCGGCGATCGAGCGGGTGCCGCGCCGGGAGATCAGGAATCCGGCGATCAGGAACACCGCGGCGGTGGATATGCCGTGGTTGAGCATGTACAACGTGGACCCGCTCTGGCCTTGGCTGGTCATCACGAAGATCCCGAGGATGATGAAGCCGAAGTGTGAGATCGAGGTGTAGGCGATCAACCGCATGATGTCGGTCTGGCCGATCGCCACGATCGCGCCGTAGATCACGCCGATGACCGCCAAGACGATGATCAGCGGGCGGAAATACGTTGACGCGTCGGGGAACAACTGCAGGCAGTAGCGCAGCATGGCGAAAGTGCCGACCTTGTCCATCACCGCGGTGATCAAGACCGCGGTCGCCGGGGTCGACTCGACAGCGGCGTCGGGTAGCCACCGGTGGAACGGCCACAATGGGGCCTTGATCGCGAAGGCGAACATGAATCCCAAGAACAGCGCCTTCATGACAGCCGGGGACGCGCCGAGCGAATGTGTGGAAACGGCCGCCACGATGTGGCGGAAATCGAATGTTCCCGAACCGTGCTCAGCAGTCACCACGTACAGTCCGATGACCGCCGCCAGCATTATCAGACCGCCGAACAGGTTGTACAGCAAGAACTTCACCGCTGCCCGGGAACGCTGCGCGCCACCACCGAAACCGCCGATCAGGAAGTACATCGGGATCAACATCGCCTCGAAGAACACGTAGAACAGCAACACGTCCAGCGAGACCACCGAGATGAGCACCATCGATTCGATGGCCAGCGTCAACGCCACGTAAGCCTGGGGGCCCCGGGCGCTTTCACCGCCGTCGTTCCAGCCGCCCACCAGGAGCAACGGCACCAGGATTGTGGTCACCAATACCAGCACCAGCGCGATGCCGTCGACACCGAGGGTGTAGCCGGCGCCGAAAGCCGGTATCCACGAGTGGGATTCGACGAATTGGTAAGTGGCCCCACCGGGGTAGAACCGGGCGGTGATGACGATTGAGACCACCAGCACGGCGACCGCCACGGCCAGGCCGAGCCACTTGGCAAGCTGCCGCCCCGCGGGCGGCACCACGATCACCACCAACGCGCCGGCCAACGGCAGCAGCCACAGTACGGAAAGCCACGGGACGCTCACCACAGTTTCACCGCCAGGAGCGCCGCGGCCACCAGCACCGCGCCCACGAACATCGACAACGCATAGTTCCGGACGAACCCGGTCTCCAACCCGCGCAGCCGGTCCGAGGTCCGGCTCACCAGCGCCGCCAGCGCGTTGACCGAGCCGTCCACGCCTTGGTCGTCGACCTCGACCAGCTCGTGGGTCAATCGCGCACCCGGTCGCATGAACACCTCCTCGTTGAAGGCGTCGCCGTAGAGGTCCCTGCGGGCGGCGACGGTGAGCACTGACACGTCAGTGGGTGCCGTCTCCGGGACTGGACGGCGGCCGTAGAGCTGGTAAGCGACGACGATTCCGACGGCGACGACGCCCAGGGCCACAGCGCTGGTCACCCAGGTCGGCAAGATGTGCGGGCCTTCCTCGACGAGGACCACTGGTTCCAGCCAGTGCTGTAGTGTGCCGCCGATGGCCAGCAGGCCGCCGGAGAACACCGATCCGACCGCGAGCAGGATCATCGGCCAGGTCATCACCGCCGGTGCCTCATGCGGATGCGCGTCGTCGGCCCAACGCTTTTCGCCGAAGAACGTCATCAGCATCACCCGTGTCATGTAGAAGGCGGTGATGCCAGCACCCAGCAGTGCTGCGCCGCCCAGGATCGTTCCGCGCACACCGCCGGCGCCCAGCGCGGCCTCGATGATGGCGTCTTTGGAGAAGAAGCCGGCGAACGGCCAAACTCCGATGATCGCCAGGTAGCCCAACCCGAACGTGGCGAAGGTGATCGGCAACGACTTAAGCAGCCCGCCGTAGCGGCGCATGTCCTGCTCTTCGTGCATTGCGTGGATCACCGCGCCGGAGCCGAGGAACAAGCCGGCTTTGAAGAACCCGTGGGTGAGCAGGTGCATGATCGCGAACGCGTAGCCGGCCGGGCCCAGGCCCGCGGCCAGCACCATGTAGCCGATCTGGCTCATCGTCGATGCCGCCAGTGCACGTTTGATGTCGTCTTTGGCGCAGCCGATGAATGCTCCGAACAGCAGCGTGACCGCGCCGACGATGATGACGCCCAGCCGGGCGTCCGGCGAGAGGGTGTAGAGCGGGTTGGACCGCACGATCAGATACACCCCGGCGGTCACCATGGTGGCGGCGTGGATCAGTGCGGACACCGGGGTGGGGCCCTCCATCGCGTCACCCAGCCAGGCCTGCAGGGGAACCTGGGCGGATTTCGCGCAGGCGCCCAATAGCAGCAGTAACCCGATCGCGGTCAGCACGCCGCGACTCGCGCCGGGGGCGCCGGCGAACACCCCCGAGTAGGACAGCGTGCCGAAGTTGCTGAAAATCAAGAAAATCGCCAGTGCGAGCCCGGCGTCACCGACCCGGTTCATCACGAACGCCTTCTTGGCCGCGGTGGCCGCGGTCGGCTTGTGGTACCAGAACCCGATCAGCAGGTAGGACGCCAGACCCACGCCCTCCCAACCGGCGTACAGGGCCAGGTAGTTGTCGGCCACCACCAGCAACAGCATCGCCGCCAGGAACAGGTTCAGGTAGGCGAAAAATCTTCTGCGGTCGGGGTCTTCGGCCATGTAGCCGACCGAATAGATGTGGATCAGCGATCCGACACCGGTGATCAGCAGCACGAAACAGATTGACAATTGGTCGATCTGCAACCCGAGGTCGACCTGCAGACCACCGACCGGCACCCAGCTGTAGAGATGCTGGCTGATGGTGCGGGCGTCGGCGGGCCGGCCGAGCATGTCGTTAAGCAGCGCCAGGCCAACGCCGAACGACGCCAGCGCGGTGGCACAGCCGAGCAGGTGCCCCCACCCGTCGGTGCGTCGACCGCCCAGCAGCAGTACCAAGGCGCCGGCCGCGGGCAAGGCCACGACCAGCCAGGTGAATTGTGTCATCAGCTCAGCCCTTGAGCAGGTTGGCGTCGTCGACCGAAGCCGATCTGCGGGCACGGAAAATTGTCATGATGATGGCCAGGCCGACCACGACTTCGCACGCGGCGACGACCATGGTGAAGAAGGCCACCATCTG
This sequence comes from uncultured Actinomycetota bacterium, assembly GCA_963744835.1. Classification (GTDB taxonomy): domain Bacteria; phylum Actinomycetota; class Actinomycetes; order Mycobacteriales; family Mycobacteriaceae; genus Mycobacterium. The sequence continues at coordinate 584,865 of CAVUVB010000007.1, forward strand.
GCCGTCGAGTTGGCCGTGCATCCGGGCGAAGGTGACGAACGCCAGGTTGACCGCGTTGAGCATCAACTCGACGCACATGAACATGACGATCGCGTTGCGCCGCAACAGCACACCCGCGGCGCCGATGGTGAACAGCAGCGCCGACAGGTACAGGTAGTTCTGCGGATTCATGATTCACCGTTCTCCAGAACCGTTACCGGAGTGCACTTCCAACCCTTCGGCCGTGCGCGGCTCCAGCACCTCCGGCACCGACAACCGGGAGTAGGAGCCGTCCGGCAGCAGCGCAGCCGTGTCGACCGCGTTGTGGCGGGCGTAGACGCCCGGGCCAGGCATTGGCGTGGGATGGCCACCCGGGCGGAACCGTTCGATTGACAGCTCGCGCTGTGTTTTGCGGCGCTCGAAGCGCTCCCGGTGTGCCAGCAGCATCGCTCCGAGTGCTGCGGTGATCAGCAGTGCGCTGGTCAGCTCGAACGCCCACAGATACCGAGAGAAGATCAGCGTCGCCAGGCCTTCGACATTGCCACCGGCGTTGGCCTGCGTCATGCCGACGAAGCCGCCGGTGGTCACGCTGCCGATGGTGGCGATCAGCACAATCCCGAATCCGAGACCGACGACCACCGTCGCCACTCGTTGCCCGCGCAGCGTCTCCACTAGGGACTCCGCTGAGTCCACGCCGATCAGCATCAGCACGAACAGGAACAGCATCATCACCGCGCCGGTGTAGACCACGATTTGAACCACGCCGAGGAACACGGCGTCTTGGATCATGTAGAACACCGCCAGGATGATCATCGTGATCGCCAGAAATATTGCGGAGTAGACGGCGTTGGCGGCCATCACCACACCCAGCGCGCCGATCAGCGCCACCGTGCCCAGCACCCAGAATGTCACGGCCTCACCGGTGGAGGTGCGGGTGAGTATGTCGGCGGCCAGCGGTGTGGTCATGGAGTGGGGTCCGATTTCTGCTTGTCCCGCAAACCTTCTGCGGTGACATTGCCGAGGTAGTAGTCGGCGTCGGTGGCACCTTCGGCTCGTGGATGCGGTGCCGCGGTCATGTCGGGCAGCAGCGGCGCCAGCAGCCGGTCCTTTTCGTAGATCAGGTCAGCGCGGTTGTCGTCGGCCATCTCGTAGTCGTTGGTCATTGTCAACGCACGGGTGGGGCAGGCCTCGACACACAGCCCGCACCCGATGCAACGCAGGTAGTTGATTTGATACACCCGGCCGTAGCGTTCACCCGGCGAAAAGCGCTCCTCTTCGCTGTTGTCGGCGCCCTCGACGTAGATCGCGTCGGCCGGGCAGGCCCATGCACACAGCTCGCAGCCGATGCACTTCTCCAAGCCATCCGCGTAGCGGTTCAGCTGATGGCGGCCGTGATAGCGCGGCGCCACCGGGCCGGGATTCTCCGGATACTCCTCGGTGATCGGCCGTTTGAACATCGTCCCGAAAGTGACGCCGAATCCGGCGATCGAGCTGAAGAGTTTAGCCATCGGTACCCTCCTGAGTCGTTGGCACCAGCACTTGGCCTGGGAGCGGCGGCGTGGGGAAAGCCGGTTCGGAGGGCTGCGCCTCTACCGGCTGGTCGCGGCGTTGTTTCTTACGTTTCCGCTTGCCGCCGAACGGTTCTCGCAGCAGAGCCAGAAGTACCACGGTGACGGCGATGCTGGAGACGACCAGCACCAGTGTCCAATGCGGGTACCCCTGGTTACGCAACGTGCGGATCGCCGCGGCGATCAGCGCCCAGACCAGTGACACCGGTATGAGGATCTTCCACCCGAGCGCCATGAACTGGTCGTATCGCAGCCGCGGCAGCGTGCCCCGCAGCCAGATGTAGATGAACAAGAACAACCACACCTTGGCGGTGAACCACAGCACCGGCCACCAGCCGCTGTTGGCGCCGGCCCACATGTTCAGCGGCCATGGCGCGTGCCAGCCGCCCATGAACAGCGTGGCGGCCAGCGCCGACACCGTGGTCATGTTGATGTATTCGGCCAGGTAGAACATCGCGAAGCTGAGCGACGAGTACTCGGTGTGGAAACCGGCGACCAGTTCGCCCTCGGCTTCGGGCAGGTCGAACGGCGCCCGGTTGGTCTCGCCGACCATCGACACCAGATAGACCGAGAACGACGGCAGCAGCAGAAAGACGTACCACACCCGGTCTTGGGCCGACACGATCTGCGACGTCGACATCGTTCCTGCGTAAAGGAACACCGTCGCGAACGACAGCCCCATCGCGACCTCGTAGGAGATCACCTGCGCGGTGGAGCGCACCCCGCCCAGCAGCGGATAGGTCGAACCCGACGACCACCCCGCCAGCACGATGCCGTAGACCCCGATCGAGGAGAGCGCCAGGATGAACAGCACCGCCACTGGCAGATCGGTCACTTGCAGCGCGGTCCAGTGTCCGAAAACGGAGACCTGCGGTCCGAACGGGATGAACGCAAATGCTGTGATCGCCGGAATCGTCGAAATGGCCGGCGCCAGCAGGAAAATCGGTTTTTCGACGCCGAACGGGGTGATCGGCTCCTTGAGCGCCAGCTTGATGCCGTCGGCCAGGCTCTGTAGATACCCGCGCGGGCCGACCCGGTTGGGTCCCCATCGCAGCTGCATCCGGCCCAGGATCTTGCGTTCGGCAAGGATCGCTATCAGCACCGTCAGCACCAAGAAGACGAACACTGCGAGCGCTTTGGCTGCGACTAGCCACCAGGTGTCGTGCCCGAAGCCGGGAATCACTTGGCCACCCCGTTCATCTGCGCCGCTCCTCAGCATCGCTTCGCTCTGCATCGTCGCCGACGCGTATCTTGACCACGGCACCGGCTGTCACGCCCAACTGCCGATGCACCGCCGAGCCCGGCGAGTTCAGCGGCAGCCAGACCACTTGTTCGGGCATCTCGGTGATGGTCAGGGGCAGCATGACCTCACCGCGCGCGGTGCTGACCGTGACCCGGTCGCCGTCGGCGGCGCCGATCTCGTCAGCCGTCTCGGCCGACAGCCGCACCACCGGGGGGCGCGCGGTTCCGGCCAGGTGCGGCTCGCCGTCCTGTAGCTGCCCCTGGTCGAGCAGCATCCGCCACCCGGCCAGCACGGCTTCTCCCGCACCGGGTTTCGACGCCCCGGCAGCGGCGACGTCCGGCGCAGCGCCATGCGTGCCGTCCCAGCTGCCCAGCGCGCTGAGCTCGACGAGCGCGGCCTGCACCGTGGGCAGACCCAGGTCGATACCCATTTCGTCGGCCAGTGTGTCGAGTACGCGCAGATCGGGTGTCGCGTCGGCGGGCAGCGCGGCCGAGAAGCTGCGGCGTCGGCCTTCCCAGTTGACATACGTTCCCGACTTCTCCGCCGCCGGTGCGATGGGGAAAACCACGTCGGCGCGCTCGGTCACCGCGCTGTGCCGCAGCTCCAGGCTCACCACGAAGCCCACGGCGTCCAGGGCGGCCAGCACCGCGTCGGGATCGGCAAAGTCGTCGGGGTCCACACCGCCAACCAGCAGCGCGCCCAGCGTGCCGTCGGTGGCCGCGGCCAGGATGCCGTCGACGTCACGTCCGTCGGCAGCAGGCAACTCGGAGACATGCCAGGCCTCGGCCACCTGCGAGCGGGCGGCCTCATCGCTGACCGGACGGCCGCCGGGCAACAGTCCCGGCAGCGCGCCGGCTTCCAGCGCGCCGCGTTCCCCGGCGCGGCGAGGCACCCACGCCAGTCGAGCCCCGGTGGCGTCGGCAAGCCGGGCCGCGGCGGACAATCCGCCGGGCGCGCCGGCCAGCCGTTCGCCGACCATAATGATCGCCCCTGGTTTAGACAGCAGGTCGGCGATTTCGCCGGTGGCCAGCTCGTCCAGCGCTGCGGCCTCGGCACCGGGCACGGTCTGAATCAGCTTGCCGGACAACTTCTTCAGCCCGTTGCTGGCGAATGGCGCGATGGCGTGGACTGGCAAGCCGTGTTTGCGGGCGGCTTTGCGCAACCGCAGGTAGACGATCGGCGACTCTTCCTCGGGTTCGAATCCGGCCAGCAGCACCACCGGCGCCGACTCCAGATCGGAGTAGCTGATGGTGATCGACCTGCCGGCGACCTGGGTCGCCAGGAATTGCTTTTCCTCGCTGGAGTGTGGTCGGGCACGGAAGTCGATGTCGTTGGTGTTCAACACGATCCGGGCGAACTTGGAATACGCGTAGGCATCTTCCACGGTCAGCCGGCCGCCGGTCAGCACTCCCGTGCCGCCGACCGCCGAGTTGAGCCCGTCGACGGCAACGGCCAATGCGTGCGGCCACGAGGCGGCCCCCAGCGAGCCGTCAGCGTCCCGTACCAGGGGAGTGGTGATCCGGTCAGGCTGGGTGGCGTAGGTGAACGCCCACCGCCCCTTGTCGCAGTTCCACTCCTCGTTGACCTCGGGCTCGTCGCCGGCCAGCCGGCGCAGCACCTTGTTGCGGCGATGGTCGGTGCGCTGTGCACACCCCGACGCGCAGTGCTCACACACACTCGGGCTGGAGACCAGGTCATAGGGGCGGGCCCGAAACCGGTAGGCGGTTCCGGTCAGCGCGCCGACCGGGCAGATCTGCACGGTGTTGCCGGAAAAGTACGACTCGAACGGCTCGTTGGCGTAGATGCCGACCTGTTGCAGCGCGCCGCGTTCCAGCATCTCGATGAACGGGTCGCCGGCGATCTGCTCGGAGAAACGGGTGCACCGCGCGCACAAGATACAGCGTTCACGGTCCAGCAATACCTGTTGCGAAATGTTGATCGGCTTGGCAAACGTGCGCTTGACATCGGTGAACCGGGAGTCGGCTCGGCCGTTGGACATCGCCTGGTTCTGCAGCGGGCACTCACCGCCCTTGTCGCACATCGGGCAGTCCAGCGGATGGTTGATCAGCAGTAGCTCCATCACTCCGTGCTGGGCCTTGTCGGCGGCTTCGGAGCTGAACTGCGTGCGCACCACCATGTCATCGGTCACCGGTATGGTGCACGACGCCATCGGTTTGCGCTGGCCCTCGATCTCGACCAAGCATTGGCGGCAGGCGCCGACCGGATCGAGCAGCGGGTGGTCGCAGAACCGGGGGATTTGCACGCCAATCAACTCGGCGGCCCGGATCACCAAAGTGCCTTTGGGGACACTGATCTCGGTGCCGTCGATGGTCAACGTCACCAGCTCCGGCTCGGAAACCTTCTCTCCGGTGTCAGCCGTTTGCGTCATGAGCCCCGCTCCTTCCCCCGAGTAGTCCGCGAGCGTGCGCAGGACGCCGCCCGCGGCCGCGTGTCGCGGTGCAAACACGCACGCTCGCGCCGAGGAAGTGGCAGCGGTTCGGCGCGTGTCACCGGTGGTCTCCGTTCACCGCGAGCATGGATTCGCGTGGGTCGAACGGGCACCCGCCGCCCTCGATATGCGCGACATATTCGTCGCGGAAGTATTTGATCGACGACATTACCGGGGCGGCCGCGCCATCGCCCAACGCGCAGAACGACTTACCGAGGATGGCGTCGGAGATGTCGAGCAGCTTGTCCAGGTCCTCCGGTGTGCCGTGGCCGTTCTCCAACCGCTCGTAGATCTGATCCAGCCAGAAGGTGCCTTCCCGGCACGGCGTGCATTTGCCGCACGATTCGTGCTTGTAGAACTCGGTCCAGCGCCACACGGCGCGCACCACACAGGTTGTCTCGTCGAAAATCTCCAACGCCTTGGTGCCCAGCATCGAACCGGCCGCGCCCACGCCTTCGTAGTCCAGCGGCACGTCGAGGTGCTCGTCGGTGAGGATCGGTGTCGACGACCCGCCGGGTGTCCAGAATTTCAGCTTGTGCCCCGCCCGTACGCCGCCGGCGTACTCGAGCAATTCCCGCAACGTGATGCCCAATGGCGCTTCATACTGGCCCGGCCGCGTGACGTGACCAGACAGCGAGTACAGGGTGAAGCCAGGTGATTTTTCGCTGCCCATCGACCGGAACCAGTCGACGCCGTTGAGGATGATCGGGGGGACGCTGGCGATGGTCTCGACGTTGTTGATCACCGTGGGGCACGCGTAGAGACCTGACACCGCCGGGAACGGCGGACGCAGGCGCGGTTGGCCACGACGGCCTTCCAGCGAATCCAGCAGCGCGGTCTCCTCGCCGCAGATGTAGGCGCCGGCTCCGGCGTGTACCACCAGCTCCAGATCGTAGCCGGAGCCGGCGATGTCGCGGCCCAGGAAACCCGCCTCATACGCTTCGGCCACCGCGTGTCGCACTCGGCGCAGTACCGGAACCACTTCGCCGCGCACGTAGATGAACGCGTGGCTGGCCCGGATCGCATAGGCGGCGATGATGCTGCCTTCGATCAAGAAGTGCGGTGTGGCGAACATGAGTGGGATGTCCTTGCACGTGCCGGGCTCGGACTCGTCGGCGTTGATGACTAGGTAGTGCGGCTTGGCGGCCGGGCCCTCGTCGCCTTGCGGGATGAACCCCCATTTCGTCCCTGTTCCAAAGCCCGCGCCGCCGCGTCCACGCAGCCCGGAATCCTTGACCGCCTGCAGCACCTCGTCGGGCTCCATCTTGAGCGCCTTCTGCAGGGCCTTATAGCCGTCGTTGCGCCGATAGGTTGCCATCGTCCACGACTCGGGGTCGTCCCAAAAGCGGCTCAGTACCGGGGCCAACGGTGTTTCCGTCCCCATTACTGACCTTCCCCTGCGTCGGCTGGTGGCGCGGTCATGCCGCGTTCCTTGGCCACCTGCAGACCGGCCAAGGTGGCCGCGCCGCCGGCGCCGCCTTGGCCCTCATCGGGGCGCTGGTCGGGAAAACCCGCCAAGATTCGGCCGGTCTGACGGAACGAGCACAGCGGAGCGATGCCGCGGGTGGGCGCCGGGGGTTGACCACTCCGCAGCCCGTCGACGAGTTCACGCGCCGACTCCGGGGTTTGGTTGTCGAAGAACTCCCAGTTGACCATCACCACCGGTGCGTAGTCGCACGCCGCGTTGCACTCGACGTGTTGCAGCGTCACTGAGCCGTCGGCAGTGGTCTCATCGTTGCCGATGCCGAGATGTTCTTTGAGTGAGTCGAAAATCGCGTCGCCGCCCATGACGGCGCACAGCGTGTTCGTGCACACACCGACCAGGTATTCGCCGGTCGGTCCGCGGCGGTACATGCTGTAGAAACTCGCCACCGCTGCGACTTCGGCACCGGTCAACCCGAGCTGTTCGCCGCAGAATTCCAAACCGGCCGGCGTGAGGTAGGAATCCTCGGACTGCACCAGGTGCAACAGCGGCAGCAGCGCCGACCGCGGGCTGGGATAGCGGCCGATGATCTCCTTGGCGTCGACTTCCAGCCGTGTCCGTACCTCGGGCGGATAGGACTCCGGTGCGCCCTCCACGACGAATTGGCCCGGCTCGTCGGGCGGCGGGCCAAGCTGGATGAATATCCGCTCGCCGCTGGCCCCGACGCCGGGGCGTATGCCCCGGTCACCGGTCCACCCCGCCCATGACGGGATCGATGCTGGCTACCGCGGCGATCACGTCGGCGACCATGCCGCCCTCACACATCGCGGCGACGGCCTGCAGGTTGGTGAATGACGGGTCCCGGTAGTGCACGCGGTAGGGCCGGGTGCCGCCGTCGCTGACCATGTGGACGCCGAGCTCCCCGCGCGGCGACTCGACGGCGACGTACACCTGGCCGGCCGGCACCCGGATGCCTTCGGTAACCAGCTTGAAGTGGTGGATCAGCGCCTCCATCGAGCCGCCCATGATCTTGGCGATGTGCTCCGGCGAGTTGCCCAGCCCGTCCGGGCCTACTTTGAGGTCGGCCGGCCAGGCGATTTTGCGGTCGTCGACCATGATCGGGCCGGGCTTCAACTTGTCCAGGCATTGTTCGACGATCTTCAGCGACTCTCTCATCTCCTTGATGCGAATGATGTAGCGCCCGTAGGCATCACACGTATCCTCGGTGATCACGTCGAACTCGTAGTTCTCGTACCCGCAGTACGGGTCGCTGCGACGCAGGTCGTACGGCAATCCGGTGGCCCGCAGACACGGTCCGGTTATCCCGAGGGCCATACATCCGGTCAGGTCCAGATACCCGACACCCTGGGTGCGGGCTTTCCAGATGTAGTTCTCGTTCAGCAGGTTCTCGATGTCGTTGAGCCGGTGGCCCAGCAGCTTGAGGAGTTCTTTGATCTCTCTGACGGAATCGGGCGGCAGATCCTGGGCCAGTCCGCCGGGTCGGATATAGCCGTGGTTCATCCGCAGGCCGGTGACCTTCTCGAACAGGTTCAGCACCAGCTCGCGTTCCCGGAAACCGAGGAACATTGCCGTCATCGCACCCAGTTCCATACCGCCGGTCGCAAGCGCGACCAGGTGCGAGGAGACCCGGTTGAACTCCATCAGCATCACCCGGATGACATTGACGCGTTCGGGAATCTCGTCGGTGATCCCGAGCAGCTTCTCCACACCCAGGCAGTAGACGGCTTCGTTGAAAAACGGTGCCAGGTAATCCATCCGGGTCACGAACGTCACGCCCTGGGTCCAGTACCGGTACTCCAGGTTCTTTTCGATGCCGGTGTGCAGGTAGCCGATTCCGCACCGGGCGTCGGTGACCGTCTCGCCTTCGATCTCCAAGATCAGCCGCAGGACCCCGTGAGTGGACGGGTGCTGGGGTCCCATGTTGACGACGATGCGTTCACCGGGTTCGCCTTTGCGTGCCGCCTCGACGATCTGGTTCCAATCTTGGCCCACGAGAGCCACCAGGGTTTCACCGCCGGTGCCCTCGACGTTGGGGTTGGTGGTCTCGCTCATCAGTTGTAGGCCCTCCGCTGATCGGGCGGGGGAATCTGCGCGCCCTTGTACTCCACTGGGATGCCGCCAAGTGGGTAGTCCTTGCGTTGCGGGTGTCCCTGCCAGTCGTCGGGCATCTGGATTCGGGTCAATGACGGATGGCCGTCGAAGATGATGCCGAAGAAGTCATAGGTCTCGCGCTCGTGCCAGTCGTTGGTCGGGTAGATGCCGAACAGCGACGGGATGTGCGGATCACCGTCTGGTGCAGCCACTTCCAGCCGGACACGACGCCCGTGGGTGATCGACTTCAGCGGATACACGGCATGCAGCTCGCGTCCGGTTTCGTGCGGATAGTGCACGCCGTTGACGCCCAGGCACAGCTCGAAGCGCAGCTGCGGGTCGTCGCGGAGTTGGCGGGCGACCTGCGGCAGCAGCTCACGGCTCACATGCAGCGTCAGCTCGTCGCAGTAGACCACGACTTTCTCTATGGCGTCCTCGAAATCGACGCCGTCGGCCTTCAGTGCCGCGGTCAGTCGATCGACAACCTCGTCGAAGTATCCGCCGTAGGGCCGGGGACTGCCGTCGTCGATGGTGACCTGGCGTACCAGGCGCCCGTATCCGGACGTGTCGCCGGTGCCGTGGACGCCGAACATACCTCGGCGAACCTCGATCACCTCTCGGTCGGATTCGTCGGTGGGGACGGGGATTCCGCCCACCTCGGTGGCTGCCCGCTTCGGGTCGTGCTCCGGTGAACTCATCGCAACAGCCCGCGCATCTCGATCGTCGGCCGAACAGCCAGCGCCGCCTCTTCGGCTTCGGCGATGGCCTGCTCGCGGTTGACGCCCAACGGCATCTCCTGAATCTTGTCGTGCAGCTTGAGGATTGCGTACAACAGCATCTCCGGACGAGGCGGGCAGCCGGGTAGGTAGATGTCCACCGGCACTACGTGATCCACACCCTGAACGATCGCGTAGTTGTTGAACATCCCGCCCGACGACGCGCATACGCCCATGGACAGCACCCATTTGGGTTCGGCCATCTGGTCGTAGATCTGACGCAGCACCGGCGCCATCTTCTGGCTGACCCGCCCGGCTACGATCATCAGATCGGCCTGCCGGGGTGTCGCCGAAAACCTCTCCATGCCAAAGCGTGCGAGGTCGAATCGCGGGCCGGCGGTGGCCATCATCTCGATCGCGCAACAGGCCAATCCGAATGTCGCCGGCCACAACGAGTTCTTGCGGAAATATCCCGCCAGTTGCTCGACGGTCGTCAGCAAGAAACCGCTCGGCAGTTTCTCCTCTATGCCCACGTCTTACCTCAATCCCAGGTCAGGCCACCGCGGCGCCATACATAGGCGTAAGCCACGAAGACCGTGAGCACGAACACCACCATCTCGATCAACGCGAACAGTCCCAGCTTGTCGTAGCTGACCGCCCATGGGTAAAGGAACACGATTTCGATGTCGAAGACGATGAACAACATCGCCGTCAGGTAGTACTTCACCGGGAACCGCTGCCCGCTGCCTGCGTGCGGCGCGTTGGCCGGCTGGTCGCTGGGCTCGATCCCGCACTCGTATGCCTCTAGCTTCGCCCGGTTGAACCGTGACGGTCCGGTGATCTGGGCGAGCACAACCGAGCCGAGGGCGAACGCGGCGGCGATCCCCCCGAGCACCAGGATGGGTATGTAAAGATTCATCCCGCGAAGACGCTTCCTCACTGTTGTTCATGGGCTGACTGTGAGCGCAACCACAGCCTAGCGATCGTGTGTAGCCCCGCGCTCAACAGTCTAGATGTGAGCTCAACCACAGCGGGCCGGTGGTGTCCCTGTCCAAGCACGCAGCGTTCCGGCGGCGATTAGCGGTTCACGAGTTATTAAGAGTGCGTGGTTATTTCGGCCGTCGGCAGCGCCACCGTGGGATCGCGACGTTATCGGACTGCGTTCAACGGGCAGGGGTCCCCGTGCTCGTTGGGGCCCGGCTAATCGACTATTGGACCGGAGCACGCAGCAACTCGAGCACGGTTCGGCTCAGCTGGATCGGATCGATCGGGTGGGGGACCGCAGCCTCGGCGCGTGACCAGCTGGCCAGCCAGGCGTCGTCGCGCCGTCCGGTCAGCACCACGATCGGCGGACCCTGCGCAATCTCGTCTTTGAGCTGCTTGGCGATGCCCATGCCACCTTCCGGGGTCGCTTCTCCGTCGAGAATGGCCAGATCGATACCGCCGGCGTCCAGATGCTGGATGACGACCGGTCCGGTGGCCACTTCGACGTAGCTCAGCTCGGGCAGATCCGGATGCACCCGTTTACCCAACGCCAGCATGACGTCCTGTCGGGTCTTGGCGTTGTTGCTGTATACAAGGATCCGCAGCGGGCTGGTGGCAGGCACGGTGCAGATGGTACTGCCCGACGACGATGTGGGCTGCTTGCAGGCTCGCTGCGGGTCTGCTGAGTCTACCGTGGCGCCCGCACGAAGCACGCGTCGGCGGTAGCTGTTGCCGTCTTGCCGATCATCCCGACCCGGTTCCAGTCCAGGCCGAACTGTGCCCGGTCGACCTGGGTTTTTGCCGATACCCGCACCGAGCCGTCGTCGTGCACGGTGACTTGGACCGGCAGCGGCACCGGGGAGGTAACCCCTTTGATGCTGAAGTCGGCTCGCAGATCGGCGGCGTTGCCGGTGGTCGGCTCCACGGAGGTCACCACGACGCTGATTTCCGGGTAGCGCTCGACGTCGAAGAAATCGGCCGATTGCAGGTGCTCGTCGCGTTTGCGGATGCCGGTACGCAGCGAGGCCGTCCGGATGTCGAGGCGGCCGAAGATGGCGCCCTTGCCGGTGACCTGACCGTCGCCGTTGAAGTCGGTGAACCGGCCTTTGACGTTGATCAGGCCCCACATGTTTTTGATCTTGAAGGTGATCGTTGATCGATCGGGAACGAGGTTCCATACCCCGACCGTGTCGGGATCGTTCAACAGTGTTTCTACAGTTGTCATGTGCGCCACTCCTTCCCATCCCTTCGGTCTGCATCGTCGCTGGCGCGGGTCATCAGCACCTCCGTTGCCGGTTAGCTCAATAGCGGGGCGAGTTCGGCTGGGTCGAAGTACTCATCGATACGGCTGATCAGAGCTTGATTTGAGGCAGTGACACCCAACTTAATCACGATGCACACCCGCAACGCGATCGATTCGCCGTTGCGGCCGGTGGCGTGCAGGATGTGCTGCTGGACGAAACCGTCGGGGAACAGCTGGCGGTCCAGGATCTCGTAGTGACGCTGGGTGGTGACATCGATGAACCAGTGCAGGACTTTCAGCGCCCGCTCTTTGTCGTTGTCGCGGCGCGCGCCGACCCGCCACACGGCGATGTCGTCGCTGAAAAGCCGGTTGAGCATCGCCTCGTCGCTTCGCTCGATCGCCGCGAACAGCTGGTCGGCCAGATCGACGATGACGTGTTGACCGTGGCCGGAGTCGGTAGCGGGCATGGTGTGTTTCCCTATCCGTCCTGGTAGCCGGGGTGCGCGACTGATAGCCGGTGATTTACCAACGCACGCAGAGCCGCCTGCAGCGCGTCGCTGCGCGCGTCCAGCTCCCCGGCCCGGATAGCGGCAGCCAGCTGGGCTTCGTCGTCGTAGCCGATGCCGGTCAGGGCATGGGTGACGTCGTCGGCGGAGTCCACTTGCAATTCGCGCTCGACGATGCGCAGCGCGTTGGCCGCGACCCGGGCATGGAAATTCACTGGACCGGCAGTCGCCTCCCGCACGTCGGTCTCGAGGAACTCGGCGACCGCTGCCACCAGTTCGGCCGCGGTGGGGCGGCCGTATCGCCCACTCACGGCGTTGCCTTGTCGAGCAGGTCGAGCAGGTCCCACTCGGTCTCGCAGACCCGACGGCCGATCGCCGCCAGCTCCACTGACGGGGTCTGCCCGCTCAGGTGGCGCTCCGCCTGGTAGCGGCAGATGATGCCCCAGCGCAGCGTGGCCAGCACCAGCCACCAGTGAAACGCCACCCGATCGACCGTAGTCCCGCTGGCCTGCTCGTAGCCGCACAGGAATTCCTCGACGCTACCCAAGCCTCCGGCGTCGCGGGCGGCCGGCGCGCCGAACCGCCAGGCCCGGATGCAGAACCAGGCCAGGTCTTCATAGACCTCGCCGATGTGCACCAGCTCCCAGTCGAGCACGGCCGCGAGCTCGGATCCGTCGACGATGAGGTTGCCCATCCGAAAATCGCCATGCACCAGGTGCGGCGGAGACGACGCCGGCCGGTGGGCGGCCAGCCACCGGAAAGCCCACTCGAAGGTGGCGGTGGTGTCGCCCATGGCGTCCAGCCGGCCGCGCCACTCGGTGAGTTGATCCTGTGTGGCGAGCTCGGGGTCGCGCGCGTCGGCGCGGTGGATGGCAGCCAGCGCCTGGGCGCACTGGCTCAGTAGCCGGCTCCGGGCGGGTTGTCCACCAGCACTGTCGAGCACGCGGTCGATGCGTCGGACGATCGTCTCGCCTTTGATTTCTCCGCAGATCAGAAATGGGTTGCCAAGAGCGGCAGTCGAATTGTCGGCGACCAGCACGCGGGCGACCGGCGCGCCGGCTGCCGCGGCGGCGGCTTGGACGCGGGCTTCCAACTCCATACCCGCGTGCACGTCGTCAGGCGGCCCGATACGCAGGATCAGCGGCCACCGTTCATCGGAGGTGACGGCGTCGAACGCCAGCGTGCTGCGACTGGCCCCGCCGGTGAGTGCACGCAGGTTCTCGATCGCGACGTCGGTGCCGACCACGGTTGCGACTACCCGCGCCAGGGCGGGCGACAGCTGGTGAACGATGGTCACTTCTTGCCGAATTTGAGCAGTCGCTGCGCTATCCGGCGGATCTGGATTTCCTCGGCGCCTTCGGTGATTCGGTAGCGGCGGTGATGGCGGTAGATGTGCTCAAAGGGCTCATGACGGCTGTAACCGAGACCGCCGAAGATCTGCATCGCGCGGTCGGCGGCGTCGCAGACCAGTCGGTTCGCGCGGTAGTTGGCCATCGACACCTTGTCCGACACCTCCATGTGATGGTTACGGTCCAAATGCCAGGCCGCGTACTGCACGAGCAGTCGGACCATCTGGGCCTCGGTATGCAGCTCGGCCAGCGGCCATTGCACGGCCTGGTTGATCGCCAGCGGCTTGCCGAACACCGTGCGTTTACCGGCATATTCGGCGGCTCGATCGATGCAGTATTGCGCTGCGCCCAGACTGCTCGCTGCCTGCCGAATTCGGTTCTCGTGCAGAAAGGTTTGTGCAACCTCAAGACCGCGGTCGACTTCGCCGAGTACCGCGTCGGACGGTACCCGCACATCGGTCAACTCGACTTCGCCATGATCGGTGGGCATATTGAACGTCCACCAGTAGTACGGGACGGTGAATCCAGGCGCGTCGGTTGGCACCATGAACGCGGTGATGCCCTGGGCCTGCCCCGGCTCGCCGGACGTGCGGGCGAAGATCAAGTCATGCGTGGCGCGGTGTACGCCGGTGTTAAACCGCTTGGAGCCGTTGATCACCCAGTCGCCGCCGTCGGGCTTGGCGTGCGTTTCCAGCCAGGTCGCGTCGGAGCCGTGCTGCGGCTCGGTGAGCCCGAAGGCCATCGAGCGCTCCCCGGTGATCAGCGCCTCCGACCACGCCGCACGCTGCGCGTCGGTGCCGAACCGTTCCATCATGATCACTTGCGGGAAGTTCCCGACGATCGATGACTCGTTCTGTAAGTCGTTGTGCAGGCCAAGGCCCTTGTGTGCCAGATGCTCCCGAATCACGGCCATGTCGAGGTTGGTGCCGTCGCGGCCACCCAACGACGCCGGCAATCCGTAGCGCAACCAGCCGGCCTTGTCGGCCCGACGACGCATCTCGGCGAGCAGATCCTCCCACTCCCGCGTCGGGGTGCCATCGTGGTCCCAATCCGTACGGGCATGCTCTCGGCGCTGGTCGAAGAACTGCATGTTCTCGGCCTGCAGCGGGGCGATCTCGCGCTCAATGAACGCATCCATGTCGGCGAGCAGCCCCGTCAGGTGTTCTGGGAAAGTGAAGTCCACGGCTATCTCCTAAGATCTCGTTACGCCGCCATAAAGGGTTTTCTTCCAAACCGTCGACAAGGTCGCGATGGCGTCCTCGTCACTGATTTCCAGGCCCAGGCCCCCGGCGCCGGACGGGCCGACAAAAACGGTGGTGAAGTTCTCGAACAATAGGGCGATGGCGGCCGCGACGTGTTGAGGATTGAGATCGGATGCGTAGCCGTGCTCTTGAGCACGCGCCACGGACGTGGCAACGATGTCCATGCCGAATCGCCGGAATTCGTTTTGGACGAACGCGAACCGCTGCTGGGTAGCGGCCAGCTGCGCCACGGCGATCATGATGCCGATGTTTTGTTTGAACATGTTCCAGTAGCCGGTGACCACCGAAGTGAAGAACGCGTCGTCGTCGGGCGAGTTGGGTAGGTGCAGGCTCAACCCGGACGGTGTCACGACGTCGTGCAGGAATGACTCCGCCAAGGCGGCCAGAAGGTCCTCCTTGTCGGCGAAATACCGGTAGAACACTGCCGGTGATTTTCCCGCGGCTGAGGTGATATCGGCCAGGGTGGTGCCGTGAAAGCCGCGTTCGGCGAAAAGTTTACGGGCAGCCTGCTCGATGGCTGCCCGGGTCTGGCGGCCTTTGGCGGTCAAAACCTCGGCTGGCATCAGTTCCGGATCCGGTCGCCGGCACGCAACAAAGCGCTCGGCAAATCATGGCCGACAACCGATTTCGCCACTTCGGCTGCGCTGATGGCGGCCTGTAGGTCGACGTCGACTTCGATACCGCTGTCGCGCAGCAGGTACACCAAGTCCTCGGTGGCGATGTTGCCGGTGGCGCCCGGTGCGAACGGACAGCCGCCCAAACCTCCGGCCGAGGCGTCCAGCCGGGTGACTCCGGAGCTGACCGCCGCGTAGGCGCTGGCCAGCCCGGCGCCGCGGGTGTTGTGGAAATGTCCGCCCAGCGGGAGCTCGCCGATCACCGGACGCAGTTGTGCGATCAGGGAACTCACCCGTTCCGGCGTGGTGGTCCCGATGGTATCGGCAATCGAGAACCGGTCGATGCCGCGATCGCAGGCAGCCCCGGCGATGTCAAGAACCCGCTGCGGCGGCGTGGGCCCTTCAAACGGACAGTCCCAGGCGGTGGCGACAATGACTTCCACGGTGACGTCACTGTGGTGGGCGATCGCGACGATCTCGTCGATCTGATCGGTGGCCTCTGCGCTGCTGCGCCCGACGTTGGCCTCGCTGAATGCGTCGCTGGTCGAGACCACGTACTCGATCGAGCGCAGCCCCGCGGCGACGGCCCGCTTGGCGCCATTGGGGCTGGCCACCAACGCGGAGAACTCGATGTCCGGGTAGTTGCGCAGCTCGGCTGCAAGTTCGGCGGCGTCGGCCATCGACGGCACCTTTGACGGGGACACGAACGCGGTGGCCTCCACTTCGCGTACCCCGGTCGCGGCCACCGCAGCCAGCAGTTCCAGCTTGGCCGACAACGGGATTGGTGACTCGATCTGTAATCCGTCGCGCAGCGCCACCTCGCGGATGTCGACATGTGTCATCACAGAACCTCCTCGGCGCGCAGCTCCTCGAGCTCCTCGGCGGTCTTGCCGAGCAGCCCGATGTAAACGTCGTCGTTGTGTTGTCCCGGGTGTGCCGGGCCGGCGTTGCGAACCCGGCCCGGCGATTCCGAGAGCACCGGGACGACCCCGGGCCCCAACACCGGCCGCGCGAGTCCCTCGTCGTAATGCTCGACTAGCATCCCGCGGGCCCGCAGCTGCGGGTCGTTGACCACTTCGGCGACCGTGTTGATCGGCCCGGCGATCACGCCTGCAGCGCTGAGGGTTTCGATGATCTCGCCGGGCTGCCGCTCGGCGGCCCAGCCGCCGATGATCTTGTCCAGCTCGTCCTGGTTGCGACCACGGGCGCCGTGTGAGGCGAACCGGTCGTCGACGGCCAGTTCCGGGCGTCCCATCGCGGCGCACAACCGGGCGAACACGGTGTCTTGGTTGGCGGCGATCACCACCCACGAGCCGTCGGCGCTGCGGTAGATGTTCGACGGCGCGATGCCCTCGAGTCGAGTGCCCGACGGACCCCGCACCACGCCGCCGGCATCGTAATCCGGAATCGTGGATTCCTGTACGGCCAAGCATGATTCGTTCAGGGCAACGTCGACGACCTGGCCGTGCCCGGTGATGCCGCGGCGATACAGCGCGGCGAGCGCCCCCTGAGCGCCGAACATGCCCGCCAGGCTGTCGCCCAAAGACAGCGCCAGTCGGGGCGGCGGTCCGCCGGGGAAACCGTTGAGGTGGCGCAGCCCGCTGGCCGCTTCGGCCACCGAGGCGTAACCGGCCTTGTGCGCGTCGGGTCCGGTCTGCCCGTAGCCCGACACCCGAACCAGGATGATGCCCGAATTGCGTTGGCTGAGCGCGTCGTAGCCCAGGTTCCACTTCTCCAGCGTGCCCGGTCGGAAGTTCTCCACCACGATGTCGGATTTCTCGACGAGATCAAGGAACAGCTCGCGTCCGCGCGGGCGACGCAGGTCCAACGTGATGACCCGTTTATTGCGCGCGTGCACCGTCCAGAACACATGGCGGCCGTCGACTTCGGCCTGGCCCCAGGTTCGCAGCGGGTCCGGTGCACCGGGCGGTTCCACCTTGATGACGTCGGCGCCCATGTCGCCGAGCAGTCGACCGGCGAACGGCCCGGCGATCAGGGTGCCCAGCTCGAGCACCCGAACACCGTCCAGCGGGCCGGTGGCGGTCACTCGCCACTCGCGAACTTGTGCCGCACTAGCCAGTCGGTGACGATGTCGACGGCCTGACGCAGTTTGTCGCGTTGATCCGGTCCGGCGTAATAGTGGGTGGCGCCCGGGATTTCGTGCATCTCCTTGTCGGGATGGCCGATCGCATCGAAGAGCCGCCGGGTGTGGCTGGGTGTGCAGGCGTCGTCGGCCAGGTTGCCGATCACCAGCGCCGGGATCGCGATGTCTGGTCCGCAGCTCACCGCATCGCCACGAGCGTCGTCGTAGCTCCATTGCGACAGCCAGCCGCGCAGCGTCGAGAAGCGGGCCAGCCCGACCGGGCTCATGTTCACCACTTGAGGATCACCCAAATAGCACGTTCCCGGAACCCGTTCATTGGGATCGACCGTCGGGTCCAGCCAGCGCGGGTCGGCCATGGTGCCGTGCACGACGAACCCGAACTCGTCATCGGGGCGACCCTGAGCCTTCAGTTCGGCGAGTTTCTCCCGGACCCAGGCGGTGATGCGGCGGTTGCGGTTGACCTGAGCCTGCCGGTAGCGGGCCAGGAACTCTTCGGTGTAGGGCGGCTGGTTGGGGTTGTCGGGGTTGTAGAGGTCCAGTTCCGGGTCGCGTTTGGTGGGGTCGGATTCGTCGAGAATCGATGCGTCCAGCCATTCGGTCAGCGTGCCGTGCCGGCTGATGTGTGCGGCCAGCAGCATGATGCCGTCGGCGGCGGGCAGATTCAGTTTGGTGAGATCGGGCCCATCACCCGACGGGCTCGACGTGATAGTGGGGTGCTGGGCCTGCTGTTGGTAGAACACCGACAGTGAACCGCCACCACTCCAGCCGGCCAGCACCACCTTTTGATAGCCGAGGCGTTCCTTGGCGTCCGTGATCGCCGCGCCGAGGTCCTCGATCACCTTTTCCATCAGCAGCGCCGAATCGCTACCGCGGAAGCGGCTGTTGCAGTACATGACATGATGACCGGCCCGAGCCAGCGCGTTGATCATCGGCAGGTAAGCGCCGCCGCCGATCGGGTGCATGAACACCAGCACGGTGTCTGACGATTTGTCTTTCGGCTTGAGCAGATAGCTTTCCAGGACGGTCAGCCCAGCTACCCCTCCATAGACGTCCCGGACCGCGGAATTGTTTTTAAAGGCAACGAGATAGGGAATCCGGTCGTATTCGTGACGCACTCGTGTGCTTTGGGTCATCAGTGCTGTCCTAGGTCGTGCGCCAGCACCTCGGCTGACGGGGTGAGTCGTCGGCGGGTGTCCACTGCGATCACCTGCCAGTCCACCCGGGAGTGTTCGTCGAACTTGCGGCGCGCTCGCTCGCGGGCCTTCTCGGGTGCGCCGTGGTGGACACCTTGCGGCGCATGGGAAATCAAGCCCGGCGGCATCGGGATGCCGTAGAGCGATCCGCCGTGAAAGAAAGCGATCTCGTCGTAGTCGACGTTGCGGTGATACCACGGGGTGCGCTCGGTGCCGGGTACGCCTTCGGCCGGCCTGGGCAAGAAGTTCATTACGTAGACCCCGGCGGCCTGCATGAACAGGTGCACGGTCGGCGGTAGGTGGACGCTGTCGGAGGTGATCACGTTGTAGTCGGCGATATTGAACGTGAACGCGAAGTTGTCGCCACGCCAGCCTTCGACGTCGAGCGGATTGTGTTGGTAGAACAGCGTTGTTGGGCCGCCCTCGTGCACCAGCCGGACCTCGTACTCGTCGCGGCCGTCATCCTCCATCGGAACGGGCTCGGGGATAGTGGCTTGCGAGGGGTCGAATGGGAAATGCCGGCCCAGCGAGCCGGGCGGCGGGACGCGAAACTCGTCACTGGCCTCGATCATCAGCAACGTGGTCTCGACATCAGGAATCTGGCGCCAGGTAGCGGCCTTCGGGATGTACACCCAGTCGCCCTCGCGGTAGGGCAGCGGCCCGAACTCGGTCTCCAGCAGACCGGTGCCCTGGTGCACGAAGCAGAGCAGGTCACCGTCGACGTGGCGGGTACAAAACGGCATCGGCTGGTGACGGCGGGAGAGCGAGATGCGGCAGTCGGGGTTGGTGAACATCAACAACGGGCCGCCGTTGGCGTCGGTGGCATCGCTGGGTTTGAGCTCGCTGGACAGCACATCGATGGGGCGCAGCGGGCCCTCCGCCCGGTACGCGGTCGGGTCGTGGCGGCGATACATGTTGGCGGTTCGCCCGGTGAATCCACCTCGGCCCAATTCGTCGTCCTTCAGGCCGTCCAGATCGGCGTGCAGGCGATGCGGTGTCTTCCCTTTTCGCAGGTGGACGAAGGATTCCATGGTGGCTCCAAGGTGTGCGGCAGCATCGACGGCAGGAAAACTGAAAGTGACATTACTTTCTCTTTCATCGCAGCACAAGGGCTTGGTGCCGTACGCCGAGACGGAAATCAGGGCGAACCGCCGCGGCGTGTCGTGTGCGTAGTTTCCGTGTCGGCGCCTGCGACGCAGCCTAGTCCTGGATGCGCACGACGACTTTTCCTTTGGCGGTGCGGTTCTCCAGCGAGGCGATCGCGGCGGCGGCCTCGTCCAGCGGGTAGACCTCCGGCTCCGGAGGAGACAATTGGCCCGAGGAGAGCAGCTGCTCGAGTGCGGCCCACTGCTCGGCCAACGCCCCCGGATGTGTGCCTGCCCAAGCGCCCCAGCCGACACCGACCACGTCAATGTTGTTGAGCAGCAACCGGTTGACTTTGACCGTCGGTATCTCACCCCCAGTGAAGCCGATGACCAGCAGTCGCCCCCCGGGAGCCAGCGAGCGCAGCGAGTCGGTGAACCGATCGCCGCCGACGGGATCAACCACCACGTCGACCCCGCGGCCGTTCGTCAACTCTTTTACCGCGTCCTTGAAGCCGTCGGCCAGCACGACATCAGTCGCACCCGCTGCCGTCGCGATCTCGCCCTTGTCCTCCGTGCTGACCACCGCGATGACGCGGGACGCGCCAAGCACCGGCGCCAATCTCAGCGTGGAAGTACCGATTCCGCCGGCTGCTCCGTGCACCAACACCGTCTCGCCGGACTGCAGCCGGCCGCGCACGTTAAGCGCGAAGTACACGGTGAGGTCGTTGAACAGCAAGCCGGCGCCTGCGGTGAAGCTGACGTTGTCCGGCAGCTTGAAGACCCGGTCCGGCGCCAGCAGCGCGACTTCGGCCATGCCGCCGGTGAGCATGGTTAGTCCGACAACTCTGTCCCCGGGACGCACCGCGGCGTCGTCGGGTGCCGATCGAACTACCCCGGCGATCTCGGCGCCCAGCACGAACGGCGGATCCGGCTTGTACTGGTAGAGGCCGCGGGTGAGTAGCGCATCCGGGAATGCCGCTCCCGCGGCGTGGACCTCGACAACCACGCCGTCGCCTGCGGGTTCGTCGATCTCACCAACCTGGACTGCGTCCGGACCCTCGAGTCGAGTCAACTGTGCTGCGCGCATGCCACCTCCGTTGTCACCCGCGGCCGGAGCACCTCCGACCAGAGGCTGAACAGCCTACTTGCGGCCGTGACCGCTTAAGCATCCGCTGGAGCCTGGACCACGGGTCGACCGGCAGATGCTTTCTCGTTCATCTTTGCTGGCGGTGGCTTCGCGTTATGCTTTGTGCGCTGCCTGGCCAACCCCGGCGGGGGCGTGGGAAGGGTGTCATGGGGCTGTTCATCAGTTATTCCAGCCAGGACAAGGGGACGATCGAACCCCTCAGGAGCGCACTGCGTCGCGCCCACCACCAGGTGTGGATGGACGAGGAGCTGGGCGGCGGTGAGGCGTGGTGGCGCACGATCCTCGAAGAGATCCGAAGCTGTGAGGTGTTCATCGTTGCGTTGTCGGACAATCAGCTTGCGTCCAAACCGTGTCAGGCCGAGCTGCGCTATGCCCGGGCTCTACATCGTCCGATCCTGCCCGTCCAAATCGGCCCGGTCACCAACGTACGGTTGAACCCGCTGGCCGAAACGCAAATGGTCGACTTTCGAAACCCGACGGCCGACGCCGGCATTCAGCTGATGGGGGCGGTGCAGGCACAGCAGGCGCAGCTTCAGCCCCTTCCGGCGGAGCTACCCGAGGAGCCGCCGGTGCCGTTCGCTTATCTGATGCGGCTGGCCCACAACATCGCCGAGCCGCAGCTGAGCGCCCGCCAGCAAGCAGATTTGGTGTCGGAGCTCAAACATGGACTGGAGGAAGACGGCGACGATCCGGCCGCGCGCGCCGACATTAAGCAGCTTCTGTGCATGCTGCGGGATCGCCCTGATGTCGCCTGGCGCGTCCGAACCGACATTGAGAGCCTGCTCGTCTCGATCGATGCGCAACCCTCGACCGGCTACCAAAGCCAGAACTTCGAGAGCCCACCGAGCCGGCTGTCCCCGCCGCCGCCCGGTCAGCAGTGGCCCAATTCTGGCCCGATATCCCAGCCGTTCCCGTCGGTAAACACCCCGACTAATCAGCCCCCACCGGGCACCGGTCCGCAGCCGTTCATGGGACCGCCCCCGGTCGGTCCCTATGGCAGCCCCTACTCCGATGGTGGACGGCGCAAAGGTGGCGGGTCCCGCGTGAAGTGGTTGATTGGCGCCGGTGTGGGCGCGGCGGTTGTGGCGATCGTCGCGGTCGTGGCCATTAAACTTTGGCCGCACCCGGCTCCGGCAGCCCCCTTGGTGGCGCCCGAACGCCTGGAGTCCGTTCTGCTCACCGCCGCGCAGATCAACACCATCATGGGTGCCTCAGGCATGCAGCCCGGAAAAGTCGGCCAGGCACCGGCCAACGCCTCAGCGCAGTTGTCGATACCGGCATGCAATGGGGCGCTTTATCCCGGGGAAACGCCGACGTATAACGGCAGCGGATACACCAAGCTCAACTATGTGGTGGTAGCCGAGCCGGGCGACCACAACGATCACTTTGTCGACCAAGACGTGGCAACGTTTCCGTCCGCCGACGCAGCGAATGCGTTCGTGAAAACGTCGGCGGATCAATGGAAGTCCTGCGCGGGGCAAACGGTTACCGGCAGCTATGACAACGGCAACACTTTCCGGTGGACCTTCGGGAACGTTGTCGGCGACTCCCCGAAGATCAGCCAGCTCGACACCCAGGAAGACGGGGGTGGCTGGGCCTGCCAGCACGTGTTGCGCGCGGTTTCCAATGTGGTAATCGACGTCAGAGCCTGCGGGTACGCCATCACCGATCAAGCTGGCCGCATCGCCGACGAAATCGCCGCCAACGCTTCAAAATAAGCGAGGCCGTCTAGCGATCCCGCGCCGCTAAAGTCGTGAAATGGATACCTTTCGGCTTGGTCGTTACTCCGTTGGGCGCATCGGCTTCGGCGCGATCCAGCTGCCCGGTCCGGGCGCGTTCGGGCCGCCCCGCGACCGCGACCAAGCGCTGGCAGTGCTGCGGCGCGCGGTCGAACTCGGGGTCAATCATATTGACACCGCGCAGTTCTATGGCCCGAACGTGTCTAATGAACTCATCCGCGAGGCGCTGCATCCATACCCGGAAAATCTGGCGTTGGTCAGCAAGGTCGGCGCCCGCCGCGACGATGCCGGCGGCTGGGTGCCGCTCGCCGGTCCCGCCGACTTCCGCTCGGATATCGAGGCCAACCTGCGAACGCTCGGTGTCGATCAGCTAGCGGTCGTCAACCTCAGGCTGATGGACAGCGACGCTCCCGACGAGCGCTTCGACGAATTGCTTTCGGTCATGATCGCTGCCCGTGCCGATGGATTGATCGGCGGAATCGGGCTGAGCAACATCACCCGTGAACACTTGCTGCGTGCTCTGCAACGCACCGAGATCGCCTGCGTGCAAAACGCTTTCAATCCCGTTGACCGGTCGGCGGCGCCGGTCCTGAATGAGTGCACGAGGCGCGGTATAGCATTCGTCCCGTTCTTTAGCTTGAGGTCGCCGTTTGCGCCGCCGGGTCAGGTCCTCGAACACGAAGTCGTGCAGCGGGCCGCCGCGCGGGTCGGCTGCACCCCGGCTCAGGTCGCGTTGGCGTGGGCGCTGAGCGTGGCGCCCAATGTGCTGCTGATACCGGGCACCTCGTCGGTGCACCACCTGGAAGAGAACCTGGCCGTCGCCGCCGTCGAGCTCGACGACGAGACCCGTGAGCAGCTGAACGCAATGGGCGCTTAGCCGCTGCGCCGCCTGGGCTTTTTGTTGCCGGGGTCGCGTCGAAGCGCGTGAGTCAGCCCGTCGACGATCAGCTCGAGTCCGAACGCGAATTCGTCGTCCAACGGGACCGGAAGATGATTATTCATCGCCAAGGAGATCGGCGGCGACGCCGTGGACCTCATTGCGCTGTTCGAGTTACATGCCCGGGCGCTTTACGACACTGCGCTGCGTCTGCTATCGGAGAACAGCGGAGCAAAACCATGACGCACAAGACAAATGGCCGGTCGCCATCATCGGGGAAACGCTGAACCTCGGGTAGTCGACATTGCGCTCGACCTGGTAGCCGAGAGGAGTTGAAAGGCTGATGATTCAGTCCGGCCAGCGTGATCGAAGGGCCTCCGGTGTCCATGCCGGCCAGGTGGGGGAGCCGACGATGCTGCCTCCGCTGATCTTGGCCACGATCCGTGGTCCTTCAATGGCGCTGTTGTCGTAGACGGTCGCGTCGTCGGATTCGACGGTGGCGTCGGCGACTAGCGTCCACAGTCGGCGGTATCGTTCCCGAACCTTGGCTTCTGGTACGTCGTGACCACCGGCTCTTACCCGGTACTTCACGCGCTGGACCGCAAGCTCCTCGGGGACGAGCAGCACGTGCAGAACGACGATGTAGTTTGCCTCCTGCGCGTCGCGGACGAGCTCGAGCTTCGACGGATGCGAGAACACCGTCTCCGTGATGAACGGGCGGCCCAGCTCGATGAGCCTCGACCTGGTCTCGGCGGCGATTCGGGTGGCCTGGTAGGCGTACGACGCGGGGTCCGCAGGCCAACGGTGCTTGGCGATCTCGTCGGCGTTGACGAACACGCTGCCGGGCAGCAGGGGCGCGAGGGTGAGTTCGACGAAGGTCGACTTGCCGGCGCCGTTGGGTCCGACAATGAGATCGAGTCGCTTCATCGCGCCGCTGAGCTAGCGGCTTCGGGTCCGCGGTTGGCGCTTTTTCGTGAGGGCGACCGAAGTGCCGTCGGGCCGGTGCTCGACGAGGTCTCCCGCCTCGTTGAGGGCAACCGTGGTGATGCCGCGCGCGGCGAGGGCCTTGCCATAGTGGGTCCGCGCCAGGTTCTCCTCAATGGCCGCAGAGATCTCGGCATTAAGGACCACGCCTTCCTCCACGCTCAGCTCAGTAAGCGCTACGTCGCCGGCGAGGGCGGCTTCGACGCGGCGTCGAGAAGCCGTGTGCTGGCTCGACACTGCCCGTCCTACCCGGGCCCAATGGTCGAGCTGCTGCTTGGCGGAGCGGCTTTGGCGAGCCCCTTCCGCGGCCGCACTATCCACCAGGTCGGCGGCAACGCGCGTGACACGATCGGCCATCTTCTTCCTCCTGCATGTAGCGCTCTGCTACGAGTGTAGCAAGTTGCTACATACTCACGCATGCCTCACTATGTTCCGTTGAGTGTGGCTATGCCGGAATCAATTTGAGGGGCAGACGTTCATGGCGGTGGATGATGTTGTTAACCGCCCACGTCGGTGTACTGGTGACTGCTATGCGGTCTACTCGCTCGATGAGCGCGCGCAGGACGGCGGTGGTCTCCAGGCGCGCCAAGCTCTGACCGGCGCACGCGTGGGCACCCTGCCCGAAGCCGATTTGTCGGCCGGCGTCACGGTTGATGTCGAAGACCGCGGGGTTTTCCCACTCGCGTTCGTCTCGGTTGGCCGAGGCGTAGATCACCAGGACACGTGCGCCGGATGGGATGCTCACACCGTTAATTTCAGTCTGCCGATCCACGCGTCGTGCGAAAGCGCGCAATGGTGGCTCGTGACGGACCACTTCATTGAACGCGTTCGCCATGAGCGGCGGCTCATCTTTGAGCAGCTGCCACTGTTCGGGGTGGCTGGCGAATAAGTACAACGCATTCGATATGGCACTCATGGTGGTGTCGATAGACGGCGCGAGATAGTCGACCATTAGCGCCGGACATTCGGCATGCGACAACTTGCCCTCGTCGGCGGCTGTCATCAGTTCATGTGCCATGCTTCCGTCGAGAAATGTGCGCTTACGTACGGCGCGGCGAGCGAAGCGCAGCATTCGAAACGCGCCGGGCATGGCCTTGATCGCTTGCCAGTTGAGCGGGCCGAGGACGTCGAAAGTGGCTCCGCCCCATTCGATGAGGTGGTCGCGCTGATCTCGGGGCCAACCGATGAGGTCGGGGACTACAGCCAACGGCAGGGCGGCAGCAAGGTCGTGGACGCCATCGATCTCCCCTTTGTTGAGCGCGGTTTCGACAACCGTGGCGGCCGTACCTTCCACGCTGTCGTTGATTGCACGCAGCGCGCGCGGCAGTAACCGGTGCGCGAGCAGCTTGCGTCGCTGATCGTGTTCAGCGCCATCGCTGTTGAGCGTCGTACCCCGGGACATGCGGTTGGCGATCCAGTTGAGCGCGACCCCTCTCCCCGAGACGAAGGTCTTGTCATCAAGCAACACGGCCTTGCACTCGGCATAGCGAGGCAGCGCGTACACCCTGTGTTTGGTCAACCACACCACCGGACCGAGGTCTCGCAGCCGCTGATAATGCGGATAAGGATCGACGATGGCGTCCACAGAATAGATGTCTGGCTCGTAGACGGCAACACCAGCGGTGTTCACGCATACCTCACTGTGTTCCGTTGAGTGCCCAGGTCAATAGCGCCGTCGTCGGTGGCGACGCTGGCTTCCACGACATCGCCGTCATGCAGGTACTTCGGGTTGCCGGCTTGGCGTTTGAAGAAGGCCTTCCACTTCACCGCAGGTGGTAGCAGGTTGCCGATGATTTCGATCGGCTTGGGCGGTGCGCTCAACGCGGTGCCGACCGGGGTGCCGGTCAGGATCAAATCGCCTGCGGCGAGATCCTGGAACCTAGTTAGCGATTGCAGCGCCTGCACCGGCTTGTACAGCATGTCGCCGTCGACCAGCATGTCTTGGCGCAGTTCACGGTTCACCCGCAATCGCAGCCGCAGATCGCCGAAACACTTCAGCTCGGAGGCGTCCAACAGCACCAGTGCCGGGCCGACAGGTGTGAAGGTCGGATACGACTTGGCTTCGTAGAACTGGGTCTGTGGCAGCTGGATGTCACGGGCGGAAACGTCATTGGTCACCACCAGGCCGGCGATGAAGTCGGAGAGGTTTGATTCGGAAACGTTTGTGCCGACAGGCATGTCGCGGCCGATGACCAGGCCGATCTCGACCTCATAGTCCAGGAACCGGACGTGGCTGGGTTTGACGATGTCATCAGATGGTCCGGTAATCGAGGCCGACGACTTGCGGAAGAAGGTCAGCGGGATCGTCGTGGGGTCCATGCCGGCGTCCTTGACGTGGGACGCGAAGTTGGTCATCTGAGCCACCACCCGGCACGGCTTCGTCACCGGGGAGATTAACTTAAGGCTGTCAACGGGCACCGTGTCGCTGCTGTGAGCCGCGGCGTCGATGGCGGCGCGGTCGCTCAGCAGCTCGGCAGTGGTGGTGGCGCTGGTCGTGATTTTGGCCGCACCGTTGGGATTTTGGACCCACCAGGCGTCGGTGGTGCGAAGGATGGAGGTCGTCATGATTTGGCTACTTTCAGCAGGCCGATCAGGCGGCGGATGTCGAACTCGTTGTCGCCGCGAAGTCCGCTGAGCATCGACCGGGCTTCGTGGCGAATGTGTTTGGGGCTGATGCCCAGGAAGTCGTTGGTGGCCCGCGGTCCCCACTGGGACAGCCCCGAGGCGGTGAACGGCGCCCAGCCTGGTTCGAGCGTGCAGTCGAACATATCGCCGTCGGCGAAGTGTTCGACGATGAAGCCGTCCGGGTCGCGCCAGTAGTCGAAGATTTGGCTACCTTGAATGTGGCGGCCGATTCCCCACGACCGCTGGTAACCATGGTCTTTGAGGTATTCACCCCCGGCAGCCAGCGCATCGAGATCGCACACCTGATATGCCGAGTGCACGTAGCGGTTCGTCGGACCCAGGGCGATCGCCACCGTGTGGTGATCGGCGGGTGTCATGCCGCGGTCGCAACGAATGAAGCTCATCGTCGGCCCGCGGTCGCGCTGGCCGGGAAAGAACATGAAGTCGCTGACGATCATGCCGAGGGTGTCCAGATACCAGTGCAGCGCCTTGGTGTACGTGGTGCTCTGCAACACCACGTGCCCGAGCCGCTGCACCCTGGTTGGAACCCGGGGCGGCCGTTGGGTGGCGTTGACGCGATTGCGGTCGTCGCCAAAGTTGAAGGTGTGCGGTGTCTGGGTGGGCAACGCTTCGAGTTGGTGGGTGCCTGCCACGACGTGCACGGGGATGCCGCTGGGATCGACCAGATCGACTGCCAGCCCGCCGATATTGTCGGGCAACGCGCGGGTTCGCGCGCCGGTTGCCTTCTGCAAGCGCAACAGGTCGGTTTCATCCTTTGCGGTAAATGCAATTCCGCCGAAGCGTGTGGTTGCGCCGCGGCGGATGAGCACGCACGGCGCACCGGGGTCGGTGCCGCGTAGTTGCAACTCACTGCCGGTGTGGAACACGGTTGTGAAACCGAATGCACGCGCGAACGCCTCCGCCTGGGTCAGGTCGGGCTTCTCAAATTCCAGCCAGGCGATGTCATGAACCTTGATTATCGGGTTACGGGATCGCCCGGGGTGCTCGCCCTTGCGGGCGCCGTGCTCGCTGTGCAGATCGTGGTGTGCCGTTTTCGTCATCGGTGTTACCTCAATTGGTCGAGTCGACGAGATGGTGATGCGCGATGCGGACTGGCGAGCCTGGTGCAGCGCCACGGACACGGTCGAGGATTGCCCCGGGGTTGTCGGGGACCGTGTCGCCGCGCCAGGCGACGTGCTGGTCGGGGCGGATCAACACAAGATCGCGCTCATACAGCCTGCGGGCATGATGGTCGCGGATATCGATTACCCTGAGCGGCATTCCGCGTTCGGCTGCCGCGGCAGCGACGGTGTCGACGTCGAGGTCGGCGAACCGCAGCAGGGTGAAGCCGAGCCCGAGGAGGTCGAAGATCGCCTGGCCGTCTTCGAGGAACAGGCTGGGCGGACGTGTCCCGGGCTGAGTGCCAGGTGCGTAGGCGTCCATGTGATCGGCTGGAGCTGCGCGTGGTTCGTCGCAGATGACCGGAGAACCATCGTATCGGTATCCGAATTCGTTACCGTCGGCTTCGTTTTCGAGATTGCCCAGGTCGAGGATCTCTCGGCCCAGACGTCGACGGCTGCGTTCGCCGTTCCAGCCCTCGGAGTGAATGACCTTGCGGTAGGCGGTTTTGATCGCCAGGCGCACCAATGTGTGCCGTGCCGACGCCGTCCGGTTGCGGATCGCCACGGCGCGACGCTCGGCTTCATAGGCGTCGAGGAGACGATGGTCTCCCCAGCCCTGCACGATCGCGGCGAGCATCCAGCCCAACCCGACGGCATCACCTACGCCGGTGTTCATGCCGTAGCCACCGGCCGGCACGACCTGGTGCACTGAGTCGCCGGCCAACCACACCCGGCCATTCCCATAACTGTTGGCCAGTGACAGGCGCGGGCGCCACGCGTTGAAACAGATGATGTCGCAGTCGAACTCGATGCCGAGCTTCGCGAACAGAAACTGCTTAGGCTCGATCGCGTCGGCGTCGGTACCCGCTCCGAGGAGAGCGTGCAGTGTCCAGGTGTCGCGGTCGTTCTGTGAGATCAGCGTCCATCCCTCGGGTGACTGGGTGTGCCACGCGGTGCCGAACCGCTCGAACAATTCACGGTTGGGCGAAGTGAAATGGATGAGGTAAATCCGACCGTCCATCGGGGTTTCGCGGTCGGCCAGATAGGCCCGGATCGCCGCCGGGAGGAGTCGGCTGAGGCCGAGTTCGCGCACCGCAAGACGACGCAGACCGATGTCGTCAAGGCCGATGCCGAGCCCTTTGCGCACGACGCTTCCCGCTCCGTCGCAGCCGGCGAGGAACTGGGCTCGGATCGTGCGGGTCTCGCCGGTGGCCGTGCAGCGGATGACCGCGTCGACGCCCTCGGCATCCTGCGCGAAAGTCTTTAGCGCCCAACCGAACCGCATGTCAATCTGCGAGGAGCCGGACTCGAGAAGGTTCTTGAGGGCTGGCTCGAGCAGCGCCTGTGACACCCGCATTGCGGGTTCGAGCGTCATCGTGCCGTCGTTACATTCGCGGATAAGCGCACGCCGCTGAGCGGCGGTGGGATACCGGAAGCGGGCCAGTTCCCACCCGGTGAGGTTGGTTACCCACGACACGTCGAACGGATGATCCTCGGGGACCGCGACTTTGCGAAGTTCGTCGGCCACCCCGAGGTGGCGAAACAATTCCATGCTGCGGCCGTTGGTGATGTCCATCTTCGGGTGCGTGGTTGTCGACGGGTTGCGTTCCACCAATATCGCGGCCACACCGTGCCGTGCCAGCGTCAAAGCGAGCGTGAGTCCGACGGGACCGCTGCCGGCAATCAGCACGGGAACCTGCTCCGGAGTCAACTCTGGCTGGCCGTGGCTCACGGTGCTCATCGATGCCCTTCCCCGCGCGCTGCGTGATAGAGCCAATTGAACACTACTGTTCAAAAAAGATCAAGTAAGATCATTCAGCTACACTATGGAGACGCATCGAACGAAGGGCGGAGGCATGACGACACCGACGGATCGGCGGATCAACGCTGCCGCGGTGCGCCTGTTCACCTCGAAGGGGACGACTCAGCTAACGGTGAGCGAGCTGGCCCAGGAGGCCAACGTGGCCCGGGGAACGCTCTACCGCAATGTCGGATCGGTCGAGGACCTGTTCGATCGCGTTGTCGCGGAGTTCAGTGCCGACTTGCATCGGCGAGTAGCGGCGACGTTTGCCGGTATTGATGACCCCGCGGCGCGGCTAGCCACCGGGGTACGGCTGTGGGTCCGCTATGCCCACGAGAACCCGACGATGGGCCGCTTCGCCGTCAGATTCGCCCTCACCGAGGAATCGCTGCGGGCCGTGATGACCGGACCGCCCATGCAAGACATCAACACCGGCATGGCGGCCGGCAGATATGACATTGGCACGTCCAGCATCGACAGCGTCGTCTCGCTAGCTGTCGGCGCCACTGTGAGCGCCATGTGGATGGTGCTCGAAGGCCATCAGACATGGCGCGATGCTGGAACCTCAACCGCCGAACTCCTGCTACGTGCAATGGGAATCGGTCCCGCCGAAGCTCACGACATCTGCACGGTAGATCTGCCAGACCTCTCCACTGCATGAGAACCGTTGTTGCCGAGCCACAATTGTTGTCTTCGACCCAAATTGAAGCCTGTCACGGAGACGGACGGTCGTGCTGGTTTCGCCTATAATCGAATCGTGACTAAAAAATCGGCGGTGGGGCAGGAGGCCGCATCCGCCGAGGCGCTCTCGAAGTCGGCGCGGACCCGTAGCCGCATCCTCA
Organism: uncultured Actinomycetota bacterium; assembly: GCA_963744835.1. Taxonomy (GTDB): domain Bacteria; phylum Actinomycetota; class Actinomycetes; order Mycobacteriales; family Mycobacteriaceae; genus Mycobacterium. Next base: position 615,831 of record CAVUVB010000007.1, read on the forward strand.
ACGCCGCTGCTCATGTTCTCAGCGTGAAGGGCTATGCCGGTACGCGTTTGTCCGATGTCGCCGAGTACGCGGAGCTGCAGGCACCGGCGATCTATTACTACTTTCCGTCGCGTGAGGATCTTATCGAAGAGGTGATGTATGCCGGGATCGCCGACATGCGCAGGCATCTGCAATGCGCCCTGGACGCGCTGCCCCCGGAGACCCCGCCCATAGACAAGATCCTGGCCGCCGTCGAGGCGCATCTGCGCCATGAGCTCGAGCTGTCAGACTACGCCTCGGCATCGATTCGCAACGCGAGGCAGATCCCGGAGCGCCTGCGGACACGTCAACTCAAGGAAGACGCCGCATACGGCCGGATCTGGCGGCGGTTGTTCGACGAAGCACGCGAAGACGGTCAGCTTCGAGACGATCTCGACGCTCGACTTGCCCAGCTCTTGGTGATCGGTGCGCTGAACTGGTGCGCGGAGTGGTTCGATCCCCGCCGGAGTTCGGTGGACACCGTTGTGTCGAATGCTCAAGTCCTGGTACGCAACGGCCTGTCGGCGTCCGCGGGGCGCTAGCGCACGGCAGCGGCTGGCCGGTGCGCTGCGACGATCTTGTCGACCACCAGCTTGGCGGTCTCGGCGCACGCCGTTGTTCCGCCGTTGGCGTACTCTTTGACCGCGTCGCCGACGTTCCACAACCCCGCGAACGGTGTCTCGTGGGGGAGATCAAATCCGGCAACCGCCCGCTGTGGCGGCCAATCGCCGCGGGTGACAGCGATGTTCACGATTCTGGCGCGCTCGTCGAAGCGGTCGATGGTGTCGCGCAGGTCTTCCAGCAGCAGTTCGGTCTCGGCGTCGTCATCGAAATCGCCAATCGACGGTTTGGGTACTGCGGTGCCGACGTAGAGGTTCCACCCGGGCGGCGCCATCTCGGGGCATGTGTCGGTGAAGTTGGCGATGTAGGCCAAGCGCCGCGATTTAGCGAAACTCAACATCCCCGGCACGTTTACCAGTCGCTCCTGGCTGGCGAAGTTGACCGAGATCATCGCGGTGGGTCGATCACCTTTCTTCACCAGATCCTGATAACTGGTTGGGACGTTGTCTTCGCCGAGCAGCTTGACCGTGGCCGCAGGGCCGATATCGCTCACGACGATGGGCGCGTGCACGGTGATGGTCGCGCCGTCACGAATCACCTGCACGCCGGTCACTGTAGCGCCGTCGGAGACAATCTTGACGACCGGCGTGGACAGCCACACCTGGCCACCGTGGGACTCGATCGCGGTTGCCAGGCCTCGCCACAACCCGATGGTGCCTTGCGGGTGGAAGCCGAACCGTTTGAACGCGCTTTTGCGGGTGAAGTAGGTGAGAAATACCCGCGCCGGCAGATCCTCGGAACCCACGGCGAAGATGGAGGCGCACATGTTGCGGAAGATGCCATGCACACCTTCGTTTTTCGTGTAGCGCGAAACCCACTCTGCTGTGGAGATCTCGTCTTCGGGCAAACCAGAGTCGTTGCGTGCCGCCCCGATACCCTTCACCAACTTGGCGCCCTGACGGGTGAGTTTACTGAGTAATAAGCCCCAGCCTCCGCCGGTGACGTCGACATCCTTGCCGCCGATGCGATACAACAGCGGGGGCGTGGGCTCGCGGATGTCGAACGGCGCGCCGACCTCCTCGCAGGTCTGTTGGGTGATGCCGCCGATCTCGATGACGATGGCGCCGTTATTGACCTTGAAGCCGTCGATGTCGTCGGTAGATGCCCGGCCGCCGACCTTGTCGAGCCGTTCCACCACCAGAGTCCGGTAGCCCCGATTCGCAAGGCGGGCCGCGGTGAACAGGCCGCCGGCACCGGCACCGATCACGACAACGTCGAATTGCGCTGTGCTCATGAAGATTTCCCTGACCGCCTAGTAGGAGCGGGGGAGACCCAGCGATGACTGGGCGACGTAGTTCAGCACCATCTCCCGGCTGACCGGTGCGGTGCGCATCAGGCGTGTGACGAACCACAGCTCGGACAGCCCGTACTCGTGAGAAAGGCCGTTGCCGCCGTGGGTCTGGATCGCCTGGTCAAGCGCTTTGAGCGCAGCTTCCGAGGCGGCGAACTTCGCGATGTTGGCGGCCTCGCCGGCATTCTCGCCCGCGTCGAAGAGTTCGGCGCTACGGACGGTGGCTAGTCGGCTCAGCTCCACGGCGATGTGCGCTTCGGCAAGCGGATGCGCTACGCCCTGGTGGGCGCCGATCGGTGTGGACCAGACTTGACGCTCTTTGGCGTACGCGGCGGCCTTGCCGATCGCGTAGCGGCCGATGCCACCGCACAGTGCGCCGACCAAGATCCGTTCGGGGTTCAGTCCATCGAACACTTGGCGAAGTCCATTGCCGGCGGTTCCAATCAGTGCGTCGGGTCCGACCTGAACGTTGTCGAAGTACACGGTGAATTGTTTGTCCGGCGAAACGATCGAGGTGTCGATCTGCTGAAACGACAACCCGGGACGGTCGGTGGGCACCACGAACAGCGACAGCGCGCTTTTCTCGGGCGTCGAGAGATCGGCGTCGCGGGTGGCGACCAGTATCGCATCGGCTTGATCAACCGCTGAAATGTAGTACTTGGAACCCGATATGGTCCAACCGGTTTCAGTGTGTCGCGCGGTGGTCTTGATGTTGTGGCTGTTGGAGCCGGCGTCGGGCTCGGTCATGCCGAAGGCCATGATGTTGGTTCCGTCGGCGATCACGGGTAGCCATCGTTGCTTCATGTCCTCGGAGGCGTGGTGTGCCAGGATGTTGCCGCAGATACGCCGGTGAGATGACCCAGACCAGCAATGGCATTCCATGCGCGGCGAGTTCCTCCACCACGACGACGGCTTCGGTCATGCCCCCGCCGCCACCGCCGTACTCCTCGGGCAGGTGCAACCCCAGCAGGCCGCCCGCACCGAGATCCTTCCACAGCTCATCAATGCCGCCGCCGGATCGGCCGCGTTCAAGGAAGTACTGCGCCCCATAGCGGGAGGCGATGGCGGCCACGGTCTCTCGAATGGCTTTGTGCTCCACGGAATCCTGAATCAGTCCCACGTCTTACCTTCCGGTGAATCCGGAGCGGCGCTTGGCCGCGAAATCGTTGATGGCCTTGGCGGCATCGGCGGTGTCACCGGTGTCGCGGAGTGCCTCGGTCTCGGCTTGCAGCTGCGTCGGCAAGTCGTTGCGCCAGGTGTCGCGCAGCAGCGCACGCATCCGCGCGAAACCACGCGTCGGGCCGCTGGCCAGTTCTCGCGCCACGGCCTCGGCCCGACTCCGCAGTTCGCCGACGGGCACGATCTCGTTAATGAGGCCCCACTGCAGCGCTTCCTCGGCCTCAATCGGCCGGTTTCGCAGATAAGCTTCCGCGGCGCGGCGTGGACCGATCAGCCTCGGCAGGTGCCAGGTTCCGCCGCCGTCCCCGGAAAGCCCCAGGGCGGCGAACGCGGTCACGAACTTGGTGCCCTCGGCAGCGATGACCAGATCCGCCGCATACACATAGCCGAGGCCGCCGCCGGCGACAGCGCCGTGCGCCGCGGTGACGATGGGAGCGTCGATTCGGTTCAGAATGCGAAACGCTTCATGGAAGGGCGCGGTCATCTTCGCAAACAGCGTTCCGAATTGCTCGCCGGGGCTGGCGAGGAAATGCTCAATGTCCCCGCCGACGGTCAGCGCAGGCCCGTTGCCGCAGATGAGCACGGCGCGGATTGAATCGTCTTCCGTGATGCGGCGTACCACATCGAGCATTTCCTCGACCATCCGCATATTGATGGCGTTGCGGACGTCCGGACGGTTCAGGCAAACGGTGGCGACCGCGTCGGTGACCGAGTAGTCGATAGTCTGCAGCGCCGCGGCGCCACCAAGGGCTTGAACCCACGCGGCGCTGTCGGTCAGCTGCCGCAATGACGCGATGCGCCCATCAGCGGCAAAAGCGATGAGATGGATGAATGCGGCCTCCAGTCGGCGCCCCGAGGTGCGACCCTCTCCGCGGTAATGTCCGGCCACGAACAGCCGGCCGTCATCGAGCAGGCGGAACTCTTCCGGCTGGACTTCGACCTTGTAGTGATGTCCGATCGTCCACCACACGTCGCGCCGCATCGCCTCAGGTCCATCGTGGCGTCCACCCATGTCCAGCGGAAGGCCGTCGGTGACGTGGCCGACGAATTCGGGATCCAGCACCATCGACAGCGCGTCGCGGTCTCCGGCGGCGAGTGCCCGGTAGAGCTGTTGAGCGGTCGACACGTTCCTGTCGAACGTCTGATTAGCTCCCATAGCGCGATCGCCCCCTTCGGTGCGGGTGGTGGCGCAATCACTGACGATATCACTATTTTCTATTCCCTGTTAAATTCTATGTTCCGGCGAATTTGTGGAACTGAGCTGTTGGACGAGACGGAACTTCTGCACTTTGCCCGTCGGCGTGCTCGGCAGATCGTCCGCACGGTAGAAAACCACGCGTTTGGGGACCTTGAACCTTGCGAGGTTGGCGCGGCAGGTGGCCAGCACATCGGCTTCCGTGAGCACGGCACCGGGAGCCGGAACGACGACGACACAGCCGATCTCACCCCACCGTTCATCGGGGAGCCCGATCGCGAACACTTGACTGACTGCGTCATCAGCGCCCAAGAGATCTTCAATCTCCTTGGGCATGATCAACTCTCCGCCGCTCTTGTAAAGCTCCTTGCTGCGGCCGGTGACCTGAAGGTAGCCATCGTCACGCACTACACCCAGGTCGCCGGAGAGCAACCACCCGTGGCGCAGCGTCGCGGCGGTCTCATCGGCCCGATTCCAGTAGCCCAGCATCGTCGTCGGGCCCCGCGACACCAGTTCGCCTTGCCCGCCAGGCGGCAGCGCAGCGCCGGTTTCGCGGTCTAACGCCCGGTATTGCACAAGTTCATCCGTACCCGGGACTTCGGCCGAGCCGGCCATCTTTGGACGCCCTACCGTTGCGGAGGTCAGTTGCAGCGAATCCTCCGGGCGCGTCAATGTCACCGCCCCGCCGCACTCGGTCATCCCGTAGCCGGTGACGATCTCACTGACCCCGAAGTCGGCCTCTATCTGCTTCCACAGCCAAATCGGGGCGGGTGCCGACCCGCACAAGATTGCCGTCAGCGAGCTCAGGTCGTAATCGCCGCGCGCCGGGTGCTCGAGCATCGCCACCGCCATCGTCGGCACACACAAGATGTCGGTGGCTCGGTGCCGTTGGATGCCGGCGAAGTAGCTCTCGGCGCTGAAGCTCGTCTGAGGGATGATCGCCCCGCCGACGAAGCCGACCGACAGCAGGCCCTCGACGTAGCCGAACATGTGGTAGCACGGCAGCGAGAACAGAATTCGCCGACCATCTTCAAAGGCCCGAGTCAGCGCCGATGCGAAGGCGGTTCGCAGCACGGCGTCATGAGACACCAGTACGCCTTTGGGCGTCCCGGTCGTGCCGGAGGTGTAGAGCAGGTCGCCGGGGCCACACGGATCCACGCGGCGACCGTCGCTGGCGCCACGGTTCTGATCGCCGAGGGCGGCGAGACCTTCGACGGTTAGCGCGCCGGAATGCGCTCGGCCATCGGTTTCGAGCAACACCACCATAGGCGGCTCGGGCATGACGTCAAGCATCGCTTGGTAATCCAGGTCGGCGAAACCGGTCATGGTGATCACGACGCGGCATCCCGAATCCCCCAGAACGAACCGCAACTCGTCGCTGCCGTAGAGATAGTTGAGTGGCACAGCGATCGCCCCAGTCCGGGCGATGGCGAACTTGATTGGCACGAACTCCGGGTAGTTCGCCATGATCATCGCCACTCGATCGCCTGATTGGACGCCCAGGGCTGCCAAACCGTCTGCCAGGCGGCGTGATTGGGTCGCGATGTCGGCGTAGCTGAGCTCGCGGTCATCGGTGAGCACCATCGGCCGTTCGCGGTAGCGTTCGGCGCAGTCGTCCAGCCAGTCCGACAGGGTTTGCGGCTGCCATACCGGGAAACGCCGCCGCAGCAGCGCGCGGCGGGCGTCGATGTCTGCCGTCACGGTCATAGGCAGGGCAGGGCGCCGCGTGACAGAAATTGGGTCACGACGAGTCAGTAGACATAGTTCTCACCGCTGGCCCGCACGGTGACGTCACTCAGGCTGATTCCCCACGGCTGGTCTATGACATGTACGACAGCGTCCGCTAAATCGTCAGGAGTAATGAGCCAGTATTGCACTGAATCGATGTCCATTTGCTCGGGGCGCAACCCACCGGACTGGAGATTTGTTATGTTCTCGACGAATTGGCCGGCCTTCCCGCCAACGAGTCCCATGATCGCCATCTCGTTGACGACCGTGCTCGCCAGATTGGTGCCGAGGACCCCCGTCGGCTTGATCGTGGTTACCTTGATTTTCCCTGCCGCCTCGACGCGCAATGAATCCGAAAGCGCGGTGACGGCCGCTTTTGTCGCACTGTAAACGCCGGCTCCCTCGACGCCGGCGTTGCCGTAGATCGACGAGATGTTGACCACGTGCCCGCGACCCTGCTCAATCATCTGGTCGTACACCGCAGCTATGCCGTTTAGGACACCTTTGATATTGATATCGATTGCCTTGTGCCACTTTTCCCAGGCCCGTTCGTGGTCGGCGAAGTACGCCAACGGCATTACGCCGGCATTGTTGACGAGGACGTCGATGGTTCCGTACGCGTCAATTGCCTGCTGTACGGCCGCCTTGACTTGCGGGAGATTCGTGACGTCCGCGACCTGTGCGACGCCCTCCATCCCGGCCGCCCTGAGATCTGCAAAGGCTTTACTGAGGCTTTCGTCGTTGATATCTATCCCGACGACCTTCGCACCGCCTGCAGCGCACTTCTGAGCAATGAGCTTTCCGAACCCACTACCCGCGCCGGTAACGACGATGACCTTGTCCGCCAAGTATTTCGACATCTTGTCCCTATCCACAGCGCGAGATTGACTGACATTCCTCAGATCACAAACCCCAGCGTGGCTAGGGGCTGATCGTTGTTCACCAGAACCACCTTCTTGTATGCCAGGTGAAGACCGCTTTCGTCGCGGCGGAGCCGGTAGGTGGTCCGGCCGCCCCATAACCGGGTGCCCCGTGCACGTGACTCGATGCCCAGGAAGTTCGCACCGACCTCGAGATCGACACCGCCCAGGGGATTGGTTCTGCCGCCGAGGAATTCAATGTTTGACAGCAGCCGACGCAGGTTCGACGGGGGAGCCTGCGCGTAGCGTTTGCCGGTGCGTAGTTGCTTCAACCTGGTCGAAATGCGGCTGCGGTTGTCGTAGATCACCGACATCTGGCGCTGTGGGTCCCCGCCCTCACCGTCGATCGGCACCCAATACAGCGCGTCGTCGGTCCACAGTGCTTCCCATGCGTCGTAGTCAGCCTCGTCGGCCAGCCGTGCCTCTCGGTAGAGGAACTGCTCGACAATGTGGCGATCGAAGCCGTCGGGCACCGGCTCCAGACTCGCGTCTGCCCGGGCAGCGGCTGTCATGGCCCCTCCATGAGTGACTTGTAATGTCGCCAAAAGCCACGCATGCCGGTCTCATCGGTAGCACCACCGATGGTGAAACCGTTCTCGTCAACTGCCTCGCGGTTGAGCCCGCGGCGCACGTCGAGCCACTCCGGTGTCAGCGATTCGAGACCAGCCTGGTTGCGCTCATACATTTCGGTGTCGTCGGCGAGCAGCATGCCCGCCGGGCCCACCGATCCGACGCACTGAGAAACCGTGCGGCGGTTGAGTTCATCTGCTCCGGCCAACTGCACCGCCGTCGAATATTGCACGCACTCACCGACCGCGACTGGTTGAATGTTGAAGACCTGGATCTCCGCGATGAACAGGTTGGGAAAGACCATCACGTGCGGGGCGCCCTCGATCAGGATGCGTTCTGACTCCGCGCCATATTTGGTCCGCATCGCCGTGACATAGTCGGGCACCCGGGACTCGGTTGTGCCGAACCAGCGCATCGGTTCAGCGAACTTGCGAAACTCCGGACGCAGGTCGTTCTCGCTGTGGCCATTGCCCAGGTCGCGGGTCACCGCCATGGAGGTATCACTGTAGAGCTGGCCAATGGTACTGCCCGTTACTCCGAAGATTGATCCATGCACAAACTGCGGGTGGTAGCCATCGGTTTCATTCTCGGCCAACAGTTTCCAGTTGGCCTGAGTCCGGTGCTGTAGCCACCCGGCGGTAAGTTCGACGCGGCCTTCGGGCGACAACCGCACCAATCGATCGATCTCGCCGGCCGCGGCGCCAAGGTGCTCTGACAGCGAGGGGCCGTCGGACGCGAAGCTGCCGAACACAAAGCCGTGGTGAGAGCCGACCCGCGGCACCCGCCCGAGGGCAAGGTCCAGCTTGCGCTGCCCGTAGCCCTTGAAGAACGGGAAACCGACCAATTCGCCGTTGTTGCGGTACGTCCAACCGTGGTAAGGGCAGCGAAATGCCGACGCATTTCCCTTGGCGTCGGCGCATACCTGATTGCCCCGATGTGCGCAGCGGTTCAGCAGAAGGTGCAGCACGCCGTCCCGGTCGCGGGTCATGATGATGTCCTGCAGCCCGAGGCGTTTTCGCACGTAGTCGCCGGGTTGGGCCACTTCGGTCTCGTGGCCGACGAAAACCCAGCTGCGATACCAGATCTTGCGCAGTTCCTCGTCGAAGATGGCCGGGTCGGTGTAGAGCGATCCGTGCACTTTGTCACGTTTGATCAGCCGGTCATAGCGGCTGCCGATGGGACCGGCGGACCGAGGTCATGGCTGCCCTCGTTGCCTGTCGCCGAAGATCGGCCGTCGTTTCTCCCCGAACGCTGCGATGCCTTCGGCGAAGTCATCGGTGTCGAAAAGCTCCGACTGGCAGATAGCTTCGCGCTCAAGCAGCTCGAGCGGATCTATGGTGCCCGGGTTGGCCAGCAACGCCTTGATCACGCCGTAGACGCGCTGCGGCCCTGCCGCCAGGCGTGGGCGTCGGTGCGCGCCGACTCCAAGGCGCGTCCGGGTTCTACGACAGCGTCGATCAGCCCCAGCTGCAACGCCTCCGCTGCGGAGATCGGCGCCGGGAGCATCAGCATCTGCCGTGTTCGTGCCGCTCCGATGCGAGCCGGTAAAGACACGAAGGTGCCCATGTCCCCGGCCAGGCCGATATTGGTAAAGGTCGTCGCGAACGTCGCGTCGCGCGCTGCCACAACCCGGTCGCAGGCAGCCGCCAGCGCCGTGCCGGCACCGTACGCCGATCCTTCTACTGCGGCGAGCACAGGTTTGGGCGTGGTCCAAATGGCGCGAATGACGCGCTGCGCCAAATGCACCCGGTCAAGCGCGTTTCGGCGGGCATGCGCTGCATGGTGGAGATGTCACCACCGGAGCAGAACACCGGACCCGCTCCGGTCACGATGATCACCCGAATGGCCGGGTTAGAAGTCGGCGGACTCGATCGCCTCGGCCAGGGCGATGCGCAACTCGATGTCGATCGCGTTGCGCTTTTCCGGCCGGTTGAGGGTGACCGTGCGCACCGCCGCGTCGTCGTCGATGAGCACTGGGCCGGCGGTCGTTGTGGTCATCGGCCGCTGAACTTCGGTGGGCGGCGTTCGATAACCGCGCGAAGGCCCTCGAGCGCATCATGGGTGCCGGACAATTCGGAGACCGTGCGCGACTCCTCGGCCAGCCGCTGTTCAACCGAGGCGCCTACTCCGTTCCAGACCAGGCGTTTGGTGGCCGACACCGCCAGAGTCGGCGAGCTGGCCAAGGTGGTGGCGATTTCAGTTGCCCGGGTGGACAGTTCGTCGTCGGACACCGTCTCGGTGACCAGGCCGATCTCTTTTGCCTCCGCCGCCGACAACGTGGGATTGAGCAGCAGTATCCGCAGCGCCTGACGCAAGCCGACGAGTTGGGTAAGTGTCACCGACGACCCGCCATCAGGCGCCATCCCTACCCGCACCGCACCGGAGAAGAATTTCGCCGACTCGGCGGCGACAACGATATCCGAGGCGCAGACCAGACCTAGCCCGCCTCCGCCTGCGGCGAAACCCTGCACCGCCGTGACTACCGGGACGCGCAGCTGGATCAGCGCCGCTGTCGCCAACTGCAGCCAGGCCGTCGCCTCGTGCAGATACTGCGGTAGGTGGCTGCCCTTGGATTCGAAGGTGTGGATGTCGCCGCCCGCGCAGAAGTTGCGTCCTTCCCCGCTCAGCAGAACCACCCGAACGGCAGACTCGGCGTGGCACCGCAGGATGGCCTCGTGCAGCGCTTTCAGCAGCTCAACATTGAGGCCGTTGGAGGCTTCCGGTCGGTTCAGACGCAGCCGAGCGATGCCGTCGGAACCGACATCCAGTGTCACGGGTGCGGCGTCGATGGTGGTCATCAGGATGTACCGACCTGGCTGAACTCGTCGACTCCGTACTTGGTGATGTGCGCGACGACGGCGCTGATTTCGTCGTCGAGACCTTGGGACACCGACCGTTGGCCAGTACCGGGACCAGCTTCTTGATCGTCGTGACTGCAGCGCGGTCACGGCCGGCCAGCTGCGCCGCGAAATGATCCACGCCCTCGTCGAAGTCTTGCGGAGCAAAGTTGCGATACACCAAGCCGAGACGCACCGCATCCAGACCGCTCAGGCGGTCGCCGCTGAGCAGTAGACCGAGAGCGAGCTGATGTCCGACCAGGCGGGGCAGCCGTTGCGTGCTTCCGCCACCGGGGATCATGCCAAAGTTGATGTGGTTGTCGGCAATCTTAGCGTCGTCGCTGACGATCACGATGTCGGCGGCCTGCATCAACTCGAAGCCGCCGGCCATTGCGACACCCTCGACTGCGGCGATCACCGGGACTTCGACGGTCGCAATGGCATCACACGCCTGACGGAACGCGTCGAACAGCGTTCGCAGCGATTCGGGGCCAGCGGATCTGAGGCGTTCGACCTCGGCCACATCGCCTCCGGCGCAGAAGTTTTTACCGGCTCCACGAATGACGACCACTTTCACCGCCGGTTGTCTGGACAGTTCGCCCAGCGCATCCTCGAGTTGGCGCGCGAGTTCGGTGGTGATCGCGTTCAAACGCTCGGGGCGGTTCAGCGTGATGCGCCCGATTCCGTCGGCGTTCGCGTGCTCGACGACGCTCACAGGTGGTCCCATCCATCATTCCGTAAATTTCTAATCTAGGTTAAACTAATTCGTAGGTGGTCACAAGCGACGATGCACCCGACGAGCGCGCAGAGGAGTCGATATGGATCTCGGGCTGGCGGACGCGCGGGTCGTCGTCACCGGAGGTGCCTCCAATATCGGACGTGGGATCGTGCATGCGTTTGCCGCGGAGGGCGCACGCATTGTGATCAACGACATCGACGCGCCGCAGGCTGAAAAGGTGCGCGCCGAAGCCAAAGAATTAGGCGCCGCCGAGATCGATGTGGTGATCGCCGACCTGACGAAGCCCGGGGCGGCTGAAGCCGCGGTCGACGCCGCCTTGACAGCATGGGGCGGGCTGGACGTTCTGGTGAACAACGCCGGCTGGAGCGTTCCGGGATTCGTCGCCACCGATACCGACCGGGACAAGTGGCAGCGGACTATCGAGATCAACCTGTTCTCGGCGATCGCCGCGACCCAAGCGGCGATACCCGTCATGAAAGAAGGCGGTGGCGGTGCGATCGTGTTCATCGCCAGCGACGCCGCTTTCGGTCAGATCAGGCAGGGTGTCTATGGCGCGTCGAAGGCGGCGATGGTGGCATTGGCCCGCACCACGGCGCGCGAACACGGCCGCCACGGCATCAGATCCAATATCGTGTGCCCAGGTCTGGTGATCCCCGATGGGCCCGAAGCGATTGGCGCATCCAGTCTTTGGGCGGTCGGACAGGATGCGGTCTTCAATCAGAAGCAGATCGAGTTCATGCTCAAAGACACCCCACTGCGAAGGCTAACCACTGCGGACGACATCGGGCGTGCGGTGTTGTGGTTCTCCTCGCCGGATGCCGCGCGCCAAGTGACCGGTCAGCTGATCTCGGTCAGTGGCGGCTACACAATGCCGTGACGGCTACTTGAGCTCGGATGACGACAGGCCTAGCAGACGGCGGGCGACCACCAGCTGCTGGATCTGCTGGGTTCCTTCGAAGATGTCCATGATCTTCGAGTCGCGTGCCCACTTCTCCAGCAGGGTTTCCTCGGAATATCCGATGGTCCCGGCCAATTCGACGGCCTTCAGCGTGATGTCGCTGCCGACGCGGCCGGCTTTGGCCTTGGCCATCGATGCTTCTTTGGAGTTGGGGATGTGGTTGTCGGCTTGCCACGCCGCGCGCAGCGGTCAGCTGGTAGCGGCCTCCCAGTCGGCCTCCATCCGCAGGAAGTCGGCCGCGGCGGCGCTTTGTGCGTGCGACGGTTTGTCGTAGGAGATCTCCACGCCGGCGTTGGTCAGGATCTTGCGCAGCTCTTCCAGGGTGGCGCGGGCGATCCCGACGGCCATCGCCGCCACGACCGGCCGGGTGTTGTCGAAGGTCTCCATCACCCCGGCGAACCCTTTGCCGGGCTCGATTTCGGGATTGCCTAGCAGGTTGTCTTTGGGAATGCGGGCGTTGTCGAACCGGATGACGGCCGTGTCGGAGCCCTTGATTCCAAGCTTGTCCTCCAGCCGCTCAACGGTGACACCGGGGTGTTCGCGCGGCACAATGAACGACTTGATCGCCGGGCGGCCCTTCGACTTGTCCAGCGTCGCCCACACCACGATATGAGTGGCCCGCGAACCGGCGGTGACGAAAATCTTTTCACCGTTGATCACGTAGTCGTCGCCGTCGAGCTTGGCGGTGGTGGACACCGCCGCGGAGTCGGACCCGAATCCCGGTTCGGTGATGGCCATCGCCGCCCAGACCCGGCCCAGCCGTTGCAGCTGTTCGTCAGTGGCCACACCGGAGATCGCCGCGTTGCCGAGGCCTTGGTAGGGAATCGACAACAGCATCGCCGCATCGCCCCAACTGGCCTCCAGGGCCTGCAGCACCGCTGCCATGTTGGCGCTGTTGCGGTTTTCTTCCTTACTTTCGCTGCTGCGAAACGAGGCGGCGCCGGCCATGTCCAGGGTGTTGGATTCGGCGGCTCCGGCGAACAGCTCGGCCAAAGTGTCGAGCTCGACCGGGTAGGCGTGTTCATGGACGTCGTATTTGCGGGCGATCGGCCGCATCATCTCCGCGCCGGCCTGGTGTGCCTTGTCGATCACCGCGTGCAGCTTGCGGGGGAGTTCCAAATTGATTGCCATGATTGGTCTTTCGTTGCGAAGTAGATGAGACTAGATGACGGCTCAGATAACTACAACGCCCTCAGCTATTCCGATGGCCCGCAGGTCGCGGTACCAGCGTTCAACGGGGTGCTCTTTCGTGTAGCCATGGCCGCCGAGCAGTTGCACGCCGTCCAGGCCGATCTGCATGCCCTTGTCGGCGCCGAGCCGCTTGGCCAGAGCCGCTTCGCGGATGAACGAGAGACCTTGATCGGCGCGGGCAGCGCCGCGCCAGGTGATCAGCCGCAGCCCGTCGAGTTCGATGGCGATGTTGGCGCACATGAACGCTACCGACTGCCGGTGTGCGACGGGTTCGCCGAAGGCTTCGCGTTCCTTCACGTAGGGGATGACGTAATCGAGCACCGCGTGGGACGTCCCGACCGCCAACGCCGCCCAACCCAGCCGGGACAGCGCGATGGCTTCGGAGTAGGCGGTGGCACTTGCGTCGTCCTCGCCCAGCCGCGCGCTGACCGGCACCGAGACGTTATCGAGCTCGACTCGGCCGAGTGCGGCGGCGCGCAGGCCCATGCTCGGTTCGGATTTCACCGTCAGGCCGGTGCTGGAGGATTCGACGATGAACAGCGCGGGCTTGCCGTTGAGTTGCGCTGCGACAACGAACAACTCGGCGTTGGCGGCTGCCGGGACCAGTGACTTGACTCCGTCGAGCCGGTAGCCGCTGGGCGTGCGCACCGCCGTGGTCTTCAGCGCGGTGGGATCGAACAACGGCTGCGGCTCGGCGATGGCCACACAGGCCTGCGGCACGTTCTCGCCGGCGAAGTCCTTGAGATAGGTGGCCTGCTGGCCGGCGCTGCCCCAGTGGGTGAGCGCGGCGGCGACCCCGGCGGGTGCCAAAATCGGCAGGGCCAAGCCTATGTCGCCGTAGGCCAGCGCCTCGGCGACCAACGCGTTGGTCACACTGGATCGCTGCGCGGCGATGCCGTCGAAATCCTCGGGAACGTTGACCGCGGTGATCCCCAACTCCGCGGCCTTGGCGACCAGATCCGGGGGATAGGTGGTCGCTTCGTCGGCGTCGTGCGCCGCCGGACGCAAAATCTCCTCGGCGAACTGCTCGACAGTCTCGACGATGAGCTTCTGGTCTTCGTCGGGAGTGAGATCGTAGAAGTCCTTGCCGCTGGTCTTCAGCCGGGTCGGTCCGCCGCGAAGACCCTGAACGCGTTTGAACTGACGGGTGGTGGCCCCGGCGGTGGAGAAAATCGTCTTGACGCCGTAGCGCAGGCTCCGGTTGAGCGGATCCCGCAGGTTGTACTTGTCCAGGAATTCCTGGCCGACGATCGGTGTCAGCAGGCCCAGCGCCACGTCGATGCCAGTCCGCTTGTGCTTGTATTCGCCGACGGCGCTTTTCCGACCAGAGCGTTTCGGGCGCGGTTTGGAACCGTTGGTGTGGGCGGCAGTATGTGTCATGTCAGCAGCCTCCGTCGTTGGGGCAGTGCAGTAACCCGATCTTACTCCAGAGTAAGGTAGCGGTGACTGTTAACTACTTCACAACGTCGGTTACTGAGCGGCAAGCTTGCTCAGCACCTGGTCATGCAGCAGGCCATTGGTTGCTACCGCGCTGCCACCGTGGGGGCCCGAGGTGCCATCCAGGCTGGTGAACGTCCCGCCCGCCTCGCGCACCAGGATGTCCAGCGGCGCCAGATCCCATACCGACACCTCCGGCTCGGCGGCGATGTCGACGGCCCCCTCGGCGACCAGGCAATAGGAAAGGAAGTCGCCGTAGGCGCGCACCCGCCACACCGCGTCGGTCAGCTCGACGAAGCGATCCCGCAGACCGAGCTGGGCCCACCCGGACAGGCTGGAGAACGACAAGCTGGCCGAACTCAGTTGCGCCACTGAGGAAACCGACAGCCGACGGGCCGGCGAGTCGCCGACCGTCACGAAAGCGCCCGCACCACTGGCGGCCCACCACCGGCGCTGCAGTGCGGGCGCGCTGATCACACCCACCCGGGGAACGCCGTCGTCGAGCAGCGCGATCAGGCTGGCCCACACCGGCACGCCCCGGACAAAGTTCTTGGTGCCGTCGATCGGATCGAGGATCCACTGCCGGCCGGCCAAAGTGGTCGAACCGCCGAATTCTTCACCAAGAATGCTGTCGCCGGGCCGGGCCCGGCCGAGTGCCTCACGCAAACCTGTTTCGACCGCCCGATCGGCGTCGCTCACCGGTGTGAGGTCTGGTTTGGTGTCGACCTGGAGGTCCAGTGCCCCGAAGCGAGCCAACGTCACCGCGTCGGCCTGGTCGGCCAGCGCCAACGCCCCGCGAGATCATCCTCGGTCAATGGCGCCACTCGATCCCGGCTCCGCCAACGCCACCGCGAGATCATCCTGAACCATGGGTGCAGTCCTACCATGGCGTCGTGTGGGAATTCGGAATGCTGCTGTTGCTGGTCGGGGTCCTGGCAGTGTTTCTGGTTCCGCGGCTGATCGGTCGCGGCCCGCGCGGGGATTCGCTGAACGGCACGCTGCTGGTCACCGGTGTCAGCCCCCGGCCCGATGCCTCCGGTGAGCAATACGTCACCATCAGCGGTGTCATCGACGGACCCACCGTCAACGAGCACGCCGTCTATCAGCGGATGGCCGTCAATGTCGACAACTGGCCGACCGTGGGCGAATTAAAGCCGGTGGTGTATTCGCAGCGCAACCCCGACAACTGGGCTTTTACGCCGCCGGAAACCTAAGGGGGTCACGCCCAGGTCAGGGGTGGCTGATATGCAGCAGTTTGGCCAGGCTCGGCAGCTTGACGCGTGGCCGCCCGTGCGGCTCCCCGGCCGATCGCTCGTGCTCGTCGATCAGCTTCCAGTGCTCGGAGGTGACCAGCTTCGGCTGGCGTGAGGCCAGCCATTCGGAGAGTTTGTCGGCATGGTCGTCGGGGAAGGCCGCCAACTCTGTTGCGCCGGTCAAATCCCCGATCAGGGTGTCGACGGTTTCCTGCGAGTCCTTTTTGTTCGTGCCGATCACCCCGCTCGGTCCGCGCTTGATCCAGCCGACGACGTACTCGTTGCGACGGCCCTCCACCCGGCCGTTGGTGTGCGGAATAGTCGCGCTCTTGTCGTCGAACGGCAGACCTGGAGTGGGCACACCGCGATACCCCACCGATCGCACGACCAGCTGAACCGGCAGCTCCTCGCGGTCGCCGGTGTCCTTGGGCGACACCCGTCCATTCTCGTCGGTGACCAGCTCGTTGCGGCCGAGCACGATGCCTTCGACTCTGTCCTCGCCCTTGATCTCGATTGGGCTGGTCAGGAAACGGAACACCATCCGTCGGTGTCCCGGGCGCGGCTCCCGGCTCGCGTAATCGCGCAGCACTTTGATGTTCTGCTTGGCAATCTTGCCCACGGCGGCCGCGTCGTCGTCGCTGATGCCTTCCAGCTGGGCGGGATCAACGATCACGTCGACGCCTTCGAGGTCGACCAATTCACGGAGCTCGAGCGTGGTGAATGCGGATTGCAGCGGGCCACGACGACCGATGATCACCACTTCCTCCACGCCGCAAGGGCGCAGCGATTCCAGCGCGTGGTCGGCGATATCGGTTTCTGCCAGTACATCGGGGTCGGTGATGAGAATGCGTGCGACGTCGAGTGCGACATTGCCGTTGCCGACGACTACGGCTCGGGCACCCGACAGGTCAGGCGTCGTCTCCTCAAAGTGGGGGTGGGCGTTGTACCAGCCCACGAAGTCGACCGCGGCGACGCTGCCCTCCAGTTCTTCGCCCGGGATGTTCAACGACCGATCCGATTGGGTTCCGATGGCGTAGATCACCGCGTCGTAGCGTTCCGCGAGTTCTGCGGCTTCGATGTGCTCGCCGACCACGACGTTGCCGAAAAAGCGGAAGCGCGGGTCCTCGCCGATCTTCTCGAATTGCTTGCTGATCGACTTGATCTTGGGGTGGTCAGGGGCAACGCCGGAACGCACCAGACCCCACGGTGTCGGCAGCATCTCCAGCATGTCGACGCGTGTGTCGAAGTCCTCAGCCGAATCAGCGGCCTTCAGCAGCGACGCTGCCGCGAAGAATCCAGACGGACCAGAGCCGACGATTGCGACATGGTAGGGACGCATAATCCCCGATGCTAAACGTCCGTCCCCCCGAACCGCTGCGAGTCTCGCGTCCAACCTGGGATGTCGGGCAAGCGGGCCCCGCCGGTAACGTGATCAGCTGTGGACCCCGACCGCCAGGCTCACATCGCCGCCCTCGACTCCACCCTGACCACGGTGGAGCGGGTGCTCGACGTCGACGGCCTGCGCAGCCGCATCGACAAGCTCGAACACGAGGCGTCCGATCCCAATCTTTGGGATGACCAGGCCCGCGCGCAGCGGGTGACCAGCGAGCTTTCTCACACCCAGGGCGAGTTGCGGCGTGTCGAAGAGCTTCGTCAACGACTCGACGATTTGCAGGTGCTCTACGAGTTGGCGGACGAGGAGAACGCCGACGACGCCAAGGCCGAGGCCGACGCGGAGCTCAGGACTCTGCGCGCCGATATCGAGGCCATGGAGGTCCGGACCCTGCTGTCCGGCGAATACGACGAGCGGGAGGCGTTGGTCACCATCCGCTCCGGCGCGGGCGGCGTGGATGCGGCGGATTGGGCCGAGATGCTGATGCGGATGTACATCCGGTGGGCCGAGGCGCACAAGTATGGCGTCGAGGTGTTCGACACGTCCTATGCCGAAGAGGCCGGGATCAAAAGCGCTACCTTCGCCGTGCATGCTCCGTTTGCCTACGGCACGCTGTCCGTCGAACAGGGCACCCATCGGCTGGTGCGGATCAGCCCGTTCGACAACCAGAGTCGACGCCAGACATCGTTCGCTGAAGTCGAGGTATTGCCGGTGGTGGAAACCACCGATCACATCGACATTCCCGAAGGCGACGTGCGCGTCGACGTATACCGCTCCAGCGGCCCCGGCGGTCAATCGGTCAACACCACCGACTCGGCGGTTCGACTCACCCACATCCCAACCGGTATCGTCGTCACCTGTCAGAACGAGAAGTCGCAGCTACAGAACAAAGTGGCCGCGATGCGGGTTCTTCAGGCAAAGTTGTTGGAACGCAAGCGCTTAGAAGAACGCGCGGAACTCGACGCATTGAAGGGGGACGGCGGCAGCTCCTGGGGTAACCAGATGCGGTCCTACGTACTGCACCCGTACCAGATGGTCAAAGACCTGCGTACGGACTACGAGGTAGGCAATCCGGCTGCTGTTCTCGACGGAGACATCGATGGGTTCCTGGAAGCAGGGATCCGGTGGCGCAACAGAAAAGATGACGACTCATAAAGACTTTCTCTCGATAGCAACCGCCCAACCGTGGTGGGATATCTGGCGCGGAGATCTGCGCGACTGGCTGCTGACCAGGGGTCTACATATCATCCTGCTGCTGATAGGGGCAGTACTCGCGGCGCGATGTGTCAACTGGGCCGCGCAGAAGGTGACCGAGCGGCTCGACGAGGGGTTCACCGAGAGCGACGCCCTGGTGCGTTCGGAAGCCACCAAGCATCGACAGACCGTTGCGTCGCTGATCTCGTGGATATCTGTGGTGCTGATCTCCATCGTGGTTGCCATACAGCTGGCCGACATCCTCAACTTTTCGGTGCGCGGTTTCGTAGCGCCGGCGACGGTGGTCGGGGCTGCGCTGGGTTTCGGCGCACAACAATTGGTGAAAGACCTGCTGTCCGGGTTCTTCATCATCCTCGAGAAGCAATACGGCTTCGGCGATCTGGTCACGCTCACGATCGTCTCGACGGCCGAAGCCAGCGGAACCGTGGAGAATGTGACGCTGCGAGTCACTCGGTTGCGCTCCCAGGATGGCGAGTTGTTCACCATCCCCAACGGTCAGATCATCAAGACGGTGAACTGGTCCAAAGACTGGGCGCGCGCCGTGATCGACATCCCGGTCAAGGCTGACACTGACCTGGGCATGATCAACGACGTGCTGCGCCAGGCGTGCGAGCATGCGATGGACGACAAGCTGTTGGGGGAGCTGCTGCGCGAGGCGCCCACGCTGATGGGAGTGGAGAGCATCGGGGTCGACGCCGTCACATTGCGCTTGGTGGCGCGCACGCTGCCCGGCAAGCAATTCGAGGCCGGCCGGCGACTGCGCGCGGTGGTGGTCCGCGCGCTGGCCCGCGTCGGCGTTGACACCCCGAGCGAGACACCGGTGACGGTGGGAGCCGCAGGCGCCGAGGACGAAACGCAGGGGCCTAGCAGTTGACGAATCTCATGCTGAGCCGGCTGAAAAATGCCGATCGCGCGGGTCGCGGCTGGCCCGGGTACGTCTTCGGTGGGCGGATGCGGACCTCGACGCTGGTGCTCGTGATCGCGTTTATCGCGGTGTGGTGGGTTTACGACGACCATCGCGAAGACACCGAGTCGACGCCTACCCAGGTACCGGCCACCCAGGTGGTGCCGCCCGGCTTTGTGCCCGACCCGAACTACACCTGGGTGCCGCGCACCCGCGTGCAGCCACCGCCAACCACCACGCCTAAAACTTCAACGCCCACGCCCACTCCGACACCGACGACAACCACGGCGCCTCCACTAGTCCCGCCGTTGCCGCCGTTGCCGACGCTGCCGACGGTCGTGCTGCCGCCGCCCTTCGGCCCACCCGCCACCACGGCATCGCCACCGCCCGGGGTGGCACCGGCGCCGCCGAACGCGCCGCTGCCGCTGCCCTGACAGCCTGGCGAAACTCACCGTTACACTGGCGATTCGTGATGATCACCCTCGACCATGTCACCAAGCAGTACAAATCGTCGGCACGTCCAGCGCTGGACAACGTCAACGTCAAGATCGATAAGGGTGAATTCGTCTTCCTGATCGGCCCGTCTGGCTCCGGCAAGTCGACCTTCATGCGGCTGCTGCTCGGCGCCGAGACTCCTTCCAAAGGGGATGTCAGGGTTTCTAAGTTCCACGTCAACACGCTGCCCGGCCGCCACATCCCCAAACTCCGGCAGGTGCTCGGCTGCGTCTTCCAGGATTTCCGGCTACTTCAGCAGAAGACGGTGTTCGAGAACGTCGCGTTCGCACTGGAGGTCATCGGCAAACGGCCCGACGTGATCAACCGGGTGGTGCCCGACGTGCTGGAAATGGTCGGTCTGTCCGGCAAGGCCACCCGACTGCCGCACGAGCTGTCCGGCGGCGAGCAGCAGCGAGTCGCCATCGCCCGAGCTTTCGTGAATAGGCCGCTGGTGTTGCTGGCCGACGAGCCCACCGGGAACCTCGACCCGGAGACCAGTAACGACATCATGGATCTACTGGAGCGGATCAACCGCACCGGGACCACAGTGCTGATGGCCACTCACGACCATCACATCGTCGACTCGATGCGGCAGCGGGTGGTCGAGCTGTCACTGGGCAGGCTGGTGCGAGACGAGCAACGCGGCATCTACGGGATGGACCGCTAAGTGCGCTTCAGCTTCCTGTTCAACGAGGTCCTGACCGGTCTTCGTCGCAACATCACCATGACCGTCGCGATGATCCTGACCACCGCCATTTCCATCGGCCTATTCGGCGGCGGCTTGCTGGTGGTCCGGTTGGCCGAACACTCCCGCAGCATTTACCTCAATCGGGTCGAAACGCAGGTCTTCCTCGACAACGACATTTCGGCCAACGACGGGTCCTGCAGCAGCCCGCCTTGCAAGGCGGTGCGGGAGAAAATCGAGTCGCTGGGTAGCGAGGTCACATCGGTGCGGTTCCTCAACCGCCAGGAAGCCTACGACGACGCGATCCGCAAGCTCCCGCAGTTCAAGGACTTGGCAAGCAAGGACGCGTTCCCGGCGTCGTTCATCGTCAAGCTGGCGAATCCTGAGCAGCACGCCGATTTCGACCGGATCATGCTGGGGCAGGCCGGGGTCGACCACGTGCTCAATCAGAAGGATCTGATCGACCGGCTGTTTGCGGTGTTGAACGGTCTGTCGAATGCCGCCTTCGCCGTCGCCTTGGTGCAGGCCGTCGGCGCGATCTTGTTGATCGCCAACATGGTCCAAGTCGCGGCGTACACGCGTCGCACGGAGGTCGGCATCATGCGGCTGGTCGGGGCGACCCGCTGGTACACCCAGCTGCCCTTTTTGGTCGAGGCCATGGTGGCGGCCACCGCCGGTGTCATCATCGCCGTCGTCGGCCTGATCGTGGTGCGAGCGCTGTTCCTGGAAAACGCGCTGAGGCAGTTCTATCAAGCGCATCTGATCGCCCCGGTCGACTACGCCGACATCCTCTATATCTCGCCGCTGCTGCTGTTGGTGGGCGTCGCGATGGCCGGGGTCACGGCATACGCGACGCTGCGGCTGTACGTGCGGCGCTAGCGGTGACGAAAAAGCCGACCGGCAAGGCTGCGTCGGGAAGCCATGTCGTTGCCACCAACCGCAAGGCGCGGCACAACTATTCGATCCTTGAGGTGTTCGAGGCGGGCCTAGTTTTGCTCGGCACTGAGGTAAAAAGCCTCAGGGAGGGCAAGGCGTCGCTGGCGGACGCTTACGCCACTGTCGACGACGGCGAGGTTTGGCTGCGTAACCTGCACATTCCGGAGTATCACCACGGCAGCTGGACCAACCACGACCCGCGTCGTACCCGAAAACTGTTGCTCCACAGGCGTCAAATCGACGGACTCATCGGGAAGATACGTGATGGTAACCTCGCCCTGATCCCGTTGAAACTGTACTTCTCTGAAGGAAAAGTCAAGGTGGAACTCGCATTAGGACGCGGTAAGCGAGCACACGACAAGCGCCAGGACATGGCACGCCGCGACGCCCAACGGGAAGTGGTCCGTGCATTGAGTAGGCGAGTCAAGGGCATCGATTGATCGGCGCCGCCTACGCTCAGCTGTCCGCGGTCAGCTACGGCGTCAGTGACTTCGTCGG
The DNA here is from genome assembly GCA_963744835.1 of uncultured Actinomycetota bacterium. Classification (GTDB taxonomy): domain Bacteria; phylum Actinomycetota; class Actinomycetes; order Mycobacteriales; family Mycobacteriaceae; genus Mycobacterium. The sequence goes on from CAVUVB010000007.1 coordinate 637,894, forward strand.
GGGGGTCGCCTCCCGGCGGGCGGCTGGGCTCCGCGTCATGCTGGTGACCTACCCGATCGCGACGGTGTTGTTGGGCGTGGTGGCCGCGACAGCCGGCGGCCCGGTGCACCCGGGCGCCCTGCTGTGGGGCTCGCTCTACGGGATCAGCCAGGCGGTCGGCGTGTATTGGTTCTACGCGGCCGTCAGCGCCGGGCCGATCTCGGTGGTCTCACCGCTGGCGGCGGTGCTGAACGCCGCCGTGCCCGTGGCCGTCGGCGTGGCGCTCGGTGAGCGGCCGGGGGAGACCGCGTCGGTGGGCGTGGTGCTCGCCATGTGCGCGGTGATCCTGGTGAGCCGGGAGTCGCCGGCCGATCTGGATGTCCGTACCCACCGGTTCACCAGCAAAGTGGCCTGGCTGACGGTCGGCTCCGGGGTGGCGTTCGGGCTCGACTTCGTGCTGCTTCACCAGGCTCCGGTGGAGTGCCGGCTCTGGCCGCTGTTCTTCGCGCGGGCTGCGGCCACCGTGCTGGTCTTCACCATGGCGGGGATGAGCAATAGTCTGCAGCTTCCATCGAGGACGCCGCTGCGGCTGGCGGTTGCCGCGGCGCTGCTGGATACCTGCGCCAACGTCACCATGCTGCTGGCGATACAAAAGTGGCTGCTGTCGTTGGCCAGCATCTTGATATCGCTCTACCCGGCGACAACGGTCATCCTGGCCATCATCGTGCTGCGAGAGCGGGTGACTCGCTGGCAGGCGCTTGGCATGATCCTGGCGGCGGTGTCGATAAGTATGATCGCGGCCGCCTGACAGCCGTCTAACATCAGGGCGCATGAGCAGCCCCTCGCGCCCGGTCACCGAACTCGACAAGTCCGACGTGCTGTCGGGTCTGTTCGCCACCTGGGACAGCCTGGACGGGTTGTTGACCGGGCTCTCCGAGCAGCAGTGGCAGACGCCGACACCGTTGCCCGGCTGGTGCGTGCACGACGTCGTCGCCCACATCATCGGCACCGAGTCGGTGCTGCAGGGGATTAGCACACCGGACGCCGATATCGATGTCACGACATTGGGTCACGTGCGCAACGACGTTGGAGTGGCTAACGAATGCTGGGTACGTCACCTGAGCTCCGAATCCGGCGCCGAGGTCCACCGCCGGTTCCGCGCGGTGACCGCCGATCGCCGCAAACGCTTGACCGACATGTCCGACGACGAGTGGAACGCGCCGACGTTGACCCCGGTTGGCCCGGACAGTTATGGCCGTTTCATGCGGGTGCGGGTTTTCGACTGCTGGATGCATGAGCACGACATCCGGGATGCATTGGACGCACCGGCCTCCGAGGCCGACCTGGCCGGCCCGTCGGCGCGGCTGACACTCGACGAGCTGGTCACCAGCATGGGCTACGTGGTCGGCAAGCTCGGGAAAGCGCCCGACGGGTCGCGGGTCGCTATTGAGCTGACCGGTCCGCTGCCCCGCACTATTCGCGTCGCTGTCGATGGCCGTGCCCGGGTAGTGGACGACTTCGGCGGACAAGAACCGACAGCCACGATCCGACTCGACGGCGTGCTGTTCACCCGGCTGGCTGGCGGGCGAGCGAAGCCCGGCGCTGGCGGCGTCGAGCTCGGCGGTGACCAAGAGGTGGCCTCGCGTGTCGTCGAGCACCTGAACTACACGATCTGACGCTCGTTGTTGCACATCGCGTAGAATTTACAGTCCTGCCGAAAGTCGGCGGGATGCGAGGGGCTGAACGGTTTCGACTTCGCGCATCGAATCAAGGGAAGCGTGCCGGTGCAGGCAAGAGACCACCGTAAGCGTCGCTGCAACTATATAAGCGCCGATTCACATCAGCGCGACTACGCTCTCGCTGCCTAAGCGACAGCTAGTCTGTCAGACCGGGAAAGCCCTCGGCCCGGACCCTGGCATCAGCTAGAGGGATCAACCGATACGTTCGGTCGCGGGACGTATCGGGACACTCACAGCGACTGGGATCGTCATCTCGGCTAGTTCGCGTGACCGGGAGATCCGAGTAGAGGCATAGCGAACTGCGCACGGAGAAGCCTTGAGGGAATGCCGTAGGACCCGGGTTCGATTCCCGGCAGCTCCACAAAGAAAGTGCTGGTCAGACCCATAAAAGTGCCACATACCGCGACTACGTCAAGATTGTTCCCTTAGTGGAGGTACGGGCCGAACGGCTGGGCGGTCCGGAACTTCGTGAACGCCGCCGGCCCCTCGTGGAAGGGGTCAACCGCCTATCATTCAAGAACCCAGGAATGGCTGGGGCCCGGGATCGGCGGAGGGTCGGATGACGGCCATAGCAGCGTGCCGGACGTGTGGCGCTGAGCCTCTAGAGCACGCCCGGTTTTGTCATGGCTGTGGCTTACCAATCAAAGACAGCGAGACTCGCGCCGAGTACAAGCAGGTCACGGTGCTGTTCGCCGATGTCGTGCATTCGATGAACATCGCCGCGACCGTCGGGGCGGAGCGGCTGCGCGAGATCATGGCCGAACTCGTCAACATCACGGCAGCGGTGGTGCAACGCTGCGGCGGCACGGTGGACAAGTTCACCGGTGACGGCATCATGGCGGTGTTCGGCGCTCCGGTGGCCTTGGAGGACCACGCGGTCCGCGCTTGTCGTGCGGCGCTGGGCATTCAAGATGCGACGGTCCGACTGGCCGGTGAGGTCAAACACCGCGACGGTATAGACCTGCGGTTGCGTGTTGGTCTCAATTCCGGTCAGGTCATCGCTGGCCAAGTCGGCTCAACGTCGTTGGGCTACACCGCGATCGGCGAGCAAGTGGGTATGGCGCAACGGATGGAATCGGTCGCTCCGCCCGGTGGAGTGATGGTGAGTGCGTCGACTGCGCGGCTGGTCGAAGACGCGGTCGCGCTCGGTGCGGCTGAGCTTGTGCACATCAAGGGCACCGATCGAGCCATCCACGCCCAACGGTTGCTGAGCATGTCGGAAGATCGTCGCCCTGTTGGCCGTGCTGAGTCGAAGCTGGTGGGTCGCCGGCGGGAAATGTCGGCCGTCGAGGGCTTGTTGGACCGCGCACTCGGTGGACATGGCGCTGTGGCTGAGGTGGTTGGCGAACCCGGCATCGGCAAGAGCCGTCTGGTGCGCGAGGTCGCCGCGACGGCGGCGGTGCGGGACGTGGAGGTGTTCAGCGCCTTCTGTGAGTCACACACCAGCCAGGTCCCATTTCATGCCGTGGCGCGTCTGCTGCGGGCGGTCACCGGCGTCGAGGGTCTTGACGGGCAGGCGGCCCGCGCCCGAGTGCGAGACCAAATTCCAGACGCAGACCCTGAGGACGCGCTGCTGCTTGATGACCTGCTCGGCATCGCCGACCCGAGCACTGCCATACCGGCGATTGATCCCGATGCGCGTCGGCGGCGGTTGGCCGCGCTGGTGAACGCCGCCAGATTGTCCCGCCAAAGCCCGGCGGTCTATGTCGTTGAGGACGCCCACTGGATCGATGAGGTCAGCGAGTCGATGCTGACCGATTTCCTTAAGGTGATCCCAAAGACGCCCGCACTCGTGCTGGTCACCTACCGACCCGAATATCAAGGCGCGTTCACCAGAGTGGCCGGTGCCCACACCGTAGCCCTTGCGCCGCTAAGTGATTCAGAAACCGCGGCACTAGTCGCACATCTGCTCGGCCCGGAGCCGTCGGTTGATGCACTGGGCCGAAGAGTCGCCGAAAGGGCCGCCGGTAATCCGTTTTTCGCCGAGGAGTTGGTGCGCGAACTGGCCGAGCGTGGTGTGCTGCAAGGGGAGCCTGGCGCCTACGCGTCGGCGGCGGAGGTCAGCGAGGTGAGCGTGCCCGCCACGTTGCAGGCGACTATCGCCGCGCGCATCGACCGGCTCGATCCGAAAGCCAAACGCACGCTGAGCGCAGCGGCGGTCATCGGCTCGCGGTTCGGCCTCGACTTGCTCACGGTGCTGGGTGTTGAGCCGGTGACTGCTGACTTGGTGGCAGCCCAGCTCGTCGATCAGGTCGAGTTCACTGGACAACCGGAGTATGTCTTTCGCCATCCGCTCATTCGTGCGGTGGCCTATGAGGCTCAGCTCAAATCGGATCGCGCCGAGCTGCACCGGCGGCTGGCCGCCGCGATCGAAGCCCGCGAGCCGGAATCGGCCGACCAGAATGCGGCGCTCATCGCCGAACATCTGGAGCCCGCTGGCGATTTGCACGCCGCCTACGGCTGGCACATGCGGGCCGCAGCATGGGCGACCAACCGCGACATCGCGACGGCGCGGCTGAGTTGGGGGCGCGCCCAGAAGATCGCCGACGCCCTACCCGCCGACGACCCCAACCGGACAACCATGCGCATCGCCCCGCGCACCATGCTGTGCGGGACCGCCTGGCGAGTGCATGTGAATGTGACCGGGGATCACTTCGACGAGTTGCGTGAGTTGTGCGCTGCCGCCGGGGACAAGGCGTCACTGGCCATCGGCATGGCGGGGCTGGTGATGGATCACGCGCATCAGGACCGGATGCGTGAGGTGTCGCAGCTGACATCGGAAGCGATGGGCCTCGCTGAATCGGTCGGCGATGCGACCTTGACGGTGGGACTGTCGTTTCCGCTGATCTACGGCAAGATCGAGAGCGCCGAGTGGTGTGAGGTGCGGCGATGGTCACAGGCCGTTATCGACCTGGCCGACGGTGACCCATCTAGCGGCAACTTCCTTGTCGGGTGTCCGTTAGCGCTGGCCATCACCACGCGGGGTATGGCCCGGTATTGGTTGGGTCGTCCCGGATGGCTCGAAGACCTGCGCGACGGCCAGCCTATGGCCCGCGGCGCTGACCCCGCCTCCTACGCGGGGGTTGTCGGCTATACCTACTTGATGGGGATACCTCTTGGCGTGCTGAGGCCCGATGACCGTGCGCTGCACGAGATCGAGGATGCGCTACGGATCGCCGAGCGATCCAGTGATGACACCGTGGTGGGCTACATCCGGGCGGCGTTGGCGCTTGCGCTGATGCATTGTCAAAAGGCTGCAGAGCGTGATCGCGGACAGAAGCTCGGGGCCGAGGTCGGCGAAGTGCTCCGCAACCAAGGACGCAACCTGTGCGATTTGCCGATCATCGAGGTCTACCTGGCACGCGAAAGGGCTAGGGGTGGAGACCGCGATGACGCGATTGCGCTCATGCGCTCCACCGTCGGCCATCTGTTCTGCACAGGACGACTGCTGCTGTGGGGCGTTTCTGCGACAGGTGTTCTGGTGGAAACGCTGCTCGACCGCTGCGCCGACGGTGACGTGGCCGAAGCCGAGGCCGCGATCAAGCGGTTAGCAGCAGCACCATCCGATGAGGGTCTAGTGATACGAGAGATCTGGCTGCTGCGGCTGCGGGCACTGCTGGCACGAGCACGCGGCGACGACACCGCCAATCGCGACTATCGGGATCGCTACCGCGACATGGCGACAACGCTTGGCTTCGAGGGTCATATCGCCTGGACCGAGACGATGCCGTGAGAGCGGGCAGACCCGAGGGCTGCCCTCGCGTCTCGGAATAGAACAACTGTCGCTCGTTAAGATCGGCCGCCGCTCGTTTGTCCACGCGGAAGACCTCGACGATTTCCTCAGGCGAAAGCGACACACCGGCGGCTCGCACCTGCGTAATCCGTCTTGACGCCGTCAAGAGCCGAGAACGAAACCGCAGGTAACGAACGGGACTGAACTGGAACGAGCCGTAACGAACCGGCAGGTCGGGATGCATTTTGCCTGGTAGAAGCTCGGGTTCGATTCCCGGCAGCTCCACAGAAAAAACGCTGGTCAGACCGGCAAAATCGACCCGTCACGGCAAGATCCCCGTCAAGATTTGGATAGCTGCAAACCGCTGCCCAGGGGGTCGGCTCAGAAGTTGTTGCAGGTGTTGGCGACCTGCAGGACAGGTCCAACGTACTGCTGAGCCCCTGGATAGCTCTGCAGGTCCTGGACGATCTGCTGGCGCTCATCTGGCGGCGATATTGCAGGTGGTGTTGATAACCGGACCCAGATCGGGATCTGCGGACGCAGTCACGGCCCCAGCGGTCAACGACACTGCCAGGCCGCCAACCGCGGCCACCGATCCGGTCAACGACAGCTTGGGCATTTGTAGACACCTCCGACTAATGCAGCGTGAAGGCTAAACGGCGACGACACCCAGTGTGCCCGCCCAAGAGGCGGAGGCTCCGTGGCATCCGGCCACGGAGCCTCGGCAAAAACCTGTTGGCGGACGACGTCGACCACTGCTAGTTTTCCGGAGGCCGTGCGAGAGAACGAGGAGGTGGTACCCGTGAACGCAGTATCGACATGGGTGCTCTCCTCCGGGGTCACGGTCGGACGATAGGTCGTCCGGGAGCGCCGTTCAACAGCACTCCCGAAAGGCACGACCATGCGATTCACTTCTGAACGGCGCCTCAACGACGGCGTCCTCGAACGCGAATTCACCCTCGGCGAGATCCCCGGCGTCCTGTGGACGCCTGGATCCGCACCGGTCCCGCTGATCCTGAGCGGCCACAACGGCGGCTTGCACAAGCGGCACCCCCGGCTGGTGGCCCGGGCCCGGCACTACGCGGCGGAGTACGGCTTCGCGGTGGCCGCCATCGACGCCCCCGGGCACGGTGACCGGCCCCGTTCCGCCGTCGATGAGCAGGCGCGCGACGACCTCCGCCGGGCCATGGAGGCCCGCGAGCCGGTCGACGAGATCGTCGAGGCCTTCATCGTCCCGCTGGTCGAAAGGGCGGTCCTGGAATGGTGGAACACCCTGGACGCCCTCCTTTCGCTGCCCGACATCGGCGGCCCGGTCGGGTACGAGGGAATGACCGCCATCGGCATTCGGCTGGCGTTGGCCGAGCCGCGCATCTCGGCCGCCGTTTTCTTCGCCGGGGGTTTCGTGCCCGGCACCCTGCGCGAGGCGGCCCGGCAGGTCACCGTTCCGCTGCAGTTCCTGCTGCAGTGGGATGACGAAGGGGTGGAACGGCAACCGACCCTGGACCTGTTCGACGCCTTCGGTACCAGGGAGAAGACGCTGCACGCCAATCTGGGCGGGCACGCCGGTGTCCCGTGGTTCGAGGTGGACGCTGCGGCCCAGTTCTTCGCCCGGCACCTGAGGTGAGGCCGGGACGTCAGGCCAGCAGCAGACGGTAGGCGGTGTCGGGCAGGATGCCGCTCATCGAGGACAGGGGTCCCTGTAATTGTTGCTGCAGCATTACCTGGGTGGGTGGCAGCCTTGTTAGGGGCTAATGAGAAGGCTGGCCAGCAGTCAGAATGGCCGCCGGAGCATCTTGCGAACCCGACCGCGTGCTGACGGCGGTCAGCACATTTGCACCACCTGATCAAGGCCGAGGACAGGCTCACGGTCGCGATGGCACGGCAATAACGCTGCCGCCCCGGCGATTCCGAGATCAGTGCAATACGCCTGGCAGACCGTGAATGGCTTCACGTTCTTTCTCGACTTGGCGGTAATGCTGACACCTTTCGAAAAAACCGGCTGGTAGTCCACTTCGCCCATTCCTGGCGTTGCCTGTAAATGCGGTGGGCCAAGGTCTACATTCAGGGAGCGGCGCATGGTCTGACTGATCGGAGACCCGACCTAGCGCGACTCCCCAGACCGGGCGAGCCCGTCGCGGCCGAAACATCGGGGGAGCGGACGAAGGGAACTGACAATGTCAGAGCAAGAACAAAACATCGAGCTGGTCAAGAATGGCTATGAAGCCTTCGCCGCCGGTGACATCGACGCGGTGATGAACCTGTTCGACGATGACATCGAGTGGGTGCAACCGGGCGACAGCGCGATCAGCGGTACCCATCACGGCAAAGCTGAACTCGGCCAGTTCATCAGCCGGTTGGCCGAGAAGTCGACGACGGCCACGCCCCACCGCTTCCTCGCCGACGGCGACACGGTCGTCATGCTCGGCGAAACGACTGCCGACAACGAAACAAGCGAAGTCGCGCAGGTGTTTACCCTCCGCAACGGCAAGACGGTACGGGTACAGGGGTACGCAGACACGGCGTTGATGGAGCGCATATACGGCAAGAAGCAGGTCGCCACAGGCTAGTAACGTCAGCCCAGCACTAACCTGTCCGACGAGACAGTGATGCTCCTCGGAAATAGAGTCGGCCCGTCATCCCTTCTTGGGTGGCGGGCCGACTGCTCGACAAGTGCATGAATTCACGGCCACCTCAACCGGATTTGGCAGTGCGCTGCGCTTTAGCAGGCCGCCCGGCTCTCGGACGCAACGTTCAAAACCCACCCGCTCGCCGCGGCGCGCGCCGAGACTCCGCCCGGATGCGGCGGTCGACTTCGTCCCCGATGTGACGTCTTGCCGTCGAGACAGCCGTTGACGGGTTCTGATCCGCTGCATGCAGGCCAAAAGCCCCCGCTGTCATCGCGCTCTACGGTGCGCGGGGGCCATTCTCTAGCCAGGTGGTTCGGGCGGCGGTGGCGGCGCTCCCAAGGTGATCGGCGGCAGCCCAGGGATCTGGATGACCTGCGACCTCCCTGCGGGGGTGGGGCTGGTTCGCTCGGACCGTCAGCCGCAACAATCGGCCCGCGCTGCACCGGAGCCGGCGGCGGTGCCGGCGCAATCCCGTTGCTGATGGTGATCGTGATGATCGACCCGGGGATGATTTGACCGCTCGGGGTGGTCCCCACCACGGCACCGTAGGGCTCGTAGCTGTTGACCGAGGTGGGCTGGTCGGCGACCTGGAAACCGGCGTCTTTGAGGCGCTGACGCGCCGCGTCCACATTCAGGCCGGACACATCGGGTACCCGGCCGCCCGACGCGCCGTCGACGTAGCGCGGATCGGTTGGCGGCAGACGCACGTCGCCGAAATCGGTGGCGAGAGGCTTCATCGCCTCGAACCAGGTGCGAGCGGGCTCGCTACCGCCATACAGGTCACCGCTGCCGCATCTGCGCAGTGGGAATGAACAGATGCCCGAGGGTGCGCCGGTGTCGTCGAAGATGTAGTTCGCCGCCGCATAGTTGTTGGTGAAGCCGACGAATCCCGACGATCGATGCGACTCAGTGGTGCCGGTCTTGCTCGACAGCGGCAGGGTCCAACCCACCGTGCCGGCCGAGCCCGCTGCGGTGCCGCTGCCCTGGTCGTCCTTGCTCAAGGCGTTCGCGAGCGTGTTCGCCAGTCCTTCCGGCACCACCTGGTCACAGGCCTCGGTGGTCACGGACACCTGGTTGCCCTTGCGGTCGAGGATCTTGTCGATCGGGCTCGGCGGGCACCACATGCCGCCGGACGCGAGGGTCGCCGCCACATTGGAGAGCTCGAGCGTCGTTGAGTTGGAATGGACCCAAAGTGAACGAGCCCATGTTCTGTTGCTTGATCAAATCGGCCAAGCTTTCGCCGCTCGTCGGGTCGTAGACGCGCGCCGTTCCCGGAATCGCGTAGGACCGCAGCCCCAGCCGGACCGCCATGTCGACCGCCCGCGGCACCCCGACGAGCTGGATCAGCCGCGCGAACGCGGTATTCGGCGAGGTGGCCAGCGCATCGGTGACGTTCATCGAACCGCGGTAGCGGCCCGCGTTTGCCACGCACCAGGTTTCCTTCGGACAGCCGGGCGTATCGCTGCTGCCCAAGCCTTTGGCTTGAAAGAAGCCCGGCACCTGCAGCTGAGCGTTAATACCCATGCCCATCTCTAACGCCGCCGCCGTGGTGAAGATCTTGAAGATCGAGCCTGCCCCATCACCGACGAGCGAAAAGGGCTGCGGCTGCACCGTTTCGCGCGCGTCGCTGTTGAGGCCATAGGTGCGGTTGCTGGCCATCGCGATCACCCGATGCGCATCCTTGCCGGGTCTTGATCACGCTCATCACGCTGGCGATGCCGTCGAGCGTCGGGCTGGCGAACTTCTCGATGGCCTGCTTGACCGACGTCTGCACCTTGGGGTCCAGCGTCGTGCGGATCAGATAACCGCCGCGGGCAACCTGCTCCTTGCTGATGCCGGCCCGCGCGAGGTAGTCCAGCACATAGTCACAAAAGAAGCCGCGATCGCCGGCGGCGACGCAGCCACCCGGCAGCTCATTCGGGTGGGGTAGCACGCCCAGTGGCTCGGCTTTGGCGGCACGCAATTCGTCGGAGTACTGGGGGAGATTGTCGATCATGGTGTCTAGCACCACGTTTCGCCGCTGCAGCGCCCCCTCGGGGTTGGTGTAGGGGTCGAGCGCACTCGTCGATTTCAGCGTGCCGGCCAACAGCGCGGCCTGCTGCCAATTCAGCTGCGAGGCGTTGACGCCGAAGTAGGTCTGAGCGGCATCCTGCACACCGAACGCGCCGTTGCCGAACGACACCAAGTTCAGGTAGCGGGTGAGGATCTCCGCTTTGGAGAGCTTCTCGTCGAGCGTCAGCGCTATCCGGATCTCGCGCAGTTTGCGCGCCGGTGTGATTTCCACAGCGGCTCGCCTCTCGGCGTCGTTCTGCGCGGTCACCAGCAACTGGTAGTTCTTGACGTACTGCTGTTCGATGGTGGATCCGCCGCGGGTGTCGAGGTTGCCTGACAGGTAGCCGGACAGGCCGGTCAGCGTGCCCGGCCAGTCCACCCCGTTGTGCTCAGCGAACCGCTTGTCCTCGATCGACACGATTGCCAGCTTCATGGTGTTGGCGATCTGCTCGGTGGGGACCTCGAACCGCCGCTGGGAATACAGCCAGGCGATCGGGTTTCCCGCGGCGTCGACCATCGTCGAGACCTGCGGGACGTCACCTTCGAGGATTTGTGCGGACTCGTCGGCGACAACTTCGAAGGCGCGGTTGAACAACAGCCCAATACCGCCCGCGACTGGGAACATCAATGCCGCCGCCAGCAGCGCGGCCAACAGGCAGCACCCCGCGAGCCTGGTAACCGTTGCCGAAGTCGGCGCGCGCTCCGACATACCTGAATTATCCGGGGTCCGGCCCCGAGATTGCGGCGAATGCCCATAACGGATCGCCTTCGATGTTGCGCAGTTAATGTATACGGCGGTGGCCAGGTGGCCGGGCCAACTTCTCGACCGCCCCACGACTCAGCGGCTCGCCGCGCTCATTCCGATACAACGCGGGCGGCATGGACCCCGGCCACCGGCACAGGCGTGATCCCCCGTGTCCTGGCACGGGCGTTACCCTTGACGCCCTCAAAACCCCAAAACGAAACCGCAGGTGACGAGCTGTACTGAACTGGACCGAATCGAAACGAACCGTCATGTCAGAAGCCATATTGCTTGGTAGAGCGTCAGGTTCGATTCCCGGCAGCTCCAAAAAAGGGCCGCAGATGAGCTGCCCTTTTTCTTTGACTGCGGGCCACATATCAACATCGCCAGCAACATTTACGAGTATCGGGACGGGGGCGTCAGTGCGAAATCGTACGGGTAGCCGAGCCCGACTCGCATCAGCGAACGTCGAACCTCACGTCAAAACTCAGGCGCTCCAATGCTCGGGCCTCGGCGAGTGCGACTAGGAAATGGCTATCCAACACCCGCGCGAATGATCAGGCGCTGAAAGCTCTTGTTATCCGCCCGCCCGTTCATCGGGAATCAGCGCGCTAACGGGTAGTTGTTGGAGTCCGTGAACCATACATTTCCTCGATCAGATCTTTCGCGATGAGCGTGGCCGCGGCCCGACCATCGGCGGTGGGGTCCAGGTTGACCCAGATCACGAGTGTCACCTTATTTTGGGGGTCGGTGGCGGCGAAGGTGTTGAAGCCAGGAACTTCACCGGTATGCCCATACAGCGCACCGAATTTCGCGAGGGCCAGCCCGTACTGCGGCGCATCGGGTTGTGCCGGGGTCGTTGATTGCAGGCTGGCGATCCGCCTGGCTTGCATGTCGGGATCGAGCAGTTTCCCTTCGGCCAACGCCTCAACCCAGGTCGCCAGATCCGCGACGGTGGAGATGCCGGCGCCTGCCGCCCAGGCCCACGACGGGTTCAGGGATGTCTGATCACTAGGCTGCAGCGTGCCGGCCTTTGCTGCCGCCCGCATTTCGGGCGGTACGGCCGCGGGTGAGCCCATAGTCAGCACGTTGTTGCCGTACATATATCCCTCGGGATGCGGGTCCGGGATGGCGCTTGAGGTATTGGGTGGAAACAGCGTGTCCTTGAGCCCCAGTGGGGTGAACAACCGATCCTGAAACACCTGCCCCAGGGGTTTCGCGTCAATCGCCTCGGCGATGAGCCCGAGCAATACCGTGTTGGTGTTCGAATAGTGGTAGCCCGTTCCGGGTGGGAAGTATGGCGGATGACTGTAGGCCAGCGCGAGTAATTCGTCTGGATTCCACACTTTTTGTGGATCACTGTCGCCCATCTCGTTTAGTTCGCGCGTCTCGCTGTAGTTGTAAAGGCCGCTACGCATGTTCAACAACTCGGCGATGGTGATGTGGTCACCGCCCGGAACATCGAGGCGGAACTTCGACACCGGGTCGTCGAGGCTGAGCTTGCCCTCGTGGGCCTGCTGCAGGATCACTGTGCCGGTCCATGTTTTGGTAATCGATCCAATCCGGACGTGATCTGCCAACGACACCGGAACGCTGCCACCCACTGTGGTGGTGCCGTACGTCGTGCTGACCTCACCGGCGGGTGAGCGCACTAACGCAGCCGCCCCAGGGACGAGCATCTCTCTGGCCATCGCGGTGACCCGCACACGCAGCGTCATCTGATTGATCGGCGTAAACCCAGGGGTCGAGCCAGCCGAAGACGATGGACCCGGCGATGGCCCCGCGCCGCACGCGCCCACGAGTAAGGCAACGCCAAGGATGGCACCGACAGTCTGGACCCGGAGCGATCCGGGCCGCAACGGTGAAGGCAGGGCAGAAAGGACCACTGCCGGGCTCCTCCCCTAAGGGGACATGCGGGTCTGCGCCTACATTTTCCGGCCGCGCGTAGTGCACGCTACCCGTTCGGTAACTTGGCCGGCAGCACCGACACGATGCGGGAGATTCCTGCTGCAAGTATGGAAACAAAGGTCTGAAAGGACTTCGGGGAGTGCTTGCCTTGGAGCCGGTAGAACACCTGCACGTAGGACATTGATGAACCGCTCGGGTGAGTCCGGAGAACTTTCTGATTTGAGAGCTCAGCCGGCGGCTGGTCTCTATCTTTGAGATCAAACAAGCCTTCACGTTGGCGGGTCCAGATCGCCTGCTCGATCGCATTGAGCACCATCGCGGTCGTCATTGTCGACGCGACTCGCCAGCCCAGAATCCTGCGCGCGTAGGCGTCGGTGACGAACGCGACGTAGGCGAACCCCGACCAGGTCGACACGCAGGTAAGGTCGGCCACCCAGAGTCGGTTGGGCGCCGGCGGGGCGAAACGGCGCTGCACGAGGTCAGCCGGACGCGCAGCTGCCGGGTCGGCGATCGTGGTGCGCTTGACCTTGCCGCGCACCGCACCGGTCAGACCCAGCTCGGTCATCAGTCGCTCGACGGTGCAGCGAGCCACCGCGACGCCCTCACGGTCCGCACAGCGCACGTAGCAAGCGATCCCGTCGGTTGGGAACAGAATCGCGGTATCGACCTTGTTGATGCCATCAACACCACCGGCGTATCCGCAGGTCGTTTGGCGTCGTTTCGCGTCGTTTCGCGTCGTCATTTTCAGCATCTACGCAGGTCAGCGCGATTTCTGTGGCGGGTTCGATTCCCGGCAGCTCCACGTTAAAAGCCCAGCTCAGAGATCTAATCTGGAGCTTGGGCCTTTCTACGTCAACAACGTCGCGGCGGCGATCAAGACGAGCGTCGCAGTCCACGTGCTGGCCAATTATTGCGGGGCCGTCGGCGGAATCAGTACGCCCGGGTTGAGGATGCCTGCTGGATCCAGGGCGCTCTTCGCGGCGGTCAGTGCTGTCGCGAACGGGTTCGGACGTTGCCGGTCGTACCACGGTCGGTGGTCGCGGCCAACGGCATGGTGGTGGGTTATGGTGCCGCCGCTGTCGAAAATGGCCTCGGACATAGCGGCTTTGATGTCGTCCCATTGCGCGACGGTGCTGCCCCAGCGACCCGCTGCATATATGCCGTAGTAGGGCGCGGGCCCGTCGGGGTAGACATGCGTAAAGCGGCACGTCATGAGCCCGGTGCCGCCGCACACCTCTGCGATGGCGGCTCGGGCCGCGGCGGTTACGGCATGGTGGAGCGACTCGAAGTTGTCCCAAGTGCAAGCGGTTTCGAACGTTTCCACGATCATCGAGCGACGAGCGAGGGCGTCTCGCTGGTAGGGCATCCGTAGAAACGCAGCGCGCCACGCCGACGCCGAATCGTGGGTTGCGGCGTCACGGCTGCGTCTTGCACCGACGGTCCCGCCGTGATCGGCAACCAGTTGGATCGCGCGGTCGAGCCAGCTGTCCACGGGGTGATCGGCGGATTCGAACGCAAGCAGCAGCAGCCCTCCGCCGACTGCCACACCGGCGTTGATGAACGCTTCGGCGGAATCGAGTAATCGGCAATTCGACGGATACAGCCCCGCTTGTGCGATTGTCCGGGTTGCGGCCACCGCGCGGTAGTAGTCATCGAACGTGATCGACGCGGTGACCTGCCAAACCGGCCGCTCCTGGAGCCGCATCCAGGCCTCGGTGATCACGCCGAGAATCCCTTCGGAGCCGAGAAACATTCGGTCCGGCGACGGTCCGGCGCCCGAGCCCGGCAGGCGTCGCGACTGGTTGACTCCTACGGGTGTGACGACGCGTATCGATTCCGTCAGGTCATCGATGTGCGTGTAGAGCGTGGCGAAGTGCCCGCCCGCCCGGGTGGCAAGCCAGCCGCCGAGTGTCGAGTAGGCGAACGACTGTGGGTAGTGGCGCAGGGTCAGCCCGTGCGGGCGTAGCTCGTTCTCCAATGCGGGCCCATAGATCCCCGCCTGGATACGTGCGGTGCGGCTGGTCGGGTCGACTTCGAGCACCTGGTCGAGACTGGACAGGTCGAGCGCGAGCGCGGGCCGGTCGAACCGGGGCTCGATACCGCCGACCACCGAGCTGCCGCCGCCGTAGGGAATCACGGGTGTTGCCGTTGCGGAGCACCAATCCAGCAAGTCGACAACGTCGCGCTCTTTTCTGGGACGAGCGACCAGGTCCGGGATGTGCTCGATCTGACCGAGGAGGTTACGCACCACGTCACGGAAGGCTTTGCCTCGCGCGTGGGAGAGGCGGTCGACGGGATTTTCGCTGCACAGGGGGGCTAGCGTGGCCGGTGGACGGATGTGGGCCGAAGCGATGCCGAGCGCGGTCGGATTCGGTGGGCCGTGGTCGGTGAAGTCATGGTCGGGCAGCATGGCCTGGGTCCGGGCTACCAGCGCGGCGGCCTCGGTTGGCGTCAGCTCTTCGGTGGTGACACCCCAGCCCCACCATGTGCGTGCCGCGGCCTGAGCGAACCCCATACCTGTCACCGGGTTTCAGGATCGATCGCAGCACTACTGATGATCGCAGTGAGGACGCGCTGGCTTCGTCGGGTCATTTCCTCAGCGGTGCGCTCGGGGTGTCGCAGCCACCAGTTGATCACGGCGGTGACCATGTTCATCCAGATGTCTGTCAGCAGCGACAGGTCGTCGGTGGCATCGAGCGCCTGCAGGTCCGCGAGTGTGCCAACGCCTCGGCTGGCCTGGTCGGCGATCGTGCTTCGGACACGTCGCGCGGCCTCGTGCGCGACACCGCCAGGGGGCAAGGTTCGGTCGTTGATGACATTCCAGTCGTGAGGTCGCGGGCGTAAGCCGGTGAAGATCGCAGCCAAGGTGTCTTGCGCCATCCGCACCGGCGGCTGCCCGGCGGACAGAACCTGCTCGATTCGATCGATCAGGTTTGCGCCCGCACGTTCAATGCACGCGACGTAGAGGCCGTCCTTGGAACCGAAGTAGCTCAGCACCAGCGGTTTGGACACACCCGCGCCCGCCGCGACCCTTGAGAGGGCTGCACCGGCGTAGCCGTACCGACCGAACTCCTCGGCGGCTGCGTCCAGGATCAGCTGTTCGCGATGCGGGCGGGGGACACCCTTGGTCCCGACCGCCCTTGATTCCTCCACCCGAGTGATTATCCGGATGGCGCCCGGCGCGCTCACCACATGGCACCGATCAGTTCGCCGGCCGCGGTCTGCTGTTCGGCGAGGCGCCGGGGCTGCCAACCTGGCGGACCGAAGATGTAGCCGAGTTTGTCCCGCCAACCTCGCGCCATCCGCACATCGCGGATGATGTTGCCGTACTCGTGGTACTGCAGCTTTAACACGTTGTAGGTGCCAACCGGCTTGGTCAACCCGTATGTAGGCGTGTGCATCTCCTGCTGGAAGGTGCGGAACATGCGGTCCCAAATGATCAGGATGCCGCCGTAATTCCGGTCGAGGTATTCCGGGTCGCTGCCGTGATGCACACGGTGGTGTGAAGGCGTGTTGAGCACGAACTCAAGCGGCCGAGGCAGCCGGCCGATCGTCTCGGTGTGGGTGAAGAACTGGTAGATCAGGTTGAATGCGAACGCGACGTAGATCGTCCAGGGCGCAAACCCCAGCACCGGCAGCGGCAACCAGAAGATCGCCTCCGACCACGGGTTCCATTTCTGGCGCAGCGCGGTGCCCAGGTTGAAGTACTCACTCGAGTGATGCGCTTGGTGAGCCGCCCACCCGATCCGCACGCGGTGCGAAAAGCGGTGGTTGCAATACCACGCCAGATCGACCACCACGAAGAGCAGCAGCCAACTCCACCATGTGCCGGTCGGGATATGCCACGGCGCCGCATAGGTCGACATCACCACGAACAACACCATCGTGGCGAGCTTGGCCACTGTCGCGAAAACCAACGCACCCAAGCCCATCGACACGCTGGTACGGGTGTCGATCGCCGAATAGCCGGTTCGAGTCTCGTGATTACTCGCGACCCGCAGCAGCGCCGCCTCGATACCGATAAACGCGAAGAAGAAGGGGATCGCGTACGCAAGGGGATTTTCGATGTGATTCCAGACAGCCAGCATGGCACCTCCTATATGACCGATCGATAAATTACCGATCGGTCATATACTTTGTCAAAGCCGCTGCACAGATGTCGGCCTGCGGCTCAAGGATGCTGGTTCAACATGTTCATGGCCGTGCGGCGCGCCAGGGCCATGACAGACACCATCGGATTCACCCCGGAGCAGCAGGGCATTCCGCTGGCGTCGGCGATCCAGACCCCGGTCGTGTCGTGCAGTTCGCCATTGGGTTTCGCGACGCACGTCTGCGGGTCGCTGCCCAGCTTCGCGCTGCACATCTGATGGGCACTGAACACCGGTGTGCCACCGGGGCCGATCGGGACCTGGTTGACCTTCTCGATGAACGCCTCGAGGTCCTCGCCGCGCTGCCACGGCGCAAAGGGCTGGCCCGCGAGGAAGATCTGTTGCGCACCCGCGGCCTCTTGCATGCGGATCGCCGTCACCGCGGCCTTGCGGAAATGACGCCGATCGAGCTCGTCGGTGAACGGGTACCAGTGTGCGGACTGACCGTTTTCGTCTATCGTGACCGTTCCGGCGCCGCGGTCCTTGACGATGAACACCCAGTCGGCTCGGTACCGATATTTGCGGGTGAGTTCCTTGTGCTGCGCGCCGCTGAGCCAGGGTACGACGGTGGTGAACAGCCCGGGCAGGTGCTGCACGCATTCGACGATGTAGCCGTGGCAGTCATTCACCTCGGCGAACTCGTTCATGATGCCGGCCATCGCGGGGCCGTACCAAGGGTCCTGGGGTTCGTCATAGATGCCGGTGACGAGGCTGGCGGGATGCAGTCGCAGCTCGGCGCCGACGGCGGGCCCACCAATGCCCGACCGCAGCAGAAGCGCAGGGGTTTCCAGGGCGCCGGCGGCGGCCACGACGGAGGGGGCGTGGATGACGACGCGGGAGCTCTGCTGGGTCTGCGGGTCGGTGTAGGTCGCCTCGACCCCGGCGGTCTTACCGTTCTCGGTGAGGATCCGCTCGGCGCGGGTGTTGGGCAGCAGTTTGGCTCCTGCGTCCGATGCATCCTGCAGGTACGTGCGCAGGGTGCCCTGCTTGGCGCCGGTCTGATCGCCCATCCCGCTCCACCCGATCAGGTTCGGATCGTATCTGTCCGGGTCAATGTTGAGCATGGCGACGCGGTAGGAGTATCCAAGCTTGGCCGCGCCCGCGGCCAACCGCTGGTGGGGGGCGTTCTGGGTGGCTACCTTGTCGTTGCAGTTGATGCGGTCAAACACCGCCTGCAGGTGTTCGTCGAACGCCGGGGTGTCGACGTCGGTGAGCCCGTCTGCGGCCCAGCTGCGGCGAACGGTGGCCGGGGTCAGCAACGAGTTGGACCAGTTGACGGTGCTGCCGCCGCCCACGGTGCTCCCGGCGGCGATGCTGACCATGCCGTCGGCGGAGGGGAAGAAGCCGCCGCGTAAGAAAAGGTTCTGATACGCCAGCGGTTCCAGCTGGACGAAGTCGGACTCGTTGAAATAACCGCCTGCCTCCAGGATGATCACCCGCTTGCCTGCCTGCGTCAGCACCGCGGCGGCGACCCCACCGCCGCTGCCGGAGCCGACCACGACCACATCCGCCTCCAGCGTCGTCTCGCCGGACGGGGTGATGACGTCAAGTGTCTTGGGTGTCTGCGGCGGGGCCTGGACCATGCCGGGATATCCCATGCCGGCCCACAAGGGGTTGCCGCCCTCTGGACCCGGCAGGCTGTAGGCGAAGATCACCGAAAGCTGATACAGCACGGCTACCGCTCGCGCGCTCTCGGGCGAGATGCCCGCGAGGTTGGCGATGATCGCCTCCCGGACGGCCTGGGGTTGATTCTTCAAACCGACGAGGCCGGCGGTATCGATCAGTTGAAGCAGGCCGGCGAGCTGCCCCTCGGGCAAACGGGTGACGAGATACTGCTCGGCGGCAACGTCGGCGCCGATGTCACTGCCCTTGGCGGCGTAAAACCCCGTTGGGTCGTCCTCGCGTGGAACCGCCGCCACGAAGGTGTCGACGATCGCGGTCAGCGTCTTCCGCTGCAGAGGGTTGAATTCGACGCCCATGGTGACCTTTCAAGCTCGGTTTGGATGGCAGAGAAGCAGCACAGCCCTAGGGGAGCTGCATCGATTTGGTCTCCAGGAACTCCTCGAGTCCCCATTCGCCGAACTCTCGGCCATTGCCCGACTGCCGGTAGCCGCCGAACGGTGCGTGGATATTGAAGGCGCCGTCGTTGATCTGGACCTGGCCCGCCCGAATCCGGCGGGCGACCCTGATCGCGTGCTCCTCGTCGCCCGAGAAGACCCCCGCGTTCAGACCGAAGATCGTATCGTTGGCCAGTCGAACGGCCTCGTCCTCGTCGTCGTAGGCCTGGATCACCAGAACGGGACCGAAAATCTCCTCGCGCACGATCGCCATGTCCGGCGTGACGTCGGAGAAGACGGTCGGTCGGACGAAGAAACCCCTGTCCAGCCCGTCCGGCGCAGTGGGCCCTCCGGCGACGAGTCGAGCGCCCTCGGCGATGCCCTTCTCGATGTAGCCGACCACCCGGTCGCGCTGTACAGCAGACACCAACGGGCCGAGAACCGTTGCCGGGTCGAACGGATCACCGACAATCATCGACTCGACGCCGGCCTTGGCCACCGCTTCGACCTCGGCCAGTTTGGACCGAGGCACGATCATTCGCGTCAGCGCTATGCAGGTCTGTCCCGAGTTGAGGTAGCAGGGCAACAGTCCGGCGGAAACGGCGGCGACGATATCGGCGTCGTCCAGAACGATCAGCGGTGATTTTCCGCCAAGCTCCAGGGAGACGCGTTTGATGTTTTCGGCGGCGACCGCGCCGATCCGGCGCCCCGCGACCGTGGAACCGGTCAGCGAGACCATGTCGACTTCCGGGTGCGCGACGAGCGTCTCCCCTACCCCGGCGCCTGTCCCGGTGACCAGGTTGAACACGCCCGGCGGCAGGCCGATCGAGTCGAACACCTCGGCTAATACGTAGGCATTCAACGGCGCGACCTCGCTCGGCTTGAGAACGAGGGTGCACCCGGCGCCCAGGGCCGGCGCAACCTTCGCCGCGATCTGGTGCAACGGATAGTTCCACGGTGTGATCGCAACAACTACCCCGATCGGTTCGCGCACGACCAGAGAGTTATAGACCCGCCGCTCGAACGGGAAGCTCAACACAACGTCAGCAATCGACACGAATGACTGCACCGGCAGGCCGACCTGAATCACGTTGCTGTACGCGAAAGGCATCCCAACCTCTTTACTGACCAGCGTCGCGATTTCTGTCTGCCGAAGTTGCAGCCCCTCGGCCGCCCCCTTCAGATAGCCGGCGCGCTCGGCCGGCGACGTCGTCGACCATGAAGCAAACGCCTCGCGGGCGGCGCGTACGGCCATGTCCGCGTCCACGGCGTTCCCGGCCGGGATCGACCCCATAACCTCCTCGGTGGCTGCGTTGACGACCGCGATCGTGTCCGGGCCATTCGAGGGCTGCCATTGTCCATCGATGTAGTGCGCACGGTGCTCGAGCATCGGATCCTCCAGTTCGGTTCGATTCCGCCGCCCAGCGAGTCGACTGTGATGGCCGTCACAACTAAGACTGCGCCTCGGACGGGGTGCTGTCGATGGCTGCGCGAACAAAATCCGATCAAGAGACGGGCGGAAATACGACGTCCCAGTCTCGGGCCATGCTTACGAGGGTCCATCCCAGACGTGCCCCGACGTCGGTGATCGGCTCGGTCTCGGCGAACGTCTGTGCCGCACTGGTGTAGTGAAATTCGCGCTCGGCGTCATCGTGGTCAATCAGCAGCGCAAGGCTGGGAGAGCCGGTGGCCTGCGCCCATTCCAGCATTTCCCGGTCACCCCCGGAGTTGCCGGCGGCCAGGATCGGGCGGCGGCCCAGCTGGGTCTGGATATTGGCGACCTTGGCGCTGCCCTCGTTCGCGACGCCGAGCAGGCCGCTGGTGCGCCGGATGACCGGTGGACCTTCGCCGTCACGGCTGACGTCGTAGCCGATGAGGGTGCCCACCACCAACTCGGCCGGCACACCGTAGAGGTCGTCACTGATCGCCCGGACAAACTCGGTGCCGCCGCCGGTGACGATGCCGACCGCGAAGTCGCGACGCCGCAGCTCCGCGATGAGTTCCTGCATCGGCTGATAGATCACCGAGCGCGTCGGCCGGTCCAGCGTCGGATGCACTGCTCTGACCATGAATTCCCTTGCCGTGGAAGTGAACTCCTGCGGCGTCATGCCCTCGAACAGACCGGCGAGTGCGAGCGCGATGCGTTCCAGGCCGATCCCCGCGACCGCCGCCCGATCAGCGCTGAGCAGGGCGGCGAACTCGGCACGCTCGCCGATCGACGGGTCCTGCGCCACGTGTTTGCGCAGGGCGTCGAGGAAGAAGTCGAGCTGCACATAGCTGGGCCGCTCGCACCACAGCGTGCCGTCGTTGTCGAAGTAGGCGACCCGCTCAGCGACCGGCACCTTCTCGGCCGCCGCCAAGAACGCCTCCAATGCGTCCCGTGTAGCGCCGGGACGCCAGGACGGAAGCGGGTCGCTGCGTTCCATCGGAGTCGCTCAGCTGCTGCGGGTAGTGGCGTCCTGCAACTTGGCCATAACCTGTTCTAGGTTGAAGCTCGCTGATTTCTGTCGCTGCGGGAACTCGACCAACGTCTCCAGCATCTTCGCGACGTAGGCCTGAGCCGGGATGAACAGGAAGATGTGGTCCAACATCCAGTCGAAGTAAGTGTTCGACGTGACGTCGGCCCGCTCGTACGGATCGGTCCGCAGGTTGAACAGCTTGGGCACGCGCAGTTCAACGTACGGCTCTGCCCAGATCTGCAGGGTGCCGACACAGCGCTGCTCGAGGAAGACGAACTTCCAGTTGTCGAACCGCAGTGCGGTGAGGTCGCCATCATCGGAGACATAAAAGAAGTGCTGGCGCGCGCTCTCGTCGGTCTGGCTGGTGATGTACGCCAACTGGTCGTGCCCGTCGAGGTGCACTTTGTAGGTCGTGCCGTTCAGGTCTGTGCCCACGCGCAGCCGCTCGGCGATGTCGGGGACGCCCGCCGCCGACAAGAGCGTGACGAACCAGTCGGCGTGGCTGACAATGCCGTTCAATACCGAGCCGGCCGGGATGTGCCCCGGCCAGCGCACCATTGCCGGGACGCGGTAGGCGCCCTCCCAGTTGGAGTTCTTCTCGTTGCGGAACGGGGTCATACCGGCGTCGGGCCAGCTGTTCATGTGGGGACCGTTGTCGGTGGAGTACATGACGATCGTGTTCTCGGCGATGCCCAGCTCGTCGAGTAGATCCAGCAGGCCGCCGACCGTGTCGTCGTGATAAAGCATGGTGTCGTGGTAGCGCGACTGCCAGCGCCCTGCGCGACCCACATCCTCGGGCTGGGTGTGGGTACGGAAATGCATGTGCGTGGTGTTGAACCACACAAAGAACGGAGTCTTGGCTTCGCTCTGGCGCCTGATGAAATCGACTGCGGCGTCATGGAATTCGCCATCGCAGGTTTCCATCCGCTTCTTGGTGAGCGGGCCGGTGTCCTCGATGCGCTGGGTGCCGTCGCCATTGGCCCAGGTGTGCAGCACGCCGCGCGGCCCGAACTTCTTACGGAACTCCGGATCCTTCGGATAGTCCGGCAGTTCGGGTTCCTCTTCGGCGTTGAGATGATAGAGATTGCCGAAGAACTCGTCAAAGCCGTGCATCGTGGGTAGGTGCTCGTCGCGGTCGCCGAGGTGGTTCTTGCCGAACTGCCCGGTGGCGTAACCCTGCGCCTTGAGCGCCGTCGCGATCGTTGGGTCCTGCGCCTGCAGGCCCAGCGGCGCCCCGGGCATACCCACCTTGGTCAGACCGGTGCGGTACGGGTTCTGGCCGGTGATGAATGCCGCCCGCCCGGCGGTGCAGCTCTGCTCCGCGTAATAGTCGGTGAACAACACCCCTTCGGCGGCAACGCGGTCGATGTTGGGGGTCCGGTATCCCATCAGCCCGTTGCTGTAACAACTGAGATTGCTCTGCCCGATGTCGTCGCCCCAGATGATCAGGACATTCGGCTTATCGCTCACTGGTTGGCCTTTCGCGGTCGAGCCCCGACGCGCGTCGCAACCGGGCCAGCTGACACTGGCGCGTACTGGGCGCCCCTCAGGGATCCTAGACTCTGTTTCCGCCGCCACCACGGGCTTCCGGCTTGCAACTACCGTCCGCTTCGTGAGCCGCCACCCATTGTTCGACCGCCTGCCGCGCAGCGAACCCGCGGTTCTGTTGCCCTTGCTCACCGTCGACGGCGGCCAGCTCCACTTCTGAACTGCAAGTCAGCCGGGTCGACTCTCGGCAGCTTCGCCTAAATGGTGCACCCCGCGTAGCTTTGCGATGTCAACGGTGGAGTAGTTGAAGACGATGTCCGATGATCCATGATCGATCCGGACGGCCAGCTGTTCGGGCCAATAACGAAGCACCGCCCAGCGCTAGTCGTCAGCAAGACCTCCTGCACTGCTGAGTTGTCGATGCCGGGGAACTGAATCTGATCATTCAATTGACCCGGATCGAGTGCGGCGATCTGGGAGGCCGTGGTGCCGTCCTTCAGGCGAACCTCGGCGGTCACCTGCTCGCCGTTAACTGCATTGGACGATTCGCGGAAGTAGTAGACATTAATCGCAGAGCCTGACGTGTCGGCAGCCCAACCATCACGGTAGTAGCAGGCGGGGTTGCCCTCAGCGTCCGGGGGCGGCGGGGTGCAGATCGGCAACCCGACGCAGGATGCGGTCGTGCGGGGAGCGGCAGTCGCGTTGGGCGCTGCTGTGGTGTTGGGCGCCGCGAGTGGTAGTAAGGGCTGGCTGTGGGGTTGTTGAGCTTGCTGTGGCGGGGTGCGGCCGCGATGGTGAGGACGACGAACAGGCAGCCAGACCGAATTCGGCGAAAATTACCCACGCTTTCACATTTGCCACGCGGACCCCTTGGGTGACGTCCAAAGATCGGTTCAGACGGTATGGCGGGGACGGGTGTCACACAACTAGGAGCGGCACCCAGCCGTAACCGCCTCGGTGATCTCGACGTCGGTCGTCACCGATTGATCACCGCCGGCGTAGCCGATCGTGGGGTGACCGGCACCTTTGACGCCGTCAAGTCCGATAACGAAACCGCAGTTAACGAGCGGGACTGAATCGGAACGAAACGGCAGAGCCTCCGCGTTGGCGGAATCCGAAGGCGGATCGCCACGCTAGTGAGAGAGTTGGAGGTAGCGATGCACGAAGGCGATCGCGATGCCGCCTTCACCGACGGATGCAGCCACGCGCTTCACTGATCCGGAGCGAATATCGCCGATCGCGAAGATCCCCGGGGCGCTGGTTTCGAGAGCGAACGGCTCGCGATCGGCCTTCCACTGTCCGGCCTTCATCGCGTCGGCCCCTGTCAAGACGAAGCCGTGTTTGTCACGCGAGATTTGTGCGGGGAGCCAATCAGCCGCCGCTTCGGCGCCGATAAGGACGAAGAGCACCCTCGCATCCCGTCGAGATGGCGTGCCGGTCCTTCGATCGATGACGTCGATTGCCTCGAGCTGTTTGTCTCCGTGCACCTCGACAACCTCGGATCGGGTTTCCACTCGGATGTTCGCTTTCGTTGCGATCTGTTCGATGAGGTAGTGAGACATGCTCGCTGCAAGCGACTCTCCTCGCACGAGGAGCGTCACCGATCGAGCGTGACTGGAGAAGAAGATGGCGGACTGGCCGGCAGAATTGCCCGCACCGATCAGGTACACATCGTTTCCCTGTGCCAGATTGGCGTCGCTGCGTGCGGCACCGTAGTAGACACCGGAGCCGACGAATCGATCGACCGAATCGACCTCGAGGCGCCGCCACTCCACGCCCATCGCGAGCACAATCGACTTCGTTCGGAGAACATCACCTCCATCCAGCCTGACGGTCAGTTCTGCAGGATCGATGGCTTCGACCCGGCGGGTCACGACAATCTCGGCGCCCAGCCGCTTCGCCTGTCGCAGCGCCCGGCTCGCGAGCTCGTCCCCAGAGATGCCGAATGGAAACCCCGTGTAGTTCTCGATCCGGGTGGAGGTGCCGGCTTGCCCGCCCGGGGCGAAGGATTCGATCAGCGCTGTCTGCAGGCCCTCGGAAGCGCTGTTGACCGCCGCCGTCAGACCCGCCGGCCCGCCGCCTACCACCACCACGTCGTAGCGTGCCCGGCCGGGCGCTACCGTCAGTCCAGCGACCGTGGCAACGACACGCATCGTCGGGGCAATCAGCCGAGTGCCGTCGCGCAGCACCACCACCGGATAAGGGCCGGCGAGTAGGGCTTTACCTCCGGTGCGTGCAAGAGCGGCAGGATCGTCTGGGTTCAGGCGTTCGTAGGGAATCTGGTTGCGATGAAGGAAGCTGTCGCAGCCGTGGACGCCCGGGTCGACGCGCGGGCCGATTATAAACATCGCGGGCTCGAGCGGCTGAGCGGTGGCGTTTCTTAGCATCTCCAGGCGCTCCAACGCGGCGGCACCGACCGCTGCAGAGATCTGGGGGGCCATGGCGGCGAGTGTGTGGAACACCTTGACGGGCACCTTCATCACGCGCGACGGCTCGATGGCGCGCATGCTGGCCGGCAAGGGCGTACCTAGGGTCATCGGGATCTCGCCCCCGAGCTCCCCCGGGAACCGGACGGCGATCACCTGCTCGACGTCGTTCACCAGCTTGGTCAGCTCGGCCCTACCCTCGACGACGACCGCCAGAAACCGGCCTTCGCCCTCGTGGGCTACGTACTCCCCGGCGGCGAGGTGGATGTCCTCAACGGCGCCGGCAAGGTACTCCAGCTCGTCCTCCGCAAGCGTCGAGAACAGCGGAAGCGTGGCGATCTCATCGACGGTGAACACGATCCCCTCGCAACCTTCTGCCACAGCGGTCGTGGTCATCGGCATGCCGAACGACGTTGCGGCGCCGGGAGGAATGTTTGATCGTGCCGGTATCGACCTCGCCTGGCGAACGTTCAGCTGGTGTAGCAGTAAGAGTCACTGGACGCGTCACCGCCTTGGAGTCGGATTTGGTGGACCCGCAGGCCACGGAAAACGTCGTCGTGCGGGAAGAACCGGGTATCGGGGACAAGACCGCCCGCGGAGATGTCGGCGTCAAGCTTGGCCATCCATGCACCAACGCCGTTGGGATAGAAGACCTCGTCCCACGCCGCGTACAGCGAGTTGGTGACATACACCCGGCGGCCGTCCCGACTGATCTCCACCATTTGCGCGCCACCGTCGAGCGGTAGGTCCGGAGCCGCCGGATGCGGTGTGCGCCCGACGATCCCTCCGAGCCGAACCGATGCCGTCTCGCGCGGTCGGAATGGGTCGCTAACGTCGTACTGTTTGAGTTCACCTGTGCCCCAACAGGAGACGTACAGCCAGTGATCATCGACGGACAGATCGATATCGGTGACGAACGGCGGCACGGCACCGAACGGCCTAAGCAACGGAGGCAAGGCGTCGGCGTTGGCCGGCTCTGCGGGGATGGTGATCACATTGTCGACGGACCACTGGTCACCGTCCTGGTGCCAGAGCCACACCGACGCAGACAGGTCCTCGACGTTGGTCACTACACCGACGAAGCCCCACGTCTTAGCCGGATCGTGGGCGGGCCGCAGCTCGAGCACCATCTGATGCTGGTCACCGAGGTCGACACGTTGGGTTAGCTTGCGCTCAGACATGCTCCAGAAGTTCACGTGGTGTCCGAACTTCCTTCCGAGCAGGTCCTCGGGATTGACTCCATTCTCGATCATCGACGGCGTCGCCCACTCCGATGTGATCACAGTGTCGTACTTCAGATGCCACCACATGTCGTACGACAGGAATTGCGGTCCGCGGTCGACCTCCCACGGTCCGATGACCTCGAACGTGTCGTGGTCGATCAGAGCGATGCCGCCGGGACCGTCGTCGCCGTTGGGGCCACCCAACGCCGACATGAAGATGCCGCCCGGTCCACAGTGCACCGTATGCGGGCGGGAATATCCGGCCTTGGCTGCCAGTTCGGTGGCCTCGATTGTGTGCGTCAGCACCGGGCGGCGAGGGTCGGGTTTGGTGTCGAGGACATAGGTGGTCGATGAGCGGATGCCGGGTAAGAGTAGGTAGCGTCGTTCGAGCGGCTCCCCGTGATGGCCGCCATGGCCGTCGTGGCATAGTGCGCTCGAGCATGCGCTCCACCCGAAGTGGTGCAGCTCGTTGCCCGCCGTCGGCAGCTCGGCCCAGCCGACGACGCCGCCGTACGTCGAGGAATTCGGGTCGCAATCCACCACTGCGAGCGCATCATTCGCCTGGCCCGCCGGATCGAACGCAGCAACATAGGCGATCTGCTCCGGCGCGGCCGCAACGGCGGCGCCCGGGCTGCGGTAAAACGTCGGATCTGTCGCACGCATACCTGTGATGATCCTCCGACGCGACTGAAGATTCCTCGAATCTGGGCAATTCCTGCGTGCTCGCTGAGTGATCTGACATCACCGCCCTGACGGCCCGGCTGGCATTGGGCGGGAGGCGCTAGCCATGAGCGATGGACCGCTCGAACGGCTCAGGGGTGCCCGAAGCCGGATTCCGTCGACGCCGCCGGACGGCAGCAACGGTTTTTGGGAATCGTCGGGGGCAACGTGCGCTCTTGGCGCTCGACCCGGGAATGGCGTTCGTGCCCTGGAGCCCCCTGACGAACGGCTTCCTGTCAGGCAAATACCGGCCCGGAATGGAGGTAACCGATTCGGCCCGCACGGCTTCCGTCGGCCGTCCCAACGAGGAAGTGTTCGCCGTCATCGAGGCTGTCGCCGCGATCGCCGACGAACTCGGAACCACCTCTGCGGCAGTAGCATTGGCGTGGCTACGCGCGCGGGCCGGAACCGTCGTCCCCATGCCTTAACTCAAGTAGTTCTCACACCGGGCACCACAACCTCATGATGGCTGCCGTTGACGCCATCAACACCTCGCGCGTTTGTGCAGGTGGTTTCGCATGCTTTCGCGTCGTCGAATCCAGTGTTGCCGCAGGTCAGTTCATTTTTCGCGCCGATTCGATTCCCGGCAGCTCCACAACACAAGGCCCGCTGAAACGCCGGCGAACGAACCGGGATAGCCCAACTGGCGTGAGGCTTGTGCGAGCGGTGCATCCTCGATCCGACGAGGATAGTTGAGGGCACCAGAGGGTACCCTCCGATGCAATGGCGGAGACGCGATGAGTGCGGGTCTTTTCGGACTCCTCGACGACGTCGCGGTTCTCGCACGACTGGCCGCCGCCACCGGCCGCACGACCGCCAAGGCCGCCGGAGTGGTCATTGATGACACCGCGGTGACACCGCAATACGTCCACGGGATCGCTGCCGAGCGCGAGTTGCCCGTCATCAAACGCATCGCGATCGGATCCCTGCGCAACAAGCTGCTGTTGATCCTGCCGGCCGCAATGCTCCTCAGTCAGTTCGCGCGGTGGCTGGTGACCCCGATCCTGATGCTCGGCGCCATATACCTGTGCTACGAAGGCGCCGACAAGGTGTGGGGCACTATCCGCGGTCATGACGCCGACGCCGCGCCGGTCGCCGAGCATGACGTGGTGACCGGGGCGATCCGGACCGACTTGATCCTGTCCGCCGAGATCATGGTGATCGCCCTCAACGAGGTGGCCGACCAGGCGTTCGTGCCGCGGCTCATCATCCTCATCGTCGTTGCCCTGGCCCTCACCGCTGTGGTGTACGGCGTCGTCGCCGTCGTCGTGAAGATGGACGACGTCGGGCTGCACCTCACTCAGACCGCATCCCGAATCGGGCAGAAGGTCGGCCGGGGCCTGGTCGCCGGGATGCCGAAACTGCTCTCAGCGCTCTCAGCGGTCGGGACGGTGGCGATGCTCTGGGTGGGCGGCCATATCCTGCTAGCGGGCAGCGACCACCTCGGCTGGCACACTCCGTACGGCTTGGTTCACCACGTCGAGGATCAGGTTCACCACGGTGTCGAGTCCGCCGGCGGCGTGCTGGCCTGGTTGGTCAACACCGGAGCGTCCGCGGTGATTGGATTGGTCGTCGGAGCCGTAGTCGTCGCACTCATGCACCTGCTGTCGTTCGGTCGGCGAGGTCGCTCCTCCCCGTAGACGTCAGCACCCGCCGGACTCGTCATTTAGACCCATGGCAGCGCGGTACCAACGAGAACATCAACCGGCTGCTGCGCCAATACCTGCACAAGAACGCCGACCTGTCCACGTTCACTCAGGACGAGCTCAACGCCGTCGCCGCCAAACTCAACCATCGCCCGCGTCGAGTACTCAGCTGGGCAACCCCAGCCGAAGTGTTCGGCACTACCGGGCCGAAACCGCTGCAGCTGGCGCCCGCGTAGCCGGTAAAGTTCTCGGCTGCGATCATCATTGCATGGCCGGCGGACTCCCCGAGCTCGACGTCGCGCGCGTACAACGCTGGTGCGCCGACCAGGTGCCAGAGCACACTCGTGGCGAGATCCGCATCGAATGCGACCTCGCCTCACGACATCTGACCATCTGCGAATGCCGACCGCCCTGGCGCGAGGACTTCGGCCCCGACTGGACCCGATTCCCGATCGCCCGGCTGCACTACACCAAAACCACCGGGCTATGGACGCTGTACTGGCGCGACCGGAACCTGAAATACCACCGTTACGAACCTGTCGACCCCAGCCCCCAAGTCCAAGACCTGCTCGACTACCTCGATGGCCGAGCCGATCCCATCTTCTGGGGATAACAACCGGCTGACCTGATCCAACTGATGCGCTGACCGGGTGAGCGGAAGACCACATTCGAGACACACAGCCGGCCTCGATCAGGGTCGCAAATTGTCCAGGTCGGGAGCCAGTCAAAAGACCTACGGTGTCGGAATTTGGGTACCTACGACAAGTTCGAATGGGGCATGCTCCTGGGTGGCGAAGTGGTTGACCGCTCTTGACGCCGTCAAGACCCGAGAATGAAACCGCAAGTAACGAACCGGACTGAACCGGAACGAGACGTAACGAAACAGCAGTTCAGATGGTAAAAGCCCAGGTAGAGCGGCGGGTTCCATTCCTGACAGCTCCACCGAGAAGATGCTCGTCAGAGCCGGTAACGTATGTAATTGGGTGCCGCGTCACGACCGCCGCCTAGACCTTCACGCGACACGCTTCGCATGTTCGCGTTAAACCCCAACCTCGCCTGAAACCCTCGCTGCGTATTTGACAGTGCGTCAAGAGGATTGGGCCGGGCATTGCCCGTCAAACGGTGGAATTTTCCGCTGTGTCAAGAGGATTGGGGATATCGGCACCTGAAACCTACTTTCAATCGAGCGCAGATAAGCGCACAATGGTGTCGGCGGATTTCTCAACGAATTTTCACTCCTGAGACTCGGGACAGGCGTCTTTATGAGCGCTACGCCCTTTAGCCAGGACCTGAACGGGTTCGCCATCGAGTTCTGACCGTGATCGTGGAGTGCCGCCGGCCGGTCTTCGATCGCATCGCCCCGGCCGGCAGTCCGGGTCGGCTGGCGGCAATGACCGCCCTCGACCGGCGGAAGGGAAACGTATGCAACGGCTCAGCGGGCTGGATGCCAGCTTCTTGTATTTGGAAACGCCCTCACAGCCGTTGCACGTCTGCGCGATCTTGGAGTTGGACGCCGCGACAGTGCCCGGCGGGTACAGCTTCGCTCGGCTGCGCGAAGAGCTGGGCGTGCGGATCAAGTCGATCCCGGAGTTTCGGCAGAGGTTGGCCGACAGCCGGCTGAATCTGGACCATCCGGTGTGGGTGGAGGACCACAGTTTCGATCTGGACCGGCATCTGCACCGCATCGGGCTGCCGGCGCCCGGCGGGCGCGTCGAGCTGTCGGAGACCTGCGGGCGCATCGCCTCCCTGCCGCTTGATCGCGGCCAGCCCCTGTGGGAGATGTGGGTGATCGAGGGGATCGCTGGCACCGACGCCCGGGCGGGTGGGCGGCTGGCGGTGATGACCAAGGTGCATCACGCCAGCGTGGACGGGGTGGGCGGTGCGAACCTGCTGTCGCAGCTGTGCGGCACCGAACCGGACACGCCGGCGCCGAAGGCGGTGGACGGGCCGGGGGACACCAACTCGGTGGGAATGGCGGTGCGGGGCCTGGCGAAGTTCGTTGCCCGGCCACTGCAGCTGGCCACTGTGGTGCCGATGACGGCGTCAACGATCGTCGACACCGTGCGCCGGGGGCGCAGCGGGCGGGCCATGGCGGCGCCGTTCCGGGCGCCGCGCACCCCGTTCAACGACTCCATCACTCGCCGGCGCAACATCGCCTACGCCCGCCTGGAGTTCGACGACATCAAGACGATCAAGAACAGGTTCAATGTCACGGTCAACGATGTGGTGATGGCACTGTGCGCCGGGGTGCTGCGCAAGTTCTTGCTCGATCGCGGTCAGCTGCCCGACACCTCGCTGGTGGCCACGGTGCCGGTGTCGGTGCATCAAAAGTCCGACCGGCCAGGCCGCAACCAGTTGACGGCGCTGTTCTCCCGCCTGCAGACTCAGATCGCCGACCCGGCCGACCGGCTGCGCGCCATCGCGCACGCCAATGGGGTGGCCAAGGAGCACAGCGCGGCGATCGGGGCGACGCTGTTGCTGGACTGGGCGCAGTTTGCAGGGCGGGCGCTGTTGGCTCCGGCGGTGGGACTCTTCGCCAGTACGGTGCTGACCCGCCGACCGGTGCACAACCTGGTCATCTCCAACGTGCCGGGACCGCAGGTGCCGTTGTACTTTCTGGGCTGCCAGGTCAAGGCGATGTATCCGCTTGGACCGATTTTCTACGGCACCGGCCTCAACATCACGGTGATGTCGCTGACCGGCAAGCTTGACGTCGGGATCAACTCATGCTGGGAACTGGTGCCCGACGTATGGGACCTGGCCGACGACTTCGAGGTCGCCCTGCAGGAATTGCTCACCGCCGCCGCGTGATCCGCCCGGGTACCAGCTCGATGGGTTAGGTGGCCACTCTTGACGACGTCAAGCCCGCGCACGTCGATGGCCTGACCGCCGCGCCGAAGGCCTAAGTTGCGCTCGACCACGGTGACCGTGAAGCCGTACCGCTCGAGCGAGGCTGCCAGCGTTAGTCCGGCAACGCTGGCTCCGGAAATGAGAACTGTAGCCATTGGTATCTATTCCTCTGAGACGAGCGGAGGCTGGGCTGGATGTCGTTGGTTCAATTCGCAGGGCAGGAAGTCAACTGTTGCAGGGCGCTCCCGAGGTCGCCCTCGGTGGTATCGGCTGGAGAGTCGGGGCCCACTCCGTCGGCGACGTCATGGATGCATTCGAGATAGCGCGAGGCGATCGCTGGCGGGATGCCGCCGCAGAGAGGCGCAAGGTTGAGCATGGTTCCGTTACGCACGAGGTCGGCTGCTTCGGGGATGCTGAAGATCTTGTGCGACTGTGAGGTTGCGCGGAGATCGTCAATGGTGTCGGCGCGCGAGATGTGGGCTGAGGTGTCGTTGCCGGGGTTCCACTGCGCATACGTGCGAGCGTCGTGCAGCAGATGTGGTCCGAGTTCGTCCCAAGCCGCATCCACGTCCTCAGCGACGAAGCACGCAAGCTCTGGCCAGTTTTTCTCTTTCATCAACATTTCATCAGACGATGACGACACAGCGGAGGGGTATTCGAAGATGCTCTCGTAGTTCACGATCTGGCAAGTGACCTGGGTAGCCGTCGGGAACTGGGCCCTGATCTTGTCGGCGATTATCCGGAGCGCATCCTCGGCGAACACCGCGTGGTGGTGGATGGCGGTGACCGCGTCGGCTTCGCTACGCCGCTTGTACAGCTCCCGCACCGGCTCGCTGGCCGCGCACTCTCCAACGGCGAGCAGGTCGGCCAGGGAACGACCGGCCGCGGTCTATTCCACCCCCTCCGACTCGTCACCGTCAACAAATGTGCCGGTAAGCGTGAGTAGCGAGTAGTAAGCACCGAGTTCGAGAGGCACCCGGGCACTCACGGTAAGCAGGCAGCGTGGCCGATAGGCACTATCGACCCGAACATGTCACGAGTGTGGTTGCGGGATCGGTTCACTCGTGAGGCGACATCGACCACGTCCTCAGCGAAGGGTTATTGCAGGAAGGAAACCGTTAAGAAGATCGCGAGCGAAGAAGGCCGGAAACCAACGGGAACGAATCGGAATGAACCGGCAGCTCAGACGGTAAAAGCCCTGGTAGACCGTCAGGTTCGATTCCCGGCAGTCCACCAAAGCTAGTTGCGCACCCTCACCCGTCAGCGACCGGTGAACGTCGGAGCGCGACGCTGGGCCGCTGCTGCCACGCCCTCGCGGAAGTCGTCGGTCGCCTGTAGTCGGGTTTGTTCTTCGAACTCGCGGGCGGTGGCCGCGGCGACAGCCTCAGCGAGTCCGGCGCGCGCGGTGGCACGGATGCTTGTCAGTGCCAAAGGAGCCGAGGCGGCGATTCGTTCGGCGAACCCAATCGCCGCCGGGCGCACACCATCGTCGACGGCCAATTCATCGACCAACCCTGCTGCGTGGGCGAGTTCACCACCGAAGCGCTCACCGGTGAGCATCCACTCAAGTGCTTTTTGCTGCCCAACGATACGTGGCAACGTGGCGGTTATCCCGAAGCCGGGATGAAACCCCAGTCGGCTGAAGTTGGCCGCAAATTTCGAGGAGGGTGCGGCCACCCGGAAGTCTGCGCTAAGGGCAAGCCCGAGTCCGCCGCCGATCGCGGCGCCCTGCACCGCGGCGACAACCGGCTTGCTGGTGCGAAACAACCGGATGGCCTGAGCGTAAAGCTCATTGGGCGACACACGATCCTCGACGGGCCGGGAGAAGTCGGCGCCGGCGCAGAAGTGTTTTCCCTCCGCGCACAACACGATCGCCCGGCATTCGACGTCGTCGTCTAGCCGCTCGTAGGCGTCGGCGATGCCCTTGATCAAGGCGGTGTCAAAGAAGTTGTTCGGGGGCCGATGGATCTCTACCACGGCCACGTGGCCGGTGGATTCGACGGTGACATCAGGAGCGGTCACAGCTGTTCCAGTAGTTCGCGCACTGCCGCATTGAACGCCTCCGGCTGGTCCATATTCGCCGCATGCCCAGCGTTGTCGATGACAACCTTGCGGGAATTGGCGATACGGCGGTGCATGTAGTCGGCCCCGGCCAGAAAGTCGGTGTCCTCGGCGCCGACGATCACCAACGTGGGCACCGTGATGCTGTCGAGCGAGGTGATCACGCGAGCGTCCTTTTGCGCCATGACACCGCGGGCGGCGCGGGGGAGCCCTTCGGGGTGCTCATGCACCGCCTGCGCGAGTTCCGCCGAGGAATCGGCGCGCGTCTGGCCACGCTCCAGTTCTTGGGCACGTCGTTCCACCCACGCATTCCACTTGTCACGGGCTTCGTCATTGCGGTAACCCGGCCCGGTGTCGACCAGCACCAGCGCGGCCACCCGCTGCGGATAGACGAGGTGGAAGGCCAGGGATAGGTAGCCGCCCAAGGACATTCCGCCGAGCACAACCCGTTCGGCACCCGCGGCGTCGAGAATGGCCACCATGTCGGCGACGCTGATCTGCTCGGTGTAGCGGTTCATGTCGTCGGGTGCGTCGCTGCTGCCGTGGCCGCGCTGGTCCCACACGATGACCGGCCGGTCGACGCTCAAGGCGTCGACATTCGGGTCCCACATGCCCGCGGTGGCGCCGAAACCGTGTGTGAGCAAAAGCGGCATACCCAGCGCTTTCGGGTTGTGCACCTGGAAGGCCAGCGTGACCCCGTCTTCGCGCTGCAGTCGGTTCACTGCATCACCTCCGACCCG
Source organism: uncultured Actinomycetota bacterium (assembly GCA_963744835.1). Taxonomy (GTDB): domain Bacteria; phylum Actinomycetota; class Actinomycetes; order Mycobacteriales; family Mycobacteriaceae; genus Mycobacterium. Next base: position 672,492 of record CAVUVB010000007.1, read on the forward strand.
GACTGGATGGCGGGGTACAAAGCGTCGGGACCGCAGGCGACCAGGGCCGCGCCGAGTCGGTCCGCCCAGCGATGATGCCCGCCGGCTTCGTCTCGCCAGGCCCAGAGTCGACGGGTCAGATAATGCAACGGGTACTCCTTCGTCATACCGATAGCGCCGTGCGTCTGATGGGCGGCCGCCGTTACCAGTTGCGCGGCCCGGTCGGCAAGCATTTTGGCGCAGGCGATTTCGAAGCTACCCCGGCCAAGTTCGACCGCTGCGACCGCACCGTCGATAGCCGATGCGACCACGGCGGCCTGCTGGTGGATGGTGACCAAATGGGCTTGAACGGCCTGGAAACGAGCGATGGGGCGCCCGAACTGCTCACGTTCGCCGCTGTAGCGCAATGTCATTGCCGCAACGGCACTTATCGCGCCGGCCATCAACGCGACGCGCCCAAGCGCGGTGCGCTCCCAGAGCGTCTCTTCAGTGACCGCGCCCGGCGCGTCGGCGCGTGCGGTTACCGGCACACCATCGAAAACCACTGTGTCACGGGGCTCATCGGCGAGGTTAGCTCCGCGGCTGACGGCCGGGCCGCCTGATGGTGCGGCCGGTCCGGGCGCGAGCACGATGACGCCGCCGACGAGTCCGACCACATGCTGGGCGCGGTGACCCCACGCCACGGCAGGCGCCGTACCGAACAGGCGGTCGCCGTCGAGACGAAGCGTCGCAGCGGGCGGCAGTACCGTGCGAACACCCTCCGGCAGCGCGAGACCTGCAGACGCCAATAGCCACCCGCCGACCAGACCGGACTCGGCCAGGGGAACCGGCGCCGCGTGTGCTCCCGCGGCACGGAGCAGCTGGACCGCATCGGCAACGCTGCCCCCGGCTCCCCCCAGCTCCTCCGGGACGGGGACGTCACTGAACCCGCTCTGCTGCAACGCTTTCCATAGTTGCTCAGCCCAACCGGTGGCTGCGGCTTCGCCGACATCCTCCCACCGGCTGTGCGCGGCGAACAGCTTGGCAGCAGCGCTATACAGTTCGTTGTCACTCATGACAAACCTTTGACGGCGACCGTGCGTAGCACCTCATTGGTACCGCCTCGGATGGTGAACGATGGTGCGTCCAGCACAGCGCGCCGCAGCAACCGCTCGAACAACGACGGTGTCTGCAGAGGTTCCATGCCGCACACGAGCTCACGATCCAACAACTCCCGCAGCGCGCTCACGACATCCTGTTCGAACCGGGTGCCCATCTCCTTGATGAGCGCGGCCTCGGCCGCGGGCGTGCCGTGGGCGTCGATCGCCCTGGCTACAGCCAGCGAAAGCCGGCGCAGCACCCAGTATTGGGCCGCGAGTTCGCCGATCAGCCGACTCCCGGCGGGACTGGCGACCAGATCTGGCCACTCGCGCATGAACTCCTGAACGAGCAGGAATGTCGAGATCCACCGGTCTGGGCCGCTGCGCTCAAAGGCCAACTCGTTGGCGTTCTGCGCCCAACCCTGTCCGATTTCGCCGATCACCATCTCGTCCGACACCAGCACGCCGTCAAGGACCACCTCGGCGAAGTGGTCGGTACTGCCGTTCAGGAAGGGGATCGGCTTGACCGTTACGCCGGGGCCGCGCATATCGATCAGGAATCGGCTCAGTCCCATGTGGCGGGCGCCCTCGCCGGTGCGACACAGCGCGATCATGAAATCGGCCCGCATGGCGTTGCTCGTCCATACCTTGACGCCCGACACCCGCCAGCCGTCCCGGTCGCGCACACCTCGCGTCCGCACCGACGCGAGGTCGCTCCCGGCGTCCGGCTCGCTCATGCCGATGCAAAAACACAACTCTCCCCGGCAGATTCGGAGGCAACAGCCACCGCTTCTGTTCCTCGGTGCCATAACGCAGGAGCACCGGGGCGATCTGCCGATCGGCCACCCAATGATGCCCGACCGGGGCGCCCCAGCGCAGCAGCTCTTCGACGACGACAAAGCGGTCGACGGCGGTGGCGTCGCGACCGCCATAGCGCGCGGGGACCGCCATGCCGATCCAGCCACGCTCAGCCAACTCGGCGGAGAACTTTGGATTGACCTCGGCGCCCATCCCCAGGCCGGGCTCGAACGTCCCCCAGGGCAGCGTTTCGACCAGGAAGGCACGAACCTGCTGCCGCAATTCCAGCTCTGGGGCGGTGAGCGCGGCAGGCGACGTGACCATACTTGGCAGGCTAACCACAACCTCGCTTTGAAGCGAGGAAAGTTGCCGCCGCGTGGTGAGGCTACTTCCAGCCGGACAGTCGGACTTTGCGTCCGGGCCGCGACCGCCCGCGTGAGATGTTCTCTTAGCCCAACGGGTGCAGCACGATTGGCATGCCGTCCACCAGCTGCCACCCGCCGATGCGGTGCCACAAGCACAAGCCGCAGCGGTCGTCAGCTACGACCCGATACCGAGGGATTCGTCGATACCGATGGACAACGTGGCGTGTTCGCGTCGGGTCGCCCACAAGACAATGGCCCGAGAACTGGGTCGACTTGATGCTCGCCCAGCACACACGATGAGCAACGCCACCCAAGGCGCTTGCCGCCCAGACGGCAAATGGTCCGGAACACAATGTTCGGAGGTGGTGCCGCCGGCGGACCCGGTCACTACTGTGCGGTGTCGTATCGTGATACCGGTGACGATCGGGGATTCCACCATGATGTCCGAGGCGTTCTTCACTGTCGACGGCAACTCCTATCTGCCGAGCGTAATGGCGCGAGGACCGTGGGGTGCCGCAATGGGCGGTCAGATCGTCGGAGGCCTGTTGGGTTGGGGCATAGAGCAATCCGGCGTCGATCCCGACCTCCAGCCTGCCCGTCTCACGGTCGACCTGTTGCGGCCAGTTCTGCTCGAACCGGTGCAGATTCAGACCTCGGTGCAGCGGGAAGGGCGGCGCATCAAGCTAGTCGACGGTGCGCTGGTGCAGGACGGAAAGACCGTCGCCCGGGCCAGCGCACTGTTTCTGCGACGAGGCGAGCACCCCGACGGCGAGGTGTGGACCGCCCCGGTGCGGATGCCGCCGCTTCCAACCGACTCCGACGAGTTCCCCCCAGACATGCCGTTTTTCATCTGGGGGTACGGCGCCAACCCCGAGAAGGGGACTCGAGGTATGACTGAGTGGGAGCAATCCCACGCCCAGAAGTTCGCGTGGACGCGGGTCTTCCGCCCGATGGTGCAGGGTCACCCGCTCACACCGTTTAGTCGACTGGCATTCATCGGTGATATCACAAGTTCGCTCACCCATTGGGGCACTGGTGGATTGCGCTATATCAACGCTGACTACACGGTCACTGCGAGCCGACTGCCGGACGGTGAATACCTCGGGCTAGCAGCCCAAAGCCACTACGGCACAGCCGGTGTGGCAACTGGCGCAGCGACTCTGTTCGATCGGCACGGGCCGATCGGCACCAGTTCGGCGCTGGCTTTGGCCCAATCCGCCGATGCGTTCAATCCGTCTTTCACGACTCAGGTGTGACACCCATTTCACGTTTTCGCAGCTCAGGCGCGTCATATGCGGCTTCGATTCCCGGCAGCTCCACCGGAGAAGGTCAAGGTCAGGAGCATGAGTTCTGGCCTGGGCTTTCTATTCACCGTGACGGTCACGGTTCGGCGCTTCAGTCGGCAGAGCGGCGCGCGATCTTCGCCGCGGCGGCTCGCAATCGCGCGGCGACGCGCGGGGCGAACACCGGCATCGTCACGTCCTCGCGAAGGCGGGTCAGTTTAGAGGTCTTGATTCGCCATCGGCCGTCGATCTTCTCGTAGGTCTCGTGGTAGTGCCCGTAGCCGTGCAGGGTCAAGGCCGGCACCAGGCGGACGACGTCGTTGAGCGCCCAGACGCCCCGAGCCGTCGTCTCCGATGTCAGTTCGATTTCGGGAGCGTGCACCTGATGGACGGTGGCTTGAGACGGCTTGCCGATCGTGTTGCGGGTGTAGGCCATGAACTTATCCACGCCGACGATCACGGTGCCTCCCGCTTCCGTTGTGTCGCCGACGAAGTCGTCGGTGAAAAGATCCCGCCATCGATCCCAGTCCTTGGTATCCAGATATCGGCAGTAACGCGCCTTCAACTGCTTGATCGACTCGATGTCCATGAGCGCGGCGTCGTCGTTCATCGCATACCTCTTTGATCTTCAGGTTCCGGCGCACAGCGTACGGCTACGCTGAGCGAATGCTCAGCGTTTTCGGACCGGCTCCCCGGGTCACCACGAGCGTCGTAGGGACCGTCAACCGATGAAGGTCCAGCCGGCCGCGTTTCTGCGCACTACGCTGCCCCTCGCCATCGACCTGCTCGATCAGTACGACTCCGCGAGATATCACTCCATTTGGCTACCGGACCACATGGTCAGTTTCTGGCCGGATTCGATCTGGGCACCCGAGTTCACCGATCTCGCCACCGCGTCACCATCGCCGCACCGGCACCTCGACGGTATGGCCGTCGCCGCCGCGGCCGCCGTCCTCACGACGACGACACCCATCGCCACGACCGTGGTCGACACGGTCCGCAGACACCCAGCCATGCTCGCGCAGACCGCGCTGACCCTGGATCACCTGTCGAAGGGCCGCTTCATCCTCGGCCTCGGCTCCGGTGAGCTCGAAAACACCGTGCCCTACGGGTTCGACTTCGCCAAGCCAGTCGCCCGGTTCGAGGAGTCGCTCAGAGTCATCAAGCTGCTCTGGGACAGCGACCGCCCGGTGGACTTCGAGGGTGACTTCTATCGTCTCGAGCACGCGCGGCTGGACACCGAAGCCTATGAAGGCAGGGTTCCGCCGATCTGGATCGGTGCCGCGGGGCCTCGCATGCTGCGCATCGCCGGCCGGCACGCCGACGGGTGGTGGCCTGCGGGCTCGTTCACACCGGAGGACTACGCCGCCAAACTCGCGGTCGTCCGCGAGGCGGCCGAGCGGGCCGGCCGCGACCCCATGGCGATCGTCCCCGCAATCACACAGATGTGCTTGATCGGCGAGGACGACGAGATCCAGGCGATGCTCGAGGCTCCGCTGGTCAAGTCCATCATCCTGATGCTCACTGCCGAGGACCTCCGCACGTTCGGCTACGAGCACCCGATGGGCGCAGACTGGCGCGGGACCATGGACTTCAACCCGGTCAGGCTCTCACGTGAGAAGATCATAAAGTTCTGCGAAGATGTTGATACACAGGCGATTCGCGACGTCATCCCCTGCGGCACGCCCAAGCAGGTGGCGCAGCGCATGAAGGGCTTCTGCGACGCGGGTCTGCGGGTGTTCAAGTTGATGGAGTACGGCAGCATGGGTGGACTCGCATTCAGCGCCGGCTCGGCCGCCAAGGTGCGCGAGACCGAGGACGAATTGCTCACCCTGGTCGGTGGCAAATGACCACGGCTGCAACCGAAAACACGCTCGACGCGCAGGCGATGCTGGCTCGCGCGCAGGCCGAGACGGGGTTGTACGACTGGAGCGACGCCACCTTACCCGAGCGCTTCGGGCTCGCGGTCGATCAGCTCAACGCGGCGAGGCTGGATGCAGACGGTCGTCGACAGGCGGCGCAAGTCTGCCACTGGCTTCTGGCCTCGCGACTTGAGTTCTTCGAGGACCGCAACCGCTACCCGATCGCCGACGAGGTGATCGAGCGGCCGATGTTCGTAACCGGCGAACCGCGCACGGGAACCACGCTCATGCACGCACTGATGTCAGTCGACCCCGAGGCCCGCGCCCTGAGGTTTTGGGAGGTCATGTATCCGTCACCACCGCCGGGCGCCCCTCGCACTGACGATCCGCGCCGAGTTCGCGCCGACGACGATTGGCGGGAGATCAACGCCAAGCTGCCGAAATGGCTGCATTCGCATCCCTACAACGACATGCTCGGCGACGGCCTGCCCGAGGACGAACGCACCTGGGCCTTTGATTTCCGGGTGATGACGCCGACGGCCTGGTGGCGAGTGCCGATGGAATCAGTGACTCAGGGCTTGCCGACCGACGCTGCGGCACAGTACCGAATTCACAAGGCGATGCTGCAGCAGCTCCAGTATGGCAGGCCCGAGAAATACTGGGTACTGAAGGGATTCCACGGCTTTCGGCTCAAGGAGTTCTTCGACGCCTATCCAGACGCCACACTCGTGTGGTTGCACCGCGATCCCGTACAGGTGGCGGCATCACGCACCATGATGATGGCCGACATCATGGACGGCATCATCGGTCCGATCGATCTGAAGGTCGAGACGAAGAAGCATCTAGAGATGACGCGAGCGGGCATCGCCAACACCATGACCAACCCCATGGTCGACGACCCGCGCATCCACCACGTCCGCTACCGGGACTTTGTATCCGACCAGATCGCAACCGTGCGTGGCTACTACGATTTCGCCGGGCGGCAGCTGACCCCTCGGACCGAGGCCGCGATGCGTGACTACCTCGCCAACAACAAGGGCGACCGCTACGGCAAGTTCCGCTATTCGACGTCGTTGCTCACCGACATCGGTGAGGACCTCGACGCCCTAGACGAGGAGTTCAGACCATTCCGCGAGCGGTTCGGCGTCGAGATCGAGACGAGAACCTAGTCATGCACCCACGCGTCGGCCTGCACCAGGTTGCATTCCTCGACGAAAGCACCGCGGCCTTCATAGACCACTGTCGGCGGATCGGCGTGCACCACACGACGCTTGTGACTGCTTCGCTGATGCGGCCGGGCGGGGTAGACGAGGCTCAGCAGGCACTCGCGGCCGGCGGGCCGCAAGTGGAAACGGTGAATCATCAATTCGCCGTCTACCCCAACTTGGAGAACGACCGTGGCGAGGCGACCGAGAAGCTGCTGAAGGCCATCGACATCGCCGCGGCGTTGGGAGCCAGCTCGGTGTATCTGCAAACAGGCGGCCGCGGAGATTTGACCTGGGAGCAAGCCGCCGAACGCTTCGCCGCCCTCATCGCGCCATGCAAGGCTGCAGCTGCAGCGCAGGGGGTCAGTGTGCTCGTCGAGAACGCCTCGTCCTTCAATGCCGACATCCACATTGCCCACACGCTCGCCGATACCATCACCCTCGCGGAACTCGCCGGCATCGGTCTTTGCATCGAATGGCACGCCTGTTGGATGGAGGCTGGCTTGAAAACACTTCTGCGGCAAGCGATTCCGATGACGGGTCTCGTGCAGGTCAGCGACTACGTGCTGGGCGACAGAACGGCACCCTGTCGCGCGGTACCCGGCGACGGGGTGATCCCGCTCGACCGAATACTGGGCGACGTGCTCGAGGCCGGGTACGAAGGCGTCTTCGACATCGAGTTGGTCGGTCCGCGCATCGCTGCAGAAGGGGCGCGCGCCGCCACCCAACGCGCAGCGCAAAGGGTGTCGGAAATCCTCACCAGGTTGGGAGCCTGAACCGATGGCCTATGGCGACGGGCCCAGCGACGAGAAGCTGCGCAACGCGTGGCACCGTTTCTGCGATCGGCTCAGGTCCGCGGGCGACGATGTGTTCAAGGACGCCAACCCCGGCAGTCCGATCCTGCGGGCCGATGCGTTCCGGTTCCTCACCCAGAATCTGGGGCAGGCGTTCGACCTGGCGCTGGAGACCAAGGATCCGGCCTTCCCGCAGCTCCACCCCTTCTGCACACCCTCGCGCAAGCTGGGTGGTGACGTCGCCGACTTCACCTATCGCCAAGCGTGGATCGACGGCGATCACGCCTACCGGATCAGCGGTAACCGCGGCACCGCACGGTGGCTCAACGTGACGGTGCAGGGCCCGCGACCTGATCGCATCCCTGGCACCGACTGGCCGAGTCTGCACGAGCCCTTCGGCGACCTCCCCGAGACCAACATCTTCGGTCATCAGATCACCACCGAGGCCGACGGCAGTTTCGAGCTCTACGTCGGGGGAGAGGCACGCGTCGAGAACTGGCTGCCGACGACGCCCGGCTCGCGGAAGTTGTTCATCCGCGAGGCATTCGACGCGTGGTTCGAGACGCCGACCACCCTGTCGATCGAGCGGATCGGCATGGACGGTCCACGGCCGATACCGACGCCGGAGCGGATCATCGAGGCGATGGGATGGGCCGGGGACTTCCTCACCGGCGCGATGCACGACTGGCCCGAGCATTCGTGGAACTACTCCCACGGCGTGTGCGACCCGGCCTTCACGAACCAGTTCCCGCCCGAGCGGACCGCCAACACCGACGACGACGCCAAGCGCGGGCGGCTGGCGGCGCACATGATCTGGGAATTGAAGCCGGACGAGGCGCTGATCGTCGAGATGGATAACCACAACGGCTTCTGGATCTTCGGGATGGGCAATGTCTTCGCGTCCAGCATGGACTTCCTGTACCGCCCGGTGAGCTACACCCCCGCACGTACGAAGGTGGATAGCGACGACGTGGTGCGCCTGGTGATCGCGCACGACGATCCTGGCGTGCACAACTGGCTTGACACCCAAGGCTTTTCGAACGGCAACCTCACCTATCGCAATCTGATGGGCCAGAACCCCGCTCGCTTCCGCACCCGGTTGGTGAAGCGGTCGGAACTGCTCGGCGCTCTGCCTCCGGGCACCGCGATGGTGTCCGAGGACGAGCGCGTCAAGCAGATGCTCGATCGCTATCACAGCATCAAAGTGCGCTACGGCATGTAACGGTGCCGCGACTGACATCCGCTTAGGCTCATATTCCGCAATCTGTAGCACCGGTTCGCGGCGCGTGGCTAGCATCCGACGTGACGCACCAATAGGCGCTCACCGGGAGGTCTCGTCGTGCCGAACCAGCTGCATCACGTGGTCATGCTCAGCCATTCGGCGACGAGGTTCATCGGATTCCTCACAGACGTCGTCGGCATGGAGGTGCAACACAGTTTCCGGGTTCCGGGGGAAATACTCGAGACGACCCTTGGTTGGCCACCGTCTGAGGGGGCGGACGTCACGATCCTGGGCAGTGGCGTGGCAGGGCTCGTCGAAGTTCTCGACGTTCCCGAACAGCTACGCACAGTCGCACCCGAGGGACTCGCCGCACTATCCTTCATGGCCGACGACTACGGCACCATTCACGATAAAGCGCGCCAATTCACCGGTGACGTCACGGTTCTCGATACGGGGGTGCCTGGCGTTGACCTGTTCATCTGCACCGTGGGCGGCGTGCCGATGGAGTTCATGGGCAGTTACGCAGCAGAAGCCATGGAGGCGTCCGCGGCCGATGGATAACGCTACGAAAGGAGCTGCGATGCAGGCTTTGTCAGGACGACGGGTGCTCGTGACCGGCGCGAGCGGTGTAGTGGCGTTTCCGGTTGCCAAGGAACTGGCGAAGACAAACGAGGTCTACGCGGTGGCGCGATTCTCCGATCCCGCGCAGAAGCAGATGCTGGAGGAGGCGGGCGCACACCCGATTGCCTTCGATCTTGCCGATCCCGACCTGTCGCCGCTGCCGGAATCAGTTGATGTGGTGATCAATTACGCCGTCCTGCCGCCGCAGAAAAACGCCTATGAAGTCAATGCGGGCGCCGCCGGGCGCCTCGCCAGGCGATACCGGGACTGCGAAGCCTTCGTGCACGGCAGCACCGGTTCGCTCTACGAGTACCAGGGCGAGCGGGCCCTGCGCGAGGACGATCCCTACGGCTTGCACTCGTCGACCGAGAACTATGCCGCCAGCAAGATCGCGGCCGAATTCCTTCTCAAACATCTCAGCGTGGATTACCAGCTGCCGGTCGTGATAGTGCGGATCTTCTCCTTCTACGGCCCGCGGGGTGGCGGAGTCACGCAACGCATCGACCAGATGATCCGGGATCAACCGGTGAGCGTCTATCCGGGCGTACGGAATGTCCATACCCCGTTGTACGAGGATGACTACGTCGAAAAGACCATCGCTGCAGCGGGTATCGCCAAGGTCGGCGCCGAGATCGTCAACGTCGGCGGGACGCAAGCCGTGACGACGCAGGAGTACTGCCAGATGGCTGGCGAGATAGTCGGCAAGGAACCGGTATTCGTCGAGAACAGCAAAGCCTGGCCGATCTGGGCCGACACGACCAAAATGGTGGAGTTGTTGGGTCCGAACAAGGTTTCGGTTCGCGAAGGCGTGCGCCGAACGATCGAAGCTGCGAAAGACAGGCTGCATACCTCCCACCACGTCATCGGCGAACCGGCGAAAGTATAGACAGGCCTGATGATTATCTTCATCGCTCACTTGCGGGTGCGTCCAGAGAACGCGCAGGCATTTGAAGATCTGATGACACACGTCACCGCAATGACGCTTGAGAACGAGCCCGGCGTCGCCTATTACGGCTTCGCCAAGAGCGTCGAAGAGGCCGACACCTACGTGGTCGTCGAGGTGTATCGGGACCAAGCAGCCTGCGTCGCACACGGGGATACCGCCTGGGTGAGAGAGTCGGTGCCAAAGTCGCTGCTCCTGACCGAGGGCATGCCCCAACTCGTGCAATACGTCAGCCCAGGCGCGGAACCGGTGGTCTCGCGATTTGAGGACATGACATGAGTCGAGCTAACGACGCAGAGTTGCACACCGACGACTACGTCGCGATGTCGATCTCCAGCGAACCGCTTATTGGCGGAAAAGCTGCAGCAGAAGCACTTTCAGTGCAGCTGGCAAACGTCACCACCGTGCATCACAGTCATACGCCGGTGATCGACTTTCTGGACTGGGACAACGCGACCCACGTCCGCGGCGAGGATGGCCGATGGCGCTTCAGCTATCGAAAGCTCGAACGCACGCATGCCGAGACGTCGCCCGGAGCTGCCACCATGGCGGCGGACTTCTCGGGTGAGAACCCGTTGGTCGGCGCTGGATAGGACGTTTCGATGGCACCGGACACGGCCGAGAGACGCGTGGCCACGGTTCGCCGGTTCATGGCGGCGACCGGCGCGGAGCGCCGGAACGAGCGACGCAGCTTGCTGCATGACGATTTCGTTGTTCACGAAGCCGGAGGTCTACCGTTCAGCGGTGACTATCACGGGTCGCAGGGCTTTTTCGAGCTTCTGAACAGGATGAACGACGTGCTGGAACTCAGGGCGGGTCCGATCACCACTGATCCGGTAGGGGACGACGCCGTCGCCGCGCGCTTCCGGCTCACGTTCATTTCGCGGGCCTCCGGCAAGAGCGTCGAGATGGGACTTGTCGAGATCTACACCGTGCGGGACGGGCGAATCGCGGAGCTCGACGTGTATTACAAGGACCCGGGGGCGGTCGCAGCACTACTGGCGACTTGAGGTGTTCGCCACGGTTTTCTTTCTCATCAACATCTCATCAGACGATGACGACACAGCGGAGAGGGTATTCGAAGATGCTCTCGTAGTTCACGATCTGGCAAGTGACCTTGGTAGCCGTCGGGAACTGGGCCCTAGTCTTGTCGGCGATTATCCGGAGCGCATCCTCGGCGAACACCGCGTGGTGGTGGATGGCGGTGACCGCGTCGGCTTCGCTACGCCGCTTGTACAGCTCCCGCACCGGCCCGCTGGCCGCGCACTCTCCAACGGCGAGCAGGTCGGCCAGGGAACCACCGGCCACGGTCGTCAAGTTCCCGGTCACGGTGATTTGAAGGTCGCAAACCTGGTTGTGGGACGGATGCTCGCCGACGTTGTCCAATTCGTCACGGTCGAAGGCGATCGCGCTCTGGGCTTGGGGACAGGCCAGACAAACCTTGAATGCGGCGCCCCAGGTCACCTCGGTCCGCTCCGCCGCCTCGATCCGGCAGATCTCCTCGATCGGCTTCAACCCGCCGTCGTGCGGTAACACGATGGTGGCCCGCGCGTCCACCGACCAGGACGCGGCATCGGGCACCGCGCCGCGCAGCCGCTCGAAGATGCCCCGGGCGTAGTCGAGCACGGTCGGCTGTGGACCTGGCCGGTCGACGCATTCGATCAGCCTCGACATGTGCGCGCCACGCTGGTGGGCATACAAACCGACTGAGATGTCCATAACGACCATCGCCGCACTGTCATGCTCATCGATCGCGACGATCCGCTTGACCCCGACGTGTCCAACCGAATGCACTGGAATGCAGATGTTCGGAACTTCCGACTGCAGGTCCGGCAGCACACCACTGTCCGCATGGGCCATGGTATTCCACCCCTCCGACTCGTAACCGCCAACAAATGTGCCATCACTGTGAGTAGCAAGTAGTAAGCACCGAGTTCGAGAGGCATCCCGGCGCTCACGGTACGCAGGCAGCGTGGCCGATAGGCACTATCGACCCGAACATGTCACGAGTGTGGTGCGGGATCGGTTCACTCGCGAGACGAAGCGGCTCCACTTGCTTCGCGATTCGAAGAATCCTGCCCGACCGGTCGTTACGGGCGCGTTGGCCGACGAGTCATGCGGTCTGGTGGCCGTTGGCCTCGGCCGCGCCTTCGAGGGCATCGGCGGCGGCTTGCGCCGCCGCAGCCGCATCGGCGGCAGCGTGCGCTGCCAAGTCGTCGGAGGAGGCTTCGCGGGTGGCCGATGACTTGGGCAGCACCTGGGTGAAGGCACGGGACACGTCTTGCAGGGCGGAGGTGACCTCGCTTGGAATTACCCAGAACGTGTTTCCCGGGCCCTGGGCCAGCTGCGGCAGCATCTGGAGATACTGATAGGCGAGCAGTTTGGGGTCGGGGTCGTTGCGGTGCACGGACTGAAATACCTCGTCGATAGCGCGGGCCTGGCCCTCGGCCTTGAGGATCGCTGCGGTCCGGTTGCCCTCGGCGCGCAGGATGGCGGCCTGCTTGTCACCCTCGGCGGTGAGGATCTGAGACTGGCGTTCGCCTTCGGCGCCCAGGATTGCCGCACGCTTGTCGCGCTCGGCCCGCATCTGCTTCTGCATCGCGTCCTTGATGGATTGCGGCGGGTCGATGGCCTTGATCTCTACCCGGTTGACCCGCAGCCCCCACTTGCCGGTGGCCTCGTCCAGCACCCCTCGCAGTTGGCTGTTGATGGTGTCGCGGGAGGTGAGTGTGCGCTCCAAGTCCATGGACCCGACGACATTGCGCAGTGTGGTGACCGTGAGCTGTTCGACGGCTTGCAAGAAGTTGGCGATCTCATAGGCGGCTGCGCGCGCGTCGGTCACCTGGAAATAGAGCACAGTATCGATCTCGACGACCAAATTGTCTTCGGTAATCACCGGTTGCGGTCGGAACGAGACCACCTGTTCCCGTAGGTCAATCATCGGATAGACCCGGTCGAAGTAGGGGATGACGAAATTGAGCCCGGGCCGCAACGTGCGGTCGTAGCGGCCGAGCCGTTCGACGTTGCGGGCACGCGCCTGGGGCACGATGCGCACCGCCCGCAGCACGGTGAAGGCTACGAACAGCGCGATGACCAGTCCGGGGATAAGAGAGATTGCGGTTTCCATGGGTTACTCCCGGGGGTACACGAGCGCGGTGGTGCCGCTGATCTCCAGCACGTCGACGGTCGCTCCGGCGGGTATCACCAGGGTTTGGTCGTAGGCGCGCGCCGTCCACTCCTCGCCGCGGACACCGCCGATGCGAACCCTGCCGTCCAGCCGGGACACCTCTGACACGACATAGGCGGGCTTACCGATTAATGCTTCTACGCCGAAACGCTCGAGCTGGGGCCGGAGCATGTGCCGACGGACGATTGGGCGGATGACCAGCACCCCGATCGCGGCGGTGACTGTGAACGCAAGGAGTTGGACAGGAACGGGTAGTCCGAATGCGGCGAAGCCCGCGGTGATCAATGCAGCGACACCGAGCATCCCGACCGCTGCGGTGATAGTGAGCATCTCGACCACCAGCAACACTACGGCGATGATCAACCAGATCAGCCATGCATCCATGCGACGATCCTCCTTGAACATGCGACGGATGCGCGGGCGGGATGACTGTCACTTCCTCCATCGTGTGCGGTAGGGCACACCCTTCCATTATGTCCCCAAGACGTCCCCCAAGCCATGCTGGCGCCGCGGTTATCTCCGCGCTGGTGACAGCACTGTGCATCGGCTACCACGTCGGCCGGCGCGCTGGCTCGACGCCTCCAACATGCCTCCAACATGGAGGAAGGGAACGATTCGGGTGGCGCTAAGCAAGCTCGCGGTCAGCCTGCTGGTGTTGATGACTGTGCGTCGCATCCGGCAGAGCTTCCTGGCCGAGCGCGTGTTCCCTCACGCCGGAGGCGTCTGGGGAATGACATTTGTTGAGCCGCTTCAGCTTCTGCGGGGTAGCTTTGCCTATTTGCGGCTCTATTGACGGGTGCGCCTGCAGTGTTGATGTCATCAACACGCTCGCTGTATCCGCAGACCGTTTCACATCTTCTGGCGTCGTTTCGCTCCGCTATTTCCGCGTTTCCCCGGGTCAAGTCATTTTTTTATAGCGAGTTTCGATTCTCGGGCAGCTTCACAACACGGAACGCCGATACGTGACGTCATCGTTTCTCCCGGCCATCCGGTGTTTGTCGTGCGCGAGTATTGCTCCGAGCCTCAAGGCACGTCGGTCGTGGACAACGGATGGCGCTCGATCGAACGCCCAGCGATCACTTTCGCACTGATCACACCCAACTTGAGCATCCCAAGATAAGTCGAGGGGTTGAACAATGTCGGCCACTTGGTACGTGTGCGGTGCTCGTCGAGAGGGCGCCGTGCAAACCGATCCCGCAGCCACCGCAGTGTCATGGGCGCTGATAACGGATGCAGCAGCAGATGATCGCAGAACCCGTCGCGGTGATACGTCACCGCGGTGCCGCCACGGGTATATGTCGCGACGAGCTCATCGATGTCCTCGACGCTGATGATGTTGTCGTGTACGGCTTGGACGACCAGCACGGGCATTGCGGGGGCCGACTTGCCTAGCTTGGTCTCATCGAAAATGTTGCGCACTTCTGGCAGGTCCCACAATTCGTCGGCCGACATGTCTACATATGAGCCGATGTCGACTTTGCGCAACCGCCAAACTGCCGAGGCTGTCGTCATCGTCTGGAGTTCCTCGAGTAACCGTTTGCCTTCCTCGGTCGCATGCCTGTCGACCACTTGCTGAGCGTCGGGGAAGACCTGGATCAACGCAGCGATCATCAGAGCCGCGAGGCCGGCAAAGAAGCTGCCGTTGAGGCGGCGCGCCACGCTCTCCGGATTGCCGACCGGTGAGCCGAGCACGGCACCGACGATGTTGAGCTCGGGCGCGTACTCGGCGGTCAGCTCGGCGGCCCATGCCGAGGCCAGTCCACCACCCGAATACCCCCATAAGCCCACCGGAGCGGACGGCGACAATCCGAGCCGCTCGCACCGCAACGCCGCGCGTATGCCGTCGATGACCCGGTATCCGGGCTCATACGGCGAACCCCACATGCCGTGGCAGCCCTCGTGATCAGGTACTGACACCGCCCAGCCTTCGGCTAGAGCGGCCGCTACCAGCAAGAACTCGGACTGCACGAAAGCGCCGATAGCCTTCGCGCCGCGCCGCAGTGCATACGAAGGGAAGCACCGCGACGCGACAGCGTCGATCGCGCATTGATAGGACAGCATCGGGTAGACGACTCCAGGATCCCGTTGCTCGGGTACCAGCACGGTGGTGACCGCGACCTCCGGATCGCCGTGCAAGTTGGTACTGCGATAGAGAAGCTGGGTTGCGGTGATTCGTTGGGGAATCATGCCGAGAAAGCCGAGCTCGACTTCCCGTGAGCGGAGTACCGTGCCGGGTTGCGCCTTTTCATAGCCTTTTGGTGGCTGGTAAAAGGGATCCTCGTCGGGCGGGATCGGACGTTCGCCGCGGCGTATGTCGTCATGCGGGGCGTCCGTGATGTATGCGTTCTCCGCGGACGTGCCACCCATCGTTCGTTACCTCCGAGCTGCTGAAGTCTGCGTTAACTGGAAGCTCAGTACCCGCGGTATCGGGTGCTAAACCGCAGCCATGGTCAATTGTGGGGACTGTGGTGCGGCAAATCGACGCACAACGCCGGGTAGTCCGCTGGAGGATGGCAGTTGGCCGTGCTGGCGGGAGGTAAGGCACCCTCCGTTGGAGCCCAGGTACGGTAGTCGTACGTCGCTGCGACGGGAGGGTGCTTATGCCAGACCCATTGCCCGGTCCTCGTCTACGCCAGGTGGCGCTGGTCGCCCACGACTGCGAGAAGACTGCCAGCGCTCTCCAGGAGACGTTTGGCTGGCCGGATCCGTTCCACGATCCGGGGGTCGGAGAGTTCGGGCTAATCAACGCCGTATTCCCAGTGGGCGACACCTTCGTGGAGGTGGTCTCTCCCGTACAACCCGACACCACCGCGGGGCGCTATCTCGCCCGTCGCGGATCCGACAGCGGCTACATGGCCATATTCCAGATGCCTTCGCTCGAAGAGGCCCGCCGGCGGCTGACCGATCTGGGGGTGCGGGTGGTGTGGAAGGTCGACCTCGACGACATTGCCGGCAATCACTTGCATCCCAAGGACATCCCGGGGGCGATCGTGTCCCTCGACTGGGCGTCGCCGACCAACTCGTGGCGGTGGGCGGGACCGGCTTGGACCGGAACGGCGCCCGATCACCCGGCGGGCGGCATCGTCGGCATAACAGTCGAGGTGGAAGACCCGGCCGCGGCGGCCCAGCGGTGGGCCCGGGTTCTTGGTGTCGAGGCCGAGGTGGACGGTGGGCTAGCCCTGGTCCGGCTGGAGCCGTTCGGCCAATCCTTGCGGTTCGTCTCGGCGGTCGCCGGCCGGGCCGAAGGCATTACCGAACTCTGGTTGACAGCTGGCTTGCCGGGCCTGCCGAGCGGTGACGGGCCGGTCGCCGAGATCGGCGGAGTGCGGTTCGTAGTGGGTGTGCCATGACGGCCCTCGACACCGGCACCGAAGATCTGTTGGCCGAGGTGGACGACGGCGTAGCTGTGATCACCATGAATCGGCCTGCTAGGCGCAACGCCTTCTCAAACGACATGGTCGAGGCGTTGGGACGCATCCTGGCCCAGGTCGAACTCAGCGATGAGGTTGGGTGCGTGGTGCTGACTGGAGCGGGCGCCGCCTTCTCGGCCGGGGGCGACGTGAAGGCGATGGCCGACCGGGGATCTTCAGGTGGGCCGTCGGTGCCGCTCGACGTGGCGATCCACCGGCAGCGTCTGAACCAGCAGGCGACCAGCGGCAAGCTGTGGCGGATGCCGAAACCGACCATCGCGCATATTCCGGGCCCGGCTGCCGGCGCCGGCCTGTCGCTCGCCTTGGCGTGTGATCTCAGGTACGCGGCCGACACCGCTGTTTTCACCACCGCCTTCGCTCGCGTTGCCTTCGCCGGCGACTACGGCGGAACCTGGTTCTTGACCAGACTGGTCGGCCCGGCGAAAGCCAAGGAGCTGTACTACTTCTCGGAGCGGCTCACGGCCGATGAGGCCAAGAAGCTGGGTTTGGTCAACGCCGTCTTCCCGGCCGACGAGCTCGAGAAAGAGGTGATGGATCGGGCCCGGAGGTTGGCCGAGGGTCCGTCGATCGCCTACCGCTACATGAAGGAGAACCTCAACCGAGCGGTCCACGGCAACCTCGAGGAATGCATGGACCTCGAGGTCACCCACCACATCCATACGGGCCTGACAGAAGACCACCGGGAAGCGGCTCAGGCGTTTGTGGATAAGAGGGAGCCTCGGTTTCGCGGCCGCTGATGCGGCGATGCAAAACGTCCGACCAGTGGGCGCGGCCGGCGGACAGACGAAGGATGTGTGCCGTCGTGGCGCATGGACTCTGGCTGGCTACGCGCCTATCGCTGTCCGGCTGGGCGCCTCGCGCTGGTGACAACAGTGTGCACCGGCTACGACTTTGGCCGGACCACACCGGCGATACGGACTCCACCGAGTTAGGATCAGACCGGCGCGCCGCCAACACGAAGGAAGGCCGTGTCTGCTACCGAAATCACGACCTCACTGGCGCATCTCGATGAGATCACTGTGGTCAGCGTCGTCGGTGAGATCGATGTGGCCAGCGCTCCGGCGTTCGAAACGGTTGTCGCCGCCGTGCTTGCCGACGATCCGATCGCGCTGATTGTCGACCTGTCCAAGGTGGATTTTCTCGCCACCGCGGGCCTGAGAATCCTGGCGGCAACCTACGAGAAGATCACCCTCGCCGGGGGTCGGTTCGCGGTCGTAGCGGATAGTCCGGCAAACCGTAGGCCAATACAGCTAACCGACCTGAACCGGCTCTTCTCGCTCAACCGCACGCTCGATGACGCGATAACGAGCGTGCGCAAATCCCAGGGAACAACCGCTCAATAAGTCGCCCCTCACCATCGTCGGCTTATCTGTTTTGATCCTGAGACAAGATCCGCGCGGGCCGGCGTGTGGCATCGCTCGGCACTGCGCTGCGGATTCGCCGGGGTCGCTTTATGCGCTTGCTGGTTGTTGGCCGAGGTGTATCTCGCATGTGATCTTCCTGCGACTGCGACGAAGGACGCTGATCTTCATGACAGCGCTTGCGGTTATCTCCGCGCTGGTGACAGCACTGTGCATCGGTTACCACGTCGGCCGGCGCGTTGGCTCGACGCCTTCAACCTGGAGGAAGCGAACGCGTCGGGTGACGCTAAGCAAGCTCGCGGTCAGCCTGCTGGTGTTGATGATTGTGCGTCGCATCCGGCGGGGCTTCCTGGCCGAGCGCATGCTCCCCGATGCCGGAGGCGTCTGGGGAATGAAATTTGTCGAGCCGCTTCAGCTTCTGTGGGGTCGCTTTGCCCGTTTGCGGCTCTATTGACGGGTGCGCCGACGGTTGTTGATGTCATCAACACCCTCGCTGTATCCGCAGGTCGTGTCACGTCTTCTGACGTCGTTTCGTGCAACCAAATTCCGCGTTTCCCCAGGTCAGGCCGAAAAGGCTTGGCCTGTTTCAGTCGAGTAGTCGACTACGCTAGGCGGTAGCGCGATCGCCGGCAAAGCTCAAGGGCATGCCGTTGGCATCCGCCGGTACGACGCCGCCCCGATTGGACTCGGCGGACAGGCGCTCTTCTGCTGAGGCACCGGTTGACCCTCTGCGGTATGCGACCTTCAGGCGCTGGATTTGGGGCGCCGTGTTGGTCAGCGTCTCCGGAGGCGCACTGGTTTTCGTCTTCATGTACTTCGCTGCGCCTATTCTGCTGAGTCCGGCCGCAACGGATCGGCTCCTTCTGCGGGCTGGGACGGCGCTGGCCGTGTTCGTGTTCGTTGTCGTGCCAGTGCTGATACGCGTCCGCAGAAACCGTTATGCGATGAGCACCGCCTGGCTTCGGGAACGCCGAAAGCCGACGGACTGGGAACGACGGATGACCCTCGGTGCACCGGGTCAAGCAGTTCGCGTTTCTGCCCTGACATGGGTTATCGGTGCTGTTTTCTTCGCGATGTTGGGAGCGACCGAATCGGTTTCGGCTGCGGCATACATCTTCAGTGCAGTGATCTTTGGCGGCATCACCACGACCGCGGTTTGGTATCTGATCGCCGAGCGGATCATGCGGCCGGTGTCGGCGCGCGCGCTCGAGGGTGGGCCGGCCGGTCACCGCTCCGGGCCGAGTATTCAGCTCAGACTGGCGATGGCGTGGACGCTGGCGACAGGGGTTCCGCTGCTCGGCGTCGCGATGCTGGCGGTCGGTTATCTCGTGGATGTCGGATTCGAGCCGCGTCGAACGTTGGCCGCGATCCTGGGTCTCGTCGTGGTAGCGCTCGTGGTCGGGTTGTTCACGCTTGTTGTCGCTACGCGGTCTGTCGCCGAGCGGGTGGGGGAACTGCGCCGCGCGCTTGCTCGGGTCCGGGCCGGCGACTTCGCGGCGCGCGTTGTCGTCGATGACGCTAGCGAGATCGGGCGCTTACAAGTCGGTTTCAACGCAATGACGGCGGGTTTGGCTGAGCGTGAGCGCATTCGAGAGGTGTTTGGGATCTACGTCGACCGCGATGTTGCCGAGCACATCCTGCAGGGTGCCGCTCTGCAGGGTGAAGAAGTGGAGGTCACGTTAATGTTCGTCGACGTCCGCAGCTTCACTACTTTCGCAGAACGGCTCCGTCCGATCGAGGTCGTGGCGGCTCTCAACCGGCTCTTTGAACGGATTGTTCCGCTGGTTCACCGACACGGCGGACACGTCGACAAGTACGCAGGGGACGGACTTTTGGCGGTTTTCGGAGCGCCGCGCCGCTATGTCGACCACGCTGATCGGGCATTAAGAGCCGCGTTGGAGATCTCGGACGCGGTGCGCGACGAGTTCGGCACGACGCTGTCAGTGGGGGTCGGGTTGAACTCCGGACCGGTGGTGGCCGGCAACGTTGGCGGTGCAGGACGACTGGAGTTCTCGGTGATCGGCGACGCCGTGAACATCGCGGCGCGGGTCGAATCGGCTACCCGTCAGACGGGTGATTTGGTTCTGCTGACGGGTCAGACGTTGGCCTTGCTTGACGGAGATCACGGCGAGTTCGTCGCGCGCCCAGGGCTCAGCCTCAAGGGGAAGACCGCACCTGTGGAGATTTATGCCCCGGCGGTGGCGCCGGGCCGGTGAGAGCGGGGTGCGCTAGTCCTCGGCGGGCTGATTTGTCCGCGCATCCCAAATCCGCTGTGTCTCCTCATCGATCGATGGATGGTGGATTTCCTGAAAGTTCCGTCCGCCACGGCGGAATGTGGCAACGACAGCGACCGGCACATCCTGTTCCAGGATTGGCCTGCACAACCACTCGCAGGGTCGTACGTGCACCAAATCAACCGCCGCCGCGGTTTCGTCGGCATCGTAGAAGTACGGCCCGGAGATGCGACCCAACCAGAACCACCCGTTGGTGTCGCGGGTCCACACGAACGAGCCTTCGTCGAGCTCGGCGAATCGGGCGACCCGACGGGCCAGCCGCTCCTGTTCGGCCGACCGACTTACGGATTGACCGAACCCGCACAGGCCGAGCCGGCGAGCGCGATCGATGGTGGCTTGTGGCGCGACGGCATCGTTGCGGGATCGCATCGGCGCGCGGTAGACGGCGACCATGAGAGACATCGTGCCTCGGTGCTGCAGCCAACTCACTGTTGGACCATAGGTGGCTGCAGTTCAGCGCGAGTGCTGAAGTGCGTTCGATTCCCGGCAGCTCCACAGGTTCGGGGCCGCTGATTAGCGGCTCTTTCCAGAAAGAGCTGCACCGCTATTACGGAATGATTGTCAACAGAAGGCGCACCAGTTCTGCTTGCCGATGTGTGTCGGTCTTATCGAAAATGTGCTGCAGGTGGGTCTTAACTGTGGCCATTGAAAGCGACATTTCCTCACAAATCGGTTTGAGGCCGTCGCCCCGCAATACCCGCAGTGCGACGTCGGCCTCGGCATTCGTCAAGCCATATACGCGTCTTAGAAGTTGCGTCGGAGGTTCAGGCTGCTGCTCCGGGTCGACGATCACGACCAGCGCTCTTGCCGCCGACATGTTCTCGGTTGTCGGGCTGAATGGCAGCGCGTGGATCACGTACGGACGCTTCCCGGATGGTCGTCTGCACAGAAGCGAATTGCCGTCGCGGGGACTGCTTCCGTGTTCGAGGAGGGCACCGACGATGCTGCGGCGCAACTCAGCGTTGGCAGACGCAGTAGTCGCTTCAACGCTGCCCGAACGTATACACAGTCCGTCACCGCATTTCAGGATTCGCTCGGCGGCCGAGTTCAGGTGCACAACAACCGAACCCGCGCCGACGACGACGATGCCGTGTCGCACACTGTCGACGGCCCGGGCGATGTCACTTGCGCCTTGAGCGAAGTTCTCGAGGTGACCTTGGGTGCGAAGCGCCTGCTGGAGGTGCGGGACAAGGGCACTCATCAACTTCACGCGCTCAGCTGTATCGAACGGGACCGAGCGCTTTGGTGCCGCTACAAGGAAACATGTCGGCATCGAACCGTCGGTGAGCCGAACGAATAATCCGTCATCCATCTGGTGGGGACGCATGAAGTCCGCGTTGAACTCCGACCGCGCCTGCAACGCCACTAGCGGCTGCCCACCCCGTATCAGACCGAGTGGACCTTTCTCGACGGCGTCCAGCACGTAGTCGATCTGGCAGTAGTACTCGCTGTAGGCTTTTTGCGCCTCCGGCGGAAGGCTGGCGCTCTTGATCGAGCGGCCCGCGCCATCGGCCAGCAACAACCCGGCGCTCTGCGCGTCGAGCGTGCGACGAATGTCCGCCATGGCGACGATCCAGTTCTCGGGAGTGAGCGCCGAGGCGTAGATGGCCGAAACTATGCGCGAGAAGTCGTCGATCCCAACCACTGCTGGCTCTCCCGGTGGTCCGTTGGCCCCATCGTCAAACCTTCTTCCTGTGTAGCTACAGGAGGGATCACCTGTGTGATTGTTAGGGATTTTACGGATGTTCATCCGTTCGGATGAGGCTGCGGGCCGGATTCATGGCGTTTCCTTACACCCATGTTCAACCGGGACGGAACTCAGACCCGACGCAGCAGCTGGAACCGTCCTTGCCAACCAAGCGCCGCAATGGCGGGCGGCAGCGTCCATGCGCGATAGGGAGATCCCTCATGACCGAAAGTCTTCCAGGTATCCAGCGACCCATTGCGACGGCCATCGAAGCGCCGACTCGCCCCAACCGGCCGGACCTGGCACCAGCAGAACCCGCAGAGGGGCGCCCTGGCGTCGAACCCGTAGTGGAACCCGCGCTGGCCCAGGCGCCTCTTCTGATCACCGAACAACAAGTGATCCTTGGCACGGCGGCCGCATTGAGGGTCCCGAAGAAGAAGCAGTGGATCGCGCTGCTGCGCCCGCGCCGCGCGCGTTCGACGGCCCATGAGCGCGCCGCGAAGCACAGGCACTATCCGCACCACTACGGCTTCGTCGAGCAGGCCCTGATGGCGCGGGAGATGGACAGGTTATAACCAGTCGGCGGAGCCGACCGCCTGCGTGGGGCCGCCGAAACATCGCATGCACGAAGGGAATTGAACATGTCAGACCAAGAACAAAAGAACATCGAGCTCGTCAAGGAGGGCTACGAAGCCTTCTGCGCCGGTGACGTCAACACGGTGATGAGCCTGTTCGACGACAATATCGAGTGGGTCCAACCGGGCGACAGCGCGATCAGCGGTACCTATCACGGGAAAGCCGAACTCGGCGAGTACCTTAGCCGACTGGCCGAGAAGTCGGTGACGGTGAAGCTGAACCGCCTCCTCGCCGACGGCGACACCGTCGTCGCGTTAACCGAAGTGACGGTCGGCGACGAAAGAGGCCAAGACGCCGACGTATTCACCCTCCGTGACGGCAAGACGGTACGAGTACAGGTGCACACAGACACGGCGGTAATGGAGCGGGTCTACGGCAGGAAACAGGTCGCGGCAGGGTAGTAGGACTGGGGTCGGCCCGTCGTCCCGCCTGGGGCAGCGAGCCGACCCGCCCCCCTCACGAGATCGCACTAGGACTTCGAGTTTCCTCTCGATGGGGGCCAGATCACGTCGGGTGAGTAGGGTCGAGCCGTGATGCACGAAAGGGCCCAGGCAGCGACCCCGATCTTGGCGCTGGTCGCGGTGGCCCGCGTCGGCGTGGGAGCGGCGATGATCCTCGCGCCGAGCCGGTTCTTTTCGCCAGGATCCGGGACAGAAACACTACTCATGCGGACGATAGGGATCCGTGATGTGGTTCTCGGCTCCGGTGCCTGTGCGGCCTGGGCGCGCGGCGAAGAAGGTGAGTTGCGACGGTGGGCAACGGTTGGACTGGTTAGTGATGGAGCCGACTTTGTTACCGGGCTTCGCAGCAAGCCGCTAGTCGGTTCCAAAAGCGCACTGATCGCCACGCTCTCCCCGGTGCCCTTTGTGGCGGCCGGGATCCTGGCTTTAACCCGCAGCTTAAGAAGGCCTTGAAATTGGAGGATTATGCGAGGGGTGGGTGACGTCTCGGTGATCGGTTGCGTCGGGTCGTTGATCGTGGCGACCCGCGGCTCTGAGGGCCTGGGAGAGGTCCTTCTGAACGTGCGGGGCACGAAGGAGGCCTATCTTGCGTGGTCTGAGCAGCCCCTGCCGAAGGGGACCGAGGTGTTGGTGGTAGATGTCCGAGGTGCGCGAACGGTCCTGGTTGAGCCATGGCCCGGCCCGAGATTTGTCAGCGCCGACTTCCTGACCTAAAACACGAATCTGCAAGGAGCTCAACATGTTCGGCTATAAAGTGCCTGCGCCAGACGAGGCGATGCTGATCTCCGGCGGCCGCGCTGCCGGCAACGCCCCGTTTCGTGTGGTGACTGGGCACGGCGCTTTCATCATGCCGTTCTTCCGAAAGGTTCGGTTCCTCACGCTGGCGATGTGTGAGGCCGAGGTCGAGGAAAGGTGCGTCACTCAGCAGGGGATCACCTTGAACGTTCGAGCCGTCATTGCCTTCAAGGTCGGCAACGACTCCGAAAGCATCGTCAGCGCCGGGCAACGATTCTTGTCCGACCAAAACCAGATGGCGGTCCTGACTGGACGAATCTTCGCCGGTCACCTGCGCTCGATCATCGGATCGATGACCGTCGAGCAGATCATCAAGGAACGCCAGAAGCTGGCCACCGAGGTCCTCGACGGGTCAAAGGAGGAGATGATCAAGATCGGACTGACCGTCGACGCCCTGCAGATCCAGTCCATCGACGACGGCTCACCTGGGCTACATCCTGGCGATGTCCGCGCCGCACAACGCGGCCATCCAGCAGCAGGCGCAGATTGCCCAGGCCAAGGCCGATCAGGCCGCGGCAGAGGCCGAGCAGGAGTCGCAACGCAACCAGGCCGAGTTCGCTCGGCAGACCGCAATCGTGCAGGCCCAGTACAAAGCCGAAGTTGACAAAGCGCAGGCAGAAGCCAGCCAGGCGGGACCGCTCGCCGAGGCGCAAGCCCAGCGCGAAGTGCTCGCGATGCGAACCGAGTTGGCTCAGCGGGCGGCAGAGCTCAGGCAGCAAGAGCTGGTCTCGGAGGTGGTCAAGCCCGCCGAGGCGGAAGCAGAACGCGTCCGGATTCTGGCGGTTGCCGACGCTGAGAAAATGAAGATCCAAGCCGAAGCGGCATCCTCGCACAACCGGGTGGCCTTGGACCGGATGCTGATCGATCAGCTGCCCGAAATCGTCAAGCAGGCAGCTCACGGTCTGTCAGGGGCGAACCTGACCGTCCTCAACGGCGCCGACGGGCTCGGCGAGATGGCTACTGGCCTGGTGGGACAGGGCCTGGCAATCTTCGATTCTCTGCGTGGCGGGCTCGGTCAACACGCTTCCGGGGATGGGTCCGACCAAACCGGACTCAACGCGGCGCTCGATAAGCAATGACACGCGCGACGCCGCGCAGTCGGTAGCCCGAGAACACGGTCAGCGACGACGCCTCGCCGCCGTCGACCAGAGAATAGCCTTGTTCCACGTGGCCTTTCGGGACATTTTCGCCTGAATAGACAATATTCGTGCTTGCGCCTGCCGCCGCAGCGCGGACAGTCCACGAATCGGCCATCGCCATATGCCCTAGCCGGCCAAGCTTATGTGGCCATGGCGCGGTGTTGCTGGTGGAAATCGCGGTGGGCGACCTCGTCGCCGCGTGCGCTCGGCCAGCAGCGCGCGTAGCCGCAGCACCCAGATATCGCGGTCCGCTACTTCGATCGGGGCGGCCGCCAACCGCTCGATCGCGGTCTGGGCTTGCTGCAGATCAGGCTCGCCGCCGCGGGCCAGCAGCGTCTCCACGAACACGCGGGTGGGAGGGATGCACCAGGCGAGCTGTCCCGCATCGAACAGGTCGTCCACGGCTGCCCGCTAACACCGGGATGGCACCATCGAGGTCTCCACGCCTGGCCTCTTCCCAGCCGATGTACGCGTCGATGAACGGTACCTCGGATAGGGTCCAGTGCTCGTGCAGGCACATGTCGCGAAGTTGTGTGAGCACCGTCAGTCCGCGCTCACGGTCTGCTGGGGAGTCGCGGTGCATCAGCGCCAAACCCAGCGCGTATCGGGCGTGGCCCAGCGCGAAATCGTCAGCCGGATCGTTCGGCGATCTGCAGCGCCTCCTCAATGAGATCCAGCGCGGCATCGTCGGCCAGCAGCGCCCCAACGGATATCCCTAGTGCGTATGTGATGGCGATGACGATGGCAAGGGTCGTCGGGTCCGTCTCACGGGCCATGGCGACGGCGATAGGCGAGGGCAGGCAGCACCTCTGCGAGCGGGTGGCCCAGGGCCGCGCGGCCAACCGCGCGCGCGGCGTGGGCGAACGCCAGCGGAGACCCCATGATGAAGTTGCCTTTGGTGGGGTCGCCGTCGGCGAGCTCGATGACGGTTTGTGACCAGCGCAGCACGTCGGTGTATTCGCCGGTCTCGATCTTGACGAGTGTCGGCATGCCCGACAGCCCGACCGTCATGTCCGGATCGGCGATCGCTTCGACCAGGGTCATGAGTTCGGATGCCAGCGCCGAGGCCTCCCGCACGCTGGCATGAACCCAGTGGTCCATCACCTGCCCGGCCATGCCCATCGCCAACGATGCCTTGTCGCCGGCGAGCGTGCTCAGTTCCCGCAGCTCCTCAAAGCGCGTCAGGGAGTCTTCGGCATGGACTCGGTAGGCGGTGCCGCATAGCAGGGTGCGCGGGGCGATACGCATCGCGGATGCGCTCCGGATCGTCGGGGGGCAACGCGTCGGCGATCTCGCACGCCCGCTCCCAACTCAGCCGCGCCGCGGCCATATTGCGGTGCGTCGACCACGCGCCAGCCCGCATATGCCAGCCATACGCGAGCTGCATATCGCCGGCCGCTTCGAGGTTCTCGGCGATCAACGCCGCGTTCTCCTCGACCGCTTCCGGGTCGCCGGCCTCGATGGCCTCGGCCAGACGCCGGTGCAGCTTGGCGCGGTCTGATTTCAGTTGTGATTCGTAGGCCACCGCCTTGATCAGCGGATGCCGAAATGCGTACTCGGCGCGCGGGGCGAACCTCACCTGATCAATCAACTCCGCCTCGACCAGCGCCTCGAGGGCCGGATCGATCCCCAGGATGGTCAACAGATCCAGGCCGAACTGTGAGCCGATCACCGCCGCGGCGCTCAGCGTCTGTTTGGCCCCCGGTTCGAGGCGATCGATGCGCGCAGCGATGACCGCCTGCACAGTGGCCGGCACGCTGACCTCGGCCACATCGGTGCGGCACAGGTAGCGACCGCGCGCGCCCTCGAGCACACCGCGCTCGGCAAGCTCGCGCACCATCTCCTCGGCGAAAAACGGGTTACCGGCGGTCCGTTCGGTGATCAGCGCTGCCACCGCGCCCACCGAGGGATCCGCGCCCACCAGCTCACCGACCAAGGCCGAGATGTCCGCATCACCTAGTGGGTCCAGCGCCAGCGTCTGCGCGCCGGACACCTGGGCCAGCGCCCCGTGGTAGTAGGGGCGGTAGGTGATCAGCGCCATCGACGGGGTTTTCGGGATCACCTTCAAAAACTCGGCCAGCATGGATTCGCTGACCGCGTCGATCCAGTGCGCGTCTTCGAGGATGTAGAGCCTCGGCTTGGTGCTCGCCAGCGACATCGCGTTGACCAGCGCGGTCAACCGCCGCCCCCGCGCGGCGGGGTCGATGGGCGGCAGCTCGGTAGTCGGGTCACGGATGCCCAGCAGGTCATCCAGCAACACCAGATCCTGCGGGTCGAGGCCGTCGGGAACTCTGCCGCGCAGCCGCGCCCGCGCGGCCGCATCGTCGAGATCGCTGATCCCCACGATCGCCCGCAGCAGCCGCGCCACCACATGAAACGAGATATCACTGGCATGGGACTCGCAGAAGGTCGAAAACACCTCGACACCGCGACCGCGGGCGATCTCGGCGGTCTCGTGAACCAGCCGGCTCTTGCCGATGCCCGGCGGTCCCCCCACACACACCACACCCCCGTGCCCAGCACGCAATCGATCCAACATCCCTGTGACGGTGTTCATTTCCCACTGACGTCCCACCAACGTGGAGTCAAAGCGACCGGCCTCACGGGGCTGCGACGCCGCCCCCAACAGGCGACGCGCCGGCATCGGTGCCGCAGCGCCGATCTGCACCAGCTGCGGCTCACCGAGCACCGCGGTGTTTTCCACCAGCCGGGCGGTCGACCCGCTGAGCATCACGTCGCCGGGTGCGGCCACAGACTCCATGCGCTGGGCGATCCCGGCCTGCTCTCCGACCAAACCCAAAGAACCCGAACCGATCTCACCGGCAATGACCTGGCCCGAATTGAGGCCAATGCGCAATTGCAGGTCCACACCACCGGAGCGGTGGACCTCGCCAGCCAGGCCGTTGGCCTCCTGCTGGATTCCCAGGGCCGCCAAACAGCCGCGAAGCGCATGATCCTCCAACGCCGCCGGCGCGCCGAACACCGCCGTGATCCCCTCGCTGGTGCCTTTGTCGACCATTCCGCCATAGCGCTGCACCACCACCGCGCAGCGGTTGACCAGCGCGGTCATAATTTCGCGAAATCGCTCCACACCGACGGCCGCGGCCAGATCCATCGAATCAACCACATTTGCCACAAGCACCGTGACCTGCTTGAGCTCGGCAGATTGGGTGGTAGCCGCGGGTGCGGGCGCGTCTGCCTGGTGGCTGTCGCCCGGTCGGATGACTTCGGCGGGGGGTACCGCTGGGGTGTGGCTTACGTCAGCCACCGCGCCGCGGAGGATGGTGTCAATCTCGGTCGCTACCGGATAGGTGACATCACTGCGTCGGCGCAGGACACCCAGCAACGTGCGGATGTCATCCAGGACGGTCGAGTCGTCCTCTTCGGTCAGCGCATTGCGCAGCTCGAAGAGCATTTGTGCCTGCACCGACGGCGTGAGCACCGCGGCGTCGTGGATCGATTCACCGAGTCGCTGCAAGTACTCGTAGGGAATCGGAGGTCCCTCGGGCAGCGGGTCGGGCAGGTCGCTGCGGTGCGCGGCCTGTTCGTGCAGTGCCCCGATCAGTTCGAATCCGGCCGCTGCGGGTTCTCGGTAGTCGATCAGCTGTCTGCTGAAAATCGGGTGGGCATCGGTAGCTACCTATCTCACCGATCTGCACCGGCAACATCGGTAATCCCAAATCCTGGGCGTAACCCAATTCGGCCCGGCACGGCTTGGAATGCAGAGAATTGTCCGATGACGCGAAAAGGAAAACCGTGCAGCCACGAATCTGCTCAAGGATCTCCGACCACCACGCGTCACCGCCACCAAGATTGTCGTCCAGCCAGACCTGGATCCGAGCGCGCTGCAGATCGTTAACCATGGATCTGACCGGGACTTCATCGTGCCGCGAGTAGCTGATGAATACCTTCATCGCGCGACTCCTCGGCCAAAGCCCCCGGGCTACAACTACCTCGTAGCATACGGATTGCCGCAGGCCGAGGCGGGATTCTGGTCAACCCCTTGGCCCGGCCATAACGTCCATTTCATACTCGGAAGGTTGCTTGGTTCGATCCCAGCCTGGGATATCCGGATTAACGCAGCTCAGAGGCGACTCACCTCACGCCGCCGCTTCAGACCGGTCGGCCGGCGGGCTCACCGGGTGAGTCCAGGTCACCTTCAGCGGGATGGGACCGTTGGGCAGCCACGGCTGCTCTTTCACCGCGTCCGCCACGTCCCAGGTGCCGCGCTCGATGACGCCGAGCGCGGCGTCGATGACCTTGTAGTGCTGCACACGGCGGTGGATCGGCTGCGACTCGACCCAGACCACGATCAACTCGCCGGCCTCGAATTTGGCCTCATCCTGCACGGCCTTGATCAGGTCGTCGTCGTGCAGATGGCCGTCACCGAAATTGAATCCGATCAACGAGTTGCAGGCCATTTCGGCTTCGCGGACCGTTCTGCTGTCAATATCCGGAAGGTTCTTCAGCAGCACCGAGTACAGTCCGCGGCCCTGGCTGTGCATGGCCCGCCACGCGATGAGGTGCTGCACGAGTATCTCGGACCACAACGGCTCATAACCGAAGTCCACCATTTGATCGACCTGGTTGCGGGCCGAGCGGGTGACCCGGTTCAGCTTCTGTTCGGCGCCGGGTGCGAACGCCCACAACGCCGATGCCCAGTTGCCGGCGTACTGACGCATGGCAGGCAGGAAGGACACCAGGTCCGGCCGCAGGTTGCCCAGCACCGGGAAGAAGCACAATGCGGCGAGGATGACGACGGTCAGCCACGGCGACGACATATCCGAGATCGCATAGCCCTGCCAGTCGGGGAAGCCCAGGAACAGGAAGATCAACGCGTAGGCGAACAGCGCGTTCCATTCCACCGGCACCGCCAATGGGAACGTCGAAATGATGAACAGATGGAACGTCAACATGATCGCTGCCGCGACGATGGTCGGCCACGGCCACGGCGACAGCAGCAGCGTCAACGGGACGACGATCTCGACCACGGCGCCCGGGCCGCGTGCCACGAAACGCGCGAAGCGCGACGGCATCAGGTCGTCCGGAAAATGGTGGTACTGGGCCCGCTTGAACCATTTGAACGGCAACGTCGGGCTATTGCTAATCATCGGCGGCACGACGTTGGTGAAGTGCAGCCCGAACTTTGAGATACCAGCCCAGAACCACACGGTGACGATCAGCAGCTTCAGCGCGATGATCATGTCGACGAACGGCAGCCCCGCGAAGAAAATCAACGCCGGTAGGTATTGCTCGCCGCGGGCGGCCAGGAAGATGGTCTTGTCCCGCAACCCGATCACCACCAGTAGCACCATGGGCGCGATCAGCAGTGCCGGGTTCACCAGACCGGACGTGTTGGACGGCAGCACCGCCGACAGCGAATCGCTGTGCACACCGGGTAGCACTAGTGGCACCGCTACTCCGACCAACAGCGCCAGGTAGATGACGATGTCGAACCTGGTGCGCCGGTTGCCGGCGGTGAACGGGACCTTCCGCCATGGCCGTAACCGAATGGTGTTGAGCGTGGCCCAAAATCGGTATCCGCCGGTCATCGGCTTGATCTTGCCGGCCAGCGGGCCCCAGGATCCGGCCAGGCCGATGAGCTCCAGCAGCACCGTCCACAAGATCGTTTTCTGGTACACGATGGGCTGGTTCCACCACTCCGATACATGCCAGAACGCCGGCAGGCCGGAGGTAACAGTGGCGACCGCGATGCCGCCGACCGCATAGAAGAACACCAGCTTGAGGATGTATAGGAGATGGATCATCGACGGAGTGCCGTATCCGTAGTCCACCCACTTGACGGTGAGGATCTTGATGCGTTCCATCAGTGGTTGGTGGACAAATGTTTCGGGATCGACCGCAGGGTACGTCGGTGTTGAGAACCCCATCATGAACTCCTCTTAATGGATAGCTCTCAGGCTAGATCTGGGGGCCGGTTTTGCGTCGTCGAATTCAGTGTTTTCCGCAGCTCAGCCGACCTTTCGCAGCGGATTGTTGACCCCTGCATCAGCAGCGATTATCAGTTGCCCGCCTCGATGGCCGCGACTCTTGCAGCGGCGTCGGGTCCGCAAAACAGCTGGAGATCCACCTCGCCAGCGGCCAGCAGGTCGTCAATGCGGCGTTTGAGGTCACCTGACGACAGATGGGCATAGAGATTCCCACCGGGGCACGAAGTCTGGGCTAGGTCCCGATGGCCCGCCAATGTGCTGGTCGCAATTCCGAAGTTCTGGGCAGCCCATGCGAACGCGAGAGCGGCTCCATGAAGCTGGGCCTCTGACACAACCTCTTGATCGAAGTCTCCTTCGCAAAGGACCAGGAAGTGGCCTGTTGTGTTGTAGTCCGTCGCAGTGTCGCCTGCAATCTTGGGGCTTCGCAGTTGGTAGATGTTGCCCTTGCGGTCAATGCCGACGTGATACGCGATGTCGATCCATCCCTGCTGGTCTTGGTGATACCGCTGGTCCTGGCGGAGGTGGCCTGGGGCATTACGGTTGTCGCCGAGGACCACCGCCTCGTGGTGGAGCGTCATCCGGGTGATGGTGTGGAGCCGTCCTCCTGAGCGGGCGGGTCGCGCGCCCCAAGCATCGCGGCATAGCAATTGAGCCGAAGTGATGTGCGGGCCCGGGGCTGTCGGTCCAGATTGCGGGCTTCTGGTCAGGCTGGCATCGGTTGCCACCGGCGCAGCAGGTTTTGGAGAAGGTGGCGTCGGGCCGGTCGCAGACGCCGGGGCGGAGTCGATTCGCGGTTTGCTGGAGCAGCCGCCGACCGTGGCCGCCAAGCCGACGCTGCCGGCCAGCCAAAGCAACTGACGGCGGCTGACGGAATCAGGGTGTTCATCGGGCTGGTCGGGCGCAGGCGCCTCCATGGTCCTTACGATACGGACGCATTCGTCGCTTGCGGGGCGTCTTCATTCTCGAGGAGCCGCCGCCCGGTTGCGGTCCCTCAGTGCCGGGCAACCGAGCGTTGTCCGGCACAGCGACCCGCCGCGGCGTCTGCGTCGACGGGGTTGCGCTGACGACGCCTCTCCTCGCGCGTAATCCGGCGGCCAAGCACCCGCTCGTCGCGTCGGGTCAGGGTGCGACTGTTCTGGATCAAAAGGTCTAACTGCTGCCAGCTGAGCCCGTCGAGGTCGCCAGCTGAATCGTGGGTGGCGATCACAACTCCGCCGCGGAGCAGCGGCACTGTTTTGGCGGCGAACCGGGTGGTGGCCAGAAGCATTTCGGTGGCGCCGCGGTTGACTCTGCGGCCGCACCGCTGTGTTGATGGCGTAAACCAGAAGTCGAACTGTCGATCGGCGCTGGTCAGGCTTTGAAGCCCGTAGTCGTGAACGAGTTCGGCGATATCGGCGTTGCTGTAGGCGCGCGTTTCATAGACGACACCATTAGGACTGAAGTAGAGGACGGTGTTCATGTGATTGTCCTTTTCGTCGCGTGTTGGACTGACCGTGGGCGGCCAGGTTAATCACACGCATGTAATTTCCCAGATATCGGCGGGGCTAAACCTTGCTAACAAAAAAGAAACGATGTTTGGGCGGGAAGCCAGAACCTTAGCGAGGCGGGTTACTCGGCGGTCAGGTCACCGCTGTCGACGAACACCAGTTCGCCGGCGTCAAGGGTGACTGCCCACCGCCGAGCGGGCGCGACGAACTGCTGTTCCCCGATCTGAACGGCATGACCGCTGATGTCACCGAAATCATCGACCACGACTCCGCCCATTTCCGCGTCCGTTCCAGGGTGCACCCGCACCCGAGTACCGACGCCCACGGGATCGGCGGCATCGTCGTGGTTGCGTGGGCGCTTGGGCATACTTAGAAGGTTAGAGGTCGAAGCTCCGGGTAATAGGAGTTTGTCTCCAAAACTCTGGATTGTTGTGATCTCGCTGTGATTTTCGCCGTTAAGGTTTGTTGTCTCGGGTCTCGAGTGGGCTTCAGGAAGAGAGCACCGATGCCCGGTCTTCGAGATGGGGGCGTTGTGTCGAGCAGGCTGGCAATCGCCGCTGATATCCAACGGAAGCGAACACGGATGCCCGGCTATCGACATGGAAACAGCCGCGAGTGGCTTATTGATGGCACTCTCGATCTCTGCACTCAGCATGGGTATGACGCCGTAACCGTCGAGCAGATCGTTGCCACCGCGGATGTAATGCAATCGGAGTTTGCGCGCTATTTCGCTACCAAGGATGCGGTCGTCATGTCCATTGTCGACGACCTGCTGCATGCCACCGCGACAGCACTGGGGGACGTGAAGCCAGACGTCGCCCCTGAGCATGCCCTGTTGATCGCCACCATCGAGGTGCTCGGCGCGATCATCGATGGCCGCGGCGTCATAACGCTTGATCGGATGCTTGCGATGGGGCGCATCGTTACCGGCGCCTCGCATCTGCAAAAGCAGGCATCGGCAGCTCGCAAGCGGCTTCTGACCCAAGCACTCGCCGACCGGATGGGAGTCGGCCCGCAGGATCGGCGGGTGCAGCGTGCGGCAACGATGTGGTCGGCCATCGCGGCCGGCGCCTACGTCGGCCAGCTTCATATGCCACCCAACTACGATCCGCGGAATGACGATCTGCTCCCCGAGCGGATGATCGCGAACCTGTCCGATACGTTCGCAGAAGTCATGGGCGAAGCCCCGTGGCAACAGGAATGACGGTCTCGGATACGAAGGATTTGCGCCGCTACAGCCGGCCAGTGGGCTGCGATCGTTACGCCTGGCGGCGGATTCGGTCGGCTGACTGGAACCGAACGTGTGACTGACCACAGGCCTTTGTGGGTACAGCATCCGCAAGCCAACCCCGCACAACACTTACGCGCCGCCTAGGTAACGGAGTTTGACATGCAGCGTCCCGACACGATCATCGAGATTCATCGTGAACGCGTCCAGGATCAGACGGTCGACATGTTCAGCGGTGACAAGTACACCCAGTCCGTCGACGGGACCGGCTACTCAGCGACGGCCACTCTTGATCTCACGCTCGATCGCGTCTGGTTCATCCTCGATTCGCATCAGCGGCTGTGGCGTGAGGAGACCGACGGTGAGGCCCGTGATCCGCTGCGCCATTTCGCGATCGACCTGGCGATCTTCGATTCAAAAATCGTCATCGATTCGGTCACGTGTATCCCGTTAGTGTCGCTGCCGCCCGCGACCATCACCATCCCGGACGGTCCGCGCGCCGGGGAGTCGCGCGAGATCCCCTACAACGAGATTCCGTTATTCGGCCGGTTGACGATCCATGAACAGCTTGAGCCGCACCAAACAGAACCGGGCAAGCAGACCATCGCATTGAACTTCGCTGCGCAGGATGCTCCCGTGCTGTTAGCCACTTCACCGCCCGACGAATACGCCGCGCGGCTATTCGGTCCGAATGTCGAGCGCCGTCCCGACGGAGCGACCGCTTTCACCGGGCAAGATCCGCGGATCAGCTGGGAGCTTGACTACGCCGAGGCCTATTGGGTAACTCACAGCATCGCTGGCGAACTGATGGTGAACCTGGAAAAGCTACAGCACCCCACCCTTTCCGACGACGACGCGAGAACCCGGGTGCTCGATGCGCTGGCCACCCAGATCGCCGATGCGGTCCGCCCGGAGGTTGCCAAGATGGGCGACGACGGCGTGCAGAACATCCTGCCGTCACCGGTAGACGTCGACCCCGGAGCGCAGGACGACAGCACGATCAAGGATATCGACGCCGTCGTGCAGCGCTTTGACATCGGCGAGGCCACCCATGAATCCTTGGTGGTCCAGCTGCAGACGTTGCGCGAGCTGCCGATCGGCGAGGACTTGCCTGCCTCGATCCTCGCCGAAAACCCCCGTGAGAAGACAGGATTGGCCGTCACCGGGTGGAGCATCCTGCGGCAGGTCCGTGACACCGTGATGAAAAGCTTTGATTTGCACGAGAGCGACTTCGACGCCGATGCGCCGTGCGTGCTGGAGGGTCCGAAGACCATCACCATTGGCGGCCAAGACCGCAGCCTCGATGCTCTGGACGCCGACATCGTTCCGCGAACCGAGGATGGCCGGCTGGTTGTCGACGGCACGGTGAGCGCCGATACCAAGCTCTACGATTTCAAGGCTTCGTTCAAGGTGACCTACGAGATGGGCCTTGATGCCATACCGCGCGATGCGAAGGCTGAGGAGAACTGGCCAGCTGACGTGGAAACCGTTGAGACTCTTGAGGAGGCGCTGAGCACCGCTGGCGACAAGAAGCGCGCAGGAGCTCTTAACGACGAGGAGTACGAGGCAGAAGTCAAGCGGGTCAGCGAGCGATTCGAAGACCTTCCGCAGACCGTGGGAGTGCGGCCGGCGCAGAACCCTCCTGAACCAGATGTGAATCCGGACTTCAGCCTGACGATAGCCGGTAAGGCAGCCGCGGCTGCTGGCGCCGCGGCTCTGGTCGGCCTGCTTGCGCTGCCGGTCACCTGGGCTGCTGGGGCTGCCGGGTTGGGGGCTGCCGGGGCTGGCGGTCTGTTGACCCTGGCGATCGTGCAGTACATCACGACCGTGCTGACGGTCGACTGGTTCGGCACCGGGATCGGGTCACGTCAAGTCAAGAAGTCACTCAACGACCATCCGGAGGGGACGTCGCTGCCTCCCATCGGGATACCGGTCGACGTGAATCTCAACCGCCAGCGCCTTGCGGTCTACTTCCGTCCGCCGCCAGGAAAGCTGTGGGTCAGTTGCATCACGACCGATGACGGCGAGGGCCAGGCGAACGGTCGCGGCGATATTCATCTCATTGGTGGCCGCTGGCCCAACGATGGCCAACCCTGGAAGCTTTCCAACGACGACGCCATGTTGTTCATCGATTCCGGAGAATTGCAGCTCTTCGTGGAACCGGATAGGGCCCGCGGCGACGAGTTGCCTATCGGTGTCGCCGCCGCAGCTGACGAAGGACGCCACCTGCGGGTGGCGGGTGAGGATCCCGACGGGCTGCACCGGCTTCCGCAGTGCTCGCCAACAACCGGTCGCCGCGAAGAAAGTAATGACGACTCTTGACGGTGGCAGTGATCAGGAGGTGGACGAAGGGCTGGATTACCTACGCTCATCGGTCCAAGCGGTCACGATCGAACGCAGACTCAAGCTTCGGTACTAAGTGGGCCAACTCGCCCGCGTCGAGCTGTCGATTCTCAAGCACCACCGACATCTCCCTTAGTGCGCGGTGAGGCATCTCCGGATCGTCCGGCAGCGTGGATGGCAGTGGGGCAGCCTGACTTTCAAGTCGCTGCAACGCCAGACAGAACTGAACACCCGTGTAGAAACCGGCTTTCGTCTAATCGATGGTCTGTAAGTCGGCCACCGGGTTTACGCGCTTGTTGTCGACCGGTCCGACCATGACTGGCAGGATGTTTCGCCGCAGTTGGCGGCCCTACTGTAGTTCGGCCTGGCAGTGCCTGGAAAGCTGCGAGTTCTTCGACAGCGCAAAGATGAAGGCATCGCACGAGCGGATGCGTTTAAGCGCCGCGTGCAGCATAGTGCGGTTAGCACACGGCGCACGGGAATGTGGTAACACTGCACTATGTCCGGGCTTTGCCGGCAAACGTCGATGAGGGGGTCGGCATGCGCGACGATCGCCTGCTGACTCCCGGCCAGACGTGCTGGCGAGTGGCGCACGCCGACCAGTTCGCCTGTGTCGTCGATGCGGCCGATTACTTCAAGCACGTCAAGGCTGCGATGCTGCGCGCCCAGCACCGAATCATGCTGATCGCTTGGGATCTCGACGCCAGGATGACATTCGAGCGGGGTCCCAAGACGGTTCCCGGTCCCAACCAGCTAGGCGCCTTCCTTTATTGGATGCTGCGGAAACGATCAGCCCTCGAGATCTACCTGCTGAAGTCCAATCTGCGGCTGTTCCCAGTCTTTGATGGCATCTGGTTCGGACTCACTCCGGTGGCGCTGATGAATCAAATCACTAGCAAGCGAATGCACTTCGCCGTCGACGGCGCCCATCCGCCAGGTTCGGTCCATCACCAGAAGATCGCGGTCGTCGACGATGCGGTGGCGTTCTGCGGTGGCCTCGATCTCACCATCGACCGATGGGACACCCGTGCGCATCAGCATGACAGTCGCGGGCGAAGGACGGTGGGGCGCAGCTACGGGCCGCGACATGAGGTCGCGGCAGCAGTTGATGGTGAGGCCGCGCGCGCACTCGCTGAGCAGGCTCGGGCTCGGTGGCAGACCGCAACGGACCAATCGTTGGCGCCGGTTGACGCTAAGCACGTCGCCTGGCCGGGCGGGCTGGAACCGATTCTGTGCGACGTCGACGTCGGAATTGCGCGCACCTTGCCCGAACTGGACGATCGCAGGGAGGTTCGGGAGGTGGAGGCGCTTAACCTTGCGGCCATTGCGGCGGCACGCCACACCATCTATGTCGAGAACCAATATCTGGCTGCCCGACGTCTCGTCGAGGCGCTGGCTGCTCGACTGAGGGAGGACGACGGACCGGAAATCGTCATCGTTATTGCTCGCAGAGGTAACAATCCTCTTGAGCGGGAAACAATGGACAGCGCACGTCATCGGCTTATTCGGGTGTTGTGGGCAGCTGACGAGCATCGGCGGTTGGGCGTCTACTTTCCGGTGAACGACGGCGGTGTGCCAATTTATGTCCACTCCAAGGTACTGGTGGTCGATGATCGGCTACTGCGCATCGGGTCATCGAATCTCAACAATCGCTCGATGGGCTTCGACAGCGAGTGCGACGTGGCCATCGAGACAGACCCGCAGAGCTCTGAACATGATGACGTCCGTCGCCAGATCACTTCTGTGCGGCATCAATTGATATCGGAACACCTAGATGTGTCCGTCGACGAGTTCGAAGAGGCCCAGCATCGATGCGGGTCGTTCCGGCAGGCTATCGAGGCACTCCGCGGACGTGACAGAACGTTGCGGCCGTTCACCGAGCAGACGGTGGCCGATGAGGGGAGCCCACTGGCGGAGAACGATCTGATGGATCCCGACCATGTCCCACGGTCATTGACCCGAAGCGTCCAACGGTTCATAGCGGGCCTTCGGGATTAACGTCCTCGCTGAGGGGAATGTCCAAATACTGCTAGCCACCGAACATTTGGACTGCCGAGCCGAACAGTCGGTAGCCTGTTTGCTTGCGGCGTTTCTGTTCGTCGTCATCGACATCTGGCTGACCACCCCTGAGTCGGCGGTCCTCAAGGGCCGTTACCTGGCGGGAACTTGGTAACCCATCGCCGCACGCACGGCTAACACGTCGTCGACGGATACATTCGCCGGGTCATTGCCGAGAAGCACCAGTGTGCCGTCGCCGATACGCTCGACCGAGGCCGTCGCCGGCAGCAACTCATCGTTGAAACTGGTGGGTTCGGAGTCGACCAGGTAGGTGGCCCAGCCGGCTGGGTGGCCGACGAGCCGACCTATGGCCCTAGCTCCGTTTGGCATTACCCGATCCGGGTCTTTTTGTGCCACACGCGAATCGTCATCAAGCCACACTGCCCGGTCGGGCTGGAAAACCTCAATAACGGTTAATACCAGGTTCGAAGCTGATCGCGCGGAATAGATGCTGGGCACCGTTGTCGGATCGGGGAATTGAAACACTACTGAATTCGGTACCTGTTTCGAGGTGCGCCCAAGGCTCATGTTGAGCGTTATTGCCGCGGGATCGTTTTCATCTCCATTCCACCAGTAGACCGAGTAACCGGCCGTGTCGATCACCGTGCCGCTGTCATCTCGCATGACGCCAGCCGTAAGGCGTTCCACGAGATCTTGGCGGTCTGTGGTCACGACTGGCTGCGCTAAGGCGCCAGCTTTCGTCTCCGCTTTGTCGCGCCATCCGGTCAGAAGGACATCGATGACTTCGAGACCTCGGATCAGGCGGCCGATCCGATCGGCACACTCTTCGGCAGACTCCGCTCGTGGCCCCCAATAAGCACCAAAGAACGCCCTTCCCATTAAGTTATCCTCATCCCATCGGTTGCCATATGACGGTTATATTCGTGTATCCGTTAGCATCGAGCAGGGCTGCGACCTTTTCGGCAACTTGTTCCTGTGCGAACACCCAATGTATGGGAATTTGGCCAGCTGCCTCCGTTTGTCTGAAGGCTTGGCTGAGGAAGTTCGCGTCGCCCGGGAAGAACGATTTCCAATCGCCGTTCGGCAGGAGAAATTGTCCGAAGTCCCCTTTGGCGTCGATGAGTGCACCGTCGGTGAAGTCGTCGAACTTCGTGCCATTGACGATGTACGCGTCGCTGATGGGATGGCCTGTGACGAATTCTTGGTACTGCTTGGAAAATCCCTGGAAGTTCTCGCCTGCCGGTCCCCAGTGTCCAGGTCCTTGGCTGACCGTAGGCGGCTGGGTTGTTTTTGGTGCGGGCTGAGTCCACCACGGTATATCCGTTTCCACCGCTTCGTTGGTGGGTGTGTATTCGACCGTCGACTCGTTTAACTGCTGCTCGAGATCCGCCTTCCACGTGTTGTAATTCCAGGCTTCCTGGTTGTAGGCGTTTACCTGACCCAGGTTGTGGGGGTCAGGTCGCCACGAATTGTGAATTTCTATGTCTTTTATTAAGTCCTCATATGCCTTCTGCGCTGCCTGCACCGACTTCGGTACCGGTGGGCTGGCCCACGACGGGACCTGTGGGGGGAGCAGCGGTGGCTCGCCGGGTGCTGGCGGTGGGGGGATCGGTGGGGACGGATTGAGGGGGAGGGGGGTAGGTGGTGCCAGTGGTGCTCCGCCTGGTCCGGAGCCGAGCATTTGCACGCCGGTGCCGTTGGTGGCCGGGCCGTTGGGTCCCGCGGATGGTGTGGGGCCGCTTTGCGGTACCGGTGGTGGGGTCAGCAGGTGTGCCGGTGGGTTGGTCGGCGGGCTGGGCTGCGGTGGTGGTTGCAGGGTCTCGACGTTGCCGGGCTGTAGCAGCGGATGACTGGACGGGGCGGGTTGCGGTGGTGGCGGCAGGACTTGGACGTTGGCCATCGGCCGCACCGTTGTGCCGGTCAGCGTCGAGGTGGCCGCGCTGGTGGTCAGGGGCATGGTGGACACGGGGCCCCGTAGCGCTGCGGCGTTGAGCACCCCCGGTGCCACGCTGGTGGCCTGCCCGGCCATCGGCGGTGCAGCGAACGGGTCGGTGGGCTTGATGAAACTGGTCACCCCCGGGGTGGCCGCCGGAGCCGCGATCGCCGGGACCTGCACCGGCGCGGTGGTGGTGGCCGGGGCCGGTGCGGTGATCAACGCCGCCGTCGGCGGGGCGAACATCCCCGAGGCCGCCGGCACCGGCGCCTGCGCCGGTGCCGGCACCGCCGGAGCGGGCACTTGTACCGCGGCCAACGGCTGGGCGACCGGCGCCGACGCAGTACTGGTCGCCGGGGTGCTGGCCACCGTGGAGGCCACCCCCGACACCACCGACACCGCCGCTGTCGGGGCCGCGGCGGCCGGGGAGATCACCGCCATCGCGCCCTGCTCGGTGCTGCTCAACCCCGCCTGCACCCCACTTAGCGTCGCGGTCTCGGCCAGCGAGGCCGCCGCAGCCGCTCCCGCCGCCGGCGAGGCCCCCGACACCGCCGGCACCGCCGGGTTCACCAACGCCAGCGCCGCCGCGCGCAACGCCGCCCCATACGTCGCCCCCGAGGAAGCGTTGACCGCCCACATATGCCCGTAGTGCAAATTCAACGCCACAATCTCCGGGGTCAACGCCCCCCACACCAGCGGATTAATCAGCTGATCAGCATGCTCATTGGCCCGATTAGCCCACACCACCGGCGAGGGATACATCGCCGCCACCGCCGTGGGAAAAGCCTGCGCAGCCGCCATCAACGGCGCCACCTTGGACCCCACATGGGCCGCCAACCCGGTGGTCTCCCCATTCATCGCGCCATGGACAAACTGCGCAGCCGAACCCCCCACCCCGCTCCAATGCGGATACGTACCCGCCATATTGGCCACCGAGGACGAGGCCACCGACTCCAACAACGCCGCCAACTCGCCATGCGCGCCCGCCGCCGCCAACGTCGAGCCCGGGCCCGTACCCCCCACCGTCAACAAGTCGTAATTAAAATCCGGGGTACCCAACTGCCACGGCTGCACCACCATCAGCGCATCACACCATCAGTCACCCGGTGGTCAAAAAAATCGCTCACCCAGTCGTTCACTCAGATCAGGGTCGCCGCCGCCCGCGCCGCCTCACTGACCACCGTGGTCACCCCGGCCAACGAGGTCGCCCCCGAAAACCCCGCCCGCGCCGCCACATGCTCACCCGCAGTCGCCATCAACTCCGCCGCCGCCATCCGCGCCACCTCAGCAAACGCATGCGAATCCAAATCCCCACCCATATGCAAGATCCCCACCGACGCCGGTGACGCCGCGGCTATCCCAGCCGCCTTCTGCGCGGCCAACCCTGCCTCCATCGCCGCCGAAGCCCCCACCACCTCAGGCACCATCACAAACTCCACGACCCCTACCTCCTCAGCCAGGCCACCCAGGCACGATCCGCCGATCCTAACCCGCATCCGACACCGCAGTCAGCGGGAATCCACCACTTGTGGGTAGTCACCGGCCGGCGTTCCCAATTCGAGCCTCTGGGTGTCCACGGCGAAAGATCGGACGGTTTGCGCCTACTCAACGAGGTGGCGGGGGCTCGCCAGCGCGGATTCTGGCGACCTCGGCACGGGCGAAGCGCACCCGATCGGTGTCGGCACCGCGTGCGGCGGCCAATTCATGGGCAAGGCTATATGCGGCATTGAGGACGTAGCGGGCGCGTTTGCGTTCGCGACGCTGGCGGCCGGCTTTGCGGTAGGCCTTGCGGGCCTTGCGGTTGCCGGCGATCGCAGCGAGTTCGGCCGCGGTGATGACGTTGCGGGCCTGCTCAGGGGCCATGACGTCGCGCACAAAGTCCCGTTCCCGCTGCACGGTCAACTTGTAAACCCGCACCACGATGAACAGCGCGATGACGATCACCCCGATGAGCAGTCCAATCAACGCCAGTGCGTTCGCGCCGGCGACGGCACCCACCGAGTCCCACGTCCCGTGCAGCAGCATCGGTATCGCCACCAGCAGCAATCCCCGCCAGACCTTGCGCGGCTCAGCGGGTCGGCCGAGAAGATAAACCACACCGGCGCAAAAGATCGCGCTGTAGAGGATGTGCGCGGCGACTCCGCTGACCATTCGCAGGATGATGGTGCCGATCGACGCCCCAATTTGGTTCGCGCCGAACTGGGTTCCGGCTGATGTCATGGCGTAGGAGATGTCCTCAACAATCTGGAATCCCAGGCCTATGAAGGCGCCCAGAATGAACCCATCGAAGGCGGTTCGTACCTGCCGTGGCGCCAACGCGATGAGCAGTAGCAGACCCGAACCCTTCGCCGTTTCCTCGGTGAACGGGGCCGCCAGTCCGGCTCCCCAATTGAGCGCCCACACCTGGCCGAAGGTTTTCGAGTACAAGGCCAGCAGCGCGTCGTTAGCGTTGGCGGCCATCACCCCGGTGGCGGCGAAGCCGCCCCACAGAAAGGCGACGACCATGAGCTTGGCGGGCAGTTTGGCGTAGTGGTCGATGTGCTGGGTGAACCACCAGAACAGCGCGGCGTAGATGGCGAATGACGTGACCGCCAACCCGAGCGCCTGACCGTAGGCGTCGTACTCACGGGCGAGCGTGGCCAGAAAAACAAGGGCCCCGATCCCGACCAGCGCGAGGTATCCCCAAAACGCGCAGTTGCGTGGCTGGTAGAAGCTGAACGGCCTGCCCCAGCCGGAGAGGTCAAGCGCGGTGTCGCGCGCACGATCGAGGTCGACAAGCGTCGTCGTTGTCACCGCTGCTCCTCACCGGCATGGCTGATGCTGCGGATCATCCGCAAAACCGCGGCCGTGGATTGCGAGCCGGTATCCGACGGTCCGGTCGCCACCGCTTCAACACCACGGTCTCCCAAGACAAAGGCGGCAATCACGCCGGTGGTGTGTGGTCCGGTGACCGGCACTGTCGCACCCTGCTTGCCCTGATCGGTGACGATGCTGCTCGGCGCTCCGGTCAGGTGGACGCCGCGGCCGCGGTTGAGGGCTTCGGAGGTCTTCTCGATCTGATCGAGCAGCTGGTCGGCACCTCCGTGAAATGTCCCCGTGCGGACCTTAAATAGCAGGGCTCCGTGCTCGACGGTCGCGGTCGACGGATAGTCGCCGGACGCAAGATGTCCAGCGCGGACACCCGATGTGATGCCCCAGCCGGCCTCCGGAACGAATGTCACATCGCCCTGGAGCTCGAGCACATCACCGGCTTTGACGATGTCGTCGTAGGGCACCCCGGCGTTGATCACGGGCAACACGACCGACATCACGAAGACCAACGCGAATACCACCAGTGTCGGGCCAATGGTGCGCCGATCCACGCCGAACAATCGCTGGTCGGCCGGCACCCAGCGCTCGTCGGGTTCGAATCGTGGTGCCATTGCGTTTTCTGGATCCGGCATACCTTGCCAACCAACCCTTCTACACGCCGCGGCCACGCCAAAGTGGCGTCGGGCTTCGAGACTAACGACGGCGCGAAGACCCGGCATCAAAATCGGGACATCGCGCGTTCCGTGTCGGGTGATTACCTCGTAGGCTGCGGCTCATGTCAATCGACCGTTTCGCGCTCTTCGCCGGCGGTGTCCGACTTGCCTCGGGCATCTCGTTCCTCGTCGACCCGCTCCGTGCCAACCGGTTCTGGGGCGATCCCGA
The DNA here is from genome assembly GCA_963744835.1 of uncultured Actinomycetota bacterium. Taxonomy (GTDB): domain Bacteria; phylum Actinomycetota; class Actinomycetes; order Mycobacteriales; family Mycobacteriaceae; genus Mycobacterium. The sequence goes on from CAVUVB010000007.1 coordinate 716,288, forward strand.
CGAGCCGACGCCAACGGCGCGACTGTTGTTGCGGTCGATGGGCTATCGCGATGCATTGATCGGCGGGCTGCTCGCGACGGCGGCGTTGCGCGGCCGAAACACCCGCGGCTGGTTCCTTGCGTCCGCCGGCGCCGACGCGGCCGACCTACTCGGCGGCATCAGTGTCCATCACGAGCTGAAGCGCTCACAACAGCTCATCGGCCTTGGCGGTGCCGTCGTCGGTTTCGGCGCTGGGCTGTGGGGCGCGGCGCGGCGGACCACAAGTGCCGACGAGACGCCGGCAAGTTGAGGGTGCGCTAGGGGGTGAGAACGATGCCCACGCCGTCGTACACTGCGGCCACGCCTGCACGGTCGGTGAGTGATCGGATCTTCGCTCCGAACAGCTGTGGCTGGTCGGGATAGTCCAGCACCTCGATCGTCCCGGCACCGCGCGACAGCTGTGCCTTCTCCGCGGTGGAGGCCGTGGTGATCACCCGGGCACCCACGCTGGTCGCCCACTGGGTCAGGATCAAACCCACCCCACCGGCCCCGGCGTGCAGTAGCACGCTGTCACCGGCCTGCACCGGGTACACCGATTTGATGAGAAGGTGTGCGGTCATCCCCTTCAAGAGCGCCGCGGCGGCAACATCGAAGCCGACACTGTCGGGTACCCGCGCAACGAGATCGACTGGCGCAACGCAGTATTCCGCATAGGCGCCGATCGCGTCGGCGCAGGCAACCCGGTCGCCGATATGAAGAGACTCCACCCCGTCACCCACCGCGGCGACTGTTCCGGCGACCTCGGCGCCCAGGGCAAACGGCAATTCGTGTGGAGACAGGCCGGACCTGGGTTAGGTGTCGACAAAGTTCACGCCGATCGCCTCGGCTTTGATCAACACCTCGCGCGGGCCGGGGGAGGGCCGCGGCCAGTCGACGTAGTCGAGAACTTCTGGTCCGCCGTGCTCGGCGACTTCGATGGCATGCATCGCGATTCATACCAACGTCACGCCCGGCCGGTGTCGATGGAACCGGTGACAACAATCGCGACCCACCGGTGTTGCGGTGAACAACGCAGCCTGTTGTTCGCAGACACAGCGCGGGCCGCTCAGCGCTGTTCGGCACGACATCGACTGCGGCAGGGGTTCTCGCGATGCTTATCGGTACCAGTGCGTGGCCGGTTTCGTGCTGGCCTCTACACCAGAAGGGCAGGCAGACCAATGGCAAATGCGAAAAGCGTCCAGGAGGTGACCTACGACCTCCTTCGTGAGCTGGGGCTCACGACGGTGTTCGGTAACCCGGGTTCTACCGAGGAGACGTTCTTGAAGAACTTCCCCGACGACTTCACCTATGTCCTGGGATTGCAGGAGGCGTCGGTGGTGGCCATGGCTGACGGGTTCGCCCAGTCCACCGGCAAGCCCGCGCTGGTCAATGTGCACACCGCTGCGGGGATGGGAAACGCGATGGGCAACCTGGTGGCGGCGGCTAAGGGCAACACCCCGCTGATCGTCACGGCCGGTCAGCAGACCCGCGAAATGGTGTTGTGCGAGCCATATCTGACCAACAAGGACGAAACTGTGTTTCCGCAGCCGTGGGTGAAGTGGGCGTATGAGCCCAAGCGCGCCGAGGACGTGCCAGCGGCGATCATGCGCGCCCACGCGGTGGCGTTACAGCCACCGGCGGGCCCGGTGTTTTTGTCGATCCCGCTTGATGACTGGGAGAAGCCCGCGCTGGGTCCGGCCGTGATCCGCACAGTGAGCCACCGGGTTAGCCCGGATGCCGGGCGGCTGCGCGGATTCGCCCAGCGCATCAACGGTGCGCAGCGGCCACTGCTGGTGTTCGGGCCGGAGGTCGATCGCGCCGGGGCCTGGGATGTCGGTGTGGCGTTTGCGGAGAAGGTCGGGCGCCGGTGTACGCCGGCCCGCTGCCCGACCGGGCGTCGTTCCCCGAGGATCACCGTCTGTATCAGGGGCAGCTGGCGATGACCATCGCCGGTGTCACCGAGGTGCTGCGGGGTCACGACCTGGTTGTGGTGATCGGGGCGCAGGTCTTCCGGTACTACCCCTACGTGGCTGGCGAGTACCTGCCCGAGGGCACCGAACTGCTGCAGATCACCGCCGATCCGGGACTGGCTGGTGCGGCGCCCGTTGGTGACAGCGTGCTGGGGGACACCCTGTTGGCGTTGGAGCAACTGGTGGACATGGTCGATGATCACAGCGACCGGGCGGTCCCGACAAGACAAGTGCCCACCTCCGCGGTTGACGTGACCGGGTCGGCACCACTGGAGCCGGATGCGGTGTGGTCCACCTTGAGCACCGTCACGCCCGCCGATTCGCCGTTGGTCACCGAATCGACGTCGACGATGGCCCAACAACTGCGATTCCTGCCCAGCACCCGGCCGGGGTCGTTTTTCGCCACTGCCAGCGGCGGTATCGGCTGGGGGCTGCCCGCGGCGGTCGGCGTCGCGCTGGGGGACCGCGCCCGTGGCGTCAAGCGCCACGTCCTTGCCACCATCGGCGACGGGTCGTTCCAATACTCGGTGCAGGCGCTCTACACCGCCGCCCAACACCGGCTACCGATCGTGTTCGTCGCGATGCGCAACGGCGAATACTCGATCCTGAAGTCGTTCGCGGTATTGGAAAAGACGCCCGGCGTGCCGGCACTGGACTTGCCAGGCCTCGACCTCGCCTCCCTTGCAACGGGTTTCGGGTGCCGCGCGGTAAATGTCGACAACTGCGAAAAATTGGCCCACGAATTCAATGCCGCGCTGAACGTCGACGGGCCCACCGTGATCGTCGTGCCGACCAAAGCGCAGGCCGCACACCTGGGCTGACGCCGCCAGCTCATCGTCTATTCAAGGAGCGACCATGCCGGTCTATACCTGCACGACGACAACATCGACGCTGACTCCCGACATCAAAGGCGCGTTGGCTCAAAAGATTAGCCGTATCCACGCCGAGATCAACCACGTGCCCAGCACCTATGTCAACGTCGTTTTCCACGAGCTGCCCCGCGGCGGGATTTACACTGACGGTGTACCCGCGAATCCGGTGCTGATCAACGGCTGGGTGCGGTCAGGCCATCCGGAAGACAAAACCACCCGTCTTGCAACGGAAATCGCAGCCGCCGTGTCTCGGATCGCCGACATTAACGCCGACCGGGTTCTTATGGTGATCCAGAACAGCCCGGCGAGTGGCGCGGTCGAAGGCGGCCGTGTCCTGCCCGAGCCTGGCCAGGAGCAAGCCTGGTTCGTCGCGGAATGACAAGAAACGTCCTAACCGGCGAAAGGATTAAGCCAGCGTGAGCACCAATTTCGGTGACTTTCAAAACGGCGTCTACGCCGACGCGGTACGAGGCGTAAATACCCGATACCCCTTCGACTTTGCCTCGATCGAACGCAAAGCATCCGAGGCACTTCCGGACTGGGTGTATAGGTATGTTTCGGCGGCTGCGGGTGATGGACGGACCCAACGCGCGAACATCGCGGCGTTCTCTTGCTACGGGATTGTGCCCCGGATGATGGTCAGCCCACCCGAACGCGATCTGTTGATCCAGTTATTTGGCAAGCATCTCCCGTCGCCGATATTCATGGCTCCCATCGGGTTGGTCGGCTTGTGCGCACCCGACTTTCACGGCGATGTGGCGGCCGCACAAGCATCGGCGGCCACCGGAGTCCCGTACACGTTGTCGACGTTCACGCAGACACGTATGGAAGACGTGATCAAACACGCCGACGAAACACCCAATTTCTTCCAGCTCTACCTTCCCGGCGATCGGGAACTGGCGGCAAGTCTGATCAACCGTGCGGAGACCAGCGGCTACTCCGCTCTGGTGGTCACCGTGGACTCCTGGACCCTTGGCTTCCGGCCGATGGACCTTGAACGGGGAAACTTTCCCGCAGTTCCGGGGTTACTGCATGCAGAACTACTACACAGATGAGAACTTCACCAAACACCTCGCCAAGCCGCCGGAGCAAGACCAGCCGGCCGCTCTGGCGCACTATACGAAGATCTTCGCCCACCCGCTGTCATGGGAAGACCTGCGCTGGATCCGGACCCAAACGAAGCTTCCCATCGCCATCAAGGGGATTCAACACCCTGATGATGCGCGCTTGGCCATCGACAACGGTGCAGACGTTCTCTATTGCACTAATCATGGTGGACGTCAAGCGAACTCGGCGGTTTCGACGCTGCAGTTGCTGCCGGGGGTGGTCAAAGCGGCCGGCTCCACGCCCGTCATGTTCGACTCGGGCGTGCGCTCGGCTACCGATGCGGTCATCGCGTTAGCGTTGGGTGCGACGGCCGTTGGGATTGGGCGGCCCTATGCCTATGCCCTGTCCTACGGAGGTGCTGAAAGCCTGACCCACTATCTGCGATCCTTCATGGCTGAATTCGATTTGTGTTTGGCGGTCTGCGGATTCAAGGACATCGCGACCCTCAAAGAGGCGGGCGTCGAAGAGGTCATCAATGCCCGGGCGCTGCTGCCGAGTTGAGCTTCGTCGAGCCAGGGAGTCAAAACCGTGAAGATCACCGACGTCACCCTGTCGATACTTGCCCAACGATTGAAATGGACGGCGTTCGCGAGCACAGTAACTGCAGCGAGTCATGGGAGTGATCCTTCGATGAGACGGCTGATTGTGGGCATGACAGGAGCCACCGGTGCGGTGCTCGGCGTCGAGCTGCTTCGCCGACTCCAGCAATGCCCGGATGTGCAGACGCACCTGGTGCTCTCACGGTGGGCGCGGGCGACCATCCACCTGGAGACCGGTTTGTCAGCCAGCGATGTCGAGGACCTCGCCGATGTCGTTTTTTCATGGGACGAGCAGACCGCGGCGATCTCGTCGGGCTCTTACCCGGTGGAGGGCATGGTGATCGTTCCGTGCAGCATGAAAACGCTGGCGGCAATCAGGATGGGTTACGCCGACGGGTTGATTGCCCGGGCAGCCGATGTGACGCTGAAGGAACACCGGCGACTGGTGCTGGTGCCGCGTGAGACGCCGTTGAGTCAGATCCATCTGGAGAACATGCTGGCCCTGGCCCGCATGGGCGCCCGCATCGTCCCGCCGATGCCGGCTTTCTACAACCATCCGGCCTCCGTCGGCGACATCGTCGATCACGTCGTGGCGCGGATTCTGGACCAGTTCGACATCGAATCACCCAACGCCAAACGGTGGAACGGGGTGCCAGGCGCAAAGGCCTCGAGTCTCAAGGTGGTGAATCACTGATGCCCAGGATCAGCGATCTCCGGGACTATCTGGATGTGCTGGAATCGCTTGGCGATGTTGAGCATATCGATCGTCCCGTCAGCGCCGTGCTGGAGGCGGCCGCGATCACCCGGTGGTCGACTGAGCAGGGGCGGCCCGCGCCGTTGTTCGACAACGTCGAAGGAGTGAAGCCCGGGTTCCGGCTGCTAGGAGCGCCAGGTGCGTTGTCCAGCGATCTGCGGCATCCTTTGGCGCGCGTGGCGCTATCGCTCGGTGTTTCACATGACGTCACAGCGCAGGACTTGGTCGAGCACTTAGTCGCGGCGCATGCAAAGGCGCCGATTCCGCCGAAGCTGATCTCCGCGGATTCGGCGCCGTGCAAGCAGAATGTCCTGCTTGGTGTCGATGCGACTCTTGATCGGTTTCCAATTCCGTTGGTGCACCCCGATGATGGTGGTCGCTACCTCAACACCTGGGGTGTGATCGTTGCGCAAACCCCGGACGGTCGGTGGACCAACTGGTCGATCTCGCGGATCATGATGATCGACAACCGCCATATGACCGGCTTGTTTCTGCCCCAGCAACATATCGGCATGATTTGGGAAGAATGGGAAAAGATTGGCAAGCCAATGCCATTCGCCGTCGTACAGGGTGGTGACCCCGGCGTGCCGATGATCGGTGGAATGCCCATTCCGGCCGAGGTGGATGAAGGAACGTTCCTGGGCACGCTATATGGCGAACCGGTCGAAGTCGTCAAGTGCGAGACCAACGATCTCGAGGTACCGGCAGGCGCCGAAGTCGTCATCGAGGGCCATGTCTCGATTACCCGCGACGCAACCGAAGGCCCCTATGCCGAATTCCACGGGTATGCACTCCCAGAGACTTCCCCGGAGCCGGTATACACGATCGAGGCGATCACCTACCGCGACAACCCAATCTGGCCGATCAGTGCCACCGGACGTCCACCCGATGATTCACAAATCGCCCCGGCGCTTGGAGTATCGGCCGAAGTGGTCGCACTGCTGCGTGGCGCAGGCCTGCCCATCACCACAGCCTGGCTGCTGGTGGACACGGCATGCCATTGGATGATCATCACTGTTCAGCGGAACTGGCGCGACAAGCTACCGCAAACCAGCACAACCGAGTTCGTGCACCGGATCGGGGAGCTGATGAGCGCCAACCGGGTCGGTCACATGTGTCCGGTGACCTATGTGCTCGACGACGATATCGACCCATCGACCACCTCGGATGTGCTGTGGGCGCTGGGCACCCGCATACACCCGAATCTCCGTCAAGAGCACTGGCCGGTCCCGATCCTCCCGTGGTATCAGTGCTACACCGAGGATGAGCGACACAGCGGACGCGGACCGATCGTCGTACATGACGGTCTGCTCGCCTCGATCGAGGACGGGGATGCGCGGCCAGCGACGTTCGATAGTCTCTACCCTGTAGAGATTCGGGAACGTGTGCTTGCTGCCGAATCACGCTGAATATCGACGTCGCGGAACAAGACTCTCGACGTCACGGTTGAGTTAGTTCGTCCGCGCATACCGTCGCGGTGGTGTGCTGGCGACTTCGATGGGAGCAAACGTGCATATCGGTGTGTTGACTTTCGTGACCGACGAGGGCATTGGCCCGGTCGAGCTGGGCAAGGCGCTCGAGCAGCGTGGATTTGAGTCGCTGTTCCTGGCCGAGCATTCCCACATCCCCGTCAATGCGCAGACTCCGTACCCGGGTGGGGGCCCGATTCCTCGGAAGTACTACCGCACTCTGGACACATTTGTGGCGTTGACGGCCGCGGCGGTCGCCACCGAGAAACTGGTCGTGGGTACCGGGATCGCGTTGGTTCCTCAGCGCGATCCCATTCTGACTGCCAAAGAAGTTGCGTCGCTAGACCTGGTGTCGGAAGGCCGATTTCGCTTCGGCGTGGGCGTGGGCTGGTTGCGGGAAGAAATCGCCAACCATGGCGTTGATCCCAAGGTCCGTGGACGTGTGGTTGAAGAACGACTGCGCGCGATGATCGAGATCTGGACACAGGAGCAGGCGGCGTTTCACGGCGAATTCGTGAATTTCGACCCGATCTACAGTTGGCCGAAGCCGGTGACCACGCCGTATCCACCGTTGTATCTGGGCGGGGGGCCGGCGAGTTTTCCACGTATCGCCCGGCTGCACGCGGGTTGGCTCTCGATGACCCCATCAGCGAAGGTTCTCTCAGGTCAGCTCGAGGAACTGCGTGCGGTCGCCGACCACGACGTGCCGGTGATCAACTTCCATGGGGGCGAACCGACGGCCAAAGAGATCGAGGGCTACGTCCCGTTGGGGGTGGAACACGTATTGGTGGACCTACCGACCGAGCCCCACGACGAGACACTTCGACGTCTCGACAAATTGCAGACCGAGTTCGCGCAACGGGCGTGAGGGCCCAGGCGCCTCAGGCGACGTGACGGACGAGGGTGTCGATGAGCGCATTAATCGCAGGGCTGGCGTGCTGGGATGCCGCGTAGGCGATCGACAGCGTCCATGTGATGGATGGATGCAGGGGAATTGCGCGTAGGTCGGGGAAGCGATTGGCCGCGCTGGTAGGCAGGATGGCCGTTGCCAGTCGGTGTCGGATCAGCTCGGCGGCGATCGCATAATCCGCTACTTCATAGGCGCTTATCGGCTGTGCGCCGGCAGCGGCGAAGCCGGCGTCCAGGCGCTGTCGTATTCCCCATCCCCGCGGGAAGTTGATGAAGTCGGCTCCCGCCAGATCGGTGAGTTGCACCCGTGTGCGATCTCCTAGTGCGTGACCAGGTTCGCACACGAAGACCATGGGCTCACGCATTAGCTCGCGTAGTGCTACCAACTGAGAGCCGGGTGCGGTGATCGACACCAGCGCCAGGTCCATCTGTCCGTCGGCGATAGCGGTCAGATGCCCCGCTGAACCGGTCAGGCTTTGCCGCAGGCGAACGGTGATCAACGGGTTGGAGCGGCGGAACTCTTCCAGGGCGGCAGGTAGATCCAATGTCCCCCACGACATCAGGGTGCCCAAGGTGACGGTCCCGGTGAGCTGGTCGCGGAATGCATCGACTGCGGTCCGTGCCCGATGAGCGGTATGGATCACTTCCCGGGCGTGCTCAAGGAAGACCTCGCCTGCCGCCGTGAGCGCGATCTGGCGCTTCGACCGATCGAACAGTTCGACGCCAAGGTCCTTTTCCAATCTGCCGACCGATGCCGAGAGGGCAGACTGCACGACATGGATACGCTCTGCCGCCCGCGAAAAGTTCATCTCGGCGGCGACGGCGACGAAGTACTCCAGGTGGCGGAGTTCCACGGTGCGAATTCTATCGCGATTCGCGATCATAGTGTTCGGCTTTATTCGTTGGACGCGATGACCGGTTTGAGTGTTGACTGGATGGTGTCGGACCAAAGACCATCAGTTCACGGGAGGAACGAGACCCATGCGGGCCTTGCGATTTACCGAGTTTGGTGACCCCGGGGTTTTGCACATCACCGACGTGGCAGACCCGACGGAGACCGCCGCGGAGGCCGTGATCCGGATCGAGGCGGCGTCCGTCAATCCGTCCGACGTGAAAAACGTTGCCGGTGGGATGGAATGGACCATCTTGCCGCGCACGCCGGGCCGTGATTTTGCCGGCGTGGTCGTCAGCGGTCCACCCGAATGGCAGGGAGTTGCGGTGTGGGGTACCGGTGGGGACATCGGGTTCACCCGAGACGGGTCGCACGCCGAATTGATGTCGGTGCCGGTGGAGGCACTGGTGCGCAAACCGGAGCGGCTCAGGTTTGACGAAGCCTCCACGGTCGGGGTCAACTTCGTTGTGGCCTGGTACGGGGCGGTGGAAACCGCACAGCTGGCCGCCGGTGAAACCATTGCGATCTTCGGCGTCTCCGGGGGAGTCGGCGGCGCAGTCGCACAGATCGCTCACGCCCTCGGCGCCAACGTGATTGGGGTCGATCGGCGTCAGCCCAGCACGGACACCCCAGCCGCGACCGTCATTGATGACTTCGTCGTCTTCGACCCGGCGGCAGACGTCGGCGCTGACATCAAGCGGCTCACCGGCGGCGCGGGAGTCCAGGTCGTCTATGACGCTGTCGGCGGGGTGACCACCCCGGCTGCGCTGGCCTCACTTGCCCGCCGAGGCAGGCTGGTGGTGATCAGCACCGTCGGGACCCGAACGGTCGACATCGATCTGCTGGACCTGTACCACAACGAAACTCGCATCTTCGGTACGGACAGTACAAAGCTCACTGTCGTCGACTCGGCGCGGCGCCTTCAAGAGATGGTGCCCTACTTCGAGTCCGGGCAGTTCCGGCCACTTCCCATCGCGAAAACGTATTCGCTCGACGACGCGGCTGCGGCGTATCAGGCCGTCGCCGACCACACCGTCGGCCGCGTCGTGATCCGGCCCTGACATCAGAGCCCAACATCCACATTCACGGAAAGGGCAAGGCAAATGTCGTCGGACCTGAACGAACAAACCATTACCGAGGCCGTCCAGCGGACCTTCGACACGTCGACCGATCCGCGCTTCCGGCAAGTGCTCGTCGGCCTGGTGCAGCACTTGCACGATTTCGCCCGCGAGGTGCGCTTGACCGGTGATGAATGGTTCACCGCCATGGATTTCCTTGAACGGGTGGGCAAAATCTCCAGCCCGACCCGTCAGGAGGTGATGTTGCTATCGGACATCCTGGGGTTCAGCATGCTGCTGGACAGGATCAACCAGCACAGCGGATCATCGGTCACCGCCTCGGCTCTGCTCGGCCCGTTCTACGTGGAGGGCCGTCCGACGGCCAACAACGGGGACGATATCTCTGATGGCGTCGCGGGTACACCGATGTTCGTTACCGGCCGAGTCGTCGACGAGCAGGGCAAGCCGATCGCCGGCGCCCATGTCGACACCTGGCACAGCGACGGCGACGGCTTTTACGATGTTCAGCAGACCGAGAAGCTGCACGACGAGTTCGCGATGCGGGCACTGCTGACCACCGACGACGACGGCCGGTTCTGGTACCGGTCCGTTACGCCCCGCTATTACCCGGTGCCCACTGACGGCCCCTGCGGGGAAATCATGCGCGCCGCAAATCGATCCATCATGCGCCCACAACATACGCACTTCTGGTTCCACGCCGACGGCTACCAACCGCTGATCACCCAACTGTTCTGGCGAGACGATCCCTACATCGGCCGCGATGCGGTGTTCGCAGATGTGGAATCGCTGCAGGCAGATTACCTGCGTCACGAGCCCGGGGTTGCCCCAGACGGGACGACGGTCGAGGAGCCCTTCGTGACTCTGGACTGGACCTTCACCCTCGCCGCGAAGACCGAATAGCAAAGGGACGGGGCCAATGTCACGGATACCGGTCGCCACCGCCGACCAGCAGCCTGAAAAGATCCGCGAGTGGATGACGCGTCGCGGCGATCTCAATGTGTTCCGATTGCTCGCCAACGCTCCCCAGGTGTTCGCGGGATGGACGCAGATGGTCGACGAGCTTTTCGACAAGCGATGTTTGCACACCAGGCGAGCGAGCGCCACTTGTCCGCCGGTGGCCTGCAGCACCGCGCCGTTGATGTAGCTGGCGGCCGGGGAAGCCAAAAAGGTTATCGCGTTGGCGATCTCGTCGGCCTGAGCGGCCCGGCCGATGGCGGTGAGGGCGCCTAGCCCGTCGGTGAGTCCGGGCGTGACGGCGGTTCCCGGGGTTTCGGTGGGGCCGGCCTGTACCGCGTTCACCCGCACCCCGGAGCGGCCGAACTCGTCGGCCCAGACGCGGGTCAGCAATTCGACGCCAGCCTTGGTCGCGCCGTAAATCCCGCCGGTCTTTGCCGGAATGGTGGCAGCCACCGTGCTGAGATTGACAACAGCACCATTACCCCGCTCAGCCATACCCGGCACCAATTGCTGCACGAGGATGTAGGGGGCGCGCAGGTTAGTGTTGACCTGTTCGTCGAAGAAGGCATCGTCGGTGTCGACGGTCGCGCCGAACTGATAGACACCGGCGTTGTTGATCAGGATGTCAACCGGGCCCGCTTCGGCGGCCAGCTTGCGCACATCGTCGGCATTCCCAAGATCGGCGGCGATGAATCGTGCCTTCCCCCCGCAGTTTTGGATCTCCTGAACCACCTCAGCTCCGCGTACGGTGCTGCGCCCGTGAACGATGACCTCAGCGCCGAGCTGACCGAGTTGCAGGGCTACCGCCCGACCAATCCCTGCTGTGGCTCCCGTGACCAGTGCCGTCGAGCCATCCAGTGTTGTCATCGGAACCTGCCCTTCTCTGCCAGAATCTCCAGTTGCTGCGGTGCACAGGAATAAACCGGGTTCGATTAATCCCCACGGTTCGCCGGGTTCGAGTCAGTGTTCGCCGTCCACCAATGTCGCCAGCAGCGCGCTGAGCCCATATTCGAAGACGGCGTCATAGTCGGTGGGGGACTGCAGCGCCTGGACCAGCGCCTGGTCGGGCCAGTCGACATCCCACAGCGAGGGGTCTTCCTCCTCGTGCTTGGCCCCGCGGACGGCCGAGAACTGCATAACCGCAGACGATATGACGTGGACCTGCACCGCGCGCAGGACGAGTGCGGCATTGGTTCCGGTCACACTCAACTCGGCCAGCAGGCCCGCCAACCTCTGTTGAATCGGTAGGAACAACGTCGGCGTCCGGTCGCGTTCATGCGCAATGGCGAGCAGATGCTGTCGGTCAATCAGCGCCTTGCGCTGCGAACGCGCCAGTGACGCAATCCGTTCGATCGCAGTGTCGCCCTGGACGGGCAGATGTGCCATCTCGCTGAGCAGTCGGTCGACCAGACTGTCGAAAAGCTTGTCGCGGCCGCCGACATGCCAGTAGATCGAGGTGACCGCTACCCCGAGTTCCTCGGCGAGGCCCCGCATGGTGAACGCCTCGACCCCGTCGAATTCGATCAGACGGGCCGCGGTGTCAATGATCGCCTCCGCGCTAACGGCCTCTGTCACTGGTCTCACCCCCCGTAATGCGTTCCGACTCCGGGAGATCGAGATAGCGTTCGAGGTTGCGGTGCATATTGATCACCCGCCGTTCCTCGTTGGACAACGTCAAGTGGGTGAACCCCGGCTGGTGCAGACCGTGCTGAAGTCCCGCCAACACATTAATGTCCTGCGTCATCACCAGACCGGGCTCGGCCTCATTGGCCGTCACCCGAATGTCGGCGGGCCTGGTTCGCGGCGCACCGGGCGGCATACGCGTCCACAACAGCATCACGAACTCGCCGTGATCCGGATCCGGTCCCGGGCGTGCGGCCATCACCGTCAAGTGATCCGCGTTGGCCAGCAGGGTCAGATTGGGGAAGACGTTGTATTGATGCAGTCGCATCACCTGATCGGTACTGGTCCAGCTTAAGTCGACACCACGGCCAGCGGCGAAAGCTCTTGTCTGCTCAGCGATTATCTCTGTGACCGACTGACCGTGCTGGCAACCCGGGAACGGCGTGCCGTCCGCTACGCCCATCAGTGCCCCCTGGGTGCAGACGTAGGCGTCCCAGACCTCAGCGTCGGTTGGCGTCTGCTTGAGATGAGGGCTCGGCACACCGTAAAGCTGCTCAGACTTGCCGGTGTGCCCCCAAATCACCTGCGGCGCATAGACATCGTCCAGGCAGCGGTGCAGCTCGGGATGCAACGTCTGCACATGATAAGTCTCGCTGAACCCGTCGGCGATCGTCTTCCAATTCGCGTCGACTTCGATCGTCAAGGTGCCGTAGCAGCGGAAGTCACCGAGCCCGAGCCAGCCGATGTCCTGCGGCACGGCCTCCAGGAAGTCGGCCAACGGCGACGCGTCGACGTCGAGGTTGACGAACACGAGCCTTTCCCAGGTGTCGACGCTGACTGCCAGCAGTGGAAGCTCGGCCATCTGCAGCATCCCGAATCCCTTGCGGTTCGGGACCTGCTTGAGCGCACCGCAAAGATCCCACGTCCAGCCGTGATAGCCGCAGCGCAGTTCACGCAATTCTGAACCCGAGCCGGCACGCAGCGAGTTGCCCCGATGGCGGCATACGTTCTGGAAGGCGCGGAGCGTGCCGTCATCGCCGCGAACGATCAGTACCGAAAAGGAACCGCACCGGTATTCGAAATAGTCGCCAGGTTCTGCAACGTGGTCGACCGTGCAGGCGAGCTGCCACACCTTCGGCCACATCCGCTCGACCTCGAGCTGAGCAAACGCAGGGGAGTAGTACCGCTCCGCGGGCACCAACGTCGGCCGTTGTGGCGGCGTGCCGATCGCATCCTCTAGCCGAGGATCGCGGGTGGCGTGGGTCGCCATCCAAGCAAACTCCCATCGCTTCTGTAACGGTGTTACATTGTCGACTGTAGCGGTTGGCAGACCAGGGAGTAATCGTGTTTGACCTCAAAATCACCGGCGGCACCGTCGTGGACGGAACGGGCGCGGACCGATTCGACGCCGACGTCGCGGTCAAGGACGGCAAAATCGTCGAGGTTCGTCGCCGCGGGCCTGGTAGCGCGCAGCTGGAAGGCGAGGCCGCCGAGACGATCGACGCGACCGGAAAGATCGTGGCGCCCGGTTTCGTCGACATCCACACCCACTACGACGGCCAGGTCAGCTGGGATGACCTGCTGGAGCCCTCTAGCGATCATGGCGTCACCACGGTCGTCATGGGTAACTGTGGCGTCGGCTTCGCGCCGGTGCGGCCGGGTCGAGAAGATTGGCTGATCGGCCTGATGGAGGGTGTCGAGGACATTCCCGGTGCCGCACTCACCGAGGGCATCTCGTGGGGCTGGCAGAGCTATCCCGAATACCTCGACGTCATCGGCAGCAAGAAATTCGCCGTCGACGTGGGCAGCCAGGTCGCCCACGGGGCGGTCCGCGCCTACGCGATGGGCGAGCCCGGCGCCCGCAACGAGCCCGCCGCACCGGATGACATTGCGGCGATGGCCCGCCTCGTGCAAGAAGCCGTCGAGGCCGGCGCGCTGGGCTTTTCGACCTCTCGCACCATCGGTCACCGAGCCATCGACGGCGAGCCGGTGCCTGGAACCTACGCCGCAGAGGACGAGCTGTTCGGACTCGGCAGGGCCATGGCGGCCGGCGGCCAGGCTGTGTTCGAGTTGGCGCCGCAGGGAGTAGCCGGCGAGGACATCATCGCGCCCAAGAAGGAACTGGAGTGGATGCTGCGTCTGGGCGCCGAGATCGACCGGCCGATTTCATTCGGCATGATCCAGGTGGACGCCGCGCCGGATCTGTGGCGCGAACAGCTGGACATCTCGGCGGCCGCTCACGCGGCGGGCAGTCGGTTGTATCCGCAGATAGCCGCGCGGCCGTTCGGCATGTTGTTCGGCTTTCCCGGCCATCACGCCTTCACCCACCGCCCGACGTTCCGTCGGCTGAAAGCCGAGTGCAGTCGCGAGGAACTCGCGGAGCGTCTGGCCGACCGCGCCGTCAAGGCCGCGATCCTGTCCGAGGATGACCTGCCGCCAGACCCAAACCTGTTGTTCGACAACATGTTCGCTCTCGCGCAATATTCGCTTGGCCGGCTCTACGCGTTGGGTGATCCCCCCGACTACGAGCCGACCGACGAACGCACCGTCGAGAAGATCGCCGCAGACCGCGGCGAGGACCCGCTTGCCACGCTGTATGACCTGATGCTCGAGTCCAACGCCACGTCGATGCTGATGCTGCCGTTCTACAACTACTCCTACGGCAACCATGACGCGATCCGTGAAATGCTCACCCATCCTGCGGGCGTGGTTGGGCTCTCCGACGGCGGCGCGCACTGCAGCATGATCTGTGACGCGTCGTATCCGACCTTCCTGCTGACCCACTGGGTGCGTGATCGTCGTCGGGGTGAGAAGCTGCCGCTGGAGTACGTCATCCGCAAGCAGTCCCACGACACTGCGCAGCTGTTCGGGCTCTCCGATCGCGGTGTCGTCGAGGTCGGAAAGAGGGCCGACGTCAACGTGATCGACATGAATGCGCTCACCCTGCATGCGCCCCGGATGGCCTATGACCTGCCGGCTGGAGGCAACCGGCTGGTGCAGGGCGCCTCCGGCTACCGCGCCACGATCGTCAACGGCGTCGTCACCCGTCGCGACGGCGTCGACACCGGCGCGCGTCCCGGCCGGTTGGTGCGTGGCGCGCGCTAGTAAACCATGCGTGCTTTGGGCTGTGGACGTGACGCGCCTGACCAAGTGCGCAGCCGAGCAGACGGCCGACTGAGGCTGCAAAAGCAAGGAGAGGGCCCGGCATCGGTACGCTCAGTCCGTGCCAGAGACGTCGTACGCATCCTGCGGCGATCTCAGCCTGGCGTATCAGGTGTTCGGTGACGGGCCGATCGAGCTCGTTTTCGTCGGATCGTTCGCCAGTCACGTCGAGCTGTACTGGGCCGTGCCCGAGTTCGTGGCCTTCTTCGAGCGGCTCTCCTCGTTCTGTCGGGTCCTTCTGTTCGACAAGGCCGGCGTCGGGCTGTCGGACCCGGTACCGCAAGCTCGCACGCTGGATGATCGAGCGACGGAGATCGAAGCCGTCATGGACGCCGTTGGCTTCGAAAGTGCAGTGCTTTTCGGGGGTAGCGAGAGCGGCCCGGCCGCCATCTTCTTCGCGGCACAACGACCGCAGCGAACGCGGGCGTTGATTCTCACCGGCACCTTCTCGTATTTCGGCGTCACCGATTGGGACGATCTCGAGCGCGATCCGGCCGAGCTGCGGGCGCGCCTCGTGCCCGAGCTGGGTGATGTCTACACGCCCTCGGTGAAGCAGCTCGCGCGCTGGCAGACTTGGGCCCGCGCCGCACGCTCGACGTGGGGCAGCGGCGAGGCAACCAAAGCTCTGCTGCCGTCAGTCCGGTCGGTACGCCAGCTCGCAATGGTGGAGCGCATGAGCGCCAGCCCCGGGATGGCGCGGGCTGCGCTCGAAGCTGTGTTCCGGATCGACGTGCGGCCCATCCTGCCGACGATCACCGCGCCAACCCTTGTGATCCACGCCCGCGACGAAGTCATTCCGGTGCAGGACGGCCGGTACATCGCCGACCACATCCCTGGCGCACAGTTGCTCGAAGTCGACGGCAACGACCACGTGCCCTGGCTTGCCGATCCCGACAAGATCCTGACCGTGATCGAGAAGTTCCTCACCGGCAGCCACGCGGCGCCGTCCCAATCCCACCGCGCCCTTCGGGCGGTGTTGTTCACCGACATGGTCGCGTCTACGCAACACGCAGCGGCAGCGGGCGATCAGCGTTGGCGCGCAGTGCTGCAGCGCTTTGGTGAGATCACCGTCGAACACGCGGAAAAATTCGGCGGCACGCTGGTCAAGAGCACCGGCGATGGCCACCTCCTCACGTTCGACGGCCCAACGCAGGCCATCCGCTGCGCCGAGTCCTTGCGCGCGGACGCCGAAACACTGGACATCCAGATCCGCGCAGGCATCCACACCGGGGAATGCGAACTGCTGGACACCGACATCGGAGGGCTCGCCGTACACATCGCCGCGCGGATCCTCGGCCAGGCCGGCAGCGGTGAAATCCTCGTCTCCAGCACGGTGCGTGACCTGGTCGTCGGCTCGGGCACCGGCTTCCAGGACCGCGGCAGCGTCGAGCTGCGCGGCGTGCCCGGCACCTGGCAACTGCTGGCAGTCGATCCTCACGGCCCGGCGGCCGGGTCGGCTGAGGCGGGACTGGCGGCAACGCCCACCCCTGGACCGCGGACCGCGATGCGCCGCTTGGACCGCGCGGTAGCGATAATGGCCAGGCACACACCCTGGATCCTCCGTGGGATGGCCCGCCTCACCGCGGCTACCCGTCGCCGATGACCGCTTGGTCGATCAACGTCGCAGCTGCGGTGCGCGCCAGCGTCCACGGCAACGAGTCGTCCAGCGACGTGGCCAGTGCGGCCGCACCTTCGTAAAGCACACCGAGCTCGTTGCCCAGGAGTTGCGGGTCGTCGGCGCCTGCTTGTTTGGCAAGCTCAGTCAGTCCGTCGATGAAGCTGCGCTTGCTGGCGCGAACAATTTCGTGAACGCCCGGCATGGTTCCGGCGGCCTCGACGGCCGCATTGTGGAACGGGCAGCCCCGTAGCGGCCCGCTGCGTGCCGTAGGCGCTTGGAAAACGGCCAGTAAGCGTTCGCGCGGCGTGTGGTGGCCGGTGTCTGCCGCGCGGCCGGCGACGCGTTGGTCGATGCTGCGCAGGTATTCCTCCACCACCGCTGTCTTGCTTGGAAAGTGTTGGTAGAGAGTCCGTTTGGAGACCGACGATTCGGCCGCCAGCCGCTCGACGCCGGTGGCGTTGATGCCCTCCCGGTAGAACAACTCCGCGGCAGCGTCCAGGATGCGCTGGCGCGCGCCACGGCCGCCCTTCTTCTCCGTGTGCTGCACCACACGCTGCTCGGTCATGTGACGAGTATACCGAACGGTTTACATCGCCCGTCAAGCCGTGTAGCGTCGCCGTTGGAAAGAAGTACACCAATCGGTTTACTAGGAGTGGACATGACAGAACGATCGCCCGTGGTACTGGTCACCGGCGTTTCTTCCGGAATCGGCCGAGCGGTGGCCAGCGCTTTCGCCGCGAAGGGGTTCGCGGTCTACGGCACCAGTCGCAACCCGCAACACACGCAACCAATCGCCGGAGTCCAGCTGGTGCAGCTCGATGTCACCGATGACGCATCGGTCACCGCGGCCGTCTCAACGGTCGTCCAGCGTGCCGGCCACATCGACGTCCTGGTCAACAACGCCGGCGCCGGTGTCTTCGGCGCCGTGGAGGAAACCTCGATCAGTCAGGCGCAGCAGCTCTTCGAGACCAACTTCTTCGGATTGGTGCGGCTGACCCGTGCGGTGTTGCCGTACCTGCGTGCCCAGCGCAGCGGTCGGATCATCAACATCAGCTCAGTGCTGGGTTTCATCCCGGCGCCGTACGGCGCGTTGTACGCCGCCTCAAAATATGCGGTCGAGGGTTTTTCGGAGTCCCTGGATCATGAGACACGCGAATTCGGTGTGCGCGTCGCAGTCGCGGAACCCGGCTACACCAACACCTCTTTCGAGGCGAACGCGGCCGACGCCGATTCACCGCTGAACAGCTACGCGCCGCTTCGCGAGCACGTCAAAGAAGTCATCACCCAGGAACTGCGCCGCGGGGATGATCCAGCGGTCGTCGCGCGAGTGGTGCTCAAGGCGGCGACCAGCCGTACACCGAAGCTGCGGTACCCGGCCGGCCCGCTGGCGCGTCGGCTGGCGTTACTGAAGAAGTTGGCCCCTGCCGCCTTGTTGGACAACGGAATTCGCAAAGCGAACAAGTTGACGACAAAGTCCAAAGCAGCCCGCACGCAGGCGCCGGGCGAAACTCCGGTGGCGAATACCTTGCAGTCGGCCAGCAAGAAGAGTCTGTGAGCATCGGCCCAACACGGGTGCGGTCAGCAGCCGTGGCCGGACATTGTCACGATGCTGGGGCGTACCTGCGGACTAACTCGCTTTCTCCAAAAGTGTTGGTGTGCTGAAGGCCTTTGTCGTCGCGGCCGAAAAACGTCCATTGCCGCGGAGTTTTCTGTGGCCCGCTGATCAGCTTAACCCTGTAGCGCACATTGCTTTGGCGCAGCGTGCCGATGGTGTCACCGACCCGGATCCGTGATGGATGAATCTCGGGTGCATCACACCAATTCTGTATGGCCACTGCGCCCACCCCTACCTTGTTTCCCATCACTCTACGCGCAGTCGGCCTCCCTGACCGACATGTTGGCGATGGCGCCGCTATCCCGGGGCTTAGGTGCCGCAGAAGGTTTGGTAGGTGCCGAAATCTTCGGGCGCGGGACGGGCGTAGCGGTCGAGCCCCGGTTGTTCGTCGTAAGGAGCGCTCACCGCAACGAGGAGTTGCCCTAGCGGATTCAGATCGCCTGCCGTCGCGGCGGTCAGGGCTTCCTCGACGAGATGGTTGCGCGGGATGTAGATCGGGTTGGCGCGGTCCATCAGGTCGGCATCCGGGCCCAACGCTTGCCAGCGTGACGTCCACTCGTCGAAGCCGGCGAGGTTGATGAACAACCCGCGTGCGGGTTCGGCGTCGCCGCGGGCGGCTTGGCCCAGGCGGCGGAAGAACGACGTGTAGTCGACGTGGCTCTCCTTTAGCAGGCCGAGCAAGTCGTCGACTAACGGCGTCAGGACCTCGGTGTCGACGTCTGCTGGCAGGCCAAGCTTGGTTCGCATCCCGGACGTCCAGGTGGCGTCGTACTGCGTGCGAAACACACCGAACGAAGCTTCTGCGAGTGCAATCGCCTCCTCAACGTTGTCGGCGAGCAGCGGAAGAAGCGCTTCGGCGAACCGGGCTAGGTTCCAGCCCGCGATGGCAGGCTGGTTGCCGTAGGCGTAGCGCCCCCAGAAGTCGATCGAACTGAAGACCGTGTCCGGGTCGTAGGCCTCCATGAAGGCGCAGGGCCCGTAGTCGATGGTTTCGCCGGAGATGGTCATGTTGTCGGTGTTCATCACGCCGTGGATGAAGCCGATCAGCATCCATTGGGCCAGCAGCGATGCCTGGGCGGCGGCCACTGCTTCGAACAACGCGAGGTAGGGCCGTTCGGCCTCTACGGCCGCCGGATAGTGGCGGGCAATCGCGTGGTCAGCCAGGCGTCGCAGCAGGTCAAGGTTGTGCGCGGCGAATTGGAAGCTGCCCACCCGCAGGTGACTGCTGGCGACGCGGGTGAGCACCGCACCCGGTAGCGGCGTCTCACGCTGGACCGGCTGTCCCGTGGCTACCACGGCCAAGGACCGCGTCGTCGGTACACCCAGGGCGTGCATCGCCTCGCTGACGATGTATTCGCGCAGCATCGGTCCCACCGCCGCCAGCCCGTCACCGCCGCGCGCGAACGGCGTGGGCCCCGAACCTTTGAGGTGGATGTCGCGAACGCGCCCGTCCACGCCGACGAGCTCGCCCAGCAGCAGCGCGCGCCCATCGCCCAACTGCGGGACGTAGCCGCCGAACTGATGCCCGGCATAGGCCTGGGCCACCGGAGCGGCGTTGCCGGGAACCAGGTTGCCCACCAGCAAACGCAGCCCGTCTGGACTCTTCAGCCAGGACGGCTCGAGGCCGAGTTCGGTGGCCAGCGGTTCGTTGAGCGCCAGCAGCCGCAAGTCCGGAAATGTCTGGGCTTGCCAGCGGACAGCCAGCTCCGGCAAGTCGCGCAAGAAGCGGTCTTGCAGAGCAACGGTCATATCCGGAGCGACGCTCACCTCATCCACCCTACGGACGCGTGACTAACATCGACCGGGCAGACCATCCCGATAGGAGCCGTCACCGGAATGCTGGAGCCGCACGAGGTAGACAGCCTCTTTCCCGCCAATCTGCCCGAGCCGGGTGAGTGGGAACAGCGGTATCCACCCCGCCAGCTGCCCGCCGGTGCTCAGGTGACCCGGCTCGGCCCGTCACCAACCGGGTACATCCACCTCGGCGGCATTTACGCCGCGATGATCGACCGCGCGGTGGCACACCAGACCGATGGCCGCTACTTCGTGCGAATCGAGGACACTGACCAAGCGCGAGAGGTGCCGGGAGCCTACGAACAGTTCGCCCGCGCATTCGGCTACTTTCGGGTCACTCCCGACGAAGATGAGCGGACCGGTGCATACGGGCCGTACCGCCAGTCGAAGCGTTCGACGATCTACCTGAGCTACGCGCGAGAACTGCTGCGCTCGGGCAAGGCGTATCTGTGTTTCGCCACCTCCGATGAGCTGGCCGCCATCCGCACGCGCCAGCAGCAGCTCAAGCTTCCGACTGGCTACTACGGAGAGTGGGCTATTTGGCGCGACGCCGATGTCGCCTCCGTACGGGAGAACCTGGCGAATGGCACACCGTATGTGGTGCGCTTCCGCTCACCGGGCCGAACGGGCGGACGGACCTCGTTCACCGACGCGATCCGCGGCGAGCTGTCGATGGAGGCCAACTACAACGACGCGGTGATTCTCAAATCGTCGGCGGCCGTCCAGCTGCCGACCTATCACTTCGCCCACGTCGTCGACGACCACTTGATGCGGGCCAACCTGGTGATCCGGGGCGAGGAGTGGCTCTCGTCGGTGTCGCTGCACCTTCAGATCTTCGAGGCCCTGCAGTTCGAACCGCCCACCTATGCGCACATCGCCCTGCTGATGAAGCAGATCCCGGGCGGCAAACGCAAACTGTCCAAGCGCAAGGATCCGGAAGCCGACGTCGATTTCTACATCAGGGCCGGTTACCCCGCCGATGCGGTGCTGTATTACCTGCGCGGCTTGGCCAACGGACGCCTCGCGGAAATGCCGCTACCCGAAGCGCTCGCGGCACCGATCTCGTTGGCCGAGTGCGGAGGCGCCGGCCCTTTGGTCGACCTCGTCAAGCTCGAAGACATCAGCGCCGATTACATCGCGACCTTGAGTGGACCCGAGATCTACACGGCCGTCACAGCGTGGGCAGCGGAGTTCGATCCCGAGCTTCATCGGGTGATCCAATCTCATCCGGATCTGACACTGGCCGCGCTGGCCGTTGAACGCGACGGCGTCACCAACCCGCGCAAAGACCTCCGAAAATGGTCGGATTTTCGTGCCGCCTACGGCTTCTTCTTTGCCGACCTGTTCACCCTCGTCGGCTCCGACGATTCCCAGCTGGGGGAGCTTCCCAGCGACCTGGTCCGGTCGTTCGCGGGCGCCTTCGTCGCCGACTATCGGGATCTCGACGACCCGGTGCAGTGGTTTCAGCAAGTGCGAGACCTCGCCGAGAAGTTCGGCTTCGCGAGCAGCGCCAAGCAGTACAAGCAGGACCCGGATGCCTATCCCGGTTCGATTCGGGAAGCCTCGCAGCTGATCAGGGTGGGGTTGACCGGATCGACTAAAAGCCCCGACCTCTTTCAGGTTGCGCGCACCATTGGCCGCGACGAGGTCATTCGGCGGGTTACGTCGCTGACCGACTAGCCGAGGCCGTGTTCGATCAGGTCACGAGCGCGGTCGACCATCGACGCGAACGGCCCGAGGGCAAGGTTCAACTTGGCCGATTCCACGCCGGCATGTGGACGAGTCGGTGCGATGGCTTCCGCGGCCCGCACTGCCGTTCCCAGCCGCTTGAGCTCGTCGGCGTCGAGTTTCCGCTGCAACTTAGGGAATTCCTCGCTCTCCTCGAACGCGGCGTGAGAAAGCACCGCATCGCGCAGCTTGCTGAGCTCCTCGATGAACTTCTCCGAGGTGATGTCGAGACTCTCGATAAACGACAGCTGCACTTTGGCGTCGTGCTCCTCGCTGAGGCGGGCATCAACGACTTTGTCGCCAGTAGCAAACTCGCGGCGCACCCGAGGATGGACGATCATTTCCTCCGCCGTTTCGTGCACCGCCAATAGTTGGCGCAATTGCACGAATGGCTTCTCGCGGGCTTGCGGGTCCGAGGCGAGCAGTACTTGGTCGAACATGTCCTCGATGAGGGCGTGCTGTGCTTTGAGGAACGCGACGACTTGATCGGGCGTTTCAATGATCATCTCGGACATAGTTACTTACACGTACCCCGGCAGGATGCATCTAAACGCCTCGCCACTGGTCGGGCGTGGTTAGCTCGGCGCTACCCTGCATTCGACACCAAGTCGAAGGAGCGGCGCATGAATTCCGCGGGCCCCGACATCGCGGACATCGACTTCGACGACCTGACGTCGCCTCGGCTGACCGACATCCAGCGTCAGATTCTGGAGTTCACCGAAGCCAGACACGTTGAATTTGACATCGACCGGATGGTGGCCGAAGCCATTAACCAAGCGTCGGTGGGCGACGATTTGGACGACACTGACGGCTTCGGTGAGCGGCTGACCGCGCACGTGGCCGCGATCGAAGCCGACCACGGCCTGACCCAGCTGATTCGCTCTACGCTGCGGCAGCGAGTGGTTCGCCTGCTGCGCAACCGGCTCTCGCTCACCGATCTCATCAAGCGGTATCCCGAGATTGAATCGATCCCGATCGAGAAACCGTTCATCGTCGTCGGGATGCCGCGATCGGGTACGACGCATCTGGTGAACCTCATTGCCGCCGACCCGCGCCGGCGGGCGCTGCCGTACTGGGAAAGTCAGGATCCGATCCCGGCACTCGGCCAAGGCCCCGACATCTACGGCGTCGATCCGCGGTACGCGCGGGCCAAGTCTGAACACGACGCAATGATGGTGAGCGCCCCGGTCACGGCTGCCATGCACGACCGGTTCCCGGAGGCGATCGAGGAGGAAGTCGAACTCCTCGATCTGGATCTGGCCGGTTACGTCCTGGAATGGCATGCCCGCGTGCCGGATTGGCGGGATTACTACTTGGGTCTCGACCAAAATCGGCATTACGCGTACATGAAGAAAGTACTGCAGGCGTTGACATTTCTGCGCGGCCCGCAGACCTGGATTCTCAAAAGCCCTCAGCACTGCGAGCAACTCGGACCGCTGATGGCCAACTTCCCTGATGCGACCGTGGCCTTCACCCACCGCGACCCGGTCGCGGTGATCCAGTCGGCGATCACGATGATGGCCTACTCCGATCGACTGCGCCGTACCAGCATCGAACCCGGCTGGCTACTCGACTATTGGAGCGATCGCGTGCACCGACTGCTTAGCGCGTGTGTGCGCGACCGCGATCTGGTGCCCGCCGAACGCAGCATCGACATCAACTTCCATCACCTGAACGGCAACGAACTACCGGTGCTCGAAGAGCTTTACCGGCGTGGAGGAGTCGAGTTGACCCCGAAGGTGCGCGGACTGTTCCAGCAGTATCTGGATGGCAATCCGCGGGGCAAGCACGGTCGTATCCGCTATGACCTCGAACGGCATTTCGGTATTTCGGCCGAGGACTTGCGGGAGCGGTTCGGCTTCTACTTCGACCGGTTTGACGTTCGGCCCGAGACTTAGCCCACCGGATGAGAAAGACCTCAACGATGAGTTCCGATGCGCAGCAATTTGAACCGGTCTATCGGAGCCGGCCCGGCGCCGACGGCCTGCGCCCGGCCGCTGCCGAGCAGGCCGAGGAGATCGCCCCGGGGTTGTGGTGCTCGCCCGGTTTGTCGAATTCCTACTTGCTGACCACCGGTGAGGGACGGGTGATCGTCAACACCGGGATGGGCTTCGAGGGTCCGGTGCACCGCTGCAACTTCGACGCTGTCGACTCCTCGCCGGTGCGCTACATCATCTTCACCCAGGGCCACGTCGACCATGTCGGTGGCCTGGACAGCGTGCGAGATCCCGATACAACGGTTGTTGCACAAGCGAACTGGACGTTGTGGCGAGACGACAACGAACGCCTCATCCCGTATCGAGCCAGCCGCAGCGCGTTCGCCTTCAAACATACCCTGGCGTCGGGCATCCAGGACATTCAGCGCCGTCTCGGCACCAAGCATCTGCCGGACCAGAGCGTACCCACTGTCGACCTCGACTTCGAGGACACCCTCACCCTCGAGGTTGGGGGTCGTCGGATGGAGCTGATCTCGGTACCCGGTGGGGAAACCAACGACTCGCTGGTGATCTGGCTGCCTGACGAGCATATTTGCCTGTGCGGCAATACCTTCGGACCGATATTCGGACACATCCCCAATCTGGTCACCATGCGTGGCGACCGGTACCGGGACGCGCTGGCGGCGATTGCGTCGATCGAGCGGGTCCGTGAGCTGCAGCCCGAACTTCTGGTGACCGGCCACTTCGCGCCGATCGCCGGGCAGAGGCGCATCGACGCCGAGCTGACCCGGCTGCGCAATGCGATCCAGTACATTCACGACCAGACCGTCGCCGGGATGAACGCCGGAAAGGACGTCCGGACTCTGATGCGCGAGATCAGCGTGCCAACGGAATACGAAGTGGGCCAAGGCTACGGGAAGGTCGCCTGGGATGTGCGGGCCATCTGGGAGAACTACTCGGGCTGGTTTCACCACCGCTCGACGACCGAGCTGTATCCGGTTGGCTTCGACGCGGTCAGCGCCGATGTGGTCGAACTGGCCGGTGCCGAGGCGCTGCTGGATCGGGCGCGAGAACATCTGGACGCGGACCACCCACTGCAGGCGATCCACCTTGCCGAGGTCGTCTGCACAGTGCAGACAGACCATCCGGGGGCGCGCGATGTGCTCAGGGAAGCCCACCAACGACTCTTAGCCGACACGACCAACTTTTGGGAAAGAGCCTGGCTGACCGAACAAATAGCGAAAAATTCATGACAGCGCAAGTCAGCTTCGACTTCACCGGGACCGCGGCGCTGATCACTGGCGGCACCAGCGGGATCGGGCATGCAATAGCGGTGTTGTTTCGGGATGCCGGGGCGGAGGTGACCATCACCGGGACCAAACCGGCCGCGACGGACTACGACGGCGATCTGTCCGGTATGGCCTATCACCGATTGCAGATCACCGATCACGACTCGGTGGACGCGTTGGCGCAAAGCGTCACCCAGATGGATGTCCTGATCAACAACGCGGGCGCGAACTTCCCGGGAGGCCTGGATGAGTCAAAGCCGGATGGGTTCGAAGCGTCGGTCGCGCTCAACCTGACCGGCCCGTACCGTCTGACCGTCGGCCTCTACCGCGCGCTGCGGGCGTCGACCGCGGTGGGCGGCGCCAGTGTGGTCAACATGGCTTCGATGTCTGCACTGCGTGCCGTTCCACTTGTGCCCGGGTACGGCGCAGCGAAGGCCGGGGTCATCGACGTCACCAGAAACCTCGCCGTCAAGTGGGCCGACAAGGGAATCCGGGTGAATGCGGTGGCACCCGGCGCTATTGACACGCCGATGACCGCGCCCATGCATGTCGCCAAAGAGCTAGTCGAAGCCGAACTGGCCCACATCCCGTTGCGGCGCTTCGGATCCGTCGGCGAGATTGCACCCACGGTGGCTTTTCTGTGCACCGAACAATGCAGCTACACCAGCGGCGCAATCTTCGTCGTCGACGGCGCCTCGGACTGCGTCTGATATCAGAAGGAACAACATGGCATTCGCGCTACGACCCGAGGACTACTACCACACCGGCATCGTGGTACCCGATCTCGGCGCCGCGATGGCGCGCCTCAGCGCGCTGGCCGGGTACCAGTGGATCAATCCGCTGACCTATACGCTGCCGTTCCGCACCGCGAACGGGACCCGCGAGCTCACCTCGACGTTCGTCTACTCGCTGCAAAGCCCGCACGTCGAACTCATCCAGCAGGTGCCCGACAGCCCTTGGATTGCGGCACCCGGCAACTCGGTTCATCACCTCGGATATTTCACCGACGATCTTGCCGATACCGCCCGGATGCTGGAGGCCAACGGCTTCACCTTCGAAGCCACCGCTGATGTTTCTCCACCGAATCTGGCGCTGTTTGCCTACTACATCGACGCGTTCGGGACCCGCATCGAGATCGTCGACCGCGCACTGTTTCCCGACTTCCCCGCGTTCCTGCAAGCGGCGGCGTCGTAGATGTTACTGACGGTGCTGCGCTTCAACTTCGCTTCGCCGCAAGGACAGCCACGCAGACAGAGCGAACTGCTCCGGGCCGCACTCGAACTCGCGCAGTGGGGTGAGTCGCGGGGCATCACCACGATCAGCGTCGACGAGCATCACGCCACCGGGCAAGGCTGGAGCTGTAACCCGATCATGACTGCGGCGATGTTTCTGGCGCGAACCTCGACTCTGATCGCGAGCGTGGACTGTGCTCTCGGGCCGTTATGGAATCCGGTCCGGCTCGCCGAAGACATCGCGTTGGTCGATAATATGAGCCACGGCCGGCTGCACACCACGGTGGGCCTGGGCTACCGCACGGTCGAATATGACGAACTCGGAGTCGATTTCAGCCGGCGGGGCAAGCTGATGGACAGCCTGCTCGACCGAATGCTGTCAGTGTGGTCAGCCACCGGCACCTGGACGCGGCCACATCCGCCGCTGTATGTCGGGGGCGGTGCGCGCGTCACAGCGCGGCGGGCGGCGCGTTTCGGCCTGCCGCTCAGCCTGGCCGATCACCTGCCCGATATCGCCGCCTACTATCGCGAGTTGTGCGCCGAGGCCGGGATTGCGCCACTGGTCGTCATGCCCGGGTCGATCAATCGCGGAATGATCTACCTGCACGAGGATCCGGATCGGGCATGGGCCGAACTCGGCGAGCACATTCTCTGGGAGGCAGTCACGTACGGCGGCTGGTCAGTTGACCAACGCTCGCTCATGCACCTGCCCGGGGTCCAGACGCTGGAGGAGGTCAGGGCATCAGGACGGTACCGCTTCCTGACCCCCGACCAGCTCATCGCCGAAGTCCGCGACACCTCCAACTACGGACCGATCGTGTTGCACCCACTTGTCGGCGGAATGCCCGTCGAGGAAGCCTGGAAGTCGGTCCAGTTGCTCACCGACAAAGTCCTGCCCGCGCTTGGTTGACGGCGCTACCCTGGCCGGATGGGCGCCAAGAGCCGTATCCGGGTGGTCCGGGTCTACGACGACCCCAACCCCGACGACGGTCAGCGCGTCCTGGTGGACCGGGTATGGCCGCGAGGATTCCGCAAAGACGATCCGCGGGTGGGCACCTGGCTCAAAGATGTTGCGCCGTCCAAAGAACTGCGCGAGTGGTACAACCACCAGCCCGAGCGTTTTGACGAGTTCGCCGCGCGGTACCGCAAGGAACTGCAAGGCTGCGAGGCGCTGGGTGAGCTGCGCAAGTTGACCCGGGAGGGTGTCGTCACTCTGGTGACCGCCACCCGCGACGTGGACGCCAGCCAAGCCGCCGTGGTGGCGACGTTGCTGAGGACCGGCTGAAACCGCAGGGCTGGTTCAGAGTCGACCCGAGATCGATTGCCCGAGCAGCGTCGCAGCGATGCCTAGTACCACGCTGACGACGATATTGGCGAGCGCGTAGTGCAGCTGGCGCTCCTCACCGAGGCGCTGGGTTTCCAACATCCAGGTAGAGAACGTGGTGTAGGCACCGATGAACGCGGTGTCGGCGAGCAACGCGGCATGCCGGCTCAGCGCGACGCCGCCGAGCAGACCGAGCAGTGCGGCGCCGGTGATATTGACCGTGAGCGTGCCGAACGGAAACGGCCGCGCCACCCGGCGGGCCACCGCGCCGTCCACCAGAAACCGCAGCACCGACCCGACGCCGCCAGCGAGCACCACGCCAACCCACAAGACCATCAGCGCACCCGTGCCCGGCGGACCAGAGCGGTGGCCAGATACACCGCCAGCAGTCCCAGCGTGATGCTGGCTGTGGTGTAGCCGGCGGCCAGCGCGTACTGCTGGTGTTCGATCATCTTCACTGTTTCGACCTGCATGGTCGAAAAGGTGGTCAGCCCCCCGCACAGGCCGGTCCCCAGAAGCGGTCGGCGATAGCTGGACAACGGCAACCGCTCCAGCAACCGCGTGGTGAAGTAGCCCACCAGGAACGCGCCGACGATGTTGACCGTGAACGTCGGCCAGGGCCAGCGGGTCGGGTCGGTGACCACCAGACTGCTTAGGCCCGTGCGCGCCGCGGTGCCCAGTGCCCCGCCAGCGAAAACCGCAGCCAACTCGCGATAGTCGTGCTGTGCCACTGGGTGGATCCCCTTCGTTTGCCGGTGCGCTACGCAGCGTATGGCGGAACTCCAACTGACGCAGCCCGGGGGGACTCGGACGCAGGCAGAATTGGTAGCCATGGTGGACAACCCGCGCGCCGGTCAGCCGGCTCAGCCCGAAGACCTCGTCGATCTGCCCCATCTCGTCACGGCGTATTACACGATCGAACCCGATCCCGACGACGTCGCTCAACAGGTGGCGTTCGGCACGTCGGGTCACCGCGGCTCTGCGCTCAACGGTGCATTCAACGAGGCCCACATTCTCGCGATCACGGAGGCTATCGTCGAGTACCGCGCCGCTCACGGCACCACTGGGCCGTTGTTCATCGGCCGTGACACGCATGGCCTCTCTGAGCCGGCATGGGTGTCGGCGCTGGAGGTGTTGGCCGCCCACGACGTCGTTGCCATGATCGACTCGGCGGACCGCTACACGCCGACGCCGGCAGTCAGCCACGCAATCCTCACCTACAACCGCGGCCGCACCGAGGGGTTGGCCGACGGGATCGTGGTGACACCGTCGCACAACCCGCCCTACGACGGCGGCTTCAAGTACAACCCACCCAATGGTGGTCCCGCGGACACTGACGCGACGAACGCAATAGCCAAGCGCGCCAACGAGATTCTCCGCAACGGTGGATCGGGCGTCAAGCGGGTGCCGCTGCCCCGCGCGCTGCAGACCGCCCGGCGCCACGACTATTTGGACAGCTATGTCGACGACCTGCCGAACGTGGTCGATGTTGACATCATCCGCAAGGCCGGGGTGCAGATCGGCGCCGATCCGCTTGGCGGGGCCAGCGTGGACTACTGGGCCGCGATCGCCGAACGCCACGAGCTGGAGTTGACCGTGGTCAATCCGCTTGTCGACGCGACGTGGCGGTTCATGACGCTCGACCACGACGGCAAGATCCGGATGGACTGCAGCTCGCCGGATGCGATGGCATCACTGATCGCCAACCGGGATCGCTACCAGATCGCCACCGGGAATGACGCCGACTCCGACCGGCACGGCATCGTCACCCCCGACGCGGGGCTGCTGAATCCGAACCACTACCTAGCTGCGGCCATCGATTACCTCTATACCCATCGGCCGTCCTGGCCGGACGGCATCGCTGTCGGCAAGACCGCGGTCAGCTCGTCGATCATCGACCGGGTCGTCGCCGGCATTGGCCGCAAGCTCGTCGAAGTGCCGGTCGGGTTCAAGTGGTTTGTCGACGGCCTGATCGGCGGAACGATCGGCTTCGGCGGTGAAGAGTCGGCGGGCGCGTCGTTCCTGCGCTGCGACGGATCGGTGTGGACCACCGACAAGGACGGCATCATCCTGGCGTTACTGGCCTCCGAGATCCTGGCCGTCACCGACGCGACGCCGTCGCAGCGCTACCAACGGCTGATGGACGAGTACGGTGCGCCGACCTATGCCCGGATCGACGCGCCCGCCGACCGCGAACAGAAAGCACGGCTGGCAAAGCTGTCAGCGGACCAAGTCAGCGCCACCGAACTGGCCGGAGAGCAGATCACCGCGAAGTTGACCACCGCGCCCGGCAACGACGCGCCGCTGGGCGGGCTGAAGGTCACCACAGCTAACGCCTGGTTCGCCGCACGGCCATCGGGCACCGAGGACGTCTACAAGATCTACGCCGAATCGTTCCACGGCCCGGAGCACTTAGCCGAGGTCCAGCAAGCAGCCCAGGAGCTTGTAGATAAAGTCATCGGGTGACCCTCGTCGCCCGACGTGCCCGCTTCAGCGCTTGGCGTCGCAAATCGACGGGGTTGCCACGCGAAGCGTGGGTGCTGATCGTGGTGAATGTGCTGGCCGCGCTCGGCTACGGGGTGATATCGCCGGTGTTGCCGGTCTTTGCCCGCACGTTCGGGGTGAGCATCAGCGCGGTGACGTTCGCGATCACGGTGTTTTCGGTGATGCGGCTCTGCTTTGCGCCACCGACCGGGCTACTGGTGCAGCGGCTGGGGGAGCGGCCGATCTATGTGTCCGGGTTGCTGATCGTGGCGGTATCCACTGCCGCGTGCGCATTCGCCCAGAACTATTGGCAGCTGCTGATATTCCGTGCGATCGGCGGCATTGGATCGACGATGTTTTTCATCTCCGCGCTGGGTTTGCTTATCCGGATCAGCCCGCCTGAGGCGCGCGGGCGGATCGCCGGCCTGTTCGCCACGTCGTTTCTGGTTGGCTTGGTCGGCGGCCCGCTGGTGGGCAGTCTCACCGCAAGTTTTGGGCTCAGGGCACCGTTTTGGATCTACGGCGTGGCGATGCTCATCACGGCGATTGTGGTGTCCTATAGCCTGCGACGGTCGACGTTGGGCGCACCCGCCGAGCAGGCCCAGCCGGCGGTGAGCTTGCGGGTCGCGCTTCGGCACAACGCATATCGCTCGGCGCTGGTGTCCAGCTTTGCCACGGGTTGGTCGGTCTTCGGACTGCGGATCGCGGTTGTGCCGCTGTTCGTCTCGGACGTGTTGGGCCGCGGGCCACGGATGACGGGTTTGGCTCTGGCGGTTTTCGCGCTCGGCAACGTCGTCGTGGTTTTGCCCAGCGGCTATCTGTCCGACCGGATCGGTCGGCGCACCCTGCTGATCGGCGGGCTCTTCGCCTGCGGCGTGACGACCGTCTGGTTGGGCGCATTGTCCTCGGTGCCGGTCTTCCTCGTTGCCGCGTGCGTGTCGGGCGCGGCGTCGGGCGTCTTCGCCTCGCCGCAGCAGGCCGCGGTCGCCGACATCCTGGGCAACGCCGCACGCGCGGGCACCGCTGTGGCGATGTTTCAGATGGTGGCCGATCTGGGTGCCATTGTCGGCTCGTTTGCGGTTGCTCAGATCGCCGAGCACGTCGGCTTCGGATGGGGGTTTGCGATCAGCGGGATCATCTTGCTGGCCGCCGCAATCAGGTGGGTTTTTGCACCGGAAACCCAGGTAGCAGGCCAGACGTCGCCGCCCGGTGAATGGGAGGCGAGGGCCGCGTCGGAGCCTGCCTGAGCGCCGTCGTGGCGATCAGCGCGCATCCGGGCAACCATGGGCAACGACGGCGACGCTGGGGAAGGGCGTGATGGCTGACGACCGGACCGGGCCGCGGTCGGCGATCGTGGTGGGTGCCGGCATCATCGGTTTGTCGACGGCATGGTTTCTGCAGGAGCGCGGCGTCTCCGTCACGGTGGTCGACCGCACCGGCGTCGCTGCGGGCGCCTCCTGGGGTAACGCCGGATGGATCGCCCCGGCACTCAGCATCCCGCTCAACGACCCCCGGATGCTGCGATACGCTCTGCGGTCATTGCCGAATCGCGCTGCGCCCGTGCGGATTCCACCGAGCACCGATCCGACGCTGTGGAAATTCTTGATCCGGTTCGCGGCGAACTCCCGCGAGTCGTCCTGGACACGCGCCGTGCGGGCGAATCTGACGCTCAACCAGGAGTGCATGGCCGCCTACGACGTGCTGGTTTCCAACGGGGTGAACGCGACGATCACCGAAGCCCCGATCACCGCGTTGTTCCGCACCTCCGCGGAGGCTGAACACCTGCTGGAGCAGCTGCAGCGTTTACGGGATGCCGGGCAACCGAGCTCCACCACGGAATTGACCGGTGCGGAGTTGCGTGAGCAGGTGCCGCTGGCCTCGAGCGCGGTGGCCCTCGGTGTCCGCATCAACGGCCAGCGGTTCGTCGATCCCGGGCGGTTCGTGCAGGCGCTCGGTCGCTCGGTCGTCGAACGGGGCGGGGTAGTGGAGACCGTCGATGTCGCCGACGTACGGGCCTCCGGGGGCGGCGTCGCGGTGCAACCCCGCAGCGGTCCTGCGTTGACGGCCGACGTGGCGGTGATCGCGACCGGCGCGTGGTTGCCGAAACTGGTAAGCCGTTGGGTGCGGGTTCCGGTCCAGGCCGGGCGCGGCTACTCCTTCACTGTGCCGGTGGAACGCCTGGTCTTCGGGCCGATTTATCTGCCGGATGTGCGGGTGGCGTGCACGCCATTGGATGGGAAGCTGCGGGTCACCAGCATGATGGAGTTACGTCGTCCCGACGCTCCTGCTTCTGCCGAGGTGGTCGACGCCATGATCGATTCGACGGGCCAATTTCTCGACCGGGTCCGCTGGGCGGAGCGCGACGAGGTATGGGTTGGCCCGCGCCCGTTGAGTCCCGACGGGCGCCCGCTGGTGGGACAGGTGGCCGGGAACCGCATCTTCGTCGCGGGTGCGCATGGCATGTGGGGTATGAAGCAGGGCCCGGCGACCGGCCGGCTGTTGGCCGAGCAGATCACCACCGGGAAGCAGCCTACCGGGCTTCGCCATTTCGACCCATTGCGGTAACCCTCGTGATCAGCGACTTTGAAGGCTGGCAAGCTGTGGTGTAGCTTCGATGGGCACAACTTCTGGGGCTATGGCGCAGCTGGTAGCGCACCACACTGGCAGTGTGGGGGTCAGGGGTTCGAGTCCCCTTAGCTCCACTTATTTCCGCAGTTCAGGCTCGGTCTTCGTATCAGGGCATTTTCTTGATAGAGACCAGTGGGCCAGTAGTGTCCCAACGGGCGGTGAGTAGGTGCCTCGCTAGTGGGCTTGAAGATGTCCCGTTGACGTCCTAACAGAGAATATGCGCCTGCGTGTGTTCAGTTCCGGTAAGAATGACACATGCCGGGCCGGTCCTTCGACGATGCCAACGCATTCCAGCGGGCGATGCGCACCATCGCGGCCACGACGGTGGGAGCGGCGCTTCTGCGCCCGACGGCAACCCACCTCGACCAACTCGTCAGCAAGCTCACCGACGGCAGGCGTAACTTCACCGGAATCGTAACCGGCGTTCCCGCGGTCCTCCTCACCACGACCGGCGCCAAGTCGGGGGAGCCCCGCACAGTCGCGGTGTATGGGATCCCACACCCCGACGGCCTGGCCGTCATCGCGTCCAACTGGGGCGGCGCGAAGCACCCGGCCTGGTACCACAACCTGAAGGCGAACCCAGAGGCCACGGTGTCCATCGAGGGCGACACATGGCATGCCACCGCCCGACCCGCCACACCCGGCGAGCGCGACGAGATCTGGGCGAAAGGCGTCGAGATCTACCCCGGCTGGAGGAAGTACGAAGCACGGGCCGGCGAACGCAAGATAGAGGCGTTCGTGCTCAGCCGGAATTGAGCCCAGATCAGGACCGTGTCAGGTTACCGAAGCCATCGAGCACAGGCATGCCTTCTCCCGGCCCAGCCGCTCGGCCTCGCTTCCGCTCGGTTCGTCCTCGAATGTGTAGCGAATGTTGAACGGCTTGTTCGTGACGAACAGCATCAGGCAGTCGCTGTCTTCGGTCGCCCCGTGATACATCGTGATCCCTTCGGGGAACCAGACGAAGCTCCCTGGGCCGAAATCCCCCTTGTGGGTACGCAACGTTCCGCTCAGCACGAACATGCCGTGTGCGCAGCCGTGGGTATGCCACGGATTGATGAACCCGGCGTCGTAACGCAAAAGCATGCACGACATCCCGGTGTCGGGGTCGAAGGTGAACGGCTTGAGCGTCAGACTCCTGCCGAGCTGTGCGATCGGCAGCTCTACCCAGTCCATGGAATTGGAATCGAAGACGTCGACGTCGTCCTGGTGATGCGGAGTCGTCATGCGGACTCTCCCTCTCTCGTGGGTGTCACGAAAGTATGGCTTGGAAAGTTAAGCGGCTGGGGCAATTCGCGGGGCAGGGAAGCCGCCGATCTCTGCCAAGCCGGCCGCTCACTTGCCTGGATTGCGGTCCACGTCGGTGGGTTCTGGCCGACCTCTGTCCGCCCGGGCTCTCAAGACCGCGCCCCGGGAGTTCGTGAAGCGCTGTTGCACCGTTGCATAGCACGTATCCCCGGGCGCTGCCCGATTGACGCGATCAGGCGGAAGGTGGTTGCAGGATGGGAAGCAGCACGAGCGTCACGAGGGCACGGATCGACTCGGGATCGTCGAGGCGGATGGTCCCATCGCGGGTGAGCACCAGCGACATGGAAAGGCGTGCGATCACCTCGGCTACGCCGTCAGGGTCGGCGGTGGCGGCGCGGCCAGCCTGGATCTCGGAGCGAAGCAGCTCGGCGATCAAAGATCGGTAGAGGGCCAGCACCGGACCACCGTCGACTGTCAGCAAGGGCAACAGAACTTCGGGCTCGCTACGCAGCAGGCGGCCGAACAACGGGTGGCCGCTGATGAAGCCAACCGCGAACGAGAACCCGTTCAGCAGGCGCTGTTCGAGGGACTCTCCGCCCTCCCAGGTGCGCGTCATTTCCGCGACACCCCGCCGAACCTCGCGCGCCACGACTATCTCGACCAGACGCTGCTTGGTCTCGAAGCGGCGGAACACGGTCACGCGGGACACACCGGCGCGGCGCGCGACATCGTCGATCGTGGATCGGCGTATTCCGAATTCGGCGAACTCGGCTAATGCGGCCGCGGCGACGCGGTCAAGCAGTTCGTCGGCGCCTGGCTCGGGACCAGCAGCGATGACTTCAGCTATTGACAACATGGTGACGATGATACTAGAACCGAATCTTAGTATCTCAAGATTGGACGGTGATCATGACGCAAACCCGGCTGGACGTACCCTCACTGCGCAGTCCCGCAGCTGTGAACGCCGCGCAATACTGGCTCGCACCTGACCGCTTCGCCCGCCGGTGCGAGCGACTCGGCGACCGATTTCAGGTCGCCATGCCCTCCACCGGGCCGTGGCTGTGCCTGACGCACCCCGACGACATCAAAAAGGTGTTTCTCGCCGACACCGATGTGCTGCGCCTGGGTGAGGCACTCGGAAAAGTGGCGCCACACCCACTTTTGTTCGGCCCGACCGCCCTGACGAACGTCGACGGCGCCGCCCATGCACGCATGCGCCGCGTGCAGAACCACCCGTTCAACGGTGCGGTGCTCGCCAACTTCCAGGACACGATGCGGCGCAAGACCGAAGAAGCGTTGGCGCAGTGGCCCTTCGGGCGGTGGGTCCCGGCTCAGCCGCACATGCAGGCGATCGCGTTGGAGGTGATCATCGCCGTCGTCTTCGGGGTCACCGACGGCGGGCGTGTGACCCGCCTGCGGGATGCCATCCTCGCGCTGATCCGGGAGGGACGTTCGCGACACTTTGTGCTGCAGATGGTGATCGCCACGTCGCGCGCCGACGGCTGGAGCCGGCCGTTTACGAGGATGCGCCGGGTGATGAGTGCGGTCGACGCGATCGTGCTCGAAGAGGTCACCCAACGACGCAACACAGGAGATCTCGACCGCGACGACGTGCTCGGCATTTTCCTTCGAACCACCTTCGACGACGGCGCGCCAATGAGCGATGACGAACTCTGCGATGCCATGCGGAACCTGCTCCTTGGCGGCCACGAAACCACCGCTTCAACACTGAGTTGGTTGCTGGAGCAGATCACCCGCCACCCAGACGTCCTCGCCCGCACTCGAGCCGCCGCGCACGACGGCGACGACGACTATCTCGACGCCGTCATCAAGGAGGCAATGCGTCTGCGACCAGTGACGCCGATGACCTGCCGCCTGGCGGCCCAGGACTTCGAATTTCCCGGGCTGACCGTCCCGGCAGGAACCATGGTGGTCCCCTACATCACCCTGGTGCACCGACGAGCAGACATCTGGGACGACCCCCTCGAGTTCCGTCCGCAACGGTTCCTTGATACCCCGGTCAATGCCTTTGCGTGGATCCCGTTCGGCGGCGGGCGCAGACGCTGCATAGGCGCCGCGTTCTCCCTCCTCGAGACCCGAGTGGTGCTCCGCACGATCCTGCGCAACACCAATCTCGCGCCCAACCCACGCCGGCCCGAACGCATCAGCAGAAGCAACGTAACCGTCGTACCCGGCCGCGGCGGATCTGTGCGACTCGACCGCCGCACCACGGCTTACACCGCCGTCGCACGCAATTGAGGCGGGATTCGAACAGATACGGGCGTCGGCTTCCTGCCATCGAGGTCCGAAATCCCGCCGAGGGAAAGTAGTCGACGCGGCTCAAACGGTCCAACCCACATCAGCAACACATGCAATTCGACATGATGGGCATCACCGACGGACCCTTACGCGACTGGTACGGCCAGCTGATGTTCACAAACGAGGGTGACTCCACCGCCGCATGCGGTCGCTTGTTTCCCGCGCCTTCGCTCCCCGGTCCGTCGAGGCGCTACAACGCAACGGCCGCCGACATCGCCGCACACTTCTTTCATTGGTTTGCGGCAGACCCGGCGCAGGAGCGCACGCTGCCGGTTCGCTCACTTGTCCGAGCGACTGATACCAGCGTGGAGGCCGGTCCCGACAATCTGTTGATGACACGCCGAGGCAAATGCTGAGCATCCAGAAAGGCATGGTGTAACGCACGGGGCGCAGAAACGCGTGAGTTATCCGGTCGCTACGCTCCCTGGCCTGGGGTCAATTCGTCGTCGCACCGAATCGATCGCCTCGTGCAGAGCCGCCACGAACTTGCCGCACTGCAACGTGCAGCACGCATGGCCGGATGATGGAGATCGAGCCGAGGCGATTAGCCTCGCTCGAAGAACCTTCACTTGGTTGTGAAGAGCGAGCGACGACCAGAACTCGACTATAAGCGGCTGGCGAGAGGGCTACTTGATATCGCAATTGAGCCACAACGACAGAAAAATCCGGCGAGCGTGAAATGGTATGACGAGCGCCATCCTTACTGGCACCGCCAGGACGACGAGATTTAGCGTTCCTGGCCGTGCGTATCCCGCATCTTCACTCCATGCTTGCGGAGTTGGCGCCAGACAGTGCCGTGGTCGACGCCGAGGTGCACGCCGATCGCGGCGAGTGATTGACCGGACCTATACATAGGGCACACATGGGTCTGGGAAGACGGTATCCGGCGATCATCGACGAACAGCGGCGTGCGCATGATGCACACATCGCCGAGATTCAGGCAGAGCAGGACGAACGCAATGCCGCTCTACACAAGATCGACCACAGTCACATCCCTCCCGTGCGTATCGCTGAGCGGTATGCGGGCGGGATCCGACGAAAGCGGCAAGCAACGGCAACGCGATCCAAGGGGATGGCCAGCAATGATTGAGCGATGGCGTCCGAAGGAGGCATTCCGTTGCGACAGGATGGCCTGGGGTAATAGGGACCGCCCAGGATCGCCGCCAACGCGGCCGCCCGGTGCCGGTCATGCGGCTGGCAATCTCTGCGGGTCGAACAACGCGATGGGGTGGTTGGTGGCCCGATCGATGGCCAGGTCGGCAAGGATCTCGCCGACCACCGGAACGAATTTGAAGCCGTGCCCGGAGAATCCGCACGCCATGATGACGTCGGCGCATTGCGGGTGGCGCCCGATCACGAAGTGCCGGTCGGGTGTATTGGAGTACATGCAGGTCGCCGCGTGCAGGCACTGGCCAGCCAGCGCCGGCAACAACTCAGCGACCCGCGCCCTAATCTCGCTGATTTCCCGCTCGTGCACCACCCGGTCGATGGTGTCCGGCGTACAGGCGATCCCGTTGCGGGCGAAGCCGACTTTCACACCGCCCCGCGGTCCGTCGATCGCCGGTAAGCCGTATATGTGTATGCCCGAGGCGTTCTCGTGGATGAAGATGGGGTGATCCTCGAACCCCGAAACGCCGCCGATCGGGTCCAGCCAGTACATCACCTGACGTTCCACCGTGATGGGAACACCGAACTCACCCAGCACCTGCGGGGCCCAGGCGCCCGGGCAGATCACCACCTGCCCAGCGGTGTAAGACCCACGACCCGTAATGACCCGCATCCCCGCGGCGGTCTGGTTCCAATCCAGCACGGGTTCACCAAATCGCAGTGTGGCCCCCGCTTTTTCGGCGATTTCAAGATGTGCGCGCACGGTCAGCTCCGGTCGCGCGAACCCGGCTTGGGCGTCGTAGAGCGCGATATCTTCGGGGCGGGGGGTGAAGTTCGGGAACCGGGCGGTGATCTCGGCGGCGTCGAGCAACTCATGCGGCAGATTCCATTGGCGGCTGGCACGCAGGCTACCGGATACGATCAGGCAGTCCGGTGGCCCGATGAAAAGGCCCCCGGTGAGTCGGTACACGTCGCGTTGAGAGTCGGCAGCCAGCTTCTCCCACAGCTCGTAGGCGCGCAGCAACAGCGGAACATAACCGGGGTCCTCGAAATAAGCTTGGCGGATGATCCGAGACCCGCCGTGGCTGGATCCCTTGTCGTGGGCGGGCTCATGCCGCTCCAGGCCGAGCACCCGCCGTCCTCGGGCCGCCAGATGATAAGCGGCCGCACTTCCCACACCGCCCAATCCCACCACGATGACGTCGTAACCCGTTGTTGTGCTGACCATGTCGAGTTACCTCCGGTTCGGGCCATCTTAGGATCGACGACCGGTTGTCGGTATACGACATCGGGTTTAATGCTTGCCAATCTGCTGAGGAGACTCGACACGAGTTAGCGATCCCTCGCTGACTGTCGCGCGGCGACCTGTCCTGATATAGCTTGATGTGGCGTGGCGCGGTGGACATCGGGTTCAGCGACGTTCTCAGCGACTTCTCAACGACCCATTTATACGCTGGCGCTCCCATGTTTAGGACAGACTGCTTTCGGCTACCGGCCACACGGGTTGTGGGCTCGATTAGGTGACACGGCAAATGGTTTGGGCGCGTGCGCGGGGTGATGCCGACGATTCTCACACGCTATTGATGAGCGGATTTGGTCAGGCTCGATCGCTGCGACCCAGCGAGATGGCGCAGGCATCGGTGATGGGCGCCCTGTGCGCGGCGGTCGCGATCATTGCGGTCGTCCTCCCGCACGCGGGCGGGCTGGGATTGCTGGGCGCCGTGCCGATGGGGCTGCTCGCCTATCGCTACCGGATCCGCGTGCTGATCACCGCGGCGGTTGCCGCTGGTGTGATCGGCTTCCTGGTGGTCGGCTTGAGCGGTTTCATGACGGTCCTGCTGTGCGCCTATGTCGGCGGGCTGGCTGGAATCGTGAAACGCCGCAGCCGCGGCACGCCGACCGTGATCGCGGTGTCCTTTGTCGCCGGTGTCGTCGTCGGTGCCGCGGTGGTCATCGCGTTGACCGTTCTGGCGCGGCTTCGGCAGCTGGTATTCGGCGCGATCACGGTCACCGTGGACGGCGTCGCGTCGATCATGGCGTTGGTGCCGCACCTGCAGGCGCCGGCGCAGGAGCTCAAGCGGTTGTTCGCCGAAGCGCTGAATTACTGGCCGCTGCTCGTCCTCGGATACGCCGCCGTTGCGATCACGGTCGCCTCGGTGATCGGTTGGTGGGCGCTGTCGCGGGTGCTGCAGCGGCTGCGCGGCGTTCCCGATGTGCACAAACTGGACGCGCCGGTCAGCAGCGGACCAATCCGGCCGGTCCCGGTGCGGCTGGACGACGTGCGCGTCCGCTACCCGCACACCGACCATGACGCGCTGCGTGCGATCAGCCTGGACGTGCGGGCAGGTGAACACGTTGCGGTCACCGGTGCCAACGGCTCGGGGAAATCCACGCTGATGCTGATCCTGGCGGGCCGCGAACCGACGTCGGGCACTGTCCAACGCCCCGGCGCTGTGGGTCTCGGTCAAATCGGTGGCACCGCGATCGTCATGCAGCACCCGGAAACCCAGGTGCTGGGCACGCGGGTCGCTGACGACGTGGTCTGGGGACTGCCGCCCGGCAAGGCCACTGACGTCGATCGGTTACTGGATGAAGTCGGGCTGGGCGGCCTCGCCGAACGCGACACCGGCGGCCTGTCCGGCGGTGAACTGCAACGCCTGTCCGTGGCGGCGGCGCTGGCGCGGGACCCGGCGCTGCTGATCGCCGACGAGGTCACCAGCATGGTCGACCCGCAGGGCCGGGTCGCACTGCTAGCCGTGCTGTCGGGTCTGACCGACCGTCGCGCAACGGCCCTGGTGTACATCACTCACTACAACGACGAGGCCGATTCGGCCGACCGCACGATCAACCTCAGCGATTCGCTGGATAACACCGCGATGGTCGAGACCGCGGCCGCGCCGGCGCCGACGGTCGCGGTCGGCCACCAACCGCACGCACCGGTGCTCGAACTCGCCGGCGTCGGCCACGAATATGGCAGTGGCACGCCATGGGCGAAGACCGCGCTGGGCGATGTCAGCTTCGTGGTCCATGAGGGCGACGGCATGCTGGTCCACGGCGACAACGGCTCGGGTAAGTCGACGCTGGCCTGGATCATGGCCGGGTTGACGACGCCGACAACCGGCACCTGTCTGCTGGACGGGCGCCCCGTCGCCGAGCAGGTGGGCGCGGTCGCACTCAAGTTCCAGGCGGCCCGGCTGCAGTTGATGCGCCCCCGCGTCGGCCTGGAAGTGGCCTCGGCGGCTGGCTTTTCGCCTGACGATCACGCCCGGGTGACCGCGGCGCTGGCCGTCGTCGGCCTGGATGCCGCGGTGGCGAAGCGGCGCATCGACCAGCTCAGCGGCGGCCAGATGCGCCGCGTGGTGCTGGCTGGGTTGCTGGCACGGTCGCCGCGGGTCTTGATCCTCGACGAGCCACTGGCGGGGCTGGACGCCGCCAGCCAGCGCGGTCTGGTGCGACTGCTCGCGGATCGGCGCCGTGAGACCGGTCTGACCGTGGTGGTCATTTCGCATGACTTCGCCGGGCTCGAGGAGCTGTGCCCGCGCATCCTGCACCTGCGCGACGGCCTGCTGGAATCGGAGTCGGCCGCGGCCCAGGGGGATGACGTGCCCGCGCCGCCGCCGGCGAAGCGCCCGACCCGTCGCCCACCTCGGCCGGTTGTGCTGCTGCGCCCGGTGCCCGGGCGCTCCCCGATCCATGAGCTGTGGGCCGGGACCAAACTGCTTGTCGTATTTGGCATTTCGGTGTTGTTGACGTTCTACCCGGGATGGGCGGCCATCGGACTGCTGGCCGCGATGTTGCTGGTGGGAGTACGGCTCGCACGCATTCCCCGAGGCGTTCTGCCGTCGGTGCCGCGCTGGCTGTGGATCCTGCTGGCCATCGTCGGTATCACTGCGGTATTGGCCGGCGGCAGTCCGATGATCCACGTGGGCTCGGTCTCGCTCGGTCTCGGCGGCTTGTTGGACTTCCTGCGTCTCACCGCGCTGTCGATCGTGTTGCTCGGCCTGGGCGCGATGGTGTCGTGGACCACCAATATCGCCGAAATCGCGCCCGCGCTAGCCACTTTGGGTCGTCCACTGCGACCGTTGCGGATCCCGGTTGACGACTGGTCGGTCGCTTTGGCGCTCGCACTGCGTACCTTCCCGATGCTGATTGACGAATTCCGGGTGCTCCATGCCGCTCGGCAGTTGCGGCCCAAACCGATAGCGCGGACCCGCAGCGCCCGTCTCAGACGATGGGCGGCGGAGGTGATCGATCTGGTGGTCGCGGTCGTCACCGTGACGCTGCGGCGCGCCGACGAAATGGGCGATGCGATCACCGCCCGCGGTGGCACCGGTCAGATCTCGGCGGACCCGTCACGGCCGAAACGGGCTGACTGGGTGGCACTCTCGATCGCGTCGCGGTATGCGCGGCGGCGGTGTCGGCAGAGCTGACGTTGGGCGGCTAGCGGCTGACCGCGCTCAGAACCGCACCAATGCCGGCACGTCAGCCAACGCACAGTCCGGGATGCCTTCGGCCGCGCGCAACAGGAAGTTGAGCTTCTCGATGCGCTCGCCCGACCGCGGCGCGCCGTTTTTCTGGAACGGCGCCCCCAGTCCCACTGCCAGGTCCATCACGACATCGTCGATGACACCGCCCGATCGGCCTGACGGGATCGCCAGAATAGCGTTCTGCGCGGCGTATTCGAAGCAGTCCAGTGCCTCGGCGATGGTTCCGACCTGATTGGGCTTCAGGATGAACCCTCAACGGCTGAGGTCTTTACGGCCCGTTCCAGGCGGTCGCGGTTGGTGACGATCAGATCGTCGCCGAGGATGATCGAGCGGTCAATGGTCTGGACCGCTTTGGTGAAGCCATCCCAGTCATCCCCGTCGAGCAGGTCCTCGATGAACACCATCGGGAAGTCCTCCGACAGCGTCCGGGCGTAGTCGATCAGAGCCTCCGCGGTCACCCGCTCGCCGTTGAGCGCGTATGTCTGCGAGCGTCTTGTCGTACACCTCGCTAGACGCACAGTCCAGCGCGAACGCCATGACGTCGGCACAGCCGGCGCGTTCGACGGCCTCGGCCAGCACCTCCATGACGACCCGCGGGTCGCTGGACGGAGCGACATAGCCGTACGACGCTGCCACCAGCGGCGCGCGGCCCGAGCCGCTCGGCAAGCACCTCGCCCAGCACGCCGAACAGACTCACTCCCTTCTCGACCGCCGACTCGATGGAGTCGGCGCGGTAAGGCACGACGAGGAACTCGTTGAACGTCTGGAAGATATCCCCGTAGCGGCCACCGTTGATCATGTTGAAGCTGGGCGCCGGCACGGTGGTCGGCGGTTCGAGTCCCAGCAGTGCGCCGACATAGGTGTAAGTGGGCATGCCCGCCGCCGCGGACGCCGCGCGCAGCAGCGCGACCGAGGTGGAGTAGATCGCGTTTCCGCCAAGCCGGTGCTTGTCCGGCGTGCCGTCGAGTTCGATCATGACCCGGTCCAGGGACCGCGGGTCGTCGAGTTCGGCGCCGACAAGAACGGGAGCGATTTCGTCGGTCACGGCGGAGACGGCGCGGTGCACGCTCAGCCCGTTGTATTCGGCCCGGTCTCCGTCGCGCAGCACGAACGCCTCGTGCACACCGACCGAACTGCCGGTCGGCGACGCGCCACGGCCGACATGGCCGGTGTCAGTGGTGATTTCAACCTCTACCAACGGCCGGGCCTTGCAGTCCAGCAGCTTGGCGGGCGACGACGGACGCGATCTTCATCAACGACCCCCGAGCCGTCGTAAACTTGGCAGCGCCAGCTTATGAGGGGGTCGCTGAGAGGCCGCTGAGAAACTGACCTGAACTTTGATTTCTTCCGCGCATAACGCCGGGCTGCAGAATCAGACTATGTGTGTGTCTACCCTCAGGTCGTTTCGGCGCCGCCTCGTGCATTCGGTGCGCCGCCCTAACTTCGGCATCTCGGCTCGCTCGGCACTGGTATCAGCGATCGTCGTTTTGGTTGCGCTTACTTTCGCTGGGGCGGGACTGAATGTGATCCTGTACCGGTCGTTATTGGCGGGTGTCGACGATGCCACCGCCGCGAGAGTTCGCAACATTGCGGCGGCTTTGCAGTCCGATTCGCCCACCGACCTCAACGGCGCCCTTTTCGGCACCGACGAGCACGTAGTCGCAATCCAAGTAATCGCCCCCGATGACAGGGTGCTAGTGCGGTCCGAGTCCGCGCCCAAGACGCCATTACTCCCCACACCGAATTCGACCACAAATTGCGCCGTGGGATGCCCGACGATGCGGTGGCAAATGACGACATGCGGGTGAGCGGTCAAAGGGTCAACACTCCATCCGGTGATTACACGGTGCTCGTCGGAGGGGGTAGCGAGGCCGTCGAGGCGACTGCGCGAACAGTCGCGCTGCTGTTGGCCTGCGGCGCCCCGATCATCGTGGCGGTGGCGGCAGGAGCAAGCTACTGGCTCGTGCGCGGCTCTCTGCAATCGGTGGGAAAGATTCGCAAAAGGGTGGCTGAAATTTCCACGTCCGATTTGGCCGAACGGGTGCCGGTACCCACCAGTCACGATGAGATCTCAGCCCTGGCAGTGACCATGAATGAAATGCTGGCGCGCCTCGAAGCCGGCCACAACGCGCAACAAAGGTTTGTCGGCGACGCCTCTCATGAACTGCGCAGTCCGCTGGC
Organism: uncultured Actinomycetota bacterium; assembly: GCA_963744835.1. Lineage (GTDB taxonomy): Bacteria > Actinomycetota > Actinomycetes > Mycobacteriales > Mycobacteriaceae > Mycobacterium. The sequence goes on from CAVUVB010000007.1 coordinate 760,627, forward strand.
CACCATCATCTCCGGGTTGGAAGTCGCCGAGGCTCACCCCGAGCTGCTCGATACGGAGTTAGCGGTCAACACCCTGCTTCCCGAGGCACAACGCATGAGCACGCTGATCGAAGATCTGCTTCTGCTGGCCCGCGCCGACGAGCAAAGCCTGGTGCTGCGCAAAGAAGATGTGGCACTCGATGATCTCGCCGAGCTCGAAGCCGCCCGTGCGCGGCGCGAAGCGGGATGCACGATCCACACCGACATCTGCCCAGCGGGTGTGACCGGTGACCCGGCGGCCATATCTCGGATGATCCGCAACCTCGTGGACAACGCCGTCCGCCAAGCGAACTCGCGTCATAGCCATCGAAGTCAGCAGCCGAAACGGAACAGCCAAACTCAGCATCAGTGACGACGGCCCCGGCATCGCCCCGGCCGAACGGACCCGGGTATTCGAACGCTTCGTGCGTCTGGATTCAGACCGCTCCCGCAGCGGCGGAGGAGCTGGCTTGGGCTTAGCGATCGTCGCCGAGGTGGTCGCCGCGCATGGCGGCACGGTCACTATCGACGACCGAGCCGGCGGTGGTACCAACATGATCGTGATGTTGCCTCAGCACACCAACCGGTAACCGACGCCTCGGATTGTCTCAATGGTGTTGGTACCGAAGGGAACGTCGATCTTGCGGCGCACATATCCCACATAAACCTCAACAACATTGTCAGGACCCTGATAGTGCGCATCCCACACGTTGCGCAATATCTCGGCTTTCGTCACCAGCATGTCCTTATTGCGCATGAGAAACTCAAGCAGCCCATACTCACGCGGAGTCAGAGTGATTGGGGTCGAACCGCGTTGAACCGTGTGTCGAGCAGGATCCAGCGACAGCGATCCAGCGGTCAATGCCACGGGTCGCTTTGGTGCGCCGCGACGCACCAAAGCGCGCAGGCGCGCGACGAGCACCCTAAATGAAAACGGTTTCGTCAGATAGTCGTCCGCTCCGAGGTCGAACGCATCGGTCTCGTCGTACTCACCGTCCTTAGCAGTCAGCATGAGCACCGGTGTCCATACGTCCTGCTCCCGCATTCGTCGCAGCACCTCATATCCGCTGTGACCGGGGAGCATGATGTCGAGAATCACGACGTCGAAGCTGTTCTCGATCGCCTCGTGTAGGCCTTCGACGCCCGTGCCGACGGCGACGACGACGAAGCCCTCGGCCTTCAAACCCCTGGACAGTGTCGCCGACAATCTTGGCTCGTCCTCGACGAGCAGGACTCTCACGTCGGTACGCTACTTCGCGGACCGCGTGCGCGAAAGATCGCGGCGAATCAGCCGGGTCCGGCGCTACTCACCAGATCCGCCCGGCACATCGCTAGCACCAGGCGCATCCCCGACTCGGGGCTCCTCGTCGTTCACGATGGAGGAGAGTAATGCGATTGCGGTCTCTGTGAGACCGATTCGGCGCTCGGGCGTGCCTGCTACTCCTGCCTTGATTTCACTCTTGACGCCGTCAAGACCCGAGAAGGACACTGCGGGTAACGAACGGTATTGGACCGGACTGAAACGGAGCGAACCTGCAGGTGAAACGGCATCTTCGCAGGTCACGGCGGGGGTTCGAGTCCCCCTAGGCTCCACGGGTGTGATGAGTCGGGTCATGGGTTACATATGAGTCGCGTCATCGGTTACAGATTCCCCGGCCAGCGGCCGGGGTTTTTTGTTTGGTTGCGCCAGTAGTTGCGGTCGGGGTCGATGTGGTGGCTGCTGAGGACGTGGTGGTGGTTTTTGCTGATGACGGTGACGGTGTGGCTGGTCACGAGGATCAGTACTGGGGTGTGTGCGTGGGTGCGGCCGATGCCGAGGTGGTGTAGTCGGCTGCCGTGGCGCAGGGTGAGTTTGCCGAATTGGTCGACGGTGTCGTGGCGGATGCGGAAATGGGTGGTGGCGGTGCTGGTGGGGGTGGCTTTGGGCAGGGCGGTGTAGGCCTGTTGTGGTGTGCGGCGTTGGGGCAGGGCGCGGTGCGGTCGGGCGGTGTTATAGCGCTGGCGGAAGGTGTCGAGCAGGGCTTGCAGTTGGTTGATGTCGGTGGGGCGGGGTCGTGGGGTCAGCCACCGTTTGAGGGTTTGGTGGAAGCGTTCGATGCTCCTATGTTTGTCAAGCGGCGGTCTGGTGGGGTTCGGCTGCTGATGTTGAGGTTTCCTGTGGGCGTGGGAGATTGGCGTAGATTTCGCGGGCGATGTAGCGCTTGAGACAGCGGATGATCTCGCGTTTGGTGAGTCCTTCGTTGGTGCGGCGTTCTACGTAGGCGCGGGTAGGTTCGTGGTGTCGTAGTCGCACGATGGTCACGATGTAGAGGGCGCTGTTGGCGGCCCGGTCGCCGCTGCGGGATAGCCGGTGTCGGCCGGTGGTACGTCCGCTGCTGGCTGGTTGCGGTGCCACGCCGCAGAGTTTGGCGAAGGCGGCTTCGTTGTGGATGCGTTCGGGATTGTCTCCGGTGGTGACGAGGAATTGGCCGGCCAGCTCGACACCGACGCCGAAGAGTTCGACGAGATCGGGTGCGACGGCGCGAACGACGACCTCAATTTGTTTGTTCAGTGCTTTGATTTCGCCGTCAAGGGCCTTCCACCTGCGGGCCAGGTCGCGAAGGGCGGTCTTGATGCTGGCCATCAGCAGGCGCTCGGGGTGAGCACGCAGGTGAGCGAAGTCGGTGGTCTCGGGCCGAAGACCGAGGCAGCGGTTGATCAGGGTCCGCTTGGTCAGCGTGACGAGCTCGTCGCGCAACGGAGATGGGGCGCCGATCATGATCCCGAACAAGGTGTTGAAAGTTTGGGTTCGGGCCTTGACTGCGCTGCTGCGGGTGACACGTAGAGTCCGGATCACTTCGACCATGCCGCACTTGGACTTTTGGTGTGGCGGTCGAGGTTTGGCCGAGTACGGCACGGGCGATCTGTTCGGCGTCGAGACGGTCAGACTTGCCGTCCATTCGCCGAGCGATGCGGTTAGGTCGGTTGACCTCGATGACTCGTTCGCCGGCGGTCGTCAGGGCGCGAGTCAGCGTTGCGCCGAATGATCCGGTGCTTTCGACGCCAATGGCCTCGAGTGATCCGTGCGTGCGCATCCAAGACAGCAGCGCGTGGTAGCCGGCGTCGGTCGCCGGGAACTGCTGATGACCGAGCAACCGACCGTGCTGGTCGATGACTGCGGCGTAGTGGGTGTGTTTATGCGTGTCAACGCCACCGATGACAGTCTCGACTTCTGTTGCGATCATGGAATTCGCTCCTCCGTTAGGGCCAATCTGACGGGTGGGCGAACCGGCCGGATGGAGCGACAGGTCTGTGACGGGGCTTCTAGTCCAAGCTCCTATCAGGTCAGATCCATCTGGCCGGTGCGCGCCGCGACGCTGCACCGGTGTCGACCGACAAATCGAACGCAGGACACCTTGGTCACACCTTGGCCGGGGTCAGGCCGAACCGGTGCAGCGTCGTGGATAAGTCTTCACAGATCTTGCCTTGGGTTTGCGGGTGTCCGGGGTGGCCGTTTTTCTGGGTGATGCCCAGACTGGCCAGTAGGCGCTCGAAGTCGTTGTGACCGTGGGTGAACCGGGAGGTGTAGACAGACCCGTTGTCGGTCAGGGTGGAGGCGGGCAGGCCGTAGGTTGCCGCGGTGTCGGTGAAGCTGGCCACGATGTCGCCGCCGCTGACTCGACGGAAAGCGGTGCAGTAGAGCAGATATCGCGAATGGTCATCGAGCCAGTTGAGGATCTCGACGTCACTACCATCGGCCAGGGTCCAGTGGGTGAAGTCTGATTGCCAGCATTGGTTGGGTTGGGCGGCTTGGAAGCGGATGTAGGAGCTTTTCGGGCGTTTGCGTGGTTGCGGGGTAATGAGGCCGTGGTGGCTCAGGATGCGTCGAATCGTCGACGTTGAGGGCACCGGCAGGCCCCGCTGGCTCAGATGCCAGTGCAGGGTCACCGGGCCGGCATCGAGCCCATCATCGACGAGTTGTTGGCGCAGCGTCACGACCGTGATGATGACCTCGTCGGGTACGGCGGCGGGGGTTGCTGGCGGGGCGCCGTGAGCGTGGATCGACGCCCTCCAGACCGCCTTGGCGGTAGCGGTCCAGCAGGCGATACAGGTGCTGGCGCGACAGGCCATAGACCCGCGCTGCCTGAGTGATGTGAGATGACCGCTGACGACTTCGAGGACAACCACCCGGGTTGCGTCCACCAAGGTGGTGTACGAGTCGGGCCGCGAGTTGAGGACCGGCGTGTCGTAGCCGGGTGACTGAGGGTCATCGCGTGATTCTTCGAGAGACCGACCAAAGTCACTCGAGCAAAGGAATCAACGCGATGACCACTGCCAACGATATCGACTGGCCGCAGCTGCTGGCTGAACGACTCACCACCACCCACCCCGACGTACTGCGCGAGTTGCTGGCCACGTTCATCCACACGCTGATGGGAGCTGAAGCCGACGCGGTGTGCGGTGCCGGATACGGTCAGCGCAGCACCGAGCGCACGAATCAGCGCAACGGCTATCGGCAGCGCCAATTCGACACCCGGACAGGGACGTTGGATCTGGCGATCCCCAAGCTGCGGCATGGCTCCTACTTCCCGGAGTGGCTGTTGGAACGCCGCAAGCGCGCCGAGCGGGCGCTGACCACCGTGGTGGCCACCTGCTATCTGCTCGGCGTGTCGACGCGGCGGATGGACAAGCTCGTCGAGACCCTGGGCATCACGACCTTGTCGAAGTCGCAGGTGTCGGTGATGGCCAAGGAACTCGACACCGCCGTGGAGGCCTTCCGAACCCGGCCGCTGGATGCCGGCCCGTACACGTTCATGGCCGCTGATGCCCTGGTGCTCAAGGTCCGCGAGGCCGGTCGGGTGGTCAACGTGCACGCCCTAATCGCTACCGGGGTGAACGCCGAGGGCTACCGCGAGATCCTGGGCATCGACGTCACCACCGCCGAGGACGGCGCCGGCTGGCTGACGTTCCGGCGGTCGATGACCGCCCGCGGGCTGTCCGGCGTGCGACTGGTCACCAGCGATGCCCACGCCGGGCTGTTGCCGCGATCGGGGCCACCCTGCCCGGGCCTCCTGGCAGCGCTGCCGCACCCACTACGCGACCAACCTCATGGCCATCACCCCCAAGAGCTCGTGGCCGTGGGTGCGCACCCTGCTGCACTCGGTATTCGACCAACCCGACGCCGAATCCGTTGGGGCGCAATACGATCGGATCATCGACGCCTTATCCGACAAGCTCCCCAAGGTCGCTGAGCACCTCGAAGCCGCCCGGGCCGACCTGTTGGCGTTCACCGCATTCCCCAAGCAGATCTGGCGCCAAATCTGGTCCAACAACCCCCAGGAACGGCTCAATAAAGAAATCCGGCGCCGCACTGATGTCGTCGGCATCTTCCCCGACCGCGACGCCCTGATCCGCCTGGTCGGCGCCGTGCTGGCCGAACAACACGACGAATGGGCCGAATCACGCCGCTACCTCGGTCTTGACGTCCTCAGCAAATCGCGCGCCGACCACCGACACCCCGACAGAACAGGAGGCCACCCCGGCGGCACTGACCGCCTAAACCATCGAAGTCGAAGAATCACACGACGACCTCGTACACCACGTCCCTGGACTTGACTGGACATGAGCCACGACTGTCACCTATGACGCGACTCATCGGAGTTCTTCGCAGGTGTAACCCATGACCCGACTCATCTGTCACCTATGTCGTGAACTCACACACCCTTAGCTCCACGGGTTTGACTAGGTAGTTCGCGCGCATCGCGGTTCGGATCGAAGCCTCAGGCGTCGCTCTGACGACAGTTTTGACGACAAATATCGTTCGAACACTAGCGCCACACTCGAAGGTCCGGGGGTTTGACGACACTGCGTCCGCGCACAAGGACTGGACCCTGAACTACCTTGGCGGCTCGCGGCGGAAACGTCGGACCGACCCATTAGCCACAGCTGGCTCATTGCCGCAATCCAGCGACCTAAGGCCACAGCCCAGCGCACTTTTGAACCGCAGGTCCCAGGTTCGGGCCCTGGTGGGGCACCGAGATGTTGTCACCAGTAGACCGCCGTTTCCGGCAACCGCCACCGGAGCGGCCTCTGCCGCCGAGACGAGTCGCGTCAACACCGCTTCACCGATCACACGACTTAAACCGAGTCACACGACTAAACCGAGCGAGGCGCCAGCTAGCAACCTGGTTCGCGAAGTTCGCCAGCGAGGTGTGGCAGCATCTCAGGAGTGGACCCAGTCTCAATAGTCGTTGCAGCGATCGCACTCGGCGCGCAAGAAGGCGTCCGAGACACTGCCAAGAACGTGGTTAAAGATGCGTATGCAGGACTCAAGATTGCAGTATCGCCCTACTGAGTCGGCATCACGGAAAACCCATTTATGCTGCTCAGATGGCTAATGAACTCAACCAACGCGAGCGACCGTTACCGGTGAGCGAGGCGCAGCTGGCGGCGGTGTTGCCGCCGGTGCGCATGTTGGCGCGGGCCCGCACGGTGCTGGGCTATCAGCTCGGCGCGGCGGCACGCCAAGCGGTAGGGCTGCTGCCAGGTCTGCGTGAGCGGTTGGATGTGCCGCGGCTGCAGCCGCTGCGCAGCAGCAGCCTGGCGATGTACCGGTTCTGGAAGCTGCCCTACGGGGTGGCCGAAAAGCCGCACTCGCTGGCCGATGTGCCGTGGGAGTATGTGCGGGCCAATTGGGACAAGATCCCGTTTTTGGGGTTGCGCGAATATTGGTATCCGGCGCTGCAGACCCGCCAGCTGAAAAACAACTGCGTCGTGCCGGCGACGCTGGCCGGGGACAATCTGGTGTTTTTCCGTGACGGCGATGGGGTGGCGCGGGCGTTGGAAAACCGCTGCCCGCATCGGTCGGCGTTGTTGTCGCTGGGACAGGTGGGGGTGTTTCGCCCGGGGACGCTGACCTGCCGCTATCACGGGATGACGTTTGACGGGGCTGGCACCTGTGTGGCGTATTTGACCGAGCCCGACAGTCCGGCGTGCGGCAGGATCCGTGCGCGCGCTTATCCCGTGCAGGAGATGGGCGGCATCGTCTGGGTCTACATGGGCGACAACACTCCGGACCCGGTCGAGCAGGCCGTCCCGCACGCCGCCACCGTGCTCAGCCAAAAACGTCTAGTGGTCTTCCGAGCGGTACTCCCTTACAACTACCTCAATCAGAGTGACGCCGCCGCCGATCTGGCGCACTTCGGCGTGCTGCACCGCAACTGCCTGCCTTTAGCCGACTCGAAGGGGTGGGGCGACATCGACGGCAAAACCCTTCCCGGCGGGGGGTTACAGGCCTACTTCACCGAACCCAATCGGCATCCCGGCCCGCTGCACGTCGACAAACTCACCTACTACTTGCCGGGGCTCATCTACATTGGTCCCGGTGAAGGATACGATTCCTTCACCGAACACTATTACTTCTGGGCTGTGCCCCGCGACATCGGCAGTTTCGAAGCCTGGATAGTGTTTTCCGGGCCCAGCGGCCGCGTCAGCGGCGGCGTGGTGCGCACCTTGATCCGCGCCTTCATTTCGACGCCGTTGAGCCGCAACATACCGGGGGCTGACTGTGTCTACGGCGGGGACGGCCCTATGCAGATGGGCCAGGGGCGGGTGGTGCGCTGGGACACTGACCAGCTGACCCGCATCGACCGCGCGGTCAGCAAAACCCGACTGCTGCTGCAGCAGGCGCATGCCCGCGAACTAGCCGACCGCGCGCAACGCGGCCAACCCTCACGCCCGGCGCCGCCCCAGGAGTCTGCTGCGCCGATGGTGGAGCCGGGCTGCGTGTGTGAACTACATCGAACAGCACTGGACCGATAATACGGCCGAGGAGTCTGCGAGAAAGGTTGGCGTCGGGCCGGCCTTTTGGTGCCTAACTGGTTTCGTTTGGAAGGGTTCGGATGAAGCTTGACGAGCAGGCGCTTCCGCTGACGCAGGGACAGCTGGACATATGGCTGGCGCAGCAAACGGGTGACTCGGATACGGAGTGGCAGATGGGCTACTTCGTGGTAATTGAGGGCACGGTAAGGCCCGAGTTGCTTGAGTGGGCGATCCGCCAAGTGGTTCGTGAGGCCGAACCGGCTAGGGCGGCTTTCTTTGAGGAGAATGGCCAGGTCTTCCAGAAAGTAATTGATTACCCGGACGTCGAGCTTGCCTGCTATGACCTCACCTTTTCGCTAAATCCGGTGCAGGAAGCTTACCGGCTAGCATCATCGATTCAACGAACGCCGATGTCATTCAATGGCCCGCTATTCAAATTTGCTTTATTTCAGACGCGGCGGGATCAATTCCACCTCTTCACATGCATTCATCACATAGTGATCGACGGAAGTGGTACCGTGCTCCTAGCCAATCGGATTGCGGAGATTTACTCTGCGCTAGTTTCCGGCGCGCCGACACCTCCTGCCTTTTTCGGGTCGCTGCAGGACTTGATTGCCTGGGAGTTAGCTTACGAATTCTCCAGCGATTATCTCGAAGATCAGGCCTATTGGTCTAATAATCGTCCACCGGGAAACGAGCCGAATTATCGGTTGCCAAAGGCCGCGGGCAGCCGTGATTCACATTCGGTTCCTGTGCCGATTCAATTGGACCCCGCGGTTCTTGACCGCATCCAAGAGTTATCTGAACTGTTGAACGTGCGCCGGAACTCGGTGATCACAGCTGCCTGCGCGCTCTTGGTGCGTGGATGGTGTGCTGACGCCGCGCATGAGGTGGTCCTCGACTTCCAGGTCAGCAGACGCACAAGTTTAGCGGCCAAGACGTTTCCCGGGATGGTTACCGGGGTTGTGCCGCTGGTGTTGCGGATTTCGCCGGGATGGGTGGTTGCCGATTTTTGTGAGCATGTTGACACGCGAATACGAGAAGCGCTGCAGCATCAAAGGTTTCGGGCGGGTGTTCTTGAACGCAAAGCCTACATGCGTCACCCAGGGCAGGCCGCTGGCAGGGTGGGGGTCAATTTCTTCCCTTCTACAACTATTCGGCCGTTCGCGGAGGCTGTGGCAGCGGCGTCATACACCACTGTCGGTCGCGTAAACCACGTTGGGTTGTTCTTTTTCAACGCCGATGGGCAGCTTTTTCTCAGCACCGTGGGCTCGGGCCAGCCGTATATGGATTTTGACGCCTCTGATTTAGCGCAGCGGTTGCAGCGGGTGTTGGCGGCGATGGCCGCCGATCCGGCACGGCGGTTGTCGTCGGCGGATCTGCTAGATGGCGGTGAGCATGCCCGGCTGGATGGGTGGGGTAACCGGGCGGTGTTGACCCAGCCGGCGACCGCGCCGGTGTCGATTCCTGCGTTGTTTGCCGCGCAGGTGGCCCGCGCCCCGGAGGCGGTGGCGATCAGCTGCAGAGAAAACTCGTGGACCTACCGCGAGCTTGATGAGGCTGCTAACCGGTTGGCGCACCTGCTGGCGGGCCAGGGTGTGGGCCCGGGGCAGTGTGTGGCGCTGCTGTTGGCGCGTTCGGCCGAGGCGGTCGTGGCGATTTTGGCGGTGCTCAAGACCGGGGCGGCTTATCTGCCGATCGACCCGGGGCTGCCTTCGGCGCGGATGGAGTTCATGGTTGCCGATGCCGCGCCGATGGCCGCGATCACCACGGCGGACCTGCGTCCGCGACTGGACGGGTGCGATCTGCTGGTCATCGATGCCCACGACCCCGCTGTTGACAGCCAACCCAGCACGGCACTACCGGCGCCGGCCGCCGGGGACATCGCCTACCTGATCTACACCTCGGGCACCACCGGTGTCCCCAAGGGGGTGGCGGTCAGCCACCACAACGTCACCCAGCTGCTGGCGTCACTGGATGCATATCTGCCGGTGGCGGGGGTGTGGACGCAGTGTCATACCTATGGGTTCGACACGTCGGTCTGGGAGACCTGGGGTGCGCTGTTACATGGTGGGCGAACGGTGGTGGTGCCCGACTCAGTGACACGCTCGCCGGAAGACTTCCACGCTTTGCTGGTCAGCGAACGCGTCAGCGTGCTCACCCAGACTCCCTCGGCGGTGGGGCTGCTCTCTCCGGAGGGGTTGGAGTCGACGGCGTTGGTGGTGGCCGGTGAGGCCTGCCCGGCCGAGGTGGTGGATCGGTGGGCGCCGGGGCGGGTGATGATCAACGCCTACGGCCCGACCGAGACGACGATGGTTGTGATGCTGAGTGCGCCGCTGACGGCGGGGTCGTGGGTGGTGCCGATCGGCTCGCCGGTGCCGGGGGCGGCGTTGTTTGTGCTGGATGGGTGGTTGCGCCCGGTGCCCGCCGGGGTGGTCGGGGAGTTGTATGTGGCCGGTCGTGGGCTGGCGTGTGGGTATGTGCGCCGGGCGGGTTTGACCGCGTCGCGGTTTGTGGCGTGTCCGTTCGCCGGTGCGGGGGCGCGGATGTATCGCACCGGGGATCTGGTGTGTTGGGGCGCCGATGGGCAGCTGCGGTATCTGGGGCGCGCCGATGAGCAGGTCAAGATCCGCGGATACCGCATCGAGCTTGGTGAAGTCCAGGCGGTGTTGGCCAGGTTGGATGGCGTGGATCAGGCGGTAGTGATCGCCCGCGAGGACCATCCCGGCGATAAGCGCCTAGTGGGCTATGTCACCGGGACAGCAGACCCGGCCCGGTTGCGTACCGCGCTGGCCGCGCGGCTGCCGGCGTACATGGTGCCGGCCGCGGTGGTGGTAGTGCAGGAGCTGCCGTTGACGGTCAACGGCAAGCTCGACAAGCGGGCCCTGCCGGCACCGGACTACCGCGACACCGATCGTTACCGGGCCCCCGCCCGCCCAGTTGAGGAGATCCTCGCTGGCATCTACGCCCGGGTGCTCGGGCTCGAGCGCGTCGGAGTGGATGAGTCGTTTTTCGAGCTGGGTGGGGATTCACTGTTAGCGATGCGGGTGATCGCCGCAGTCAACAAATCTTTGGATGCCGGCCTTTTGGTGGGCGCCGTGTTCGAGGCGCCCACAGTTGCCCAGCTGGCGCCCCGCATCTGTGATTCGGGTCGGCTGGCTTCGTTGGTGGCTGGTGAGCGGCCCGAGGTGGTTCCGCTGTCGTATGCCCAGAGCCGGTTGTGGTTCCTCAATCAGTTCGAGGACGGGGTAGCGACCTACAACATGCCGACGGCTTTCCGGATCCGCGGGCCGCTGGATGTCGAGGCACTGGGCGCCGCCCTCGATGATGTCATCGCCCGCCACGAATCGTTGCGCACGCGTTTTCCCGACATGGACGGTGTGCCCTTCCAGGAGGTGTTGCCGGCTCGGGCCGGGATGTGGCTGCACGGTGGCGCGGCGGTGGTGTCGTTGCCGGAGCAGGAGGTGGCCGGCGAGTTGGCGGCGCTGGCAGGGTATCGGTTTGATTTGTCGGCGGACATCCCGATTCGCGCACGGGTCTATTCGGTGGGCCCCGAGCAGCATGTGGTGGGGATTGTGGTGCACCACATCGCTTTTGATGGCTGGTCTATGGCTCCGATGGTCCGGGATATGGGCCAGGCGTATCGGGCGCGGCTGCAGGGCCGGCCCCCGCAGTGGGCGCCGTTGCCGGTGCAATATGTGGACTACACATTGTGGCAGCGCCAGTTGCTGGGGCAAGAGTCTGAGCCCGACAGCGTGATCGCTGGGCAGTTGCGGTACTGGCGTAATGAGCTGGCTGGGTTGCCCGAGGTGGTGTCGCTGCCCCTTGATCGACCCCGCCCGCCGGTGCCGAGTTACCGCGGTGATGCGGTGGAGGTGCGCCTCGACCCGCCGGTGTGGTCGGGGGTCAAGGCGCTGGCGGCGGCGAATAATGCGACGGCCTCGATGGTGTTGCAGGCGGTGGCGGCGGTGGTGTTGCACCGGGTCGGCGCGTGCGAGGACGTAGTGATGGGCGCACCGATTGCCGGGCGGCGCGATGAGGCGCTCGATGATCTGGTCGGCTTCTTCGTCAACACGTGGATGTTGCGGGTGGCCGTGAACTCCCAGCACCGGTTCAGTGAGGTGCTTGAGCGGGTGCGTCACAAGGCGCTGGATGCTTACAGTAACCAGGATGTGCCGTTCGAGCGGCTGGTCGAGCAGCTCAACCCGGTGCGCTCCACGGCGCATCATCCGCTGTTCCAGGTGCTCATGGTTTTCCAGAACAACGTGCGCTCAGACATGGCGCTCGACGGCGTCAGCGTCGAGGAGATTCCGGTGTCCACCCGCACCGCGAAATTCGACCTGGATTTCCAGCTGAGCGAGGTGCCCACCGTGGACCCGGCCGCACCGATGGCCGTCGGGATGGTCTCGTATGCCACGGATCTGTTTGATCGGACCACCATCGAGCGGTTCGTCTGCTGGTTTGGGCGGGTGATCGAGGCGGTGGTGGCGGATGCGTCGGTGAAGGTGGGGGCGGTGTCGCTGCTGGATCGCGATGAGCGTGATCTGGTGCTGTCGGGGTGGTCTGGTGCTGGGGTGGGCGCGCCCGTGGGGATGGCGCCGCAGTTGTTGGCTTCCGCGGTGGCCGCCGACCCGGATGCGGCGGCGGTCATCGACGGTGCGCGGGAACTGTCGTATCGCGAGCTTGATCAGTGGTCGACGCGGTTGGCGCGGTTGCTGATCGAGGCGGGGGTGGGTCCGGAGCGCGCGGTGGGTGTGGCGATGGATCGGTCCGTGGAGTTGGTGGTGGCCTGGTGGGCTCTGATGAAGGCCGGCGGGACGTATGTGCCGGTGGATCGGGCCTATCCCGTCGAGCGGATTGCCACGGTGTTGGACGCAGTGGACGCGATGTGCGTAATGACCTGTGGCGCCGATACTTTGGCCGGGGCCGGGGCGCGCCCCGTGCTGCGCATCGACCGCCTGGATGTGTCCGGGCGGTGCGCCGATCCGATCACCGACGCCGACAGGCTGGCCGTGCTGGGGGTGGACACCACTGCCCATGTGATCTTCACGTCGGGCTCCACCGGCACCCCCAAGGGGGTGGCGGTCAGCCACGCCGGTCTGCTGGGGGCGGCGGCGCTGGGCGAGGTGATCGGGTTAGGCGCGGATGCGCGACTGCTGATGGTGGCCGCGCCGACCTTTGATGTGTCGGTCGGCGAGATGTTGTTGGCGGTGGGGGCCAGGGCGACGTTGGTGGTGGTGCCGCCGGACGCATATGCCGGGGAGGCGTTGACCAGGTTGCTGGAAAGCCATCAGGTCAACGCGGCGGCACTCACCCCGACGGTGCTGGCGACGCTGGACCGGACCCGTCTGGACGGGCTGGACACGCTGATCACCACTGGGGAGGCCTGCCCGACAGAATTGGCGACCGCCTGGGCGCCGGGCCGGCGGATGTTCAACGCCTACGGCCCGACCGAGACCACTATCTGGGTCACGTGTGCGCCGCTGTCGGCGGGACAGCCGGTGGATATCGGCGCCCCGATCCCGGGGGTGTGCGCGCTGGTACTCGACGCGCGGCTGAACCCTGCACCGGTCGGGGTGGCGGGCGAGCTGTATCTGGACGGGCCCGCGCTGGCGCACGGCTATGTGGGCCGGCCGCAGTTGACCGCCGAACGGTTCGTGGCCAACCCCTACGGTTGCACCGGAGCACGCATGTACCGCACCGGGGATTTGGTGCGGTGGACACCGGCGGGCACGCTGGACTATCTGGGCCGCGCCGATGCCCAGATCAAACTGCGCGGACAGCGCATCGAACTCGGCGAAATCGAAAACACCCTGCTGGCCTGCCCGCAAGTTGGCCAGGCCGCCGCCAGTGTGCACCATAGCGACACCGGCTCGGTTCTCGTCGCGTACATCACGCTCGAGCACACCGCCACAGCCGACCACGACGCCGACATCGTCGAACAATGGCAACACATCTACGACGACCTGTACGGCGCTGACGGAGTGTCGGGGTTCGGCATGGATTTTCGGGGCTGGAACAGCAGCTACACCGATGATCCGATTCCGCTCGAGGAGATGATGGAGTGGCGTTCGGCCACGGTGGATCGGATCATGGCACTGCGGCCACGGCGGGTGTTGGAGATCGGCGTGGGCTCGGGGCTATTGCTTGCGCACGTAGCCCCGGCGTGTGTCGAGTATTGGGGTACGGACTTCTCCGCGAAGGCGATTCAGGCCTTGCAGGCGGCGGTGGCTGCGCAGCCGTGGAGGGATCGGGTGCGGTTGCAGGTGCAGCCGGCGCATGTCAGCGAGGCGCTGCCGCCGGCCTACTTCGACACCATCATTCTCAACTCGGTGGTCCAGTACTTCCCCAGTGCGCGTTATCTGGCTGATGTCATCGACAGCGCTATCGGCCTGCTGGCACCGGGTGGGGCGTTGTTCGTCGGCGATGTGCGCAACCACAGCCTGCAGCGAGCGTTTCAAACTGGTGTCGCGATCGCCCACGCCACTGACACCGCCGAGATCCGCCAGCGAGTCCACCGCGCCATGGTCAGCGAACCCGAATTATTGCTAGCCCCAGAGTTTTTCACCACCTGGGCCGCCGCGCACCCATCCGTGGCCGGACTCGACATTCAAGTCAAACGCGGATCGGCCGACAATGAACTGAACCGGTACCGCTACGACGCCACCATCCAAACTACCCCCACCCCGGTACGGTCTATGGCCACCGCGCCCAGCTGGACGTGGACCCAATGCGCGGGCCTAGGTGGACTGCACGACCAGTTGGTATCCCAGCGTCCCGTCGCGGTTCGCGTCGCCGCGATCCCGCGCACCGGGCTGATCACCGATGTTTGCGTCGAAGAGGCCCTGGCCGCGGGGCTACGGCTGGCCGATGCACTCGTCCAGGCCCCCGGGACCGCGACCCCCGACCAACTGCACCGCCTGGGCGAAACCACCGGATACCACGTTGCCGTGACCTGGGGCGCCCAGGGCGGCACACTCGACGCCGTCTTCACCGCCCCCACCGACCCTGGCCCCCTGACCGACGTTTACCTGCCCCCCGCCGGGGCCCAACAAGGCGTCGGCCACGCCAACGACCCCCAAACCGACACAAAGATCAGCGCGGTGCGTCAGCGATTGAGCGCAAGGTTGCCCGACTACATGGTGCCGACCCAGATCGTGGTGCTCGGCGAGTTCCCGTTGACCTCATCGGGCAAGATCGACCGAAAGGCCCTGCCGGCACCGGTATTTGGTGCAACCACCTTCCGGGCACCGCAGACCCAGACCGAAAAGGTCCTCGCCGGCATCTACGCCCGGGTGCTCGGGCTCGAGCGCGTCGGAGTCGACGACTCATTCTTCGACCTGGGCGGGAATTCGCTTTCCGCAATGCGAGCGATCGCCGCGATAAACCACGCCCTGGATACCCAACTGCCGGTGCGTATCCTGTTCGAAGCTCCATCCGTCAGTTGCCTGAGTCAGCAGTTGTGCGCAGATGTCGCTTCAGTCGAAATCGCTCCGGTTGAGACCCTCAAGCAAGGGACAGGCGCTCCGCTGTTCTGTTTTCATCCAGCTGGTGGGCTTGCCTGGCCATATCAGCCTCTAGGTAACTACTTGGACTGCCCCATCATTGGCATTCAACAAGCGCACGACGACGAGCCTGAATCAATTCGCGGCATGGCGACACGGTATGCAGACCGGCTTCAAGCGGTTCATCCAAGTGGGCCCTACAGCCTTCTCGGCTGGTCTCTTGGAGGTGTCATTGCGCACGAAGTCGCCATTGAGCTTTGTCGACGCGGATGCGAAGTTCCAAACCTCATTTTGCTCGATGCTGTGCCGGGTGGGAACAACAGCCTCACAAGAGAGCAAATATTCGGAGCTATCGGCGAGAGTTACGTGCTGGAACTAATGTTGGGATACCTTCATATAGGCAATCCAGAGCCGTCGGAACCTCTTATTTACGAACGCGTAGAGAAACTAATCCATAACCAAATCCCTCTTCCAATCGCACAACTCCGGACATTCTTGAAGTTCTTCATGCAGAACATGAAGAATAGCGTTTGGTATCAAGTGGAGCACGTTCCCGGGGTATTTGATGGCGATATGGACATATTTTACTCAACACAGAATGAGACCAGTTGGGATCTATCTCTACAGTGGCGCCCACATGTCACTGGCAAGATCACTAAGTACCCGGTCGACTGCGGGCATCTCGAGATGTTGTCTCCCGAGTCCATCACTATGTACGGCAAGCAACTCAAACTTTCATTAGAACCTAGCAAATCGGCCTCCCTAGCATTTCAGCAAACAACATAATTGCCGACTACTCCCTACGCTCGATACGCAACGCCGACCTGGCAGGAGGCACTGATGTTGGACAAAATCGCGCGGCTGGCCGTCTCGCGACCCAAAACCGTTGTTGCGGTGGCCCTCCTGATGCTGATCACCGCGTTGCCGTATGCCGGTCAAGCGGCCGACAGGCTCTCCGGCGGCGGATTCTGGAGTGAGTCGTCCGAATCAAAACATGCCGCAGCTCTGCTGGCGCAGCGATTCCACGCCGGCAAGCCGAACGTCGTGATCCTTGCGACCGACACCCGCGGCCGATCCGTCGACGATCCGGATGCTGTCGCCGCCGGGCGGTCGATCACCCAGCAGCTCGCCGCCACTCCTGGTGTCGATGCTGTGATGTCGTACTGGGGTTCCGGTACGTCGGAGTTGTTGCGCAGCCGTAACGGCTCCCGGGCGCTGATCCTGGCCCACATCAAGGGAGATGAGCTTGATGTCAATAAGGTCGCAAAGCACCTCATCCAGACCTTCCGCGATACCCGCAGCGGCCCTTTGAATATCGAGATGGGTGGCGAGTCGATAAGCTATCTGGAGGTCACCAAACAAATCAATGACGACCTCTCCCTGAGTGAAGCGCTCGCTATGCCGGTGATCCTCCTGCTTCTGTTGTTGGTGTTCGGAAGTCTTGTCGCGGCCGGGCTGCCCCTCATCATCGGAATCTTCTCGATCGTCGGCACGCTTGGTCTGCTGACCGCGCTGACACACTTCACCTCGGTGTCGAACTATGCGCTGAGTTTGACGACGGTGCTGGGCTTGGGCCTTGGGATCGACTACAGCTTGTTCATCGTGACCAGGTTCCGCGAAGAGCGTGCCGCCGGGCGCGACCTCGAATCCGCCATCGTCACCTGCGTGAGAACCGCTGGGCGCACCGTGCTGTTCTCGGCGGTAACCGTCGCGCTGTCGATGTTGGCTATGCTCGCCTTCCCGATTATGTTCCTGCGCTCAACCGCCTACGCGTGCATCGGCGTCGTCACGCTCGCCGCTCTCTGTGCCGTCGTGGTGCTGCCGGCCGTGCTGAGTATCCTTGGCGCACGGGTCGAGTCGCTGGACGTACGCCATGCGATCCGATATCTCATCCGGCGGCCAGCCCAAGCTGGCACAGTGGCAGTCGAGAACGGGTTGTGGTTCCGCAGCGCGCGACTGGTGATGCGACGGCCGGTGCTGTTTGCCGGCGCCGTCCTGATCCTCGTCTCGATCTTGGGTATGCCATTCGCCGGAATCCACATCGGCTTTCCCGATGACCGCGCAATGCCGACGACGGTGGGAAGCCGGCGAGTGGGAGACACGATCCGCAACGAATTCCCGGCCCAGCCCACCGCGGCCATGGACGTGGTTCTCGACGGCCCGGTGGCGCCGGATCGGCTCGACGAATATGCGGCGGTACTATCGCGGCATCCGCATGTGGTAACAGTCACCACACCTTCGGCGAGTTATGCGGAAGGCCGACGAATCGCGGGAATGCCGGCGCCCCTTGCCAATGGCGCACACCTGACCGTGCTCCCCGATGTGGATCCCTACAGCGAAGACGCGGATCGGCTGCTCGAGCAGATCCGTCATACCCCAGCACCCGCAGCCGTCCTGGTTGGCGGACTCACCGCCGAAAACGTGGACACCAAGGACGCCTTGGTCGCACGTATTCCGCTGGCCGCCATGGTGATCGCGCTCACCATGTTTGCATTGCTGTTCGCCTTCACGGGCAGCGTCGTGCTACCGCTTAAAGCGCTGATACTCAACCTGATCAGCCTGTCGGCGACGCTTGGCGCCATGGTGTTCATATTTCAGGAGGGCCACCTGAAGTGGTTGGTCGGCGACTTCACCGCGATCGGGACTCTCGCCGCACCGATGCCGGTGGTCATGTTCTGTCTAACGTTCGGTCTGTCGATGGACTACGAGGTGTTCCTGCTGTCGCGAATCACCGAGGAATATCGCGTCTGTGGCGACACCAACGCCGCGGTGATGTACGGGCTACAACGTGTCGGCCCCATCGTCACAGCGGCCGCACTCATCATGTCGATCGTGTGCCTCGCGATGGCCGCGTCCCAGGTGTCGTTCATAAAGGCGTCCGGCGTTGGGATAACGCTAGCAATCCTGATTGATGCCACCCTAATCCGCGCAGTGCTCTTGCCCGCGGCGATGAGGCTACTGGGCAGCGCGAACTGGTGGGCACCAGCGCCGTTCCGTGCCTTGTGGTCGCGCACCGCGTCTGATAACGAAAGGCGCTTACCGGCAAGTACTCCCGATGCGTCCCCAGAGCAGACTCCGGCTGTTGCGAGCGTGGAAGGGAGTTCGATGTAGGAGCGCGGAATCGTGAAATTGCCGACTATTCCCCACCGTCGATCAGCGCCTCGGCCATCGCGGTGTGTCCTTCGAAGCCAAGCGATTCCGCCATCGCGCGATAGCGATCTTGATAGTCGCGGTAGGCAGCGTCGTCGCCGCGGGCCCGGGCCAGCAGGGCGCGCAGCCGCAGCAGCCAGATGTCGCGTATCACCAGACCGTCATCGGCTGGCGCGGCTGCTAACCGCTCAATCGCGGCCTCGGCTTCGGCCCAATCATTTTCGGTGCCGCGCTCGAGCAGCGGGCATGAACTGGGGAGGCCGGCTGTGCCAGCAGCACTTGCCGAACATCAAACGCTGCGCCGCGCCCGTCCCGATGGCACGTGACTTCTAAAGCATCAAGAACTGTTCCTGGGCGAAGCCGAAGCCGTTGGGGATGAGCGGCGACTTGATTCGGCACCAACCGCTCTGGCACACCCCGTCGAAGGTGACGACCGTGCCATTGGGCAAGGTGGCGATCTTGAGACCTTGGACGCCGGTGGTGGGATCCTTGACGTCGTCGTGCGCGATGTTGTACACCGGCAAGTCCCCACCCGTCACGGTGGCGGTCTGCGGAGCCTGCGGGGCGTAGGTCGGCCCCGTATTGGCGGGCGGAGCAGATGCTGCCTCCGGCTTGCCCAGCACCGCGGATACGTAGTCCAAATCGCTCAAGCGGTAGAAACCGACGCCGAAATCTTTATAGCTGCAGTCATCGATGGCTGTTGTGAAGGGTCCGTATGTCACGAGCCCATTGATCGCGGCTGCGGCAGGATCGTTGCTGTTCGAGAATCGCGCGATGGTGCCGTGGTACTGGCCGGCGGGAGGCACTCCCGGCAAATTGTTGCCGGAGTCGTGCTGTGCCTCGCCCTCAAGAGCGATGCTGTAGTTCAGCGCGGGGCAGGTCGACCCGGCGCGCGCGTTGGCAACTGCCTGACGAACCTCGGCGAGCGGATCGGCGTGCGCGGTGGGCGCGGTCGTCAACACCAGGGCCGAACCGGCCGTTACGACGAACGCAAGTACGGCAGGTCCTTGTAGCTTCACGATGACTCAACTCCTTTTACTCCCGGTGCGCACCGCCCTGCGGGCACCGCTCGATGTCGGTCACGCTAATCCGAAAGGCCAAAGACAGAAATAAGGGAAATCCCTAGACTTTTGCCCAATCACACCAGTTCGCGGGGCACATACCAATTGCGATCCGTTGCTCATCGTCGCTGATCACAGGCGCGGCACAGACGACTCGACTGCCGACCAGTATCAGCCGTTCTGAGGGACAGGCCGTCAGATCAATTCAAAGCTTCACTGAGAAACGCTCGGGTGGGGGCTCACCGCGCGCCGCCTCCGACCAAAGTTCTGACGACAACGTTGACGACAGCTTCGTGCTCAACTCTGCGGTTATCGTCCAAGTTTTTCCTGGTCAAGGGGAGGGGGCTCACACACCCTTGGTTCCACCAGGCAAGACGATGACTGGGACATTGAAGAAATCTCGTTTTGACGATCTAATGGCGACGCGTGTCCGCCCGATCGCCGCGGAATTTAGACGACGAACCACACGGCGACGTAGTGACTTACCGCCGCAGCTGCGGTGAAGGCGTGAAAAAACTCGTGATAGCCGAATGTGTGCGGCCACGGGTTCGGCCAGCGAAGGCCGTAGAGGATGGCGCCGACGTTGTAGAGGACCCCGCCGAGGACCAGCAGGCCGACGACGATCGGACCGCCGCCGTCGAGCAGGCTGCCGGCGAAGCAGATCGCCAACCAGCCGAGTAAGAGGTATAGCGGGACGCCGACCCATCGCGGGGCTGACGGCCACCACATCTTGAGTGCCACGCCGGCTATTGCGCCCGTGCACACGATGGCCAGCACTTTGGCCCCGGTGCGCGGTGGCATCGCCAAGAGCGCGAAGGGAGTGTAACTGCCGGCGATGAAGACGAAGATCGCCGAGTGGTCGAGCCGCTTCATCCACTTCAAGGCCACCGGATTGTGCCAGTGCTTGCGGTGATAGATGGCGCTGACGCTGAACATCGCGACGATGGTGACCGTGTAGATCAGGGTCGCGAGGATAGCTTTCTGCGACGACGTGATGCCCGCAACCGACACCAGTGCTAATCCGCCCACGGTGGCGGTGACCGCTGAGCAGAGGTGGATCCAGCCGCGGGCGCGTGGCTTCCCAATGAGTTCGGCGACGGTGTCGGCGAGACCTTGGGGCAGGTCGTCGACGACTGGGGCCACCGGATCGCGCACTGAAGAAGCTGCCTTCGGGTCTGCGTGGCGGGATGTCATGTTGTACTCGTCGCTAATAAGCCTGTTCGGGCGAGCCGATAACGGCGAGCCATCGCGGATCGCGACGACGCGGGAGTGAGTCTAGCGCCAGCGGCGGCCGTACCTTGGCTGCTCCCCACCGGCGACCCCAAGGGCGGCAACCCGCGCTTTCGGCGAGAACGATCGATCCGTCACCGCGCCGCCGGCCAGTATCGCGCGCGGATCTTGCGCTTCATCAGTTTTCCGGTGTCTTCTCGGGGCAGGTCGTCGTCGAACACGACGATTCTGGGCGCCTTGTAGCGCGCCAGGTTGGTTCGGACGTGTTCGCGCACCTCGTCTTCGGTCAGGCCGGTTGCTTCGACGTGGGCGGCGATCGCCTCGCCGAACTCATCGTCTGGTACGCCGAACACGGCGACGTCACGGATGCCGTTAAGTTCGAGCAGGCACGCCTCGATTTCGGCCGGATAGATGTTCACTCCGCCCGAAATGATCATGTCCGTGCTGCGGTCGTTGAGATAGAGGAACCCGTCGTGATCGAGGTAGCCGACGTCGCCGATGTCGAGGTATCCGTCCTTCTCCATTGCGGCCCGCTTGTCCGGATTGCCGTGGTAGGTGAAGTTCGGCAAAACCGACGGTGGCCGCAGGTGGATGCGCCCAGATTCGCCTTCTGGCAGCAGATCTCCGTCCTCGGAGTAGATCCTGACGTCGGCGTCCCCGATCGGCCGTCCGACGGTGCCGGGGTGCGCGAGCCAGTCAGCGCTGCTGCACGCCACGCAGGGACCGGTTTCGGTGCCGCCGTAGTACTCACCGACGATCGGCCCGAACCAGTCGATGATGCGTCGTTTTACTTCGGGCGGGCATGGCGCAGCCGCGTGCACGACAGACTTCAATGAGGAGACGTCGTACTTCTCCCGGACCTCGTCGGGAAGGCGTAGTAATCGAACGAACATCGTTGGGACAGCTTGGAAGTGATCAATCTGGTGTTCTTCGATCAGTCGTAGCAATTCCTCGGCGTCGAAGCTTGCCATGATCGTTAGATCGATGCCTGCGGTCGCGCTCACGAGCGCGTGAGCGTTGGGCGCGCTGTGGTACATCGGCGCTGCGACCAGGGTGCGCATCTCCAGGGCCAGCCCGAACGATTCGAACAGCAAGCCCGCAGTGGCTTGCGACTGCGCGGGGGTGGACGGCGCGCGGACGATGCCCTTGGGTCTGCCCGTCGTGCCGGAGGTGTACACCATCGCCATCGGCGCCTGGCTGGGCGGTTCTGACCGTGGGCCCTGCAGCGCCAACCAGTCCTCGTAGACCGGATATCTTCCGGTCGCCGGTTCCGATTCCTGGGTGACTTCGATCACTGCCCGATCGCCGGCTACCGCCTCGGCGGTGGAAATGAGGCTGGTGTCGGCGAAGATCACTTTGCTATCGCTGTCATCGAGGAGATAGGCAAGCTCGGCCCCTTGCCAGTGCCAGTTCACTGGCACGGGTATGGCGCCCAGCATCCCGATACCGATGCTCGCTTCGATGAACGCGATCTCGTTGTGCAGGTAGATGGCGACTCGGTCACCGGCTGTGACATCAAGGGCGGCAAGGCCATTCGCCACTGAGCCGGCGCGGGTACGGACGTCTTCGTAGTCTCGGAAGACGTGTCCACATCGCACGCCCGCCATCAGTCGGCGATCTGGGTGGCCCGCCATGTTGCGAACATGTCGGCGAACTCGTTGCCGTGTACCGATGCGGCTTGGGCGCCTGCTTCGAGGTCGACCGCCCGCGCGAGGTCACCGTCGGCAGCTTCACGCAGCAGTCGTTTGGTCGCCACCACCGCTGCGCCGGGGCGCGCGGCAAATGTCATAGCTAGATCGAGCGCCGTGGCCAACGCATCGTCACTTATGTGGTGCGCCAACCCCATCCGCAGCGCGCGCTCGGCGATCGGTCGTCCGGCCAGCAGTAACTCCAACGCAGCGCCCTCGCCGATCAGCCGCGGCAGCAGCCAGCTCGCACCCATATCAGGCAAGAGACCCATCGTGATGAACGACGGGAACAGGGCCATCGTCGGAGATCCCACCCGGATGTCGCAGGCCAGCGCCAACGACATACCGGCACCGACCGCGGGGCCGTCGATGGCGGCGATCGTCGGCTGCGGCAATGCCCAGAGCATGTCGACGACCCGCATGTGCCGGGCCAGCAATTCGGCCACTTCGGCTTCCGGCCGCTGCGATAGCTGCTCGATCAAAGCGAAGTCTGCACCCGAACTGAACGCACCGTTCGCGCCGGTGAGAATCACTGCCCTCACGGCGGAATCCGTTCCTATCAGCGCCAATTCGTGAGCCAGTCGGGTGAGGACGTCGCCGTCGAGTGAGTTGCGGTGCTCCCTGCGACCGAGGACCAGTACCCGTACGCCCTCTGCCGAGTGTTCCACGCGCAGCCCGCCGTCGGCCGGGGCCGCTCGTGTCGCTGTTTCGGTGCTGGTCACAGCCATTCCCTCCAGAGATCGGCCTTACGGGTCAAGCGACCTGTCGCTAGGTTACAGGTCAAGTGACCTGTCGTCTATATGATGTGCTGGTGGCATCGACTCCGGTTCGCGGCGGCGCTCCGCGGACGCAGCAGGCGCGGCGCGATCAGACTCGCGCGCGCCTGATCGACGCGACCATCAGATCCATTGCCGATCACGGGTATCCGGCCACGACGACCAGGCAGATCGCAGAGTCCGCTGGAGCCTCCCTCGGGGCGATTGCACATCATTTCCCGGCTCGGGTTGATCTCATCGCCACGGCGCTCGACGAGGTCGGGCGTCGAATGGAGACCGAGTTGCGGCCTCGGGCCGCGCATGCGGCCGCCGTCGGCGGCGCTCGCCGCACACCTGCTCTACTCGACGTGCTCTGGACCGCGTTCACCGGTGACCTGTACACCGTGTGGGTCAAGGTGTGGATCGCTGCCGCCGACGATCCCGAGCTCTACGCCGCGCTTGCCCCGCTGGAGCGGCCCCAATCCGCCGTGTTCGCCGCGATCGCCGCCGACGCCGCACCGAAGAACGTCGCGCGCGCCGAGTGGACCCGGCGGTTCAGCGTCGCGCTCGATGCCATGCGCGGCCTCGCGCTCACACTCGCCATGCAGCCCCGGACGACTCCTGTTCAGCGAGATCCCTGGCCGGACCTCAGACGCGAGCTCGCTGGCCTCCTCGACCGCTGATCGCGGTGAACCCGAGTTCTTACAAACGAGATAGCGCCGGGCGCGCCTGCGATTGGCGGCGTTACGGGGCGGCCCCCGACGGCCAGCGACGCGGGTTCGGGCGCCCGCGACCCGGCCGCGAGGAAATTCGAGCGGTTGATGTGTTCGTCAGCCGCTCAATGGGTAACTCGGTCCACGAAGTGCACCGAGCGACCCTCGGGTGAATCCTGAGGCGAACTGCAGATGTCCCGTCATGCCCTAGCGCCCTCCGAAGGAGACCACTATGAAGGCCGTCACCTGGCACGGTAAACGCGACGTCCGCGTCGATACCGTTCCCGATCCGAAGATCGAGGAGCCTACCGACGCGATCATCGAGGTGACCTCGACCAATATCTGCGGATCCGACCTGCATCTCTACGAAACGCTCGGCGCGTTCATGAACGCAGGGGACATCCTCGGCCACGAACCGATGGGCATTGTCCGCGAAGTGGGCAGTGCAGTGACCAACCTTTCGGTCGGCGACCGAGTAGTAATTCCGTTCCAAATCTCCTGTGGCAGCTGCTATATGTGCGATCAGCAGCTGTACACCCAGTGCGAAACCACCCAGGTCCGCGACCAGGGCATGGGCGCGGCGCTCTTCGGCTTTTCCGAGCTCTACGGCGAGGTACCCGGGGGGCAGGCTGAACTGCTGCGGGTACCGCAGGCGCAGTTCACCCACATCAAGGTTCCCGACGGCCCCGCGGACTCGCGGTTCGTCTACCTCTCCGACGTCCTGCCCACCGCCTGGCAGTCAGTCGCCTACGCCAGCATCCCCGACGGCGGCTCGGTCACCGTACTGGGGCTAGGGCCCATCGGCGACATGGCCACCCGGATCGCCAGCCACTTGGGCTACCGCGTGATAGCCGTCGACCGGGTCGCGGAACGCCTCGCCCGCGCAGTAGGCCGCGGACTCGAGGTTCTCAACCTCGATGAGCATCAGGACGGCAGCGCGCTCGGCGATACGATCCGCGCGATGACCGACGGACGCGGCACCGACGCCGTCATCGACGCCGTCGGGATGGAGGCCCACGGATCGCCGCTCGCCAAAATCGCGCAACAAGTCACTGGCCTACTACCCGACGCCATCGCCAAGCCGACGATGGAAAAAGTCGGGGTGGACCGCCTCGACGCGTTCTACTCAGCAATCGACATCGTGCGCCGCGGCGGGACCATCTCCCTGATCGGCGTCTACGGAGGCATGGCCGATCCCCTCCCGATGCTCACCTTGTTCGACAAACAAATTCAACTGCGGATGGGGCAGGCCAACGTCAAGAAATGGGTCGACGACATCATGCCGCTGCTCACTGACGACGACCCGCTCGGCGTCGACAACTTCGCCACCCACACCCTGCCACTGGACCAAGCACCGCACGGCTACGACATCTTCCAGAAAAAGGAGGACGGCGCGGTCAAAATCATCCTCAAGCCCTGATCCGCAGAGGCGTCATGTGAGACAAGACAGGAACTAATCGTTCCCGTTTTGAATCTGACACCGGGTGATTGTCGGACCGCAGCGGTTCCATATGAGCATGAGCACCGCCGCATACCTTCGGGTCTCCACCGCGCCGTGGCTGCAGCTCGAATTCCGGCTCGATCGGTCCCGGCTCTAACTGTTCCGGCTCGTCACTGTGGTCGTCTGTCGACCCGGGGGTCACAGAGTGCGGGGCGTTTTGGGCCAACGATCTTCTCTGGCTGATGGACACACGGTATCTGCGCGAGCACTCGGCCAAAAAGATGAGTCATCTGATGGAGGGCGATCTGACGATGCCGCCCTCGGCCTACTTCGACCGGAACTGCTTTATCGGGGCCACCACCACGGAGCGCAGGGAGCTGGCGCGGCGCTACGAGATCGGCGTATCCAACATGCTTTGGGGCAACGACTTTCCCCATCCAGAGGGGACCTGGCCGCACACCCGCGAATGGCTGCGGCGCTCCTTCTGGGACATCCCCATTGAGGAGACGCGGCAGATGCTGGGCCTAGCGGCAGCCGAGGTGTACAACTTCGATCTGGGTGCCCTCGGTGCGCTGGCCGAATGCATCGGCCCGACCCATGAGGACCTCGGCCAGGACGATGCGGTGAGTGTGCCCAAGTGGGAGGCGGCCCGCCGGCCGGACGCCACTGGCTGACCGACGCGGAGCCTGTTCCTGACCTTGTGCAGAACTGAGGAATGCAAACGGGTCGAATATGGCGGCCCGACGGCGACCAAACTAGCGATCCGAAGACGTCGCAGGTGGGCCTGCCACTTCGATGTCCTGTCCGGAGCGAGCCGCCATCGTGGCAGCCTTGCCGCGGGCCAGCGCCCAGGTCGCCACAATCACCACCACCACGGCCGCTATCAGCACAAGCAATTCACGGTCACCGGCGCCCACGGTCTCACCGAGCACGATGACTCCTAGCACCGACGCCACCACCGGTTCGGCCACCGTGAACGTCGGCATTGAGGCGGTCAGGGCACCGGCGCGGAACGCCGACTGCTGAAAGATCATCCCGACCGCCGCGGCCAGTATCCAGGCGTAGAACTCCGCCGCGCACAGCACCGCCCCGAAGCCGTGTTCGAGCGCCTCGACAACGCCCTTGGTCAGCACCGCGAACACACCCAACGCCGAACCCGCCACGATCGCGAGCAACACTGCTGCGGCTTGACGACCCGGCCAGATCCGCGCTGCCAGCACACACAACACCAGCACTGGGCCCAGCACCACAGCTACCACAACCCACGTCTGCAGCGAGCCCCGCGAACGGCCGGCCTCCGGGTCGGCGACCGTGACGAACACTGCCAACGCCACCGCCAGCAGCGCCGCCCACATCCACTCCCAGCGGGTCACCCGGTGATGGGTCAGGCGCGTGTAGATCGGCAAGGCGAAGAGCAGCGCCGTCACTTGCAGCGACGTCACCAACACCACCGAGCCGAGCCCCAGCGCCGCGGCCAGCAGGCCGTAATTGGCGACCGCTCCGACGCTGCCCAACCACCACCGGGTGTCGCGCAACGACATGCCGAACAGCTTCAGGTGGCCGACCGGTTTGTCGGTGACATGCTGCGCGGACCGCTGGCGAATCACACTGCCGAACGCCGATGCCAGCGCCGCGCACAGGGCGAGCAACGCCACGATGCCCGCCTTCGGCATACCTGACCTCCTCGCCGATGTTCGGCCCGGAGGCCGTCAATACGCGTGTACCCGGTCGAGGCTGCCATTCACCGCTGCCAGTCAGAATGGCTGTATCCGGACCATGCATAGCCGATTGGTCAGCATCGTTGCCGGGTAAGCATCGTCCCTGCGAGGTCAGCGACGATATCGAAGCGGTCCGTCAGGCCCGCACCGGATTAGGAGGAATCTCAATGAGCAAAAGGTCCAGGGCCCTGTACTTGCCGCTCTCGATCGCCACAAGTGTCACCGGTGGCCTGCTCGCGAGCGCGCTTTTCGGTCAGATTTGGAAGCGTTTGAGTGACGAGGAACCCGCCCCTCCGAACCCGAAAGACCTGAGCCGTTCAAGTGGTGCCGTGCTGCTGGGTGCGGGGTTGCAAGGGCTTGTGTTCGGTGTTGTGAAGGCGGCCGTTGATCGAGTGGGCGCACGCGGCTATAACGCAATCACAGACGATGAGGTGGTGCCGGGAAGCATGAATGGATAGTTCTAGGAGGTGTCCTCGCCGGCAAGGTCATGCTCGTCGCCGGATTCGCCAGTGTGCTGGTCGCCGGGACTGTAGGCGACGTTGACGCGCTGTTCGGGACGGCGCGTTTCAGCTTGCAGAGCCGCGGTGTAGTACTCCTTGTCAGCTGAAAGTAGTGGCGGCTCGATTAGGCTGCGCGGCCACAGATTCTTGACTCGAACGACGTCGGCTTCGATTGCGTAGACGATGACGCTTGCCTGCAGCGCCAGCCAGGCCAAGAGCCCCAGGACCACGCCGAAAAATCCTGCTACTGCTTGGGCGTGGCGCAACTGGTGGGTCACGATCACCCCGGCGGCGCTGATGAGCAGTTGCCAGCCAATCGCGCTGATCGCGGCGGCGGGCAGCATCGCGCGAGTGGGCACTTGTCCTGCGGCAGCCGCGCGAAACAGTGCAATGAAGAAGCCCATTCCGAGCACCGAGCCGACAACCAAACTGATGATCCGTGCGGCCAGCCCGCCGAATCCCCACGATCCCGCCAGTGTCGCCGCGGTGCTCGACGCAGCGGTGACCACGACAAGCAACCCCAGGGCCAGCAGCGCTGCTAATGCGCGCACATAATTCAGTGGGAATCCGGGCCGGTCCACCTTGGGCACTGCCCACAGCGTGTTGAGGGTGTTTTGCAAAGCATTGGCGAAGCCGCGTGCGCCGTAAAGCGCCCCGAGAATTCCGACGACAAGTGAAAGCGTGGTGTGACCGAAGGCGGCGACGCCAAGTTGTTCGTGGATTTGGCCGCCAATGATGGGGAATTCAGCGAAAGCGGAGTTGACCAGTTTCTCCTGGAGCTTGGGATGATCGCGCAGTACCACGCCGGTGATTGCGGTCAGGGTAAGCAGCAACGGAAACACGGCAACGAAGGCGTAGTAAGCCAGCAGCGAGACAAGGAAACCCGCTTGGTCGTCGCCAAATTTTTTGACCACCGCGATCGGGAAGCCCACCACGGCATGCCGCTGTTGCCAGCTATCGAAACCGCGCGCAACTCGTTCCACCGGATTCATCAGTTAGCCTTTCGCAGCGTCGTGCCAACGTGTGTGTAGCGAAGGAATACCCACACTCGTGGCCGATAGCCAAGCGGTGGGCATTTTCCCCAGCGACGTCGGCCACTAGGGGTGAAGGGCTTCGCAGATCAGCTCGTTGACCGTACCGGCACCGTGGTACTGTGCCGTCTCGACGTGCTCGGCGCCGGCGTCAACCGGGGCGCGCAGGACGGCAATGGCCTCGCCACGGTCTCGGGGGTGGGAGGTAGACGCGGTCTCCGGCCAGCTGCATCGCGCCGTAGCCGATGCGCGATACCAGCCTGTGGGCAAGGCGGTAACGGCCGGGTGTCCGCCGCCTGCCGTTAGGGTGCGCCGGACGGTGCGCCATCAGCCGAAATGCGGACAGCCGGTCATGAACGCCTCTCTTCGGTCTTCGATTGCAACACAAGCGTTTCGCGTTGCGCACACCAGTGATGTGGACCCACAAAGCCTATGATCGAAGTACATGATGTATCAAGCAAATAGCTCACGTCATCCAGTCAATCTTGGTTGATACCTCGAGGCTGCACCGCGGGCCGCCGGGCTTCCTGCAAGAGATTCGCGCAGCTTGGGTGCCCTCCGCCAGCTGGCCTATCAGGTTTCGGCGATTTGATCACGGATAATAAGAGTGAATAGTCCAGCAGAAAGACCGTGATATGCCCAGACCTCGCCGCTCACCCGCGGCAGACAGTCCCTGGTTGTCCCCCTTACAACTGCGCGCCTGGGTTGCTTATATGCGCGTCCAGTTGCGGATGAATTACGAGATCAATCGACAGTTGCAGCGCGATAGCAATCTGTCGTTGGCTGACTACCACGTACTCAATGCTTTGAGTAGTGCACGCGACCACAGACTTCAGATCACCGATTTGGCTGCGCTAATCGGGTGGGAACGTAGCCGGCTTTCCCATCACCTGCGGCGATTGAGCGAGCGTGGCCTTGCCGACCGCGTTCAGTCCGCCGACGACGGGAGGGCCACCGACGCCGTCTTGACCAAAAAAGGAATGAGCGCGATGGTCGAGGCCGCGCCGGGTCACGCCGCATTGGTCAGGAGGTTGTTCTTCGAGCCACTGCCTGACGAACTGGTTGCCCCGTTCACCGCGGCGCTGGAGCATATCCAGGCCAGCCTGAATCTGAATGCCTCGCTGCCACCCGTACCCCTGTAGGAGCGGTTCGCAGCCCGGCGGCTCATGGCTAGGGCGCCAGAACCGGGTTGACATCCATGTAGATGCGGTAGTCGTCAACGACGCCGTCGTGCACTCGAAAAACATTGCAACACGGCAAGTTCAGCTCGTGGCCGTCGAGTCGACGGTAATACACGTCCATGAGCCCGATGACTGTGCCCTCGTCGACCTCCCACAGCTCCAGAATGGTATGGCGCAGATCGGCGATCGCGTCGCGAAAGGACCGGGCCGCCTCGATGAGCTCGGCTTGGGAGTCAGTCGGGTCAGCGTTGCCGAAGCGGAAATGCACATTACTGGACGTGAGGGCGGCAATAGTGTGGAGATCCGCGTCGTCGACTGCACGGATCAAGGCCCGAATCAGGTCGCTGTGGGGTGGCGGGGTGTCAGTCATGTCTGCTTTCCGGATCAGAGGAGTTTCGCCGATATGTGAAGGCGCTCATCAGAGCCGGCCCGGCGCAATCAGTGCCTTCATAATTCGGCCAGCCCGCAAGAACTTCAGCGACTCCGATCAGGCGGATAGCATTCTGGCTGACGTCTTGCGCCCAGCCCTGGCCAAACTCGACGAGTTTGTCCTTGGGTACTAACAGCTTCATCAGTCCACTTGCGGCGAAGCCAACAGCCAACACAATCGCGACTATCCATAACGCCAAATTCACGGTGTCCTCCTCGGTGATCGAAATGACCAGTTTGGATTGAGAAGTGGTCGTTCAGGGTGCGAACGCCCTGCTGAGATTTGCTATTTCGTCGTCCTGTAGTGACGCCGATCCGACGGCAAGGTTTTCAGCGAGGTGGTCGCGACTCCTAGTTCCCGGGATCAGCAGGACATTGTCGGCGATCGCCAATAGCCAGGCGAGCGCGACCTGGGCTGGTGTGACGCCGTGGTGCGCGGCGATACCGGTCACGACTGGATGAGACGCGATCGCGTCGTGTTGTTTCTTTGGCCAGCCGAGCGGACAGAATGGAACAAACGCGATGCCTCGGGCGGTGCACTCTTTGAGCACCGGATCCGAAGAACGGTCCGCAAGGTTGTAGG
This sequence comes from uncultured Actinomycetota bacterium, assembly GCA_963744835.1. GTDB lineage: Bacteria > Actinomycetota > Actinomycetes > Mycobacteriales > Mycobacteriaceae > Mycobacterium. The sequence goes on from CAVUVB010000007.1 coordinate 791,430, forward strand.
CATTCTGGACGCACACGATGTCGGTAACCTCGAGCGCCATCAGTAGATGTCGGTGCGTGACGTTGCTGATCCCGATCCCGGCGATCAGCCCTTCCTCTCGGACGGTGACGAGGGCGCCGAGTTGGTCGAGAAACCGTTGATCGGGCACCGCCTTGTCTAAGACCCGCAGGTTTACCCCGGTGAGCTGCTCGACACCTAGGGTTGCGAGGTTCTCTTCGATGCCCGTGCGCAGCTGATTCGGTTCATCGAAGGGCAGGACCGTGCCGAAATCGTCCCGCCGTGCGGCAACCTTGCTGACTAACGCCAATCCGTTGGGGTAGGGGAACAGTGCTTCGCTGATCAACTGATTGACCACGTCTGGCCCGTAATACTGGGCGGTGTCGATGTGATCGACACCGGCATCGACGGCGGCACGCAATACTGCGACCGCTTCTTCGCGGTCGCGCGGCGGCCCGAAGACGCCGTCGCCCGCCAATTGCATTGCCCCGTAACCGACGCGCCACACCACCTTATCCGCGAGGCGGTAGCGATCGCCCGTCATCGTGCTCATCTTCGGCGTCCTCCGCAGCAGATCCGGTCCGAACCGTAACGTGCTTTTACGTGATATATCAATCTTATCGCGTAACCGACTGGTGCGTGGAGTCGCCGCCGCAATGCCGATCCGTCTTATCCCAAGTGGTGTAGATCACTAAGTTTCCCGGAATCGCCAACCGGGCCGCCCACTTGTAGGGGACAGGCCGTCACTAAAAACATTGAAGTGGCGGTGACCGGGACCAAGGAAGGGACCAAGTCATGAGCGCCGTTACACCCCTGGTAATCAGGCTCGGCACGTTGACCGTCCGAAAAGTACTATCCACGATTTTCGCCGCGGTCGCTACTTTCGCGATCCTCACTGGCTCGTTTGCCTCCTTACCGTTGGCGAATGCCGCCGACGACTCGTGTCCAAGCATCGAGGTCGTGTTCGCCCGCGGAACCTTGGAGGCGCCCGGTGTCGGCGCGACCGGGCAAGCGTTCGTCGATGCGCTCAACGCCCGCCTGCCAGGCAAAACGGTCGACGTGTATGCGGTGAACTATCCTGCCTCGTTGGACTTCGGGCGAGCAGTGGACGGGATCGTCGACGCCAGCAATCGGATCCAGACGATCGCGGCAACCTGCCCGACCGCAAAGATCGTGCTCGGCGGTTACTCCCAGGGCGCCGCAGTAGTCGGCTACACCACCGCCGATGCCGTTCCCGACGGATTCGCCTTGCCAGCCGGTATCACCGGCCCGATGTCTCCTGCGATCGCTCCGCATGTCGCGGCAGTGGTGCTGTTCGGAACACCGGACACCTGGTTCCTCAACCTGGTCGACCACACCGCGCCACCCATCACCATTGGCCAGCTTTACGCGGCGAAAACCCTCCAGCTGTGTGCAACCGGCGACCCGGTCTGCTTTCCCGGTGGCCTCAACCGGGCGGCCCACAGTTCCTACAAGGACAACGGAATGGCCAACCAGGCAGCCGATTTCGCCGCTGGCCAGTTGGGCGCTCTTGGCCCGGTGGCGGCGATACAGCAGACGGCGGGTGAGTTTGGCAACTGAATGACACCGTCACCACAGAACCGATGGTGAGCGACCAACGGCCGGAAGTGAGTCCGCAAGGACTACTGCCGGCCGTTGGTCTTTCGTGTGTCCACATCCGGAAGACGGCGATCGTTCCGACAACCAACTGATTGACATATCATGTAATTCTGCTATTTTTGCTGCATGCCTAGAGCCGTGCAGTTCGATTCGTACGGCGGTGTCGACGTCCTCGAGGTGCGCGAGGTGCCCCGCCCAATTCCGGGTGCCGGTGAGGTTTTGGTCGACGTCAGGGCTGCCGGCATCAATCCGAGTGAGGCGGTAATTCGGAGTGGCGCACTAGCCGACCAGTTCCCGGCCACGTTTCCCTCCGGCCAGGGCAGCGACCTAGCGGGGGTGGTGGCCGAGCTTGGTTCCGGCGTCAGCGATTTCGCTGTGGGCGATGAGGTGATCGGGTTCTCCATGCGCCGGTCCAGCCACGCCGAATACGTGACAGTGCCGGCAAACCAATTGACCGCCAAGCCGTCGGCGGTTTCCTGGGAAGTGGCCGGCTCGCTGTTTGTCGCAGGAGCCACGGCCTATGCCGCGGTGGGGGCGGTGCGTCTTAAGCCGGGGGAGACGGTAGCGATCGCCGGTGTGGCCGGCGGAGTCGGTTCGATCGCGGTTCAACTCGCCCGACGTGCCGGGGCCACCGTCGTCGGCATCGCCGGGCCGTCCAACGATGCCTGGCTCGCCGACCATGGCGCGGTTCCGGTCAACTATGGCGACGACCTGCCGGCACGGCTGCGCGCGGCAGCACCGTCGGGACACATCGACGCCCTGCTGGATTTCTTCGGTGGTGGATATGTCGCCATGGCGGTCGAGGATCTCAAAGTGCCGCCTAACAGGGTCGACACCATCGCCGATTTCGCTGCAGTGGAGCGGTTCGGCGTCTTGTCGGCGGGTGGCGCGGATGCTGCGACCGCGGCGGTGGTCGCTGAGTTGGCCGACCTGGCCGCCCGGGGTGAACTGGAGGTGCCGATCGCCGGAGTCTTCGCCCTCAATGATGTGCGGGACGCGTTCCGGGAGGTCGAACTGCGACACACCCGCGGCAAGTTAGTGTTGCGACCATGAGCGGCGGCAGCTTCGCAAAGCACACGATAGCTTTTCCGAATGAGTCGCCGGAGTATCGCGAAGCGCGTGACGCGCTGTTTCAACGGGAGGTCGATCTCCAGCGGGAAATGGAGGCTGTCGCGGCGCAGCGGAGATCACTGCCGCCTGGCGGCGAGGTCCCCGAAGACTATGTGTTCGACCGAATGGGTGACGACGGCGCCGCCACGACGGTGCGGATGTCCGAGCTATTCGGCGATAACGACACACTGATGCTCTACCACTACATGTTCCCGCGTCTCTGCGGGGATGATCGGCCTCGACCGACAAGCGGTATCGGCTCGGAACTCCCCATAGACGAGGGACCGTGCCCATCGTGCACCCCACTGATCGACATGTGGGACGGCACCATCGCCCAGCTCGACGGTATGGGTGGCAACTTGGCGATCGTTGCAAAGGCCCCGATCGAGCAGGTAGCGGCGTTCGCGCAGGAGAGGGGGTGGCGACACATCGGGGTGTTGTCGGGGGCGAATTGCACCTTTCGCCGTGATTACGGCAACGATGGTGCTGACGGCCAGCCTTTACCGCTGCTGACCATCTTCAAGCGCTGGCCCGACGGCACGATACGGCTGCACTGGGCAGGCGAAATCGTGTTCGCACCATTCGAAAGCGATGATTCGGGGGAGGATCCAGAGCACCACGACACAGTGCAGCCGCTCTGGACGCTCTACGACGTGGCCACATCGCCCCGGTACCGGCACTGGCGCCTTCAACACCCGCCGGCGAACTGGTGACGACGCTGACGGGGGAGTCCGCTAGACCCAATCCTCATCGACACAAATTGACGCTTCGTGCAATAGGAGGCCTTCCGATCCCCCGCCACGATCACTGAATTGATGCACGCCAACCTTCTCGAGGTCTTCAATGAGCGCGACACTGCGCGCCGGCGTGCCACGATCGAGCACGCCTACGCCGACGACATCCGATGGACCGACGACGATGGCGTGACCACGAGTCGCGACGCGCTGGACGCCAAAGCTGCCGAGTTGCAAGCCAAACTCGGCGATCTCCAGTTCATTGCCGCAGGTCCCGTCCACCAGACGTTGGGATTGGGCTACTTAGCGTGTCAAACCCGGAAGCTCGACGCCGGAGGGCTCGGGATTCGATGTTGCAATCGTGCGAGACGGCTTCATCTTCGAGTTGTATACCGTGCTGACAGATCACGCGCCGTGAACCGGTGAGTGTGCCCCAAACTGCACGCGCAGAGCTGAATTGATCTGACCGAAACCAACGAGGAGGCATCATGACCGAGGTCAACGAGTTCAACCGCCGCAACATCGAAGAGTTCCGCAGCAATCATGGGCGCCTTGGTGGACCGTTTGAGGGCGCACCGGTTTTGCTACTCCACACGACCGGTGCACGAAGCGGCGAGGAGCGGGTGCACCCACTGATGTATCTGCCCGACGACGGTCGCTACCTGTTGTTCGCCTCGGCTGCCGGTGTCGACCGCAGTCCCGCGTGGTACTGGAACCTCATCGCCAACCCCGACGCCAGCATCGAAGTCGGAGAGCAGCACCTCGACGTACATGCCGTTGAGCTGAGCGGCGCAGAACGCGATGCGAAGTACGCCGATCAGGCCCAACGGTATCCGCAATACGCCGAATACCAGCGCAAGACGACACGCACCATCCCGGTTGTCGCACTTACGCCTACGGGTGGAGCGCAGGCGCGCGAGTGAAGGTCCGGGCTCCGGTTTATTCCAATTTCCGATGTGTCCTATCTCGGCGATCGTCCTGAGGTTCATTAGTTGACACGTCACGCAATTTTAATACTGTGGAGCTTATGAGTAAGACAGGCCGTGCTCGAGCTACCGCCGCGTCGACGGCCGCCTGGTCGGAATCGACGACTTCTGCGATCTGCTCCTCGGTAGACGGGTTGAAGACCGGAATAATCCCCGAGCTATGGCTTTCGACCGCGGGTTCGGTGCCGATGGTGCTACTCACTGTTATTCATCCTTTCGCCGAGCCGCTCCGACACGGAGCACCTACTCAGGAGGCGCCAGACGGAAACCTGGATCTGTCATTTGGAGAATCCAATTACCGGATCTCACGAACCTACGGAACCTCCCTGATAACCCGGCACGGACTACCCACGGCAACTACACACGCCGGCACGTCTTTGGTGACGACGCTGCCCGCGCCGATGACCGAGTTGTCGCCAACCGTCACGCCGGGACAGACAATTGCCCCGGCGCCTATCCAGACGTTGTCGCCAATTGAGATGGGAGACGCCGACTCCCAGCGTTCCCGTCTGGCGTCATGATCGTCGACGGGATGCTGCGCCGTGAGAAGCTGCACGCGGGGCCCGATTGATACGTCGCGACCAATGATGATCGGCGCGCAATCCAGCATGATCGAGTCATGGTTCACAAAGGTGTTTGCACCGATCGTTATGTACGTGCCGTAGTCGCACTGGAATCGGGGGAGGATGACCGACCCGCTGCCGAACGAGGCGAGTAACTCGCACAGCAGCTGTTGCCGCACGTCATCGTCGTCGGCCCGAGTTGCGTTGAATACGTCAAGTAATCGCTGGCATGCCTGTCGGTCCGCTACGAGCTCGGGATCATCGGCTCTATACAAGGCCCCGCTGAGCATTCGCTCCCGCTGACTAGGCATCCCAACAGATTACGAAGTAGTTGGGCTGATCGACGCAGGGTCACGGACTCCGTTGATCAGATGCATACCGTAAAGGATGCACGCCCGCGCCAAGAAGGCAAACAGCGTTGGCCAGGCATAGCTCAGTCGGCGAGCGCACGGCCGACAATCAACGGATCCGGCTCGCCCACAACCTCATCGTCCTTATCGTCGTAGTCGAACCTGGCGAGGATGTATCGCATGGCATTGATGCGGGCTCGTTTCTTGTCGTTACTTTTGACCGCGATCCACGGAGCGATGTCGGTATCGGTCGCACCGAACATCTCCTCCTTGGCCGCGGTGTAGTCGTCCCACTTGTTGACCGACTCCATATCCATCGGCGAAAACTTCCACTGCCGCACCGGGTCCACCAGTCGCACGGCGAACCGGGTGCGTTGCTCGGCGGGTGACACCGAAAACCAGAACTTGGTCAGACTGATGCCATCGTTGACCAGCAGCCGTTCGAAGGACGGTGCCTGCCGCAAGAATTCGGCGTGTTGCTCAGGTGTGCAAAACCCCATCACTTTTTCGACGCCGGCGCGGTTGTACCAGGACCGGTCGAACAACACCATCTCTCCGCCGGCGGGCAAGTGGCTGATGTAGCGCTGGAAATACCACTGCGTCTGTTCGTGTTCGGTCGGCTTCTCCAGCGCGACGACTCGTGCCCTGCGTGGGTTGAGGTGCTCCATGAATCGCTGAATGGTGCCGCCCTTTCCGGCGGCATCACGACCCTCGAACAGGATCACGTGGCGGGCGCCGGTGCGCTTGCCGTGGTTCTGAAGCTTCAGCAGTTCAATCTGCAGCCGCCGCTTCAAGTGCTCGTATTCGTCATGCGGTATCCGGTGGTCATAGGGGTATCGCTCGCGCCACGTTTCGATGTGCTTGCCGTCCTGATCGAGCAAGACCGGGTCGTCGTCGTCTGTGTCATCGATGGTGTAGCCGTGCTCGGGGGTCGACAGCGCGTCCAAATCTATCTCTGGCATTCCCCGACGCTAACCCAGTCGGAGTGGTTCAGGAGTCGAAGTTGGTACTGGTCGTGAGCTGTTCCCAGTTCGCGATCTCCGTCGCGCGCCCGTCGGCGACATAACGGTAGGCGACAAGCGCGTCCGCGCCCAGCAGCAGAAATGCCGGAGGCTCAGGTGATTCGACAGCGGCGATGATGGCGGCGCCGGCCTTGGCGGGGTCGCCGGGCTGGTTGCCGTGCATGGTGTCGTGCTCCTTGCGACGCTGCCCGGCGGTGGCGGCGTAGTCGTCGATCACCGTGGCCGACTCGACGAGCGAACGTCCGGCGAAGTCGGTGCGGAAGGCGCCGGGCTCAACGACGGTGACCGAGATGCCCAGAGGGGCGAGCTCACCGCGCAGCGCTCCGCTGAGGCCTTCGATCGCGGCCTTGGCTGCCGAGTAGTAGCCCGACCCCACCGGGGTCAGCTGGGCACCGATCGAGGAGATGTTGACGATGGCGCCGCGGCGGCGGGCGCGCATGTCCGGCAGGACGGCCTTGATCATCGCGACAGTGCCGAAGAAGTGCGTTTCGAACAGGGTGCGCACGTCGGCGTCGTCGCCTTCCTCGACGGCGGCTCGGTAACCGTAGCCGGCGTTGTTGACCAGGACGTCGACGCTGCCGAACCGCTGTTGGGCTTGCTGTACGGCCGAGGCCACTTGCTCGGGCCTGGTGACGTCAAGGGCGACTGGTAGCACACGTTCGGACGCGCCGTCGGCCAGATCGGCAACGCTGGCGACATTGCGTGCGGTGACGACAGCGTTGTGGCCGGCGCCGATGACAGCTTCGGCGAGCGCGTGGCCCAGCCCGGTCGAGCAGCCGGTGACAAGCCAGGTGGACATTGGCGTGGGCATAAAACTGTGTACTTGTTCTCGCGGCAAGACGTCAACTGTTGCGACTTGACCTTAACCATGGTTGAGGTCCTAACGTCGATGCCATGACGCAGCAACCGACCCCGCCGCCGACGGCCTGGCCAGACGAATTGGCCTTGATCGGCGCGATCCGTTTCGCCCGTCGCTCCGCGCATTTCGAGCCGACCGTCCGGTTTTACCGCGACATCGTCGGACTGCCGCTGTGCGCCACATTCGGGGATAGCTACGGCAGCACGGGCGCAATCTTCGGGCTGCCCGGATCCTCCTTGACTTTCGAGGTCGTCAAGGCTGAAGCACCCGTGGCAGTCGACTCTCATGAGCAGCTGTGCCTGTACTTTCCCGATGCAGCGGCACAGCGGCACGCGACGGCGCGGCTTTCGGCGGTCGGTATCCAACCCGTCGAGTCCCATCCGTATTGGGCCGCGACCGGAGCCGTCACCTACCGTGATCCCGACGGCCGCGAAATCGTGTTCGCGCCGTTCATATTTGGGTTCAACGAGCCGCCAGAAAGTGATGCTTCGGGCGAGCACTAGCTCGCGTCTTGACCGCTACTAGTGTGTTCGGATTACCTCGGCGCCGACTGCGTAGGTTGTGCATTAATTCAGGGCGTGTTCCCGGACATAACCCGCACAGTCGATGCGTCCTTGCAACGAGAATGAGCCCGCTGCCACCGATTCCAGGCATGGTCTAGATAGCGGAAGACCACCGGGGTCGCTTCCTCCGGTGGCCGTCCTTTTCGTGCTAGCTCGTTGTGGGCTACTTCTTGAAAGCGTCCTTCACTTTCTCGCCCGCGTCTTTGAGGCTGGCTTTCGCCTGGTCGAGCTTTCCCTCGATCCTGGTGTCCTCGTCGCGGGTGATCCTGCCGACGGCCTCTTTGGCCTTGCCGGCCGCATCGTCAATCTTGTTGGTCAATTTTCGATGGGCGCCCATCGGCTATAGCTCCCTTGCTCGGTGACCTTGCCGGGGTAGGTACCCAGCCGGCGAGCCGTTCAAACCGGGTATGGGAGATTGGCACGATGCGGGTCGCGATCCTCGATGACTACCAGAACGTCGCGTTAAGCATGGCCGACTGGTCGGAGGTCGCGGCGCAAGCCGACATCACGGTCTTCACCGATCATCTCGCCGACCAGGGCGCCGTGGTCGAGCGGCTGGCGCCGTTCGACGTAGTGTGCGTGATGCGTGAGCGCACCCCGTTGCCGCGCACCCTCATCGAGCGTCTGCCACGGCTGAAGATGATCGCCTCGACCGGACCGTTCAACGCTTCGATCGACGTCGAAGCCGCCAAAGAACACGGCATCTACGTCAGCACCACCGGCGGCTACGTGGAGTCGACGGTCGAACTGACCTGGGCGCTGATCCTTGCCACCGCGCGCCGGATCGTCGACGAGTGCCTGTCAGTGCGCGGCGATGGATGGCAGACGTACGTCGGCCGTCAACTGGGCGGCGCGGTGTTGGGCGTGCTGGGTTTGGGGCGGATCGGAACGCGGGTGGCGCGGGTCGGGGCGGCGTTCGGGATGGAAGTCATCGCGTGGAGCGCGAACCTGACGCCGGAGGTCGCCGAACAATCCGGTGCTACACACGTCCCAAAAGACGAATTGTTCAGCCGCACCGACGTGTTGACAATCCATTTGGTGCTCAGCGAGCGGACCCGCGGTCTGGTCGGCGCCGGCGAGTTCGGACTGATGAAACCGACAGCGTTGCTAGTCAATACATCCCGCGGCCCAATCGTCGACGAGACCGCTCTCATCGACGCCTTGCGGTCGCGTCGACTCGCCGGGGCCGGCCTCGACGTCTTCGGCACCGAGCCGTTGCCGGCCGGCCACCCGCTGCGCTCGTTGGACAACGTGGTGGCCACCCCTCATATCGGTTACGTCGCCGACCGCGTCTACCGCACCTTCTACGGTGAGGCCGCCACCAAGATCGCCGACTGGCTCAGCCGGTTCGGCGATGGCTGACTTCGACGCTCGGCGTCGGGCCCATGCCGACTCAAGACGACCGATGACCAGCAGCACGATCGCGGCGAATGCCCAGCCCAGCAGGATGTCAACCACGAAGTGCTCGGCTGAATACACCAGCACGAAGGCCATCGCCAGCGGATAAGCCACCAATAGCGGGCGCCACCTGGCCTTGACACGGCGCCACAGAAACACCGAGATCATCGCGGTCAATGCGGCATGCAGAGACGGAATCGCCGCGACCAGATTCACGCTGAACTGTTGCGAGTTGACCAACGCGCCAGCCGACTGCAGATGCAGCGTTCCATAGCCGCGGGTGGAAATCCGCTCAACGAAGTGGTGGGCACCGGGCTGGCTTCTGTGCATCGCTCCCAGCAGCCCGCCGTCGTGAACGCCCGCGGGACTTCTGAACATGCAGCGCGGATTGGACGGGCCGCCGACGACCTCGGCCGGGGTGCACCGAGCTTCTGCCCACGGCGGCGCTGCCGGCAGAACGACGTAGATGATGAGCGCGGCGAAGCACAATGCGACAAAGCGGCGGACAAACGCTGCCCAATCGCGCCGGTTGCGCAGCCACAGCACTCCGGCGACCACATAGGGCAGGATGAAAAACGACATGTAGATGCTGCTGATGATCACCTCCCACCACGGTGGCTGCGCCATCTTGATGCGCTCCTGCAACCACACCGTCGGGATAGTTCCGAAGAACAGCCACCGATCAGCCTCAGGCTGAAAGTTCCACAGCGTGGGCGCTCCGATTAGCGCTGTCGCTCCCCGGCTGAGGTCGTAGAGCAGCAGAAAAAGCGCGAACGGCAGCCAGTCGCAGACGACCGCGAATACTTTGCGACCGCGGCCGATGCTCGCGGCGACAAGCCCGGTGGCGATGTAGAGCAGCACCAGTTCGCGATTGAAGGCGAGCCCCTCGGTCACGGTCCGGTAGATCACGACAACAGCCCAGGTGGTGACCGCGACCCGGCGCGCATAGGTCAACCAACGGTCGCGGGTCTCGCGCCTCGTCATGTCAACGTTCGATTCGGCTTGCTGCAACGGCACTGCAGGCGATCGGTTCACCCGGCGGAACAGCCGGGTGCCTGCCGTCTGCGAGTCGCGCTTGAAGAGCCGGCCCCTGCGATCGGTTGTTATTGACACGGGTCCAACCTTCTCGGTATCCGGGTAGAGACCAAATCGGATGGCGCGATCTTGTGCCTGGTACCGATGGGTGAGCGGTCGATGATCGCGACGGGCGGCAGGTCAGCGTCGGTGTGGAGGCAACTCAGTTGCGCGTGATGCGCTTCGGGGTCCGCCGTGTCGTGCGGTAGTGCTGCCACGGCGCCTCCCTCCATGAACTCGCCACGTCAGCGGCACCCTATGCGACCACAGACCAGTCATACCCGTTTAACGTGCCGTGTCGACACGGTGAACGGGCCGTCGGCCAGCTTAACCCGCGTGCAGCTCACGTATGGTGTCGATGGTGTCGGCTTGGTCCGGGCCCTTGTCGTCGCGGTAGCGCAGTACCCGGGCGAACCGCAGCGCCAAACCGCCGGGGTAGCGCGACGACTGCTGCACTCCGTCGAACGCCACCTCCACTACCTGCTCGGGCCGGAGCTGAACGACGTAACCGTCGGTGGCACCCACAGCCAGCTCGTGAAACCTCGCGGTTTGCCAGTCCAGCATCGCGTCGGTCATTCCCTTGAAGGTTTTGCCCAGCATCACAAAGCCGCCGGTGGCAGGGTCGCGTGCGCCCAGATGAATGTTGGATAGCTTCCCGCGGCGCCGTCCCGAACCCCACTCGACGGCCAGCACCACCAAGTCCAGAGTGTGTACCGGTTTGACCTTCAGCCAGCCGGCACCGCGGCGGCCGGCCTCGTAGCGTGCGGTCAGCGACTTGGCCATCACGCCCTCATGTCCGGCAGCCAGCGTGGCTGCCAGGAAATCGGCGGCCGCGGTTGGATCCGATGTGACCAGCCGATCGACCCGGTTCTGCCGCGGCGCGATGTCGTCGAGTACCGCCGTCCGTTCAGTGGCCGGTGCGTCGAGCAGGTCGACGCCGTCGCGGTGCAAGATGTCGAAGAAGAACACCGACAGCGGCTGGGCTGCGCGGGCGGCCGCGACATCGACGGATCGGCCGAATCGCGACGCGGTGACCTGGAAGGGCTGGGGCCTGCCATCGGGGCGTAACACGATCGCCTCGCCGTCGGCGATCAGGTCGGCGACCGGTAATGCCAAGGTCGCCTGCACCACCTCGGGTAGCCGGGCGGTGACGTCGTCGAGGCTACGGGTGTACACGGTGACTTGATCGCCCCGCCGATGCACCTGCACCCGTGCGCCGTCCAGCTTCGCCTCGAAAATTGCTGTGCCGCCAAGCTTTTCGAGCGCTTCGGTTACGCCGGCGGCGGTTTGCGCCAGCATCGGGCCGACCGGTCGGCCCACTCGCAGGGTGAAGGCGTCCAGTGCCACCGTTCCACCGGTCAGGCCCGCTGCGGCGACCGACGGCAGGTCCCCGCCCAACATCGCCGCGCGTCGTACCGCGACCGCAGGGAGCTGCGCGGCGGCGGCTACCGCATCGGCCATCACGCCGGCTAGCGCGCCTTGGCGCAGCTCGCCGGTCAGCAGCCGCCGCAGAAACGTCTGCTCGGTTTCGGTTGCGGACGCGAACAATTCGACGACCAGCTCGGCGCGGCGGGTCTGCGAGCCCTTGCCCGACACCGCGCCGATCGCGGCGAAGGTGGCATCGACGCCGATGATCGTCAGGCTCGGCTGCGCCGCGGGCGGCGGCAATGACCGCAAAGCCGCCCAGCCGACACCGATCTGGCGTTGCGGCAGCTCCCCGGAGAGCCACGACACGACAATCGCCACCAGCGTGGGATCGGATTTGGCCTGGCCGAGCAGCTCGGCGATACGGGTGATTTTGGCTCGCCGCGAAGCAGAGCCACCGACTTCAGCTGAGGTCGTCGCTAGATCGATCAGCAGCACAGCTCAGCTTGGCATGCCTGACCGACAAGTCCGCAGGTCCTCGCGATAGCGTGCTGGCAACGAATCAGACAGGGAGGTTTGGATGGAGATCAACGGCAAGAAGGTGGTCGTCATCGGCGGCGCCTCGGGCATGGGCCGGGCCAGCGCCGAGCTGCTGGCCGCCCGCGGGGCGAGTGTGGCGGTACTGGATCGCGAAGGCTCCGACGGCAAGGACGTCGCCGCCGGTATAGGCGGCTCGTTCTACCCGGTGGATGTCACCGACTTCGCCGGCACCGAGCAGACCCTGCAGTCCGCGGTCGACGCTCTGGGTGGCCTGCACGTGACGGTGACGACGGCCGGCGGTGGCATCGCGAAGCGGACGATGTCGAAGTCCGGTCCGCATGACCTCGAATCCTTCCAGTCGGTGATTGACCTCAACCTCATTGCCACGTTCAACATCAGCCGGCTGGCGGCAGACCACATGAGCAAAAACGAACCGGAAGACGACGAACGTGGCGTCATCATCAACACCGCGTCGATCGCGGCGTTCGAGGGTCAGATCGGTCAGGTCGCCTACACGGCGGCCAAAGCAGGCATCGCCGGCATGTGCCTGACCATGGCACGCGATCTTGGTTCGCTGGGCATCCGGGTGTTGGCCATCGCGCCAAGCTTGTTCGCGACCGGGTTGACCAAGGGCATCCCGGACGAGTACGCCGCGGCGCTGACCAAGGACGCGGCATTCCCGAAGCGCCTCGGCCGACCCGAGGAGTACGCGAAGCTGGTCGCGGCGATCGTGGACAACCCGATGCTGAACGGCCAGTGCTTGCGGCTGGACGCCGGACAGCGATTCGCTCCTAAGTGACGTTGTAGCCGCCAGATACGCCAGATAGAAGCCACGGTCGTGATTCGGATCAGATCGCAGCCCTGGCTTCCTTTTCGCGGCCTAACCCGCATTAAGTACACTTTTTGCACGGCGCCTGCATTGACGAGGAGGGCCCTCGAATGGGTATCGCACTGACTGACGACCATCGCGAGCTCGCTGAGGTCGCCCGCAGCTTCTTGACTTCCCAGAAGGCCCGTGCGGCGGCGCGGTCTTTGCTCGACGCGCCCGAGGAGGAGCGACCCTCGTTCTGGCAGGGGATCGCCGAGCTCGGCTGGCTTGGGCTGCACATCGACGAGAAACACGGCGGCTCGGGATACGGGCTGCCCGAACTCGTGGTCGTCATTGACGAACTTGGCCGTGCGGTGGCGCCGGGGCCGTTCGTGCCGACCGTGATCGCTTCGGCGGTGATCGCCAAAGACGCCACAGCCGAGCAGAAGTCGCGGCTGTTACCGGGGTTGATCGACGGAACAGTGACCGCGGGCATCGGTCTGGACGGTCAGGTGCAGATAAACGCCGGCGTGGCCGACGGTGAAGCCGGCATCGTCTTGGGTGCGGGGCTGAGTGACCTGCTGCTGATCGCGGCGGGTGACGACGTGCTCGTGGTAGATCGTGGCCGCGCTGGCGTTTCGGTCGAGGTGCCGGAGAACTTGGATCCGACCCGGCGCTCCGGACGAGTTCGGCTGCAGAACGTCAAAGTCGGCGACGACGATGTTCTGCCGGGAGCCCGGGAATCGGCGCTGGCGCGGGCCCGAACGCTGCTGGCGGCAGAAGCGGTCGGTGGGGCCCTCGACTGCGTGGACGCTGCCGTCGACTATGCCAAGGTGCGTCAGCAGTTCGGCCGGACCATCGCGACTTTCCAGGCGGTCAAGCATCATTGCGCGAACATGCTGGTCGCCGCCGAGTCCGCGATCGCCGCGGTGTGGGATGCCTCCCGGGCGGCGTCCGAGGATGAGGACCAATTTCGGCTGGCGGCGGCTTCGGCTGCTGCGCTTGCGTTCCCGGCTTATGCCCGCAATTCGGAACTGAACATTCAAGTGCACGGTGGTATTGGTTTCACCTGGGAGCACGACGCGCATCTGCACCTTCGCCGGGCGTTGGTGACCTCAGCATTGTTCGGCGGCGACGCGCCGGCCGCTGATGTGTTCGAGCGCACCGCCGCCGGTGTCGCCCGGGAGAACAGCCTGGACCTGCCACCCGAGGCCGAGGAGCTGCGCACCAGAATTCATGCCGACGCCGCCGAGATCGCCGCGCTGGACAAGGACGCACAGCGCGCCAAGCTGATCGAGACGGGCTATGTGATGCCGCATTGGCCCAAGCCCTGGGGGCTGGCCGCCGACCCGGTGGAGCAGTTGGTGATCGAAGAGGAATTCCGGGCGGCCGGCATCAAGCGGCCCGACTACGGGATAACCAGTTGGGTGATCCTGACGCTCATCCAGCACGGAACCCCTTGGCAGATCGAAAGGTTCGTGGAGAAGGCGCTGCGCAAGGACGAGATCTGGTGCCAGCTTTTTTCCGAGCCCGACGCCGGCTCGGACGCGGCGTCCATCAAGACCAAAGCGACGCGAGTGGATGGCGGCTGGAAGATCAACGGCCAAAAGGTGTGGACCAGCGGGGCGCACTACTGCGCGCGGGGCCTGGCCACGGTCCGCACCGATCCGGAAGCACCCAAACATGCCGGCATCACGACGGTGATCGTCGACATGAAGGCCCCCGAGGTCGAGGTGCGGCCACTGCGGCAGATCACCGGTGGTTCGGACTTCAACGAGGTGTTCTTCAACGATTTGTTCGTGCCCGACGAGGACGTGGTCGGGCCGCCTAATGCGGGCTGGACGGTCGCGAGGGCGACGCTGGGCAACGAGCGGGTCAGCATCGGCGGCAGCGGGTCTTTCTACGAGGGGCTTGCGACGCAGCTGGTTCAGCTTGCGAAAGAGCAGCAGGACCGGTTGGCGGGCGGACAAATTCGGGTGGGTTCATACCTTGCCGAGGAGAATGCCCTGCGGTTGCTGAATCTGCGGCGCGTCGCGCGCAGCGTCGAAGGAGCGGGCCCTGGTCCCGAAGGCAACGTC
This sequence comes from uncultured Actinomycetota bacterium, assembly GCA_963744835.1. Taxonomy (GTDB): domain Bacteria; phylum Actinomycetota; class Actinomycetes; order Mycobacteriales; family Mycobacteriaceae; genus Mycobacterium. The sequence goes on from CAVUVB010000007.1 coordinate 806,497, forward strand.
ACCAAGCTGAAGTTGGCCGATCACATGGTCGAGGGCGCCGCGATCATGGCGGCGCTGCTAGGGCCCGACGTCGCGGTGCTCGACGGGCCCGGCGCGCTGCCCGGCCGGCTGGTCATGGGCGCGCGGGGGATGGCCATCGCCGGCGGCACCTCGGAGGTCACTCGTAATCAGATCGCCGAGCGGATTCTGGGAATGCCCCGCGACCCGCTGATCAATTAGCGGGCGCACAACACCCCGGACATTGCAAGAATCCTCCAAGGCGGTTACCGCACCTTTACCATTTGCGCATTGGGCAATTCGGTGAGAGAGGTAGGGCGCGATGGCACAGCGTCAGTCCAAAAAACGCCAGGTTGTCGTCTACAGCGTCGCAGCGGCGAGTTTCCTCTTGAGGGCCCTGCTCTATTTCTCTGCAGGCGCGTGGCTGTGGGGTTTGGCCTTTGCCTTGATCGCCGTTCTCTTGGCCTACTCGGCTTATAAGTCCCACCTGGCACAGCAGTCGGTCGAGGCGGCCTGGCAGGCATACCGCTCAGGAGACGACAAGGCCGCCGCTCCCGATCCCGATGCCTACATCAAAAAGTGCCCGGAATGCGGCAAATTCACCCGCGACGCGGATGTATGCAGGATCTGCGGCCACAATTTCGACTATCCGCCGACACCGCCAGCCCGAACGATTGCAGAAAGCGACACCTGAGCCCTACGTCCTGTGCCGCAAACGCGGCAACACTCAGGCCGGCGCGAAACGTGGTGCGCCGCCTGCGCCGGGCTCCGGCAGGGCCTCGACGCGCATACCGCATGACACCGAATCAGGCTCACAGTCAACGATATTCGCTGCTACCCGCAGTCCGCTCTGCTCGGCGAGCTCGACGAGGGCGACGACATAGGGGGCCGGAAGTTCCGGGTTGAAGGCGTGGTGGTTGATCGTGTACGTGAACACCGTGCCGTGACCGGACACCGGTCGAGCGACCAGCGGGCCGCCGCAGTCGCGGCATTTGCCGGTAGCTGGATGGACCCAGCGTGTGCAATTTTCGCAATGCTCGATCAGCAGTTGCGACGTCGGCTCGGTCGACACGGGCAATACAGTACACTCAATTGGCTTGGGTTGGCCTAACGGACGGCGCAGATGAGCTACTTCGAAAAAGACGCGATCATTTCCGGCATCGGCATTTCGCGGATCGGGCGGCGCACCGGTATTCCCGGGCTGGAGCTCACCATGGAAGCGGTTCGGGCCGCGATCGACGACGCCGGTCTTGCTGCCTCAGATCTCGACGGGATTGCCACCCTGGGTGACACCCCTGCCGCCGAAGTCCTCGCCGAGCTGCATATCGAAGCGTCCGACTGCGGGTCGGGGTTCGGCACCGGCGGTCTGCTAAACCCGGTGATATCGGCATGCCGTGCGGTCTCCGAGGGCCACGCCCGGCACGTGGTGATCTACCGGACCATCCAGATGCTGGGCGGCACCGTCCCGGTGAAACAGGACGAGAATGCGCCCGCCCCGCCTCTTGCGCGGATGTTCGAGACGCCGGAAGGCGAAAAGCCCCCCGCGGTCGGCCCGATGGACGATGTCAACGATCTGGTTGCCGCACATGCCTATTCCGCAGCGAACTGGCTCGCGCTGAACTGTCGCCGGCACATGGAGCTCTACGGCACTACCAAGGAGCAGCTGGGCTGGCTGGCGATCAACAGCAGGCGTAATGCGGCACTGAATCCCCTTGCGGTGTATCGGGATCCGATGACTATGGCCGACTATTTGGCCGCCCGGCCGGTGTCCACACCGTTTGGGCTGCTGGATTGCGACGTCCCGATCGACGGGTCGATCGCGGTGGTGGTGTCGGCAGCCGACTACGCCGGAGACTGTCCGCATCGGGCGGTGGCGGTGGAGGCGATCGGCGGTGCGGACGGCGCCGGCGGCTGGTTTCACCGCGCGGACTATCCGAAGATGGCGTCAGCAGACGCGGCGGCGCAGATGTGGTCGCGTACCGATCTGACGCCCGCCGATCTGAATCTCGCCGAACTCTATGACGGGTTCACCTTCCTCACCTTCGCCTGGCTGGAAGCTCTGGGCATCTGCGGTGACGGCGAAGCGGGCCCGTTCGTCGAGGGGGCCGAGCGGATCGCCCTCGACGGCACGCTGCCGCTGAACACCTATGGCGGCCAGCTTTCGGCGGGCCGCATGCACGGCTACTGGCTGCTGCACGAGGCCTGCCTGCAGTTGCGCGGCGAGGCGGGGGAGCGGCAGGTGCCGCGCCGGCCCGAAGTCGCGGTGGCCGCCGTGGGCGGCGGTCCGATCGCCGGATGCATGCTACTGACGTGTTGAGTGACGCTGTGCGAGTGTGAAATTGAGCGTGCAAGCTCACGCCGAGCACCGGTCCGATAAGCGAGCTTCGCAGATCGCACGCCGCATCGAGGCTGACATCATTCGGCGCGGCTGGCCGATCGGCCAATCGCTGGGTTCCGAGCAGGCGCTGCAACAGCGTTACCAGGTAAGCCGATCGGTGCTGCGGGAAGCCGTTCGGCTCGTCGAGCACCACCGGGTCGCGCGCATGCGTCGTGGGCCCAACGGCGGACTGCTCGTCTGCGAGCCCGACGCCGCCCCGGCGACGCACGCCATCATCATCTATCTGGAGTACCTGGGCACCACGATCGCTGATCTGCTGGATGCGCGGCTGCTGCTGGAGCCGTTGGCGGCATCGCTTGCCGCCGAACAGAATCGACGAAGCCGGCATCGACCGGCTGCGCGCCGTGCTGCGCGCCGAAAACGCAGGGAGGCGACGGCGCGCGACGAGTTCCATGCAGCACTGGCGGAGCAGTCCAAAAACCCTGTGCTGCAACTATTTATCGACATCCTGATGCGATTGACCGTTCGGTATGCCGAAGATTCGCGGCTGGACTCAGCCAGTGATGCGCTCGCGGCGATCGAGCCGCAGGCACCATGAGCACGCCGATATCGTCGCCGCGGTCACCGCGGGCGATTCGGCGCAGGCCAAGACACTCAGCGAGCGCCACGCGGAATCGGTGACGGCGTGGCTGCAAGACCACCAGCCGCCCCGCCGGGCGCGCAAGCGGCGCGGACTGGACCGCGAGGCGCCGCAGCGGCAAGCTCGCCGAGGTATTGGCGACCGCTATCCGGGACGACATCGCCACCAGCGGTCGTCAGATCGGGGAGGTCTTCGGCACCGAAGTCGCGCTGCTGGAACGTTATCGAGTCAGCCGGTCGGTGCTGCGAGAAGCGGTGCGGCTGCTGGAATACCACGCCGTGGCGAAGATGCGTCGCGGACCAGGCGGCGGGCTGGTGGTGGCAGAACCGCAGGCGCAGGCCAGCATTGACACCATCGCGCTGTATCTGCAGTACCGCAAGCCGCGTGGTGAAGACCTACGGTTGGTGCGCGACGCGATCGAGATCGACAATGTCGCAAAGGTCGTCAAACGCCGCGACGCGCCGGAGGTGCGTGCCTTCCTCGACAGCCATCGGCTGATCATCGAGGAAGCCGGCGACGATCCGCGCAAGGCGGGTATGGAGGAGTTCCTGTTCCATACCGGATTGGCTGAGCTGGCCGGTAATGCGGTGCTGGACTTGTTCCTACGGATCATCGTCGAGGTGTTTCGCCGGCATTGGGCCAGCACCGAGCAGCCGATCCCGAGCCACAGCGATCTCGCCGACGTGCAACGTGCTCACCTGCGAATCATCGAGGCGATCGCGGATGGCGACGACAGCCTTGCGCGTTACCGCACCCGTCGTCACTTGGACGCCACCGCGTCGTGGTGGTTGTGACGCGGCGTTACCGTCCGAGTCGTCGCCGCCAGTCTCTGGCCGACGTCATCCGGACCATGGCGCCCAGAGCTTGCCCTTCTTTGCGGCCGTACGGATACCAGAGCGGCTCTTTCTTCATCGTAACCCGTTCGGCGACAATGCTTTTGGTGCGGCAGTATTTGCGGATCCCGGCGGCCCCGCCGGAGCGGGAACCCACGCCCGATTCGTTCCAGCCCTCCATTGGCACGGGGAATGAAGGCGCTGGCGATGACATTGTTGATGTTCACCATTCCGGTGTTCATCTTGCGCGCCAACGCCATCCCCTTATTCTTGTCTCGCGTCCACACGCTGCCGGACAACCCCAACCCGGAGTCGTTCGCCTTCTCGATCGCCTCGGCAACATCGCGAACCTTCATCACCGGCAAGGTCGGGCCGAAGGTCTCCTCCCGCATGCACTTCATGCCGTGGTCGACGTCGACCAGCACTGTCGGCTGGTAAAACAGCCCCAGTGGCGGGGTCACTCGACTTGCCGCCGACCAGCACCCGCGCGCCCTTGCTGACGGCGTCGTCGACGTGGTCGGACACAATGGCGAGTTGCTGCGCGGTGGTCATCGAGCCGACCTCGCAGGAATAGTCGTGTTCGGCGTCCATGCCTTGGCGCAGTTGCGCCGTTTTGGCCACCACCTTGCTGACGAACTCGTCGTACACCGGTTCCTCGACGTAGCACCGCTCTACCGATATGCAGACTTGGCCGGTGTAGGCGAAGGCGCCCCATACCGCGCCGTCGGCGGCCCGGTCGATGTCGGCGTCGGCGCAGACGATCATCGCGTCTTTGCCGCCGAGTTCCAGGCTGCACGGGATCAGTCGCTGTGCGGCCGCGACGGCGATGCGGCGCCCGGTATTGACCGAGCCGGTGAACATCACGTAGTCCACCAGATCGACCAAGGCGGCCCCGGTTTGGCCGAACCCGTACACCGCGTCGAGCACGTCCGGAGCACCGATCTGCTTCCATCCGTCGACCGCCATCCGCCACACCAGCGGGGTGACCTCCGACGGCTTGGAGAGCACGGCGCAACCCGGCCATCAACGCCGCGGGGATGTCGATCAGCGGCACCGACAGCGGGCCGTTCCACGGTGTGATCACCCCGACGAGCGGATAGGGCTCGTAGGCAATGGTCAGCTTCTTCGCCGCGTTGGCCGCGCCGTAGGGGCGAACAGACTCGTCGGCAAGGAATTCGGCGGCCTTGTCGATCCAGTAATTGATGATCTGCACACCGGCGATCTCGATGCAGGTGTCACCCCAGGACTTGCCCGTTTCGAGTTGCAGCAGTGTCAAGAGTTCGTCGGTGTGGTCGAGCAGCCAGTCGCGCCACTTGCCGAGCCACCGTGCGCGGCCATCGACGCCCATCTGCTGCCAGCCCGGCTGGGCCGCCCGCAGCCGGGCTGCCACCGCCTCGACCTCAACCGATGTCGCCACCGGGACGCGGCCGACCACTTGTCCGGTGGCCGGGCAGGTAACCACCACTTCGTGGGGGACATCCGTTTTCGCCGGGCTGGCGGGGTCCGCTGTGTCTGTACTCATTGCCATTCACCTCAGCCGAATGAGAGTGAGCATGGCGTTTGCCAGCTGGCATGAACGCTACGTTCGTTCCAGCGAGGTTGGACGTCGATTGCGCAAATCTAGATCAGGCGATCCTAGATGCCGTCTCCGGCTCGCTGGCCAGAGCCCATCAACTCCAGGCCGGCCATCGCCTCCTCGGCGCCGGCCTTGTCGGTCTTCTCGACCACGAAGCCCATGTGGATGATCACCCAGTCGCCCGGCGCGAACGTCTCCTCCGGCAGCATGCCGACGTTGACCTTGCGGTGCTCGCCGACGACGTCGACCAGCGCGAGCTGGTCGTTGTAGCCGTCGAGCATCCGGACGACTTGGCCGGGAATTCCCAGGCACATCTGTCAAACCTCTCCTATCCGAGCGTCGTCCTCGGCGCGCAACATCGCCACCGCAGACTCGACCGCCCGCACTGCTTCCGGGACCGCCGCTTGGACCGGCTCGCTCAAGCCCATCCTGTCGCCGACGTCGGCGACCTCGCACCCCACCACGATGGTTCGCGGGGCGGCCCCGCCCAGGGCGCGAAGACTGGCGAACACGGTGGCCGGATCCATGCCGTGGGCATCCAGACCCGCAGGGCGAACGGGTGATTCATGGTCGGCCTCGAACACGTGCACCGTCCCCGGCGAGCCGCGGTTCGGAATCGCGTCGACGAGCACCAGCGCGTCCCAGTCGTCGAGCAGGTCGTAGGCCAGATGCATACCGCCGATGCCGTAATCGACGGCGCGTACCCCGTCCGAGCCGTCGAGCCGGTCACAGACGTGCCGCATCACCTCGGGACCGAAGCCGTCGTCGCCGAGGAAGATGTTGCCGATGCCGGCTATCAGGATGCGGGACGCCATACCGCCGCGGCACGAATCCGCTACATGTGCCGCATCTTCAGGTAGCGCCGGGCATCTGGAAGGGACACCAGGCCCATCACCACCGCCGAGAACACGATCAGTCCAAGGATGCCGATGAACACCCACCCTACGATCTCCATGCCGAATTCCTTTCCGTGCTAGTGTTTTGCGTTTCGAGCGGTTCGACTTCATCGGGTGCGAAGTACAGGTAGCGGCCGTACCAGTCGTGCAGGTCGGCGGCCGGATCGTCATCGACGACGACGCCGACGTGCTGGTTGCCGTCGACGTCTTCGTGCACCGAGGTGACACGAGCGGTCTTGCCCGCGAAGAACAGGTCTTGCGCGTCGGCGCGGCGGCCCGGATGCAACCGCACCCGGCTGCCCCGCGACACCCGCACGCCGTTCACCAGCACCGCGTCGATGTCCGGGCGAACAGCGTTGTCGGCCAGCGGGTCCCACCACTCCACGCCGTCGGGTATCTCCGGGATCAGGCCCGGCTCGCCGGCCGGCGGCCCAGGTGCGGATCGCGCAAGCACGCCGTGCAGGCGCTGCATCGCCTCGGGCGACATCGCGTCGCAGCGGTCGATGATCTGCGCGGCCAGCGGATCAGTGGCGCGGGCCTGCGCCTTCTCCTCGTCGGTCATGGTCATCACCCGCAGGGTCAGGATCTCGTCGATCTCGGTGGAGTCGTAGAGCGCACCCTCGCTCTGCTCGGCGATCTCGGGGTGGTCGTAGAGGATGATCGGCGACACCAGCAGCAGGTCGTTGTCATCGGGCGGGCCGGCCAGCACCGGGAAGCAGCGGTGCTGGCGGCAGCCCGCCGCTGCAGCTGCCAGCGCGATCAGGCGGATCCAGCAGCGAAACGAACTCGCCGCCAACGACTTCTGCGATGACGTGGGTGCCGATCATCGACCTGGCGATCGCCCAGTCTTTGCCGGCATCCCCGACGCTGGTGCGGTGTTGCGAACCGTGACGGTGACGCGGCTCAGTCCGTCGACGGCGTTCGACGCCGACGGTCAGCTCACCGCTGATGCTGCTCTCTGGTTCGCACCAGCCGGCCGCCCTCGACCGCCTCGATATCGCTGCCCGACGGCGCCGTCACCGGCAGCGTCCACGGCCCGGCTGGTCTGGCGAAGTCGAATGGGCCGAACGGCAATTCGACTTCGACGGCCTCGTCCCAGCTGAGCCACGACCCGGACGGCGTGGTCAGTTCGTCGACCGCCTGATAGCGCCCGCGCGCCAGTGTCGCGTTCGGCGGCCCGGTGCTGCAGCTGCAGGAACCGCACGACCAGATTGATGCCGTCCGAGCCGTCGACGAGGAACTGCGCCGAGAGGCTGTCGTCTTCGCCGATGCCCGCCTCAGCCGCCCCGGGCGGACCTAGAACGCCGAATTGCCAGCGGGTTTGGTTCTTCGCGACGATGCGCGATACGGGTACAGCAGGTAGCCCTCGTAGAGCACGGCGTCGGCGATGGTGCGGGCCCGGTCCCAGTTCGCGCTCATCGGACCTCCTCGTGCGCCTGGGCCAGCAGCTCGGTGACCGCGTCGTCGAGGCCCAGCAGTCCGCGCGCCGACTTGTACGCGTTCAGCGCCGTCACCGTGTCGTGGCCCAGGCGCACCCATCCGCTGCTGGGGTAGTGCTGCTGGATCAGGTCCCGCCACACCGACACCGGCATGTCGTAGTGGTCCTCGCAGTCCCACGGCACCTGCTGGACCGAGAAGCCACGCTCGCCCGCCATGAAAACCGTTCCGCTGAACAGGAACTGCAGCGGTACCCGACCGTCACGCAGCGCGTGCAGATACTTGGCCGCCGTCACCTCGAAGTCGTAGGTGCATTCCAGCTGGAGGGCGACCTCGGTGGCGCCGGTGAATCCCGGGACCATCGCCGCGCAGTGCTGCCACAGGAAGGTGTGCTGGGTGGTTGCCCAACGTTCCCGCGGTCCGAACAGGTCGGTCAGTCCGGCGGCCTCGTCGTCGGAGTAGCCGCGCCGCAACGGGTCGATACGGACCTGGCATCGCAGCGCGATGGCGTGCACCGGCTGCATCGCCGGGCACCGAGACAGCGATGCGCGCGGTCAGCATCGGCGTGACCGCATACGGTTCGGGGGCCACGTCGACAACGGTGAACGAGGTGCCCGGGGCGGTCATGGTCGTTGCTCCGCACTGCGTTCGGCGAGCGTGGTGAAGAAGTCGTCGATGAACTCGCGCGCTTCCTGGCCGCCGTCGAAGCCGCGCCACCGCATCCGCAGTCCGCCGACGAACTCGTAGCAGGCGTCGATCGGGACCAGGTAGCACTCGGGCGCCCCGTCGGCTTCTGCATCGTCGGGAACGCGCACCAGCAGCGCCTCGACGTCGTCGGCGAGCAGACCGACCCTGGGTTCGGCGGCGCTGATCGCGCTCCAGGCGTCGAGGTCGAGTTCGGATTCGGTTGCGCCGGCCGGCCCCGGGTAGAACCCGACCGTGCGATCCAGCGCCGAGTTGCGGAAGAAGAACGCCAGGCCGACCGGGATCTGCAGCGCTTCCCAGGTGCGGCGATCCAGCGCGAAATCCGGGAATGACAGATACCGGTCGGGGACCGCGCGGTAGCGCAGCTGCGGCGTGGCTGTCGGTGAACAGCAGATAGCAGCCGCGGCAGACGCACATCAGTTGGCGCCCAGCCACATTCACCACATGCTGGTGTTCGTCGGCGATCGCCTCCGAGCACATCTCGCACCGCTCGCCGGCCGGCTGCGGTGCCGCGCCGGTTGCTGGTGATGCGGGCCAGCACGTCGTAGGGGGTGGTCATGCCGGCGCGCCCATCGGCTCGGCCGGCACCGCGATGGACAGCACCCCGTCGCGCAGCAGCAGCGGGATGGGATCGAGGTGACGCTCGGCTCGGTTTTCTAGGTCATCGAGCCCTGCGCCGGCGTGCACGACGTCGAAATGCGCGTGGCAGCGCGGACATCGCAGCACTGGCTCGGCGGTCGGCGGCCCGTCGGTGCAGCGCCGCGCCGGCCAGCGACCCATCGCAGCCCGGGCAGTGGTCACGGTAGGCGAACAACTGGTCGCCGACCCGGCAGGCCAGCACCACAACGCCGGCGACCGAGAAGCCGCCGACTTCGCCGGGAGCCAGGTCGGCCAGGTCGGGCACCTGATGCCAGGCCGAGCCGCTGCCGTTGGACGGCGCCCTCGAATGGACCTGAGCGAGCAGCGATTCGGCCGGGATCACCGTCGTTGACTCTCGGCTGCCCGGCTTCGGGCGGCACCACTTCGATCGACGAAATCTCGGGTGCGGCAGCCCGAATCGCGTCCTCGACCGCCAACTCCAGCGTCACCGCCGACGACGGGCAACTCTTGCAGCTGCCGGCGAACTGCAGCTGCACGGTGTCACCGACGATGTCGAGCAGGTGCACGTCACCGCCGTGCGAGCCCAGGTACGGCCGGACCCTGTCGAGTGCGTCGGACACCCGTCGACGCACGTCGTGCGGGTGCAGGCCGTGCACGAGCAGCAAGCTGGCCACCAAGTCGTCGGCGACCAGGCGGTCCAGAATGCCCGGATCCGCCTGATCGCCAACTGTCGCGATGATGCGCGACAGGCCCGCGCCGTAGAGCTCGACTACCTCGCGGACCAGCTGCTCGGCGCGCTCACGCGCGGCCACCCCGCCGGCCGACGTCGCGTCCAGCAGCGTCTGGATCCGATCGCCCGCCGAGCGCCACTGCGCGTCCCCCTGCAACTCCTCGGGGCGATCAGCCATGCATCACTCCCCGGTCGCCGATTGGGTCGGCGAGTGCAGCCGCTCCAGCGTCTTGCCCTTGCCCAGGTACATGTGCACACCACAGGGCAGGCACGGGTCGAAGCTGCGCACCGTGCGCATGATGTCGATGCCCTTGAAGTGCTCCCGGTCGTTCTCCTCGAAGATCGGCTGGCCTTGCACCGCGTCCTCGTAGGGCCCCGGCGTGCCGTAGCTGTCGCGCGGGTTGGCGTTCCACGGCGTCGGCGGATACGGGTGGTAGTTCGCGATCTTGCCGTCGCGGATCACCATGTGGTGGCTCAGCACCCCGCGCACCGCCTCGGTGAAGCCGCAGCCGATGCCCTCGTCGGGCACGTCGAACTTCTCCCACGTCTTGGTGCGGCCGGCCCGGATCTCGACCAGCGCCTTCTCGGCGAAGTGCAGCGCGCACGCCGCCGCGTAGGCCTGGAAGTAGGTCCGCGCCCGGTCGCGCTCGATCGTGTTGCTGCCGTGCTGCGGGATCTTCCACTCGAACTCGACCGGGCCCTTGAGCGCGGTCTTGGGCAGGTTGATCTGCACGCTGAATGACCGGTGGACTTGACGTAGCCGATGTCGACCAGGCCGGCCAGCGCCGTCGCCCACAGCCGGGCCAGCGGCCCGCCGCCGGTGTCCAGCGCCAGGTGGTCCTTGCCGTCGAACCAGCGCGGCGACATCACCCAGCTGTAGTTGCCGCCGTCCATGTCCCGCTTCTGCGGACGGGGGTTGGTGTGCTGGTTCCACGGGTGGCGCCGGTCGACCGGATTGCCCAGCGGGTCGGTCTTGACGAACATCTCCTGATCGGTCCAGTCGTCGTAATACGAACTGCCCAACAGGATCCGGATGCCCAGGTTGATGTCGACCAGCGAGTGGGTGACCAGCTTGCCGTCGACCACCACGCCGGGCGTGACGAACATGGCGTTGCCCCACTGCTCCATGTCCTTGTATTCGAAGTTGCACACCTCGGGGTCCTGGAAGGAGCCCCAGCAGCCCAGCAGCGTGCGGCGCAGGCCGACCTTCTCGTAGCCGGGCATCGCCTCGTAGAAGAAGTCGAACAGGTCGTCGTGCATCGGGCACGACCTTCTTCATGAACTCGACGTAGCGCATCAGCCGGGTCATGTAGTCGGTCATCAACTGAATGGTCGCGGCGGTGCCGACGCCGCCGGGGTACAGCGTGGACGGGTGCACGTGCCTGCCCTCCATGAGGCAGAACATCTCTCGGGTCTAGCGGCTGACTTGCAAGCGCCTCGCGGTAGAACTCGCCGCTGAACGGGTTGAGCGACCGCATGATGTCGGCGATGGTCTTGTAGCCGTGCGCGTCGGCATGCGGAGCTGCGGTGTTCTCCGCTTTGGCCAGCACACCGGGGTTGGTCTCGGAGACCATCTTCTCGCAGAAGTCCACGCCGACCAGGTTCTCCTGGAAGATGTTGTGGTCGAACATGTATTCCGCGGCCTCGCCGAGGTTGACGATCCACTCGCCCAGGTGCGGCGGCTTGACCCCGTAGGCCATGTTCTGCGCAGTAGCAGGAACAGGTGGCGTGGTTGTCACCGCAGATACCGCAGATGCGGCTGGTGATGAAGTGGGCGTCGCGAGGATCCTTGCCCTTCATGAAGATCGAGTAGCCGCGGAAGATCGACGACGTGCTGTGGCACTCGACGACTTCGCGGTTCTCGAAGTCGATCTTGGTGTAGATGCCGAGGCTGCCCACGATCCGGGTGATCGGATCCCACGCCATCTCGACTAGTTGGCCGGGCTCGCGCTTCGCGTGGGACGGCTCGGGGATGATCGTTGTCATCGAACTTAGCTCCCTATCTTCAGCTGAGATCGTCGCGCGCACCTACCAGGTGCGGCGTGCGCCCGTGGTCAGTTTGTCGCCCTTGTGTCGCCACTTCGGCTCTTTGTCGACGGTGCGCGCGGTGATGTCGCGCAGGTTGCGGATCACCGAGCCGTACAGTCCCGACGCGGTGGTCGAAACCTTGCCGCCCGGCGGCTCATCCATGAACGGCATGAACTTGTCCGGGAACCCGGGCATGGTGCATCCGATGCAGATACCACCGACGTTGGGGCAGCCGCCGATGCCGTTGATCCAGCCGCGTTTGGGCACGTTGCATTTGACGACCGGGCCCCAACAGCCAAGTTTCACAATGCATTTCGGCGATCCGTACTCGGTGGCGAAATCGCCCTGCTCGTAGTAGCCGGCCCGGTCGCACCCCTCGTGCACGGTGGCGCCGAACAGCCACTTCGGCCGCAGCGCGTCGTCGAGCGGGATCATCGGCGCCTGGCCGGTGGCCATGTACAGCAGATAGGTCAGCGTCTCGGACAGGTTGTCCGGCTGGATCGGGCAGCCCGGGACGCAGACGATCGGGATGCCGGCCTTGCTCTTCCAGTCCCAGCCCAGGTAGTCGGGTACGCCCATCGCTCCGGTCGGGTTGCCGGCCATCGCGTGGATGCCGCCGTAGGTGGCGCAGGTCCCGACCGCGACGATCGCGGTCGCCTTGGGAGCGAGCCGATCGAGCCACTCACTGGTGGTCATCGGCTGCCCGGTGGCCGGGTTGTTGCCGAACCCGCACCAGTAGCCCTCGTTCTTGAGCGCCTCGTTGGGAATCGAACCTTCCACGACGAGCACGAACGGTTCGAGCTCACCGCGGTCGGCCTTGAAGAACCACTCGAGGAAATCGTCGGCCCCGCCGGTGGGGCCGCATTCGAAGTCGATCAGCGGCCAGTGCACGGCGATCTTGGGCAGTCCGGGGAGTGCGCCTAGCGCGATCTCCTCGATACTGGGTTGGGTGGCGGCAGTCAGCGCCACCGAATCGCCGTCACAACTCAGACCCGCGTTGATCCATAGAACATGGATCAATGTTTCTTCCGCTTTGACTGCTGCTTCCGTTGGCATACCGCAGCTTTCCGGGGCCCGGGCTAAGGCCCCTTACACCGCAGGAGTCGACGGTCGGCCCGCTTACGCGGCGCTATTTTCTGGGTCTACTCTCGCCGAACTGCCTTGTCAACGATGTGCTGGCAAATTCGGAGACCTCGTACGGGTTTCCGGATTTCCGGCTTGATTTCGGCAGCCGCGGCGTATTCTCAGCCCTCGATCGCCGTCGGGGGCCAGCATGGTGCGTGCCCATCAGCAACATATCTGCCGTCTTGCGAATTAGTTGCATGTGTTGCGAGGTCAAGCGATTTACGCACCGCCGCTCTTCGTGCACTCAAGCACGGCCCGCGTGCGTTCAGCCGGCCGAGCCGGCCATGAACCGTCGCAGCCAGCCGAACCAGGCGGACATGCCGGCGCCGGTGCGGGCACTGACCGGCAAAATCGTCGCCGTCGGATTGACCTCGCGGACGCGGGCGAGATAGGAGTCGACGTCGACGTCCAAATACGGCACCAGATCGATCTTGTTGAGCAGCACCACGTCCACGGCGCGGAACATCACCGGGTACTTCAGTGGTTTGTCGTCGCCTTCGGTGACCGAATAAACCATCGCCTTGGCATGCTCGCCGACGTCAAACTCGGCCGGGCACACCAGATTTCCGACGTTTTCGATGATCACCAGGTCCAGCTGGGGCCAGGTCCAGTCCTTGCAGCGCGCGGTTGACCATCGGCGCGTCAAGGTGGCATTCACCGCCGAATCCGTTGCCGGTGTTGAGCAGGGATATCTGGGCGCCCCGGCCACCGAGCTTGGCCGCATCGAGATCGGTGGCGATGTCGCCCTCGATCACCCCGACGGCGAACTCGCCGGCGAGTTCGTCGAGCGTTGCGCCCAGTATCGTCGTCTTGCCCGAGCCGGGTGAGCTCATCAAGTTCAATGCGCGAATACCGTTGCTTTCGAATGCTTTTCGGTTGTAGTCCGCGCGGATGTCGTTTTCGGCGAAGATCGACTCCAGCACGTCGATGCGCTGCGACCCGGTCTGGTAGCCGCTGTGGTCTCCGTGGTCGTGATGTTCGTGGCTGTGCCCGCATCGTCGTGGTCGTGGGCGTGCACGGTGCCGTCGTCGTGTCGATGAAACCTGCCCATGCGCTCTACCTTTCACGCGCCCGTCACGAAACGTCCAGTGAAGTCACCAGGAACTCGTCGCCGCACAGCACCTCGACATCGGCGCTCTCGCAGTGCGGGCACAGCAGCGACCACTGCGAGGTGATCGTGGACTGTTGGCCGCACGAGCGGCACCGCACCTCGGCGGTGACGAACTCGAGCTCCAGCTCGGCGTCGGGCATGTCCTCATAGTCGCGGATCAGCGTCCAGCAGAACGTCAGCGAATCGGGCACCACCTGGCGCAGTGCTCCGATCTTGACGCGCACGATGTCGACATGCCGACCGTCGGCATACGGTTTGACCACCCCGGCGATCGCTTGGCACAGCGAAAGCTCATGCATGGCGGTGCCCATGAACCCCGTTCTACACCTGCAGGCCGGCAATCTCGACGTTCAGAAGGTAATGAAGTTGCACTGGCCGCCCCTGGGCGTCTAACCTCGGCGATCGTGCGGAGTCTTCTCGTAGTAGCCAGCACCCGCAGCGGGGTCTGATCCAGACCGACCCCCCGCTGTGGGTCGGAAGCTACTACCTGTCGGTCACTAATCCAGACCAGAGAAGACCGGCACATGACAATCACCGACCTGAGCTTTCGCGAGATGCGCCGCCGACCGAACGTCGGTCGGCTTTGACGGCATATCGCTACCGCGGGGACTCCGGGAGGACGCCTACACCATGTCGTGGAGCACATTCACCGCCACCTACGCTCCAAGCGCCGGGCCGCTGCGCTTGGGCCACTGGGAATGCACCGACACCGAGCCACCAGGCGAGGCCCGCAGGCCTCGGACATTCCGCGCCACGCTGGGGCTCGGCGACCGCATCGAGACCGCGACCGCCACGGCGACAGGCCCGGTTGCCGCGTTGACCGCGATGCTCTATGACCACGGCATGGCAGTCGAGATGCTGCGGTTTCATCAGCTGCGCTCCGACGATCAGACCGCGACATTCATCCAGGGCACCGACGGCTGCCGGGCCGAGTGGGCGATGGGGGTCTCCGAGGACCCGACTCAGTCCGCACTGAGTGCGGTCGTCGCCTGCGCCAACCGGCTGTACGCGGAAAACAACTCGGCCTAAAGCGGACGCAACACGATCGGCATGCCGTCCATCGGGATCGGCATGCCGCCGTGGTCCCATTTCGCCTGGTACCCCGCGCGCGGCAACTCAAGCCGGTAGCGGCGCAACAGCCGGTGCAGGATCGTCTTGATCTCCAGCTGGCCGAACGTCATCCCGATGCACTTGTGCGCGCCGCCACCGAACGGCGTGAACGCGTAACGGTGCCGTTTGTGCTCGCTGCGCGGTTCGGTGAACCGGTCGGGGTCGAATTTCAGCGGATCCGTCCAGATCTCCGGCAGACGATGGTTCATCCCCGGATACGCGATGACGTTGGTGCCGGCAGGCAGGTAGTAGCCCAGCAACTCGGTGTCGCGCACAGTCTGGCGCATCGCCCACTGCACCGGTGTCACCAGCCGGATCGACTCGTTCATCACCAGATCAAGCGACTCCAGCTTCTCCAGTGACTCGATGTCCAGTGGACCGTCGCCGTGCCGATCAGATTCGTCGCGGCACCGTTCCTGCCACTCAGGGTTGGCGGCCAGGTTGTAGGCCATCGTCGTCGTGGTCGATGTCGAGGTGTCATGCGCGGCCATCATCAGGAAGATCATGTGGTTGACGATGTCCTCGTCGGTGAAGCTGTTGCCGTCCTCGTCTTCGGTGTGGCACAGGACAGTGAGGAGGTCGCTGCCCTCCTTGCCGCGGCGCTCCTTGACGCGCTCACGGAAGTAATTCTCGAGCAGCTCACGCGCCTGGAGACCGCGCCACCATTTAAACGGCGGCACGCTGGTGCGGATGATCGCGTTTCCGGCGCGGGTGGTGATGGTGAAGGCCTTGTTCACCTTGGTCACCAGCTCACGGTCGGTGCCGGGTTCGTGACCCATGAACACCATCGAGGCGATGTCGAGGGTGAGCTCCTTCATGGCCGGGTAGAGCAGAAAACGTGAGTCGTTGACCACCCAGTCGTTAGCTACTACCTGCGAGACGACCTTGTCCATCTGCTCGACATAGCCGACCAGTCGGGAACGGATGAACGCTTCCTGCATGATCCGCCGATGGAACATGTGCTCCTCGAAATCGAGCAACATCAGGCCGCGGTGGAAGAACGGCCCGATCACCGGCACCCAGCCCTGCTGGGAGTAGTCCTTGTTGCGGTTGGAGTAGACGACCTGGGCTGCGTCTGGACCCAGCGCCGCGACGCCCGGCAGGACCGGTGAGTCGCCGAAAATGACCGGACCTTTGGTCTGGTACAGGAATAGCAGGTAGTCCGGTCCGCCCCGCATCATCTCGATGAGGTGGCCGAGGACCGGCAGGCCCCGATCGCCTATGACCGGCTTGAGCCCGCTGCCCGGCGGCGGATCCGCGAGCTTCCTCGGCGACCATTCGGTGTTCAGCAGCTTCTGTTCGACGGCAGCCATGCCGGGAAAGTTGTTGATTGACGGAGTCAGCCGGCGCTTCGCCTGATCGAGCAGGTAGTGCGGGGTGCTGATGGTCGCCTCTGACACTTCTGACGCTCCTCCCTCGACGCCTGCGATGAGGGTAAACCGGCCAGACCGGCATTGTGGCAGGCGTCACCCAACGGCCATTTTTCGGTGAAACTTGACGGCTGTCAAGTTTCCTTTTGGGCGTGGCGTGGTGCAAGGTCGAAGGGTGAGTATCGAGCACGGCACCCGGGGGAACGTTCACGGTGCGGTCGTGCCGGTTCCTAAACGCAGGGGTGACCGCCAGCGGCAGGCCATCGTGCAGGCGGTGCGCGAGCTGCTCGAGGAAAGACCGTTCGCGCAGTTGTCGGTCAGCACGATCAGTGACCGTGCGGGTGTTGCCCGGTCGGGCTTCTACTTCTATTTCGACTCGAAATACGCGGTGTTGGCTCAGATCCTCGCCGACGCAACCCACGAACTCGAAGAGCTCACCGAATACTTCGCCCCGCGCGGAGCGGACGAATCACCGGCCGCATTCGCCAAGCGGATGGTCGGTAGCGCTGCTGTCGTTTATGCACACAACGACCCGGTGATGTCGGCGTGCAACGCCGCCCGCAACACCGACGCCGAAATCCGTGATCTTCTCGACCAACAGGTCGAAGGCGTGGTCCAGCAGATCATCGGCATCGTCAACGACGAGTTACGGGCCGGCACCGCCCACCCCATCACCGACGACATCCCGGCCTTGGTGCGCACACTGGCGGTCACCACCGCGCAGATGCTCTCCGGCGACACCACGTTTTTGGGTACAGACGGCGACGTGCAACGTGGTGTGCGGGTGCTCGAGGCGCTGTGGCTCAACGCGCTGTGGGGCGGTTCGGCCGGCACCTAGCCGAGCTAACGGGTTGTTACCGTCGGTATGGTCGTCTCCCATGGCGCAGACCAATCCCTCCAGGTTCGCGGGCAAGCGGTGCTTTTATTACCGGTGCGGCCAGCGGTATTGGCCGTGCGACCGCACTACGGCTTGCCAGCAACGGTGCCGAGCTCTACCTGACCGACCGCAATGCTGAGGGCCTGGCAGTGACCGTGGCCGACGCTCGCGCGCTGGGCGCACAGGTGCCCGAGCACCGGGCGTTGGATATCGCCAACTACGACGATGTCGCCTCGTTCGCCGCCGACGTCCACGCCAATCACCACAGCATGGACCTCGTAATGAACATTGCCGGAGTTTCGGCTTGGGGAACCGTGGACCGGCTGACTCACGAGCAGTGGACCAAGATGGTCGCCATCAATCTGATGGGCCCGATTCACGTCATCGAGAGTTTCGTGCCGCCGATGGTGGCGGCCCGTCGGGGCGGTCACCTGGTCAACGTGTCCTCGGCGGCCGGACTAATCGGGCTGCCGTGGCATGCCGCTTACAGCGCCAGCAAGTTCGGGTTGCGCGGACTCTCCGAGGTGTTGCGCTTCGACTTGGCCCGCTACCGCATCGGGGTGTCGGTGGTGGTGCCGGGAGCGGTCAACACCCCATTGGTCAACTCGGTCGAAATCGCTGGCGTCGACCGCGACGATCCCGCAGTGGGCCGCTGGGTAGATCGCTTCAGCGGCCATGCGGTGTCACCGGAAAAAGCCGCAGACAAGATCTTGGCCGGCATCGCCAAGAATCGGTTCCTGATCTACACCTCGGCAGATATTCGTGCGCTTTATGCGTTCAAACGGGTCGCGTGGTGGCCTTACAGCGTGGCGATGCGCCGGGTCAACGGGTTGTTTTCCCGAGCGCTCAAGCCGTCCGCCCCGACCCGCTGATGTGACGGGCGCTGCCGAGCCATATTTGCCACCCCTGGCGCCGGACAACGTGCGACGATATGCGACGGTCCCGTCACATCACGAGCAAAGGTCAACAAAGTGGTAGTCACGGTCGTGGCGCTCATCGTCATCGTCGGAATCATCGCCACCCTCGCGTTCGTCGCGTTGGGCATCTACAACGGGCTGGTCCGTCTTCGGAATGGCTATAAGAACGCATTTGCGCAGATCGACGTGCAGCTGACCCGGCGTCACGACTTGATCCCGAACCTCGTTGAAACCGCCAAGGCCTACATGGCCCATGAGCGCGGCACCTTCGAAGCGGTTTCTCAGGCGCGCAACGCCGCGATAGCCGCGCGCCAAGCAGCCACCGCTAACCCGGGCGACCCGCAAGCCATGAGCCAGCTCTCGGCCTCGGAGGGAGCGCTGACTGGCGCTCTTGGCAAGCTGTTTGCGGTCAGTGAGGCATACCCCGAACTCAAGGCCAACCAGAACATGATGCAGCTCTCTGAGGAGCTGACCTCGACGGAGAACCGCGTTGCATTCGCTCGGCAGGCGTACAACGACTCGGTCCTGGCTTACAACAACAAGCGCGAAGTTTTCCCAAATTCCTTGTTCGCGGGCATGTTCGGCTTCACCGCGGCAGCGCCGCTGGAGGTAGCCGGTCCGGAGGTGCGCGAAGTCCCGCGCGTGCAGTTCTGATTCGCGATGGACTTCTTCGAGCGCGAGCGACACGTACGCGCGGCGTCGAGAAGGCTCGTGGTTCTTTTCGTCTTGGCAGTTCTCGGAATTACCGCGCTGGTGAATGTCGCCGTCATCGCAGCGGCGGTGTCTCAGGGGCAGGCAACTGCGAAGGACTTGATTGGGACATCGGTGCTCGTCAGTGCCGCAGTGTTGCTGATCATTGGCGGGGTGTCGATTGTCAAGACGCTTTCGTTGCGCCAAGGCGGCGGGGTCAAGGTTGCCGAGAGCCTGGGCGGTGTACCGCTGCCGGATATACCAACGGACCCCAAGCTCACGCGGTATCGCAACGTCGTCGAAGAAATCGCCATCGCGTCGAGCACGCCGGTGCCCAAGCTGTATTACCTGCCGGAAGAGGCGGGAATTAATGCGTTCGCCGCCGGCTATACGCCGGCCGATGCGGCTGTATGCGTCACCCAAGGCTCGCTCGACCGGCTCAACCGTGACGAACTGCAGGGTGTGATTGCACACGAGTTCAGCCACATTGTGAATGGCGATATGCGGTTGAGCCTCAGACTGATCGGCGTGCTGGCCGGGATCCTGGCGTTGTGGGTTGTCGGTCACACGGTGCTGTATGCCGGCCGGATGATGACGTTGGTGTTCGGGCGCAGCCGCGATCGCGTCAGCGGCGCCTTGGGGGCGACGGGCCTCGGTCTATTGGTATTAGGGTTCGTCGTTCTGGTGGCAGGCTGGCTCGGAGTCTTCTTCGGACGGCTGATCAAAGCGGCCTTCTCACGCCAGCGGGAGTATCTCGCCGATGCGTCAGCAGTCCAGTACACGCGGCAGACGAGCGGGCTGACGGGCGCGCTGAAGAAGATCGGTGGCCTGGAGGCCGGCTCTCAGCTGCGCAGCCCCAAGACCGAAAACGTCAGCCACATGTTGTTTGGCGAGGGCAAAAAAGCCGCTGCGCTGTACGCAACCCACCCACCGCTCCTCCAACGCATCCAGGTGCTTGAGCCTGGTTTCACTCGCACCAACCTCGACGAGCTGCGCAAAAACTGGTCCGCTCAGCCGCCAGACGGCTTGCAAGAGGACTACCGGATGGGCTTCGCAGACGCTCCGGCGCCCCAAGCTGCCTCTGCGGTAACGCAAGCTGCCCCTGCAGCATCGCAAGCGGCCCCACGGCGCGTCGATGCTCGCGAATACACAGCCGCCGTTGGCAATCCGACCGCCGCCTCCTATGAGGCTGGGGCTCGCATCCGCAAAGCGATTCCAGAAAACCTAGCCGACCTTGCCCACAACCCCACCACTGCGGTACCGCTGACCTACGGGCTTGTCTTCGACCGCAACCAGGACGTCCGCAACGTCCAGTACGGGATTGTCGCGCGGTATCACGGCAGGCAGATGGCCGACGAGTCATGGCGGTGCGGCGCAGAGTTGGCGAACCTCGACCCGAGTTTGCGCCTGCCCCTGGCATCCATCGCTTTCCCCAATCTGCGCAATCGATCCGACGCGCAAACGCAATTAGTGACAGCGGTTCTTCGTGAACTGATCCACGCCGAGAGCCAGGTCAACGTCTTCGAATACTGCTTGGGCACACTAGTTTTCGTCGGCTTGCACGAGACGCTGACGTCAGCATCGCCGTGGAAGTAACAGGCGTCAGAACCTGGCCAGCGCCCAAAACGCCATCAGTTGCCTGATCGCTGTGCTGGCGCAGACCGCTAACAGCGATCCGTCAGCGGCGGCTGCGGCATTCCAGGCGGGCATCTCCGTCGTGTACCCCCAGGCACGGATTCCTCTGCTGCCGGTGCCAGGCGTCTTGGCACTTGAACAAGTGTGGCCGCTGATCGACGGACTCGAAGGCAACGACAAGGCCACCCTCATTGCCGCCGTGGTGACGACGATAACGGCCGACAGGGTCGTTACCGAAGAAGAGTCTGAGCTGCTCCGAACCGTGTGCGGTGTGCTGCATTGCCCGGTTCCACCGGTCGTTTAAGTCGCCGCCCTCCCGGCGTGTTTCGGGGGAGTTCGAACGGGTAGCCGAAACGGTAGCCATCGCCGCAGCGCCTGCGACGGGCAAATAGGAGTAGTCATGAATACGCAATCGGGGCGCGAGCCTGGCTCCGGAAGCCAAACGGATAGACCCGCCGGCAACGTCGACGAGGATGCCAACCCGCCATTGACCGATCCCGAGACGGCTGACCCCCAAGGCGGAGATACTACGAAGATTCCGCCCCAGGACACCGGTTCCGCGGTGCCGCCGTATGAAGGCCGGCAAGAATCCGCGCAATAACGGCTACTGCGGCATCTGCAGTTCCAGCCGCACCCCCAGCAGCCGGACCGGGCGGTCCAGCTCGAACAGGTCCAAGACCCGCAGCGCGGCCGCGACGATCACATCGGCGTCAGTGGTGGGCTCGTCGAGCTTGCGGATCTTCGTGCGGGTGTAGAAGCTAGCGGTGCGGACGGTCACGGCCACTCGGGTGACGATCCGCGACGCGGCCACTACCTCGCTCAGTGCCTGCTGCGCCAATTCGGTTACCGCGGAATCCATTTCGCCTCGATCGGTGAGGTCCTTAGGGAAGGTCACGACGTGACTGCGGGAGCGCGGCACCCACGGCTCGGCGCTGACCGATATCGTCGCCGCCACCGTTGGCCAGCAACAACAGCCACAGCCCGGTCCGCGGACCGAATGTCGACGTCAGCAGCTCGGCGTCGGCGTGTGCCAATTGCCAGACCGTCGTGATACCAAGCGCCGGCAAGCCTTTTCGTGGTCTTAGGGCCCACGCCCCATAGCGCGTCGACTGGCCGGTCGCCCATCACGGTCATCCAGTTCGCGTCGGTGAGGGTGTACACGCCAGCCGGTTTCGCGAATCCGGTGGCGACT
Organism: uncultured Actinomycetota bacterium; assembly: GCA_963744835.1. Taxonomy (GTDB): domain Bacteria; phylum Actinomycetota; class Actinomycetes; order Mycobacteriales; family Mycobacteriaceae; genus Mycobacterium. The sequence goes on from CAVUVB010000007.1 coordinate 828,304, forward strand.
TTCGCGCGCTGCTTGTTGTCGCTGATGCCCACCGAGCAGGACAGCCCGGTTGCCGACGAGATGACGGTGCGGATCTGTTCCGCAAGGGCGATGGGATCGTCGGTTCGGCCCCCGGCTGGCGCCTAGATAAAAGCCTCGTCCCAGCCCCACACCTCGACCGGGTGTCCCAGGTCGCGCAGCAATCCCATCACCTGGTCGGAGGCCGCGTCGTAGGCCGGGGGATCCGACGGCAGGAAGGTCGCGTCGGGACAGCGCCGGGCGGCGGTGCGCAGCGGCATGCCCGCGTGCACACCGAATTCGCGGGCCTCATAGGAGGCGCACGTGACCACCTTGCGCGCTTCGGTCGGATCGCCGTTGCCGCCGACAATGACTGGCAGCCCGGCCAACTCAGGGTGGCGGCGCAGTTCGACCGAGGCCAGGAATTGGTCGAGGTCGACATGCAGGACCCACCTCTTCGGTCGACGGACTCGAGTCGCTCACCGTCCACACAGCTTGCGCGCCAAGCTTTCCCACGCGTCGCCCAGCCTCTGCAGGGTCTGGCCGGCAGTCGTCGAGCTGATGCTCGACGTAGTCGGCATCGAGCAGCGCCAGCAGGGCATCGGTTTGGGCGTCGAGGTTGCCGGTCGTCCCGGCCGAGGCCAGCAGCATCCGCACATGCATGCGCAGCACCATGAAGGGGGCGTTGACCGGCGAACCGTGGCGGGTCAGTGCGGGTCGCGGTTGGCGGCGGAAAGCAGTTCGTGGTGGGCATGGGCAAAACGCAGCCGGTCACGTCCGAACGCGAGCAGCCGATCCAACGGCGGCGCATCCGGGCCCAACGGCGGCGGACCGAACAGGAACGCCTGCTGGCTGGCCCGCTCGTCCTCGTCGAGCAGCACCATCATCAAACCGGCCCGGCTGCCGAACCGGCGAAACACCGTGCCCTTGCCGACGCCGGCGGCGGCGGCGATGTCGTCCATGGTGACCGCGTCGGCGCCGCGCTCGGCGATCAGCCTGCGCGCGGCGTCTAGCAGCAGCGCGCGGTTGCGGGCCGCGTCGCCGCGCTCCGACGGAGGCGAGGCGGGCAGTTCACCCAACCAGGCCATCGGTTCAGCGGCGCTCATACCTGCACTTTAACGCGGCTGGAATAATCCGGACTGCGGTCCGTTTAAGTCGTGCAAGGATGTAGCCAACGACCGAAGGGATAAGGACATGGCGGACATCAAGGTATTGACGTTGGTGGGAAGCTTGCGTGCCGCGTCGGTCAACCGGCAGATCGCCGAGTTGGCGGCGGAAGTCGCTCCGGACGGCGTCACCGTGACCATCTTCGACCAGCTCGGTGAGCTGCCGTTCTACAACGAGGACATCGACACCGACGACGTGTCCGGCCGCGGTCGCCGCGCTGCGGGCCGCAGCGGCCGAGGCCGATGCGGCCCTGGTGGTGACCCCCGAATACAACGGCAGCATCCCGGCCGTCATCAAGAACGCGATCGACTGGCTGTCCCGGCCGTTCGGCAACAGCGCGCTGAAGGACAAGCCGTTGGCGGTGATCGGCGGGTCGTTCGGCCGGTTCGGCGGCGTCTGGGCCCATGACGAGACCCGCAAGTCGTTCGGGATCGCCGGCCCGCGCGTCGTCGAGTCGATCAAGCTGTCGGTGCCGTTCAAGTCGCTGAACGGCCAACATCCGCGAGAGCACGCCGAGCTGGTGTCCAACCTGCGCGACGCGGTGGGCAAGCTGGTCGCCGAAGTGGCCTGACGCCAGCGTCAGGCTCGTTTGCTGGACGGAAGCGGACGGCATGACTTGTCGGTGCCAGGTGGTAGATCTGACCGTATACCGCCGCGACGCCGTTTTGTGATCTGCGACACGCCGACAACACACCGACGTCGAGGGCTTACGACCAGGGAATTTCATGAATGTTGTTCAGAACATCTTGTATCTCTTCTCATTGTCACCCACTAGGTGTAGTGTTTCGAACACCGACAGACCCCAGGTTTCACCCGGTCAGTCCGGGCCGCATCACCCGGTATCACGCGCCGGCTGACACGGATCGGCGAGATGGGAATTCTGTGGCGCGGCGGTCTGCTGAATAGCAGTGCAGATGCAGTACCCACAGTAGTTGCCAGTTCGTGTCTCGTTCCTACCGTCGACAGAGGAGTCGTACCGCCGATGAGCGTCACCGTTTACACCAAGCCGGCATGCGTGCAGTGCAACGCCACCTACAAGGCGCTGGACAAGCAGGGCATCGCCTACGAGAAGGTCGACATCAGCCTGGACTCCGAGGCGCGCGACTACGTGATGGCGCTGGGATATCTGCAGGCTCCCGTCGTGGTGGCCGGCAACGAGCACTGGTCGGGCTTCCGGCCCGACCGGATCAAGGCACTCGCCGCCGCCGTGCTGAGCGCGTAGCCGCCGGCGGCGCAGTAGGACAGGAGGAGATCGTCGTGCCGTCCTGCAGCCTGGTGTATTTCTCCAGCGTGTCGGAGAACACCCACCGCTTCGTGCAGAAGCTGGGTATTCCGGCGACGCGGATACCGCTGCACGGCCGCATCGAGGTGGACCGGCCGTACGTGCTGGTGCTGCCGACCTACGGCGGCGGCCGGCGCAACCCGACCGCGACATCAACGCCGGTGGCTATGTGCCCAAGCAGGTCATCGCGTTTCTGAACAACGAGCACAACCGGTCGTTGATCCGCGGCGTCATCGCCGCGGGCAACAACAACTTCGGTGCCGAATTCGCCTACGCGGGCAATGTGGTGTCCCGCAAATGCGGCGTTCCCTACCTCTACCGCTTCGAACTGATGGGAACCCCGGACGACGTCGAAGCCGTCCGCGCGGGTCTTAGCTGACTTCTGGAAGGACGAGACGTGCCACCAACCGCCGCAACTGCAGAGCCTGTAACACCCGCCGGCGCACGGCACATCTGCCGGGCGAGACGGATTACCACGCGCTCAACGCGATGCTGAATCTGTACGACGCGGACGGCAAGATTCAGTTCGACAAGGACCGGGAAGCCGCGCACCAGTACTTCCTGCAGCACGTCAACCAGAACACGGTCTTCTTCCACAACCAGGACGAGAAGCTCGACTACCTGATCCGGGAGAACTACTACGAGCGTGAGGTTCTCGACCAGTACTCGCCGCAACTTCGTCAAGACCCTGCTCGACCGCGCGTACGCCAAGAAGTTCCGGTTCCCGACGTTTCTGGGCGCGTTCAAGTACTACACCTCCTACACGCTGAAAACGTTCGACGGCAAGCGGTATCTGGAGCGCTTCGAAGACCGGGTCGTCATGGTGTCGCTGACACTGGCGGCCGGTGACACCGGCTTGGCCGAGAAGCTCGTCGACGAGATCATCGACGGCCGGTTCCAGCCGGCCACCCCGACATTCCTCAACTCGGGCAAAAAGCAGCGCGGCGAGCCGGTGAGCTGCTTTCCAGCCGGAACTCCAGTGGATACTCCCGAAGGGCCGAAGGCGATCGAGACTCTGCAGGCCGGCGACCGGGTGCTCTCGCACGACGGATCCTTCTCCATAGTGGAATCCCTTGTCGAGAACCGCAACGACCAGGCTTTGGTATCGATCTCACACTTCGGGCACAAAGAGCCGATCCGATGCACTCCGGAGCATCCGATCCTCGTGTGGACGACGCGCGACGTCGAAACTCTCATTGAAGGCGATGGTGCCGATCCGTTCAATGGATTTGTCTGGCTGGCTGCCAAAGACGTTCACGCCCACAGACTTCATCGTGACGGCGGCGCCGCTGGAGGAACGCGAGCGGCGCGTCTACGACCTGATGGAGCACGTCGGCTCAGGCGTTTACGAAGAGGTCGACGGGCTCATCCGCAAGGTGAACTCCGACGCGAAGCACCGCAGCAAGCAGCGTCACCGCATCGAGCTTCGTGTCGGTGAACCGCTATGTCGAGGAGTCGTACGACCTCGGCCTCATCCTGGGCTGGTACGTGTCTGAAGGCTACGTCTCCAAGCGATCAGGGTCGGACGGCCTGCTGCCCAACGGTATTCATTTCACGCTTGGTGCACACGAACTCGAATACCAGCAAGAGTTGGCTGCGGCGTTCAAGCGAGTGTTCGCGGCCGATCTCGCTGTCCACCAGAGCTTCTCGGACCACTCGGTTCGCATGGTGTGCAACAGCAAGATCGTGTCGTCGCTGTTTCTTTCCATGGTTGGAACGGGATACCACTCGAAGCGGTTGTCCCACGATGTCTTGACAGCCGATGAAGAGTTCCAGCGCGGACTGCTTGCCAGGGTTGTTCCGCGGGGACGGGTGCTGCACCACCGGCGGAATGATGCTCGACCTGGTGAACCCGGAATTGGTTGATCAGGTGCAGCTGATTACTGCGCCGATCTGGGCGATCGTGTCCAGTAGTTCGCCAGTACGTCAATCAAGCAGGCAACGTGACGGGTCAGGTGTTCGTCCCCGGGTTGCCCGGCACCAACGAAGAGTTCATCTTCGATGTCGGCAAGAACCTGCACAACTACGTGGGCCAGAAAGGGGTCGTCGCGCACGACATACCAGGTTGTGCACGGGCGCCACGTGTACGGAATCCGCGAACTGAAGCGCACGCAGCAAGTTCCGGAGAAGGTGTACAACCTCCACGTCGAGGGCACGCATACATACACGATTCGTGGCACGGTCGTGCACAACTGCTTCCTCCTGCGCATCGAAGACAACATGGAGTCCATCGGGCGCTCGATCAACTCCGCGCTGCAGCTGTCCAAGCGGGGCGGCGGAGTTGCGTTGCTGCTGAGCAACATTCGCGAGCACGGCGCGCCGATCAAGAACATCGAGAACCAGAGCTTCCGGGCGTCATCCCGATCATGAAGCTGCTGGAGGACTCGTTCTCCTACGCCAACCAGCTCGGTGCGCGCCAGGGCGCCGGCGCGGTGTACCTGCACGCCCACCACCCCGACATCTACCGGTTCCTGGACACCAAGCGCGAGAACGCCGACGAGAAGATCCGGATCAAGACGCTGTCAGCTGGGCGTGGTGATCCCCGACATCACCTTCGAGCTGGCCAAGAAGAACGAGGACATGTACCTGTTCTCGCCGTACGACGTCGAACGGGTCTACGGCGTGCCGTTCGCCGACATCTCGGTGACCGAGAAGTACTACGAGATGGTCGACGACGCGCGGATCCGCAAGACCAAGATCAAGGCGCGCGAGTTCTTCCAGACGCTGGCCGAGCTGCAGTTCGAGTCGGGCTACCCGTACATCATGTTCGAGGATACGGTGAACCGGGCGAACCCGATCGAGGGCAAGATCACCCACTCCAACCTGTGCTCGGAGATCCTGCAGGTGTCGACGCCGTCGCTGTTCAACGAAGACTTGACGTACGCCAAGGTGGGCAAGGACATTTCGTGCAACCTGGGTTCGCTGAACATCGCCAAGACGATGGATTCGCCGGACTTCGCGCAGACCATCGAGGTGGCGATCCGGGCGCTGACCGCGGTGAGCGACCAGACCCACATCTGGTCGGTGCCCTCGATCGAGCAGGGCAACAACGACTCGCACGCGATCGGGCTCGGGCAGATGAACCTGCACGGCTATCTGGCCCGCGAACATATCTTCTACGGTTCCGAAGAGGGCGTCGACTTCACCAACATCTACTTCTACACGGTGCTCTACCATGCGCTGCGTGCGTCGAATCGCATTGCGATCGAACGTGGTTCGCACTTCAAGGGCTTCGAGCGGTCCAAGTACGCGTCGGGGGAGTTCTTCGACAAGTACACCGACCAGATCTGGGAACCGAAGACCGACAAGGTGCGTCAGCTGTTCGCCGATGCCGAGATCCGCATCCCGACTCAAGACGATTGGCGGCGGCTCAAGGAGTCGGTGCAGGCGCACGGCATCTACAACCAGAACCTGCAGGCGGTGCCGCCGACCGGGTCGATCTCCTACATCAACCACTCGACGTCGTCGATCCACCCGATCGTGTCCAAAGTCGAGATCCGCAAGGAAGGCAAGATCGGCCGCGTGTACTACCCGGCGCCGTACATGACCAACGACAACCTGGAGTACTACCAGGACGCCTACGAAATCGGCTACGAGAAGATCATCGACACGTACGCCGCGGCCACCCAGCATGTGGACCAGGGGCTGTCGCTGACGCTGTTCTTCATGGACACCGCGACCACCCGCGACGTGAATAAGGCGCAGATCTACGCCTGGCGCAAGGGAATCAAGACGCTGTACTACATCCGGCTGCGGCAGATGGCGCTGGAAGGCACCGAGGTGGAAGGCTGCGTGTCCTGCATGCTGTAAGCCCGTCCGGGTGGCCACTTAATGCACGCAATTCGGCTTTTCGCGTGACATAGCGGGCCATTCGACCTTAAGGACCAGGCCAGTCTGCGCAGGTCAGCGGCTGCAACGCGGTATGGTGCTTGACGTGGTCAGAATTCCCCGACCCCCTCTGCCGCACCCCGGCCCTAAGCCGGGGGTGAAGGTCGATGCGCGCAGCGAACGCTGGCGCGAACACCGCAAGAAGGTCCGCGGTGAGATTGTCGAGGCGGCCTTCCGCGCCATCGACCGGTTGGGGCCCGACCTCAGCGTCCGCGAGATCGCCGAAGAGGCCGGCACCGCCAAACCCAAGATCTATCGGCATTTCACCGACAAATCTGATCTGTTCCAGGCGATCGGAGAGCGTCTGCGCGACATGCTGTGGGCGGCGGTGTTCTCGTCGGTCGACTTCGCGACCAACTCGGCTCGCGAGATCATCCACCGCAGCGCCGAGGAGTACGTCAGCCTGGTCGATGAGCATCCCAACGTGCTGCGGTTCTTTATCCAGGGCCGCTTCCCGGAGCAGTCCGAGTCGACGATGCGGACGCTGAACGAGGGCCGGGAGATCACGCTGGCGATGGCGGAAATGTTCAACAACGAGCTGCGCGAGATGGAACTCGACCCAGCCGCGATCGAACTCGCGGCTTTCGCCGCGTTCGGTTCGGCCGCGTCGGCCACCGATTGGTGGCTGGGGTCCGACCTCGACAGCCCGCGGCGGATGCCCCGCCGACAAGTTCGTCGAGCACCTGACCACGATCATGATGGGCGTCATCGGTGGTACGGCCGACCTGCTCGGCATCAAGTTGGACCCTGATCAGCCCATTCACAACGCGGTGCCGCATAACTCCGCCGCGAGCTGAGCTTGGGCGGCGTTGACATCGCCGAGCCGATCGATGACACTTTGCGATACCACGGGTACCGGATACTTGACACCCTGGGAAGGGGAGCGATTCGAGATGAGCCGCGCCAGCGACGATGCAGTGGAGGCGCCCCCAGCCGCGAAGCGGCGAGGGGGACGAAGCGATGAGGAGCGGCGCACATGAGCGTTGCCGAGTCGACGAACGAGGCCGCTGCGCCGGCTCCACCGGTGCATACCCGCGCGGTCATCATCGGGACGGGGTTCGCCGGCCTCGGAATGGCGATCGCGCTACAACGTCAGGGCGTGGACTTCGTCATCTTGGAGAAGGCGGACGAGATCGGCGGCACCTGGCGGGACAATAGCTATCCCGGCTGCGCCTGCGACGTGCCGTCGCATCTTTACTCGTTCTCGTTCGAACCGAAAGCCACCTGGAGCAAGCTCTTCTCCCCCCAACCCGAGATCTTGGACTATCTGAAGGGCGTCACCGAGAAATACGGGTTGCGCCGCTACATCCGATTCGGTTCGCTGGTGGACCGCGCGAATTGGGATGACAGCGAATACCGCTGGCACGTGTTCACCGAGTCCGGCCAAGAGTATGTGACCCAGTTTCTGATCTCGGGCGCCGGCGCGCTGCACATCCCGCGGCTACCGGACATCGAAGGCATTGATGAATTTCGCGGCGTGGCTTTCCATTCCGCGCAATGGGACCACAGTGTCGACCTGTCCGGTAAGCGGGTGGCGGTAATCGGCACCGGGGCCAGTGCCATTCAGATTGTCCCGGAGTTGGTGCGTCGTGACTCCGGTGTCACCGAGGTTCAGCTGTATCAGCGCACCCCGCCGTGGGTGGTACCGCGGCCGAACGGTCCGCTGCCGGACGGCTTGCGCCGAGCCTTCGCGAACGTGCCCGGTTTGCGCCTGGCGGTGCGGTCGGGAATCTACTGGGGGCTCGAGAGCTTGGGCTACGCGATGACCCAACGCCCCAGCCTGCTGCGTGCTGTGGAATTGATCGGCAAGTGGAACATTCTGCGCAACGTTCCCGACAAGGACCTGCGCCGCAGGCTCACACCGAGCTACCGCGCCGGCTGCAAGCGAATCCTCTACGGCGGCAACTACTACCAGGCGGTGGCCAATCCGAAGACGACGCTGATCACCGACCGGATCGCCCGCATCAGTCCGGATGGCATCGTCACCGACGACGGCGTCGAGCACCCGGTCGACGTCATCGTGTACGCCACCGGCTTCCACGTCACCGACTCGTACACCTATCTCGACGTCAAAGGTCCGCGCGGCGAGGACTTGGTGGATCGCTGGAACCGCGAGGGCCTGGTGGCGCATCGCGGCACCGCCGTGGCCGACATGCCTAACCTGTTCTTCTTGCTCGGGCCCAATACCGGGCTGGGCCACACCTCGGTGGTGTTCATGATCGAGTCGCAGATCCACTACGTCACTCAGGCGATCGCGGCAGTCGACAAGGCCGGGGCGCAGGCGCTGGCGCCCAGCCGATCGGCCCAGGACCGATTCAACACGGAACTGCAGGACAAGCTGGCCGGCTCGGTGTGGAACACCGGCGGCTGCAGCAGTTGGTACTTCGACGAGCACGGCGTCAACCGGACCCTGTGGAGTGGAATGACCTGGCAGTACTGGCGAGACACCCGCTCGCTCAAACTCGCCGAATACCGATTCTTTGGGGTGGGCACCAGCGCTGCAGCCGACCGTCCCGCAGCAGCCGTCGCGAGGTAGGCGACACGCCCCGGCACAACGTGTTGTGTTACATCGCGTTGTCGCACCCCAGGGGTAGTGTCTGAAGTCGAAGCATGCTCGACTATCCGTCCTGGTGAAACGGGGTTCTGGTGACCGAAAAACTGAAGCTGATCGATCGGGTTTCGGCGATCAACTGGAACCGTCTGCAAGACGAGAAGGACGCCGAGGTCTGGGAGCGGCTGACCGGAAACTTCTGGCTGCCGGAGAAGGTGCCGGTATCCAACGACATCCCGTCGTGGGGCACGCTGACGGCCCACGAGAAGCAACTGACGATGCGGGTGTTCACCGGACTCACGTTGCTGGACACCATTCAGGGCACGGTTGGGGCGGTCAGCCTGATTCCTGACGCGCTGACGCCGCACGAGGAGGCCGTTTACACCAACATCGCGTTCATGGAGTCGGTGCACGCCAAGAGCTACAGCTCGATCTTCTCCACGCTGTGCTCGACCGCCGAGATCGACGAAGCCTTCCGCTGGTCGGAGGAGAACTCGAACCTGCAGCGCAAGGCCGAGATCGTGATGCAGTACTACCGTGGCGACGAGCCGCTCAAGCGCAAGGTGGCCTCCACGCTGCTGGAGAGCTTCCTGTTCTACTCCGGGTTCTACCTGCCGATGTACTGGTCGAGCCGGGCCAAACTGACCAACACCGCCGACCTGATCCGGCTGATCATCCGCGACGAGGCCGTACACGGCTATTACATCGGCTACAAGTTCCAGCGGGGGCTGGCGCTCGAGGACGCGGCCAGGCAGGCCGAGTTGAAGGACTACACCTACGAGCTGCTTTTCGAGCTCTACGACAACGAGGTGGAGTACACCCAGGACCTCTACGACGAGGTCGGGCTGACCGAAGACGTCAAGAAATTCCTGCGCTACAACGCCAACAAGGCGTTGATGAACCTCGGCTACGAGGCGCTGTTCCCGCGCGACGAGACCGACGTCAACCCGGCGATCCTGTCGGCCCTCTCACCCAATGCCGACGAGAACCACGACTTCTTCTCCGGATCCGGATCGTCGTATGTGATCGGCAAGGCCGTCGTCACCGAAGACGAGGACTGGGACTTCTAAGCCGCGGATCAGCGAGCTATTTGCGGGTTCGGCAGGCATCTAGCGTCTGGTACTACCGTCTCGGTCGGATGGTCTCGTGCCCACCCCGTGCCCACAATTTGCCCACATTTTCGCGAAGGTCCGCAATGTCAACGTTTCCAATGTCCCCTGAAGACAGAGCGCAAATGATCGAACAGCTCGAGCAGATGCGCGAGAGGCGGCAGGCACGGCATGACCGCGCGGTATTGCTCGGATATCGCGAGGCCGCCGGTATCGGCAGCACCATCGCGGACTGGCGTGTCATGGTCCCGCCGCTCGGGAAAGGTGTGGATCGCGCCTGGCATGTTTGGCGTCTCGACCAACCACCTGACACTGCCAAAATCTTCAGGACCATCGCCGAAGCCGACGAGTACTTAGCGCACGTCGCGACGTTCCCCCGCTATTACCTGAAGCTGGAGAACAACCCACGGCTGGTGATCGAGCCTGAAGAGGATCGCAAAAACGTCCGCATCACCGACAAACTATCGGGTGAACACTTTCGGGTTACAGCACCCGGCCGGCGCGCACAGGGCGCAAGAGCCTGCGTGACGGCCGCGACGGGGTGACCGAGGTCCGCGTCGATCACGCCTTGCAGGAGGCCAGGGCGCACATCTGGGCCTTGACGCATTTTTTAGGTCGTGCTAAGCAGTTGCCCAGCATTTGTTACTGGCGAGTAGGTATCGGCGCTGAGGGGAGCGAGGATGGCTGGCAACAAGGGGAAGGCGTGCCCGAGCCGCGACGTTCATGCCCCGCAGAACAGGGCCGCCAGACAATGGCGGCTCGTCGTGGCTGCAGCCAAAATCGCTAGCGGGCAATCAATTTCGGTTACAGTGGCGCTCATCGATCTTGTAGTCATCGTGCTGGTGTGCCTGAGTCTGACAGGGGCTTACGCACCGCCGGCACGCGGTGACGGAGATGAACCGCAGTACGCGGATTTCTATTTGCCGCCGGATCCACTCCCACCTGGCCAGCCGGGTGACCTGATCCGTACCGAGCCGTCGCGGCTGGTGCTGGAGCCGTCCGGCCAGCTTGGCGCGATCATGGCCACTGGCACCCGGATCATGTACCGCAGCACCGACACCCGGCGCAATCCGATCGCGGTCACCGGCACCTACTTCGAGCCTTACAACCAGTGGCCGGGCAAGGGGCCGCGGCCACTGATCAGTTACGCGCCCGGCACGCAAGGCCAAGGCAATCAGTGCGCCCCGTCGCGGATGTTCAACCAGGGCATCCACTATTCGGGCGGCTGGGACATCATGTTCAACTACGAGGAGCTGTTCGTCGCCACAATGGTCGCCCGTGGGTTTGCCATCGTGATGACCGACTACGAGGGCCTGGGCACCCCCTCGATGCACACCTACGTGGGCCGGGTGGCCGAAGGGCAAGCCGTGCTCGATGCCGCCCGGGCGGCGATGCGTCTGCCGGGAACCTCCTTGGATCCGCATGGGCCCGTGGCGTTCTGGGGATATTCGCAAGGCGGCGGTGCAACCGCGTCGGCAGCCGAGCTGGCCTCAGCTTATTCCCCCGACCTGCACATCGTGGGCACCTACGCCGGGGCGCCGCCGGCCAACCTCAAGGAACTGTTGCCCTACGCCGATGGCAGCGTCCTCGTCGGTGTCGTCGGGTACGCGCTCAACAGCGTCATGGCCGCCTATCCGGAGGCCGCCGATGCCATCCGCTCCAAAATGACGCCCCGCGGGCTGGCGATGCTCGAATCGGTGTCGCGCCAGTGTGTTGGCCAGACCCTGCTCGATTTCATGTTCCGCCATCTGCAGCCCTACTTCACCGACGACATCTATCAATTGGTCAACGAGGAACCGTTCAACAGCCTCTTCGAGCAGCAGCGGATCGGACGCTACAAACCCAACGCACCGGTGCTGATCAACAGCAATCGCTATGACCCGCTGGTGCCGTGGACCGCAGCCAACCAGCTCGGCCGCGACTGGTGCGCCCAAGGCGCCGACGTGGAATTCCGCACGAACGAGGAACCACCCTTCCTCAACAAGCTCATCATCAATCACGGGCTGCCGATGCTCGTCGATGGTGAACCGGCCATGCAATGGATCGCCGCCCGCTTTAACGAAGAACACACCGCACCCAACTGCGGCCAGTTCTGACGTGGATTCAGGTCTGATGAGCCTGGCGTTGGTGCTGGGCGGTGGTGGCGTCGCCGGAGCGGCGTGGGAAACGGCGCTTTTGCTTGGCGTTCAAGACGAGTCTCCCGAAACGGCGGATCGGTTGCTGCTGCGGCGGCGGTGATGATGGCGAGTTTGATGGCACATTCCTCACGGGCAGCAGGCGTTGACGGCCGCGGTGGCGGTCATGACGGCGTTCATGGCCGTGCTTCAGTTCTGCTCGGCCGCGGTGAGCATTTTCACGTCAGCATGTTGCGTGTCCCGTTTGGAGCGGCTGGCTGCGTTATGGTGAGCCGGTGGAGGGCACGCCGTTCGGGGCGTTATCGCCTGATCGAGTTGTTGGGCCGCGGCGGCATGGGCGAGGTGTGGCGCGCGTTCGATACGGTCACTGAGCGCGTGGTGGCCGTGAAGGTGGAGCGAATCGTCGACGTACATCGTTGGCCTCCTTGGCCGCGGCGTCGAAATCCTCGTGGGGGTGCCTCACGCGCAAAGCCGTGGCGATCTTTTGCAACGCCTGCGCCGCATTATTCTCTGGACTCCACTCGGCGCCGAATCCCGCCGTGGCGAAGCCGTGGAAGGAGATTTCAGCCTTAACCAGCTCCCAGCCGCCGATCACCTGCAACACGAGCCGCTCTATCACTGGCGACGGAGTGAAGGCGTCCTCATCCAGGCGTCGCCTTACCTTGTCCAGCCGGTTGAAGGCGGCCATCGGGTGCTCACCCATCGGTCGGTTCACTTCTCTGAAGTTAGCCGCACGCCCGGCAGCATTTGGCCCGCCACGGGGAGAGGGTGTGGCGGGCCGAGTAAGTATTCAGACGTGGACTAAGTCGATCTGGTTCCCCCTCGTTGCGTGTGGCAGCCACGCTGGTCAGTCTGCCCGGTCTGAGATCGCAGGCGACCCATGCCGTGCCCACATTTTGCCCACACTTGCCCACCGAATTACCTGTTGGAGTGTGAATCACTGTGATGTCTTTATGCAGCTCGAGCCACTTTCGACGCCCTGACATGGCGACCGACGAGAACCACGACTTCTTCTCCGGATCGGGATCGTCGTATGTCATCGGCAAAGCCGTCGTCACCGAAGACGAAGACTGGGACTTCTAAAGCCGCAGCTCAGACGCTGATTGCGGGTTGTGAGCCGTGTCTCAAGAAACGCTTCCTCGATCACCGAGAGTTTCGCTCGCCGCCATGACTGGTTGACGGCGTTCGGGGCGGCGCAAGTTGGCGGCCGCAACGTGGATCATCATCGTCGGCTGCAGCAGCCGCGTGGGCGGGTCGACGAATGCGACAACCTTTGTGAACTGTTCGGCGACAGCGAGGTCGGACTCGGCGGCGGTCTGAAGCCGGTCGACGTACCGATTGGCGAGACGCAACGACAGTGACCTGGGACCTTCGACCTCGGGCAGGGCGAGATCACCGCCAACCGCGAATCGCCAGGCCACGCCGATCGGTTTCGCCGCAGCACGAAAATAACGCCGCGCCAAGCCATCCACCCCCTGTTGTAGACATTGGCGCAGCGCCTGAGCCTGCAGGGCGGCCACCGTCATACCCTGGCCGTAGATCGGATTAAAGCTGCAGATTGCGTCCCCGACAACCACCAGACCGGCGGGGAACCGCCGCATCTTGTCGTAGCGTCGCCAGCGACTCTCGGGGTAGCGGAAACAACAGACTTCGGTCAGCGGCTCAGCGGCACCAATCGCCGCCACCACATGCGCCGGAGCCAGATCCTTGGCAAAGGCAAGCATTTCGGCCGGCTGGGACGGCGGTTCTCGACCTACCATCCCGCCTACGGTGAACATCCAGGTGTCGTTCTCGTAGCCGGCTAGCGCCATTGCGGTGGGCCGGCCTGGGACGGGAGTGACAAGGACCAACATTTCCTTGAGCGTGCCGGGCGGGATACGCAGCAGCTGACTGGAATACGCCACACGCACACCGACTTTGTGTTCAGGTGGCCGCCCATAGCCCAACGCGTCCAAGAACGCCGGTGTCCGCGCACCCCGACCGGTAGCGTCAGCGACCAGGTCCGCCCCCAATACCCGTTCACTGCCACCGTCACGCGAGCGGACCCGCGCGCCGGTGACACGATCCCGTGCCGTCGTCGATGTCAAATCAACAACGTCATTGTCCTCCAGCAGCGTGATATTCGCCGTTTCGCGCACCCGTCGCCGAACAAGACACTCCAACAATGGTCTGCTTGGGATAAACGCGGGCGGGATGTCGCTGAACCCTCCACTACTCACAAGCCGATGGCCGGCAACACAGGAGAACAACTTGGACAGGTCGGTGTAGTCCACCACAGGGACCCCGGCCGCAACGAGGTCGTCAAGAAATCCGGGAAACAGCTCAGCCAGGATCTGGGAGCCCCGGCCCAGCAAGGCATGCACATGACGACCCTGCGGAACCCCCCGCCGGTTCACCGCATCGTCGGGCAACACGTCCCGCTCCACCACGGTGACCATCTCATAAAGGTCGGCCAAAACCCTTGCGGCCAACAGCCCGCCCATGCTCGCCCCGAGAACCACAGCATGCTCACCGATCTTCGGCACGAGCCACCACCTAACCTCGACGTTAGCTGATCGCAAGCAACGATCCTCCCCTTCCCGCACGCACGCGCGAGTAGTCCACTACTTCACTTGTTCCGGTCCTCGTGCTAGCTGTATTGACCTGAGAGGTTAGGTACACGGCTGGCGGGTGGTTGACCGCCGAGTGCGGTGTGGCCGCGGTGGTGATTGTAGGTGTGTAGCCAGAGTGGGAACAGCTCGCAACGTTCGACGTCGCTGCGGTAGAGCCGGGCATAGGCCCATTCGTCGGCCAGGGTGCGGTGAAATCGTTCGATGCTCCTATGTTTGTCAAGCGGCGGTCTGGTGGGGTTCGGCTGCTGATGTTGAGGTTTCCTGTGGGCGTGGGAGATTGGCGTAGATTTCGCGGGCGATGTAGCGCTTGAGACAGCGGATGATCTCGCGTTTGGTGAGTCCTTCGTTGGTGCGGCGTTCTACGTAGGCGCGGGTGGGTTCGTGGTGTCGTAGTCGCACGATGGTCACGATGTAGAGGGCGCTGTTGGCGGCCCGGTCTCCGCTTCGGTTAAGCCGGTGTCGGCCGGTGGTACGTCCGCTGCTGGCTGGTTGCGGTGCCACGCCGCAGAGTTTGGCGAAGGCGGCTTCGTTGTGGATGCGTTCGGGATTGTCTCCGGTGGTGACGAGGAATTGGCCGGCCAGCTCGACACCGACGCCGAAGAGTTCGACGAGATCGGGTGCGACGGCGCGAACGACGACCTCAATTTGTTTGTTGAGTGCTTTGATTTCGCCGTCAAGGGCCTTCCATCTGCGGGCCAGGTCGCGAAGGGCGGTCTTGATGCTGGCCATCAGCAGGCGCTCGGGGTGAGCACGCAGGTGAGCGAAGTCGGTGGTCTCGGGCCGAAGACCGAGGCAGCGGTTGATCAGGGTCCGCTTGGTCAGCGTGACGAGCTCGTCGCGCAACGGAGATGGGGCGCCGATCATGATCCCGAACAAGGTGTTGAAAGTTTGGGTTCGGGCCTTGACTGCGCTGCTGCGGGTGACACGTAGAGTCCGGATCACTTCGACCATGCCGCACTTGGACTTTGGTGTGGCGGTCGAGGTTTGGCCGAGTACGGCACGGGCGATCTGTTCGGCGTCGAGACGGTCAGACTTGCCGTCCATTCGCCGAGCGATGCGGTTAGGTCGGTTGACCTCGATGACTCGTTCGCCGGCGGTCGTCAGGGCGCGAGTCAGCGTTGCGCCGAATGATCCGGTGCTTTCGACGCCGATGGCCTCGAGTGATCCGTGCGTGCGCATCCAAGACAGCAGCGCGTGGTAGCCGGCGTCGGTCGCCGGGAACTGCTGATGACCGAGCAACCGACCGTGCTGGTCGATGACTGCGGCGTAGTGGGTGTGTTTATGCGTGTCAACGCCACCGATGACAGTCTCGACTTCTGTTGCGATCATGGAATTCGCTCCTCCGTTAGGGCCAATCTGACGGTTGGGCGAACCGGCCGGATGGAGCGACAGGTCTGTGACGGGGCTTCTAGTCCAAGCTCCTATCAGGTCAGATCCATCTGGCCGGTGCGCGCCGCGACGCTGCACCGGTGTCGACCGACAAATCGAACGAAGGACACCTTGGTCACACCTTGGCCGGGGTCAGGCCGAACCGGTGCAGCGTCGTGGATAAGTCTTCACACACTTTGCCGTTTGTCTGTGGCCGGTATGGTCTGGTCCGCCGGTGTTCGACAATGCCCAGAGCATTAGCGAATTCTTTTGAGCGATAGCAGGAGCCGTTGTCGGTCAAGACCTTTCGCACTGTGATGCCGCATTGAGTGAACCACGCATTAGCGCGCAACCAGAACGCTGCGGCAGTGTCTTTGCGTTGGTCGGTCAATATTTCGCTGTAGGCCAGCCGGGAGTGTCCATCGATGGCGGTGTGCAGGAAGTGGTGGCCGTGCAGCGGGTAGTAACGCTTACTTTTGACCCCGCTGCTTTTGTCAGCGCGCGAGTTGTAGTTGCCTGCCGTACGACCCAACATGCGCCAGCCGCCGCCGGCGGGGATCTTGCCGAGCTTTTTGACATCGACATGAACCATGTCCCCGCACCGGGCGGGCTCCATGCGACGGATAACCCGTCCGGTGGGGCGGTCCAGCCAGCGCAGCTTGGCCATTCCATATCGGGTCAGCACCCGATGCACCGTGGAGGGGTGCAGTCCCAGCAGATAGCCGATCCGCGCGGGCCCCCAACGGCGCAAGACACGGACTTTGATGATGCGCCGCTCCGTGCGTGTCGGGGTCTGACCTGGGCTGCGATGCGGCCGTGAGCTGCGATCGGCCATCCCCGCGTCTCCCAGCGCTCGATACCGGGCAGCCCAGCGGGCCGCCGTGCTAACCGAGACCTGGAACCGCTCAGCGACTCTGCGCAGCGACCAACCGTCATCGACGACACTTCGAGCCAGCCTCAGACGACCGGTTTCTGACAGCGGGGCATTACGGTGGACCATGAAGACCTCCAGTGGTGAGTGCGTTTCCTTGACAGCTCGCACTTCACTCGGAGGTCTTCGTCATGTCACCACGCCACGCCGTCACCAACGTCCGTGGTCAATACAGCTAGCCGGCCCGCGGAGGCTACCAGTCCCGGCACGGCGCGACCCAGAACTGCTGCGTCTCCACCTGGCCAACGCCGCCCTTGTCCCGGGCACACGGTGCTTGACGTCGGGTGCGGCGATGGGCTGATCGGCTTCGCCGCCGCCAAGGCGGTGGGACCCACCGGAAAGGTGATCTTCAAGACCGATCTGGCGCTGGACTGGGCCTCCGCCGGTGCGCGTATTGCCGACCTTCCTTGACCCATGCAAATCTCCACGTAGCTTGCGTAGTCTCGAATAGTCACCGACAACGAAAGATTCACGATTATGAAGGCAACGGTCCCGCCCGAAGTCGAAAACGCCATCGCCGACATCGCCCAGCGCCACGGGCTCTCCCGCGAGGCGGTGCTGGCCATGGTGTTTGCCATCCACGCCGGTGGGGGCACCATGGCCCAGTTTTCGATCCCCGAGCTCGGCGGGTCCGGGCAATGGATGCAAGGCGGTATGACGATGGTCGGCAACATGTTCGACAACGCGCTCAAGGCGCGCGTCGATGCATTGTGCGGCGAGCTGGCCCAACTGCTAGCCACCACCACGGTGTTTTTCCCCTCGGCCAACTGGTGGCCGGCCAGCCTCGGCGTTCCGAGCGCGGCAGGCGGGCAGAACACAGTGCGCTACGCAATCTTCCCGAGCACCCGGCGGCTGGCGATCCAGATCAACGGTGTAACAAAGGTTTTCGACACAGGCGAGCATCATATCGGTGGCGTGCAACAACAGCAGCAGGGCGGCGGATACGGCTCGGTGAGCTTTACCAGCCAGCTCGGCACCTTCGATGTATCGAGCCTCACTGAGCTCGGTACGGAGCGAGTAGCCGAAACCCCCGCCTCGGCACCCAGCCCTCAGCACCAGTCGCAGTACCAGTCCCAACCGACACCGCACTTCGCACCTCAAACGCAGGCACCCGCCCCGCAGTACCAGTCGCAGTATCAGTCCGACCCGGCACGGCACTTCGCACCCCAGACGCAGTCGCCGGAGCCTGCTTCCGCGGCGTCCGGGGATGATCCCGCGGCCATCGTCGCGGCGATCGAGTCGCTCGCCGGGTTGCATGAGCGCGGCATCCTCTCCGATGAGGAGTTCGCCACGAAAAAGGCCGAGCTGCTCGGCCGGCTCTGAGGCGAGGCAGGCCGTTGTCACCGAAGACGCGGGACTTCTGAAGGCGGCAGTATCACCAAACCTGTGTGGAATCCGATCCACAAAGGAAATGATTGGGTTATGGCTACCGTCAGGCGGCCGAGATCGTGGCTTCGGCTGTGCACAAGCGTGCTGGCGGGTGGTGGTCTGGCCCTGTTGGCGTTCGGATTGGCTGGCGGCATCGCCCTGGCCGGTCCGGCTCCTGTGCCGAACAACCACTGGTGCCCGGGTAATCCATGGGATCCGAGCTGGGGCAACAACTTGGACCCGAATCACTGCCACGACTGGCAGGGTCCGGGCGGCCCGTACCAAAGTGGGCCGGGCGGCCTGGTCGGCTGGGGACCGTGGGGACCCCCGCCGCCGTGGGCACCGCCGCAGCCACCCCCACCGCCGTGGGCGCCGGGGGCCAACTTGATGTGGAACCCCAATGCCAATAGTTGGGGATTCTGGAACAACGGAGTGTGGACCTCGGTCTGACGCCCGATGCCAAAATCCGGCAGAAGACGGCCGACCTGGGGCGGAGACTTCCGAAAAAATGAACGCTGCATGAATTGTGTGAACGGTGCGGCGCGACGGTAGCGCCGCTGACCCAACTTTCGTGACACTGATCAGGTGGCGATAACACCATCTTCTACGGCCGCTTTTTTCCGTTCAGTGATCCGGTGGTTGCAGGTTGGCTACCCGGAAGGCGTTCCCGGCCCGGACCGCGTGCCGTTGCTGGCGCTGCTGCGCAGCACCCCTCTGACCGAGGATGAGATCACCAAGGTGGTCGACTCCATCGACGAGGAGGTCGAGGGCGAGGTCGACCGCGACGTGATCTCGGATTTCATCTCCGACATGACGCAATACGACGCCGGTCCGGAGAACGTCGCGCGGGTAGCTGCCCGGCTGGCCGCCGCCGGTTGGCCGCTGGTGGGTATCGCGGACGGGGCTGGCGGCGATGCGTCTAACGGCGAAGCCGCGACCTCAGAGTCCGCCTCACAAGCTTGAGGTGTCGATGACGAAGCGGTAGCGCACGTCACTGGCCAGCACGCGCTCGTAGGCTTCGTTGACGTAATCCGGCTCGATGAGCTCGATTTCCGGCGTCACATCGTGCTCGGCGCAAAAGTCCAGCATTTCCTGGGTCTCGGCGATCCCGCCGATGTTGGACCCGGACAGGCTGCGCCGCGCCAGCGCCAGCGGGAAAGCCGGCACCTCCATCGGGTGCTCGGGGATGCCCAGCTCGACGAGCGTGCCGTCAACGTCAAGCAGGTTGAGGTAGTCACCGAGGTTGAGGTTGGCCGAGACGGTGTTGAGGATCAGGTCGAAGCTGCCGCGAAGCGTGCGGAAGGTGTCCGGGTCGGCGGTGGCGTAGTAGTGGCTGGCGCCCAGCCGCAGTCCGTCCTCCATTTTCTTCAGCGACTGCGATAGCACCGTCACTTCGGCGCCCATCGCCGCGCCCAGCTTGACGCCCATGTGACCCAGCCCGCCAAGACCGATGATCGCGAGCCGGGTGTCCGGTACTGCTTTCCAGTGCCGCAGCGGCGAGAACAGCGTGATGCCGGCGCACAATAGCGGGGCCGCCTTGTCTAGCGGCAGTGAGTCGGGGATGCGCACGACGAAGTTTTCGTCGACGACGACTGCCTGGCTGTAGCCGCCCTGCGTTGTCGTGCCGTCTTTGTCGACGGAGTTGTAGGTGAAGGTCGCGCCGGGCTTGCAGTACTGCTCGAGCCCGGCCTTGCAGCTGCTGCACTGGCCGCAGGAGTTCACCATGCAGCCGACGCCGACGTGATCGCCCACCTTGTGTTTGGTGACCTCAGAGCCGACGGCGCTCACCACGCCGGCGATCTCGTGTCCGGGAACCACGGGGTAATTGGGTTGGCCCCATTCAGCTTTGACGGTGTGGATGTCGGAGTGGCAGATGCCGGCGAACTTGATATCGATGGCCACGTCGTGCGGACCGGGGTCGCGGCGGGTGATCGTGGTCTTGGTCAGCGGCTCAGTCGCGGAGTGAGCGGCATACGCGGAAACAGTGCTCATGGGAAAACCTCTTGTGTGCGCTTGTTTCGAATATCGATTTCTATTGGACCCGAACCAAGAATAGCATAGGTAATCTATGTATTCTTGGGCTGCGGGCGGACGTCACAACTCGCCGTAGTTGATCGGTGCGTTGATCCAGCGCAGGTCGTCGACAACACCGCGGGCCGCGACCACGCCCTCGCCGGTCTGCCACACCTCGTTGTTGACCACGAAGAGCCGATTGTCGCGGTTGGCGGACAGCTTGCGCCACGGGTTGCTGTCGAAGATGGTGGGGGCGCGGTCTTTGGCGGCCGGCGACGCGAACGAAACGTACACGATGTCGGCATCGGCCGCAGAGAAGTCCGGGTTGCCGACCAGGTCGGTGTCGGTGCTGCCCAGCTCGATGTAGGGCTTGTCAGTGAAACGCTGCGACGCAGGGCGATCGACGCCAACGGCGGTCAGCACGCTGGCCGGGAAGTTGTCCGCCCCGTAGATCCGGATGGTGTTCTCGGTGAACTGGACGATCGACGCCTGGTAGTGGGCGGCGTCGTGCGCGGCACCATCGTCGTGAGCCTTGGTGGTGAAGCCGTCGATCAGCGCGTCGGCGGCAGCGGCGCGTGCGGTGGCCGCGCCAACGCCTCGTAGGTTGTCCTCCCAGGCCGCACCCGGTGCCGCGGTGAACACCGTCGGCGCGATCGCCGCCAGCGCCGAATACAACTTCGGCGTCAACGCCTGCGAGCCAAGGATCAGATCCGGCTTGGCCGCCGTGATGGCCGCCAGGTCGGGGCTGCTGCGGGGACCGACCCCCGGCAGCTTATGCACGACGGTGCCCAAGTAGGAGGGCTGACTCGAAGAGCCGTCGGGCAATGCGGCGGCGACGATCCGCGACTGCAGGCCCAGCGCGCACAGACCGTCGAGCTGATCGCCGGAGAGCACGACGATGCGCTGCGGATCTGCGGGTACCTGGGCGGTATCGGGCAGCACGCCCGCCGCGTTGTGGGCGGCCCGGGTCGCCGGTCCGGGATCAGAATCGGCCGGTTGCGGCGCGCACGACTCGTCGGGCCTGCGCTGATTGCCCAAAACCCCCGCCCCGGCGATCTGGGTGGTACTGGTGATCACCGAGGTTGACGGCGACCCGCCGCCGGGCGATCCGAATGTGCAACCGCCGCAGAGCGCCGCCGAAATCGCTGTCGCGGCGACCGCGGCCACCGTCGGTCGCCAACGCCGGAACAGCACGGGTCCGACGCTAACATCTAGCCACCTGGCGGCCAGTACGACAGTTTGTAGGACCAGTGCGCCACCGGGCCGCATCGAAGGCTAAACTCAAAATCCACTGATCCCAGTTGCCCTGCCCGACGTTTGGAGGAGCTCTTGACCACCGAAGCGCCCCCACTGGGAGAACTCGAGGCCGGTCGTCCGTACCCGCCGCGAACAGGCCCTAAAGGCAACCTGGTCTACCGACTGGTCACCACCACCGATCACAAGATGATCGGCATCATGTATTGCGTCGCCTCCTTCGCTTTCTTCTTCATCGGCGGACTGATGGCGTTGCTGATGCGCACCGAGTTAGCCGCGCCCGGTCTGCAGTTCTTGTCGAACGAGCAGTACAACCAGCTGTTTACCATGCACGGCACGATCATGCTGCTGTTCTATGCCACCCCGATCGTCTTCGGGTTCGCCAACCTAGTGTTGCCGCTGCAGATCGGCGCGCCCGACGTCGCATTCCCCCGGCTGAACGCCTTCTCGTTCTGGCTGTTCTTATTCGGTGCCACGATTGCGACCGCCGGTTTCGTGACGCCGGGCGGTGCCGCCGAATTCGGCTGGACCGCG
The DNA here is from genome assembly GCA_963744835.1 of uncultured Actinomycetota bacterium. Lineage (GTDB taxonomy): Bacteria > Actinomycetota > Actinomycetes > Mycobacteriales > Mycobacteriaceae > Mycobacterium. Next base: position 850,513 of record CAVUVB010000007.1, read on the forward strand.
TACGCCCCGCTCACCGACGCCATCCACTCACCAGGTGTCGGCGCCGACCTGTGGATCATGGGTATCGCGGTTGGCGGGCTCGGCACCATCTTGGGTGGGGTCAACATGATCACCACCGTGGTGTGCATGCGCGCGCCCGGGATGACGATGTTCCGGATGCCGATCTTCACCTGGAACATCCTGGTGACGTCCATCCTGGTGCTGTTGGCGTTCCCGCTGCTGACCGCGGCGCTCTTCGGGCTGGCCGCCGACCGGCACCTCGGCGCTCACGTCTACGACCCGGCCAACGGCGGAGTTCTGTTGTGGCAGCACCTGTTCTGGTTCTTCGGCCACCCCGAGGTCTACATCGTGGCGCTGCCGTTCTTCGGCATCGTCACCGAGATCTTCCCGGTGTTCTCCCGCAAACCGATCTTCGGCTACACCACGTTGGTCTACGCCACGCTGTCGATCGCCGCATTGTCGGTGGCGGTGTGGGCACACCACATGTTCGCGACGGGTGCCGTACTTCTTCCGTTCTTCTCGTTCATGACCTATTTGATCGCGGTGCCCACCGGGATCAAGTTCTTCAACTGGATCGGCACGATGTGGAAGGGGCAGTTGACTTTCGAGACGCCGATGCTGTTCGCGGTCGGCTTCTTGATCACGTTCCTGCTGGGTGGTCTGACCGGGGTGATGCTGGCCAGCCCGCCGTTGGACTTCCACGTCACCGACAGCTATTTCGTCGTCGCGCACTTCCACTACGTGTTGTTCGGGACGATCGTGTTCGCGACCTTCGCCGGTACGTATTTCTGGTTCCCGAAGATGACCGGCCGGCTGCTCGACGAGCGGCTGGGCAAGCTGCATTTCTGGTTGACGTTCATCGGTTTTCACACCACGTTTTTGATCCAGCACTGGCTGGGTGACCTCGGAATGCCGCGGCGCTACGCCGATTACCTGCCCAGCGACGGATTCCAGCCGTACAACGTCGTCTCCACGATCGGTGCGTTCATCCTTGGTGCGTCGATGATTCCGTTCGTCTGGAACGTCTTCAAGAGCTGGCGCTACGGCGAAGTGGTCACCGTCGACGACCCATGGGGATACGGCAACTCGCTGGAGTGGGCCACCAGTTGCCCGCCACCGCGGCACAACTTCACCGAGCTGCCGCGTATCCGTTCCGAGCGTCCCGCCTTCGAGTTGCACTATCCGCACATGGCGGAGCGATTGCGCGCCGAGGCGCACATCGGCCGCCACCCCACAGCTGGCGAGTCGTCGAAGGGGTTCGGCCCGCGGACCGAACCAGATCGCGCGACTAGTGACCAGTAGCGGCGGCTGCCGCGAGTGAACTCGCCGTCCAAGGTGTCGGCGTTGATCACCGTCACCGGTGTCGACAAGCCTGGTGTGACGTCGGCGCTCTTCGAGGTCCTCGCGGGCCATAAGGTCGAGCTGCTCAACGTCGAGCAGGTGGTGATCCGCGGTCGGCTGACCTTGGGTGTGCTGGTGTCGGCTCCGCTGGAAGTTGCCGAGGGCAAGCGCGCTGCGGGCGGAAGTCGAGGCGGCCATTCACGCGGTCGGGCCTCGACGTCAGCATCGAGCGCAGCGACGATCTGCCGATCATCCGGGAACCCTCGACCCACACCATCATCGTGCTGGGCCGGCCGATCACCGCCGAAGCGTTCGGCGCGGTGGCCCGGGAGGTGGCCGCGCTGGGCGTCAACATCGACCTCATTCGCGGCGTCTCCGACTATCCGGTCACCGGTCTGGAGTTGCGGGTCTCGGTGCCGCCGGGCGTCGGAAGCCAGTTGCAGGCCGCGTTGACGCGAGGTGGCCGCCGACCAGCGCGTCGACGTTGCGGTGGAGGACTATGGCCTGGCCGCGGCGCGCCAAACGGCTGATCGTGTTCGACGTCGATTCGACGCTGATCCACCGGCGAGGTCATCGAGATGCTGGCCGCCAGGGTTGGAGCCCAGGAGGCGGTCGCCGCCATCACCGACGCCGCGATGCGCGGCGAACTGGACTTCGCGCAGTCGCTGCGCCAGCGCGTCGACACCCTGGCGGGTCTGCCCGCAGACGTGCTCGACGAGGTCGGCGAACAACTGGAGTTGACCCCGGGTGCGCGGACCACGCTGCGCACGTTGCGACGGCTGGGTTATCACGTAGGCGTGGTATCCGGCGGCTTCCGGCAAGTCATCGAGCCGCTGGCGCATGAGCTGATGCTCGACTTCGTCGCCGCCAACGAGCTGGAGATCGTCGACGGCAAGATCACCGGGCAGGTCGTCGGCGAGATCATCGACCGCGCCGGAAAAGCCAAGGCGCTGAGGGACTTTGCGCATCAGGCCGGCGTGCCGATGGAGCAGACCGTCGCGGTCGGCGACGGCGCCAACGACATCGACATGCTGGCCGCCGCGGGCCTGGGCGTGGCATTCAACGCCAAACCAGCGCTGCGCGAAGTGGCCGACGCGTCGCTGAGCTACCCCTACCTGGACACCGTGCTGTTTTTGCTCGGCATCACACGCGGTGAGATCGAGGCCGCCGACGCGATCGACGGCGTGGTGCGACGCGTCGAAATCCCACCCGAGTAGCCGTCGCGGCGTCGCGGTACGGCACGATGGTCGCGTGGCCGAAACGGGAAGCGAGGCAGCCGACCAGCCTGGCGAGGCAGCCGACCCGGATCTGCTGATCGACTTCACCGATGTTTCGCTGCGACGGGCTGGCCACGTGCTGGTCGGGCCGGTGAGCTGGCAGGTAGAGCTGGACGAACGCTGGGTGATCATCGGGGCCAACGGCGCCGGTAAGACGTCGTTGTTGCGCATCGCCGCCGCCGCCGAGCACCCCTCGTCGGGTGTCGCCTACGTGCTCGGTGAGCGCCTGGGCCGGGTCGACATGTCCGAGCTGCGCTCTCGGGTGGGCCTGAGCTCTTCGGCGTTGGCGCAACGGATTCCCGACCAGGAGGTGGTCCGCGATCTGGTCGTCTCGGCCGGTTATGCGGTGCTGGGCCGGTGGCGGGAACGCTACGAGGACGTCGACTACAGCCGGGCGATTGACATGCTGGAAAGCCTCGGCGCCGAGCACCTGGCGGACCGCAACTACGGAACGCTGTCGGAGGGTGAGCGCAAGCGGGTACTGATCGCGCGCGCGCTGATGACCGACCCCGAGCTGTTGCTGCTCGACGAGCCGGCCGCCGGCCTCGATCTGGGTGGCCGCGAGGAGCTGGTGGCGCGGCTGACCGATTTGGCCGCCGATCCCGATGCCCCGGCGCTGGTCTTGGTCACCCACCACGTCGAGGAGATTCCGCCCGGGTTCAGCCACTGCATGCTGATGTCGGAGGGACAGGTCGTCGCGGCGGGTTTGCTGCCCGACGTGCTTACCGCCGAGAATCTGTCCGCGGCGTTCGGCCAGTCGATCTCGGTAGACGTGATCGACGGGCGTTACTTCGCCCGGCGCACTCGCACCCGCGCGGCGCACCGGAGGCCCTGATGAGCTCACCGACCGAGGAAGGATCGTCCCGTTGACGCCGCTTTGGTTCCAAGGCCCGCCGCAACCGTGATGCTGATCCGCGAAAGCGCCGGTGGGATCGCGGTTTTCTTGATGCGACGGCACTCCGCAATGGAATTCGCGGCCGGGGTCATGGTGTTTCCCGGCGGCGGCGTCGACGACCGTGACCGCAACGCCCAGATCGCCTTGACGGGGCCGCCGCCGTCGTGGTGGGCGCAGCGGTTCGGCACCGAAACCGAATTGGCCGAGGCACTGGTGTGCGCCGCTGCGCGAGAAACCTTCGAGGAATGCGGCGTGCTGTTCGCCGGCCCGGCCGACGACCCGGGCGGCATCGTCGGCGACGCGTCGGTGTATCGCGAATCCCGGTTGGCGCTGGCCGACCAGACGCTGTCGTTCGCCGACTTCCTGCGCCGGGAGAACCTGGTGCTGCGGGCCGACCTACTGCGGCCATGGGCGAATTGGGTGACGCCGGAAGAAGAACGCACCCGCCGCTACGACACGTACTTCTTCGTCGGAGCGTTGCCTGCAGGGTCAGCGTGCCGACGGCGAGAATACCGAATCCGACCGTGCGGGATGGACGACGCCGCAGGCTGCCATCGACGACTTCGCGGCAGGCCGCACTTTTCTGCTGCCGCCGACTTGGACACAGCTGGACTCGCTGGCCGGACGCACGGTCGCCGACGTGTTGGCCGTCGAGCGTCAGATCGTCACCGTGCAACCGAATCTGGAGATCGACGGCGATAACTGGATTTTCGAGTTCTTCGACTCCGACCGCTACCACCAGGCCCGCAAAGCCGGCGGACAGGGATGGCCGCTGTGAGCGAGTTCGTCAGCATCCACGTGGGCGCACGACCGCCCGGGCGTCGGAACCCTGGTGCTCTCGCGGCCGCCCACCAACGCGATGACCCGGCAGGTCTATCGGGAGATCGGCGCAGGCCGCCGACGAGGTCGCGCGGCGCGACGACATCGCTGCGGTGATCATCTTCGGCGGCCACGAGATCTTCTCCGCCGGCGACGACATGCCTCAATTGCGCACGCTGACCCCGTCGGAAGCCGAGACCTGGGCACGAGTGCGCCACGAGGCCGTCGACGCCGTCGCCGCGATCCCGAAGCCGACCGTCGCCGCGATCACCGGGTACGCACTGGGCACTGGTCTGGGCTTGGCGCTGGCCGCCGATTGGCGGGTCAGCGGCGACAACGTGCGGTTCGGTGCCACGGAGATCCTGGCCGGGCTGATCCCCGACGGCGGCGGCATGGCGCGGCTGACCCGCACGGTCGGGGTCAGCCGGGCCAAGGAACTCGTGTACAGCGGGCGGTTCTTCGACGCCGAGGAGGCGCTGGCGCTGGGCCTGATCGACGACATGGTTGCTCCTGACGACGTCTACGATGCCGCCGCGGTGTGGGCAGGCCGCTTCGTCGACGGACCCCGGCACGCGTTGGCCGCGGCGAAGGCCGGCATCGACGAGGTGTTCGACTTGACTGCGGCCGAGCGGCTGGCCGCCGAGCGCCGCCGCTACGTGGAGGTATTGGCCGCCGACTCCGCAGATTGACCTGAGTAAAATCTGAGAAGAACCTTTACAGATCGTAAGAACGCTTCGCTGCTATGAGCTGGCTCAAATGCCGCCTGTCGCCGGGCTAACCGTCACGGTGATGGTGCTCGCGACAGGCTAGGTGGGGAGATTGGTCGCCAATCCGGGCGGCCGATAGGCTGGGCCACCATGACCAGTATCGACCCGGCGCCGCAGCCGCATGCCACCGCCGAGCAGGTTGAGGCTGCCCGACACGACAGCAAACTGGCCCAGGTGCTCTACCACGACTGGGAGGCGGAGAACTACGACGAGAAGTGGTCGATCTCCTATGACCAGCGCTGCGTCGACTACGCGCGGGACTGTTTCGATGGCGTCGTCCCCGACGACGAGGTTTACCGGCTGCCCTACGATCGCGCCCTCGAATTAGGCTGTGGCACAGGCTTTTTCCTGCTGAACCTGATCCAGTCCGGGGTCGCGCGGCGCGGTTCGGTCACCGATCTGTCGCCGGGGATGGTCAAAGTCGCCACCCGCAACGGGCAGTCGTTGGGCCTGGACATCGACGGTCGAGTCGCCGACGCCGAGGGCATCCCTTATGACGACAACACGTTCGACCTGGTGGTTGGACATGCTGTGCTGCACCACATTCCCGACGTCGAGGTGTCGCTGCATGAAGTGCTTCGAGTGCTCAAGCCCGGCGGCCGGTTCGTGTTCGCCGGCGAGCCGACCACCGTCGGCGACGGCTACGCGCGGACGCTGTCCACGCTGACCTGGAAAATCGCCACTAACGTCACCAGATTGCCCGGTCTGGGCAGCTGGCGCCGCCCACAGGCAGAGCTCGACGAATCCTCGCGCGCCGCGGCGCTGGAAGCCCTTGTCGACCTGCACACCTTCGCCCCCGGTGAGCTGGAGAAGATGGCCACCGGCGCCGGTGCCGTCGACGTCGAGACCGCCACCGTCGAGTTCACCGCCGCGATGCTGGGCTGGCCGCTGCGGACCTTCGAGTACGCGGTACCTGCGGGCCGGCTGGGCTGGGGCTGGGCCAAGTTCGCCTTCACCAGCTGGAAGACGTTGAGCTGGGTCGACGAGAACCTGTGCCGCCGTGTGGTGCCGAAGGGCTGGTTCTACAACGTGATGATCACCGGGATCAAGCCGTCCTGAACCTCGGGCTCGACGACGTTGCTTATTTGACATCGCAGGCGGGCTCCGCTGCGTTGAGCGTCGTCGAGGCGCTGCCGCTGACCGACCGGATCCGCGAGATCGCTGCGCTACGCATGAAATTTGGCGATCGCACTCCGGTGTTGGTGGAGACGACGCTGTTGCGGCGGCGCGCGGTCGACAAGCTGCCCGGCACCGGCGACTGGCTGTTCACCGACGAGGCGCTGCAGCAAGCCAGCGCCACACCGGTGGCATCGCATCGCGCGCAGCGGTTGGCAGGTCGCATCGTGCACGATGCGACCTGCTCGATCGGCACCGAGGTCGCCGCGCTGCGCGGCCCGGCGGCCAGGGTGGTCGGCAGCGACATCGAACCGGTTCGGCTGGCGATGGCACGGCACAACCTCAGCGCCGCCGCCGACTTGTGCCGCGCCGACGCGCTGCGTCCGGTGACCCGCGACGCGACCGTCCTCGTCGATCCGTCTCGTCGGGCCGGCGGGCGGCGCCGCTTCAACCCGCGTGATTACCGGCCCGCACTGGACCAGCTCTTCGACGTCTATCGCGGCCGTGAGCTGGTCGTAAAGTGCTCTCCCGGAATTGATTTCGACGTCGTGGCGCGGCTGGGCTTCGACGGCGAGATCGAGGTGACTTCCTACCGTGGCTCGGTGCGAGAGGCATGCTTGTGGTCCGCGGATTTTGCCGAGCGCGGTGTGCGCCGTCGAGCCAGCATCCTGGACCGCGGCGAGCAGATCACCGACGCCGAGCCGGACGACTGCCCGGTGCAGCCTGCCGGCCGGTGGATCGTGGACCCCGACGGCGCGGTGGTACGGGCCGGTCTGGTCCGCCACTACGCCGCGCGGCACGGGCTGTGGCAGCTGGACCCGCACATCGCCTACCTGTCCGGCGACCAGTTGCCGGCGGGGGAGCGCGGGTTCGAGGTTCTCCAGCAGTTGCCCTTCGATGAGCGCCGGTTGCGTCAAGCGCTCGCGGCGCTGGACTGCGGAGCGTTGGAGATCCTGGTACGTGGTATGGATGTCGACCCCACGGCGCTGCGGCGGCGGTTGGCGCTGCGCGGCAGCCGCTCGTTGACGGTGGTGATCACTCGGGTCGGCTCGGGTGCGGCGGCGCGGGGCACGGCGTTCGTCTGCCAACCGTCGCGGTAGCGGCTGGAGCGCGACGGCGAACGTTTGCGGTTTGTCGGGATAACGGCCAGGTAGGCTGGCGGGACGGCGATTAGCCGTTCCCAGTCTGCGAGGACAATTCGACCGATGCGCAACGTGACGGTGGCCGCGCTGTTCGCGGCCGGAGTCCTGCTGGGCTGGCCCGTTGGTCCGGTCGCGGCCGCGGACTCCGATTGCAGCAGCGTGGGTGGCGAGATCCAGGGTGAGCAAACGTGTCATGTGCATGTCGCCAACTCCACCTACGTCTTGGACATGACGTTTCCGGTCGACTATCCCGACGAGCAGCCGCTGACCGATTGCATCAGCCAGAACAGGGATGGATTCGTCAGCGTCGCGCAGACGTCGTCGCAGACATCTGGAGCGCGCGATGTGCCATACCAGATGGAAGTCACATCAGAGCAATACCGTTCCGGCCAGCAGCCCGGCGGCACCCGAAGCGTGGTGCTCAAGATCTACGAGGACCTCGGCGGCCCGCGGCCGTCCACCTCCTACCAGGCGTTCAACTACGACCTCGGATCGCAAAAGGCGATCACCTTCGACACGCTTTTTGTGCCCAACAGCAAACCGCTGGACTCCATCTATCCGATCGTGCAACGCGAGGTGGGACGCCAGACTGGGCTCGGCGCTGCGATCCTGCCCGGCTCTGGGCTTGACGCGTCGCACTACAGAAACTTCGCCATCACCGACGACGACGTGATTTTCTACTTCGCGCCCGGAGAACTATTGCCGCCCTTCGCCGGCGCCAGCCAAGTGCACGTGCCGCGCAATGCCATCCCGCCGCTGACGGTTAAAGGCTAGGCGCTAGAGCGCTCGTCGATAGGCTTAGACCGGGCCGGCCAGCGATTCCATCGCCGCAGCGCCAAAGGCCAGTGCCAACTGGGCGACGCAACCGATCAGCGGTACGAACCAGGCGACTCGCTTGCGGATCAGTCGAATCAACGTGATAACTACGTCAGCAAACAAGATGGCTCCCCCGGCCCATAAGCCCAAATTGATCGCCCGATCCAGCCAGGCCGGGTCGCCACATTTCTGGTATCCGCAGGGATCGGTGCCCATCACCAGGAGTCCGAGCACCGTGATCGTCCCGCCGAACAACAAGACGTGGACGACCAGCAACGCCACGGTCGCAAGGACATCCGCGAGTTGACGACCACTGCTGCGGCTAGCGTCAGGCGCCGACGCGTGCGGCGCGGCCGGGTCATTGATCGACACGCACACCATCCTGGTCCAGCCGATGCCGGCAGACGAGTCAGTTGGGCGAGAAGCTGTACACCTGGCCGTCGCTGGTAGCAGTGACCACCCGGCGGTCATGACCGATCGAGACGCCGACCGGGTAGCCGGTCGCCTCCGGCAGCGCATAGCTGTTGACCGTGTGCCCGTTTCCCGGATCGAAGACCACCAGCGACATGCCTCGCGCTCCCTCACCGGGCCCGCCGGTCACCACGGCATAGCCCACGCCCTGACCGGCCAGGCTCGACGTCGACAACGGGTCGACGTCGTCGCGGCGCCACAACTGTTCGGCATGATCGCCGGCGTCCTTGAAAGCGACCAGCCGGGTGTCCGGGCCGCCACCCGAGACGATCAGCCCACTCGGCGTCACCGACGGTGGGGTCTGCGCGAGGAACCTGAGCGGCATTGACCATTTCGGCTTGCCGTCGGCGGCATGCAGCGCCCACAACCGTTCGTCGCGGCCATTGACGTAAATCGTGGAACCATCTCTGGACAGCACCGGGCTGGCCAGCACACCGGCGCTGACCGCATCGCTGGTCCATTCCCGGGTGAGCAGCGGGTTTTGGCCGGGGTGGTACTTCAGCCCGACCAGCACCGCTGCGGGCGCGCCCGGCTGCCACAAGCCCACCACCACCATCCCGCTCGCCGCAGAAAAGGCCGGTGCCGCGGCGATCGGGCAGCCGGCGCGCGCCGGTGCGCAGTCAGAGAGCCCGCGGGTGAAGTCCGCTGGGTCGACGTTGTCCACCAGATCCACCGAATTGCCGACCGAGATGCCGCGGTGACTGTCGAACACTTGCACCTGTCCCAGATGCGTGACAACGAGCAGCTGACTGTTTTGCAGAATCCTTGGGGTGGAAGGCAATCCGATGACCGGCCGTCGCCAACGGATCCACTGGGTGACCGGAAAGGACAGTATCGCCCCGGGCTGGCCGACGTAGAGGTTGTCCACGCCGTCGAACAACGGCCCGGAGATGCCGCCGCCTTGGAACAGTCGGGTGCACCAGCGTTGCCTGCCGTTGTTGTCGTTTTCCCACTCCATCAACGAACAGCCGCCCGGTGTCTGCGCGTTGGCCGCCAGCCAGTTGCGAGAGCTCAGCGCGGGCGCCACCGCCAGCGAGCCCTTCACCGAACGGGTCCAGCGCAGGGTCAGCCCGGTGGCGCCGGACGTCGAGATGAAGCTGCTGTTGGCCGCGTCGCCGTATTGCGCAGGCCAACCCTCGGCGGGCACAGTGTCGACCCAAGTGTCGGTGTTACCGCAGCCGGCCATAAGGGCCGCGAGAACGACCGCCGACACCGTGGCCGCCGCTTGCCGAGTGTGCAGGCTATGACGAAAATAAGCGCGATTTACGTTCAGAACCCGCACAGTCGGCGCAAAGTTGATGCGCCAGAACACGCAGCCGAGGGTAACCTGTGGCCGCCCGCGTTCCGTCGCCGAGCTAGGCTTTTCGGCCATGACGACAATGTGGGGGGCACCTCTGCATCGCCGCTGGCGGGGATCGATGCTCCGTGACCCACGCCAGGCCAAGTTCCTCACGCTGGCGTCGCTGAAGTGGGTGCTGGCCAACCGCGCCTACACCCCCTGGTATCTCGTCCGCTACTGGCGGTTGCTGAAGTTCAAGTTGGCCAACCCGCACATCATCACCCGCGGCATGGTTTTCCTGGGTAAGGGTGTCGAGATCCACTCCACCCCGGAACTGGCGCAGTTGGAGATCGGCCGCTGGGTGCATATCGGGGACAAGAACACCATCCGCGCGCACGAGGGCTCGCTGCGATTCGGCGACAAGGTGGTGCTGGGCCGCGACAACGTCATCAATTGCTACCTCGACATCGAGCTCGGCGATTCGGTGCTGATGGCCGACTGGTGCTACGTCTGCGATTTCGATCATCGGATGGACGACATCAATTTGCCGATCAAGGATCAGGGCATCGTCAAAGGCCCGGTCCGGATCGGGCCGGACACCTGGGTCGGAGTCAAGGTAACCGTGCTGCGCGGCACCACCATTGGCCGCGGCTGCGTGTTGGGATCGCACGCCGTGGTCAAGGGCAACGTGCCGGACTACTCGATCGCGGTCGGCGCACCGGCCAAAGTGGTCAAAAACCGGCAGCTGGCGTGGGAGACGTCGGCTGCCCAACGCGCCGAATTAGCGGCGGCACTGGCTGATATCGAACGCAAGAAGGCCGCGCACTGAGGCCGCTCAGCTGATCTGTTGATAGCGTCGCAGTGCTTCGCTGCGTTCCGCGCCGTGATCGACTATCGGCTCTGGATAGCCCTCCGGGCGGCCGTCTTTGGTGAGGCGGACATCCTCGACGTCGGCGAGCTCGGATACCCAGCGCCGGATGTAGTCGCCTGAGGGATCGAACTTCTCGGCCTGTGTAGCCGGGTTGAACACTCGGAAGTACGGCGCGGCGTCGGTGCCGCAGCCCGCGGTCCATTGCCAGCCATGCTGGTTGTTGGCCATGTCGCCGTCAACCAGCTGATCGAGGAACCAGCGGGCGCCCCACTGCCACGGCAGATGCAAGTCCTTGACCAGGAACGACGCGACGACCATCCGGACTCGGTTGTGCATGAACCCGGTCTCGCTGAGCTGACGCATGCCGGCGTCGACGATCGGGTAGCCGGTTTCGCCAGCTTTCCACGCCTCGAAGCGTCGTTTGGCGGCCGCTCCACCGTCGGTCTGGATGGCGTCGAAGTCGTCGTTCCAGTTCCACCAGTCGCTTCGCGGCCAGTGATGCAGAACCATGGCGTAGAAATCGCGAAATGCCAACTGGCGCAAATAAGCTCGCGGCCCGGCGCGCCGCAGGTCCAAGTCGGCGACCATCGTCCGCGGATGGATAGTTCCGAACTTCAAGTGCGCGGACATCCGGCTGGTGGCATCTCGATCGGGCCTGTTCCGGTCGTCGTCATACTGATCGAGCCCGTCTGTGACAAACGCCTTCCATTGCCGGCGCGCGGCCGCCTCGCCGGCGGCCAAGTCGAGCTCGACACCTGGGTCGGGTATCTCGACGGGTTTCGCGCGTTTACCCAACTTCGCCGCGTCGACCCACTGCGCTGATTTGGGCCCGGTTTTCGCGGGGTCCCGCCACCGCTGTTCGCGCCATCGGTTGAAAAAGGGGGTGAACACTTTGTACGGAGTCGCCGTCGTTCTTGGTGACGCGGTCCGGCGACACCAGATACGGCGATCCGGTGGCCACCAGCGGCACATCGCCGAGCGCCGAGCGCACCTTTTCGTCGCGGCGCCGCCCGAACGGCGCGAAGTCCTCCGACACGTGCACCGACTGTGCGTCGATTTCCTTGGCGATGGCGGGAATTCGCTCCTCGGGCCGTCCACGGGTTACCAGCAGCCGGCCATCCAGGTCGTCGCGCAACCGCCGCAGCGAATCGCACAGATACTGCATCCGGCGCTTGCCCGACGACGCCTCGAGGCGGGGATCGAGCACGAAGCAGGCGAGCACCTCGTCGGTCTCGGCGACGGCATCAAGCAGCGGCGGGAGATCATGTAGTCGCAGGTCGCGGCGAAACCACAACAACGTGGACATCAGCGCGCTACCTGTCTCATCGCCGGTTGAGTACCCAGATATGACACGACATCGCAGTGGCAAAGGCGCACCACAGCGGATAGGGCAACAGAGCCGCTCCGGCGCGTGGATCGGCCGCGGCGGCCCGGCGGGACAGGTCGGCGCTACTGGCCGCCAGCACTGCGGCGCCGACAGCCGAGGCGCCCAGCTTGTGATACCTGAAGAACAGCCAGCTCCAGCCGGCGTTGAGGAGCAGGTTGGCGCCCAGTGCGACGATGTAGTTGCGCGCTTCGTCGTGGCGCCCCGCCGCGCGCAGTCGGTCCACAGCGACCGCGGAGGTACCCGCGATATCGGTGTACAGAGAGGTCCAGGCAACCGGAAACACGCCGTTTGGCGGCACATAGCGGGGTTTGCGCAGCCGGGCGTACCAGCCGGTTGTGCTTGATCTGCTGGCCACGCTTCCGATGCCGGCCGCTGTGGCAATAGCAAGCGTGGTGGCGGCCAGTGTCTGCTTGTTCACCATCCCGAGTGTTTCAGTGATTGAAGTATTAATCAACTGAAGTAACGCGATATGCTGCATATTGTCATGGGCTCAAAACAGACCGCCGATGGCCGAGCCGCACTGGAGTCGCAGATCTCGGCCGATCTGCGGGTGATGGCGGCCGAATCCGACCAGATCGGTCGGCTTTTCGCGACCGCACACGACGTTCGGCCCACCGACTTTCGGGCGCTGCTGCACGTCATGGTCGCCGAGACCGCCGGCGAGCCCATCACTTCTGGTGAACTGCGCCAGCGAATGGGGCTTTCCGGCGCTGCGATCACCTATCTGGTGGACCGCATGACGGCGTCCGGTCACATCATGCGGCAATCCGACCCGGGCGATCGACGCAAGGTCGTTCTGCGCTATTCGGGATCCGGTCTGGATACCGCCCGAGCGTTCTTCATGCCGTTAGGGATGCACACCCGCGGCGCGATGGCCGATTTGCCCGACGCTGATTTGGCGGCGGCCGGCCGAGTGTTCACCGCGCTGATCGAGGGGATGCGGCGGTATCAGCATGAACTCGCATCGCGCGAACCACCCGAGCAGCCCAGGAGCTGATGTGGGTATTCCGGTTGTGAGCGCGCAAGCAGCGCATGCCGTGCGGAGAGGGGGCAGGTGCCGTGACGAGTGACCTGCGCGGGATAACGACCCGCAAGCGACGCCACATCGACGTCTGTCTTGACGAGCGGGTCGGTTATGCCGGTGTCACGACCGGGCTGGAACGCTACCGCCTGCCCTACAACGCGCTGACGCAGACCAGCCTCGCCCACATCGACTTATCCACTGAGTTCCTCGGCGCGTCCTTGCGAGCCCCGATATTGGTCGGGGCGATGACCGGAGGTGCTGAGCTGTCGGGGACCATCAACAAAAACCTGGCCGCAGCCGCTCAACGGCTGGGTATCGGGATGATGCTCGGATCGCAGCGGATCATGTTGGACAGTGTTCTGGGGGAGCAGGCTGCCGCCAGCTTCGCCGTCCGCGACGTGGCACCGGATGTGTTGTTGTTCGGCAATATCGGCCTTTCGCAGCTGACGACTGCCGCGATTCCGGATATTTCGAATGCGCTGAGCCGCGTGGGAGCGGATGCGCTTGCGGTGCACACTAATCCGCTGCAGGAGGCGGTCCAGCGCGACGGCGACAACGATTTCTCCGGTTCGGTCGGCAGGCTGCGTGAAGTCGGCAGCCACGCTGGAATATCCGGTGCTGCTCAAAGAGGTTGGTCACGGAATCGGTGCGTCGGCGATCGCGGAGTTGATCGGGCCGTCGGGCGAGTTGCCGATCGCGGCCATCGACGTCGCCGGCGCCGGCGGCACCTCGTGGTCACGCGTGGAGCAATTGGTCCGCTACGGCGAGCTGCGTTACCCCGACTTGGCCGACTGGGGCATACCCACGGCACAGGCGATCGTGGAAGTGCGTGAGGCGCTAGCCTACCGTTCCGCTGGTCGCCTCCGGCGGTATCCGCACTGGCATGGACGCAGCCAAAGCGCTGGCACTGGGTGCCGACGTGGTGGCGATCGCCCGACCCCTGCTCATAGCAGCGATCGAATCCGCTGATGCCGTGCTGGATTGGCTACACCGGTTCATCGATGAGCTCGGGATCTGCCTGCATGCTGCCGGGGCAGCGAACTTGCGAGCTCTGCGTGAAATCGGCGTCACACCGATCCGGTAACTGCGGGTAGTCGGCGGATGGCAGTCATCCTGGCTTACGGCTCGCCGGCGCTGGGCCATCTGTTTCCGCTCGCTGCGTTGCTGAGCGAGCTGGCTGAGCGCGGTCACGATGTGCACCTGCACACAATGTCCGGTGGCGTTACCGATATGCGCGCGGCCGGTATTCACGCCGAGCCGGTCGACCCGCGGATCGAGGCCATCGTCGGACCGGATTGGACGGCGCGAAACGCATTGGACGTCTTGAAGATCTCGATCGACGTGCTGTGCCGGAGGGCGGTGTTCGAAGTCGACGATCTGCGGGCGGCCATTGATCGGGTCCGACCGGACGCGGTGATCGTCGATGCCAACTGCTGGGGTGCGATCTCGGTGGCTGACGCCCTCGACGTGCCGTGGCTGGTGTTCTCACCGTTCACTCCCTATCTGCGTTCGGCCGGTGTGCCGCCATTCGGCCCCGGACTGCGCCCACTGCCGGGTATTCTTGGCCGGCTTCGCGACGCGGCGATTCGCCCATTCGTGACGCATCTCTTCGACGGCCGAATGTTGCCTCGGGTGAACGCTATTCGTGCAGCAGTGGGGGCACCGACAATCGGGTCGGTCGACGAGTTGATGCGGCGGGCGCCATTGCTGTTGGCCGTCGGTGGCGAACCCTTCGAATATCCGCATCCCGGGTGGGGCAGCACGACCCACCTCATCGGCGCGTGCACGTTCGAACCTCGCCCTGCTACGGTGCCCGACTGGGTTGCCGCGATCGACCGGCCCCTCGTGCTGGTCAGCACCTCCTCGATCAAGCAGGCCGATACCGTCTTGGGGCGCACCGCATTGCAGGCGTTGGCCGACGAACCGGTGCACGTCGTCGCGACCTTCCCGGCCGGGGTGCCCCAAGGCCTGCCCGAGGTAGCCAACGCCACGGTGCGCCCATTCGTCCCGCACGGTGTGCTGTTCGATCGCGCTTGCTGTGTGGTTACCCATGGCGGGATGGGCACGACGGTCAAGGCGTTAGACCGCGGTGTGCCGGTCTGCGTCGTCCCGTTCGCGCGTGATCAGGCCGAGGTTGCGCGGCGGGTCGAGGTGTCTCGCTGCGGCGTCCGGCTGCCGGCCGAAAAGCTCACCGCGCCGGCGCTACGCGAGGCAGTCCGCAGCGCGATGACGATGGTCGACGGTGCGCGACGAGTGGCGGCTGGTTTCGCTGCGACCGGGGGCGTCGCACGAGGCGCCGAATTGGTCGAGCAACACGTGCTCCAGTCAGCGTCCCGCTGACGACTATGACGCGTAACTCACACGGGCTCAGAGCTCTTCGTCGGGTCGCTCTTGGTCTCGGCCGGTGTGCGTGCCGGTTTGGGCAGTTCTGCAACCAGCTCGCTCTCGAACGTCGACATGGCCGCGACCATAGCGGTGAGCACCCGATGAGCGGCTATCAGGTCCGTGTCGGGCAGCTCCGCGAGCGCGGAGCGGAGATGCACGCCCAGCGGCGTGAAAAACGCGCGCGCCAGCTCCATGCCGTGTCCTCGTACCGAAGCAGTGCTTTGCGTCGATCCGCAGGATCAGCCTCACGCCGCAGATGCCCGGACTCGATCATCCGATCGACGAGGTAGGTGATCGCCGCGGGTGAGACGTCCATGCGCTGTCGTAATTGCGCCATGGTCAACGGTGTTCCCGCAGTCTCGGCAACCATGACGTGCAGCAACGCGTGGAAGTCGTTGCCGCTCACGTCGTTCTGGCGCGCGAAATAACGACCTACCCGATCAGACTGTGCTGTTACCGCCCGCATGTCGGCGGACATCAGCTTTTCCAGTTCTGCTCGGTTTTGAGGTGAATCCAGTGCCCCGCTTAGTCACCTAACCGCATCCTTTTTCGGCGATCGTCGGAAACAGCGTATCGGAAACCCGCTGTATCAGCGGCGATACGCCGTCACTGCCAAGACTGGGTCTTTACCCTCCCTTAGCCCGCCGATGATCTTGGCCGCTACGGGCTGGCTAACACAAGCTGGCCGGATTAGGAAATTTTCATCGCTGTAAATAATCCCCGGCGACCACTCGCCGGGCAAGTTGGGCAATCGGCGTGTTGGAATCTTGGGACACGCGCTTGAGCAATACGAACGCTGCGGCCTCGTCGATGTCGAAGCGCTCCATCAGCATGCCTTTGGCCTGGCCGATGACGTCCCGGGACGCAAGAGCCCGGCGGAACTGCTGGTCGCGTCGCAAAATAGTCCATACCAGCGCGGTATGTGTGGCCGAATCTGTGCCAAATCCACCGACTTGGTATCGAATGCGCGAGTCGGCTCGGCGTAGAACTTGAGCGCAGCGGTGGGTAGCAGCAGCGGATTCGCTGAGTCGGCGGCGCTTCGTGACCGTTATTCCGCCATATTGAGCACCCGGCACCGCTTCGGTGGCACCTTCCACCAACTCGCGCAGCAGTTCCTCGGCGTCGAGTGATGCGCGTTGATGGAGGTCGGCCGCCAGCTGCGCCGCACGCACGAACATCGTGCTTTGTGAACTCACCGACATCCTGTGTGTCTCAGGCGCATTCGCGTGCCACGTCATTTCTTGGTCGGATCGTGGCCCCCGTTCATCAGCAAGTATCGCCATGCGGGCGGAACTCGCTCCAGGTGGTGTCTTTGTCAGAAGCCATCGTTGTCGCCTTTACTTGTCGGGCCGCAAAGCGTCCGGCTTGTGCACCGCATCGGCATCGGTTTTGCTGCTCTTAACCCGATACTGTGGATTCTCCTTCGAGGCCCGCACCGTGCGTCCTGCGGCATTCGTGTCTTCGGTGATTTTCTCCTCCACGGTGCCCTTCACGTTCTGACCGTGGCTCTTCCACTCGACCTTGTCGCCCTTGCTGAAAGTTTTGTCTGCCATCGACACCCTCCACATCGGATCGGCGGTGTGCGGCCGAGTTCCTGAGCCCAACATTTGATACAATAATCTTAAATATTAAGCTTCTGAAGTTCATATCCGGAGATGTGGCGCATGCGGTGTCTTCGGCAAGGGAGGAGTAACCATGCGCTGCGTCGTATTCGGCGCCACTGGCTACCTCGGCGCGCGTCTGGTCCCTGCACTGCTGTCAGCCGGTCACGATGTCCGGGTGATGGCACGCACGCCCGCCAAGCTCGACGACGTGCCATGGCGCCAGACGTCGAAGTCGTCGAAGGCGACGTCACTGAGCCGAGCCAAGTGCAGCAAGCGCTGGACGGGCAACAAGTTCTCTACTACCTGGTGCACTCGCTGCTGACGTCGGATTTCGTCGACTTCGATGCGCGCGCCGCCTCGATCGTCGCCGACGCCGCGGCTCACGCCGGACTTTCCCGCATCGTCTACGTCGGCGGCATCATCCCGGACGAGCAGCAGCTGTCGGACCACCTGGCGTCGCGCGCCGAAGTCGGACGGCTGCTGCACGAATCCGGAGTTCCCACCGTCGAATTGCGCGCGGCGGCGATCATCGGGGCAGGGTCAGCCAGCTTTGAGATGCTGCGGTATCTGACCGAACGGCTGCCGCTGATGATCACGCCGCGGTGGCTGCGCACCCGGGTTCAGCCGATCGCCGTGCGCGACGTGCTGTACTACCTGACCAACGCGGCTGAGCTGCCTGCCGAGGTGAGCCGGGCCTTCGACATCGGCGGACCGGACACCTTCACCTACACCGAGCATGATCCGCAAATACGCGGCGATCGCGGGCTTGCAGCGCCGCGTCGCCATTCCGGTGCCGGTGCTGACGTCCATGGCTGTCGTCGCATTGGGTGAACCTGATCACCCCGCTGCCACGCGCCCTCGCGTCGTCGCTGATGGACTCGCTGGAAAACGACGTGGTGTGCACCGAGCACGACATCGCCGAGCACATCCCGGACCCCGCGGGTGGACTGACCCACTACGAAGACGCCGTCGAACTGGCGCTGGCCCGGGTGCGCGACGGCGAGTTGCAGACCCGCTGGTCACGACCCGGAGACGACGACTCACCGTCGCGGCCGCTGCCCACCGACCCGTCCTGGGCCGGCGGATCGCTGCACGAACACGTTGTCCGAACGCCGTGTACCCGCCGATGCCGAAACGCTGTGGGAAGTTTTCGAGTCGATCGGCGCCGAGCATGGCTGGTCGGCGGTACCGCTGGCCTGGGCGCTGCGCGGGTGGATCGGCCAACTGGCCGGCGCCGCCAAGGTCGACCGAGGGCCGCGACATCCGCATCGCCTGCATGCCGGTGAGGCGCTGGATTGGTGGCGTGTCGAGCACATCGACCGGCCACACCTGCTGCGGCTCCGCGCGGACATCCCGCTACCCGGCCGGCTATGGCTCGAGCTGTCGGTGCACGACGACGGCAACGGAGGTTGCTGCTATCGTCAACGCGCGCTGTTTCAGCCGTATGGCCTTGCCGGTGAAGCATTGTGGACGGCATCCGCCCTGTTTCGTGATGCGGTGCTCGGCGGTATCGCCCGCGATATCACGTCGGCCATCCGGCAGCGCCGGATTCTGCATTACGACGGGGTGCTACGCGCTCGAGTGTGAAACGTTGCGGCGCTGAGTCTTCGACGCAAAGGCTACCCAGGAAATGCCAGCTGCTGCGAAAGCCAGTGCCTGCGCGGCGCCGGTTCGGTTGGCGGGGTAGAAGACGCCGTCAACGTAGCGGTCAATGAAGCCAGACGTCGGCATCGGGTCCATGCCGGCCCGGGCGCGCGCCGTCCGTTCGATTTCGGTCAGCGGGCAGGGCAGCCCGAAGACGACGACGCCGACACCCCAAATCACCGTCGGCACGTGGAACCAGATGCTGCGCGGCCAGCGCAGTGCCAGAAATCCACCGCTCGGCAGATGGAGCAGGTAGGCGAAGTGCGCGCCGACGGTCACCACGACGGCGGCCAACGACATCCGCTTCATCGGCTCGCGTCGGTGCGCAGCCGGTATAGACGCTCGGCATAGGCAAGGTCGTCTCGCCACAGCCGGGACGCGGCAAAGCGCATCAGTCCGGAAATCAGCGGGGCCGCGCGGCGGGCCCGCTTGAATCCGGTCCGCTCGGAGTGGGCGATGACGGCTTCGATCACCGCGGTGCGCGGACGGTTATCAGGACCTAAACCGATTGGTGTGGCGTGAGTTTCGACGACGCTGCCGGTTCCCTCGCCATCCACGATGCGCATGACGATGGTGCGTGCCTCGGGGCTGGTGAACTCCGCGACGGTCGGTACGCCAACGCGGCCGACGCGGAATGTCACCGCGACCAGGAATCGGTCCGTCTCCTCGGTCGGAGTGGTCAGCACCTCCAGCCGGGTGAACGAGTAGGGGTGATACCACGCGCCGTGCCAGGGATCGAATCGATTGGCGAGGATGTCGGCGGGCTCGCACACACCGACCAGGCGGGTGACCGCGTGCAGGGTGTCGCCAGTCGGCCTGGCTGCGATCACCGGCTGATCGAGCGGTGCTTCGCCACCAACGCCGTCCAGACGCACCCACGCCAGCACCCCGTCGTCGTGGCTGGGCAGCGGCCGCCATCCGAATTCGTCTGTGTCGCCGCCGAGGCATAGTCCGTGCCATCGGCAGATCAGCGCGCCGTGATGCACCGCGGCGGTGGCAAGATCGGCGCCCAAATGCGGGCAACTGCGCGGCCCGACGTGCAGTCGACCTTGCTGATCACGCCAGGCGACCAATTCGACGCCGGCGACCCGAGTGCCGAAAGGTCGGCCGGCGCGCACCTCGCGGCTCGAGGCGAACGCATACCAATTGCCGGTTGGTCTGCGCTGTGACCGCTGTAGCGCGGCGTCGATGATGGCCGGGGCAGCATCGCGATACGTCGGACGCTGATCGGCCCAATCCACGGCGGGGAGGGTCTGCAGCGGCCAATCTTTCGGCCAGCGACGCCGCATGTAGTCGCCGATATTCATCGTTGGACGAGCCTTTCTCGTCCGGCAAGGAAGCGCAGTAGCGCCGAGCGGCCTCGGGTGGGAACCGTGGATAAAGCATGGCCGGTAATTCCCCATTGCGCCAATATCTGGTTGGCGGCCGACCAGCCGGTGGTGGCCGCGCGCTCCATCAGCGCCACCGGCATGTCGATGCGGATGCCGTCACCGGCCAGCAGCAGACCAGGCAGCGGTGTGGTCACCCCGGGTCGATGCGCGTAAGTCCCTGGTGCGAACAGCGGGCAGTCGCTGCGATGCAGCATCTGTTGGTAAACGACTTGCGCGCCGGCGGTTTCGGGGTAGAGCTGATGCAGGCATGCGTCATGCATCGCATCGGCTGACCCGTGGAATCCACCGCATACGAATGTAATTCGACGACGGAGCCGCGGTGTTGCCGTGCCCAGTCGGCGGCTTGGCGTTCGTAGCGGTCAAGGATGCTGATGTTGTCGAGCGGTTCGTGACCGGCGGTGCCCAGAAACGCGGGCCGGTCGGCGGCGACCGGACGGTCGAGCCACAGCCGGTGCACCACGAACGGCGGCGCGGTGCGCAACCGCCCTATTCGTGCCCGCCACATGTCGTCGCCGAGGTCCGGTGACGCCGCGACGATCCGCTGCAGGCCGGCCACGTCGGTGGCCAACACGACAGCGTCGGCGTCCAAATCGTCGCCCGCGGCGGTGCGACGCGGAACCTGCTGGCGAGGCCGTTGTCGATGCTTGCCACCGAGATGCCCAGGTGGAACCGCACGCCGAGCTCGGACAAATATCGCTGCAGCGGCTGCCACAGCGCGGTGTCGTAGTTGGCGTTGGCGACGTCGAAGATCAGACCCTCGCTGGAGCCGAGGAAGTAGATGTGGAACATGGTCGCCAGCTCTGCGGCCGACAGTTCTGTCGGACTGGCGAAGAAGCTGCGGGAGAACACCTCGAAAGCCAGATGGCGCGCCGCTTCAGGGAAGTTGAGGCTCTTCAGAAAAGTTTCGGCGTCGATGTGGTCGAGACGACGATAGATGTCGGGCAGCGACACCGCAGCCAGCGGCGCGGCCGCGCGAGCATCGATCCTGGCCAGGTCGCGAAGTCGAAAAGTGGGGCTGCGCAACGCGAATGCCAGCGCGTTCCACGGCGGTGTGCCGGGCAGACCACGGAAGCTGTCCCGCCGGCCGGCCCCGTCGATCAGCGGGTAGTCGTCGACCGGTGTCAGCATGGACAGCCCTGGGTCGACGCGGCGCAGCAGCGCCCGCAGGTTGTAGTACTGGCGGAAGAAGGCGTGGAAGCCGCGGTTCATCGGGAGCTCGACGCCGCGGTCTTGCTCGGTCCAAGCGCCGACCCGCCCGCCGAGATAATCCTCGCGCTCGATGACGTCGACGCTGATCCCGCGTTCGGCCAGACCGGTCGCAGCGGCCAGCCCCGCGATCCCGGCGCCGACGACGACTGCCCGCGGCCTAGCCGACAAGGCTTCCGCGCTGGGCAGGCCGGGTATTGCCGGGTGCGTCCGGCGGCGCCGATCGGTCATCGTGGCGCATCTGCGAGGAAGGTGTGCACGATGTTGGTTTCCCATCCGGGCATGGTTTCGCTGTGCACCGCGCTAAACCCGGCGTCGCGCAGCCGATGCCGGAATTGCCGTGCGCCGTCGAATGTCAGCACGCTGCGCCACAGATGCCGGTACAGCGTCGCGTCGTGGGTTCGCCGCCAGCCGGACGGGGATGATGATGCCCCAGCACACCGCGTGCCAAACCCAGGTGGCGGCCCGGGAATCGCGCACCGAGTAGTCGTGGACGGCCAGTGTGGCGCCGGGGCGCAGCAGAGTTCGAAAGGACCGCAGTTGGGTATCGGGGTCGGACAGATTGCGGATCAAATACGCGGCCAGGATGCCGTCGAACGGTCCGGCGACGCCATTTTCGGTGAGCGCTTCGACGGGGGAATGCACGAATCGGACCGACGGGGGCCACGATTTGGCCCGCGCTTCCTCGAGCATTCCTCGTGACGCGTCGACGGCGATGATGTCGGCCTGCGGGGCGACGCTCAGCAGGGCAGCCGTCGATGCGCCGGTGCCGCAGCCCGCGTCGAGCAACCGCAGGCCGTGACCGCGGCCGGGCAGTCGCATGCGGCGGGCCGAAAGCCGCAGGTGGGCATGGTATTCGGGGTTGGCGCCGACAAGCCGGTCGTAGGCGGGCGCCCCGACGTCGAACGCGGCCGGCACGTCGCTGCGCGGCAGACCGGTGTTACCGACGCTCACGTTGCCGCTCCCACAGCAGCAGGACCGCCGTGACCAATGCGAAGCCGAACAGGAAATCTTCGACCGGGATGTCGAATGGAAACCGGATACCGGTGATCTGCTGATCGTTATACATGACGATCGGGGCGCTGAGCTTCGTCAGCCAGCCGTCAACCAGGATTTGAAATCCGATCACGATCAGCATCGACAACCAGTAGGCCGGGCGCCGAAAAAGCCCGGTGCGCAACACCGACAACTCCAGCGCGCACACCGCGGCCACGGCCAGCTACGGCCGGCGCGGTGTAGCCCAGGCCGGTCATCGGCGGTTGAACCGTTCGAGAATGGCGCTGACCGCGCTGTAGGTCAGCAGCGCGCACACCGGGATGACGACGAAGAACAAGACCTCCTCGATCGGCATCCGAAACGGGATAGTTCGACGCCAATGATGTAGGCGGGGTTGTACGTCCACACGTGCGCGCCGATCGCCACCTCGTCCCAGAGCAGAAATACCGCCGCAACCGGCAACACCGCCCGCACCACCCGCCACGCTTGGCGGTAGACGCCGTCGCCGAAGATCTCCAACGGCAAGGTGATCGCCAGGCACGCCGCAAGAACGATGAGGTATTGCCAGCGATCCATCACGCCATACCGAATCGGCGATGCTGCTGGTGCGGCCGGGTGCATCAGCCGCGCCCGCCATGACCGCAGCAGCCCGACCCCGGCGACGCTGGAGTCGTCGGGCCGTTGCCCACGGTGGCGCGCCGGTTGAACACGGCGAAGTCGCAGTCTTCGATGCGGTCCAGAATATCCCGAGTACAGCGTCAGCGCGGTGGCCACGCAGGCGCGAGAACGCGGCGCCAACAGCGAGATACCTTCGCCGGCATAGTGATAGATCTGGCGGGCGATGTCATGCTGTTCGGCCAGCGCGTTGCGCACCCGGCGATCGGTGCGGCGATTGTGTGTGGCACCACATCAGCAGGTCGCGATCGACGTCGTAGGCGGCCAGTTCGTCGGCGGGCAGGTAGACCCGTTGTCGGGTCAGGTCTTCGTCGATGTCCCGCAAAAAATTGGTGAGTTGAAATGCCCTGCCCAGCGCTGCGGCGTACGGCGCGGCTTGCTCGGCCGGGCCGACCGTGCCCAGGATCGGAAGCAGTTGCAGGCCAATCGCTTCCGCGGAACCCTTCATGTACAGGTTGAGTGCAGCGCGATCGGGATAGTCGGTGATCGTCAGATCCATCCGCATGGACGCCAGAAAGTCGTCGAACAGTTCGTCGCTCGATGCCGTAGCGGCGGGCGGTGTGGCTGACCGCCGCGAGCACCGGATTCGGTCGAGTGCTCGCCGCGCGCGAAGAACTGGTCGGAAAGCTGCTGCAGGCGCGCCGCACGCGAGTCGCGGTGTCCAGGCCCGGGTTGAGGTCGTCGAGGATGTCGTCGGCGTAGCGGGCGAAGCCATACAGCGCATGGACCGGCGGACGTTGTTCCGGCGCAAGCAGTCTGGTGGCCAAAAAGAAGGTGCGGCCGTGTGCGGCGTTGATTTCCCGGCAGCGTCGATACGCGCTGCGCAGGTCCGGGTCCTCGATGCCGGCTGCGTCCAACTCGCTGCGGATCATGGCAGGCCGGCTTTCGTGACGACGCTTTGCTGTGACTTCTCGACGATGCCGGTGATGCGGTCGGCGGCCAACCGCCCGGAGATCAACGCGGTGGGCACGCCGACGCCGGGCACGGTCGACGATCCGGCCAACACCGCATTCTCGATGCCCCGCACGGTGTTCGCAGGACGGAACGGTCCGGTCTGGGCGAACGTGTGGGCCAGCGCAAACGGGGTGCCGGCGACCATGCCCTGGCGGGCCCAGTCCGCGGGATTGACGACGTGCAGCACCTCGGCGCGCGTCGCGCAGGCCCGGCACCAGTCGCGCGCCGACGATATCGAGCAGCTGGTCGAGCATAGTTGCGTACCGATAGCGGACCAATCGACCCACCGCGGGCGAGGTTGGGCGCCGGCGCAAGAATGTAGAGCAGGTCGTGGTCGGCCGGGGCCAGGCTCGGGTCGCTGGCCGTCGGCCTGGTGACCAGCAGCGATGGATCCCGCATGAGGCGGCCGTCACGGATGATGTCGGTGAAGGTCTGCTTCCCATCCTGCCCGAAGACGATGTTGTGGTGCGCCAGTGGACGATTCGCCGATGACTCGGCGGCGCACGCCGACGTGGACGACAACCGCCGACGGTGCCGGCCGCAGGGCGCCGATGCGGCGAGGTTCACGACCCAGCAGCGCGTAGGTTTGCGGCAGTTCACTGGTCAACACCACCGCGTCGCAGGCTGATGCGCTGATCGTTGTCGGTGTACACCGCGGCAATACGGTTGCCGGCGCATTCGAGGCCGGTGACCGTCGCGCCGAAAGTGGAATTGCACCCCGGCGTTGGTTGCGGCGGCGGCCAGCGCATCGGGCAGCGCCCGCATGCCGCCGCGCGGAAAGAGAACCCCGGAGATGGTGTCCATGTAGGCGATCACCGCGTAGACCGCCAGAGCCTGCCGTGGTGCCACACCGGCATACAGCGACTGGAACGTAAATACTCGTCGCAACTGCGGGTCGCTGATATATCGCTTGACCATGGCATCCCATTTACGGAATCCGCCGATCGCCGCCAGCCTCGCCAGCTGCGGATTCAGCAGCGAAAGCGGGGAATCGAAGTTCCTGGCGATGAATCCGTCGAATTCTGCTCTGGTACAACCGGGTCAGCCAGTCACGCAACCGCCGATAGCCCGCGGCCTGCTTGCGGTCAGCGAACTGCTCGATCGCGGCGGCCATTCGATCAGCATCGCTGTGCACATCGATGCTGCGCCGTCGGCGAACTGTGCTCGGTAGGCCGGGTCGACGGCAAGCAAATCCAGTCGGCTCGAGGTGGTTTCACCAACAGCGGCGAACGTGTCATCGATGATGTCGGGCATCGTCAGCACCGTCGGTCCGGTGTCGAGCCGATAGCCGTCGATATCGAGCCGGCCCGCGCGTCCACCGGGCCAGTCTTCACGTTCGACGACCGTGACTTCACGGCCACGACCGGCCAGATGCAGCGCCGCGGCCAAGCCCGCGAAACCCGCGCCGACCACGACGACCCGATCGCTTGGGCCCCGCACGGTCCGCATCAGCGAAAAGCCTTTGCGTTCAACGGCGTCACTCCATCCGCTCCGTGCATACCCCAGCCATCTTCTCCAGCGCGGCTCGCACCGGTTCGTCAAGCGGGAGGCCGTCGAGTGCCTCGCAGCGCCGACACGACACGGTCGCTGATCGTGTCCTCGATCCACTGTACGGCGCCGGTCGTGACGATCAGCGTCCGCCACCGGTCGATTGCGCTGGCGTCAAGGTCACCGTCGTTCATCAGGTCGGTGAGCTGCCGACGGGTGGGCGCGTCGGCCAATTGGTAGGCCGCGATCACCACGCTGGTCGCTTTGCGCTCGATAAGATCTCCACCGCTGGGCTTGCCGGTTACCGACTCGGAGCCAAACACGCCCAGCAAGTCGTCGCGCAGCTGGAACGCTTCGCCGACGGCGGTGCCGTAGCGGCCCAATCCCGACAGTGTGCGATCGCTGCACCCACTCATCGCCGCACCGATCTCCAATGGCCGACGCACGGTGTAATTGCCCGACTTGCGGCGCGCGACCTCCAACACTACGGCCATCGAGGGCAGGTCGCGGACATCGCTTGCCAGATCGGCGAACTGGCCCAGTGCCAGCTCAGTGCGCATGGCGTCATAGCGCGGCCAAGCGCTGTTGCAGACGGCGGTGCTCGACACCGCTCTCGCGCAACATCTTCTCCGCCCAAATCAGGCAGAGATCACCGAGCAGGATCGCGGCTGATTCACCGAACCGCTGCGAAGAGCCGGATAGCCCGCGTTGTTGATGCCAGTCGCTGAATTGGATATGCGCCGCAGCACGACCCCGTCGGGACGGTGAAGCGTCCATGACATCGTCTTGCAGCAACGCGAAGGCGTGCAGCAGCTCCAGACTCGCCGACGCGAACACGGCCGACTCATCGGCCACCGAGCCGGACAGCCACCCCAGGTACATGAACGTCGAGCGCAGACACTTGCCGCCGGTGAGAAACGTCATCAGAATGTCGCCGGCCACATCGACGCCGGCGTCATCCAACTCGGCGGCACATCGGTCAGCGACGAACCGGGTGATGTGGGTTAGCACCGTGCGGCGCACGCTGTTTCGCCAGACGTCGAACTGCCGAAGGTCTGCCCAGGATTCATCGCCTAACTGCGCGGGTTCGGCATGGGGAACCAACGACAGTGCACCCACCTCGCCTGCCGCAGCCCATTTCGACCCTTCGGGTCTGCGCCAGCTCGAACGGCTCAGAGTCACGCGGTCATACCCCCTGACAAAGACGGGCGACATGCTGGCCTGGGGCAACCCAGGTTCGCTTCACAAGGTTAAAGTTTAACTTACTGAACTTCTGGTCCGCTCGCCAGATCGGTCACATATCGTGGGGCGATGAGCTCTGCCCAGCAGGAACGAAAAGCGCTGGTGGAAACCTTGCGCGCGGTCGGGCCCGATGCGCCAACCCTTTGTGCGGGCTGGACGACGAGGGACCTGGCAGCTCACCTGGTGGTGCGAGAGCGTCGTCTTGATGCCACGCCTGGAATTGCGATTCCGTTCCTCGCTGGTTATACCGCCAGGGTCCAGAACCAGACCGCGCAGTCAACCAGCTGGGATGACCTCGTCGACATGGTTGCTTCGGGACCGCCGGTGTACTCGCCGTTCAAGCTGCTCGACTCGGTGGCCAATGTCGGCGAGATGTTCATCCATCACGAGGACGTGCGCCGCGCGGTTGACGGGTGGCAGCCCAGAGTGCTCGATGATTCGACTGTGACGGTGTTGCGCCGACAGCTCGGTCTGCTGAGCCGCGTGACGCTGGCAAAGGTACCCGCGCACCTCGTGCTGCGGACGACCGCCGGCCGGCAGATTGCCCAAGTCGGCCGTGGTGATGCCGTCGTCGTGACCGGCGAACCGCAGGAGTTGTTGTTATTCGCCGCCGGCCGCGATGCGGTGCGCGTCGAATTCGACGGCGACCCGCAAAGCATCGCTGCGGTCCGCGCCGCGCCACGCGGCCTGTAATCGCCTGCGCCGCTTAGGCCGTGGCGCGGCCAAGCAGATGCCGCAGCGTCTGATCGAGGTCGGGATGCCGAAACTGGTGATCGGACTGCTGCAGACGGGCCGGAAGCACCCGTTGGTTGGCGCAGGCCAGCTCGCGCGCGCCCTGCTCGCCCAGCAGCAGCCGCGGTCCAAGCGGCGGAACCGGCAATACCGCCGGCCGGTGCAGCACGTGGGCGAGTGCTCGGGTGTAGTCGGTGTTGCGGACCGGTTCGACGGCCACCGCGTTGACCGGTCCCGATAAGGCGGTGTCCCACAACCCGCGGTGGTACACGTCGACCAGGTCGTCGACCCCGATGTAGGACAACCACTGGTGACCATCACCGAGCCGACCGCCGAGCCCGGCGCGGAACAGCGGAAGCTGCAGGCGAAGAATCCCGCCGCTCGGGGACTGCACGATCCCCGTGCGCACCCGTATCACCCGCACTCCGGACTCCTCGGCCGGCGTGGTCGCCAGCTCCCACTCTTCGACCACGTCGGCCAGGAACCCGTCGCCGCGCTCGCTGTCCTCGGTCAACGTCTGATCGCCACGGTCGTAGCCGTAGTACCCGATCGCCGACGCGCAGATCAACACCTTGGGCCCCTCGGCTGAGTTCGCGATCAGTTCGGCCAACCGGCGCGTGGGACCGATCCGGCTGTCGCGGATCGCGGCGCGGTGCCCGTCGGTGAAACGGCCGGCGATCGAGGCGCCCGCCAGGTGAATCACCGCATCGACGCCGCTCAGCAGGTCCGGGTCGGGATCGGCCGGATCCCATTGCCGCTCTGTCGGTTCGGTTGCCGGATGACGTACCAGGCGGATCACCCGGTGACCGCCGGTGGACAGGAAGGCGGTCAACGCCGACCCGACAAGCCCGGACGATCCGGTGATCGCGACCGTCACCGGCGCCAACCCGTGGGCGGCTGCCCGTCGATGGGCGGCGATGTCATCAGCCAGTTGGCGATGCCGATAGGCGAACATCGCGCGCAGCGCGCGCGCCGGGACCGGGCTGGCGACCCGGTCGGTCACCCGGGTGCGCTCACCGCTGAGCTCTTCGAAGTCGTGGGTATGCCGCCAGCGCACCGCCAGCCGCACCGGCAACGACGCCAAACCTTCGGTGCCGATCGAGTCGACGAAGCGTCGCGGCGGATCGTAGGAATCCGCTTGATGGTCGGCCACCCAGCGCAGACCGCCGGGTAGGCCAAGCTCGGCACGACCGTTCTCCAGCGAATCCGTTTCGGCGACCACCCGCACCGGCTGCCACGGCGGGCTCAGCCGGGTCATCGCCCCGGGCCGGGTATGCCAGTCGAATACCTCATAGATCGGCGCGTCGATGACGCTCGAATACACAAGTCCCATCAGCCCGACGGTACGCGGCTGCTCCGCCGGATCGGTCGAACTAGCGGTCCGGCAGCGCGTGCTCGACGATCCGCAGCCGCGGTAACGGCTGGCGTTCGCGGCGTTTGGCGGCGAGATACACCTGCGCGGTCTCCTCAGCCACCGTGTGCCAATCGAAATCCGAGGTCAGCCGCTCCCGTGCAGCCCGGGCCCGCCGCTGGGCGGCCGCCGGATCGTCAAGCACCGCGCGCACCGCTTCGGCCAGTCGCGCTACGTCGCGGGGTGGACACGACATCCCGGTCTCGCCGTTGATCACCGCCTCGCCCAGTCCGCCGATGTTCGACGTCACCAACGGGGTGCCAGCCGCGGCGGCCTCCAGCGCCGCCAGCCCAAACGGCTCATAGTGACTGGGCAGCACCGCGACGTCGGCGTGATGCAGCGACGCCAGCAGTTCGGCGTGGTCGAGCCGTCCGGCGAACCGGGTTGCCTTGAGCACCCGGTGTTTACGAGCCTGTTCGACGAGCCAGTCCTGCTGGGTGCCGTCCCCGGCGATGGTCAGCGTCGTACCAGGATGCGTGCGCCTGATCCGCGGCAGCGCGGCAATCGCGTCGTGCACGCCCTTCTCGTACTCCAGCCGGCCCACGTACAGCAGTTCTGGCGGCCCGGTGCGGCGGCGACGGGTCGCGAACGGCCAACGGGCTGCGTCGATTCCATTACGGATGACCGTGGTCTCGGCCAGCCCGGGCCCGAACAGCTCGGTGATCTCCTCGCGCATCGATGCCGAACAGGTGATCAGCGAATCGGATTCACGGACCAACCAGGACTCAACGGCATGTACCTGGCGGCTCAGTGATCCCGACACCCAGCCGGAATGCCGACCGGCCTCGGTGGCGTGAATCGTGGAAACTATTGGCACATCGTAAAATTCGGATAGTGCAATGGCTGGATGGGCAACCAGCCAGTCATGCGCGTGCACCACATCCGGTCGCCATGGCCGGTCGCTGCGCCGCTTCTTCAACGACAATCCGGTGCGGAGCATGGAGTGACCCATCGCCAACATCCAGGCCATCATGTCCCTGCCGAAGGTGAATTCGTGCGGGTCATGGGCGGCAGCGACTACTCGGACATTCTCGTTGACTTCATCCGACGACGGATGCGTACTCGGATCGGTCCCCGTCGGGCGACGAGATAGCACCACAACCTCATGGCCGGCGGCGGCCAGCGCTGTGGAGAGGTGATGGACGTGGCGACCCAGTCCACCGATCACCACCGGCGGGTACTCCCACGACACCATCAGGACTTTCATCGCGGGAGCCTCCGCGCGTCCAGTGCGCCGAACAGCCCGTCAGCCCGGTTCCAGCCATCGGCCAGGCGCTGGGCGACCTCTCGGCGGCCCGACGCCAACGCTGCGCAGATCTCGCGGGTGGCATGTGCGTGCAGATGTGCGCGGTAGCGGGCATAGTCGGCGGCGGAATCCTTGCTCACCATGAACGGCCAATCGCTGGACACGGTAAGCAACGTCTCGCGCAGAATCTGATCGGCGATATGGTCGCGGGGGACCGGCCCGTCCAGGGATGCGGTTTGGGCCAGCGCCTTGTCGACGGTGCTGAGCGCGGTGTCGACAACCTCGGTGTTGAGCTGTACCAGGTCGGCCACTTTCGGACCGGCCCACACCTGCCAGTCCTTGCCGGAACCCCAAGAGCTGGGCGGTAATTCGACCGCATCGCCGACGAAACCCTCGGCAACGGCGTCGCTCAGCGTACCGACACGCACCCCAGCCTCCGGCAACGCCCGCAATACCCGTTCCAGCCACACCGGTCCCTCGTACCACCAGTGGCCGAACAACTCGGTGTCGAATGCGGCGACCACGAGCGCCGGCCGCCCGATGCGCTCGGATTCGGCCACCAGCCGGCCGCGGACCACGTCAACGAAATCGGCGACGTGATCATCGATTGCACTCTCGGCACGCCTGGGATCGTAGGGCGCCTTGGCTTCCGATGGCACATTGCGGCCGGTCACCCGGGCGGGCTTCAAGCCAGTGCGATGGTCGTAGGTGTGGAAATCGCGATAGGCGGCGTGACCGGGATAGCCGGATTTCGGCGACCATACTCGGTAGCTGACCTGCAGGTCGCGTCCGAAGGCGACCACATCGCTATCGCCGACCGGCCGACCAAGCGCCGTGTCGCCGTGCAGCGAGGGCCCGTCGACCATGAAATGGCCGACTCCGGCGGCGGCGTAGTCGTGTTCCATGCCGGGGGCGTAAGCACATTCGGGCGCCCAGATTCCGGCCGGTGTGTGCGTCAACCGCTGCTGGGCATCGGCCAGGCCCTCGCGCAGCGCGAATTCGCGCAGCCGCGGGATCAGCAGTGGCTGGAACGGATGCGCGAGCGGACCGCCCAACAATTCGACTGTGCCGGCGTCGATGAGCGCGCGTAGTACCGGGCTTCCGCCGTGCTGCCACCAGGTGGTGAACTCATCGAGCGCTCCCTCGGTTTCGGCGAATTCCCGAATCCCAAAGGACCGCAGCGCTTCTGGTGTACAGGACTTCGCGCTATCGGAGAAGTCTCCGGGTCGGACGCTGGCCGCTTCGGCGGCGCGCAGTTGCCAGTTGGCCAGCCAATGATGCATCCCGTCAAGGCAGTAAGGGTCGTCGAGTTGCGCCGTGACCACCGGAGTCATGCCCAGGGTGATCAGCCGGTGGCGGTCCTCGCCGGCCAGTTTCCGCAGCACCCGCACCAGGGGCAGGTAGGCCGCTGACCACGACTGGTAGAGCCATTCCTCGCCCACGGGCCAGCGGCCGTGGTGGGCCAGCCAGGGCAGATGGGTGTGCAGCACCAGGGTGAACAGACCGGGCACCTGGCTACCGGCCATTGGCTTCACGGGCGCACCGCGATTGCTATCAGATCCAGGCTGTCATTGATGTGGCGTGTCACGTCCGTTTGGGCCTCGACGATGTCGAAATCCACGGTGGTGATCGCAGCGACGTCGGCCAGCAGGTCTGGCGGCCAGGGCGCATCGGCGACCGCTCGCGCGATCTGGGCGTCGATGATCGAGCCGCCGTGCCGGGCATCCATCTCGGCCAGCCGCGGCCCGTGGAATACGCCGCTTAGCGACACCGACGCAAACCCGGCGTCAACCAACAGCTGGCTCAACTCGTCGGCGTTCAGCTCTCGGGTGTGGAACGGGTTGATCGGGCTGTCGCGGCCGGGCGAGAATGTGATCCGGTTAGGGGTGGACATCATCAGCAGCCCCGCCGGACGCAGCACCCTGGCACACTCGCTGACGAACCCGGCCTGGTCCCAGAGATGTTCTATGACCTGAAAGTTGACCACCACATCGACCGAGCTGTCGGCCAGCGGCAGCTCAGCCAGGTTGCCGTGCATGATCTCCACCCGCGGATAGCGGGCCCGCACGTGGGCCACCGTCGCCTTGTCGTAGTCCAGCGCGATCACCCGGCGCGCAACGTCGGCGAGGAGATCAGCCCCGTAGCCTTCCCCGCAGCCCGCCTCGAGCACGTCACGGTCGGCGCAGCGCTGCGCCAACCGCTGGTAGACCACCTCATGGCGGCGAAACCAGTAATTCTCCACATCCAGGCCCGGGACCGTGCGTTCACCGGTCAACGTCAAAGACGCTTCCTCGGTGCGGCTATCGAAGGTGCTCATCGGACCTTCTTCGGCGGGAAACGTCGACCTTTATGAAGGGACAAAACGCCCATCCCGACATACGCCTGCACGCGACTCCCACTTGTGTCAGTGATCATCGTTACCTTGCGAACATGTCTCGGTTCCGGTTGTTGCCGACACCTGCTCAGCATGAGGTGTTGTTGGAGCATTGCCGACACGCTCGGTTTGTTTGGAATCTGGCGGTGGAGCAACAGCAGTTGTGGCAGCCGGGTCGCCAGGCCCCGGGGTACAACGAGCAGTCCGCCCAACTGACGGAGATTCGCGCTGAAGCTGACTGGCTCGCTGCAGGCTCGCAGACCGTGCAGCAGCAAGCGCTTCGAGACTTCGCCCGAGCCATGCGCAACTTCTTCAACGGCACCCATCGTCGTCCATCGTGGCGTAAGGCCGGCGTACATGAAGGCTTCCGCCAAGTCGGCGTTAAGCCGCAGCATGTCGAAAAGCTCAACAGACGATGTGGGCGGGTGTGGGTGCCTAAGGTCGGATGGGTTCGCTTCCGCTGGACCAAGGCCGTGCCCGCGCATGCGAAGTCTTACCGCATCACGCTTGACCGCGCCAGGCGCTGGCACATTGCGTTCGCGCACATTCCCGAGCCGATCACAGGCCCAGCCGATGGCAGTGTGGTCGGCATTGACCGTGGGGTAGTGGTATCGGTGGCATTGTCCACCGGGGAGCTGCTGCACGTGCCTAGCCTGACACCCGGTGAACGGATCAGGCTGCGCCGGCTGGAGCAACGCCTTGCGCGTGCCAAGCGCGGCTCTAGCCGTCGAGGCCGCACCAAGCTGGCGATTGCCAGACTTAAAGCTCGCGAAGCAGATCGCCGACGCGACTGGGTGGAAAAAACCACGACCGATCTGGCCCGCCGATTCGACACCATTCGGGTGGAGGATTTGGACGTGCGGGCGATGACCCGCTCGGCCCGCGGCACGGTTGCACATCCAGGCGTTCGGGTGGCGCAGAAGCGGGGTCTCAACCGCGCGATTAGGGGTCAAGGGTGGGGTCGGCTGGTTGCCCGGCTCAACCTTAAGGCTGCGGGGCGCGTGGAAGTCATCCCAGCCGCGTACACGTCGCAACGGTGCTGTACCTGCGGGCATGTCGCGCCCGAGAACCGCAAGAGCCAAGCGGTCTTCGCGTGCGTCGCGTGCGGGTCGGGGCCGTGTAATGCCGATGTGAACGCGGCACGCAACATCGCCGCCGGACGGGCGGTGCCAGCACAGGGAGACCTCGCCGCTGGGCGGTCTGTGAACTGTGAACCTCAACTCAGCTCTCCTGCTGCGCTAAGTAGGTAGGACGGGTTGAAATCTCCAGACCTAGTTTGGAGTGGACGTCAATGCAATAGGCAGGCTAGGCCCCTGGGGCCGCCTTCGCGAATGGTTCGACGGGGGTATCCCCGCTCGCAGGGCAGACGCGGGGACAGAACCTGCAGGACGACCCGCTATGGTGTGAGAGCAAACCGCACGAAGTTACCCGTTAGTAACATGCGTGTGCGGGTTGCATAAGCCGTGACCTAAGTCTTGCGGCTGGCGCCTGCAGGACCCTTTCGAGGAGGACGACCGACACTCATGACGAACATCGTGGTCCTGATCAAGCAGGTCCCAGACACCTGGTCAGAGCGCAAGCTCAAAGACGGCGATTGGACGCTCGACCGTGAGGCCGCCGACGCCGTGCTGGACGAGATCAACGAGCGGGCCGTCGAGGAAGCGCTGCTGATTCGGGAGAAAGAAGCCGCCGACGGCACCGAGGGATCGGTGACCGTGCTGACC
Source organism: uncultured Actinomycetota bacterium (assembly GCA_963744835.1). Taxonomy (GTDB): domain Bacteria; phylum Actinomycetota; class Actinomycetes; order Mycobacteriales; family Mycobacteriaceae; genus Mycobacterium. Next base: position 884,790 of record CAVUVB010000007.1, read on the forward strand.
GCGGGCCCAGAGCGTGCCACCGAGGCCATCCGCAAGGCGCTGTCGATGGGCGCCGACAAGGCCGTTCACCTGCTCGACGATGGCATGCACGGATCGGACGTCGTCCAGACCGGGTGGGCGCTGGCGCGTGCGCTGGGCACCATCGAGGGCACCGAGCTGGTGATCGCCGGTAACGAGGCCACCGATGGCGTCGGCGGCGCGGTGCCGGCCATCATCGCCGAATATCTCGGCCTGCCCCAGCTGACTCATTTGCGGAAGTTGTCGGTCCACGATGGCAAGATCACCGGCGAGCGGGAAACCGACGACGGCGTGTTCACCCTGGAGGCCTCGTTGCCCGCGGTGGTGAGCGTGACCGAGAAGATCAACGAGCCGCGCTTCCCGTCCTTCAAGGGCATCATGGCCGCCAAGAAGAAGGAAGTCACCAAGCTCACGCTGAGCGAGATCGGGGTCGAGGCCGACGAGGTCGGGCAAGAGAACGCCGGCTCGACGGTGCTGGCGTCAACCCCCAAGCCGCCCAAGACCGCTGGTGAGAAGGTCACCGACGAGGGCGAGGGCGGCAGCCAGATCGCTCAGTACCTGGTCTCCCAGAAGATCATCTAAGACTTAATCCCTAACCGAAAGACACCGAAGAACCCATGGCTGAAGTATTGGTGCTCGTCGAGCACGCTGAAGGCGATCTGAAGAAAGTCAGCTCCGAATTGATCACCGCGGCACGCGTTTTGGGTGAGCCAGCCGCCGTCGTAGTAGGCAAGCCCGGCACGGCCGACCCGCTCGTCGACGGATTGAAGTCCGCCGGTGCCGCCAAGATCTACGTCGCCGAATCCGACAACGCCGAGGACTACCTCATCACTCCCGCCGTCGACGTGCTGGCCGCTCTGGCCGAATCGGCCAGTCCGGCAGCCGTTTTGCTGTCGGCGTCGGCCGATGGCAAAGAAATCGCCGGCCGGCTCGCCGCCCGGATCGGCTCCGGTCTGCTGGTCGACGTGGTCGACGTGCAGGAAGGGCCGAAGGCAATTCACTCCATCTTCGGTGGTGCGTTCACCGTCGAGGCGCAGGCCAACGGCGACACCCCGGTGATCACCGTGCGGGCCGGCGCAATCGACGCCGAACCGGCCGACGGCGCCGGGGAGAAGGTCACCGTGGAGGTGCCGGAGCCCGCCGAGAACGCGGCCAAGGTCACGTCCAGGGAGCCGGCGGTCGCCGGAGACCGTCCGGAGCTCACCGAGGCGACCATCGTGGTTTCCGGTGGCCGTGGTGTGGGCAGCGCCGAGAACTTCAGCGTGGTCGAGGAATTGGCCGACTCGCTGGGTGCCGCGGTTGGTGCGTCTCGCGCCGCTGTGGACTCCGGCTACTACCCGGGCCAGTTCCAGGTCGGCCAGACCGGTAAGACGGTGTCGCCGCAGCTCTACATCGCGCTGGGCATCTCCGGTGCGATCCAGCACCGCGCCGGAATGCAAACGTCGAAGACGATCATCGCGGTCAACAAGGACGAAGAGGCGCCGATCTTCGAGATCGCCGACTACGGCGTGGTCGGCGACCTGTTCAAGGTCGCGCCGCAGCTCACCGAGGCGGTCAAGCAGCGTAAGGGCTGAGTGTCCCGCGTAGCGCCGACTGTGCGGCCAGCTGCACATCCAGCCTCGACGGTGCGGCCTGCCGCGAACTCGCAAGGCGGCGAGAGTAGCGTCCGGACAATGAAAATCACTGTGCTGGGCGCCACCGGTCTGATCGGCAAGGACGTGGTCGCCTCGTTGAATGAGGCGGGACATCAAACGGTCGCTGCTTCGCGTAGTTCGGGTGCCGACGTGCTGACCGGAGAAGGGCTTGCGCCGGCGCTCGCCGGTGCCGATGTGCTGGTCGATGTCCTCAATTCGCCGTCATACGATGACGACCCGGTCATGCAGTTCTTCACCACAGCAACGAAAAACCTGGTGGATGCGGCGAAGTCGGCAAATGTCGGCCACTATGTCGCGCTGTCCATCGTGAACTGCGACGGGTTGCCGGAAAGCGGTTATATGCGCGCCAAAGTCGTTCAGGAACGGACCATCACCGAGTCCGGATTGCCGTACACGATCGTTCGCGCCACTCAGTTTCACGAGTTCGGCGAGGGAATCACCGACTCGTTGATGGTCGACGGCGAAGTGCGGGCACCCGATGGGCCGATCCAGCCAATCGCCGCCGCCGAAGTGTCCGCCGAAGTGGCGGGCGCCGCCCAGGCCGCCCCCATCAATGGCGTGGTGAATATCGGCGGCCCCGAGAAGCTGCGGTTCGCCGACCTGGCGAATCTGGTGGTGGCACACCGCGGTGATCCCACCCCCGTCGTCGTCGACCCGTCGGCCCGTTATTTCGGCACACTCGTTTCCGAGGACAGCCTCGTTACCGGTGACGATGCGGTGCTGGCCCACATCCGGTTCGCCGACTGGCTAGCCGCTCACTGAGCAGCCATCCGATGCGAAGCGCGGGATCGGGCCCAGCGGCCGAGTTGGTCCGAGTGGCCGACGGTAACGGGCCTGCCGCCAGAGCGGCACGAACCGCGCTGGCCGGTGGGTCGGTCGCTGTCCGGCTACGCGAGGCGATTCTCGCGTTGACGCGGCATCGCGGACCCACTTCCAGCATCTGCCCATCCGACGCAGCCCGGGCCATCGGCGGTGACGGCTGGCGCGAGCTCACCGAGCAGAGCCGGACCATCGCGTTCGCGCTGGCCCGCGATGGTGATGTCGACATCACGCAGCGCGGCAACGTGATTGACCCGGACCGCCCGTCGCGCGGACCTATTCGCATCCGCTCGAAAAGACTGAACGGAGATGGGGGAGTTGCCGAAGCCCGATCCTCCTAGCCGGGGACAGGAGTCGGTGTGGGACTATCCCCGCCCGCCTCGGCTGGAGGACTTCGCCGGGTCGATCACCATCGAGTTGGGTGGCCAGACGATCGCATCGACCCCTCGCGCGTGGAGGGTGCTGGAGACTAGCCACCCGCCGACCTACTATCTGCCCCGCGATGCTTTCGCCGAGGGTGTCCTACGTGCGACTGCCGGTTCTTCCTGGTGTGAATGGAAAGGGCAGGCCAGCTATTACGACGTGGTGAGCGCGCAGCGCGAGGCGCCCAGAGCGGCGTGGACCTACCTACAGCCGAGTCGTGATTTTGCGCCCATCGCCGGCGCCATCGCGGTGATGGCTGCAGCCATGGACCGCTGCACGGTCAATGGCGAGGAGGTGATCCCGCAGCCGGGCGGATTCTATGGCGGCTGGATCACCAGCTGGATTGTCGGGCCGTTCAAGGGAATCCCGGGTTCCATGGGGTGGTGAATCCTCGCGCGGCTGTGGCTATGACGAACCGGTCACCAAGCCGTCGATGCGGCGCAGACCGATAGCGCACACCGTCAGATAGGGCACTGCCCATAGTGGAACGGCGATGGCCGCCCGAGCGTGGTCGCCGACTGGCTCCACCCGATGATGCGTCGCGGGCACGCCGGCCACCTTCCAGGCCCAGTGCCGGCCCGGTTCGAACTCGGTCACCACAAACGGCATCGCGAACCCCAGTGACGTCTGCACGCGGCCGGTGGCGTGCAAGCCCAGCTCGGTGTGCGGCGGGTCGAGCCGAGCCGCGATGACAGTCGGACCCCACTGCGGCCACGCATCGACGTCGACCAACACGTCCCAGACCGCCGACGACGGCGCGGCAATCAGCTTGTCGACGGCCAACATCACGGCGCGCGTCCACCCCCGAGTTGGTCGCCGAAGCACCATCGCCGGACCGTCCCAGCTGACTTCTTGCCCTTAATCACCGTCGGCTTCCAGCACCACCATTGCGCGCGCACCTACTGGCACGGTACCGCCGGCCCGAATTGGTTCCTGACTTTCTGAACTCGGCGTTACGAGAGAGGTATCGACGACGGGCACCCAGGCCCGGCCAAACACTTCGGGTGGCAGCGAGAACTCAAGGGGCTCGTGGTGGGCGTTAAAGCACAGGAAAAACGAATCGTCGGTGACGCGCTGTCCGCGGGCGTCGAGGTCGGGGATACCCAAGCCGTTCAAATAGACTGCTACCGACTTACCGAAACCCGAGCCCCAGTCTTCGTCGCTCATTTCGGAGCCATCCGGCCTGAACCAAGAGATATCAGGCTGCGCCTCTGCACCTCGTCGCCGTACCGGCGTCCCTTTGAAGAACCGGCGGCGGCGAAACACCGGATGCGCGGCCCGCAGGGCAGACACCGACCGGGTGAACTCCATCAGCTCGACGTCCGCCTTATCCCAGTGCACCCAGGTGATCTCGTTGTCCTGGCAGAACCCGTTGTTATTGCCATTCTGACTGCGGCCGAGCTCGTCGCCATGCGAAATCATCGGAACTCCCTGCGACAGCAGCGTCGTCGTGAGGAAGTTGCGCTGCTGACGCGCACGTAACGCGTTCACTTCTTGATCGTCGGTCGGACCTTCGACGCCGCAATTCCAGGACTTATTGTTGCTCTCGCCGTCGTTATTGTCTTCTTCGTTGGCTTCGTTGTGTTTCTCGTTGTAGGAGACCAAGTCACGCAGCGTGAAACCGTCGTGCGCGGTGACGAAATTAATCGACGCCACCGGGCGCCGCGCCGTGTACTCGTAGAGGTCCGCCGAGCCGGTAAATCGGGAGGCGAACTCGCCGAGTGTCGCCGGCTCACCGCGCCAGTAATCGCGAACGGTGTCGCGGTACTTACCGTTCCACTCGGTCCACTGCGGCGGGAAATTTCCCACCTGATAACCGCCGGGGCCCACGTCCCACGGCTCGGCGATCAATTTGACCTGACTGACCGTCGGATCTTGTTGCACCAGTTCGAAAAACGCTGATAGCCGGTCGACATCATAGAATTCGCGGGCTAGTGTTGACGCGAGGTCGAAGCGGAAGCCGTCGACGTGCATTTCGGTCACCCAGTACCGCAACGAGTCCATGATGAGTTGCAACGTGTGCGGGTGGCCGACGTTGAGGCTGTTACCGGTGCCGGTGTAGTCCATGTAGTACTGCCGATCGTCATCGACCAGCCGGTAATAGGCGGCGTTGTCGATGCCGCGCATCGATAACGTGGGGCCCAGGTGGTTGCCTTCGGCGGTGTGGTTGTAGACGACGTCGAGGATGACTTCGATATCTTCCTCGTGCAGTGCCCGGACCATCGTCTTGAACTCTTGCACCTGACCGCCGGGACTGGCGCTGGAGGTGTACTTGAAGTCAGGAGCCAAGAAGCCAATGGTGTTGTAGCCCCAGTAGTTTGATAAGCCCTTATCCACCAGCGTGGAGTCATTCGCGAAGTGGTGTACCGGCATCAGCTCGATTGCGGTGATGCCCAGATTTTTGAGATGCTCGATGATGACCGGATGCGCAATACCGGCGTACGTGCCGCGCAGCCGCTCGGGAATATCAGGGTGTAGTTGGGTCAGCCCCTTGACGTGCGCCTCGTAAATGACCGTGTCGGCGTATTCGTGGTTCGGCGGGCGGTCGTTGCCCCAATCGAAGAACGGATTGATCACCACCGACTTCGGCATGCGTGGCGCAGAGTCGTCATCGTTGCGGCTGTCCGGGTCGCCGAAGTTGTAGCTGAACAGCGCCTGGTGCCACTCGAAGTTGCCGTCGATGGCCTTCGCGTAGGGATCGATCAGCAGCTTGTTCGGGTTGCACCGGTGTCCGGCGGCGGGGTCGTAGGGCCCGTGCACCCGGTAGCCGTAGCACTGGCCGGGTTCGACGGCCGGCAAAAAGCCGTGCCAGATGAACCCATCCACTTCGATCAACGGGACTCTGGACTCAGCACCATCGGCGTCGAAGAGGCACAGCTCCACCCGCTCGGCGACCTCGCTGAATATCGCGAAATTCGTGCCCGACCCGTCGTAGGTCGCGCCCAGCGGATAGGCCTTTCCTGGCCACTGCTCCCACGTGGGAGCCGGACGCTGCGGCTCGACCGCATTCACCGTTTCCGTCACAGCGCCCTCTTTCTCTCGTCGGCCTCGTGTCGACGGCCGGAACCCAACGACGTGGGATACCCGCGGGGCGGTGGCTCACACATCAGATCGGTGTGATGTCATCAACCGGTTTCGGCCGACGGCCGCACCTCGACTCCGTCGAGTGTGCCCGCCGTGCGCCACGCGTCGAGGATGTCGGCGTATTCGGTTGGGCTGCCAAAGAAAAAGCTGTCCTGGTTGAGTCGTGCGTTGGCGTGGCCTTCGCGATTGTAGTAGCCGGGGGTGCAGGACTCACGCCGTCCGGCGATGACGCTGGAGCGGTTCACGACCGTATCGACCCAGGCCGCTTCGGCGTCAACGGTCGCTTCCACCTCAGCCGCGCCGTGCTGCAACGCCCAGGCGATCACCCAGGCGATGTGGCGGGATTGGGTGTCGATGAGGTAGGGAAAGTTCACGGTAAAACCGGACTGGGCGATGCTTTCGATGAAGCAGTTCGGAAAGCCATTGACGTGCAGGCCATGCAAAGTGCGCACGCCGTCGGCCCACTTCTCGGTGAGGGTCATACCGTCGCGGCCGATGACTTCGAAACCGGTGCGTTGCGAGTAATCGGTGCCGACCTCGAACCCGGTGGCGAATATCAGGCAGTCCAGTGGGTATTCGACGCCGTTCACGACGACACCGTTGCGCGGTGATCTGCTCGACACCCTGGCCGTGCGTGTCGACCAGGATGACGTTGTCACGATTGAACGCTTGTAGATACTCGTCGTGAAAGCAGGGCCGCTTGCAGTAGTACCCGTACCACGGCTTGAGCGCCTCCGCGGTGGCCGCGTCGGCCACGATCGCCTCGACGCGGGCCCGGATCTCTTCCATCTTGGCGAAGTCGGCCAGTTCGGCGGCGTTCGGCCCCGCGTCGTTCACGATCGGCATTTTCTTGGTGAGGCTGGTCCAGGCGTCGTCGACGAGGTCCTCATCGGCGGCACCGCCCGCGGTCAGGACTTGGAAGTTCTCCATGCGCCGCTGTTGCCAGCCCGGCTCCAGCGATGCCGCCCAGTGCGGATCGGTCGGCCGGTTGGCCCGTACATCGACCGTTGACGGGGTGCGCTGAAAGACGAACAGCCGATGCACCGATTCGGCGAGGCGCGGCACACACTGAATCGCTGTCGCGCCGGTGCCGACGATGCCGACCCGTTTGTCGGACAATCCGGCCAGGCGGGTGCCGGTGTAGCCGTAGTCCCAGCGGCTGGTGTGGAATGCATGACCGCTGAACTCGGTAATGCCTGTAATTCCAGGAAGTTTCGGCTTCTGCAGATAGCCATTCGCCATGGCCACAAACCGGGCGCGGATCTCGTCGCCGCGGTCGGTGGAGATCACCCATCGGGAAGTGCGGCGCCTCCCAGAGGATTTCGTGAACCTCGGTCTGCAGACATGCGTCACGGTACAAGTCGTAGTGCTCGGCGATGCGTCGGCAGTGCGCGAAGATCTCGGCCCCCTTGGCGTACTTCTCGGTCGGGACGTAGCCGAGCTCTTCGAGCAACGGCATGTAGACGTAGGACTCGACGTCGCAGGCGATTCCGGGGTAACGATTCCAATACCAGGTTCCGCCGACGTCGGCAGCCTTGTCGATCAACCGGACGTCCTCGACGCCGAGTTGCTTGCACCGCGCCCCGATCAGTAAGACCGCCGAAGCCGGCGCCGACGATCGCGACATCGACCTCGTCGGTGATCGGGTCGCGGGCGAAGTCGGGATCGGCCCACGGGTCGTCGGCAAAGCTGACGGAATGCGCCGGCGACCTCGCACGTACTGGGAGATCCCGTCGGCGCGCAGCCGCCGTTGGCGTTCCTGCGCGTATTTGGCGCGCAGCGCGTCGGGGTCAAACGTCGCGCCGCCGACCTCAGCCACGATCGCAGTCTTTGCCGTCGTCTGCCTGCGCCGTTGCTCGGAGGCCGCCGCGCACCGGGCCTGCGCTGCTGCTAACCGCCACGGCAGAATACTGGCCCAATTTGTGCAAACCAGGCAAACATCTGTGCAGCTCGACCCGCGTGATGTTGCGATCTTCGCTGCAACATCGTCATCTGCCGTGCATGGACACGTCACGGCGCCGATGCCAGTTAGCTGATCAGCGAGACTAAGTGTGATGCCATGAGCCGCGACGACGACGATGCAGTGGGGGTACCGCCCCGCTTGCGGGGAACGAAGCGATGAGGAGGAGCGGCGCGCATGAGCATCGAGTCGGTCCTCATCCCCGCTGAAAAGCCCGCCTCGGGGAGCAGGTTCGTCCACCGAGCCGCGTTACTCGCTGTTGCTGTCCACCGATCCCACACTGATCGAGTCCGCGCAGCGGCTTCGCTACGACGTGTTCAGCAGCGAGCCCGGCTTCACGCTGACCGGACCGGAGGCCGCGGGCCTGGACGTCGACCGGTTCGACGAGCACTGCGACCACTTGGTGGTGCGCGAGGACAACTCGGGCGAACTGGTCGGTTGTTACCGCATGCTTTCGCCGACCGGTGCCGTCGCGGCCGGGGGACTTTATACCGCAACAGAATTCGACATCCAGGCGCTGGATTCGCTGCGGCCGTCGCTGGTGGAGATGGGACGCGCGGTGGTTCGCGACGATCATCGCAACGGCGCCGTCGTGCTGCTGATGTGGGCCGGCATCCTGGCTTACCTGGACCGATGCGGCTACGACTACGTCACTGGCTGCGTGTCGGTCCCAGTTGATGCGGCGGACGGCGAACCACCCGGCACTCAGATTCGCGGCGTGCGTGACTTCGTGCTGCGCCGACATGCCGCCCCGCCGCATTACCGGGTACATCCGCGCCGGCCGGTCATCATCAACGGGCGCCCCTCGACGACATCCCGGCCCCCGCGCGGCTGAAGATCCCGCCGCTGATGCGCGGTTACCTGCGGCTAGGCGCGCAGATATGCGGCGAGCCGGCCCACGATGCCGACTTCGGCGTGGGCGATTTCCCCGCGCTGCTGGACAAGCGTCACGCCGACACGCGCTACCTACGCCGACTCCGGTCGATGTCGGCGGCCAGCGCAGCAACGGGCCGGGTCGCCTGATGAGCAATCCGAATCCGCACGATCACGCCTGGCTGCCGCGGGCATCCTGCGATGCGGGATGCCTGCGACTCGGGCGCCTCGGAAGCGTCCCGACGGTTGATCGTGGTGCTGCGGGTCACCATGCGCGCCAGCCTGGCGCTGCTGTTGGCGCTGGCGCTGCCGCTGCTCGCGATTCCGCTACCGGGCCGCTCGCAGGCCAAGCGGATGTACTGCCGACTGCTGTTGTGGTCTCTCGGGAGTTCGGATCACGCTGTCGGGCGGGCCGATTCGCAATCTGCCCGGTATGTTGGTGGTCAGCGACCACATGTCCTGGCTGGATATCGTGACGATCGCCGCGGTGCTTCCCGCAAGCCGGTGGCGGACGGCGCCGCGCGTCGTTTGTCGGCCGCGCCGATGTGGCCGCCAATCTCGCCGTGCGGATGATGGCGCTGCATCATCAAGGTCATCCCGATCGACCGGGCCAGCCTGCGCCAGCTGCCCGGCGTCGTCGACACCGTCGCCGCTCGGCTGCGTGCCGGTCAGACCGTGGTTGCGTTCCCGGAGGGCACGACCTGGTGTGGTCTGGCCTCCGGCCGGTTCTATCCGGCGATGTTTCAGGCGGCTGTGGACACCGGGCGGCCGGTCCAGCCGCTGCGGCTGCGCTACCACCACCGCGACGGCAGGGTCTCGACCGTCCCGGCCTACGTCGGCGACGACACGCTGGCGCGTTCGATCGGCCGGTTGCTGGTCGCCCGCCGCACGGTGGCGCGGGTCTACGTCGAATCACTGCAGTTACCGGCCGCCGATCGGCGTGAGCTGGCCCAGCGCTGCCAGGCCGCGGTGCGGATGAACGGCGGTGCCCGACCCAGGTCATCGACAGCGCGGGCACGTGCTGGCCTCCTGAGCCGTCTCGAGCTGCCTCGGTATCCTGGGCGGGTCATGGTCTACCTGGATCACGCCGCGACCACCCCGATGTACCGCGCTGCCATCGAGGCGATGACGGCTGCGCTGAGCACCGTGGGCAATGCCTCCTCGCTGCACACCACGGGCCGGGGCGCGCGGCGCCGCATGGAGGAGTCCCGCGAGTTGATCGCGGCCAAGCTCGGTGCACGTCCGTCTGAGGTGATCTTCACCGCCGGCGGCACCGAGAGCGACAACCTCGCCGTCAAGGGGATCTACTGGGCGCGCCGCGACGCCGAGCCGCGCCACCGGCGCATCGTCACGACCGCGGTCGAGCACCACGCCGTGCTGGACGCGGTGAACTGGCTCGTCGAGCACGAGGGCGCCGAGGTGACCTGGTTGCCCACCGCCGCTGACGGATCGGTGTCAGGCGCCGCGCTGCGTGACGCGTTGCAGCGCCACGACGACGTCGCGCTGGTGTCGGTGATGTGGGCCAACAACGAGGTCGGCACGATCATGCCGATCGACGAACTCGCCGCCATCGCCGCCGAATTCGACGTCCCCATGCACAGCGACGCGGTTCAGGCGGTGGGGCAGCTGCCGGTCGTCTTCGCCGCCAGCCAGCTATCCGCGATGAGTGTGGCCGCCCACAAGTTCGGCGGTCCGCCCGGTGTGGGCGCGCTGCTGCTGCGCCGCGACGTCGGCTGCGTGTCGTTGTCGCACGGCGGTGGCCAGGAACGCGACATTCGCTCCGGCACTCCCGATGTCGCCGGCGCCGTCGGCATGGCGACCGCGATGCAGCTTGCCGTCGACGGGCTAGAAGCCAACAGCGCGCGGCTGCGGCTACTGCGCGATCAGGCTGATCGACGGCGTGCTGGCCACGCGTCGATGACACTCGCCTCAACGGTGCTGCAGGCTCCCGACGGCTCCCGGGTAACGCGCACTTCACCTTCGACGGGTGCGAAGGCGATGCACTGCTGATGTTTTTGGACGCCAACGGAATCGAATGCTCCACTGGCTCGGCGTGCACCGCTGGAGTCGCGCAGCCGTCACATGTGTTGCTTGCGATGGGCGCCGATGCCGCCAGTGCCCGCGGATCGTTGCGATTGTCGTTGGGCCACACCAGCGTCGAGGCCGACGTCGACGCGGCACTGCGCGTGCTGCCCGCCGCGGTGGCCCGCGCCCGGCAGGCCGCGCTGGCCGCCGCGGGGGCGATCGCGATGAAGGTGCTCGCCGCGATGAGCGGCGGCGTCGACTCGTCGGTCGCCGCTGCCCGCATGGTCGATGCCGGGCACGACGTGGTCGGCGTGCATCTGGCGCTGTCGCAGGCGCCCGGGCACCTTGCGCACCGGCTCGCGGGGCTGCTGCTCCAAGGAGGACGCCGGCGATGCTCGCCGGGTTGCTGATGTGCTCGGAATCCCGTTTTATGTCTGGGATTTCGCGGATCAATTCAAAGAGGACGTGATCGACGATTTCGTGTCGTCCTACGCCCGCGGCGAGACGCCGAATCCTTGTGTGCGGTGCAACGAGCGGATCAAGTTCTCGGCGCTGGCGGCCCGCGCGTTGGCGTTGGGCTTCGACGCGGTGGCCACCGGGCACTACGCCCGGCTTTCTGACGGCCGGCTGCGTCGGGCGGTCGACCGGGACAAGGACCAGTCATACGTGCTCGGCGGTGCTGACCGCCGGTCAGCTGCGCCATGCCGCGTTCCCGATCGGGGACACGCCCAAGCCGCAGATTCGCGCGGAGGCCGCCGACCGCGGCCTGGCGGTCGCGGACAAGCCGGACAGCCATGACATCTGCTTCATCCCGTCCGGTGATACCCGCGCTTTCCTGGGGGCGCGGATCGGGGTGCGCCGCGGCTCGGTCGTCGACGGTCTGGCACCGTGCTGGCCACGCATGACGGGGTGCACGGGTTCACCATCGGCCAGCGCAAGGGGCTCGGCATCGCGGGCCCGGGCCGGACGGCCAGCCCCGCTACGTCACCGGCGATCGACGCCGACAGCGGCACCGTGCAGGTCGGCTCGGTCGGCTGACCTGGACGTGTGGCAGCTGACCGGGCAGCGGCCGGTCTTCACCGCGGGGACGCCGCCGGCCGGGGCCGTGGAGTGCGCGGTACAGGTGCGTGCGCACGGCGAGACCGTGGACGCGGTGGCCGAGTTGGCGGGTGATGAGCTCGTGGTGCGCCTGCGCACCGCGCTGCGCGGCGTGGCGCCGGGGCAGACGCTGGTGCTCTACCGCCCCGACCCGGACGGCGACGAGGTGATCGGCAGCGCGACCATCGCCAGCTCATCAGCTAGCCGGGGACGTTGGCGGCGATGTTCGTCATCACGATCGTGGACACCGACTCCGGGAACCCGCAGAAGGTGACCTCCATCAACACCACCGACTTCAGTCGGTAGTCGCGTCCGCAGTCGCCGGGACGAGTCTGCAGTGACTGTTCGTCGGCGCTCCAGGCTCCGACCAGCCCCATCCCTGCGGAGCTGTCCGCGCAGGCGTGCACGGTTCCCACTAGAGCGTCGAACGCCTGACGGGCGGTGTTGGCGTCGTGGTAGGCGGCGGCGCCCTCCGAAATCAGCCCGCCCCGAGGGGGTTCTGGAAAGTGGTCTTGTGGAACCCTTCGATGTCGGGTCCGAAGGTCGCGGTGTCGGCGTAGACGAACCGGCATTGCGGCGGCGCGGTCTGGGCAAGGATGTCGACGTCGACCGGGGACTTGGCGTCCATCGACGGGATGATCGTGAGGTGTTCGCCGCCGCCGGTGATCGCTTGCATTCGGGACTGATCGAGCAGGACTTGGTCGACGTCGATGGCAGGGATCGGGCCGGCGCCGAAGGCCGGTACCCGGCACCGCCCACCACCCGGGTGCATGCTGCAGCCAGCAGAGCCGCACAACACAGCACCAGCGAGCGCGCCGCTACCGCCATCTGTGACATCGTTTTCCAGGTTTTCCACCGACGATGGGCCCTCTTCTGCAGTCGAGGGTAATCGCGCCCCTCGTCGGGCGCATCTGGGCCGGTCCAATACGGTTGGCCGGTGAGCGTTTTCGCAACCGCCAGCGGGACCGGATCATGGCCCGGCACGGCCGCGCGGCAGGCCGCCGAGGTCATCGTCGGCGAGTTGGGCGGAGCACTGGTCCACATCGTCGAGTTGCCTGCCAGGGGAGTGGGCGCCGACATCATCGGGCGCGCCGGTGGGCTGTTGATCGACGTGGCCATCGACACGGTTCCCCGTGGCTACCGGGTCGCGGGCCGCCCCGGCGCGGTGACGCGTCGGGCGGCCAGCCTGCTCGACGAGGACATCGACGCGCTGGAAGAGGCCTGGGAGACCGCGGGTTTGCGGGGCAGCGGGCGACCGGTCAAGGTGCAGGCGCCCGGTCCGATCACGCTGGCCGCCGAGTTGGAACTGGCCAACGGGCACCGGGCGATCACCGATCTCGGCGCGGTGCACGACATCGCCGCCTCACTGGCCGAAGGGGTCGCCACGCACCGGGCCGCGGTGTCCCGCCGACTCGACACACCCGTAGTCGTGCAATTCGACGAGCCGTCGCTGCCGGCGGCGGTGGCCGGCCAGCTGACCGGGGTTACCGCGCTCAGCCCGGTGGCCCCGATCGACGAGTCGTTGGCCACCACACTGCTCGACACCTGCGTGGCCGCCGCCGGTGCGGAGGTGCTCAGTGCACAGCTGTGCCGCAGCATTACCGTGGAACATGTTGCAGCGCAGCGACATCGCGGCTGTCTCGGTGGATGCCGGGACACTTGCGGCCGCCGATCTGGACGCGATCGCGGAATTCGTCGAGTCGGGCCGCGCCGTCATGCTTGGCGTCGTCTCGTCCAGCGCGCCGGTGCTCCGGCCGTCGGCGGAGGAGGTCGCCGCGGCCGTCGTCGCGGTCATCGACCGGCTCGGCTTCGTCCGGTCGGCGCTGCGCGATCGCATCGGCGTCACACCGGCCTGTGGGCTGGCCGGCGCGACACCGCAATGGGCCCGCACAGCCATCGGGCTCGCCCGGCGGGCCGCCGAGGCCTTCGCCGATGATCCCGACGCCATTTGAGCGCGCCGATCTTCTCGTCGGTGTGCTCCGATAACCTGCCAACGTGAGCTCAGCAGAGGCTGATCCCGTCGCGCCCGAGGTCAGGCGGCAGTGGCGCGAACTGGCCGATGAGGTGCGCGAACACCAATTCCGCTACTACGTGCGCGACGCGCCGATCATCTCCGACGCGGACTTCGACCAGCTGCTTCGTCGGCTCGCCGCGCTTGAGGAGGCGCATCCCGAGCTGCGCACCCCCGACTCGCCGACCCAGCTCGTCGGTGGCGCGGGCTTCGCGACCGACTCCACCTCGGCTGACCATCTGGAGCGGATGCTGAGCCTGGACAACGTGTTCAGCACCGAAGAATTCGACCGCTGGGCCGCGCGTATCCGCACCGAGGTCGGTAACGACGTGCCGTACCTGTGCGAACTGAAGATCGACGGCGTCGCACTGGCTCTGGTCTACCGCGGTGGCCGGCTGGTCCGCGCGGCCACCAGGGGCGACGGGCGCACCGGCGAGGACGTCACGCTCAACGCGCGCACCATCGAGGACGTCCGCGAGCGGCTGACTGCCAGCGACGACTACCCGATACCCGACGTCCTCGAGGTGCGCGGCGAGGTGTTCTTCCGGGTCGCCGATTTCGAAGCGCTCAATGCCGGCCTGGTCGACGACGGCAAGACGCCGTTCGCCAACCCACGCAACAGCGCGGCGGGGTCACTTCGGCAGAAGGATCCGGCGGTCACCGCACGCCGCAAACTCCGGATGATCTGCCACGGGCTCGGGCATAGCGAAGGATTCGGCCCGGCGACGTTGCACGACGCATATCTGGCGCTGGGGGCCTGGGGTCTCCCGGTCTCCGAACACACCACACGGGTGGAAAGCGCAGGCGGTGCGCTGGAGCGCATCGCCTACTGGGGCGAACACCGCCACGACGTCGACCACGAAATCGACGGTGTGGTGGTCAAAGTCGACGATGTGTCGCTGCAGCGCAGGTTGGGGTCCACCTCGCGGGCGCCGCGGTGGGCGATCGCCTACAAGTACCCTCCTCAGGAGGACACACCGAGCTGCTCGACATCCGCGTCAACGTCGGGAGAACCGGGCGGGTCACGCCGTTCGCGTTCATGACGCCGGTGAAGGTCGCCGGATCGACGGTCGGCCTGGCCACGCTGCACAACGCCGCCGAGGTCAAGCGCAAGGGCGTGCTGATCGGCGACACGGTGGTGATCCGCAAGGCCGGCGACGTGATTCCCGAAGTGCTCGGCCCCATCGTCGACCTGCGCGACGGCTCCGAACGTGAATT